>NZ_NPMR01000001.1 GCF_002245215.1 Microbacterium sp. Yaish 1
GCACGCTGTTGAGTTCTCAAGGATCGGACGCTCCCCCAACTGACCTCACAGCCAGCCCAGAGGGCAACTTCACAACCATACCCCACCGACGAACCGTTCAGAACCAGAATCGGAGACCGACTCGGTTCTGTGGTGTGGTGGGGACCCTGTGGCAGGTCTTGGACCTGCGACGCTCGGAAGCGTCTGTTTCGGGTTGTTCTCCGCTTGAGGGAGGCGGGACCTTCCGGCCCTCTCGCTCTTCCCTGTGGGGCGAACAAGTAATAAGTTACGCGGCTCCCGGCATCCTGGCAAAGCGGCGCGACATCCCGGGCGTGTCGCGGCCACCGTTCCCCGTCAAACCGCGGGAAGCCGGGGCACGGCGGCCACGAGCTGCGCGGTGTACTCGTCGCGGGGCGACGTGAGCAGCCGGGCTGTCGGCCCCTCCTCGACGACGCGACCGGCACGGAGCACCGTCATCCGCTCGCACAGTGCCGACACGATCGTCAGGTCGTGCGAGACCAGCAGCATCCCGATCCCCTGCTCCGATGCGAGCCGCTGGAACAGCTCGATGACGTGCATGCGCACCGATGTGTCGAGAGCACTCACCGGCTCGTCCGCCAGAAGCAGTCGGGGACGCGGGGCGAGGGCGCGGGCGATCGCGATGCGCTGGCGCTGCCCGCCCGAGAACGCGTCCGGGTAGCGCGACGCGGCATCCACGTCGAGGTCGACGGCCGTGAGCAGCTCGGCGACCCGCGCGTCGATCCGGCGCCGGTCGCGGGTGACACCGAGGGACCGCAGCGGTTCGGCGATCGACTGCCCCACCGTCATCCGCGGGTCGAGCGACGAGAACGGATCCTGGTAGACCGGCTGCACCGCCCGGCGCAGCGAGCGCATCTGCGCACGGTCGCCTGCGCGCAGCGGCGCGCCCTCGAAGAGCGCGCGACCGGATGTCGGTGTCGCCAGGCCCAGCAGCAGGCGCAGAACCGACGTCTTCCCCGCGCCCGACTCCCCCACGAGCCCGACCGTCTCGCCGGGCGCGAGCGAGAGCGAGACATCGTGGAGCACGGCCGCTCCGCGACCGTAGGCGAAATCGACGTGCTCGAGCGCGAGCGTCGCGTGAGCGTCGGCCGTCATCGGGTTCCCTTCGCCGGCAGGAAGTCATCGAGCGCACGCGAGGCGGCGACCAGCTGCGCCGTGTACTCGTGCCGGGGCGACCGCAGCAGCTGCGCCGTGTCGCCGAGCTCGACCTGACGCCCGTCACGCATGACGAGGACGCGGTCGGCGATCTGCGAGACGACCGGCAGGTCGTGGCTGATGAACAGCAGGGTCATCCCCCGCTCGGTCACCTCGCGCTGAAGCAGATCGAGGATGCCGGCCTGCACGGTGACGTCGAGCGCGGTCGTCGGCTCATCGGCGATGAGGATGCTCGGTCCGGCCGCCAGCGCGAGGGCGATCGCGACGCGCTGCCGCTGGCCCCCGGAGATCTCGTGGATGAACGACCGCGCGATGCGCTCCGGGTCGGGCAACTGCACGTCTGCGAGCGCGTCGAGCACGCCGCGCCGGAGCGCGTCTCCGGCCAGCCCGCGGTGCTTCGCGAGCGGCCAGGCCAGCTGCCTGCCCACGCGCATGAGCGGATCGAGCGAGGCCAGCGGCTCTTGGAAGACCGCCGAGATCGTCCGTCCGCGCACCCGATCGAGTCGGCGCGACGGGGTTCCGACGACCTCGACCTCACCCTCGGCGGTCGCGATCGTCGCCGATCCGAACGGCGTCAGCGGGTACGCCAGCAGACCGAGCATCGCGAGGGCGGTCAGCGACTTGCCCGAGCCCGACTCTCCGATGATGCCCAGGCGTTCGCCGGGTTCGAGCGTCACGTCGACGCCGTGCACGAGCGTGCGGTCGTCACCGATCCGCACGCCGAGAGCGGCTGCGGTCAGCGCGGCGGTCATCCGATGCTCCTCGTGGTCGGATCGGCGATGTCACGCAGGCCGTCGGCCAGCAGGTTCGCACCGATGATGAAGGCGACCAGCAGGACGCCGGGGAGAATGGCCGCGGTCGGTGCGACGAGCACCGTGCTCTGCGCCTCCTCCAGCATCCGGCCCCACGAGGCGTTCGGCGGCGGCGAGCCGAGCCCGAGGTACGACAGCGACGCCTCCGCGCCGACCGCTCCGCCGAACTGCAGCGCGAGCGGCACGATGAGGGTCGGCCAGACGTTCCGCAGCACGTGTCGGAACACGATCCCGAGCCTGCCCGTGCCGGACGTCCGCGCAGCGGTGACGTAATCCATCGCGAGGACGCGCGTCGCGGCGATGCGGGTGAGTCGGGCGATCACCGCCGAGCCGGCGAGGCCGATCGCGAGGATCGCCGAGTCGACCGATGCCCCGCGCCAGGCGACGATCAGCATCGCCAGCAGCAGGGTCGGGAAGGCGATGGCGATGTCGAGCAAGCTCGTGAGGGCGTCATCAACCCATCGGCGGGCCACCGCCGCGAGGAGACCGAGCCCGATGCCGACGATCGCCGCGATCAGCACCGACCCGAACCCGACGGTGAGGGCCAGTCGCGCTCCGATCATGAGCTGCGTGAACAGGTCACGGCCGAGGCGGTCGGTTCCGGCCCAGTGCTCCGCGGACGGCGGTTGCAGCCGGCCGCCGCTGGTGTCGTCGAAGGTGAACGGGGTCCACACCAGCGAGATCAGGCCGATCACCGCGATGGCGCCGAACAGGATGCCGCCGACGGCGAGGTTCACCGAGCGTCGGCGGCGCGGCCGCGTGGGCCTCGTCATCGAGACGGTGCCGGTGTCGGGAAGGGTCGTCGCTGTCATGCCGCCGCCCTCGCTCTGCGGTTGCCCGAGATCGTGTCGCGCAGTCGCGGGTCGATGATGCGCTGCACGATGTCGGCCGCGAAACCGAGCAGCAGCACGAGGGCGGTCGAGAAGAGCAGCACCCCCTGGACGCTCGGGAAGTCCTGCTCCTTGATGCCGACCAGCAGCATGTCGCCGAGACCGGGGAGCGCGAAGACCCGCTCGATGATGACGGCGCCGACGAAGGTCGTCGACAGCTGGATCGCGAGGATCGAGATCAACGGCACGACGGCGTTGCGCACGCCGTGACGCCGGATCGCCGTGGCGAAGCTCTGCCCCGTGGCCCGAGCCGCGCGCAGATACTGCTGGCCGAGCACGTCGAGCGTCGCGCTGCGGACGTACCGCGCGAGATCGCTGCCCGCCACGAGCGCGATCGTGAGCACCGGGAGCGTGAGCGAGACGAGCGCGGCGCCGGGGTCCTCCCAGTCGCGGCGCGGGAAGCCGCCCGCCGGCAGCAATCGCCAGTTCAGCGCGAACACCGCGACGAGCAGGATGCCGACCCAGAAGACGGGGATCGCGCCGCCGAGCTGCGACACGGCCGAGAAGGCGGTCCCGTACCAGGTGCGCGCCTTCCAGGCCGCGATGAACCCCACCGGCACCGCGATCAGCACCGACAGCGTGAACGCGATGAGGGTCAGGGGCAGCGTGACGTTCAGCCGCCGCAGGATCTCGTCGCCGACGGGAAGGTTGTTCGTGAACGATCGCCCCAGGTCGAAGCTCGCGAGCTGGCCGAGATAGGCCACGAACTGCTCCGGGATCGGCCGGTCGACGCCGAGCCTCGCGGCAGCGGCCGCGATCTCGGCATCCGTCGCGCCCACCGAGATGAGAGCGAAAACCGGGTTGCCGAGAACGCGCAGCACGACGAACAGGATCACCACCGCCAGCGCGAACGCCAGCAGCAGCAATCCTGTCCGTCGAATCAGATACCGGGTGATGGAGATCAGGCCTTCGTGATGTCGGAGACGTAGAACAGCGAGTTCAGTCCATTCTTGGGCACGCCCGACACGCCCTCGGCCGCGATGCGCAGCTGCGGGTTGAGGTAGAGCCAGACGCTGGCTGCGTCGTCCGAGATCTGCTGGTTCGCCTTCTTGATCAGTTCGGTCTGCTCATCGACGGATGCCGCGGCCTCCGACTCGGCGAGCCACGTCTGCACGTCGGCGTTGTCATAGCCCCAGTAGAAGTCGGGGTTGCCGTAGAAGTTGATGTCGCGGTCGTTGACGTGGCCCTGCAGCGTCGCCTCGAAGTTCTTCTCGGTGTAGACCTTCTGGTACCACTCGTCGTCGGTGATGATGTTGATGTTCAGCGTGATGCCGACCTTCGCCAGCTCCGACTTGAGGAACTCCGCGACCGTCGAGTGGACGCCCGAGTCGGGGGTGTCGACCGTGAAGCTGAAGCCTCCGGACTGACCGGCCTCGGCGAGCAGCTTCTCCGACAGGGCCGGGTCGTAGGGGTTGTTGTCGGCGAGGTCGATGTACCAGGGCTCGGAGGGCGGCACCATCGATCCGATGAGCTCGCCGCGGCCGTCCCAGATCGCATCGAGCAGCTTCTCGCGGTCGATCGCGGAGTAGATCGCCTTGCGCACGCGCGCGTCGTTGAAGGGAGCGATCCGGTCGTTGAACGCCAGCAGCTCCTTCGTCGTCGAGGTGCCCTCGATGACCTGGAAGCCGGCGGCCTCGAACTCCGCGATGCTGTCGGGGTTCGACTGGCTCGTGACGAGGTCGACCGCACCGGTCGTCAGGGCGTTGTTCAAGGCCGTCGGGTCGGCGTAGTACTGGTAGACGACGCCGCCGTTCTTCGGCGCGTCACCCCAGTAGGCGTCGTTCACGTCGAGGGTGATGGAGTCGCCCTTGCGGTAGTCGCCGAGCTCGTAGGGTCCGGTGCCGTCGGCGGTGGCCGTCAGGTCGCCGGCATCCTCGTTGACGATCCAGACGTAGCCGAGGTTGTAGGTGAAGCTGATCGAGGGCTGCGAGAGGGTCACCTCGACGGTCTTGTCGTCGACCGCCGTGACGGTGTCGATGACGCTCAGCTGGCGCTTGCGCGCCGCGATCGACTCGTCGCCGACGAACCGCTCGAGGCTGTACTTCACGTCGTCGGCCGTCAGCTCCTTGCCGGAGTGGAAGGTGGCGTCCTCGAGGGTGAACGTGTAGACGAGCCCGTCTGCCGACACACTCGTCTCCGCGGCCAGCAACGGCTCGACCTGGGCGTCGTCGGTGATACGGAACAGGCCCTCGTAGACGTTGCCGGTGAAGACCTCGGTGACGCCCGACGAGCCGCCGAAGATCTGGTCGAGGTTGGTCGGCTCGTTCTGCGATCCGACGACGATCTCGGCGTCCGGGTCGCTCGCGCCGGCCGAACCGGCCGGGTCGGCGGAACCGGAGCATCCGGCCAGGACGAGAAGACCGGCCGTCGTTGCCGCAGTGGCGGCGACGATCCGGGAGAAGCCGCGTGAAGTCACGGGTGTTCCTTTGCTGTGTGGAGGGGGCGGCGGAGCGAGGTGCGGGCGCTCCGCCGTTTCGGGTGTTGCAGGAAGGAGATCAGAGCGAGAAGTCGCCGGCGAACCGGACCTTCTTCTCACCGGCGCGAACCGGGAAGGGCAGACGGTTCTGCAGCGGCGGCAGGGGGCAGTTCATCTGGTTCGAGAAGCCGCACGGCGGGACGACGGCCCGGTTGAAGTCGACCGTGACCGGCGTGCTGTCACCGGGGGCCAGGTCGCCGGTCGCGCCCGGGTGGTCGAGGAAGAGGAACCGGCCGGCACCGTAGGACTCGGCGCCGTTGGTCTGGTCGCCGAAGACGAGGTGCAGCTTCGGACCGCCGTAGTTGGTGTCGAAAGCGGCGAGTCGGTACTCGGTGCCGTCGATCTCGAAGACCAGGTCGCCCGAGACCGGGAGGCCGCGCGTCGCGCCGCCGTCCTTGATGTGCTCGAAGGGGACCACCCGGTCTCCATCGACGAGCTCGAAGCGGCCCTCGATCACCCAGGCCGGGTCGTACTCCCAGCGCTCGATGTCTTCGAACGCCTCGTTGGCGGGCGAGTCCTGCCGCCAGATGCGGTAGCCCTCCTGGGGAAGACCGGTCTCGATGTCGGTTCGCTGCAGACGGGTGAGCAGAGCGTCGACCGGATGCCCGGCGCGCGCGGTCTCGTCATCGACGGCGGGCTCGCCCGGAGCCGACCAGTGCGTGAGCACGAGGGCGAGGGATCCCTGCGGAGCCGCGACCGACTCCCGGCGGAAAGCCGCCCAGGCTCGGTAGTCGGACTCGGCCGAGGAGACGGATGCTGCTGCGGATGCGGATGTGCTCACCATGACAGGCAACCAAACGCGGGGCCGCCACGAGAAATTCCGTGTCCGCGTATTGCGTCGTCAGCGCGACGACGCCGACGAGTCTCGCGCGGGCCCGCCCGCCCACAACGCCCACGCGACGAGCACGGGCTGAAGGAAGAGGCGGCCGAAGCGCCGCGCATCGGTGTCGAGTCCGGGAGCCGGCGCACCGGTGCGCCACTGGTGGATATTGCCCGGGAGCACCGCGACGAAGAAGGCGGCGATCGCGGTGGCGATGCGACGGCGCTCGCGCGGCAGCGCGACGAGCCCGGCGCCGAGCATGACCTCGACCGCGCCGCTGGCGACGACGATCATGTCCTTGTCGGTGCGGAGCATCCGCGTCGCCCAGTCCGGGACCGCGATGCGATAGCCGCGCCGGAGGACGGTCAGATGTGCCGCTCCCGCCGCGATCAGCAGAGCGGCGAGGGCGAGGCGGGCAACGGTGCGCGGCATCCGATCACGTTACGCCCGTCCGGGCGGTCCGATCACCAGCAGGACGACGTACGCGGCGATGATGCCGACCGCGAGGATCACGGCGAGCACCGCGGGACGGCGGACGAACCACCGCAGGAAACGGTCGAGCGCCCGCCGATCGCGCGGGTCGTCGGTCGCCTCGGTGCGCCACTCCCCCTCGAGAAGGCCGCGCCGGCGCAGCACGATCTCGGTCGGCACGGTCGCGTAGGGGACCACGGCGGCGGCGACGGCGCAGACCGTCGGGACGAGCGACCACCGGTTGTTCCAGGCCACGAGCACCGCGGTCGCGCCGTAGCAGAGGAACACGAAGCCGTGGATGCCGCCGCCGATCGTCACGGCGACCGGCAGGTCCAGCGCTGCGCGCAGGATGAGGCCGAAGATCAGCAGCGTCCACGAGATGGCCTCGGCGATCGCGAGCGAACGGAATGCGGTCAACGGGGTTCGGAACACCCCCGAACCCTATCCAGCCGACTTAGACGATTCCTGCGCGGATGCCGTCCATCGAGGCCGCCAGGCCCGGCATGTTGTCGCTCAGCGTGGCATCGAGCTCGAGCAGCCGCTGGTGAGCCTGCTCCATGACCGCGATGCCCTTGGGCGTGATCCGCAGGTCGGATGCCGAGCCGGCGTGAGCCGTCGCATCGGCGACGAGCCCCTCGTCGACGAGGGTGCGCACCGCGGTGTGCGCGGACTGCACCGTGATGTGCGATCGGCGGGCGAGCTCGGAGAACGAGATGCCGGGCTCCGAGCCGATGTGCCCGAGCAGGCCGAACTTGCGGGTGGAGAGGCCGAGGTCGCGCAGCGCTGCAGAGAGCCGGCCTTCCCACGACGCCGAAACGGCGATGAGCGCGATGACCGGGCTGAAGCGCGGTTCGCGCGTGAGGGCAGGAGTTTCCGACACGGTCACGATTGTAGGAGGCGAGGGGTCGCTCGTGCGGGTGATCGCCGAGAGAAACGCTGTGTCGCGCGCCTAACGCGCCGAACGCCGTTCGTCAAGGACCGCGCGCCGACGCGAGCGGATGTTCATGATGAGTTCCACGGAAGAAGCGGGGAGGTCACCATGATCACGAACGAAGAGCAGAACGAGCAACACACCGACATCCGCGGCGAGAAGCCGTTCGGTCAATGGCTCGGGCTGATCAACGGCGGCCGCTGACGCCACGCGAACGCCCCCGGCATCCTCTCTCGCGAGGAGGATGCCGGGGGCTTCGTCATTCTCGGGAGCTCGACCTTTTACATAGCCAGACTATGCAGGTTGTATAGTGAAGCTATGCAGTTGCCCGACTCCCCCATCCGCCTGATGTCGGCGTCGAGCCGGTTCAACCGAGCTGTGGCCCGCCGGGTCGAGACGGCCGCCGCCGCGGGAACCTGGCGTGCGCTCGCCGCCCTCGACGAGCTCGGCCCCACCCGGGTCAGCGACCTCGCCGAGTGGCAGCGCGTGAGCCAGCCCACCATGACGACGCTGGTGCGTCGGATGGAATCGGAAGGGCTCGTCGAGCGCGCAGCCGACCCCGAGGACGGCCGGGCCTCACTCGTGTCGATCACCGACGAGGGGCGGCGCCAGTTCGAGGCGTTCCGCTCGCAGGCGCTCGAGGTGGCCGGGCCCGCCTGGTCGCGGCTCAGCGACGCCGACCGGGCGGCTCTCGCACGCGCGGCCGAGGTTCTCGCCGCGCTGCTCGAAGAGCCGGAACTGCGATGACTCCGACAGGCCCCCACGAAAGGACGGTGCGCGTGACGAGCGCGACGAACACAGAACGGTCCGCGACCGGCGATCAGACGAAGGCGACAGCCGAGACCGCGAAGGCGTCGATCTGGCGACAGCCCGTCGCGGTATGGGCGATCGCCTTCGCCTGCACGGTGTCGTTCATGGGCATCGGCCTGGTCGATCCGATCCTCCCCGCGATCAGCCGCGAGCTGGATGCGACGCCGTCCGAGACGATGCTCCTGTTCACCAGCTACCTCTTCATCACCGGCATCGTGATGCTCTTCGCCAGCTGGGTCTCGTCCAGACTCGGCGTCAAGAAGACCCTGCTGCTCGGGCTCGCCCTCATCGTGGTGTTCGCTGCGGCCGCGGGGCTCTCCGGCGCAGTCGTCGAGATCATCGGATTCCGCGCCGGCTGGGGAATCGGCAACGCGCTCTTCATCGCGACGGCGCTGGCCGCCATCGTCGGAGCCGCGAGCGGCGGAAGCCGCCAGGCGATCGTGCTGTACGAGGCATCCCTCGGCATCGGCCTCGCGGTCGGACCGCTCCTCGGCGGCGCGCTCGGCGAGCTGTCGTGGCGCGGCCCCTTCTTCGGGACCGCCGCGCTCATGGCCATCGCGCTGCTCGCGATCCTCGTCGTGTTCCGCTCCCCCGCGCCCGCGGCCGGCACCGCCGCCCCCGCGAAGGTGTCGCTTCTGGCGTCCTTCCGTGCGCTGCGCAACCCGGCCCTGCTGACCCTGTCGCTGACCGCGTTCTTCTACAACGTCGCGTTCTTCGTGCTGCTGGCGTACAGCCCGTACCCCATCGAGTCCGCCGCGGCGCAGGCCGGGATGACGTTCGGAGCCCACGAGCTGGGTCTCGTCTTCTTCGGCTGGGGACTCGCCGTCGCGCTCACCTCGGTGCTCGTGGCGCCGGTGCTGACCCGCCGGCTGGGCCTGCGCCCCGTGCTCTTCACGATGCTCGGGCTGCTGGCCGTCGCCGAAGCCGTGCTCGCGATCGGCATCGACAGCGCCACCGTGCTCATCGTCACCGTCATCGTCGCCGGCCTGTTCCTCGGCGTGCTCAACACGGCGTTGACCGAGGCCGTCATGGAGGCCACCGACCTGCCCCGGAACGTCGCGAGCGGCACTTACTCGGGCGTGCGCTTCATCGGTGGCGCGATCGCCCCCGCCGTGGCCGGCCCCCTCGCCGCCGCGATCACCCCGAGCGCCCCGTACTGGCTCGGTGTCGCCGCGCTCATCGTCGCGATCTCGATCCTCGCCGCCGCCGGCCGTACGCTGCGCCACCTCGGCCGCCCGCACGAGACCGCGATCGCCGAGGCCGCCGACATCGGCCAGGGCGACGCCTGACCGCTTCCGGAGGACATCTGCACGTCGGAGGGCGGACTCCTGGAATCCACCCTCCGACGTGCTTTTCTCCTCCGAAAGGGATGCGGTTCAGTCGCCGACGCGTTCGACGTGAGCTCCGAGTGACTCGAAGTAGGCACGGAGCTGTTCGAGCTGTGCCACCGTCAGCGCGGTGGGTGGCTGCTGCCGGACCTCGGCGAGCATGCGCACGAGCCCCTTTGACCCGCTGAGGACTCTCGTCGTCACGCCGCTGGAGCTCCGACTCACCGGTTTCGCGTGGACGGACGCATCGCCGTGCGAGTAGAGCACCGCGGTGGTGAAGAACGGGGCCTCGCCGCATCGCGCCCTGAGGTGTTCGGCCAGGCGTCTCGCCTGACGGCGGACCTGCACGGCCGGGGAATCAGCGCCGACGTGCCGCAGGACTTCCCACGCAGACTCTGAGAGAGGCCGGATCTGCAGCGCGAAAGGCGCCTCGAGCTTTTCCTCGTCGAGCATCGCCCGGAACGCCGGGATCACGCTACTCGGTCGGACATCGTCGAAGACCAGGCCCTGCCAGTACTTGTTCTCGATGAGGATCGCGGCCTGCCGCGTCAAGAGGACGTGGTCGATCTGGGCGAAGAAGGTGTTCCGAGTGTCGTCAGGCACGAAGACGACATTCGTGACGAGCACGCCCGACAGACCGACATCAGCGCAGGCCGCCGCGATCAGACGCTTCGAGACCGCGTCCGTTCCGAGGACACGCGCCATCTGCTCACGCGCTCGGCCCGATTCGCCCACGGCTCGATCACGCTCGTCGATCACGGCCTGCACCGCAGCTTCGTGTTCGTTCCGCAATTGGTTCACCGCCGCCGCATGAGACGCGGTGACCTCCGCCAGATGCTGCTCGCTCGCCGCGCGCTCGGCCGCGGTGCGCACGCGAGTCGACCGAGCGCGATACCTCCACACCAGAACGACGACGACCAGAGCGAGCGCGAGGAGCGCCGCGATGGATGCCAGAACCTCGACCATCCATCGAGCCAACCATCTGCCGCTGACACAGAGCAAAAATCGGGGCGATCTCCGAGGGGTGTGCGCGGACTACCCGTATGCGCTCGTCCCGTCGTAGGTGCTGTCGGCGACCGATAAGGGAGGGGCGGATGCCGCAGAATCCGCCCCTCCTTCCGTCACGGCGAGGGTCAGTCGCCCTTCACGTTGACCAGCTGACGCAGCGTGTGCCGCACCTCGACGAGGTCGGCGGCATCCTCCATGACGCGATCGATCGGCTTGTAGGCCTGCGGGATCTCGTCGATGAAGGCATCCGTGTCGCGGAACTCGATCCCCGCCATCGCCTCACGCAGCTGGTCGTGCGTGAAGGTCCGGCGCGCGGCCGACCGCGAGTACTCCCGACCCGCGCCGTGCGGCGACGAGTTGAGCGAGAGCGGGTTGCCGAGTCCCGAGACGACGTACGACGCCGTGCCCATGGATCCCGGGATGAGGCCGGGCCGGCCGGCATCCGCCTGGATCGCGCCCTTGCGCGACACCCACACCTGCTTGCCGAAGTGCTTCTCGCTCTCGGTGAAGTTGTGGTGGCAGTTGATGCGCTCGAGCTCGTCGACATCGGCGCCCATCGTCTCGGACAGCTGACGGGCGACGCGGTCCATCATCTCCTCGCGGTTCAGGAGCGCGAAGTGCTGCGCCCACCGGAGCTCGCGGATGTAGCGCCGGAACTCCTCCGTGCCCTCGACGAGGTACGCGAGGTCGGGGTCGGGCAGGTCGATCCACCACTGCTTCGCGAGCCGCTGCGCGACCCCGATGTGATGCGTCGCAATCTTGTTGCCCACTCCCCGCGAACCGGAGTGCAGGAACATCCACACCGCGTCGGTCTCGTCGACCGACACCTCGATGAAGTGGTTGCCCGAGCCGAGCGACCCGAGCTGGTTGCGCCAGTGCCCGGCGTAGCGGGCGGGGTCGAACTCGTTCTTCTCGGCGAGCTCCTCCAGCTCGCCGATGCGCGGCTCAGCCGTCGCGACGATCTTGCGGTTGTCGCGACCGGCCGACAGCGGAATCGCCCGCTCGATCTGCTCGCGTAGCGCCCCCAGGTCGCGGCCGAGTAGCTGCGACTTCGTGAACTGCGTGCGGACGGCGATCATGCCGCATCCGATGTCGACGCCGACGGCGGCCGGCATGATCGCCCCGAGCGTCGGGATGACCGACCCGACGGTCGCCCCCTTGCCGAGGTGCGCATCGGGCATGAGCGCCAGATGCGGGTGGATGAACGGCATGCCAGACGCGGTGCGAGCCTGATCGAGGGTCTTCTCGTCGATGATGCTCGCCCACGACAGCAGCCTGTTCGAGAGCTTCTCCATGGTTCCTTTCCTTGTGATGACGGTCCGGGAACGGGCGCATGGAGAGGAACACACGAACGCCCCGGACCTGTGCGGTGCGGGGCGTACTGACAGTGGCGGTGTCAGACGTCTCGCACCGGAGGGTACGACTCATTGCGGAGCTGGAACTGGTCCAGGTCCGCTGCGATCAGGCGCTCGGTGCGCATGGTCATGTCGTTCCTCCGGTGATGCCGTGCGGATGCGCGCGGCCCCGCAACACTACGGGCCCGGGCGGTGGGGCGTCAATGGCGGCGCCTGGTCGGCCATGTCGTGACCTGACTCCTCGGCCACCAGGAGCATGAGCTCTGTCGCGATGCGCTCGCGCAATCCCGCCGGCTCGGACCCGAGCGCCGTCTCCGGGTCGCTCCACCGCGTGGGCTCGTAGAGCCACACGGGACGTGTCACCATCGCTGCGGGTTCCCACTCGTACCGGGGCCAGATGTGCGCGTGCACGAACGCATCCGTGTTCCCCAGCACCTCGATGTTCACGCGTCGAAACTGCGGATCGCTGGACCTGCAGGCGCGTTCCACGGCCGTGGCCAGCAGGTCGGCATCCGCAAGGAACTGCACGCGCTCAGCGCGCGGCATCTCGGCGAGGGCCTTCACCGAGGGGTCCTTGCCCAGCAGCACGCAGCATCCCGGGAGGAACTGCACGTCGCCCATCACCGCGAACCCTGCGGCGAGCTCAACGAGGACGGTCGGGTTCTCCCCACGATGCGCCGCTCCGATGCGGTCTTCACGCCAGTCCACGAGCCAACGATACTCATGCGCCCGCGGGCCTCGCGGGCATGAGGAGCAGCTCGCGCTCCTCGGCGTTGAACGACGAAAGGCCCCCGGTTGATCACCCGGAGGGGCGATCGGTCGGGGGCCTCATCGTCACGCGAAACTCGCGTGCCTACGCGGGAATCAGAAGTCCCAGTCCTCGTCTTCGGTGGCCTCGGCCTTGCCGATGACGTACGACGAGCCCGACCCCGAGAAGAAGTCGTGGTTTTCGTCGGCGTTCGGCGACAGCGCCGAGAGGATCGCCGGGTTCACGTTGGTGACCGTGGCGGGGAACATCGCCTCGAAGCCGAGGTTCATCAGCGCCTTGTTGGCGTTGTAGTGCAGGAACTTCTTGACGTCCTCGGTCAGGCCGACGGCGTCGTAGAGGTCCTGCGTGTACTGCACCTCGTTGTCGTAGAGCTCGTAGAGCAGCGAGAACGTGTAGTCCTTGATCTCGTCGCGCTCAGCCTGCGTGAGCTGCTCGTAGCCCTTCTGGAACTTGTAGCCGATGTAGTAGCCGTGCACGGCCTCGTCACGGATGATGAGGCGGATGATGTCGGCGGTGTTCGTCAGCTTCGCCTTCGCCGACCAGTGCAGCGGCAGGTAGAACCCCGAGTAGAAGAGGAACGACTCGAGCAGGGTCGAGGCGACCTTGCGCTTGAGCGGCTCGTCGCCACGGTAGTAGTCCATGACGATCGAGGCCTTCTTCTGAAGGTTCGGATTCTCGACCGACCAGCGGAACGCGTCGTCGATCTCGGGCGTCGAGGCGAGCGTCGAGAAGATCGACGAGTAGCTCTTCGCGTGCACCGACTCCATGAACGCGATGTTCGTGTAGACGGCCTCCTCGTGGGGGGTGATCGCATCGGGGATGAGCGAGACGGCGCCGACGGTGCCCTGGATCGTGTCGAGGAGCGTCAGCCCCGTGAACACGCGCATCGTGAGCGTCTGCTCGTCAGGCGTCAGCGTGTTCCACGACTGGATGTCGTTCGACAGCGGCACCTTCTCGGGCAGCCAGAAGTTGTTCACCAGACGGTTCCAGACCTCGAGGTCCTTGTCGTCCTGGATGCGGTTCCAGTTGATCGCCTGCACGTGGTCGACGAGCTTGAGCGGTTCGGGAGTCATGTCGCTTCAGTTCCTGGTTCGGGTTCCGGCATCCGTCACAGCATGCAGCTGACGCACTCGGACATGTCGGTGCCCTCGAGCGCCATCTGCCGCAGGCGGATGTAGTAGATCGTCTTGATGCCCTTGCGCCAGGCGTAGATCTGGGCCTTGTTGATGTCGCGCGTGGTCGCGGTGTCCTTGAAGAACAGCGTGAGCGACAGACCCTGGTCGACGTGCTGGGTCGCGGCGGCGTAGGTGTCGATGACCTTCTCGTAGCCGATCTCGTACGCGTCCTCGTAGTACTCGAGGTTGTCGTTCGTCATGAACGGCGCCGGGTAGTAGACGCGGCCGAGCTTGCCTTCCTTGCGGATCTCGATCTTCGACGCGATCGGGTGGATCGACGACGTCGAGTTGTTGATGTACGAGATCGAGCCGGTCGGGGGCACCGCCTGCAGGTTCTGGTTGTAGATGCCGTGCTGCTGGATGGATGCCTTCAGCTCGCGCCAGTCGTCCTGCGTGGGGATGTGGATGCCGTCGAACAGACCCTTCACCTTGTCGGTCTGGGGCACCCACTCCTGCTCGATGTACTTGTCGAAGAACTCGCCCGACGCGTAGGTCGAGTCGGGGAAGCCCTCGAAGTACGTGCCGCGCTCGATCGCGATCTTGTTCGAGGCCCGCAGCGCGTGGAACAGCACCGTGTAGAAGTAGATGTTCGTGAAGTCCAGGCCCTCTTCGGAGCCGTAGTGGACGTGCTCGCGCGCCAGGTAGCCGTGCAGGTTCATCTGACCGAGACCGATCGCGTGCGAACGGTCGTTGCCGTCCTCGATCGAGCGGACCGAGGCGATGTGACTCTGGTCACTGACCGCGGTGAGGGCGCGGATGCTGGTCTCGACGGTCTGGGCGAGGTCCTTGCCGTCCATCGCGAGGGCGATGTTCATCGACCCGAGGTTGCAGGAGATGTCCTTGCCGATCTGGGCGTACGAGAGGTCTTCGTTGTACGTCGTCGGGGTGTTGACCTGGAGGATCTCCGAGCACAGGTTCGACATGTTGATCCGGCCCTTGATCGGGTTGGCCTTGTTCACCGTGTCCTCGAACATGATGTACGGGTAGCCCGACTCGAACTGGATCTCGGCGAGGGTCTGGAAGAACTCGCGCGCGTTGATCTTCGTCTTCTTGATGCGCGCGTCGTCGACCATCTCGCGGTACTTCTCGGTCACCGAGATGTCGCCGAACGGAACGCCGTAGACCTTCTCGACGTCGTAGGGCGAGAACAGGTACATGTCCTCGCCGTTCTTGGCGAGCTCGAAGGTGATGTCGGGGATGACGACACCCAGCGACAGCGTCTTGATGCGGATCTTCTCGTCGGCGTTCTCGCGCTTGGTGTCGAGGAACTTGAGGATGTCGGGGTGGTGCGCCGAGAGGTACACCGCACCGGCTCCCTGACGCGCGCCGAGCTGGTTGGCGTAGCTGAAGCTGTCTTCGAGCAGCTTCATGACGGGGATGATGCCCGACGACTGGTTCTCGATCTGCTTGATCGGAGCACCGGCCTCGCGGATGTTCGACAGCAGCAGGGCCACGCCGCCGCCGCGCTTCGAGAGCTGCAGGGCGGAGTTGATGCCGCGGGCGATCGACTCCATGTTGTCTTCGATGCGGAGCAGGAAGCACGACACGAGCTCGCCGCGCTGCGCCTTGCCGGTGTTGAGGAACGTCGGGGTGGCGGGCTGGAAACGACCCGAGATGATCTCGTCGACGAGCTGCATCGCGAGGTTCTCGTCGCCGTCGGCGAGGCCGAGGGCGGTCATCACGACGCGGTCCTCGAAGCGCTCGAGGTAGCGCTTGCCGTCGAAGGTCTTCAGCGTGTAGCTCGTGTAGTACTTGAACGCGCCGAGGAAGGTCTCGAAGCGGAACTTCTTGCCGTAGGCGAAGTCGTTGAGCTTCTGGATGAACTCGAGCGAGTACTTCTCGATGACCTTGGGCTCGTAGTACTCCTTCTCGACGAGGTAGTCGAGACGCTCCTTGAGGGAGTGGAAGAAGACCGTGTTCTGGTTGACGTGCTGGAGGAAGTACTCCCGCGCGGCGCGCTTGTCGGCGTCGAACTGGATCTTGCCGTCCGCACCGTAGAGGTTGAGCATCGCGTTGAGGGCATGGTAGTCGAGCCCGTCGAAGCGCGCGTCGACCTTGAAGCCGTTATCGGTCAAGGCTGTTTCCAGTGCTGATTCCACCATCGTTCCAATCCTGCGCTCACGCGCTCGACGTCTTCGGGCGTGCCGAACAGTTCCACCTTGTCCAAGTGCGGCACGGAGCACTTGCGGCTGATGATGTCGCCGGCGAGGCAGTACGACTCGCCGAAATTCGTGTTGCCGGTGGAGATGACTCCACGGAGCAGGGTGCGGTTGCGCACATCGTTCAGGAAGCGAACGACCTGCTTGGGCACCGCACCCTTCTCCTCACCGCGCCCCTGTCCCCCGCCGTAGGTGGGAGTGACGAGCACGAAGGGCTCGGTCATGACGAGGGGCGTCGGTGAGGAGTGAAGGGGGATGCGGAGCGCCGGCAGTCCGAGCTTGTCGATGAATCGCGCGGTGTTGCCGGAGACGCTCGAGAAGTACACGAGCAGAGGCGCCCGCGTCGCGACCGCCGTGCTCATGGCTCAGGCGAAGCGAGCGGCCAGCTCGTCGATCTTGTCGGGACGGAAGCCCGACCAGTGGTCCTCGTCGGTGATGACGACGGGGGCCTGCAGGTAGCCGAGCGACTTGACGCGCTCGAGTGCCGCCGGGTCCTCGGAGAGGTCGAGGACGTCGTATTCGATGCCCTTGGAGTCCAGCGCACGGTACGTCGCGTTGCACTGCACGCAGGAGGGCTTGGTGTAGACCGTGATCGCCATGTCGAGTGTGGTTTCCCTTCGCTTCTTACGCATCTCCGGCTGAGAACCTGCCGGAGCCTCAATACTACATATGGGTGCCGACATCGGGGGGCACCACAAGGGGTAGTAGTTACAAGTCTGTAGTTTTGCACCGCTCTCCCCAGGTACAACACATCTTCTCCACCGTTTCATCCACAGATCGCGAGATCGGTCGAAGCCCGGTTCGACGCGTGATTCCGCGCTTCCGCGAGGTGCTCGCGGAGTCTGTCCACAGGTCGGACGGTAGACCGGCCCACCGACATCCGTTTCGGACGGATCTGGTCGCTCCGGCGTGTCGCGGGCGTGTCGCGGCGACGCTCGCCCGGACGTCGCCGAGGAGCCCCGGGAATCGCTACCGTTGAGGGGTGGCGGGATACGGAGAACTGCTGCGCACACCGGGTGTCGCGCGCATCATCGCCGCACAGTTGACCGCGCGCTTTCCGAGCGGGATGACGAGCCTCGCCATCCTGCTCCACATCGAGCACGTGACCGGGTCCTACGGGTCCGCCGGTCTGGTCCTGGCGGCGACCTCAGTCGGACAGGCGATCGCGGGCCCGGTGACGAGCCGATGGATGGGTGTCTGGGGCATGCGGCGCGTGCTGACGCTGACGCTCGCCGTCTGCGCGGCGGCGATCGGCCTGCTGGCGGTGCTCGATGCTCCACTGTGGGTCTACATGGCGCTCGGCCTGATCGCGGGTCTGTCGACCCCGCCCGTGCAGTCGGCCGTGCGCACCATCTACCCGAAGATGGTCACCTCACGCCAGCTCACACCGCTCTTCTCGCTCGACGCGTCGCTGCAGGAGATCATCTGGATCATCGCGCCGGTGCTCATCACCTTCGTGGCGCTGCAGGCCGGCACCGTGCCGGGACTCCTGCTCATCGTCGTCATCCTCATCGGCGGGGGCGCGTGGTTCATCTCCTCCCCCGAGCTCGGACGCGTCCGCATCCCGCGCAGCCGGCGCAGCCTGGGCCGTGTGCTGCTGAAGCCGCCGGTCATGCTCGCGACCGCGACCGGCTTCCTCCTCATCGGCGCGTGCTCCGCGGTCGAAGCGGGCGTCGTCGCATCCTTCGGTCACGGCGGACTCGAGTCCGGCATCGTGCTCGCGGTGTTCGCCGTCGGCAGCCTGGCGGGCGGCCTGTCGTTCGGCCACATCCCGATCGGGCGCTGGGCCATGGCTCGCCGCTTCCTCATCGTCACCGTCGGACTGGCGGCGACCATCTTCTCGCTCAACGCCTGGTGGCTCGGCGGCTCGCTGCTCGTCGCGGGCATCGGCATCGCGCCGGCGCTGGCGGTCATGTTCGCCATCACCTCCGCGAGCGTGAAGTTCAGCGAGACAGCGGAGGCCTACGGCTGGATCGGCACCGGGCAGCTCATCGGCGCGGCCGCGGGTTCGGCCATCGCGGGATTCCTCATCGACGGTGTCGGTCCGCAGGGCGCATATGTGGCCGCGACCCTGTTCGCGCTCGCGGGCCTGATCGTCGCCGCGACCTGCGTGCAGTGGTTCCCCGATCTGAGGGGACGGGATTCGTCGCCGATCCCCGACACCGAGCCCGTCCACACGATCACGTGAGGCGGGCTGCGCGGAGCCGGTCGCTCAGTCGTTGACGCGCTGCAGCATCGCGAGCACTGCGGCGGCGTAGGCGTCTTCGGGCTGGGGATGCTCGAACGCCAGCTCCTCGCCGGCGAACTCGATCTCCACACGGTGGGTGTCGGCGAGCCGGCGCAGGCTGCGGAAGCCGCCGCGGAGCATCTCGCGCAGCTGGTCCTCGCGAGGAAGCCACAGCGCCTCGTCGAGCGCGACGGAGTCGAGCGCCCATTCGGTCGTGCCGTTGAACGCGAGGATCGTGCCGGTCGGATACCGCCGCGGTTCGATCGTCATCTCGCTGACGGTGAAGATGTCGGCCTCGAACTCCGGCTCGTTCAACTGGAAACGGTCTCCGGATGCCGGGTGCCAGACGAGCCCGGCCTCGCGCAGGGCGAGCGCGGCGTCGGTCGAGATCATGCCCCCATCCTGCCCCAGGACATCGGGTGCACGGCGGGCCCCGTCGGACACGCGACCTGCTGAGGAGGGTCGGGAGCAGAATGGATGCTGTGAGCGACTTCGACCCGGCCCGACACCTGCCCGACGACCTCCTCGACCGGATCCGCGGGCGTGCGGCGGGCGTCGATGCGGACAACGTCTTCCCCGAAGACGACCTCGCCGAGCTGCGGGACGCGGGCTACCTCGGCATCCTCGTTCCGGAAGAGCTCGGCGGCGCGGGCTTGTCGCTCGCGCAGGCATCCGTTCTGCAGCAGCGGCTCGCCGGCGCCGCGCCCGCGACAGCCCTCGCGATCAACATGCACCTCGTGTGGACCGGCGTCGCCAAGGTGCTGTCCGACCGCGGTGACGACGCTCTGCGCTTCGTGCAGGAGGGCGCCGCTGCGGGCGAGGTGTTCGCGTTCGGGATCAGCGAGGCGGGCAACGACCTCGTCCTGTTCGGCAGCGACACCGTGGCCGAGCCGCAGTCCGACGGCGGGTACGCCTTCACGGGCACGAAGATCTTCACCTCGCTCGCGCCGGTGTGGGACCACCTCGGGCTTCACGGCCTCGACACCACGAGCGAGGACGCGCCGAAGATGGTGTTCGCCTTCGTCGACCGGACCGATGCCGTGCGCACGCGCGATGATTGGGACACCGTCGGCATGCGCGGAACCCAGTCGCGCACCACGGAACTGCACGGCGCCCTCGCATCGCCCGACCGCGTCGTCCGCCGGCTCTCCCCCGGCCCGAACCCGGATCCGCTCGTGTTCGGGATCTTCTCGGTCTTCGAGCTGCTGCTCGCATCGGTGTACACCGGCATCGCCCGGCGTGCCCTCGACCTCGCCGTCGTGGCCGCGCAGTCGCGCACGTCGAAGAAGACGGGACTCGCGTACAGCCAGGATCCCGACATCCGATGGCGCATCGCCGACATGGCGCTGACGTACGACGGGATGCTGCCGCAGCTCGAGGCGATCGCGCGCGACATCGATGAGCGGGCCGATCACGGTGGCCTGTGGTTCGCGAAGCTCAGCGGCCTGAAGCACCGCGCCGTCACCGCGGCGAAGGCCGTCGTCGACGAGGCGATGCTCGTGGCGGGCGGGTCATCGTACTTCTCCCGCTCTGAGCTCGCCCGCCTCTACCGCGACGTCCTGGCGGGGATGTTCCACCCCTCCGACCCGGAGTCCGCCCACAGCACCGTCGCCGCCGCCTGGCTCGGCCCCCTGACCCCCTGACCCGCCGCCCGCGCCGGCGCCCGTGCCGGTCGACTCGCCAAGGAGTGCGGATGCCGGGGCCACCGGATCCGCACTTCCTGGCGACTCGACGGGAGGGAAGGATGCCGTCAGCGGGTTTCGAGGTCGTAGGCCTTGAGCAGCTCGGCGACGGCCTGCTCGCGGTCGGCGCCGCCGTTCTCGAACATGTGCGTCACGTGCGTGCGGAGGTGGTTCTCGATGAGGAGCTTGTCGAGCGACGCGAGGGCCTTCTGGATGGCCCGTGACTGGGCGATGATATCCATGCAGTAGTCCTCGTTCTCGATCATCCGGGCCAGCCCACGGACCTGTCCTTCGAGGATGCTCGTGCGGCGCAGGGCTCGCTTCTGGATGTCGTCGATCACGCGGTCAGGATACGCCGTGACCGGCCCCGCCCGGCGAACCGCCGTGGGAGGATGACCGGATGGCACGCACGCCGACCTCCCTGCTCTCCCCCGCCGACCAGGCTCGACGCCAGGGCCTGCGGCGGATGAAGGCCGTCGCCCTCGGTGCGCTGATCTTCATGGCGATCGTCTTCGCGATCTCGTTCCCCCTCCAGCAGACCGTCCCCGCATTCGGATATGTCCGCGCCGCGGCGGAGGGCGGCATGGTCGGAGCCCTCGCCGACTGGTTCGCGGTCACCGCGCTGTTCCGGCATCCGCTCGGCCTTCCCATCCCGCACACCGCGATCATCCCCCGGCGCAAGGACGAGATCGGCCGCACTCTCGGCGAGTTCGTCGAGACCAACTTCCTCGAAGCCGGGGTCATCCGCGGCAAGCTCGAGTCGATGGGCATCGCGACGCGGCTCGGCGCGTGGCTGCGGCGCCCCGAGAATGCCGAGCGCGTGTCGGCTGAGGCGTCGGCCGCGGCATCCGGCATCCTGACCGCGCTGAGCGACGACGAGGTGCAGGACCTCCTCGAAGACCTGGCGCGCGAGCACCTGCTGGCGCCCTCGTGGGGACCGTCGATCGGCGGGTGGCTCGAGCGCGTCGTCGGCGCCGGCGCCCACCACGGAGCGGTCGACCTCGCGATCGACAACATCGAGACCTGGCTCGTCGCCAACCGCTCGGTGTTCACCGGGCTCGTCTCCCGCCGCCTGCCGTCGTGGCTGCCGTCGGTGGCGACACGGCTCGTCGACGACACGGTCTACCGCGAGGCGCTGGCGTTCGTCGCAGCCGTGCGCAGCGATCCCGAGCACCCGGCACGGAAGGCGATCGACGGCTACCTCGCTCGTCTCGCCGGCGATCTGCAGGGCGAGACCGACACGGCGGCACGGCTCGAGGCGGCCAAGGCGGCGGTCTTCGACAGTCCCCGCGTCCGCGCCCTGGCCGCCGAGGCGTGGGGCACGGCGAAGGCCGGTCTCGTCCGTTCGCTCGGCGACGCCGAGAGCCCGCTCCGTCGCCGCATCGCCGCTGCGCTCACTGAGGTCGGCGAACGTCTGTCGACCGATCCGGCACTGCAGCAGCGCATCGACGCGCGGGTCATCGACGCCGCCGCGACGCTCGTGGCCCGCCATCGCGCCGACATCGCCTCGGTGATCACCGAGACGGTCGAGCGCTGGGATGCCCAGGAGACGACCGAGAAGATCGAGCTCATGGTCGGCCGCGACCTGCAGTACATCCGGCTCAACGGCACGATCGTGGGATCGCTCGCCGGACTCGTCATCTTCACGATCGCCCACGCGGTCTTCGGCGCGGGAGGATGATTCCATGACGACGCTCATCCTCGTGCGACATGCCAAGAGCGACTGGGGCTCCCCCGCCCTCGACGATCACGACCGTCCACTGAACGACCGCGGCATGCGCGACGCCCCCGCGATGGCCGAGCGTCTGGCAGGAACCGGTGTGACCGTCGAGCGCATCCTCGCATCGACGGCGCTTCGCGCCCGCACGACGGCCGCAGCCTTCGGCACCGCGCTCGGGCTCGAGCCGGACCTGCGCGACGAGCTCTACGGCGCCTCGGCGCGCGTGATCCTCGACGCGGCGAGCGGCAGCGGTGCTCGGTCGGTGCTCGTGGTCGCGCACGACCCGGGGATGACGGTGCTCGCCGAGCGCCTGTCGAGCGGGGGCATCGGAGGGATGCCGACGTGCGCGGTCGCCACCTTCACGTGGCGGACCGATGACTGGGATGTCGCGACCGCGACCGATCCCGACGAGTGGAGCTTCGACAGCCCGAAGGGCTGACCCCGGGCCACCGGCTCCGGCTCAGACGACGGCGACGACCGTGCCGCCGGTCAGACGCACCAGGTCGTCGAAGGTCAGCGGAAAAACGGTGTGCGGTGTGCCGCCGGCCGCCCAGATCTCGTCGTACTGCGCGAGGTCTTCGTCGATGAGGGTCGTGAGAGGCGCGGGGTGCCCCGTCGGCGCGACCCCGCCGATCGCCTGGCCCGTCGCGGCACGCACCTGTTCGACGCTCGCGCGCGTGATCGAGCTGCGGCCCGTGCGCTCGGCCAGGGCGGCGGTGTCGACGCGGTGCGCGCCGCTGGTCATGACCAGCAGCGGCTCACCGTCCGACCAGAAGACCAGGCTGTTGGCGATCGCACCCACCTCGACGCCGAGCGCGGCTGCGGCGAGGGCGGCCGTGGATGCGGCATCCGGCAGCACGACGATGTCGCCGGGGATGCCGGCGGCGCGCAGGGACTCGTGGACGATACGGCTTCGCGACGGCAGATCGGTGGTCACGCTGACACTCTAGAAGAGGCACAATGGCCTGGGTGCCGCAACGCCGCGGCACGGAGAGCATGAGCCCACAAGGCTCCGCCGAAAGAGGATCGCGATGACCCACGCCCTGCCCCTGCCCGATTTCACGCACGAGCGCGTGGAGGTGATCACGGGGCGGCGGAGCGGCCTCTTCATCGCCGCCGCGCTGCACTCCTCGGTGCTCGGCCCTGCCCTCGGCGGCGCCCGGGTCTGGACCTACCCGCACTGGAGCGACGCCCTCGGCGACGCCCTGCGCCTGTCGGCGGCGATGACGCTGAAGAACGCGGCAGCGGGTCTGGATGCCGGTGGCGGCAAGGCCGTGATCGGGCTGCCCCCGGGGACCGTGCTCGATGCCGAGCGGCGGCGCGCGGCGTTCCTCGACCTCGGTGACGCCGTCGAGTCCCTGGGCGGTCTGTACCGCACGGCGGAGGATGTCGGCTCGACCACCGACGACATGCTCACCGTCAGCGAGCGCACGGCGCACGTCGTGGGGCTCCCCGACCGCGTGGGCGGCTCGGGCGAGCCCGCGGGCCCCACGAGCATCGGCGTGCACGCGTCGCTGCTCGCGACGCTCGAGCGCGCGACCGGTTCTCGCGAGGTCACCGGACGCCGGGTCACGATCGCCGGGCTCGGACAGGTGGGCAGCCGGCTGGCCGTGCAGCTCGCCGCCGAGGGCGCGGAGCTCACCGTGACCGATGTGAACCCGGCCAAGCGCGAGCTCGCGACGAGCCTGGGCGCCACGTGGATCGAGCCGGCGGAGGCTCATCTCGCCTCGGCCGACGTGTTCGTGCCCGCCGGCATCGGCGGCGTGCTGACCTACGAGGTGATCGACGCCCTCGATGCGCGGGCGGTGTGCGGACCGGCGAACAACCCGCTGGCGCACCGCTCCGGCGCTGACCGTCTGGCCGCCCGCGGCATCCTGTACGCCCCCGACTTCGTCGTGAACGCGGGCGGCGTCATCTACCTCGACCTTGCCGCGAAGCAGCGCGACCGCAGCGAGATCGCGACGCGCGTCGAGGGCATCGGCGATGTCCTGCGGCGCGTCTTCGACGAGGCCGACGCGCGCGGTGTCACACCGCTCGCCGCCGCGGAGTCGCTGGCCGCCGAACGCCTCGCCGCCGGAGCCGCCCGCGACGCCCTGGTCTGACCCCGGACGGGTTCACGGGCCGCTTCCGCGCGAACGCGGATGCAAGGGATCGTGGCCGACACGCCGGCGGAACGACATCCGCACCGGCGCGCTGCGCCCGATCCCTTGCATCCCGGAACCATGGCTCCCGCCACCACGGCGCCGTGTCGGGGGCTCAGATCTGCAGGATGGCGCGGGCGATCAGGAAGTACAGGATCAGGCCGCTGGCGTCGACGAACGTCGTGATGAACGGGTTTGAGAAGACCGCGGGATCGACCCTGATCGCACGTGCGAGAAGCGGCATGACTCCCCCGACCGTCGCGGCCATCGTGCACACCGCGATCAGGGTCGCCCCGATGACGAGACCGATGCGCGGCTCGTACACGAGCGACGTCACCGCGAATCCGACGAGCCCCAGGATGCTGCCGAGGAAGAACCCCACACGCACCTCACGGCTCAGCACTCGAACCACGTCGCGAGGTCGCACGTCACCCAGCGCGAGCGCGCGCGTGACCGTCGTCGCCGCCTGGTTGCCGGTGTTGCCACCGGTTCCGATGAGCAGCGGGACGAACAGCGCGAGTACCGTGATCTGGGCGAGCGTCGCCTCGAACGCCGACAGCACCTGTACCGTCAGGGTCGCTCCGACCGCCAGCACCAGCAACCAGACGACCCGCGATCGCACGATCTGCAGGATCGGCGTCGAGAGGTAGGGCCGGCGCAGGGGTTCGGCGCCACCCTGGCGCGCGGCATCCTCGCTCTCCTCGTGCTCCAGGATGCGGGCGGCGTCGTCGACCGTCAGGATGCCGACGAGGCGCTCCTCGCTGTCGACGATGGGCAGCGCGAGCAGCCCTCGCTCGGTGCAGCGACGCGCGGCGGTCTCGGCGTCATCGTCCACGCCCGCCGTCTGCGCGGTCTGCATGATGTCGCGCACACCGGCGTCGGGATCGGCGGCGAGCAGATCGCGCAGGCTGACGACTCCGGCGACACGACGACCCGCGTCGACGACGGGCAGCGTGTACACCGTCTCGGCGTCGTGCAGTCGCGCGCGCACCCGATCGAGCGCTCCTGCGACCGTGCTGCCGATCGGAACCGACACGAACTCCGGGCTCATGCGGCGCCCGATGGATCCGCGACGGTAGCCGAGCACGGCGGCCGTCATCTCGCGCTCATGAGCGGGAAGCCCGCGCATCAGCCGGGATGCGAGCGAGGCCGGCAGCTCGTCGACGAGCCAGGCGCGGTCGTCGGGGTCGAGGTCACCGAAGATGTGCGCCACCTCGGCGTCGCGCAGGTCGCCGATGAGCTCGCCCTGCATGTTCGGCGAGAGCGCTTCGAACACCTGCAGCGCGTGGTCCTTCGGCAGCAGCCGGTAGGCGACGGCGCGGCGACGACCGTCGAGTCGCTCGAGCACCTCGGCGAGACGCTCGGGCTCGACATCGGCGAGAGCGGCCGCGGCGGACGGCAGATCACCCCGCGACAGGGGTGCGGCGATGCCGTCGACGACGATGGTCAGTTCGTTGATCTGCTCCGGAGTCATGGGAGCCCTCCTCATGTGGACGCGCGCACGTCCGTGGCATCGTCACGGAGACGACGGCACGGAGAACATCGCGAAGCCTGCTGGTGCGACGCACCGCGGCTCGTCCGCTCAGGAGTCGATTCGGTCGACGAGCGGGTCGGCAGCGGACGCGGCGCTGATGATTTCGCGATGGCAACTATCACCGCTCATTGAGCACCTCACCTCGCTTCCTTTTTCTCGCAGGTCGACGACGGGCAGAAGAGGATCTGCCGTCGATCAGGGGCCGGGCGGCGCCGAACGGATGCCGCAGGCCGATGCCCCGCCGACCATCGTATGCCCTTCGACCTGGGAGAAACCGCCGCACGCCGACGGCATCACGACGACAGGGCGCCGGGCCATGTGGCCGGGCGCCCTGTCGAGAGGGTCTGCTGATCAGCTGGCGGCAGCGAGGTTCTTCGCGACGTGCGCGTGCACGGCCTTCAGCCACGAGAGCAGGAACTCCGACGTCGACTCGTTCGTCACGGTGCCGTCGTCGTCGATCAGGCCCTCGGTGAGCTGCAGGTAGCCCTCGGGCTGCGAGAGCTCGGGCGACGCAAGGAACGAGAGGATCGAGCGCAGGTGCTGCTGCGCGACGGCGGTGCCCACCGCGCCGATGGAGATGCCGATGACAGCGGACGGCTTGCCGGCGAAGCTGTTGTCGCCCCACGGACGGCTCGCGGTGTCGAGAGCGTTCTTCAGGACGCCGGGCACCGAGCGGTTGTACTCGGGGGTGACGATGATGACGCCGTCGGCCTTCTCGACCGCAGCCTTGAACTCGGCAGCCTCGGCGGGGATCGACGCGTCGTTGTCAGCCGAGTAGAACGGCAGCGGTGCGATCGGGATCTCGGTCAGCTCGAGGTCGGCCTGCGGGGCGAGCTTGGTGAGCGCCTTCGCCAGACGACGGTTGATCGAGGTCGACGAGATGCTGCCGACGATGACGCCGACGTTGTACGTGGTCATGGATGAAACCTCCCGAGGGATCAATTCAGTTGCATGCATTCTACGCCCCCTCGCCGCCCAGCTCGCGCCGCACGCGACCCCCGCCGCACGCTCGCGGACTCGTCAGAGCGAGAACGGCACGACGAGCGCAGCCCAGGCAAGGAAGGGGCCGATCAGCACGATGACCCCGGAGTAGCGCAGAATCCGCTGGTAGAACGCGGGCGGGTCGACGTTCTGGGCGTTCGCGAGGACGAGCGCGCCGTTGGTCGAGAACGGTGAGACATCGACGACCTTCGCGGCGATCGCGACCGCAGAGATCGCCATCCCGCCGGCGACAGGGCTGTCCTGGATGAGCGGCAGGAGCATCGGGATCGAGATCGCGATGACCGCCGTCGACGAGGCGAACGCCGAGACGACACCGGCCATGACGCAGAGCACGAGCACACCGATGAGGGGCGAACCGAGGCTGCCGATCCCGTTCGCGACCCATTCGATCGCGCCGGCTTCTTCGACGATGCTGATGTAGGTGATCATGCCCGCGACGAGCAGGATGGTCGACCAGCTGATGCCCTCGACCGCCGCGGTGAGGTGCTTCTTCTCGATGAAGGCGATCAGGGTGCCGGCGACGAGCGCGAGGATGCCGATGTCGAGGTGGAACACCATGGCCCCGACCGCCAGCCCCAGCAGGGCGAGCAGCGTCAGAACCTGAGCCGGCGTCGTTCGCACGCGAGGGGTCTGGAGCGTCTGCGTGAGCGTGAGGACCGAGCCCTGCTCGGCGCCGCCGACGGAGATGTTCCCCGTTGCGGGCACGCGGGGTCCGGGCACCGCGCCGCCATCGCCGGTGCTGGTCTCCGCAGCGCCGGAGTACGCTCCCCCGCGAAGGCGGTTCTTCCACGAGAAGAACAGCTGCGTCAGGATCGCGATCAGCGTCGAGTAGACGAATGCCGTCACGAACAGCACCATGGGCGAGAAGCCGGGGATGTCGCCCACCATGCCGCTGACGAGCAGGCCGAGCACCGAGATCGGCGAGAGCGAACCCGCCAGCGCTCCGTAGACGACGGTCATTCCCACCGGCAGCGGGTCCAAGCCGTGCTTGGCCGCGAAGCTGAGCGCGACGGGGGCGACGAGGGCGACGGCGGCCGGCGGGAACGTGCCCATGGCCGTGAGGATCGCGGCGACCCCGAAGAGCACCCACGGCACCAGCGCCGTCCGGCCCCGCACGAGGCGGACACCACGGTCGACGATCAGGTCGACCGTGCCGTTGAGCTTCGCGACGGCGAAGAGGTAGGTGACGCCGACGATTGTGAGGAAGAGGTCGGCGGGGAAGCCGGCGAGCATCTGCTTCTCGTCGAGGCCGAGCACGAGCGTTCCGACGAGGAAGGTACCGATGAATCCGAGGATGCCGATGTTGATCGGCCGCACGGTGGCGATGATGACCATCGCGAACAACGCGAGTATCGAGATGAGTTCTGGTGACATCGTTGTCTCCCAACGGGGGTTGGCGGCGGCCGGATCCGCCTCGGCGAGGCCGGCCGCCTATCTGATCATCGGACGAGGAGGGCTCCCTCGACCAGTCCCGACGCGTGATCGGGCAGTTGCTCCAGCGGCAGGGTGACGGAAGCGTCCGCCAGCCGCCGCGCCGAGCGGGTGATGCCGACCGCGGGCAGGGCGCCGTGTCGGCCGATGCGGGTGCTGACGACACCCGACGGCGTGCGAAGCGAGGTGACGCCGAGGGCGCCTCGCGCGGCCATCCTCGACACGACGGTGCCAGGAGTCGCCGCCGCCAGCGTGAGCGCGACGCTGCCGGTGATCGCAATGG
Source organism: Microbacterium sp. Yaish 1 (assembly GCF_002245215.1). Lineage (GTDB taxonomy): Bacteria > Actinomycetota > Actinomycetes > Actinomycetales > Microbacteriaceae > Microbacterium. The sequence continues at coordinate 28,198 of NZ_NPMR01000001.1, forward strand.
CCGGGTGGGCCTTGCCCATCGACATCATCGTGACCCCGAAGTCGTGATCGTCCGCGCTGCGGGGCGACACCAGGGCGACCTTGGGCACCGCTTTGAGCGCGGCGGCGGCGGTCGCCGCGAGCCCCATGCGGACGGCGCCTTCGCGACGGATGCGGTCGATGCGGGCCAGCAGCTCGGGTCGCGCATCGATGTCGGCGGGGGTCTCGAGCCCGGTCAGGCCCAGCGCCGACGCCTCGGCGACGACGACGGGCGCTCCCCCGTCGATCAGCGTCACCGGGACGCCGTCGATGTCCTCGATCGCCAGACCGGACGGCAACAGCCGGCCCGTCGTGCGGCCGGCCGGGTCGACGAACCAGAGCACGACCTCGAGGCCCGCGAACGGGACCCCGACGATGCGCGCGTCGCCCGACTCGTCGAACATGCCGCCGGGAGTGGGGACCTCCGCCACGATCAGCTGACCGGTGTTGGTGTTGAAGATGCGCACGGACGTTCGGTCACCGCGGGGCGTCAGCCACCCCGCGTGCAGAGCAAAGGGCGCGACAGCGGCCGAGCAGTTGCCGCAATTGCTCGACCAGTCGACCCGGCCGTCGGCGAGGCCGATCTGGGCGAAGGTGTAGTCGATGTCGGCGTCGTCTCGCCGGCTCGGCGCCAGGATGACGGCCTTGCTGGTGGTGGAGGTCCCGCCGCCGAGGCCGTCGATCTGGCGCTCGTCCGGGCTGCCGTACAGGCGCAGCAGGATGTCGTCGACGGGTGCGCCGACACGCTCCAGCTCGTCGCGGCTGAAGACCCAGCACTTGCTGGTGCCGCCCCGCATGAGTGTCGCCGGAATCTCCAACATGGCCGCCTCCCGAGGTGTCGGCATCCATGCTCGCTCCGAGCACCGTGCAGCGAAATCGCGGATCACTTCACACCCGTGAAGGAACGCTTCAGAAGCCTCAACGCCGAGATCCCGGCCATCTGCTATGCAGTCACGCCAAACGTGTCATATCGATGAGCTGCAATCGTGAAGTCCCGCTTCATCCGCTTTCAGCGTGCGAGCTCTCGCCTGTACGGTGAAGGCGGAAAGCGAGGCCCCCATGCTCGATGTGCGACGACTGGCTGTTCTGGTGACGATCCTCGACCACGGATCGCTGACCGCAGCGGCGAAGACGCTGGGGTACTCCCCCTCGGCGCTGTCGCAACAGCTGCAGCGCCTCGAGCAGGAGGTCGGTCAGCCGCTGGTGCGGCGCCAGCCACGCGGCGTCGTCGCGACCGAGGCGGGCGCGCTGCTCGCCGGGCACGCCCGGTACGTCTTGCGCCGGCTGCGGGCGGCGGAGTCCGAGCTGGGCGAACTCGCCGGTCTGCGGCGCGGACGCATCGCGGTCGGCACGTTCCCGACGATCGGCACCACGCTCATGCCGGTCGCGATCAGCCGCTTCCGGCGGGACTACCCCGATGTGCGCCTCGACGTACACAGCGCCCGGTTCGACGAACTCGTCGCCGCTCTGCAGGAGAACACGATCGGCCTGTCGCTGCTGTGGGACTACGAGTGGAACCGCATCGATGAGCCCGACCTCTCGATCACTCCCCTCTTCGAAGACCCCACGGTGCTGGTGGTCTCGCAGGACCACCGCCTCGGGCGCACGCGTCACGCGACGATGTCGATGCTCCGGCACGAGGAGTGGATCGTCCGAAAGCGCGACCACCCGGTCGCCGAGGTCCTGGAGCGCAGCTGCCGGGCCGCTGGATTCAGCCCGACCATCGCGTTCGAGGCCAACGACTACCAGGAAGCCCTCGCAATGGTGAGCGTCGGGCTCGGCGTGGCTCTGGCTCCGCGTACGGCTGTGCAGTCCGCACGGCCGGACGTCCGTATCGTCAGCCTCGGCCAGGACGCACCCTCGCGGCGCGTCGTCATCGCGCATCGCAGCGATCGCGTCCGCCCACCCGGGGAGCGCGCGATGCACCAGATCCTCGTCAACGTCGCCCAAGAGCAGCTCGTCGCCGGCTGATCTGCCGCATATGCAGAAACCGGCAACCTGATGGATGCCGGTTTCTCGTTTTGGTGGAATCGGCGGTCAAGCAGGGGGCACGCCCTGTCCAATCCGGTCCGGTTCCGGGTACTCGGCAGGCGCAGAAGCGGCTCGAAGCCGCCTCGATTGACGCTGGTCGATGGCTACCTCGCCGGTCAGACGGTGGAGGAGCTTGGCACCGAGTTCGGCATCGAACGCCGCACGGCAGGCGCGCACCTGCACCGGCGAGGCGTCCCGATGCGGCAACGCGGCATGTCGCTCGCACAGGAAGAGGAAGCGTTCGCGTTGGGGGACCGTGGCTGGTCGCTGGCTCGGATCGGCGCCTTGCTCGATGTGTCGGCCGGAACGGTCCGGAATCACCTGTCTCCCGGCAGACCTTGAAGCTGACCGCCAGTCCTCGCATCGATGGGTGACGATGCGCATCGCGTTTGCGAGGTCGTGCAATAGGCGTCCGGGGTGGGGCGCATCGAACGAAACAGAGTGCTGAAATTCAACATCTGCGACCCCTTCGTGTGTGGACGATGCAGATGAGCGTCTGAATGTACGCGAGACGGCCAAGCGTCTCGGCGTGCATGAGAACAACGTCCGTTCCTTCGCCAAGGAAGGCATCCTTCCTGACGCCCGGGTGCCGGGGACGAAGTTCTCCAGATTCCGCGCGAGGGACGTGGAGCGCCTGAGGGCCCAGCGAGGGGCGGTCGCGCTCAGCCTCGCAGCCGAGCGCCGCACGGTGAATCCGGAGCTCGTTACCGCTGGCCAGCTGGCTCAGTGGCCGGCGACGAGCGGTAGAGATTGCCAGGCATACTTCCCTGAGCTCATCAGGAGGCTGCCTTCCCTGAGCTCATCACCAGGCTGCTAGCAGAGACGCCCGGGGCTGGTCAGATCTCGATCCGCACAGGTGACGGAGTGCTGCCTGCCGGAAACGACGGCACCGCCACCCTTGAACAGCAGACCAAGCTCTTGCCAGCCGGGCGGATCAGGTTTGAGTTCGGCACCAACCAGGACATCAGGGCGAAGGCGAATATGGACTACGAAGCCCGGAAGAGATCCGCAGCCATAGACGAGACGTTCGTCTCTGCAACACCGCGCAGATGGCAGGCTCAGGACGCGTGGGTCGCCGAGCGGCAGACATGCCTGGTGGGTGCTTCACGACTGGCGCGGCTATCCGGGCAGGCAGGACGACGGCACGCTCGATGAAGCCGCCATGCAGAATTGCGTCGAACACGCCGCCTCCAGCTTTCTGACCTCGACCGGGGAAACATTAGCGATGAGCTGATCGGCCAAGCGTTCGCCCACGCCCCAAGCGACGACGACGGCATCTGGCCGCCCAAGCCAGTCCGCGATCTGATCGAGTCTATCGGCCGCCGCGACCTGGAAAACGGCATGATTAACGGCCACCTCAACAGTCGAGGCATCACTACCCGCGGAGTGTACGACGGCGGCGCACAGGAACGAGCACTTGCGGCACAATACAAGCAATGGAGCCTGGATACTCAGCCCATTGGCCCCGAACTGCCCGAATCCTTCGCGCAATCGCAACTCACACGAGCGAGACGCGGCCCGCGAGGACGAACGGGCGCAACTCGATCAGGATCTTGATTGACGTCAAACACGCCCGCGGAACTCTCGCTGTTCGAACAGTGTCCGTGAGCTGCCGCATCCGGGCCTGTTGCGGGCACTCGGCAGGTGCAGAATCGGCTCGACGTGCCCTCGGTCGACGCCCTGGTCAACGGCTACCTGAGCGGTCGGAGCGTGTACGAGCTGGCCGCCGAGTTCGGCATCGAACGCGGTTGCGCGTGACCATCTTGCCCCGTGCCCGCGGCGCTGCATCACACTTGCTACGGTGTCCTCACGAGCAGCCACCTAACCGGGACACAAGTCCCGGAGTTGCGGCGGGCTCCGTCTTGGGCGGTGACCCTGCCGGTGCTGAGACCGGCCGTGTGCGACGATGGCTGGATCGCCTCGACGCTGTTTGCGGACTCAATGCACCTTTTCGGTCAGAACCGAAGCGAAATCTTTCCGGATTCACTAGGATTTCGAAGCGTTCCATCATCGATGAGAACGCAGCTGGCGCGTGGCATGTGGCGGCAGAGTGGGTTTCGGTACGAGCGTACCGGCGTGCAACACCCCAGAGATGGCACTGGCACGCCTTTCCGATCCAATGTGAGGTCCCGACATGACTGACTTCTTTAGCTCATGGTGCGAGCCGCCGAAGGACGAGGCAATCGGCAAGCACCTCTCTCGTCTCTTGACTTCAGAGGACGACGAAGCCGGCATTGACGCCGTCGTGACGTTGCTTCCCCGGACGTATGCCAAGAGAGAGAACCTCAAGCGGATTGCGAAGCGCCACGGCAAGGAGGGCGTCGCGAAGCTCCTCAGCAACAAGGTGCCGAAGACGAAGAACGGTCGTTCTGGTGACATGGGCGAGATCCTCGGCACCGCGTACGTCCAGACCACGATGGGTTACACCACCGGGCCGAGCCGACTCATCGAGCGCGACCACCAAGAGTGGGCCTTGCGAGGCGACGACGTCCTGGGGGCGCGCCTGAGCGGCCAGAAGCTCGAACTGGTCAAGGTCGAGGCGAAGAGCCGAGCCAAAGCCGACAAGGCAACCGTCACACAGGCCCGGGAAGGTTTGCGCCGCAACGGTGACCTCGCGTCGCCACACTCGCTGACACAGTTCGCCGAACGGCTCCTCAAGAAGGACGAGGCACTGAGTGACGCTCTCAACGACGTGCTGCAGAAGAGCGGACTTCGCCCGGGTCAGCTCGCTCACGTCATGTTCATCTTCTCGGGCACCCACCCGGTCAGCCATGTTCGTGATGACCTCAAGGCATACAACGGCAACGTATCCCAAACGACAGTGACCGTCCGAGTAGGTGCCCACCAGGAATTCATCCGCAAGAGCTACGACTCGGTGGTGACCCATGCCCCGTGATGTTGCCGCCCTGGCCACCCAGCTCGCCGAGGCTACCGAGGCGGGATTCCGGGGGAGGCTCCTGGCGCGGGGACAAGCCCAGTCCATGATCCGGCGAGACGGTCAGCTCCCCGACGACTCCCAGAATTTCAGCGCATATCTCGACCAAGACCTCTTGGACTACGGCTACTCGCTCATGAGTACCGCGCTGCGCATCTTCGAGGCCGATCGAACAGAGGACGCCAGCACCGAAGCAGAAGTCGCGCGACAGGTGGCCACGAGTCGCGACGCCTTCCTGCAAGCGTCCTACGCGCTGGAAGCTGCCACACGAAATGCCGCCCGCGAGACCCCTGAGATCGCCTTTCATCGGCTGATCGCCGGCGCCGCGAGCCACATGGCAGGCTACGCTGCCCGCGCCTTCTCCCTGGTTGAAGCAAGCCGCGTTAGCGGCCGTTTGTCGCCGATGGAGTTGACGCTCGCCGACCTAGTCATGCGCGACCTTCGAGGAATCGAGGGGCGCACCCTGCGCGTGCGCTCTGCGCCCGAGGTCTCTGACGAAGCGCTCGCCGACGCGATGTCGCGGTACGACGAGACTGAGCCCGGTGACGAGGACTCTGACGGTCCGGTCGACGTCGAAACGAACACCTGGGATGGGGGGGCCGGTCCGGAAGATCTCAGCGACCTAGGACCAGTCACTCTTCTGCTGAGCGAGCACTACCTATCATCGGTCTCCACGGCCCTATTCGCCATCGCGTTCGGGCGTGATGCTCTTCTCGCGGACGCTATCGCCGACCTGCAACTCGGAGAAGACGCGTCTGATGACATTGCAGCGCCTGGCCCGTGGTGGGTCTTCCGGCTCACGCGCCACATTGTGGCGGACCTTGCCAAGACCAGCATCAGACGGAACTTGCCGAGCGACCCCCCGGGTGGTGGCGACACCGTCAGTGCGAACGAGCGGCCTGGCCGCGAGGGTCGCGACTCCAGCACCGAGGTCGCGAGCACGAGCCCGTCCCATCGAGCTAAGCGCCTGTGGCATCGGCTTCGACTAACTTATGTCGCTGCGTTGCTAGCCCGAGAACGGGCCGAGATCGACCTGTGGCCCTCGCAACTGCACGTCGTAGACCGAATCTTTGCCAACACGGACGACCTGGTGGTGGCACTTCCCACCAGCGCGGGCAAGACCCGCATCGCAGAGCTATGCATCCTGCGCTGCCTGGCTCAGAAGCGTCGCGCCGTGTATGTGACACCGCTACGAGCGCTGTCCGCTCAGACTGAACGCATCCTCGAGGAGACGTTCGCACCGCTAGGAGCGCAGGTGTCCTCGCTGTACGGAAGCATGGGGGCCAACGACCTCGACGGCGACGCATTACGATCAAGCGACATCGTGGTAGCGACACCCGAGAAGCTCGACTTCGCGCTTCGATCCGAGCCAACCGTCCTGGACGACGTCGGGCTCATCATCCTCGACGAGGGGCACATGATCGGCGCCGAAGAACGCGAGGTCCGCTACGAGGCGCAGATTCAGCGTCTGTTGCGCCGCGCCGACGCAGACACGCGCCGCATTGTCTGCCTCTCAGCGGTCTTTCCGGAGAATGAAGAGCTCGATGACTTCGTCGATTGGATCACCGACGACGCTCCGGAGGGATTGCACAAGGAGAACTGGCGCCCGACTCGGCAACAGTTCGGTCTGGTCGAGTGGCGAAAGGGTGGTTACGCCCGTCTCAGTGTGACGGTTGGCGATGACCAGCCGTACATTCCGAGATACCTCGAGGCGAAGCCTCCTGCCGGAAAGCGGAAGCTCGCGTTCCCCAAGAACCAGAACGAACTGACGCTTGCGACTGCTTGGCGCCTGGTCGAAGAAGGCCAGACCGTCCTGATCTTCTGCCCGCTAAGGGTCTCAGTCGGGACGCTCGCAACACTTATCGTCAAACTCCACCAGCAGGGACTGATCGACTCAGTCATGCCAGATGGCGTCGACATCGCGAACGCCGAGGCCGTCGGTACTGAGTGGTTCGGCGCCGACCACGACATCCTGAAGTGCCTGCGCCTCGGTGTGGCTATCCACCACGGTGCTCTGCCAGGACCTTTTCGCCGCGAGATCGAAGGCTTGCTGCACAACCGCATCCTGAAGATCACGGTCGCCTCACCCACGCTTGCGCAGGGTCTCAACCTGTCCGCGTCCGTGGTGCTTTTCTCCAGCCTCCACCGCAGCGGGAACGTGCTGAAGGGTTCAGAGTTCGCCAACGTCATCGGACGTGCCGGACGCGCGTTCGTCGACACCGAGGGACTCGTGCTATACCCGGTGTTCGAGCCGAGCGCGTACAAGCGCGACACGTGGTTGCAGTTAACTGACGGAGTCCGCTCTCGCGACTTGCAATCCGGGCTGATCCTCATAGGCAGAATGCTCCTGGAGCGTATGCGGGCGGCAGTTGGGGACTCCCGGCTGTCGCCATTCCTGGAGTATCTGACGGGGTCCGACTGGTCCTTCCCCACGGTGCCCGGCGAGGATTCGGCAGAACAGGAAGCCGCGTCGACGGCTTGGACCGCAGGCTTATCCATGCTGGACACCGCCATCCTTAGTGTGGTTGGTGATGAGGCCGCGGATCCCGCAGACGTCATCCAGGTTCTCGCCAATGCCATGCGGGATTCGTTGTGGGAACGGCAGCTCCGGCGGCTCGACGACGCGGACTCGCTTCTGATTCGTGCGGTCGTGGAGCAGCGCGCTCAACTTCTTTGGAACACCTCCAGCCCTGCGCAACGTCGCGGCTGGTACCTGGCCGGACTTGGCGCCGACGCGGGCAGTGAACTGGGGACTGCCGCAGCAGGTATCGTCTCCCTGACGAACGCTGCCGAGATCTCCATCGCAGAAGGTGAGACAGAGGATGCTGCCGACGGCCTCGTCAGCCTCGCGGCACGGGTGTTCAGCATCTCCACGTTCGCTCCAACGATCTCCGTCAACAACTGGCGAGCAGTGCTGGCCGGCTGGCTTGCGGGCGAACCGCTGAGCGAGATGGACGAGAAGCAGATGGATATCGCGCAGTTCATCGAAAACGACGTCATCTACCGGCTCGTGTGGGGCATCGAGGCAGCCCGTGTGTACGAGCTCGCACAGGGCAACCTCGCGGCTGAATTGATCAACGGATTCGCGACCGCTGCACTTGAGGCCGGGACGCTCAACCCTGCGGCCGCAGTCTTGCTGCGCTCGGGATTCGACCACCGTGCCGCCGCGATCAAGGCGGTAAACGACACGGGCGCCGATTTCACCGATGCAGTAGGGATGCGGGCGTGGTTGGACGACCTCGACCCCTGGTTGGCATCTGACTCTGCGTGGCCGACGGAGGCAAGTAGGGGTGCGTGGGAAGAATTCACCCGCCGACTGAGATCGCGTCGCCGCCGCCGTTGGGGGCAGCACGTTTTGTCGTTGGACGAGGTCGAGTGGTTCGAGGAGCCACCGAACGAAGGTGAGTGGCTACGCGTAAGCCACGACGGCTCAGAGACCGCGACCCTCTGGACGCCGGGGTTCGATCGGCTCGGAAAGGCCCACGTAGTCCTCAACAAGCACCGCGAGGGCCTGCTTCACGCCGTATGCGGAGATGGCGGAACGGTTCTACTTCGCTACCGCGGCCCCGACGACTGGCTCGTCAACTAGACCGACCATAACGGCATGTGGGCTCGGGGCGCTTTGCTTGGTCAGAACGGATCGGCTCCCGGGTTGAAGGATGCGAGTCATTGCAAAGCCGGCAAGAGCGGATGGAGCCTCTGATTCTGCTGATTACGAGGTAATCCGTCGGCCTGACGAACTAGCCAGCTCGTTCTGCACCTGCCTCGCCTCAGCGCTCATCGTGCCCGTCGCTTCCGAGATCAGCCCGGCGATAAGTCGCGGCGTATTGCGGGGGCGCTCGGAGCCGGCGGGCCGCTGTGTGGCCTTGGCGACGCGGTAGTGAAGGACGGCGGCGATGTCGTCGGCGTCGGTGAACCGGCGCGCGGAGACGAGGTGCGGCAGCAGCAGGTCGGCGTCGTGGTGGTTGGCCTCGGCCCGGCGCAGCTCAGCGGTCAGCGCACCAAACGCCGGGGAGCTGACCGCGGCCTCTACCTCGTCCTCGGTGAGCCCGGATGCTTGGACGAGACTCGCTCACCTGTCGTGCTGACCAGAGGCCGCGATCGTCTAGTACTCGGCGGCGAGCTGGGCGATCGACCTCCAGGCTTCTTGCTCGTCGGTGATGGTCTCCTGGGCGGAGAGCTCGGCGCCGACGTGCTGGAGCACCCCGCACAGCACGGATCGGGCGGTGGCTTCGGTGTTGTCGCCGGGGTGCGGCCCCTCGTGCGAGTCGTCGGGCTTGTCGACGGCGACATATGCCAGGTTCGCATCGCGGCCGCGGGTGAGGGCCGGTCGAGGTGTTCGACCACGTAGTCGGCTGGGAGCACGACCGCACCACCCCGCTTGCGGGTTGCGCGGCGGAGAGTGAGGGAGTCGTCGTCGACGACCTCGGTCACCGTCCATCGGTCGCCGTTGCGGACCCAGCCGCGGCCGGCGCGCAGGCGGCGGTCGTTGTGCCGGGTAATGACCGAGTCCCCGGTGGCGGCGAAGGTGCCGTCGTGCAACTCGACCTCGCGCAGCGCGTTCACCGTGCCGCCTCGAGGACCAGATCAGTCCGGGCGCGCTGGTTGAGCGCTTGGACGAGTTCGTTCGAGTCGGTGACCAGCACCGTCGCGCGGCCGGCGGGGCGGTCGGATCGCCACGCGGCGTAGGCGGAGTCGATCATCGCCTCAGTCTGGCCGCCGGTCACGCGGCCGTGCTTCATGTACGTGTCGATGAACTCCGTGTGCCCGTGCCAAAGGCCGAGGGAGGCGGTCTTCTCTCACGGGTTCGTGAAGCGGTGAATGTCGAACAGCTCGGGCGCATCGTCGCGGTCGTGGACGAGCAGCGAGAATGCCCCGGAGGCGGTCGGTGACCGGAGCTGGGCGCAGTCCCCGACCAGCAGCACCTTCGCCCTTCTACCTCGCCTGCGACGAGGGCCGTCTGCGGCTGTGCAACCAGGCGTGCTTCATCAAGACCACCCCCACCGAGAACCTAGACGTGACCTCGGAGTTCACCGGCGCCTACGAAACCATCCTCGACCCGACTAACCGCCTCAACGCCAAGTTCTGGCAGCGCACCAGCCAGCTCCGCCCCGACATTGACCTCAACAAGGAAGCAACCCTGCCCACCAATCACGGGGGCAGGGTTGGAACGTCGACCAAATGGTGGACCTGAGGGGATTCGAACCCCTGACCTCTTCATTGCGAACGAAGCGCGCTACCAACTGCGCCACAGGCCCGGAACTCCCCCACACTATCACGCTGTCGGGACTGCTCCGTGCGCGCACAATGGAGGGATGCACCACCCCGCGGCATCCGTCATTCGCAACGTCCGTGTCTCCGACGCCTCCGCCGTCGACATCCGCATCGCCGATGGCGTGATCACCTCCATCGAGCCGGCGACGCCGCAGGCGCCGCCCGCAGCCGCGGGCGACACTGGCCTCGAGATCGACGGCCGGGGAATGCTCGCGCTGCCCGGCCTCGTCAACGCTCATGCTCACGTCGACAAGTCGTGGTGGGGACTGCCGTGGCAGTCCTACGGCGGCGAGGGCGGCACCGACGGCCGCATTCGCCACGAGCGCGCCCGTCGCGACGAGCTGGGCATCCCGAGCGTCGCGACGACGGCGCACGTCCTCGAGCAGTTCGTCCGTCACGGCACGACGGCCATCCGCACGCACGTCGATGTCGACCTCGGCGTCGCCCAGCGTGGCATCGAGGCCGTGCGCGAAGCCGTGGCGGCATACGACGGCGCCCTCCAGGTTCAGATCGTGGCCTTCCCCCAGGACGGCGTGCTGCGCCGCCCCGGCGTCATCGACCTGCTCGACGAGGCGGCCGCCGCCGGCGCGGCGTTCATCGGCGGGCTGGATCCCGCGTCGATCGATCGCGACCCGGTCGGCCAGCTCGATGCGCTCTTCCGTGTCGCCGCCGACCGCGGCGTCGGTATCGACCTGCATCTGCACGACCCCGCCGAGCTCGGCGCCTTCCAGATCGAGCTCATCATCGAGCGCACCGAGCGTTTCAGTCTTGCGGGGCGCGTCAATCTCGCGCACGGATTCGCGCTCGCACAGGTGGGCGCGTCGCACCGACGCGACCTGCTCCAGGCGATGGCGGCGCTCGACATCACGATGACGACGGTCGCGCCCCTGCGCCTCCCCCAGCTGCCGCTTCACGAACTGGGTGCCGCGGGCGTGCGCTTCGGCTTCGGAACCGACGGCATCCGCGACCTGTGGAGCCCCTACGGCACCGGCGACCTGCTCGGCATCGCCTGGCAGTACGCCCGCGCCTCGAGCCTCGTCCGCGACGACGACCTGCGCCGTGTGGTCGACATCGCGACGGGTGGTTCGGCCCCCTTCGCGGGACTGCCGGCCGGCAGGATCGACGCGGGCTCTCGCGCCGACATCATCCTCGTCGACGCGGAGAACCCGATGGACGCGCTCGTGCGCACACCCGAGCGCGAGCTCGTCGTGGGGAACGGGCGCGTCCTGTTCCAGCGCTGAGCCGCAGGCGCGGCCCAGCAGCTCGATGATCAGCCGGCTGCGCGCTGAGCGAGGAGACGGCGGACGTGGTCCTCGATCTCCGCGTCATCGGCGAAAGCCGTGCGCGAGACATCTCCCGCTTTCGCGGCCCGGCTGGCGTCGAGGGATGCCGGCGCGCGGCGCGCGGCCTCGCGCTGGATCGCCTCACCGACGGCGGCCTGGCGCAGCGCTTCGCGCGCGTCGACCTCGTCGAGAACGGCCGCGGCACGCGAGCCGGCGGAGGCCGTGAGCGGGCGGGGCAGCTCGCGCGGCGTCCAGGTGGCACGCGCGTCCGCGAACTCGAACTCGGGCACGACAGCCGACGTCGCCTCGACGCGTGCGACGACGGCGGGAGCGGCGGCTGCCGAGCGCGCGGCGCGGCGAGCCACAGCGGCCATGCGGCTGAGGACAACGGTGGCGAGGAACAGAGTCGCGAGGCCCGCGATCAGGAGCGTGGCGGAACCGATCGACGCCAGCAGCCATGCACCGGTACCGGCAGCACCGAGGGCGAGGAGAGCGACGATCGTCGTCGCGAGGCGGAGACGACGACGGATACGGGCACGGTGCTCGGGCGACGTCATGCGCGCAGTGCGCGCGGCACGCACCTCACGGCGCGCTTCGATGAGCTGGCGGCGCTCGCTCTCGAGTCGCAGCTGCTCCTTCTCGTGCTGCACCTGGCGCGCGAGCTTCTGCTGCGCCAGCGCGGTGCGCGTCGAGAGCTCGACACGCACCTCTTCGGGCGCCTCAGCAGTCTCTGCGAGCACACGCAGCGCCTGGTTCAAGCGGACGGCGTTGCGTTCGGCGGCGTCGTAGCGGTAACGACTGTGCCAGGACGGCAGCAGATAGACCATCCACAACGCGACCGCGACGAGGACGATCACGCCGCCGCCGAGAACCTGCCCACCCATGGGGATAACCGTACGTGGCATCCCGCCCGCTGACACTTCAGACACAGGCGTGTCTGAAGTTCTTGTTCAACTTTAAGGTTCGAGCCCCGCCGCGCGGCGGTCGGCAAGCGGGACGGTCGCCGCGTCAGGCGGCACGGCGCCCTCGATCCAGCGCCCGAGGACACCTCGGGGCACCTCCTCCGCGACGAGCGCGAAGGCGAAGTGGTCGCGCCAGTCGCCGTCGATGTGGATGTAGCGACGGCGCAGTCCCTCGTAACGGAATCCGAGCTTCTCGACGACGCGCAGGCTCGCCCGGTTCTCGGGCCGAATGCAGATCTCCATGCGGTGCAGCCGCAGCTCCTCGAAGCAAAGATCCGTCGCGAGGGCGACGGCGGTCGGAGTGATGCTCTTGCCGGCGAACCGCTCGCTCACCCAGTACCCGATCGTCGCCGACGACAGCGAGCCGCGCGCGATGCCCCAGACGTTCAGCTGGCCGGCGATCTGCCCCTCGTGCTCCATGACGAAGGGCACCCCGCTGCCGTCGCGGTACTGCTGCAGCAGACGCCGAATGCCGAGCCTCATGTCGAACGACACGGGACCATCGGGACTCGTCGCCTCCCACCGCTGCAGCCACGAACGATTCGCCAGCAGCTCGGACTGCAGGGTGCGGGCGTCGCGCGGCCTGATCAGCCGTATCGCCACCGGTCCGTGGTGGCGGGGTGCGGTGGCATCCACGCGCGTTCCCGTTCTCGTGTCAGAGGGTCCCGACGAAGTCCTTCAGCCACGGCCGCAGCTCAGGACCGAGGTCATCGCGATCGGAGGCGAGCTGAACGATCGCCTTGATGTAGTCGAGCCGGTCGCCCGTGTCGTAACGGCGTCCGCGGAAGACGACGCCGAGCACGCCCTCGGTCGTCGCGAGCTCCTGCAGTGCGTCGGTCAGCTGGATCTCGCCGCCCTTGCCCGGCTCGGTGCGCTCGAGGATGTCGTACACGTTGGGCTTGAGGACGTAACGACCGATGATCGCGTAGTTGGAGGGCGCGTCCTCCTTCTTCGGCTTCTCGACGAGTCCGGTGACCTTGACGACATCCGGGTCGTCGGTCGGCTCGACCGCCGCGGCGCCGTAGAGGTGGATCTGGTCGGGGTCGACCTCCATGAGGGCGACGACCGTCAGACCCGAGCGCTCCTGCTCGGCGAGCATCTTCGGCAGCAGCGGGTCGCGCTCGTCGATCAGGTCGTCGCCGAGCATGACGGCGAACGTCGAGTCACCCACGTGGGCGCGGGAACGCAGCACCGCATGCCCCAGACCCTTCGGCTCGCCCTGGCGGACGAAGTGGATGTCGGCGAGGTCGGACGATTCCTGAACCTTGCGGAGCTTCACGTCATCGCCCTTGCGGGTGAGGTTGTGCTCGAGCTCGGGAACGGAATCGAAGTGATTCGACAGGTTGTTCTTGTTGCGCCCGATGATGATCAGAACGTCGTCGATGCCTGCCTGGGTCGCCTCTTCGACGACGTACTGGATCGCCGGCTTGTCGACGACGGGCAGCATCTCCTTCGGCATCGCCTTCGTGGCGGGAAGGAAGCGGGTGCCGAGGCCTGCGGCGGGGATGACCGCCTTGATGCGCTGCTGAGACATGGGACCACCATATCGATCAGGTGCCGCAGACGAGCCGTAACGCGCACAGCCTTTACAATCGGGGGCATGTCCGACGCGATCGACAACGCCAAGCGCGCGCTGCGGGCGGACCTCCGCGAACGCCGGTACGGGATGTCGGATGCCGCGCGCGAGTCGGCCGCCGACGGCATCCGCGAGCAACTCCGCGAGCTCGTGGCGAGAACCGGCGCCCGCTCGATCTCGTGCTACCTCTCGGCACCGACCGAGCCGGGCACCCGTGCGTTCATCGACGAAGCCGTCGCGGCCGGCGTCCGGGTGCTCCTTCCCATCAGCCGGAACGACGGTCTGCTCGACTGGGTCGTCGCCGAACCGGGCGCCGCCGTCGCGGACGGCCTCTTCGGGGTGCCCGAGCCGATCGGCGAAGTGCTCAGCCCCATCGCCGTCAGCGACGTCGATCTCCTCGTCATCCCGGCCGCGGCGGTCGACGCCGCGGGCATGCGGCTCGGCTGGGGTCGCGGATACTTCGACAAGACCCTCGGTTCGATGGAGAACCGCCCGCCGGTGTACGCCGTGCTCTTCGACTCCGAACTCGTCGACGAGGTGCCGCGCGATCTGCACGATCAGCCGGTCACCGGCGTCGTCACTCCCACCAGAACCGTCGTCCTCGCTCCCGAGGCGCACTGAACACCGAGGAACCATGCCCACCTACGCCTATGCCTGCAAGTCGTGCGGGCACCGCTTCGACGCGGTCCAGTCCTTCGCCGAGCCCGCTCTCACCGTCTGCCCCGAGTGCTCGGGCGAGCTCCGCAAGCAGTACGGGTCGATCGGCGTGACCTTCAACGGCGGCGGCTTCTACCGCACCGACTCCCGCGCGAGCGGGTCAGGATCGGGCGCGGCGTCGGGCACGTCAACCGGTAGCGGCGACTCGTCGTCTTCGGCATCATCGAAGTCCGAGGCGAAGTCCTCCCCCGCCGCGGCGGGTTCCTGACACCCGGCGCGACCGGAGAGAGAGGAGAGCCATGATCAAGGGCTTCCGCGATTTCATCATGCGCGGCAACGTCATCGACCTGGCCGTCGCCGTGGTCATCGGCGGTGCGTTCACCGCCGTCGTCAACGCGATCGTGTCGAGCATCATCAACCCCATCGTCGCGCTCGTATGGCAGGCGGACGAGAACGGCAACGCGGGCATCCCCGTCGAGGGCCTGCACGGCACCGTGATCTTCCCGATCGGCACCCTTCTGACGGCGATCATCAGCTTCTTCGCCGTCGCCCTCGTCGTCTACTTCGTGTTCGTCGTTCCGATGAACAAGTGGAAGGAGCGTCAGGCCGCCAAGGCCGGCGTCGTCGAAGAGACCGCGAAGCTCCCGACCGAGCAGGAGCTGCTCATCCAGATCCGCGACCTGCTGGAGAAGAACAACGCCGCGAGCTCCACGTCGCCCGCCCCCGCGACGGCTACCGACGCCCCGCTGCGCCGTTCGCAGAACACTCCCCCGGCGGCGCCGTCCGCCTGAGCGGGTCAGTAGTGCGGCGGAACGTCGTTCCGCATCCGCGCATCGTTCGGACCGGATGCCCCGGCCGCGCCCTCGGCGCCGGCCGGGGCATCCGTCGTCTCATCGGCCGCTGTCGGCTCGGCGGTGGTGCCCGGAGCCGCGGTCAATCGCGCGCGACGGCGACCGACGCGCTCCACCCGCTGCCGTTCAGTCGATGACATCGAGCGGCTCAGTGCTCGCATCCGCGGTCGGCGCCTCGGGCTCGACGCCCAGGATCGCGGCGACCCGCGCGGCCACACCGGCGGGGTCGCTGTAGAGGTCGAACGAGTGCACGCGGATGTAGTGCCATCCCAGCCGCCGCAGGATCTGCGGCCGCAGCCGGAGCGACTCGCGGAGCGACTGTCCGATGGTCTCGGGGTCGCCCTCGACCACGACGGCCTTGCCGTCGCGCTGGGCGACCAGCGGCAGCAGTCCGCGGTATGCGACATCGACCGCGACGCCGAGGCGGCGGAGGTTCTGCGCGAGAGCGAGCGTCAGGGGGTCGGCGAGGTCTTCGAGGCGGGCCTCGCGGGCGCGGGCTGCGATGCCCCCGAGGATCGACATGAGTGTGGCGGCGCCGTTCTCGAGGCGGCCGTCGTCGAACGCCGACGGCCGGATCGACGACACGATGACCATGGAGCGACGGGCGCGCGTCATGCCGACGGTGAGCAGCCGCTCGCCGTCGGGCCCGGAGAGCACGCCGAAGTCGCTCAGGACGCGCCCGTGGCGGGTGAGGCCGTATCCGAGCGAGAACACCACGCGATCGCGACTCTCGGCGACCGACTCCTCGAGCCCGAGGACGGCGAACGGCTCGGCGGTCTCGCGACCGACGAACTCGGCGACATCCGATCGTCCGGCGAAAGCGGCCTCGACGGCGGCGCGGATGCGGAGGGCGTGCTTGGTCGACGCGGTGACGACCATCAGCGACTCGTTCGGCCGGTTGACCGCGTGCTCGACGACGAGCGTCACCACGCGGGCGACCTCGGCATCGGGGCTCTCCACGGCACCGGAGTCGGGGTCGGGGGCACCGACCCCGCCCTCGACGTAGTCGACGCTGAGGCTGCCGCGTCCGAGGTACGAGCCGGCCCAGGGGAACGAGACGATCTCGCCGCCGTAGAAGGCCTCGTTGACGAGCTCCGCGAGGTCTTCGCCCCCTGCGCGGTAACTGCGCGTCAGGGTCTCGACCGGGACGATCTCGGCGAGCCGCTCGAAGACGCTGCGCTCTTCGGGGTCGACGACGGGCTCGTCGGAGGGATCGCGATCGGCGGCGATCTCGAACGGCGTCGGACGCTGCGTCACCGGGTCGCCGAACGCGACGACCTGACGCCCGCGGCGGAGCGCGGCAGCCGATTCGGCGACGCTGAGCGCGCCGGCATCCGCCAGGATCACGACGTCGAAGGCGGGACGGGCGGGCAGCGCCGCGACCTCATAGGGTGATGCGATCCACACCGGGGCGAGGGTCCGAAGCAGTTTGGGGGCGACGGCGAGCAGCTCGGCGGCCGATGCTGTGCCTTCGCGCAGCGCCGACTTCAGCGCCGCGGTCTCGTCGGCCTCGTCGACGATCGCGATCTTCCATCGCGTCGCGAGCTCGGCCGCGAGCTGCTGTCCCGCCGACGCCGCGTGAGCCTCGTCGACGAGGCGGAAGTCGCGTTCGAGCCGGTCGACGACGCTGGTGTTCGCGCCGAGCAGTGCACGGTCGCTGCGGAGCATCGTCTCGAGGGCGGACTGCCACCAGGCGAACTCGAACTCCGACGCGACGCGCTCCTCGGGAACGTGGCGCACGGAGAGCTCGGTCAGCAGACCCTCCAGACCCAGCGCGGCCAGCTCGCCGCGCAAGGTGGCGCGCTCGACGAGGTTGTCGAACACGTCGGAGTCGGCGGCGAGTCCGGCGAGGATCCGCACGAGCTCGGGGATCGGCGTCGCGAGCAGGTCGTGTCCGGGACCGAGTACCCGGGAGAGCTCGCCGAGATCGGCGTCGACGCGCTGCCACGAGGTCGCGACGGCGTCGAGGCCCGCGGGGATCTCGGGCACGACGCCCACCTCGGCGAGGCGCTGCCACTGCTCGCGCTGCTTCTGCACACGCACGAGGGCGTCGTGCATGTCGGTGACGTGCATCCCGGGACGCACGTACTCCTTCGCGAGGCGGCGCAGCCGGCGGCGGGTGGCGCCGTTCATCTCCGGTGTGTCGCGGCGCGTCGAGTGCGCCTCGATGAGATCGCCGAGCGGGCGCTCGAAGACGGTCAGGCTGAATCGGTCGAGCGAGGCGCGGATGCCCTGCAGCAGACGGATGTAGGCGCCGAGCTCGGCGAGCGTCGTGAACGGCCGCATCCGGGTCTGCCCGATGAGCTCGTACCCGCGCTCGAGGATCTCGGGGATCTCGGTGCGGTGCAGACGTCCCGCCAGAGCGTGCGCGGCTCGTGCCTGCTCGGTCGTCTCGAACGCCACGCCGTACCAGGGCGAGTCGTCGGGACCGAATCGGAACTCCCCCAGCCGCGCGGCGGTCGCGAGCGATGCGGCCGCTTCGGCGCGACGGGTCGAGAGGCGCTGGAGGGTTGCAGCATCGAAGCGCGTGGCAGCCGAAGGCTGCGGGGACTCGGCGGCGATCGTCGTCAGCTTCTGCAGCACTTCGAGCGGCGAGACGCCGAGCATCGGATGCCGCTGCGTCAGCGAGACGCGATAGTCGCGCAGCACCGTGCGCAGGCGCACCAGCGCGTCGTCGATCTCGCCCATCTTCGGGTGCTGCGCCTTCTCGTTCCGGGCGATCGCGCGGATGAGGTCACGGTGCACGCCACGCGGCGAGACGGCGAGCCCGGGCAGCCCGATGCCGGCGAGGCGGTGGCGGACACCCTCCAGAGTGGAACGGCGGGCGCTGACCACGAGGACGCGCTTTCCGCGCCGGACCAGCTCGCCGACGGCGTTGATGATCGTCTGCGTGCCCCCCGTGCCGGGGAGCGTGTGCACGACGAGCGACTGCCCGGCGACGATCCGGTCGAGGACGCCTTCCTGCTCCGCGTCGGCGTCGAGCAGCAGTCGGTCGGATGCCGGCGGGCGGTCGTCCGACGGGACGGCGTCGGGCACCGGGTACCGCGTCGCGACCAGCGCGCGGTCGTCCTCGTGACCCGCGAGCGCATTGAGCACCGGCACGTCGAGGTCGGCGGCGTCGCGTTCCGCGCGGGCGGCGACATCGGCGAACGTCGAGACGATCAGGCGCGGCTGCACGGTGAACGTGTCGACGTGGGCGGTCAGGGCGCGCAGGTGGTCGATGACCGGCTGCGGCTTGAAGACGCCGCCGTCGTACGCGAGCGCGGCGAGCCCGCGTCGGTCGAGGTCGATGCCGAAATGCGTGCGGGCGATCTCGACGAGTTCGGGGTTGACCGAGAAGGAGCCGTGGAGCTTGAGATCGAAGTCACCGTGATGACGGCGGATGGCGAGCGGTCGCAAAAGGACGGGCGCGTTGTAGGTGAGGCCCCCGGCACGCCACGAGGCGAACCCGACGCCGAGGTGGACCGTGTCGAGGCCGCGCGTCGTGCGGAGCTCGACGTCTTTCGCGGTGATGCGCCCGGCGGCGAGCCGTGCGGTGCGCAGCGCGACCTCGTCGCGGAAGAGGTTCGACAGGAGCGTCGACCGGCCGGTGATGAACTGGGGCAGGCTCCCCGGATGGGCCTTGGTGATGTCGATGCCGACATCGTCGGACGCGATGTAGTGCAGCAGCGTCGAGCGGCCGCCGAGCCGAGCCGCCTGCACGCGGATGCGTTCGCGCTCCGGGTCGGCCACGTGCGCGACGGCGACGTCCTCTTCGGCGACATCGAGCTGCGCCGGGGTCACCGATTCGACCCGAACCTCGTCGGCTGCGTCCGGACGGACGGCTCCTCGATCTCCTCGCCACACAGCACACACCCTAAGCGGCGCGACCGCATCCGACACTCAGGCGCCGCCGAGTTTCGCGCTATTGCCGACACGCCGGAAGATCGGCGGTTCCTCCCCGGCCTTCCCGACGGTGACCCCCTCCACCGGTTCGCTACCGCCACCCGTCGTACGCGAGGCCGCCCGGGATGATGGAGCCATGATCGACGCAGCTTTCGCGGTGCACCCCACGCCGATCGGCGACGCCCTCCTCGTGGTGACCGGGACCGGCCTGGCGCACCTCGACATCCTCGACCGCCCCGCCGACATCGCACTCGTCGATCTCGCTGTCGTGCTCGGAGCATTGCCGGTGCACGATCCCGGCGCGACCGCCGATGCGGCTGCAGAGCTCGACGCCTACTTCGCGGGCCGGTTGCAGCGCTTCCGGACCCCCGTCGACTGGCTGCTCGCTCCGGCCGGATTCGCGCGCGAGGCGCTGCGCGCCGTCTGCGACGTCCCGTACGGCGAGGTCGCGACGTACGGCGAGATCGCGATCGCCGCCGGCTCGCCGCGTGCGCACCGTGCCGTCGGCTCGGCGTGTGCGCGGACGCCGATCTCGATCGTCGTGCCCGCTCACCGCGTGGTCCGCAGCGACGGATCGACCGGCGAGTACGGCGGCCACCCCGAACGCAAACGCTTCCTGCTCGACCTCGAGAGCGATGCAGGCTCCGGCCGCGTGTAGGCCGCGCCGGAACGACGACGGCCCCGGGCAGCGCACGCCCGGGGCCGTCGTTCGATCGGCGGTGTCACTCCCCCTAGTGATCGACCGCCTTCTCGGCACCGTGCCCGGTGAGGGATCGCACATCCATCTCGGCGGCCTTGAGCGGGTCCTCCTGGCGGCGCTCGGTGACCGAGCCGAGCCAGCCGAGGAAGAAGCCCAGCGGGATCGAGACGATGCCCGGATTGTTCAGGGGCCAGATCGCCGTACCGACGTTCTTGAACACGCTCGTCTCGGTGCCCCAGAACACCGGCGACAGGACGATGAGGATGATGGCCGCGGCCAGGCCGCCGTACATGCTCCACACCGCGCCGCGCGTGGTGAACTTCCGCCAGAACAGCGAGTAGATGATCGTCGGCAGGTTCGCCGACGCAGCGACGGCGAACGCCAGGGCGACGAGGAAGGCGACGTTCTGTCCCTGCACACCGATACCGCCGACGATCGCGAGGATGCCGATCACGATCACCGTGCGACGGGCGACCTTGACCTCGCCGTCCGGCGGCACATCGCCCTTCTTGACGACGTTCGCGTAGATGTCGTGCGCGAACGAGGCCGCCGCCGTGATGGTGAGACCCGCCACGACCGCGAGGATCGTCGCGAACGCCACCGCCGAGATGAAGCCGAGCAGCAGGGGGCCGCCCAGCTCGAGGGCCAGCAGCGGGGCCGCGGAGTTGACGCCGCCGGGCGCCGATGCGATGCGCTCGGGGCCCACGAGCGCACCCGCGCCGTAGCCCAGGACGAGGGTGAGGAGATAGAACAGGCCGATGAGCCAGATCGCCCACACGACCGAGCGCCGGGCCTCCTTCGCGGTGGGCACCGTGTAGAAGCGCATGAGCACGTGCGGCAGGCCCGCGGTTCCGAGGACGAGCGCCACGGCGAGCGAGATGAAGTCCCACGGGTTGGCGCCGTACTGCAGGCCGGGCCCCAGGATCGCCTCGCCCTTCGGCGACGCGGCGACCGCGCTCTCGAGAAGCGTGTTGAGGTTGAACCCGTTGATCGCCAGCACCCAGATCGTCATGACGAGCGCGCCGCCGATGAGGAGGAACGCCTTGACGATCTGCACCCAGGTCGTGCCCTTCATGCCGCCGATCAGCACGTAGACGATCATCAGCACGCCGACGACGGCGACCACGATCGACTGGCCGACCTGCTCGGTGATGCCGAGCAGCAGCGAGACGAGCCCGCCGGCGCCCGCCATCTGCGCGAGCAGATAGAAGAAGCACACCGCGAGCGTCGTGATCGCGGCCGCCATGCGCACCGGCGTCTGCTTCAGCCGGAACGACAGCACGTCCGCCATCGTGAACTTGCCGGTGTTCCGCATCAGCTCGGCAACGAGCAGCAGGGCGACGAGCCACGCCACGAGGAATCCGATGGAGTACAGGAACCCGTCGTATCCGTTGATCGCGATCGCGCCGCAGATGCCGAGGAAGGATGCCGCCGACAGATAGTCGCCCGCGATCGCGAAGCCGTTCTGCGGACCGGTGAACGAGCGGCCCGCGGCGTAGTAGTCGGCGGCGGTCTTGTTGTTGCGGCTGGCGCGGATGACGATGAACAGCGTCACCGCGACGAACGCGCCGAAGATCGAGATGTTCAGCACCGGGTTGTTGTCGACGGTCTCGCCCGCCGCGACGACGGCAGCTCCGACGCTGTTCACCGCTTCCCAGAATCCGTTCACGACCCTGCCTCCTGCCGCTCGAGATCGTGCCGGATCGACGCCGAGATCGGGTCGAGCTTGTGATTGGCGTACCAGACGTAGCCCATGGTGATCGCGAACGTCGTCACGAACTGGCCGAGTCCGAACAGCAGACCCACGGTGATGTCACCCCAGACGCGCTGGGCCATGAAGTCGGTCGCGAACGACGACAGCAGCACGTAGACGAAGTACCAGACGAGGAAGACGATCGTGAGGGGCCACACGAAGCTGCGGTGTTTGCGCTTGAGCTCCTGGAACGGCGCCGACTCTTCGACGGCGACGTAATCCACCGCGCCGGGAGGCGGCGAGTGGGTGGGCGATGCGGACATGTGGCCTCCTTGCCTCATGGTGAGCAGCTCTCCGGCGGTCGTCGTCGTCGAGCGACCGCGATGGTAGGGTCGACGCTACGAAAGGCGGCAACGAGGCCGTCACCCCCGGAAGTAGGTAGTGCGTGACGGCACTGGCGGCACCCGAGAACGACGCGCAGCTGGTCTCTCGCGCGGTGGACGACCTCGCGCGCAGCACACGCTTTCCCGTCGTCTTCGGCGGCCTCGAGAGCCAGGGCTCGGTTCACGTCACCGCGATCGCCGGAGCGCGGTCCCATTCGATCGACGACCTGGTGGTGAGGATCGGCCGCGGGCTGGGCGGCGCCGCGATGGTCGAGAAGCGCCCGCGCCTCGCCCTCGATTACCGCACCGCGCGCACCATCACGCACGACTACGATCGGGCGATCCTCGGCGAGGGGATCTCCACGCTCTTCGCGGTCCCGATCGTGACCGATGGCCGAGCCCGCGGAGTGCTGTACTGCGGTTCGTGGTCGCAGGCTCCCGTCGGCGACCTCGTCGCACGGCCGGCGTTCCGCGCGGCCGACGCGATCAGTACCGAGCTGCGCATCCGCGACGAGGTGCAGCGACGGCTCGCCCTGGCTCCGACTCCCGAGGCGGCGACGGGACTGTCCGCCGCGGCCCGTGAAGACCTTCGCGAGAGCTTCGCCGAGCTGCGGAGCATCGCGGCGACCGTCGACGACGCCGACCTGCGGGCGCGTCTCGCCGCGGTCGAGCGCCGCCTGACGACGGTCGCGGGCGACGGAGCGACCTCGGCGAAGGATGCCGACGTGCAGCTCTCGCCGCGCGAGCTCGACGTGCTGGCGTGCTGCGCCCTCGGCTCGACGAACGCCGAGATCGGGGCGGCGCTCAGCCTGAAGGAGGGCACCGTGAAGTCGTACCTTCAGGCCGCGATGGCCAAGCTCGATGCCTCGACGCGGCACGCCGCCGTTGCCCGCGCTCGGCGCCTCGGTCTGCTGCCCTGACCGCCGCCGGGCTCACGCGGCGATGCGCAGGCGGCCGCGGTGCTCCTCGATGACCGCGGCGTACTCGGCGATCATCCGGTCACGACCCAGTCGGCTGCGAGCGGCGAGCGCGGCGGCGGTGAAACCCCCGCGTTCGTCGGCGGCACGGCGCCAGCCGGCGGCGACCGCGTCGGGGGCACGCGGGGTGACGATGCCGATCCCCGCGACGAGGCGGGCCGCGTCGCCGACATCCGTCGTCACCGGCACCGCGCCGCTCGCCGCGCCCTCCAGGAGGCAGAGCGGCGCCGCCTCGCCGAAGGCGCTCGTAAGCGCCACGACGTCCGCCGCCCGGTAGATCGCGGGCATGTCATCGCGGATGCCCAGGGCGTGCACGCGGTCGTCGCCCACGGCGGAGAGCATCTCGAGCAGGCGGGGGTTCTCGCGCGTCATCCCCGCGCCGCACATGACGTAGTGCGCATCCGGCACCATCCGTCGGTGCGCCGCGACCGACCGCAGGAAGAGGTCGGGGTCCTTCATCGCGTCGAACCGGGCCGCATAGGCGACGACGACCGCTTCCTCGGGGATGCCGAGCTCGCGGCGCACCGGGTCGCCGCCGCGGGTGATGGCCGGGCGGAAGCGCGAGAGGTCGATGCCGTTGTCCACGACGTGGCGTCGCGCGCTGCCGAGGAGCGGCGCGTACGCGGCATCCGTCGACCGCGCGCATGACACCGCCGCCGTGACGATTCCGCGCCGGACGCCCTCGCCGAGCCACGCGAGAGCGTCGCCGGAGTGCTCGGGATCGGAGCGATGGAGGCAGGTCACGACGGGCCGAGCGGGCATCATCATGGCATCGTCGAGCGCGAGCAGCAGTCCGAGCGGCTGCTCCTTGAGCGTGAGCACGACGTCCGCTGCGGCGATCGCCCGCGACGCCGCCCGGAGCTGGCGCGATGAGTACGCGTGCGGCGCATGCGGCACCGCCCCCGCCGTCTTTCCCAGCGAGGTGACCGCGATCCCCGCCGACCGCAGCGAGCGATAGCGCGGATCAGCGGCCATATGCTGCACCGTGGACTCGCGCCTGGCCCGCGACGCGATCGCGAGCACACCGTGGTGCTGTTCGCCCCGCTCGTGGAGGCCGGCGACGACGTCGCTGTGGAGGATCCGAGCCCCGCCGGCGAAGAAGCCCTCGGTGAGGGAGAGGACGCGAAGCGGAGCGCTCATTCAGGACCTTCGGGATCGACGCGGCGGGTGCGATCCATCGTGCGGCAACGCCCGCCCGCGGCGAGTGAACCGCGGACGAGCGTTGCGTGAACGAACGGCGCCGGAGGCCGGTCCCGAAAGCCGGGCTCAGAGGATGGGCTTGCCGCCCGTGACCGCCAGGCGTGCTCCCGAGATGTACGACGCCTCATCGGAGGCGAGCAGCACGTACGCCGGAGCGAGTTCGGCGGGCTGACCGGCCCGTCCGAGAGGCGTCTGCTCGCCGAAGCTCTCGACCGCATCCGACGGCAGCGTGGCCGGGATCAGCGGGGTCCAGATCGGTCCCGGGGCGACGCTGTTGGCGCGGATGCCGCGCTCGCCGAGCATCTGCGCGAGCGAGGCGGTGATGCTCGCGATGGCGGCCTTCGTCGCGGCGTACGGCAGCAGGTTGGGCGAGGGCTGGTCGGACTGCACGGAGCTCGAGCCGATGATCGACGACCCCGGCCCCATGTGCGGCAGCGCCGCCTTCACCAGGTGGAAGTACGCGTCGACGTTCGTCGCCCACGTGAAGTCCCACTCCTCATCGGGGATCTCCTCGAGGGTCTCGCGGTTCATCTGGAATGCGGCGTTGCTGACCAGGATGTCGATCCCGCCGAGCTCCTCGACGGTGCGACGGACGACCTCGCGGCAGTGCGCCGGGTCGGAGATGTCGCCCGGGATGAGAACGGCGCGACGGCCCGCTTCTTCGACAAAGCGCTTGGCCTCTTCGGCATCCTCGTGCTCGTCGAGGTAGCTGATGGCGACATCCGCTCCCTCGCGGGCGTAGGCGAGCGCCACCGCCTTGCCGATGCCGCTGTCACCTCCGGTGATGAGGGCGCGCTTGCCGGTGAGCTTTCCCGAGCCGCGGT
This sequence comes from Microbacterium sp. Yaish 1, assembly GCF_002245215.1. GTDB lineage: Bacteria > Actinomycetota > Actinomycetes > Actinomycetales > Microbacteriaceae > Microbacterium. The sequence continues at coordinate 53,446 of NZ_NPMR01000001.1, forward strand.
AGGTGTCCTCGCCGTAGTCGGGCTTCGGCACCATCTCCTCGTCGGTACCCGGGACGTTCTGCTGCTGGGGTTCCATGGTGATCCCTCTCTGTCGTCGAACGGTGAACGGTTCGTCTACCCGATCCCGACTCGGCAGCGGATTCACGGGGCTTGACATGCGGTCGCCCGATCCGGCATCGCGCGACCGGCCGACGCGGGCATCAGTCGACGCCGCGGGACCGGGCGATCGACACGGCCGGCGCGATGCCGCCGTCCTCCCAGACGTCGCCGTGGCCGGGAAGGACGAGGCGAGCGCCGGTCTCGGCGAGCAGGCTCAGCGAGTCGAGCGCCTCGCGGCTGTGCGCGGTCGCGGCACGTGCCACGACGCGCGGGCCGACCCGTCCCGTGTAGGGATCGAGGGTGACGAGGGCGTCGCCGGTGAGCAGGATGCCGCGGGACTCGAGCAAGAAGGCGCAGTGCCCGTCGGTATGACCGGGCGTCGCGATCGGGAGGATGCCGCCCGCGAGCGGGATGGAGTGTCCGGGCACGATCGACGGATCGGTCCGCACGCCCTTCACCCCCAGCGCTCCCGCGCCCACCATCCGAGCGAGGATCGGCAGCGCCGCCGGATAACGGAACGGCTAGGGGAAACGCGGGGCTTCGTGCGCGTAGCGGTACGGATGCCGCGCCAGCTCCTCGTCGCCCGGGTGGACGTCGGCCACGAGGTGGTGTTCGTCAGCGAGGCGCTCGCACATCCCCACGTGATCGAAGTGCCCGTGGGTGAGCAGGAGCGCGTCGATGTCGGACGGATGAGCGCCCACGGCCGCGAGGGCCTGTTCGAGGAGCGGCCAGGTGCGCGGGAGCCCCGCATCGATCAGGACGAGCCCGTCGTCGGAGGCGATGAGGTAGGCGTTCACGCCGCCGCGGGCGAGCTGGAACACTCCCTCGGCGACCTCGGACACGCGCGGTCGGTGATCGGTCGTCATGATGCTCCCTCCGGTCCCGCACGATGATCCGCAGCCCCTCGGACGAGCGCGCGGGGCTTGACAGATCGATCGCCCGTCACCCGCCGCGCGGGCGCGATGGTTGCACCGACTCCGAGACGAGTCAAGGCCCGTGGCTTTCGCGCAAGGGCAGACATACGTTCGCGGCGCCGGCGCACTCGGCGCTCGGCCGATCCCCAGGAGGCGAGATGTTCTTTCATCGACAGGAACTGCAATTCGAGGCCCGTCCGGAGAAGCCCGACGCGATCTTCGCGCGACGGATGCAGGAGGTGCTCGGCGGCCAGTACGGCGAGATCACCGTGGCGATGCAGTACGGATTCCAAGCGTGGAACGCCCATATCCCGGGCAAGTACCGCGACCTGCTCTACGGCATCGGGGCCGAGGAGTTCGGCCACGTCGAGATGCTCGCGATCATGATCGCGCAGCTGCTCGAGAAGGCTCCGGCCGAGCAGTCCGAAGCCGCCGCGAAGTCCGACCCCGTGCTCGGCGCCGTCATCGGCGGCATGGACGTGCAGGCGGCGATCGTCGCCGGCGCCGGCGTGCGCCCGGTCGACTCGAACGGCAACCCGTGGCAGGGCTCGTACGTGACGGCGAGCGGCAACCTGCTCGCCGACTTCACCGCCAATGCCAACGCCGAGATGCAGGGGCGCCTGCAGGTCGCGCGGATCTACCACATGACCGACGACAAGGGCGTGCGAGACATGCTCTCGTTCCTCCTGGCGCGCGACACGATGCACCAGAACCAGTGGATCCGGGCGGCCCAGGAGCTGCGCGAAGAGGGAGTGGAGGACATCCCCGTGCCGTCGAACTTCCCGCTTTCGAACGAGGCGCGCGAGCACGCCTACAAGTACATCAACTTCTCGGACGGAGCCGCAGCCGCCGAGGGTTCGTGGGCCTCGGGACCCACCCCCGACGGCAAGGGCGAGTTCACGTACCTCGACGGACCCGACACCTCGGTTCCCATGCCGCCGCCCACGCAGCCGGACCCCCGGTTCTACGGCACCGACGCGAAGCCGAACATCATCGACAAGGCCGAGGGCGTCATCCGCGACAAGCTCTGACCCGCGGGCCACGGTCGCGCGCGCCGCGGCCGTGCCCCGATGCGAGGGATCTCACCCGACACCCCGACCGGATGCCGTTCCGGGCGGGGTGTCGGTGTTGATCCCTTGCATCGGCGCGCAAGCACCGGCGGGCGCGCGCCTCAGTCGGCGGTGAAGCCGGCGAGCTTGTGGGTGCCGTCGCAGAACGGTTTGATCGCGCTCACCCCACAGCGGCAGAGCGCCACCGTGCGGCGGTTGCGCGGGATGGGGTTGCCCGCGTCGTCGAGCAGCTCGACGTCGCCCCGCACGAGCAGCGGCCCGTCGGGGCACGCGGTGATGGTCACGGATGCACCGTGGTGCTCGCTCATCGTCTCTCCTTCTTCCGTAGCGTTCTCATGCTGTTCGCCGCTTTCCGCAGTCGCGAGCCCCGGTAGGGCACCCCGCCGCGCAGCCGGAGCGACAGCGCCACCCAGCTCGCCAGCCCCCGCTCGATGACCCAGGGGACCGCCCACAGGGCATCCGTCCGTCCGAACACCCCGCCTCCGCCGTCGCGGCGACGCCCGGCCTCGCCGGCGAGGATGACCGCTGCCCCGGCGAGCCCCAGCGCAGCCGGCCGGTGGCGCAGCGCGAGGATGAGGGGAACGACCGCCAGCTCGAGTGCGAGCCGAGCGGGCTGCGCGAGGCTGTCGTACGCCTGGCGCACGCGCTGCTCTCCGAAGCGGCCGGCAGTCGCGGGCCGGCGGGCGACGAAGATGTCGCGCGCGATGCGACGGCGGCCGCCTCGGGCGATGATCGTGCGCTCGAGCTCGAGATTCTCGAAGAGGACGTCGGTGTCGTAGCCGGGGCGGGCGCGGTCGGTCCGCACCGCGACGGTTCCCGAGAAGTCGCCGCCGAATGCCCGGTTGATCAGGGTGCGGCCGGTGTCCCAGCGGGCGTGCCAGGGCCGGGGGCGCAGCCAGACGTTCTGCGGCCGCACGATGTCGGCATCCGCCAGTGCCGCCACGACCCGCTGCAGGGCGCCGTCGTCGTACCGGACGTCGTCGTCGGCGATGACGGTGAGCGGATGCCGGGCGAGCAGGAGCCCCGTCATCGCTCCGCGCGCCTTCCCGTTTCGGCCGGGGACCGACGGCGGCACGACCCGTGCGGTGGTCCACTCCCGGCGGTGGACGGCGAACAGGTGCGCGGGCGAGCCGTCGACGACGGTGACGTCGACGCGGCAGGCGAGCCAGGCGAGGTACTCCCCCAGCTCGGCCGCGTCGGACCGTTGGGTCTCGTCATCCCAGCGCAGCGGCAGGACGTACTCGACGTCCTCGCGCATCACGCCGTGAGGTCGGGAAGAACGCCGCCGCGAAGCGCGCTGCGGCCCGCTTCCCAGCTCCCGAGGACCTCGTCGCCGACCAGGTCGTCGAGGACGAGGCAGGCGCGAGCTCCGAAGAGGATGTCGGGCAGGAGTTCCGGCTCGTCCTCGGCGAGCGATCCGGCGAGGTCACGACCCGCGATCTGCTCGTGCACGGCGTCGGCCTCGACGTGTTCGTCGAAGTACCACGTGACGTCGGAGCCGAACCCGAGCCGCCGGAAGCCGTCGCCGTACGAGCGGTTGGGGATCGACGAGGTCATCTCGAACGCCGCGAGGTGCCCCACGATCGCCCCGAGGAGGCGCCGATGCAGTCCGAACAGCGACATCGCGTTGTGGCTGGCCAGGACGACGGCGGGCACGGCGTCGACGTAGGCGCCATAGGTGTCGTCGAGGCCGGCGCCGCGGACGGTCTGGGCGAAGATCGTCGCGTGCACGCGGGCCGGGTCACCGCCGCCGTACTCGTCCGACTGGATCTCGACGAGAGCGGCCTTCGACCGGCCCCGCAGCCGCGGGATCGCCCACGAGTGCGGGTCCGCCTCGCGCAACGTGTAGACGGTACGGAGGATGAGGAACTCACGCAGCTGCTCGAGAGAGGCCTTCTTCGCGACGAAACGCGCCATACCCGGTCCCGCGGTCGGGGCGGTCAGGTCGAACAGCCAGCGCGCGACGGCATCTCGTTCCGCCTCGGGCGGATCGGCGATCTCGGCCGCGACGCGCAGAGCCCCCTCGAAAGCGCGCTCGATGCGGCCCCGCGCGGCGATGAGCGACGGCTCCCACTCCCACGAGGCGTCGAGCCCCGGCAGCGAGCCGTAGTGGACGGCGTACATGAGGAACAGGGCGAGCTGCAGGTCGTCGTCGCGCAGGATGTCGGGCGTCTCGGCGAGCGCGCGTCCCACCAGCTCGGGCGCGTCGACCGGAAGACCGCTGGTCACCGGGGCGACGAGCACCCGCTGGAGCATCGCGCTCACGGGCCCCCGGGGACCGAACGGCAGAGGGTCGGCGACGCCGAGGTCGATGGGAACGGTCTCGATGGTGGTGCTCATGGGGCTCCTCGGGGGTGACAGCCGTGACGCTACGGGCCGGCCGCGGCATCCTTCGAGCGGGTTGACCGGCGTCATCCGCGTGTGCAAGCCGTCCCCCACCGTCTCCGCGCGACGCGCGCGGACGATAGCGCGCGAGTGTCAGCTCGTCCAGCCCGTGGGAGTCGGCGCGGAGGGATCGCAGGGTGGGGCACGAAAACCGGCAGAGAGGCGATCGATGAAGGCCATGACCTACCGCGGGCCGTACAAGGTCCGCGTGGAAGAGAAGCCCGATCCGCGGATCGAGCACCCGCACGACGCGATCGTGCGCGTGACGCTCGCGGCCATCTGCGGGTCGGACCTGCACCTCTACCACGGCATGATGCCCGACACCCGGATCGGGCACACCTTCGGACACGAGTTCATCGGGGTGGTCGAGCAGCTCGGCGGTGCCGTGACGAACCTCGCCGTCGGCGACCGGGTGATGGTGCCGTTCAACATCTTCTGCGGCTCGTGCTACTTCTGCGCGCGCGCACTGTACTCGAACTGCCACAACGTCAACGCGAATGCGACGGCGGTCGGCGGCATCTACGGCTACTCGCACACGGCGGGCGGCTACGACGGCGGTCAGGCCGAGCGCGTGCGCGTTCCTTTCGCGGATGTCGGACCCACCGTCATCCCGGATTGGATGTCGGACGAGGACGCGCTCATGCTCACGGACGCCTACTCGACGGGCTACTTCGGGGCTCAGCTGGGAAGCATCGTCGAGGGCGACACCGTCATGGTGCTCGGCGCCGGGCCGGTCGGCCTCGCCGCGGCGCAGTCGGCCTGGCTGATGGGAGCTGGACGGGTCATCTCGTTCGACCATCTCGACTACCGGCTGGCGAAGGCTCGTGAGTTCGCGCACGCCGAGACGGTGAACATCTCCGAGCACCGCGACGTCGTCGTCGAGATGAAGCGGATGACCGACTATCTGGGCGCCGACGTCGTGATCGACGCCGTGGGGGCCGAGGCGGACGGCAACGTCACCCAGCACGTCACCTCAGCCAAGCTCAAGCTGCAGGGCGGCTCGCCGGTCGCGCTCAACTGGGCGATCGACGGAGCGCGAAAGGGCGGGCGGGTGTCGGTGATCGGCGCCTATGGTCCGCTGTTCAGTGCCGTGAAGTTCGGCGACGCCCTCAACAAGGGACTCACGCTGCGGATGAACCAGGCACCGGTCAAACGACAGTGGCCGCGGTTGTTCGAGCACATCCGCGCGGGATACATCTCACCGAGCGACATGATCACCCACCGCATCCCTCTCGATCACATCGCCGAGGGGTACCACATGTTCTCGTCCAAGCTCGACGACTGTGTGAAGACCGTCGTCGTCCCCTCGGAAGGCTGACCCATGAGCGCGAACTCCTCGGACATCCCCACCCCGTACACCCCGAGCGTGCCCCGGCCGGCACCCGATCGCGCGGCGCTGCGCGCCCGCATCCCCGGTTGGGGCGTCGACCTCGACCCGGCACACCGTCCGTCCGGCACCGTCGAGACGATCGACGAGGCTGCGGCCGGCCGCGGGATGCCGCCGCGACAGGCCGATGACCCGGGCCGCGAACGCTCGATCGAGCACGCGTTCCTCACGCCCGTCTACGGCACGGCGCAACCGCTGCACGGTCTGTCGGGACGGATCCGTCGGCTGGCCTACGCGCGCTTCAGCGAGGGCCGGGCCGCCCACTGGCTGCTGCTCATCGCCGGCGATCGCGTCGAGGCCGTCGGCGCACATGTGCGCTCGTTGGCGACGGCGCGGCCCGACAACCCCATCACCGAGACCGGGATTCTGAGCGAAGCCCGGCGGCATCCGATCCGGTCGCGGTTCGGCCGAGGACGGGTCGACCAGCGTCATACCTGGCTCGATCCCCTCCTCGTCGCCGGGCCCTGGGTCCTCGCCGGATGGGTCGTCATCCGTATCGTCGGACGCGCACTCGGGCGTCGCTAGGCCGACCTAGTCGCACGCGGGGTCTCGGCAGCGGTCGCGGGGTCGTCGAGGCTGTCGAGGACCGCTCCCGAGCTCGGCGCCGTCTCGGCCCCGCGCCGGAGACAGGCCTGCACGAGATCGGCGGCGAGCCGGGTCGTCAGGCCCGGAGCGATGCGGTGGCCGAGAAGAGCGGCGCGCGCCTTCCATCCGACGGCGACCCGCTCGCGACGGGAGACCGCCGCTCGCAGGATCGCGTCGGCCACGACCTCGGGGTCGTCCATCAGCGGCAGTCGCAGCGCACGGCCCGCGTGATTGCCCGCGTGGCGCCAGAACGGCGTGCGAACGGCCCACGGCAGCACCGCCGTCACCGCCACCCCCGTCGCACCGGCGAGCCGCAGCTCCTGGCGGAGGGCGCGGGTGAGCGAGAGCACGCCGGCCTTCGTCGCCGCGTACGACGCCTGGTAGGCCAGCGGGACGACGCTCTCGACCGACGCGGTGTTCACGATGACGCCGCTCCCCCGCGGCACGAATCGGCGGAGAGCGACGTGCGCCCCGCGCATGGCACCGGCGAGGTTGGTGTCGACGACGCGCAGGTGCTCGTCGAGGGGAGCCTCCCAGAACGGGGCGATCGTGGCGACGCCCGCGTTGGCGACCCAGACATCGATCGGTCCGAACATCCGCTCCGCTTCGGCGGCGAGCCGTTCGAGGTCCTCGGTGCTGCCGGCGTCGCCCGGCACGACGTGAGCCTGACCGCCGCGATCACGGATGCGTCGAGCGAGCTCGTCCAGCGCCTCACCGCGCCGCGAGAACACGACGACCCGCGCGCCGGCCTGGCCCGCGCGTAAGGCGGCCGCGCGACCGATGCCGCTGGACGCGCCCACGACCACGATCGTCCGGCCGGTGAGATGGGGATGCGGAGTGGTCGCGCTCATCGACGCAGGATCATCCCGGCGGCGCGGATGCCGAACCCCGTTGCGTTCGCCGCGCGCACACGCTATTCCGCGTCGCGTCCTCCGGAGCCGTCGCGGAAACGACGACGTCGGCGGTGCTCATGCTCCTCAGTGTTCCAGGAGCAGAGCACCGCCGACGCGGATGGCGACCGCAGCCGTCAGCGGTCGGTTCGGGCGTCCTCGGCAGCCTCTTCGGCTTCGGCGCCCTCTTCGGGGGACTCGGAACCGGCCGATGCCGCGTCGTCTCCGTCGTGCTGATGCTCGTCGTCTCGTCCGTGGTGGTCGGGGCTCATGTCACTTCTCCGATCGGCTCGCGTGGCGTCCCGCGATCGCAGGACACCTCCACTGTGCACGCCGAGCGGATACCGCGAACCGGGCTTGCCCCGGAAGCGGATGCGTGCGAGTCGGTCTCCGCTCCCGGGTGAGGCCGGACTGTCAGTCGCTCGGCTCCGAGCGGTGGCGGGGCTTGCGCGCAGGACGGTCGTCGCGGTCGCGCGGACGGTCGTCGCGGTCGTACCGGCCCCGCGAGCTGCGGCTCGGCCCGCCGGTGTCGACGCGGATCTCGATCGCCTTGCCCGAGATGCGGGTGTCGGCCAGGCGGTCGAGCGTCGACTGCGGCATGTCGGACGGCAGCTCGACGAGCGAGAAGTCGGGCCGGATCTGGATGGCACCGAAGTCGCCGCGGCTGAGACCGCCCTCGTTCGCGAGCGCGCCGACGATCTGACGAGGCTCGACGCGGTGACGCTTGCCCACCGCGATGCGGTAGGTGGTCATGTTCGGGTTGCTCGCGCGCGGGCGGCGTTCCGGACGCCCGTCGCGGTCGTCGCGGTCGAACGAGCGCGGGGCGCGGTCCTCGCGCGGCGCGCGTGCGCGCGGCTCGGGGTCGGGCTCGAGCAGAAGCGGGGTCTCGCCCTGCGCGACCACGGCGAGCGCGGCGGCGACGTCCACTTCGGGCACATCGTGGTGACGGACGTAGTGGGCGACGATGTCGCGGAACCGCTCGATGCGGTCGGTGTCTTCCAGCGCCGCGGTGATGCGGTCGTCGAAGCGCGACAGGCGCGTCACGTTGACCTCGTCGACGCTCGGCAGCTGCATCTGCGTCAGCGGCTGGCGCGTCGCGCGCTCGATCGCGTTCACGAGCCCGCGCTCGCGCGGCGTGACGAAGCTGATCGCGTCACCCGTGCGGCCGGCACGCCCGGTGCGGCCGATGCGGTGCACGTACGACTCGGTGTCGGTCGAGATGTCGAAGTTCACCACGTGGGAGATGCGCTCGACGTCGAGGCCGCGGGCAGCGACATCCGTGGCGACCAGGATGTCGAGCTTGCCCGACTTCAGCTGGTTGACGGTGCGCTCGCGCTGCACCTGGGCGACGTCGCCGTTGATGGCGGCGGCGGAGTAACCGCGGGCGCGCAGCTTCTCGGCGACCTCCTCGGTCGCGCTCTTCGTGCGGGCGAACACGATCATCGCCTCGAAGTTCTCGACCTCGAGGATGCGGGTGAGGGCGTCGATCTTCTGCTGGTACGACACGATCAGGTACCGCTGGGTGATCGTCGAGGAGGTCGTCGTCTTCGACGCGACGGTGATCTCTTCGGGGTCGTTGAGGTACTGCTTCGACATCCGACGGATGGCCGCGGGCATCGTCGCCGAGAACAGCGCGACCTGCTTGGTGTCGGGGGTGTCGGCGAGGATCGTCTCGACGTCCTCGGCGAAGCCCATCTTCAGCATCTCGTCGGCCTCGTCGAGCACGAGGTACTTCAGCTCGGACAGGTCGAGCGTGCCCTTGTCGAGGTGGTCCATGATGCGGCCGGGCGTACCGACGATCACGTGGACCCCGCGGCGCAGTGCGGAGAGCTGCACGCCGTATCCCTGGCCGCCGTAGACCGGCAGCACGTGAACGCCGCGGGTGCGCGACGCGTACTTCTCGAACGCTTCGCAGACCTGCAGCGCGAGCTCGCGCGTCGGGGCCAGCACGAGGGCCTGCGGCGTCTTCTGCGTCAGGTCGAGCCGGTCGAGGATCGGCAGGGCGAAGGCCGCGGTCTTGCCGGTACCGGTCTGCGCGAGCCCGACGACGTCGCGTCCCTCGAGGAGTGTCGGGATGGTCGCTGCCTGGATCGCCGACGGCGTCTCGTAGCCCACGTCGGAGAGCGCCTTGAGCACCTGCTCCCCCAGCCCGAGGTCGCGGAAAGTGATGACGGGCGGTTCGTCGACGGACTCGGGTACAGGCTGTTCAGCAGAAGTGGACACGCTTCAGGGTAGTCCGACGTGCCTGAGAACGCGCGATCGGCCCGGCGCGCTTCGGCCCGGTGCCCTAGCCTCGAAGCAGGTCGACGGACTCGAGGGGGTACCGATGCCGGAGTGGCTGCTCTTCACCATCGCGGCGGTGGTCTTCTCGATCGCGGCCACCTGGCTCGCCAAGCGGGCGCTCGAGGCGCGGGTCGGCTGGGTGCGCGGGCCGCTCGTCTCGCTCATCGTCTTCGTCGTGTTCGGACCGCTCGGCATCTGGGTGCTGCGCGGAGCGGGTGTGCTTCAGGAGGAGGGCGGGCTGCTCACCGACCAGCCCGTCGCCTTCGGCTTCGTGCTGCTCGTGCTCGCGTGGCTGTTCGCCATCGTCCTGATCGCCCTCATCACGCTCGAGCTCATGTGGCCGGCGCGGCCGCCGATGGGCCCCGTCACCTACGTTCGCGAGGCGCTGCACCGGCGCCGCCGAGCGGTGCGGTACGCGCGCATCGTCGCGATCGCCTCGCGGCATGGCCTCGGTGGCATGCGCAGCGAATCGGCGCGGGCCGAACTGCCCCGGGCGCTCGCGGCCACCCTCGACGACGCGGGCGTCACCTTCGTCAAGCTCGGCCAGATCCTCTCCACCCGCAACGACCTCCTCCCCGCCGAGATCACGAGTGCGCTCGCCTCCCTGCAGATGGACACGACGCCCATCCCGTGGCACGAGGCGAAGGCTGCGATCGAGAAGCAGCTGGGCCGACCGCTCGAACTGGTCTTCGCCAGCATCGACGAGACCCCGCTGGCAGCGGCATCCGTCGGCCAGGTTCACAGCGCACGGCTGAAGGACGGTCGTGCGGTCGTGGTGAAGATTCAGCGGCCGAAGGCGCGTGCGCAGGTGGCCACCGACCTCGACATCATCGAGCGGGCGGCCGCAGACCTCGAGCGGCGCACGACGTGGGCGAAGGATGTCGGCGCCTCGGCCCTCGCCGCGCAGTTCGCCGTCGCACTGCGCGAAGAGCTCGACTACCGCGTCGAGGTCTCGAACATGGAGATGCTGCGCGACTCGATGACCGCCGCCGACGCTCGCGCGGTGCGGATCCCCGATGTCTACCCCGAGCTCTGCACGGAACAGCTCATCGTCATGGAGCACGTGCAGGGCATCCCGTTCAGCCGTCTGCCCGAGCCCGGCAGCGAGGCGCCGGGCGCGGTCGCTCCCGAAGAGGCGACGCGCATCGCCGACGCCGTGCTCGACGTCATCGTCGGGCAGATCGCGTTGCGCGGCGTGTTCCACGCCGATCTGCATCCCGGCAACCTCATCCTGCAACCCGACGGCATCGTCGCCCTCATCGACTTCGGGTCGGTCGGAATCATCGAGCGCAGCATGCGGCGCCTGCTGCTGCCGATGCTCGTCGCGCTCCACAACGAGGACGACTCGGGGGCGACGGATGCCGTGCTGATGCTCGTGAAGCCGCGCGGCGACGCCGAGCTCGACGTCGGAGCACTTCAGCACGACATCGGCGTCATCCTCACACGACTGCACAACTCCACCTCCGACCAGCACCTCTTCACCGCACTGATCGAGGTGCTCCGGCGCCACCGACTCGCACTCCCGCCCGGTCTGCTGCTGGGATTCCGGACGCTCGGCGCGATCGAGGGGACGCTGCGGCGACTCGATCCCGACTACGACATGATCAAGCGCGCACTGTCGCGGGCCCCGCAGTACGCCCTGCACATGAACGACCCGCGCTCGGTGGCGATGACCGCTCAGGTGCAGCTGCAGCTCGGGATCGAGCGGGCGCGTGAGCTGCCCCGCCGCGTGGACGGCATCCTCGGCGATCTCGAGGCGGGCCGTCTCACCCTCCGTCTCCGCGCGCTGGAGTCCCCCGACGACCGCTCCTGGGTCGAGTCGCTCACCGGACGTCTCACCACGACCCTCGTCGGGGCCACCCTGGTCATCGTCGGCGTCATGATGGGGGTCGTGCAGCACGGACCGCTGCTGACCGACTCGGTGTCGGTGTTCCCGTTCCTGGGTAGTGTGGTCGGGCTCGGCGGCTTGTTGCTGCTGCTGCGTTCGCTGCGAACGGCGCTCGTCCGTCGCGTCAACTCGAACAGCTGAAACCCCGCGGTTGCGGGCTCACCGGCGCAGCACCTCCTGACGCAGACGTGCGAGGCGCCACGACGCGACCGGCTGGAACGCTCGCCTCATGATGGCGAGGACGGCCCCGGTGTGAGCGAACTCGTGGGCGACGATCGTCCCGCGCCCGGGGGCCGGAATCGGGCGAAGAGCACGCTCGCCGGCCGAGATGCCCGTCGTCACGCCGCGTGCTGGCGTGCCGTCGATCGACACGGTGAACGCGGTGCCCATGTGGTCCTCGTTGTGCGGAACCATGGGAGGAAGCTCGAGCTCCGCGGCGCGCGAGGCCGGGAGCGCGAGGCACACCAGCCCTCGTCCGTGCGTGATCATGAAGTTGATGACGCCCGCGTCGGCGTGGTCGGCGGCCGCGACGAGATCGCCCTCGTTCTCGCGGTCCTCGTCGTCGACGATCACCACGATCTCGCCCCGCGCGATGGCGTCGATGGCTTCCGAAGCGGGATCGAGAACGGTCTCAGCGGCAGTGTGATCGAGCTGAATGGTCATGATGTTCCCCCTGGTGTGCGGCCGCCCTCCGGGCGGCTTTTATTAGATGACAACGCATATATTGCCCCAGCATGCGTGTTGTGCAGATTGACGTTATCGACGCCTGGCCCGAGCGCGCAAGCGCCTCGCATCTCGGATCAACAATGTTCACCTGGCGCAACATGCTGTATACATGACACAACACGCATGCTGTGCCACTTAGATCGGAGACACCATGAAAGCCATGACCACCCTCGCGATCCGACGACCACGAACCGTCCTCATCGCCTGGGCACTGCTGTTCGTGGTGGGCGCACTGTTCGCTCTCCGCCTGGACGGCGTACTGAGCGGCGGCGGGTTCACCAACCCGCGGGCCGAGGCACTGCTGGCCCAAGAGACGGTCGAGGAAACGTTCGACGAGGCCCCGAATCAGCTGGTCATCGTTCTCGATGCCGCTGCCCCGCTCACGCGAAGCGACGTGAAACATGCGGCCGATCTGGCGACTGAGGCGGGCGCGAAGACCATCACCACCGCGTTCGATCAGCCCGACCTCGGGTCGGAGGACGGTCGCACCATGGCGGTCATCGCGGGCTTCACCCAGGACAGTACGGCGGTGCAGAACATCGCGCCGCGGTTGCAGGCCGCGCTCGACGACGCCAGCATCGCCGGCGAGGCCTTCGTCACGGGGCAGCCGGCACTCGATTATCAGCTGAACGCGCATTCCAAGGCGGACGCGCTGCGCGCGGAGATCATCGTGTTCCCCGTGCTGATCGTGGTCCTCCTGTTCGTCTTCGGATCGATCGTGGCGACCCTTCTGCCGCTCTTGGTCGCCGGCTCGGCGCTGATGATCTCGCTCGGTTTCGGCACCCTCGCCACGGGCGTCACGGAGATCTCGAACCTCTACTCCAACATCGTGTCGATGATCGGCCTCGCCGTCGCCGTCGACTACTCGCTGTTCATCATCAAACGCTTCCGCGAGGAACTCGCGGCGGGGCGCAGCACGCCCGAGGCGATCACCGTGACCATGTCCACCGCGGGCCATTCCGTGCTCTTCAGCGGTATCGCCGTCGCCCTGGCCCTATCAGCCCTCTTCGTGCCGCGCGTGATGGCTCTGACGAGCATCGCCCTCGGCGGCGTCGTGGTCTCTCTCGTCGCCCTCGGGGTCACGATGCTGGTGCTGCCAGCTGGGCTCGCGCTGCTCGGCGCACGCATCGACGCCGGCCGCATCCCGGTTCGCCTGCGCCGGCGAACAGACGACGCAGGTCGGGGCAGCGTGCGCTCGCGCATCCGCCGCCCCGGTCTCGTCGGCGCCGCCGGCGTCGCTGCGCTCGCTCTCGCGGCGATTCCGGTTCTCGGGCTGTCGCTGCAATCTCCCGTCGCGAGCGCGACGGTGCTGCCGGCTGACGACCCCGCCCGGCAGGGCCTCGAACTCCTCGAGCGGAACGTCGGGCAGGAGGGGCTGTTCCCCGTCGACGTCATCGTGACCTTCCCCGCGGGCACCCAGCCGGTCGATGCGCTCGATGCGACGGCCACCGCGAGCGCGTGGATCGCCGGTCGCTCCGGTGCCGGCACCGTTCTCGACGCTGCCTCGTTCGCGCCGGTCGGCGGTTCGGCGGCGATCGCGCTCGAAGCGGGCGAGACTCCCCCGCAGCTGCAGCGCTTGTGGCACGCCGAAGATGCGAAGATCACGGTGCGACTGCTGGCGACGACAGCCGAGGGACCCGACTCCGTCAGTGCGCACGCCCTCGTCAGCGACATCCGTGCCGGCCTCGCCGATCAGCTTCCCGACGGCACCCACGTCGCGGTCACCGGCGCGACCGCGCAGGGACTCGACTTCGACGAGACGATCATCCAGAGCATCCCGCTGATCACCGCGATCGTCCTCACGTTGACGTTCCTGATGCTCGCCTTCGCGTGGCGATCGGCGATCCTGCCGGCGCTCGCCCTCGTCTTCAACCTCCTCGTCGTCGGCGCGAGCCTGGGTGTGTTGACCCTGCTGCAGGGGTGGATGAGCGACGATCCGCTCAACTCGGTGACGCCGGTCCTGCTTTTCGCCGTGATGTTCGGCCTGAGCATGGACTACATGGTCATCATCATGTCGCGCATGCGCGAGCTCTACCGGGCGGGCATGCCGTTCGAGCAGTCGGTGCTGCAGGGCGCTGCTCGAACGCGCACGATGATCAACAGCGCCGCACTGATCATGATCGCGGTGTTCCTGTCGTTCACGACGGCTCAGATCAGCATCGTCCGCGAGATCGGCATCGGCCTGGCGATCGCGGTCGCACTGGATGCCGTGGTCATCCGGATGCTGGTGATGCCGAGCATCCTGCGAGCCCTGGGGCCGCGTTCGTTCGGCCGCCGCACCGAGGAGACCGCACCGCCGACGGCCGCCGACACCGGAACCCCGGCGCCGCTCCCCGCGCTCACCTGACCCGGGGCACTTCCTGACACAATGGGGCGGGGCCCTCCACCCCACCGCCCACGAACGGCTGGAACCCGCAATGACCGATATGGCCACCTCGCCGACGATCCACCCGCGCGAATCGGGACTGGCGCCGTTCGAGCTGCGCTACCTCGTGCTGGCGGCGCAGCGCGAGGGCAACCGAGCTCTCAGCCGGCAGCTCGCACCCCTCGGCCTGACGTCGTCGCAATTCGAGATCGTGCTCGTGCTCGACTCCTACGGGCCGATCTCACTCAAGGAGCTGGGCGGCCTCATCGTCTGCGAGACGGGCAGTCCCAGTCGCATCGTCGACACACTGGTGCGTCGTGGGTTCGTCGAACGTGCAACGCATCCGGCCGACCGCCGAGCGGTGGCGCTGCAGTTGACCGCGGCGGGAAAGGCGCTGGTCCCTCAGCTTCGTGAGATCGACCGCGCCGTCGACGAGGGAGCCCACGCCCAGCTCGCTCCGGAAGACCTCGCGGGCCTCGCCCGTGCGCTCCGTCACTACCTGGCGGGCAGCGAGTACGGCGAGGTGCTCGAGCGCCGCTTCGGCGATGATCGCCGCCCCCTGGCCGACGGTGACTCATGAAGATCCGCGATCTCGTCCACTTCGTCGCCGCGGCCGACACGCTGCACTTTCCGCGTGCCGCCGAGAAGCTCGGGGTGTCGCTCCCGGTGCTCTACTCGTCGATCGATCGCCTGGAAGAAGAAGTCGGACATCCGCTGTTCACGAAGGACGGCGGCAAGCCGCGCCTGACCCCGGCGGGCACCCTGCTGCTCGCCGACGCCCGAGCCGAGGTCGCCGCGGCTCCCGCGCCGGCCGTCGCGCCGAAGCAGAAGGCGTCGGGCGGCGGAAAGGCCAAGGCGTCGAAGGGCTCGGGCCGTGCCCCCATCGTCAAGGGACAGCCCAAGCCGTACAAGAAGCGTCAGGGACGCTGACCCCTCAGGCGCGGGAGGCGACCGTCTCGCGGTCTCGCTCCTCCGCATTCCCCCGGGGGTACCAGCGGAACCGGTCGATCAAGCGTGCCAGCACGGGAACGCGCGCGAGCAGGAGCAGCAGACCGTAGCCCAGCGCACCGCCCGCGACGTTCGAGAGGAAGTCGTTGATATCGGCGATGTGTCCGCCGGCGAAGTACGCCTGCGCCGCGAGCTGCAGTGACTCCACGGTCAGGCTCGTGACCGCCGCGGCGCCGATGACCTTCAGCCAGGTCGGCCGGGCGAGCATGAGCGGGATCAGGATGCCGAGCGGCACGAAGACGAGCATGTTCATCAGCGCGTCGTCGAGCTCGTAGTCGGCGAAGGGGATGAGCGCCAGCCCCGGAGTCCACGGCACCCCCGAGTCGGGCTTGTCGAGGAAGATCGGGAAGATCGTGTTGCCCACGATGCCCGCGGCGTAGACGGCGACCGCCGCGGCCACGGCCGCGCGGGCCGGCGAGAAGACGCGTCGAGCCCACAGCACGGCCAGCAGCACGGCGAAGACGACGATGCCGAAGGGGATGACGACGGGAAGGACCGGTACTTCGGCGAAGGGGTTGCTCATCACTGTCGACGCTATCGGTAGGTGAGCCGCAGGCCTCGCGCGCTCGAACGCCGCTTAAGCGACTCTCATACGGTGGGAGGAACGAAGGGAGCAGGGATGCCGGAGGAAGTCGTGTCGGACGAAGCGCGGGTCAGCATCGGCGGCGGTGAACTGCGAGGCTCGCGCCTGAACGGGGTCGACCGCTACCTCGGCATCCCGTACGCGAAACCGCCCGTCGGCGAGCGCCGCTTCCGGGTAGCCGAGCCGGTCGACCCCTGGGACGGCGAGCGCGACGCGACACGGTTCGGCCCCACGGCCCCGCAGACCCCGTATCCGGGCGACCTCGGCGAGCTGCTCACGGTGCCGACGATCGAGGGCGACGACATCCTCACCGTCAACGTGTGGGCACCGGTCGGCGCGGCGGACGCCCCCGTCGTGCTGTGGCTGCACGGCGGTGCACTCGAACGCGGCGCCGCCGCGCAGACGATCTATGACGGCACCACGTTCGCCCGAGACGGCATCGTCTTCGTCTCGGCGAACTATCGGCTCGGCGTGGAGGGCTTCAGCGTGCTCGACGGCGTTCCCCTCAACCTCGGGCTGCGGGATGCCGCGGCGGCCTTGCGCTGGGTCAGCGACGAGATCCGCGCCTTCGGCGGCGACCCGGCGCGCATCACACTCATGGGCGAGTCGGCCGGTGGCGCCCTCGTCGCCGCGCTGGTGAGCGAACCGCGGTCGCGCGCCCTCGTTGCGGGGGCGATCATCCAGTCGGGTCCGCTCGAAGCTGCGGAGCCCGACAAGGCGCGCCGGGCGTCGGACGCGATCGCCCGCGAGCTCGGCATCGCGACCACCCGTGAGGCCTTCGCTGCAACGCCCACCTCCGACCTCCTGAGCGCGCGGTCACGGGCCTCGGCCGGGTCGAGTCCGCTGCGCGGCGCGCCCGGATTCGTCCTCGCCCTCGACGACGAGTCGCTGCCCGAGGTGCCCGAAGTCGCGCTGACGTCGGCGGAGCTGCCGATCATGATCGGCACCAACACCGACGAGTACCGCCTGTGGCTGACTCCCGACGCGATCGCCCGGATCGGGCGGCTGGAGGCATGGGTGGCGCGGCGCGCGATGGGGGTGTCCGAGCGGGCGGCCCGGGCCGCCGCACGCTCATTCCCCGGCGCATCGCCCGGTGAGGTTCTGGGGCAGCTCCTCACCGACCGGATGCTGCGCGCCCCCGCGACCCGCGTCGCCCGCGCGCGCACCGCACCGACGTTCGTCTACGAGTTCGCCTGGCGCAGCCCGGTTCGGGGTCTCGATGCCGCACACGCGCTCGAGATCGGCTTCGCCTTCGACCGGCTCGGCGACCCCGAGGCGCTGCTGCTGGCGGGCCCGGACGCCCCCGCCGACCTGGCGCGCGACATGCACGCGGCCTGGGTCGCCTTCATCCGCGCGGGCGACCCCGGCTGGCCGCAGTTCTCACCGTCGCACACGACCCGCATCTGGGATGCCGCGAGCCGCGACCTGCCCCAGCGACGGGTCGAGGTCATCGACGCCCTGAGCTGATCGGGCATACGCGAAATCCCCCGCGTCGGCTAGGGCCTCTCTCCAATTCGTCGTCGGTGCGAGAGTTTTCCTCCGGACCTCTCGCACCGACGAACGGAGCCGTCATGACGGACGCCAACACCACACCTGCCACGGGCGACGACGCCGCCATCGACGATGCCGACGCGCAGACGTCTGCCCCCGAGGCATCCGAGCGCACATCGGGCGTCACGCGCGCCGCGTCGCGGGTCGTGCACGGGGTCGCTGATGCCGGCAAGGGCGCCATCCACAAGGTGCAGGACGCCGCGAAGGATGCACTGCCCGACGCCGTTCCGGACGTCGCTGACAAGATCGTCGACGCGGCTGCCGGTTTCGCCACCGCCCGAATCGATCAGAACGTCAGAATCGTCGACGGCGCGCTGACGCTCACCCGCCGCACCGGCAAGGCTGCGCGCATCGCCGCGGTCATCGGTGTCGTCGCCGTCATCGCGTTGCTCATCGCCCGCCGGTCGTAACGGGATCGAACCGCGCTCCCCCGCGCTCACCGCGGATCGAGAGCATGATCGCCAGGGCGATCCAGCCGATCAGCGGCAGGACGATCAGAAAGAACCACACGCCGCTGCGGTTCGTGTCATGCAAGCGACGCCAGGTGACGGCGAGCATCGGCAGCAGGGTCACCAGCGAGAAGACGAGCACGATGACGTCGGGGACATCTTGAACCACGCGAGTGTCGATGGGACGCCAGTCGCCTGTGGTGAAACCGTTGACGATCTGCACCATGACCGGGAACAGGACGATCACAAGCATCGGCCACCAGAACTCCGACCGGCTCGCGCGTCCGCGGAAGGTCGCATAGTTCTGCATCCACCGCCGCAGTGCCGCGAGCGGAGGTGCGCCGACGTAGGGCCGGTTCAGCGGCGGCTCGGTGAGACGGTTCGGCTGGGGTGTCGCGTCGCTCGTCATCTCCCGAGCCTACGGGGCGCCCTCACGCGGAGGCGCGTGCCACCGGCCTCGGGTTCCGGCTCGATCCGCATCGGGCGCTTGTTCGACCTCGGCGAGGCCGGCCAGGTCGTGATCCACTGGCGCACTGTACTCTCAGGCCTCGGTGACGCGGCCGCCCTCGACGTGCCAGCGACGGTTGGTGCTCACGGCATCCAGCATCCGCCGGTCGTGGGTGACGAGCAGCAGCGTGCCGTCGTGCGACTCGATCGCCTGTTCGAGCTGCTCGATCGCGGGCAGGTCGAGGTGGTTGGTCGGCTCGTCGAGCACCAGGACGTTCACGCCGCGCGCCTGCAGCAGCGCGAGACCGGCGCGGGTGCGCTCCCCCGGCGACAGCTCGTCGACCGGGCGCAGCACGTGATCGGCCTTGAGACCGAACTTCGCGAGCAGCGTCCGGACCTCCCCCGACGCCATCTCGGGCACGAGAGCTTCGAACGCGTCGGCCAGTGGACGTGAGCCCACGAGCAGCGAGCGCGCCTGGTCGATCTCGCCGATGCTGACGCTCGACCCGAGTCCGGCCGATCCCTCGTCGGGAGCCTGCCGACCGAGGATCGTGCGCAGCAGCGTCGACTTGCCGGCGCCATTCGGCCCGGTGATGCCGATGCGGTCGCCGGCGTTGACCTGCAGCGAGACCGGTCCGAGCGTGAACGCCCCCTGCCGGACGACCGCGCCGTTGAGCGTCGAGACGACGGAGCTCGACCGCGGCGCAGCACCGATCGTGAATTCGAGCTGCCACTCCTTGCGGGGCTCGTCGACCTCTTCGAGCCGGGCGATGCGGCTCTCCATCTGGCGCACCTTCTGCGCCTGCTTCTCGCTCGACTCCGTCGCGGCCTTGCGCCGGATCGTGTCGTTGTCGGGATTCTTCTTCATCGCGTTGCGGACGCCCTGACTCGACCATTCGCGCTGCACCCGAGCACGAGCGACGAGATCGGCCTTCTTGCCCGCGAACTCGTCGTACTTCTCGCGCGCGTGACGGCGCACGGTCGCCCGCTCTTCGAGGTAGGCGTCGTAGCCGCCGCCGTAGATGCGGTGCGAGTTCTGCGCGAGGTCGAGCTCGAGCACGCGGGTGACGCTGCGCGCGAGGAACTCACGGTCGTGGCTGACCAGCACGACTCCCCCGCGCAGGCCGCGCACGAACGCTTCGAGTCGCTCGAGCCCGTCGAGGTCGAGGTCGTTCGTCGGCTCGTCGAGCAGCACGATGTCGAAGCGCGACAGCAGCAGGGCCGCGAGCCCGACGCGCGCCGCCTGACCGCCCGAGAGGGATGTCATGAGGATGCCGTCGGCGTCGAGCTCGAGCCCGAGGTCGGCGAGCACGATCGGCAGGCGCTCGTCGAGGTCGGCCGCACCGCTCGTGAGCCAGCGCTCGAGGGCCGTGGCGTACCGGTCGTCCGCGCCGGGGATCGAGGGATCGCCGAGGTCGGATGCCGCGGCATCCATCTCCGCCGTCGCTTCCGCACACCCGGTGCGACGGGCGATGTACGCGGCGACGGTCTCGCCCTCGACGCGCTCGTGCTCCTGCGGGAGCCAGCCGACGAACGCGTCGGCGGGAGCAAGACTCACGGTACCCGCCTGAGGTGCGTCACGCCCGGCGAGGATGCGCAGCAGCGTGGACTTGCCGGCGCCGTTGGCCCCGACGACCCCGACGACGTCACCCGGACTGACGGTGAGATCGACGCCGTCGAAGAGTGTGCGGTGGCCGTATCCGCCGGCGAGGCCCTGAGCGACGAGAGTTGCGGTCACCGGACGATTCTTCCATCTGGTGGGGTGGGCTATCGCCTCACACTTCGCTAGCGAGGTCGAGCGGAAGCGTCTCGACTACGGCTCGCCTGCGGCTAACGGGACTTGAACCCGTTAACCGGCTAGCGGCCGGGATGGACGCTCGCTGCTGCAGTTGATCTCACGGCCGACGTTGACGACGCACTGGACGATGGTTCCCTTCACACTACGAGGACCTACGGTCGTGCTAACGGCTGGGGCTGGCGTCGCCCCGATGCACCCGCTCACTCAAGCACAGCAGTGACGGCATCTGCGGCGACGTTAACTGAAGTTTCGGGACCGACCATCGTGCCTTGAACGATCGCCCACGCGCCGCCAGCGAATGCGTACCCGAGGTGCGTTCCTATCCCTTCTGGGACGTCTTTGGAGAACATCTCGACCTCGCCGCGCGTAGTGTGCGCGTACTCGTCAGAAACGGCGAGCGCAGCCACCACCTCCGACGCCGCCGGTGACTCGACGGCGACCACGATGACGTAGAAGCCCCCATCGGTCTGGGGAATGCCGTAGGTGCAACCCACCAGCTCTGTTGCGGACCGGAAGAGCTCTTGTGCTGCAGGTCCCAAAACGTTGGGCGCCTCAATGACATCAAGAGGATCCGGCCCTTGAACGCGGTCGTCGTTCACAGCAACGCGCACCTGCTCGATACTCATGAGGCCGGAACAGTCGGGAATCACGATCCGTTCCGAAGATGAGGGTGGGCTCGGCGTCGGCGTCGGGCTCGTGATCCTGGTGGATGGAGTTTCTTGGGAGCCCGCCTGTGACTGCGACGGGCCATCGTCACTGCCATGACTAGAACAGCCGCCTACGGTCACCATCACGACCGCAAGAACAGCAACGCAGAGAAGGCGCGACGACATGTATCGACCTTATCGATCAACGGCTGAGCGGCGACGGGGGTGGCGCCGTCCCCTCGAGCAGTAGCGGCAGAGTATGCGGGGCAGTTCAGGTGACTCGCCGCAGAAGACGTTCAGCAGAAGCCGCGTTACGGGCGAGGGGCGGGAGAGCGTCAACGCCCGACCATGCGGGGTGTTGAGCGTATCGTCCCAGAAAGCCCGCAATACCCAGGCTTTCATCATCTGTGATGAGGACGTCGGGGCTAACCCTCATCGATGCATCGAGTCACACCCGCCCGGGTTGGTAGAGCATGGCAGGCCTGATGGGACGGGAGCGTGCAGGAATATGAGCGCGTTTCTTTTTGCGCGTATTTCGGGGAGGATGTGCTCATGACGCTGGCAGACGCAATCCGCACGATGGGCACCACAGTACGAGTCGAGGGCCAAAGCGGGCCGGAATTGGCAGCCGAAGTAGCGACTCTGCAAGGTGACCTTGTCCTGGCCAAACCAGGGCTTCCGTACAAGGGATCAGTCATCGCGGCTCAAGGGCTGGACCGTGACCTTTTCTTGAGACCGATCGCGGCGATGTTGGAACTCGCCCGTGGAACGGCTCTGAACGACGATCCTGAGATATCGGCGGTGACGCGACGCTGGTCGGTGTTGCGGCACCTCGGAGTTTTCGCGATCAAACCGACCACAAGAGCGTTGCTACTCGATGGGGCGGCACTCCAGTTCATCGGCCCGAACCAGCGGCGCGTGCTCTCCGAGGAGCTTGGTATCGGGTTCGGCATCGTGGCCGCGAAGGAATGGTGCCGATCACGGAACCCTGCAGTTGGACCCATCACCGCCATAGACGTCGATCGAGCCCTCTACCGCGGTCAGGTCCCGAACCTTCAGCGCAACGGCGAGCGTCAACCGGACTACCTCTTATCCTATCCGAATCCGACAAACCCCAGCGCGAAAGTCTTTGAGCTCCTGGAGACGAAGGGGACCGTTAACCACTCGAACGCCAAAGCGCAACTTGCTCGAGCAGTCACACAGCTGGCGGGTCTGACTGTGAATGGCCGCGCGCTAACGGGGCTGGCGGTTTCGACGGTATCGAACTCGTCTGGCATCACAGTCTTGGCCGTGGACCCGGAAGAAGATCCGATGACCTGGGAGCCCTCTGCGGAAGAACTGACCTACTGGCGCGGCCGCGAGGGACGTAAAAGGGAGGACGTCCTGAAGGTTGACGTCGACCCCAACGAACTCTTTGCGAGCGCCACCAACGTGGACCGAGCCGCGCAGGCTGAGTTCAGTGGGCAGTATGACGCGTCGTCGAGATGGCTTCCGAAGCATGAACGACGGGGGTCAGATCGACAGCCAGCAATCGCACAGCGCGTAACCGACTTGGGCAAATTCGTCGGTATAGAGGTGGTGATTGAGGCGACCGGCAGCGATCAGCGCTTGCGACTCTTCCAGGGCGTTGAGATACATGTCGCCGAGGAGCTGAGGGGCTTCGACGAGGTTGGGGTGACCCAAGCTCAGGAGTCGTTCGCGCGGACCAAGCTCGAGCCCTCTCAGCGCGCCACGGTGGCCGCAGGCGTCGACGACGCGGCCCAGGCCGTCGCCTACTCCTCAGACGGGTCGATCCTCGAACTATCTGTCGACTAGCGGGACTGGGGTCTCTGTGTCAGCCACTGAGCTTTCGCGCATCTGAAAGCCGACTCACGAGCAGCCGTCCACAAAGCCCACTACGACTCAGCTGTGGCGAGTCGGCGCTGTTGAATCAGTAATGTTCGCAACGCGTCAACGACGACCCCAGGCGCCCCCGAGCGCCGCGTCGCGCGCGGCACGCCAGGTGACGAGGTACGGATAGGCGGTGTTCACATCGTGGGCGCGGCGAGCGGCGCCGACTGCGGGGGCGAGGAGGGCCGCGTCGCTGCACTCGTACGAGTGGCCGAAGGGCAGGGGGAACCGCGACCGGAAGTGGTCCATCCACAGCAGCACGAGGTCGCCGTCGTGGGCGAGGACTCCGTTCGAGAACGATCCGCGCTCGTGGCGGACGATGTCCCAGCCGCCGCCCGCGCGCGGAACGGCGGAGAAGTCCGGGTCACCCATCCACCGCCACGCATCGCGGTGGCGGTTGGGCGCGCCGATGCGACCGGCGAGGGCTGCGGCGAGGGCGTCAGGGGTCCAGGGCGCGGGGAAGAACGACGAGAGGCTCGCGATCAGCGCGAGGGGGCTGAGAGGCCCGGCATCCGCGCTCTGACGCTCGGCGGCGAGAGCTTCGTTCAGGATGACCGTGTTCGTAGCGGGCGCGCCGGGATCGAGCATGGCGAGGTAGAGCTGCAACATGTCGAGGTACCGCCGGTGGTCGGCGGCCGTCGCGAACGGCGGAAGCGGGATGTCGGCGACGGGCCCGCGCCCTGCGGGCACGTCAGCGTCGAGGAACTGTTCCATGCCGACAGTTCGGCGCAGCTCAGGGCGGGTGCTGGCGAGGTGGGATGCGGGTGGCTTTTCATCTGTTAGCAAGGGAGTGAATGGCTAGCATCGACATCAATCGCCTCCCGTCGCGGCTCGCCCGCCGAGGCGCGTGAGAAAGGCCGCCACCGAATCTGATGTCCGTACGCCGTAGGTCCGTCAGCCCTGGCTTCGTCGTCGGAGCCGTCGTGTACGTTGCGATCGTCGTGACGTTCGTGATCCTCGGGGCCACCAATTTCGGTCGGGGGAACGACGATGCACCGCCTGTCCTGCCGTCGGACTTCCCGCGCCCGACCGTTACCGGGACCGTAGGCCCCTGAGAAGGGCGGCGCTGGCCCCTCGCGAGGGAATCTCGGTGCTACGGACGAACCCGAGCCCCGCGTCCGTCGAAGACGACGACGTCGTCGTGCTGCAGCTGGCGTCCGCGGCGGCGGTCGACCTCGCCATTGACCGTGACGAAGCCGTCGATGATGGCTTCCTTCACGTCACCGCCCGAGTCGAGCAGGCCCGCGAACTTCATAAACTGGCCGAGGCGGATGCCGTCGCTCCCGATCGAGACGTCGATGATCCGGGGAGTTTCAGCCATGCCAAAATGCTAGCCGAGCGCTACGGGCGGAGGATCAGGATGTCGCCGGGCTGGATCTCCACCGGGGGCATGAACTTGCCGTTATACGACATCACAGTGACGTAGTCGATGCACAGGCGATCGCTGATGCCCCACGCCGTGTCGCCGGACGCCACCGTGTAAGTCGAGATCTCGCCCTCATCGTTCAGCCCGACCTCGCCAGATGCGTAGGGGGCCGGGCCGAGGTCTGTGATGGTTCCACCGAGCCTCGCCGCGGGATTGCCCGCATCGTAGGGATGGATCGCGGCCCACGTCGGGCAGTCGCCTGGCCCTATGGTCGGGATGGCGATTCCACCACCGATGTCCTGATACCCGGGGAGCTCGTCGTCGGTGCCGACAGGAGACGTCGTCTCGATGGCAGCATCTGTCGGCGGGCTAGCCGGCCCCTGATCCGTTGCCGTGTGCTCAACAGACGCCCCGGAGTCGGAGGCGGTGGAGCTCGAGAAAGATGCGAAAGCCGGCACGGCCATCGCGACGAGGCCGGCGACCGCCAGAGCGGAGACACCGAGCAACACACCTTCGCCCTTGTTCATTGCTGGGGAGGCTATCCGACACTCGTGTCGGCGCGCCAGAGCGTCCGAGCATCCAATCCGGCGAGACGGTTACGGTCGAGGGTTACGGTCGAGACCGTCACGCCCGTAGCGTTGTCGGCACGATGGCGAGCCAGCGCCGCAGACATCGACACGGCGTCAGTCGGGTCGCATTCATCCGTTGCCATCGATCTGCCTATCCCCACAACAGCGCCGTCATACCTCAAAACAACACGTTCGCCATCGTCGCCTACTTCACCAATCACCCCGCAAATCAGTCCACGTCCCACACATACGCACGAGCTCCGGCGCGATTCCCGGCGGCGATCTGATCGACGTTTTCCCCCGTCATCAGAAACACCGACACCATCTTCGACGAGTTCCAGTGGAAGCGAGTTTCTTCCGGCAGCTGCGAGACGTTCAAGCTGAACCGCGCGTTCACAACCGACCGCGCCGGGGAACTCTTCCGGGTCGTTGCACGAATCAACCGGGTCAACGAGGTCGTCGCCGGATACCTGCGTCAAGCAGGTCCTCGCGGTCAGCACCGGAACAGATCATCGTCACGGTGCTGACCGCTTCGCCGGCAAAGAGCACGGGACGGTCCTTCCCCGGCGAAGCGCGCTGACCGTCAGCACGAGCCCGATAACCCCCTGCACTCCCCCGATCGCGAGCCACGAGCTGACGGCATCCACTTCCGGCATCGCCGCCACGGCGATGTAGTTGCCGACGTGGAAGCCTCCGTGCACGCCGACGGCGGCCCACAGCGACCCGGTCCACAGCAGCAGCCCGACGGCGAGCAGGGAGAACCCGAGCGGAAGCGCGAGGTACAGCACGTGCTCCGAGACCGATTGCTGTCCGCCCTGCGACACCAGGTGGATGGCGGTGAAGACGAGCGTGGTGACTGTGATCGCCAAGACGGGGCGGTCGCGCAGTCGCCAGAGCAGCCATCCGCGGAACAGCAGTTCCTCGGGCAGTGACTGCTGCACGAAGGCGAGCCCGAGGTAGTAGATGATCAGCAGCGCGCTGACGAGCACGACATCCTGTTCTCCGCCGGGAAGTTCGTCGTCTCGGACGGGGCCGATCGCCGGAAGCGCTGCATAGACGATGACCACGGTGAGCGCGGAGACTCCGATGCCGAGCGCAAGCCACAGACCCGAGCTGCGTCGCCAGCTCCACCCTGCGGCTCGCAGGGGTGCGCGCTCGACTGTGGTCATCCAGATGCGCAGCACGAGTAGGACGAATCCGAGCACCGACAGTTGCACGACTGCGGCCAGCGCGACCCCCCACGGCGACGAACCGCCGAAGACCTCCGCCGCCCCCGGAATCAGAACCACAACGGCGGGAATCACCCCCGCCACGAGGTTCGCCGCCATCAGAATCGCGACCGCGACGACCGCTCTCACGACGATGCCGACCGGACCAACACCGAGTCGGGGCTGGCCCGGTGGATGAATGAAATCGCCCGAAGGTGCGGCGCTGGATGCCGGTGAGGAGGTCATGTCGCAAAGCTAGAAGCCGGCCTTTGGCTGAGTATCGTCCTCGGGTCAGTCCCGCTCGTTCCGGCAGTTACTCCTCGCCGGGCGAAAGTCGTGACTCGGGTCACCGCCACGACCCGCGTCGCCTGCATACGCTGAAGCCATGGCGCGCATTCCGACTCTTCGTACCGGTCTGCTCGACATCGCTGTGAGCCTGGGGCTGGCCGGTCCGGTTCTGATGGTGCTCTACTCCTACGACATCCGCCCGCTCTGGCTCACCGCGACGGTTACGGTTCTGACGGCTGTCGCCATTGCCGTCTGGGTGCTGTGGCGCAGGTCGGGCCAGCGTTCGCGTGTTGCGGCCGCCCTGTTCGCCGTCATCGCCGTCGTCGTGATGTCGTTCGGCAACGGCGCCCTCTATTACGGCATCATCTGGGCGGCTTTGCTGATGCTCGGCGTCACGTTCTCCGCGACGAGAGTGCTGTGGGGCTATGCGACCACGCTCGTCGTCATCGTTCTGTCCCTGCATCTCGCCAGCGGAAGCCCGGCAGAGTTCATGCTCGCGGAGGCCATCGGCACGGCAGTTCTCGCGGGGATCGCTGCGGCGGTCGCGGTCGTGCTGCGAGACAGTCTGCGTGTGAACGACGATCTGCAGGATGCTCTCGCGCGGCTCGACGCGGCGCACGCCGAGCTGCAGCGACGGTACGCCGCCGATCGCGATCTGGTCCTCGCGCAGGAACGGGAGCGTACGGCTCGCGAACTGCACGATGACCTCGGCCATCGCCTCACGGCGGTCGGGCTCTCGCTGGACTACGCGAGCCGCGTCGCCGATCCGGCTGCAGCGCGCGACGAGGTCGTCCACGCCCGAGCGGTCGTCGGCGAGAGCCTGGAAGCGATGCGGCGACTCGTCCGTGCGATGCATCCGATCGAGCTCGGCGAGCTCGGCGACCTCGACGCGTTCCGGACGCTGGCAGAGAGCTTCCGTGGCACGGGGCTCACCGTCATGGTCGAGATCGTGGACGAGCGCTCTCTGCCACGCGAGCACGCACTGCTCCTCCTCCGCTTCGTTCAGGAAGGTTTGACGAACGTCATCCGACACGCGGATGCTGCAACCGCCGGCCTGCGCATCGAGGTCGGCGCCACGTCGATTCAGGCGACACTCGACGACGATGGCGTCGGGTCCCAGGGTGGGACACCGCAGGCGGCGGGTTTCGGCCTGCGCTCGCTGCGTGCACGGGCCGAGGAGCTCGGCGGCTCGCTGGCGGTTGAGGGAGGAGCGTCGGGTTTCCGACTCTCGATGCTGCTGCCCGTCCGGGCTGGCGGCGAGACTGCGGATACCCCGGAAGCCGTGAACGTGCCGGCGGGAGTCGTGTGAGCGTCATCCGGGTGCTCGTCGTCGACGATCAGGAGCTTCTTCGTCGCGGCCTGCGAATGATCCTCGAGACCGACAGCGGCGTCGAGGTGGTCGGCGAAGCGGAGGACGGTTCGCGGGCGCTCGCGCTCATCCCGACCGTCCGCCCCGACATCGTGCTCGCGGATGCGCGCATGCCCGTCCTCGATGGGCTCGGGCTCGTCCGAGAGTGCGCGGTGCATCATCCGGGTCTGCCCGTTCTCGCCCTCACGACGTTCGACGATGCGGAACTCGTTCGATCGCTGCTCGAAGCGGGCGCCGCGGGGTTTCTTCTGAAGGATGTCTCAGCCGAACGCCTGCTCGACTCGATCAGGCAGGTCGTAAATGGCGGCTTGGTCATCGACCCGCGCGTCGCTCGCGTCGCGCTCAGCCGTGACAGCGCTGCCGCTCCCCCGCTCTCCCCCGACCTGACGCAGACGGAGCAGGCCGTCGCCAACCTGCTCGCGCTCGGGCTACCGAACGCGGAGATCGCGGCGCGCCTGCACCTGGCTCACGGCACCGTTAAGAACGCGGTCTCGGCGCTGCTCAGGAAGCTGGGACACAGTGACAGGACGTCGCTGGCGTTGGAGTTGGCGCGCGGGAGGTGACGCGGCCCGAGTGGGTCCGCGGCGAAGTTCTGCAGGCTCGAAAACCACTCGCGCGCGCTCGCACCGGGGCGCCCGACGTCCGCGGTGTGGCCTAAGTTCACAGTAGAGCCGCGGCGCCGCGGCCGATGGTGCGCTCGGCGACGAGCCCGGTGCGAGAAAGCGCGCGGATCGCGCCCGCGCGGAGGTCGACCGCGCTGAAGCGTCCGCCGGTCGAAGTGGACCGCTCATCCGCGTCGATGACCGCTTGCGCCGCGAGCAGCTCGAGGTCGACGGCCTGCAGATCTGCGGCCTCGACAGGGCCGGCCGCGCGCGGGAGGACCAGGCGCGGATGGATCGTTGCGATCTCGTCGCGGACCGTCGTCTCCCACGAGGTCTCGTCGAGATCGGTCGGCTTGTTCGGACGCGTCACCGGCCAGGCGCGTCTATCGATCTGGTTCAGAGTGTCGATGATCGGTGCCGAACCGCTGTACGCCGCCGACCACTCCGCGATCAGCCGCGTACGATCTGCGCTGACCGCCGAGAGAGAGGCCGAACCGCGCCGGCGAGTTGGGCGATCTCTCCCGCGTCGTCGAGTGTGTATCCGTGGCGCGCGAGCGCTCCGATCCACGCCGGGTCGGTGCTGGCGACGAGCTCGTCCTGCGCGTTGATGACGGTGTGCAGCTGTTGGCACCCGTGCGCATCGATCAAGGCGACCGCAATGCGCTAGACATATCTAGTGAGCGAATCATTCTCCGCCGCGCCATCCGGAGGCGCGCTAGCCCCATCGAAGCTCGAAGAGGGCGCCTCTGCTGCAGTACCGAATGTGGACGACGTTGAGTCAAGCCGACCATCCGCTGACATACCCGTGGTGTCCGAAGGGCAAAACATCGATGATGACGAGACCGCTAACGATGCTCCTCTCGCCCCGCTCGAGGAGATCCGGCAGCTTCTCTACGAAGACCAGTCACGACTTGGCGACGTGTACCGCCTGTACATCGATGGGGGACTCAGCCCGCAAGAAGTCGCTGACCGACTGAACATTGAGACGCCCAACTTCGTTTACAGCTACCGCGCTTACATCGAAGCAATCCTCAACGGAAAAGTCTCGACTGGGGTGCAGCTCCGACGCCAGACCGCCAGCGCCCTCAGATCGTTGATCAAACGGAACAAGACCGCACTCAGCGTTGAAGCTCTGAACATACTAAACACGCATCTTGCGCTGGCCGAGCAAGCAGTAACGTCCGATGACGCCGCAGATGAATCGCTATCCGAAGCGGAACAGGACGAGGAAAATCGTGCGGTAACTGGCGCGCTCGTAGGAAAGATTGGCATCTACGCCTTCTCATACGGCTGGTATCTCGAGAACCCGGTCGACGCGAAAGCGAACACGCTCATAAAGATCGGAAAGTCCGAGAACGTCGGTGTGCGCATCCGCCAGCATCGTCTCGGCGCACGAGCGCACATTCCTGAGCCTCTGGTTGTCGTACGGGTGTATGGCGTCGGAGACCGCGACCTCGACCAGACGGAGCGGGACTTCCATCGACTCCTGAGCACGGCGGGTCACGACAATCCTCGGAGAGTGGTGGCGCAACGGAGTGAGGTAGGCAAAGAATGGTTCCTCACCAACGAGGCTTTCCTCGATGCCATCGCCAGTGCGCTCGGCCTGCGGACCGAGTACATCGGGCGCTCCGAGTTCGTTGAATGACTGCACAACTGAGATCGGCCACGGACCGCGTCCAAGCACTACTTCAACGGGCTGGCCGACCACAGCTTGATACCGCTGAAACTATGCCCCCACGAGTTGCAGCAGCTGGTCGTAGCTCGTCACGCCGTGATACTTGATGCCCGGAGTCCCAGCGACCTGATCTAGCTTCTCGAAGAGCTTGTTCGCACAGTCGATCTTCGCCTTCTCGGCGCCGCGCAGCTCCAACGACGACAGCGAGTGCTTAGTTTCGGCGACGAAGTAGACGTGCTTGACAGACCCTTCCTGAAAGGCGATCGCCCAGTCGGGGTTGTAATAGTCGATAGGTGTGGGGATCTTGAAGCCTCGTGGAAGCTTGGTGAAGACCGCCACTTCTTCACTGATATCGAGCGCGGCGCCGAATTCGCGCTCGACCTGGGAATCGTCAAGGACATACTCGTAGACGTTCCGATTCGGCGTGTGGATCGCTTTCGAAAGGTCCTGAGCTGTCTGATTCTCCGTGAAGATGGACGCGTCATAGCGGTCTTCAAGGATGTCGTACTCGATGTGTTCGACCATCGTCGCTGCGGCTTGTTCACGGATGAGCCGCGCCGCTTCCGTGATGAACTGCTCTGGGTTCTGCTTGAACTTCGCGAACGTGTCAGGTCGGATGCCTCGGAGGATGGTCGCAACGGTGAGGCGGGTCAGGTTGGTCTTCTCCGCTATCTCGCCGACCAGGTCGTATGGGACTGTCGAGCTGGCGCTCAGAGTCGACTCCGACGACTTAGTTCGGGTTGTCTTGAAGCTCTCCCCAGACTCCAGGTCCTCTGCCTGGATGATGTCTCGCTGGATACCCTCGGTCACCACATACTGGAGCCGAGCAACTTCAAGCGACGTGTCGAGAACTCGGGTGCAGTTGTCGATGAGCTCCTGCGAGTCGAACTCAACCTGGTAGACGACCCGGCGATTGATGCGCGCCCAGAGCTCTTGAAACTCCTTCTTGTGGAAGTTCGCCTTGTTCATCGGCACGACCTTCGCCTTGCGCCCGTCGTCGACCTTCGGCGCCTGGACGTGGAGCGAGTCGATCAGCTCGGCGACCTGGTAGAAGTAGGGCTGCAGCTCAGGTGGCATGGACGGAATCTCGGGGAGGTCGCCGCGTCCGAGCCACTTGTCAGTGAGTTGCTGGTCGTAATCGATGAAGTCGTGCTTGATGAGCCAGTGCTGGAGCTGCTTCGCCTCGTCGAGCGTGAGCTTGTGCTCAGCTCCAGCGATCACGTCACGCAGGACAGCCCCGACGAAGAACTCGGGCGTAGCCTTCCGCGGCCGCGCGGTGAGCAGGCCAAGCGTCTCCGTCTGGAACCCTCGAACGAAGTCAGCATAGGACTCCTCAGTGACGACAGTGAGCACGTTGATGTCGTGGACCGTTACGGGGTTGTCCGCCCGGTCGCCGTTATGGTCGACGGCGAGGCGAAGACCGCGACCGACCTCCTGGCGACGAGAATCGCCTGCGGTCGCCTTCTTGAGGAACCCGAGCGTGAACACATTCGGGTTGTCCCAGCCCTCTCGCAGTGCCGAGTGGCTGAAGATGAACCGCAGTGGGTAGTCGCTGTCGAGGAGCTTCTCCTTGTCACGCAGGATTGCGTCGTACGCCTCGGCGTCCTTGGAAAGGCCCTTGCCCTTTTCGTCGGACGCGTCGGACGCATCGCTATTGATCCAGTGCCCGGTCTTCTTGTCGACGGAGAAATAGCCGTTGTGGATATCACGAACCGCGTCGCGCTCGAGGAATGCCCGATACGCCTCACCTGATTCGTCGAGGTCGAGTTCGCTGAGCCGCTCGATCTTGAGCGCCTCGTACTCCTGCTCGAAGACGCGGGCGTACTCGCCGAGCCGATCGGGCTGGTCGTAATCGCGGTACTTCAGCACCTCGTCGATGAAGAAGAGCGATAGCACCTTGATGCCGTGCCCGAAGAGCTGCCGCTCCTTGTCGAGGTGCGCCCGGATGACTTCCCGAATCTGGAGACGTCGTTTCTGCTCGTCGGTCACATCTTTCGTGACCTGTCCACCGTGGAGCACTTGCCCATCCATGAGCGTGACGGTGTTCGCGATCGCGTCGATGTCGTCGATGACGAGACCGTTGTACGCTTCAATGCCGCCTGAGAGGTCATGGAGCCGATCGCGCTTCTTGACTTTGATGGTCTTTAGGGTGATGCTCCCGTTCTTCGGCTGGTGTTGGATCTCGATGCGTGCTTTGGGAAAGTCAGGTCCCTTCCCGAGTTCGATACCGTCGACGTAGAGGTATGCACTGCTGCCGGCGAGGCCCTTCACGCTGATGCCGCGTGCGGCGATCTTCTTGACGAGTTTCTTGTTGTACGCATCGAGCGCATCCAGTCGGTGGACCTTGTTGTGTGGAATGGCATGCGTCGCCGAGTAGCGCAAGGCGAAGAGGGCGTTGAACCGCCCGAGCGCCTTCAGCGTCTCGCTGGGCTTCGATGGGTTGCTACCGAGGCGCTGCGGCTCGTCGATGATGAGGATCGGGCGGTTCGCGGCGATCACGTCGATGGGGCGACGGGACTTGAAACCGTCGAGCTCCTTGAACATCTTCAGGCCCGACGCCTTACCAGTCTTGGCTGCATCTTGGTCGGCCTTCTTGGCGTCACGATTGAAGTTCTGTGCATTGATGATCATCACCTGGATGCCGGTGTCAGACGAGAATGTCTCAACGTCTTCGAGATGCTCCGAGTCATAGACGAACGCTCTGGCCTGAGTCTCGTACTCCGCGAGGAAGTGGTCGGCCGTGATCTCGAAGGACTTCTTCACGCCCTCGCGGATCGCAATGCTGGGAACGACGACGACGAACTTTGACCAGCCGAATTGCCGGTGGAGTTCCATGATCGTCTTGATGTAGACGTAGGTCTTTCCAGTGCCGGTCTCCATCTCGACGTCCAGGTTCAGCGCCGCCGCTGGGCTGGAAATCAGCTCCCCCGACAGCGGAAGTCCGCTCGTGCGTCGCTGGACGGCCTGGACATTGTCGAGGAGCTGGCTTGGGTTCAGCAGAACGGCGCTGTTGCCATAACCCGTCTGTGCGGCGGCCTCATCGACGCCGTGCGCCAACTCGGGCTGGCCACGTCGACCAGCCGTCCGACCGGGGTCGATCTTGTAGGTGATGTTGTCGGCGAACGGCTGCCTATGCACAGCACGGAAGCAGTCCACCACCGCGTCGACGGCGGCGGTTTGATAGTCCTGGACCTTGAAGTGCAGCTTCATCAGATCACCTTCACCGTGGTGTCGGGAGAGAGCTGCTCGAAGACCTGGTGTGCGTTGATCGCGGCCGCGTCCGAGGCGAAGCCCGCGTCTTTGAACACGACCTTCTGCGTGGTGTTGGCGGCAGCGCGCAGTGCGAGCTCATGGATCAACGCCTCGTCGAGCTGATCGTCAAAACAGGCAAGAAGTGCCCCGTCTTCGACGTCGTACACCTGATGCCCCGCGACCGTCTCGAGACTGATCGGGGCCGCGAGGTCGAGCCCCCATGCGAGGAGCACCTCAAACAAGACATCCAGGCCGCCGCGGTCGCCCTTGACGCTCTCGACGAGGTCGAGCAATGTGTCTTGATTGACGGTATCCGGAGTCGTGGTGATATCGGCGAAATTGCTCGTGTCGACGGTGAACGTGCGGAAGCCGACGTCGCCGTTCCAACCGGACGAGTTGTGGCTAGCAAGAATCTGCTCACCGGCCTTCTGGATGCGGATCTTGGTCAGCTCGGCGATGGTCAGGGGCTTCTCGAGCTGGTTGAGGAGCTTGATCGCGTTCTGGATGGTCGTCTTCGCCGAGCCGGTCGCCGACTTTAGGTTGTCCTCGAGCAACTCGGGCAGTTGCACCAGGATCACCGGGCAGTTGAGCCCCGAGCGGGCGCAGAGATCGAACACAGCCTCGGCAGTCGTGCCGGACCCCGCGAAGAAGTCCATGACGATGCCATCCTTGCCGCCCAGGACGTACTCGAACAGTCGTGACAAGACCTCGTGGTCCTTGGGGTTGTTGAACACTTTCGCGCCCATGAGGTCACGCAGGTGGCGAACAGACACCTGCGATTGCTTGTAGAAGTAGGAGCCACGTACCTGGGTCGCAAGTTCCGCGTCCTGTGCTCTCGTGTCGGCCTCGTCATCGCCATCAGCGACCGCCTCATAGTCGAGCGGCTTCAGGTGAGCCTTACGGAACGGCGGCTCGGACTCGTCATCTCGGAATACAACGACACCAAGATCGATCATCTGTTGCATCTTCTCTGGGTCGCTATAGATCCAGCCGCGTTCCGGAATCCTGCACGCCTTCTTCGTGACCGGATGAAGAATCTCGTACCTTGGCCCGTTTCCACCAGGCCACGAGATGTCCTGATCACGCCACGGACCGTTAGCATCGACGCGCTTATATCGTGCCCACTTCTTCGATGGATCGGAAGTCGGAAGGGCACGGAACCACGCCGAAAGATCAGTCTCGATCGCGGCATCGTTGTTGCCGTGCTTTTCACGCAAGCGCAAGTACTCATCCCAGATCTCACGTGCTCCGGGCTTCTCCTCGCGCCAAGCGGTCTTGCGCTCACGAAGCGTCGACTGGGACTTCGCATAAGCCATGACGTACTCATGCCCGACTGAGAAGAATTTCGCATCGTTCTTGCGTCCCTTCTCCCAGACGAGCTGCGCGATGAAATTCTGCTCTCCGAAGACTTCGTCCATGAGACGGCGAAGGGATGCCTGCTCGGCGTCGTCGATGCTCACGAGGATCACCCCGTCTTGGGCGAGGAAGCGCTTGGCGAGTCGAAGCCGGGGGTAGATCATGCTCAGCCAGTCGGAATGGAACCGCCCGTTCGCCTCGGTGTTCGACACGAGTTTCTCGCCGGCCTCGTTCACCTGGTGCGACTTCCAGAGGAACTCTTGTGTCGAGGACGAAAAATCATCCCGGTAGACGAGGTCGCCGCCCGTGTTGTAAGGCGGGTCGATGTAGATCAGACGGACCTTGCCAAGGTAGGACTCCTGGAGCAGCTTCATCGCTTCGAGATTGTCGCCTTCGATGAAGAGGTTCTTCGTGGTGTCGAAGTCAATGGAGTCGCCTATGTTGGGTCGCAGCGTCTTGGTGATGGGGGCATTGGAAGCGAACTCAGCGGCGAGCTTGCCCGGCCAGTCGATCTGATAGACCTCCTTGCCCTCGATGACGTAATCGCTGAGTTCCTGCCGGAGCGCCTCAAAGTCGACCTGATGAATGAGCTTGCCGTCGTCATCAAGCCCCTCAGTGACGACTTGCGGGAATAGCGCGGCCAGTGCCTCGACGTTCCTGCGCGTCACGTCGACTGATTGCAGCTCCAGCTTGTCCAGCTTTGTCATCTCTCCCTCTCACACCAGCGCCGCAAGTGCGGCCTGGCGATCCTTCAGTTCTCGGCGCAACTCGACCTTGCGGTTGAGTTGCGGTTCGTTGCGGAGCTTGCGCTCCAAAGTGGATATCTCGCGTTCGAGCTTGCGCACTGCGGCCAGTCTCTCAGCGGTCACCGACACGTCTTCTCCGGCGTACGCGGAGATCGGGGTGAGCGGCGCGATGAGGGCGGAATACAGCGTCGGGAGCGAGATGGCGGTGGGCATTGCTTCGCGAGCTGTGGCCGCTGACATCCACCCCGTTGAGTAGTACGTCGACGGTCGGGGCGCGCCCGCGCGAACGATCTTGTGCGCGGCCGCCAGCCGCACCAACGGGCTTCGGGTGTCGTCGCGGTGGATCTCAAAGAGGGTGGGGTTCGGGATCGCTTGATCGATTGCCGCCAGGACAGACTCGCTGACATCACTCGTCTTCGCGTGCAACCACAACACCTCGATTTCTGGGACTTCGGTGGATGCGGGGAGGTTGATGGTGTCGGGTGCGAGCTTGTACATCCAGGTGATGCGTTGCACGTCGGAGACGAACTTCTCTCGAAGCGCGGAGCTGCCCGCGGTCCGTTCGTAGAACCGCTCTTTCGGGATTCGTGCGCCGAACTGGGCAGCTACAGGCCACTCGTACAGGATGTCGGTCACGGCGTGCTTGCCCGATCCACGACGGCGATGAAGGCGATCAGTTCAAAGTCGTCGAGCCCCGCGATCTGTTGCGTGAGGGCCGTGGTGGGCCCGCCGCTGAACAGGCTGTCGATGTCGCGTTCTTCAGTGGCGTCGATCATCGAGTGAATGGCATCCGTCAGAAGGGTGGAGTACTTGCTCATGTCGGCGCCCTCGCGGGTGGCTTCATTGAAGACACGGGTGACGTCGGCTACGGGTTCGTCATGAGGCCGCGAGCCAGCGCGAACGAGATCGAGGAGCCGCTTCACTTCGGTGTGGTCAGCGATGACTCCCCCGTTGTCATCGACGTAGACGAGGTAGTGGGGGTGAAGCCGGTTGCCCCGATCGACGGAGGGGTCAGCGTTGACGTTCTTCAGGGCAAAGATCACGCCGGGAAGGAGGCCGATGGCGGGGTCTGCGGGGATGACCGCATGCAAGCCGCGCGGGGCACCAGCGATGTCGCCGTACTCGTTCATGTAGGCGAGCAGGTCCATCCGGAAGTCGTTGAGACCGAGATCCGTGATCGATACACCTGCGCGAACATCCTCGAGTTCGATGTTCTCGTTCTGCAGCTTGCGCAGCTGCTCCTTGCGGAACGCGGCATCCGAATCCTCCGGGTTCAGCACGTTATCGTCCGCTGATCCAGCGAGGTCGGCGATCACCATCCTGTTCTCGACGCGCTCCTTGAGGTTGATGTACTCGTCGAGTGAGATGTCGGGCCAGAAGTTGACGAGCTGGATGACCTCGTTCGTCGACCCGATGCGGTCGATACGACCGAACCTCTGGATGATCCGGACCGGGTTCCAGTGGATGTCGTAGTTGATGAGGTAGTCGCAGTCCTGCAGGTTCTGACCCTCGCTGATGACGTCGGTGCCAATCAGAACATCGATGTCGCGGGTCTCCTTCGGCATCGTCAGGTGCCGCTGCTTGGATCGCGGCGAAAACATCGACATGATCTGCTGGAAGTCGAAGCCCGTGCCGATGGTCGACTTCGCGCCGTGGCTACCGCCCGTGATCACCGCGCTTTCCAATCCGGACTGTTGAAGAGCCGGTGCGAGCTCACGGTAGAGGTAGTTCGCCGTGTCGGCGAAGGCAGAGAAGATCAGCACCTTGCGGTTCTCAGGGTTGAGCGGGTGCTCCGCCTTCTGCTGGACCAGGCGCCGCAGCTTGCACAGCTTGAGGTCGTGTGCCGGGGTTACCTTGCGCATCTCGTCCAAGAGCTCGCGCAGCGTCTCGCGGTCGTGCCAGAGGTCTCGTTGCCACGATTCGACGTCGATGTCGTCGATGTCGATGCGGATCTTCTCGCCAAAAGACAGCGCTTCGGCGTTGGAGTCGTCCTCATAGTCGAGGTCGAAGTCGAGATCGTCCATGCCGCGGATCTCTGGGAGGGAGCCGAAGTGGTTGCTTAGCCGCGTGAGCGTGCTGTCAACGGCGGACTCGATCTTCGCCAGCGTCAAGCGAAAGGCCTCGACCGAACTCTCGAGGCGCTTTAGCAGGTTGACGGTCATGAGCTTCCTGAGGCCCTCTTCACGTCCTTGCTGACCGAGGTTCGAGCGCGCGCTGCCGGTCGTGACGTTGTAGAGGTCTTGGTACTTGCTGATGCGGCTCGGGAACACGTAGGCAAGTGGTGTGTAGACGCCCAGCGTCAGCACCTGCAGCTGCTCGAAAATGTCATTGAAGGAGGGAACGTCGGCGAGGTCGGTGAGCGGTTCGCGGATGGAGGCGGGAGGCAGGCGCCGCGGGAAGGCACCGATCTCTCTCGTGTCGTAGAACGCCTGGATGTGCTTGCGGGATCGTGCGATGGTGACAGCGTCCAGCAGCTCGAAGAAGTCGAAGTCGAGCATCTGCAGGATGCGGTCGGCGGTGCGCTCCTCAGCGGGGAGCTTCGACCACTCGTTGAATACCGTCTGTGCGTCCGTGAATACCCGCTCCACCGATGTAGAGAGCGTGAGCTTCGCGGCGAGGGTGTCACTGTCGCCCTCGTACGCCAACTGCAGCTGGTTCTTGAGGTCGTTGAAGCGGTTGTTGACCGGTGTCGCCGAGAGCATCAGCACCTTGGTCTTCACGCCTTCGCGGATGACCTGCCGCATGAGACGCTGGTAGCGCGATTCCTTCTCTTCGGCGTAGTCAGCGTTGCGGAAGTTGTGGGACTCGTCGATGACGACGAGATCGTAGTTACCCCAGTTGATGCGGTCAAGTCGGAGGCCGAGGGACTCGCCCCGCGTTCGGGAGAGGTCGGTGTGGGCGAGGACGTCGTAGTTGAAACGGTCGCTTGCGAAGATGTTGGTGATGAGGTTTGCGTTGTAGTTCGTCCAGTTCTCGGCGAGCTTCTTCGGCGCGAGTACCAGGACGGACTTGTTGCGGAGCTCGTAGTACTTGATGACAGCCAGGGCGGTGAACGTCTTTCCGAGACCGACGCTGTCCGCGAGGATGCAGCCGTTGTACGTCTCGAGCTTGTTGATGATGCCGGTCGCAGCATCCCGCTGGAAGTCGTACAGGCTCTGCCAGACCTTGGTGTCCTGATAGCCGGTGCGGTCGTTCGGGAGCACGTCCTCACTGATGTCATCGAGGAACTCGGCGAAGAGGTTGTAGAGGATGAGGAAATAGATGCGAGCCGGGGAGTTCTCGGCGTACACACTTGCGATGTGGTCGTACACCGCTTCTGTGACGTCGTTCAGCTGAGCGGGGTTGGCCCAAATCTGGTCGAACACGGTGAGGAATGCCCGAGTCTCCGTCGCCCCTTCGAGCTTGGTGATCAGGTTGGATACGGAGTTGCCTCGCTCGTAGCCGAGGTCGGCAGTCGTCAGCCCCTGGAGCTGCAGGTATGCCGCGCGATCATCTACGACGGCGAATTGCTGCATCTGGCCGCCACTGGCGTTCGCTCTGAAGGTCACCTTCTCACGGACCCACGCGGCGCACTCCCGAGCGATCGCACGCTGCGTGAGCTTATTGCGGAGCCGGATCTCGAACTCAGACCCGTAGAGCGATGATTCGGCGGGTGGAATGAAGAACTCGCGACGGCCCTTACGAAGCTTATCCGTATCCTGACCGTTGCTGAACGACGGCGATGTGAAGATGAACTCGAGTTCCTCAACGTGTTCAAGCTCCTCGCGCAAGGCTTCGAACGCGAAGATCGAGAAGGTCGACGCGGCGATGCGCACCTTAGAGCCCCGACCAATCTCGGACTTGAGGTCGTCACCGAGCAGGTCGGACACATTGTCGATGATCCGCATGTTCTACTCCACACCCCAGACACTCGTACCCCCAGTGCAAACTGGAGCACCGAACTGGGTCAACTGCCAAGTGCAAAGACGCTCGCCCCGACCCGCCGCCATTCCCATGCCAAAGCCGGAGACGGCGTGCGTACTCGTTGTCACGGCCACGCCGGCAGCAGAGAGCCACGACCCAATCATCACGCCCCCAACGGGT
The DNA here is from genome assembly GCF_002245215.1 of Microbacterium sp. Yaish 1. Classification (GTDB taxonomy): domain Bacteria; phylum Actinomycetota; class Actinomycetes; order Actinomycetales; family Microbacteriaceae; genus Microbacterium. The sequence continues at coordinate 92,925 of NZ_NPMR01000001.1, forward strand.
CGAACACGGATGTTGCACAAGTTGGGATGAGTCTAATCGGCGCTTCTCATGTCGCAGAACTTCGGCAACCCGGCGCCCAGCTCAATCGCGGTCGAGGCCGTGAGCCTCCGATCTCGCAGGTCTGAGCGAAGAGAAGCAGGCCGGCTCCGTGAACGGCCTTCTGTCTCCGGCAGTGCGCCACAACAGGCACGTTTCGAACGGTCCGATAGAGAGTCGGATAGAGGTGCCCCTGGAGGGATTCGAACCCCCGACCCGCTCCTTAGGACGGAGTGGCTCTTCCACTGAGCTACAGAGGCAAGGCACCCCAAGTCTAGACGGCCGCGGGCCGCGGTATCCCGCCTCTCCTCAACCCCAGCGCGCCCCCGCCCTAAGCTGACCATCGTGACCCGAGATGCCCCAGCCGCCGCGCCAGCGCGCAGGCCGCTGCGGACGGCACTCGGGATCCTGGCCACGTTCGTCCTCTTCTTCGCCACCATGGCGACCTGGATCGGCGGACTCATTGCGTTCAACGCGCTAGGCATCCCGATGCAGGGCGACGAGTGGCTCGGCTGGGTGCTCGCGGGACTCATCGCGGTCGCGGTGTGGCCACTCGCGGGACGGCGAGCGCACCGCGAGTTCTGGGCTCACCAGCACGATGGTGCCACGCCCCCGGAAGCCTCCGTGACGGCACCGGATCGCGCTCTGCGCATCCTCGTCATGGTCGTCGGCGCGGCGGGGCTCGTCGCGCTGTGCGGGCCGCGCAACATCACCCTTGCGCTGGCCGAGGCATGGCAGATCATCGCTCCGGGCGGACGGTCATCTAGTGCGCTCCTGCAGCTGATCGGTCTGCTGCTGTGCTTCGTGCTGATGGTTCCGCCGATGCTCATCACACAGCGGAGCCTCCGCCGCGCCCCGCGCGATCACCCGGATCGGCTGGGCCTCGAGCTCCGCCAGAACTGGTATGTGTCGGCGGCGACCGCGTGGGTCTGTTGCCTGCTGCTCGGGCTGATCGTGAGCTTCGTTCTCGCCAAAACCCTCTGACGCGGTAATCGCCCGCCGACCTTCAGAATTCCCTGGGAGTCGGCGCTTACGTTTGCGTTCGACTCGGATTCTCGGAATCGTGGCGGGCTCCGCAGCAATCCACGGAAGGAGAGCTTCATGCTCACGCTCACCGAGAACGCCGCCACCGCGGTGAAGAACCTCACCGCCCAGATCCCCGCCGAGACCGGCGGTATCCGTATCAGCGACTCCGGCTCGCCCGAGACGGGCTTCGCCCTCTCCCTCGCCGAGGCCCCGCACAGCGAGGATGCCGTCGTTGAAGCCGACGGTGCCCGCATCTTCGTCGACCCGGCCGCAGCCGTTGCGCTGGATGACCGCGTGCTCGACGCACAGGTCGACGGCGAGGGCGCGATCAGCTTCGCGCTCGGCGTCCGGGGCTGACACCCCGACAGACTTCGAGAGCCCCGGCATCCGCATCCTCAGTGCGGACGCCGGGGCTCTCGTCTGTCCGGGCCCGGCACCCTGAAGTGCCCCATCGATAGGGTCGAAGGGATGGAAGCCGAGATCATCCCCCGCATCGTCCTGTTCGTCACGATGGCCGGCTCGGGTGCTCTGCTGATCTGGATGGCGCGGGCCGCGGCATCCGGAAAGCTGAGGCGGAACTCCCTCGCCGGCATCCGCACACCCAGCACCATGGCCAGCGACGAAGCCTGGCTCGCCGCTCACGAGCGTTCGAAAGGTGCGACTCTGCTCACCGGCTACCTGGCGGTCGCGATCGGCGTGGTGTCTCTCGTGCCGATGCCGCCGGCAGCGCTCGGGATCATGGTGCTCGCGGGCGCGATACTCATGGTCATCGTGATGATGTGGGGAACCCGCGTCGGCACCAAAGCGGCGCTGGCGGCAACCGAGGCAGCGCGATGACACCAACGCCCGTCGAGATCAACCTGCACGACGACGTCGTCTTGCGGTCGCTCCGCCCAGAGGATGCGGCGGCCCTCGCCGAGGCGTACCGCGTGAATAGCGAACATCTCGCACCTTTCGAGCCCCTCCGCCCGGCGAACTTCACCACCGAATCCGGGCAACGGACGGAGATCGCCGCGCTTCTCGCGAGCTGCGCGGCCGGTACGGCACTCCCCCTCGTGCTTGCCCACGGATCGCGGATCATCGGGCGGATCACTCTCTCGGGCATCACACGCGGAGCCTTTCAGAGCGGCAACCTCGGCTACTGGATCGACCGGAGCTACGCAGGTCGCGGCCTCATGACCGCGGCGGTCAACGAGATCTCACGCCTCGCAGCGGACGAGCTTCAACTGCACCGCATCCAGGCCGGCACGCTCGTCGACAACGTCGGCTCGCAAACCGTGCTCAGAAAGTGCGGCTTCATCGAATTCGGCCTCGCGCCTCAATACCTGCTCATCGCCGGGCGCTGGCAGGACCACCGGCTGTTCCAGAAGATCCTCGCGAGATAACCCGCGGGCGAGCGCGCGGATACGGGAGGATAGGCCCGCACCATTCTCGTGAGTCGAACCACCCACTGGAGGATCCTGTGACCTACGCCGCCGCGCCCCAAGCTCCCGCTTCCGGGCCCACTCCCCTGTCGCAGCCTCTTTACGGCGCCTCGTTCGGCCAGGCGTTCGCCCGCTTCTGGCGAAAGTACGTGACCTTCTCGGGTCGCGCGAGCCGCAGCGAGTTCTGGTTCTGGTACCTCGCGCACTTTCTCGTCGTGACGGCCATCACCGTGTTCATGATCATCGGCGCGTTCGCCGGGATGACGACCGACCCGCTCACCGGCCGGAACGAACCCGGACCGCTCCTCGGCGTGGGCGCACTTCTCTTCGTGCTGTGGCAGCTCGCAACCCTCATCCCGATGATCGCGCTGTCGTGGCGCCGATTGCACGATACGAACCTGGCCGGCCCGTTCTGGTTCCTCGGCCTCGTGTTCCCGATCGGCGGCGTCGCAGTTCTCATCCTCTGCGCACTGCCGAGCAACCCCGCCGGAGCACGCTTCGACAGGTGACCGCGCTCGCCCCGTAACCCGAGGCCCTGACAACACTGCCCGCTGTCACTCCCCGCGATCGGCCAGCCAGTACAGCGCCCCGTCGGCCGTGCGCTCGAGCACCCCGGTGTCGACGGCGTGGCGGCGGAAGAACGCGGCATCCGTCACGAACATGCTCAGCCGCTCGTTGAGCGCAGGCTCGCTCACCCGTTCGCCCGCGCCGACGACCCGGCGCGCTACCGCCGCCACGGCGGGGTCGAGCTCGTCGGGCGCGAGGTCGCCGGCTGAGATCCGCGACCCCTGCAGAACGGCGAGACCGCCGAGCTGAGCGTCGAGCGCGGCGAGCGCATCATCCAGAAAGCTCTCGCTCAGGCGCACGCCGTCATCCGTCCGCTCGGCGATGCCGCTCCGGACGAACGCCTCCGACTCTCCATCGACGGATGCCGAGGGCGCCGGCCCGATCAGGTCGGCGAAGGCGACCCGCAGCCGCGGGCTCCGAAGCATCATGACGAGGGAACGAACCGGACGCAGCGACGAGTCGGACATCCCTCGATCCTCACCGAGCCACGCGCGCGCAGCAAGACGAGGCCGACGCTCACACCCATGTAGACCCAGGTACTGGTACGCGGGCTAAGTCCGAACCGCAGTCCGATGTGGCATTTTGTGCCCCTTCGTAGCGTCGATGGGGACGAAAGGTGACACATGATTCGCGTTGAATCGCTATCGAAACGGTACGGACAGAAAGTCGCGGTCGACGGCCTCGACTTCGCCGTCGAGCCCGGCCGGGTGACGGGATTCCTCGGCCCGAACGGCGCCGGCAAATCGACCACCATGCGCATGATCGTGGGGCTCGACAAGCCGACATCCGGCACGGCCGAGGTCAACGGTCGCGCGTACCGCGACCTGCCCGCGCCGCTGCGCGAGGTCGGGGTGCTGCTCGACGCGAGCGCCGCGCACAAGCGCCGCACCGCGTACAAGCACCTCCTCGCGGTCGCGGCGACCCACCGGATTCGCGCCCCACGCGTGCGCGAGGTCATGGAGCGCACCGGCATCGACTCCGTGGCGAACAAGCGCGTCGGCGGCTTCTCGCTCGGCATGGGCCAGCGGCTCGGCATCGCCGCAGCGCTCCTCGGCGACCCGCAGACGGTCATCCTCGACGAGCCCATCAACGGACTCGACCCCGACGGCATCCTGTGGATCCGCCGCCTGCTGCGCGAGCTCGCCGCCGAGGGCCGCACGGTGCTGCTCTCCTCGCACGTCATGAGCGAGATGGCCCAGACCGCCGACCACCTGATCGTCATCGGTCGCGGCGCGATCATCGCCGACGGACCGATGCGCGATGTCATCGCGGGAGCGACGCAGCCGGTCGTCCGGGTGCGCACGCACGACACCGAGCGGCTCGTGGCGGCGGTCGCACGCCCCGGAGTGACGGTCATCACGCGCGAAGACGGCGCACTCGACATCACCGGCCTCACCGCCGAAGAGGTCGCGCGCATCGCCGGGGCCGCGGGAGTCGTGCTCTACGAGGTGACGTCGGTGTCGGGCTCGCTCGAAGACGCCTACCTCGCCCTCACCGCGCAGGCCACCGAATACCCGTCGGCACCGAGCCAGAACGAGAAGGACGACTGATGGCCCTCACCACCAATCCCCACCGCCTCGACGCCCGCACGCAGCGCCCGCCCTTCGCCGCCGTGGTGCACTCCGAATGGATCAAGGCCCTGAGCCTGCCGTCATCCGTTCTCGCGCTCGTCAGCATCCTGTCGGTCGGAGTCGGCGGCAGCCTGTTCCTGGGTCTGACCCTCGAATCATCCGGCGTGCCCTCGGTTCCATCCATCGAGCGCACGATGGCCGACGTCACGGTGCCGACGGTCGTGCTCGGGCAGATCATCGCCGGTATCTTCGGCGTCATGACGATCGGCGCCGAATACTCCTCCGGCGCCATGCAGACGACGCTCGTGGCCGTGCCCCATCGGATGCGAATGCTGGCGGCCAAGACGCTCGTCACCTTCACGACCGTCACCGCCGTGGCCCTCGCCGCGGTGTTCGGCGCGTGGGCGGTCACGAACCCGATCTACGACGGCTTCGGTCTCGGTGCGCCGCTTACCTCACCGGGCGTGATGCTCGCGCTCGTGGGCTCGGCCGTCTACCTGGGGCTCTGCGCGGTGTTCGGACTCGGCGCGACGGCCCTCGTCCGCTCGACCACGGCGGGATCGATCATCGTCTTCGCCGCGACCCTGCTGCTGCCCGTGCTGAGCTCGGTGCTGCCGTTCGGACTCCTCTCCCGCGTCATCCGTCTGGGCCTGCTCGGAAACGCCGGCGACGCCATGGGCCGGGTGGGAATCGAGGGCGGGCCGTTCCTCGACCTCTGGAGCGGACACACGAGCGTCGGAGCCGGCTGGCTGATCGCCGCGATCTGGGCCGCGGCGGCGCTCGCGATCGGCGCGGTCGCACTGCGGACGAGGGACGCGTGAGCCCGTCCCAGCGACGACGGAACGTGGCGGATGCCGTCATCCTCGTCTCGTATCTGATCGTCGCGCTGTTCCTCGGGTACCTCTCCCTCGAGTCGACGATCGCCACTCCCCTGTGGCCGATGCTGCTGCTGGCGCTTGCCGGTGTAGCGGATGTCGTGGCCTCACGGCGGCATCCGGCGATCGGCTTCGGCGCCGCCGTCGCCCTGATGCTCGTCTCTTTCGCGGTCGGCACGGGGGCCGAGGCCCTCCTCGTCGTGGTCGCGCTCTACCGCGCCGCACTCGACGAGGCACGCCGCGCGTGGCTCTGGTTCGGGTGGGCGACCGCCGGAGCGCTCGTGGCGTCGCTCGCGCTCGCCGTGCGGGTGCGCGTCGGTCCGCCACTGCTCGGCCTGTCACCACGAGAGGATGCCGCCGCCTGGGCCACCGACTGGGCGAGCATCGCCGTCGTGGTGATCGCAGCGAGCCTCATCGCGACCCTGCTCGGCATCAACGCGGGGCACGGCCGGCGACAGGCCGCAGCGCTCGCCGAGCGGGCGGAGCACCTGCGGCGCGAGCGCGATCAGGAGGCGAGCATCGCCGCCGCGGCCGAGCGCGAACGCATCGCCCGCGAGATGCACGACGTCATCGCGCACAGCCTCGCGGTGATGGTCGCGCTCGCCGACGGCGCGCAGGCCTCGGTCGACCAGCGGCCCGACGAGGCGCACCGCGCCATCGGTCGGGTGAGCGAGACCGGGCGGCGGACGCTCGGTGAGGTGCGGCGGCTGCTGACCGCGGTGCGCGACGAGCGCGATGCGCCGCTGGCGACGGAGGTGCCCCGGGTGGAACGGATCCCGGCGCTCGTCGATGAGTTCCGGGCTGCCGGAATCCCGGTGCGGCTGGAACAGACCGGAACCGTGACCGAGGGCGCGGCGGTGAGCCTGACGATCTACCGCATCGTGCAGGAGGCGCTGACGAACGTCCTGCGGCATGGGCGTGACGTGCTCGACGTGCTCGTGCGGCTGGTGTTCGAGCGCTCCGAGGTGACGATCCTGGTGAAGGACGTGTCGGCGCCGGCTGCCACGCCCGCATCTCCGGGGCGCGGGCTCGTCGGCATCCGGGAACGGGCCGCCTTCTACGATGGCTCGGTGGAGGCGGGACCGGTCGCCGGCGGCGGCTGGCGGGTTCTCGTCCGCCTCTCGACGGAGGAACGATGACCCAGCCCGGCGCATCCGAGGCCCGTACGGCGGTGCTGCTCGTCGACGATCAGGAGCTCATCCGCTACGGCTTGCGGCTCGTGCTCGAGGCTCAGCCCGACCTGGTCGTGGTGGGTGAGGCATCCGATGGCGCCGAAGCCGTGCAGGCAGCGCAGCGACTGCGCCCCGACGTCGTGCTGATGGACGTCCGGATGCCGGGACTCGACGGCATCGAGGCCACCCGCCGGCTGACCGCGGCTCTGCCCGAGACGCGGATCATCGTGCTCACGACGTACGACCTCGACGAGTTCGCATTCGGCGCGCTGCGGGCGGGCGCGGCCGGCTTCCTGCTGAAGAACACCCGCCCCGACGAGCTCGTCGCCGCGGTGCGAGCCGTGACGGCAGGTGATGCCGTTGTATCGCCCCGGATCACGGCGAAGCTCATCGACGCGGCGATGCCGCATCTCTCGCGCACGGGCCGACCGGTATCCCCCGATGCGCTCTCGGCGCTGTCGCCGCGCGAGCGCGACGTGTTCCGCCTCGTCGGGCAGGGCTTGACCAACGCCGAGATCGCGGCGGCGCTGCACCTGAGCGAATCGACCGTGAAGGCCCACTTCGGCCGCATCCTGGTGAAGCTCGATCTCGCGAACCGTGTACAGGCTGTGATCCTCGCCTACGAGCTCGGAGTGGTCAGCGTCGACCGCTGAGCCTGTTTGCGGCACGGCGCCGCGGTGTGGCTCGCCCGGGCGGGAGCTTCACCTGGCGCCTCGCGCCCCCTCGCGAGGTAGGTAGCGGCAACAGGTGACAGGTGAACCGCGTGGGACGGGGCCGCACGCGTGCCAACCTCGCGCAGCTCGAGTCGCCCCACGGCGGTCGACGTTTCGCTTGGCACCTCGCACCCCCTCGCGGCGCCAACACCGGCCCAAAGTGACAGGTAAAGCGCCCAGGTCAGGAGCGAACCGACAGGTGAAGCCCCAGGTCAGGCGGTGAGCTGATCCAGCAGTGACGTCAGGTGCCCGCGGGTCAGCGCCGCCGCGCGCTCGCCATCGCGGTCGGCGATCGCGTCGGCGATGCGCTCGTGCACCTCGTGGTCCGCGTCGCCACCACGAAAGTCACCCACACCAGCACCCCCGCGCCCGCCCCGCGCTCGCAGCATCGCGACCATGGCCTCGCGACTGCGCGGGGTGAAACCGTCGAACATCTCGAGCAGCAGCGGATTGTGCGACGCGGCGACGATGATGCGGTGGAACGCGGCATCCGTGTCGACATGTTCCTCGACGTCCGACCGGTGCGCCGCACGCCGGTCGAGGGCAGCACGGAGCGCCCGCAGCTCGGCGGGGGTCCGGCGCACGGCGGCGAGCGCTGACGCTTCGACCTCGATCGCGAGACGGGCTTCGAGCACGGCGCGGATGTCGGCCCGTCCGACGACGCGCGACCAGTCCTCGGGGGCGTCGAGCGCGGCGACGAACACACCCGCTCCCTGGCGTGAGGTCAGCACCCCGCGTCCGGCGAGCTGCCGGATCGCCTCGCGAACGGTCGAGCGACCGACGCCGAGCTGCGGCGCGAGGGTCGTCTCCCCCGGCAGCTTCGCACCCAGCGCCCACTCCCCCGCACGTATCCGCGAGAGCAGCAGCTCGGCGGCCTGGTCGGCGAGGGGTTCCCGTCGGACGGTGGTCATACCCACATCCTCTCACCGATCAGGCAACACCTCAGCTTGTCTGAGGGGTTGTGCTAGCGTCTGGGTCATGCTCGATCGTCGCGACCTCCTTCTTCGCCGCCACGGCGGGGCCTAGCCAGACCGGCTCCCCACCGTGGAGCCTCCCCGCGCCGGTCTCCCCTCTGAGCAATGCGAGAAGACCCATGACGATCCACGCCTCCGCCCGCCTCTCCACGCCCGCGGGCCCCGTCCCCGCCGATGCGCCCTCCTGGAACCGGCAGCGCCGGTCGCAGATGCCGTCGCACCGGTACCGCGACGCGTTCGCGCGCGTCGACATCCCGGCGGCGGATCAGACAACCCAGCGCAGCTGGCCCGCCAACCGCCTCACGTCCGCACCGCTGTGGGTGCCCGTCGACCTCCGCGACGGCAACCAGGCCCTCGCCGAACCCATGGATCCCGAGCGCAAGCGTCGCTTCTTCGAGCTGCTCGTCACGATGGGATACAAGGAGATCGAGGTCGGCTACCCCTCCGCCTCCCAGACCGACTACGACTTCGTGCGGCTGATCGCCGAGACCGATCTCGCCCCCGACGACGTCACGATCGTCGTGTTCACGCCCGCACGGCGCGACCTGATCGAGCGGACGGTCGCGTCGATCCGCGGCATCCGCAACGAGGTCGTCATCCACATGTACACCGCGACCGCGCCGGTGTGGCGGGATGTCGTGCTGGGGCGCGACCGTACCGAGCTGGCAGAGCTCATCCTCGCGGGCGGCGAGGACGTGCTGCGCCTCGCGGGCGACGCGGCGAACGTCCGCTTCGAGTTCTCGCCCGAGGTCTTCAACCTCACCGAGCCCGACTACGTGCTCGAGGTCTGCGACGCGATGACGACCCTGTGGGATGCCACGCCCGCGCGCCCCGTCATCCTGAACCTCCCCGCCACCGTCGAGATCGCGACACCGAACGTGTACGCCGATCAGATCGAGTACATGCATCGACACCTCGCCCGTCGCGACTCGGTGATCCTGTCGGTCCACCCGCACAACGACCGCGGCACCGGCATCGCCTGCGCCGAGCTGGCCGTGCTCGCCGGGGCCCAGCGCGTCGAGGGGTGCGTCTTCGGCAACGGCGAGCGCACCGGCAACGTCGACATCGCCACGCTCGCGCTCAACCTGCATGCGCAGGGCGTCGACCCGATGATCGACTTCTCCGACATCGATGAGATCCGGCGCACCGTCGAGTACTGCAACCGCATCGAGATCCACCCCCGGCATCCGTACGTCGGAGACCTCGTGCACACGGCCTTCAGCGGCACGCACCAGGACGCGATCAAGAAGGGCTTCGCCGAGCACCGCGAACGTGCCGCCGCGCTCGGGTGCGACGAGGGCGACATCGACTGGCGTGTGCCCTACCTGCCGATCGATCCCGCCGACCTGGGGCGCAGCTACGACGCCGTCATCCGAGTGAACTCGCAGTCGGGCAAGGGCGGCGTCGCGTACCTGCTCGAGACGGCGTACGGCATCGAGCTGCCGCGGCGGTTCCAGATCGAGTTCGCCCGGCACGTGCAGCGGCACACGGATGCCGGCGGCGGCGAGGCTACGGCGAGCGAGCTGTGGGAGCTGTTCCGGACGACCTATCTCGACGACATCACGACCGGCCCGCGGCTGACGCGCTACGACTCGACGGATGCCGGCACCGAGATCACCCTCACCGTCGATGGGGCTACGCACACCAGCGAGCACCCCGGAGTCGGACCCGTCGAGGCGCTGACCGCCGCCCTCGCCGAGCACGGGATCGCCATCGAGGTGCTGAGCCTGCACCAGAGCAGCATCGGCAGCGGCGCCGATACCGACGCCCTGACCCTCGTCGAGTACCGTGACGGCTCCGGCGTGGTCGCCTGGGTCGCCGGCTCGGACCGGTCCGTGCTCGCCGCCACTCTCGACGCGATCATCCGCGCCGCGGAGAGGTCGGCCGAAGCGTCATACTGACCTCGTGAGGATCGCGATCGCCGGCAGCACCGGCACCGTCGGCAAGCTCGTCCACAGCATCGCCACCGAACGCGGACATGACGTCGTCGCGCTCGCGCGCAGCAACGGTCATGACCTCGAGCATGCCTCGCTCCCACCGTCGGTGCTGGACGGTGTCGACACGATCGTCGACGTCAGCGGCATCCAGACGCTCTCGCGGCATCGCTCGCGGCGGTTCTTCGAGAGCGTGTCAGCCAACCTGCAGCAGGCGGGAACGGCCGCCGGGGTCGGGCACCTCGTCGCGCTGTCGATCGTCGGCATCGACGGGGTGGATGCCGCGTACTACGGCGGGAAGCTGGCACACGAGCGGGCCGTGCAGCGCGGGGCGCTCCCCCGCACGCTGCTCCGCGCTGCGCAGTTCCATGAGTTCGCCGAGCAGACGCTCGTCCGCGGGAAGATGGGCCCGATCACGGTCGTGCCGGCCGCTCGGGTACGCCCGATCGCGGCGCGCGAGGTCGCCGAGCACCTCGTCACGCTCGCGGAGGGCGAGCCGGCCGGCCGGGCGCGCGACCTGACCGGACCTCGCGACGAGCTGCTCATCGACATGGTGCGAGCGCTGCTCGATGCCCGCGGCATCCGTCGGACCACGATCGAGATGCGCCTGCCGGGCTCGTTCGGTCGCGCGATGTCGTCGGGGCGCCTGCGCGGACACGCGAACGCCGAACGCGGCACCGTCACGTTCGCGCAGTGGCTCGCCGCGCAGCACTGACCCACGGGCAGCGGCGCCGGCTCACCGCGCGGCACCGTCACGCCGCGGGGTCAGCGTTGGCGGGGTCAGCGTTCGCCGGGTCGAGCGAGCGCAGGTAGGCGGCGTTGCCGCGCAGCGCGGGCTTGTAGCGGTCGAGCTCATCCGAGTCGACGGCGTCGGCGAGGAGGTCGAGCAATCCGGCGAGCGCTTGATCGGCCCGGCCGGCTGCGTGGAGCGTGAGAGCCTCGAACGCACCGAGAGACACCGACTGCGGGTACTCCCGCCGCGCCCGGGCGAACACCGCGAGCGACTCCTCGAGGCGGCCGAGGTTGCGCAGCGTGCTGCCGTACTGCAGCAGGCAGCGGCGCCGGACGTCTGCGCTGAGACCCGCGTCGAGCGCACGCTCGTACAGCACGCAGGCAGCCGCCTCGTCGCCGGCGGTGTCGTAGGCGCCGGCGAGTTCGTACACGACACGCGGGTCATCGGGATGCCGCTCGTACAGCGGCAAGAGAGCGGCGATGGTCGGGGCCATGTCGTCGCGATCGCGTGCGGCGAAGATCCGATCGAGTTCGGCGTAGAGGTCGTCCACATCCGCCATCCTCGCAGGGCGCCGCCCCTCTACGTCGTCGGGCGCCCGGCGGCAAGGACCTGCGACCCGAAACCGGTTCGTGTTGACTGCGGTGATGAGCAACTGGGCCGAGACCGTCATGTTGTGGCACGTGTACCCGCTGGGGTTCACGGGAGCACCGATCCGGCCGGACGGCGCCGACGACGACGGCCAGTCGGATGCCGGCGGCACAGACCAGCCCGTCGAGCACCGATTGAACCGCATCGAGGCCTGGCTCGACCACGTCGTCGAGCTCGGCCTCAACGGGCTGCTCCTCGGCCCGGTCTTCCCCTCGAGCACGCACGGCTACGACGCCGTCGACTACTTCCGCATCGATGCTCGGCTCGGTGATGACGGCGACATCGACCGTCTGATCGCGGCCGCCCACGACCGCGGCATCCGGGTGCTGTTCGACGGTGTCTTCAACCACGTGGGACGCGAGCACCCCGCGTTCGCGGCTCTCGAAGAGCAGGGCCCGGAGGCTGACACGGCCGACCTCTTCCGCGTGCGGTGGGACGGCTGGCAGCCCGGTGGGCCGGTGGACGCCGACGTCTTCGAGGGGCACGACGCCCTCGTGACGCTCAACCACGACTCTCCCGCCGTCGCGGATCTCGTCGTGGAGGTGATGACCCACTGGCTGGGTCGCGGCATCGACGGATGGCGACTGGATGCCGCCTACGCCGTGCCTCCTGCGTTCTGGGCTCGGGTGCTGCCGCGGGTTCGCGCCGAGTATCCCGAGGCGTGGTTCCTCGGCGAGGTCATCCACGGCGACGCCGCTCGCATCGTCGAGGAGTCGACGATCGACTCGCTGACGCAGTACGAGCTGTGGCAGGGCATCTGGCACGGCATCGCCGACCGGAACCTGTTCGAGCTGAAGCACGCGATCGAGCGGAACAACGAGCTGCTGTCGGTCTTCGCTCCGCAGACCTTCGTCGGCAACCACGACGTCACGCGGATCGCCTCGGCGGTCGGCCCCGACCTGGTGCCGCACGCGCTGGCGGTGCTCTTCACGGTGGCGGGCGTGCCGTCGGTGTACGCCGGCGACGAGTACGGCTACGAGGCGGTGAAGGAGGAACGACTCGGCGGCGACGACGCGGTGCGCCCCGAGTTCCCCGACACGCCGCCCGCACCCGAGTCGCTGCCCGAGAGCGCGCAGCACATCCTCCGCACCCATCAGCAGCTGATCGCCGTGCGCCGACAGCATCCCTGGCTGCACCGCGCTCACACCGACGTGATCCATATCGGCAACACCGCGATGGTGCTGCGGACCGCGACGGGAACGGATGCCGTCATCACGGCTCTCAACCTCGCCGATGAGCCCGTCACCGTGCCCGTCGCCGACGCAAGCCGGCTTCTCGCCGGCACCGCCGACCTGCGGGGCACCGACGCCGTCGTGCCGGCACGGGGATACGCGGTGTTCTCCGGTACACCGGCGTAACGGCCCCGGGATCGCGAACGCCCGCAGCGCGTCACCGGAAGTCTCGTGACTGGTGCCTCACCCCCACCCGCAGGTCTTCGAACGCGTCTGCGAGGATGTTCACGACCCCCTCGTTCGAGCGTTCCAGGATGCCGCGGACGATGAGCGCCGGGCTGTCGCGCACGACCCGCCGGTAGCGGTGCCACATGCCCGTCGAGCAGATGACGTTCATCAGTCCGTGCTCGTCCTCGAGGTTGAGGAACGTGATGCCGGACGCTGTCGCCGGCCGCTGCCGATGGGTGACGAGCCCGGCGATCTCGACGCGGCGCCCCGATTCGTGCTGTCGCAGGTCGTTCGCGGTGAGCACTCCGCGCGCGTCGAGCTGCGAACGGTAGTGGGTCATCGGATGGTCGTCGGGTGAGATGCCCGTGGCCCACAGGTCGGAGGCCAGCACGTCATAGCTCGACTGATCGGTGAACAGCGGCGGCTGCACGGCGATGAGCGAATCGGGCAGGTACTCGATGCGGTCCTGCGCGGCCGATCCCGCCAGCCAGATCGCCTCGCGACGGGTGTGTCCGAAGCATTCCAGCGCTCCCGCGGTCGCGAGTGCTTCGAGCTGCGTCGTATCGGCACCGGTGCGGCGCACCAGGTCGCGCATGTCGCGGTAGGGACCGGATGCCTCGCGCTCGGCGACGATGCGCTCGGCGAACCTCTTGCCGATGCCGGTGACGGCGGCGAGCCCCAACCGCACGGCGAAGCCGCCGTCGCGGCGGTGCGCCGCCGACTCGTCGGGGGCGTTGATGTCGAAGACCGGCACGGGAGGCTGCTCGCCGAGGCAGCTGTCTCGGCCCGTCGGACCCGGCCGCCCCGCCTCGCCCGACACCGATTCGAGCACGGCCTCGGCTCCCGAGAGCTGCAGATCGGGGCGCCGCACCTCGACCCCGTGACGGCGGGCGTCGGCCGCCAGCGTCGCGGGCGAGTAGAAGCCCATCGGCTGAGCGCGCAGGAGTCCGGCGAGAAACGCCGCCGGATAGTGCAGCTTGATCCACGAACTCGCGTAGACGAGCAGGCCGAACGACAACGAGTGGCTCTCGGCGAAGCCGAAGTTCGCGAACGCCTGGATCTTCGCGTAGATATCGTCGGCAGCATCCCCCACCAGGCCGTTCTCGGCCATGCCCTCGTAGAGCTTCTGCTTGAGCGAGTCGATGCGCTCGATGCCGCGCTTGGAACCCATCGCACGACGCAGCAGGTCGGCGTCCTCGCCCGAGAGCCCGCCGATGACCATGCCCATCTGCATGAGCTGCTCCTGGAAGACCGGCACCCCGAGCGTGCGTTCGAGCACGGGCTTGAGCTTCTCGTGCGGATACGTCGTCTTCTCGTACCCGAGCTTGCGGCGCACGTACGGGTGCACGGCGCCGCCCTGGATGGGCCCCGGCCGGATGAGCGCGATCTCGATCACGAGGTCGTAGAACCGACGCGGCTGCAGGCGCGGCAGCAGGCCCATCTGCGCTCGGGACTCGACCTGGAACACCCCGATCGAGTCGGCCCGGCAGAGCATGTCGTAGACGGCCGCCTCTTCCTTCGGCAGCGTCGAGAGCTCGAACTTCTCCCCCGTTGCCCCCTCGATCAGGTCGAAGCAGTACTGCAGCGCGGCGAGCATCCCGAGGCCCAGCAGATCGAACTTCACCAGGCCCATCCAGGCGGCATCGTCTTTGTCCCACTGGATGACGGTCCGGTCCTGCATCCGGGCGTGCTCGATCGGCACGACCTCACCGACGGGACGATCGGTCAGCACCATGCCGCCCGAATGGATGCCCAGGTGCCGGGGAGCCTTCAGCAGCTCGGCGGCGTAGCTGAGCACCCGCTCGGGGATGTCGTGGTCGGGGCCGGTATCGAGGGTCGCACCCCAGCGTTCGACCTGCTTCGACCAGGCATCCTGCTGTCCCGGGGAATGCCCGAGGGCCTTCGCCATGTCGCGCACGGCGTTCTTGGGCCGGTACTGGATGACGTTCGCCACCTGCGCCGCCCGCTCGCGCCCGTAGGTGGCGTAGACCCACTGGATGATCTCCTCGCGCCGGTCGGAGTCGAAGTCGACGTCGATGTCGGGCTCCTCCTCGCGGAGGGCCGAGAGGAAGCGCTCGAACGGCAGTCGGTAGTAGATCGAGTCGATCGCGGTGATGTCGAGCAGGTAGCAGACGGCGCTGTTGGCTGCCGAACCGCGCCCCTGGCAGAGGATGCCGCGCCGCCGCGCTTCCTGCACGATGCCGTGGACGATGAGGAAGTAGCCCGGGAAGTCCTTCTGCTCGATGACGGCGAGCTCTCGCTCGATGCGGTCGCGGTCTTCGGCCGGCAGGTTCGGGTACTTGCGGGGCACGGCCTCCCACACGAGGTGCCGCAGCCACGTCATCGGCGTGTGCCCCTCGGGAACGGGAAGCTTCGGCAGGGCGGGCTTGGCCCGGCGCAGCGGGAAGGCGAGCTCGTCGGCGAGCTCGACGGTGCGCGCGACGGCGCCGGGGAACCGGCGGAAGCGCCGCGTCATCTCGGCGCCCGACCGCAGGTGCGCGCCCGCATGCGAGGGCAGCCATCCGTCGAGCTCGTCGAGCCCGCGGTTGGCCCGCACCGCCGCGATCGCCGCGGCGAGGTGGGCGCGCTCGGGTACGGCATAGTGCACGTTGTTCGTCGCGAGGATCGGCAGACCCCGCTCACGGGCGAGACCGGCGAGGATGTCGTTGTGCCGCGAGTCCAGCGGCTCGCCGTGATCCATCAGCTCGACCTCGACGGCATCGCGCCCGAACCGGTCGACCAGGACGTCGAGCTCGGCGGCGGCGGCATCCGGTCCGCTCTCGATGAGCGCCCGGCGCACAGCGCCCTTGCGGCATCCGGTGAGGATGCTCCATTCGCCTCCGGCGATGTCGGCCAGATCGTCGAGCCGGTAGCGGGGCTTGCCCTTCTCCGCTCCCGCGAGCTGCCCCTGGGTGAGCGCTCGCGCCAGCCGGTGGTATCCCTCTTCGCCGCGGGCGAGGACGAGCAGATGCTCGCCCGGCGGGTCGGCCTCGTTGCGCGCGGCGCCGACGCGCTGCGGCAGATCGAGCGACAGCTCCGCCCCGAACACGGTCTTCACCGCCAACTGCTCGGCGGCCTCGGCGAAGCGGACGATGCCGTAGAAGCCATCGTGGTCGGTGACGGCGAGAGCGTGCAGCCCCAGCCGTTCGGCCTCTTCGGCCAGCTCTTCGGGCGATGAGGCCCCGTCGAGGAACGAGTACGACGTGTGCGCGTGCAGCTCGGCATACGGCACCGCGTTCTCAGGACGCTCGATCCTCGGCGCGGAGTACTTGCCGCGCTTGCGCGACCACGCGGGACTGTCGCCGCCGTCGGCACCCGGCGGCGCGCTGGGCGCGCGGTTGCCGCTGAGCAGCCGTTCCATCTCGGACCACGGCACAGAAGGGTTGTTGAAGCCCATCAGTCGTACCGCCCCTCGACCGACCATTCGCCGCCGTCGCACACCAGCAGCCACGCGGTCTGGGTGGCATCGACCATCTGGAAGCGGTGAGCACGCCGCGCTCGCGCGGCATCCCACTCCCGTTCGATCACCGGCCAGGGCCCTGCCCACGAGCGGATGCCGCGCGACCCGGTCGATGACACGAGCGCCGCCGGGATCGCCGTCAGCTCGCCCCGCCCGTCGACCGCCACCATGTCGCCCTCCCGATCGACGACCGCCAGCGGCAGCGCCCGCTCGAAGACCGTCGCGGGCAGCGGATCGGGCAGGCTGCCCGGCCAGGGCCGCTCGCGCGAGCTCGTCACGGGACGGTCGCCCCACGGCACGAGAACCTGCCGCTCGGCGAGCCAGCGACCACCGCCCACGACCGGGGTCACGACGCCCGTGTGTCCGAGCATCGCCTGCACCCGCGACAGGGCATGGTGCACCCGCTGCTCGGGACCGGAGCCGAACAGCGAGACAGCGTGGTGGGATGCCGCATCCACCGCTTCGGGCTCGATCTTGACCCGGGCCACACCGCTGGTGAACTTGCCGCTCTCGGCCAGCTGCCAGCGCACCCGGTCGACGACGGCGGCGGCGTCGAAGGTGCCGGGGTGAAGCCACACGCGGTTGCTCGTCTCGCCCCGGTCGCCGGTGAGGATGACGCGCAGCTCGGTGCACACGAGATCGACCGCGCCGAGTCCGGAGACGAACTCCTCGGCCGCGACCCTCATGCCGAACGCGACCTGATCGGCGAGCTCGAGAGGAGGTTCGAACGAGACCTCGCGGTGAAGCTCGGGCGGCGGGGTGCGCGGGGTCACCGGGCGTGAATCGGCGCCGGAGGCGAGGCCGTGCAAGCGCGCGCCGCGGGGGCCGAAGCGTTCGACCAGTCGTTCGGGTTCGATCGCGGCGAGGTCGCCGAGGGTCTGCACGCCGAGCCGGACGAAGAGGTCGACGGATTCATCGTCGAGCACGGCGATCGTCAACGGCGCGAGGAACTCCGCCGAGCGCCCGGCCTCGACCACCCGGATCGGGCGTTCGGGGCGGGTGCTCATCCGGGCCGCCTGCTGCGCGGTGAAGGGGCCGTCGGCGACACCGGCCCGCACGTCGAGGTCGCCCTCGGCCACCGCGGCCAGCAGGGCACCGGCGGCCTCGGTCTCGCCGCCGTAGAAACGTGCGGGGCCGCGCACGCGCAGCGCGCAGAGTCCCGCCTCGAGCACCTGCACTCCCGGTGCCATCTCTTCGAGGCGCGCGACGATCGGGGCGAACTCCCGGTGATCGCGCACCGCGTCCGCGTCGGCCACCTGCAACGCGGGACATCGCGCCTGCGCGTCACGGCGACGCTGGCCACGGGCGACGCCGTCGGCACGGGCTGACGCCGAGCACGCGACCACCATCCCCTTCTCGAACACCGCGATCGGCGCGTTCGGGTCGCCGCCGGTCTCGCGCACGAACGCCACGACCGGCCAGTCGGGCACCCACACCACGAGGCTGCGTACCGGTGCCGTCGCCTCCTGCTCCCGCAGCTCCCCCATCTCAGACCGCCCGTCGCATCGGGATCGGCTCGACGACCGGACCGCCGGCAGCCCGCTCGTGAGAAGCGGCCGAGATCGCACCGTCGGGTGCCGGCAGCAGCATCCGCGCCGATCGGGGAACCGGGAACCGCCGGCTCGACACGGTGACCGTCAGCTCGCGGTCGCTGAGGTAGCCGTCACCGTCGCCCAAACCCGACCATCGCGGATCGGTGACGTCGAGCATCGCCTCGGTCTGCGGCCACGGCCCCTGCACGAGCAGCACCGTTCCGCGGTCGCGCAGACGGCCGGCGAGCTTGGCGATGTCGGAGTCCTTCGCCCGTTCGGGCGGACGCACCGCGACGACGGGCAGCACGTCGGCGATCGTCGCGGTGACGGCGAGCCACCGGGCTCCCGGATCGGGGATCAGCACGACGCGGGACAGATCGACCCCGGCATGCTCCGCCGCCTCGGCCCCG
The DNA here is from genome assembly GCF_002245215.1 of Microbacterium sp. Yaish 1. Lineage (GTDB taxonomy): Bacteria > Actinomycetota > Actinomycetes > Actinomycetales > Microbacteriaceae > Microbacterium. Next base: position 111,400 of record NZ_NPMR01000001.1, read on the forward strand.
AATCCGGGCATCCCGACCACACCGCACCACGACCCGGTCTGCGACGGCTGCGCGAGCAGGGCGAACAGCAGCGAGGACGACGAGCCGAGCGAATAGGCGGCGCCGGGACGCAGCCCCCGCCCGGGCAGCAGTCCGGCCAGGGCAGGATGGGTCGGCAGCACGGGAGCATCGAGGCGGCGCCCCTGCATCCGCTCCATCTGCGCGCGCAGTCGCTGCACGTCCTCGGCGGCAGCGGGATTGCGCATGATCGACCTCACTCAGCAAGGGTAGAACATATGTTCTAGACCATCAATGTCGAGATCGAAGATACGACCGACTTCCGACATCCACTCCGGATCGACGCAGGGCTCCGCTGCCGCTGCTACCCGTATCCCCCTGGGCCCGCGAGGCGTATGGTCACAAGCATGTGGACAGTACTTGTGATCTTGATCATCGTGTGGGTGGTGCTGTCGATCGTGGGGTTCGCGTTCGAGGGCTTGCTCTGGCTAGGAATCATCGGCGTCGTGTTGACCATCGGGACCCTCGTGTTCGGGATCATCCGGCAGCGCGCGGGACGCCGCCCCTGACACCGGAGCAGTTTCAGGGTCCGGTTTGCGCACACGGATCAGGAGCGCGCCAGGACGGACGGTGATGCGCGCAGCACTCACGTGACCGAAGCTGTCACCGTCGAGTTGCACCACACGCGGAACCTCGAACGTGGCCTCGAACACCCGACCGCGCGCATAGGCGAGAGAGTGGAGCTCCGGCGCCCAAGCGAGGATGCGGCGGGTGAAGCGCGATCGCCGCGCGGCTCCTTGCAGCGTCAGACGGGAACCGATCCCGGCCCATCCGAGCCGGCCACGCGGTCGCATCATCACCACATCCAGGAACCCGTCATCGATGCTCGCCCGCGGAATGAGCAGCATGTTTCCGGCGAGCGTTCCGCAGTTGCCGACGATAACGGTGTGCGCGCGGGCGCTACGTGCCCGGCTCCCGTCGATCCGGTACTCGATGCGGAACAACCGGTTGGCGAGAACCGATCGCGCGATCGGCGCGACGTATGCGAGCCACCCGAGATGCTTCTTCGCGAGAGCGTTCGTGTTGGCGGCCATGTCCGCATCGAGCCCGATCCCGGCCATCACCACGAAGGTATGCGAGCTCCACTCGCCGCCGACGCTTCTGAGATCCGCGACGGCGACATCGAGGCGCCGCTCGTAACCGGAGAAGGCCACCGCCACCGCCGCATCGGGATCGCCGAGCGCGATCCCGAGCTCGCGGGCAAGGAGGTTCCCCGTCCCGGCGGGAATGAGGGCGACGGGTATGCCGGTGCCCTGCAAGACCTCAGCTGCGGCACAGACCGTCCCGTCGCCGCCCGCGACCAGCACCACCGCTGGCGCGTCGCGGCGGGCATTCTGAGCGGCCTCACGGCCGGAATCCGCCGACCGAGTCGAGTACCAGCGGGCCGGCGCCCACCTCGCCGCGAGCTCGTGAGCGCTGACGAGCCGGCGAAGTCGATCGACATCCGCTTTGCCGGGATGGAAGACCACCGCCGCATGGGGTGTACTCCTCGCCGCGTCATGACTCACCGAGAGATGCCACCCCCTGCTGCTGCGGACCACCCCTCGATCTGTACGCGGTACGCCTCGGCACGCTGACGAGCCGCGGCTCCTTCGACGGGCTGGGCAGTGAACGTCACCGTCGCAGCCAGAGCCGCCACCGCGGCGGCCCGCTCGAGCTCACGTGCCGCGAAGGTGCGCGCGCTGTCGGCCGACGCTTCCTTCTCGCTTCGAACCTGCTCGCTGATCTCTGCCAATCGCAACGCGATCAACTGCGCCAGTCCGTCCCGGAGTTCTTCCAGGGTCGTGTTGTGGATCTCCAGACGCCGGTCGGAGACGGTCAGCACGACATCGGGATAGCCGGAATGCGCAAGGAGCTCACGCGTAGACTCGCCGAGGACGTCTCGGACCTCCTCTTTACCCGGACGCCGGGTGAACACCGCTTCCACCGTGTATCGGGCGGGCGGGTCCTCGGTCATCAATCCGGCGGGAAGAGATCCCGCCAGCACGGAGTCGAGCCCGAGATTGCTTCCGGAAAAAGCTTCGTCATGCGTATTTGCGCTCATGACCGGACGTTACGCCTCCCAGATGTGAGGCTCACAGGTTCACGCTGCGGGGCTGGGGGACGCCACGCCCGTAGCCGCGGTCAGGCGGCGAGCGACAGGTAAGGCTCCCAGCGCGGGTCGGATCGCTCCGTGCCCCGCACCGTCCACTGCGGTCCACGCGGAGGCTTCGGCAGCCACCGCAGCTCCCACCCCATCTCCTGGGGAGTGTGGTCGCTCTTGAGGTTGTTGCACCGCAGGCAGCAGGCGACGAGGTTCTCCCACGAGTTGCTGCCTCCGCGCGAGCGAGGCATGACGTGGTCGATCGTCGACGCCGCCTTTCCGCAGTACGCACATCGGTGCGCATCACGGCGGAGCACCCCGCGCCGCGTCACCGGCACTCGGCGCGCATTCGGGATACGGACGTACCGGGTCAGGACGATCACCGCCGGGCGTTCGTACGTTCCATCGATCCCGAGAACGGGGTCGTGGACGACGTGCTCGACGATCGTCGCCTTGTCGTTCAACACCAGGAGGAGGGCCCGACGGAACGACACCACGGCGAGTGGCTCATACCCGGCGTTCAGTACCAGAGTGCGCATTTCCTGTCCTCACGAACTGCCCTGACGGCTTCAGCGGATGTTCGATGACCGACGTAACGCGCGCCGTGCGGGCAGGTCCCGCGAGGGTGCGAGCACGAAAAAAGGCGCCGTCATGAAGACAGCGCCTTGATTCACGGCCGAGGCCGCAGTGGTGCACACGATGCCGCAGGACATAGCGACCGATCGCATTCACGGTTCGAATGCCCGGTACTGGTCCCATCGGCTCCCCCTCGGCGTGCGCGAGCGTCGCGTTCAGGGTAATACACCCTCGACCCCGGAAAGGTCGACGGAAGATGAACGGATGATGCGTGTCGTCAGCCCGCGTTCGCGACGAGCCACGACTCGGCGTTCACGTACGCGCCGTCGACGACGATCTCGAGGTGCAGGTGCGTTCCGAACGCACGGCCCGTGTCGCCGACCTGGCCGAGCAGCTGGCCCGCCGAGACGGTGTCGCCGACCTGCACCGCGCGGGTACCCCAGTCCATGTGGGCGTACAGGCTCGTGACGTTGGTGCCGTTGATGTTGTGCGCGACCTTGACGTACACGCCCCAGCCCGGACCGCTCTCGCTCGACGCGACGACCGTGCCGTCGGCGACCGAGTAGATCGGCGTGCCGCGGTCGGCCATGTAGTCGGTGCCGCGGTGACCGGCGTACGGGGTGCCGAAGTTGTTGAACGACATCAGCGGACGACGCACGAGACCGGAACCCGGCGCGACGAGCGGGATCGACTGGTTGTACGACGTCGAGGACGCGGTCGAGCTGCTCGCGGAGATCCGGTTGGCGAGAGCCTCGGCGGCTGCCTTCGCGGCGGCCTCCTCGTCCTTCTTCTTCTGGATCTCTTCGGGCGTGGTCGCCGTGAACCCGCTGCGGTCGAGGGAGGCGGGGCCCACCTCGGACGCGACGACGATCGACTGCGCGTTGTCGGCGGCCACCTGCTGCAGCGTCATCGCATCGGCCGACGTACCGCGCACGGCGGCGAAGGCCGGGATGGCGACGGTCGCGACGAGACCCACCACAGCAGCGACCGTGAAGGTGCTGCGAACGGGGTGGACCCGACGGCGGCTACGGCGTGCGGCGCGGTTCTCGATGGTCGCGACATCCCGTGATTGCTTCTTCGCCATCGGGAAGCGGCGGCCACGCAGGGCGCGACCAGAGCGGTCGGGATTCGTCGCGTCGACCTCGGGTACGTCTACCGACGAATCGTTGTTTTCAGCCAAATCAGTCCTCCGGCGCCTCTGCGCGATGGTCTGCGCTGGCTCGTCGATACTGCGCGTGTAGGCCCACGCGACGTTCGGGTGTCACCGCGTGGACGACGAGCCGAAGAGGCAATCCATGCAGCGGTCTCGGGCGGGCTTCTCGCCTGAAGACCTCTCGAGGCTACCGGAAGGTAACGAATAAGTCACGCTGTCGCCGCCATCCCCACCCGACGCTCAGGGTCGGCGCGACGCGGCAGACCCTCAGTCGCGGCGCGTGAGGAAGATGTGCGACGCCACCTCGACGGGGAGCTCGAGCCCCTCGTCGACGCCGTCCATCTGCACGAGGACGTAGCCCTCGGAGAACTGGAAGGTGCCGTCGCGACCGGGGACGACGCCGGCCGCCCGCAGCTGCTGCAGCAGTTCGGGATCGACCTGGGCCGGCTCGGCGAGGCGACGCACGGTGCCCTCGATCGGGCCACCGGTCTCGTTGAGCAGTCGGACGAGGCCGACCACGCCGTCGTCGAACGTGCGAGCGGGCACATCGCCGAGCTGGTCGAGGCCGGGGATCGGGTTGCCGTACGGCGACTCGGTGGGGTGACCGAGCAGCTCGATGAGGCGACGCTCGACGAGCTCGCTCATCACGTGCTCCCAGCGGCACGCCTCTTCGTGGACGTAGGCCCAGTCGAGTCCGATCACGTCGCTGAGCAGGCGCTCGGCGAGCCGGTGCTTGCGCATGACGTCGACGGCTTTCTGGCGGCCGCTGTCGGTCAGCTCGAGCGAGCGGTCTTCCGAGACGACGACCAGACCGTCGCGCTCCATGCGGCCGACCGTCTGCGAGACGGTGGGGCCGGAATGTCCGAGCCGCTCGGAGATGCGCGCACGCAGGGGGACGATCGCCTCTTCCTCGAGCTCGAGGATGGTACGCAGATACATCTCTGTCGTGTCGATGAGATCGGTCATCACAGCCCTTGTCGTGCGCGTGGTCGGAAGGATCCCAGCCTATCCGCTGGCGAGGACATGCGAGGCTGCCCTTACCTCCTGCTCATGGCACGGCGGGTCCGGGCGCCGCCCCTAGAATCGGCTCATGGCGCACGTCACCCTGCCCCGAGACATCCTTCCCCGCGACGGCCGCTTCGGCTGCGGTCCCGCCAAGATCCGCCCCGAGCAGGTCGCCGCCCTGTCGGGTCCAGGCTCGATCCTGCTCGGCACGTCGCACCGCCAGTCGCCGGTGAAGAGCCTCGTCGGTCAGGTCCGCTCCGGCCTGTCCGACCTGCTGCGGCTGCCCAACGGATACGAGATCATCCTCGGCAACGGCGGATCGACCGCGTTCTGGGATGCCGCGGCGTTCGGCCTGATCGAGAACCGCAGCCAGAACCTCGTCTTCGGCGAGTTCGGCGGCAAGTTCGGCGCGGCCGCGGCCGCGCCCTGGCTGCAGGCGCCCGACATCCGAAAGGCCGAGCCCGGTTCGAGCATCACGGCGGAGCCCGTCGAGGGCGTCGACGTCTACGCCTGGCCTCACAACGAGACCTCGACGGGTGTCGCCGCTCCCGTACGCCGCGTCGCCGGCGACGAGGGGGCGCTGACGGTCATCGACGCCACGAGCGCGGCCGGCGGCATCGACTTCTCGGTCTCGCAGTGCGACGTCTACTACTTCGCGCCGCAGAAGAACCTCGGCTCCGACGGCGGAATCTGGTTCGCCGCGGTCTCGCCCGCGGCGATCGAGCGGATCGAGCGGGTCGCCGCCTCGGGTCGCTACATCCCCGAGTTCCTGAGCCTGAAGAACGCGCTCGACAACTCGCGGCTCAACCAGACGCTGAACACGCCCGCCGTCGCGACGCTGTACCTGCTCGACAAGCAGCTCGAGTGGATCCACAGCAACGGCGGCCTGCAGTGGGCGGCCGACCGCACCGCGGAATCCTCGTCCGCACTGTACGACTGGGCCGAGGCCTCGGAGCACGCGACGCCATTCGTCGCCGATCCCGCCGACCGCTCCCCCGTCGTGGTCACGATCGACTTCGACGAGACCGTCGACGCCGCCGCCGTCGCCAAGAGCCTGCGCGGCAACGGCATCGTCGACACCGAGCCCTACCGCAAGCTCGGTCGCAACCAGCTGCGCATCGCGACGTTCGTCTCGATCGAGCCCGACGACGTGCGCCAGCTCATCAAGTGCATCGACTACACGATCGACCGTCTCTGACAGCGGCGCACCGCTGAGACGACGAAGGGATGCCGCATCGCGCGGCATCCCTTCTGTCGTTCTGGACGAGAGCGGTCAGCGCTCCCAGGGCGATTCGTCGTGGTCCGACTCGTCGTCGTCCTCGTCGGACTCGTCATCCTCGTCAGAGTCGTCCTCGGAGTCCTCGTCCGAATCGTCGTCGTCTGTCGCGCCGGCGTCGAGGGCGTCGATGTCGACCCCGTCGACGTCGCCCGCGTGGGTGACGGCCGTGCTGCCGTCGGCGAAGTCGTCGTCATCCGCATCGTCGTCATCGTCGATGTCGTCGGCGATGTCGTCGGCGTCGTCGAGGTCGACCGCGTCGTCATCATCGAGATCGTCGTCGGACTCGTCCTCGTCCGCAGCGGCCTGGGCGGCCTGGTACTCGGCGAGCCGCACCGCCCACGGCACCCACTCGGGGGCCAGCAGCGCACCGGCGGCCGGCAGCAATTCGACTTCGAGCACCGTCGGCTCCGCGTCCTCGACCACCGCGACGCTGACCGTCCAGAGCCATCCGGGGTACCCGGCGAGACGGTTGGCGAAGCGCAGCGAGACCACGCCGTCGGCCTCGATCACGTAGTCGACCGGGTCGCCGACCGTCGACGCCGGAGTGATCTCGGCGAGCGCCGCCAGGGCCAGCTCGTGCGCCGCGAGCAGACGGTCGTCGACGGTCGCCGGCTCGTTCGTCACAGCGTCGTCGGCTGTCGGGGCGTCCTCGGAGACGGCGGTCTCTTCGGCGACGGGCTCGGCGGATGCGGGCTCGTGCGACGTCGAGCCGTCGGGAGATTCAGGCGTCGAGGTCATCGGCGACCTTGCGCAGCACCGCGGCGATCTTCTTGCCGTGACCCGAGCTGGGGTACCGGCCGCGACGGAGGTCGGCGCCGATGCCGTCGAGGAGCTTGACGAGGTCCTCGACGATGATCGCCATGTCGTCCGCGGGCTTGCGGTTGCGCTTGCTCAGGCTGACGGGAGCCTCGAGCACGCGAACGGCCAGGGCCTGCAGGCCGCGCTTGCCGTCGGCGACGCCGAACTCCAGGCGCGTGCCGGGCTTGAGCGACTCGGTGCCCGCCGGGAGTGCCGTGGCGTGCAGGAAGACGTCCTGGCCGTCATCGGAGGAGATGAAGCCGAACCCCTTCTCGTCGTCGTAGAACCTGACCTTGCCGGTGGGCATGTGCGTACCTCGCTGTCACGGACCGCGTTTCGCGGGCAGAACGGAATGCCGGGACCGTTTGAGCCCCGACAACCAGCCTACGGCACCGCCGCGAAGCGCTACGCTGATGCGGATGAGCACGCGCAGCACGAGCGACGACCTTCCGGTCCGCCGTATAGACCGCATCCTCGCGTTCATGTCGCTGGGACTGCTGATCCTGGCGATCGTCTGCTTCTTCGCGATCATCATCGGCACCGCGACCGGCATGGAGCAGGCGGACTTCGGCTCGGGGGCGTGGCCGACGGTCAGCGCGATCGTGTGGATCGCCCCGCCGATCGCGTTCGCCCTGCTGCTGACGGTGCTCATCATGACCTTCATCCGACGGAGCCGGGCCAACAAGGGCCGGTGACGTGTCTCCTGTCGACGCCCGTGCCCTCGCGAGCTGGCTCGCCACGGTCGACGACGACGTCCTGACGGCGCTGCTGCGTCGACGCCGCGTCTCGACCGACGCCGCCTGGGCCGACTTCTTCGACGCCGCCGAAGCGCTGCTCGAGCCCGCGGCGGTGGCGAAGGCCGCCCCGCTGCTGTCGCGGCCGCTCGTCGACGCCATGGATGAGGCCGTCGCGTCGGACGAGGCGGTGCCCCCGGGCTCGGCACGCGACGAGCTGCTGCACCTCGGGCTCGTCTCCCCCGAGGGCCTGCCCTACGCCGGCGCCGCGGCGGCGTGGCGCGACCTGTCGCGGCCCGAGACCCCGGCTCCGGTCACCGCGGGAGCTGGTGCGGAGGATGACGCGCAGCTGGCCGAACAAGCCTTCACCGCGCTGTCCTCGCTCGCCGATGTCCTGTCGCTGACACAGCCGTCGCCCCTCGGACGCACCGGTGCCGGAACTCTAGGCGCCGGCGATCGCCGGCGGCTGGTCGATGCGGGAGCGGTGGCGGATGCCGCGACGGTCGACCTCGTGATCGGCATCGGTCTCGATGCCGGGCTGCTGGGAGCGGTGGACCGGGAGTGGCGGGTCACGCCGGAGGGCAGCGCGTGGCTCCTGCGCGGATCGGTCGATCGCTGGGTCGAGACCGCGTCGCGCCTCCGCGACGCCCTCCCCGCCGCGCTGCGTACGGAGAACGGCGGTTGGCGACCGCCGGCCGAATGGCACCTCGCCTACCCGCTCGACCCCCAGTGGCCGGCACGGGCCGGGCGCCTCGCCGCGCAGTGGCGGCTCTGGGCGATCATCGACGCCTCGGGCCGACCGGCGGCATGGGCGGAGGCGATGGCGGACGGCGGCGACATCGACCGGACGACCCTGCAGGCGCACCTGCCCGGCGAGGTCGACCGCATCTTCCTCCAGAACGATCTCACCGCCATCGCGCCCGGTCCCCTCGAACCGGCCATCGACGCGCGGCTGCGCCGGGCGGCGCGTCGCGAGTCGCGCGCGCAGGCGTCGACCTACCGGTTCTCGGCGGAATCGATCGGGGCGGCGCTGGCCGCGGGCGAAGACGCGGCGTCGCTCGCCGAGTTCCTCACCGCGATCTCGCTGACGGGTCTGCCCCAGCCGCTGGCCTACGAGCTCGAGCGCGCGGCGCAGCGCCACGGCCGCCTGCGCGTGGGGACCGATGCGACCGGCCGCACCCAGGTCACGGCATCCGAGCCGACCGCTCTCGACACCCTCGCGGTCGACCAGGCACTGCGGCCGCTCGGTCTGGTTCGCGACGGCGACCGGCTCATCAGCCGCAGCTCGGTGGACGCCGTCTTCTGGATGCTGAGCGACGCCCGCTACCCCGTCGCCGCGGTCGACGCGGACGGACAGGTGCGCATCCTCGACCGCGCCCGCCTGACCGATTCGTCCGCGGGAACGGCCGCGCGGGCCGAGGACGCGTCATACGCGCCGCTCATCGAGCGCATGCGCCGTGCCCACTCCTCCGACGACGCGGATGCCGCGTGGCTGGGGCGCGAGCTGGAGCAGGCCGTCAAGGCACGGGCGGTGATCGAGGTGAGCGTGCGCCTGCCGGACGGCACGACCCGCGACTTCGTGCTCGAGGCGACCGGCCTGGGAGGCGGTCGCCTCCGCGGCCGCGACCGCGCATCGGATGTCGAGCGCACCCTGCCGGTGTCGAGCATCGTCTCGGCGCGCCTGACCTGAGCCCGGTCGACGCTCGTCGCGCAGGCCGATGCCCACTCAGCACCGGTACGATTGCTCGTTATGGCTGATGGTCCCCTGATCGTCCAGAGCGACCGCACCGTGCTGCTGGAGGTCGCCCACCCGAGCGCGGAGGACGCGCGGCACGAGCTCGCGATCTTCGCCGAACTCGAGCGCGCGCCCGAGCACATCCACACCTACCGCATCACGCGGCTGGGCCTGTGGAACGCCCGCGCCGCGGGCCACGATGCCGACGACATGCTCGCGACGCTCGATCGGTGGTCGCGCTTCCCGGTGCCGCCGTCGGTGTCGACCGACATCCGCGAGACGGTCACCCGGTACGGACGCCTCGTCATCGAACGCGACGACGAGGGCACGCTCGTGCTGCGCTCGAACGACGCGGCCGTGCTGGCCGAGGTCACCCGCAACAAGCGCATCCAGCCCCTGCTGCTGGGACACCCCACGCCCGAGACGTACGTCATCGACGCCTGGGCCCGCGGCCAGATCAAGCAGGAGCTGCTGAAGATCGGCTGGCCCGCGGAGGACCTCGCCGGCTTCACCCCCGGCACACCCCATGAGATCGAGCTGCACGAGGACGGCTGGAGCCTGCGCCCCTACCAGCGCAAGGCCGTCGACATCTTCACCGAGGGCGGCTCGGGTGTGGTGGTGCTCCCCTGCGGCGCGGGCAAGACGCTCGTCGGAGCCGCGGCGATGGCCGACACGAAGACGACCACGCTCATCCTCGTCACCAACACCGTCAGCGCGCGGCAGTGGCGCAACGAGCTGCTCAAGCGCACGAGCCTGACCCCGGAAGAGATCGGCGAGTACTCCGGTCAGTCGAAGGAGGTCAAGCCGGTCACGATCGCGACGTACCAGATCCTAACCGCGAAGCGGAAGGGCGAGTACGCCCACCTCGCGCTCCTCGACGCGCTCGACTGGGGCCTCGTCGTGTACGACGAGGTGCACCTCCTGCCTGCGCCGGTGTTCAAGCTGACCGCCGATCTGCAGGCGCGACGCCGCCTCGGTCTGACCGCCACCCTCGTCCGCGAGGACGGCCGCGAGGGCGACGTGTTCAGCCTCATCGGTCCCAAGCGCTTCGACGCCCCGTGGAAGGAGATCGAGGCCCAGGGCTTCATCTCCCCCGCGGTCTGCTACGAAGTGCGCGTCGACCTCCCGGCATCCGATCGACTCGAGTACGCCGCGTCAGCCGACGACGAGCGCTACCGTCTGGCGGCCACCGCGCACGCGAAGATCGGCGTCGTCCGCGACCTCGTCGCGAAGCACGCGGGCGAGCAGATCCTCGTCATCGGGCAGTACCTCGATCAGATCGACGTGCTCTCCGACGCGCTCGGGGCACCGAAGATCACGGGGTCGACCCCCGTCGACGAGCGCGAGGAGCTGTACGAGGCGTTCCGGACGGGAGAGGTGCCCGTACTCATCGTCTCGAAGGTCGCGAACTTCTCCATCGACCTGCCCGACGCCTCCGTCGCGATCCAGGTCTCGGGGTCGTTCGGGTCGCGTCAGGAGGAGGCGCAGCGGCTCGGCCGCCTGCTGCGGCCGAAGTCCAACGGTCACACCGCGAGCTTCTACACGCTCATCGCCCGCGACACCGTCGATCAGGACTTCGCGCAGAACCGGCAGCGCTTCCTCGCCGAGCAGGGGTACAGCTACACGATCCTCGACGCCGAGAAGCTCGAAGCGGCCTGAGCCCGTCGCCGACGACGGTCGCGTCAGGGCTTCGTGAGCTCGGGCGTCGGCTCGCCGGGCAGCGGCACGGTCGCCGTCGGCGTCGGCATGGGGATCGGCGCCGGCAGCGGCGTGCGCGGAAGGGCGTAGGTCCGCACGATCGGGCGACGCCGCAGCACGTACTCGACGGCGAGGCAGTAGCCCCCGAGCAGCAACGTCGAGGTGGCGAAGCTCACCCATCCGACATCCGCCGCCGACGGATCGGAGCCCGATGCGATCCCGGTCACGAAGGCCAGCAGGTTGTTGACGATGTGCACCGCGATCGCGGCCTCGAGCCCGCCGGTCCGCCACGTGAGCCAGCCCGCGGCGATCGCGAAGAGCGCGACGGCTGCCTGACCGACCGGGTCGTAGAGGTGCCCGATGACGAACAGGGGCGCGGGAAGCAGGATGGCGAACAGCGGATGCCGCAACCACCGCCCGATCGCCTGCATCAGGTAGCCGCGAAAGACGTACTCCTCTGCCGCTGCCTGCACCGGCACGACGAGGACGACCACGAGCAGGCTCAGCCACAGGGTCGCGCCCGCCGGGGGCGTCAGCGTGGCTGCGCCCTGCTCGGCCGGGAGCAGCGCCGTGACGATCGTGACGACGACCGCCATGACCACGGCGAGCCCGACGCAGACGAGCAGCCAGCGCCAGCGCAGCCGCCCGAAGACGGCGGAGGCGAACCCGAGGCGACGGCCGTTGACGATGAGCGACGCGAGCAGGTAAGCGGGCAGCAGCAGCGCGATCGCACCCAGGCCGAGCAGCAGCGACAGCGGGTCACCGACATCCAATGCTCCGCCATCTCGCACGACGTCGTTGAGCGCGCGTGCCGCATCGTGGCTCGACAGGGCGACGAGCAGGGCGGCGAGCGCGACGACGAGCAGCATGGCGAGGTAGAGGACGATGCCGAGGGCGCCCACCGCGAGCGGGGTCCACCATCCCGAACGACGACGTGCGAAGACGAGCCGGTGGAATGCGAGACGGTCGAAATCGATCGGACGCGGCATGCCTCCATCATCTCGCGGCCCCTACCAGGTCGACCCGCTGCGGCGCGATATCCAGCAAACCGATGGGATCCGGTGCCAGTATGGGCCTATGACAGCACCGCGCATTCTCGTCGTGGACGACGAACCCAACATCCGTGACCTGCTGATCACCGGGCTGAAGTTCGCCGGATACCAGGTCCGCGCCGTGGGCAACGGAGCGCAGACGATCTCGGCGGTGCTCGAGGAGGAGCCCGACCTGATCGTGCTCGACGTGATGCTGCCCGACATGAACGGCTTCAGCGTCACCAAGCGCCTACGGGGGGCGGGCTACACCGCGCCGATCCTCTTCCTCACCGCGAAGGACGAGACCGAGGACAAGATCGAGGGGCTCAACGCCGGCGGCGACGACTACGTGACGAAGCCGTTCAGCCTCGACGAGATCGTGGCCCGCATCCAGGCCATCCTCCGCCGCACGATGCAGGCCGACGAGGAGTCGATCATCCGCGCCGGCGAGCTGACGATGGACCAGGACACGCACGACGTGCAGGTCGGCGACGTCTCGATCGACCTGTCGCCCACCGAGTTCAAGCTGCTGCGCTACCTGATGCTCAACCCCAACCGGGTGCTGAGCAAGGCGCAGATCCTCGACCACGTGTGGGAGTACGACTTCAACGGCGACGCCGGCATCGTCGAGAGCTACATCTCGTACCTCCGCCGCAAGATCGACCCGCACTCCTCGGAGCCGCTGATCCAGACCAAGCGCGGTTTCGGATACATGCTCAAGGCCGACAAGTCGGCGTGACCCGCGGGAGCGCAGACGCCTGAGCGATTCCGCGAACGACGGCGTCACCCGGTGGTGGCGCGGCATCAGCCTGCGCACGAAGGTGACGGGCGTCATCGTCACCCTGCTCGCGATGGGTCTGATCGCTGCGGGCGTGGGAACGATGATCTTCCTCCGCAACGCCCAGGTCGCAGCTCTCGACGGCAGCCTGCGGTCGTTGGCCCCGACCGACCTGGCGAGCACGGTGATGGACGTCACCGTCGAAGACGGAATCGCCCTCTTCGAGGCGAAGGAGTCACCGGCGCCGACCACCTTCGTCGTCGCGATCTACAGCGCTGAGGGCGAGCTGCTGTCGGTCGCCGGCGGGCCCGAGTCGGTCCGCCCCGATCTGCCCGCCTCGTTCCCCCTCGACCGAACGCTCGTCAAGGGCACGGAGCCCTTCGAGCTCCCCGCCCGCCAGGGGAACGGCACCTTCCACGCGAGCGTCGACATCCTCCAGCCCGAGGGATCGCGGGAGAGCTACACGCAGCTCGTCGCGCTGCCGCTGACCTCGGTGACGCAGACCGTCGCGAACTTCATCAGCATCTACACCGTCATCGCAGCCCTCATCCTCGTAGCCGGCGCTCTCGGCACCCGCTGGCTCGTGACGCTCACCTTCCGCAGCCTCAGCCAGGTCGAGGAGACCGCGATGACGATCGCGGCGGGCGACCTGAGCCAGCGCATGGGCGACATCTCCCCCGGCACCGAGGTAGGCCGGCTGAAGATCGCCATCAACGCGATGCTCGACCGCATCGACACCGCCCTGGCCCAGCGCGACGCCACAGTCCAGCAGATGCGTCGGTTCATCGGCGACGCCAGTCACGAGCTGCGCACGCCGCTCGTGACGGTGCGCGGATATGCGGAGCTCTACCGCATGGGCGCGATCACCGACGCCGAGCACACGGCGCAGTCGATGGAGCGCATCGAGAAGGAGGCCGTTCGGATGAGCGGCCTCGTCGAGGACCTCCTGGCCCTCGCGCGCCTGGACGAACGTCGCGACCTGGTCATCACCCCCGTCGACCTGCGTCCCATTGCCCGTGATGCCGCGCTCGACACGCGTGCGGCGGCGCCCGAACGCCAGGTGTCGGTGATCGAGTACTCCGATGAGACGTTGACGGTGGATATGCCGGCGGACACGGGCACCGGTGCGACGGCCAAGCGTTCCGGCGGCGCCCGCAATCGCACGGGCCAGACGCTCGCCCGCCTGCGGCGACGCCCGAAGGACGAGCGCACCGCCCGATCGGGAACAGAGGCCGGCTCGACGTCCCGGAAGGGGGATGCCGCGTCGGCGAGCAGCTCGCCCGCCGCGGCCGCCGACACGAAGCCTCTGCTGCAGCCGGCCGAACCGCCGCTCGTCCCCGTCGTCCTCGGCGACGAGAACCGCATCCGCCAGGTCGTGGCGAACCTCATCGGCAACGCGCGGCGCTACAGCCCCGAAGGCACCCCGATCGAGATCGCCGTGGGGCTGGACCGCGACGCCCGCATGGGATGGATCTCGGTGATCGATCACGGTGAAGGCATCCCGGAACCGCTGCGCGAGAAGATCTTCCAGCGGTTCTGGCGCGCCGACACGTCGCGGACGCGCGAGACCGGAGGCTCCGGCCTCGGCCTGTCGATCGTGGCCTCGATCGTGGAGGCGCTGCACGGCTCGATCGACGTCCAGGCCACGCCCGGCGGCGGCGCCACGTTCCGCGTCGCATTCCCCCTGGCCGACCGCCGCGAGGCCGCCGAGCACCTCTGGATCGAGACCCAGCCGCTGCCGCGTCTGCGCGACGAGCGCTGAGCGGGGGCCGCGGCGCGGTTCCTCCCCCGCCAGCGCCCAGCGTCTGTCTCTCCCCGATCCGCTCGAGCTGCGACCACAGCGGCCGGGCAGCGGCCTACCGTGTCGGCATCCCATCGCACGACGCAAGGAGCGACATGGCCATCTTCTCCATCGACAGCGACGCCGTGGCGAGTGCCACCGCCGCCATCCGAGCCACCTCGGGACGCATCGAGAGCGACACCGGCGCCATGATGGCGCAGCTGACTCAGCTGCAGGGATCGTGGACCGGAAGCGCGGCGCTCGCCTTCCAGGCTGTCGTCGAGCGCTGGCGCGCCGCCCAGCGCGAAGTCGAGGCGGCCCTCGGCGACATCGGATCGGCGTTGGATGCCGCGGGCCAGCAGTACCTGCATGCCGAGACTGCGGCCGCCGGTCTCTTCCGCTGAACCCGCCCGGAAACGCGGAACGGCCCCTCCCGAAGGAGGGGCCGTTCTGTCTGCGATGGATCAGAAGTCCATGCCACCCGTGGGGTCGCCCGCGGGAGCCGGGGTCTTCTCCGGCTTGTCCGCCACGACCGCCTCGGTCGTGAGGAACAGGCCGGCGATCGACGCGGCGTTCTGCAGCGCGGAGCGGGTCACCTTGGCGGGGTCGATGATGCCCTGCTCGAAGAGGTTGCCGTACTCGCCGGTCGCGGCGTTGAGGCCGTGACCGATCTCGAGCTCGGCGACCTTGTTGGCGACGACGCCCGGCTCGAGGCCGGCGTTCAGAGCGATCTGCTTCAGCGGAGCCTCGATCGCGACCTTGACGATGTTCGCGCCGGTCGCCTCGTCGCCCGAGAGCTCGAGACCGTTGAACGCGTTCTTGCCGGCCTGGATGAGCGCGACACCACCACCGGCGACGACACCCTCTTCCACAGCTGCCTTGGCGTTGCGGACAGCGTCCTCGATGCGGTGCTTGCGCTCCTTGAGCTCGACCTCGGTCGCAGCTCCGGCCTTGATGACGGCGACGCCACCGGCGAGCTTCGCGAGGCGCTCCTGGAGCTTCTCGCGGTCGTAGTCGCTGTCGGTGTTGTCGATCTCGCGGCGGATCTGGGTCACGCGGCCCTCGAGCTGAGCCGAGTCACCGGCACCCTCGACGATCGTGGTCTCGTCCTTGGTGATGATGACCTTGCGCGCACGGCCGAGCAGGTCGACGGTCGCGTTCTCGAGCTTGAGGCCGACCTCTTCGGTGATGACCTGGCCGCCCGTGAGGATCGCGATGTCCTGCAGCTGAGCCTTGCGGCGGTCGCCGAAGCCGGGGGCCTTGACGGCAGCCGACTTGAAGATGCCGCGGATCTTGTTGAGCACCAGCGTCGCGAGAGCCTCGCCCTCGACGTCCTCGGCGATGATGAGGAGCTCCTTGCCCTCCTGGATCACCTTGTCGACGATGGGCAGAAGGTCCTTGATGTTCGAGATCTTCTGGTTCGCGATGAGGATGTACGGGTCCTCGAAGACAGCCTCCTGGCGCTCCGGGTCCGTGACGAAGTAGGGGTTGATGTAGCCCTTGTCGAAGCGCATGCCCTCGGTGAGCTCGAGCTCGGTGCCGAAGGTGTTCGACTCCTCGACGGTGACGACACCTTCCTTGCCGACCTTGTCGATCGCCTCGGCGATCAGCTCGCCGATCGAGGCGTCAGCGGCCGAGATCGAAGCGGTGGCAGCGATCTGCTCCTTCGACTCGACCTCCTTGGCGTCGGCGAGAAGCTGGTCGGTGATGGCCTTGACGGCCTTCTCGATGCCCTTCTTGAGCGAGATGGGGTCGGCGCCGGCTGCGACGTTGCGCAGGCCTTCGCGGACGAGCGCCTGAGCGAGGACCGTCGCGGTGGTCGTTCCGTCACCGGCGACGTCGTCGGTCTTCTTGGCGACCTCCTTGACGAGCTCCGCACCGATCTTCTCGTACGGGTCGTCGAGCTCGATCTCCTTGGCGATCGAGACGCCATCGTTCGTGATGGTGGGGGCGCCCCACTTCTTTTCGAGCACGACGTTGCGACCGCGCGGGCCGAGCGTCACCTTGACGGCGTCGGCCAGCGTGTTCAGGCCGCGCTCGAGGCCACGGCGGGCCTCCTCGTCGAAAGCGATGATCTTTGCCATGTGTGTGTCGTCCCTCCCGGACGGTGGAGAACAGTCTTTAGCACTCGATGAACGTGAGTGCTAAAGCCATTCTGGCACTCGCCCATGGGGAGTGCAAGCCGCCCCGCCCGCGACCGGAACGGGAAACGACAGAGCGCGCCGCGATGGCGGCGCGCTCTGTGCGAGTGGTGCGATTCAGGCGACGACACGCACCGATTCCGCTTGCGGACCCTTCTGCCCCGTCCCCACGGTGAACTCGACCGCTTGCCCTTCCTCGAGCACGCGGAAGCCGCTCATCTCGATGTTGGAGTAGTGGACGAAGACGTCCTGCCCCTCGTTCACGGTGATGAAGCCGAAACCCTTCTCGGCGTTGAACCACTTGACGGTGCCCTGTGTCATGCGAATCTCCTGATGCTGTGCGACAGCGTCATCGTATGCAGGGCGTTCCGCCGGATCCGGCGCTTCCGGTCACTGTTGACACGGCCGCATCGAGAATTTCACGAGCGTGAAACACGCCCCCTCATTCGCCGCCGGAAGAGCCGCCCGCCCGGTCCTCGCCGACCACCACGGTCAGCTGCTTGCTCGGGGTTCCGTCGGCCGCGTCAGGGCCCGCGTAGGCCTCGCTCATCTCCACGTCCGCACCGCCGATGACCTGCGCGAGACCTCGCGCGGCGCCCTCGTCCTCCGCGTTGACATAGAAGATCGTGGTCGTCGCGAAGTCGTGGGTGCTGGCGTCGCCCGCGTCCACGACATCCGAGTTCCATCCAGCACCGACGACGGTGTCGCGGAGGGCGGTCGCAAGTCCGCGCTCGGAGGTGGCGTTGAGGATCAGCACCGGATACGACGTGTCGACCACCGGATCGGCTTCCACCGGGGCTTCGACCACGGCCGTCGCGGTCGGCTCCGCCGGGAAGAGCGCGATGCGCCCCGTGACGATCATCGTGCCGACGATGCCCGCCGCGACCAGGACGAGAACCGCGCCCGCTGCCCAGGCCAGGACGACGCCGGCACGGAGCCGGGGGTTCTCCGCCCGGTGGGCGCCGACCCGGGTGGTGTCGGCGGGGAGCTCGTCGAAACGGTCTTTCGGGTATGTCGTTGTCGGCACGGAGGAATGCTATCTGGCGAAGCTCCGCGTCACATGGCCGCGCGTTCGGCTCGCGAGCGCTCCGCAGCCGCGCGCATGCGCCGCAGCCGGTGCACGAGCATCGGGTCGTGCGAGACCGCGTCAGCCGAGTCGATGATGCGCCCGAGCAACTGGTAGTACCGAGCGGGGCTCATCGAGAGCTCGGCGCGTACCGCCTCTTCCTTCGCGCCGCTGTGGGCACCCCAGCGCGCCTCGAAGTCGAGGATCGAACGGTCGCGATCGGAAAGTGCCACCCCTCCACGCTACGACCGTGGACGCTCGGATCCGGGACGCCACTCCCACCACCGTCCGAGCGGGTCGGCCGCCGCGTCGATCTCGCCGTCGAGCGCGACGGCGAAGCCTCCTCGCCAGCCGCTCGGCGTTCCCCCCGACCACGCGTCGTGGGTCGCCGGGTCGTCGATCGTGAGCCACCGCCCGAGACTCCGGGCGCGCTCGATCACGCGCGAACGACGCTCGCGTGGGATGTGGACGAGGACGCCGGGGGTGGTGATCACCAGCGTCGCCCCCGCCGGCGCGAGAGCCGCGACCTCCGGCAGCAGGTCGAGAGCGTCTCCGGCGAAGAGGAGCGGCGGGTCGGATGCCGCGATCGCCGCAGCCGCGCGGATCCGCTCGGCCCGCCCGTCCTCGCCGGGCCAGACCAGCCGAGCCAGCCAGTCGACGTCGCGAGGGTCGCGCACGTCGAGCGGGGCCAGATCGATGCCGGCACGCCAGACGATCTCGGGATGCCGCACCTGCGGCATCCGCTCCCCCGCCACCGCACTGACGAGCTCGACCTCCGAGGCGCCGGCCACCGGGTCGAGCCGCACGTGGCCCCCGCCTGCGCCGGCATACCGGTACGAGTAGCGGTCGGGATACAGGCACAGCCCCGCGCTCGCCCCGACCTCCAGCAGCGCAATCGGGCCGGCCACCCGCGAGAGAGTCGGGAGGAGCGCCGCACAGCGCAGGGGCTCGTTCGTCTGCACAGAGCGCGCGAGGCTCTCCGACACCACGGCCTCGTCATGCGCCAGCACCCATGCGGCCCATTGCTCCGCGTCGACGTCGCCCGACCCGAGCAGCCGGCACACCGCGAACACGAGCGGCGGCTGACGCCGGTTCGCCGGAAGCCGCGAGAGCACGTCTTGCAGAGCCGGATCCTCGACGACGCGCCACGCCCAATCGGCGTACAGGTCGGAGCGGCCGGGAGCCTCGTCTGCGGCGAAACGCCGGTAGCGCTCGATCACGGCGGCGTACTCGTCGGACATGAGGACATTCTCCGGGAACATCGACCCGCAACGTCGAGTTGAATAGGACGAGGCGAAGGAGCAGACATGACCTATTCCGTGAACAAGACCGACGAGCAGTGGCGCGAAGAGCTCACCCCCGAGCAGTACGCAGTGCTGCGGCAGGCCGGCACCGAACGCGCGTGGACCGGGGAGCTGCTCGACGAGAGCCGCGCGGGCCTGTACACCTGCGCCGCCTGCGGCGCCGAGCTGTTCCAGAGCGGCACGAAGTTCGACTCGCACTGCGGCTGGCCGAGCTTCTACGAGTCGGTGCGTCCCGAAGCGGTCGAGCTCATCGAGGACCGTTCGCACGGGATGGTGCGCACGGAGGTGCGCTGCGCGAACTGCGGTTCGCACCTGGGCCACGTCTTCCCCGACGGTTTCGGCACCCCCACCGGTGACCGCTACTGCATGAACTCGCTGTCGCTGTCGTTCACGCCCGAGCAGGAGAAGTGACCGGAGCCTTCGAGGCCGCCGGCGCACGCCGGTCGTGGTCGAAGGTCACCGACGAGGCCCCCTCGCACGACGAGCTCGTGCGACTGATCTCGGCCGCGGGCCGCGTCGCCGACCATTCCTCGTTGCGTCCGTGGCGGCTCATCGAGATCCGAGGCGACGGACGCACCCGACTGGGCCGCGCGCTGAACAAGGCCGAGGGCAAACGCGGTGTCTCGACGAAGCCGATGCGCGCACCGCTGCTGATCGCGGTCGTCGCGAGCTACAGCAAGAAGAGCAAGGTCCCGCGGTGGGAACAGGAGGCCGTCGCATCCGGGGTGGCGCACATGCTGAGCCTGTTGCTCGACGAGGCGGGCTGGGGCGTGTTCTGGCGCACCGGCAGCGCCACGCGCTCCAAGGCCGTCGCGAAGGCGCACAAGCTCGGCAAGCGCGAGGAACTGCTCGGGTGGCTCTACGTGGGCGGTAAGCCGTCGGACCGGGACTCGGGCCGACGCAAGACGATCGACGGCGAGGACTTCCTCAGCCCCATGCCCTGAACGCGTCAGGTGGGCGGCTGCCCGCCGGATCGCACCCGCCGCGTCGTGAGGCGACTGTCATCGAGCAGGTCGGACATGTCGACGTCGAGGGCTGCTGAGATGCGTGCCAGCTCCTCGATCGACATCGCCGAGGGGCGTCGGACGTGCAGGCGGCGGGCGAGGGTTCGCATCGGGATGCCGCTCGCCTCGGCGAGCCATTCCTGCGTCAACCGCTCATCCGCGAGGACCGCACGGATGGACCGAGCCACTCGAGCGCTTAGCAAGCCGTCTGCCATATGGCAACAGTATTGACGCTCTTGCCACATGGCAATAGTTCCGCCAAACTTGGCACGTGCCCACAGGAAGAACGCCGGAACCCGGCCCGCTCAGCCACCATGTCGCGCATCTGCTCGCCACCGAGATCGCTCGCCGCGGACTGCGGCAGACAGACGTCGCCGCACAAGCGGGCATGTCGGCCTCGCAGCTTTCGCGCGTCCTCGCCGTGAAGAAGGTCTTCACACTCGACCAGCTCGACGCGGTGTGCCGCGCCGTCGGCATCCCCATCGCGCAGGTCGTCGTGATGCCCGGCGGACGCGCGCGGCGCGCCCGCCGAACCGGTGGCATCGCGCCCATCGATATCGGACCGGCGCGCCGCACCGTGCGGGCGGTGGCCAAAGCACCGCAGGACGACCTCGGCGGGGACGACGGTCGCGGATGACGAGATGCTCGGAACGGGGCGACACGATCGCGACAACTCCGCCAGACTTGGCACGTGCCCTCAGGAAAGACCCCGCAACCCGGCCCGCTCAGTCGTCATGTCGCGAATCTGCTCGCTGCCGAGATCGCACGCCGCGGATTGCGTCAGACGGACGTCGCAGCGCGGGCGGGCATGTCGGCCTCGCAGCTGTCGCGCGTGCTCGCCGCCAAGAAGGTCTTCACGCTCGATCAACTCGACGCGGTGTGCCGCGCGGTCGGCACCCCCATCGCGCAGGTCGTCGACATGCCGGGACAGCAGCCCCACCGGGCCCGCACCGGGTCCCCCGTCCCCCGCATCGATGTCGGACCCTCACGCGATACTGAGCGTGCGGTGGCCAAAGCGCCACACGACGACCGCGGAGGGGACGACGGTGACGGATGACGAACTTCTCGACACACTCGATCTTCTCGGCGTACGCCTGACCATCACCGACCTGCCTCCCGACCGCGACGGCGAGTACGAGCACGGGCTCCGCATCGTCCGGCTCCGGCCGGGAATGGCCCGTCGCCTCCACCGGTCGGTGCTGGCTCACGAGTGCGCCCACGCCGTCTACGGCGACGTGCCGCTTCGCGACCCGCATCACGCCGAACGGCAAGAGGTGCGGGCCGATGAATGGGCGGCGCGGATGCTGGTGTCGGTCGACGACTACGCACGCGCCGAGAGCATCCACGACGGTCACGTGGACGGGATGGCCCTCGAGCTCGACGTCACCGTCGACCTGATCCGAGCCTTCCAGCGCACGCTCCGGCATCCGCGCGCCCTTCGCATGCCGGGCATCCCGACGGGCGCGTCGCGGTAGCACAGCGTTCCGCATGCAGCCGACCGCATGAGTCGAGACGTAAAATCGACGGATGCCCGGATGCGCCTCGAGCGCGGGTCGGAGGCAGAAGCCGCTGGCCACCGGAGACACCGCGGGAGTCGCATTGCACGGAAACGCCACCACTCGTTACGACGACGTCGCCCTCCTCTCGGTCGCGAGTGTCCTCCCCTCACGCGTCACCTCCTCCGACGCGATCGAGGACCGATTGTCGGACGTGTTGCGGCAGCTCAAGCTCAAGCCCGGCCTGCTGCGCCGTGTCGCAGGTGTGAACGAGCGTCGCAACTGGGCGGTGGGCGAGTCCTCCGACGACGCGACGATCCAGGCGGGGCGCCGGGCCCTCGACGAGGCGGGGGTGCGTCCCGACCAGATCGGCCTGCTCATCAACACCTCGGTGTCGCGGAAGCATCTCGAACCCTCCGTCGCGGTGCGTCTTCATCACGGGCTCGGGCTGCCCACCTCGGCCATCAACTTCGACGTCGCCAACGCCTGCCTCGGCTTCATCAACGGCATGATCCTCGCGTCGGGCATGATCCAGTCGGGCCAGATCGACTACGCGATCATCGTCAACGGCGAGGACGCCGACGAGATCCAGGTCAACACGGTCGAGCGCCTCAATCGCGGCGGCCTCGACCGCAACGGGTTCATGAGCGAGTTCGCCTCGCTGACCCTCGGCTCGGGCGCCGCTGCCGCCGTGCTGGGACGTGCGAGCGAGAACCCCGGCGGACATCGCATCGTCGGCGGGGTGACCCGCGCGGCCACGCAGTTCCACGAGTTGTGCGTCGGGAGCGTCGACGGGATGTTCACCGATGCCAAGGCTCTCCTCAAGGGGGGTCTGGCGCTCGTCGTCGACGCCTGGAAGGAAGCGCAGTCGACCTTCTCGTGGTCGAACATCGACCGCTACATCACGCACCAGGTCTCGTCGGTGCACACCAACGCGATCGTCAAGGCCGTCGGCCTCGATCGCCGCCGTGTGCCGGTCACCTATCCCCATCTGGGCAACGTGGGACCGGCATCCATCCCCATCACCCTCGACGCGGAGAAGGCGACGCTCCAGCGCGGCGACCGGGTGCTGCTCATGGGTGTCGGCTCAGGGCTGAACACCAGCATGCTGGAGCTCGCCTGGTGACCCCCGTGGTGCCGCGGGAGCTCCCCGGGATCGAGAACGGCGTCTCGACGACCCGCGTCGTGGCCGGTGCCGGAGCCGACGCCGGCTCGCAGCGACGCTGGCACCTGCTCGACACCGCCCCGCTGCTCGAGAGAGAGGGCATCACCCCGGTCGGGACGATCGTCGCGGTGCACGGCAACCCGACCTGGTCGTACCTCTGGCGCGGCCTCGTCGCGGCGTCGCTCGAGCGCGCGCGAGCCGGCGGACCGGCATGGCGCATCGTCGCCGTCGATCAGCTCGAGATGGGCTACTCCGAGCGCACGACACTGACGCGGGGCCTGCCGCAGCGCATCGACGACCTCGGTGCGCTCATCGACGACCTCGACATCACCGGCACGCTCGTCACCCTCGGCCACGACTGGGGAGGCCCGATCTCGCTGGGATGGGCCGTGCGCCATCGCGACCGCGTCGACGCCGTCGCCGTGCTCAACACCGCGGTGCATCACCCCGCCGGGATGCCGCTGCCCACGGCCCTGCGCGTCGCGGGAGCCCGGTCGCTGCTGGCCACGACGACGGTCAAGACGACCGCGTTCCTCGACACGACCCTCGCGCTGGCCGATCCTCCGCTCGCGCCCGAGGTGCGTGCCGCTTACCGGGCGCCGTACGCGTCGAGCGAGCTGCGGCGCGGCATCGGCGCATTCGTCGCCGACATCCCCGCCACGCCCGAGCACCCGAGCACTCCCGCCCTCGATGAGCTGGCGGGCGGCCTCGTCGACCTGACCGTGCCCGCCCTGCTGCTGCGCGGGCCGCGCGATCCGGTGTTCGGCGAGCACCACCTCGACGATCTCGCGCACCGCCTTCCTCGCGCCGACGTGCACCGCTTCGAAGGCGCCGGACACATGCTCGCGGAGGAGCGCCCGTACGCGGACCTCGTGCTCGACTGGCTCGACGACAAGGGCCTGTCCTCTGGTGACGCCGATGGCGCCGCTGACGCCCGTGACACCGGCGAGCGCCGCATCCCCACCCAGCAGCGGGATGAGGACGACGACGCTCGCCCGTTCGTCCCGATCTGGCAGCGGCTCTCCGACCGGCGAGACGACGACGACACCGCCGTGGTGGATCTCACCCGAGACGTCGGCGGCGAGCCGCTGGACGTCAGCTGGCGCGAGCTCGCGCAGCGCGTCGATCACCTCGCCGCGGGGTTCGCGGCGTTCGGCATCCGACGCGGTGACCGGGTCTCGCTGCTCGTGCAGCCCGGTCCGACGCTGACCGCCGTGCTCTACGCGTGCCTGCGCATCGGCGCCGTCGTGGTGGTCGCCGACCGCGGGCTGGGGGTCCGCGGACTCTCCCGCGCCGTCCGCGGCACGGAGCCCGCTTTCGTCATCGGCGAGCGGGCCGGCCTCGCGGCCGCGCGCGCACTCGGGTGGCCGGGCCGGCGCATCTCGGCCCCGAACCTGCCCGCGCCGGCGGCGCGTGCACTCGGCGTCGAGGCGTCGCTGGCCGAGATCGCCGCCTCGGGCTCTCGGGGCGGCGTGCCGGCGCCGCCGTCCGCCGACGATGAAGCGGCGATTCTCTTCACCTCGGGCTCGACCGGGCCCGCGAAGGGAGTCGTGTACACGCACGCCCAGCTCGCCGCGCTCCGCGACACCCTGGGGTCGCACTTCGACGTCACCCCCGATGTCGGGCTGGTGACGGGCTTCGCCCCCTTCGCCCTGCTCGGGCCGGCGCTCGGCACCCGATCGGCGACGCCGCGCATGGATGTCTCAGCGCCGCGCACGCTCACGGCGACCGCGGTCGCCGAAGCGGTCCGCGCCTCCCGCGCGCGCATCGTCTTCCTCTCTCCCGCGGCCGTCGCGAACGTCTGCGCGACGGCCGCTGCGCTCACACCTGACGACCGCGCAGCGCTCGCGCAGGTGCGCACCTTCCTCTCGACAGGTGCGCCGGTGAGCATCGACCTTCTGCGCCAGGCGCACGAGCTCATGCCCGAGGCCGAGGCTCATACGCCGTACGGCATGACCGAGTGCCTGCTCGTCACCGACATCACCCTCGACGAGCTCGAGCGAACGCAGTCGGCACCCGACGCCGGCGTCTGCGTGGGCACGCCGATCGGCGCGGGCACGGTGCGCATCTCCGCCCTCGACGCCGTTGGTCGCGCAACCGGCGACCTCTCGGACGCACCTCGCATCACGGGCGAGATCGTGGTCTCGGCGCCCCACCTCAAGCGCGGCTACCACCGCCTGTGGGCGACCGATCGCGAGGCGGTGCGCGGCACGGCCTCCCACCCCGGCCGCTGGCATCGCACCGGCGATGTGGGTCACCTCGACGCCGACGGCCGGCTCTGGGTCGAGGGGCGGCTCCCCCATGTCGTCGTCACGAGCGACGGCCCCGTGACCCCGGTCGGTCCCGAGCAGCAGATCGAGAGGGTCGAGGGCGTCCGCCGCGCGGCCGTCGTCGGTGTCGGGCCCCGAGGCCGCCAGGTGTGCGTCGCCGTCGTCGAGACGACGCCGGGGGCGCGTCGGCCTGACCTCGCCCCGTCGGCACTGGCCGAGCGCATCCGCGCGGCATCCGACACCGCCATCGCCGCCGCACTCGTCGTGCCGGCCCTGCCCACCGACATCCGGCACAACTCCAAGATCGACCGGTCGCGCCTGGCGGCCTGGGCCGAGCGCGTGCTGGCCGGCGAGAAGCCGAGCGCGCCGTGATCGTCCTGGCCACCGGAGCATCCGGATTCCTCGGTCGCGCCGTCGTCGCCGACCTGCTCTCGGCCGGACACGAGGTGCGCACCCTGCAGCGCCGTCCCTCCGGCGTCACCGGGGCGCTCGACATCCGCGGATCGGTCACCGATGCGACCACCGTGGCGGATGCCGTGACGGGCGCGGATGCCGTCGTCCACCTCGCCGCGAAGGTGTCGCTCGCCGGCGACCGGCGCGAGTTCCGCGACGTCAACGTCGGCGGCACGACGACCCTCCTCGACGCCGCCGCGGCCGCGGGAGTGTCACGCTTCGTGCAGGTCTCGTCGCCCTCGGTCGCCCACGCCGGTTCCGCGCTCGCGGGCGCGGGGGCCGATCCTGCCGACCCTGTCCGCGCGCGCGGCGAGTACGCGCGCACGAAGGCCGAGGCCGAGCTGATCGCGCTCGGACGTGACTCCGAGGCGATGCGCGTCGTCGCCGTGCGGCCGCATCTCGTGTGGGGCCCGGGCGACCCGCAGCTCATCGAGCGCATCGTGGCCCGCGCGCGGCGCCGCACGCTGCCCCTCTTGAACGGCGGCACGGCCCTCATCGACACCACGTACGTCGACAACGCCGCGTCGGGCATCGTGGCCGCGCTGCACCGGGCGGATGCCGTCGGCGGTCGCGCCTACGTGCTCACGAACGGCGAACCGCGGCCCGTGGGCGACCTGATGGCGGGCATCTGCCGCGCGGCGGGAGCCCCCGAGCCGAAGCTGCGCCTGCCGGCTGCCGTCGCCCGCGCGGCGGGCGCCGCCGTGGAGAAGGTCTGGGACGTGCGGCCCGGCGCCGATGAGCCGCCGATGACGCGGTTCCTCGCCGAGCAGCTGTCGACCGCACACTGGTTCGATCAGACGGAGATCCGGCGCGATCTGCAGTGGTCGCCGACCGTTTCGATCGACGAAGGACTGTCGCGACTCGCGGAGCACTACGCCGCGCTTCGCTGACCCTTTCAGCGGACGCGGCGCCGCCAGGGAACGACGGCGATGACGACGCCGATGAACGCGACCGCGGCGGCTGTCGTCGCGGCCAGCAGCGATGGTCCGGACGGAGGCGGCGCGATCGCGTCGAGGACGATCGAGGCGGCGAGGAGCCCGACGACCGATCCGAGGCCGAGGAGCAGCACCCCGGTGCGCTTGACGAGCGCGGCCGAGATCACGATGTAGACGACGCCCATCGCGCCGCCGAGGTACATCCAGGGCTCGGCCGGCAGCGCCGCCGGCATCCCGTTGACCGTCACGCTCACCACCGCGGCGATGCCGAGGGCGATCGATCCTCCCGTGAAGTTCACCACCGTCGTCGACAGCGGGCTGCCGAGCTCCTGCCGCAGCCGGCCGTTGGTGCCCTGCTGCCAGGCGATGCCGGCTCCCGCGATGAGGGGCAGCGCCAGCATCCACCAGGCGACGGGCTCGCCGCGCTGGCCGAGTGCGCACAGCACGACACCGACGATCGCCATCAGCCCGCCCACCAGCCGGGGAACGGTCACGGCGACGACGCCGGCGGGCCCGTAGCCGGCGCGGTCGAGCACCAGGCCACCCGCCGTCTGCCCGGCGACGAGGCCGACGGTGAACAGCGCCACCCCGATCGTGGCGACGGTGAGTCCCTGGGTGGCGACCGTGACGGCGCCCGCGAGCCCGCCCAGCAGCATCCAGATCGGGATGCTGCGCCCCGCCCCCGCCACGAGCAGGCGGAGTCCTCGCCGGCCGGTGGGGGCGAGCAGGGTGATCACGAGGATCAGCACGAGACCGCTTCCGAACGAGATGGACGCCGCCACGAATCCGTCGCCGATGGCCGCGCCGAGCGCGCCGTTGATACGGGCTTGAACGGCGGTGAGGACGCCGATGAACACGGTTGCGGCGATCGCCACACCAAGCGGCAGCGCCGGGGGTCGAGTCTGATCGGTCACTCGGTCAATAGTGCATCAGGAGGGGCAGCCGGCACGAACCGTACGCGTTGCATGCACCCCCTCTTGACGCTGATGCGACGAACCGAGACCGTGGATGAGGAGAACGGGGAACGATTCGCGGGCGCGGTCCACACGCCGCATATCCCCCCTCAGTGCGGCGGCCGACTCGCGAATCGTTCCTCTCCGGGGACCATCATGGGGCGATTCATCTATGGCAACGGCAACACCAAAGTCGAGATCGAGGACCGTGCGCTCGCGCACCTGCAACAGGTCATCGGGTCCAAGCTGCGTCGCAACGAGTGCTTCTTCTTCACGTGGCGCGACGACGTGAGCATCGGCGACGGCCGCCGATCCGTCTGGATCCATCAGAACGCCGACCTGGTGTTCAAGTACCACGGACATCGCTCGCCGCAGCTGAACCGGGACTGGCTCGAGGCCCTCACCGCGGTCGCCAACTCCGGCAGCGGCCTGTACCTCACCCCGGAGCCCCCGCCGCGCAGCCGTGGCGTCCACGACGCGACGCTGCACGATCGAGCCGACGCGATCGGCCTCGGCTGACGCGCGGCCTAGGCTGGTTCCCATGTACGTGGGCACCATTCGTCGCGTCGAGAACACCACCGTCGAACTCGCGGGTCACTCGCTCGAGGAGATCCGGAATCAGGCGCAGGCTGCCGCCCCGGAGGGCTTCGACCTCGTGTCGGCACCGGTGCAGATGATCAAGGGCAGCACCGAGCTCAAGGCGACCGCGACCTATCAGCGCCGCGACGGCCTGCGCGACATCGAGGCCGACGACCGCGAGGCGTTGTTCGCCAAGGTGCCCGAGGGCTGGCAGCTCGTCAACATCCGCAAGCACTGACGGCCCGGGCTGGCGGGCTCCGCGTGATCGCGTCGCGGAGAGCCGGATCACGTCGGGATGTCGTCGGGCCATGTCAGTCTCTGGCCGGGAGAGGAGACCCGGCCCGTGGGGACGAACAAGCGCTACGCCGATGCGATCGATCGGCGGGTCGACGAGCGCACCGAACGCGTCCTCATGCGCATCCCGCCCTGCACGATCCCGATGCAGGCCTACGGGCCACACCCGCTCGAGTGGCCGGCGGATCGGCCGGCGGTGTGGGCGTGGGTGTCGTGGCCGCACAAGCCCGCCGAACGGGTCGCGGCCATCGCGCACGGGTGGAACGATCGCGTCGTGGTCGTGTACTGGATGAGCCCGGCCGGCGAACTCAACACGGTCGTCTGGCGCAACGCCGTGACGCGTCGCGTCGAGCGCGCGCACGGATAGCCCGCCGCTGTCGAGTTGGCAACCCCGTCCCGCACCATCGCTCGCCGTGGCATGGTGCGTCACGATGCGTTACGTCAAGTACGGGGGCGAGACCTTCATCACCAGCGATGCCGTCGCTCGCGCGCTGCTGGCACTGACGGCGAGCGTCGCCGCCACATCGGGAAGTGAAGTCGTCACGATCCTCGCGATCGAGCCGGGGTCGGAGGAGCCCGCGCAGGTCGACCTCGTCATCGGGACGGGCATCCATATCCTGTCCCGGCCAGCGGCCATCGACATCCCGGAGCCGGATTTCGAGGATGCCGTCGGCTGGCTGCAGCTGCATCCCGACTACCCCCGCCTCGCGCCTGAGCCCGGCCCGACAGCCGAGACAGACGACCTCACGTCGTGGAACGACGATTTCGGCGGTGCGATCGACATCATCTGAAACCTCGCGGCGTGAGCCGTTACGCGCCGCGCCCTTGACGACCGCTCGTGCGACGAGGACCGTTATGAGCAAGCAAGCGTGAAAAACGCGACGGCCTCCTCGCTCCCTCCCCTCATCGGAGCGGCCGTCGCCCTGTGCGCGTGTGGAGGCCAGCATGGGCCGCTTCATCTACGGAAACGGAAACACCAAGGTCGAGATCGAGGATCGCACGCTCGCTCACCTGCAGCAGGTCGTCGGCGCGAAGCTCCGACGGAGCGAATCGTTCTTCTTCACCTGGAAGGACGACCCGAGCGTGGGTGGCGGGCGGCACGCCGTGTGGATCCACCCCGGCGCCGACATCGAGTTCAAGTTCCACGGTGGCCGCGAGCCCCAGCTGAGCCGGGAATGGCTTGCCGCGCTCGCGACCGTCGCGAGCTCCCCGACGGGACTGTACGTGGCGCCCGAGCCCGCGCCGCGGGCGGCATCCGCACGCAGCGGCGGTGCTGAGCTGTATGGGGAGCGCATCGGCGCGTGACAGGCCGTTGCGCGCGGCACGACATCCCGTTTCGGTAGCCGCGAGCACCGGTACGACTCCTGGAGTCTTCGCCGTCCGAAACGGTCGCCAGCCCAGGTGATAATGAGCGCTGGCAACACGACAAGGTGTCTTGCCGGGTGTCATTGGAGGAACGCATGCCGTTTCGCACGAAGGAAACGTTGGAGGCCTGGCTGGCCGAGTTCGCCGAGCTCGGATACCCGATCAGCGAGCGGCTGCGGGTCATGCCGCAGGACGGTACCGGCGGCCATGACACCGGCCTCATCGGCCTCGACCTGGTCAATGCCGGCACCGTGACCTACCTGCAGCCCGAGCCCGTCGGGTCGACGCACTGGGCGATCACGTTCGAAGCCCGCGAGCAGGACGTGAAGCTCGACGCCGGCCGTGCCTTCGAGCTGTCGGCAGAGCTGGCAATGGTGTCCGCTCTGTGCTCGTTCCTGCAGTCCAAGTCCGCCGCCTTCATCGCGAGCCGCGCAACCTGACGGGTCAGTCGCCGGTTGGCTCCGGAACCAGTCGCAGCCCGGCCGCGCTGTTCGCCGCTTCGTTGAGGACCACGAGCCACCGTCGGTTGAGGGTCCCCGTCGGCGCTTCGGCGAAGCTGAAGTACAGCGAGGAGGCGCGGGAGATCCAGACGCTCCCGTACTGACC
The DNA here is from genome assembly GCF_002245215.1 of Microbacterium sp. Yaish 1. Classification (GTDB taxonomy): domain Bacteria; phylum Actinomycetota; class Actinomycetes; order Actinomycetales; family Microbacteriaceae; genus Microbacterium. The sequence goes on from NZ_NPMR01000001.1 coordinate 141,738, forward strand.
CTCCTGCCCCTCGGCCGCGTCGTCGCCGTGCGTGTCGGGCTCGCTGCCCCACGTGAAGACGAAGCTCTCGTCGCGACGGAGCTTGGTGACGATCACCGCTCGCAGGTGCTGCAGCGCCCAGTCATCGATGTTGATGGCCGGTGCGACACCGTAGATCAGATGTCCCATGGTTCTCCCTCTCGAGCGACGGTCCGACCCCACCCCGGACCGGGGGCCTCGGGCGCCAGAGCGTCGCGAGCGGCTGCCCACAATGTACCTCCACCGTCGCGTGCCGGGAGACTGCGCCGAGGGTGCAAAGGATGCGCCGCGCTCCCCCGACCGCGCAAGCCGGCTTGCGCACTTCCCTCGCACGGGGACAATTGGCGGGTGCGTCGAATCCACTATGGAACGGGCGTCGTCCTCACGACGGACGACGTCGCCGACGCGTTGCTCCGGCTCAACGTCGCCCTTGCGAACCTGTCGCACACCGAGCGGGTGACGATCCCGGTCGCGAGTGGCGAGTCTACGGACGGCAGCGTCGACCTCATCCTCGGCCCCGGCATCGCGGTGATGTCCGAGCCCGCCCCCTGGCACGGCGACGAACCGGACTTCTCGACCGGTGCCACCCTGCTCCGGATGCATCCGCACTACCCCTATCGGCGTCCAAACGGGCACGCGCAGCCGATGATGCCGATCGAAATGGACAACTGGGACCCCGATCTCGAGGGCTACTGAGCCGAGGCGTTGCGATAGCGTGCCAGCCATGGAGTCACGCCCCCGCCTGCGCCGCCTCAGCCTGCTCTCACTAGCCCTCCTTCTCGCAGCGACAGGGTGCACGGCGAATACTCCCGACGAGGAGACGAGGCTCACGACGACGCCTCCTCCATCGCAAGCTCCGCAGCAGACGGCTGAACCAGCGCCGTCGACGCCAACAGCGGCGCCGACGCCCAGGGTCGTTTCCGTACCGTCGTGCGGTGAGATGCTGACCACCGAGCAGGTGCGTGCAGCGGCTAACGATGACGCCCGAATCGGCCCTCTCTCCACCATCGCGTGGAGCGCCGAAACTCTGCCGGGCCCGCTGGCTCGCGCCGCGTACGAGGGCGCCCGCGAAACGACGAGCTGCGGCTGGGGTATTCCGATGTCGGACGGAGTCGTGAACGTGGAAGTCGCCCTGCTGGAGCCTCAGGTGGAGCAGGAGCTGCGGACCGCGCTCACGGCCTCGAACGAGTACGCCTACGAGAGATTCTCGCGTGTCGACGTCTTCCACCGCGATGTCGAAGACGGCATCGGGAGCGTTCTCGCGTACGCATTGAGCGACGGAGTATGGGTGATCGTCGACGGCACACTCGTCGACAAGACGACCGCCGCGGAACTCGCACGCGACGTGATGGGGCGGATCCTCGCGAGCTGAGCTGACCTCACTGAGCCGACTACGGGACTCGAACCCGTAACCCCCGTATTACAAGTACGGTGCGCTACCAATTGCGCCAAGTCGGCAGGGCGTCCAGTCTATCGATGGACGCGGGCCGCGCAGAAACGCCGGCCGCCTCAGCGGCGCCCCGTCAGGACGCGGGCACCTCGGTGGGCGTCGGCGTCGGGGTGGGCGCGGACTTGTAGTACGCGTCGCTCGCGGTCGTCAGCACGAACTGCGAGAACTCGGCCGGGTCGCTCAGGTCGCCGATGTACTGCTTCCCGTTGACGAGCACCATCGGGGTGCCGGTGAGCGACAGGCCGTTGGTGTCGGGGATGCCGGCGACGGCGCGCTCGGTCGCCGACTTAGCCCAGGCGGCGTACGAGCCCGACTCGATGCAGTCGCGGACGACGCGGGTCGAGTCGACGCCGGAGGCCTGCGCCATGTTGGCGAGCTCGGTGTCGGAGTAGCCGTCGGTGTCGACCTCGGGCTGACGCGTGAGCAGCTCGTTGTTGAACGCGAAGAAGGCGTCGGGTGCGTTCGTCGCGACGCACGCTGCTGCACTGGCCGCGCGGAGCGAGTACTTCGTTCCGTTCGACTTCGCCGTCAGCATCGCCACCGGGTAGTAGCTGAGGGTGACGGCGCCGTCGTCGACCCAGGAGGTGAGCTGCTGGGCGTTGGCGACCTGCCACTCACGAGCGCCGGCGGAGAGGTAGTCGACGTAGACGCGGATCTCGACGGGCGGGGCCGTCGAGGCCGTCGGAGCAGGAAGGCCCTCGGCCGGCGTCGCGGCGGCGGCATCCGGAGCCGGCTCGGTGGAGGCATCCGTCTCGGCGGCGATGTCGGTCGAGACCGAGGTGTTGACGACATCGGCGACGACGAATCCGTCGCCCGAGGCGGTCGCGGGCTCGAGCTGCGGCTGGCTGCCGGCGCTCGAGACGGTCATGGTGACGGCCACGGCCGCGGCGGCCACGACTCCGACAGCGAGCACCCCGAGACCCGAGCGGCGTGCGATGCGCGCACGCGACTGCCGGGTGTGAACCTGGAGCGCCTTCTCACGCACCGCCTCGCGACGGTCGGTGACTGCCGGCGTTTCAGGTGCGTCAGGAGTGTCGTCAGAAGACATGGAACCTCGGGGAACAGAAGAAGGATGAGGGCCGAGCGGTGGCACTCGCGACGGGCTTCACGAGTCACTCGATGGTAATCAGCCAGCCTGGGAAAGCCCAGAGCAACGGCCCGATCTCGATGTCTCTCGCACGCTCGCGCACGTGCCATACTGAGAGCGCGCCCGATGAGGGGCGTACGGGGGCGACCCCGTTCCATTCACAACGGATCGTCCGGCACGTACCTGCCGGTGAAGGAGAAGAAACGATGGCGACTGTCACTTTCGACAACGCAACCCGTCTGTACCCCGGTGGCACGCGCCCCGCGGTCGACAAGCTCAACCTCGAAGTGGGCGACGGCGAGTTCCTCGTCCTGGTCGGCCCCTCGGGTTGCGGAAAGTCCACCTCGCTGCGCATGCTCGCCGGCCTCGAAGAGGTCAACTCGGGCAGCATCCGCATCGGTGAGCGCGACGTCACCGACGTTCCCCCGAAGGACCGCGACATCGCGATGGTCTTCCAGAACTACGCGCTCTACCCGCACATGACGGTCGCCGAGAACATGGGCTTCGCGCTCAAGATCGCCGGCGTCGGCAAGGAGGAGCGCGCCCAGCGCGTGCTCGAGGCTGCCAAGCTCCTCGACCTCGAGGAGTACCTGACCCGCAAGCCGAAGGCTCTCTCGGGTGGTCAGCGTCAGCGTGTCGCGATGGGCCGCGCCATCGTCCGCAAGCCCCAGGTGTTCCTCATGGACGAGCCGCTGTCGAACCTCGACGCCAAGCTCCGTGTCCAGACCCGCACCCAGATCGCTTCGCTGCAGCGCAGCCTCGGCGTCACCACGGTGTACGTCACCCACGACCAGACCGAGGCCCTCACCATGGGTGACCGCATCGCGGTCCTCAAGGACGGCATCCTGCAGCAGGTCGGCACCCCGCGCGACCTGTACGAGAAGCCGAACAACGTCTTCGTCGCCGGCTTCATCGGCTCGCCCGCCATGAACCTGTTCACCGCCTCGCTCGCCGAGGGCGGCGTGCAGTTCGGCACCAAGGTCGCTCCGGTCGAGGCCGACACGCTCGGCAAGGCGCACGGCTCGACCGTCACCATCGGCATCCGCCCCGAGGACATCATCGTCAACCCCGAGGACGGCCAGGGCCTGACCGTCGACGTCGACCTGGTCGAGGAGCTCGGTGCTGACGGTTACCTCTACGGCCACACCGACATCAACGGCAAGCGCACCGACATCGTCGCGCGCGTCGACGGCCGTCGTCACCCGAACGCGGGCGACAAGGTCGTCCTGGCTCCCGTCCCCGGACACGTCCACGTGTTCGACGGCGAGACCGGCGAGCGCCTGACCGACAAGGCCATCGCCTCGGCCTGATCCGGTATCTTCGTACGCTGCGGCGCGGGTGGCCTCTGGTCGCCCGCGCCGCAGTCTTTGCGCCTCACATCCGATCGGAGAATCCGTGACCGCCTCGCTCTCGATCACCGCCAGCAGCGTCGACCCGGGCCTGCTCGCCCTCCCCTGGTCGACGACCCTCGCCGACTGGTCGACGCCCGACATCGTCTACCTGCCCAAGGGCATCTCGCGCCACCTCGTGCGCTTCGCGAACCTGTCCGGACGGGTCGTGGCGATCAAGGAGACGACGGCAGCGATGGCTCGACGCGAGTACGAGATGCTCGGCTCGCTGCAGCGTCTCGATGTACCTTGCGTCGAGCGGGTGGCGGTCATCGACGGGCGTCGAGACGCGAACGGCGAGGAACTGCCCGCGGCCCTCGTGACGGCGCACCTGAAGTTCTCCCTCCCCTACCGCGCCCTGTTCACGCAGGTGCTGCGCCCCGACACGGCGACCCGTCTCGTGGACGCCCTCGCGGTGCTGCTCGTGCGCCTGCACAACGTCGGCTTCTTCTGGGGCGACGTCTCGCTGTCGAACACGCTCTTCCGCCGCGACGCCGGCGCCTTCGCCGCGTACCTCGTCGACGCCGAGACCGGCGAGCTGCATGAGCGCGGCCTCACGCGCGGTCAACGGATGCACGACCTCGACATCGCACGCACGAACATCGCCGGCGAGATCATGGATCTCGAGGCCGGTGGCCGCCTCGAGGGCGGCGTGGACGCCATCGCGATCGCCGACGGCATCATGTCGTCGTACCACTCGCTGTGGGCGGCCCTCACCGACCAGGAGACGTTCTCGGCGAACGAGTCCTGGCGCATCACCGAGCGCGTCCAGAAGCTCAACTCGCTCGGGTTCGACATCGGCGAGATGTCGATCGACGCGGCCGCCGATGGCACGCGCGTATCCATCCAGCCGAAGGTCGTCGACGCCGGCCACCACCAGCGTCGCCTCCTCCGCCTGACGGGACTGGACGTCGAGGAGAACCAGGCCCGTCGTCTGCTCAACGACCTCGACGAGTTCAGCGCACGAGTCTCACGCCTCGGGTCGAACGAGGAGATGGTCGCGCACGAGTGGCTCACCCGCGTGTTCGAGCCTGTCGTGCTCTCGGTGCCGTGGGACCTGCGGGCGAAGCTCGAGCCGGCCGAGCTGTTCCACCAGGTGCTCGAGCACCGCTGGTACCTCTCGCAGACCGAGGGGCGGTCGGTGCCCCTGGCCGAGGTGCTGTCGTCGTACGTCGAGAACGTCCTCCGTCACCGGCGCGACGAGGCGACCGTGATGGGCCCGCCGACCGAGACGATGTCGGTTCCGATCGTCACCGACTCCGTCCCGATCGACGACGACGAGGCAGAGGTCGACTGGCGCGACCTCGTCTGACGAACGAGGCCGCGCCGCGGGTCAGTAGCCGACGGTGAAGCGCTCGCGGACGTGCTTCGGGTTCTCGATCTCGTCCACGACCGCGATGGCGAAGTCGGCACCGGAGATGAACGAGTCGCCGTTCTCGTCGGTGACGAGCACATCGCCGCCGTCGCGGTAGCGTCCGGTGCGCTCGCCCGGGTTGAACGAGCCGAAGCCGCCCGCGGGGTGGATGAAGAACCAGTCGCGACCGCTCTCGTCGGCCTGCAGATCTTGGAGGATGCCGATGGCCTCGAGCGCCTCGTCCTTGAACTCCTCGGGGAAGCCGCTGTCGATCAGGCGCGGACCGCCCGGGGCGACGAGGCTGCCGCCCGCGCCGCCGACGACGCCGACGCGCACGTTCTCGGGAAGGCTTTCGACCAGCAACGCGGTGTTCGGGCGGACCTGCCCCTGCATGTCGCCGCGCGGGGCGACCGCCGAGACGACGACGTCCACGCCGTCCAGCTGCCCGACGAGGGCAGGCACGTCCAGCAGGGTGCCCTCCAGGTACGTCGCGCCCTCGATGCGCTCGGCGGGAACCTTGCGGGCGACGGAGACGACGGTGTGGCCGCGCGAGACGGCCTCCTCGACGATGTGGCTGCCGGCGTAGCCGGTTCCTCCGATGACGGCGATGCGTGCCATGACTTCTTCCTCCGTTGGGTGTCGTGCGCAGACCAGGGCCTGCGGGTGTGGCCGATCAGCGAGCGGGCTGGGTGTGCCAGATGCGGTCGATGTAGTCGCGGATCGAGCGATCCGACGAGAAGAAGCCCGTTCGAGCGACGTTCAGGATGGCCGAACGGGTCCAGGCGTCGCGGTCGGCGTAGGCGGCATCCACCCGCTCCTGGGCCGCGATGTACGACGTGTAGTCGGCCAGCACCATGAAGCGGTCGTCATACAGCAGGTTCGACACGACGGGCTCGAAGGTCGAGCGGTCGCCGTCCGAGAACGCGCCGGATCCGATGAGATCGAGCGCCCGGCGCAGTTCATCGTCGGCCTGGGCGAACTCGCCCGGGCGGTAACCCGCTGCCCAGAGCGCTTCGACCTCGGGCTCGCTCATGCCGAACAGGAAGAAGTTGTCGTCGCCCACGAGCTCACGGATCTCGACGTTCGCGCCGTCGTCGGTGCCGATGGTGAGGGCTCCGTTGAGCGCGAACTTCATGTTGCCCGTGCCGGACGCTTCCTTGCCGGCGAGCGAGATCTGCTCCGACAGGTCGGCGGCGGGGATGACCCGCTCGGCGAGCGTGACGTTGTAGTTCGGCGGGAAGACGACCTTGAGGCGCCCCTCGAGGCGCGGGTCGTTGTTGACGACGGATCCGACGGCGTTGATGAGGTGGATGACCCGCTTGGCCATCGCGTAGCCGGGTGCCGCCTTGGCACCGAAGATGAAGGTGCGCGGCTGCAGGTCGGATGCCGCCACCCGACCCGACACGACCCGCTCGTAGAGCGTGACGATGTGGAGCAGCTTGAGGGTCTGACGCTTGTACTCGTGCAGCCGCTTGACCATGACGTCGAGCAGATGGTCGTCGGCGATCTCGAAGCCGTCGCGCTTCATCAGCACGTCGTTCAGGCGCCGCTTGTTGGCGGCCTTGACGCTGGCGAAGGCCGCGCGGAAGTCGGGATCCTCGGCGTACGACTCGAGTTCGCGCAGCCGCTCGAGGTCGGTGAGCCAGCCGGTGCCGAGCGCGGCGGTGATGAGCTCGGACAGGTCGGGGTTCGCCAGACGCATGAACCGTCGCGGGGTCACGCCGTTCGTGACGTTCGTGAACTTCTCGGGCATCATCTCGTCGAACTGGTGCAGGACCTTCTCGCGCAGCAGCTGCGAGTGGAGCTCTGCGACACCGTTGACCTTCGCGCCGGCGACGGTGGCGAGGTAGGCCATGCGCACGGCCCGGTGCTCGGAGACGATCGACATGTCGCGCAGACGCTGCTCGTCGTCGCCGAACCGCTCGCGCACGCGCAGCAGGAACTCGTCGTTGATGCGGTAGATGATCTCGAGATGCCGCGGCAGCAGGCGACCGAGCAGATCGACCGACCAGACCTCGAGCGCCTCGGGCAGCAGGGTGTGGCAGGTGTAGGCGAAGCACTTCTGGGTGATCGCCCACGCGGCATCCCAGTCGAGCTTCCGCTCGTCGACCAGCACGCGCATCATCTCGGGGACGGCGATGACGGGGTGGGTGTCGTTGAGCTGGAAGATGACGCGGTCGGGCAGATCCTCGAGAGCGAAGTCCTCCGGCAGCACCTTCGTCATGTAGTCGGCGATGGATGCCGCGACGAAGAAGTACTGCTGCTGGAGGCGCAGCTCCTTGCCCTGCGGCGTGGAGTCCTCGGGGTACAGCACCTTCGAGATGTTCTCCGCGAACGTCTGCGCGCGGACCGCCTCGACGTAGTCGCCGCTGTTGAAGGTGCGCAGGTCGAAGGCCTTCGTCGCCTCGGCGCTCCACAGGCGGAGGGTGTTCACCCGACCGTTCTGGTAGCCGGGCACCATGTAGTTGTAGGGCACGGCACGGACGCTCCAGGCCGGCACCCACCGGCTGCGGATGACGCCGTCGTCGTCGTAGGTCTCGGTGTGGCCGGCGAACGAGACCGTCTGAGCCGACTCGGGGTGACGGAACTCCCACGGCGAACCGAGAGCGAGCCAGGCATCCGGCTTCTCGATCTGTTCGCCGTTTCGGAAGACCTGGCGGAAGATGCCGTACTCGTATCGGATGCCGTACCCGATGCTCGGCACGCTGAGGGTGGCCAGCGAGTCGACGAAGCACGCGGCGAGGCGCCCGAGGCCCCCGTTGCCGAGGCCCGGCTCGACCTCGTGCGCGCGCATCGTATCGATGTCGATGCCGCATGCCGCCAGCGCCTCGGTGGCGATCTCGGTCAGCCCCGATGCGAGCAGGTTGTTGTCGAGCTGCCGCCCGAGGAGGTACTCCGCCGACAGGTAGCAGACGGCCTTGCGCTGGTCCTCGCGCTGACGACGCTGGTCCTCGAGCCAACGCGCGACGAGGTAGTCGCGCACGGTGGCGGCGAGCGCCATGTACTTGTCGGTCTCGGTCGCCGACGAGAGCGCGACACCGCGTTCCATGTTGAGGTTCAGCAGGAACTCGCGCACGAAACCGTCGACCGTCGCCGGGGGCGACGCCACCGGCGCAAGCGCCAGCGGGTGGGTCGCAGCGATCGTGCGGGAGCCGGAGGTCTTGTCGTTCTCGCTCACGGTTCGAAACTACCCGCTCGACCGGGATCGCGTCGGGCCGTCGGGCGTGGACCGCGTGGAATTTACAGGAAGGTCATCGCCCGGTCACAGCCCGACGACGCCCGACGTCATTCCTGCGCGGCGCGGATCGTGGCGACCTGGTAGAGCGCGACGGATGCCGCGATGCCGGCGTTCAGCGACTCGGTCGCCGACGAGATCGGGATGGAGACGACCTGGTCGCACGTCTCGGTCACCAGGCGCGAGAGCCCCTTGCCCTCCGACCCGACGACGATCACGACCGGGCGGTCGGCGAGCTGCAGCGACGGCAGCTCGATGTCACCGCCGCCATCGAGGCCGAGCACGAAGACGCCCTGCTTCTTGAACTCCTTGAGCGTGGTCGTCAGGTTCGGTGCGATCACGACCGGGATGCGCGCGGCCGCGCCGGCGCTGGTCTTCCACGCGGCGGAGTTGACGCCCGCCGAGCGGCGCTGGGGAACGATGACGCCCTGGCTGCCGAAGGCGGCGGCCGAGCGCATGATCGCGCCGAGATTTCGCGGGTCGGTGACGCCGTCGAGGGCCACGAAGAGCGGGGTCTCCCCCGATTCGATGACGTTCTCGAGCAGGTCCTGCGGGTGGCCGTACTCGTAGGGCGGCACCTTGATCGCGACGCCCTGGTGCACGCCGTCGAAGCCGGCCATGCGGTCGAGCTCCTGACGCGTGACCTCGAGAACGGGGATGCCGCGGTTCGTGGCGATCGACAGCATCTCCTTGACGCGGTCGTCCATCTCGACGCGCTGCGCGATGTAGAAGGCCGTCGCGGGGATCTTGGCGCGCAGCGCCTCGAGCACGCTGTTGCGGCCGGTGACCGTCTCGGTGTCATCGCCCGACTTCGACTTCGGCGCCCGGTTCGTGCTGCCCTGGCGCTGCTGCGGCTTGCCGCCGGCGGCGATGTAGCGCTCCTGGGCGGCCTTCCGCTTGCCCGCGGGGTGCCAGGCGCGGTCTTCGGCCTTCGGGGTCGGGCCGCGCCCCTCGAGCGAGCGGCGGTTCTTGCCACCGGTGCCCTTGGTGGGGCCCTTCTTCTTGCCGCGTCCGGCGGACGGGTTTCCTGGCTTAGCCACGGTTCACACTCCAATGGGTCCCCTCGGGACCGTCTTCGAGGACGATGCCGGCCGCCGCGATCGCGTCGCGGATACGGTCGGCCGTCGTCCAGTCCTTCGTCGCGCGCGCTTCGGCGCGCTGGTCGATCATGGTGCGCACGAGCGCATCGAGGGCGATGGTCTCGGCGTCGTCGCCGCGCGGCTCATCGGCGGCATCCAGCCCCAGGACGGCGAGCATCGCCGACACGGCGCCCACCGCGGCGGCGACCGCGTCGTGATCGCCCGCGTCGAGAGCAGTGTTGCCCGACCGGACGGTCTCGTGGAGGACGGCGAGCGCCTGCGGGACGGCCAGGTCGTCGTCCATCGCGGACGCGAAGGCGACGGGCAGGTCGGCAGCGCGACCGGCCGATCCGTCGGGCAGCACGCGAGCGGCGCGCTGCAGGAACGACCGGATGCGGCCGAGCGCGGCCTCGGCCTCGTCGAAGCTCGCCGGCGTCAGGTCGAGGCTCGACCGGTAGTGGGCGGCGCCGAGCGCGTACCGCACGACCCGAGGGTCGCGCTCGCGCAGCACGTCGTCGGCGAGCAGGAAATTGCCGAGCGACTTCGACATCTTCTGGTCGCCGACCGTGACGAGGCCGTTGTGCACCCAGTAGCGCGCGAAGGCGTCACCCGCCGCCGTCGACTGGGCGAGCTCGTTCTCGTGGTGCGGGAAGCGCAGGTCGAGTCCGCCTCCGTGGATGTCGAACTCCCCACCGAGGTAGCGGCGGCTCATCGCCGAGCACTCGATGTGCCACCCGGGACGGCCGAGCCCCCAGGGGGAGCTCCAGGCGGCATCCGACGGCTCCTCCGGCTTGGCGCCCTTCCACAGGGCGAAATCGCGCGGATCGCGCTTGCCCCGGGGGTCGGCGTCGGCCGCGGCTTCCATCGCGTCGAGCGACTGGCGTGTCAACGAGCCGTACTCGGGCCACGACCGCACGTCGAAGTACACGTCTCCCGAGCCGTCGGGAGCCGCATAGGCGTGGCCCCGCTCGATGAGGGTCTCGATGAGCTCGATCATCTGCGGAACGGATGCCGTGGCGCGCGGCTCGTAGGTCGGCGCCAGCACGCCCACGGCCGCATAGGCGCGGGTGAACTCGAGCTCGATCCGGTACGCGAGCGCCCACCACGGCTCGGCATCGGTCGCGTTGGCGAGGATCTTGTCGTCGATGTCGGTGACGTTGCGGACGAACGTCACTCGTCCGTGGCGGTACTCGAGCCAGCGGCGGAGGATGTCGAAGCCGACCGCTGCTCGGACATGACCGATGTGCGGGCCGGACTGCACCGTCGGACCGCAGACGTAGACCGTGACGTTCGACGGATCGCGGGGCGCGAAATCGCGCAGCGCCTGCGCGCGGGTGTCGTAGAGGCGAACGGTCACTGCACCAGCCTACCGGCGGGGCGCCGCGCCGCCGTGGCATGAGCGTGCCCCGAGACGCGGTAGAACTGGAGGGTGCTGCCCGTGATCGCCGTCCTCGTCGCGGCGGTGCTGTTCGGCACGACCGGCACCGCTCAGGCCCTCGGCCCCGACGACACGACGCCGCTGGGTGTCGGAGCGGCCCGCCTCATCGTCGGGGGCACGGCGCTCGCGGCCGTCGGCCTGTCGATCGGGGCCCGCCGACAGCGTGCTCGCGTCGCGCGCGGCGGCATCCGCCCGGTCGGAGGTCCGCGCGCGTTCGCCCTCATGGCGCTGACCGGACTGTGCCTCGCCCTCTATCAGCCGCTGTTCTTCCTCGGCACGGCGCGCAACGGCGTCGCCGTGGGAACGGTCATCGCGCTCGGTTCCGCCCCGGTGCTCGCGGGACTGCTGGAGTGGGCCCTCACGCGACGGCGGCCGACGACGTCGTGGATGACCGCGACCGCGCTGGCCACGGCCGGAGTCGCCCTGCTCGCCGTCGCGGGAGGCGGCTCGGCAGGGGCGGACGGCCTCGGCGTGCTGGGGTCGCTGGGGGCGGGCGCCTCGTTCGCGGTGATCGCCAACGCGCAGCGGCGGCTGATCTCCGGCGGCTGGGACGCCTTCGCCGTCTCGGGGGCGATGGGCGCTGGTGCGGCCGTGTGCGGCGCCGCGATGCTGCCCTTCACCGACATGCGGTGGCTCGCCGACCCGCGCGGCTGGGTCATGGCGCTCTGGCTGGGCATTGCGACGGTCGCGCTGGCATACGCGCTGTTCACCTGGGGGCTCGGCGGCTTGAGCGCGGCGACCGCGGCCACCCTCACCCTCGCCGAGCCGCTGACGGCGAGCCTGCTCGGCGTCATCCTGCTGGGCGAGCGTCTCGCCCCGCTGGCGCTCGTGGGGCTCGCGGTGCTCGCCGCCGGCCTCGTGCTGCTGGCCGTCACGTCGCGCTCTCGCCGCAACCCCGCCCCGACACCCGTGGAGGCCTGACATGGCGGCATCCGTCACGATCGTCCGAGACGACCTCACCGGCGCCGCGACCCGCGGCCTGCTCGCCGCGCACCTCGCGGGCATGCTCGCGAACACGCCCGTCGAGAGCGTGCACGCCCTCGACCTGACCGCGCTGCAGCATCCGTCGGTCCGGGTGTACTCGGCCTGGCTCGGCAACGAGATCGCCGCCGTCGGCGCGTTCAAGACCTTCGACGCCGACCGCGCGGAGGTCAAGTCCATGCGCGTCGCCGACGGGTTCCTCGGGCGCGGGTTGGGGCGCGCGATGCTGCAGCATCTCGAGCGGGAGGCCCGGGATGCCGGCATCCGCTCGCTCTGGCTCGAGACCGGCTCCGGCCCCGACTTCGTCGCCGCGCGGAGTCTGTACGAGAGCGCCGGCTTCTCGTACTGCCCGCCGTTCGGCGGCTACTCGCCCGACCCGCTGTCGGTGTTCATGACGCGCGACCTCGAGGCAGCGCCCCGCTGAGCCTCAGCGGATGCGATAGACGAGGGCGACGGCGGTGGCGCTGACGCCTTCTCCGGCGCCGGTGAACCCGAGCCCGTCCGTCGTGGTGGCGGCGACCGACACCGCGGCGCCGAGGGCTTCCGTCAGTACCGCCTCCGCTTCGGCGCGGCGCGGCGCGAACCGCGGCCGGTTGGCCTGCACCTGGACCGACACGTTTCCGATCGTGAACCCGGCCTCCGCCACGAGCTCGCTCACCCGTCGCAGGAAGACGACCCCCGAGGCACCCGCGTACTCGGGACGGTCGACCCCGAAGTGGGTGCCGATGTCGCCCAGGCCCGCGGCCGCGAGCACCGCGTCGACGATCGCGTGAGCGACCGCGTCGCCGTCCGAGTGGCCGCGCAGCCCGGGTTCGCCGGGCCAGTCGAGACCCGCGAGGCGCAGGCCACCGTCTCCCCCGAAGGCGTGGACGTCGGTACCGATGCCGACGAGCGGGACCACGGAGGCCGCCGCCGCGGCGGGTCGCACCAGATGACGCGCCCGGTCGAGATCGGCAGGCGTGGTGATCTTGAACGACAGGTCATCGCCCGCGACGGTGCGGACGAGGTGACCGGCAGCCGCGAACAGAGCGGTGTCGTCGGTGTACTCCTCGGCCGCCGTGGCGTACGCGGATTCGAGGGCCGCCCGAGGAAAGCCCTGGGGCGTCTGCGCCGCGGCCAGCGGAGCGCGATCGACGGCTTCGTCGACCACAGCGCCGGTCACGCGTTTGAGCGTGTCGACGACGGGACGGACGGGGACGACTGCGGTGCCGGTGCGCTCCACCTCGGCGATCACCCGTTCGAAGACGTCCGGCGGGGTCAGCGCACGAGCGGCGTCGTGGACGAGGACGGTCTCGACGTCGGCCCACAGCGCAGCGAGTCCCGCGGCGACCGACTGCTGCCGCGTCCGGCCTCCGACGACGATCGAGACGAGGTCGGAGCGGTCGCCGAACGCCGCCTCAGCCTCGGTGCGGGCGTCGCCCTCGCGTCCTGCGGGCGCCACGATCACGACCTGAGCGGTCGGTGCCGCGGCGACGCCATCGAGGGCGTGCCTCAGGATCGAATGGTCGTCGATGCCGACGAACGCTTTCGGAGCTCCGGCCGACAGCCGTGTTCCGGAACCGGCCGCGACGACGATGACCGCGACGCGCGGAACGGGGATGATGCCCACGGCAGCGGATGCCGAGACGGACTCAGGAAGCGAGGACCTCGTCGAGGACGCCCGAAGCGTGGTCCTCGTCGGCCTTCAGCGCCAGCGCGATCTCGGACACGAGGATCTGACGCGCCTTCGCGAGCATGCGCTTCTCACCCGCGGACAGGCCACGGTCCTGATCGCGACGCCACAGATCGCGCACGACCTCGCTCACCTTGATGACGTCGCCCGAGGCGAGCTTCTCGAGGTTGGCCTTGTACCGACGCGACCAGTTGGTCGGCTCTTCGGTGAAAGGAGCACGCAGGACATCGAACACGCGCTCGAGCCCGTCCTTGCCGATGACGTCGCGGACGCCGACCAGGTCGACGTTGTCAGCCGGGACCTCGATGATGAGGTCTCCCTGGGTGACGTTGAGCTTCAGGTATTTCTTCGTCTCGCCCTTGATGATCCGGTCCTTGACCTCGATGATCGTGGCTGCCCCGTGGTGGGGGTAGACGACGGTTTCGCCAACCTCAAAAAGCATGGAGTTATATCCCTTCGGCAACATCCAGGATAACACAGGGGGCATACAGTAAGGTTTGCCGCCGCTTCTGCCCGGCGGCATCCGCGGGGTGTCGGCATGTCGGCCCCGTCACCCTTAGACTTCTGAAGACGCCCGTCTGCCTGCCTGGAGGATCCGTGAAACTGCGAATCGTCGCTTCGATTGCCGTGGGCGCCGCCCTGACCCTGGGGGCCACCGGCTGCAGCATGATCTCGCCGCAGGCGACGACAATCGACTTCTCCGCCTCGGACGGTGTGAACATCCCGCCCTCCGGGCCGCTCGACGTCCGCAACGCGATGGTCATCGCTGACGAATCCGGCACGGCGGGCAACTTCCTCGCCGCCATCGTCAACCCCACCGACGAGGACCACACGCTCATCTTCGGGTTCGGCGGGGTCACCACCGAGCTCGAGGTCCCCGCGCGCGACAGCATCAGCCTGGGCGTCGACGGCAACAAGCCGATCCTCCTCGAGGACATCGACACCAGGCCCGGTGCGACGCTGCCGATGTCGTTCCAGTCGGGCGACGCCGAGGGCGTGCGCATCGACGTGCCGGTCCTCGACGGCACCCTCCCCTACTACACGGAGTACGTGCCGCTCGAGGCGGCCACCCCGTCGGCCACCCCCACGCCGTCGGCGACGCCCACCCCGTGACGGCCCGACGCATCTGATGCGGCCGAGGGGCCCGGCGATGATCGCCGGGCCCCTCGTCACGTCTCTGCGGCTTCCTCGTCGCGCGGGCGAGCTCAGCCCTCGAAGCGATAGCCGAGTCCGCGCACGGTGAGCAGCATCGACGGCCGGCCCGGGTCGGCCTCGATGCGGGAGCGGATGCGCTTGATGTGCACGTCGAGGGTCTTCGTGTCGCCGAAGTAGTCGCTCCCCCACACGCGGTCGATGAGCTGACCGCGGGTCATCACACGGCCCGCGTTCCGCATCAGGACCTCGAGCAGCTCGAACTCTTTCAGCGGCATGTTGATCTCGCCGCCGTCGACGGCGACCGTGTGGCGGTCGAGATCGATCGTCACACGGCCACCGGCGAGCACCCGCTCGTCGACGTCGACCTCGGCCGTCGCGGCGCGCCGCAGCACGGCCCTCATGCGAGCGAGCAGCTCCCGCGACGAGTACGGCTTGGTGACGTAGTCGTCGGCACCGAGCTCGAGCCCGACCACGATGTCGACTTCGGAGTCCTTGGCGGTCAGCATGATGATGGGCGTCTTCGACGTCGTCCGGATGATGCGGCACACCTCGGTCCCCGGCATCCCGGGCAGCATGAGGTCGAGCAGCACGATGTCGGCACCGCGCGACTCGAACGCCTCGAGGGCGGCGGGTCCGTCCTCGGCGATCTCGACCTCGAAACCCTCCCGTCGCAGCAGATACGCCAGCGGGTCGGCGAGGTCGGGCTCATCCTCCACGAGCAGGACACGGGTCATGATGGGTCTCCCTTGGGCCGGGCGGGCATCGCCCGGACGATCTTCTTCCTGGTCTTCCTCGGCGCCGCAGCCGCGCCCTCGGGCGCGGCGATCGCGGGCAGGCGGATCGTGAAGGTCGAGCCGCGTCCCGGGCGGGACCACAGCTGGACCTCGCCGCCGTGACGTTGCACGGCGTGCTTGACGATCGACAGCCCGAGGCCGGTGCCGCCCGTGCGGCGCGAGCGGGCGTAATCGGCGCGATAGAACCGCTCGAATACGCGCTGCTGCTCGCTCTCCGGGATGCCGATGCCGCGATCGGTCACGGCGATCTCGACGGTGTCACCCGTGCCGCGGATGCCGACGCCGACCTGGCTGGCGGGCGGCGAGTAGACGATGGCGTTCGCGATGAGGTTCCCCACCGCCTCGCTCAGCACCTGCACGTCGCCGCGCACGTACAGCCCGCGATCTCCGCCGCGCACGAGCGCGACGCCGGCCGACTCGGCGGCGATCGCGTGCGTCTCGATCGCCGATGTCACGACCTCGTCGATCGCGACGTCGCGCAGCTCCGTCAGCTCGTCGGAGGACTGCAGGCGCGACAGGCTCATGATGCGCGAGGTCAGGTTTCCGAGCCGCATCGCCTCGGCGCTCAGCCGGCTGGCGAACGAGCGCACCTGTTCGGGGTCGTCGGCGGCGGACTCGATCGCCTCGGCGAGCAGGGTGACCGCCCCGACCGGGGTCTTCAGCTCGTGACTCGTGTTCGCCACGAAGTCGCGTCGCATCTCGGCGAGCCGTTCGCGCTCGGTGATGTCGCGCACGAGCACGAGGGTGAACCGCGGGGTGATGCTGCTGGCGCGCGCGACGATCAGTCGCGGCTCCGCCGGCGCCACCCCGCGACGCAGCCGCAGCGTGCCCGTCTCGGAATGCGCCACACCCCGCGAGGAACGCAGCAGCTCGCGCAGTTCGTCACCCGGAACCGTCTCGCCCTCGAACAGGCCGAACAGCTCGGCGGACGGCGACGTCGCGACGATGGTGAACGACGCGTCGACGATGAGCGCGGCCTCATCGAGGGCGGCCAGCACGTCGCGCGCGCCGGCCGGGAGGTCGCCGGCGGCCTGCTCCTGCGCCTGAGCGCGGGCACGCCAGGCCAGGAAGGCCACAGCGCTGATGAGAAGGCCGACGAACACGCCCCCGAGAAGGGCGACCAGCGCGAGCTGCGTCGGATTCATTCCTCCAGATTAGGACGCGGTGCGGGGCCCGCCCATCGCGTCTCGGCCGTTCCTTCTCGGACTCGGGTCGATGTTCATCGGCTCGGCACCGTTCGTTAACCTTGTCGAGCGACAATCGCGTCGCCGTGAGTACGGCGTCGTGCTGTCTCCGCAAGAAGGAAAGGTGCTCCGATGCGCGAAGTCTTCCACCAGTCCCTCGAGGACGTCCAGGCCCGCCTGGTCGAGATCTCCGAGCTGGTGACCGTCGCGATCGAGAAGGCCACGCGTGCATTCGGCACGAGCGACATCACCCTCGCCGAAGAGGTCATCGATGCGGATGCCGTCATCGACGACAAGGCCATCGCGATCGACGAACTGGCCATCGAGATCCTCGCCCGTCAGCAGCCGGTCGCACGCGACCTGCGCATCGTCGTCTCGGCACTGCGCACCAGCGCGTCGCTCGAGCGTATGGGTGACATCGCCGAGCACATCGCGCAGCTCACCCGCATGCGCTTCCCCGAGCGCGCCATCCCGAAGGGCCTGAAGGGCACGTTCACCAAGATGGGCGAGATCGACGTCGAGGTCGCGCGCACGCTCACCGAGCTGCTGCGCTCGGAAGACCTCGCGCTGGTCGAGACGCTGCGCGCTCTCGACGACCGCCTCGACGACCTCCACCTGAGCGTCTTCGAGAAGGTCCTCAGCGAGAACTGGCAGGGCGAGGCCGCCGCCACCGTCGATGCGACGCTGGCCAGCCGGTACCACGAGCGCTTCGCCGATCACGCCGTCACGGTCGGCAAGCGCGTGGCATACCTCGCGACGGGTGAATGGCGCCCCGACACCGAGACGATCAACGTCATCGTGAACGACAGCGGTCTCTGACCGGCATCCGCTCGACGCACGAAGGGGCGGTGCCGATCGGCACCGCCCCTTCGTCGTGTCTCGTGCTTACGCCTTGCCCTGGTTGGCCACGGCGGCGGCGCCGGCTGCAGCCGCCTCGGGGTCGAGGTATTCGCCGGGGCCGAGCGGCTTCAGGTTCTCGTCGAGCTTGTAGACCAGCGGGATGCCCGTGGGGATGTTCAGCTCCGCGATGTCGTCGTCGCTGATGCCCTCGAGCTGCTTGACGAGAGCACGCAGCGAGTTGCCGTGAGCGGTCACGAGCACGGTCTTGCCCGCGCGCAGGTCATCGGCGATGTCGGACTCCCAGTACGGCAGCAGACGGTCGATGACGAGCTTGAGCGACTCGGTGCGGGGCACCTCGCCGTCGATGTCCGCGTAGCGCGGGTCGTTCACCTGGCTGTACTGGTCGTCGTCGGCGAGCGGCGGCGGCGGCACGTCGAACGAACGACGCCACAGCATGAACTGCTCGTTTCCGAACTCCGCGAGGGTCTGCGCCTTGTCCTTGCCCTGCAGCGCACCGTAGTGACGCTCGTTCAGACGCCACGAGCGCTTGACCGGGATCCACAGGCGATCGGCCGCGTCGAGAGCGATCTGAGCGGTCTGGATGGCACGGCTGAGGACCGACGTGTAGAGGACGTCGGGCAGCAGTCCCGCCTCGGCGAGCAGCTCACCGCCGCGCTGGGCCTCGGCCTTGCCCTGGTCGGTCAGTCGGACGTCGACCCAGCCGGTGAACTGGTTGGACTTGTTCCACTCGCTCTGCCCGTGGCGGAGGAGGATCAGCGTGTACGGCGCACTCATGCTTCGAGTCTACCGAGCCGGGGCCTGCGATCATGGGGGGATGGCCCCGGGACATATCGGGCAGGCCACCCGTGGCACCACCAACACGAACCGCCTGCGTCGCGTCGATCGCTGGATCGCGCGGCATCCCGTGCTGCGCCGGTGCGCCGATCCCCTCGTCATCGATCTCGGCTACGGTGCGAGCGGCGTCACGGCGCTCGAGCTGGAGGCCCGGCTGCGGCCCGCGCGACCCGACGTCGAGGTGCTCGGGCTCGAGATCGACCCCGAACGCGTCGCTCGTGCGCGCGGTCAGCTCGACGACGTCCGCGCCGGACGCACGCCCTTCGCGCCGGATGCCCGCGTGGGGTTCGCTCGGGGTGGGTTCGAAGTGCCCGTGCCGGGTGGACGCCGGCCCGCGGTCATCCGCGCGTTCAACGTGCTGCGCCAGTACGACGAGGCGGATGTCGCCGACGCGTGGTCCCGGATGACGTCGCGCCTCGCGCCCGACGGGATGCTCGTCGAGGGGACGTGCGACGAGATCGGCCGCGTGAGCACCTGGATCGAGGTGGGGCCGGATGCTGCGCCCCGCAGCCTCACGATCTCGCTCCGACTCGCGGAGCTCGACTCCCCCGCGATCGCGGCCGAACGCCTGCCGAAGGCTCTCATCCACCGCAATGTCGCCGGCGAGCGGGTGCACTCGCTGCTGTCGTCGCTCGAGGACGAGTGGCAGCGGGCCGCGCCGGCATCCGCTTTCGGTCCGGTTCAGCGCTGGCGAGCCGCTCTCGGCGCGATGGCCGAGCGCGGACTCCACCTCGGCGACCGCACGCGCTGGCGGCTGGGCGAGTTCACGGTGCCGTGGAGCGCCGTCGCACCCCGCTGACGCCCGCGGCGCCGGTGATGTCCGGGCCCGGGCTCGGGGTCACACGTCGTCGTTCCAGTCGGCGGCATCCCGACGCGCTGCGGCACGGCGCGCGACCGCGACGGCCGCCTCGTAGCCGTCGTCGGGGTTCGAGACGAGGTGGTCCGTCGCGAGCGCGTGCAGCCGGACGTTCCATTCCGCCGACGCCGCCGCGGCGTCGATCGCGTCGCGTCCCGAATCGCCGAGGGTCACGAACGCCCGGCTGAGGCTCTGCTGCAGGTCGTCGGGGCCCAGGCCGAAGTGGGCGGCCAGCTCGGACGCGAGGGCGGCGCGCTCGGCCTCGGGCGCGAGTCCCGCTGCCGTGCGCCAGGCGGTGCGGGCGACGTCGCTGTTCGCGTCATGCAGGAGCTCCCGCGTGATCGCCGGCCAGGCCCGCGGGTCGCGGATCTTCGAGAGCGTGTGCAGAGCCTGGGCCCGCGCCCTCGGCAGCGGCGATCCGAGCTCGGGGATCACCCGGTCGAGCGTCACCTCGCGGTCCTGCCGGGTGAGCGCCCAGGTCAGCGTCTCGCGAACAGTGAAGTCGGGTTCGTGCGCGCACTGCTCGACGAGCACCGGCACGTACTCGGGACGCGGGTAGGTTCCCGCCGCCATCGCGCTGCGGACCCGCTCGGATCCGTTCGGCGACCCGAGCGCACGCCGCAGCAGGTCGGCGGCCGTCGGGGTGTCGTCGCTGGTCATGTGGCGTCCCTCCTCCTCCACCGAACACCCTCGCCGGCTCGCTTGTTCCGTCAACAGGCTGGGCATGCCTGCAACGTCGCTCCCGAAGCCGCAGGACAGACTCAGCCTGTTGGCGGGCCGGGCTGGCCGCAAGACCCGCTCGGCGGCGGTGTCAGCCACCGATGTCGAGGGCGACCTTGATCCAGCCGGGCTCGCGGCGGTCGAAGGCTTCGTACGCGTCGATGACCCCGGCGAGGGTCTCGTGGGCGGTGATGAGCGCGGTGGGGTCGAAGACCCCGGCGGCGACCATGTCGATCAGCGGAGGCGTAACGCTGTGGTGGTCGCAGTTGCCCATCCGGATGGTGAGGTTCTTGTTCATGGCCTGCCCGATCGGATAGACCTCGGCCAGCGGCGAGTACACCCCGATGATCCCGATGCGCCCGTACTTCGCGACCATCTCGACCGCCCACCGCGACGCCTGCGACGGCGCGTCGCCCGGTCGCCAGAGATCGCCCTGGGGCGCGATGTCGGGCGCGACCTGAGCGACCTCCTCATCGAATCCCGCCGCGGTGTCGTCATCCGGAGCTGCCGGACCGCGAGCCGGACGCTCGGCGTCCACCCCCACGGCGTCGATGACGCAGTCGGCGCCGATGTCGTTCGTCAGCTCCATGACAGCGGCCACCGGGTCGACGTCGTTGAAGTCGACGACTTCCGCTCCGAGGGTGCGCGCCTGCTCGAGGCGATCCGCGACGCCGTCGACGACGATCACGCGTCCCGCGCCCTGCTTGAAGGCCGAGACGACCGAGAACTGCCCGACGATTCCCGCTCCGAGCACGACGACGATGTCGCCGCGGGAGACCCCCGCGAGCTGCGCGCCGAACCACGCTGTGGGGAAGATGTCCGAGAGCAGGATCGCCTGATCGTCCGAGACCGCGTCCGGCAGCTTCGTCATCGTGTTCTGAGCCCAGGGGATGCGGGCGTACTCGGCCTGCAGGCCGTCGACCGGTCCCGTCGTCTCGGGCCCGCCGAAGAACGAGGTGCCGGCGTGCGGCCCGTTCGGGTTGGCGACGTCGCACTGGGCCGTGTGCCCGTCGCGGCAGTATCGGCACGCACCGCACGACATCGTCGAGTTGATCACGACACGGTCGCCGGGCTGGAAGCCGCGAACGTGTTCGCCGACCTCGGTCACGACGCCGACCGCCTCGTGTCCGAGGATGGTGCCCTCCTTCATTCCCGACATCGTGCCGCGAATGAAGTGGAGGTCCGTGCCGCAGATCGCGCTGCGGGTGATACGGACGATCGCATCGTGCCCGTCCTCGATGCGAGGCTCCTCGACCTCGTCGAGTCGGATGTCGCCGATGCCGTGCCAGACCACTGCCTTCATGCTCGCTCCTCACTCCAGGGGAACGACCACGCTAGAGAACGGAAGGGATGCCGCACGAGGCGGTTGCGTGACATCCCGAACTGCCGTAGATCACGGTTCTCTGCCAGAGTGTTATCGTCCGATAACCAGGAGAGGGAGGCGGCATGGCCCAGCGACGTCTCCCCGCGCGCAATGAGCAGCTGCTCGCGGCATCCATGCGCGCCTTCGCCGCCCACGGCTACTTCGGAACGACGACCGCGCAGGTCGCCGAACAGATGGGCGTCTCGCAGCCCTACGTCATCCGGACCTTCGGTTCCAAGCTCGAGCTCTTCATCCGCACGCACGCCTTCGCGGGCGAGCTCATGCTGCGCGCGTTCCGCAGCATCGATTCCGACCAGCTCACGCCCGAGCGGCTCGGTAAGGCCTACCGAGACCTCGTCATCCGCGAGACGGCGGCGGTGCTCGTGCACGCCCATGCCTTCTCGGCTTCCGTCGGCGAACCGGCGATCGGAGTCGAAGCCCGGCGCCTGTTCGACGAGGTCTACCGCACGCTCGCCGCGGCGGGCCTCGATCACACCGAGATGTGGATGTTCATGGGCCGCGGCATGCTCATCAACAATCTGCTGCTCATGGAGGCTCCGCGCTACGCCGACGGCTACGACTTCGCCCCGCTGGTCGCCGTCGTCCTCGGCACCCCGCCACCGCCACACGTTCACCCCGACGATCCCGATGCCCATCCCGAGGAGCAGGAAAGATGACCACCCACGTTCCGTTCACCGACAACTTCACGGACCTGTCCAACACCGAAGGCTTCCAGTTCGAGTTCCGCTGCGAGCGATGCGGCAACGGCTACCGCTCCGCGTTCCGCCGGGATCCCCGGGCCGCGGGCCAGAAGCTCGCGCGTGGGCTGGGAAACCTGTTCGGCGGCGCTCTGGCCGAGTTCACCTCGGCCGCCGATCGTCTTCTCGACCGCGGGACCAACTCTCCCGCGAAGGACGACGCCTTGCGGGCGGCGACCGCTGAGATCGGCCCTCTGTTCCACCAGTGCCGCGGATGCAGCGATTGGGTGTGCGGCGACGTGTGCTGGAACGACGGGGTCGGACAGTGCGCCCGCTGCTCCCCGATCCCGACGGAGGAGCTCGCGCAGCTGCAGGCCGAGGCGCGCCGCCGGCAGCTCCAGGAGCGCCTCGAGACGACGGATCTGACCGCGGGGATCGCCGTCGACCAGCAGGCCCGGCCGCGCTGCGCGTCGTGCGGCGCCCAGTCGTCCGGCGGCAAGTTCTGCGGGGAGTGCGGCGCGTCCTTGAACCCGGTCCGCCGTTGCCCGGGATGCGCGTACGAGAACCCGCCGACCTCGCGGTTCTGCGCCGAGTGCGGCACGGGACTCGTCGCATGAGCCTGCGGCTGACACGTCTTGGGGCACACGCGCGCACCGCGCTGGTCGTATGCGCCGTCGGCGTGGTTCTCACCGGATGCAGCGCGGGTCAGGATGCCGCCGCGTCCCCCGCCCCCTCCGATTCGCCTTCGGCCACGGCCACACCGTCGCCGGCCGCCGCGACCCCGTCGACTCCGGCATCCGGCGCCGGCGCGGGCGGCACGGCGGACTACACCGAACTGTGCGACGCGAACCGCGAGGCGGCCGCGGCGAAAACCGGCACGGTCGGACAGGACCTCGCGGCGGCACACCGGCAGGCCGACGCGATCGCCGCGCTGCTGCCGATGACCGGCGTCAGCCCCGAGGTCGCGGCCGGGGCGACGGTCTTCGCCGATTCGACCGCGGAGCTGATCGGCATCCTCGAGCAGTATCCGGCCGACACGGCGGTCGTCGACATCGCGCTCGACGACGCGTTGCTGCAGTCGCAGGCCCTCGACAATGTCGCCACGAACATCGACTACCAGGCGTTCATCGCCTGGACGATCGAGACCTGTTACGGCACCGTCCTCGGCGAGTGACCCCGGCTCTCACCGAGTCGATGCGGAGCCCGGCGCTCAGATGCGCGGCATCGTCGCCCGGGCTTCGGCCTGCGGCATCCCCGCCGCGGTGAGCAGATCGACCACGAGGGGACGCAGCGCGGTGATGACGTTCTGGTCTCCGAGCGAGGAGCCGGGCGCCAGACGGGTCGGATCGAGGCGGGTCGCGACGGCGAGCAGTGACTCGCGGGCGGCCGGTTCCAGCGCGATGTCGTCGATCGACTGACCCAACAGGTCGGCCGCACGGGCGATCTGGGCGAGGAGGTCGGCGGCGATCGGGCGGGGCTGCCGGTCTTCGAGGGCGTACACGACACGGCGGGCGATGACCCGGAGGTTGCGCGTGGCGAGGTCGAGCGACGCTCGCATCCGGTCCTGGCGTTGCAGCTCCTCGCGCTGGCGGCGGAGGAACGGCGAGATGCGGGCGACGGCGAGCCCGGAGTCCAACGAGGTCGTCCAGTCGTCGACGAGCGGCTGCAACGCCCGCGCCTTCTCGAGGCCGCGGTCTGCTCGCACCCGGTCACCGCGGCGCAGCGCCTGGATCACCGTCGCGGCAGCGCCGTCGAAAGCGGCGAAGAGGGCGCGCCCCGCGCGTGAGACCTCTCGCAGCGGCCGGCGCGGCAGCAGGGCCGTCGCAAGCAGCGCGGCGACCGCGCCCACCGATCCGTCGACCAGGCGGAGGAACGGCATGCTTCCGGGGATCGCGATCACGATCACCGACTGGATCGCCGCCGAGATCGCGAAGCTCGGCTGCGCCGAGAGCACCCGAGCGGTGAGCAGCGTGGCGGCCAGAGCCAGCGCGAGCTGCCAGGTCCCGGAGCCGACGGCGAGGACGATGAGCTCCGAGACGAGCACGCCCACCAGCATCCCGATCACGGTCTCGAGCACGCGGCGCGGACGCGCGTCACGGACGAGACCGAGACTGGAGATGGTCACGGTCGCCGCGAGCAGGGGCGACGGATGCCCGAGCACGAGGTGCGCGAACGCGTAGGCAGCGGATGCCGCGACGACGATCTGAACGATCGCGGGAGCCGAATCGCGCGCGCGCTCGAAGCCCCGGCGCGGACGCACGCGAGCCCGCCAGCCGGTCGCGATGGGCGCGGTGACGGCGGGCGGCTCGTCGGCACGCTCGGGTGTCACGTCAGGTGCGGCGGCTCAGGCGGGGCAGCCGCGGGGGCGCGGCGGTGCGCCCGGCATCGGGAGGCACGACGACCTCCTGCACGGCGGCGACCGTGTCATCACCGGCATCGACGACGAGGTCGGCATCGATCGGCACCGATCGCTTGACGAGGGCGAGGGCGATGGGCCCCTGCTCGAAGTGTCGGGCGACCGAGGTGACGCGCCCCACCTCGTCGCCGTCCCGGCGCACGATCGCACCGGGTTCGGGAAGCACCGCGTCGCTGCCGTCGAGCTGCAGCGCCACCAGCCGCCGGGGCGGATGCCCGAGGTTGTGCACCTTCGCCACCGTCTCCTGTCCGCGGTAGCAGCCCTTCGACAGGTGGACGGCGGTGCGGAGCCAGTCGACTTCGTGCGGCAGCGTCATGCCGTCCGCCTCGGTGGCCGCTCGCGGGCGCCATGCGGCGATGCGCAGGGCATCCGCGGCCCACCGTCCGGCGACACGGCGACGTCCCGCGACGGCGTCGTCGGCGAGCCGGCGGAGCTCCTCGCGGTCGACGATCGCCTCGGCCCAGTCGCGTCCGGCACCGGGATGCCCCTCGCCTGCCGCGTAGCCCCACCCGCCGATCGAGACCTCGGGCCACGGATCGCGCCACACGGCGGATGATGCGAGGTCGGCGACCGCGGATGCCGTCCCGCCGACGACTGCGGTGTCTTCGGACCGATCGACGACCTCGACCCGCAGCCGGAACCGCATGCGCGTGAGCCAGGTCACGAGCGCCTCGAGTCGCCCGGCGTCGGTGATGAGCCACGTCGTCTCGCCGTCGTCGACGACGGATGCCGCATGCTCCACGTGGCCCTGCGGATCGAGCACCAGCAGTTCGGTGCTCTCCCCGGGAAGCAGGCGCGTCAACGCCTGCGAGGTGAGCGAGTCGAGCCAGCTGAGCCGGTCCGGGCCGGTGACGGTGACGACCGCGCGGTCACCGAGCGGTGCGACGGCGGCGCCACTGTCGAGCAGCTGCTGCTCGCGCATCGGGTTGCCGATGTGCACGAGGCCGAGGTCGTCGCGCACCGCCCCGTCGACGCCGGCGAAGGTCGCGCCGTCGCCCGACATCAGTCGGCCTTGGCCAGGCGTGCCGAGGCGTGGGAGGCGAGCTCGCCGCCGAGCGCGGCGATGTCCCAGGCCCACAACAGGTGCCCGTCGACGAGGCCGTACATGCGCGTGGCGGCCGTGTACTCCTTCGCCCCCGCGGTGCGGACGACGGCGTCGGTGGCGAGGTCGATGCGGGGACCGCGAACCTGTCCGAGATACAGCTCGCTCACGCCGTCCGAGTGCACGAGCGCGACCTCGAGGTCGAAACCGCCCTCGGCGTTGCGGAGCGCCTCGACGTCGTCGACGGTGCGCTCGCGCGCGGGAGCGGATGCCGGGAGCAGTCCCGGCCCGGCATCCTCGGCTCCGGCCTCTCGCGCGACGCGCCAATAGCCGGTCTCGGCCACCAGCGGACGGATGCGCGCGCCGCTGTCATCGATCAGCCAGGCGTTGGCGGAGTAGTTGAGGTAGTCGCCGCCGTCATGACTGAAGCTCACCTGATGCGCGAACTCGCCGGTGAGATGACCGTCGGCCGTCTCGTAGTCGATGACGCCCGAGCCTTCCCAGACGCCGAGCAGCCATGACAGCGGAACGAGGTCCGCCGGCAGATCGGTGGGCAGCTCGAGCACGATGTCAGCGCTGGCCGCGGTAGAGGTTCTTCACGACGACGCCCGACACGAAGACGATGGCGAGCGACGCCAGTCCGAGCAGGCCCACGTAGAAGATTTCGAGCGCGAGGAGATCCATGTCTCTACTCTATGCCCGCCCGCGCCGTTCGCGCCTGTGGCGAGCGGGAGCGCCGGCGGTCAGGCTCCGACGAGCGACGAGAGCCCGAACCCGATGCCGATGAACCCCATGACGAAAAGCGCGCCCAGCACACTCACGGCGACGCGCTCGATGAACCCGCGCACCCGGCCCAACGCCAGCTGGACGACGAACGCGAGGATGAGGCAGCCGCCGAGGGCGACCGGCATCCATACCGCCCGCTCGGCGACCGGGGCGAGGATGCCCACCAGGACGGCCGCGACAGCAGCAGCGATCCAGACGGCGACGACTCCGGCGACGGTGCGCGGCGGTGCGAGATCGGGCGTGGTCACCGTCCCATTGTGGCCCACCGTGTCGTCCGACGCGACGCTGCGCACAGGCGGCATCCAGCGAACGCCTAAGATGAGTGCACGTCCCGGCCGCTCCCGGAGGAATCCCCGTTGGCACAGCTTCTCGTCCTGAGTTCCACGCACGGCGGTGGTCTCGCGCTCCCGGCGCTCGAGCTGCTCAGCCATCGGGTCCGTCAGATCCCCGCCGAACCCGCCCAGCTCGTCAACGCGCCCAGCGCCGACGTCGTCTTCGTCGACGCGCGCCATGACCTGGTCGGCGCGAAGTCGCTGTGCAAGATCCTCGGCAGCACGGGCATCGACGCGCCGCTCGTGCTCATCGTCACGGAGGGCGGCCTCACTGCTGTCTCCACCGACTGGGGCATCGACGACGTCATCCTCGCCACAGCCGGCCCCGCCGAGATCGACGCCCGCGTCCGGCTCGCCATCGGACGCGTGAGCAAGGAGGCGGTGTCGAGCCGCATCCAGACGTCCGGCATCACGATCGACGAGTCGTCGTACTCGGCGAAGGTCCACGGGCGCCCGCTCGACCTGACGTACAAGGAGTTCCAGCTGCTCCACTTCTTCGCGACGCATCCGTCGCGGGTGTTCACGCGCGAGCAGCTGCTCAGCGAGGTGTGGGGCTACGACTACTTCGGCGGCACCCGGACGGTCGACGTCCACGTGCGACGACTGCGGGCCAAGCTCGGCGATCTCGAGCAGCTGATCGGCACGGTGCGCAACGTCGGGTACCGCTTCAACGTGTACGAGGACGAGCCGGTTCCCGCCGGCGGCGAATCCGCGCAGAGCTGACTCTCCGCCTCGTTCACCGGCAGGACACGCAGGACTGCCATGATGAGGGGATGATCGACACCGAGGCTCTGGACTCCGGTCTGGGCGACGCCGACGACGACGACTTCGACCCCGCCGTCGAAGACGTCGACGCGCAGCTGCCCGACCACCGCTACACCGACCGTGAGATCAGCTGGCTCGCCTTCAATCAGCGTGTGCTCGAGCTCGCGGAGGACCCGACCCTGCCGGTGCTCGAGCGGGCGAACTTCCTCGCGATCTTCGCCAGCAACCTCGACGAGTTCTTCATGGTGCGCGTCGCCGGGCTCAAGCGTCGCATCGTCACCGGCCTCGCCGTGCCCACCAACGTCGGTCGCGCTCCGCAGGAGGTGCTCTCCGACATCTCCGCAGAAGCGCACGCCCTGCAGCTGCGCCACTCGAGCGCCTGGGGCGACATGGTCCAGCCCGCTCTGGCGGAGGCGGGCATCGAGATCGTCGGCTGGGATGACCTCGACGAGTCCGAGCGCGGACGTCTGTACGACTACTTCCAGGCGCAGGTGTTCCCCGTCCTGATGCCCCTCGCCGTCGACCCGGCGCACCCCTTCCCCTATATCTCGGGCCTGTCGCTCAACCTGGCGATCCGCATCCGCAACGCCAAGACCGGCCGGCAGGAGTTCGCGCGCCTCAAGGTGCCGCCGATGCTCCCCCGGTTCGTCGAGCTCAACACCGGCACCTCGGTCAAGCGCTACCTGCCGCTCGAGGACCTGATCGCCAACAACCTCGAAGACCTCTTCCCCGGCATGGAGATCCTCGAGCACCACACCTTCCGGCTCACGCGCAACGAGGATGTCGTGATCGAGGAGGACGAGACCGAGAACCTCATTCAGGCCCTCGAGGCCGAGCTGCTCCGGCGCCGCTTCGGTCCGCCGATCCGGCTCGAGGTGACCGAGGACATGGACGACGTCACGCTCGACCTGCTGCTGGGCGAGCTCGACATCACCGATCAGGAGGTCTATCGACTGCCGGGCCTGCTCGACCTGCGCGGGCTCTTCGACCTCGCCCGCATCGACCGTCCCGAGCTGCGCTACAAGCCCCACGTTCCCACCACGGCGACCGCCTTCCAGCCCGCCGAGCAGAACGGGCGCACCGACTTCTTCGGCGCGATCCGGGCCGGCGACGTGCTCGTGCACCACCCGTACGAGTCGTTCACCACGAGCGTCGTCGCGTTCCTCGAGCAGGCGGCTCGCGACCCCCACGTCCTCGCCATCAAGCAGACGCTCTACCGCACGTCGGGCGACAGCCCCATCGTGCAGGCGCTCATCGACGCGGCCGAACGCGGCAAGCAGGTGCTCGCCCTCGTCGAGGTGAAGGCCCGTTTCGACGAAGCGGCGAACATCGTCTGGGCGCGCAAGCTCGAGAAGGCCGGCGTGCACGTCGTCTACGGCCTGGTGGGGCTGAAGACGCACTGCAAGCTTCTGCACGTCATCCGCGAAGAGGACGGCGCGCTCCGCAGCTACAGCCACATCGGCACCGGTAACTACAACCCCAAGACGAGCCGTCTCTACGAGGACTTCGGCCTGTTCACGAGCGACGAGCAGGTCGGCCGCGACCTGACACGACTGTTCAACGAGCTCAGCGGCTACGCGATCGAGAAGAAGTTCAAGCGGCTGCTCGTGGCTCCCCTCCACCTGCGGAAGGGCCTGCTGCGTCACATCGACGCCGAACGCCGCAACGCGCTCGACGGCAAGCCCGCCCACATCCGCATCAAGGTCAACTCGATGGTGGACGAGCAGATCATCGACGCCCTCTACCGGGCGA
The DNA here is from genome assembly GCF_002245215.1 of Microbacterium sp. Yaish 1. GTDB lineage: Bacteria > Actinomycetota > Actinomycetes > Actinomycetales > Microbacteriaceae > Microbacterium. The sequence goes on from NZ_NPMR01000001.1 coordinate 170,998, forward strand.
GCCAGGCCGGCGTCCGCGTTGACGTGTGGGTGCGCGGCATCTGCTCGCTTCGCACCGACCTGGCGGGCGTGACCGACAACATCACGGTCCGCTCGATCCTCGGGCGGTACCTCGAGCACTCGCGCATCTTCACGTTCCACAACAACGGTGACACGATCGCCTACATCGGCAGCGCCGACATGATGCACCGCAACCTCGACCGCCGTGTCGAGGCGCTCGTGCGCGTCGTGGCGCCTGCCCATGTCAAGGAGCTGACGACGCTGTTCGACCTGGCGATGAGCGACTCGACCAGCTCGTGGCATCTCGGTGACGGCGGTGTGTGGACGCGCCACGCGTTCGACGATGAGGGCAAGCCGCTGGTCGACCTGCAGGACCGCACGATGGCGCAGGTGCAGCGGCGCCGCCGGGCGCGGGCGGTGCGATGACCGACACCGCGGTGTACGCGGCCGGTGGTGTGGTCTGGCGGTGGGTCGACGGCAAGGTGAAGGTGCTGATCATCCACCGCACCAAGTACCGCGACCTCACGCTGCCCAAGGGCAAGGTGGACCCGGGTGAGATGCTCGCCGAGACCGCCGTGCGCGAGATCCGCGAGGAGACCGGCATCTCGGTCCGGCTCGGTCCGCCCATCGGAGTGTCGAAATACCACCTGCCGAGCAAGAAGCAGAAGATCGTCCACTACTGGGCGGCCGAGGCGACCGACCTGTCCATCAGGATGTCGACGTTCGTGCCGAACAAGGAGATCGCGGCACTCGAATGGATGGGGCTGAAGAAGGCGCGCAAAGCGCTGAGCTATCCCGTCGACGTCGAGATCCTCGACGAGTTCGTACGGCTGGTCGACGAACGCGCCATCGACACGTTCCCTCTCATCGCCCTGCGCCATGCCAAGGCCGTGGCCCGCGAAGACTGGGACGGCGAGGATGCCGCACGGCCGCTGTCCGCGCGCGGGAAGAAGCAGGCGCACGCGATCGTGGGCCCGCTCGTCGCGTTCGGCGTCCGCCGGATCATCTCGTCCGACGCGCGGCGCTGCGTGCGCACCGTGACACCCCTCGCGGCGGCGATCAGCAAGCGGATCGACAAGAGCGCGCATCTGTCGCAGGACGCCTGGGAGAACGGACTGGCCGACGTCCGATCGGTGGTCGGTGACCGGGTGCGCGCCCGCAAGCCGGTCGTGCTCTGCACCCACGGCCCGGTGCTCCCCGACGTCTTGAACGAGATGGCGCTCGCCACCGGCACCCTGCGCGGCTCGTACCTCGGCAGCGCCTCGGCGCTCGAGACCGGCGCGTTCTCGGTCGTGCACCTGCCGCGTGAGAACCCGGGCTCGGGGATCGTCGCGATCGAAACACACATGCCGAAGGTGTGATCTCGCTCGCGCAACCACGCCGCGAGGCCCGTCTTTCCGCGGCTCGGGAGCGCCGTTCACCTTCTGTTCACCCCCACAGCGCACTCTCGTAAGGGACGGTGTCTACCGTTCGGGACGAACCTGCACCGGGTTCTCGTCACCAACATGCGAAGGATTCACACAGTGAAGCTCTCCCGATTCGCCCAGCTGGGCGCCGTGGCCGCCGTGGCCTCTCTTGCCCTCGCCGGCTGCGCTGCAAACGAAAGCGCTGCGCCCGGCGCCGGCTCGAGCGACTCCTCGGCACCCTCCCTCGAGGGCAACCTCGTCGGTGGCGGCGCCTCGTCGCAGGAGGTCGCCGTCCAGGCCTGGACCCAGGGCCTGCAGACCGCGAACCCCGGTCTCACGATCGACTACGACCCCTCCGGTTCGGGCACGGGACGCGAGTCGTTCCAGGCCGGTGCCGTGCAGTTCGCCGGCTCGGACCGCGCGTTCAAGACCGACGAGATCACGGCCGGCCCGTTCGAGGCATGCGCGGCCGACTCCGACCTCGTCGAGCTGCCGACCTACATCTCGCCGATCGCCGTCGTCTTCAACATCGACGGCGTCGACTCGCTGAACCTCGACGCGACGACGCTCGCGAAGATCTTCGCCGGTCAGATCACGACGTGGAACGACCCCGCCATCGCCGCCCTCAACTCGGGCGTCGAGCTGCCCGCGACGGCGATCACGCCCGTCCACCGCTCCGACAAGTCGGGCACCACCGGCAACTTCACCGACTACCTCGCCAAGACCGCGCCCGATGTGTGGACCGCCGGTTCGGTCGAGGAGTGGCCGGCCCTCGGCGGCGAGGCCGCTCAGGGCACGTCGGGCGTCATCTCGGCCGTCGAGGGCGGACAGGGCACCATCGGCTACGCCGACGCCTCGCGCGCCGGCAACCTCGGCACCGTGGCGATCAAGGTCGGCGAGGAGTTCGTCGAGTACTCGCCCGAGGCCGCGGCCGCGATCGTCGACGCCTCGCCCGAGGAAGAGGGTCGCGCCGCCACCGACATCGCGATCAAGCTCGACCGCACCAGCACCGAGGCGGGCGTCTACCCGATCGTCCTCGTGAGCTACCTCATCGGCTGCGCGGAGTACAAGGACGCCGCGACCGCCGAGATGGTCAAGGGCTTCTTCAGCTACGCCGCGAGCGCCGAGGGCCAGGACGCCGCGGCATCCGCTGCCGGCTCCGCCCCCATCTCGGAGACCCTGCGCACGCAGGTCACCGAGGCCATCGAGGCCATCAAGTAAGACGCTCCGGGTGCCCGGTCCGGTTTCGCCGGGCCGGGCACCTCGCGCGGTTCCCGTCCGTCGCACAGAATCGAAGCCATGACCACCACACCCGAGGTCACCCGCACCGGAGCCCCGAAAGCCAAGACCCGAGCGGGCGACCGCTGGTTCTCCGGCACCGCGCTCTTCGCCGGCTCGATGATCCTCGTGACCCTCGCCGCGGTCGCGATCTTCCTGGTCATCCAGTCGCTCCCCGCTTTCGTCGCCACCAACGAAGACGCCTCGATCCTGCCCGACAACTTCTGGTCGTACGTCGGGCCGCTCGTCTTCGGCACCGTCTGGGCCGCTGCGCTGGCCCTGCTCATGGCCGTGCCGCTGTCGCTCGGCGTCGCCCTCTTCATCTCGCACTACGCACCGCGCAAGCTCGCTCAGGCCCTCGGTTACGTCGTCGATCTGCTCGCGGCCGTCCCCTCCGTGGTCTTCGGCCTGTGGGGCATCGGCGTCCTGGCACCGGCCGTGCAGCCGGTGTACAGCTGGTTCGTCGACAACGTGGGGTGGTTCCCGCTCTTCAACGGCCCCGTCTCCAGCACGGGCCGCACGATCTTCACGGCATCCGTCGTCCTCGCCGTCATGGTCACTCCGATCATCACCGCGATCTGCCGCGAGATCTTCCTGCAGACGCCGACCCTCCACGAGGAGGCCGCCCTGGCCCTCGGGTCGACGCGCTGGGAGATGATCCGCATGGCCGTCTTCCCCTTCGCCCGCAGCGGCATCGTCTCGGCCGCCATGCTCGGCCTCGGTCGGGCGCTGGGCGAGACCATGGCCGTCGCCATGGTGCTCTCCGTGTCGGGCGGCGTCACCTTCGCGCTCTTCACCTCGGGAAACCCCTCGACGATCGCGGCGAACATCGCACTCACCTTCCCCGAGGCCTACGGGACGAACGTCAACGTCCTCATCGCCACGGGCCTCATCCTCTTCGTCGTCACCTTCGCGGTGAACGCGGTCGCGCGCTACATCGTGAGCCGCCGCAAGGAATTCTCGGGGGCCAACTGACATGACCGCGACTCTCACTCCCCCGAGCACGTCGGCGCGCAGCGCATCGACGAGCCTCACCACGGGGCATCTGCCCTCGTGGGGCCCCTGGGCCATCCTCGGCGCCTCGCTCGTGGTCGTCGGGATCTTCTTCGGCGTGATCGCAGCCGCCTCGGGCGACGCACTCAACATCCCGGCCTGGCTGATCCTGTCGGCGGTGGCCTACCTCGTGCTCATCACGGCGGTATCGGCCGCCGTCGAGGGCCGTCGCAAGTCGGTCGACCGCCTGGTGACGGGCGTCGTCACGGTGGCGTTCCTCATCGCGATGGTGCCGCTCGTCTCCGTGGCGTTCACCGTCATCACGCTGGGCGCCCCCAGCTGGAGCGGCGAGTTCTTCAGCTCGTCGATGCGCAACGTCGTCGGCGAAGGCGGCGGTGCGCTCCACGCCATCATGGGCACCGTCCTCATCACGCTCGCGGCGGCAGTCATCTCGATCCCGATCGGCATCTTCACCGCGATCTATCTCATCGAGTACGGCCAGGGGAAGCGCCTGGCGCAGGGCATCACGTTCCTCGTCGACGTCATGACCGGCATCCCCTCGATCGTGGCCGGCCTCTTCGCCTACGCCCTGTTCGCGCTCTTCCTCGGCCCCGGCATCCGTCTGGGCATCATGGGGTCGGTCGCGCTCGCGGTGCTGATGATCCCGGTCGTCGTCCGCTCGACCGAAGAGATGCTGCGCCTCGTCCCCAACGAGCTGCGCGAAGCCTCGTACGCGCTCGGCGTGCCCAAGTGGCTCACGATCGCGAAGGTCGTGCTGCCGACGGCGATCGCGGGCATCACCACCGGCGTCATGCTGTCGATCTCGCGCGTCATCGGCGAGACCGCACCGCTGCTGATCACCGCCGGCTTCACGGCATCCATGAACTACGACCTCTTCAACGGTCGTATGCAGACCCTGCCGGTCTTCACCTACACGCAGTACATGAACCAGGGCATTCCCGCCGAGGCCTTCGTCGGCCGCGCGTGGGCATCGGCCCTGACCCTCATCGTCATCGTGATGCTGTTGAACCTCGTGGCGCGCCTGATCGCCAAGTTCTTCGCACCCAAGACCGGCCGCTGACCCGAAAGAAAGAACCTCCGTGTCCAAGAGCATCGAAGTCAACGACCTCAACGTCTACTACGGCGACTTCCTCGCCGTCGAGGGCGTCTCCCTCGACATCGAACCCCGCAGCGTCACCGCCTTCATCGGCCCGTCGGGCTGCGGCAAGTCGACGTTCCTCCGCACCCTCAACCGCATGCACGAGGTGATCCCCGGCGCCCGCGTCGAGGGCAGCGTCCTGCTCGACGGCGACGACCTGTACGGCCCGGGCGTCGACCCCGTGCTCGTGCGCCGCCAGGTCGGCATGGTGTTCCAGCGGCCGAACCCCTTCCCCACGATGTCGATCCGCGAGAACGTGCTGGCGGGCGTCAAGCTCAACAACCGTCGCATCTCGAAGTCCGACGCCGACGCTCTCGTCGAGAAGTCGCTGCGTGGCGCCAACCTCTGGAACGAGGTCAAGGACCGCCTCGACAAGCCCGGCTCGGGCCTCTCGGGCGGGCAGCAGCAGCGTCTGTGCATCGCTCGCGCGATCGCGGTCTCGCCCGACGTGCTGCTGATGGACGAGCCGTGCTCGGCCCTGGACCCGATCTCGACGTTCGCCATCGAGGAGCTCATTCAGGAGCTCAAGAGCGACTACACCGTCGTCATCGTCACGCACAACATGCAGCAGGCCTCGCGCGTGAGCGACAAGACCGCGTTCTTCAACATCGCGGGAACCGGCAAGCCCGGCAAGCTGATCGAGTACGACGACACGACCTCGATCTTCACCACCCCGTCTGTGCAGGCCACCGAGGACTACGTCTCCGGCCGCTTCGGGTGAGCCGAGCCCCGGCTCGTTGTGCGTCGGGCCCCGCGAGTGCCGGGATGCAAGGGATCGTGCGCGGATGCAAGGGATCGAGTCCGACACCCCGGTGAGGATGCCGCTCGGGCGGGGTGTCGCGTCAAATCCCTTGCATCGCGGAGCGCGGTCATCGGGCGCAGCGGTTCCTGCACGAGGCACCGAGCACCAGAGCAGTGCACAGAACGAGCGATGTGGGCCATCGGCCGGCGCCGGGTCGAGCACGGTTGGGGGATGTGCGAGTCGCGATCGGTCTTCACGACCCGGGAGCTCCGGGCAGACGGGCTGAGCCGCCGGGAGATCACCGCGGCGGTCGACTCCGGCCGGCTCAGCCGCATCCGGATCGGGATGTACGCCTCCCCCGGCGCGTGCACCTCGGCCCGAGCCATTGCAGCGCACGGCGGCTCGATGGCATGCGTCACGGCCGCGCGCCATCACGGCCTCTGGACCCTCGATGACGACGACGAACCGCACGTATGGCTGAAGACCGGCCAGCGAGCCCACCACGACGGGTCGTGCGGGTGCATCGAGCATTGGGACCGCGATGCGCGTGCGGCGGCATCCGGTCCTCTTCCGCTCCGGCAGGTGCTGCGCCAGATCCTCGGATGCCGTGGTCCCGAGCACTTCTTCGTCACGCTGGAATCCGCGCTGCGACAGCGCCGCCTCACGAGGGACGACCTGCGATGGCTCCGAAGACACACCAACGCCCGCGGCCGGGAGGCGATCCGCCTCGCTCGGACGGATGCCGACAGCGGACTCGAGTCGCTCCTGCGGTGGCGTCTTCGGAAGCACGGCCTCCGGGTGAGGACCCAGGTCTCCGTCTTCGGAGTCGGTGTCGTCGACGCGCTGATCGGCGACCGGCTCATCGTCGAGCTCGACGGCAGGGCCAATCATCACGGCAGCGCCAAGCGCCACAAGGACCTGACGCGCGACGCGAACGCGGCGTCGTGGGGCTACGTGACGCTGCGCTTCGACTACGCTCTCGTCATCCACGACTGGGAGCTCGTCGAGTCCGCCATCCTCGGAGCCCTGCGATCGCACCCGAGCCTGCAGCTCGCGGCATCCGCCTGACGCCCCCTCACACCGTGACTCGGTCTCCCCACCGTGCCGGGATGCAATGCTTCGCCCCCGACACCCCGAGGCGACCCGCGACCCGCCGGCGTGGCGCGCACGATCCCTTGCATCGCGCCACCTCGACTCCGCCGCCGCGTGCGGGCCTCAGTCGCGTGGCGAGAGCAGGTAGGCGTTGAGGGATGCCGTGAACTCGGCGTCCATGCCGAGAGCGGCGCCGTCGAGCTCGACGATGGGAGCCGCGAGCCGGACGCTCGACACCAGCCACGCGGCATCCGCTCGTCGCAGCTCGTCGACCGGAATCGTCTCGTACGCCGTCTCGAAGCCGCGCTCGGCGAGGTGCTCGAACAGGCTCAGCTGCGTCGTGCCGTGCAGGATCCCGCCGTTGGGCGCCGGGGTGACGAATGTGTCGCCGCGCCGCAGGATGAGCGATGCCGTCGGCGCCTCGAGCACGAACCCGTCGGAGCTGAGGAAGATCGCGTCATCCGCGCCGCGCCGGTGCGCCTCGCGCAGGGCCGCCATGTTCACCGCGTACGACAGGGTCTTCGCGCCCAGGAGCAGCCACGGAGCCCGCGCGGGCGCGTCGATGGCGTAGCCGCGGTCGAGAGTCACGACGCGGATGCCGCTCGTGCGCGGCTCGGTGAAGTCCGCCGCCGCCGCGGCCGTCGCCCACGCCGTCGGGGTCGGTCCGTGCTCGATGCCGCGGCTGAGGATCAGCTTGACGACTCCCTCGCCCGAACCGCATTCGGATGCCGCGACGGCCACGGCCGCCCGCCACTGGCCGATGTGCGGCACCGGCAGGTCGCAGAGCTTGGCGGAGTGCGCCAGGCGCTCGAGGTGCGCCTCGACCTCCTGCGGGTGGCCGTCGACCACGCCGATGGACTCGAAGATGCCGTCGCCGCGCTGGGTGCTGAGCTCTCCCACTGTCAGCGCCGGGGCCGCGGGATCGACCGGAGTGAAGGTCGACGCCAAGTCAGACCGGGTGTCATCCGCCGCGAGCGGGTCGATCATCAGCGCGAAACGCAGTGCCATGCGCCGAGCCTACGACGCGCCCGGTACCGGGATGCACGACATCCTGCGCGACACCCCGGTACGGATGCCGCTCCCCCGGCACGTCGCCCGCGATCCCTTGGATCGCGGCCCCCGCCCACACCCGAAGCCACCACCCACTACCGGCCGGTTCCCGGATTTGTCCACCCCGGGAATGCCCACGTCCGAGGCTCCGTTAGACTGTATGTGCCGGGCCGCAGTAACCCCGGGCTCCATCTTCAGCCGCTGCGAGCGGCCACGCGCCGAGAGGCGTTCTGCGGCCCGGCACTTCTCTTTTCCGGGTCTTTCCGGCCGGTTTCCGACCTCGCAGCGGTCGGCTCAGGTAAGGGCCTCGCGGCGCCACAACCCGGCGCACGAGCCCAGGTCGTCGGCGTACGTGCTCAGCCGGAGGGCGCGCGCGGTGAGCGCCGACGAGCGATCGGGCTCGCTGACATCGTGGTCGTCGGCCACCGAGGTCGCTCCGGCCGACTGCACCCGGCAGAACGACGCGGCACGTTCGAGCGCGACGGCGAAGTCTCCGCGGAACACACCGCGCATGATCACGTCGATAAGCGCCACCAGCTCTTCCGGCCCGGCCGGCGTGGGAGCCCCGGCGATCACCTCGTCGGCAGAACGCAGCACGACCCGCCCGCGTTCGTAGAGCAGCGCGGCGGTTCGCGGGTCGCGGTGGATCATCAGCTGCAGCAGATACAGCCGCCAGAGCGCACCCGGCAACGACTTGGCGGGCGAGCGTGACCACAATTCGGCGACGGTGTCGATCCCGTGCTCGGCCGTGAAGCCCACGAGCCGATCGACGACGGCGTCGCTCGGGTCTTCGCGCACCCGCGACAGCAGGGCGCCCGCGGTCGCATGCGCAACGCGCGAGACCTCCGCCGGATCTTCACCGGCGAAGTGCCGGTCGAACTCGTCGGCGGGTCGCCGAACGGGCTTGTGGTAGTCCCGGGATCCGTCCGTCATCATTCCAGGCTAAGCGAGAGCGGCATCCCCGCGGCCCTCAGGGCACAAGCCGGGAACGACAGAACGGCCGACCCGTGAAGGGCCGGCCGTTCCGCTGCCGGATAACGGGGTCGGGCAGTCAGGCGCTCGTTGGGATCGCGACGATGGGGTCGGTGGTGGGCAAGCCGCTCGGCGACCCGCCGCTCTGCTCTATGGTGAGAGCGATGACGTCGTCGGGCTCCATGTCGCCCTCGAGCAGCATGGCGGCCGAGCCATCGCTCGATTCGAACGCCCCGGCCGGGATCGGGGCGCTGCCCCGGACGAACCACGCCTCGTACGACTGGTCGTCGGCGATCTCGGGCAGCCCCTCTGCGACGAGCACGACGCCGTCGACGCTCGGCGACCAGTGGACCGTGGCCTCGCCGCCGTCGCCCAACTGCGCGGTGCTCGACTGCGCGTCGCCGGAGCGCTCGATCTGCGCGAGCACACTCTCGGCGGACGGAGCACGCATGTCCTGGGTCAGCGCGCCAACGCCCCAGCCGATGCCGACGAGGAGTGCGATCGACGCCGTCAGGGCGAACAGGCTGCGCGTCCAGTTGCGACGCTGCACCAGCTGCACCTCTTCGGTCACCGGAGAGCCGACGGAGTAGCCGGATGCCGCGGCCCGCGGGTCGTCGTCGTGGAGCTCGTCCGCGGGGTCGGCGACATCGTCCCCGCCGGGCGATGGCTGCTCCGCGACCGGCTCCGCGGCCGGCGCACCGATCTGTGCCAGCAGACTGGCCCGCAGCGCCGGCGGAGGAGCCACATCGGCCACGCCCTCCGAGAGCAGGGCCGCAGCTGCGGCGTCGGCCTCGACCAGCGGCATCCACTCGGGGTGCGCGTCGAGAGCTTCGCGGTAGGCCAGCTCGTCTTCAGGCGACAGCGCTCCGAGCGCGTACCCTGCCGAGAGCTCGGCGAATGTCTGTTCGTTCACGATGTCACCCCCATTGCGCTACGGAGCTTGGTCAATCCATCACGCATCCGTGTCTTGATCGTTCCGAGCGGCGCTCCTACCAGCGCTGCGATTTCGCTCTGACTGTATCCCCCGTAATAGGCGAGGGTGATGGCCTCTCGTTGCGCCTCGGGTAGAGAGCTGAGAGCCCGAGCGACGCGCCGTCCTTCGATGCGCAACTCAACCTGCTCGGCGACACCTTCGGGCTGTGACGCCATCTCGCGGTAGCCCGCACGCACGTCGCGATCGCTGCTCGCCTGCGACGACCGAACCCGGTCCACCGCGCGACGGTGGGCGATCGTGAGAACCCACGATCTTCCTTGACCCTTCTTCGGAGCGAACGTCGAAGCGGATTGCCACACTTCGAGGAAGACCTCCTGGAGCACTTCCTCGCTCTGCGCGCGATCGACGAGCACGCGGAGGATGAGTCCGAAGACGCGCCCCGACAGGGTGTCGTACAGACGGGCGAAAGCACTGTGGTCACCGTCGGCGCAACGCTGGATCAGCTCCGCGACGTGATCCGTCGACGGCCCGTCGTCGGGCACGTCCATTCCATCTATGACCATCGCTACCAGCATGCCGCATCCTCCGACCTGTTCCCGGATGCAGCGCCGACCTGTTATCGGTTCTCTACCTGCCGCCTGCCGCGGTGTGCACCCGCGCCGGCATCCGTGTCGCGCTTGTTCGTATAGGAGGGGTGCTTCGGATGCCTGAAAACTCGGTGTCGAACTTTCTCGAACTTTTTCCGATCCGATCTGTGGGGGCCTCCGAAGAACCCTCGACGCCGGGGACCGACCCACGGCGGAGAACACACGGAGGCAATCATGCTCAGCACCAAGAAGAAGTTCACTGCTGCCCTGGCCCTCGGCTTCGCCGGAGCGCTCGCTCTCTCGGCCTGCTCGTCGGGATCGGGTGACACCATGACCGAGGAGACCGAGGCCCCCTCGTCGACCGCCGCTCCGATGGAGACGGCTTCGCCCGACGCTTCGATGGACCCGGCCGCCAACCTCGTCGGCCCCGGCTGCGCCGACTACGCCGCTGCCGTTCCGGACGGCTCCGGCTCGGTCGCCGGCATGGCTCAGGACCCGGTGGCCACCGCAGCCTCGAACAACCCGCTGCTCACCACCCTCGTCGCCGCCGTCAGCGGACAGCTCAACCCTGACGTCAACCTCGTCGACACACTGAACGGTGACGAGTTCACTGTCTTCGCTCCCGTCGACGACGCTTTCGCCAAGATCGACCCCGCCACCATCGAGTCGCTGAAGACCGACTCGGCGACCCTGACGTCGATCCTCACGTACCACGTCGTGCCCGGCCAGATCGCGCCCGACGAGATCGACGGCACCCACACCACCGTCAACGGTGCCGACCTGACCGTCACCGGCTCGGGCGACAACATCATGGTCAACGACAGCGCCGCGGTCATCTGCGGTGGCGTCACGACGGCCAACGCCACGGTCTACCTCATCGACACGGTGCTGATGCCCCCGATGTGACCCGAACAGCCGCGGTGAGGGGTTCCCGCGGCACGGCCTCGGTATCTCCGTGGCCGAGGCGAAGCCGCCGGTGCGAGCACACCGGCGGCTTTGTCGTGCCCGGACGGATGTCGGCGGATTCGGATGTCGGTCGGTTCTGGGCCTCCCCCGCGGCTACTAAGCTGGGAGGCTCAGGGCCTCTAGCTCAGTCGGTAGAGCATCGGACTTTTAATCCGCGGGTCGTGGGTTCGAGCCCCACGGGGCCCACCGCACTCACCGCGCCCAAGCTGTGACCAGAAGATCTGGATCTACGGGGTAGCACCGACTTCGGTGCGCGTGAATGTCTCGTCGAGCGCCCGGGACTCGACTAAGCCGGCGACCTCACGGTGCGATGCGGCGGCGTTCGATCATCCCATCTTCTAGCTTCCAGACGAACGACACGAGCGTCGAAAGATGCTGCTTTACCCTTCAACGCGGAGCGCCAGGCGGGCCTCAGCGACCGACTTCTTTGCTCGCTCCCCGCCTCTCTGCAAGCCAGTCCCGACTGAATTGCGCCCACGCTTCCCGGCGTGCGTCGTCGAACCTTATGACGTCCTCCACCTTGAGTCTTTCCTCCGGCCTCGTCGCAACGTAGGTGGTAAGTTCCTCCTCGTCGCGATGCCATCGGGCCAGGGCCTGATCCGCGGAAACCCAGCGCGCGCGAAAGTTGAAGAATGGTTCGAGCGCCGTCACTAGGGTCACTACAGCCGATAGCGCGAATCCCCAAGCCGCGAGCCCCGACAGGTCCGCTAGGCCCAGCATGATGGTGGCCAGACCCGAGAGAAGCACGGCCGTCAATCGGAAGACGACCGCTCCGAATGCCCATCCGCGTCGCCTACCTCGAATGTAGTTGCGTAACGTTCCCGCAAGCAGGGTCCTACACCCTGCGTCTCATGAGCGACGACGGGGCCCGCGTCTGGCTCAACGACGTCCTCGTCATCGACAGGTGGGGTTCGCCGGCTGGGACCGAAACCAACAGCGGTAGCTTCACCGTCGCGGCCGGTGAGGTCCGCCGCATCCGCGTGCAGCAGAAGTTCGAGCAAGGCTCCACGACGAATACCTCCACATACGGCTACGACGCGGCAGGCCGACTCGTCTCAGCCCGGATCCCCGGCCACCAGCTGACCTACGAGTTCGCGTCGTCGGGGGGCTGCGGGGTGAACACGGCAGCCGGCGCGTCTGGTAACCGCACAAGGTATACGGACGTTTACACGGCTCCCGGAACCTCCACACCCGTAACCACGACAACCCAGTACTGCTACGACTGGGCTGACCGCCTCACCTCGACCAGCGTCACCGGCGCCATCACCGGATCGACGAGTGTTGTCGACGGCCTGGCGCCATCGGACATCGTCTACGACGCCCGAGGCAACACCGTGCGCCTGGCGGACATGCAGCTCCGATACGACGCGAACAACCAGCACGTGGGCACGATCTACGACGACGGGACCAACGTCAGCATCGTCCGAGACCCCCTCGGGCGCGTGGCATCTCGCACCACCACGCCGTCAGGAGGCGGTGCGGAGGCGGTGGTCAAGTATCTCTACAACGGAACGAGCGATGCCGCATGGGCAACCGTCCCCGCCGCCGGAACGGCAACCCTCTCCCTCTCCCTACCGGGTGGTGTGACGGTAGACATCCCGTCCACCGGACCGTCCACCTGGTTGTACCCGTCACTGCAGGGCCACACCCTCACCACGGGCGACGGTACCAACTCCACCGGGCTCAGCCTCTACGACCCTTACGGTCAACCCCTTGCCGCAGGCACATATGCGATCGGCACAGCCGCCGCAGACGACTCCGGCGTCGTGACAGGAACTTCAGGCTGGCACCAGGGCGGGCAGAAGCTCGTCGAAACCGCCGGCACGACCATGCTCATCGAGATGGGCGCGCGCCTATATGTTCCTGCGCTCGGGCGCTTCCTGCAGGTCGATCCCGTCGAGGGCGGCGTAGACAACGACTACGTCTGGCCCACCGACCCCGTCGGAAAGAGTGACCTATCTGGCCGGGCATGGTGGGACGAGGCGTGGAAGGGCGTTCAGAGCATTGCAAAGGGAATCGCGAACTCGAACGTCGCAGACGCAGCTTTCGCTGTATGCGGCTTCATCCCCGGGCTCGTCAGCGCCGTATGCGGTGTGGCCGAGGCAGTGGTACACGTCGTCGCGGGTGATCCAGTGAGGGCTGCGACGTCCCTCGCCCTCGCCGCCGCCGGCGCTGTCGGCGTCGGCGCGCTGGCACGCGCCCTCGACAGAGGAAGTAGAGGGCTGGCCGTCGTCCGAGCGGCACAGCCCGTTCAACAGCTGACCAGGTCCCAACTAAGGCCGCATCGGCAGAACATACGCCAGACGAATCAGTGGGTTGCGAACGCGCCCTTCGCCGCCGCCTCGATCGCTGCGGGCTCTATCGTGGGGGCTATCATCGCGAAACCCAGTCCAACCAAGGCTATGAGGGGCGGAGGAGGAATGCTCAGGTGGTCGATACGGTGACGGTCCCCAGGGCCATCGCGCATGCGACGCGCGGTGTGCGCGTAGGCGGACTGATAGTCGGACTTTTCCACTCCACCCTCGCTGCCACCACCTATTTCACGCAATCAGACAAGTTTCCAGCATGGATGTCCTGTATGTGGTTGCTTGTTGGCGCTTTCGTTGCTATACGACCATGGTGGCTATCTATCGTGATAGTTGAGGATGGGTTTATCGTCACTTCCTGGTTTCGCCGATATCAGTTCCGGAGAGGTGAGGTGGAGAGCATCGACATGAGGAAGGTCCACAGCATGGGACTGGGGGCGATCGCAGTCGGGTACATACCATTCGTTGGATCCGTGAGAATGATAGAGATCGTTAGGAATGGCGGGAGGCAAGTCTGGCTCCCCTGTCTGCTCGGCAGGCGCAATGATGTCCTTCGGTTAGCGCGCGCACTCCGCGTGCAAGTGGGACTCTCCTCCGCCCATAGCTTGTTGAACGACTAAGAGGCCAGCTCAAGACGGCCATATCGAGGTAGTAGACCATGACGACGAACCTAGTTCGCGTTCGCGAGGACAGCGGTGTCGTGCACGTCCTCACGAGAGAGAGCAGCGTTGAGGAATTCTAAGGTCTCCTGGTCAAGGTTGTCGAAGGATTGCCAGGCTCTATCGCTCAGTCCGACTGCTCTCCGCGGATTGTCCGTTATCCCAAAGATGATATATCCGCCTCGCGCGTTTGCGAATTTGTACCGCCGCACCGCTTCAGCACGTTGCGTCTTCTTCAGCGGCTGACGACGCATCCCGACGCCACGTTCATGGAGGAGCTCGAGCATGCTTGGTTTCGAGATGCGCAACTCGTCGCAGAGCTCCGGTGTTCCAGCGCCCGACTGATACTTCGTCACCATCTCTTCGATCTGCGCGTCGGCGAGCCGACGCCTCACCGCCCACGGCTGAGGCTCTACTTCGACAGCCCCCGGTGCAACCGCCTGACTTGACGCCGCGAGCTTCTGCAGCTCTAACAGGGGCGGCGAAAGCCTCATCGAATTGGTTAAGTCCTTCCCCACCTGGCCACCTCTGATAGCAGCATCAAACCCGCCGACTTCCGCTTTCACGTTGCCGCCGGCGCTGATCGCCAACAACCCTGCCGCGTGGCGCAGATCATGAGGTGTGACGCGCGGGAACAGATGCGGCGTACGCACGCTGGCAACGGTCGCGGCTTCGATACGCCCCTGCGTCTCATCGCGGATCTGCGTGACCGCGCTGTTGAACCACGCGGTCGTCGACTTGGCTCGTCGGATGAAGCCGCCGAGAAGCGACTCGTTACCCGGGCGGGTGACCGCTCGGAAGGCTCCCCTTAGCGGTGAGCGTCCGGATGGGATCGTCGCCGCCGGGCGAGGCGCCCGAGGAGTAGCTATTCAGTCTCGACTAACGCAAAAGGTCCGAGCTCAAGACTGCTGAACATCAGGCCATCGCGAGACGCGGTGATGTCAACGTGGCCGGACGTGACGAAAGGCAGGACAACTCGATCCTCTTGTACTTCGACATCCCCGCCGCCAGATCGAACACGCTGGAGGGCGAGCTCCACATCAACGGTCGCCAAAAAGTCGGCCCGGAGATCGCCCCGCTCCCAGTACTGTCTCACCTCTACCTCGCCCACCAATGGCTCTCCGATGTCTGTGATGAACAGCGCTGCCGGTTCACCAGGCGTACCTAGATCGCGCGGTAGAAGATCGTCTAGTCTCGATTCCCAGAGCGCCGACTGAAGGTACCCGCCGATTTCGCCCGCGCTGACGGCAATGTCAAAGCCCTCCTGAATCTGGTCATGGAAGACCCCTGGCACAGAGAACTCGGCGAGACTCTGTATCCAACGGAACCAGGGATCCTCGGCGCCGCGCTCGGCCAAGTCATCGACAAGGTGTTGGTGGAGCTCGCCGCGTGCGTTTCCCTCCCCGCCGAAGGCGCGGCGATCGGCGCTCACGAACACGATATCCTCGTCCTCAAAGCGGCCATCGACCACTTCGAGCACAGACAGCCAATGGAGCGTGTCACGGTAGCCAGATCCGTTCTCATCGAATGGACGGCGCCGGGCGATTGCTCGTCGCGCAACGTCGCTATGAGTAACCCGCGGGGCATCGATCATCGAGACGCCCACCGCCTCTAGTGCTGTTCGAATGCGTTTCGGATACTTGCGACCTTCCCTGAGCGCCGCCTTCCTCGCCCGCTCCAAGTGCGCCTGAACGTCGCGGGAAGCTTTTCGCCCGACTGCTTGGATCTCTACCGCCTTCGCCTCACGCAGCCGTCGGTACGTGGCGATGGCTTCCTCGAGCGCCAGGGTCGGCAGCAGAACTTCGACCCTGCCGCCTCTCACCGCGTCTGCCAACTGCGGCCAAATGGCGCTTCGGAGCATCGGGTCGGCGACGATCACGTTGGCGTCGAGCACGAGCAGCACGTGGCCAGCATATGATCCCCCGCCCGCTGTTCCTGAGAAGGTGGCTTGATGCCGCAAATCGTCGCCTCGCGAATGGCGTGAAGGCAGAGAGGTTCTGAGTCCTATCGAGCGATACGAGGGGCGGCGGGGGACTGCTGCAGGAGGAGGTGACCTCGTGAACTGGCTCGCATGAGGCCGCTTGTTCACCGATCACCACCCGTCTAGGGATCCCTAACGTGCGGGCTCGCAGCTCCGCGAGCCCGCTTCCCCGAAGGCGCGCCGTGGCAACATATGGCAACACTCCCACTGATTCTCGCCTCCCACGCATATTGAGCCAGCGCTCCGGGGCCTGGACGATCCTGATCGAACACGACACAGCTAGACCCATGGGCCGAGTCCGAGCCCCACGGGCCTAGCGCATGATTGTCAGTCGAGCCTGCCACGACGAGATCGTCGTCGACTCGCCAAACTCGGCGTATGTGGGAGGCCCGGCATCCGCCATTCGTGGCGAGTCGACGATCGGGGCACCCCCCGCAACCCCCTTCCGACCGCATCCGCTCCCCCGTAGCCTCGGCCGCATCCCCACGACGATGCGAACCATACGGAGGACGCGATGACCGATGTATCGAACCAGGGTCCCGCTGAGGGCGACGACCGCCGGGAGCTCACCGACCGGCAGGGACACCCCGTCTACGACAACCAGAACCAGCGGACGGTCGGGGCGCGCGGGCCGGCGACGCTGGAGAACTACCACTTCCTCGAGAAGATCAGCCACTTCGACCGCGAGCGCATCCCCGAGCGGGTCGTGCACGCGCGCGGCTTCGTCGCCTTCGGATACTTCGAGGCGACGGGCATGTGGGGCGACGAGCCCATCGCGCAGTTCACGCGCGCGAAGCTCTTCCAGGAGCCCGGCAAGCGCACCGACCTCGCCGTCCGTTTCTCGACCGTCATCGGCGGACGCGATTCATCCGAGGCTGCGCGCGACCCGCGCGGCTTCGCCGTGAAGTTCTACACCGAAGACGGCAACTGGGACCTCGTCGGCAACAACCTCGGCGTCTTCTTCATCCGTGACGCGATCAAGTTCCCCGACGTCATCCACTCGCTCAAGCCTGACCCGATCACCTTCCGGCAGGAACCGGCGCGCATCTTCGACTTCATGTCGCAGACACCCGAGTCGATGCACATGCTCGTGAACCTGTTCAGCCCCCGCGGCATCCCGGCGAACTATCGCACCCAGCAGGGTTTCGGGGTGAACACCTACAAATGGGTCAACGAGCAGGGCGAGACGAAGCTCGTGAAATACCACTGGATCCCCTCGGTCGGCGTCAGCTCGATGACGGAAGCGGATGCCGCCGCCGTCCAGGCAGGTGATCTCGGTCACGCATCCCGCGACATGTACGAGGCGATCGAGCGCGGCGAGTATCCCGAATGGGAACTGCAGGTGCAGATGATGGACGACCACGACCACCCGGAGCTCGATTTCGACCCGCTCGACGACACGAAGGTGTGGCCCGAGAACGAGTTCCCGCCGCGTGCCGTCGGCAAGATGGTGCTCAACCGGAACGTGTCGAACTTCTTCGCCGAGAACGAGCAGATCTCGTTCGGCACCGGCGTCCTCGTCGACGGCCTCGACTTCTCCGACGACAAGATGCTCGTGGGGCGCACGTTCTCGTACTCCGACACCCAGCGCTACCGCGTCGGTCCGAATTACCTGCAGCTGCCCGTCAATTCCCCGAAGAACGCCTCGGTGGCCACGAATCTCCGCGATGGACAGATGGCCTACCACGTCGACAACGGCGGCGAGAACCCCCACGTCAACTACGAGCCGTCCATCACCGGCGGGCTCCGCGAGGCCCAGTATCCGACACATGACGAGCAGGGGCCGGAGATCGTGGGGCGGCTGACGCGCAAGCGCATCCCCCGGACCAACGACTACACGCAGGCCGGCCAACGCTATCTGCTGATGGAGGACTGGGAGCGCGACGACCTCGTGGCGAACTTCGTCGACCTGATCGGGCAGGCCGCTCGTCCCGTCCAGGAGCGGATGCTCTGGCACTTCTACATGGTGGAGGACGATCTGGGCCGTCGCGTCGGCGAGGGCCTGGGAATCACGCTGGACGAGATCAAGGATCTGCCGCCTCTGCAATCCCAAACACTCAGCGAGGACGAGCTCGAGCGACTGCGCAATCTCGGGCACAACGGCCCGCGCGATGTGGCCGGTCTTCAGATGACTCATTGCGTTCCCAATGCGCGCGCACAGGTGGCCTGAGGACGGGGATCGCCACGACACGAAATAGTGTCGTCGACTGGTGATGCGCAACACGATCAAACCGCTAATATGTCAGCCATGGCCCGCAAACAAATCACCCAGCTCATCGACGATCTCGACGGAACCGTTCTCGAGAGCGGCGAAGGAAAGCAGATCACCTTCTCGATCGAGGGACGCGCTTACGAGATCGACCTCTCGGACGACAACGCCGAGAAGTTTTACAAGGCGCTGGCACCGTTCGTGGACGTCGCTCGCTCGATCCGCGCGAACACGCCTTCGCGTTCGCGCTCCTCGCGCGCGAACAAGAGCGACCTCGACCTGACGGCCGTCCGTGAATGGGCGCGTTCGAACGGTCACACCGTCAACGAGCGCGGCCGTGTTCCGGCAGCCGTGATCGAGGCGTACCGCGCCGCGAACTGACCCCATCCGACCGCAGAAATGGCTCAGGCACCTCCAGGCCTGAGCCATTTCTCGTTCCCGAACATCGACGGAGCGCCTCATGAACAACGGCCCAGCAAGCAATAGCGATCGCGCGAGCAGTGGCGCGAACGGGGTCGCAATCGGAATCGCGCTCGGGCTTCCGCTCGGCAGTGCGATCGGCATGCTCGCGTTCGACAACATCGCGCTCGGCGGCGCGATCGGCCTCTCCCTCGGAATCGTTCTGGGTGTCGCGGCCGACGCGCGTCGCCGCGATCAGTCGGATGACGCGGATGACGCCGACTGAGCCCGCTGCCGGCTGCTCGACGTGAAAGCGCCGTTCACGAGATAGATCGCGGCGAGCATCGGCGCGAATGCCAGCGCGACAGCGACAGGCGCCAGAAACCACAGCCCCGACAGCGCCGACGTGAACATGGTCGACCCGAAGATGATGAAGGCGACCCCGGCGATGCGCACGGCCCGCACTCGACCGGGTTCGCGCGTCGGGAAAGTCCACATCGGGTAGGGAATGCCCGGGCGAAGCCTCTCGAACCAGAGAACCGAGACCACCTGCATCGCCGCTCCGGCGGCGACGAGCAACAACCACATCCACGCGAGTTCCATCTGTTCGATGCAATCACACGGAGGCGTCGACGGCCAGCGACGAATGGATCAGTCGTCGCGAGACGTTTGCAGAGCCCGGCGTCGACGGATGCCGAAAACCAGCGCCACCACCCAGTAGAGCGCGAGCAACGGCGAGATCACGGCGAGGACGATACGAATGACGTCGCCGCCGTTCAGCGCCCAGGGAATCCAGATCGCCGACATCCCGACCCAGACGATCGCCTGCATGACGATCACCCCGAACGGTGTCGCGGCCGAACTCGCTGCGATTCGCTGGAACAGACTCTGCACCCAGCGAACCTAACAGCCGCTCAAGCCCGGTCGTGCAGCGTGACGTGGTAGCCGTCGGGATCGGCAAAGGTGAAGGTGCGACCGAACGGCCCGTCGACAGGCTCAGAGACGATCCGGTGCCCGGCGGCGGCGAGTTCGTCGTGGATAGCCTGCACACCGGTCGCATGCAACCACAGCGCGACGCCCCGTCCGGGCTGCTCGAGCGCATCGAGATCCATGCCGGGCATGGGGTCACGCAGAGCGAACGCGATCGGCGACGTCGAGAACACGACGGCATGCGGCGGCCCTTGCGGCGAGCGCTCGAGCCCCAGGAAGGTCTCGTAGAAGGCTTGAGCGGCCGCGAGGTCGCGCACCTGGAGGGAGATGAAGTCGGGTCCGGTGACGGGCATGAAGGTCGTCCTTTCGTGTCAGTTTTCTGACACTGAACCGTATGTCAGAATACTGACATGAGTCAAGACGACGATGGCATCGACCTGGAAACGTCGATGGGCTACCTCGTGAAAGAGGTCTCGAGCGCCCTGCGATCGGCGATGGAAGACGTTCTGCGCCCTCTCGGGATGAACATCACCCACTACTCGTGTCTCGAACTCCTCGCCCAGCGCCCCGGGCTCTCGAACTCCGAGCTCGCCCGCGGCACGTTCGTCACACGCCAAAGCATGAACGTCCTGCTGCAGACGCTCGAACGCGACGGCGAGGTGACGCGTGCAAGCACCCCCGCATCCGGCAAGGCGCTGCCGACCGAGCTCACCGAACGCGGGCGCGAGCGCCTGGTCGCCGCCACCGCCGCAGTGCGCGGAGTGGAGATGCGGATGCTGTCAGGGCTCGATGACACCGACAGGCTGACGACGTTCCGAGCGCTGCGGCGGATGGCTCGGTCTCTCCGGCAGCCCGAGACCGTCAGCATTGAACCGGCGTCGAGCACGTAGTCTCATCCCCCCTCTCTAGGCTGGGTGCGTGCCCGGCTTCTTCACACTCCTCTTCGCGGCGCTCGGCATCGTCCTCGCCGCTCGCGACTCGCGCCGCCTGCTGCCCGGCGTCCTGCTGACGCTCGCGGCGACCTCGCTCGTCGCGGCGGTGGTGGCCTTCATCCTCGGCGTGACCGTGGTGCTCGCCACGCTCGCCGTTCCCGGGAACGACGTCGTCGGGCTCCTGCTGATCTTCATCGTCCCTCTGCTCGCCGCGATCGGACTCGGCGTCGCGCTGCTCGCCAACGGCGTGGTGATGCTGCAGCGCGAAGGGCGGTCGCTGGCGAACCGCCTCTCGCTCCTCGCCGGAATCGGCGTTCTCGCCATCCTCGCGCTCGGTATCGTCGCCGTCGCGGCCGGGTGGTTCGAGCTCGCCGTCATCCTGCTCCTGCTCGCCGGTCCGATCGGCTACGTCGGGATGGGGTTCGTCGCCTACCTCTGCTGGTCGGCGGTGTACGCGCGCATCGCGCGCCGAAGCGCAGCGCCGGCCGCGATCATCACCCTCGGGTCGGGTCTGCGCCGAGACGGGAGCGTGCCGCCGCTGCTCGCCCAACGCGTGGCGCTCGGTGTCGAGACCCTGCAGCGCTCCCCCGGCGCGATGCTCGTCGTCTCGGGCGGCCAGGGCGCAGACGAGCCGCGAAGCGAGGCGGCCGCAATGGCGGAGTACGCCGCAGAGCTCGGGGCGCCCGCGGAACGCCTGCTCGTCGAGGACGCGTCACGGACGACCGAGGAGAACCTCACGCTGACCCGCCAGATCCTCGCCGAACGCGGCATCGCCGGGCCGGTGCTCGCGGTGACGAGCGATTATCACGCGTTCCGTGCCGCCACTCTTCTGCGGACCCTCGGCATGCCGGGCCACGCGATCGGCGCCCGCACCGCCCGCTACTACCGGCCGAGCGCACTGCTGCGCGAGTACCTCGCCCTGCTCCGCGACCACCTCGTGCTCAACGCCATCGCACTCGGCGTCCTGATGTTGCCGCTCATCGCGTTCGTGGCGATCTCTCTGATCACTCTCATCGCGGATTGAACGTCATCCTGGCGGGGTACGCGAGATCCATCGACGGACTCACGACAGCGAGCTCGCGCCCCGCGAGGCTGGAAGCATGATCGAAACCGCACGTTTCCTCGTCGTCTCCGACGACTGGCTGCCTCGCGACTGGATGCCGGGAGTCGCGACATCCGTCGTCGTGGTGCTCGCCGTGGTCGCGGCCCTCGCGGCGATCCTGTTCATCTCGAGCCTGATCTCGATCCTCGCCTCGCCTCGTTACACCGGTGGCGGCAAGCTGCTGTGGATCGTCGGGATCTTCGTCTTCCCCATCGCCGGTCCGCTCGTCTGGTGGCTCGGCGCGCGCAACGCGCAGATCCGCACCGACCGCCCGTGACCGCAGCGGCGACGCTCAGCTGATCAGGCGATCGCGACGGCGTGCCCCGAGACGGTGATCCCACCGCTGACCGGAATGTCGACGGTCAGCTCCCCCGGTCGTCCCACATGTCGACCCTGCTCGATGACCACGACCGCGGGAATCTCGACCGCGCCGAGCGCGCGCAGATACGCGCCGAACGATGCGGCCGCCGACCCCGTCGCCGGGTCCTCCGTGATGCGACCGACGGGGAACAGGTTGCGCGCCTGGAAGCGATCGGATGCCGCGCGGAACGCGACGGTGATGGTGGCGGGCCACCCGCGGTCGTCGAGCAGCGCCCGAACCGCGTCGGGATCGAACGAGAAGTCGTCGAAGGTCTTCTGCTCCGCAAGCACGACGACCGGATGCGTGTTGCCCGTGTTCGCGAGCCGCGGTGGAAGCACGGGGTCGAGATCTGCCCGCGTCAGGCCGAGCAGACCGAGAATCGCGTCGAGATCGGCGTCGTCGAGGTCGCGGACCGACGGTTCGACGCTGGTGAACGACGCGCGGATGCCGTCGTCGTCGCGCGAGACCGCTATCGGCACGACGCCGACGGGGGTGTCGAACCGAACCGCACCCTCGGAGGAGACCTGGTTTCGCTCGGCGAGCGCGACCGCCGTAGCCACCGTGGCGTGCCCGCAGAAGGGAACCTCGGCGATGGGCGAGAAGTAGCGGATCGAGCGCGCGCCGTCGGCGGTCGTGCCGGTGACGAAAGCCGTCTCGGCATAGTCGACCTCGGCCGCGATGCGCTGCATGGCGCTGGCATCGAGTGCGCCGGCATCCAGGACCACCCCGGCGGGATTCCCACCTTCGGGTCGCGTGCTGAACGCGGTGTATCGCAAGACCTCGGGCGTGCTCATCCGTTCAGGCTACGCCCGCCGTCACGGTGTCCGACGCCGCCGCCATCATGGAACGATGCGACGTGTTCTCATCTCCGACCATGAAGCACCGGAGCGGCCTCCGCTCCGGATCGATCCCGGCGATGTCGTCTCGGTCGGCGCCTGGGACACCGAGTGGCCGGCCTTCGTCTTCGTGACCACGGCGAACGGCTCGGGCTGGGCGCCCGGACGGCACATCCGCATCGAGGGATCAGTCGGCACGGTGTCGACGGGGTACGACACCACCGAGCTCTCCCAGACGAAGGGGAACGTCGTCGAGGTGGTCGTGGATGACGCCGAGAGCGGCTGGTCATGGTGCCGCGCCGAGGACGGCCGCGAAGGCTGGATTCCTCACCGCGTCCTTCGGGACGCCTGAACCACCGGCCCCTGACCGTCAGCGCAGACGCGCCAGGCGCTTTTTGCTCCTGTTCTCGCGGACGATCCAGGCGGTGTCCGGGTCGGCGGTGTCGAACGCGAGCAGGCCCGGCCCGGGACCGGCAGCGACGCTCAGCGCTCGGGCGACGGGGCGAGCCGGTACAGCACCTGCGGACGGCCGCGCTTCCCATAGCGATGGGAGAGGTGGATGACGCCGGTGTCGACCAGGTGCGTCAGGTAGCGGTTCGCGGTCGCGCGCGAGATGCCGCAGGCCGTGGCGACCTCGGCTCCGGTGAGGGCGACGACCGGGTCGAGGGCGGCGACGACCTGCGCGAGCGTCGGTGCGGCGAGGCCCTTCGGCAGGCCGGCGTGGTCGCCGCCGCCCGTCATCCGTCCCGCGGCCCGGCGCGTTCCGGATGCCGCGGCCGGCGCGGTCCGGATCGTGCCGGTCGACAGCAGCCGGTCGATCTCACCCTGGGCCAGAAGCGCATCGCGGTCGCCGATGACGATCCGCTCGCGATCGGCGGCATAGCGTTCGAGCCGCTCGCCCAGCGCGGCCTGCGTGAAGGGCTTGACGAGGTAGCCGACGACACGCGCCGCGAGAGCCTGACGCACGGTGGTCTGATCCTGCGACGAGCTGATGACCAGCACGTCGGGTCCGTCGTCGCCGAGCGTGCGCAACCGATGGAGCACCTCGATCCCGCTGATGCCGGGCAGCCGCATGTCGAGCAGGATCAGGTCGACCCCGGACCGGCTGTGCTCGAGAGCCGCTTCACCGGTGCCCGCGGTGGCGACGACGACGAACCCCCGGGTGTCGGAGACGAATCCCGCGTGGAGGGCACGCGCACCGCGGTCGTCATCGACGACGAGCACCCGGATCGGTCCGGTCATCGCGCAGCCTCCAGCTCGAAGGCGAATCGCGCTCCCCCGAGCGGCGAGCGTCCGACCTCGACCGAGCCCGATCGGCCCGCGACGATCCGGCGCACGACATCCAGTCCCAGGCCGCGCCCGAGGCCCGTCGTGTCGGTCTTCGAGGAGTAGCCGGCCGCGAAGATGCGCCGCGCAACGCGCGGCTCGACTCCGGGACCGTCGTCGTCGACGGAGCCCACGATGCGGGAGCCCTGGTTCCGCAGCGAGCAGACCACGTTCGCGGCGCCCGCCTCCGCCGCGTTGCGGCAGAGGTTCGACACGACCGACACGATTCCCTCGTCGATGTCGTGGGCAAGGCCGAGGTCGAAGCGCACCCGAGCCCCGATCTCCTGCAGTTCGGCGCGCACGGTCGGAATCATCGCGGCGAGCACCGGCTGATCGTCGCGTGCCTCGTCGTCGCCTGTGTCCACGGGACGGCGCACGCTCGCGATCTCTTCGATGTATCCGCGAGCCTCGTCGGCGTCGCCGCGCGACAGCAGGCCGTGGATGACGTGCAGCCGCGTGCTGAACTCGTGCGACTGCTCTCGCAGCGCCGTCGCCGTACGACGCATCTGGGCGTGTTCCGCCGCGATGACGTCCAGCCGACGGAACCGGCGCTCGACCGCGGCGGTCAGGATCGAGCTCGCCAGAGTAGCGATCACGAGCGCACCGACCGCCCAGGGCAGCAGGGCGCCGAAGGCCTCGTCGAGCTCGCCGGCGATCTGCGACTCGAGCACCCCCACAGCCACCATCCCGATGGGTGTTCCGTCGGCGCCGCGCACCGGCACCTTCGCGCGCAGCGACGGCCCCGACGCTCCGACCTCCGTGCCGACGAACGTCTCGCCCGCGAGCACGGAGGCGTTGGTGGTCTCGACCTGCACGCCTCGTTCGGACGCGAGAGGATGGGTGATCCGGACGCCCTCGTCGTCGGTGATGACGACGTAATAGACGCCCGCCGCCTCACCCACGAGCTCGGCGATCGGCTGCAGGATCGCTGTCGCCGGTGCGAGGTCGGCCGCATCGGCGAGCGCGCTCGGCGACCCCGCGCTCATCGCCCCCGCCACGGCCTCACGCACCTCGGGAAGATCCGCGAGGCTCGAGGCCACCTCGAGCACGCGTTCCGTCGTCGCTTCCCGGATCGTGCGCTCCGGCGCCGCGAGGGCGATGGCCACCGTGGCGGACAGGGCCGCGAGCGTCACCACCGACGGGAGCACGAGCAGCACGATGCGCGCGGCAGAGGCCCTCACCGTGAACGGCATCCTGTCCACTTCCTCGTGCGATCGGACGCTGTCGGGCCATGCCCGTGCGCATCTATGAGAACAAATCCCGCCACGCTCGGGGGCGGCTCAGCGAAGTGCCATCCTAATTCGATCTCGCGGAGACGACGATGTCCGCGCGAATGGAGTGATCATGACGCATAGCGCGACAGATGCCGGCGCGCGCCCGGCGCACCGCGGCCGCACGCTCGCGGCTCGCATCATCGGAGGCGCCGTCGCGGCGGCGGCCATTGCGACCGCCGCGGTCGGCTCGGTCACCTCGGCGGCCACCGGCCAGGAGATCAGTGCCTCGATGACGATCATCGCCCCGGCAGCGGCCGGCGGCGGGTGGGACGGTGTGGCTCGTGAGCTGCAGCAGGCCCAGAAGGCGAACGGTCTGGTGAACAACGTGCAGGTGGTGAACATGCCGGGCGCGGGCGGGACGATCGCCCTCGGCAACGTCTCGGTGCTCGACGGTCAGCCGGGAAACATGCTCGTCGGCGGCACCGGGCTTCTCGCTGCGACGATCCAGTTCGACTCAGCCGCCAAGCTGAGCGATGTGACCCCGCTCGCGGTGGTCGTGGAGGAGTACGACGTCATCGTCGTACCGGCCGACTCGCCCTACGAGACCCTCGACGATCTCGTGAACGCCTGGCGCGAGAACCCGAAGTCGATCCCGTGGACGGGCGGCGGGTCGTTCGACCAGCTCGTGGTCACCGACCTGGCACTCGCAGCCGGGATCAACCCCGTCGACACGACTTACATCTCGTCCGACGGCGGCGGCGAGGCCATTCAAGCGCTCCTCAACGGCACCGCGAAGGCGGCCGCCGGCGGCTACCCCGACAACATCGACCAGATCGAGGCGGGTCGGCTGCGGGCCCTCGCACTCGTCGCGAAGGAACCGATCGACGGCATCGACATTCCGACCGCCGCCGAGCAGGGCTACGACATCTCCCTGTCGAACTGGCGCATGCTCGCGGCGCCCTCGGGGCTCGACGACGCTGACGTGACCGCCCTGACCGAGCTCGTGCTCGACTCCGTCGCGACTCCCGAGTGGCAGGACGCGATCGAGCGCTACCGCTGGACCGAGCGCATCATCACCGGAGACGAGCTGACCGCTTTCCTCGACGACGAGGAAGAGCGGATCACGAACCTGTACGAGGAGATGGGACTATGACGTTCCCCCCGAACCCGACCGCGACCTCGGCCGTCGTCGGCGATCGCCTGAGGCTCGTCTCGGGTCCCGGCCTCGCCGCCCTGCTCAAGGGGCTGACGATGCCGGTGATCATCGCCGCATTCGCCACCTATCTGGTGGTGGGAATCTTCACGATGAAGGTGCCGGCGAACGCCGTGTTCCCCGGGCCGCAGTTCTTCCCCGCGATCATCGCCGGAGGCCTGTACATCTTCGCGGCGGCGCTCGTCGTCTCGGCGCTGAAGGAGATGCGCGAGACGAGCGCGGCGCGGCCCGACATCGCAGCGGTCGCCGCCGATGTCATCGGGGGCGACGAACCGGATGCCGAGTCGGGCGACTCCGCTGCCGCCCGACCGGTCCGGGTCGACGTGCGCTCGCTGCTCTGGGTCGTGCTGTCGTTCCTCGGCTTCGCGTTCCTGCTCGAGATCCTG
The DNA here is from genome assembly GCF_002245215.1 of Microbacterium sp. Yaish 1. Classification (GTDB taxonomy): domain Bacteria; phylum Actinomycetota; class Actinomycetes; order Actinomycetales; family Microbacteriaceae; genus Microbacterium. Next base: position 198,030 of record NZ_NPMR01000001.1, read on the forward strand.
GGCTGGATCATCGCGGCAGGGCTCCTCTTCTGGTGCGTCGCGCGCGCCTTCGGGTCGACGAGGCACCTCGGCGGACTCGTCGTCGGGCTCACGGTGAGCTCGATCGCCTACATCGGTTTCGACATGGTGCTCGGGATGCCGCTCCCCTCCGGCATCCTCGGAGGGTTCTGACATGGATGTGCTTCAGCTTCTCGGCGAAGGGTTCGCCGGTGCCCTGACCCCCGCCAACCTGCTCTGGGTCCTGGTGGGTTGTCTGCTCGGCACGGCCGTCGGCGTGCTCCCCGGCCTGGGATCCTCGATGGCGGTCGCCCTGCTGCTGCCGATCACGTTCTCGCTCGATCCGACGGCCGCCTTCATCATGTTCGCGGGCGTGTACTTCGGCGGGTTGTTCGGCGACTCGACCATGGGCATCCTCATGAACACGCCCGGCCAGGCCTCGGCGATCGCGTCGACGTTCGAGGGCCACAAGATGGCGCTGAACGGACGCGCGGCCCAGGCACTCGCGACCGCGGCCATCGGCGCGTTCATCGGCGGCTTCGTGGCGTCGGTCGTCGTGGTGTTCGTCGCCCCGGCGCTCGCGGATCTCTCGAGCAGATTCGGCCCCGCTGAGTTCTTCGCGCTCGCGGTCTTCGCGTTCGCGGCGACGTCGTCGGTCGTCACCGACAATGTCGTGAAGGGCCTCACCGCCCTGTTCATCGGTCTCGGCATCGCCGTCATCGGCATCGACGGCGTCTCGGGCGCGCCGCGCTTCACGATGGACTCGCCCAACCTGTTCGACGGGATCTCCCTCGTCACGGTGACGGTCGCGATCCTCGCCCTCGGCGAGGTCATCTACGTCGCCTGCCTCGAGCGGCATACCTCGAACAAGGCGCTCATCAAGCCGACGGGGCGGCCCTGGCTCTCACGCCGCGAGCTGAAGGAGGCCGCGCCCGCCTGGGCACGCGGCACCGCGATCGGTCTGCCGTTCGGCGTCGTGCCCGCCGGCGGCTCGGAGATCCCGACGTTCCTCGCCTACGGCCTCGAGAAGCGGCTCGACGCGCGGCGCAAGAAGCCGCAGTTCGGCAAGGGCGCCATCCGTGGTCTCGCCGCTCCGGAGGCCGCCGGCAACTCCACGACCGGCATGGCGATGGGTGCGCTCCTCGCGCTCGGGCTGCCGATCTCGGCGACCGCGGCGATCATGCTGGCGGCCTTCCGCCAGTACGGTCTGCAGCCCGGTCCGCTGCTGTTCGACCGGGCACCCGACCTGGTGTGGTCGCTGCTGGCGAGCTTCTTCATCGCGATGGTCGTGCTGCTCATCCTCAACCTTCCGTTCGCGATGCTGTGGGCGAAGCTGCTGCTGATCCCGCGCCCTTACCTCTACGCGGGCATCACGGTGTTCTGCGGCCTGGGCATCTACGCGACCTCGGGCTCGACGTTCGACCTGCTGATGCTGCTCGGGATCGGGCTGCTCGGGTTCCTCATGCGCGCCCTCGACTTCCCGCTCGCACCGCTGATCATCGGCATGGTGCTGGGACCGCTGGCCGAGACGAGCCTGCGCGACGCGGCGATGAGCTCGAACGGCGACTTCTCCGTGCTCGTCCAGAGTCCGATCACGATCGTGCTCTACGCGCTCCTCGCGCTCGTGCTGGTCTTCTCGGTGCGGGGCCGTGTCGTGGCTCGCAAGCGCGAGAAGCAGCTCACCAGCGCCTGAACGAGCAGAAGAAGAACGAAGGGGCGGATGCCGCAGCCCGCAGCATCCGCCCCTTCGTTTTCATCGTCCCGCCGATCAAGCCGTCGCGAGCAGGCGGTCCGCCGTGCGCAGCGACAGCGCCATCTGCGTCAGGCCCGGATTCGCCGACAGCGCGCTCGGGAACGTCGAGTTGTCGCAGATCCACATGTTGGGGATGTCGTGCGACCGGCCGTCCGGGTCGACGACGCCGTCAGCGGGATCGGTGCTCATACGGCACGTGCCCATCGTGTGGGCTGTCCGCGCGAGCGTTCGCGTCTCGCGTGCGCCGGCGGCCTCGAGGATCCGCGTCATGACACCGACGGCGTGATCGTCGATCCCCTTCTCGTTCGGCCCGGGCGAGAAGCTGATCTCCGCGCGCGGGATGCCCCATTCGTCGGTCTCATCCGAGAGGATCAGCCGATTGTCGTCCGACGGAAGACACTCGCCGTTGATCCCGATGCCCGCCGAGAACTGCCAGGCGTCGAGGGCGTCCATGAGGTCCTGTCCCCAGAGCGAACCGCCGCGCACGAGCGAGGTCGCATAGGTCAGGGGCATGACACCCAGGCTCTGGATGAGGTAGCCGCCCGCGAAGTCGGCGCCGTCGGGACGCACGAAGTCCTCCGTGATCGCCGCGGACGGGTAGCCGCGGTAGCCGCGGATGCTCTCGTCGAACCGCCCCCACACCTGTACGGCGCCGTGGGCGAGGAAGTTCCGTCCCACCTGGCCGCTCGAGTTCGCGAGCCCGGTGTTCAGCAGCAGCCGCGGGGTCTCGATACCGCCGCCCGCGAGCACGAGGGCCGCGCAGCGCTGTCGATACTCGGTTCCGTCGTGCAGGTAGACGACGCCGGTGACCCGTCCCGCGGCATCCTGCTCGACACGGTGCACCATCGAGTCGGGACGGATCTCGGCGCCGTGCGCCACGGCGACGGGCAGATACGTGATCGCCGTCGTCGCCTTGTAGCCGAAGCGGTCGCCCTGGTGGATGCCGCCGACGTCGATGCTGGCCTTGCGCTGACCGTAGTGCGGCTGCTCGCGGTCGCTGGTGATGATGGCTGCAGGCGCATCGGTCGCCGTGATGCCCAGGTGCTCGCACCCTCGCAGCACGAGATCGGCCGGGGCGTTGCGGCGAGTCGGACCGTCGAGGTACTCGCGCTGCGGATCCCACGGGTAGGGGGTCGGCCCGCTGACGCCGATGACTCGCTCGACCTCGACGATGTACCGGATGAGCTCGTCGTAGTCGATCGGCCAGTCGCGCCCCTGTCCCGTCTCGCTGCGCAACGAAAGATCGCGGCGGTCGGGTCGGGGCGTGAACGCACCCCAGTGCAGCGTCCCACCGCCGACGCCCCAGCCGCTGTTGTTCGGTCCGAAGGCCGTGGGGGTGGCGCCGCCGCTGAACCGGTCGGACATCCAGTTGATGCGGGTCGCCTCGCGCTCGTCCGGGGTGAACTCGTCCATCTCGAGGTTCGGCCCCGCCTCGAGCGCGACCACGCGCAGTCCGCGTTCCGCGAGCCTGCTGAGCAACGGCCCGCCGCCGGCCCCCGTGCCGACGACGACGACATCCACGACCTCGTCGAGGTCGTACCGGCGCATCCCGGAGAGGTTCATGCGGTGCGTCCTTCCGCGGCGCCGAGGCGGCCGAGTTCTTCCGGTTCCCATTCCTCGCGCTCGCCCGCGGCCAGCACGAGGTAGCCGGCGGGCTCCGGCCCGGTGCCCCCGGTCGCGAAGCCGGTGTAGCCGACACGTGCGAGCGACGCCGGGTGCGACAGCCAGACCCGCGCGAGATCGTTGCGGGCATCCTCGAACCACAGGCTCAGCTGATCGGGCGTGAGAACAGAGCCTGACGGGGCTTCGCCGTCGATCACTCGACGGATGACGGCATCCTGGGCGGCGTGCCCGCGCATCCAGATCGCGGCGAGCGCGTCGAGCCCCGCGCGGTAGGCCTCGACATCGGTCGACATTCCGGTGGGGCGCCAGCCGTCGCTCTCCCCCGCCTCGACCATGCGATCGAGACGAGCAGCGAGATCGATCGCGGGTCCGTCGCCCTGGGGCACGATTCGGCGCGCGACGTCGCGCAGGAGGGCGAGCTGCTCGGGGGTGAGCGCTCGCGGATGGTACGCCGGGTCGTCGACGAGCGCTCGGCGAGAGAGGGTGGCGCGCATGGCGACATCCGTCCGCGACGAGGCGATGATGCGCGCCCACGACTCGGGAACGCGCGGGCCCCAGGCGGCGATGTCGGCCGCCAGGCGTCGGACCGCTGCTGCGAGGTCGTCTGTCGCGAGCGCTGCAGGCACCTCGTGCGCACGGATGCCCTCGGGAATCTCGGCGGCGTCGAGCACCGCTCCGGCGAGACCGAAGACACCGAGCGCTCCGTCGAGGATGCGGTCGATGAGGTCTTCCGCGAGCCCCTGATCGTCAGGGCCGGCCACGAGGATCCACGGCGTGGTGATCTCGGCGTCGGCGATGGCCTCGATCAGACCATCAGCGCCGAGAGCCGCGTCGACCGCGACCTGGCGGAACGGGCCGATGGCGTCCTCTGACGCGTCATCGAGCTGCGGTACGTCTCCGCGGAGCGAGACGACCGCGAATGGGTTGTCGCTCACGGGGTGACCATGCCCCCGTTGACGTTAAGCGTCTCGCCCGAGACGTAGCTCGACTCGGCTGAGGCGAGGAAGACGAAGGCGGGCGCGATCTCGGCCGGCTGCCCGGCTCGCTGGTAGGTGCTCTCGTCGTCGAAGGCCCGCATCTGCTCGTCCGAGACGCCGTCGCTCACCTGCAGCGCCGACCACGTCGGACCGGGGGCGACGACGTTGACCCGGATGCCGCGCGGTGCGAGCTGCTGTGCGAGGCCCTTCGAGAGGTTGTTGATCGCGGCCTTCGTCGCGGCGTAGTCGACGCGGTCGGGGGCGGGCTTGTACGCCTCGAGCGAGGCGGTGTTGATGATCGAGGCACCCGCCGGAAGGTGCGGCAGAGCGGCCTTCGTGATCCAGAAGTTCGCGAAGACGTTGGTATGGAAAGTGGCCGCGAACTGCTCGTCCGACAGGTCCTCGAGTCGATCGACGGCGACCTGCTTGCCCGCGTTGTTCACCAGGATGTCGATGCCGCCGAGGAAGTCGGCGGCCTCTGCGACAAGCGCGCGACATGCCTCGGCGGTCGAGATATCGGCGGCGATGGCGTGCCCGCGCACACCGGCGTCGGCGATGAGGCCGAGGATGCGGTCGGCGTCGCGCTGCTCGGCCGGCAGGTGGACGATCACGACGTCGGCGCCCTCGCGGGCGAAGGCGATCGCCGTCGCGCCGCCGATGCCGGAGTCGCCGCCGGTGATGAGGGCTCTGCGACCGAACAGCCGCCCGGAGCCGCGATAGGTCGCTTCACCGAGGTCGGGAACCGGCTGCATGTCGGCCTGGACGCCGGGCTCGGGCTGGTGCTGGACGGGCGGCTCGACCCGGTCGTATCGGGTCACCGGGTTGTCGAAGGTGTACTGATCGCTGTGCTCCACGGGCTCACGGTAGGTCTCGGCCGAAACTCGGCGCGAACGCTTGCCAAAAGTCAAGGGAGGGGCGTAAAGCGGATCACCGGCCGACGCCCTGCGGACCCGCCTTGCGGCGTCAGGGCTGCGGCAACCCCGTGACGAGCGCGATCGCCGTGCCGACAGCGTCCGCCGCGCCGGCGGCATCCACGCGGGCGAGGGCGAAGGCCGAGACGACCAGCCCGGTGCACGCATCGGCGAGGACGGCGACCTCGGTGCTGTCGAGATCGGGACGGCGCGCGGCGACGCCCCGGCCGAAGGCCGCGCGCAGCGCGGCGCGGTACCCGGCGATCACCTGCGCGACGGCTTCGTCCCGCCCGATGGGGGCCGCCGCCGTGTTCACGAGCAGGCACCCACTCGACGCCGGCAGCGAGCTCGGCTGTCGAAGCGCGCCACGCAGTCCATCGAGGTACTCCTCCAGCGCCGCCGGAGTCACGTCCTCGCCGATCAGCGGCGCCAGCCGCGGTCGGATGATCTCGTCGAGATAGCTCTCGACGGCGGCATCGAAGAGGCCCCGCTTCGAGCCGAACGCGTGGTAGATGCTCGATCGGTTCAGACCCGTGACGCGCTCGAGCTCGGGCAGCGGCGCGCCCTCGTAGCCCTGCTCCCAGAAGACGCTCCGCGCCGCGCGGACGACGTCGTCGCGGTCGTAGCTCTGCGTTCGGCCCATGCGCCGCGCCCCCTTTTGTGTATCGTTCAGTTCAGTATATATTGAACCAAGCGATACAGAAACTGCGGTGTCCACCGCCGGAAGGGAACAGCTCATGATCATCGCCGGTCTTGCGCTCGCGGGCCTCGCAGCGCTCATCCACGTCTTCATCTTCTACCTCGAGTCCATCGCCTGGACGAGCGAACGGGCACGCAAGACGTTCGGCACCGGAACGACAGCGCAGGCCGAGGCCCAGAAGGCGCTCGCCTTCAATCAGGGCTTCTACAACCTGTTCCTCGCGATCACGGTTTTCATCGGCATCACCTTCGTCGTCGCCGGAAACCTCCCGGTCGGCGCGGCCCTCGTCTTCGCCGGAGCAGGTTCCATGGTCGCGGCCAGCCTCGTGCTCATCCTCTCCGACTCCTCCAAGTCCGCCGCCGCCCTCAAGCAGGGCGTGGTCCCCGCCCTCGGCGTGCTCGCGCTCGCGCTCGGCATCGCCCTCTGACCCGCCGTAGCGCGCCACCCCTGTCCGCGACTCCGATCGAGCATCGCGGCATCCGTCACCGACCCCTCACGAAGGAGAAACACATGACCCACGGAACCAGCACGCAGGTCCGTCTCGCACGCCGCCCCCAGGGCTGGCCGACGCCCGAGGACTTCTCGATCGAGCGCGTCGAGCTGAGCGACCCCGCTCCCGGCGAGGTCCGCGTGGCGAACGAGTTCGTCTCCGTCGACCCGTACATGCGCGGACGTATGAACGACGTCCGCAGCTACGTCCCCCCGTACGCCCTCGGCGACGTGATCGCCGGCGGCGCGATCGGCCGCGTCGTGGCGAGCGCGTCGGACGACCTGCCCGTGGGCACCGTCGTGCTGCATCAGCACGGGTGGTCGGATGTCGTGCAGGCCGACGCCTCGACGTTCCGCGCCGTCCCCGAGGTGCCGGGCCTGCCCCTGTCGGTGCGGCTGCACATCCTCGGGATGACGGGCCTGACCGCCTACGTCGGACTCACCGCGATCGCGCACATGAAGCCGGGTGACACCGTGTTCGTCTCGGGAGCGGCCGGAGCCGTCGGCACCGCCGTCGGCCAGATCGCGAAGCTCCTCGGCGCGGGCCGCGTCATCGGCTCGGCGGGCTCCGCCGAGAAGGTCGCGCTGCTCACTGAGAAGTACGGCTACGACGCAGCCTTCAACTACAAGGACGCCCCCGTCCGCGAGCAGCTCGCCGCGCATGCTCCCGACGGCGTCGACGTGTTCTTCGACAACGTGGGCGGCGACCACCTCGAGGCCGCGCTCGACGTCATGAACACCGGCGGACGCCTGGCGCTCTGCGGCGCGATCACGGGCTACAACACCACCGAGAAGACCCCTGGGCCCGACAACATGGCCAACATGATCACCCGCGGTCTCACCGCGACCGGCTTCACGCTGGCCGCCTACCTCCACCTGGCGCCGGAGTTCACCGAGAAGATGACCGCCTGGTTCGCCGAGGGCAAGATCGCCTACGACGAGACCATCGTCGACGGCATCGAGAACACCGTCGACGCCTTCCTGGCGATGATGCGCGGCGCCAACACCGGCAAGATGCTCGTGCGGACCTCCGCGCGGTAAGCCCTCGAGCCGACCGAAAAGGCGGTGACGCTTCGCGCGTCACCGCCTTTCGCGTCGGCTCGACGACGGACGAAGCCGTCACCCCCGCAGGTGCAAGCTGCCGTCTCGCCACTCGGCGGAGCGGAGGTCGTCGATCCGGGCGTCGACGACGGCGGTACCGAGATGGTCCCCCACGCCGACGACCCATCCCGCTCCGGCGGCGCGAGCCGAACGCACGCCGGCCTCGGCATCCTCGAACACGACGCATCTCGCAATGTCGACGCCGAGCAGCGCGGCGCCGGCGAGGTAGGGCCCCGGGTCGGGCTTACCGCGACCGACGTCCTCCGCCGCAACGAGCGCGGACGGGACGGGATGCCCTGCGGCCGCGAGTCGCCGGCGCGCCAGCTCGCGCGTGGCCGAGGTCACCACGGCCCACATCCCCGACGGGATGCGCGAGGTCAGGGCGACCGAGCCGGGGATCGGCTCCGTCAGCGCGGCGGATACGACCTCCGCCTCATCGAGAGCGGCGACGGCTTCGTCGCGCAGCCCTGCCGCCACGAGCGTCGCGACGGTGTCGGCGGCGCGCACCCCGTGCTCGATCTGCGTGCGGAAGTCGAACCCCGGGGCGTACCGCGTCGCCCAGGCGTCCCAGGCGGTGGCGGCGGCCTCGAGCGAGTCGACGAGCACGCCGTCGCAGTCGAACAGCACGGCACTCGGGGTGATGGCGGTCACAGGAGGCTCCAGGGAGGAGGATGCCGCCGGGGCGGACCCCGGCGGCATCGGTTCGGTTCAGCGGGACGTGGCTGCGGGGGCCGGAGTCGCGTCGGCCTCGGCTTCCGCCACCTTGCGCCGGTCGCGACCGCGCAGGGCGAAGGTCGTGCCGTAGAGCGCGACGAGGGCGACGGCGAGCGCGACGATGACGGCGATCTGGCCGCCGGCACCGGAGACGCCGCCGAGGATCAGGCCGAAGACGCCGTAGTCCGAGTCGGAGAAGGTCGAGTTCGAGAACCCGATGTCGCCGAGGACCGGCAGCAGGAACAGCGGCAGGAAGGTGATCGCCACACCGTTGGCGAAGGCTCCGAGGACGGCGCCCCGGCGACCGCCGACGGCGTTGCCGATCACGCCCGAGGCGGCACCCGTCATGAAGTGCGCCACGACGCCGGGGATGATGATCGCTGTGCCGAGCGCTGCCATCCCGAGCATGCCGACGATGCCGCCGACGAAGCTCGCGAGGAACCCGATGAGCACCGCGTTCGGGGCGAAGGGGAAGACGATCGGCACGTCGAGCGCGGGCTTGGCGTTCTTCACGAGCTTCTCGGAGATGCCCTTGAAGGCTGGCACGATCTCGGCGAGCACGACGCGCACGCCGGCGAGGATGATGAAGACGCCGGCCGAGAACGTCGCGGCCTGCAGAGCAAGGAAGACGATGAAGTTCTGTCCGTTCGACAGCTCCCCCTCGATGTATGCGGCTCCCGCGAACAGCCCGACGACGATGTAGATCACGGCCATCGAGAGCGCGACGATCACGGTCGTGTCGCGGAGGAAGCCGAGCCCGCTGGGGAATGAGATCTCCTCGGTCGACCTCGAACCGCCCTTGCCCCGAGTGATGAGGGCGACGAGACCGCTGAGGGCGACGCCGGCGCCGCCGGTGTGCCCGAGGGCGACGTCGTCGCCGCCGGTCACGCGGCGCATGAAGGGCTGGACGAGAGCGGGCGAGACCACCATGTAGATGCCCTGCGCGATCGAGCCCCAGAGCACGACGGCCCACGGCTCGAAGCCGGCGACACCGAGGATGACGGCGAACATGGCCGCGATGTAGAACGCGACGTGACCCGACAGGTAGATGTACTTGAAGCGCGTGGTCGCCGCCAGCACGATGTTGACGATCATGCCGAAGAAGAAGATGAGCGCGGCGGCGGAGCCGTAGTCGAGGAGCACCTGCGCGACGATCGCCTCGTTGTTGGGGACGACGCCCTGCACGTTGAACGCGTGCTGGAACATCGCGCCGAACGGATCGAGCGAGCCGACCACGACGCCGGCACCGGCGGCCAGCACGAGGAAGCCGACCAGGGTGCGGATCGTGCCCTTGAGGACGTCGCTGAACGACTTCCCCTGCACGGCGAGACCGATCAGGGCGATGAGCGCGACGATGACCGCCGGCTGGGTGAAGATGTCGAGCAGGACATCGATGACAGCATCCATCGCGGATGCTCCTTTCGTCGGTGAAAGCGTCGGGTGGAGGGACGGTCGGGTCAGGAGTGCCGCTTGACGGCCTCGTCGACCTTCGTCCGGAGCTCCGCGAGGTCGATGATGCTGTCGAGAGCGACGACGTCGTCGCCGAGGCCGCTCGCCGCTTCCGCGATGTCGCGGCCGACGAAGATGGTGTCGGCGTCGCCCCGAGCGACCGAGCCGAGATCGGCGTGATCGACGGTGATGCCGGAGACCCCCAGCTCCTTCAGCACCTTCTCGATGTTCATGTGCACCATGAAGCTGCTGCCGAGGCCGGAGCTGCAGACGGCGAGGAACTTGGTCATTGGGTGACTCCTGTCATGAGGGCCGCGCGGACGTCGGCGGTGGTTCGGGCGGAAAGCAGAACCGCACGGGCGCGGTCGTCGCTGAGCAGTCGGGCGAGCTCCGACATCGTCGAGAGATGCGACTCGGTGTCGGTCGCCGCCAGGCAGAAGAAGAGGGTGATGGGGTGGGCTTCTTCATCGTTGAGCAGAACGGCGGGGTCGACCCAGAGCGCGGAGAGTCCCGTGCGCACGACACCCTTCTCGGGGCGGGCGTGGGCCAGCGCGATGCCGAACCCGAGATCGATGTAAGTGCCGCCGGCGGCGATCGACTCGATCATCGCGTCGATGTACGACCGCGTGATGGAGCCGTCATCGAGAAGCGGTCGGCTGACCGTCTCGATGGCCGCGCGCCATCCGTCGAGTTCGGTCGTGAACTGGATGCGGTCGTCGCTGAGCTGTTCGATGAGCATGGGGATCCTTCCGGTCAGACGCCGGGCCGAGGGCCGTGGAGCGTGAGGGAGATCTCGCTGTTCTCCGGAGCGTGGCGCGCCGTGCCGAAGGCGACCGGCGTGCCGTCGGCGTCGAACACGAGGGAATCGATGGTGAGCAACCGCAGGCCGGCGCTCACGCCGAGGTTCAACGCCACGTCCGGCGCTGCCTCGTCGACGCGCACCGTCATGTCGTTGCGGACGAGGCTGACTCCGTACTGCTCCTGCAGGAAGGCGTACAGCGACTGGTCCGAGAAGTCACCGGTGTACACCCCGGGGTACCGGGCGTGCGGAACCCACGTGAACACGTGCTGGTGGAGCTGGCCGTTCACGTAGCGCAGACGGACGAGCTCGACCACGCCCTCCCCCTCCTCGAGTTCGAGGAGGCGTGCCACCTGCGCACCGGCGGGCACGAGCTCCTGACGGAGCACGCGGGTCGTGACGACGTTGCCCGCGCTCGTCTGCTGACGGTGGAACCCGGTGACGACGTCGGCGAAGTGCTCCGGGTAGTGATCGCCCGCAACCGGCTCGGTGACGAATGTGCCGCGGCCGTGCTCGCGAGCGAGCCATCCGTCCTGCACGAGCCCGTCGACGGCCTTGCGCAGGGTGATGCGGCTCACCGAGAACTCCTCGCACAGCTCGGGCTCGGACGGCAGGCGGTCGCCGACGGCCATCTCGCGGATGCGTCGCAGGAGTTCGTCGTGGACGGTCCGGTACTTCGCGGTTCCGGCTGCTGTCACCATCGGTCGCCTCCTTGCTGACTCGCGTCATCATGACGTCATGACTAGTCCGAGGTCGATCATGCCCCAAACCGACCTTTCGTGCAAGATTGTGCGCCAGAGTCATTATGACATCATGATGACTATGGAAAACTTGATCTCGGCTTCCGCCGCACCGGCCACCATCCCGGATACCCCCGAAGCCACCGAGCACGACGTCGTCGTCGCCGCCCGCTTGCTCGCTGCGGATGCCGTGGAGGCCGCTCGCTCCGGACACCCGGGCACCGCGATCGCCCTCGCGCCGATCGCGACCGCGCTCTTCCAACGGCACATCGAGCACGACCCCGCCGACCCGGAGTGGCAGGGTCGTGACCGCTTCGTGCTGTCGTGCGGGCACGCGAGCATCCTGCTGTACACGCAGCTCTTCCTCACCGGGTACGACGTCACGATCGACGACCTCCGCGCCTTCCGCACGCTCGGCTCGCGCACTCCCGGCCACCCCGAACTCGGACACACCGCCGGGGTCGAGACGACCACCGGGCCGCTCGGACAGGGCCTCGCCACCGCCGTCGGCATGGCCATGGGCATGCTGCACGAGCGGGCGACCTTCGACCCCGACGCCCCGCGGGGCGCATCGCCCTTCGACCGGCACGTGTGGGTCCTCGCCTCCGATGGCGACCTGCAGGAGGGCATCTCGTACGAAGCCGGGGCCCTCGCGGGCCGTCATGGACTCGACAACATCACCGTCGTGTACGACGACAACGACATCCAGATCGAGGGCGACACGCGTCTGACGTCGTCGGAGGACGTGGGCGCCCGCTTCCGCGCCCAGGGGTGGCACGTCGAACGGATCGAGCTGGCCGCAAGCGGCGACGTCGACGTCGACGAGCTCGACCGCGTCCTGGGCGCACCGAACCCCATCGGCAAGCCGCGCCTGGTCATCCTGAAGTCGCAGATCGCGTACCCCTCGCCCGGAGCCCTCAACACCGCGGCATCCCACGGCGCCCCGCTGGGGGCCGCCGAGATCGGACTGCTGCGCGAGGCGCTCGGCACGCAGGCTGCGCCCTTCGACCTGAGCGAGGCGGTCCTGCGCCGTTCGCGCGTCGCGCGAGCGCGCGGTGCGCGTCTGCACGCGGAATGGGACGAGGCGTTCTCACGGTGGCAGGCATCGGATGCCGGTCGAGCCGACGCGCACGCCGCGTTCCGGGCACGCCGTCTACCCGACGACCTCGGCGCGCGGCTCCCCCGCTTCGACCCCGGCACGGAGATGTCGACGCGCGACGCCTCGGGCGCCGCCATCCAGGCACTCGCGCAGGCGCTGCCCGCGATGTGGGGCGGATCGGCCGATCTCGCCGAGCCCAACCGCACCGAGATCCACGCGGGCGGATCGTTCCTGCCCGAGGAGACGGGCCTGGGAACGCGAGCGGGCCGGAACATCCACTGGGGCGTCCGCGAGCACGCGATGGGTGCCGCGATGAACGGCATCTCCCTCGCCGGCGGTTGGCGCGTCTTCGCCGGCACGTTCCTGGTGTTCAGCGACTATCAGCGCCCCGCGATCCGCCTGTCGGCGCTCATGGGACTTCCGGTGACCTACCTGTGGTCGCACGATTCGGTCGCGCTGGGTCAGGACGGTCCCACCCATCAGCCGATCGAGCACCTGGCGAGCCTGCGCGCGATGCCCGGTTTCACCGTCGTCCGCCCAGCCGACGCGAACGAGACCGTGGCGGCATGGCACGCGATCGTCGAGGCGGACTCTCCCGCCGGGCTCGTGCTGGGCCGGCAGGGCGTGCCGGTGCTCGACATCCCCATCGATGACGTACGCGCCGGGGTCCGCCGCGGCGGCTACGTCGTGCGCGACGTCGCCGCTCCGGACGCCGTCATCATCGCGACCGGGAGCGAGGTCGGCCTCGCACTGTCGGCCGCCGAGGCGGCCGCCGTATCCGGCCTCCAGGTCCGGGTCGTGTCGATGCCGAGCCGTGAGTGGTTCCTGGCACAGGACGCCGCGTACCGCGACGCAGTCCTGCCGCCGTCGCTCCACGCGCGAGTCGCGGTCGAGGCGGCGTCGCCGTTCGGCTGGCACGAGATCGTGGGCTCATCGGGCGCCGTGGTCGGCATCGACGAGTTCGGGCTCTCCGCTCCGGCGGCAGATGCTCTGCGCGAGCGCGGCATGACGCAGGAGCGGGTTCTCGACGCCCTCCGCTCCGTCACCGCCCGGAGCTGATCGACCTCATCCCTCGACCCGACCGAGAAGGCGGTGACGCTTCGTGCGTCACCGCCTTTCGCGTCGGCTCGCCGACCGTCAGCGCCCCGGCGTCGCGACAGGGGCCGGCCGGCGGACGAAGAACGTCAGCACCACCGCCGCCGAGGCGATGCATGCGCCGGTGACGAAGGCCGTGTGGACACCCGTGGCGGTGGCCGCGATCGCATCGACGCCGTCGGCCGCGGCCGAGGCAGCGCCGACCGACATCAGCGTCACGAACAGAGCGGTTCCGGCGGCGCCGGCTACCTGCTGCAGCGTGCTCACCGTCGCGCTGCCGTGCGAGTACAGACGCGCCGGCAGCGATCCCAGCGCCGAGGTGAGCAGCGGCGTGAAGACGCAGCCCAGGCCGAGGTTGAGCCCCATGTGCACGGCGATGATCCAGGCGATCGGGGTCCCCACGCCGAATGTCGTCATGCCCCACAGCGCCGAGGCCGCGACGATCATGCCCGGGATCACGAGCGGAGTCGGACCGAACCGGTCGAACAGCGCGCCGACGACGGGAGCGATCAGGCCCATGAGCACGCCGCCGGGAAGCAGCATCAGGCCGACCGTCAGGGTGTCGAGTCCGAGGACCTGCTGCAGGTAGATGGGCAGCAGGATCAGCGAGCCGAACAGTGCCGACATCACGACCACGACCAGCACGACGGCGAGGCTGAACGACCGCGACTGGAACGTCCGCAGGTCGAGCAGGGCTGCATCGGTGCGCTGCAGCTTCAGCTGACGCGCGACGAACGCGGCCAGCGAGAGAGCGCCGATGACGAGCGGGATCCAGACGGGCACCGGCGCGTGGCCGGTCGCGGACTCCCCGATCGAGCTCAGCCCGAAGATCAGGCCGCCGAACCCGAGCGCCGACAGCACGACGGATCCGGCGTCGAAGCGCGCCTCGCGCGTCTCGGTGACGTTCTGCACCCAGATCGCACCGAGGCCGAGGGCGAGCAGCGCGATCGGCAGCACGAGCCAGAACATCCAGCGCCAGTCGAGCACGGACAGGATCAGGCCCGAGACGGTCGGACCGATCGCCGGGGCGACGGCGATCACGATGCTGATGACGCCCATCATGCGTCCGCGGCGGGCGGGCTCGACCACGTTCAGCACGGTCGTCATCAGCAGCGGCATCATGATGGCCGTACCGGAAGCCTGCACGACGCGGCCCGCCAGGAGCATGCCGAATCCGGGCGCGAGCGCGGCGATCAAGGTGCCCGCGGCGAACAGCGACATCGCCGTGAAGAAGACACCCCGGATCGGGAATCGTGCCAGCACATAGCCCGTCAGCGGGATGACGACGGCCATCGTCAAGAGGAAGCCGGTGGTGAGCCACTGCGCGGTCGCCGCGGTGATCTCGAGGTCGACCATGAGCCGCGGGAGAGCGACGCCCATGATCGTCTCGTTGAGGATGACCACGAACGCCGATGCGACGAGGAGGGCGATGACGGGTCCGGTACGCGGGGATGTCGTACGGGACGGGGCCGATGTCGGGATGGCGGAGGTTTCGGGATGCTGCTGCTCGAGTGTCACTCACTGATCTTATGGCAGTCTCTGCCACATTGGCGCTGTGCGACACTTGTCTCATGGAGCGCGAACGCGATCAGGGCACCGCGGACGCCGACGAGCATCCCGCAGGCCTGCGGGAGCGGCGGCGTCAAGAGACTCAGCGCGAGCTGTCCGACGCCGCCCTCGATCTCTTCGAGCAGCACGGTGTGCACGGCACGACGGTGGACGACATCGCTCGCCGCGCCGGCACGTCGCAGCGCACGTTCTTCCGCTACTTCGCGACGAAGGAGGCGGCGGTGTTCGCAAGCGCCGACGACTCGGCGCGTGTCGTCGGCGACGCGATCGAAGCCGTACGTGCGGGAGCGTCCGTCGTCGAGGGCATCGAGCGCAGTTGGCTGAAGCTCCTCGACCGCTTCGACGCGCATCCCGACGAGCACATCCGCGCTCTGCGCATCCGCCGCCTCGTCGGCTCGGAGCCGTCGCTGCTGGCCGTAGCGCTGCGCAATGAGGCCGAAGAGGTCGAGCAGCTCACCGATGCCGCCGTCGATGCGGCGGGGGCCGACGCCGATGTGCTCGCCGCTCGCGCGGCCGTCTCGACCATGGCGCTCGTCCTCCGGCTCACCATCGACGAGTGGGTCCGCCGCGCCGAGCTGAACGAGCGCGCCAGCGTCCGCCAGATCTACCTCGAGATGCGCCGCGGCGTCGCGACGGTCGCCCGTGACCTCGAGGCAGATCCCCCGCATCACGGCTGACCGGCCGCCACTGCTAGCCTGGATCCGTGGGTTACATAATCGCAGCGCCCGTGATGGCGCGCACCTTCACGTTCCGCGACCGCCGCGCCTGACGGCGCGTACGGCATCGCTGGTCTGACCGCGCCGTCCTTCGAGATGTCATCGCACCTCGGACGGGCGCTTTCGCTTGCCTCCCCGCATCCGGGGTGCTCCCCTCGAACATCGGAGCACACCCATGCCTCGTTCCCGCCATGGCGGACGTCACGAACTCGGCCAGAACTTCCTGACCCATCGCCCTACCCTCGACACCATCTCCTCACTCGTCACTGCCACCGACGGCCCGATCCTGGAGCTCGGCGCCGGTGACGGCGCACTCACGCGCGTTCTCGCTTCATCCGGCCGCGCACTGACAGCCATCGAAATCGACGAGCATCGCGCGCGCCGACTGTCGCGCGCCCTTCCAGAGGTCACCGTCATCACCGACGATGCATTACGACGACGCCTGGATGCTCCAGTCGTCGTCGGCAACATCCCGTTCCACCTGACGACACCGATCCTGCGCCACCTCCTCGCCGAGCCCGGCTGGCAGCATGCGGTGCTCGTGACCCAATGGGAGGTTGCACGGAAAAGAGCGGGGGTGGGCGGCCGAACCATGATGACGGCGCAGACCGCTCCCTGGTTCGACTTCGCCCTCCACGGGCGCGTGCCGAACTGGGGCTTCGAACCCCGCCCGTCGGTGGATGGTGGCATCCTCGCCGTCACGAGACGAGCATCGCCGCTGCTTCCCGAAGCCGAACGACGCAGTTACGAGTCGTTCGTACGCACGATGTTCACGGGGCGGGGGCACGGCCTTGCGGGCATCCTCCGGCTGTCGGTCGGCGCGAGCGCCGCGACCGCTCGCGGAGCCTGCCGTCGTGCCGAGGTCGCCCCCGACGCCCTGCCGCGCGATCTGACGCCACGGCAGTGGGCCGAGCTGTGGCGGGCACTGCGAGAGTGCTGGCGAACCCGTCAGGAGCGCACGCGCTGAGGCGACACCGCGCCGCGGGTGCGTCGCCGTGGCGAGCGCGCACCGCGGCGCGGGGCCACCGGCCGAGCTGCTTCGGCGACGGCTGCAGCAGCCGCGTCGGGCGAGGCGTGGGTGCCGAGGTCGGCGCCGTGGCCGCTCTCGGCGTCGAAGGTCGCCGGCATCGAACCGGTGGTCACGAATCCGGCGTACTGGCCGTCGAGAGTCGCGACGAAGAAGTCGGCATCCGCCTGTCGCCAGACGAGCGAAGGCGCGGAAGAAGAAAGAGTTGAAAGCACGATTTCCTGAGAACGAGCGCGCACAGCATGATGCGCGGAGAAAGAAGAGGGCTGGATGAACCAGTGATCGCGTCGGACGATCTGCTCGACGGTGAGCCAGGCGAACGACACACGAGCCCCGAAGGGACGTTTCAACGCTAGCACGCCCCCGCGGGTCGAGGGCCGGACGGGGTCATCCGCACCAGTGGCCGATCAGGTCGCGGAGCCGGATGACCGCGGCGGCGACGAAGCGGGGGTGTGCGCGGTACCAGTCCGCGTGAGCCTCCGCGACGAGTGCCGGATCGACCTCGACACCGTCGACGATCCACGAATGCCGCGGCGTCTCGGGCAGGTCCCAGGCGTCGACCACCCAGTCCTCGAGCGGGGCTCGCACGGCGTTCAGCAGAGGTCGGCCTGGGTCGGTCGGGCCACCGGGCAGGCCGAGCGCCGACAGCACGCGCTCGGCCAGGGACATCCAGACGCCGTTGCCCGGATGGTTGATCGTGCGCATGAGCTCAGCGGATGTGGGCCGCAGCAGATCTGACGCAGCGACGTCGATCGCCTCCTCCCGGCGACGCAGCTCGGCGAGAGAGTCGCTCTCAATCCGCCGCACCGCCCGACGGTCCAGCCGCGGAACCGTCGGAAGCCCGGCCGCCGCGGCGAGAGTGCGGATGTCGTGGTAGGCCACGATCGGCGGCACCTCTTCGATCCCGTCCACGTGCAGCACCGCCTGGAACGGGTGCAGGCCCGCGTAGCGGACGACCGGGAAGGTCACGAGGCGGGCGGACGGCGCGAGGGATGCCGCCAGCTGGCGGGTACCGAGGCGTAGACCGTGGTAGTCGTCACGAACAGGCTGAGCGACGAGGAAGGAAGCCCGGGGAAGCAACTCGTGCAGGCGCTCGACGTCGGCGGCATCCATCTCGTGGACGGGAGGCACCCGAACCGTCGGACGGTCGGGGGCGTCGAGGACGATACGCATCGATTCGGCCTGGCAGTTGCCGACGACGAGCCCGAAGCCCTCGGGCGGTTCAGCGTCCCGGAAGGGGGCGGGGGCGTGAGGCATCCCTCCACTGTGACGATCCGCCTCGACGGGCGCCGGTGTTTGCGGTCAGCCCGCCCGATGCGCTATCGCCGACCGCGCCCGGTGACGACGGACGCCGTCGCGATTGGCGCAGCGCACCGAGCAGTAGCGCTGCCGGCCGTTACGGGTCACGTCGACCACGACGTTTCGGCAGGGATCGCCGGGAACGCGCCCGGCGGCGCACCGCGACAGGCGACCCATCCCCCGCGTCGTCACGTGGAGCGCCGTGCCGACGGCGATGACCGCCCGCAGCACCTGCGGCAGACGCTGATCGTCGTCGCGGTAGTGCAGGTGCCACTCGCCGTCGTGATCGGTCAGCCGGGGATACGCCGTCGCCGCGGCCATGAGCCGGTTCAGCAGCGTCGCGCGCTCCGCCGCAGTCTCGGCGTCCACGACCTCGAGCCAGGAATCGATCACCGCACGGGTCGCCTCGAGATCGGAGGGCCCCGCAGGCGCGTAGACGGCGGTCATGCCGTACTCGTACGTGCGCGCCACGACGCCCTCGCGGTCGCTCGGCCAGTCGTTCGCGAGCGATGCGGCCAGCAGAACCGCGTACTCACCGTAAGGGTTGAGCTGCATAACGGCATTACATCACGATCGAACCATGTCGCCGTCCTCCCCCGCATCTCCCGGGTCCCCCGCCGCTGCGCTGCTCGCCCGCGCGCATGAGCACGGTTGGGCGACCGAGTCGGCGCATCGCACGTCGGACGGGCTCGTCCGTTACGTGCGGTGCGGCGGATGCGGCGTCCGACGTGTGGACGTGCAGGCGAGGGCAACACAGCCGCCGGTCGCGGAAAGCGCCGAAATCGGTCAGCCGATTTCACCCGGATGAGTGAGACGCCACCATTCCGACGGCGGTTCGATGTCGCCGTCGAGCACGACCGGGATCGTGACCGACTCGGGACCGGCCGTCCACGTGATCTCACCGAGCACCTCGCCGTCGGTCCAGTCACGCGGCTCGCGCACGTCGCCGGTGACCGCGATGGGCGTGTCGGACCAGGTGCGCAGCGACGCCCCCTTCGCCAGCACGACCCGGGCCGTGCTGGCCCACGCCGTCGTGTAGACCCCGAGCTCCTGCCCGTGCTGCGCGACAGCAGTGACGTGGAATCCGTCGGTGAGACGTTGCAGGACACCGAGAACACTGGCCGCCACGCCGCGCTGGGATGAGCCGCCGAGCGCCACACCGACGACGCTCAACGGCTCGGGAAGCCCGACATCGAGGGTCGCCGTGTAGAGCAGGTTCGCTCCGCTGTCGTCGAGCGTTCCCGTCTTGAGCCCCGTGATCCCGCTCTGACCGAGGAGGCCGTTGGTGTTCGCCATCGACCCCGGTCCCGGAAGGCTCAGGGACGGCGTGGCGGCGATGCCGGCCACCGTCGGGTCGGCGGCGGCGATGCGGCCGAGCGCGATGAGATCGCTCGGCGTGCTGGTGTTCCCGGGATCCAGACCGGAGGGCTCCACGATGCGCGTGCGCTCCAGGCCGTTCGCGGTCAGCCAGCGGTCGGCGGCGGCGCGGAAGCCCGACACCGAGCCGAAGGCCCAGACGGCGATCGCCTCGGCGTAGTTGCTCGCGGACGGGATGAGCATCGTGGCCAGGGCGTCGCGCAGTGAGAGCGAACTGCCGATCGGCATCGGAGCGATCGTCGCATCGCGGACGAAGTACGCGTCGTAGAGGGCGTGGTCGTCACGGTCGAAGGTCAGCGTCGGCCCCCGGTCGCCGTCGGCGATCGGGTAGGCGTCGAGGACCACCAGTGCCGTGATGACCTTGGTGATGCTGGCGATCGGACGAGGGTCGTCACCGCCCTGGACCATCCAGACACCGGCCGCCTCCGGGCCCAGATACGACTCGGCGCCCGCGACGGACAGCGCCGCGGACCCGTCGGCCGTGAAGCCGATGTCGACGGCGGCCGGTGGCTCGGGTGCTCGCGGGATCGAGACCTCCCCCGCGGCCGGCTTCAGCGGAGCCGTCAGCGCCCATGCGGCGTATCCCCCGGGCGCGCCGACGACGATCGCCGTCGTGATGCCTGCGGCGATCCATCCGTTCCGGCGACGACGGCGGCGCCTGCTCGACACCTCGTCCGCGGTCATCGAGAGCTCGGGAGCGGAGGCCGAGAAGAAGGCCCCGAAGTCGTCGAGGTCGTCGCTCACCGAGTCGCGTCGCGTCATCGCGGTCCCTTCGTCATGGCGCCCATCTTCACGCAGAACGTCATCCTCATGGATGATTCGCGACTCTCAGCGAGCCCATAGTGTTGAGGTGATCTTGAAACAAGGGGGTTGCACGTGCACCGCAAAACACTTCGATGGGCCGCACCGGCGGCGGTCGGTCTGGTCTTCGTCTTGGCGGGCTGCACGGCCGCCGACGGCTCCGCCGACAGCGCCGAGAATTCGCCGCTCACCGAGTACTTCTCGGCGTTCTACGGCGGCGAGATGAGCGAGGAAGAACAGCAGGCGCAGTTCGAGAAGCAGAACAAGCAGCGCGAGGAACTCGTCGCGCAGTGCATGCAGGACGAAGGCTTCGAGTACATCCCCGCCCCCTCCACCATGACGTTCAGCTCGGGCACGGAGTGGAAGCCCGAGGATCGCGAGTTCGTGGCCCAGTGGGGTTACGGCGCCGTCAAGTATCCGGATGCGGACGAGCAGCCCGACCCCGAGCAGATGACACCCGACCCCAACGCGGACTACGTGACGGCGCTCTCCGAGTCGGAGCAGGCCGCCTACTACGAGGCGCTGTACGGCCCGAGCCCGAGCGAGGAGGAGATGTCCGAGGACGGGTCCTATGAGTACAACTGGGAGACGGCAGGCTGCAACGGCTGGGCCGACCACGAGATCAACGGCGACGACCCCCTGCAGTCCGACGAGTTCGCCGACCTGATGGACGCCGTCACGAAGTTCTATGAGAACGCGGCGTCACTCCCCGCCATCGCCGACCTCGATCGCGAATGGGCCGCGTGCATGGATGCCGCGGGATACCCGGGGTTCGCCGCGCAAGCGGACGCTCAGAACTCGATCTTCGACGAGCTCAACGGCATGTACGAGAACATGACGGAAGCCGGCCCGGATCAGGCGACGATGGACGACATCCACAAGCGCGAGGTCGACCTGGCTCTCGCCGACCTCGACTGCCGCAAGGAGACCGACTACCGCGCCAAGTACCAGAAGGCGCAGTTCGACGCCGAGGAGCAGTTCATCGCCGATCACAAGACGGAGCTCGAGGCGATGAAGGCGGCGGCTGAGCAGGCTCGCCCGTGAGCGCAGACCACGTGAAGGACGGCACGACCGGGGCCGATGATTCATTCGACGAGCTCATCGGCGACCCCGCTTCGCCGTCGGAATCCGCCGACAGCCCGGATGCCGCGGCATCCGGTGCCCCCGCACCGGCTGCCGGCAGCCGGCTCGCGGTGTGGCGATCGGTCGTCTCACGCAACCGCGTGCTCTGGATCTCCGCGGCGGTCGCCGTCGTCGCGCTCGTCGGGGGGCTGCTCGTCGGCCGGTTCGTCATGGCGCCCGCCTCGGCGGCGGCCGACGACGCTCCGGCCCCCGGTCTCGTCACCGTGCCGGTGGAGTTCGGCCCCCTCAGCAACGACGTCACCATCCGTGGCGAGGTGGGGTTCGCCGACCCCGTCGAGGTGAAGATCGACACGTCCGCGATCTCGGGGCCGGCGGTCGTCACCGGCCAGGTTCCGGCACTCGGAGCCGAGCTGACTCAGCTCTCGGTCGCGCTCGAGGTGGCGGGGCGTCCCGTCATCGTGCTTCCCGGCGAGCTCCCGGCGTACCGCACCCTGCGATTCGGCGTGGCGGGCCCCGACGTCGTGCAGTTCAAGGAGGCCATGCGCGCCGTCGGCATCGACGCCGGCGACCCGGGCAACGACGTCTTCGACGAGCAGGCCGCCACCGCGGTCACCGCGCTGTATGCGGCGGTCGGCTACACCGGCCCCGAGTCGGAGGACGACGGCGAGAGCGCGGTGCGTTCGGCGCAGGAGGGCGTTCGATCCGCCGAGCAGGCGCTGTCTGCGGCGCGCGCGGCGCTCGGCGCAGCGGGACGAGACGGCAACGCCATCGCGCGCGCCGACCTCGAGGTCGCGAACGCGCGCGCGGTTCTGCAGGGGGCGCGCGACAACGGCGCCTCGTGGGACGAGATCGTCGCGGCCCAGAACCAGGTCGCGACCGCTGAGCTCGCACGCGAGCAGCTGAACGCCGCGCCCGACACGAGCAGCGAGCGCGCTGCGGTCGACGCCGCGGCGAGCCAGCTCTCGCAGGCGCAGGACGACCTCGCGCGCGCCCGCCAGCAGGCCCTGCCCGCCCTCCCCGCCGGTGAAGTGCTCTATCTGACCGAGCTGCCCCGCCGCGTCGACGCGGTGACGGCCGAGCGCGGCAGCATCCTCTCCGGCGCGGCGATGACCGTGTCGGGGGCGACGGTGGCGTTGACCGGCTCAGCGGCGGAGGCGGACGCCAAGCTGGTCGCGGTCGGCTCGACCGCAAGCTTCGCCTTGCCCGACGGGGCCGAGCACGCCGCCACCGTCACCGCGGTGGAGCCGGGCACGGGCGGCGAGAGCCGGTGGAAGGTGAGTCTCGAGCCGGCAGAGCTGACACCCGAGCAGATCTCGCAGCTTCAGGGCACGAACGTGCGAGTCACGATCGCCGTCGGAGCGACGGCGGGCGACGTGCTGAGCGTTCCTGCGGCGGCGCTGACGGCGGGCCCGGGCGGCGAGACGCGCGTCGAGGTCGTCGACGGCGACCCGCGCGACCCCGATGCCCGCACCCGGCTGGTCGTCGTCGAGACCGGGCTGTCGGCCGGTGGCGCCGTCGAGGTGCGTGCCACCGAGGGCGAGCTGGCAGAGGACGATCTCGTCGTGGTCGGGCGATGACGGACGCGCCAGTCCTCACCTCGGACCGCTCGACGGCGCCGGACGAGACCGCCGGCGTCATCCGATCGGATGAAAAACCGCCGGTGATCGAGCTGCGTGACGTGACGAGATCCTTTCCCGGACCTCCCGAGGTGCAGGCCCTGAAGGGGATCAACCTGACGGTCTCCGACGGCGAGTACGTGTCGATCGTCGGCCCGAGCGGGTCGGGCAAGTCGACGATGCTCAACATCCTGGGGCTGCTCGATCGGCCGACCGTGGGCGAGTACCGCCTCGCGGGTGAGCTGACGGGCGGCTACACCGAGGACGAGCGGGCGGCCGTGCGCGCTCGGCGGCTCGGCTTCGTGTTCCAGGCTTTCCATCTGATGCCGCGGCGGACCGTGCTCGAGAACGTCATGCTGCCGATGCTCTACAGCGGAACCCCGCGCGCGGAGCGCACCGAACGGGCACGCGCCGCGCTCGAGCGCGTCGGTCTCGGGCACCGCGTCGACTTTCGCCCCGGGCTCCTGTCGGGCGGCGAGCGCCAGCGCGTGGCGGTGGCGCGTGCCGTCGTCACGCAGCCGCGGGTGATCCTCGCCGACGAGCCGACCGGCAACCTCGACCAGACCACGACGGCAGACATCATGGCACTGTTCGAAGAGCTGAACGCGGGCGGGCTGACGTTCGTCGTGATCACTCACGACCAGGGCGTGGCCGACCGTGCGGCGCGACGTATCCGCATCGCAGACGGCCGGATGAGCGAGCTGAGCTGATGTCGGGATTCTGGAACAAGATCCGGGCGCGGCGGTCTCGCCGCCCGTCTGATGCCGCGGCCACGACGACCGCGGTCGCCGAGGCGCGCCAGGTTCCGCGAGCCGACCGGTTCGGCTTCGGCGACCTCGTGCTCGAGGCGACGACCGACATCGGCTCACGCCCCGGCCGCCTCGTGATGACCGTCATGGGAACAGTGCTCGGCATCGGCGCGCTCGTGGCGACCGTCGGCTTCGCGCAGACAGCCGCCGGGCAGATCGCCCGCCAGTTCGACGCGGCTGCTGCGACGCACCTGAGCATCGGCCCGGCCGAAGCGCAGGCTCGGGGCGGACAGCGCGTCGCCACGGCGTCGCTGCCGTGGGACGCGCCGGCGCGACTCGAGAACCTCGCGGGCGTCGAGTCCGCCGCGGTCCTGGCCCCCGTCACGCTCCGCGAGAACTCGATCACCGCGGTGCCCATCAACGATCCCTCCATCGCGGCCGCCGCTCCCCCGGCGCTCTTCGCCGCGTCGGGCGAGATCCTCGACACCCTGGGCGGGCACATCGTCACGGGCAGGTCGTTCGACGAGGGGCACGACATGCGCGGCGACCGCGTGGCGATGCTCGGCGCCCGCGCAGCGGAGCGTCTCGCGATCAACCGTGTCGACACGCAGCCGTCGGTGTTCATCGGCGGGGTGGCCTACGCCGTCGTCGGAATCTTCGACGAGCTCGACCGCCGCGCCGAGGTCGTCGATGCCGTCGTGATCCCCACGGGTGCCGCGCGGCAGGACTTCCAGCTCGCCTCGCCCGGCGACGCGATCGCGCGCATCGTGGTCGGGACCGGTCCGCAGCTGCGCGAGCAGGCGCCGCTGGCGCTCGCCCCCGACGCTGTCGACACGCTCGAGGTCAGCGCACCTCAGGGGCGCTCCGATCTCGCCCGCGACGTGCAGGGAGATGTCAACGTCGTCTTCCTCATCCTCGGCGTGATCGTCCTGCTGGCGGGAGGGCTCGGGATCGCGAACGTCACGACCCTGTCGGTTCTCGAGCGCACCGGCGAGATCGGCCTCCGTCGCGCGCTCGGGTCCACCGGGAGGCAGATCGCCGGCCAGTTCGTCGTCGAGTCGATCGTCATCGGATTGCTCGGCGGCCTGATCGGGTCGGCCCTCGGCGTGTTCGCCGTGCTGGGTGTCTCGATCGTGCAGCAGTGGTCACCGGTGCTCGATCCCTGGGTGGCTCTCGGGGGCACGGTGCTCGGAGCGGTCATCGGGCTCGCGGCCGGCGGCATCCCGGCTCGACGCGCCTCGCGTATCGAACCGGTCGTGGCTCTGCGCGGCAATGCCTGATCGCTCTCGCACATAGCGCGGACGGGGCGCGAGCGCCAGTCCTCTCCGCGGCGGATCGTGCGGGTCTACCGTTACTCGCGGTGGGGACGGGCGAGGACGAGGACGCGGGATGATCGACGGTGTCGCGAACGATGATGCCGTGCTGCCGGGCGCCCTCCTCGCGGGCCGGTATCGGGTGGTCGAGCCGATCGGGTCAGGCGGAATGGCGAGGGTGTTCCTGGCTCGCGACGAAGCCCTCGGCCGTCCGGTCGCGGTCAAAGTCCTGCGGCCCGAGCTGACCGACAGCGCCGCGTCGGACCGGGCGGCGATCGAGACACGGCTGCTCGCCTCCCTCAACCACCCCGGCCTGGTCACGCTGTTCGACGCGCACCTGAACGACGAGCCGCGATTCCTCGTCATGGAGCACGTCGTCGGGATGACGCTGTCGCAGCGCATCGCGGCGGGCGTCCTCGACGACGGCGAGCTGACCGCGCTCGGCTCTCAGCTCGCCGATGCGCTCCATGTGGTCCACGACGCCGGGATCGTGCATCGCGACGTGAAGCCGTCGAATATCCTCCTCGCCCGGTCGACGGTGCCCGGGGTCCCCCTGCGCGCGAAGCTCGCCGACTTCGGCATCGCGCACCTGCTCGACAGCGAGCGCGTCACCTCTCCGAGCCTGCTGATCGGCACGGCCGCCTACATCGCCCCGGAGCTGCTGCACGGGGCGGATCCGGCACCGCCCTCCGACATCTACGCTCTCGGGCTGGTGCTGGTCGAAGCGGCGACGGGCGAGCGTGCGTTCGCCGGGTCGGACGGAAATCGCGGGCAGCTGCTCGCGCGGCTCTCGCGAGACCCCGACTTGCCCATGCTCCTCGACGTCCGCTGGCGCGATCTGCTGTGCGCGATGACGTCGCGGCGGCCGGAGGACCGCCCGACCGCCCTCGAGGTGATGTCGATCTTGAGCCGACGCGCACCCGGTGCGCCCGCCGGTGCAACGCTGGCTCCTGCCGCCGCGGCGGAAGTGAGCGGGCGCGAGGCTCGGGCCGCATCCCGAGCCTCTCAGGCCGATGTCGCGACCGCGACGTGGCCCGTCACCGGCTCGAGGGCGGTCGATGCGACGGCCCTCGACGCGCCGGTCGCGGCGTCCACCGCTCTGCGGGCACGCGACGCGAGTGTGGAATCGGGGACCGAGCCGATGTTCGTGGCTCGGAGCATCCCTGCCGCTGCGGCGCTGGCGCCCGAGCGCCGGACCCGCGCGCGTCGTCGCCGACGTCGGCGGACGGCGATCACCGTCGGCGCCGTCTCGATCGGAGCGATCGGGGTGGTGCTCGCCGCGCACCTGATGCTGGTTCCGCCGCCCACGCCTCCGACGACGGACGTGCCCGTGCCCGCTGTGGTCGAGACCCCCGCAGGCAGCCCGACAGAAGACACCGGCGGCGTCGAGTCACCGCCGGGCGAGGTGACGACGGCGACCGAGACGGTCATCTCGCCGGGCACGGGCGACGTCGCCGACACCACGCCGCCCGCCGCCGATACGACGCCGCCCGAGACCATCCCGGCCGAGACCGTGCCCGTCGCGGTGACGACGGTCGACCCTCCCGCGGGCCCCGCCGAGAACAACGGCTCGGCCCCGGGCTCCAACAGTGGCAACGGGAACGGGCCGGGTTCGAACAGCGGCAACGCACCCTCGTCGCCGCGCTCGGGCAAGCCGGAGAAGCCCGGCGGCTGAGGCTTCAGCGACCGGCGCCGACAGCCAGCTCGGCTCCTGCATGCGCCAGCTCGGCGAGCGCGGCCGCGCTGGACTCCTCGGCGACGCCGGCCACGAGGTCGGTGAGGATCCGCACGCGACGGCCGTGAGCGATCGCGTCGAGCGCCGATGCGCGCACGCAGTAGTCGGTGGCGATGCCGACGATGTCGACATCGACGACGCCGTGACGGGTCAACAGGTCGGCGACGACATCCCCCTCCTCGGTCGTCCCTTCGAAGAGCGAGTATGCGGGCACGCCCTGCCCCTTCTTGACGTGGTGGGTCACGGCAGAGACGTCGAGCTCGGGGTCGTACTCGGCGCCCGCCGTCTCGGCGACGCAGTGCACCGGCCACGTGTCGACGTAGTCGGGCTCGCCGTCGGCGAAGTGGCCGCCGTTGTCATGATCGCCGTGATGCCAGTCGCGCGAGGCGACGATGATCTCGTAGTCGCCGGCGTGCTCGCGGAGGTGACGCGTGATCGCAGCAGCGACCGCGTCACCCCCGGTCACACCGAGCGCTCCGCCCTCGGTGAAGTCGTTCTGGACATCGACGATGAACAGGGCACGGGTCATGCGTCGAGGGTACGCCGCGTGTCCTCGCGCTGCACGTCCCGCTCGCGTCGCCACTGCTTCGACGGCCACCAGATGGCGGGGCCGATGTCGTGAGCGAGCGCCGGCACGAGGAGCGAGCGCACGACGAAGGTGTCGAGCAGCACCCCGAAGGCCACGATGAAGGCGATCTGCGCGAGGAACAGGATCGGGATGACGCCGAGGGCGGCGAACGTCGCGGCGAGCACGAGCCCCGCCGAGGTGATGACGCCTCCTGTTGCCACGAGGCCCCGGGCGATGCCCCGCCGGGTGCCGTGCGCGAGCGTCTCCTCGCGCACGCGCGACATGAGGAAGATGTTGTAGTCGACACCGAGCGCCACGAGGAACACGAAGCCGTACAGCGGAACGGCGGGATCACCCCCGGGGAAGTCGAACACGTGGTTGAACACGAGAGCGCTCACGCCCAGCGCCGTGCCGAACGACAGGATCGTGCTCAGGATCAGCAGCACCGGAGCGAGGATCGAGCGCAGCAGCAGCATCAGGATGAGCAGGATCACGACCAGGATGACCGGGATGATGACGGTCCGGTCGCGGATCGAGGTGTCGTTGGTGTCGACGTCGGTCGCGGTCGTCCCACCCACGAGCACCTCGGGGACCTCGTCGGCGAAGGTGGCCCGCAGATCGCGCACGGTCTGCTCGGCCTCGATCGAGTCGGCCGGGTCGGCCAGCGTCACCGACAGCAGCACGTCGCCCTCCGACACCGTCGGCTCGGGTGCCGGTGCGCCCGGCGGCCCGGCGGCGGCGAAGACCGGCTCGCCGTCCTCGAGCGCCACCGAGACCTGCCCCGTGGGCGAATCCGCTGCGACGGCGGCGACCGAAGAGATGCCGGGATTCGCGTCGAGCACGGCGAGCGCGTCGGCGAGACGGTCCTGCGGAACGATGACGGACGCCGGGCTGCCCGAGCCCGCGGGGAAGTGCTCGGCGAGAGCCGCCTGGCCGTCGCGCGCCTCCGAGGCGCCCAGCACGAGGTCGCTCGAGGGCACGCCGTTCGCGTTGAGCTGCAGGACGCCAGCAGCGCCGACGAGGAGCACGACCGTGCTGGCGATCCAGACCGTCCGGGCGCGGCGTGCGACGAAGCGCGCTTGGCGCGGCCACAGGCCCCGGACCGGTTCGCGCGGATCGTCGGGAAGGTCGATCGCGCCGGTGCGCGGGATGAACGGCCAGAAGGCGGCCCGCCCGAACAGCGCCAGGAGTGCCGGCAGGAAGGTCAGCGCCGAGAGCATCGAGAACGCTATGCCGATGGAGGCGATGGGCCCGAGCGCCTTGTTGCTCGCGAGGTCGCTCAGCAGAAGGCAGAGCAGGCCCGCGATCACGGTGCCGCCCGAGGCGAGGATCGGCTCGACAGCGCCCTTCCAGGCACGGAGCGTCGCGTCCCAGCGGGATGCGCCCGCCCCGATCGCCTCGCGGTAACGAGCCGTGTAGAGCAGGGCGTAGTCGGTCGCCGCGCCGATCACCAGGATGAAGAGGATGCCTTGAACCTGCCCGTTGAGCACGACGACGTCGGCCTTCGCGAGCCACCAGACCGTCAGCAGCGCGACGCACAGCGCGAACACCGAGGTGAGCAGGACCAGGATCGGCAGCAACGGCGAGCGGTAGACCACGACCAGGATGACGAACACGGCCGCGAGCGCGACGATCAGGAGCAGTCCGTCGATGCCGAGGAAGCCCTCCGCGAGATCGGCCGTGAAGCCGGCCGGGCCGGTGACCCACGCCTCGACACCCGCGGGCAGGTCCTGCTGGACGAGCGCACGGATCTCTTCGACGATGTCGCGCACCTCCCCCGATGCGTCGATGGGCACGAAGATCTGTACGGCGAGACCGTCTTCGGACGGGATGGGCGGCGACACCTCGCCGACCCCCTCGAGGTCGCCGATCGCGGTCACGAGCTCGCCGAGTGCGGCGAGCTGTGTCTCGTCGAGCGGATCGGAGGCCGCGGCCACCACGACCGCCGGGATCTCATCGCCGCCGGTGAAGTCGGTCAGCCGCTCGCTGACCTTCGTCGCGTCGGCGCTGGCGGGAAGGAACGAGGACTGATCGTTCGTCGCCACCTCGCTGACGCGACCGAAGTACGGTCCGCCCACCGACCCGCCGACGAGCCAGACGAGCACGAGCAGGGCGGGGATGCCGATGCGCAGCCAGCGCGGGACATTTCGTTCGCTCTTCACGTAGGTAGCTTATCTAGCTATATTCGGATGCGCCAGTCCCCGGCCACCGCTCGCGGCCCCCCTCAGCCGCGGGCGAAGAGGACGATCCAGGATGCGACGAGCGCGACGACGCCCACCGCGAGGAATCCCGACGACAGGCCGACCAGCAGGCGATGCGCGGGCGGTCGCCGGGTCAACCGCATCCTCCCCCGCCATCCGTGTCGATACCAGATGTCTGCCCGGTCGCGGCCCGCGAGGAGCGTCACCGTGTGGTCGTCGACCCGCGCGCTGTTCGCTTCACCCTCGTCGTCGTACCAGCGCACCCAGGTGCCGTCGGGCTCGTGGTCCACGAGCCCATCTGCCCGAAGCCAGGTGCCGTCGGCGGCCCACAGCACGACGAGCGCGACCGCGAAGACGGCGGCGCCGCCGAACCCCGCCCAGCTGAGGATCTCGAGCACCGCGTCGAGGGTCGTGTTCACGCGCACCGCCGACTCGGGACGCGGGTCGCTCGGGTCATGCACTCAGTATGGTTCACGCCGGGCGCGGACTCACGACGGACGCAGGAGCACCGCCAGCGAGGCGAGCGTTCGCTCGAGCTCGATCGAGGGCTCGAGGAGCCACTGGATCTGCAGACCATCGGATGCCGCGATGAGCAGGGCCGCCAGCTGCTCGGCCGGCACGTCGTCACGAACGGTTCCCGCGCGCTGCTCCGAACGCAGGCGCTCGGTCAGCTCGCCGCGGATGCGCTCGAACCGGGCCGTGAAGAACCGCTTGCCGTGCTCGCTCCCCGCCTCGAGCGCGCCGGCGACGAGGATCGAATACAGCTCGACGAGACCCGGGACCTCGAGATTGTCGACCGCCGCGCGCGTCATCACGCCGACAGCCGTCTCGGGCGGAACCGGATTGCGCCGGCCGCGCTGCGTCTCAGCGTGCTCGTAGACCGCGACGAGCAGCTGCTCGCGCGACTCGAAGTAGTGCAGCAGCGCGGCGTGGGAGACCCCGATGGCCTCGGCGATGCGCCGCAGCGAGGTTCCCTGCAGGCCACGCTCCTGGAAGACCTCGATCGCGCGGTCGAGGATCTCCTGACGTCGCGCCACACCCTTGGCATAGGCGCCGGGGCGCCCCATCTTCGCGCGATCGTCGTTGCTCACACCGCGACTGTAACAAAAAACCTCCACCTGGATGTATTACGTGTTAGCGTGACGTCGTGCCACCACAGGCACCCCGCACGATGACGTACGAAAGAAGGTCGACTGTGACTCAGGTCCAGGCATCCGTCCAGCTCTATTCGCTTGCGAAGGAGTTCTCCGCCGACATGTCCGGCTCGCTGGCGAAGCTCGCCGAGATCGGGTTCGCACACGTCGAGGCGTTCGACTTCGTCTCGCGCCCGACCGAGATCCGCGCGGCCCTGGATGCCGCCGGTCTCACCTCCCCCACCGGCCACGCTCCCCTGCTGACCGACGAGCTCTGGACGCCCGACGGCTCGATCCCCACGCCCGCACCCGAGGTCGTCTACGAGGCCGCGGCCACGATCGGGATGAAGACGGTCATCGACCCGTTCGTCGCCCCCGACCGCTGGCTCACCGAGGACGGCGTCGCCGACATCGCCGAGCGCCTCAACGCGCAGGCCGAGATCGCCGCCGGGTTCGGTCTGAGCGTCGGCTACCACAACCACGCGCAGGAGTTCGTCGCGTCGTTCGACGGTCAGAGCGCGTACGAGCGCTTCGTCGCGCTCCTCGACGAGCGGGTCACGCTCGAGCTCGACCTCTTCTGGGCCCTCACCGGCGGCCAGGACGTGCCCGCCCTGGTGACGAGCCTCGGCGACCGGCTCATCGCCGCCCACGTCAAGGATGGCGTCGTGCCGGCATCCAACCCCTGGGCCCCGGGCGCCGAGCAGTTCGGCTCGGACAGCCTCGACCAGCGCCACGCCGGCACGGGCGACGTCCCCCTCGCGGAGTCGCTGCGCGCAGCCACCGCTCTGAAGTACGCCGTCGTCGAGTACGACAAGGCACCCGGTGACGTCTTCGCCGACGTCGCGGCCAGCCTGGCGTTCCTCCGCGAGAACGGTGTCAGCGCATGACCGGGCCCGTCGGAGTCGGTTTCGTCGGCGTCGGTGTCATCAGCGACACCTACCTCGAGAACCTGGGTTCCTTCCCCGATGTCCGCGTCGTCATCCTCGGCGACCTCGACGTCGACCGCGCGAAGGCTCAGGCCGAGAAGCACGGCGTCGCCGAATGGGGCACGACCGATGACGTCCTCGCACACCCCGACGTCGACGTCGTCGTCAACCTGACGATCCCCGCCGTCCACGTCGACATCTCCTCGCGCGCGATCGCGGCGGGCAAGCACGTCTGGACCGAGAAGCCGCTCGGACTCGACCGCGAGAGCACGGCGGAGCTCCTGCGCCAGGCGGATGCCGCGGGCCTGCGCATCGGCTCGGCACCCGACACGCTCCTCGGCCCCGGCTTCCAGACCGCGAAGCGGGCGATCCAGAGCGGCGTCATCGGCGAGCCCATGTTCGCGTCGACGACGTTCCAGACCGTCGGTCCCGACCTCTGGCACCCGAGCCCCGCGTTCCTCTTCGCCCAGGGCGCCGGGCCGCTGCTCGACATGGGTCCGTACTACTTCAGCGGTCTCGTGAGCCTCTTCGGGTCGGTCGACCGGGTCGCCGCCGTCGGGCGCAAGAAGCTCGCGGAGCGCACCATCCAGGCCGGGCCCAACGCGGGCACCGTCTTCCCCGTCGAGGTGCCCACCACGATGCAGGTCATCACCGCCTTCGAGGCGGGCCAGCAGGCGGCGAGCCTGCTGAGCTTCGACTCTGCCCTCGAACGCCACGGCGTGTTCGAGGTGCACGGCACCGAGGGCTCCATCGTGCTCCCCGACCCCAACCAGTTCGAAGGACGCATCGCCTACGTCAAGGCGCGGACGTCGATCTCGGACGGCAACTGGGGCGAGCAGGAGTGGATCGAGATCGAGCAGGAGGGCAAGCTCACGGGCCGCGGCCTGGGCCTGCTCGACATGGTCCGGGCGATCGCCGAGGACCGGCCCCACGTCGCCACCGGCGAGCTCGGCTACCACGTGCTCGACGTCATGCTCTCGGCGCAGGAATCGGCGGCCTCGGGTGAGTTCGTGAAGGTCGCGAGCACCGTGGCGCCCGTGCCCACCGTGCCGGTCGACTTCGACCCGTTCGTCGCGACGCTGTAAGCCGCGCGGCGGCCCGTCCAGCGGGAACGCGAAAGGCCCGGACTCTTCGGAGTCCGGGCCTTTCGTTGTGGAGCCGCCTAAGGGAATCGAACCCCATTCCCCGCCGCGGTACGACGCAACGCCGCGATATCGCGGGGTGTCAGAGGGGGTCTCTGAGGTCCGAGAGGGCGGTCGAGGGCGGGTGAGTGTGGGCAAATTGTGGGCAAGTGGGCACGCGTGACGCTCACCGACGACACGCGTTCGCGAGGAGTTGCGCATGTACCCATATAGGCGTTACGTTCTCTATATGAACACCACTCAGGCCGGAGAGGGGATGACTGGAATGCGACCTGATGAGAGAAGATGCTGAGGGGTCGACGATGACCCCGCCAACGGCAATACGGATCCCCAGCTCTGGGCAAGAGCCGCGATGACTTCCGTCGCAGACGTGCGACGACGAATGACCCCCTCCCCCGGGAACGGTGAAGGGGGTTTCTTCGTATTTAGGCTGCCGCCAGCCGGCGGAGTATCCGGTGCGTCGTGATTGGGTCGTGCTCGAGCGCCTCACGCGTCTGCGCGGCCCGATGCAGCAGCACGTAGTACCGGGCCGGCCGGAGGCCGAGCTCCGAGATGCAGAGTTCTTCCTTCTTGCCGGTCCACGTCGGATGAGCGGCTTCGAAGTCGAGCAGTTCAGCAGTGGTGGGCATGGGTTGATTCTCCGCCTGGCCACCGACATGGGTCCGTGGTTCAGCCCGCGCGCGCAGGGCAGGCGCGCTCGAAAGCGGCGTTCTTGTACCCGCGGATCATCTCTTCCTGGTCGATCGTCCGAGCGTCACGATCAGCCGGGTACCCGAGGACCGGAGCGAGCGCATCGTTGAGCTCCCGGTTCGTCATCTCGGCGTCAGCTGCGCAGAGACCGGCATCCGTCGTCAGATCGAAACCTGGCTCGTCGGGAGCGGGCTCCCCGATCTGCACTGCGTCGCCGCCCATCGCCGCAGCCCGAGATTCGGCGTCGGGGCCGTTGACAATCCAGTCGGGGCCGACCGCGATCACATGGGGTCTGGGGTTCGTGTCCTGCAGGGCTTCTAGGGTGTCGATCGCGATGTCGCGTTGGGACTCCGACCGGTATGTCGTCAGCAGCGCGCCACCGTCGCAGTCTCCCGCTTCCTCGGCGACCACCGTCTCGCGTGGCGTGATGGTCGCGCACGCACCTCCGGCCGCCACATACGACTCCTGGAGTACCTCGAGCGCACTCCGCTCCACGACAGGTGTAGCAGCCGGCGACGTCGTAGTTGGCTCGCTCGCGTCGACTTGCGCGCCGCAGCCACACAGAACCAGCACCGCAGCGGCGACGGCCGCACCCCAGACTCTCTTCACAGGCGAGAGCCTAGCCACCTGCTCACCCCCCGTGGATGCCAGGTGTGTCTCCGGTACCGGGATGCTCGATCCACGGAACATCGATCTCCCACCCGCATCCGCCGCACTGGTAGCCGCCGTCGACGGTACGCATCAGGGTGCCGCAGACCTCGCAGCGAGGCTCCGAGCCGATGTCGAAGTCGTCGGGCTCGTCCATGCGGACAGCCTATGTCGGCGTACGATGGCATCCTCTCGGCCGGAGGAAGGAACCCCGGCCATGCGATCACCGCTCGAACCCGACACGCAGCTCGACGTCGAACTCTCGGCGATCTGCGCACGCAACCAGTACACGCGCGACGCCGCACCGGTCATCGCTGAGCTCACCGCGGCGGCGCGCGGCCGGCGTGAGGTGCTCGCTCGGGCGGCCGGGATCTGGGCCGGCTACTTCGACTCCCCCGAAACCCACACCCTCGCGACTGCCCTGCGCGGCGTCCCGGGCGCCGAGCCCTGGGCTGAGGAAGGCCGGCGTAGACGCGGCATTCCCCGGCACGGGGCGCCGATCCGATAACCGTGCTGCACCCGAGTGCCGAACGGTCACGGGCTATCGTGAAGCCATGCACGACGACGTCACGACCGGCCCCATCATCACCGCCACGGGCACTGAAGCGCTCGTGACCGCGAAGCCGCCGGACTCGTTCAATCTCGTAGCATGTGCCGTCGGCGCCGGGGCGCTGACGCTGACGCTGACGACGATCGCGATGTACGCGTCGTTCGCCCTCGCCCTCGCCGTGGTCGCGCTGGTGCTGTCGGTGCTCGGTATCGCGACGGGTCGGCGGCACGCCTGGGCTGCGTGGGCCGGGACGTTGGCGTCCGGCGTCGCGGTGCTGCTCGGCGTCGTGTTCCTGACCTCGTAGAAACGACGAAACGCCCCCGGCGTCCGCCCACCGAAGGTGAGGGACGCCGGGGGCGTGGGTGGTGCAAGACGCGATCAGGGCGCGACGGGGTGTCCTTCGACGACGACCTGTTCGTAGTCCGCGGGGATGCCGCGGGACAGGATCGAGAAGTACGACGCGCCACCGGCGAGGAGCGGCGAGACGAGGGCCACGCCGAGGGTGATCGCGGTGACCACGAGGGGCACTTCGCCCGTCACGGCCGCGGTGACGCCGACCGTGGTGATGCCGCCGGCGAGCGCGGTGCCGTATGCCTGTGCGGTGGTTCGCAGGAAGCCGCGCTTGGCGGCGATCTGCGCGTCTACGGGGATGAGCTTGTCGGACATGGGTGACCTCCTCAGGTCGTGGGGTTGGCCGCGCACAGCACGGCCGGTTGGGTGGTGGGGAGTCCGGTGTCGGGATCGATGACCTGCACCGCGAACTCCCGGGCGGTGTACCCGTCGGGGCAGGCCGGCCCGGCGGGGCCAGGCGAACCGGTCTCGCCGGGTGCACCTTGGGCGCCGGGCGGGCCGGGCTCGCCCTGGGGGCCAGCGGGACCGGGCACGCCGTCGGCGCCCGGCGCTCCGTTCGAGCCGTCTTCGCCGACGGCGCCCGGCGGCCCCTGCGGGCCAGGCGGTCCCGCGACGCCGGGCTCGCCGTCGTCACCGTTCGCGCCGCGCGGCCCGGCCGGTCCTCGAGCGCCGGTGGCTCCCGGCTCACCCGTGACGGGGGCGACTTCGGCGGGGTCTTCGCCGTCGGGCTCGACGCCGGGGAGCGTGAGCAGCTGCTCGTAGAGCTCCTGCGCGTTCGCCTGCGACGCCTGCAGGTCGGCGTACATCTCCTGGTTCTCGGCGCGCAGCTGCGCGTTGTTCCAGGAGACGGCGACGATCGCGCCGAGCACGAGCATCACGATGACGGCGCCCAGCACCTTGTACGCGGCGATCCACGCCCGCGTCGAGATGCCGCTCATCGGCCGACCACCTGTTGAAGCCCCGATGTGACCGTCCATACGACGACACCTCCGATCACTGAGAGCACGGCGCCGAAGACCGCCAGGGCGATCGAGAACATCTGCTGTGCTCGGCTCTTGCGCTGGTCTTCGGCGAGTTGGCGCACCTCACGGTTGCGCTCGTCTTCCTTCGACTCGAGCTCCCGGAGACGCGCATCCTGCCGGTCGTCGCGCTCCTTCTGGTTCTGCTGCACCTGCGCGAGCATCGCCTGGGTGACCATCTGCGCAGCCAGCCCGTCCAGGCGCGAGTTGATCTCCGACCGGGTATCTCGAAGGTCCCCCCGCAGGATGTTGAACAGCGACGGGGGAAGCTCCTCCCCCATCAGCTCTGCAGTCGGCGCGCGAGCTCGTCCGCGACCTGCGAGGCCGACGAGCCCTTCGTCAGCAGCGGTGCGAGCACGTCGGCGAGTTGCTTCGAGACCGCGCTCGCGTCCACGGTCGCCTTGGCTGTGCCGGCGGCGTCGTGGATCTTCTGCAGCTTCTCGCAGTAGCGGAACTCGCCGGGCTTGGGCAGCCGGTTGTTGAGGTCTTCGGCGACCCAGACGAGGTCGTGCATGTTGAGCAGCCACCGGAGGTTGTCGTCGTTGAGGTTTCGCTCGCCGACGGCCATGCGCTGCTCCGAGCTCAGATCCGTTCCCGGCCACCGTCCGGTGTTGGCGTAGGTGGTGAGGCGGAAGCCGTGCTCGTTCGCGTGCGCGGTGATGCCGTAGCCGGGGATGAGGGTGTACGACACCCACGTGGACTCGCGACGGATGTTGATGGGCATGTCGTCCTCCTCGGACTCGGTTGCGGGTGTCGGGGCGGGCAGCGGTGTGCCCTTCCCGCCGGCGGGCGCCGGGCTTGAGTAGTGCCGTGCGGGGTCGGTGTGGGTACCGGACTGGATCGCGTCGCGGCCCCCGACCCGCCGCTCGGTGTGGGAGTGCGGGCCGGTCGCCAGGCCCGTCGATCCGAGCGGTGCCAGGTACTCGCCCTCGGCGACCCGCTGGCCGGGTCGGCGCCCGTTGAGGTGCGCGTGGTGGGCGATGTTCCACACGACGTCGCCGGCGCGGACGCCGATGATGTTCCCGAACACACCGGAGTACACCGCGAACGCGATCACCCCGTCTTCGGGCGCGACGTTCCCTTGTCCGCCGCGGTCCTCGCCGTAGTGGAACGGGCCGACGCCGGGGACGTTCAGGGTGCGGGGACCGTACGGGGACGTGACGGCGCCGGTGGAGGGTGGGGTGGGCATGTCAGACCTCGATTCCCAGCGCCTCGCGCTGCTCGTCCGAGAGGGCCGCGTAGGGCGGGAGCGTCTCGATCCACCAGTCCGCCGGGTCGGCGGCGTCGATCTTCGTCGTGTCCACGCGCACGGCATCCCACGACTGCGTCTGTTCGGTCTCCCACGGCCAGAAGATCTCGAAGAACACGACCGGGTCGCCGGTCTCCGCCGCGACCTCGCGCGCGTACGTGGCGATCTGGTCGAGGCCGGTGCCGTCGCCGCTGATCCGGTAGCCAGCACCGGACGGGTCCAGGAACGCGCCCGGGTCCGTCGGCGCCGGCTCGTGAGCGATCGTCAGCCGGCGCATCACTCGGCCCCGCCCGGCTCGGCGTCCGCCTCGTCGGCAGGCGGCGGCGGGAACGCCTGGTCGTAGGCGGCGAGGGATGCCTCGATCTTCTCCGCCTGAGCGCGGGCGCCGCCGGCCTGTACCGCGAGATCCTGCGCCGAGGCGAGCGCGGCGGCACGGTTCATGTCGAACTGCGCCGCCGACGCTCGCAGCGACGCGGCCTGTTCCTCGAGCATTGCTCGGATGATGGGGTCGCTCATGGTGCTCCTATGCGATTCGGATGATGTACCGCTGCACGACGTACGGCGGCATGTTCTCGTGGGCCTGACCGCCACCAGCCGACAGCGTGTTCACGCCCTGCGGGTACGCCTGCAGACCGTTGGCGTCCAGGTCGTAGTCCTGCCGGATACCGGTGCCGCCGCTGTTGGCGGTGACGACCTGCCCGTGGGTGTGCGCGGGCATCTGCGCCTGGGTGAGGGTGACGGTCTTCGCGCCGCCGGTCTTGCCGACCGTGTTGAACTCGGTCTGTCCCGCGTCGAACCCGACGACCACCCGTCCGTTGGAGTTCGGCAGGTTGAACGTCGTCGACCCGTTTCCGGCCCCGTAGTCGGTACCGATGAGCGCGAACAGCGCGGCGTACTGTGTGCGCGAGATCGCGGCCCCGTCCGCCCACGCCCAACCGGGCCCGGGCAGCACCTTCCCAGGCCAGATCCAGGTCGACCCGATCGGTGCGATGACTGTGCCGCCGATGCCCGAGAACAGGTCGCCGTCGAAGTAGCCGTCGCCGCCGACGTCGAGAGCACCGCGGTTGCGGTACTTCTGAATGCCGACGCCGTCGGGTGTGACGTCCATGAGGATGTCGGCCGTCGAGACGGTCGTCTCCCACGTCACCGTGCGGAGCTTGTCGGCCACGCTGATGCGGACGTCGTAGCTCTTCGTGATCTCGAAGACGCCGCCACCGGAGACGAGGAAGTACGTGCTGTACGTCAGACCGCCCGGGGTGACGACGTTGCGCTCCGTCCACGCGGCCGCACCGCGCTCCCGGGTCCATGCCCGGATGGTGAGACTGTTCTTCTCGACGTCGGCCGGCTTGAGCGACTGCGCCGCGGCCACCAGATCGACACGCAGGAACGTGCCCTCGTCCTCGTCCGGCGTGCCGATCGACGTCGCCCGCCGGATGGCTGCCTGCACCTGCGGGGGCGCGTAGGGCAGCACCTTGATCGTCGCGGACTTCGTGCCCACGCGGCCGCGGGAGTCGGTGACGGCCGCGCCGAGCGCACGATCGCCGGCCGTCGGAAGCGGGACCGTCCCGCCGGATGCTGCCGTGTTCCCGTCGACGCTGAACTGGCTCGCCTTGATCGTCGAGCTGTAGACACCCTGACCCGCGACGGTCGCGCGCAGCAGAGACTCGCCCTGTACGAAGGCGCCGATCGCCGCGACCACCGTCGGGTTGGCGTCCTGCACCGTGATGTCGCCGACGGTCGGGACGACGGATGCCGGGACGTTCAGCCGGAAGTTCTGCTGAACCGACCCGATCAGCTTCCGGTTTGCGTCCAGCGTGAACACGGTGAGGGTGCTCACGGCGGTGGTGTCGTTCGGGAGCGCGTCGAGCATTGACCACGCCGGCCGCCACTCCCACTGCGCCCCGACCGCACCTTGCAGGCCGACGCGCTGGCCCGCCCAGTCCATGTAGATGTCGTGCTGGAACGTGTCCGATGCCCGGTTCATCACCAGGGTGGTGACCTGATCCGGGCGCACGTCGTGAAGCGACGGCAGGATCGTGACACCCGACACCCGCGGGATGTCGTCGAGGCGGAGGCTGTCGCCCGCCCACGCGGTCCCGAGGTCGCTCGACGAGCCGTCCGCGCTGTACCCGATCGACATCGTGCCGTCCGGGTTGTGGTTGATCGTGAAAGATCCCTGCCACAGGCGCAGGCGCCCGTTCGGGCCGAGGTTGTAGTCGCTGCGGCCCGACTGTTCCTGACCGCCCGCGCTGACCTTCCACGACACCCCGTTGGCGCCTGTGCCGAAGTACGTGTACCCGCTGGTGTTGACCAGCCACACCTCACCGCCGACGGTCGACTGGTTCGCCGCGACGTTCTGGCCCCACTGGCCGATGTTGACCTCGAGGCGAACGTTCCCGCGGCGGGAGAATGCATTGCTCGCCATCAGATCGCCTTGAACACGGTGCGGTTGCCCTGCCGCTTGATCTTCAGATTCGCCAAGTCGACCTCCTCACCCACGAACCGCGGGGCGATGAACTGCCCCGCGTCGAGATAG
This sequence comes from Microbacterium sp. Yaish 1, assembly GCF_002245215.1. Classification (GTDB taxonomy): domain Bacteria; phylum Actinomycetota; class Actinomycetes; order Actinomycetales; family Microbacteriaceae; genus Microbacterium. Next base: position 237,775 of record NZ_NPMR01000001.1, read on the forward strand.
GCCCCCGGCACGCCGTTCACGTTGAACGTCATGTTCGAGGGCGTGATCATGACCGATGTGGCCGCGCCCGGCGCCCCGATCTCGAGCCCCGTCGGCAGGATCCGCACGTACGCCCCGAGGCCGTCCGCTTTCTCCTGCGCGGCCCGTGCTGCCTCGGCCGCGGCGGTGGCGGCCACTCCCGCGGCATCCGCAGCGGAACGGACCTCACCGACCTGCCCGCCGAGGTTGGCGACCTGGTCGGCGACGCCGCTCAGCGCTGTCCTCTGGTCGGAGAGTTCGGCGGCCTGCGCCGAGGTCTGCCCGGCGATGAGCGTGATCGCACTGTTGGCGGTGATGTCGAGGTTCTGCCCGAATCCCGCCGACAGCATCGAGGTTTCGATGAGTCCCGCGCGCAGCACGTTCAGCCACGCCTCATTGCCCCAGATCTCCGAGACGTTGAGCTTGCGCGTCGAGAGCGAGCCGTCGATGACGAGCTCGCCGCCGTTCATGCGCCGCAGCGAGAAGCCGTTCACCGTGATCGTCGCGCCCGACGCCGCGAACGCGATCCGCGCGCGGATGTGGGTCACGCCGGTGGGGATCGTTGCTTCGACCGTGCTCGGGGTCCACGCCGTGGCGTTACCGAACGTGGTCGATGCGAGATCGCTCCACGTGGCGCCGCCGTCCTTCGACTGCTGCAGGCGGAGCCCGCCGGCACCGCCCGAGGGCCACCCCGACGCCTTGTAGACGCAGGAGAACGTGAAGCGGTCCCCCGCCTTGACGGGGATGCCCGGCTGCGTGCGCTCACCGGAGCTCACGATCCGCAGCGAGGTCGCGTGCCCCTCGTATGCGTCGGCGACGAACGTGCCGCCGCTGCCCTGCCAGGCGACCGTGCCGCCCAGATCGAAGTACGGGTCTTCGACGAGGTTGGTGAAGTCGCCCACGAGGAGCTGCCGGACGCTGATCGCGTTCGCGCGAACCCGGTTGGCGACGTCGAGAAAACCGGTGTTGATCTTCGCCGCGTCGAGCGTCGCGATCATCGCGTTCTCGAATGTGCGCGCGACCCACCCGAACGCGACGAGCTCCCACGCACCGATGAAACGGTTCGAGGAGTCGCGTCGGAACCAGACCGCGCCCGCCGGCTTCCCCTGAGCGTCGGCTGCGACCGGAGCCGCATCCGACACCGTGAGCCTGCCGTCTGCCGTCGCCGCGGCGGCCTTCGCGTCCGTGGCATCTTTCGATGCCTTCGACAGCGCGTCCGTCACGGCCTTGTCGAGGTCGCCCGACGCGATCGCCTGAACGACGATCGACGAGGCCGCGGACGCCGTCGAGGTGCGCCCGAGAGTATCGACCCAGACGAGCCGCGCGAACGTCTCCGACCCGGCCGTGCCGCGCACCGTCGCGACCTGACCGGCCGAGCGAGCGGGCACACCGACACGCGTCCACGGCCCCGTCGAAGCGGGTGCCGTCTCGGCGTAGAGCAGCTGGAACGACGACGGCACTGCCGCCCCGGTTGAGAGCTTGCCGTCCCACCCGATCAACACCAGGCCGAGACCCGTCGTGAGATCCGGCGCCGACGTTGCGGTAGTCACCTGAGCAGGTGCCGCACCGGTGACCGTCGTCGTCGCCGATGGGTCGCCCCACACGCCGAGAGCTGTGCGGGCACGCACACGGAAGCCGCGAGCCTTGCCCGTGGGCACGGTGATCGTGACCTCACGGGTAGCCGTCTCGAGCAGCGGCGTCCATGCCTGCCCGTCCTGAGCGAGCACCTCGTACGCCGCGACCTGCACCAGGCCGCCGTCGGTGGCCTGCGTGACCGCGTCCCACGTGAGCCGGACGGTTGCCGTCGCGGTCCCATCGGATGCGAACGCGCCCGTGTTGGATGCGACGGCGAGGCCGGTCGGCGCCTTCGGGACGATCGACACGGGCCGGGCGGGCGTGACCCCGATCTCCGGGGACAGCTGCGACCACACCCCGGCGCGGGAGCGCGCCCGCACCGCGACGAGCCGGTCCTCCCCCGGCGTCCACGTCTCGACGGTCGTCGACATCGCGGTCGTACGGGTCAGGAGCGACATCGGCTCGTTGACCGGCCGTGACCACACCTCGTAGGTGTCGATGTCGACGGCGAGCCCGTCGACCGCCTGCGCGACGGCATCCCATGCGATCGTGACCGTGGACCGCTCGGAGCCGTCCTCACCCCACGACCCGACGTTGCTCGCGACACGGACCGCGGCAGGCGGCAGCGGGGCGGTCTTTGCCGGCGCCGCTGCGGGAGGCAGTGCGACGCCGGATCCGCCGATGATCTGGCCGACCGACGCGGCGGCCGAGCGCTTCGCGAGCTTGGCCTGCAGGCTGAGGAGCTTCGACCCGACGACCGCGGTCGCCTTCACGAGCCCCTTGGAGTCCTTCGACACGTCCAGCCCGATGACGCGCAGCACCTTCTTGCCGCGGCGCGTGCGGGCGGTGACGACGTCGCCGACCTGGAACGACTCCCACGGCACGGGCACGCCGTCGCCGGAGAGCTCCCACTCGTAGGACAGCTCTTCCTGCATCGCACGGGACTCCGCGAGAGCGGGCTGGACGTTCTTCTCGGCGACGTCGCGGGTCTTCGCGCCCGGCTGCGTCATGACCTTGAACAGGTTCCCGAACCGGCCTTCGGCGCCGGTATTGTTGAAGTGGGTCCAGCCGAGCTCGTACTGCACGACGATCGCCGTCGCCGGGTCGAACTTCCGCGACGCCGGCGCCCGAGAGAACCCCGGGCCGCCGAGAGTGACGGTGTCCGAACGATCGGTGCCGGTGCCGGGATTGGCGGCGCGGAGCTGGTAGCCCTCGGACCACCACTCCATGTAGCCCTGCTCAGCGAGGGTCTGCATCACGCGGCTGAGCGGCGTCGTGAACAGCGGCCACGCCATCGAAACCCGCTGGTTCCACGGCTGCCCCGCAGAGTCGGTCGAGTCAGTGAAGCCGAGCGTGATGCGGCTGCCCCACCCCGAAGCCGCCTGCGCGACCTGGATCAGGTCACGCAGCACGAAACCAGGCGTGCGGTCGGTGTATCGGCGCTCGAGGTCGTCGACTGAATCACCATCGCGCCACCAGAGCGGGTAGCGCGCGGCGAGCCACGGCACCATCGAGGCGCCGGTGAACTTCACCACGCCGTCGGTGTCGACGCTGTCGCCCGAGTCCTCGTCGACGATGAACAGGTCGTTACGCGGGACACGCTTCCACCGGCCAGTCGCCGACGTCGTGTACTCGACGATCACGAGGAACGGCGCGTCGAGCTTCTCGGAGGTCTTCTCGGAGACGGTGAACTTCACCGACTGAGCGGAGTACCCCGTCCACGCGATCTCCGACGTGTCGAGCACCCGCCCCGGGGTGCCGTCGTCGTTCGCGAGGCGGAGGCGGATGTCGAGCACGAGGAACTCCTTAGATCAGGTACGCCGCCCGTCCGCGCACCTGGACGGATGCGCTACTGCGACTGGCGGTGGCGACGGTGAGGACGCCGGCACGCTCGGCCGGGCTGTTCGACCACGCAGGCGCGATCTCGAAAGCGCCCCGGGGACCGCCGAAGTCCGCGGCGCCGGATACTTCCGTGCCGCCGGTCCATGTGTCGGTGGTGGTGAGGAACGCGCGGCCGGTCGCGCTCTCGAACCGGAGCCATTGCGATGCGGTGACGGGTCCGGTGTAGGTGAACCACGCGCCGGAGCTGTCGGTGACCTGCAGGCCGGTGACCGCGCCCTTGACGCGCACGATCGCGTCCTGCACCTCGAGTGAGAGCCCGGAGAGCAGACCGCCCACGGCGACGGAGGCAGCCGACAAGGCGGCGGCCGTCGTGGTGACGAGCGGGCCTCGCGCTGACGCCGCGGGGACTCGGAACACGACGCTGAGGTCGACGACGCTGTCCGCGCCGCCGCGCCCGCTTGGCGAGCACGAGACGAACTCGACCACGCTCTCCCCCGGCTCGTACGTGGAGTCCAGGACGCCCCCGGCCCGCACGAGTGCCTCGAGCGTGCGAAGGTGGGCACGCGGGGTCTCGATGACGAGCATCGTCGTCGGCACGTCCAGGACGCCCGGCGCCGGCGAGACCGCACCGTGGCGCCCTGGCCGGCGCAGGGACGACAAGACGTTCGACAGATCCGCGAGCGGTTTGGACCGCGACCGCACGACCCAACCGAATCGCGCGTCCTCAAGCGAGATCCCGTTGAGTCGATACGTCACAGCTCCGCCTCTCGTTCTTTCTGTTCCGTGAACCGGTCAGCGACCGGGTCGGTGTGAATGGGGTTCACCTCGGTGATGTGGAACCGCGGCTGCTCGGCGAGGATGCGACCGAGCTCGGCCGCGAACGCGCGAGCGTCGAGCCCGCCGACCGATCCCCCGGTGATGCCCCCCTGCGCCATCATCTGCGGCGGGGAACCCGGCATCCGCCGGAACCCCTCGAGCAGCAGCGCCCAGGAACGCGCCGACCCGTCCAGCGGAGCGAACAACTCGGGCACGTCGCTCCGATCGCCGACGACACGCCACGTGCTCGGAGGCACCATCTGCGCGAGCGGCTCCATCGGCTTGAGCCCACCGCCGCGGACGCCGCCCTGCGCCATGAACTCGAGCACACCGCCCCGCGCCATCGGCTTGCCGTAGATCGACTGCAGCTGACCGACGAAGTTCCCGACCTTCGAGATCGCTGACACGGTGACGGTCTTGTCCTTCACCTTGCTGAGCTCGTTGACGACCGCCCCGATACTGCCCAGCGCTGCACCGGTGTTTGCGGAGATGTGCGTGCTGCCATTCGGGATCGAGTTGACCCGATCCACCAACGCCTGCACCTTCGACTGCTCGTCCGGCGCGTTCGACGTGATCTCCGTGATCTCCGACTCCGGGATGCCCGCGTACGCCGCGATCAGCTCCCACGCCTCCACCTCCGTCAGACCCATCGCCCGAAGCTGCTCAGCAAGGGCACCGGCCCCGTTGCGCCACCGGTCGGTTAGCGCGCCCTGCTCCTCGCCCGCAGCCGCGGCAGCCGACTGCTGCGCGAACAGCGCATCCACAGCCGCTGACGTCTGGTCACGGAGAGCGGCTGCAGCCTCAGCGCTTCCGTCCTGAGCCGCCGTCACCCCGTCCAGCGCGGCCGCGAAGTCACGAGCGCGATCGTTGAGGTTGCCGAGTGCGATCTGCGGATTGATGAAGTCGTTGAACCGGCTACGCATCTCTTCGAGCTTCTCGTTGCCCGCATCCGTGCTGTCGCCGAATGCCCGCATCGAGTCCTGAAGTTCGTCGATGTCGCTGGTGTCTGCGAACGGAGCGATGATCCGGCGGGCGTTCTTCAGCCCCTCCACCATCTGCTCCAGTGGACCTGACACGAAGTCGCCGACCGCGGTGTTCGCGGCGATGCCGAAGTCCAGAGCGCCGTTGACCAGGTCGCGGAAGAACTGGAGCACGGAACCACGATTGCTCGCGATCCAATCCGCGCCGTCGGCGAGGGGCTCCGCGAATGCAGCGGCCAGCGCTCCCTTGATCCCGTCGGCCGCGACCTCGATCGCGCGGCCAGCCTCCTCGATCTTCGTCGCGTCGTTGCTCGCGATTGTGTCGAACATCCGTTGCGCGGCGCCTTCGACCTGGCCGAGCTGATCGACCGCCGACGAAAGGTCCATCGCGAACAGGGCGTCGCCGAGATCCTCTGCCTTGGTGCCGAAGAGCTCTACGGCGGCGGCGTTCCGCTCGACCGGATCTTCCATTTCGCGCAGCTTGTCGAGAACCTGCTGGAGGCCCTCGCGCGCGCCGTCGCCGCCCGCCGCGATCTTGGCGGTCATCTGCTCGGCGTTGAGGCCGAGCCGTTCGAATCCCGTGGCGCTTGCTTCCGATGCATCCGTGGCGCGGATCTGGAACTCCTTGAGCGCGTCTGCCGCCACGTCGCTGTTGCGGGCGCCGGCGTTCAGCGCCTGATTCAGGAGCCCGATCGACTGTGGACCGTCGAGCCCGAGCTTCTTGAGGACGACGGGGTACTCAGTGAGCGTGTCGAGCAGGTCCTGTCCGCGGTCGAGCCCGTTGCGGGCGCCCGCCGCGAGGATGTCGAAGGCTTCCTTGGAGCTTCGCGCGAGGCCTGTTCGCAGCAGCGTGGTGACAGTCGTCGCGACGGGCTGCACGTCTTCGCCGAGCACATCCGCGATCCCCGCGAGGTTCTGGATGACCAGCTGGGCATCCCTCGCCGTCGCCGACGGGTCGAGGATCCGGAACTGGGTAGCGATCCGAGCGGTGTTCATGTTCGCCTCGATGGACTCACCGAAAACGCTCGAGTACGCCTCGCCAGCCGCGCGGGCGAACCGGCTGGCGGTGGCCGGGTCGATGCCTGTCAGGGCCTCCAGCCGGTCGGTCCGCTTCTCGACGGCGAGCCCGTCCTGGATCGCGCCGATGATCCCCTTGCCCACGGCGACGCCCGCCAGGACAAGGCCACCCGCGACGGGAATCGCAGCCAGCGCCGACACCAGCGTGTCCTCGATATCGCCGCCGATGATCCGGCCGACCTTCTCCCCGGCGCCACGCGTCGCGGAATCGAGGCCCTGCGTGAGCGACTTTCCGCCTTCGTCTCCAGCGGACTCCGTCTGCCGCTTGAACAGAGACAGGAAGCGCTTCAGGCCCGACTCGGCCGGCTCCGGGTCTACATCGACATCAACGATGTTGCGAGCCTTCCGGAGCCCATCGAGGCTCCGCTCAAGCTTCTGGATGTTCGCCTCGGCGCGCTTGACGTCGGCCGTCACATCGAGCCCGCCCTCGGCGCGCACGTGCAGGTCCTCGAGGCGGTCCTGCGCGCGCTGAAGGTTCTTCTCGGCGCGGTCGATGTCGGCGTCCAGCTTGACGACGGCGCGCTCCGAAACGAGCTTCTTGGCCTGCTTCTCGACGCGGTCCATCGCCGCGACCGCGCCCTTGCCGTCACCGTCGACCTTGAAGGGGTTCTTCTCGATGCGTTCCCCGGTGGCCTTGATCTTCTTGTCAGCCCGGTCGACGTCGTCGGTGTTGACGGTGACGAGAGCTTCGATCTCGGCTGTCCGGAGAGCTGCCATGGGTCACCTCCTGGTGAGCGCCTCACGCAGCCGCGTCGGGCTGTCGAGAAGCGAGAAGATCATCGTGCGAACGCCCGGCCACGGGCGAGCGAGCACGATCGGGTCGAATAGGTCGACCCCGTACTCCTTCGCCATGTCCGCGACGACGAGGCGCCAGTTCGTCACGAGTGCGAGCAGCGATCCGTCGACTTGCGCCGCGCCCGCAGGACTTGAGCCGGTGACGGCCGCAGGCTTGAGGTGGGCTGGCACTGGACGGTAGTCCTGGTACCAGCCCTCCTCGTCGGGCTCGCCGATGCCATAGGGAGCCCAGTCTTCAGCCGTCTCTAGCCTTTTGGGGCTGCACCCTCACCGCCATCTGCGGCGCCCTCGGCGGGCTCCCGCGGAGCCCACAGCAGGGTCGAGATGAAGGCGGCATAGTCAGCCCCGCGGGCCCAGTGGAAGACAGCGTGGTAGGAGTACCGGTCGATCACGTACGACGGCACGTCGTCCGCCACCATCTGCGAGTAGGCAGCCTCGCCGAGACCGGGGTGTGAGTCCCCGATCTCGGCGAGAACAGCAGCGATCTGCTCCGGAACGGGCCCCGGCACGAGTCCCAGGTTGACCTCGCCGCGCACGGCAGCAGCGAGAACCTGCTTCGCGCGCTCGACCGTCGGCGGCGGCACCCGGTACTCCTTGCCCTTCCACGAGAGGAGGAGGTCCGGGATGGCCCACGCTTCGAAGTCGAGCGCGCTCACGCGCCGCGGACGTAGGGCACGGCCGGCGACGTCCCGGCGGGCGTGACGACCGTCACGTTGACGGTGCCTGCGCTTCCGGCGGGCACGACAGCGATGATCGTGCTGTCGTTGACGACCGTGAGTGCAGAAGCGGACACCGTCCCGAACTTCACGTCGGTCGCACCGAGGAAGCCGGATCCGGTGATCGTCACCTGCTGGCCCGCAGCGCGCCCCGCCGGCGTGACCGAGGTCACCTTCGGCGCGGGGTTCGTCGCCCATCCGGTCCACGGGTTCGCGATGGGCTCGAAGCCGCCCTTGCCGGTGATGGTCACCGCGAACGTCTCGATGCCGGTGTTGCCCGTGTTGCTTCGCGTGATCTCCACGGTGACGTCGGCGCGACCTGCGTCGGTGGGGTGCGGGGTGCCGACCGCGGGCTTGTGATAGAACCGCACGTCCAAGACGGCTGCCTCACCCTTCGACCGCGACGCTGCGAGAAGCGCCTCGAGCTCGGGGAGGTAGAGACCGGTCGCGACCGATCGGTTGCCCTGGACGGTGAACGACGCGTTGAACCCGCGGCCGTCGACGTCCTCGTCCGGGTCTCCCTGGTTGTCGTAGCTGGCGACGTCCGCCGTGCTCGGCGGGAACGCAGGCGCGTAGGCGCTCATGCGTCGGATCGACTGGTAGTTCGGCGCGGCGCGCGTGCCGAGGTTGACGTCCAGCCCGTACTCGAACGCCTTGCCGAGCGTGGTGCCCGCGGGAAGGGTTACTCGATTGCCCATGATGCCTCCGTGTTGTCGAGAGTGATCTCGTAGTTGTCTGTCCGCTGGTCGCGGTTGTTGTCGTCTGCCCCAAGTGGGGACATGGAGATGCGGCGGATGCCGCTGATCCCTCCCACCCGGGAGAGTCCGTGGAGCGCTGCGAAAGCCTCGCCGGCCAGCACGTCGGCGCCGTCACGGCGGTTCTTCTTGCCGCGGAACCGGAGCTGCGCACGACGTGTCGAGAGGTAGGACTGCGCGTCGTCGTCGCCGGCGTAGACACGCACGCCGACTGCGCGATCCGGTGAATCGTCGATGGGGCCGTAGTAGATCGCGACCAACTGGCCGTCATACTTCGGGCCGCCGACGCGCCACTCCCAACCCTCAATCGCCCCGAGGATCTCCGCGAGCGCGACGGTGAGCTGGGAATCATCCACCGAGTGCCCTCGCGATCTCAGCGGCGATGTAGTCCTCGACCCGCACCTGATCCGCCGCCGCCTCCAGGAATTTCGCCTGACCGCCGCCCGCATGCTCGTAGTCGAGGTTCTCGTGCTGGAAGCGTGCGTGACGGGCAGAGAACGAAACCTGCCCGGTGAGGTCATCGATCCTCACCGCGCCGGAGCGCACCAGAACACGGTCGTCGACGGGCGCAAGCTTGCGCGCGACGGCGAGCATCTCCTTCATGCCGTTGCGGAGCCCGTCCTGCGCGGCCTTCTCGATGGGTCCCAAGATCGGGGTGTAGTCCTTCACGGCGGCCTCCTACTTCAGCGAGAGAATGAGATGTGACGGCAGGGGCGGCGGATTCTCCTCGCGCGCCACTGCGATGACCGAGGACTCGCGCTCGGCCGAGGTCCCGGCCCACACCGTCACAAGCGCGCCGGGCGAGACGGCAGACTCAAGCGGAACCGTGACCGTCGATGACGACACGGCTTCCGAGCCGTCAGCGGTGCGGATGAGACGCTGCTCGTCTTTCACCTCCGCGGCTAGCTCGCGGGAACTGCCATAGCCGTTTCCCATACCGCCGCCACCTGAGGCATCGCGCACCCGCACTCGATGCGGGAAGAAGAACGACCGCGGCCAACTCACGTGTACCGCTCCGACGGCCACAGACGCTCGAAGAGTGTGTCAACGGGGAAGCTGCCCTCAGGGAGCCCGCGGGGCGCGGCGGCGCACAGGGACTCGAGGTCGGCGCGGATATCCGCCGTGAAGGCCGCCTCGAGATCGAAAGACATCGTGGTGCCGTTGCGGCCCAGAGACCGCACACGACGGGATCCGGCTTCGGGGAGCTCGGCGACGACACCCTTGAGGATCGCGACCGCGTTGGCCTTGTCCTCCGACCCTTCGGGGAAGGTGTCGATGCAGGGGGCGATGCGGCGTGCGGTCACCATGATGCGGCGCCGGAGATCGTCATCCGACACTCCGAGGTCTTCCTTGGTGATGGCCATCATCGCCCCCTGTCTCGATCAGTCGCCGGCGGGTGCCGACTGCTTGGCGGCGTGCTCGGCGACGATCGCCAGCACGTCCGGCTTGTTCTTCGCGGCGCCGATGTCAACGCCGTGGGTCTCCGCGTACTTCTTGAGCTGCGGAGCCGTCCACCGCTCAGTCGGGGCGCCCTCGGGCAGCTCGACCTCCGTGGACTCCTCGGCGACCTTCTCGATGAGGCCGCGCTCGAGGAGGCGTGCGATCTGATCGTCGGAGACGCCGTCGGGGACGATGTCGCCGGCGAACAGGATGCGCGCGACCCGGTTGCCGCGTTCCGAACCGACGGCGACCTTGACGACGCGCGCTTTGGCGATGTGGGCACTCATCTCAGGGCGCCTCCGTTCCGGTGACGTAGACCGCGGCGAGCGGGTTGGTGATGACGGGCACGTGGACGTTCCGCGCCTGCAGGCGCGTCTTGTCGCCGAGGGCGATGTTGCGCACCGATGCGATCTCCACGCCGGTGTCGCCGCCGACCTGGCGGTACTCCGGCGAGGCGATCTCCTCGCGAGCGATACCGCCGAAGCGGCGCCGGTCGATGAACATCGGGTCGCTGAGGTCGTCGCCGTCCTCGGGCACCCAGGTGATGCCGCCGATGGTGGGGAACGTGTCCCCGAGCGCCATGCGGTCATCCTTCGGCAGGATGTCCAGCAGCTCCGGCATGATGTCGGCGTACTGCTCGCCGGGGATCACCGCGGTGTCGATCGAGTAGCCGAGCTTCAGCTTCCGCGTCAGCGCCTTCGCGGTGTACGCGGCACGGAGAATCTCCTTGCCGTTGGTCCACGCGGCCTTCGACGCGAAGGTGCGCGTGACCGAGGACTCGATCACGCCGAGGGCGATCTCGTTCGCGTCGAAGACGAGCTCGGTCTGCAGGAACGTGAACGCGTCGTCGATCGGCTGCCGGCGGCTGCGCGTGACCTCGGCGTCGGTGACCTCGGTGGCGAGGCCCTCGATCATCGAGTTGTAGATCTCGTACTCCTCGGCGCTGAGCGTCGTGAGCTTGTACTCGGCACCGGGCGCGACCGTGCCGGCCTTGCGGTCGGTGCGGATCTTCTCGTTCGCGGGGACGGCGATCATGCCGCCGGTCATCGTGTACCGGCCCGAGAGCAGGTAGTTCCCGATGAACTGCTGCGCATTGATGATCTCCGCGAACCGGCGGGCGACCATCGTCGGGGACTTCAGGAAGGCGAGCCAGTCCTGGGCGGTGGAGCCGTCGATCTGCGACGGCGTGTAGGGGTACAGGTTCATCTCGTACTGCCTCTCAGAGCTGGATGACGGGGACGGGGGCGCCGTCGGCCGCGGAGGCGAGGGCGAGGAAGAGAGCCTTACCGGCGGCGAGCGTGCGCACGCCTCCGGCGCCGGCGGCCTCGAGCTGCTGTCCACGGGTGACAGCACCGACAGCTTTGAGCTCGTGGATGACCTTGTTGACCTCGACGGCCAGCTTGTCGCCGGGGGCGGCGTCGTGGCCGGCGATGCCGACGTACTTCGCCGATGCCGCAGCCGCGGGTGCGACGGAGAAGTCGGTGGTGCCGACCTCGACCGGCTGGCCGGCGGTGACGGCCGTGGTGACACCGAAGGTGACGACCTGGCCGGGGCGGTACAGCGGAAGGTAGTTCTTGGGCGTGGCCATGATCAGGCCCCCTTCTCGGTCGGGAACAGCTTCGAGAACGTGGCGTCCTCGTCGGATGCCTCGTCGACGCCGCCGGTGACACCGACCAGGTCGACGGGGATGAGGCCCTTCTCGAGACCGGCGAGGATCTCGGCGGAGCCGGGGTCTGCGGCGAGCGCGGCGACCCAGTGGTCGCGGCGCGCCGGGGAGATGCGGCCGTCGGCGACGGCGGCGTCGACTGTCGCAGCACGGGCGGCGGCGAGCTGCGCGTCGCGGGCTTCGCGGCCGGCCTGGGCGTCGGCGCGCATCTGCTCGAGCTGGGTCGCTTCGACGGCGACGACACCTTCGGGCAGGGCTGCGGTGGGGGTGGGGGCGGGCGCCGCGATGCGCTGGTCGAAGGCGGCCAGGACCGTCTCTTCCGTGGCGTTGGCGTCGGTGATGCCGAGCCGGTCGCGAACGTCTGCCAGGAACTTGTCGCTCATGGGGAGCTCCTCCTTGTTGGCGGTGGTACCCGGCTCGGTCGAGTCCGGGGGTCGGGGTGCTGCGGCGCGCGCGGACGCGGCTGCTGCGTGGATGCGGGCGGCTCGGGCCGAAGCCTCGTCGTCGTCGTCGATGTCCTCGTCGGTGCCGGAGAGGATGACGAGGACGTCGTCGTCGGTGCCGACGGTGGTGGCCGTGCCAGCATCGGGGACGACGTCGACGCGGTCAGCGAGGCCGAGCTCGACGGTGTCGCTGGCGGTGAGCCAGGTCTCTTCGGCGAGTAGGGTCGCCCAGTCCCTCTCGCCGGCCTTCTCGGCGTAGACCTCGATCATCGAGCGCTCGAGGGTGTCGAGGAACGCGGCCTGCTTGCGCATGTCCGCGGCGTTGCCGATGGCGAACGACCACGGCGAGTGGATCATCATCTGACTGCCGCGGCTCATCACCGTCTCGTCGCAGCTCGCGGCGATGAACGACGCGGCAGAGGCGGCGATGCCGTCGACGACGGCGATGACCTGCGCGTGGTGCGCGGCGAGCATGTTGAGGATGGCCATCGCCTCCCACACCTCGCCGCCGGGCGAGTTGATGCGGAGGACGATCTGCTCGACGGTGTCGGGCAGCGCGTCGAGCACGCGGCCGACGTCCTCGGTGGAGATCCCCCACCATCCGCCCCACGAATCGATGGGGCCGTACATGCGGATCGTGGCGACGGTGGCGTCGCCGTCCGCTGTCGGCGCGGTGACGGCGCTGAAGAAGTCAGCCTTCGCCTTGGGGGGCTCGATCGATCCCCAGTAGCGGCGCTCCTGCTTCTTGTGCTTGTCGGTCATGCCGCCTCCTCGGTCGGTCTGATGGGGCCAGCTGCGAGGTCAGCGCCGGCTTGGCGCGCGATCACGCGCGCCTCTTCCTCGGTGATGACGACGCCGACGGCGAGGTAGATCTTCTGCAGCAGCTCCGCGATCTCTCGCGCCTTCTCCGCGCCGGTGCCGGTGCGGGCAGTCGCAGCGTCGATCTCGGGCAGGTTGTACGTCTGCCGAGCGAATCGCTCGAGGTCCTCGTCCGGCGTGATGACGCCGGATTCGACGAGCTCCTTGAGGGCTTGCGCGGTGATGCGCTGCTGCGAGCCGATCTCGTCGAACGTGATCCGCGGCGCCGGGGTGCCGACGCCGAAGTTGTGGTCGACGAGGTCCTCGACGATGTGCTTGGTCGCGGTGTCCGCGATCGACAGCGCGATCGTCTGCAGCGACAGGGTGAAGAAGTCCGCGAACGTCTCCCCCAGCGCGTACGACCCCTTGGAGTTGTCGCCGCCGAGGTTGAGGAAGTTCGCGAGGACCGCACGACCCATCTGCTCGTCGTAGTAGCGGATCGGGTTCATGGCATCGGGGAGCGTGCCCTCGACGCCGAGCAGCTTGATGTCGCCGTCGTTCGCGATCGACGCGCCGGCCTGGCGTCCCGAGCGGAACATTTGCGCGATCTTGAGCCCACGCTTGATCTCCGCATCCTGACGCTTCACGTACTCGGCGGGATCGAAGATGCTCTCGGGCAGCTTCGGCGCCTTCACGACGGGGACGCCCATGCCGTTGCGGTCGATGGTCTGCGCCTGGATCTTCAGGAGCCGGTCCTTGAGCAGCCAAAACTTGTAGGCCGGACGGAGAAGGGACTGGCCGAGCCAGTTGCCGCCCTCGCGCTCGTTGACGTAGACGACGAGGCGGTTGACCTCCATGCGGTGCTTGTCGGTGCCGGCAGTGCCCTGCTCGATCGCGACGAGACCACCGTCAGGCGCCACGTCGACGCGCGAGATCGTCCGCGGGGGTCGCCACGCCAGCTTGCGGAGATAGGCGCGCAGGACCCCGTTCTCGTCACGCTCGATGCGGTACTGCTGCTCGAACACCGAATGCCCGAACGGCAGGCAGGTGAGGGCGAGCTGCAGGTGTTCCGGCCACGAGAACCGGTCACCCGTTCGGGGCCGTGGAACAGCGTCCTGACCCAGCACCGGGAGCCCGAGGTTCGCTGCCACGAACTCGACGACCTCGGGCGCGGCGGATGCCGGGTCGATCCGCCACGTGGTGCGGCGGATCGGCAACTGCACCGCACGCAGCACCGAGATGACCTGAGCGTCCGTGCGACGCATCTGGTCGTAGACCTCGATGTTGCGCGGCCACTGCAGCTCGGGGACCTTCTCATCGTCCGGGACGTCCCAGAACGACTGAGCCGGTCCCACCGCGTAGCCGTCCTCCGTCGTCGGCACCCGAGCACCCTCGGCGAGCGCCTTGGGCGCCTGGTCGCGGCCGAAGAGACGGGCGAGGGGGATGCGGCCGAGGAAGTCGTCGAGAGCCATGTGCGCTCCTTCCTCAGAAGCCCATGTCGGCGAGGTCGCCGGAAAGGTCTTCGTAGTCGTTCGTGTCGAATTCGTCGTCGCCGGCGCCGAGCTGGTCGGCGTCGTCGAGAGTCATCGGTTCGGGTGGTGGTGGGGGTGGTGCTTTCGGCTGGTGCGTGAGGAGCCACAGGGCGGCGATCCACGCGCGCAGCGCGGTGATGTCGGCCGGCGATTCCTTCGGGTTCAGCACGCGGGCGCCGCCGGCGAGGACCTTCCACTCGGCGGTGGCCGCGGCGAGGTCGAGCGATGCCCAGGGGGTGTGCCAGACCCGCTTCTCCCGGATAGCGTCGTCGGCCTCGGCGTAGGCGTCGAGGAGCTCGGAGCCGGCGAGGTCGACGACGGGGATGCGGAACTTCGTGTCGGCCTTGAGCTTCTTGAGCCGGGTCATCTCCGGTGAGCCGGATGATTGGCCGGTGACGAACCGGACCCGGCCGTCGAGCTCTTCGCTGGTGAGGAGCTCCGCGACCCACTCGTCGCCGTATCGGCCGGTGACGATCTCGACCTGCGGTTTCCCGTCGGGGCGGTACCCGGCGAGCGCGACGTAGGTCTTAGATCGTCCGGTCTGCTGTGCGATCGCGGCGACGACGGGCCCGACGATGCGGTCAGCCTGCGGGCGGGCGAGGCGCTTCTTGCCGTCCTCGCCGGCGATGGTCGGGACCTTGCAGGCTTCCCACGCGCCGGGGGCGAACGGGCCCGAGGTGGCGCCGTCGTTCCACTGGCAGAGCACCTCGGTGCGGAACACCCACTCGGGGTCGGTGTTGCAGGCCGAGGCGATCGTCTTGGTGGTGATCGTGTAGCCGCGGGACGGGTTCGCCCACGACCAGCCGGTGCGGTCGCGCTTGTCGCATCCGGGAGGGGCGGACCATTCGAGGATGCAGAGGGTGGCTTCGTCCTGCTCGAGGTCGTCGACGTCGAGGTCGTCCTCTTCGTCTTCGTAGTCGTCGAGGTCACCGATGACGAGGTCGTCGTCGATGTTGGTGAGCTCTTCGAGGTCGTCCTCGCCGGGGCCGGCGGCGTCTTCGACCGCGGCGATGCCGTCGGGGTCGCCGCACGCTCGGTGGGCCATGAGCCGCAGGTAGCGCAGGACGCGGCTGGTGACGTCGCCGGCGTTGGAGAGGGCGAGGATGAGGGCCTCAGCGCGCGCCATCGTGGTCTTGGTGATGGCGCCCCACGCGTCCCACGTCTGGTGCTCGCGGATCTCGTCGAGGAGGACGAGGTTGCCCGACAGGCCACGGCCGGCGCGCCGGTTGGCGGCCTTGACTTTGTACTTCGCGCCGGTGGTGAGGTTGAGGCTCTTCTTGCCGTTGACCTTCGTGACGCTCTCGCGGAGACCGACGAGCTCGTCGTTCTGCTCGACGAGGTCGACGACCTCTTCCCACAGCGACTCGGCGACGTCGAGGTCCTGCGCGGTGCCGAGGATGAGGGGCCAGCCCCATACGAACAGCAGCCAGATCGTGAGGACCTGCGCGAGGGTGGACTTGCCGTTCTGGCGGGCGACGAGGACGAGCACGGTGCGGAACCGCAGCGACCCGTCTTCGTTGAGCTCGAGCATGCGGATCAGCGCGGCACGCTGCCAGGGCAGCAGGGTGACCTCGAGGACCTCGTCGGCAAAGTCGATGACCTCGAACCCGAGGGAGGTCTCCGGAGTCAGCTCTCGCAGCGGCGGTGTGCTGATGCGCGGCTCGGCCGAGCCGAACAGGTGCGCGGTCTCGGGGGTCGCGAGGTCGCGCTCGTGGACCTTGTCGACGTACGCCTGCCCGCAACCGAGCGGGACAGGCCAGCGCTTCGGTAGCGGCCTGCTAGACCGCTTCGAGGCGGCGCTGCTGCGCGCTCTGCTGGAACTTGCCGACCTTGCCACCGTTGCGCACCTTTCCGGCGACCTGCGCCGGCACCGAGGCAGGCGTGATCTGCAGCTCCGCGCACGCCTTCACGTACGACGGGATCAGGTTGTACGTCGCCTTCTGCAGCGCCTCGAGCCCTTCACGCTGCGCCTCGTCGATCAGCCACGCGTACGTCATCGCCGCCTCGCGAATGCCCTCGAACTCAGGCTTGGCGTCGAGCTGCGCCGCGGTGATGGACCGACGCGTCGCGTCGTACATCGGGCCGCTCTTGCGCTTCATGGCGGCGGGACGGTTGAACAGGGGCGCCCACTTGCGAATCTGCTCCGCGAGCTCACGCTCGGCGGCGAGCGCGGGATGCACGACGGCGCCGCGCTTGTCGCCGCCGTCGACGACGAGACCTTCGCCGGCGACCTTCTCGGCCGCGGCGCGCGAGCGCGCCACGAGCGAGCAGTACGTCTCGAGCATCTCGGGGACGACGGTGGGGTGCATGCGGCCGCGGTCGACGACATCGACCCACACGTCGCGCTCTTCGTCGCTGAGACGGTCAGGCGGTGTCCAGTCGAGTTTCTTCGGGGCCGGCATGGATGCTCCCCACGGTCATGCGCCCGAGCGTCAGCGGGCCGTAGACGATGCGTCCGGTCGCGACGGTGCCCAGGCTCGGGCGGTTGAGGTCTTCGCGCTCACGTTCGAGCGCTGCGGGGCGGAGGGTGGCGACGAGGTCGGAGAGGGTGCGTCGGGAACCGGGCCACTCGACGAGCTCGGCGACCTGGTTGACGGTGACGCGAGGGTAGTCGGCGAGCATCTCGCGGACGGCCTCGGTGTACTTCTCCGTCAGCGACGGCCTCGAATACTGCAACGCCGCATCCGGGTCGAGAGCGCGTCTCACTGTGTTCCGGGACAGGGCTAGACCGCGGCTGATGCCCCTGATTGATAGCCCCTCAGCCCGCAACAGCCGCAGATGCTCACGGTCATGCATCTCGTCTCCCTGCATCCTTCGTCGGCTGCTGGAAAGCAAGAGACCGCGCTACATGAAGTCCCGAGCCGACGTCGGGTTCTCGAGAAAAGAACGCCCGTCGGGGCCAGCATTCGTCATAGCGACGTAGATCTCGAACGCTTCCTGAGCGTTGATCTCTCCGTACGCAACCAGATGTCGAAGCACGTCGATCGTGTGTGCGACGCGGCAGTCCTGGCCCTTCGCAAGGTTGTAGGCCGCCTCATCATCCGTGACGATGCAGGAGGACGCATACGCAGGAATCGTCGTAAGCGCCCAGATGGTCTGACTCTCGCCGAGGTGCTTCAGGGGCTCCAACTCGCTACCACCGAAGCGTCGACGTCGGATGAAGTCGATCCCGTCAACATCTTTCGTGTCATCGAACTCGATGACGTCGTCGAACCATGCCGACACGTCGAGCTTGTGAAGGTTCGCGACATGCGACTTAGACCGTTCGACCTCGAACTTCACCGCCTCCGTGATTCTCCCGCGACCCGCCAGATAACTCTGGAGCAGATCGAGCCGGTCAACCCACGCGAAGTTGACGAAGACGGTGTTGTCCGGGAAGAAGAAATGTTGCACGACTGACTTCCCGGCCGCTAGTCCGAGCTCTCCGGGTTTCCTGCTGGGCTCTCAGAGGGCGTACTCGCAAATATCCGGTACGTGGTATCGAGGTCGAGATTCAGGAGGGCAGCGACTGGGTGCAAGGTTGCCTGCCCTGCATGGAAGGCGTTCAGTTGCCCCCGCAGCAGCCGCATCGGAGGCCGCTCCTGCTGGCTGAGGCGATCACGCTCAAGCTGCTCAGCTGACCTGTCGAGCAGGCGAGCCACATCACGGCTAGAAAGCGAAGCCAGCTGTCGGCGTTCCGACTCGGTAACGAAACCCAGATTCTTGAGGCGCCAAGAGAGGGACACGGGCGAGACGCCGAGTTCGAAGGCCAGCGTCTCCTGAGCGTTCGCCTCTTGCTTCGCCAGAGCGGTCGTCACCTCCTCAGCCGGCGCGAGGAAGGATGCGGCAAAGACATCGGCCCGACGCTCGGCGAGATTACGCTCGCCCTGCCCGAGGTTCTCACGGATGACCGATTCTTCAGCGTCACCAGCGAGGATATGACCGAGCTCGTGAGCGAGCGTGTAACGCTGGCGAGCCGCTCCGTCAGTGGATGCGAGAACGATCAGCCTCAAGTCGCCGTCCGCGTAGGACATCCCGTCGCAACCGTCGGGCAGCTCCGTCGTCACAACGTCGATTCCGAAGGTGTCCTCAATGTCCGCGATAAGAGTCGCGTTCGAAGTCCCAACCATGGGGCGCGGCATGTGGCGCAGCGCCCACTTCGCGAGCTCGTTCCCGCTGCGCACATAAGACTGCGGGTGCGCCAGGGTCGGCCGGTCTGCGCGCCGTTCCGGGAGAAAGCCGAGCGCGTCCAGGTTCTCGTGGAACTCGGCGATAGCCCGGACCGCCCCCTCGCCCGCCTTGTTCGCCACCTCGGGCGCCACCGCCGACAGCCGATGCGCGAACGACCATGAACGCGAGGGACGGCCAGTCAACACCCAGTCGACGGTGCGTCGGCCAAGCTGAGCGAGCAGCGCAAGCTCCAGCGAGGTGAAACGGCGAGTACCCGACAGCGACTTCGTGAGCTTGCTCGCATCGATTCCGATCTTCTCGGCAACCTTCTGCTGCGTCTCACCGGACTCTTCGATGATCTGTCGGATCCGCCCGATAACGGGTTCGTCCATGAGGCGAATCTAGCACGGTTGCGATTATCGAAACCGCAAGCCAGCTGATGGGCGCGCCGGGTCCGTTTTCACCGCCATGCATCACCTGGAAGGGGTGGGGGGTCGGCGTCCGGGGGGAGAGGAAGCCCACCCAGGCGCTTTCCGCCCTCCGCGCCATGCTGGATTTTTTGACGACTGGGCCCTGTCAGCTGAGTCCGAACGATGAGACGCCGGCGTCCTCGCCGGACTCCCCCGAGCCCTCGGACTCGTTGCACGACTTGTGAGCCGGCGCCCAGTTCGATGGGTCCCACGTCAGCGCGGGGAAGAGCTTGCGCGACTTCTTGTGCTGCACGGTGCAGCCGTTCGCGTCGGTCGAGGGGAGGTCGTAGTTGATGCGCTGTCCGCAGATGCAGCAGGGCGAGCGGTGTCGCCGCCCTTCGGCCTTCACACGGTTGAGAGCTTCGACCGCTCGACGGCCACCCCACTTCGGGATGCTCATGCCTTCGGTTGTCATCGAACCTCCCGAGCGGGGTGAGCCGGATACCTTGCGAGGTGGACCGGCTCACCCGTTCACTCGCGCTACCCGAGGTCGACGTCGACCGGTCGAGCTGCGAGGAGTCTGCGCCCCGCCGCCCATCACCGCTCAGTGCGCATGGTTGCGACTGGGACGAGGGCCCGGCCCGCGGCATTCAATGGCAACGAACGGCCTGCCTGCGTGGTCATGGCGCCTGGTGTCGCTCTGCTGTGATGTGTGAGCGTGTGGCTGGCGGGGCGAAGTATGTCGGGGGCGGCGCGGCGGAACCCACTCACACCACGCGCCCCCCGAGAACGACGGAAGCCCCATCCATGTGGACAGGGCTTCGGTCATAGTTCTCGTGCACGCACAGCGTATCACGTCATGCGGCAGAGGATGAAGAGGTTCTCACGAGGGTTTCTTCGGGCGGCCGCGGTGCATCCGTTCGCGCATCCGCTTCTCGGTCGCGAGGAGGTCGCTCTCGCGCACCCTCCCGAGCATCGGCTTGAGCTCTCCGTTCTGCACCCAGACGCGCAGGGTGCGGCGCGACTTCCCGATCCGCTCGGCGCACTCGTCGAGCGTCAGCCACACCGTCGGCATCCGGCTCATGCGGCTCCCGCCTTGCGTTCCTCGATGACCGCCTCGACGTCGGGCTGCCAGTATCGGCCCGCGTCGGTCTTGACCTTCTCCCGCTCAGCCCACCGGCGCACGGTGCCCGTCGTGACACGTGCGAGGCGAGCGGCCGCGGCGAGGGTGAGCCATCGCGGATCGTGCGGCATACCGTCGCCGAGGGGAACCGCTTCGGCGCTCGAGAACACCGCAGCCCACAGGCCGTCGTCGTCCTGGTCGTTCGCCTCCCACTCGCACTCACGGCAGAGGTACCGGGTGATGCCCACACGAGATCTCGGCGGGAGGACACGGACGGCCTTCATGTCGCACTGCGGACACGCCGCCTCAGCCCACCGCATCCGGTCCTCGAGCGACCACTTCGCGGCGACGTCGGCGATCGTCCAGAAGTCAGGCGAGCTCGTCATGCTGCGATCGAGCACCGCCCTCCCGAGCGCGATCGCCTGACGCTTGTCGTTCGCGATCGCGTCGAGACCGGCGAGGAGCACGTCAGCGCACCACCGCGCCTGATCGGCAGCGACGTCGCCCTCGATACCGGCGGCCAGGTGATACCGACGGTAGTCGACGTCGGGATGCAGGATGCGGTCCTCCCACATGCGCAGTGTCACCGCGACGTCGTTCGACGCGTCGAGCAGGTCAGCGGCCACAGGGGCCGGGAGCTCGGGACGAGACGACGACACCGACACCGCGTCGTAGGCGCGAGCCTTCGTCGGGTCAGCGATCGAGCGGAGGTGAGCGAGCAGGTCTGGGGCGTCATCGATCAGGCGTCGCATCGACCGGTAGCAGCTCTGGCAGATGAGCATCCCGTCGGCGGCGGCTCGAGGCGCACAGCCTCGGCACGTGCCACCCTCGGCATCACCGAAGCTCGGGCACGACGAGAAGTGAACGTCCTTCACCGTGCATCCGCGAACGCAGAAGCGGTCGTCGTGGTCAGAACGGTAGGTCATCGGGGGTCTCCTGCTGCTCCTCGAAGATGGCGAGCTGTTCCATGTAGCGGCGATTGGCGAGCCATTGCCTGCGGTATGCCGCTGCGGTGCCGCATGGCCCGCAGGGAACAGTCGTGGTGCCGTTGGGGTGCTCGTGACATCCGATGGGCGGAGCGTTGAGCAGGTCCGGGCGTGCAGGTCTTGAGAGCACCGGCTGAGCGGGGCCTTGCGAGGCCCAGCGGGTCGCCCATTCCTGCGCTTCCGCGTCCGCCCGTGCGCGTGCTCGCTCGCGCGCTCTCGCTCTCGCGCGTTCTCTTTCTCTCTCGCTCTCTCCAGCCGGTGAAAATGCCGGCCGCGGGGCGAAGGCCGGGCCGGGTGCTGACGGGGCCGTGAGCGGCACTGTGGGCGCCTCGGAAGGCAGCGGCAGCATCACGAGCCACTCCCCCGATTCGTCGGCCCACGTACGCGCATGCCCGGCCTCCTCGAGCATCACCACGTGCAAGATCACGAGCTCCGTCGCTGCGGTCGCCGACATGGTCGGGTACAGCTGCGCCGCGATCGATTCGGGGCGCAGCCGCATCGGCGACGTCCCCGCCAGCATCCGCAGCCCGAGCGCGGTCGGCGCGGCCTCGAGCGGCAGCCCGAGCACGTTGGGCACCATCGAGTGCCCGCCGCCAGACGGCGGTGGCTGGGGGGTTGTGTCCAAAGTCGTTCCCTTCTGATGCGAAAGCTCGCTGGCAGACGTCGAATGCGAGCTGTAGGTCGGCGTGCTCCACGAGGAAGCACTCCGACCAGCCGCGGCCGCGGTACAGGATGCGGTCAGCGCGGTGGAGGCCCTCGCCGGTGGGACCGGTGAAGGCGGGGTCGAACAGGCGGCGCAGCGCGCGGAGGCCAGCGGCCTCCCACGAGCCGTCGGTGTCCTCGGCGTCGAGCAGCACGATCGCGCCGGTGCGGCGCATCGCCTCGAGCCGGGAGCCGCGGAACGCGCGCCCGATCTTGAGGACGCCGAGCTCGGGCCACCACACGATGTACGTGTGTCCGTACTTGAGCATCCGGGACGGGTCACGGACGCACTCCCGGCACGACAGTGCGCGATCACTGCGCAGCGCGCGGCCCTGCTCGACCGTCCGCCGGCCGCACACGCACACGCAGCCCCAGACGGGTTGGCGGGCGCCGCTCGGAGCGATGCGGTCGGGCAGGCGTGTCTTGACCGTCAGGAGCCCGAAGCGGCGCCCCGTGAGGTCGATGAGCGCTCCCACTACGCCCCCTCGCTCGATCGTCCGGTGGAAGCGTCCAGCGCGGCTTCGGCGTCGCGGTATCGCTGCAGATCCGCGGTCCGCATCTGCTCCCGTTGCTCCTGCGCCCACGCCGAACGATCCGCCACGTACTCGGGATCAGTGGCGAGCCGATCGGCGACGTCCACCCCGGCCGCCAGGGCATGGGCGGCGAGATCGAAGCGGCGACGGGCCGCGCTGCGCCGAGCGTCGTCGGCGAGCGCGGCGGGGACCGTCGGGTTAAGCAGCGCGCATGCGCGCTCTGCTGCCTGACGGCGTTGCTCGATCGTCAGGAACGGTACCGAGGTGATCGCGATGAGGTTCGCGATCTCCTGCTGGTCGACGGTCACTGCGCACGCTCCGAACCGGTCGAACCGGTCGCCACGGTCGCGTGCTGGTAGTCCTCAGCGTGCCCGGTCACGATGCATCGCTCGACGGCGACCTCGCGGACCTTGCCGGTGGTGTGCTGCTTGACGTACACCCGACCTCCGACCGGGTGAGACACCACCGTGTGTCGCTCTTGCGCCGTCGCTCCGAGCTTCACGATGTCGAGTCGCTGAACCATCACAGACCCCCATCCGTGTGAATGGGTGAGCCGCCGTCGAGTGCGGCAACCCACCCGGCTGCCATCGCGGCCACCTGCACCAGCTCCTTGCGGAGCGCCGCCTGATCGATCGGGCGGCCCTCGACCTTGGCGTCGTTCAACTCCTTCGCCACCTCGCCAACCTCCTCGCTGAGCACGAGGAATCGCTCGGCCGAAAGCACCGGCCACGACTCCATCGAGTGCTCGCGATGCTTCTCGTGAGCCCGGATGCGCTCGCTCCGCAGCTCCTCGCCGACGTCGGTCGACGACATCAGGAGCCAGCTGTACATCTTCGGGTCGTCATCTGCGAGGGTCATCGCTCGCTCCTGTCCTGTTGAATCGGGGTGTCTCGGCGCCAGGTGCCGTGCTCGCGGATGATCTGGGTCGCGGTCTTCTTGATCTCGGGGGTGAGGTCGGCGCCGCGGACACGGAACCAGTCGAGGCCGGGGAGGGCGGTGCCGAGCTTCACGGCGAGCTCGTCGGCGTAGTCGCGTTCCCAGAACCCGCCGACGAGGCTGTAGCCGCTGCCGGCAGTGAGGATGTAGCCGGTGCCGGCGATGAAGTCGTCCTCGGGGCGCAGGTAGAGGCCGGCGACGGGCGTCGGGTAGAGGAACGACCACGTGTATTCGACGACACCGGAGTCGGCAGCCCGGTTCGGGGTCATCACGGGGACGATGCCGCGGCTGTCGGGGTCGAAGCGGAACTCGATCGCTGCGGCGAGCGCGAGGTAGTGGATGGTGCGTTCGTCGTCGTCGGTGAGCTCGATGCCCTTCTTGTCTTGGACGAAGTTCTTGATGACGCGCTCGAGCACTTCCGTTTCGATGAGACGGTCGGTGGTGGCGTTGGGGGCGTGGACGAACGGGAGGTACGCCTGCTCGCGGTGGCCGTAGGCGTCCTCGTTGATGCGGTGCTGGGCGTTGCGGCCCTCGAGGTAGTCCTCCTCGGTGAGGAGCACGCCGAGGGTGCTGTCTCCGTCGCGGATGAACCGGGTCCGGGTGGTCACCTCCGCGTGGGCTTCGTCGGCGGCACCATCGAGCCACTCGTCGACGAGCCCGCCGCGGGCGTCTTCGGGGGTCCAGTCGACGCGGACGGGGACGGTCTCGCCGTCGGTGAACGTGTGGTGCTCGGTGTGTCCGTCGCGTTGCATGAAGGTGACGCGGGGCTTGGAAGTGGTCATCGGGTTCTCCTGTGGGTTTCGAGCAGCGCGATCGTGAAGTCGCGCTGCCAGGGGCGAAGGGTGATGCCGGCGGATGCGGCGAAGTTGTCGACGAACCGGCCGAGGCGGCGGCGCCGGCGGATGCTGCGGCCGGCGAGACGGCGAGCGCGGTTCATGCGCTGGCCGGGTGGTCGAGGATGGTGCGCCAGTTGGTCCAGCGGTGGAGGCGGCGACGCGTGGTGTTGGTGCGGTTCGTGGGGCGGTCGAAGTACACGTGCTCCCACGTGGGCGCCATTGCTCCGCTGATCTCGGGCTTGTCGTCGATGAGGTAGTCGCCGCGCACGAGGGTCTTGTCGTTGGTGATGATGGTGCGCTTGCCCCAGCTCTGGCCGAGGTGGCGGACGACCCACGCGAGCTTGTCGCTCGCGCAGGTCGGGTTCGATACCCACGGAGATGTGACGATGCGCACGTCGTGGCCTTCGTCGCGCATTTCGCGGAGGGCGGCGCGACCGCCGTCGATCGCGGGCAGGTCTGCGTAGTAGCCGGGACGGTTGAGGAGATCGGCGACGATCTGCTGCTGTGCCGCGTCGAGGCCGTGGTTCAGGTTCCACTCGGTGCGCTGGTGGCTGCGTGTGATGGTCGCGGCCGGTTCGCCGAGCACGTCGAGCGCAGCGTCCCAGGCGGCGTCCCAGTCGGCCAGCACGCCGTCCATGTCCACGAGGATCGTTGCGGGATTCACAGCAGCCCCGCCTCTCGGATCTTCGCCTCGGCGAGCGAGACGCGCTGGAAGGTCGCGGCATCCCCACCCATGTCGGGGTGCGTGATGCGCTGCGCCTTGCGGAGCACAAGCGCGGGCTGCGGTGTCCCGGGCAGGTCACGGGCGCCGACGAGATCGATCAGCCACGCGTGCGCCTCCGCGGCCGTCGCGAACCCTGCAGGCGCCGCGGTGGCCTCGAGCGCAAGGAAGCCGCGGTACTGCTCGCCGCGCTTCGTGACGCCGTAGCGGTCGACCTTGCGGAGCGCTTCGAGGGCGAGGGTGACAGCGCGGAGGTTGCCCTCCCAGGTCGTGAACGTGTCGCACGGGTAGGACACGGGGCCGACGTTCGGGATGGTGAAGGAGAGGATGATGCCGGGGTGGTCGGCCTTCGCGCCGGCGTAGGGGCGACCGTCGAGCCGGAACCTGTCGGGGTGCACGGCGATGAGCAGCTCGACGTCCTTCGCACCGAGCTCGCGGAGTTCGCGGTCGAGGTCACGAAGGGTGACGGTCAGCGGAACGGGGCCGGCGCCGACGCGCTTGCCGTCCTCCCACCTCCCGTTGCGGTTGAACGGGGCGACCACGCGGGTGCGGGTGAACTCCCCCGGCCACTCACGGATCGGGCCGACCTTCATCGTCACGGGCCAGTCGGTCACCGGGCACCCCCGAAGAAGCGGCGCTGCTTCGGCGCGGCCGCGGCGTTTCGCGCCTCCTCGAGCTGCACGGTGAGCGCAGCGACCTGGAGCTGAGCGAAGCGGAGCTCGGCGTCGAGACGGGCGTTCTCGGCGCGGTACTCTTCCGTCCGCTCGCGCTCCGACCGCAGACGGGACAGGCCGAGGCGGACGGTCGCGGCGCGTCGTCTCTCGGCGTACGCGGCGCGGTCTGTGGCGGCGGCCCACTGGCGGAGAGCGAACTCGAGGGAACGGCCGTGCGTGTCGACGTCGGCGAGGAGGATCGCGTTCTCTGCCTCGAGGCGGGCGGCGATGCTGCGGGCCTGCTCGACGTCGTGTGAGACCGCGACGTCGGACCAGTCGGGGCGGACGCTGTCGGGCAGGACATCCGTAGACGGGACCCATGATGACGGGTGCTCTTCCATGCCGAGCCGGCGGCGGGTCTCGTCGAGGATGTCGGAGTTGCGGGCGAAGTCGCGGATGAGTGCGACGGTCTCCGGCTCGTCGGACTCAGCGCGCTCCGGAGACGCGGCCGGGTCGACGGCGTCCCCGTGGTCCGGTGCCGGCGTGGCCTCTTCGATTTCGACGGATTCCTCGGCAGCGTCGGGGGCGGAGTCGGCCGGCGTGCGATGCGCGAAGAGGTAGGCGTTGACGACGCCCTTCTGCACGCTGCCGCGCGGGTTCACCTCGATGCCGTTCGCGCGTGCCCATGCTCGGATGACGGACTGCGACGGGATCTCGGGGGCCGCGGCGTCCGCCGCCGGCGTCTCGGTCGGTTCGGTGGGTTCTGTGGGTTCGGTGGGTTCTGTGGGTTCGGTCATGGTGGGTTCCTCGGTCTCGTGTGCCTGCTCGTCGGCGGGCTCGATGTGCTCGGACGGTTCGGTGGGTTCGGGCGCGTGGGCGGGGCACGTGCACGTCGTCGCGACGTCGGCGACGTCGTCCCACGCGGTGCCGTCGCAGTTGGGGTGCTTGCCGGCGGCGCACTCAGGGCAGACCGGCGGGGTGGGTTCGGTGGTCACGGTGGGTTCCTTCGCGGTCGCGGCGGCGCGCTCCTGCGCTTCCTTGCGTGCGGCGTACCGGGCGATCGCTTCCTCGACGTCGGGGGCCGCGGCGATCGGGTACTCGTCTTCGGGGGCGATCGCGTCCGCGTTCGGCTTCTTGGGTGCGAAGCCGAGGCGGCGCGCGATCGCGCCGGCCGGCATGTTCCGGCCGTAGAGGTTCATGTATCGCCGTTCGCCGGACTCGAACCGGATGTGCG
This sequence comes from Microbacterium sp. Yaish 1, assembly GCF_002245215.1. Lineage (GTDB taxonomy): Bacteria > Actinomycetota > Actinomycetes > Actinomycetales > Microbacteriaceae > Microbacterium. The sequence continues at coordinate 264,511 of NZ_NPMR01000001.1, forward strand.
CTGTCTCGCACGTGAGCCCGTGCACGGGAAGCGCGGGGCACTTCGCGTGCTGGGTGCACCCGCGGGCGTAACCCTCGGGTGTCCCGTGCTCGATCCGGCGGGGGCTCATGCAACACCCCCGCGCACTGTGAAGGCATCGGGGAACTCAGCCACCGGTCGAATCGACGGCACACCGGGACGCGCCAGGAGTTCCCGGAGTGCGGCGGCTGCCTGCTGAGGGACAACGCCATTCCCGCACGCCTTGAGCTGCTCGGCGCGGGACAGGCCGATGGCGGGGTCGGTGACCCACCCGGCGGGCCAACCCATCATCCACTCCGTAAGTTCCGGGTTCAGGCGGGGCTTCCCGCCCTTCCCGTCGTGGCGCACCGGCGCGGGCGCAGGGCGTCCGGTGACGGCCTCCCATCGGGCTATCGCTGCTGCGTACGGTCCCCAGTCCGTCTCGTGCTCACGGACCAGCCCCGGGAGCAGCTTCTCGTCGGCGCGCGAGCCGCCGCGCTGCGCGTTACCTCCCGTGGCGTTCCCGACCGTCGGAGTGGGCAGCAGCGAGACCTCTGTGCGGAGGTCATTGCCGGTGTTCGCGCGTACCCACACGCCGCCGTCGCTGTCGGTCGCGCGGGGGGTCGGGAGCAGCTGGACCGCGCCGGGCAGCAGTGGCTCGCCTCGCCCGTTGACGTCGTTCCCGTGCGCGTTCGACACAGACGGCGTCGGAAGCAGCTGGACGGCGATCGGGAGCGGCATCCCCATCCCGTTGCCATTGATCCCGGTCGCCTTCACGCGCTCGCGGCGGGCCATCCATGACTCGACGGACTCGCCATCGTTCTGCACGACCGCCGGCGTCGGGAGGAGGGTCAGATCACGATCCGCCCGTCCTCCATCTCCTCGCGGATCTGATCCGAGAGCCGCATCGTCGCGCCGGGTCGGTTCCGGTCGCGTGGCCCGCCCTCCGCTTCCGCCGCGGCCGGTGTTCTCAGCAGGCCAGGCGAGGATAAATACCCGGAATCGGCCATGCGGCGCGCCGACGTCGGATGCTCGGATGCTCGTCCACTCCGCATCGAACCCGAGATCGGCCAGGTCTCCGAGTACGGCTCCGAGTGCCCGCAGAGTATGGACGCCCTGGTCGTCTCCCACACACCACGGGCACGGTTCCACGTCGCCACCACTTGCGTCTGCACTAAGCAGCCCCCTTACGTTTTCAATGACGACCCAGTCCGGGCGGACGAGGTCGATAAGGCGCGCGAACTCGGACCACAGTCCCGATCGCGTGCCGTCCTTCATGCCCCGTCGGCGCCCGGCGAGACTCACGTCCTGGCATGGGAAGCCGCCCGCGAGGACCTCGACGTGCTCGACGGTGTTGACCTTCGTCACATCGCCGTGGTTCGGCACGCCGGGGTGACGGTGCGCGAGCACCTTCGACGGGGCCGCGTCAAACTCGCACAGCCAGGCGGGACGGGTACAAAAGACCTCGTCCACCGCCATACCGAGACCGCCGACGCCCGCGAACAATTCGCCCGATCTCATGTGGTTATCGGTCATTCTGGGTTCCTTCGATCGGGGCTCAGCGGCTCTCGGCGAGCGCGCGGTCGAACTCGTTGCGGGATGCGCGGGTGGGGGTGTCGGCGGCGGGGCGGGTGTGGCGGCCGCGTGGGTAGTAGTGGAGGGCGCAGACGCCGCGGGCGTAGTTGACGGCGGCGGTGAGGGTGCCGAGCTCGACGGCGGGTCCCATCCAGACGCGGACGGGCTTCTCGTCTGCGCCGGTGGGCTGGACCCAGTAGTAGGGGCGGACGGTCCAGGTGAGGACGTCGCGGCGGGTCGCGCCGAGTGCCTGCTTGCGGGCGGGTTGGCGGCGGACGAGCCATCGGCGCTGGTTCATGCTGCGGCCTCGTGTTCGGTCCAGTAGTTGGCGGGGAGGCCGAGGAGCTTCCGGTCGCGGTCGATGGTGCGGACGTCGACGCCGAGGCGGGCGGCCAGTTCGCTGTCGAGGTGTCCGAACGCGTGGAGCTCGCGGAGGGCGATGTGGCGTTCCTCGCGGGTGAGTCGTACGGGTTGGCCGTCCACGGCGAGGGCGATCGCGATCTCGTCGACACCGGCGTCCTCGCCCTGCTGCGGTTCGGGGTCGGTGTCGATGTCGTCCCAAGCGAGAGGCGGCACCCAGCCGGCGGCCTGCGCGGTGTGGAGAGCGAAGGTGCGCGACTGCCGTTGCGCCTTGGTGTCGGTGGGCGGTTCCTGGTTCCACAGGCGGTCGTACGCGGCGGTGATCGCGTTGCGGACGACGACGCGCACGGTTGGGGCACTGCTGATGCGGTGGACAGTGTCGAGGCTGACGCCGGCGATCGCGGCGATGGCGGCGCCGGACCATCCGAGGCAGGCGAGCGCCTGGAGGCGGCGGCGGGTTCCCTCGGCGGGCACGAGGGTGCCGGGGTCGAGGTCTGCGTAGCTCGGAGCGATCGCGAGGATGCGGGCAGCGTTATCGGCGAGGATGGTGCGGTTGCGGTGGTTCATGCACCGATAGACCGTGTGCTCCTGGATGCCGGCGCGACGGGCGATCTGCGCGTAGGTGTACCCGAAGCGCTGCAGGATCATGACGTGGACGCGCACCGCGGCGATGGGGGTGCGGGCGCCGCCCCACCGGCCGTAGGCGACGAGGCGGCGCATCCGGGCGCGGCGGGCGGTTCCTGCTTCTCGGCATCCGGTGCAGCGGCAGGCGTGGGCGGTGTAGCAGTTGGCCGTCAGGCCGTGCGCGTGGGACGGCGGGCAGGTGAAGACGGGAGCGGTCATGCGAACACCACCGCGGCGATAAGGCTGCCGACCGCGATCGCGCCGGAGACGGTGGCGACGTGCGCCCACGCGGTCGTGGCGGTGTCGGGGGCGTAGTCGAAGGGCTCGTCGATCATCGGAGCACCACCCGGACGGTGATCTCGGCGAGCGCGGGGATGCCGAAGACGATGGCGGGGGCCGCGATCCCTGCGGTGATCCAGTCGCGGGCGGTGGGGGTGTCGGGGTTGTGGGTTCTCATGGTGGGTTCCTGAGGAGGTCGGTCAGTCGAAGAGGGTCGCGGGCACCAGCGGTGGTGCTTTCGCGGGCGGGGCGAGGTCGGCGAGGATGCGCTCGAGCTCGGTCAGCCCGGTCGGGGTGACGTAGATCTGCAGGTAGCGGTGGGCCTTGTTGCGGCCCTTCGGCCCGACGCTGACGGCGTGGACGACGAGGTAGCCCTGGTTGTGGGGGTGGGCGGTGATGATCCAGTGCGAGGACGCGTCGTTGCGTTCGATCCACCCGAGGCGGTCGAGGTGGTCGAAGAGGCCGTCGCGGCCGAGGCGGATGCCGAGCCGGTCGGCGAGGTGCTTCGCGGCCGCGGCGACCGTGTAGGACCCGACGACGGTGCCGGTGGGGCGCTCGGCTGCGGCGAGGGTTTCGGCGGCGGTGAGGCGCGGGAGCTCGGCGACGAGCCACTCCATGAAGTCGTGGGCCTGCTCGATGTCGTTCGCGTCGTCGCGGATGCGGTTCACGGCGGCGTCGAGGGGGATGTATGTCACACCGCCGACGTCGATTGAGTGTTCGTCGTCGACGACGAGGAGCTCGCCGGTCCCCCACGGCGGGATACCGGCGATCGCCTCGACGTCGTCACGGGACAGGTAGACGTAGGGGCGGTCGACCAGGACGCGGAGGTCCCGGCCGTCGACACGGTGGATGAGCTGGCGGGGCTGCTGCAGCTCGACCACGGCGCTCACCGCTCCCCCACGCCGGCGGTGATCTCGTCGTCATCGGCGGGGCCGTGCTCGACGAGACAGCACGACGGCTCGACGACCCGACGGGCTCGGCGCGGGCGACCGTGCAGGAGGGCCGCGATCACGAGCAGGGTGACGGCCGCGAGCAGCGCGACGACGAAAAGGCCGTCACCGATCGGGGTGGTGCCGGTTGCCGAGTCTGCGGTGGCCGCGGCGGGCGCGATACCGGCGAGCGCGATCGCGATGCCGACAGCGGACGCGGCGAGCGCTTCGCGGGTGGTGATGTGGGTGGCCGCACCCAGGGGGGCGGGTGCGGCCACCGTCGACGCGTTGGGGAACGTGTCGGGTGCCGGCGCACTGGGGGGGCACGCCGGGACCTCGGCCTGGGGAACCGAGGAGCTGAGGGGGTGGCGGGCGGTCATGCTGCGTCACCGTGGGTCTGTACGCGGCTGCCCTTGACCCATGCGAGGACGTCGTCGCGGTCGTAGAGCACGACGTTTCCGCTGTCGCCGGTCGGCTTGTAGAACGGCGGGTCCTGGCGGCGCTTGCGTCGCGCCTTGAGGACTTCGAGGGTGACGCCCGGGAGCATGTCGCACACATCGCGAGGTGAGAGCCAGACGGTGTCGCTGGCCGTCTGGGGCTGGGGCGCTCTCATCTTTGAGACGGTTCCCATTAGTCCTGCACCTCGCGGGTGCTGGCGAGCGACTCGACGGTGACCTCGAGCCACTCGGCGATCTTCTCGATTTCGGCCATGTTGAACGGCTCGTGGCCGTTGAGTCTGCGCGAGACGTACTGGCGGCCGCGGCCGAGCACGGCGGCGAGCTCGTTGATCTCGCGTCTCTGGATGAGCAGCTGAACTCTGACGCCCTCGCCAACGCGCTGCCACCATGCGGTGCTGGTTGCTGTTCCCATATGAGTACGTTAACCCTCGTTGGGTACGTTTGCAATCTTTTACGGGACGCGTGTCCCTAAACAGGTACGCTGGCGGCATGGCTGCTGGAACTCAGGGAGAAGCGACCGGGCTCGCGCTCGACGTCGCCCGCTATGTGCAGAGGCAGGCCGCTCACCGCGGCCTGTCCTACGACGACGTCGCACGCGCGATCGGGATGTCGAAGACCTACACGCAGAAGCGACTCCTCGGCCAGCTCGCATTCACGCTGCGTGACTTCGAGATGCTGGCCGGCTTGTTCGGCCTCGACCCGGACGAGCTCCTTGCACGGGTGCAGCTCCCGGAGGCCGCCGACTACGACGGGCGGCTCGTGCCGCGCTACGAAGTGGTCTCGAGGAAGGGCGAGAAGGTGGTGCGACGCGTGAGCGACGCCGACCCCGGGATGGCCGGCGACAACGTCATCGAAGGCCGCTTCGGCCGCAATGTCGGTGACACCACGAAGGATCTTGCAGAGGTCGCATCACCGATCGCACACAACAACGACGAGACGGACGACAACTTCGACGCCTGACCTGGGGAGGACCACGGCGCATGGACGACTTACTCAAGCTCGCCGAGGAGCTCGGGCTCACGGTGATCGAGGGCAAGGGTGAACACACAGGCGGTTACCGTCCCGGTGAGAGCCTCATCCGGCTCAACCCCGGCATGCGCCGCCGCATCGCGCGGTCGGTGCTCGCACACGAGATCGCGCACCACGTGCTCGGGCATCGACCGACGGACTTCGGCCCCGTGCGCTACCGCCAAGAGCGTCATGCGAACGAGTGGGCCGCTCAGCACCTCATCGACCACGAGCGCTACATCGAGGTCGAGCTGCTCCGCGACGGTCACGAGCCCTCGATGGCTCACGACCTAGACGTCGCGCCCGAGCTCCTCGCCGTCTACCGTGGCATGCTTCAGAGGATCGGCTCGCACATCTACTTCGATCCGCACATGGGCGCCGGCATGTGGACGCACCGGCACGAGGTCGCCTGATGGCCGGCTCGATCACGAAGTACGCAACTGCGGCCGGCCCGCGCTATCGCGTTCGATACCGGAAGCCGAGCAACCAGCGGCAGACAGATAAGCGCGGGTTCAAGACGAAGCGCGAGGCTGAGGTCTTCCTCGCCTCGGTCACCATCGCGAAGGCCGTCGGCGACTACATCGACCCGGCGCTCTCGCGCGTCAAGGTGGAGCAGCTCGCCGACCGATGGCTGGCAGGCAAGCGGCCGCCGGCGCTCAAGCCGTCCGCGTACAAGCCGCTCGAGATCTCCTGGCGGCTCCACGTGCAGCCGCGATGGGGCGATCGCGAGATCCGCAGCATCGTCCCATCTGAGGTGCAGGAATGGGTGACACAACTCAGCCAGCCCCTCGGCGAGCGCTCGGGCAAGTCGGCAACCGTCGTACTCCGCGCGCTCGGCGTTCTCGCCGGCATCCTGGACATGGCGATCGACGACGGCCGCATGAAGAAGAACCCGGCGCGTGGACTCCGGAACCTCCCGAAGAAGCTCAAGCGCAAGGCGGGACGCTCCTACCTCACGATCGATCAGGTGCACCAGCTGGCGGCCGAGGCCCGTTACCCCACTCTCGTGCTCGTGCTCGCCTACACGGGGCTGCGCTGGGGCGAGGCGACCGCGTTGCGTGTCCGCCACCTCAACACGGTGCGGCGGCGGCTACACGTCGAGGAGAACGCCGTCCAGGTCGACGGGGTGATCCACCTCGGTACCCCGAAGTCGTCCGAGCACCGTCATGTGCCCTATCCGAAGTTCCTCGAGCCGTACCTCGTGCAGCTCACCGCAGGCAAGGGACCCGATTCGCTGCTGTTCGGCGACGGTCTCGTGCACCTTCGCCCTTCACGCGTCGGCACGGGATGGTTCGAAGGCGCTGTGTCGCGCGCTCGAGCAGCCGATCCGACCTTCCCCCGCATCACGCCTCATGACCTCCGCCACACTGCCGCCTCGATCGCGGTGAGCACCGGCGCGAACGTCAAGGCGGTGCAGCACATGCTCGGCCACGAGTCCGCGTCGATGACTCTCGACACGTACGCGGACCTGTTCCCTGATGACCTCGAGGCTGTCGCAGACCGGATGGACGCCGCTACCCGCGCTGCGAGTGTGGGCAAATCGTGGGCAAGCGCCCTCGCCTGACACAAGCGAAGAGGCCCCGATCCCAGTGTTTCCACGGGATCGGGGCCTCTTCATTTCGGAGCCGCCTAAGGGAATCGAACCCTTGACCTATTCATTACGAGTGAATCGCTCTGCCGTCTGAGCTAAGGCGGCGCGCGTCGCTGTGCGATGCACGATCAGCAATGTTACATGCTCTGAGACCCCGCCGCGAACCGGCGGCGCGGCCGACGCCCTTATATCGGGAGACGCCGTGTTACGCGACGATTACTCCCCGTCCACCCGTGGCGCTTACCGTCGGAGGGCACCGCGATGAGGCGAGCGCGACTCCGGTCGTGCACGGGCGGGTCACCGCCCCGCGGTGCCCGATCCGAGGAGCACCACTCATGTCCAAGCGACTTCTGACCGCGGCCGCCCTGGCCCTCCCCCTGACCCTGCTGCTCGGCGCGTGCGCGTCGGACGCCGGCTCCGGCGACGCCGGTGACGCCGCACAGGACGGCCCGGTGCGCATCGGCGTCGTCGGCGCGGGCGACCCCTACTGGGAGACCTACAAGCAGGCCGCGGCCGACGAGGGCATCGAGGTCGAGATCGTCGACTTCACCGAGTACACCCAGCCCAACCCCGCACTCTCGGCGGGCGAGCTGGACCTCAACCAGTTCCAGCACATCATCTACCTCGCGACCTACAACGTGAACGCCGGCGACGACCTCGTGGCCGTCGGCTCGACCGCGACGTACCCGCTGGGCCTGTACTCGACGCAGTACGACTCGGTCGACGACATCCCCGAGGGCGCCACTGTCGCCGTCCCCAACGACGAGAGCAACCAGGCCCGCGGCCTGCTCGTGCTGCAGGCGCAGGGCCTCATCGAGCTCAAGGACGGCGGGTCGGTCTTCTCGACGACCGCCGACGTCGAGCCCGGCTCGAAGGTCAAGGTCGAGGCTCTCGACGCCGCTCTGACCGCGACGTCGCTGCCCGATGTGGCCGCCGCGATCATCAACAACGACTTCGTCGAGGATGCCGGACTGAAGTTCGACGATGCACTCGCGACCGACGACCCCAGCGACCCGAGCGCGCAGCCGTACATCAACATCTTCGCCGCCAAGGCCGAGGATGCCGACAACCCGACCTACCAGAAGCTCGTCGAGATCTTCCAGGACACGCAGGCGGTGACCGACGGACTGCAGGAGGCGTCCGGTGGTTCGGCCGTGCTCGTGAAGACCCCGAAGGACGAGCTCGCCTCCGCCCTGAAGCAGGTCGAGGACGACATCCGCGCCAACCAGTGACATCGTGCGTGTGCGGCCCGCCCCCACCGGACGGGCCGCACACGCATGTCCCGTTCGAGGAGCCCCCGCATGACCCTCATCCGCCTGTCCGGTGTGACCAAGCGCTTCCCCCCGTCCACGAAGGGCGGTGACCCGGTCGTCGCGGTCGATGACGTCGACCTCGAGATCGAGGCCGGATCCGTGTGCGGCATCGTCGGGTACTCCGGCGCGGGGAAGAGCACGGTCCTCCGGTTGGTCAACGCCCTGGAGACGCCCACGAGCGGCAGCGTCGAGATCGATGGCCGCGACATCACCGGGCTCCGCGAGCGCGAGCTGCGTGCCCTCCGCGGTGACATCGGCATGATCTTCCAGCAGTTCAACCTGTTCGACTCGCGCACCGTCGCCGGCAACGTCGCGTATCCCCTCGAGGTCGCCGGCCGCTCGCGCACCGAGGTCAAGCAGCGCGTGGCCGAGCTGCTGGAGTTCGTCGGGCTCTCGAGCAAGGCGAAGAACTACCCCGAGCAGCTCTCGGGCGGACAGCGGCAGCGCGTCGGCATCGCTCGAGCGCTCGCCACGAGTCCCCGCATCCTGCTGGCCGACGAGGCGACCAGCGCCCTCGACCCCGACACGACGCAGGAGGTGCTCGCCCTCCTGAAGCGCATCAACACCGAGCTCGGCGTGACGATCCTCGTCATCACCCACGAGATGGAGGTCGTCCGCGCGATCGCAGACCGCGTGGTCGTCATGGAGCACGGACGCGTCATCGAGAGCGGCGACGTCTTCGACGTGCTCTCGGCACCGTCGCATGCGGCGACCCGCCGGTTCGTGGCCAGCATCATCGACGAAGCGCCCACCGGCGAGAAGCTCGCGGCGCTGCGCGCGCGGCATCCCGGCCGCATCGTCACCTTCACGATCCGCGAGGGAGAGTCGCCGCAGGCAGACGTCTTCGCGGCATTGTCGTCCCATGGCGTGCGGTTCGAGCTCATCCACGGCGGCATCAACGACATCCGCGGACGCGTCTTCGGGCATCTGACGCTCGCCCTGTCGGGAGAGACGGATGCCGTCGACCGTGCCGTCGCCGCGGCATCCGCCCACGCACCGCTCATCGAGGAGGACTCCCGTGGATAGGCTCATCGATCTGCTGCCCGACCTGTGGCCGGCGACGGCCGAGACGCTCTACATGATCACGCTGAGCCTGCTGTTCGGCGGCATCGCGGGCTTCCTCATCGGCCTCGCGCTGTACGCCACGCGGGCCGGCAGCCTGTTCCCCAACCGCGTCGTGTTCGGCATCGTCAACGTGATCGTCAACACCTTCCGGCCGATCCCGTTCATCATCTTCATGGCCGCGGTTCAGCCGCTCGCCCGCGCGTTCAGCATCCGCGGCATCGGCATCGAGTTCGCCGTCTTCGCGATCTCGATCGCGTCGATGTTCGCCATCGGACGCATCGTCGAGCAGAACCTGCTGACGGTGCGCCCCGGGGTGATCGAGGCCGCCCGCGCCGCCGGCGCGAGCCGCTCGCGCATCCTGTTCCGGCTGGTCCCCCGCGAGTCACTCGGTCCGCTCGTGCTCGGTTACACCTTCATCGTGGTCGCTCTCGTCGACATGACCGCGGTCGCCGGCGCGATCGCCGCGGGCGGCCTCGGCCAGTTCGCGCTCGTGAACGGCTTCCGCCAGTTCAACCCCTGGGTCACCTGGGCGGCCGTGATCATCATCATCCTGCTCGTGCAGGGCGTGCAGTTCCTCGGCAACGCCCTCGCGCGCCGCATCCTGCGGCGCTGACCCCGCCCCTTCGCGGGGGCTCGGTCAGGCCGAGGTCCCAGTTGGGCCGGGAATGGCGGCAGCAATCCCGGCCGAAGTGGGACCTGGCGCCAGCGCTAGCCTGGCGGAATGCTCTCGGATGCCGATCTGCTTCGGTTCGCGCGTGATCTCGTAGCGATCCCCGGCGTCGTCGCGGTGGCGCTCGGCGGCAGTCGAGCGCGCGGCGCGCACTCCCCCGATTCCGACGTCGATCTAGGCGTGTACGTCGACGGACGAAGGGTCGACCGGGCCGCTCTCTCCGCGACGGTGTCTCGCTGGGCGACGACGCCGGTCATGATCGGACCCGCCGGGAGCTGGGGCCCGTGGGTGGACAGCGGCGCATGGGCGACGATCGCGGGCATGCCCCTCGACGTCATCATCCGCGACGCCGACCGCGTTCGAGCTCAGGTCGCCAGGGCTCGTCGCGGCGAGTTCGCCTTCCACGCACAGCCGGGGCATCCTCTCGGATTCCTGGATGTCGCATACGCCGGCGAGGTCGCGCTTGCGAAGCCGCTCGTGGATGACGCGGGTTTCCTGCGCGATCACGCCGCCGCTCTTGCCCCCTACCCGGAGCCCCTGCGGCGGGCCTTCCTCGACGACCTGTGGCAGGTGGACTTCCTCGTGGATGCCGCAGCGAAGGTCGCCGACCGCGGCGACACCGCCTACATCGGCCTCTGCCTGAGCAACGCGGCAGTGCGACTGGCGTACGCGTGGCACGCTCAGGCGAGAACCTGGGCCATCAACGAGAAAGGTGTCGTCAGCGGCGTGCCGCGCCTCCCCTCGGCGCCTGCCGACTTCGATGTCCGGGTCGCCGCAGCTCTCAGCGCGCTCGACGCCTCACCCGAGGGCGCGCGGGCAGCGGTCGAGATGCTCCGGGCCCTGCCTCGCCCGTCCTGACCGCCGCCGAGGTGCCGCTTGGGCCGGTTTCAGCGGCCCATCCCGACCCGATGGGGACTTCGGGTGGGATACGGGCGGGGCCAGAGGCCTAGCGGCAGACGAGGCCGTCCTCGGGCACCGTGTCGTCGAGGAAGAACGCCTCGACCGCGTCGTCGACGCACGAGTTGCCCTTCTGGAACCCGGTGTGGCCCTCGCCCTCGCGTGTGATGAGCACACCCGACGCGAGCTGGTCGGCCAGCGACTTCGACCACTCGTAGGGGGTGGCGGGATCGTTGGTCGTGCCCACGACGACGATCGGCGCGGCACCGTCGGCCGTGATCTCGCCGCGGGTACCGGTCGGCGGATACGGCCAGACCGCGCAGGCGTCGACGCCCTCCCAGTACGGTGCGACTGTCGGCGCCTCCACCGCGAGGCGGGCCTTCGACGCGGCCTCGGCCTCGGGGTCGTTCTCGACCGGGTAGTCCATGCAGTTGTACGCGCGGAAGGCCTCGGACGAGTTGTCCGAGTACTGCCCGTCGGACGTGCGCGCGTAGTAGAAGTCCGCGAGCAGGAAGGCCGTCTCGGGGTCGCCCGTGAGGGTCTGCGCGAGCGCCTGGCGCAGGATCGGCCAGTTGTCCTGCGAGTACAGGGCCGCGATGATCGCGGTCATGAGCGAGCCGGCTCCGAGCCGCCGCCCGTCGGATGCCGGCAACGGCGACGCATCGACGCTCGCGAGCAACGCCCCGAGGTCGGTCATCGCATCGTCGACGGACCCGCGGAAGGGGCAGTCCTCCTCTTCGAGGCAGGCCGCCATGAACGCGCGCAGCGCCGACTCGAAGCCGACGGCCTGGGTGGCGCTGACGTCGAGCGACGACACGCTGGGGTCGATCGCGCCGTCGAGCACGAGCCGGCCGACGTTCTCGGGGTAGAGCTTGGCGTAGGTCGCTCCGAGGAAGGTCCCGTACGAGTAGCCGAGGTAGTTGAGCTTCTCGTCGCCGAGCACAGCGCGCAGCAGATCCATGTCGCGCGCGGCGAACTCGGTGGTGATGAAGGGCAGGATGCCGCCGCTGTTCTCGTCGCACGCGGCGGCGAACTGCTCGTTGCGCGCCGTCAACTCCGCTTCCCACTCCGGCGTGCCCCGAGGCGCCGCCGGGATGTCGAAGAAGTAGGCGTCGGTGCCTGCGGCGTCGAAGCACGCGACGGCGCTCGATCGTCCCACGCCGCGCGGGTCGAACCCGATGACGTCGTAGGCGTCGGCCAGCACTGACCCGACCGCGAACTGCGCGCTGTCGGCGATGAGGTCGTATCCACTGGCGCCGGGACCGCCGGGGTTGACCAGCAGCGAGCCGAGCGCGTCGCCCGACCCGGCCGCACGCCGGACGACGGCGAGCTCGATCTCACCCGCGGACGGGTCGTTCCAGTCACGCGGCGCGCGCACCGTCGTGCAGTCGTACGAGCCCGAGTCGGCGCCCTCGCAGGACTCCCACTGGAGTTCCTGACCGTAGAACGGCATCAGGTCTTCCGAGACACCCTCGGTGACAGGTGTGCGGCTCGGCGCGGGCGAAGCCTGATCGGGGCTTCCCTTGAAGACGCATCCGGTGAGGGCCGTCACCGTGGCCGCGGCGACGGCGACGACGGTGATCAGACGACGAGGAGCTTTCACGGTGTCCTTCCGCTGGCGACGGTGATGAGCATGCTCTCGAGGGCGAGCAAGGGGGCCGCGTTGCCTTCGAGGGCGCTGCGGGTGGCCGAGATGCGGTCGAGCACGACGAGCGTGCGGTCGGGAGTCCATGCCGACGCGAGAGCGGCGAGCTCGCTCGTCAGCTCACGATTGATGAGATCGCCCTGGCGGCCGAACTGCAGCATCAGCGTGTCGCGATACATCGATTCCAGATCGGTGAGGACGCGATCGATGCCGTCGCGCAGGCTGCGCGTGGCACGGCGCTTCTGCTCGTCCTCGAGCGCGCTCAGCTGACCACGCACCGCGGGCGGCACGGGCGCGCCCGGAGCGACCCCGAGCGTACGCCGGAGCGCCTCGCGCTCGGACTCGTCGCGTTCGGCCGTCAGAGCCTTGGCGTCTTCCGTCGCGGCGCTCACGATGCGGCCGGCCGTCTCGACGGCGTCGGACACCCCGCGCACCGCGAGCACGGCGCGCAGCGTCGCATCGCGGCGCTCACGGGAGGCGGCATCCGTGGCGAGGCGCTGGGCCATGCCGATGTGGCGCTGGGCGAGACGGGCCGACTGCTCTGCGACCGCCTCGTCGACGCCCGTCCGCGCGGAGATGAGCCGCGCGACATCCGCCACGTCGGGCTCACGCAGACGCAGGGTGCGCACACGGGATCGGATCGTCGGCAGCAGATCGGCGTCGCTCGGTGCGCACAGCACCCACACCGTCTGCTCCGGAGGCTCTTCGAGCGCCTTGAGCAGAACGTTGCTCGTTCGCTCGACCATCCGGTCGGCGTCTTCGACGACGATGACGCGGTATCGGCCGAGAGACGGGGAGAAGTACGAGCGTTCGACGAGCGCGCGGGCGTCTCGGATGGAGATGACGACGCCCTCGGTGCGAAGCGCCGTGAGATCGGGATGCGTGCCCGCGAGCACCTGCCGCATCGCGCCCTCGTCGCCCGGCTCGGCGATCAGTGCGGCCGCGAAGGCGTGCGCGAGCGTCGAGCGCCCGGAACCCGGCGGGCCCGTGATGAGCCAGGCGTGCGCGAGCTGCGCGGGGTCGGATGCCGCGGCCTGCAGCACCGCGACGGCCGAGTCCTGACCCCAGACCTCGCCCCACGGCGGGGCGAGCGGAGCGGAGGCGGTCATGGGTCCAGCCTACGGGGAGCCTCCGACCTCGGTTACCCCGCATCGCGCGGCCGACGGACCCGTCGTCGGCGCTGGCTCAGCCGCGCAACGAGCGCTCGACTCGCGCCCGGATCTCGATGGACAGGTCGACGGGCGGGCGGGACGCGTCGAGCACGAGGAACCGCTCGGGTTCCGCTGCGGCGAGCCCGAGGAAGGCGGTGCGCACGCGCTCGTGGAAGTCGGCCTTCTCGGCCTCGAGCCGGTCGAACGGCTTGTCGTCGGCATCGAGACGTGCCCGTGCGGCGGCGGGGTCGAGGTCGAGCAGCACGGTGATGTCGGGCAGCGCGCCGTCGGTGGCCCACAGCGACAGGTCGCGCACCTCGCCGGCATCCAGCACGCGTCCGGCTCCCTGGTACGCGACCGATGAGTCGAGGTACCGGTCCTGCACGACGACAGCGCCGCGTTCGAGGGCCGGGCGGACCACGGTCGCGACATGGTGAGCGCGGTCGGCGGCGTACAGCAGAGCCTCGGCGCGCGGCGCGATGTCACCGCGGTGGTGGAGGACGATGTCGCGGATGAGCACGCCCACGTCGCTGCCGCCCGGCTCGCGCGTGCGCACGACCTCGCGTCCGCTCTCGCGGAGCCAGGCCTCGAGGGCGGTCGCCTGGGTCGTCTTCCCCGACCCGTCGCCGCCCTCGAGGGTGATCCAGAGCCCGCGGTCGGCGGTGCCGGTCACTTCTTCTTTGCCGCGGGCTTGCGCGTCGTCGTGGTCTTGCGCGCCGCCGTCTTGCGCTTGGGCGCGGGGCCCTTGGCGCGCTTGTCGGCGAGCAGCTGAACGGCGCGTTCGAACGTGACCTCTTCGGCGTTCTCGCCGCGCGGGATCGTCGCGTTGGTCTCGCCGTCGGTGACATAGGGGCCGAAGCGGCCGTCCTTCAGCTTGATCGGCTTGCCGCTGGTGGGGTCGGCCTCGAACTCCTTGAGTGCACTCGATGCCGCGCGAGCCCCGTACTTGGGCTGCGCGTAGACGGCCAGGGCCTCCTCGAGCGTGATGTCGAACAGCTGCTGCTCGCTCGCGAGGGTGCGCGAATCGGTCCCCTTCTTCAGGTACGGACCGTACCGGCCGTTCTGGGCCGTGATCTCGGTGCCCGACTCGGGGTCGACGCCCACGACGCGGGGAAGCGACAGCAGCTTGAGCGCCTGCTCGAGATCGATCGTTTCGACGCTCATCGACTTGAAGAGCGACGCCGTGCGCGGCTTCGGGGCCGCTTCCTTCTTCTTCGTCGTCTTCTTCTTGGCGGGGGCGACCTCGCCGGTCGCCTCGTCGACGGTCTCCTCCGGCTCCGGCTCGAGCTCCTGCACGTAGGGACCGAAGCGTCCGTCCTTGACGACGATGAGCTTGCCGTTCTCGGGGTTCTCGCCGAGGACGCGATCGCCGGCCACGGGGGCGTCGATGAGCTCCTGCGCCTTCTCCGGCGTCAGCTCGTCGGGTGCGAGGTCGTCCGGGACGTTGACGATGCGCGTCTCGCCGTCGCCGACGGGGACGTCGAGGTACGGCCCGTACTTGCCGAACCGCAGGGTCGCCACGTCGCCGATGGGCGTCGCGTTCAGCTCGCGGGCGTCGATGTCGCCGAGGTTCTCGACGATGTTGCGCAGGCCCACGTGGTTGTCCGAGCCGAAGTAGAACTCCTTCAGCCACGCCTCGCGCGCCTGCTCACCCCGGGCGATGGCGTCGAGGTCGTCTTCGAGCGCCGCCGTGAAGTCGTAGTCTACGAGGTCGGAGAAGTGCTGCTCGAGCAGCCGCACGACGCTGAACGAGAGCCAGCTGGGGACGAGCGCCTGGCCACGCTTGGTGACGTAGCCGCGCTCGAGGATGACGTCGATGATGCTCGCGAAGGTCGACGGACGGCCGATGCCCTTCTCCTCGAGCGCCTTGACGAGGCTCGCCTCGGTGTAGCGGGGCTTGGGGCTCGTCGCGTGCCCCTTGGGCTCGACATCCGACAGCGTGAGCTCGTCGCCCACCGCGACGGGCGGCAGCGACTGGTCGGCGGAGCGGTCGTTGTCGCCGCGCTTCTCGTCGTTGCCCTCTTCATACGCCTCGAGGAAGCCCTTGAAGGTGTAGACGGTGCCGGATGCCGTGAACGCGGCGCGCTTGCCGCCGGCGTCGACCTCGAGCGTGACGGTCGTGGTCTCGTACTTCGCGTCCGACATCTGGCTGGCGACGGTGCGCTTCCAGATGAGGTCGTACAGACGCTGCTCGTCGCGGTCGAGACCGGAGGCGACGGATGCCGGCGTGCGGAACTCCTCGCCCGACGGGCGGATCGCCTCGTGGGCCTCCTGGGCGTTCTTGGCGTTGTTGCGGTACGAGCGCGGGCTCGCGGGAACCGCGCGGTCGCCATAGAGCGCGACCGCCTGCGTGCGCGCCGCCGTCACGGCCTGCGCCGACAGCGCGGTCGAGTCGGTACGCATATAGGTGATGTAGCCCTTCTCGTAGAGACGCTGGGCGACGCTCATCGCGTGCTTCGCACTCATCGAGAGCTTGCGGCCGGCCTCCTGCTGCATCGTGGAAGTCGTGAACGGCGGCTTGGGGCTGCGGGTTCCGGGCTTGGCCTCGACAGCGGTGACGGCGGCCGCGGCGGCCTTCTCGATCGCGGCAGCGAGCTCGCGGGCGTCCTTCTCGCTGAGGACGACGACCGCCTTCTTGAGCGAACCGGCGTCGTCGAAGTCGGTGCCGCGGGCCAGCGGGGCGCCGTCGAGACGCGCGAGGCGGGTCGAGAACGAGCCGCCGTCCTTCGCCGCGTGGGCCTCGATGTCCCAGTACGACGCCGAGACGAACGACATCCGCTCGCGCTCACGCTCGACGACCATGCGAGTCGCGGCAGACTGCACGCGGCCGGCGCTCAGCGCCTGGCCGTCGCGGCCGGAACCGATCTTGCGCCAGAGCACGGGCGAGACGTCCCACCCGTAGAGGCGGTCGAGGACGCGGCGGGTCTCCTGCGCGTTGACGAGCGCGAGGTCGAGCTCGCGGGTGTTGTCGGCGGCCGCGCGGATGGCGTCCTTGGTGATCTCGTGGAAGACCATGCGCTTGACGGGGACCTTGGGCTTGAGCACCTCGAGCAGGTGCCAGGCGATCGCCTCGCCCTCGCGGTCTTCATCGGTGGCGAGCAGGACTTCGTCGGCGTCCTTCAGGGCGCGCTTGAGCTCGGCAACGGTCTTGGTCTTGCGATCGCTGACCACGTAATACGCATCGAAGCCGTTCTCGACGTCGATGGAGTACTTGCCGTACGCCTGCTTCTTGTCGGCCGGGATGTCCTCTTTCTTAGCGAGGTCCCGGATGTGCCCGACCGAGCTGAGCACTTCGTACTCGTCGCCCAGGTAGCCCTGGATCGACTTCATCTTGGTCGGGGACTCGACGATGACGAGTTTCTTGCCGCCTGCCACGAGTCTTCCTTTCTCCAGCGCACACCATACACGCGCCACACAGTGGAGGACGCTGGGAGCGGCGCGTCATATCCTTCCGTCGGCATGTCCTGGCGCGAGGGCCGCGCGGGCGCGCGCGTGCACGCGGAATACACCTTCCGGTGCTCCGATTCCGACACGTTCGGTGGCTGAAGCGGCGCATTCCGGATCGCCGGGGCTCTCCCAGCGGGTGACGCCCCTACGATCACGGCAAGCCGGCGGTTCCTGATCAGTCCCACTCGGCCAGGCCCGGTGGCTCTAGCGACCGGGCCGCTTCCCCCACGGTCGACGGACGCAAGGACGCGAGGTCGCGTGCGCGGACACGTCACACCGGTGGACCGGCCCGGGCGCGCGCCCGCACCGCGAACCCGCCTGCCGACGACTCGACGACGACGGTCGCGACCACCCCGTCCACCTCGCACGCGGTGAGCGCGAGCCCCGACCGCGCGACGACCTGCTCGGCTCGGCCGCACGGCACTCCCCCGATGAACCCGAGCGCGGCATCGGCCGCCGCGAGCGCCGCCGTGTCGGCGACGGCAGACGCCCGCGCCGACTGGATCGCCACAGCTCCCGCCAGGGCACAGCCCGCGGCGACCGTCGCCGTCACCACCACGACGCCGACGCCCATCGCGACGCCGGCCATCAGCGTCCTCCGGAGAGCGCACAGGCCTCGGCCCGCAGCGCGGGCAACGGCAACGGGATGCCGTGATGGGCCGTCACGATCGCACATGTGAGGTCCGCGTCGGATCGCACCTCGAGCGCTGCTCCCCCTGCCGCCGCCTGCACCGCCTCCCCCGCCCGCCCGAGATCTTCGCCCCGCGCGACGAGCCGCGCGGCCTGAGCAGCCGCATGCTCGAGCCGGATCTGCGTGCCCGCCGCCGCCAGCGCGGCGACGGCGAGCAGCACCAGGAGCATCGCCGCCGGAACGACGACCGCGAACTCAGCGGCCACCGAGCCGCGATCGTCTCGGCGGAGCGTCATTCGACGGTCAACGCCCGTCGCACGAGATCGGTGAGGATGCCGCGCACCTCGTCGCTGCGCATGATCACCACCAGCAAGCCAGCGAAGGCGACCGCTGCCATCGTCGCGATGGCGTATTCCGCGGTCGCGGCGCCGGACTCGTCGGCGAAGAGCCTTGCGGCCCGCACTCGCGTCAGTCGAGGAAGGGATCGGTTCATGTCTGCTCCGTTCTGTCGTTTCGTGTTCGGATCGGGCACGGTGGGCACGGTCTGGTCGGGCGTGGTCGAGCTCGCGCGGGCGGGGCGGCGTCACAGCGTCACCGAGGTGCTCGTCATCGCGCTGAGGAGCATCGGGGCGACACCGATCAGGAGGAACGCGGGCAGAGTGCACACCCCGAGAGGCAACAGCAGCCGCGAGGTCAGCTGTGCCGCCCGCATCCGCCCCTCGATGCGGGCTCGGTGGCGCTCGAGCTCCGCGGTGGCGCGCAGCAGATCCACCGCGGGCACGCCTGCCGAGGTCGACAGGTCGAGGACCTCGCGGTCGGCGTCCGACGGCGAGACGTCCACGGATGCCAGCACCTCCTCTGCGCGGCCGATCGACACACCGCTCGACAGCGCGATCGCGAACAGTTCGGCTGACGTGCCGGGAACGCCGCCGACCGGTCGGGCGCGAGCGACGAGACGACGCGTCCATATCTGTGCGCCCGCCATCAGCAGCGCACCGACGACGAGACACGCCGCGCCCACGGGATGCCGCAGGGTGGCGAGTACGTCGAAACCGAGCAGCAGTGCGAGCGCGACGGCGACGAGCGGCAGCCACCCGACGAGGCGGGCCGTGGCTGTGGGTTCGGCGAGCGCGACACGGATGTCGTCGCGAGCCTGGTGGGCGTCACGCAGGGCCTCGGCCATCCCCCGCAGCGTGCGCGCCAGCGGAGCGCCTACGGTCGTCGCGACATGCCAGGCGGCCGCGACCTCGCGCCACGCGCCGGGTTCCGCGGCGATGGCCTCGGTGAGCGGTTCCCCCTCCCGACGCCGTGCGTACACGCGCCGGGGCGCCGAGGCGCCCGATGCGGCCAGGTGCTCCCAGGCCCGGTCGGGTGCGATCCCGGCTTCGAGGAGCACGGCGAGTCGGTGCAGGACCGGTGCGACATCCGCCGCGGCCGCGGCATCCGCCTCAGCCACGGCACGCTGCACGGGCCACCGCAGCCTCATGCTCGCTCCTCGACTCCGAGGCGCCCGTCTCGCAGGATCGGCCGGGCGATGCCGACGACCCGTCGCACACCGTCGACATGACCGACGTGGACGATCGCGCCGATCGCGCTCACCACTTGCCTCGCGACACCGTGATCGTCGAGCCCCGCCAATGCGCCGAGCGCCTCGAGCCGCGCCGGGACATCGGCGAGGCCGCTGGCGTGCACGGTGCCGGCACCGCCGTGATGGCCGGTGTTGAGGGCGGTGAGCAGCTCGCGCACCTCTTCACCGCGGCACTCCCCCACCACGAGGCGATCGGGTCGCATGCGCAGCGCCTCACGCACCAGCCGAGCGAGCGGCACGGCCCCGGCGCCCTCGAGATTGGGCTGTCGCGCTTCGAGCCGCACGTGATGGGGGTGATCGAGCCTCAGCTCAGCGACATCCTCGATCGTGACGATCCGTTCGACCGGGCTCGCGCACGACAACAGCGCCGCGAGGAGCGTCGTCTTTCCCGCACCCGTCGCCCCCGTGACGAGGAGATTCGTCCGCTCCGCGACGAGCTGACGAAGGTCCGCGGCCACCGCCGCGTCGAACATGCCTCGTCGCTCGAGATCAGCGATACTCAGCTGCTCGACCGCGGGCAGCCGGATCGAGATGGCCGACCCCTCGCATGCCACCGGCGACAGGACGGCGTGCACGCGGATGCCGCCGGCCCACCGCACGTCGGCACAGGGCGTGGCGTCGTCGAGGTGGCGTCCCCCGATCGCGATCAACGCCACGGCGAGCGCACGCACCTCGGCCTCGTTCGGACGCCACCCGTCAGCGCGCTCCGCGCCCCGACCCCGGTCGACGAAGACACCGCGCTCTCCGTTGATGAAGACATCCGTCGCATCGGGATCGAGCAGGTGCTCGCGCAGCGGATCGAGCGCCGCGTCGTCGGGAAGCTTCCGCTGCGGTGCCGGAGTGGGCGCCGCGGCCGGTTTCCGGCGCCCGTCCCCGACGGACCCCCGGCGCGGTACGACGACGAATGCTGAGGACATGCCCCGACACTAGGAACCATCGGGATCGTCGATGGATCCGAGGCCCCGGAGACGGGACAATCGGCGCCGGTGGCCGGGTGGGGAGAAGACGCGGCGGGCAACGCCGTCCGACACCGTAGTCGGGCCCGGAGAAATGAAGAAGGACGGCACCCCACATTGGGGGATAGGGGTGCCGTCCACGCAACGTCCCGCCGCTTGGGGGGTAGGTCGGGCCGCCACGGGCGCGATCGATGTCGCAGCCGGGATCAGCTTACGCTGTCCGACCCGCTGCGACCCAATCACCGCACCGCCGCGCCACTCTCGGCACGACCACCCACTATCGGCGGTAGTCTCCTGATCTCGCCGCGGTCTAGATTGACCGCACGCCGCCCGTGCGCGGCGCCATCGACCGCGAAGGAGCGTGCCGTATGAGCAGCCAGATCGACCACCTGCTGACCGAGACCCGGCGTTTCGCGCCGTCGCCGGAGTTCGCCGCATCCGCCGTCGGCACCGCCGAGCTCTACGAGCGCGCCGCGGCCGACCGCGAGGGCTTCTGGGCCGACCAGGCGCGCGAGCTGCACTGGCACAAGCCCTTCACCCAGGTGCTCGACTGGTCCAACCCGCCGTTCGCGGAGTGGTTCGCCGACGGTGAGCTGAACGTCGCGTACAACTGCCTCGACCGTCACGTCGAAGCCGGCCTCGGTGACCGTGTTGCGCTGCTGTGGGAGGGCGAGCCGGGCGATGACCGCGCCGTGACCTACGGCGAGCTCACCGACGAGGTCAAGCGCCTGGCCAACGTCCTGACCGAGCTCGGGATCGAGCAGGGCGACCGCGTTGCGATCTACATGCCGATGATCCCCGAGGCCGTCGCCGCGATGCTCGCCGTCGCCCGCGTCGGCGCGGTGCACTCGGTCGTGTTCGGCGGGTTCTCGGCCGACAGCCTGCGGACCCGCATCGACGATGCCGGAGCCAAGCTCGTCATCACCGCCGACGGCGGCTATCGCAAGGGCAAGGTCTCGCCGCTCAAGCCCGCCGTCGACCAGGCGCTGGCCGACCGGGGCGCCGGTCCGCAGCTCACCGTCGAGCACGTCATCGTGGTGCGGCGCGGCGGCAACGACATCGAATGGAACGACGAGCGCGACATGTGGTGGCACGACGTCGTGCCGGCGGCATCCCCCGACCACGAGGCGCAGGCGTTCCCCGCCGAGAACCCGCTGTTCATCCTGTACACCTCGGGAACGACGGGAAAGCCGAAGGGCATCCTGCACACCTCCGGCGGCTATCTGACGCAGGCCGCTTTCACCAACCGCGTCGTGCACGACCTGCACGCCGAGACGGACGTCTACTGGTGCACCGCCGACATCGGGTGGGTCACCGGGCACAGCTACGTCACATACGGCCCGCTCGCCAACGGCGCGACGCAGGTGCTCTACGAGGGAACCCCCGACACGCCCCACCCGGGCCGCTCGTGGGAGATCATCCAGAAGTACGGCGTGACGATCTACTACACCGCCCCCACCGCGATCCGGTCCTTCATGAAGGTCGGCCGTCAGGTTCCGGCGCAGTACGACCTGTCGAGCATCCGCCTGCTCGGTTCGGTGGGCGAGCCCATCAACCCCGAGGCGTGGATGTGGTACCGCAAGGTCATCGGCGGCAAGAAGGCCCCCATCGTCGACACGTGGTGGCAGACCGAGACCGGCGCCATCATGATCTCCGCGCTGCCGGGCGTCACCGAGACGAAGCCCGGATCCGCGCAGGTCGCGCTCCCCGGCATCTCGATCGACGTCGTCGACGAAGAGGGCAACCGCGTGGGCGAGGGCAACGGCGGGCTGCTCGTCATCACGGAGCCCTGGCCGAGCATGCTGCGGGGTATCTGGGGCGACCCCGACCGCTTCGTCGAGACGTATTGGGAGAAGTTCCAGAAGCAGGGCTATTACTTCGCCGGCGACGGCGCCCGGCTCGACGACGACGGCGACATCTGGCTGATGGGCCGCGTCGACGACGTCATGAACGTCTCGGGGCATCGCTTGTCGACGACCGAGATCGAGTCCGCGCTCGTCGCGCACGAGTCGACCGCCGAGGCAGCCGTCGTCGGAGCCTCGGACGAGACCACGGGCCAGGCCGTCGTGGCCTTCGTCATCATCAAGCAGAGCTACCTCGACGCCCACTCCCCCGACGGTCTGGCGACGTCGCTCCGGCAGTGGGTCGGCGAGCAGATCGGACCCATCGCACGGCCCCGCGACGTCTACATCGTCGGCGAGCTGCCGAAGACCCGCTCGGGCAAGATCATGCGACGGCTGCTGCGGGATGTCGCCGAGGGCCGTGAGGTCGGCGACACCACGACGCTCGCCGACACCGCGGTCATGTCGGTCATCAGCGCTCAGCTGAAGTAGCCGGCCCGCGGGCTCGATCGCGTCACTCGGCGTCGCGGTCGAGGCCGCGCGCCCGGATCTCCTCGATGTCGAGATCGGCGAGGATGCGGCGCGCCACGAGGTCGTCGATCGTGCCGTCTCGGCGCAGGCGCAGCAGCACTTCGCGCTTGCGATCGAGCATCGCCAGCCGCAGCCGCGTCGCCTCCCGGTGCCGGATGAGCGGCGAGCGCTGTGTCAGGTCGATGTCGTCGCTGACGGCGAGCATCTCGAGCTGCGGCGCGGGCCGGTGCCCGTCGCCATCGGACGGCCCGGGCGGCACGGGGCCCATGCGCGACGCATCCTCGTCGGACGAGTCGTCGTCGATGTCGGCGTCCGGGTCGCGTTCCTCGGCCGCCCGTTGGCGCGCGACGGCGCGGGCGTTCGCGAGCTCGAGGCGCTCGTAGCCCTCGTGCCGGGCGCGGTCGCGGACACGATCGCTGACCCCGTGCTCCACGGCGAGGTCGTCGAGTGCTGCGAGTGCGGCACCCGAGATCGCCCGCTGAGCGAGCTCGTACTCCTCGATCGCCGCGTCGTCGGCGGGGAGCTTCGCCCACCGGATGACGACGGGGAGCAACGGCCCCTGCACGAGCAGGGTGAGCACGATGACGCCCGCCGTGACGAACACGATCGAGTCGCGTCCCTCGACCGGCTCCCCCGACGCCGTCGTGATCGGCACCGACAGGGCGATGGCGAGCGACACGGCGCCGCGGAACCCCGACACGGTGCTGACGACCCGCGAACGATGACGCAGCGATCTGCTCGACCCGGCCGCCGGACGCGAGAAAGGCGAGAACAGCCACTGGAAGAGGTAGCGCACGACGAAGAGCGCCACCCACGCCGCGACGGTGACGAGAAGCAGGATGCCGATCTCCGAGGGCGAGATCTCATGCAGCACCAGCTGCACCTCGAGACCGATCAGCACGAACAGCGCACCGTTGAGCAGATACACCCCGAACGGCCAGGTGGCATCGGCGGCCCGGCGCGACATGGCGGTCGTGATGCGCGGCGAGACCCAGGCGACGATGAGCCCCGCGAAGACCACGGCGAGCACGCCCGACGCCTCGATCAGCTCGGCGACCAGGAAGGCGACGAACGGGACGAGCAGCAGCGTCAGGTTGATCGTCAGGGTCGACTGCATCCGCCGGAGGGCGAGGAAGGCGAGCGCCGCGACGGCGATGCCGGCCGCCGCTCCGCCGAGGTACGACAGCAGCACCATGCCCGTGATCGAGAGGGCGCTGACCTGGTCACCGAGCAGGAGCGAGACCGCGATGGCGTAGAGGACGAGGGCCGTGCCGTCGTTCGTGAGGCTCTCCGCCTTGAGCTTCATGAAGGTGCGGGCGGGCAGCAGCCTGCCGAGCGCGGCCACCGCGGTGGCGTCGGGCGGGGCGACCGCGGCCCCGAGCACGAGCGCGGCCTCCCACGGCACCCCCAGCCAGGTCGCGACAGCAGCGACGGCGAACGCCGAGGCGACGACGAGCAGAGTGCTCATCGGCACGATGTAGCGGAGCGACCGGCGGACCGAACGCAGCGACGTCGTCCACGCCTCGCGGAACAGCAGCACCGGCAGGAACAGCAGCAGCACCGTCTCCGGCGGCAGCTCGATGGCGCGCAGCTCGGGGACGAACCCGAGCAGCAGACCGATCACGAGCAGCACGAGCGGCGTCGCGACGCGCAACCGCGGCGCCAGGACGGTTCCGACCAGAAGGGCGATGCCCAGCAGAACCGTGACCTCGAGTCCCTGCATCCCTACCGCCCTTCCGCGTGGTCCACACCAGAGCGTAGGGCCGCGAGCCGCCCCTCGGGCGGTGTTCCGCCCGAGGTTCGCGGCGGGCGGAGAGCCCGAGGATCAGACGAGGGCGAAGACGACCTCTACCTCGACCGGCGAATCGAGCGGCAGCACCGGCACCCCGACCGCCGACCGCGCGTGACGACCGGCGTCGCCGAAGATCTCGCCCAGCACTTCGCTCGCGCCGTTGATGACACCGGGCTGTCCCGTGAAGTCCGGGACGGATGCCACGAAGCCGGTCACCTTCACGACCCGAGCGAGGTTGTCGACACCGCCGGCCACATCCGCCGCGGCGGCGATGGCGTTGAGCGCGCACTGACGCGCGAGCTGCTTGGCCGCATCGGCCGCGACGAGACCGTCGCCCTCGCCGACCTTGCCGGTCGCGGGCAGCGCGCCGTCGATCATGGGCAGCTGCCCGGAGGTGTAGACGAGGCCGTCGTGCTCAGTCGCGGGGATGTAGGCCGCGACGGGCGGGACCACGGGCGGAAGCTGGATGCCGAGCTCGGCCAGGCGCGCCGAGACGCTCATGCGCCCGTGCCCTCGAACTGCTGGGCTGCCTGGTGGGCCGCCCCGAGACCGGCGTTGGCTGCTCCCCCGCCCACGGGACGCTTGAAGTAGGCGACGAGCCCGCCCTCGGGGCCGGGCACGACCTGCACGAGCTCCCAGCCCTGCTTGCCCCAGTTGTTGAGGATCGCCGCGGTGTTGTGGATCAGCAGGGGCGTGGTGAGGTACTCCCACGTCGTCATCGGGGCTCCGATCTTCGGCTTTCGCTCGCGCGCCGGCATGCGCGGAGGCACGCGCGCAAGGGGTGGTCCTGAGGCGGATGCCCAGGTATCTCGCTTACGATCACCCTATGCCTCACAAGAAACGCACGGCCACCGGTGTGCTCGGCGGTCTCGCCGGCCTGGTCGGCCTGAGCGCTGTGGCCGGGATCCTCGTCACCGCGACCGTGACCCCCGCCATCGCCGTGTCGGGTTACGCCGCGAGCAGCGCGATCGACGTCTTCGACAACATGCCGAGCTACCTCGAAGTCGACGAGCTCATGCTGCCGACCGAGTTCTACCGCAAGGACGCAGACGGCAACGACGTCCTCATGACGCAGTTCTACGACCAGAACCGCATCCCGGTCACGTGGGACGAGGTCGCGCCGGTCATGTTCGACGCGATCACCTCGAGCGAGGACAAGAACTACTACACGCACGGCGGCGTCGACCTCGTCGGCACGGCCAGCGCCGTGCTCGGCAACCTCCGCGGCAGCGACACGCGCGGTGGCTCGTCGATCACGCAGCAGTACGTCAAGAACGTGCTGCAGCAGGCTTGCGAGAAGGAGGCCAAGTCGCAGGAGGAGGTCGACGCGTGCTTCCGCTCGACGACGGTCGCCTCCGGCACCGACGGCATCGAGCGCAAGCTGCAGGAGATGCGCTACGCGATCCAGCTCGAGAAGCGGTATCCCAAGAACGAGATCCTGCTCGGCTACCTCAACATCGCGCACTTCGGCGGCACCGTCTACGGCATCGGCGCGGCTGCGCAGTACTACTTCGGCGTGCCCGCATCCGACCTCACGATCGGCCAGGCGGCCGCGATCGCCGGCATGGTGCAGGAGCCGAACACCTACCGTCTCGATCGTCCCGACAGCGAGTCGAACGGCGCGGCGAACGGCTACGAGCTGACCAAGGATCGTCAGATCTACGTCCTCAACCGCATGTTCTCGGATGGGAAGATCACGCAGGAAGAGCGGGATGCCGCCATCGCGGAGCCCATCACCCCCAACATCCAGGAGCGCGCGCAGGGCTGCCAGCTCGCCGCCGGCGCCGAATTCTTCTGCGAGTACGTCCGCAACATCGTCCTCGACGACCCGGCCTTCGGCGACTCCCTCGAAGAGCGCCAGCAGAACCTGCGCCGCGGCGGTATGAAGATCTACACGACCCTCGACCCGCAGCTCCAGGATGCCGCGCTCGACGCGATGTCCGTCGTGCCCGCGACCGACGACCGTCTGAACCTCGGCGCCTCCGGCGTCCAGGTCGAGGTCGGCACCGGCCGGGTGCTCTCGATGGTGCAGAACCGTCCGTTCGCGCCCACGGGAGATGACGCCGGCACGGTGACCCCGGTCAACTACAACGTGCGCAACCAGGACGGCGGCGGCGGTCACTCCGCCGGCTCGACCTACAAGGTGTTCAGCCTCGTCAACTGGCTCGAGCAGGGGCACTCCGTCAACGAGGTGCTCAACGGCCGGGTCGGGAACAAGCGGGTGCTCACGAGCTGTGACGGCGCGACGCAGAACGTCCGCACCGGCAACAGCGGCCGTGCGAACGAGATCGGCAACTTCCAGAGCAGCAACGGCTACTCGGGCACGGTCAAGAAGTTCACCGAGGACTCGCTGAACTCGGGCTTCCTCGCGATGGCCGAGCGCATCTCGGTGTGCTCGACCAACCAGGTCGCGATGAAGATGGGCGTCATGCAGTCCAACGGCGAGCCGCTGGACGTCAACAACAACCCCTACGACGTGCTGGGATCCGCCGCGGTCGCCCCCATCGACATGGCGCAGGCGTACGCCGCGATCGCCGGTGGTGGCATGCGGTGCGAGCCGAAGGTCATCGACCGCGCCGTGAACTCGGCGGGCGAAGACATCACGCCGCAGACGAGCTGCGACCAGGCCATCTCGGCCAACGTCGCCGCCACCGCCGCGTTCGCGCTCGAAGGCGTCATGAACGCGACGGGTCAGGGCGCCCGCATCTTCGACGGTGTGCCGGTGTTCGGAAAGACCGGTATCCACGAGTACGAGCACACCTGGATGGACGGCGCGAGCACCAAGGTCGCCACGGTGGTCTGGGTCGGCAACGTCGACGGCTTCGCGAAGCTCAACGAGTACCGCGTCAACGGCTGGCGCCTGGATCAGATCCGAAACGCGATCTGGCCCAAGATGCAGGGGGCGGCGAACGCGAAGTTCGGCGGCGACCGCTTCCCGACTCCGGACACGAACCTCACGAAGAACGTCCTGACGGACCTGCCCAACGTCGTCGGGCAGAACGTCGACGAGGCACGTGGCACCCTCGAGGCGGCCGGGTTCGCCGTGAACGTCGCCGAGCCCACCGACTCGACCGAGCCCGAAGGTCGGATCGTGTCGCAGGATCCGGGCGCGGGCCGCGCTCCGGGCGGCACCACGGTGACCATCACCCCGAGCAACGGCCAGGGCGCCACGGTGCCGCCGGTGACGGGCAACCCGCAGGAGGCGGAACGCCAACTCCGAGCGGCAGGCTTCACCAGCGTGACGACGGCGTGTACCGAGAAGGACGACTCGCCGCAGCCGACGGTGACGGGCACCAACCCCGCCGCCGGCCAGGCGGTCGGGCGCGGTACCCAGATCACCATCGAGTACACCGCGAAGAACTGCTGATGGCAGGC
This sequence comes from Microbacterium sp. Yaish 1, assembly GCF_002245215.1. GTDB lineage: Bacteria > Actinomycetota > Actinomycetes > Actinomycetales > Microbacteriaceae > Microbacterium. Next base: position 292,234 of record NZ_NPMR01000001.1, read on the forward strand.
GTCCGCAGGACGCTCTCCACGATCGCCACCGCCGGCGCCTTGGGCGCCGGCGGTGCGGTCGTGTGGGGGGTGGGAATCGAGCGCTATCTGTTCACCGCTCGACGTCACGAGATCCCTGTACTGCCGGCGGGCAGCCCCAGCATCACCGTCCTGCACCTCTCCGACGCCCACATGGCGCCGTGGCAGCAACGCAAGCAGCGATGGATCGCAGACCTGGCCGAGCAGACGCAGCCGGATCTGGTGGTCAACACGGGCGACAACCTCGGCCACACCCGCGGTCTCGATGGCATCCGTCGGGCCTTCGCTCCCCTGCGCGGCGTGCCCGGCTTCTTCGTCCACGGCTCGAACGACGTGTACGAGCCGAGCGGACGGAATCCCTTGCGGTACTTCACGGGCCCCTCGCAGCACGCCAAAGCCGCGCCCAAGCTCGACACGGCGGCGATGGACGCCTTCTTCACCGACGGCCTGGGCTGGACCGACCTCGACAACGCCGCCGCGGCGGTACGCGTCTCCGGCCTGCGGATCGACGGTGTCGGCGTCGACGATGCGCACCGCGACTGGGACGACCTCGACGCCCTCCCGGGCGCTCTGGCGGCCCTGGGGGGCCGCAAGCCCGCCGACCTGACCCTCGGGGTCACCCACGCCCCGTATCGCCGCGTGCTCGACCGTTTCGTCGACCTGGGAGCCGACATGATCTTCGGCGGCCACACGCACGGCGGTCAGGTCCGGATCCCCTTCGCCTCGCGCGCCCTCGTCGCCAACTGCGACATCCCCCTCGACCAGGCGCGCGGCCTGAGCACGTGGGGCGCCGACGCCGTGCCCCTCAATGTCAGCGCGGGGCTCGGGCACTCCATCTACGCCCCCGTGCGGTTCGCGTGCCGCCCGGAGGCGTCCGTCCTCGTCCTCCGCGCCCGGGCGTGAGCCGATTCGTCTTCCGGGCGAGATCGGGGTAAGCTTGGAGGGTTGCCACGGGGTGTGGCGCAGCTTGGTAGCGCGCGTCGTTCGGGACGACGAGGCCGCAGGTTCAAATCCTGTCACCCCGACAGCGAAGAGGCTCCGCCGCAAGGCGGGGCCTCTTTCATGCCACCGGAGAACGGAGCACGGATGCCCATCCCCCGCCTGGTCGCCTTCGACCTCGACGACACCCTCGCTCCCTCGAAGAGCGCCATCGACCCGCGCATCGGACGTCAGCTGCTCGAGCTCGCCGCCCGCGTCGAGGTCGCGATCATCTCGGGCGGACAGCTCGCGCAGTTCACCGCGCAGGTCGTCGACCAGCTGCCTGAGACGGATGCCGAGCTGCTGTCGCACTTCCACCTGCTGCCGACCTGCGGCACCCAGTACTACCGCCTCTCCCCCGCCGGCATCGAGACGATCTACGCCCGCTCGCTGACCGACGACCAGAAGGCCCGCGCCCTCGCCGCGGTCGAGGAGGAGGCGCGTCGCCTCGGGCTGTGGGAGAGCGAGACCTGGGGCCCCATCCTCGAAGACCGCGGGTCGCAGATCACCTTCTCCGCGCTGGGGCAGCAGGCTCCCGTCGACGCCAAGATGGCCTGGGACCCGACCGGCGAGAAGAAGAACGCGCTCCGAGCGGCCGTGGCGGACCGCATCCCCGACCTCGAGGTGCGCGCGGGCGGCTCCACGTCGGTCGACATCACCGAGCGCGGCATCGACAAGGCCTACGGCATGACCCGTCTCATCGAGCAGAGCGGCATCCCCCAGGACGACATCCTGTTCGTCGGCGACCGTCTCGACGAGAACGGCAACGACTACCCCGTGCTCGCGATGGGCGTGGCCTGCCACGCGGTCGAGGGCTGGGAGGACACCGCCGACTTCCTCGACCAGCTCATCCCCACGCTTCCGCTGCGCTGATGTGCTGACGCGGACGACTCCGCACGACACGCGCCCGGGCCCCGGGCCGAGCAGCCGATCGGCTGCCGGCACCGGGGCCCGGTGCTTTGCGTCCCGTCGTCAGGCTCGGGATGCGGTCTTGGCTCGAGAGGGGGCGCGACGCGGGGCTGAGCCTGCGATCGGCACGAGCCGCTGGAGCTGGGTGACGTGGCGGGGCTCGAGCTCGTCGAGGCTCGAGACACCGAGCAGTTGCATCGTGCGCTCGATCTCGCTGCGGAGGATCGCGATCGTGCGGTCCACACCCTGACGGCCGCCAGCCATGAGCCCGTAGAGGTATGCGCGCCCGATCAGGGTGAACTTCGCACCCTGCGCGATCGAGGCGACGATGTCGGCGCCGTTCATGATGCCGGTGTCGACCATGACGGTCGCATCCTTGCCCACCTCGCGCACGACCTGCGGCAGGAGGTGGAACGGCACGGGGGCGCGGTCGAGCTGGCGACCGCCGTGGTTCGAGAGCACGATGCCGTCGACCCCGAGGTCGATGAGCCGCTTGGAGTCCTCGACGTTCTGCACGCCCTTGACCACGATCTTCCCGGGCCACATCCCGCGGATGACCTCGAGGTCGTCGTAGCTGATGGTGGGGTCCATCGCCGCGTTGAGGAGCTCGCCGACGGTTCCCCCGGTCGTCGTGAGCGATGCGAACTCGAGCTTGGGCGTCGTGAGGAAGTCGATCCACCACCAGGGGCGCGGGATGGCGTTGACGATCGTGCCGACCGTCAGAGCGGGCGGGATCGAGAAGCCGTTGCGCTTATCGCGAAGACGCGCGCCCGCGACGGGGGTGTCGACGGTGAACATCAGGGTGTCGAAGCCCGCCTCGGCGGCCCGCTTGACGAGGCCGTACGAGATCTCACGGTCGCGCATGACGTAGAGCTGGAACCAGTTGCGCCCGTGGGGGTTTGCCGCGCGCACGCCCTCGATCGAGGTCGTTCCGAGGGTGGAGAGCGTGAACGGGATGCCGGCGGCGCCCGCGGCGGACGCTCCGGCGCTCTCGCCTTCCGTCTGCATGAGGCGGGTGAATCCCGTCGGGGCGATTCCGAACGGCAGCGCGGAGCGCCCGCCGAGGATCTCCGTCGACATGTCGACGGACTCCGCCGGACGCAGGATGTCGGGGTGGAACTCGATGTCCTGGAACGCCTGGCGTGCTCGCGCGAGCGAGATCTCACCCTCGGCCGCGCCGTCGGTGTAGTCGAACGCCGCCTTGGGCGTCCGGCGCTTCGCGATGGTCCGCAGGTCGTCGATCGTCAGGGCCGACGTGAGCCGGCGGCGACGCCCGTTGAGATCGGGGGCCTTGAACTGCATCAGTTCGAGCAGCTCGGGGATCTTGGGCAGCTGTCGGGTGACCATGTCTCTTCTCTGTTCCGGCCGGGGGCCGAAGGGGTCGGGTCGGATGGATTCAGGTGGTTTCGGGACGGACGGGGTTCGCGGAGGCGTAGTACCCCGTGATGTGGTCATGAACGGCGGTGCGGGCATCCGCGACCCGCCGCTCATCGATCGCGGCCACGATCGCATTGTGCTCGTCGCGCAGGCGGTCGACCGCGCTGTTCCAATCGGGAATGCGCGCGGCGCCTTCGAGCACGTAGTCCTCGATCGACGAGCGGAGGCCCGCCATCATCGCGGCGACGACCTCGTTTCCCGACGCCTCGGCCAGGGCGACGTGGAATTGAGCGTCGAGCGCCAGGAAATCGGCGGGGCTGAGGTCGGCGGCATCCATCGCGCGGAGCGCTTCGCGAGCGCGCTCGAGGTCGACGTCGGACGAGCCTGCCAGTTCGCCGGCGACCCACTCCTCGAGCAGGAGACGCGTGTTGACGACATCCGAGATGGCGAAACCCTGCGCCGCCACCTGCAGGCGCAGCAGCGCCTGCATGCCGCCGGTCGGCCGCGCGACCACGATCGCGCCGGCGCTGGGGCCCGAACCGGTGGCGGTGCGGATGAGACCCATGACCTCGAGCACGCGCAACGCCTCGCGGACGCTGGAACGCCCGACACCGAGCTGCGCGACGAGGTCGCGTTCGGACGGCAGCCGGTCGCCGGGACCGAGCTTGCCGGCGAGAAGATCGGATTCGATCTTCTCCAGTACGACGCGCCAGGCGCGCGCCGGGGTTCCGTCGGCCATGACGCCCCTCTCGTTGGTGGCCGGACCACGATACATCTTGTGGTCTGACCGCGCAAAGCGCTGGACGGGCGCGTCGTGAAACGTATCAGGCGCCCGTCGCGTCAGGCGAGGCGCCCACCCGACTCGCGGAGATAGCACTCGGCGCACATGGACTCGTACGTCACCCGGTCGAGAGCGAGCTCGTCGATCGCGACCTGGTCACCCTCGAACACGAAGCATCCGCCGACCAGGCGGGCGTTGAAGAGCGCCTTCCGCCCGCAGCGACAGATCGTCTTGAGCTCCTCGAGGCTGTGCGCGAGCTCCATCAGCCGAGCGGAACCGGGAAAGGCCCGGGTCTGGAAATCGGTGCGGATGCCGTAGGCGAGCACCGGGACGTTCTCCTCGACGACGGTCCGCAGCAGATCATCGACCTGCTCGGATGTCAGAAACTGCGCTTCGTCGATCAGGAGGCAGGCGACATCCGAACCGGTCTCGGCACGGACGCGCTCACGATGAACGCCGAAGACGGCCCGCAGGTCGTCGTCCGCGCCGACGAGGAAGTCGACGTCGCGCTCGACTCCCAGCCGACTGGCGATCTGCCCCGCGCCCTTGGTGTCGATCTCGGGCTTGGCGAGGAGAACGTGCTGGCCGCGCTCTTCGTAGTTGTAAGCCGCCTGCAGAAGAGCCGTCGACTTGCCGGAGTTCATCGCTCCGTAACGGAAGTAGAGCTTGGCCATGCCCGTCAGGGATTGATCGCGAGCGCTTCGGCGGTCGCCTCGATCGACGCGCGAGCGGCGTCGGCCCGCGGGTTGAGCGGCTGACCGTAGCTCGGGATGAGCTTCTTCAGCTCGGGCTCCCAGCCCGCGATGCGGTCGGGGAAGCACGTCTTGAGCAGCCCGAGCATGATGGATGCCGCCGTCGAAGCGCCCGGCGATGCACCCAGCAGACCGGCGATCGACCCGTCCGCGGAGGTCACGACCTCGGTGCCGAACTGCAGCACGCCGCCCTTCTTCGGGTCCTTCTTCATGACCTGAGCACGCTGGCCGGCCTGGATCAGCTCCCAGTCCTCGTCCTTCGCGGTCGGCATGAAGACACGGAGCGACTCCACCTTCTTGCGGTGGTTCTTCAGCAGCTCGCCGACCAGGTAGGAGATCAGGCTCGGGTTGTCGACCGCGACCTTCAGCATCGGCAGCAGGTTGTGCGGACGCACCTGGGTGACGATGTCGGTGATGCGCCCGTTCTTGAGGAACTTCGGGCTGAAGGTCGCGAACGGACCGAACAGCAGCGACGCCTCGCCGTCGACCACACGCGTGTCGAGGTGGGGAACCGACATCGGCGGGGCGCCGACGGAGGCCTGCGAGTACACCTTGGCCTTGTGCTGCGACACGACGGCGGGGTTGGTGGTCTTGAGGAACTGCCCGCCGATCGGGAAGACGCCGTACCCCTTGATCTCGGGGATGCCCGACTTCTGCAGCAGCTTCAGCGCCCAGCCGCCCGCGCCGACGAAGACGAAGCGCGCGTCGGTGTGGCCGGGGGTCTTGCCGAGGCGATTGCGCCAGAACACCCGCCACGAGCCGTCCTTCTGGCGGCGCAGGGTGCGCACCTCACGGTCGGTGATGACCTCGACGCCCTGCTCCTGCAGGTGCGAGAACAGCTGGCGGGTGAGCGATCCGAAGTCGACATCCGTGCCCGCGGGAACGCGCGTCGCGGCGAACGGCTCGCCCTTGCGGCGCTCCTGCATCAGCAGCGGCGCCCACTGATTGATGACACGCGAGTCCTCGGAGTACTCGATGCCCGCGAAGAGGGGCTGGTCCTTGAGGGCCTCGTAGCGGCGCTTGAGGAAGGCCACGTCCTTCTCACCGCGGACGAAGGTCATGTGAGGCGTCGCGTTGATGAACGTCGAGGGCTCGTCCAGGATGCCGCGCTCGATGAGTGAGGCCCACAGCTGACGGCTCTGCTGGAACTGCTCGTTGATCGTGATCGCCTTGCCGGGGTCGACCGACCCGTCCGGCGCCTCGGGCGTGTAGTTCAGCTCGCAGAGCGCAGCGTGGCCCGTGCCCGCGTTGTTCCACGGGTTCGAGCTCTCCTGCGCCAGATCCGACAGGCGCTCGTGCACCTCGATCTTCCAATCGGGCTGGAGCTGCTTCAGCAGCACACCGAGCGTGGCACTCATGATGCCCCCGCCGATCAGGACGACGTCGACCTTTTCACTCACGATGCACCAGTCTATCCCGGTGGCGGCGCGCGGCATCCCGCCGCCGCCGTGGTCAGGTCAGAGGCGCTCGGCGACGATCTCCGCGATCTGCACGGCGTTCAGCGCGGCGCCCTTGCGCAGGTTGTCGTTGCTGATGAACAGGACGAGCCCCTTGCCCTCGGGCGCGGACTGGTCGGCGCGGATGCGGCCGACGTAGCTCGGGTCGTTGCCGGCGGCCTGCAGGGGCGTCGGCACCTCCTCGAGCACGACGCCGGGCGCCGCGGCGAGGACCTCGCGCGCCCGCTCGGGTGTGATGTCCCGCGCGAACTCAGCGTGGATCGACAGCGAGTGGCCCGTGAAGACCGGAACGCGCACGCAGGTCCCGGCCACCCGCAGGTCGGGCAGCTCGAGGATCTTGCGGCTCTCGTTGCGGAGCTTCTTCTCTTCGTCGGTCTCGTTGTCACCGTCGTCCACGAGGTTGCCGGCGAACGGGATGACATCGAACGCGATCGGGGCGATGTACTTCTCGGGCTGCGGGAAGTCGACCGCCGAGCCGTCGTGCACGAGATCGAGCGTGTGCCCCTGAGCGAGGACCCTCTCCACTTGACCGAGGAGCTCCTCCGCCCCCGCAAGACCCGAGCCCGAGACCGCCTGGTACGTCGAGACGATGAGGCGCTCGAGACCGGCCTCGGTGTCGAGCACCTTCAGCACCGGCATCGCGGCCATCGTGGTGCAGTTCGGGTTCGCGATGATGCCCTTGGGCGGGTTCACGGTCGCGTGGGGGTTGACCTCGCTCACGACGAGCGGGACCTCGGGGTCCATGCGCCAGGCGCTGGAGTTGTCGATGACGACGGCACCAGCCTCCGCGAAGCGCGGGGCGTGCGCGCGCGATCCGGTCGCACCGGCCGAGAAGAGGGCGATGTCGATGCCGGCGGGATCGGCCGTGGCGACATCCTCGACGATGACGTCGTGACCGGCGAACTCGATCGAGGTTCCCGCGGACCGCGCGGTCGCGAACAGGCGCAGCTCGCGGATCGGGAAGTTCCGCTCGACGAGGATCTCGCGCATCACCTTTCCGACCTGGCCGGTGGCGCCGACGACGGCGACGGAGAGTCCGGAATCGGAGATGCGGGTCATAGCTGTTCCTTGCGTGAAGCGGGATCGGGTTTCCGCGATTCTATCGGCGCGGCGATGCCGCCCCGACGCACGTGACAGCCGATGACCACAGGAATCACGCCATCTCGGGGCGGTTCCACTCCCCCGGCACGGCCAGCTCGCCGTACGCGACGTCGACCCCGTCCGCGCCGACCGATGCCGTGCAGACGAGCAGAGACAGGGTCGGGACGCCGTACGGACGGTTGTCGCGGATGATGGCCGCGTCATCGGTCGCGGGGGTGGCCGCGGTGTCCTGGAGCACGTCGAGCCAGGGCTGCAGGCCGTCCGCGCGGTCGAGCTCGGGCGCCGCCGCGGCGAACGCGGCGAGCCAGCGACGGATGCGGGCCGTGCGCGGATCGTCGACGTCGTCGTGGGCGATCATGTGGGTTCCGGGCTCCAGGTCGACCGTGCGCAGGGTCGCGGCATCCCACATCGACACGCGGACCCCCGCGGCCGAGACGTCGACGAGGTTGAAGCCGTGGGTGGGCGGGGCTCCCACCGGAGGGTGTCCGGCGACAGCGTCGAGGACGATGCCGCCGCGCGAGAGGGCCGGCGCGTCGTCGGGCAGCACGTCGGCGCGATTGAGGATGACCGCGAGCCGGCGGGCGGCGGGGTCGGCGGCGAGCCAAGCGCCGCCCGCACGACGGTCGCGCACGCCGATGACGCCGGGATACGCGTCGGGCCACCACGGACCGACCGGATCCCATGCACGCGACGGATCCTCGTCGCGGACGGCCAGCAGCCGAACCGGCCGTCTCGGATCGGCGGGCACCTGGATGACGACGGTGCACATGGGATCACTCGCTCTCGGCACCCGACGGTCGCTCCGCGCACCCGCCCGGGGCCGTGGGAGGATCGGGGGCATGTTCATCGTAGTCGGGGTCACCGGAGGCATCGCCGCCTACAAGAGCGTCCATCTCGTACGGCTGCTCGTGCAGCAGGGGCACGAGGTCCACGTCATCCCGACCGAGGACTCGCTGCGCTTCATCGGCCTGACGACGTGGGAGGCGATCAGCCGCAATCCCGTCACGACCTCGGTGCACGACGACGTGGCCCGTGTGCGGCACGTGGCCCTGGGGCAGAGCGCCGACCTCGTGATCGTCGCGCCCGCGACGGCCAACACGATCGCGTCGATGACGGCGGGACTGGCATCCGATCTGCTCGGCACCACACTCCTCGCCACGACGGCGCCCGTCGTGATCGCCCCGGCGATGCACACCGAGATGTGGCGTCACCCGGCGACCGCCGCCAACGTCGCAACGCTCCGCGAGCGCGGTGTGCTGATCGTCGGGCCCGCGGACGGCCCGTTGACCGGCGGCGACAGCGGCCCGGGCCGCATGTCCGAGCCGGAGGACATCGTCGCCGCGGCCCTCGCGCTCGTGTCTCCGGCACCGGCCGACCTCGACGGCCTGCACGTCGCGGTCTCGACCGGCGGAACGCGAGAACCGCTCGACCCCGTGCGCTTCCTCGGCAACCGGTCGAGCGGTCGCCAAGGGGCGGAGATCGCCCTCGAGGCGGCGCGGCGCGGCGCCTCGGTGATGCTCGTCGCGGCGTCCGTCGACGCCGGCGTCCTCGACGCCGCCGCCGCGCACCCGCGCATCACGATCCGGCATGTCGAGACGGCGGCTGAACTGGGCGAGGCGATGTCGGATGCCGCCGCCGCGGCCGAGGTCGTCATCATGGTCGCGGCCGTCGCCGACTACCGCGCCGCACGGGTGTCGCATCACAAGCTGCGGAAGGAGGACGGTCCGCTCGAGACGATCGAGCTCGTGCCGAACGACGACATCCTCGCGAGGCTCGCCGCCGCTCGCCGCGACGGTCAGACCGTCGTCGGGTTCGCCGCCGAGACCGCCGACGACGACCTGCTCGAGCGCGCTCGGCGCAAGCGCGAGCGCAAGGGCGTCGACCTCCTCGTCGTGAACGAGGTCGGGTGGGACGCCGGTTTCGGTGCGGGCGAGAACGCCGTCGCTGTGATCGGCGAGGGCGGGACGGTCGTCGCCGAGGCCGCGGGCGCGAAGAGCGCCGTCGCGCGTGTGGTCTGGGACGCGATCGTCGCCACCCGCGCCGGGCGCTGACCGGCTCCCCCGGGCGCGCACGAGCGCGATACATCCGCCGGACGCGTGGTGCTCATGAGCACTCGCCGGGCCGGCCAGACGTCACCAGCCCCACCGGTCCGACGGATGTATCGGCATCCGTGGCTGTCAGCGGAGGGCGCGCTCCCGGATGAAGGCCGTGAGCGCGTCGGCGTCGTCGGGCAGGTCGACGACGTGCTGGGGCGCGTCGAGCATGGCCTGCAGCTCGTCGGAGTACGTCAGCTCGACGCCGATGGCCTCGCGGATCGTCTCGGCGAACTTCTCGGGCTTCGCCGTCTCGAGCACGAGCATGATCTCGCCGGACTCGACGTACTCGCGGGCCACCGTGACGCCGTCCGCGGTGTGCGGGTCGATGACCTCGCCCGTCCCCTCGTAGACCTCGCGGATGGTGGCGAGGCGGTCGTCGTGGGTCGAGGTCCCGCTGACGATGCCGAACTCGGCCGTGAAGCGCGCGAGGTCGGCGGAGAAGTCGGCGAAGCCCTGCGTCTCGAGCTCGCGCCAGGCCGCGACGACGCGCTGGGGGTCGCGACCGACCAGCTCGAAGATGAAGCGCTCGAGGTTCGACGCCTTGGAGATGTCCATCGACGGGCTCGAGGTCTGCAGCGTCTGCGCCGCGGAGCGCGGGCGGTAGATCCCCGTGCGGAAGAACTCGTCGAGAACGTTGTTCTCGTTCGCCGCCAGCACGAGTCGGCGGATCGGCAGTCCCATCTCGCGGGCGTAGAACCCGGAGAGGATGTTGCCGAAGTTGCCCGACGGCACCGTGATCGAGACCTCGGCGTGGCCGTCGGCATCGGTGGCTCGCAGCCACGCCCAGAAGTAGTACACGACCTGCGCGGTGATACGGGCGAGGTTGATCGAGTTGACGGCGCCGAGGTGCAGCTCGCGCTTCACCTCGAGGTCGCCGGCCAGCTCCTTGACGAGGTTCTGGCAGTCGTCGAAGACGCCCGCGACGGCGATGTTGTGGATGTTGGGCTCGTCGAGCGAGAACATCTGCGCGCGCTGGAACGGGCTCATGCGCCCCTGCGGCGAGAGCATGAAGACCGCGATGCGCTCCTTGCCTCGCAGCGCGTACTCCGCCGCCGAGCCGGTGTCGCCCGACGTCGCGCCGAGCACGTTGAGCACCGAACCGGTGCGCTCGAGCGCATGCTCGACGACCTGGCCGAGGAACTGCATCGCGAGGTCCTTGAAGGCCAGCGTCGGACCCTCGGAGAGCCCGACGAGCGTCATCCCGCCGCCGATCGGACGCAGCGGCACGACGGCGTCGGGGAACGGCGCGTACGCGGCCTCGGTCATCCGGGCGAGATCGTCGCGCTCGATGTCGGTCGCGAAGAGCGCGAGCACCTCGGTGGCCAGCTGCGGGTAGGTCAGCGCACGCCAGCGCTCGAGAGTCTCGGACGAGACGGCGGGCATCTCCTGCGGCACGGCGAGGCCGCCGTCGGTCGCCAGTCCCTCGAGGAGCGCGTCGCAGTACGGCAGCGGCTCAGCGCCGCCTCGGGTCGAGATGTACAGCACGCGGGCTCCTCCGTGACGGGGTCGGGGACGGCTTTCGATTCTCGCAGGTGCCGCGCCTGCCCGGCGACGGCGGGGTGCCGACGTCCGGAGGTGTCAGCGGCCGGTGCCGGCGTAGACGACGGCCTCGGTGTCGCCGTCGAGCCCGTAAGCGGTGTGCACGACGCGCGCGGCCTCGGCCAGCTCGTCGCCGCGGACCACCACGGAGATGCGGATCTCGGAGGTCGAGATCATCTCGAGGTTGACGCCGGCGTTCGACAGCGCTTCGAAGAGCGTCGCCGAGACACCCGAGTGCGTGCGCATGCCCGCTCCCACGACCGACAGCTTGCCGATCTGGTCGTCGTGCACGAGGCTCTCGAAGCCGACCTCGTTCTGCTCCCCCGCGAGGGCGCGGAGCGCGAGCGTCGCATCCGTCTTGGGCAGCGTGAACGAGATGTCGGTGCGTCCCGTCGCGGCAGCCGAGACGTTCTGGACGATCATGTCGACGTTCGCACCCGACTTCGCCACGATCTTGAAGATCTCGGCGGCCTTGCCCGGGACGTCGGGGACGCCGATGACGGTGATCTTGGCCTGGCTGAGGTCGGTGGCGACGCCCGCGACGATCGGCTCTTCCATCTCTTCTTCCTTTCGGCCTTCGGGCAGCGTCATCCCGGGACCGAGCACGAACGTGCCGGTTCCCGAGCTGAACGTCGACCGGGCGTTGATCATGACGCCGTGACGGCGGGCGTACTCCACCGCACGGATGTAGAGGACCTTGGCGCCGTTCGCGGCGAGCTCGAGCATCTCCTCCGCCGAGACGACGCCGAGCTTGCGGGCCTTGGGCACGACGCGCGGGTCGGCGGTGTAGATGCCGTCGACGTCGCTGTAGATCTCGCAGACGTCGGCCGAGAGCGCCGCGGCGAGCGCCACGGCGGTCGTGTCGGAGCCGCCGCGACCGAGCGTCGTGATGTCGCGGGTGTCGCGGTTGAACCCCTGGAACCCCGCGACGATGACGATCGCTCCCTCGTCGAGGGCCTCGCGCAGGCGCACCGGGGTCACGTCGACGATGCGCGCCGCGCCGTGCGTGGCGTCCGTGATCATGCCCGCCTGGCTGCCGGTGAACGACCGCGCTTCGAAGCCCATCGAGTGGATGGCCATCGCCAGGAGCGCCATAGAGATGCGCTCCCCCGAGCTGAGGAGCATGTCGAGCTCACGGGGAGCCGGGATCGGGGCGACCTCGTTCGCGAGATCGAGCAGCTCGTCGGTCGTGTCGCCCATCGCGCTCACCGCGACGACGACGTCGTGACCGGCGCGACGGGTGTCGACGATGCGCTTCGCGACCCGCTTGATGCTCTCCGCGTCGGCGACGGACGACCCGCCGTACTTCTGCACGATCAATGCCATGTGGGACTCCCGGATGCCGGTGCCGGCGCGATTGCTACGGGCGCCCGGATGCCGCGCCCACCGGACCATCTTACGGAGCGTCCCATGCGCGCAGCGCCATGTGACGACCGCCCGCGGGCGAGCCTCCGGGCGCACGGACCTAGGCTGGGAGGCATGGGACGCCGCTCGCTCTTCACGGCGCTGAACGCGCTCGTCCACACCGCCGATCCGGCCGGCGGCCCGGCGACCGAGATGCTCCCGGTGATCGACGACGCCTTCGCCGTGCGGGTGCTCGATCTGGCGATCAGGCTCGGCGAGACGATGCTCGTGGCGGGCTCGCCCGCCAGCGAAGTGACGCTGACGATCGTGCGGGTCGCGGGTGTGTACGGACTCGACCCCGTGCACGTCGACGTGACCTACAACTCGATCACCGTCGCGCACCATCGCAGCGGTGAGGACCGGCCCATCACCCTGATGCGCGTGGTCCGCGGCGCGGCGCCCGACCATGCGCGTCTGCAGCGGTTGCAAGCGCTCGTGACCGAGATCCGGTCGGGGCTCCCCCTGGATGCCGCGGCCCTGCGCTTCCGCGGCATCCGTCGCACACCGTTCCGGTACCACCAGCCCGTCGCCGTCTCGGCGCAGGCGCTGCTGGCGGTCGGAGTAGCGGTGATGTTCGGCGCGAACTGGCTCGTCATCGTGCTGTCGTTCCTCGCCGCCGGGTCCGCGGCGGTCACGCAGTTCCTGCTGGGCCGGGCACGCGTGCCGTTCTTCTTCAGTCAGATCGCCGGGGCGTTCGTGCTCACGATCGTCGCGGCGGCCTCCCCGCTCCTGCGCGCGACGGGGTGGGAGGCCGCGATGACCATGCGGCCCTCCGTCATCGTCGCGTCCGGAATCGTCCTGATGCTCGCGGGGCTCACGGTCGTGGGCGCGGCGCAGGACGCCATCGACGGATTCGCTCTGACGGCCATGGGCCGCATCCTCGAGTTGGTGACCCAGACCCTCGGCGTCGTGCTCGGCATCCTCGCCGGCATCGAGACCGCCCGGGTCATCGGGCTGGGACTGGAGGCCCCGACGGAGGCGTTGCCGCTCGGACCCGTGCCGCTGCAGTTCCTCGGCGCGGGTCTGATCGCCCTCGCGGTCGCCGTCATCAACGGGGCCGGGCTCCGCATCATCGTCGTCAGCGTCGCGCTCAGCGTCGTCGCGTGGCTCGGGTATGTGGCCGCGGCCTCGCTCGGCTTCGAGACGGCGGCGGCGAGCGGCGTCGGGGCGTTCGTCGGCAGCCTCGTCGGCATCCTCGCCGCCTATCGTCTGCACGTGCCCTCTGTCGCGATCACCACGGCGGCGATCCTGCCCATGGTCCCCGGCGCCGCGGTGTTCCGCGGCCTCCTCGGTGTGGTCGAGTCGGGCGACAGCCCGGCGACCCTGCTCACCGGATTCAGCACGCTCGCGGCAGCCGCGACCGTCGGCATCGCCCTGGCTGTGGGCGCGTCGCTCGGCATCTACCTGGGCCAGCCGCTGCGCGCATCGCTGGGGTCGGTCATCCGTGCTCGCGCCCGGGTGCGCTGAAACCGAGAGAAGCGAAACGGCCGCGTCGCGAGCAGGCGGGGAACCTGCCGCCGACGCGGCCGAGACGAAGCGACGCGGAGATCAGCCGAACAGCGCGGCGGCCTCCTCGTAGCGGTACAGCGGAACCGTGTTGAGCTCGCCGAGGGCCTCGTCGAACGAGACGCGGACGATGTCGGTGCCCTTGAGCGAGACCATCTGGCCCCATGCGCCATCGACGAGGGCATCGGCCGCCGCGAGCCCGAGGCGGGTCGCCAGCACACGGTCGAACGCGGACGGCGAGCCGCCGCGCTGGATGTGACCGAGCACGGTGGCGCGCGTCTCGATGCCGGTCAGGCGCTCGATCTCGGGGGCGAGCACCTCGCTGATGCCACCGAGGCGGGGGCGGTTGAACGCGTCGAGGCCCTTGTCGCTGTAGGCCTCGTCCTGACCCTTCAGCTTGAAGCCCTCCGACACCACCACGAGCGGGGCGCGGCCGCGGTCGAACGCCTTGGTCACCTGCGCCGTGATCTCCTCGATCGACATCGGCACCTCGGGGATGCAGATGACGTGGGCGCCGGCGGCGATGCCGGCGTGCAGGGCGATCCAGCCGACGTGACGGCCCATGACCTCGGCCACCATGCAGCGCTGGTGCGAGTCGCCGGTCGTGCGCAGGCGGTCCATCGCGTCGGTCGCGATGTTGACGGCGGTGTCGAAGCCGAACGAGTAGTCGGTCGCCTTCAGGTCGTTGTCGATCGTCTTGGGCACACCGAGCACGTTGATGCCGTCGTTCGCGAGGCGGTTGGCCGCCGCGAGCGTGCCTTCGCCGCCGATGGCGATGATGCCGTCGATGCGGTGCTTGTCGAGGGTCGCCGCGATGTTCTCGGCGCCGCCACGAGGGCCTTCGTACGGGTTGGTGCGGCTCGTCCCCAGGATGGTTCCGCCGACCTTCGACAGGCCCTTCACCTCGTGGCGCGTGAGGGGGAAGAAGTCGCCGTCCACGACGCCGCGCCAGCCGTCGCGGATGCCGACGAACTCGATGTTGTACGAGGTGGTGCCCTTGAGCACGACGCCTCGGATGACAGCGTTGAGTCCGGGGCAGTCGCCGCCGCTGGTGAGGATGCCGATCTTCATGGGGAGATCCTTCGTTGTTGCTCAGGGTGGAGTGTGGCGACGCTGCCTCAGGTCGAGACTATCGTCGCGGCGCGGGTGCTGCCAGGCGAGCCCACCGGGAGAAGTCGCCCGTTCCCGGGCGGGCGCATCCGGCAGGCTGCTCGAACGAGCTTGGCACGGAAGCGGCGGCTGCGACACGATCGGATGATGCGCAGAATCATCGACCGCCTCACCGCAGCCTTCGGAGGCGCCGAACCCGACTACGTCGCCGAGATCGCGGCGGCCACCGACGACGCGTCCGACGTCGTCCTCGCACACACCCGGTGCTTCCCCGCCGCCTACACCCGCGGCGGCACGGCGGGCGTGATGTCCGTCGAGGGTGTCATCGGCAACGCCGTCCTCTCGGCGGCGCAGAACACGATCGCGGGAGCCCGTCATGTCTCGGGCGACGCGGACTCGATCGCCGCGGGTCTGTCGCGCGACGCCGACCTCCGCATCCTCGTCCTGGGCGAGCACCGCGTCACGTGGTGGGATTTCGGCATGACGGGGACGCACCCGCCGGCGGAGCTCGTGCAGAGCGTCGCACGGGCGGATGTCGCGTCGATCGCGGACACCGGCAAGCGCGCTCAGGGCGGCGCCGTCGTGGTCCGCTTCGCTTTCGTCGACGGTTCGACCTTCGACTACCGCTTCATCCGCCCGTCGGACGAGTTCTTGTTGGTCGCGAAGACCTACCCCGCGGCGCCCTGACGGACGCTGCTCAGTCGGCGCCGAGCGCCTGGCGGAGCAGGTGCATGAGGGCCGACAGCTGCACCGAGTCGCTCGAGGTCGGATCCACCGCCTCTCCGTCGAGGGCACGGGCGGCGAGCCCCTGCTTCGAGTCGATGAGCTCGGCGATCTTCGTGTCGATCGTGTGGGCGGCGATGATCCGCCAGGCGGTGACGGGCTCCTCCTGACCGATGCGGTGCACGCGGTCGATCGCCTGCGTCTGCTCGGCCGCGGTCCACGACAGCTCGGCGAGGACGACGTTGGAGGCGGCCTGCATGTTCACGCCGACACCGGCGGCCGTCAGCGAGCACACCGCGATGGCGACATCCGGGTCGTTGTTGAAGGCGTCGATGGCGTCTTGGCGGGCGGTCGAGCTCTGGTCGCCGCGCAGCGACACGGTCCGCAGCCCGGCGGCCGCGAAGTGGGCCTCCGCGGCATCCATGACGTCGATGTGCTTGGCGAAGAACACGACCTTGCCGACCGAGCGCTGCAGCTGGGCCGCGTAGTCGGCGGCGAGCACGGCTTTGGCCTGGCCGATGCGGCGGACCATCGTGAAGACGTTCTCGGCGCCGGCGCCGGCGGCCTTCGACTCCTCGAGCTCCTGCGTCGCGACGAGGCGCACGATGTCGGAGTCGGCCTCGCCGACGAGCACGCGGTCGCCGCGCGCCTCGATGATGCGGCGGTACCGGGCGGCCAGACGCTCGCCGAGCTCGTGCTCGGCCTGGCGGATCGACCGGCCGTACTCGTCGTCGAGCTGCACGGGCAGGTCGGCGATGAGCTTGTCGGGAAGATCGGCGGCGACGTCCTTCTTCTTCCGGCGCACGATGCCCATCGAGATGACGGCGTCGCGCGCGGCGGGATAGAAGGCCTTGTCGGCGGGCGTGAGGCCGGTCTCGTCCAGACGCTCCATGAGCGCCGGCCCCGGCTTCTCGCCGTTGGTCCAGCCGAGGAACCGCCAGATCGCGTCGAAGTCCTCGACGTCGTTGATCAGCGGCGTTCCCGTCAGCGCGAGCATGAGCGGGTCGCGCACCTGCTCGCGGATGCGGCCCGCGAGGGCGAGCACGTTCTGCGAACGCTGCGAGCTGAGGTTCTTGATGAAGTGCGCCTCGTCGACGACCATGCCGCGCAGGCCGATCGACCCGAGCCACGAGAGGTGACGGTCGAGCACCTCGTAGTTGACGATGAAGACGTCCGCGAACGCGTCGATCTGGTCGCCGTCGCCCGAGATCACGGTCGCGCGGCGCTGGGGCGTCCAGCGCTCGACCTCGCGAGCCCAGTTCATCTTGACGACGTTCGGCACCACCGCCAGCAGCGGATAGGCGCCGGCGACGGATGCCGCGAGCACGGACTGCGCCGTCTTTCCGAGGCCCGGCTCATCGGCGAGCAGGAACGAACGGTGACCGGCTCGCACCGACTCGAGGAACCGCGACTGGTGCGGCATGATCTCGAGGCCCTTGGGCGACAGGCGGTCGAACTCGGGCACGGGAGGCAGGTCCATCGAGGCAGCCGTCCCGCCGGCGCCGGACTCGAACGCCTTGTAGAGCGGCCCCATCAGCTCCCAGCCGTCGAGTCGACGACGCGGGGTGTCGTGCGGGGCGTGCAGCTCGAGATCGGGCGCGAGGAACGGGTTCGCCTCGCGGCGAGCGATGACCTGCGGCGGCGTGACCTGCCGGTCGGCGAGCGCCGGAGGCACGACGGGGGCCTGCACCGGGACGACGTCGGTGATGATCAGCTCGTCCTCGGGCAGCTCGGCACCCGACTCGAGCAGCCAGTCGCGACGCATCCGCTTGGCGACCGGCGACGTCGCCTGGTCGACCTCGAGCAG
Source organism: Microbacterium sp. Yaish 1 (assembly GCF_002245215.1). Lineage (GTDB taxonomy): Bacteria > Actinomycetota > Actinomycetes > Actinomycetales > Microbacteriaceae > Microbacterium. The sequence goes on from NZ_NPMR01000001.1 coordinate 309,792, forward strand.
CTGGATGAGAGAGGTGTCTCGCGCGGCGGTCTTGGCGAGGATGGTGGCGACTCCGTCGAGCCGCTTGAGCAGCTCGGCGCGAGCGGCGGCGGAGACGTTCTCGTCGGCCTTCACCCGCGCGCGCTCTTCGCGCACCAGGAAGGCGATGACCTGGAACTTCACGCGGTTGGTCGGTCCGAGCTTGCCGCGCTGCGCCTTCGCCTCGACCTCGCGCACCTTGCGGGCGAGGATCGGGATCAGCGGGGCGTCGTCGTCGCGTCGGGCGGACGAAGACTTCCGTCGGCGGTTGGCGGTCGCTGCGGCGGTGGCCATGGTCGGCATGCTCCTCCTGAGCCTGAGTGCCGGAGTTCCGTCGTGACGGAAACGTACGGGTGCCGCTCGAACGGACGCCGAAGCGTCATGCGAGCGAAGGGCGAATCGCGCCGGCCGGCCGCGGGCACTCGCTTCAGCGAGCTGCGGCGTCGAACCCGACGATGTCCCCGGCGACCATTCTATGCCACGACCGGCGCGCCCCGCGAGGTGGGCGCGGGGCGCGCCGGTGAGCCGTGTCGGCTACGCGCTCCGGCGCGCGGGTCGCAGCGCCGATCGCAGCCGCAGGCTGTTGAGCACGACGAAGACGCTCGAGAACGCCATGGCGGCCGCGGCGACCATCGGGTTCAGCAGTCCGGCGACGGCGAGCGGAACGGCGGCGACGTTGTACGCGAACGCCCAGAACAGGTTGCCGCGGATGATGCCGAGGGTACGACGGCTGAGTTCGATCGCCTCGGCCACGGCCCGGGGGCTGCCCGCGGTCAGCGTGATGTCGCTGGCGTGCTTTGCGGCATCCGTGCCACCGCCCATCGCGATGCCGAGGTCGGCAGCGGCGAGGGCGGCCGCATCGTTGACGCCGTCGCCGACCATCGCGACGCGCTCCCCCGCGGCCTGGCGGCGTCGCACCTCGTCGAGCTTGCCCTCCGGGCGCACATCGGCGACGACCTCGTCGATGCCGAGCTCGCGGGCGACCGCTGCGGCGGCGCCGGCGTTGTCTCCGGTGACCAGGACCACCGAGGCCCCGGTGCGGTGCAGCCGTGCGACGGCTTCGCGGGCGTCGTGGCGGACTCGGTCGGCGACCGCGATGACCGCTCGGGCGGCGCCGTCCCAGCCGACGGCGACGACGGACGCTCCGGATGCCGCGGCCGCGTGCGCCGCCGCATCGAGCTCGGCGCTCAGCGCACCCAGGCGCTGGGCGACGAAGGCCACGCTCCCCGCGGTGACCTCGCGTCCCTCGACGGACCCGCTGACGCCGCCGCCGGCAACCCCCGTGAACCCCGTCACCGGAGGGACGGCGCCCGCTGCTGCCACGATCGCGCGAGCGATCGGGTGCTCGGAGGCCGACTCGACGGCGCCGGCCGCCCGCAACGCCTCGTCGCGGTCGATCCCGGCCGCGGTGACGACCGAGGCCACCGACATCCGGCCCTCGGTGAGGGTGCCGGTCTTGTCCATGAGCACGACATCGATGCGCTCGGCCGCTTCGAGGGCCTCGGGACCGGTGATGAGGATCCCGAGCTCGGCACCGCGACCGGTGCCGACGAGAACGGCGATGGGCGTCGCGAGCCCGAGCGCGCAGGGGCAGGCGATGATGAGCACCGCGACGGCGGCCGTGAAGCCCGAGGCCACGGGCGCACCGGCGATGATCCAGCCGACCAGGGTCAGCACGGCCACGACGATGACGACGGGGACGAACACGGCCGAGACGCGGTCGGCGAGGCGCTGCACGCGGCTCTTGCCCGACTGGGCCTCGTCGACCAGACGCGCCAGGTGCGCGAGACGGGTCTCGTCGCCGACCGACGTGGCACGCACGCGCAGGCGTCCGCCCGAGGCGATCGTCCCGCCGGTCACCTCGGAGCCGGGCCCGACATCGACGGGCACGGACTCACCCGTGAGCATGCTCTCGTCGACCGCGGCCGCGCCGTCGACGACGACGCCGTCGGTCGCGACCTTCTCGCCGGGGCGCACCACGAACTCGTCCCCCACGCGGAGCGACTCGATGCCGACGCGGCGACCGTCCGGAAGCTCGACATCGGTGGCTCCGAGCTCGAGCAGGGCGCGCAGGGCGGCCCCTGCGCGCCGGCGCGAGCGCTGCTCGATGTAGCGGCCGAGCAGAATGAGCACGGTGACGGCCGCGGCGACCTCGAAGTAGACGAGCGACGTCGGGTCGTGCACGGGGCCGAACAGCACGACGTCGTGACGGATGCCGATGCGCCCGGCAGAGCCGAACAGCACCGCCCACAGGCTCCACGCGAAGGCTGCGAAGGTGCCGAGCGTGACGAGGGTGTCCATCGTCAGCGCGCCGTGGCGGGCGTTCGCGAACGTCGCGCGGTGGAAGGGCCAGCCCGCCCAGAACACGACCGGCGCGGTGAGGACGAGCGACACCCACTGCCATCCGGGGAACTGCCATGCCGGCACCATCCCGAGCACCACGACGGGCGCCGCGAGCACGATGCCCCAGATCAGCCGGGTGCGCAGGGTCGTCCGGCCCGGCACGTCCTCGACGTCGTGCTGATGCCCCGGATCGTCATGATGCTCCGCCGGATGCTGCACCGAAGAGGGGCGGACCCGAGCGGTGTACCCCGCCTGGCCGACGGCCTCGACGAGGTCGTCGACCGAGACGGCGGCGGGATGCTCGACGCGCGCGGATTCGGTCGCGAGGTTGACCGTCGCGTGGACACCGTCCAGGCGCTGCAGCCGCTTCTCGACCCGGGCGACACAGCTCGCGCACGTCATCCCCTCGATGTCGAGGACGGCGTGGCTGCTCTCCCGCCCGGCGGTGTCCGCGCTCATCAGCGGCGTCCGGTGACGGTGTAACCGGCCTCGGCCACGGCGGCCGAGACGACGTCGTCGTCGGGCGGCTGCACAGCCGTGACGGCGACGGTGCCGGCGTCGACGTCGACGGCGACGTCGGAGACGCCCGGCACGAGCCCGAGCTCGCGAGTCACGGCGGCGGCGCAGTGCCCGCAGGTCATGCCTTCGACGGTGTAGGTCTGAGTCGTCATGATGCTCCTTCTTCGTTCAGGGACGTCAACAGGATACCCCCCTGGGGTATTCCCGTCGATGCCGCGACATCCGGACGGCGTACGCTGAAACCATGTCCACGATCTCCGAGCGCGAGCTCGCCGCGACCCTCGACCACGCCATCCTCAAGCCCGAGCTGACCCGCGAGCAGGTCGACGCCGAGCTCGACATCGCCGCCGAGTGGCGGGTCTTCTCGGTGTGCGTGCGCCCTTCCGACATCCGGCATGCCGTCTCGCGCCTGGAGGGCACCGGTGTCGCGGTCGGTACGGTCATCGGCTTCCCGCACGGCACGACGTCCACGGCGGCGAAGGTCGCCGAGGTCCGGCAGGCTGCCGCCGACGGCGCTTCCGAGTTCGACATGGTCGTCAACATCGCCGCGCTGCGTTCGGGCTTCGATGACGTCGTCGTCGACGACATCCGTGCCGTGGTCGAGGCGGCCGAGGGCAAGATCGTCAAGGTCATCCTCGAGACCAGCCTCCTCGACGACGAGCAGATCGCCCGCGGCAGCCGCCTGACCGAGGCCGGCGGCGCCGACTTCGTCAAGACCTCGACCGGGTTCGCCGGCGGCGGCGCGACCGTGCCCCACGTCCGCCTGATGCGCGAGAACGTCGGCGAGTCCGTTCAGGTCAAGGCCTCCGGAGGCGTGCGGAGCTACGCCGACGCCGTCGCCATGCTCGACGCGGGCGCCACGCGCCTCGGCACGAGCGGCAGCGCGACGATCCTCGGCGAAGCGCGCCGGCTCGAGGCCGGCGGCGAGGCCACCGGCGCCGTCGACGAGTCGTCGTACTGACCGCGCGGGCCACGGCCCGCACCCGCGCGCGAGGCGCTGGCCCTCAGGCGAGGGCCTCGCGCACCCGGACGACGTCGTCGTCCATCTGCTCGATGAGCGCCGGAATGCCCGCGAAGGCGACCATCCCGCGGATGCGGGCGGTGAAACGGACCTCGACGCGGTGACCGTAGAGATCGAGATCGGTCTCGTCGAGCACGTACGCCTCGACCTGTCGCTGCGGCACGTCGTCGAACGTGGGGTTGGTGCCCACCGAGATCGCCGCCGGATACCGGATGACGCTCGCCGGCAGCATCCCGTCGGCACCGGGCATCCCCAGATCGATGAGCCAGCCGGCGTACACGCCGTCGGCCGGGATGAACCCCGCAGCATCGGTCGCGAGGTTCGCGGTCGGGTATCCGAGCTCGCGTCCGCGCTTGAGTCCGTGCACGACCTCGGCCTCGACGGCGTGGGGCCGGCCGAGCAGGCGAGCGGCACCGGCGACATCGCCGGCCGCGAGCAGATCGCGCACCCACGTCGACGAGACCCGCCGGCCGGCGTCGCGGGCGCGGACGTCCGTGACGACATCGACGTCGAAACCGTGCTCGCGTCCGAGTGCGGCCAGCACCTCGGGATCGCCCTCCCCTCCTCGGCCGAAGCGGAAGTCGTCGCCGACGAGGACCCCGACGGCACCGAGCGCGCGGACGAGGATGCTCTCGACGAAGTCACGCGCCGAGAGCGCCGCGAGCTCGGCGTCGAACCGCAGCACGAGGACGGCATCCACCCCGGCCGCCGCGAGGAGTCCGATCTTCTGGTCCAGAGCGACGAGCGGCTCGGGGCACAGCTCCGGACGCAGCAGGCTCAGCGGGTTGCGGTCGAAGGTGACCGCCACGACGCGCGCGCCGCGGGCGGCGGCATCCACCCGGGCCCGGTCGATGACCGCGCGGTGCCCGGAGTGCACGCCGTCGAACTTGCCGATGGCCACGACGCTCGGGCCGAAGTCAGCGGGGACCTCCGCGGGGTCTCGGTACACGGTCACCATGACGATCCCTCCAGGACGGCCGGGCGTTCGCCGCTCTCCGCGGCACCGTTGCGGTGCGACACGAGCCACCAGATCCCCACGAACGGCAGGGCGAGCGGAACCCAGAAGTAACCGAAACCGTAGCCCGACCAGACGGTGGCGTCGTGCGAGAACAGGTCGGGCAGCACGAGGCTGAGCGTGCCGACGACGAGGACCCCCGCCAGCTCGAAGCAGATCGCGACCCACGCGATCGCGTACCAGGTGCGCGAGCCCGACTTCACCAGGGCGACGGTCGCCAGCACGTACACCAGCGCCGCGGCCGCCGAGAGCGAGTACGCGAGCGGTGCGTTCGAGAAGTCCTCGACGATCTGCACGAACGAGCGTCCCGTCGCAGCCAGCGCCATGACGGCGTACACGACCACGAGGACGCGGCCGATGCCGGTCATTCGAGGGCGGGGATGATCCATGACCTCACCAATGATAGGCGGCGGACGGGTGGCTTCAGACGACCTGAACGGTCCAGATGACCTGCATCCGCCACACCATGATCGCGACCGACAGTGCGGCCACCCCGAGGATGACGGTGCTCCAGCGACTGCGTTCGACGAGCGCCCAGAACACGGCCGCGGGCGGCAGCAGCACGGCGGAGACGAGATACACCCAGAACTCCAGGACACTGCCCGACGGGGCGTTCCCCGCGAGCGGAGCGACGATCGCGACGACGATCTGCGCGATCAGGAGCACCTCGACGAGGGCGAGCGACCCGACCGAGAGGTCGCTCGGGCGGCGGTTCGCGAGGCCGAGGACGATGCAGAGCAGGCCCGCGGCGACCGCCACCGCCACCTGCACGATGGTGAATACCGTGATCATGCGTCCTCCGCCATGTTCATGAGGCTCTTGACGTCGTCACCGCGACGCTCGACGATGCCGACGAGTCGCCCGTCGGGATCGATCGCCGCCGGATGCGGTGCCGACAGGCGCGCCGCCGCTCCGACGAGACGCTTGCCGTGGCGCAGGTCGCGCGCCTCGTCGGCGGTCACCTCGAAGGCGCCGAGCACCGCGGCCGCGACATCCGCGTCGCGCAGCAGTGCCGTCTCGGGGGTGATCTCGGTTTCGGCATCCGAGACCTCGAAAGGTCCGATGCGGGTGCGGCGCAGGGCCGTGAGGTGTCCCCCGACGCCGAGGTCGGCACCGAGATCGCGGGCCAGCGCCCGGATGTACGTACCGCTCGTGCAGTCGACGACGACGTCGACGTCGACCACGCGGAAGCCACCCTCGACATCCTCGAGCGCGATCTCGCGCACGTCCCGCACCTCGAATCGCGAGACGGTGACACGACGCGCCTTCAGCTCGACCTCTTCGCCCGCCCGTGCCAGGTCGTACGCCCGCTTGCCGCCGACCTTGATCGCCGACACCCGGCTCGGCACCTGGTCGATCTCGCCGGTGAGCGCCGCGATGCCGCGATCGATGCCGGCGCGGTCGACTGCGGCGAGCGCCTCGACCGTCGCGCGCTGCGTCACGGTGCCGTCGGCGTCGTCGGAATCGGTCGAGACGCCGAGGCGGATCGTCGCCTCGTAGGTCTTGTCGAGCCCGACGATGTAGGTCAGCAGGCGGGTTGCCGGCCCGACGCCGAGGACGAGCAGCCCCGTCGCCATCGGATCCAGCGTGCCGGCGTGACCGATCTTGCGGGTGCCGAGGGCTCGACGGGCACGGGCGACGACGTCATGACTGGTCATTCCGCCCGCCTTGTCGACGAGCAGGATGCCGCGGGGCGCGGTTTCGGGCATGCCTCCCAGCCTACGGTGGCGCCCCGGCGGCCCCGCCCGCGGCGCCGCCCCGACCCGGGGCGCCGGTCGCCCGCGGTCAGTCCAGCGCCAGCTCGACGGTCGCGAACGAGTGCGGCGGCATCGTCACGACGAGCTCGCCGCCCTCGAGGGCGGTCGCGAGGCGCCGCGGCTCGACCCGGTCGGGCACCTCGGCGTCGTTGTAGGTCGTCGCGCTGTCCGCCCCCAGCACCCGCGCACGCACGACGCGGGCGCCGCGTCCGCGGAGATCGATGCGCACCTCGCACTCGTCGTCCGTCGCGAGGTGGGTGAGCGAGATGAGCGCCGAGTCGTCCTTCGTCGAGGCCGACATCGACACCAGCGGCAGCTCTCCCCCGCGCGCCGTCGTCACGGGCGCGTCGAGCACGTGGGCGGCGAGCGCACGGGCGTCCTGGTGGCCCTTGTTCATCTCGAACACGTGGTAGGTCGGGGTGAGGACGAGCTTCTCGCCGTCGGTGAGCACCATCGCCTGCAGGACGTTGACGGTCTGGGCGATGTTGGCCATCGAGATGCGCCGCGCGTAGCGGTGGAAGATGTCGAAGTGGATGCCGGCGACGAGCGCGTCGCGGATCGTGTTCTGCTGGAACAGGAACCCCGGGTTCGTCCCCTTCTCGGCGTTCCACCACGTGCCCCACTCGTCGCAGACGAGGCTCACCCGGTTCTCCGGGTCGTACGAGTCCATGACCGCGACGTGTCCGCGGACGACCCGCTCGAAGTCGCGCGCGTAGGCCATCGTGTCGTAGAACTGCTCGTCGGTGAACGTCGTCGCGTCCTCGCGATTGATGCCCGATCCGGTGTGCGTGTAGTAGTGGAACGAGATCGCCTGGTACGGATGCTTGTCGTACAGGTTCGCGGCGTGCGATTCGACGAGCGTCTTCACGAGCACCCGCGTCCACTCGAAGTCGTCCTCGTTGGCGCCGGCAGCGATGAGCGTCAGCCGATTCTCGCCGTGGTCGTGGCAGTAGGTCGCGTAGCGCCGAGCCTCTTCCGCGTAGAACTCGGGAGACAGGTTGCCGCCGCATCCCCAGGGCTCGTTGCCGATCCCCCAGAACGGCACGCGCCAGGGCTCGTCGCGACCGTTCTCACGGCGCAGGCGCGCCATCGGGCTGTCATCGTCGCGCGTGAGGTACTCGACCCATTCCGACATCTCCTGCACCGTGCCGCTGCCGACGTTCCCGTTGACATACGCCTCGGTGCCGAGCAGGTCGCACAGATCCATGAACTCGTGGGTTCCGAAGTGGTTGCTCTCGACGACGTCGCCCCAGTTGGTGTTGGCGATCTTCGGCCGTTGCTCACGCGGACCGATGCCGTCGCGCCAGTGGTACGTGTCGGCGAAGCATCCGCCGGGCCAGCGCAGGTTCGGGATGTCGAGCGCGCGGAGGGCCTCGACGATATCGGTGCGGATGCCGCGGATGTTGGGGATCGTCGAGTCCTCGCCGACCCAGAAGCCGTCGTAGATGCAGCGTCCGAGATGCTCGGCGAAGTGCCCGTAGATGTGGCGGTTGATGCGATCGCCGACGACATCGAGGTCGATGACCGCACGTGCGGACGAGGTCATGTGGTTCTCCAGTGCTCGTGCTCGGTGAGCGGGACCAGCGGAGGACGCTCCGCGGTCGTGGTCAGCGTGATGCGGCGGCCCTCTCGCGCCGACCGGGTGAGGGCGCTCATGATCTCCAGAACGTGCAGAGCGACCTCCCCGCTCGCGCGCCCCGCGCCGGCGCCGCCGCGCACGACGTCGAGGACGCCGATCCCGCGGCCCGCGCCTCGGTAGCCGGCGCGCGGTGCAATCGCCGTCCACTCCGCTGCGCGCGGCCGGCGCATGGTCACGTCGCCGTCGAAGAAGTTCGGGTCGGGCAGCGTCAGCGACGCGCTCTCGCCGTGCACCTCGATCGGTGCGGCGTGGGTCGCGGCGGCGTCGAAGCTGAAGGTCACCGTCGACAGCGCACCGCCGGCGTGCTCGAGCACCCCCGTGACGTGCGTGTCGATCTCGACGGGGATGCGCTCCCCCGCGCGCGGGCCGGAGCCGATCGTGCGCTCGTCGCGGGACCGCGATGACGCGCCCGACACGTGCACGACGGGTCCCAGCAGGTGGAAGAGCGCCGTCAGGTAATACGGACCCATGTCGTAGAGCGGTCCGCCGCCTTCGCGATAGTAGAAGTCGGGATGCGGATGCCAGGCCTCGTGGCCCGACGACAGCCACGTCGCGACCGCTGCGACCGGTCGGCCGATCTCCCCGGCGTCCACGACCGCTCGCGCGGTCTGCACACCGGATCCCAGCACGGTGTCGGGCGCCCCGCCGACCCACGCGTCGCCTGCGCCCGCCATGACCCCGAGCGCTTCGTCGAAGGTCGCCGCCAGCGGCTTCTCGCCGTAGACGTTCTTGCCCGCGGCGAGCGCCGCGCGCGCGACCTCGCCGTGAGCGGCGGGGATCGTCAGGTTGACCACGGTCTGCACCGCCGGGTCGGCGACGAGGTCGGCGACCGACAAAGCCCGGGCACCCGGGAACCTGTCGGCGACCGAACGGGCGCGGTCGGCGTCGAGGTCGGCCGCCGCCGCGATACGGACGGCGGGGTGGTCGCCCAGCGTCTCCAGATACTGGCCCGAGATGACCCCGAGGCCGACTACACCGATGCCGTGCGGCTCGCCCACAGCATCCCCCTCTCGATGATGGTGCGGACGTTGACGTCGCGCAGGACGACGAGGCTGTGCCCCGGCGTCGCGACGAAGATGCGGCCTTGGCCCCACTCGCGCGTCCAGACGGCGGGCGAGGTGATCGGGCGGTGCCAGGGATGGTACGGCTGCACGGGATGCGTCGTCGTCGCGAGCACGTCGTTGAGGTCGTCGGAGAGCACCCAGTACTGCTCCGTGCGGAGCGTGAAGTCCTCGAGACCGGCCATGATCTCCGATCGGCGCCCCGCCTCGGTGATGTCGACGGTGTAACAGAGGTAGTTGTCGGTCTCGTCGCCGACACGGGCGTCGGGGTGCTTCGCGGGATGCGTCGCGAACTGCCCGCCGATGAGCTGCAGGTAGTCGGAGTTGTCGCGGTACGAGTCGGCGATCCCGCCGTGCCACCCCGCCAGTCCCGTTCCGCGCTCGACCGCGTCGCGGAGGCCGGCGAACGCCTCGCGCGAGATCTTCGACATCGTCACCGACTGCACGATCAGGTCGGTGCGCTCCATCGTCTCCCGGTCGGTGTAGACCTCGTTGTCCTCTTCGATGCGGACCTCGAAGCCGGTCTCCTCGAGGAACGGGACGAAGAGATTGGTGGCCTCGACGGGCTTGTGCCCCTCCCAGCCGCCTCGGACGATGAGCGCCTGTCTCGCGGTCATGAGCTGACCCCTTCCACTCGGATGCTTCTGCTGTCGGATGCCGCGCTCTCCTCGACCGCCGCGAGGACGCGCTGCACCCCGGCGGCTTCCGCGAACGACGGATGCGCGTCGATCTCACCGGCGACGGCGCGGACGAAGTCGACGCTCTGATGCGTGAACAGGTGCTCGTAGCCGAGGCCGTGCCCCGCGGGCCACCAGGCTCCCGCGTAGGGGTGCTCGGGCTCGGTCGCGTCGATGCGGCGGAACCCCTGCTCACCGGCGGGGAGTGTCGCGTCGGCGAAGAGCAGGTCGTTGAGGTGCGAGAAGTCGAAGGCGACGGCCCCGCGGTCGCCGCTGATCTCGATGCGGTTGGCGTTGCGGTGCCCCGTGGCCATGCGTGTCGCCTCGAAGACGCCGAGAGCGCCGTCGGAGAAGGATGCCGTGAACGCCGCGGCATCGTCGACGGTGACCCGCTCGGTCGCGGCCCCGGCTCCGGCCCGGCCGCCGAGCCCGACACGCTCGTCGAGGACGGGGCGCTCGTCGACGAAGGTGCGGAGCGTGCCCGAGACGCTCGTGATGCGCGATCCCGTGAGCCACTGGGCCGCATCGATGCTGTGCGCTCCGATGTCGCCGAGAGCGCCCGACCCCGCGCGGTCGCGATCGAGACGCCACGTGAACGGGGCATCCGGGTCGGTCAGCCAGTCCTGCAGGTACTGGGCGCGGACGTGCCGGATGCGGCCGACGCGCCCCTCCTCGATCAGGCGCCGTGCCAGGGCGAGCGCGGGGGTGCGGCGGTAGCTGAAGCCGCACATCGCGACGACCCCGCGGGATGCCGCAGCGGTGGCGGCATCCGTCATCCGGTCGGCGTCGGCGACGTCGTTGGCCAGCGGCTTCTCGCACAGCACGTGACGGCCGGCGGCGAGGGCGGCGAGCGCGATCTCGGCGTGGGTGTCGCCGGGGGTGCAGATGTCGACGGCGTCGATGTCGTCCCGTGCGACGACGGCGCGCCAGTCGTCGCTCGACTCGGCGATGCCGAACCGCGACGCGGCGTCGGCCGCACGCTGCGCGTCGCTGCCCACGAGCACGACGACCTCGGGCTCGAGCGGCAGATCGAAGAAGCGCGGAGCGGTGCGCCAGGCGTGCGCGTGCATCCGCCCCATGAACCCGGTTCCGATGATCGCGATGCGCAATCGTCCCGACATCCTCGTCTCCCTCCGCACCGGTGCGTGTGATCGCGGACCACGATGTCACAGCCTCTCGACGCGGACGTCGCGCTTTGCGCAAAATAGGGGCATGCCGTCTCCCCGACCGAGCCTCACCGACGTCGCCGCGGCGGCCGGGGTCAGCGTCGCGACCGTCTCACGGGCGCTCCGCGGGCGGGGCGAGCTATCGCCCGAGACCCGCACGCGTGTGCTGCAGACGGCCGAGCGGCTCGGGTACGCGCGGGGCGGAACACCGCGCGGCCGGCCCCGCGGGGGCACGTCCCGCATCTTCGACCTGGTTCTCGGGCACTTCCACGATCCCTACACCGACGAGGTCGTCGCGGGAGCCCACACCGCCGCGTCGCGCCTGAGCTACGACCTCGTCCTCACCGCCGAGCGCGACGATCCGGGCGACGACTGGCCTGCCCGCATCCGCTCGCGGGGATCGGCGGGGGTCGTGCTCGGCCTCATCCTGCCCACGACCGCGCAGCTGGAGATCGTGCAGAGCGCGGGCATCCCCGTGGTCCTGCTCGAGCCGCCGTCGGGGACCACCCAGCACGTGCCGAGCGTGCGGAACACCGATCACGCGGGCGGCTCGGCGGCGGCCGAGCACCTGCTCGCGCAGGGCGCGCGGCGCTTCATCGTCATCGGCGGGGCTCCGTCCTACCGGTACGGCCGCGCACGGATCGAGGGCTTCCTCTCGACGCTCGACGACACGGCCCCGGCGGCACCCCGCATCCTGACGACGGCGGACTGGGGCGCGGCGGACGCGCGGCGAGCGTGCGCCGCGGCGCTCGACGACCTCGGCGGCGAGGGCCCGATCGGACTCTTCGCCTGCTCCGACGAGATGGCCGCGGGTGCCTACCGGGCGATCGCCGAGGCCGGGCTCGCGGTGGGCCGCCACGTTCTCGTCGTCGGATACGACGATGTGCGGGGCGCGCGGTGGCTGCATCCGCCGCTCACCACGATCCGTCAGCCCATCCGCGAGATGGCCGCCGCGGCGGTCACGCTCCTGGCGCAGATGGCGGGCGGCGCCCAGCTCGCCGACGAGGTGGTCGAGCTGCCGACGGTTCTCGTGGCCCGCGGCTCGACCGGGCGTCTCCGGTGACGGGCACCGCGGGGGGTCAGGACGGCGCGACGACCGGGAAGTAGACCGCGAAGCGCTCGTCGACGACCTCGTTCAACGGTACGAAGCGGATGCCGCTCGAGCGCCCGACACTGCGATATCGCGTGAGCCACTGCGACCATTGCCTCTCATCGTCGGCGGCCAGCAGAGTCGCCGGGTCGGTGATGTCGCCGACGAGCGGCGTCTCGCGATCGACGAGGCCGGCGAGAACGACGGCGCCCTCGACGAAGGCGACGGTCTCGGGTTCGTCGGGGATCGGCACCGTCCGCAGTTCGAATCCGAAGCCCAGCTCGACCTCGGCACGCCCGCCGGGGTGATCGATCTCCACGAACCTCCCGCGCCGCACCGCGGCGACGTCCGACCGGACGTGCACCTCGCCCGCTGTCCAGGCCGGCACGCGCATCCGGACCCGGCCCCCGACGCTCGCCGACGACTCGACCACGACCGACACCCGCAGCGCGTGCGGCCGGTGCGTCGGGCCGCCGGGACCGGCGTTCGCGTCCGGACCGACGTAGAGCGCGTCGTCGATGGTGCGCACCTCGACGACGAGGCGGCCTGCCGCGGTCTGCACGTCGGCGCGGACGGGGATGTACTGCGCGACCGTGACGTCGTCGTCGTCCGCGTAGACCGCGAGCGACGAGTGCCGCGTGTGCGCCTGCACCACCGTGCCGTGGCAGCACCAGAAGTCTTCGGTGGGCGATCCCCATTCCTTGCGCGCTCCACTCTGCAGGGGCAGGAAGTAGGTCACCATCCCGGTGCCGGGATGCTGCTGGGCGAGGATGCCGTTGACCAGGTTGGCCTCGATGTAGTCGAGGTACGACGCGTCGCCCGTCCACCGGTACAGCACGTCCGCGAGCCGGATCATGTTGTAGACAGCGCAGTGCTCCTGCGTCTTCGTGCCGCGCCGAGCGGCGAAGGCGAACGGCGGCGTCCAGATCTCACCCGAGGTCTGTCCGCCCGTGCAGAAGGTCCCGCGTCGCGTGACGGCCCAGTCCCAGTACGCCTCGACGATCCGTCGCCAGCGCTCGTCGCCCGTGACCTCGAACGCCCGCGCGGCACCGAGCACCTCCGGGATGGTCGTGTTGGCGTGCATGTTGGTCAGCATGTCCTCGCCGGCGAGCAGACCATCGAAGAGCGACCGGTGGTCGTACCGGTCGAGGAGCTCGCGATACATGTCGTCGCCGGTGGCCTCGAGGAGATCTGCCCACACCTCGAGCATGCCGCCCGTCTCCACCTCGAGGATGGTCTGGAACTGCTCGGGCTCGAATTCCCGCGCCCATTCCGCGAGCACCCCGGCCGCCCGGTGGGCGATGCGCAGGGCTCTCTCGTCGCCGAGATCGCGGTGCACGTCGACGAGGCCCATGAGGGTCTTGTGGATGTTGTACTGCGGCGCCCACACCTCGCGCCCCTCGGCGAGGCGACGCAGGAATGTCTGCGGAATGCCGAACACCCAGCCGTCGCCGGCATCCTGGCACGCCTCGAGCTCGTCGAGGACGACCGCGAGCTTGCCCCGCAGCACGGCATCTCCGGTGACGGCGACTTCGCGGGCGGCGGCCGACATCCAGTGCCCGACGAAGTGGCCCCGCAGAAGCGCGCCCGGTGTCTCCCAGCCCCAGTGTCGCCCCCAGCCGCTCTCGACCCCCGGGGTGGCCGACGGCTTCAGGTGCCATCCCTGATCGCCGATCCCCGCCTCGATGCGGTGGTTCTGCACGAGAGCGCGTTCGTCGAGCGATACAAGGTAGTCGCGATTGACGCGCCGCCGGCGATCGTAGGTTCCCGGGAGCAGCCGGGCCGCACCGGGTGCGAGAGCGGATGAGGTCATGGTTGTGCCATCTCCTTCGATGTGCTGAGATCGATCTCTGACTGTACCGCCCGAGCGATGTCAGCAGAATAGGAGCATGGATTCCATGCGCGTGATCCACCTCAGTGCCGAGGGCGTCTCCATCGTCATTGCGACGACGGACGACGGGATGCCGGAGATCGTCCACTGGGGCGCGGCGGTGACGTCGGCGGAGTCCGACCTCCTCGCGTTCGTCGAGGCCGAGGCGAGAACCGGGATGGAGGGCGATTCCGACGTTCCGTACCGGGCGAGTGTGCTCCCCGAGCACAGCCGCGGGTGGTTCGGCGCGCCGGGGCTGTCGGCGCATCGCGGCGGCTCGGGATGGGCGCCCCGCTTCGCCCTGCGCTCCCTCACCCTCGACGGCGACGAGGCCGGGGCGGGCGTGACGTCCGCGGGCGCAGGCCGCGTCTGCGCTGAGCTCCACGACGCGCACGCCGAGATCGAGCTGGCGCTAGAGATCGATCTCACACCCCAAGGCCTCGTCCGCACCCGCGCCCGAGTGCGGAACACCGCCGGCGCACCCGAGGCGGCACCGCTCGAGATCCAGTCCCTCGCCGTCGCCCTTCCGATACCGACGTCGGCGCAGGAAGTGCTGGACTTCACCGGCCGGTGGGGCCACGAGCGCATCCCTCAGCGGCATCCGGTCGTCCGCGGTGATCACTCGCGCGTCTCGCGCCGCGGCCGCACCGGTCTCGACGCGACGCTCGTCCAGGCGGTCGGAGCCCCGGGCTTCTCGGCGAGCACCGGCGAGGTATGGATCGGACACGTCGGGTTCAGCGGAAACCACGAGCACACGATCGAGCGCACCGACGGGCGCCTTCATTTCCGAGGCGGCGAGTCGCTGCTCCCCGGCGAGATCCGATTGGCACCCGGCGAGGAGTACTCCGGGCCGTGGGTGTTCGGCAGCTACGGATGCGGACTCGACGGCGCCGCGGCGCGCTTCCACTCCTACCTGCGTGAGCGCTCGCGTTCGTCGCGCCGCCCCCGACCCGTGACGATGAACGTCTGGGAGGCGGTGTACTTCGACCACGACCACCGCGTGCTCGTCGACCTGGCCGCGCGCGCCGCCGAGCTCGGTGTCGAGCGCTACGTCCTCGACGACGGCTGGTTCCGTGGTCGCCGCGATGACCGGGCGGGCCTCGGCGACTGGACGCCCGACCCCCTCGCGTGGCCCGACGGTCTCCGCCCCCTGGCCGACGAGGTGCGCGCTCTCGGCATGGAGTTCGGGCTCTGGGTCGAGCCGGAGATGATCAACGAGGACTCGGATCTCGCCCGCACGCACCCCGAATGGATACTCCGCGCGGGGCCCGACCTGCCCCCGCGCTACCGGTTCCAGCAGGTGCTCGACCTCACGCATCCGGGCGCCTTCGACCACATCCTGGGGGTGCTCGACGGGCTCATCGTGGACATCGGCGTGAGCTACCTCAAGTGGGACCACAACCGCGATCTCATCGCCGCCGGGCACCCCGCCTCGGGTGCCCCCGCGGTCCACGAGCAGACTCTCGCGGTGTACCGCCTCATCGACGAGCTCCGCCGTCGCCATCCCGATCTCGAGATCGAGAGCTGCGCCTCCGGCGGCGGCCGGGTCGACCTCGGGATCCTCGAGCGCACCGACCGGATCCATCCGTCCGACAGCCACGACCCGCACGATCGCTTCGGCATCCTGCGGTGGACGGGTCTGCTGGTGCCCCCGGAGATGATGGGGTCGCACGTCGCTTCTGCCGTCTCGAGCGTCACGGGCCGCACCCACGACCTGCAGTTCCGGTGCGCCGTCGCATTCCTCGGGCACTTCGGCATCGAGTGGGACATCCGCGATCTCGGCGCCGCCGACCGGCGCATCCTCGGCGAGTGGATCGCGCGGTACCGTCGACACCGCGACCTCATCGCGACGGGGCGCACCGTCGGCGCGGGCGAGCTCGATGCCATGTCCCCGCAGGTGCGCGGCGTCGTCGCCCTCGACCAGGCGGAGGCGCTCTTCACGATCATCACTCCGGCGACCTCGCCCGACACGGTGGCCCGCGTGCGCTTCCGCGGTCTGGCACCCGACCGTCGCTACCGCGTGTCGGTGAGCGGCTCGGACTCGTTCGGACCGCCGTGGCAGGTTCCGGCGTGGCTTCGGCAGAGCCCCGAGCTCGGCGGTGACGGTGACGGTGACGGTGACGGTGAGCGTGAGGGTGACGGCCCGGTCATCGCGGGCGCTGTGCTCGCACGAGTGGGGCTGGAGTTCCCCACGTTCCACCCCGACCGCGCGGCGGTCGTTCACCTCGCGGCGGTGGCAGCGCCGTGATCGACGAGCGCCGGGCCGCGGCATCCCGTCCCCCGATGGGGTGGAACAGCTGGGACTGCTTCGGGTCGTCCGTGACGGAGGCCGAGGTGCTCGCGAACGCGGAGTACGCCGCCGAGCGCCTGCTCGCGTTCGGGTGGGACACGATCGTCGTCGACATTCAGTGGTACGAACCCGATCCGGGGGCGCACGACTACCGTGAGGTCTCCCACCCCCGGCTCGATGCCTGGGGACGACCTCTCCCCGCGCCGGGACGGTTCCCCTCCGCTGCGGGCGGGAGCTTCCGGCCGCTCGCCGACCGCATCCACGAACTCGGCCTGCGCTTCGGGGTGCACCTCATGCGGGGCGTCCCGCGCGCCGCCGCGGACGCGGGGCTGCCCGTCTCGGGCCACCCCGACGCGACGTGCGACTCGATCGCGGACCGCTCGAGCGTCTGCGTGTGGAACCCCGACAACTACGGCGTCGATATGACGGCACCCGGCGCGCAGGAGTACTACGACTCGGTCATGGCGCAGCTGGCCGCCTGGGGCGTCGACTTCGTGAAGCTCGACGATGTGCTCTATCCGCCCGTCGAGACCGCCGAGATCGCAGCGATCTCGCGCGCGATCGACCGATCGGGACGGGCGATGGTCCTGAGTCTGTCCCCCGGTAAGCGGCTGTCACTCGCGCACCTCGAGACATTGCGCGAGCACGGCCAGATGTGGCGGATCTCGGACGACTTCTGGGACGACTGGAGCCAGGTGGTCGAACAGTTCCAGCGCGCTGCTCGCTGGGCGCCGTTCCAGATGCGCGGAGCATGGGCGGATGCCGACATGCTCCCCTTCGGACGCATCGGCGTGCGCGGACACGTCGGCGAGGACCGCCTCAGCCGCCTGTCGGTCGAAGAGCAGCGGACGGTCATGACGCTGTGGAGCATGATGCGCTCACCGCTCATGATGGGCGGCCACCTGCCCGACACTCCGCCCGAGACGCTCGCGCTGCTGTGCAATCCCGGCGTCCTCGCGCTGCGTGACGGCGAGGAGTCGCGCGAGATCGTGCGCGATGGAGACCTCGTCATCTGGAGCGCGCGTGTGGACGCGCGGGCGTACCGTGCGGTGTTCTGGCTCGGCGGTGACGAGCAGGAGCTCGTCGTCCACCTCGCCGACCTCGGGCTCGGGGACATGGGGACGGCGGGTTCGTGCACCGATGTGTGGAGCGGGAAGAGCGTCGAGATCGCCGACGGACGCGTCACGCTGACGGTGCCGGGTCACGGCACGCGTCTGCTGGTCTTCGACTGACCGGCGGGCGAGCGGAGCGGGCCGGGCTGTCGAAAGTCGCGGGCGATGTCGGAGGTGCGTGGCAACATTAGAACATGCATTCGAACGGCGAGTTTAGCGGCGGGATGGGTAGCGACGGCGACGTCGATGTCCTCGCTCAGCTGGTCGCGGATGCGGAGGGGGCGGCGGATGCTGCGCGGTTGGCGCAGATCCGGGAGGTTCGGGTTCTCGCCGCGGCCGGGGTGCTCGCGGAGAAGCAGGCTGCCGGGGCGTCGGAGAGGGTCAAGGCGCGGGAGATGGCGTTGCGCGGGATCGCCGCCGAACTCGCCGGGGTGTTCGTCGCGACCGACCGGACCCTGCAGCGCCGGATAGATGAAGCCCGCGATCTGGTCGAGAACTATCCGGTGACGATGGATGCCTGGGAGGCCGGGCGAATCGTCCGCGGGCACGTGCGGGTCATTCAAGAGGTCGGATGCCTCGTGCCCGTGGAGGAGCGGGCGGAGTTCGAACGGGTCGCGGTCGAACGGTGCGAGGGAGAGAGGCCCAACCGGGTGCTGGAGGCGTTGCGGATGATCGCGGAACGGATGCACCCGCGGAGCTTCACCGAGCGGCACGAGGAAGCCGCGGCGGGACGGTGCGTGCGGGTGCAGGCCGGCCCCGATGGGATGTCGGACCTGATCGCGACTTTGCCGACGGTGATCGCGGATGGGATCGTCGACCGGCTGACCCGGCAGGCGCGGGAGATCATCAACGCGCGGCAGCAGGCTGACGCTGCGGATGCGGGTGTGGAGAGCGATGCTGAGAGCGCAGTGGGCGCCGGGTCATCGTTCGTCGACGACGCCCGAACGATCGACCAAGTCCGCGCCGACGTGTTCAGCGATCTCTTGCTCGCCGGGACGCCGGCCCTCGATCCCACCGCGAGCGGTGACGGCGACGGAACGCTCGGGGCGATCCGGGCACACGTGCAGGTTGCCGTGTCGGCGTTGACGCTGATGGGTCAGGACGAGGGGCCGGCAGATCTCGCGGGGCGCTCCCCCATCGACGCCGCCACTGCACGCGAACTCGCCGGCAATACGACCTCGTGGGACCGGCTGCTCACCCACCCCGTCACCGGGACGGTGCTCGAATGCGACAGCTACCGGCCCACGAGCGCGATGATCAGACTGCTGCGGGCGCGGGACCGGCACTGCCGGTTCCCCGGATGCCGACAACCCGCCATCCGGTGCGAGTTGGACCACACCATCGCCGCCTCAGAAGGCGGAACCACGCACGTGTGCAACCTCGCCAACCTCTGCAAACGACACCACGACGTCAAACACCACACCCGATGGCACGTCCGACAACTCCCCGGCGGGCGGCTCGTGTGGACCTCACCGACCGGACGGGTCTACCGCGAAGACGCACCACCACCCCTCGTCGCCTTCACCATCGACGAGCCACCCGATCACCGAGGCGATCAAGCACCACCCGGAGCGTTTCCCCCACCACGATCACTGGGGCGACCCGACGCGCCTCGGGGGACCGCCCCGCCGTTCTGACGGGATCGCCTTCGCCCTGAACCAGCCCGCGGGAGGGGGTGGTTGCCGTGCCCGTCACACCGCGAGAGCGCCGTCCATCATGCCCGCGGCCGCCGGCCGCACCACTGGAAGACGACACGCGTCTGCTCGCGTCCGGCTGACCGTCAGGGCGCGCGGCGCGGGTCGATCCCGAGTCTGTCGGCGGCGTCATCGAAGCCCCCGGCGCGAGCGAGCTCCTCAGCACCCGCCGATGCCCGCTCGAACAAGTCGTCGAACCTGACCGGAGCGCCGGCGGCCGCGGACGCCACGGCCGCCTCGACCATGGCAAGGCTGCCGATGTTCCGGGAGATCTCGCCCGACGGCTCCGGTCCGCCGTCGAGAGCCGCGACGAACTCGGCCAGCGCGGCATCCAGCCCCTCGGCCCCGCCCGCCAGTGCGACCGCCTGCGCGCCACCGTCTCGGGGCTGGACCACGACGTCGGTCTCACCGTCCCAGGCAGCGGATCCACCGGCGGCGCTCCCCCGCCAGTCGCCGTTCCACGAGGTCGTCAGACCGTCGGCGCACCAGCTGCCGGAGTACGAGAACCGGCGCCCGTCCGCGAAGCGGAAGATCGCCTCGGCCGCAGCGGCGCCCCGATACCAGCTCCATCTCGGCGAGAACTCTTCGCAGAAGACCGAGACGGGTTCGCTCGAGAGCAGATATCGCGCCTGGTCGAACTGATGGATCGCCATGTCCACCAGCAGCGGCGACGGCATCTCGTCTCGGAAACCCCCGAACCGGGGGTTCTGGAAGAAGCGGACGTCGAGCTGCTCGGCCCCGCCGAGGCTGACGAGGGCGTCGCGGAACGCCCGGATCCCCCGGGAGTGCCGACGCGACTGACTCGTCGCCATCAGGGTCCCGGTCGACGCGCTGACGGCGGACAGCAGCAGCGCCTCGGCCACGGTCGGCGTCACCGGCTTCTCGCTCAGGACGGGAACGCCCGCCCGCAGCGCCGCGGCGCTCACCTCCAGATGCGCCTGCGGGATCGTGACGTTGACGACCAGGTCGACGTCGAGGGCGGCGAGCGCGTCGCCGACCGAGCCGAAGCTCGGGACCTCGAGTCCCCGTTCGCGTGCCGCGGCCCGCGCGGCGTCGGCGACGATGTCGACGAGCCCGACGATCTCGAGATCAGGACGGCGCGTGACCGTGTCGATCCACGCCTTCCCCATCGCTCCCGCCCCGACGACGACGACACGACGGCCGCGCTCCGTCACGGCTGCTCCTCTCCGTCCCACTCCCGCGGGACGTCCCACTCCCCCGTGCGATGCATCGCCAGACGGGCCGCGACGCGGGGGCGGTCGTTCCGAGCCCATCGTGCCGCGTTCGCGAGGACGAGCTGGATCTCGGGCTGATGGTAGACGGGATAGTCTTGATCCCCCGGCGAGAAGTAGAACACCCGCCCGTGTCCGCGGAAGAACGTCATCCCCGAGCGGAACACCTCACCGCCCGAGAAGTTCGAGACGAAGACGAGCTCGTCCGGCTGCGGCACGTCGAAGAACTCGCCGTACATCTCCTGCTCGGGGATGACGATCGGCTGCGGGACGCCGGCGGCGATCGGATGCGTCGGCGAGACCGTCCACACGAGCTCGCGGTCCTGCGCCTGCCGCCAGCGCAATGCGCAGGTCGTCCCCATGAGCCGGATGAAGATCCTCGAGAAGTGCGCCGAATGCAGCGCCACGAACCCGAGCCCGCCGAGCACGTGCCGGTGGACCCGCTCGACCACGACATCGTCGACCTCGTCGTGCAGGAGGTGCCCCCACCAGAACAGCACATCCGTGTGCGCGAGCCGCTCCTCGCTCAGCCCGTGCTCGGGATCGTCGAGTGTCGCCGTCTCGACGACGGCGGCGTCACCGAGCAGTCGCCGCAGCCCCGCGGCGATGGTCCCGTGCATCGTGTCGGGGTAGAGGGCACGCGGGATGTCGTGGTGCTTCTCGTGATGGTTCTCGCCCCATACCAGCACGCGGATGGGGGCGGGCGCGGCGCCGGTCACCCCTTGAACGCCCCGTCCATGATGCCCGCGACCATGCGCCGCCCGACGATGAAGAAGACGATCAGCAGTGGCAGCGTCGCGAGGAACGACCCGCCCATGGTCAGCGCGAGGTCGATCGAGCGGTTGGCCTGCAGCTGCTTCAGGGCGATCTGCACCGTGAACAGCTCCGGCGACTTCAGCACGATGAACGGCCACATGAAGTCGTTCCACACCGAGGTGAACGTGATGAGGCCGAGCACGAAGGCCGCCGGCCGCACGACGGGGAATCCGATACGCCAGAAGATCTGCCAGCTGTTCGCACCGTCGATGCGGGCCGCGTGCATGAGCTCGTCGTTGAGCGTGGTCGCCATGTGCTGCCGCATCCAGAAGATGCCGAACGCGCTGGCGAGCCCCGGAACGATGATCGCCTGCAGGGTGTCGACCCAGTCGAGCCACGAGATGATCAGGTACTGCGGGATGACGCTCAACTGGGCGGGCACCGTCATGGTGAGCAGCACGATCACGAACAGCGCGTTGCGGCCCCGGAACTGCAGCTTCGCGAAAGCGAATCCCGCGAGGGCGCACAGCAGTGAGGCGATGACGGCGATCGAGAGCGAGACGATCGCGCTGTTCAGCAGCGACTGGAAGAACGGGACCGTGTCGAACACCTTCGTGGCGATGTCGAAGAAGTTGAGCCCCGGGTAGAAGCGCGGCGGGATCGAGGTGACCGCGGAGGCGCCGACCGACGCGATCACGAACATGTAGTACAGCGGGAAGACGCTGATCACGACAGCGATCCCGAGCAGCACGTAGACCGGCCAGGGCACGCGGCCGACGCGCCCGCCACCGCGCCGCGGACGCTTGCGGGGCGCGCTCAGCGCGGTCGGATCGAGGGGACGCGGCACAGCTGTGTCGACGGCGTCGGACATCATCGGGCCTTTCGGGTGCGGGTGGTCAGGAAGAAGTTGATCGCCGAGACCACGACGACCACGACGAAGAGGGCGACACCGATCGCGGAGCCGTAGCCGAACTCGAACTGGCCGAAGCCCTGCTCGTAGAGGAACAGCGCGAGGGTCTGGCACTGGCGCCCGCCGCCGCAGGTCAGTCCCGACTCGGGAGCCACCAGCAACGGCTCCGTGAAGATCTGCAGCCCGCCGATCGTCGACATGATGACGGTGAAGATGATGATGGGCCGCAGCGACGGGATCGTGAGGTGGATGAACTGCTGCCAGCCCGACGCCCCGTCGACCGACGCCGCCTCGTACATCTCACGGGGAAGCGCCTGGAGCCCGGCGAGGTAGAGCAGGGTGTTGTAGCCGAACCACCGCCACATCACCATCGAGGAGATGACGATCCACGATCCGACCTGCGACGACAGGAAGTTCACCGCCGGGATGCCGAACAGGTCGAGCACCCAGTTGATGAGTCCGAAGTTCTTGTCGAAGATCTGCGCGAACACGAGGGCGGTCGCGGCGACCGAGGTGATGTAGGGCACCAGGAGCGCCATGCGGAAGAAGTTCGCCATCTTCAGGGTGGCGTGGTTCAGCAGGTGTGCGAGCCCGAGCGCCAGGAGCAGCTGCGGGATGGTGGAGATGAGGAAGATCCCGAAGGTGTTCACGAACGCGTTCCAGAACCGCGCGTCTTGGACGAGCCGCTCGAAGTTCGCCAGACCGACGAACGTCTGCTCGCCGATCGGGTTCCAGTCGAACAGGGCCACGTAGAACGTGAACAGCAGGGGGAACAGCCCGAAGATCAGGAAGATCACGAAGAACGGGGCGATGTAGACGTAAGGCGCGATGCGCTCGGCGAGCGGCTGTCGGATGGCGCGCCTCGGCGGGCGCTCGCGCCGAGCGGCCTTCTTGTCGATGGTGATGGCGGTGGCGGTTGCTGTCGCAGTCATGATGCGTCCTCGATGAGGGTGGTGGTCCGCCCGCGGGCGGACCACCACCGAGCGGGAAGGGTCAACCGCCGATCGCGGCTCGGGCGCTGTCGACGCCGGTCTGCCACGCATCGCGCGGCGCGACGTTGCCGGCTTCCATGTCGACGAGGGCGTTGAGGAGCGCCGCCCCGATCGCGCTGGTGTCGGGTCCGTTGTGGAACGACTGGAACTGCAGCACCGAGTTGCTGATGACCTCGCCGATGCGGGAATCGCCGAAGAAGGGGTCGGTGTAGCTGGTGACCTCGGAGCTCTCGAGAGCGCTCTTTGCGGCCGGGAAGGTTCCGGTCCGGGCGAAGTGCGCCGTCTGGCCTTCGGGCGAGAGCATCGTCTCGATGTACTTCCACGCCGCCTGCGGGTTCTTCGCACGGGCCGGGATCGCGATGACGCTGCCACCCCAGTTGCCGCCGACGCCGGGGATCGAGGTGACCCGCCAGAGACCCTCGGTGTCGGGGGCGTCGTTCTTGTAGCCCGACAGCATCCACGACGGCGCGGTGCTCACGGCGAAGGCGCCGTTCGCCTTGCCCGGCGCCCACCCCGACGACCACGCCGCGATGCCGGCGCTGATGCCCGCTTCGTAGGTGCGCACCGCGACGTCGAAGGCTTCCTCGACTTGCGGGTTGGTGTCGAAGATCAGCTCGCCGTCAGGGCTGTAGTACTTCTCGGTGACCTGATTGACGGTCGAGAAGAACACGCTCGTCTCGACGTTGTCGACGAAGGGCTCCCCGGTCGCCGCCGTGTACTTCTTGCCCATCTCGATGAAGCCGTCCCACGTCGACCACATCGCGGCCACCTCGTCCGGATCGGTCGGGAGCCCGGCCGCCTCGAACAGGTCGGCCCGGTACGCGAAGCCCAGTCCGCCGATGTCGGTCGGGATGCCGATGATCGAGCCGTCCTCACCAGTGGCCTCGGCGATGGCCCAGTCGAGGTAGCCCTCGCCGATGTCGTCGCCACCAAGCGTGCGGAGGTCGATGAAGTTGCCCGGGTTCTCGATGAACTTCGGGAGCTCGTCGTTCTGGATCATGACGAGGTCGGGAACGCGTCCACCGGCGAGGGCCGCGGTGAGCGCAGTGGCGGTCTCGGCGGTGCTGCCGACCTCCGACAGCTTCACCTTGGCGTCCGGATTCTGCTCGAGGTACTGGTTGACGGAGTCCTGCTGCCCGATCCCGGTGAACGACCAGAACTCGAACTCCGCGTTCGGGTCGTCGGACCCGCCGCCGGATCCACCGGATGTGCACGCGGTCATCGCGATCGCGACGACGCCGAGAGCTGCGACGGGCAGGGCCAGTCTGCGACGATTCACAACTGCTCCTCTTCTTTGGGGACATGTGATGTGCGCGGGGCGTTCAGAGACCCCACAGAGAGATCGTTCTCTCATGCCGGGAAACAGTATCCCGAGATCGAAGGGCTGGCAAGCCGCGGCATCCGCCAACATCGTCAGCTGCATCGACAGGGCCGGTCGACCGACGATGAGTTGCGCATAGCGGCTGCCGTCGTGCGAAGATCATCGCGTCAGAGAACGATCTTTCGCTCACTGACCCCGACCTGAGGAAGAGGGAGCCATGTCTCGACCGACCATCGTCGACGTCGCCCGTGCGGCCGGCGTCTCACGCGCTACGGCCGCACGTGTCCTGGCCGGAGCGACGAACGTCGATCCGGCGATGGCGGCCGCCGTCGGCCGCGAGGCCGCGCGCCTGGGCTACGAGACGAACTTCGCCGCGCGCGTGCTGCGAGGCGGGCGCGCCGGCGCGATCGGACTCGTCATCGCCTTCGACGAGCTGGGCGGGCTGAGCGGCACGTTCTTCACTGCGGTCATGAAGGGCGCAGCCAAGGGACTCTCCGCCGGCGAGGTGCAACCCGTCCTGCTGCCCGCCGATCACGAGGACCTCGATCGGATCCCGCGATTCCTGCGATCGGGGGCGATCGACGGTGCCATCGTCGTCCTCCAGCACGAGATCACGCACCTCGTCGACCGCCTCGCCGACTCGCCCGTGCCGATCGCGTGGGTGGGCCGCCCACGTGGCGAGATCGGCCCCGACCCGATCGTGATCGACTCGGACAACTACGGCGGCGGGGTCCTCGCCGCGCGGGCGCTCGTCGAGCATGGGCGTCGCAACATCGGCATCATCACGGGCCCCCTCGACATGGAGCAGGCACGCGAGCGCACCCGCGGATGGACCGACGAGCTCGCGCGTCACGGCATCGAGCCCGGCCCCATCGTCCACGGCGACTTCACTCTCGACAGCGGCACGGCGGCGATGGCGCGCCTCCTCCAGCGCGTCCCGACCCTCGACGGGGTGTTCGCCTGCTCGGATCTCATGGCCGCCGGAGCCATGCGCGTGCTCCAGGCCGCCGGTCGGCGGGTCCCCACCGACGTCTCACTCGTCGGGTTCGACGACATCCTGCTCGCCGCGGCGAACGACCCCCCGCTGACGACGGTACGCCAGCCGCTCGAGGAGATGGGTCGTGCTGCCGCCGACACCCTCATCGGCGCGATCCGGGGGGACGACGTCGAGCGCGTGCAGGTGCTTCCCACGTCGCTCGTGCACCGGGAATCGCTGTGACCTCGGCCCCGACGTGACCGCGCGACCCGACCTGATCTTCCGCAGCAGAGAGCCCGCCGGCTCGTGGGAGGACGGCCTCATCGTCGGAAGCGGGCGGGTCGGCGCCGTGCTCCACGGACCCGGCGACGAGCTGCGCATCTCGATGGCGCACGAGCGGTTCTTCCTGCCCGCCAACCCGCGGCCGGCCGCTCCTCTGCTGCATCCGTCGCTGCCGCGGCTCCGAGCGGCGCTCGCGGCTGGAGACTCCGGCTCGGCCGCCGAGATCCTGGGCGCCGCGCTGACCGACGCCGGGTTCACCGATCTCGTCTGGACCGACCCCCTCGCGCTCTGCGGCTCCCTCACGGTGACGACCCCC
Organism: Microbacterium sp. Yaish 1; assembly: GCF_002245215.1. GTDB lineage: Bacteria > Actinomycetota > Actinomycetes > Actinomycetales > Microbacteriaceae > Microbacterium. The sequence continues at coordinate 335,849 of NZ_NPMR01000001.1, forward strand.
GGTGGATGCACCGAGACCACGCGCGAGATCGACCTCGTCCGTGGCGTGGCCACGGTCATCTGGCGCGACGATTCGGGTGCCTCCCACCGCGTCGGTGTCGTCGCCCCGCGCGGGAGCGACACGATCGAGCTCGCCCTCGAAGCCGCGGCCGACACCGAGATGCGGATCCGCCTCGCGCTCGCTCCCGTCGATGACGCCCCCGCCGCGTCGTTCGCCCCCGACTACACCGGAACCGTCACGGGGCGCCTGCGCGCGGGCGACACCGGATGCCTCGAGGTCATCGACGCCGACGGTCAGCTTCTCGCCACCGCGACCGCAGCGATCCCCGAGCCCGGCGTCGTCTGGCGGTCGGACGGGGACGCGCTCGAGGCCGGCATCCTCGTGCCCGCGGGGGTGAGACGGACCGTGCGCGTCGATCTGTCGGTCGTCGGGCGGCCGTTCGCTCCCGCGTCCGCTGCCGACGGGGACGGGCGTCTCCGCTCGCAGGAGCGCGCTCATGGCTCGCTCGTCACGACATCGCTGCTCGACCTCGACGGCGCATCCGACACGGTCGCCTCGACGACGGAGCGACTGTGGCACGAAGCCCGCTCGGGGAACCCGCACGCCGTCCGACGCGCGATCGAGATCGCGTACGTTTCGGGCCGGGCGAACGTCATCTCGTCGACGGGCGAGCTGCCCCCGACCCTCCAGGGCGTCTGGCAGGGCACCTGGAGGCCGGCATGGTCGGCCGACTACACGATGAACGGCAACCTGCAGAACGGGGCCCTCGCCGGTGCCGGCGTGACGGGAACGCCCGAGCTCGCGCTCTCACTCCTCAGCCTCGTCCTCCCGCACCTCGACGACTACCGGGAGAACGCGCGCCGGGTCTACGGCGCCGGCGGGATGCTGCTGCCCTCGCGCATGTCGACGCACGGCATCGCCAATCATGTCGATCGGGCCTTCCCCCATGTCTTCTGGACCGGCGCCGGCCCCTGGGTGCTGCGGATCGCGGCAGACATCCTGGCTCTCACGGGCGACCGTTCGATCGTCGACGACCGGCTCTGGGAGCTGGTCGAGGGCGTGCTGGCATTCGGTGAGACCGCGACGGTCGTCGTCGACGGCATCCGTCACTTCTCACCGAGCTACTCGCCCGAGAACACTCCCGCCGGCTCGGCCACGCCGCTCGCGATCGATGCGGCCATCGATGTCGCCGCGTACCGCGATGCCGCCCGCGCGGCCCGTCTGCTCGGGCGCGCCCGGGGCGACGGCTCGCTCAACGACCGCTGGCAGGCGCTCGCGAGCAGCTTCCCCGACCTCGCCGTGGCCCCCGAGGGAACGCTGGCCGAGTGGCTCGACCCGGCTGCGCAGGAGAACGCCGCGCACCGGCACGTCTCGCAGCTGTATCCGCTCTGGTACGAGACCGACGAGATGTTCACGGCTGACACACCGTCGGCGTCCGCGCTGCGGCAGGCCGCCCGACGCACGATCCACGCGAAGATCGCATGGCGTGCCCACGATCCCGCTCCCCCGCCCGGCCGGATGGAGATGGCATTCGGGCTCGCGCAGATCGGTCTGGCCGCGGCCGCACTCGGTGACGCCGAGGCGGCCGTGCAGTGCGTCGAATGGCTCTCGCTCCTGCACTGGCGCCCGTCGCTCACCACGACCCACGACGCCGGCAGCATCTTCAACCTCGATGCCAGCGGCGGGCTGCCCGCCGTCGTCGCGTCGATGCTCAGCCGGTCGACGATGGACTCGCTCCACCTGCTGCCCGCGCTTCCGGCGCGGTGGCCGCGGGGTCGGATCACGGGGCTCCGCGCGCGTGGCGGCATCGTGATCGACAGCCTGGCCTGGGACGAGGTGTCGGCGACGGTCGAGGTGCGCAGACTCCCGGAGGCGTCGTGGCTGTGTCCATCCGGCAGCACGACGGTGCATACCGGATCGGGGTTCACATGGGCGGACGAGCAGCCCGACGCGGACGGTGACGCGCGCATCGTCGAGCTGGGCGAGCACCCCGTCACCCTGCGGATGCGGCGGAAGGCGAGCACCGCGGCCGAGGGCACGACGTCGACATCGTAGGCTGAACGGATGCCCGACCTCGCCTCGCCGCTCATCGCGTGGTACCGAGACAACGCGCGCGACCTGCCCTGGCGACGGCCCGGATTCGGCGCCTGGGGCACCCTGGTGAGCGAGTTCATGCTGCAGCAGACACCCGTGGCTCGGGTGATCCCGCTGCTGGAGGCGTGGCTCGAGCGATGGCCGACCCCGGCGGATCTCGCCGCTGCGGCCCCCGCCGATGCTGTCCGGCAATGGGCCAACCTGGGGTACCCGCGACGTGCGCTCTGGCTGCACCGCGCCGCCGTCGAGATCCGGGACCGCCACGCCGGGGTCGTGCCCCGCGACGTCGACGATCTGCTCGCGCTGACAGGCATCGGCGACTACACGGCACGCGCGGTCGCGGTCTTCGCCTACGGCGATCGGCACCCCGTCGTCGACACCAACACCCGGCGGGTTCTGGCGCGAGCCGTCCAGGGCCGTTCGCAGCCGGGTCCGGCAGCCAAACGCGACCTCGTCGACATGACCGAGATCCTGCCCGACGACATCGCTGCGTCTGCTGTCGTGAACGCGGCGGCGATGGAGCTGGGTGCACTGGTGTGCACGGCGCGGGTACCGCGGTGCGACGCGTGCCCGCTGGCCGACCGCTGCGCGTGGCGTGCCGCGGGCTATCCCGACACCGGCGACACCCGCGTGAAGCAGGCACGCTACGAGGGCAGCGACCGGCAGGCGCGAGGCGCGATCCTGCAGGTCCTGCGCGCCGCGACGACGCACGACGTCGCCGCGGCGGACGTCATCGGCGACTGGCCCGACGCCGCTCAGCGCGACCGTGCGATCGATTCGCTCGTCGTCGACGGCCTCGTCGAAGCCGTCGACGGCCGGCTGCGCCTGCCGCGCTGACGAGACGGAAGAGGGATGCCGCTGTGCCGCGGCATCCCTCTCTCTCAGTCCTCGTCCTCGTCGACCTCACGAGGCTTGACGTACGGGTCGGGCTCCCCCGCGTAGGTGGCGCCGGTCGCGGTGGCCGCGGTGGCGGCATCCCGCTCGCGCGCCTCCCGGAGCAGGTGCTCGATGTGGCCCGCGTTCTCGGGAATGGCGTCGAGGATGAACTCGAGCGTCGGGGTGACCCGGACGCCGAGCTTGCGGCCGACCTCGCTGCGGAGCATGCCCGTCGCCGCGCGCAGGGCGTCGGCCGAGTCGGCGCGCTCCTGGTCGGATCCGTACACGGTGTAGAACACCGACGCGTGCTGCAGGTCACCCGTGACCCGCACGTCGGTGATGGTCACGAAGCCGAGGCGCGGGTCACGCAGCCCCTTCTCCAGCCGCTCCGCGACGAGCACGCGGATGCGATCGGCCAGACGCGACTGACGTTCGCTGGACATACCTTCTTCTCCTTCTTCCCCTCCGCCAGCTCGGCGGATGGATGCAGCGAAGGCGTTGGATGCCTCCTCGATAGTCGGGGTCTCGGGGGTCCTGTTATCGAGGAGGCATCCAACGCCGTAGCGTCTGACGAAATCAGCCGCGCGGCTTCTCCACCATCTCGGTCGTCTCGATCTCGTCGCCGATCTGGATGTCGTTGTACTTGCCGAGGCCGATACCGGCTTCGAAGTCCGTGCGGACCTCGGTGACGTCGTCCTTGAACCGGCGGAGCGACTCGATGGCCAGGCCATCGGCGATCACGACGCCGTCGCGGATGACGCGCGCCTTGGCGTTGCGCGTGATCGTGCCCGAGCGGACGATGACACCCGCGATGTTGCCGAACTTCGAGGAACGGAACACCTCGCGGATCTCGGCCACACCCGACTGGACCTCTTCGTACTCCGGCTTGAGCATGCCCTTGAGCGACTGCTCCACGTCGTCGATCGCGTTGTAGATGACCGAGTAGAACCGGACGTCCACACCCTCGCGGGCGGCGCGCTCACGAGCCTTCGTGTCGGGACGGACGTTGAAGCCGATGACGATCGCGTTGTCGATCGTCGCCAGGTTGATGTCCGACTCGGTGATGGCGCCGACGCCGCGGTGGATGATCCGCAGCTGCACGGAGTCGTCGACCTCGATCTTGAGCAGCGACTCCTCGAGGGCCTCGACGGCACCCGAGACGTCACCCTTGATGATGAGGTTGAGCGACTCGACCTTGCCCTCTTCGAGAGCGCGGGTGAAGTCCTCGAGCGAGATGCGCTTGCGGGCCTTGGCCAGCTGGGCGTTGCGCTCGGCGGCCTCGCGCTTCTCGGCGATCTGACGGGCGGTGCGGTCCTCCTCGGTGACGATGAACACGTCGCCGGCTCGGGGCACCGAGTTCAGACCCTGCACCTGAACGGGGCGCGAGGGGTAGGCCTCCTCGACCGGGTCGCCGTTCTCGTCGATCATGGCGCGGACGCGGCCGTAGGCCGTTCCCGCGACGATCGCGTCGCCGACGCGGAGCGTTCCGGACTGGATGAGCACCGTGGCCACGGAACCGCGGCCCTTGTCGAGCTTCGCCTCGATCGCGACACCGCGCGCCGCCTTGTTCGGGTTCGCCGTGAGGTCGAGACCGGCATCGGCGGTGAGCAGGACGGCGTCCAGGAGCTCCTGGATGTTGGTGCCCTGTCGCGCCGACACGTCGACGAACATGACGTCGCCGCCGTACTCCTCGGCGACCAGACCGTACTCGGTGAGCTGCTGACGGACCTTGGCCGGGTTGGCGTCGGGCTTGTCGACCTTGTTCACCGCGACCACGATCGGCACGTTGGCGGCCTGAGCGTGGTTCAGGGCCTCGACCGTCTGCGGCATGATGCCGTCGTCGGCCGCGACCACGAGGATCGCGATGTCGGTCACCTGCGCACCACGGGCACGCATGGCGGTGAACGCCTCGTGACCCGGGGTGTCGATGAAGGTGATCGCGCGCTCGATGCCCTCGTGCTCGGTCCAGACCTGGTACGCACCGATGTGCTGCGTGATGCCACCGGCCTCGCCCGCGACCACGTTGGTCTGACGGATCGCGTCGAGCAGTCGCGTCTTACCGTGGTCGACGTGGCCCATGACGGTGACCACCGGAGGACGGATCTCGAGGTCTTCGTCGCTCTCGGCTTCCAGCTCGGCGTCGAGGTCGAGACCGAAGCCCTCGAGGAGCTCTTTGTCCTCGTCCTCGGGCGAGACCATCTGGATCTTGTAGCCGAGCTCCTCGCCGAGCACCTCGAAGGTGGCCTCGTCGAGCGACTCCGTGGCCGTGGCCATCTCGCCCAGGTTGAACAGGATCGTCACGAGCGTGCCGGGCTGCACGGTGTAGCCGCGCAGCGCCTCGAGCTTGTCCGCGAAGTCGGCGATCGATGCGCCGCGGCGCAGGCGGATGATCTCGCCGTTGCCCTTCTGAACGTTGACGCCGCCGACGACCGGCGCCGACCGCATCTCGAACTCCTGCCGCTTCGCCCGACGCGACTTGCGCTGCTTGGACTTGCCGCCACCCTTTCCGAACGCACCCGCGGTTCCGCCGCCGGGGCCGCGACCGCGACCACCGCCGCCACCGGGACGACCGGCGAAGCCGCCGCCGGGAGCACCCGGACGCTGGAAACCGCCGCCGGCACCGCCGGGACGACCGGGACCGCCGGGACGCTGCTGGAAGGGCGCGCCGGGACGACCGCCGCCACCGGGACGGCCGGCGCCGCCGGGACGCGGAGCGCCGGGGCGCGGCGAACCGGGACGCGGAGCCTGCGGACGCGGGATGTTGCCGGGCGTGGGCCGCTGGCCCATGCCCTGTGCCGACGCGAAGGGGTTGTTGCCCGGACGCGGACCGGCGGGACGCTGGCCCATGCCCTGCGAGGGGGCGAAGGGGTTGTTGCCGGGGCGCGCGCCACCGGGACGCGGCGGCTGCGAGCCACCGGGCGTCGGGCCCGCGGGCTTGGCCGGACCGGGCTTGCCGGCCCCGGGCGTCGGAGCCGACGGTGCCGAAGGCGCGGCCGGGGTCGCCGACGGCGCGGCCGGAGCCGCGGGAGCCGCCGGGGCGGACGCCGCAGGTGCAGCGGGAGCAGCAGGTGCAGCGGGCTTGGCCGGACCGGGCTTGGCGGCCGGGCCGGGCTTGGCGCCGGCGGGACCGGGCTTGCCGGCAGCCGGACGGGCTGCACCGGGCTTGGCGCCGCCCGATGCCGCGGGAGCGGAGGCCGCAGCGGCGGAGCCGCCCTCAGCCTCGAGCGCAGCCCGCAGCTTGCGAGCCACGGGGGGCTCGATGGTGGACGAGGGGCTCTTGACGAACTCGCCGAGCTCCTTCAGCTTCGCGAGCGCGACTTTGCTGTCGACGCCGAGTTCGGAAGCGATCTCGTGTACGCGTGGTTTTGCCACAATTCTCCTGTCTGAAGGCCCACCCTCGGACAGGGCGGACCGCTTAAGCGCGGACGGGTCTCATTTCGAGCCGTTCACTTCGTGTCCATAGCCGTTCAGCCTTTGCGCTGGTGATCAATCGGGAAATCCTGCGTGTCCAGTGGGCCGGACACCCGCAGGGCTCGTCCGAACGCGCGGCGCCGCAGAGCGGCATCCATGCATTCGCGCGTCTCGTGCACCCACGCGCCCCTGCCCGGCAGCGACGCGGCTCGATCTGCGATCAAGACGCCGTCGCGGGCCACGACTCGCAGGAGTGAGGACCGGGAGGCACGCGCGCGGCAGCCCACGCACGTTCGAACAGGTTCCATTCTACCCCCTCGACCGACTTCCCGGTTTCGTCAGGACTCCAGGATCGAGTCGGGCTGGATGTCGATCTTGGCGCCGGTGAGCTTCGCGGCGAGGCGGGCGTTCTGGCCCTCCTTGCCGATGGCGAGCGACAGCTGGTAGTCGGGGACGAGCGCCCGGACGGCCTTCGTAGCCGCGTCGAGCACGAAGCTCGAGGTCACCTTGGCCGGCGACAGCGCGTTGGCCACGAAGGTCGGCAGGTCGGCGTTGTAGTCGATGATGTCGATCTTCTCCCCGCCGAGCTCTTCCGTGACGGCGCGGACGCGGCGGCCCAGCTCGCCGATGCAGGCTCCCTTGGCGTTGATCGAGGGGTCGTTGGCCTTGACCGCGATCTTCGTGCGGTGACCGGCTTCACGAGCCAGCGAGGTGATCTCGACGAGACCGTTGGCGATCTCGGGCACCTCCATGGCGAAGAGCTTGCGGACGAGTCCGGGGTGGGTGCGCGACACGGTGATGGAGGGGCCCTTCGTGCCCTTGGAGACCGAGGTCACGTACACGCGCAGGCGCGAACCGTGACGGTACTCCTCGCCCGCGACCTGCTCCTCGGGCGGGAGGATGGCCTCGATCGTGCCGAGGTCGACGTGCACCATGCGCGGGTTCGGCCCCTGCTGGATGACACCGGCGACGATGTCGCCCTCCTTGCCCCGGAACTCTCCCAGCACGGCGTCGTCGGCGATGTCGCGCAGGCGCTGGCTGATGACCTGCTTCGCGGCGAACGCGGCGATGCGGCCGAAGTCGTCGGGAGTCGACTCCTCCTCGCCGATGACGGCGCCGTCCTCATCGCGCAGCGGCACGTAGATGGCGACGTGACCGGTCTTGCGGTCGAGCTCCGCACGAGCGCCCTCGGGCAGCTCGCCGTCGGGCGAGGTGTGCTTGGCGTACGCCGTGAGGACCGCCTGCTCGATGATGCGGACGAGTTCGTCGAAGGGGATCTCCTTCTCTCGCTCGACGGTGCGCAGCAGTGAGAGATCGATGTCCATGGGGGCCCTCCATATTCAGCTCTTGTCCGGGCGCGTTTCGCGCTCCCGGCATCCATCCCACGTTACCCGATGGGGCCGTGAACGTGTTTGCCCGGCCCCGACGAGACCGCGGTCGGCGGACGATCTCGCGATACTGGGGGCATGACCGAACGCGCTCCCCGCCTCGCCGACCCCGGACTGATCGGGCTGCTCGGTTTCGTCATCGCCACCCTCACGGCGCAGCTGGAGCATCTCGGACTGCAGAACGAGAGCCCGGTGTTCTGGGTCGGCGCCGTCTTCGGAGGCGTGGTCCAGGTCACCGCAGGGATGCTCTCCTACTTCGCGGGCGACGACTTCCACTTCATCGTCTACAACGCCTTCGGGTGGTACTGGATCTGCATGCCCGGATTCCTGCTCGGCGGCGAGCTCGGGTTCTTCGAGGTCGAGGGCCCCGCACGCGGCGTGTTCACGCTGATGTTCTCCATCCTGGCGCTCGTGTTCGCCCTCTCGGCGGCATCGCGCAACACCGTGCTGCCCGTGACGCTGCTCGCGGTCGCGGTCGGCCTCGGACTGCAGACGATCACGGCGTTCGGCGGGCCGGCGGCCGTCGGTGCGGCAGGCTCGGTCGCGCTGCTCGTGGCGTCGGCGCTCGCAGCGTACATGCTTCTCGAGAAGTTCTACACGCGGACGCTGGGCCGCAGCGTGCTGCCTCTGGGCCCCGCGTGGTTCCGGCTCGCCTCACCTGTATCGATTCAGGCGCATACTGTTTGAGGACCGGGCGGCCCGCGCTGCGGGAGACGACGCCCGATCGTGACATCGGTCGCGACGACGGCTCTGCCGCCGCGACCGCAACGCGAAAGGAACCTCTCACATGACCACCAACGCGCACGCCGCCGTTCTGCACGGCCAGGACGCCCCGTTCACCTTCGAGGAGATCACCCTCGACGACATCCGTCCGAACGAACTGCTCGTGAAGGTCGCCGCCACCGGCCTGTGCCACACCGACCTCGCCGTCCAGCACGGTCACATCCGCGCGGCGTTCCCGTTCGTCCTGGGGCACGAGGGCGCTGGCACCGTCGAGCAGGTCGGCGATGCCGTCGTCGGCTACGCCGTCGGCGACAAAGTCGCGGTGTCGTTCGCCTCGTGCGGCCGCTGCACCAACTGCCTCACGGGACGCGAGGCCTACTGCCGCAACTTCATGGCGCTCAACTTCGGCGGAGCCCGCGAGGACGGCTCGGTCACCATGACCGCTGCCGACGGCTCCGCCGTGCACGGCTCGTTCTTCGGACAGTCCTCGTTCGCCAGCCACGTCATCGTCGAGGCCCGCAACGCGGTGAAGCTGCCCGCGACCGCCGACGTCGAGATCGCCGGCCCCCTCGGCTGCGGCGTGCAGACCGGAGCCGGCACCGTGCTCAACTCGCTCGACGTGCCCGCCGGCGCGTCCGTCATCGTGACCGGCACCGGCGCCGTGGGCCTGTCGTCGATCATGGGCGCGAAGGTCGCCGGAGCCACGACGATCATCGCGGTGGACATCATCCCGGAGCGGCTCGAGTTCGCAGCGAAGCTCGGCGCCACGCACACGGTCAACAGCAAGGACGAGGACGCCGTCGCACGCATCCTCGAGATCACCGGCGGAGTCGGCGCGGACTACGCCGTCGACACCACCGCCGTCCCCGCCGTCGTCGACACGATCGTCGCCGCCACCGCATTCGGCGCGAAGATCGCGCTGGTCGGTGTGCCGAAGCCGGGCACCGAGATCGCGCTCGCCTCGATCTCGGGCTCGGGCAAGACCTTCGTCGGCGCGATCGAGGGCGACGCGGTGCCGCAGAAGTTCATTCCCGAGATGCTCGCGCTGCACGAGGCCGGACGCTTCCCGTTCGACCAGCTCATCACGAAGTACCCGTTCTCGGAGATCGAGCAGGCCATCGCCGACACGCAGTCGGGCAAGGCGGTCAAGGCCGTTCTCGTCATGGACTGACGCACCGCATACGCCGATCGGGCCGGAGCACGCGCATCGATGCGCGCTCCGGCCCGATCCGTCTCGCCGGGCGCGGAAGGCCGTAGGCTCGCGGGATGGCCGAACACGGGGTGCACGACGCGGCGAGCGCCGTCGAACGGCATCCCGCGGCACGTGCGCTGGCTCGGGGCGGCTACGTCGCGAACGGTTTCGTGCACCTGTTGATCGGGTCGCTCATCGTCGCGGTGGCCTTCGGCGGCGAGCGCGACGCCGATCAGACGGGGGCGTTCCGCGCGGTCGCTGAGCTTCCGCTCGGTTTCGTCGCGCTGTGGGCTGCGGCCGCGCTCCTGACCGCGCTGGGCGTGTGGCATCTCGCGGAGGGCATGCTCGCCTCGCGGCGCCGGCGGGGCGCGGCCGTCTGGGGGCTGCGGGTCTCGGAGTGGGGACAAGCGGTCGTGTTCCTGTTCTTCGGCGGCCTGTCCGCCGCGGTGGCGCTCGGCGCCCGCCCGCAGGCCGACGAGTCCGCGCGCGACGCGAGCCGCGGCATCCTCGCGCTTCCCGGCGGTGTATTCGCGATCGTGCTCGTCGGAATCGGCGTCGCGATCGCCGGAGTGGTCTTCGTCGTCATGGGCGTGCGCCGTTCGTTCCACACGAAGATGACGCTCCCCGGCGGTGCCGTCGGCCGCGCCGTCGAGGGCCTCGGGGTCGTCGGCTTCATCGCGAAGGGCATCGCCCTCGGCTCGCTGGGCGGGGTGCTCATCGTCGCCGCCGTGCGTTCCCGCGCCGACGAGGCCGGCAGCCTGGATGCCGCCATCCGGGCGCTGCTCGACCTGACGTTCGGCCCCGAGATCGTGGTCGTCGTGGGGGCCGGGCTCATCGCCTACGGCGTGTTCACGGTCTTCCGCGCGCGCTACGCCGACCTCTGAACCCGCGGTCTTCCCGACGGCTGCCCACCTTCGGGCGCACGTCGGCACGTCGAGCGCAGCAAGAAGTGCGCCGGATGCCGCGAACTGCGCGGCATCCGGCGATGAACGCTGAGATCAGCGGGCGGTGAGTCGCGCGACGGCGTCGGCGACCGCGACGGTCTCGCGCTCCCCCGTGCGGCGGTCCCACAGCTCGACCTGGCCGTCGGCCGCGCCGCGCCCGACGATGACGATGCGCGGCACGCCCACCAGCTCGGCGTCGCCGAACTTCACGCCGGGCGACACCTTCGGGCGGTCGTCGTAGACGACCTCCAGGCCCGCTGCCTCGAGCTCGCTCGAGAGCTGCTCGGCCAGCTCGAAGGCCGCGGCATCCCGGCCCGTCGCCACGACGTGCACGTCGAAGGGAGCGACCGATGCGGGCCAGATCAGTCCGCGCTCGTCGTTGTTGAGCTCGGCGATGATCGCGAGGATGCGGGTCACGCCGATGCCGTACGAGCCCATCGTGACCGTGACGAGCTTGCCGTTCTCATCGAGGACCTTCAGCCCCAGCGCTTCGGCGTACTTCCGGCCGAGCTGGAAGACATGGCCGATCTCCATGCCGCGCGCGATCGAGACCGGACCCGAGCCGTCGGGAGCCGGATCGCCCTCGCGCACGGTGGCGACCTCGACGAACGCATCGGCTGTGAAGTCGCGGCCAGCGACGAGCGAGTGCACGTGCTTCTGGTCGATGTTCGCGCCGGTGATCCACGAGGTGCCGTCGACGACGCGCGGGTCGAGGACGTAGCGGATGCCGGTCGCCGACTCCTCGCCCAGCACCGGGCCCTCGGGCGACCAGGGGCCGATGTAGCCCTTGACCAGCAGCGGGTTCTTGGCGAAGTCCTCGGCCGTCGCCGGCTCGACCTCGGCCGGCGCGAAGGCGACCTCCACGCGCTTGTCGTCGACGTCGCGGTCGCCGGGCAGGCCCACGACGACGAGCTCCCGCGTGCCGTCGAGGTGCGTGAGGGCGAGCACGACGTTCTTGAGCGTGTGCGCCGCGGTGAACTCGCCCTCGAGGTTCGCGTTGACGTGTGCCACGAGCGTCTCGATCGTGGGGGTGTCGGGCGAGTCGAAGATGACCGGCTCCGGCAGCCCGTCGATCGGCCCCGCCTCGGGGACGACCGTCGTGAACGCCTCGACGTTCGCGGCGTACCCGCCCGCGGAGCGCACGAACGAGTCCTCGCCGACCGGGGTCGGGTGCAGGAACTCCTCCGAGCGCGACCCGCCCATGGCTCCGGCATCCGCCTGGACGATGACGTACTCGAGACCGAGACGCTGGAAGATGCGCTCGTACGCGTCGCGCTGGGCCTGGTAGCTCGCCTCGAGCCCGGCGTCGTTCGCGTCGAACGAGTAGGCGTCCTTCATCGTGAACTCGCGGCCGCGCAGCAGACCGGCGCGGGGGCGCGCTTCGTCGCGGTACTTGTCCTGGATCTGGTAGATCGTCAGCGGCAGGTCCTTGTACGACGAGTACAGGTCCTTCACGAGCAGCGTGAACGCTTCTTCGTGCGTGGGGGCGAGCAGGTAGTCGCCGCCCTTGCGGTCCTGCAGACGGAACAGCAGGTCGCCGTACTCCTCCCAGCGACCCGTCGCCTCGTACGCCTCGCGCGGCATCAGCGCCGGGAAGTGCACCTCCTGGGCGCCGGCCGCGGCCATCTCCTCGCGCACGACGCGCTCGATCTTGGCCTTGACGCGCAGGCCGAGCGGCAGCCACGCGAAGATGCCCGCCGCCTGCGGTCGGATGTAGCCGGCGCGGATCAGCAGCTTGTGACTGGCGACCTCGGCGCCCGCGGGGTCTTCACGGAGCGTGCGGAGGAACAGGTGCGACATACGGGTGACCACGAGTCGAGTCTACGGATGCCGCGGGGCCACGACGTGCGCACGAACATTCGTCACCCCGTCGCGTCTCGCATCGCCGACAACACGCGCTCGGCGGCATCCACGACGTCCGGCGCCTCCATGATCTCCACGACATTCACGCCGTCGGTCGCGAGGAGGTAGGAGCTGTCGGGACGGATAGCACCGACACCCCGCACGGCTTCGGTCGCGCCCGCGACGTCGACCGGCACCGGGACGTCGCGTCGGCCGTCACCTGCCGCGAGTCGGTCCCATTCCCACGCGCCGCCGGGGTAGATCGTCACGATGACCGCGTCGAGACGCGATGAGTTCGGCGTGTACCAGCGACAGACGGTGCCGAGCCCCGCGTCGCGCGCGATCTCCATGTGAACGTCCGTGCCGAAACCCGACGGGTACCCCTCGACGAAATCTGTCGTGCCGAGGACGTCCGCCACCGAGACCCGTTCCAGCAGCTCATCACACGTCGTCGGAGACCACCACGAGGAAGTGCGCGCGGCCGGCATCGGACGACCGGCAGCGGGCAATGCATCTCGGAACTCCGGGACGACGGCGTCGAGACGACGAGTCGTTGCTGTCTCATCGACTCCGTACCCCGACTCGTTGAATACCGCACTGACCGTCACCAGAACCCAGGTATCACCGTCCGAGACGGCACGACGACACCCGGACCCGTCATAGAGGAACCCTTCGCAAACAGTGCTCTCGTATCGGGCAGCAACCTCACCGGGCACGACGCTGGAAGGCAGCGCGTAGGCAAGAACGCTGTCGCCGCTGCTCGGCGAGTACCAGCGACAGTCGATACCGCCGAGCAATGCGACCTCGGGAATCGCCAGATCCGCCGCTTCGTCGAAGTCTTCGCCGAAAACGCTCGAGAGGAACACCCGGTCTGCCACCTGCGTGCAGTCGCCGCCGAAGGCGATCACCGGCGCCGTGAGCTGCTGCTCGGCGTCGGGGGTCGAGGTCGCCGTGGGCATCGGCTGCGGAGTCTGGGAGGGCGTGGGTGTCGGGGTCGGCGTCGGCGTGGACGTCTCGACGGGAGTCGCGATGCGGTCGTCGGGGCGGAGGGCCGCGAAGGCGACGCCTGCGACGACGACGGCCACGAGGGCGGACGCGGCCGCTCCCGCGACGATGCGCGAGCGGCGCGCGCGGGCGGCGCGCAGCCGTTTCACGCCACCGATGACGCGATCACGCAGATCGCCGTGCTCGTCCGGGGTGAGCTGATCGTTCAGGTCCACGATGCCTCCAACGCCGTCATCTCGTCTCGTAGCCGGCTCTTCGCCCGTGAGAGGCGTGACTTGACCGTGCCGACGGGGATCCCCAGCGTCTGAGCGACATCGCGCTCGGGGTAGCCCTCGAGCACGCTGAGGACGACGACGCTCTGCTCACCGGCCGGCAGCTGCTTGAGCGCCGCGAGCACGCCGCTCTCGTCGTGGGCCGACGGCGCCGCGGATGCGGACGCCGCTGGGGTCTTCGCCAACAGCGCTCGGTAGCGCCGTCCCGATCGCTCGAGATTGCGCGCCGTGTTCGCAACGGTCGTCAGCAGCCACGGCAGCGGCGATCCGTCGACCAGGCGCACACTCGCGCGCTTGCGCCAGAGTTCGAAGAACGCGATGGCGACCGCATCCTTCGCGTCCTCGCGATCGGTCAGCAGCCGGGTCGCGTGCCGGAACAGCCGCGACTCGTATCTGTCGAACAGGTCTCCCAGCGCGGACTCGTCGCCCGCCCGCAGTCGCTGCCATGCAGCGGCTTCATCATCTCCCACACCCTGTAGTGTCCGGCACCGCCGCAAAGGTTCGCGGCCGCGCGAACTAATCTGAGCGGATGACGACCGTGCTGCTGACCGGGTTCGAGCCATTCGCGGGAGACGCGACCAACCCGTCGGGCGATGCCGTCCGTCGAGTGGCCCGGGAGTGGGACGGCCCCGAGAATCTCGTCACCGCCGTGCTTCCCGTCGAGTTCGACGGCGCTCGCCGCAACCTCCTCCAGCTCATCACGGCCCACGAGCCGGATGTCGTCGTCGCCACGGGGCTGGCCGGCGGACGCACCGGCGTCACGATCGAGCGCGTCGCCATCAATCTCATGGACGCGCGCATCCCCGACAACGCCGGCGACCAGCCGGTCGACGTCCCGTCATCGTCCGGCGGGCCAGCCGCCCATTTCGCGACCCTGCCCGTCAAGGCGATCACGGCCGCGATCACGGGTGCCGGCATCCCCGCCACCGTCTCGCACTCGGCCGGCACCTTCGTCTGCAACCACGTCATGTTCACCGCGCTCGATGTCGACGGTTCCCGGCTCCGCCGGGCGGGTTTCGTTCATGTGCCCTACGCGACCGAGGACGCCCCCGCCGGTCAGCCCTCGCTTCCGCTCGCCGACATCGTGAGTGCCCTGCGAATCGCGCTGCGAACCGCACTCGATACCGAGGTGGATGCGTCCTACGCCGCTGGCACGATCGCCTAGTGCGATTCCGCTTCAGCTGGAGAGTGCGGTGAGCATCCGAGACAGCACCTGAGCTGCCAGGTCAATGTCGCTCTCGTAGATGCTCACGACATTCGTCCCGTCGGTCGCGAAGACGCGCACCGTTCCGTGACCCCGATCGACGCCGAACGAGTCCGCGGCGCCGGCGACCTCGACGGCGACCGCCGCCTCGGCGTTACCCGCACGAAGTTGCTTCCACTGCCAGCCGAGACCAGGGGCGACGAGAGGGGCGAGGATGCGGAACTCGTGCGTGTCGTAGTCGAGCCGCTCACCGTCGGAGAACATCGGGCAGGTTCGCGCGATACCGGACGAGGCGAACAGGACGTCCTCGGGTTGCTCCGACCCCTCCCAGTAGCCATGTCGATACGGTCCGACCATGTCCTCGAGACCGATGGCCTCCCCCAGCTCGACGCAGTCGGGGATGGACCAGGTCTGGTCGATGCGGTCGACGGGGCGTGGCTTCGTCGCCGACGCGAGGTTCCGCGACACCGCCTCGACGGCTCCGCTCAGAAGCTCTTCCGGCGCTTCATGGACCTCGGAGCCGACGATTGCGCTGACCCAGTCGTCTCCCACGCGGACGCCGAAACGACAGGCGCTCGAATCGTAGTTCGGTTCGCAGAACGCGACCGAGTAGGCGGCGGCGATCTCGTTGGTCACCGCCGCGGCGGGTAGCACCATCGTGGTGAGGTTCCTGACACCCGCGGCGGGCTCGACGCCCTCCGCCGCAAACCAGGTGCAGGCGAGACCTCCCACGGTGCCGACGGGGTCGGGCTCCACGGGAACGGGACGCTCCGGCTCCCACAACGCGATCTGCTCGGCGACGGTGATCGAGCCCGCACCGAGAAGCTCGTCGCGCTGCTCGACCGTGAGCATCTGGTCGCAGTCGGCGTCGAACGCCCGGACGGGCTCGAGGTTCGGTGTCGGCGTGGGTGTCGAAGAGGGAGCGGCCGTAGACGGGGTGGCCGGCGCCGGTGTCTCGGCCGCACGTTCGACGGGAGCGCATCCCACCACGAGAGCGGCGGCGAGCGCGAGGGGCAGGAACGCAACAGGGCGACGGAGCACGCCCCCAGCCTGGCAGGACCGGCATGCCGGCCCCGGCATCCGCCGTCGAAGCGTTATGGAACCGATCTCAGGCGGTGACGACCTGTGCCGTACCGAGGGGCGCGTCGGGGCCGAGCTCGTCGGCGATACGGCGGGCCTCTTCGATGAGCGTCGCGACGATCTCCGATTCGGGCACGGTCTTGATGACCTCGCCCTTGACGAAGATCTGTCCCTTGCCGTTGCCCGATGCGACGCCGAGGTCAGCCTCGCGAGCCTCACCCGGTCCGTTCACCACACAGCCCATGACCGCGACGCGCAGCGGCACGGTGACATCCTTGAGGCCCGCGGTGACGTCGTCGGCGAGCGTGTAGACGTCGACCTGCGCCCGCCCGCATGACGGGCACGAGACGATCTCGAGCTTGCGCTCCCGCAGGTTGAGCGACTGCAGGATCTGGTGTCCGACCTTGACCTCTTCGGCCGGCGGCGCCGACAGCGAGACACGGATGGTGTCGCCGATCCCCTCGCCCAGCAGGATGCCGAACGCGGTGGCGCTCTTGATCGTGCCCTGGAAGGCGGGACCGGCCTCGGTCACGCCGAGGTGCAGGGGCCAGTCGCCGCGCTCGGCGAGCTGCCGGTAGGCCTTGACCATGACGATCGGGTCGTTGTGCTTGACCGAGATCTTGAAATCGTGGAAGTCGTGCTCCTCGAAGAGCGAGGCCTCCCAGACGGCGCTCTCGACGAGCGCCTCCGGCGTCGCCTTGCCGTACTTCTCGAGCAGGCGCCGGTCGAGAGAGCCGGCGTTGACGCCGATGCGGAGCGAGACGCCCGCGGCCTTCGCCGCGTTCGCGATCGCTCCGACCTGGTCGTCGAACTTCCGGATGTTGCCCGGGTTCACGCGCACCGCGGCGCATCCGGCGTCGATCGCCTGGAAGACGTACTTCGGCTGGAAGTGGATGTCGGCGATGACGGGGATCTGGCTCTTCTTGGCGATGATGTGCAGTACATCCGCGTCGTCCTGCGAGGGAACGGCCACGCGCACGATCTCGCAGCCGGATGCCGTGAGCTCGGCGATCTGCTGGAGTGTCGCGTTGATGTCGGTGGTCGGCGTCGTCGTCATCGACTGCACGCTGACGGGGGCTCCTCCCCCGACGAGCACCTTTCCGACGCGGATCTGCCGGCTCTTGCGGCGAGGGGCGAGGACGTCCGGAACCTGGGGCATCCCGAGATTGACAGCTGGCACGGGCACAGCCTACGCGGCACCGCCGCAGACGGGCTGGGAGCCGCGCGACGCCGCATCCCCGACGCGGGTGTGATAATTTCGCCCCATGCGCACGCGCCTCTCCTGGTGGCACACCGCCTAGGCGGTGTGTTCGACGTGCACACGTTTCAGACCGCCCGGCGTTGAAGGCCCGGCGGTCTTCTTCGTGGGGCGGGCGCTCCGACGAAGAAAGACGACGATGACCGGTTCCCTCCCGACCCTGACCGATCTCGCCGCGAGCGGTGAGCCGTTCGCGCTCATCGCGCGCGACGGGGCGAGCGTCGAGGTGCTCCGCGGCGACGTCGTCGACGTGGACCGGCTCGCCGACATCCCGCTGGACGATCCCGACGGCACGCCGCGCGAAGTGCTCGCCCTCGTGCCGTTCCGTCAGGTCGTCGAACGCGGCTTCGTCTGCCACGACGACCGGGCACCGCTGCGCTGCCTGCGCGTCGCCGACCACGATTTCCTGCCCCTGGCCGAGGCGCTGCGCCAGCTGCCGTCGGAGCGGGTGCCGCTCGAGGACGCCGGGTTCGACATCTCCGACGACGATTACGCCGACATCGTCCGCCGCGTCATCGCCGACGAGATCGGCCGCGGCGAGGGCGCCAACTTCGTCATCCGGCGCGACTTCACCGCAACGGTCGAGACGGATGCCGTCACCGCCGGCCTCACCTGGTTCCGGGCGCTGCTGCAGCACGAGCGGGGCGCTTACTGGACCTTCCTCGTCGTCACCGACGGTCATGTCGCGGTCGGCGCCAGCCCGGAGGCCCACGTCAGTGCGCGCAGCGGGGCTCCCGCCGAGCCGGGCACCAGCATCGTGACGATGAACCCGATCTCCGGCACCTTCCGGCACCCCCGCGGCGGCGCGACGGCCGAGACCCTGACGGAGTTCCTCTCCTCCACCAAGGAGACCGAGGAACTGTTCATGGTCGTCGACGAAGAGCTGAAGATGATGTCGGCCGTCTGCTCGGACGGAGGCCGCATCACCGGCCCCCACCTGAAGGAGATGTCGCGCCTGACCCACACCGAGTACATGCTGCGCGGCTCGAGCACCATGGACCCCCGCGACATCCTCCGCGAGACCATGTTCGCCCCCACCGTCACGGGGTCGCCCATGCAGAACGCGTGCACGGTGATCGCACGGCACGAGCCCACACCCCGCGGCTACTACTCCGGGGTCGCCGCCTTGTTCACGCCCGCGGCGGGCGGCGGGCACGATCTCGACGCGCCCATCCTGATCCGCACGGCCTATCTCGTCGACGGCCGGCTGCGTGTTCCGGTCGGCGCGACGCTCGTGCGGCACTCCGACCCGGCGGGCGAAGTGGGCGAGACCCACGGCAAGGCGGCCGGCGTCCTGGGCGCGATCGGCGCCGTCGACCGCGACGAAGCGCCCGCGGCGATCGCCGACACGACGGCGGTCGACGAGGACGCACCGGCCGCGCACCGCCCGCGGCTCGGCGACGATCCGACGATCGCGGCCCTGCTCTCCTCGCGCAACGCGCGCCTCGCCCAGTTCTGGCTCGACCCGCAGGCCGCCGAGGGTGGACCCTACGCGGGCCGCGAGGTGCTGGTCGTCGATGCCGAGGACCGCTTCACCACGATGCTCGGGCACCAGCTGCATCATCTCGGGTTCGCCGTTCGCATCGCTCCCTGGCACGAGGTCACGGATGCCGCGGTCGACGAAGCCGGCCTCGTCGTCTTCGGTCCCGGCCCGGGTGATCCGCGCGACGGCGCCAGCCCCCGCATCGCCCGCATGCGCGAGCTCGTCGGCCGACGCGCCGATGCGGGCAGCCCGCTGCTCGCGGTGTGCCTGAGCCACCAGATCCTGGCCGACCGGCTCGGCATCGCGCTCGCCCCTCTCGCGTCGCCCCACCAGGGCCTGCAGAAGAGCGTGGATGTGTTCGGACAGCCGGCATCCATCGGGTTCTACAACACATTCACGGCGCGCGTCGCCCCGGGCACCGCCCGCCTCGGCGACACCGAGATCGCGGCCGACCCGTCGTCGGGTGACGTGTACGCGCTGCGCGGCCCCGCGTACGCGTCCGTGCAGGGGCACCTCGAGTCGATCCTGTCGCGAGATGGCCTGCCGACGCTCGAGCGGCTCATCGGATTCGCCCTCAAACCCGTCCCCGCCTGATCGCCGCCGCACCGGCGGCGAGGGCGTCAGCCGAGGATCGAGATCGGGTTGAAGACGTCGGCGAGGATCAACGTCCCGCCCATGACGATGAGCCCGATCACGACGACGAAGGTGACGGGCACGAGCTTCGTGGCGTCGACCGGGCGCGGACGCGGGCGGCGGAAGAGCTTCGCCCAGGCGCGCTTGATCCCGTCCCACAGGGCCACCACGACGTGTCCGCCGTCGAGAGGCAGCAGGGGCAGCAGGTTGAAGATGAACAGCGCGATGTTGAGCGAGCCGAGCAGGCTCAGCACCTGGAAGGCACGGTCCTGAATCGGCGCGTCGGTCGCGGCAACCTCGCCCGCGATACGCCCCGCGCCGACGACCGACAGCGGCCCGTTGGGATCGCGCTCCCCACCGGTCACGAGAGCGACGCCGGTTTCGTAGACCTTGACCGGCAGCTGCCAGATGACGCTCGCGACGGCGCCGAGCCGCTCGACCGCCGCCTGCGGTCCGGTCCAGATCGGCTGCGGCTCGTTGACCCGGGTGCCGGTCATGCCGACGAACCCGACCTCCTTGACCTCGGTCGCGCCGTCCGCCGTGGTCACGGGACGCTCCGCGGCGATCGGGGTGACCTCGAGCGTGACGCGGTCGCCGTCGCGCTCGACGACGATCGGGATCGTGCGTCCCGGCGACGCCTGGATGATCGCGGTCGCCTCGACATAGCCCGACACCTCGGTCCCGTCGACGGCGACGATGACGTCCCCGGGACGGATGCCGCCTGCCGCGGCCGGTGAGACGGGATCGCCGGGCTCGCATGTCGTGCGCTCGACGCCGGCCGGAACGACGCACTCGTTCACACCGGCGATCGTGGTGGAGACGCTCGGCAGCCCGATCGCGCTCAGCGCGATGCCGAAGAGCACCATCGCGAGCACGAGGTTCATCAGCGGCCCGCCGACCATGATGACGATGCGCTTCCACACCGAGAGCTGGTAGAACGCCGGACGCGTGTCGTTCTCGACGAGGGTCTCGGCGTTGGCGAGACGGGCGTCCTGCACCATCGCCCCGAAGAAGCGACCACTGCGCCGGGTGGCGGCGTCGGGCTCGTCGGGTGCCGGCGGGTACATGCCCGACATCGAGATGTACCCGCCGAGAGGCAGCGCCTTCACGCCGTACTCGGTCTCACCGAAGCGCCGCGACCAGAGCGTCGGCCCCAGGCCGATCATGTATCGGCCGACGCGCACGCCGAACAGCTTGGCGGGCACGAGGTGGCCGACCTCGTGCAGCGCGATCGACACGGCGAGCCCGACGACGAGCAGGACGACGCCGATGACGAAAGCGAGGACGGTCACGACCGCTCAGAGTACCCGCCGAGTCTTTGAATCGGCCCAGGCCGTAAACTCCCACCATGGAGCGGGCGCAGAGTGCGACAGTGCGGCGTGCTCGCGCGCTGCGGGGAACCGCCTCGGCCGCGATCGCCACCGTCTTCGCTGCCACCGCCCACACCATCTCGGGCGGGCTCGCGCCGCTCTGGCTCATCGTCGTCGCGACGCTGCTCGCGGCCCCAGCAGCCGTCTGGCTCGTCGGCCGCGCCCCGTCGGCCTGGCGGACGGGCCTCGTCGTCCTCGCCAGCCAGGGCCTGTTCCACACCTTCTTCTCGATCGCGGGCACCGCTGATCCGACGGCACCGGTCCCGCACGCCCACGGCGGGGCGCTCCCCGCCCTCGCGCCTCTCGCGCACACGCACGCCGTGAGCTCCGGGATGACGGCGACGCACGTTCTCGCCGCCCTCGTGACCGTCGCGACGCTGGTCGCCGGCGAACGCCTGGTGCGCATCATCCATCGCGGTATCCGGCGGTTCGTGCGGCTGATGTCACCGTCGGTCCGTACGCGGACGCCCCTGCTCCGTCCCGTCCCGCGCCGCGAGCGCGTCGCGGCGGCACGTCGTCTCCGTTCCTCTCTGTCTCTGCGGGGTCCGCCGGTCGCCACCGCGTGACCTTCCCTTCCCGCCGCGGGACGGCACGACGCCGCCCGCATGTTCTGAGAGACGACAATGACCCGCACCATCACCGCGCGCCGCCGCGCGCGCCTGGCCGTCGGCGTGACCGCCGGCGCCGCCCTCGCCCTCGCCCTGCCGCTCGCCGCGTCCGCACACGTGCACGTGACGCCGGAGGAGGTCGCCGCCAACGGCTCGACCCGCATCGACTTCTCGTTCAGCCACGGCTGCGACGGGTCGCCCACGACGGCGCTCGTCGTCGACATCCCCGCCGAGGCACAGGGAGCGACCCCCGTCATCGACGGGGCGTGGACCATCACCACCGAAGCGGGCGAGAACGGCATCCCCACACGCGTGACATACACGGCGGTCGCGCCCATCCCCGACGCCTACGCCGCCTCTGCCGGCATGAACGTGATCTTCCCCGGCTCGGCCGAGGGCGAGAGCTTCGCCTTCCCCGTGACGCAGCAGTGCGAGGCCGGCGAGGCCGCCTGGGTGCAGGTCGCCGAGGACGGCCAGGACCCGGACGACCTCGAGTACCCGGCTCCCGTCGTGGTCGTCGGGGCGGCAGCGACCGACGCGCACGGCGGCCACTCGGAGGGCGGCCACTCGTCCGCCGGCGCGGCGGATTCCGGTGCCGAGACCGCCGCGGCATCCGCTCCCGCGGCCGACCCGCTGCCGATCTGGCTCTCGGCCGGGGCTCTGGTCGTCGCGGCCGCGGCGCTCGTCCTGGCCATCACCCGCCGACGCGCGTGAGCACACCCGGGGCGGGCGCGTCAATCGCCGCGGCCGCCCCGGGACCGGGGTGAGACAATGGTGGCAATGCCTACCGACGCCCCGAACCTCCCTCCCGTCCTCCGCCCCGAGAGTCCGCCGCGCCGCTCCCTCACCGAGCTCGCTGCGCACGTCGGCGGCCGGATCGTCGGCGGCGCCTCCGACGTCGCCGTCACGGGCATCACCCTCGCGACGGCCGACCTGCGGCCGGGCGAAGCGTTCGTCGCGATCCAGGGCGCGGTGCGGCACGGCGCCGAGTTCGCGGCGCAGGCCGCCGAGACGGGCGCCACCGCGATCGTCACCGACGCCCGTGGGGCCGAGCTCGCCGTCGATGCCGGCCTGCCCGTCGTCGTCGTCGACGACCCTCGAGCCCGGCTGGGCGATCTCTCGGCCTGGGTCTACGGAACCGGCCGCGAGGATCACCTCCCGCTGCTGTTCGGCACGACCGGGACGAACGGCAAGACCAGCGTGTCCCACCTCATCGAGGGGATCCTCGGTCAGCTCGGCGTCGTCACGGGTCTGTCCTCGACGGCGGAGCGCCACATCGCGGGCGAGGTCATCGTTTCGCGGCTCACGACCCCCGAGGCGTCGGAGTTCCACGCCCTGCTCGCCCTCATGCGCGAGCGCGGCGTCGAGGCGGTCGCCGTCGAGGTGAGCGCGCAAGCGCTGACCCGGCACCGCGTCGACGGAGTGGTCTTCGACGTCGCCGGGTTCACCAACCTCACCCACGACCACCTCGACGACTACCGAGACATGGCGGAGTACTTCGAGGCGAAGCTGCCGCTCTTCCTCGCGGACCGGGCGCGACGCGGGGTGGTGTGCCTCGACTCCGACGCCGGCGCGCAGATCGTGGCGCGTGCTGAGATCCCCGTGACGACGATCATCACTCCGGCGATCGCCGAGACCCCCTCGGCGACGGCGGACTGGACCGTCGAGGTCGTCGAGGAGCGGCAGGACGGCACCGAGTTCCGTCTGGTCGGGCCCGGCGGGCGACAGCTCACGACGACGGTTCCGGTCATCGGGCGGCACATGGCAGCGAACGCAGGTCTCGCGATCGTCATGCTGCTCGAGGGCGGCTACGCGTGGGATGAGCTCGTGCGCGTGCTCGACGGGCAGCGCATCGACGCTCACCTGCCCGGCCGCACGCAACGCGTCTCGGGCGATCGCGGCCCGGCCGTGTACGTCGACTTCGGGCACTCCCCCGACGCGTTCGAGAAGACCCTCGCCGCCGTGCGGCGCGTGACCCCCGGGACCGTCGTCATGGTCTTCGGGGCCGACGGCGATCGCGACAAGACCAAGCGGCACGACATGGGGGCGACGGCCGTCCTCGGCAGCGACATCCTGATCGTGACCGACCACCACCCGCGCTTCGAGGATCCCGATGCGATCCGGGCCACCCTGCTCGAGGGCGCTCGGCGAGCGCGACCGGATGCCGACATCCGCGAGTCGTCGCCGCCGGAGAAGGCGATCGTCGAAGCCGTCTCGCTCGTGGGCGAGGGCGACGCGATCCTGTGGGCCGGCCCGGGACACCAGGACTACCGCGACATCCGCGGAGTCCGCACGCCCTACTCGGCTCGCGAACTCGCTCGTCGAGCGCTTCGGGATGCCGGCTGGCCGGTGCCCGAGCCCAGTTGGGCCGTGCCCTACGCCGATTGAGCGTGTTTGTGGTCGGACCACTGTGAAAAATCAGCGGTCCTGCACCGTCCTGTCGCTCCCGTGCACGATTGCCTCACCCTCTGCGGGCCGGGCGTAACGTCGGCCGCAGGCACGCCGCGGCAGGCACGACCAGCGCCTTCCCCGCTCCCCGGCGGGCCTTCCGACAGGACGAAGGACCCACGATGAGCACAGTCATCCCGACCACGACAGCACACGACGACGACGCGGTCCCCGCCGCGTGGGAGGGCTTCGCCCCGGGACCGTGGCAGGACGACATCGACGTCCGCGACTTCATCCAGCGCAATTACGAGCCTTACACCGGCGACGCGTCGTTCCTCGTGGGACCGACTTCCCGCACGACCGGGCTCTGGCAGACGCTCAGCGAGATGTTCCCGGCGGAGCGCGAGCGCGGCGTGTACGACGTCGACGCTCTCACCCCCTCGACGATCACGTCGCACGCTCCGGGCTACATCCGGCGAGAGGACGAGCTGATCGTCGGTCTGCAGACCGACGCGCCGCTGCGTCGCGCGATCATGCCGAACGGCGGATGGCGCATGGTCAAGGGGGCCCTCGAGACGTACGGCTATCCGGTCGACCCGACCCTCGAGACGATCTTCACGCGCTACCGCAAGACCCACAACGACGGTGTCTTCGACGTGTACCCGCCGGCTGTCCGCCGCGCCCGCAGCAGCCACATCATCACCGGCCTTCCCGACGCCTACGGCCGCGGCCGGATCATCGGCGACTACCGGCGCGTCGCCCTGTACGGCACCGACGCGCTCGTGGCGGCGAAGAACGTCGAGCGGGCGGAGCTCGACATGCACCCCTCGACGGAGAACATCCTGCGCTCGCGCGAGGAGAACGCCGAGCAGATCCGCGCCCTGCACGAGCTCGCCGAGATGGCCGCCTCGTACGGCTTCGACATCACGCGGCCCGCCGCCACCGCCCGCGAGGCGATCCAGTGGCTGTACTTCGCCTACCTCGGCGCGGTGAAGGAGCAGAACGGCGCCGCGATGAGCTTCGGGCGCAACACCGCGTTCCTCGATGCGTACATCCAGCGCGACATGGCCCGCGGCATCCTCACCGAGGTGGAGGCGCAGGAGCTCGTCGACGACCTCGTCATCAAGCTGCGCATCGTGCGATTCCTTCGCACGCCCGAGTACGACGCACTGTTCTCCGGCGACCCGACCTGGGTGACCGAGTCGATCGGCGGCGTCGGCGAGGACGGACGCACGCTCGTGACCAAGACCGCCTTCCGGTTCCTGCAGACGCTCTACAACCTCGGCCCGGCACCCGAGCCCAACCTGACGGTGCTGTGGACCGACGCGCTGCCCGACGGCTTCAAGGAGTTCTGCGCGCAGGTCTCGATCGACACCTCGTCGATCCAGTACGAGTCCGACGACCACATCCGCGCGCTGTGCGGTGACGACGCGGCCATCGCATGCTGCGTCTCGCCGATGACGGTCGGCAAGCAGATGCAGTTCTTCGGGGCTCGGGTCAACCTCGCCAAGACTCTCCTGTACGCCATCAACGGCGGACGCGACGAGGTGAGCGGCAAGCAGATCGCACCGGCCGCCGCCCCCGTCTCGGGAGACGTGCTCGGGTACGACGACGTGCGCGAGCGCTTCCGGGTGATGATGGAGTGGCTCGCCGAGACGTACGTCGACGCGCTCAACTGCATCCACTTCATGCACGACAAGTACGCCTACGAGCGTCTCGAGATGGCACTGCACGACGGCAACGTCCTGCGCACCATGGCATGCGGCATCGCCGGCCTCTCGGTCGCCGCCGACTCGCTCTCGGCCATCAAGTACGCGAAGGTCGAGCCGGTGCGCGATGCATCGGGGCTCGTCGTCGACTACCTCGTCCACGGCGACTTCCCCACTTTCGGGAACGACGACGACCGCGTCGACGAGATCGCCCGCGAGCTGGTGTCGGACTTCATGTCGATGATCCGCAAGCACCAGACGTACCGCGATGCGGTGCACACCCAGTCGGTGCTGACGATCACGTCGAACGTCGTGTACGGCAAGGCCACGGGCAACACCCCGGACGGTCGCCGTGCCGGTCAGCCCTTCGCTCCGGGCGCGAACCCCATGAACGGGCGCGACACGCACGGGATGCTGGCGGCGGCGCTGTCGGTCGCGAAACTGCCCTTCGACCAGGCCCAGGACGGCATCTCGTTGACCACGACGGTGACGCCGAGCGGTCTCGGGCGCACGCCCGACGAACGGGTGCGCAACCTCGTGGGGCTGCTCGATGCGCAGATGGCGTCGGACGGCTACCACCTCAACGTCAACGTGCTGACGCGCGAGACGCTCGAGGATGCGATGGTCAATCCCGACAAGTACCCGCAGCTGACCATCCGGGTGTCCGGCTACGCGGTCAACTTCGTGCGGCTGACCCGCGAGCAGCAGCTCGACGTGCTCAGCCGTACCTTCCACGCGGGGGTCTGAGTCCCGTGTCCGCCATCCTGGTGCCGGGTGCGGCCTGCACCGCCGATCTGAGCGACCCCCGTCACGACCGTCTCGCCGCGCGGCGGTCCGGGCATGTCGCGAGCGTGCACTCCTGGGAGCTCGTCACTTCCGTGGACGGCCCCGGCACCAGGATGACCCTCTTCCTCGCGGGATGCCCGCTGCGCTGCCAGTACTGCCACAACCCCGACACGTGGCGTCAGCGCGACGGCGAGCTCACCGCGCTCGATGACATCGTCGCCCGGCTGCGCCGGTACCTGCCGGTCTTCCGGGCGACGGGAGGAGGGCTGACGATCTCGGGCGGCGAGCCGCTGCAGCAGGCGGCCTTCGTGGCGCGCCTGGCCCGAGCCGCCGCCGAGCTGGGTGTCCACGTCGCCATCGACACATCGGGGAACCTCGGCCGCGCAGCATCCGATGCGCTGCTCGATGATGTCTCGCTCGTCCTGCTCGACGTGAAGTCGGGCCTGCCCGACACCTACCGCGAGGTCACCGGCCGAGACCTGCAGCCGACGATCGACTTCGGCGACCGCCTCGCCGCCCGCGGCACACCCGTGTGGATCAGGTTCGTGCTCGTGCCCGGGCTCACGGATGCCGCGGAGAACGTCGACGCCGTCGCCGACATCGTGGCCCGCTGGCAGAACGTCCACCGCGTCGAGGTCCTGCCGTTCCATCAGATGGGCACGTCGAAGTGGGAGCGACTCGGCATCCCCTATCCGCTCGCCGGGCGGCCGACGCCCGACGCGGAGCTGCTCGCGCGGGTCCGCGGTCAGTTCGCGGCGCGAGGTCTCACCGTCTACTGACGTCGGTCGTCATCGCGTCGCGCCGATCGCCCGGTCAGCGGCGTTCCGCGCCCAGGACTCGGCCTCCGCGAGCGACTCCCGCGTGAGCTCGCTCGGCGGACGGTGTGCGTCGACGACGCGCTCGACGGTCTCGACGATCCCGAGGAAGCTCAGCACGCCCGCGTGGAACGCCTCGACGGCCTGCTCGTTCGCGGCGTTGAAGACCGCCGGGTAGGTTCCCCCCGCTCCGCCCACGCGTTTGGCGAGGGCGACGGCCGGGAACGCGGCGTCGTCGAGCGGCTCGAAGGTCCACTCGCCCGAGCGCGTCCAGTCGAGCGGGGCGCCGACGCCCGCGACTCGGCGCGGCCAGTCGAGGCCGAGCGAGATCGGCAGGCGCATATCAGGCGGCGAGGCCTGGGCGATGGTGGAGCCGTCGATGAACTCGACCATCGAGTGCACGACCGACTGGGGATGCACGACGACGTCGATGCGGTCGTAGTCCACGCTGAACAGCAGGTGCGCCTCGATGACTTCGAGACCCTTGTTGACGAGCGTCGCGGAGTTGGTCGTGACGACGCGTCCCATGTCCCAGGTCGGGTGAGCGAGCGCCTGTGCGGGGGTCACGGCGGCCAGCTCGTCACGGGAACGTCCGCGGAACGGCCCGCCGGATGCCGTGAGCACGAGCCGACGGACTTCGTCGGGCTCGCCCGACCGCAGGGCCTGCGCGATCGCGGAGTGCTCGGAATCGACCGGAACGATCTGACCGGGCGCCGCGAGGGAGGTGACGAGCTCGCCGCCGACGATGAGCGACTCCTTATTCGCGAGCGCGAGCGTGCGCCCCGTTTCGAGGGCGGCCAGGGTGGGCCCCAGCCCGACCGACCCGGTGATTCCATTGAGCACCACGTCGGCCTCGACATCACGGACGAGGCGTTCCGCGTCGGCCGCGCCGAGTGCGGTGCGGGTCACACCGAACCGCGCCGCCTGCTCTTCCAGCATCCGGGCGTTCGACCCCGCAGCGAGCCCGACGACCTCGAACCGGTCGCGCCGGGAGTCGATGACGTCGAGCGCCTGCGTCCCGATCGAACCGGTGGAGCCGAGGATGAGGACGCGACGCATGCCGTCAGCCTAGGTGCTGCGGGTGTGCCGGGCTGGTTGCCGCGGCGGTGGGTGACCTCAGCCTGCGGCGGGCGCGGGCGTGCGCTGAACGCCGAGGATGTCGACGACGAAGACGAGCGTCTCGTTCTGGAGCTCGCTGCCCTCCTGCGCACCGTAACCCGCGGCCGGCGGGATGACGACGAGCACCTGCGAGCCGACCTGCTGCCCTTCCAGGGCCTGCTGGAAGCCGGCGACGACCCCGTTCGTCGGGAACGCCGCGGGCTGGCCGCGGTCCCAGCTCGAGTCGAACACCGAGCCGTCCGACCACTTCACACCGGTGTACTGCACGAATGCGGTGTCGCCGGGCTGGATGGTGGCCCCGTCGCCGGTCTTCAGGTTCGCCAGCTGCACCTCGGTCGGCGCATCGGTGCCGGGGAGGGTGATGGTGGGGGCGCCGTCGTCGGCCAGTTCGACCGTAGGCATCCCGTCGACGGGCGCCTGGTCGGTGCCGGTCGCCCGAGTCGGGAGCTTCTCGACGCCCTCCGCGACGACGACCACGGCCGTCCGGCCCTCGCCGAACGCCGACCCGGGAATAGCCAGAGCCGCCGTCGAGCCGAGCGGCGCGCACTCGAGCGCCGCGACGAACACCGAGTACTGCTGGGTGTCGAGCAGCACCGGCACGAGACCGGAGTCATCGGGAGAGGTGTCGCGCGACTGCTCGAGCAGCTCGCCCGTCGCGCCGTCGTAGATCGCGTACGAGCCGGAGACCAGATCGCCCGAGTGGAGCTCCTCTCCGTCGCCGCGGGTCGTGAGCGTCCGCTCGATCTCGGCGGGCTCGAGGCCCGGGTCGACCTTCGCGGTCAGCTCGGGCGCCGAACCGGAGACCTCGATGCTGTCGGAGGACTCCCCCGGCTGGGCGTTCACGAGGCACTGCTCCGATGCACCGGAAGCGTTCGGACTGGGCGACTCGGTGGCCGTGTCACCGCTCGCACAGCCGGCGAGCGCAAGCGCCGAGACGGCGACGACGGACAGAGCAGCGAACGGGCGCAGACGCACGGAGAACCTCTTCGATCGGGGAGACGGAACTGTCATCCTCTCGCACCAGCATCAGTGCGCGCTGAGAACCCGAGGCGCCTCCGTCAGAGCTGTGGAGAGTCACGGACGATGTCGGAGGTCCATGACATGATTCGAACATGCATTCGAATGGCGGGCTCGGTGGCGGGATGGGCAGCGACGCTGACGTCGCTGAGCTCGCTCAGCTGGTCGCGGATGCCGAGGGGGCGGCGGACGTGGTTCGGGCTGGCCAGGTGCGTGAGGTTCGGGTTCTCGCCGCAGCCGGGGTACTCGCGGAGAAGCAGGCTGCTGGGTCGTCGGAGAAGGTCAAGGCGCGGGAGATGGCGTTGCGGGGCATCGCCGCCGAGCTCGCCGGTGTGTTCGTCGCGACCGACCGGACGCTGCAGCGGCGCATCGACGAGGCGCGCGATCTGGTGGAGAACTATCCGGTGACGATGGCGGCGTGGGAGGACGGGCGCATCGTCCGCGGCCACGTGCGGGTTATTCAAGAGACGGGATGCCTGGTGCCTGTGGAGGAGCGGGCGGAGTTCGAACGGCTCGCGATCGAGCGGTGCGAGGGCGAAAGGCCCAACCGTGTGCTGGAAGCACTGCGGATGATCGCGGAACGGATGAACCCGCGGACGTTCACCGAGCGGCACGAAGAAGCCGCCGCCGGGCGGTGCGTACGCGTGCAGGCCGGCGCCGACGGAATGTCAGATCTCATCGCAACCCTGCCGACCGTCATCGCCGACGGGATCGTCGACCGACTCACGCGGCAGGCGCGGGAGATCATCAACGCGCGGGCACAGGCCGACGAGGCGAGCGTTGACGTTGACGCTGACGCTCGAGCCGACGCTCGAGCCGATGGCAACGGTGGCGGCCCCGATGCCGACACGACGATCGACGACGGGTCCTCGTTCGTCGGCGACGCCAGAACCATCGATCAGGTCCGCGCCGACGTATTCAGCGACCTCCTCCTCGCCGGGACGCCCGCCCTCGACCCCACCGGCACCGGTGACGGCGACGGAACGCTGGGAGCGATCCGCGCGCACGTGCAGGTCGCGGTGTCGGCACTGACCCTGATGGGTCAGGACGAGGGGCCGGCCGACCTCGCGGGGCGCTCCCCCATCGACGCCGCCACCGCGCGCGAACTCGCCGGCAACGCGTCCTCGTGGGATCGGCTCCTCACCCACCCCGTCACCGGCACCGTGCTGGAGTGCGACAGCTACCGGCCCACCGCGGCCATGGTGCGACTACTCCGGGCCCGGGACCGGCACTGCCGATTCCCCGGATGCCGGCAACCCGCCATCCGCTGCGAACTGGACCACACCATCGCCGCATCCGACGGCGGGGCGACACACGTGTGCAACCTCGCCAACCTCTGCAAAAGACACCACGACGTCAAACACCACACCCGATGGCGAGTCCGACAACTCCCGGGCGGGCGTCTGATCTGGACCTCACCCACCGGACGGGTCTACCGCGAAGACGCTCCGCCACCGCTGGTGGCATTCACGACCGCGGGACCACCCGGGCCGGGAGTTCCACCGTTCTGACGATCCGTACTCGATACGGCCTCGCCCGCCCACGTCGGTCGTGTGCGCTCGCACAACATGTCCGCGGAGTTATGCGTTCCGCAGTAGCCTCGTCTGGTGAACGCTGACGCAACCGAGCCGCAGTCCGGCGAGCCCGGCGAGCACGACGAAGCCGCAGCCGCCGTCGAAGCAGTCCCCGGAATCGGTCTCACCTACGTGATCGGCCGGTGGGTGCTCGCACCACTGGCTCGCATGATCTACCGGCCGCGCATCGAAGGCCGCGAGCACTTCCCCCGGAAGGGCGCCGTCATTCTGGCGAGCAACCACCTCTCCTTCATCGACTCCTTCGTGATCCCCATGGCGTCGCCCCGTCCGGTGCGGTTCCTCGCGAAATCGAGCTACTTCGACGGGACCGGATTCCGCGGGTGGCTGTCGCGGGAGTTCTTCTACGCCGCAGGCGCGTTCCCGGTCCGCCGCGGAGCAGGGCAGGCCGCGCTCGATGCGCTGGACCAGCAGAAGAAGATGCTCGACGCCGGATGGTCGACGGCGCTCTACCCCGAGGGCACACGCTCTCTCGACGGCCGCCTCTACAAGGGGCGCACCGGTGTCGCCTTCCTCGCGCTGCAGACCGGAGCACCCGTGATCCCCGTCGGACTCATCGGGACGAGCGACATCATGCCCGTCGGGGCGAAGTTCCCGCGGCTCCGCCCGCGCGTGACCGTCCGCTTCGGCGAGCCGCTCGACCTCAGCCACCACGGTTCGGCGGACTCCGGTCGCGCCCGCCGCAACGCCACCGACGAGATCATGGCCGCCATCCACGCCCTGTCGGGTCAGGAGCTGGCCGGCGCTTACAACGAGGCCCCGCCGCAGAACACCGTCGAGCGGATCAAGCAGGCTCTGCCGCACGAACGCCGCTGACCAGACCGGTCATTCCTCGCCCGAGACGAGGATCGTCGGCTCGTGGCGCACCGGGAAGTTCACCGAGTTCGCGATGAAGCACCAGGCATTCGCCTGAGCGTGCGCCTCGAGCGCGGCTTCTCGCATCGACGCCTCCGCGACGACGACCCGCGGCCGCAGGACGACCTCCGCGAAGGCGCCGCCACCGCGCCCGTCCTCGCGCATCGTCCCCGTCGCGTCATCCGTGTACGAGACGACGACGACCCCCACCGTCACGCACGCGTGAAGGTACGAGAGCAGGTGGCATTCGGAGAGCGCCGAGAGCAGCAGGTCCTCCGGGTTCCACCGGCTCGGATCTCCGCGGAACGGCTTGTCGCTCGAGGCCGCAAGCGACGGCTTGCCGTCGATGCTCAGCGTGACGGCTCGGTCGTACTCTCGGTAGCCGCTCGTTCCGGTACCGCGATTCCCGGTCCACTCGGCCCGCACGGAATAGCGGTGCTCACCCAACATGCGGACAGTCTGACACGCGGCACCGCGGGGCCCGCGACGGTAGGCTGTCGGGGTGCCGCAGACCTTCGCCGTTCCCGCCGCCGTCGAGCTCGCGGTCGTCGAGCGCAGCGGTTTCATCGAGTCCCGTCACGCTGGCGCAGCGGTCGTCCTGGGAGCCGACGGCAGCCCGATCCGCACCCTCGGCGATGTGGACGCACCGATCCTCCCGCGCTCGACCCTCAAGCCCCTCCAGGCACTCGCCAGCATGACCGCCGGAGCCTCGCTCGAGGGTGAACGGCTCGGCCTGGCCACGGCCAGCCACTCCGGCACCGATCGGCACGTCTCGGTCGTCCGCGGCATCCTGAACGACGCCGGCCTGGGCGAGGACGATCTCGGCTGCCCGCCGGCCTGGCCCGGCGACACCGCGACGCGCGACGAGATCGTGCGGGAACTCGGCACCCCCACCCGTATCCGCATGAACTGCTCCGGCAAGCACGCCGCGATGCTGGCTGCTTGCGTCGCGAGTGGCTGGGACACCGCCACGTATCTCGACCCCGAGCACCCGTTGCAGGTGCATACACGGGAGGTCATCGAACGGCTGACCGGCACGAAGGCCTCGGCGATGGCGATCGACGGATGCGGCGCCCCGGTCTACGCGATGAGCCTCATCGCACTCGGACGCGCGATCCAGCGCATCGGAACCGCGAGCGAACGGTCGCCGTTCGCGCTGCACCGCATGGCGGGCGCCCTCGTCCGGGCCGTTCGCGAGAACCCGTGGACGATCGATGGTCCCGGGCGACCCGACACCGTCGCGATCGAACGGCTCGGAGTGTTCGCGAAGACGGGTGCGGAGGGCGTGCTCGTCATGGTCGCCCCCGATGGGACGACGGTGGCCCTCAAGGTGCTCGACGGCAACGGCCGCGCCGCGTCGGCCATCGCACTCACCCTGCTGGTTCGGGCAGGCGCCCTGGAGGCCGCCCCGGTGGCCCGCGTGATCTCTCATCTTCCGCTGACCGTGCTCGGCGGCGGACAGAACGTCGGCATCATCCGGCCGACGGTGTAGCGGCTCCTCACGAGGGAGCGCAGAAAGGACTGCCATGCGCATCAGCGTTCCCAGCGAGGTCAAGAACAACGAGTACCGCGTCGCGCTCACGCCGTCGGGTGTGCACGACCTCGTCGTCAACGGCCATGACGTGTTCGTCCAGCGCGGCGCCGGCGCGGGCTCGTCCCTTCCCGACTCGGAGTACGCCGACGCCGGAGCTGTGCTGCTCGACGACGCCGACGAGGTCTGGGCGCGCGCCGAGCTGCTGCTGAAGGTCAAGGAGCCGATCGCGAGCGAGTACCACCGCTTCCGCGACGACCTGGTCCTGTTCACCTACCTGCATCTCGCGGCCGATCGGCCGCTCACCGAACGCCTCGTGGAGAGCGGCATGACCGCGATCGCCTACGAGACCGTGCAGCTCCCCGGCGGGGGTCTGCCGCTCCTCGCGCCGATGAGCGAGGTCGCCGGTCGCCTCGCCCCGATGGTGGGCGCCTCAACGCTGCTGCGCTCGGCCGGCGGTCTCGGCCTGCTGATGTCCGGTGTCCCCGGAACCCGGCCCGCCGCGGTCACGGTCATCGGAGGCGGAGTGGCCGGCGCGAACGCCGCCTACATCGCGGCCGGCCTCGGGGCGGACGTCACGATCTTCGACACCAACATCCAGCGCCTGCGCTTCCTCGACGACCACTTCCAGGGGCGGGTCAAGACCGCCGCCTCCAACCCGCTCGATCTCGAACGCGCGGTCGTGGCTTCCGATCTCGTGATCGGATCGGTGCTGATCCCCGGCGCCAAAGCCCCCAAGCTCGTTCGCAACGAGACCGTCGCCCGCATGCGGCCGGGCTCCGTGCTCGTCGACATCGCCGTCGACCAGGGTGGCTGCTTCGAGGACACTCGGCCGACGACCCACGCCGATCCCACTTTCCGCGTGCACGACACGGTGTTCTACTGCGTCGCGAACATGCCCGGCGCCGTGCCGAACACGTCGACCTCGGCTCTGACGAACGCAACGCTCCCCTATGTGCGGCAGATCGCCCGCCACGGCTGGCGCCAGGCGCTGCGTTCCGACCCGGCGCTCG
Organism: Microbacterium sp. Yaish 1; assembly: GCF_002245215.1. Classification (GTDB taxonomy): domain Bacteria; phylum Actinomycetota; class Actinomycetes; order Actinomycetales; family Microbacteriaceae; genus Microbacterium. The sequence goes on from NZ_NPMR01000001.1 coordinate 370,057, forward strand.
CGGCCGGGCTCAACACCGCCGCGGGCGAGGTCGTGAACGAAGGCGTGGCGGCGGCGCACGACATCACGGCGGGTTCGCTGAGCGAAGCGCTGGGCTGAGAGGCAGCACGACCCGGCGGACGCGATCCGTCCGCGTGTCGATGACCCACGCGCGCCCGCGGCCCGGAACGGCGTAGGGCGGCAGCAGCCGGCTGCCCGTCACGAGCCGCAGTTCGGTCGCGCACGCGGCGTCGACCACGAGCTGACATCGTGTCTGCGCACCCGCCGCCGCTCCGCGCCAGCGGCCGATCCATGCCTCCGGGGTGCCCCACACGACCCTCCCCGGCTGCAGGGACGTCGTCTGTTCCACAGACGTGACCTCGAGGCCTCGACCGCGCCAGTGATCCAGCACGGCCTGCGTGGCCCCCGTGGGCGGGGCGACGAACGCTGTGGCCCAGCGCGGCTCGAACGCATCGGGGAGCGCTCCCTCGCCGCGGGGCGGAGGAACGTCGCCGGGATCGGCGAACTGGACGAGCGACCGGCCCCATCTCCCCCGACCGGCCGGTGCCGAAGGGTCGTGGTGCGACGGGTCACCGCCGAACGCGACGTGCTCCGACCGCGAGACCGCTGCGAGCACCGCACGGTCGGGCAGAAGGTCGACGATCCTCCCGACGGCTCCCGCGATCCGCTGCGCCGCGCAGACGAACTGGATGCGGCGCGCTCGAGCGCCGCGCGCGACGCGCTCCAGCATCGCCGCCGCGGCAACGCTGTAATCGTCGGGCAACGCCGCGAGCAGGCGGTCGAGATCGTCGACGACGATCACCCATCCCTCCGGGACGTCGTCGAGCGCGGTGACGACGTCCCACGCCGCTTCGAGGTCATCGGGCACCCAGCACAGCCGGTCGGCCGGCACCTGTGCGGCGATGGTCCGCAGAAGCGTCGTGCGCCCCGACCCCGCGCGTCCGAGCACCGCTGCTCCCGGCGCACGTCCGTCGAGGACCACGACGTGCCGACGCTGCTCGGCCGGCTCGTCGGCCAGGCCCAACACCAGGGTGCCCTCCCGCCGCACGTCGGCGAGCGGGACGTGATCGGGCAGCGGCGGCAGCCAGGGGCGACGGGCCGGGGGCCCTCCCGCGGCGTCTCGAGCGATGGCCGCGATCGCCTCGGGCGGGCACAGGCTCACCCGCAGCAGGTGCGGCTGCGCGTCCGTCGGACGCCTCACCAGCGCGGCACCGCGGTCCGCGCGTCCGCCCGGCAGCGCCGCAGCCTCCGCCGACCCGAGCACGGCGCGTGACTCCGCACCATCGGCCACGCGCAGGGCGATCCGCAACGGGGCATTGGCGAGCACCGCTTCGCGGAACCCCGCCGCTCGCTGCGTCGCCAGCACGAGATGCATCCCGAGCGCGCGGCCGCGTGCGGCGATGTCGGCGAACAGATCGTGCATCGCGGGGTGAGCGGCCGTGAGTGCGGCGTATTCGTCGACGACGACGACCAGCCGCGGCAGCGCGCCGGACGCCTCGGCGATGTCACGTGCCCCGAGCTGGGCGAGGACGCGCTCCCGGCGCCGCACTTCGGCGGCGAGGCTCTCGATCGCGCGCACGGCGTTCCGGTCGTCGAGATCCGTCACGACACCTGCCACGTGCGGCAACGACGTGAGCGCGTCGAAAGCGCGACCGCCCTTGAAGTCGATGAGCAGGAAATTCACGCGCGACGGCGGCAAGGCCCGCGCCAGCGCCGCGATCCAGGTCACGAGCAGCTCGCTCTTCCCGCTGCCGGTCGCCCCCACCACGACCGCGTGGGGACCGTCGTCGACGAGGTCGATGACCATCGGGTCGCCGCGGCCGGCGCCGAGAACCGCGGTGAGCCCCGCGCCGCCCGGGTGCGGAAGATCGTCGAACGGCAGCGGCCTCACATCCTCGCCGCCCACGGTGGCGGCCCGCTCGCGGAGCAGCGCGACGATCGTCGTCGCCTGGGCCCGCCCGACCGACTCGGGACGGACCGTCCAGGAGGAACCGCCATAGCCCAGCACCGCTTCATCGACCCCCGTCACGCGCACGAGGGCAGCGCATTGCGGCGGCGGGGCGACCGAGTCGACGCACACGATCGCGATGTCGGCGTCGGCGGGCGGCACCCCTCGTCCCCACCAGAGCCGCAGTCCTCCAGTCACCGACGCGTGCGGGAGCTCACGGGCCCAGTCCTCCGCCGCGGCGACGAGCGAGACCTCGCCCGGCCCGTGCACGAGGCAGATCTGCACCACGAGGGCCCGGGCGATCGACGCCGCAGGGGCCGCCGGCCCGACGATCGCGATCCCCGCCGTGAGCGGAACCGTGACCGGCGCGTTGCGCACAGTGGCGGCGGCCTGCCGGAAATCCGGCGGGGCGTCGCCCTCGACACGCGTGCGAGACGGTGCGTCGCCCGATCCCACGACCACCAGGTCGCGGGAGGGTCTCGGACGCCACAGGTCGTCGGGGGCGGCCAGGAGGCGGGCGACGTCCGGCGTCGCGCGCCAGCGATCGGCGCGCTCGTGCGCGTGCCGCTCCTCCAGCTCCGCGTGAGCCGACCGCAGGCCGGCGGCGGCGCGGGCCGCGGACCTGCGTCGTTCTCGACGGGCCACGCGCACCCCGTCGAGCACCGACGCGACCGCGACGAGGGGACCGAGCGCCGCGAACCAGAGCACCGTCGGCGACCCGGTCAGCTGCCAGAGGACGACGGCGCCCGCGACCGGGACCATGAGCGCCCACACCGGGAGAGGTGGACGCCGCGTCTCGGGGTGCGGCGTCGGCAGACGGATGGGGTCGTCGAAGGGAACGGTCGGATGCACGCGCCCGAGTCAAGCAACGCGACCGCCGTGCCACCCTCCGGCTGCGGCAGAAGGTGGAGGGCCGGGCTCAGTCCGCGTTCGGGGAGGAGGCGTCGTCGGCGCCGCGGAAGTGCGCGTCGAGCACGATGATCGTCACGTTGTCGCGGCCGCCGTTCTCGAGGGCGGCGGTCATCATCGCCGAGACCGCCGCAGCGGGATCGGGGTTCTCGAGCAGGAAATGCAGGATGCCGTAGTCCGTGAGCTCCTTGGTGAGACCGTCGCTGCAGATGACGAAGCGGTCGCCGTCGACGACATCCAGGCGGACGTAGTCGGGGGTGACGCCGTCGCTCGGGCCGACGGCGCGCGTGATGACATTCCCGTACGGGTGCTGCTCCGCCTCCTCGGGGCTGAGCCGCCCCGCGGCGACGAGCTCCTGGACGACCGAATGATCCGTCGTGACCTGAGCGATCGCCTGGTCGCGCAGCAGGTAGACCCGCGAGTCGCCGATGTTCAGGGTCGTCCACTGCGGTTCGCCGTCGACGATGTCGAGGTACACACCGGTGACGGTGGTGCCCGTTCCGTCGTCGGTCGTCTCGGGGTGATCGGCGATGTCGCCGACGGCCCGCTCGAGAGCCTCCTCGATGTCCTCGGGCGTGACGACGCCGCGATCGGCGACGCGGCGGAGACGGTCGACGGCACTCGCGCTGGCGATCTCGCCACCGATGTGTCCGCCCATGCCGTCGGCGACGATGAACAGCGGATACTGCGCGAGAACGGCATCCTGGTTGCTGTCGCGTCGACGTCCGGTGTCGGTCGCGGCGGCCCACCGGAGTTCGATCGCACCGGACGGGACGTCCACGATCCGGGATTGGGTCGTGGGGTCGGGCACGCTGTCACTCTTCTTTCGTCGACGGATGGGCGTGTCACACTCTAGTGGACGCACCCACGAAGCGGGATTTCGTCAGCCCGCAGCCGGGTCGGACGGCAACGGGAAGAGCGCATCGATCGTGGCGAGCTCCTCGGCGCCGGGATGCCACGCCGAGGCCGCCGCGGCGTTGGAGCGCACCTGCTCGGGAGAGGTGGCTCCGGCGATCACGCTGCTCAGCGCGGGCTGCGCCAGGAGCCAGCCGAAGGTCGCCTGCACCATCGTGATGCCCCGCTCGTCGCAGAACGACCGGTACGCCTCGATGGCGTCCCACGGCGCGTTCTCCCACAGGTGCCGACGTTCCCGCGCGACGCGGGAGTCGGCGGGGATGTGCTCGCGCGTGAACTTGCCGGTGAGCAGGCCGTTGTGCAGCGGGAAGTACGGCAGGAAGCCGCGCCCGAAGTGCCGGACGGCCGGCAGCACCTCGCGCTCGGCGGCCCGTGCGAGCAGGCTGTAGTGGTTCTGCGCCGAGACGAACGGCACATCGCCGCGAGCGCGGGCGACGGCCTCGGCTTCGGCGATCTGCCAACCGGCGAAGTTCGAGTGACCGATGTAACGGACCTTCCCCTCGCGGACGAGCTCCGACAGTGCGTCGAGAGTCTCCTCGATGGGTGTGTCGGGGTCGGGCGTGTGCAACTGGTAAAGGTCGATCCAGTCCGTCTGCAGGCGCTCCAGCGACGCCTCCACAGCGCGACGGATGTAGGCGCGCGAGCCCTTCGCACCGGGCAGCCCGAGGTCCACCGCGCTGTGGCCGAACTTCGTCGCCACCACGACGCCGTCTCGGCGTCCCCGTAACGCCTCGCCCATGAGGGTCTCGGACAGACCGGGCTCCCCGCCGTAGATGTCAGCGGTGTCGAAGAAGGTGATCCCGGCGTCGAGAGCGGCGTCGAGCACCGCGACCGTGCCGTCCAGGGTCTGCGTCGGTGTGCCGCGCCGCCCGAAGTTGTTGCATCCCAGCCCGACGGCCGAGACGAGAAGGCCGGAGGATCCGAGTCGGCGGGTCTGCACTGCGTCGTCCATCCCTCCACGGTAGACCCCGAGGCGGGGTGCCGGCGCCCGAGACGACGAGGAGCCCCCGTCGTGCGACGAGGGCTCCTCGGGTGTTCACTGCCGCGGGGCGTCCGGAGCGGGAGGCTCGGTGGTCGGCGGCGTGACGGGCGGCTGCGCAGCCGGCGGCGGGTAAGCACCTGCCGGGGGCGCCGGCGGCGTGGCGGGCGGCGGGTAAGCACCTGCCTGCGGGGCGCTGGGCGCAGCAGGCGGAGCGTATCCGGCGCCGGACGCACCGTAGGCGCCCGCTGCGGGAGCGGCGCCGCCATCGGGCTGCACGGGGATGCCCTGCCAGACGGTCGTGTCGCGCAGGAAGGAGGTGCGCCACGGCGAGGGCTGCACGTTGGGGTTCCACGGCGAGCTCGAGAACGCTGCGATGCCGAGCCAGATCAGCCATCCGAGGCCGGGGATGATGTACAGCAGTACGAGCGGCCAGTCCTTGCCGAGCTTCTGCCCGACACGGACGCTGGCCAGAGCCAGGGCGATGATCGAGAGGTAGCTGAAGATGAACCCGATCGCCGGGATGTTGCTCAGCACGGCCGTCGCGACGAGCGCGCCCAGCATGACCCAGGGAGAGATGTCACCGAGCTTCGCGAAGACCAGCTCGCGGTAGACCGGCACCCAGGCGCGCCACTTGCCCTGCACACCGGCCTTCTCGAAGATCTTCATGTAGAAGAACGAGCTGATGATGTAGCCCGCGAGCGTGAGGATCAGGATGATGGGAAGGATCAGCAGGATGAGGGCGAGAAGAGCGCCCGCCCCCGTGCCATCGTCGTAGTAACCCGACATGAACGACCTCCTCAGTCGTGACCTGGACGACGCGCTCGCGCCGTCGGTCGCCGCTCATGCTAGCGAAACACGGGCTGTCTCGTGGGACGATGACGGCCGGTCCACCGACGATCAGACGACGAGTTCGAGCTCGGCGGATGCCGCCCCCTCACGGAGCACCCATCCGTTCGCATCCGCCCACGCGACGAGATCGGCTCGCGACGCCACCGCCGCGGCCGAAAGCGCGAGCGCGCGGGTCAGCTCGCCCTTGGCGTGCTTGTTGAAGTGGTTCAGCGCGCGTACCGCCCCGTCGGCGCCCGCGGAGACGACTCGCACGAAGGCCGATGACATCGCCGCCGGCACCGGAGCGAGCGCGACGTAAGCCTCGGATCGAAGATCGAGGACGAAGGACGCGTTCGTCTGCCCCAGCGCGGCGGAGCCTGCGGCAGCCCAGTGGCGCCGGAGCGGCGGGATGCCGGGAAGAGACGTGCCGGCCGCGAGACGGTACGCGGGGATCGGGTCGAGTGCGGCGACAGGACCGAACGGCGCCGACTGGATGAGCACGTGCTCCGCGAGCCAGTCCCGCGCCGCGGAATCGAGACTCGCCGGGCCCAGCGCATCGAACAGCACACCCGTGTAGCGGTCGACGGCCGGCATCGTCGGAGACGTCGTCAGCTCGGCGTTGACCGCGACCTCGCCCCGCTGACGGGCGCTGAGCTTCAGCACCCGCGCCGCGGCATCCGGATCCGCCGAAAGCTCGACGAGGGCGGCGACAGCGGCGCGTCGCTCGGGCGCCAGCTGCGGCAGCGCGAGCGCGTCGATGTCGAGCGGCGTACCGGCGCCGCCGGCACGCTTGGTCTCGGACGGGGGCAGCAGCACCAGCATCCGGATGTCTCCCTTCAACGCGAGAGACCGCACCCCGGAGGGTGCGGTCTCTCGTAGACGCGATATGGGTCAGGCCAGCGCGGCGTTGCCCGCCACGATGGTGAGCTCGTCACCCTCCATCGACAGGAAGCCGTCCTGCGCGTTGGCGACGATCTTCTCGCCGCCCGGCTGCGTGATGCGCACCTGGCCCTCGGCGAGGATCGCGAGCACCGGCTCGTGACCCGCCATGAAGCCGATCTCGCCCTCGACGGTCTTGGCCACGACGAGGGATGCCTCACCCGACCAGACCTCCGCCTCGGCGGAGACGAGCGTGACCGTCAGAGCCATGTCAGCTGTTCTCCTTCTGGATCTTCGCCCACTTCTCTTCGACGTCGCCGATGCCGCCGACGTTGAAGAAGGCCTGCTCGGCAACGTGGTCGAAGTCGCCCTTGACGATCGCGTCGAACGACTCGATGGTCTCCTTGATCGGGACCGTGGAGCCCTCGACACCGGTGAACTTCTTCGCCATGTAGGTGTTCTGCGAGAGGAACTGCTGGATGCGACGCGCACGCGACACGACGATCTTGTCCTCTTCGGAGAGCTCGTCGACACCGAGGATCGCGATGATCTCCTGCAGTTCCTTGTTCTTCTGCAGGATCTGCTTCACGGCGGTCGCCACGCGGTAGTGGTCCTCACCGATGTAGCGCGGGTCGAGGATGCGGCTCGTCGAGCTCAGCGGGTCGACGGCGGGGTAGAGACCCTTCGACGCGATCTCGCGCGAGAGCTCGGTCGTCGCATCGAGGTGAGCGAAGGTCGTCGCCGGGGCGGGGTCGGTGTAGTCGTCGGCGGGGACGTAGATCGCCTGCAGCGAGGTGATCGAGTGACCGCGCGTCGAGGTGATGCGCTCCTGGAGCACACCCATCTCGTCGGCGAGGTTGGGCTGGTAGCCCACGGCCGAGGGCATACGGCCCAGCAGCGTCGAGACCTCGGAACCGGCCTGCGTGAAGCGGAAGATGTTGTCGATGAAGAGCAGCACGTCCTGCTTCTGCACGTCGCGGAAGTACTCCGCCATCGTCAGGGCCGACAGGGCGACGCGCAGACGCGTCCCCGGCGGCTCGTCCATCTGGCCGAAGACGAGGGCGGTCTTGTCGAAGACGCCCGCTTCCTCCATCTCGTGGATGAGGTCGTTGCCCTCACGCGTGCGCTCGCCGACACCGGCGAACACCGACACACCGCCGTGGTCCTGCGCGACGCGCTGGATCATCTCCTGGATGAGGACGGTCTTGCCGACGCCGGCACCACCGAAGAGGCCGATCTTTCCACCCTGGACGTAGGGGGTGAGCAGGTCGATGACCTTGATGCCGGTCTCGAACATCTGGGTCTTCGACTCGAGCTGGTCGAAGCTCGGCGCCTGGCGGTGGATGCCCCAGCGCTCGGTGACCTCGATCGTCTCGCCCTCGGCGGCGTTGAGAACGTCGCCCGTGACGTTGAAGACCTTGCCCTTGGTGACGTCGCCGACGGGGACCGTGATCGGCCCGCCGGTGTCGCGAACCTCCTGACCGCGGACCATGCCGTCGGTCGGCTTCAGCGAGATGGCGCGGACGAGGTCGTCGCCGAGGTGCTGAGCGACCTCGAGGGTGATCTCGGTCGACTCGCCGTCGATCGTGATCGTGGTCTTGAGCGCGTTGTAGATGTCGGGGATCGAGTCGTGCGGGAACTCGATGTCGACGACGGGGCCGGTGACGCGCGCAACGCGGCCGACGACCGACGTGGCTTCGGCAGTGACGGTGGTCATGTCTGTCTCTTTCGGTTGGTCTTACTTGCCCGACGCCAGAGCGTCGGCGCCGCCGACGATCTCGGCGATCTGCTGAGTGATCTCGGCCTGGCGAGCGTTGTTGCGCAGGCGGGTGTAGTCGGTGATGAGCTTGTCGGCGTTGTCGCTCGCCGACTTCATCGCCTTCTGCGTCGCGGCGTGCTTCGCGGCGGACGACTGGAGCAGCGCGTTGAACACGCGGCTCTGGACGTAGACCGGCAGCAGCGCGTCGAGCACCGTCTCGGGGTCGGGCTCGAACTCGTACAGCGGATAGACCGGAGCCTGGTCCGCCGTCGCGGCGTCGGCCTCGACGACCTCGAGGGGCAGCAGACGGACCGCTTCCGGCGTCTGCGTCATCATGCTGACGAAACGGTTGTACACGAGGTGGATCTCGTCGACGCCGCCGTCTTCGCCGCCCTGAGCGTAGGCGTCGAGGAGAGCCCCGGCGACCTGCTCGGCCGTGCTGAAGTGCGGCGTGTCGGTGTCACCCGTCCACTCCCCCGCAGCGCGCATCCGGCGGAACTGGAAGTACCCGACGGCCTTGCGACCGATGAGGTAGTAGTCCACTTCCTTGCCCTGCGACCGCAGCAGCTCGGCCAGCTCGAGACCCTCGCGGAGGATCTGCGAGTTGAACGCGCCCGCGAGGCCGCGGTCGGAGGCGAAGATGACGACGGCGGAACGACGGATCGTCTCGCGCTCGGTCGTCAGCGGGTGCTCGACGTCGGAGTGGGTCGCCACCGCGGAGACGGCACGCGTCACAGCCCGCGCGAAGGGGGAGGACGCGCGGACGCGTCCCATCGCCTTCTGAATGCGCGAAGCCGCGATGAGCTCCATCGCCTTCGTGATCTTCTTGGTCGTCTGAGCAGAGCTGATCTTCTGCTTGTAGACCCGGAGTTGTGCGCCCATAAGTGTGTGTCGTCCTCCGCGTCAGCCGCGGCGGCCCTTGACGATCTGCTCCTGGTTCACGTCATCGGCCTCGGCGGCGGCGGTCTCCTCGTGGCCCGGCTTGTTGATGGCCTGGCCCTTCCCGCCCTGGAACTCGAGCACGAACTCGTCGACGACCTTCTCGAGCTCGGCGACGGTGTCGTCGCCGAGAACGTTGGTCTCGCGCAGCGTGTCGAGGATCGACGTGTTGCGCTTGAGGTAGTCGAGCAGCTCGCGCTCGAAGGTCAGGACGTCCTCGACCTCGATCGTGTCGAGCTTTCCGTTGGTTCCGGCCCAGATCGAGACGACCTGCTCCTCGACGGGGTACGGCGAGTACTGCGGCTGCTTGAGCAGCTCGGTCAGACGCGCACCACGCGCCAGCTGACGACGCGACGCGGCGTCGAGGTCGGACGCGAACATCGCGAACGCCTCGAGCGAGCGGTACTGAGCGAGCTCGAGCTTCAGCGTTCCCGAGACCTTCTTGATCGACTTGACCTGAGCGTCACCGCCGACGCGCGACACCGAGATGCCGACGTCGACCGCCGGACGCTGGTTGGCGTTGAACAGGTCGGACTGCAGGAAGATCTGGCCGTCGGTGATCGAGATCACGTTGGTCGGGATGTACGCCGAGACGTCGTTGGCCTTGGTCTCGATGATCGGCAGACCCGTCATCGATCCCGCGCCCAGGTCGTCCGAGAGCTTCGCGCAACGCTCGAGCAGACGCGAGTGCAGGTAGAAGACGTCACCGGGGTACGCCTCGCGGCCCGGCGGACGACGCAGCAGCAGCGACACGGCGCGGTAGGCCTCGGCCTGCTTCGACAGGTCGTCGAAGATGATCAGGACGTGCTTGCCCTCGTACATCCAGTGCTGGCCGATGGCCGAGCCGGTGTACGGAGCGAGGTACTTGAAGCCGGCGGGGTCGGATGCCGGAGCCGCGACGATCGTCGTGTACTCCATGGCGCCGGCGTCCTCGAGCGCGCCCTTCACCGAAGCGATGGTCGAGCCCTTCTGACCGATGGCGACGTAGATGCAGCGAACCTGCTTGTTGACGTCGCCCGACTCCCAGTTGGCCTTCTGGTTGATGATCGTGTCGATCGCGATCGCCGTCTTGCCGGTCTGGCGGTCGCCGATGATCAGCTGGCGCTGACCGCGGCCGACGGGGATCATGGCGTCGATCGCCTTGATACCGGTCTGCATCGGCTCGTGGACCGACTTGCGCTGCATGACGCCGGGAGCCTGGAGCTCGAGGGCGCGGCGCCCGGTCGTGGCGATCTCGCCGAGACCGTCGATCGGGTTGCCGAGCGGGTCGACGACGCGGCCGAGGTAGCCCTCGCCGACACCGACGGAGAGAACCTCGCCGGTGCGGGTGACCTTCTGGCCCGCCTCGATGCCGGCGAAGTCGCCGAGGATGACGACACCGATCTCGTGCTCGTCGAGGTTCTGCGCGAGACCCTCCACGCCGTTGTCGAAGCGGACGAGCTCGTTCGCCATGACGCCGGGCAGACCCTCGACGTGGGCGATGCCGTCGGCCGCGTCGACGACGGTGCCGACCTCGGTCGCGGCGGCCCCGGTGGGCTCGTACGCGGCGACGAAGTCTTTCAGCGCGTCACGGATGACATCCGGGCTGATGGACAGTTCTGCCATGGTGTTCCTTCGGTCCTGAGTCTGAGGGTCCGGATGCATCCGGCCGGTGCGCCCCTGCGGGCGGTGAGGTGGGTCAGCCCGCCAGTCGCTGGCGGAGATCGGAGAGGCGGGAGGCGACGGTCGCGTCGATCACGTCGTCGCCGATCTCGATGCGCAGCCCGCCGACGACCGCGGGGTCGACGACGAGGTTGAGCGCGACGGGCGTGCCGTAGCGGTTCGAGAGGGTCTCGGCGAGGCGGGCGCGCTGCTGGTCGTTGAGCGAGGTCGCCGTGCGGACGCTCGCGACGACGCGGCCGCGCTGATTCGAGACGATGCGGATCGCCCGCTCGAGCAGCTGACGCACGCGGCGCTCGCGCGGACGCTGCACGATGGCCGACGCGATGAGCCGCGTGGCGGCGCCGGCGCGACCCTCGAGAAGACGATCGACGAGTGCCCCCTTGGCCGAGGCCTCCCCCAGCCGGCTGCCGAGGGCGAGCTCGAGCTCGGGGTTGGCCGAGACGGTGTGCAGCACGCCGAAGAGCTCGTTCTCGAGGTCGCCCTGGTCGGCGACCGCCGCGGCGCGGATCGCCAGTTCCTCGACGGCGTCGACGAAGTCGTCGACCGAGGACCAGCGCTGTGCGACGGCGGTGCGCAGCAGCGACACGGTCTGCGGCGCGAACGCCGGACCGAACACGTCGCCGACGACCTTGTCGCGAGCCTGCGGCGAGGCCGCGTTGTCCGTCAGCGCGCCGCTCAGCTGCGGCGAGTCCGCCAGAGCCCGCGCGGCGACGAACAGCTCACCGGACACGTCGAGCGTGAGCCCGGGGGTCTCGGCGATGGCCGCCGTCGTCGCGACGAGTGCCTGAGTGGTCGCGCTGCCCATCAGTTCGACGCCTTCTCGGAGGCCTCGAGCTCGCTGAGGAAGCGGTCGACGACGGCCTGAGCCTTCTGGTCGTCGGACAGGGTCTCGCCGATGACGCCGCCGGCCAGGTCGAGGGCCAGCGTGCCGACCTCGCTGCGCAGCGAGACGACGGCCGCTTGACGCTCGGCCTCGATCTGCGTGTGCGCGGCCGTGGTGAGGCGCTCGGCTTCGGCCGATGCGTTCTGCTTCGCCTCGGCGACGATCTTGCGACCGTCCTCGCGAGCGGCGTCGCGGATCTCGCCGGCCTCCTTGCGGGCCTCGGCCAGCTGAGCGGTGTACTCCTCGAGTGCCGCCTCGGCCTTGCGCTGGGCTTCATCGGCCTTGGCGATGTTGCCCTCGATGGCCGCGCTGCGCGCATCGAGCACGGTGTTCAGGCGCGGCATCGCGTAGCGCACCACCACGAAGATGATGACGAGGAAGCAGACAGCCGACCAGATGATGTCGTAGGCCGCCGGGAGGATCGGGACCTGGTTGGATCCCTCCTCCGCCGCAAGCGTGACAAGAGCGTTCAGCATCCTGTCTCCTTATCTGTGGGTCGCGTCGGGATCAGAGCGCGTTGAAGATGAACGGCGTGACGATGCCGATCAGCGCGAGGATCTCGATGAACGCGACACCGATGAACATGGTGCTCTGCAGGCGGCCGGCGAGCTCGGGCTGACGGGCGGTCGACTCGATGGTCTTGCCGATCATGATGCCGAGGCCGATGGCCGGGCCGATGGCCGCGAGGCCGTAACCCACGGTCGCGATGTTGCCGGTGACCTGGGCGAGAACCGTCGTTGCGTCCACTGGTGTTTTCCTTTCGTAGGGCGAGCAGCCGGTCAGCTGCTCGTCAGTGCTCTTCCGCGACCGCGAGCTGGATGTAGACCGCGGTGAGGATCGTGAAGACGTAGGCCTGGAGGATCGAGACGAAGATCTCGAAGAGGGTGAAGGCGAAGCCCATCGCGAGCGTTCCCGCCGCGAGCGGCGTGAAGGCGTTGAGGCCCAGCAGGAAGAACTGCGTCGCCGCGAAGAACAGGACGAGCATGAGGTGGCCGACCATCATGTTCAGCAGCAGTCGCAGGAACAGCGACACCGGGCGAGCGATGAAGGTCGAGATGAGCTCGACGAGCGCGATGATCGGCAGCAGGTAGACCGGCACGCCGCTCGGCACGAGCGAGTTCTTCAGGAAGTGTCCGACACCGTGCTTGCGGATGCCCGCGTAGATGAACATGACGTACGCCACGAGCGCGAACACCAGCGGCGCACCGGCCACCGAGGTTCCCGCGATGTTCATGCCGGGGATGACGCCGGTGAGGTTCATGAACAGGATCGTGAAGAACATCGCCGTCAGCAGCGGGAGGAAGCGGCGCCCGTCCTTCTCGCCCAGGACCTGGTACACGACCTGGTCGCGGACGAAGCCGAAGCCGAATTCGACCACGCTCTGGAACCGGCCCGGCACCACCGAGAGTCGGCGCGTGCCGAGCACCAGGAAGATCACCAGCGCCACGGTCGCGATGACCTGGACCATGCTGATCCGGGTGAATTCGAAGGGCGTGCCTTCGAACAGCAGTGCCGGCGGGAAGAAGTCGGAGATGGACGGCGGGTGGAACTCGTTGTCCGATGCCGCCGCTGCGACAATCGTCGTCGCTTGAGTCAACGTATTGGCTCCAGCTTCTCGGGCCAGCCAGGACTAGCTCGGTGAGGGTTAGAAGGGGAACAACTCCAGCGGGGCCTCAGTGTCGCCACTGCACACCAGCCGCAGAGTGTACTCCCACACTACCAAAGGTTACGGCTCGACCTAATCCTGGATCGTGTCGCGCGTCGGAAGCGCGACATCCGATGCCCCGGAGAGCCGCATCCGGCTCAGCACGACCAGATCGACGACGAGCGACGCGATCGCCGCCACGATGACCGCGAGGGCGAAGATCCCCCGCTCGAGCCACTCCACCTGGAACAGCAGGAGCAGCGCGACGATCACGAGGACGAACTTCAGCAGCCATCCGCCGAGCACGACGGCGAAGAAGATCTGGAGCCACTGCGGGTGCCCGTACCAGTGGTTCCCGATCAGGATGCTGAGCGCCGTGAACGCCGGGAAGACGATGCCGACCAGCGCGCCCAGCACGCCGCTCCACGCGCCCTCCGCGCCCGCGACGAGTCCGCCGACGAGCGCGAGCGCCGCCGCGACGACGACGCCGACGATCAGCCCCCAGGTGAGCGCTGCGCGCAGGATGGGCGTGCTGGAGATGCGGCGGCGAGCGGCGGGATCGGGGATGTTCGCAGTCACGAGGAGGGCTCTTTCACGGGGGCGGTCGGGCGCTGAGGGCGCGCGGGGATGAAGGTCACCACGAGGCACGCGGCGACACCGAGGACGAGGAAGCCGAGGCCGAAGAGGTAATCCCCCGGCCAGGCGGCGGTGGTGCCGATGTACATCAGCAGCACGGAGAGGCTGACGACCGTCGTCCACGCGTAGAAGATCAGCACGGCGTCGCGGTCGCTGTGTCCCATGTCGAGCATGCGGTGATGCAGGTGCTTGCGGTCGGGTGAGAACGGCGACTTTCCCCGCGACATGCGGCGGATGACCGCCATCCCGAAGTCGAGCAGCGGCAGGAGCACGACGACGACCGGCAGCAGGATGGGGATGAACGCACCCAGCAGCTGCGAGCGGCCGAAGACGTCGTTGTCGCCCGTGGCCGGGACGAGAGTGCCGGTGACGAGGATGGCCGAGCAGCTCATGAGCAGTCCGATCATGAGCGCTCCGGAGTCGCCCATGAACAGCTTCGCGGGGTTCCAGTTGAGGGGCAGGAAGCCGGCGCAGACCCCGAGGAGCACGACCGCGAGGAACGACGCCAGGTTCGCGTAGCTGCTCGCGCCGAAATCGCGCCCGAGCAGGTAGGTGTAGGTGAAGAAGACGCCGTTCGCGATCAGCGCGACGCCCGCCACGAGGCCGTCGAGGCCGTCGATGAAGTTGACGGCATTCATCACGACGACGATCGAGAACACCGTGATGGTGAAGCTCGCGGCGCTCGACACGACCGTCTGTCCGCCGAGCGGGATCGTGTACATCTGCACTCCCCCGAAACCGACGACGATGGCCGCCGCGGCGAACTGCGCACCGAGCTTGATGAGCCAGTCGAGGTCCCACAGGTCGTCGGCGACGCCGATGACGACGATGAGGGCGGTTGCGGCGAGGATGGCCCAGATCGGTTCGGGCTTGGCCCAGAAGATCGCGAAGAACGGGATCTGCGACGAGGTCAGGATGACCGCCGTGGCACCGAGGAACATCCCGACGCCGCCGAGCCGCGGCGTCGGCGTCTTATGGACGTCGCGGTCGCGGATCTCGGGGTAGAGCTTGTACCGCAGGCTCACCTTGAGGACGAGCCACGTCAGCCCGAAGGTGACGAGGGCCGTGACCACGAAGGTGGCCAGGTAGAGCCTCACGCGACGCTGCCGCCGGCGGCCTCGCCGGTACCGCTTCCGGAGCCGGGCTCCATCGGCGTGCGGTTCGCCGCCTCGGCGTGCTCGGGCTCCGGGTCGGGCTCGAGCAGGTCTCCGAGCACGTAGCGCAGCGCCTCACGGCTGACCGCTCCCTCGCGCAGCACGCGCACGGGAGCGGGGTCGGAGCCCACCAGCGTCGTCGCGTCGATGATCGTCGAGGCGATGCCGGTCGCGGCCGGGCCCCCGTCGAGGTAGACCGAGACGCTGTCGCCCAGCATCCGCACCGCGTCATCGATCGTGACGGCGGCGTTCATCTTCGTGCGGTTCGCGCTCGAGACCGCCAGAGGCCCGCATTCCTCGAGAAGCTCGAGGGCGAAGCGGTCGGCGGGCATCCGCACGGCCACGGTTCCTCGGGTCTCCCCCAGATCCCACGACAGCGACGGCTGGGCCGGCAGGACGATCGTCAGGCCGCCGGGCCAGAACGCTTCGACGAGCCGTTCGACCGGTTCGGGCACCTCGGCCACGAGCGCGCGCATCGTCGCGATGCCGGCGACGAGCACGGGGGGCGGCGACTGGCGACCCCGTCCCTTCGCGGCGAGCAGCTTGGCGACAGCCGAGGCGCTGAAGGCGTCGGCGGCGACACCGTAGACGGTGTCGGTGGGCAGGACGATGAGATCGCCGCGACCGATGGCCTGGCGCGCCTGGCGCATGCCGGGGAGGACCTGGGTCTCGTCGCGGCAGTCGAAAACGGGAGACATGACCGCTCCAGTGTACGGCGGACCCCGACCGCTCTCAGGAGCGGACGGCCGTCGTGGTGCGGTCGCGCATCGTGAGGTCGGGATGCGTGGCCGTCGCCGACCACCCGTCGGAAGCCAGGATGCCGCGGATCGCGGCCCCCTGCAGCTCGCCGTGCTCGATGACGATGCTCCCCCCGGGATGCACCAGCCGGAGCCCGACTCGCGACAGGGTCCGCACGACGTCCAGGCCGTCGGCGCCGCCGTAGAGCGCTGCCGGCGGGTCCCACAGCCGCACTTCGGGATCGCGCGGGATCGCGTCGTCGGGCACGTACGGCGGGTTCGACACGAGCACCGAGACGGTGCCGTCGAGCTCCGGGAACGCGTGCTCCAGATCGATGAAGGCGAGGCGGGCGTTCGGAGCCCCGACGAGGGCGAAGTTCTCCTTCGTCCAGATGAAGGCGTCGACGGAGTTCTCGGCTGCGTGGACCCGGGCGTGGGGGACCTCCGTCGCCAGCGCCAGGGCGATCGCACCCGACCCGGTGCCGAGGTCGACGGCGACGGGCTCGGGACCGGCGGCGGCACGCAGCAGGTCGATCGCGATCTGCGCGACCGACTCCGTCTCGGGACGCGGCACGAAGACACCCGGGCCGACGCGGAGCTCGAGATGGCGGAACGGCGCGACGCCGGTCAGATGCTGCAGGGGCTCGCGCGCCGCGCGGCGCGCCACGAGGTCGGCCAGTCGCGCGGCCTCCTCCGCGCCGATCGAGTCACCGCGGAAAACCGCGGCCGACAGCTCGCCCCGTCCGATGCCGAGGACGTGCGCGGCGAGGAGCTCGGCGTCGACCTGCGGGGTCGGAACGAAGGCGGCCTCGAGCTCGGCGGTCGCGGCACGCAGGACCTCGGTCAGGGTCGATGCGGGTGGGGGCGCGGTGCTCATGGCGCCGACAAGCCTAATCACGAGTGCGGATTCGTCACATTCGGCTCCCTCGGCGAGGGGCGACAATAGGCTGGGGCGACGATCCCGCCGCGACGCGGCATCCGCTCGAAAACCCGAAAGGCAGACATGTCCGACCCGGTCACCCACGGCATCCACCCCGACATCACCACCGCGTACGGCAACACGCCTCTCGTGCGGTTGAACCGCGTCAGCGAAGGCCTGCCGGGCACGGTGCTCGCCAAGCTCGAGTTCTACAACCCCGCGTCATCGGTCAAGGACCGCCTCGGCATCGCCATCGTCGACGCCGCCGAGAAGGCCGGCGCTCTCCAGCCCGGCGGGACGATCGTCGAGGGTACGAGCGGCAACACCGGCATCGCGCTGGCGATGGTCGGCGCGGCCCGTGGCTACCGCGTCATCCTCACGATGCCCTCGTCGATGTCGATGGAGCGCCGCCTGCTGCTCAAGGCCTACGGCGCCGAGCTCGTGCTCACCGACCCGTCGCTGGGCATGAAGGGCGCCGTGTCGGAGGCGGAGAAGATCGCCGCCGAGACGCCCGGCGCAGTCCTCGCGAAGCAGTTCGCCAACGAGGCCAACCCCGACATCCACCGCCGCACGACGGCCGAGGAGATCCTCCGCGACACCGACGGTCAGGTCGGCTACTTCGTCGCGGGCATCGGCACGGGCGGCACGATCACCGGCGTCGGCCAGGTGCTGAAGGAGCGCATCGCCGATGTGAAGGTGGTCGCCGTCGAGCCGAAGGACTCCCCGCTGCTGACCGAGGGGAAGCCCGGCCCCCACAAGATCCAGGGCATCGGGCCGAACTTCATCCCGCCGATCCTCGACCAGGGCGTCATCGACGAGGTGCAGGACGTCACCTTCGACGACGCGATCCGCGTCGCGCGCGAGGTGGCGCAGAAGGAAGGCATCCTCGTCGGCATCTCGTCGGGTGCGGCCGTCTGGGCCGCGCTCCAGGTCGCGGCGCGCCCCGAGGCCGAGGGCAAGAACATCGTCGTGATCATCCCGTCGTTCGGTGAGCGCTACCTCTCGACCCCGCTGTTCGAGGACCTGCGCGAAGACTGATGGGATCGCTCCGAGCACGCATCCGCGAAGACCTGGCCGCCGCGAAGCTGCGCGATCCCGCGGCTCGCAGCGGCCTCGAGATCGCGGTGCTGTACCCGGGGCTGCACGCGGTCTGGTCGTACCGCATCATGCACCGGCTGTGGCTCCGGCGCGCGCGCTTCCTCGCGCGCGCCGGGTCGCAGCTGACGCGGTGGCTCACGGGCATCGAGATCCACCCCGGAGCGCGGATCGGCAGGCGATTCTTCATCGACCACGGCATGGGCGTCGTGATCGGCGAGACCGCCGTCGTCGGTGACGACGTCATGCTGTACCACGGGGTGACTCTGGGCGGCCGCACCCGTCACGCCGGCAAGCGGCATCCCACCCTCGAAGACGGCGTCGCCGTCGGCGCCGGCGCGAAGATCCTCGGTCCGATCACGATCGGCGCCCGAAGCGTCGTCGGCGCCAACGCGGTCGTCACGAAGGACGCCCCCGCCGACTCGGTGCTCGTCGGCGTGCCCGCCCGGCCCCGTGCCCGCCGCGAGGGCGAGGACACCCGCGCGGTCCTGACGGCCCCCGAGTACCACATCTGACCCCTGTCGCCGGCTCCCGTCGACTCGCCAGAAACGGCGGGTGCGGGGGCCGCCGGATCCGCAGATCCTGGCGAGTCGACGCGGGAGCGGGAGGTCAGTCGTCGGCGAGAGCAGCCAGCCGGGCCTCTTCGTCGGCGGCGATGCAGCTGTCGATGACGGGTCCGAGGGCGCCGTCCATCACCTGATCGAGGTTGTAGGCCTTGTATCCCGTCCGGTGGTCGGCGATGCGGTTCTCGGGGAAGTTGTACGTCCGGATGCGCTCCGACCGGTCCATCCCCCGGATCTGCGAGCGGCGGGCGTCGGATGCCGCGGCATCCCGCTCCTCCTGCTGCTTCGCCAGCAGCCGGGCGCGGAGCACGCGCATGCCGGCCTCGCGGTTCTGCAGCTGACTCTTCTCGTTCTGCATCGAGACGACGATGCCCGTCGGCACGTGCGTGATCCGCACGGCGGAGTCGGTCGTGTTGACCGACTGCCCGCCCGGGCCCGACGAACGGAAGACGTCGATCTTCAGGTCGTTCGGGTCGATCGTGATCTCCTCGGGCTCGTCGACCTCGGGAAAGACGAGCACGCCCGTCGTCGAGGTGTGGATGCGCCCCTGCGACTCGGTGGCCGGCACACGCTGCACGCGGTGCACCCCGCCCTCGTACTTCAGGTGCGCCCACACCCCCTGCGACGGGTCGGAGGACGAGCCCTTGATGGCGACCTGGACGTCCTTGTACCCGCCGAGGTCGGACTCGTTGCGTTCGAGCAGCTCGGTCTTCCATCCGCGCGAGGCGGCGTACTGCATGTACATCCGCAGCAGGTCGGCGGCGAACAGAGCGGATTCCGCTCCCCCCTCGCCCTGCTTGATCTCCATGATGACGTCGCGGGCGTCGTCGGGATCGCGCGGGATGAGCAGGCGGCGGAGCCGCTCCTGCGCCTCGCGCAGCCCCTCCTCGAGGGCCGGCACCTCCGCGGCGAACGCGTCGTCCTCACGAGCGAGCTCACGAGCCGCCGCGAGGTCGTCGGATGCCGCGACCCACGCATCGTGGGCCGCGACGATCCGCGACAGCTCGGCGTAGCGCCGGTTCACGCGCTTGGCGCGCGCGGCATCGGCGTGCACCGCGGGATCGGAGAGCTCCTCCTGAACCGCGCGGTGCTCGTCGAGCAGCCCTCGGACCGACTCGAACACGATCAGCGGATGCTGTTGTCGTGCCCGCCCGAGTGCGTGGTCGGCGCCGGGATCGACTTCTGCATCTGAACGAGGAACTCGACGTTGGACTGCGTCTCCTTGAGCTTGTCGAGGATGACGCCGAGCGCGTGCTGCTGGTCGAGCCCGGCGAGGGCACGGCGCAGCTTCCACGTGATCTTGACCTCGTCGGACGAGAGCAGCATCTCTTCGCGACGCGTCGACGAGGCGTTGACGTCGACGGCGGGGAAGATGCGCTTGTCGGCCAGCTGACGCGACAGACGCAGCTCGCTGTTGCCCGTGCCCTTGAACTCCTCGAAGATGACCTCGTCCATCTTGGAACCGGTCTCCACCAGCGCCGTCGCGAGGATCGTCAACGAACCGCCGTTCTCGATGTTGCGCGCCGCGCCGAAGAAGCGCTTGGGCGGGTACAGCGCCGACGCGTCGACGCCGCCCGTCAGGACGCGGCCCGACGTCGGAGCCGACAGGTTGTACGCGCGGCCGAGGCGCGTGATCGAGTCGAGCAGCACGACGACGTCGCGGCCGAGCTCGACGAGACGCTTGGCGCGCTCGATCGCGAGCTCGGCGACCGTGGTGTGGTCCTCGGCGGGACGGTCGAATGTCGAGGCGATGACCTCGCCCTTGACCGTGCGCTGCATGTCGGTGACCTCTTCGGGACGCTCGTCGACGAGCACGACCATGAGGTGGACCTCGGGGTTGTTCTGCGCGATCGCGCCGGCGATCTGCTGCAGCACGATCGTCTTGCCGGCCTTGGGCGGCGCGACGATGAGACCGCGCTGGCCCTTGCCGATCGGGGCCACGAGGTCGATGATCCGCTGAGTCAGCTTCTCGGGGCCGGTCTCGAGGCGCAGGCGCTCCTGCGGGTACAGGGGCGTCAGCTTGCCGAACTCGACGCGGCCGGCGGCGTCCTCGACGGAGAGGCCGTTGATCGAGTCGACCTTGACGAGTGCGTTGTACTTCTGCCGGCTCGACTGCTCGCCCTCGCGGGGCTGCTTGATCGCGCCGACGACGGCGTCGCCCTTGCGCAGGTTGTACTTCTTGACCTGGCCGAGCGAGACGTAGACGTCCTGCGGGCCGGGCAGGTAGCCCGTCGTGCGGACGAAGGCGTAGTTGTCGAGGACGTCAAGCACACCGGCGATCGGGATGAGGACGTCGTCCTCGCTGATCTCGGTCTCGAACTCGTCGCCGCCCCCGCCCTGGCCGCGCCGCTTGTTGCGCTGGCGGCCACGGCCGCTCTGGCCCGGGGCGTCGTCGTCGTCCGGACCGTTGTTGCCGCCCTGGTTCTGGCCGGCGCCCTGGTTCTGGTTGCCGCCCTGGTTCTGGCCGGCCTGGCCCTGGTTGCCCTGCGCGTTGTCCTTGTTGCGGTTGCGGTTGCGGCTGCGCGACCGGCTCCGCGAACGACCGGACGACTCGCCGTCGCCCTCTCCGGACTCGGACTTCGACGAGTCATCGGAGGATGCGTCGGCGTCCGGCGCCTGCTCGGCGGGCGTCTCGGTAGCGGCTTCTGCGGCCGGAGCGTGGGCGGATTCGGCCGGCGCGTCGGTGCTCGGGGCAGCCTCGGCCTCCGCGTCCTTCTTCGCGTTGCGGCCGCGGCCGCGGCCACGCGCCGGCTTCTTCGGCGCCTCGGGGGTCTCCGCGTCGGCAGCGGCCTCGGCGGCATCGGTGGCCGGAGCAGTCTCATCGGCCGTCGACGCGGCCTCCGCCGAGACGATGTCCGCGGCGGGTGCAGCCGTGTCGGACGCAGCCTCGGGGGCGGCGGTCTCTGCGGACGCGTCGGTCGCGACGGCGGGCACCTCGTCGGTTGCGGGGACATCGGTGCTCTTGGCACGACGGGGCGCGCGCTTGCGCGGCGCCTTCGCCGGCTTCTCGGCGGGCTCCGCCGGCGCAGCAGCCTCGGCGGTCTCGGCGGGGGCGTCCTCCACCGGGGCGGCAGTCTCGGCTGCGGGAAGGTCCGACGCATCGGATGCCGCGACCTCGGCGGGCGTCTCCTCGGCCGGGGCAGCCTCCTCAGCGGGCGTCTCGGCGACGGCATCCTGCTGCTCGGCCGCTTCCTCGGTCGGCGCGTCGACGGTCTCGTCGATCGTCAGGTTCTCGGAGTTGGACTCCACGAGTGCTCCTCTTAAACGGTGGATATGTCAGAACCGCGTCCAGCGCCGTCCACGGCGGGCGCCATCCACCTGCCACACGCGTCCGGCCGACGGCACGGGGTATGGATCAGGGGTGTTCGCGGTGATTCGCAGAATTGCGACGGAGGCTCAGATCACAAAGGTGTGGAACCCTCCGTATGGTCCCTCACCATACCACCGCGCACATCGACTGCCAGCATCCGCGCGTCCCATGGGGTGTCTGTGGTATATGCGGCGACCTCGGCGGCGGCGAGGCGCTGCCCCGGCCCGTCGGCCAGCACGAGGACGCTCGGGCCCGCGCCCGACACGACCGCCGCGAACCCCTCGGCGCGCAGCGCCCGCACGAGCTTGTCGGTCTCGACCATCGCCTGCGCCCGGTAGGACTGGTGGAGCTTGTCCTCGGTGGCGGCCAGCAGCAGATCGGGGCTCTGCGTGAGGGCCGCGACGAGCAGCGCCGAGCGCGAGAGGTTGAAGATCGCGTCTTCTCGGGTGACCTGCAGCGGGTCGAACCCGCGCGCCACCGACGTCGACATCGTGAAGTCCGGCACGAACACCAGCGGCGCGACGCCGCGGTGGACGAGGAGCTTCTTGTGCTGCGGGCCGTGCTCGTCGACCCACGCGATCGTGAGGCCGCCGAACAGGGCCGGCGCGACGTTGTCGGGGTGCCCCTCGAGCTCGGTGGCCAGGCGCAGCAGCGCATCGGCGCCGATCTCGACGTCACCCGCGAGAAGGCCCTTGGCCGCGAGGAGGCCGGACACGACCGCAGCGCCCGACGAGCCCATCCCCCGCCCGTGCGGGATCGCGTTGACCGCTTCGAGGCGCACGCCGGGCATCGTCCGCCCGAACGCCTCGTAGGCGTAGGCCATCGCCCGCACGACGAGGTGCGAGGCGTCGGTCGGGACGTCGGCGGCGCCCTCACCCGTGACGGTGATCTCCAGGCCCGGCCCCGGCAGTTCCGTGACGATGAGCTCGTCGTAGACGCTGAGCGCGAGACCCAGAGTGTCGAAGCCGGGGCCGAGGTTGGCGCTGGTCGCGGGAACCCGCACCTGAACTGACCGGGTCATGGCGTCGCCTCCGGTACGAGATCGAGCACGGACGCCACCTCGGAGGTGGTCGCGTCGACGACGACCGGCTCGGCCTGACTGCCGTCCGCGTTGCGGAGAGCCCACTGCGGGTCCTTCAGGCCGTGACCGGTGACGGTCAGCACGACCGTCGAGCCGGCCGGGATGACGCCCGCTTCGGCCCGGTCGAGCAGGCCGGCGACGGTGATCGCGGACGCGGGTTCGACGAACACGCCGGCCGTGCTCGCGAGAAGCTTCTGCGCCGCGAGGATGCGCTGGTCGTCGATGGCGCCGAACCAGCCCTGGGTCGCATCGCGTGCCTCGAGGGCGAGATGCCACGACGCGGGGTTGCCGATGCGGATCGCCGTCGCGATGGTGTCGGGGTCCTTCACGACCTCGCCACGGACGAGCGGCGCCGATCCGGCGGCCTGGAAGCCGAACATCCGCGGGACGCGCGTCGCTGCCCCGCGGGCGGCCTCCTCGCGATACCCGCGGGCGTGGGCCGTGTAGTTGCCGGCGTTGCCGACGGGCACGAAGTGGAAGTCCGGCGCGTCACCCAGCTGCGACACGATCTCGTACGCCGCGGTCTTCTGCCCGTCGATGCGATCGGGATTGACCGAGTTGACGAGATGCACGGGGTAGTGGTCGGCCAGTTCACGGGCGATCTCGAGACAGTCGTCGAAGTTGCCGCGGATCTGGATGAGCCTGCCACCGTGGGCGACCGCCTGACTCAGCTTGCCCATCGCGATCTTGCCCTCGGGGACGAGGACGGCAGCCGTGATGCCGGCGTGGGCGGCGTAGGCCGCCGCAGACGCCGACGTGTTGCCGGTCGAGGCGCAGATGACAGCCTTCGCGCCGTGCTCGACGGCACGCGAGAGCGCGACCGTCATGCCGCGGTCCTTGAACGAACCCGTCGGGTTCATCCCCTCGAACTTCACCCAGACGTCGGCGCCGGTGCGGTGCGAGAGCTCGCGAGCGGGGACGAGCGGCGTGCCGCCCTCCCCCAGGGTGACGACTGTCGAGGCGTCGGTGACGTCGAGACGGTCGGCGAACTCGCGCAGGACTCCCTGCCACACGTGCGCCATGTCAGTCCCCCTCCACGCGCAGCACCGAGACGACGCGCTTGACGACGCCGCTCTCGCCGAGCGAGGCGACGGCGTCGCTGAGGTCCTGCTCGCGGGCGGTGTGGGTGCCGATGACCAGGCGGGCGGTCTGGACGTCGCCGTCGGCGACGATCGTCTGCTCGAGCGTCGCCACCGAGACGTTGCCGTCGCTGAGCAGCCCGGCCACCGCGGCGAGGACGCCGGAGCGGTCGTCGACCTCGAGCGTGATCTGGTAGCGCGTCGTGACGTGTCCGATCGGGACGACCGGCAGGTTCGCCCGCGTGGACTCCCCCACGCCCACGCCGCCGGCGATGTGGCGGCGGGCGGCCGAGACGACGTCGCCCAGCACGGCCGACGCGGTCTGCACGCCGCCCGCGCCGGCGCCGTAGAACATGAGGTCGCCGGCGGCCTCCGCCTGTACGAAGACGGCATTGTTGGCTCCGTGGACACTCGCGAGCGGATGCTCGCGCGGGACGAGCGCGGGGTACACACGCACCGAGATCGTCTCGCCGGACGGCGACACCTCGGCGTCGGCGAGACGCTCGCACACGGCGAGGAGCTTGATGACGTAGCCGGCCTTGCGTGCGGCATCCATCATGTCGGCGTCGATCTGGGTGATGCCCTCGCGGTGCACGGCGTTCAGCGGCACGGCGGTGTGGAAAGCGAGCGAGGCCAGGATCGCGGCCTTCTGGGCAGCGTCGTACCCCTCGACGTCGGCCGTCGGGTCGGCCTCGGCGTACCCGAGCGCCTGCGCGTCGGCCAAGACGTCGGCGAAATCCGACCCCTCGCGGTCCATGCGGTCGAGGATGTAGTTCGTCGTGCCGTTGACGATCCCCATGATGCGCTGCACCCGGTCGCCGGCGAGCGAGTCGCGCAGCGGACGGATGATCGGGATGGCGCCGGCCGCGGCCGCTTCGTAGTAGATCGACGCGCCGACCTGGTCGGCCGCTTCGAAGAGCTCGGGACCATGGGTGGCCAGCAGCGCCTTGTTCGCCGTCACGATGTCGGCTCCGGCGCCGATCGCCTGGAGGATGCTCGTGCGCGCGGGCTCGATGCCGCCCATGAGCTCGATGACGATGTCGGAGCCGACCAGGAGCGGCTCCGGGTCGGTCGTCAGCAGCTCGCGGGGCAGGTCGACGTCTCGCGGCGCGTCGATGTCGCGCACCGAGATGCCCACGAGGTCGAGGGCGGCTCCGGCGCGATCGGCCAGTTCGTCTCCGTGCTTGAGCAACAGGGCGGCGACCTGCGAGCCGACGGCGCCGGCTCCGAGCAGGGCCACGCGCAGGCGGCGATAGTCCGTCATTCGGCTCCTTCTGTGGGGATGCCCGCGTCGCGGGCGAGCAGGTCATCGATCGTCTCGCCGCGGACGATCACCCGGGCGACGCCGTCCGAGACGGCGACGACGGGCGGGCGGGGGACGTAGTTGTAATTGCTGGCGAGCGAGTAGCAGTAGGCACCCGTCGCCGGGACGGCCAGCAGATCGCCCGGGGTGACGTCGGCGGGCAGGTATTCGGCATCGACGACGATGTCTCCCGACTCGCAGTGCCGCCCCACGACACGCGAGAGCGCGGCGGGCGCGTCGCTGCGGCGGTTCGCGACCCGCGCCGAGTACGCCGCGCCATAGAGCGCGGGCCGCGCGTTGTCGCTCATGCCGCCGTCGACGCTGACGTAGAGGCGCTCGAGCTCGTCGCTGACGCGGACGGGCTTGGTGGTGCCGACCTCGTACAGGGTCACCCCGGCGCGGCCGACGATGGCGCGACCGGGCTCGAAGGCGAGCGTCGGCAGCGGGATGCCGTGGACCTCGCATTCCCGCGCGACGGCCGCGACGATGCCGTCGGCCAGCTCTTCGATCGGAGTGGGGTCGTCGGCGCTCGTATACGCGATGCCGAAACCGCCGCCGAGGTTCAGCACCGGCACGTCGCCGCCACCGAGAAGGCGGGCATGAACGGCCACGAGCCGCGACGCCGACTCGGCGAAGCCCGCGGTGCCGAAGATCTGCGATCCGATGTGGCAGTGCAGCCCGAGGAACCGGAGCGAGGGGAGCTCGCGGACGCGAGCGACCACGGCCTCGGCATCCGCCAGAGCGAAGCCGAACTTCTGGTCTTCGTGGGCCGTCGCGAGGAAGTCGTGGGTCTCGGCGTGCACGCCGCTGTTGACCCGGACGAGCACCGGCTGCACCGCCCCGCGGGCGGCCGCGATCTCGGCTAGCCGATCGATCTCGATGAGGCTGTCGACGATGACGGAGCCGACCCCCAGCTCGACGGCACGCGCCAGCTCGAGCCGCGACTTGTTGTTGCCGTGCAGCCCGATGCGCGACGGATCCGCTCCGGCCGCCAGCGCGACGGCGAGCTCACCGCCGGTGGCGACGTCGACCGCGAGCCCCTCCGCCGTCACCCAGCGGACGATCTCGGTGCTCAGGAACGCCTTTCCGGCGTAGTACACGCGCGCAGTCGTGCCGTGACGTGCGGCGGCGTCGTCGAACGCCTGACGCACGCGGCGCGCCTGCGCGACGACGGCATCCTGATCGACCACGTAGAGAGGCGTGCCGAATCGCTCGGCCAAGTCGGTCGCCGCGATACCGCCGATCGACAGCGCGCCGCTGTCGTCGCGCCCGGCGCGGGGCGGCCAGACGGCCTCGACCAGTGCGTTGACGTCGGCGGGAGGAAGCAGCCATTCCGGCACGGCAGGGCGGACGTCGGACGCGGACACGGGAACACCAATCGGGAGAGACGCTGACCGTCCGGCAGACGAGGCCGCGACGGTGCCGCCAGTCTAGGACACCGGCCGCGCGGGGCTCGTCCGTGTGACCGCCGACGGCGACGGCTCCCGGACGGCGAGCCCCGTCACGACGACGGAAGGTCGTTCTCCCCCGCGAGCCGCGAGACCGCCCGGCGGATACGCGCCGCCCGCGCAGCATCCGACGGCGCGCTCAGGACAGGATGCAGGACGGAGTACCGCTCGGCGGCGCGGAGCGCTGCGAACCGGCGGGATGCCGCGGGCGAGGCCGCCAGCGCCGCCTCGAGGTCGGCCGGCACCGCGGCCCGGGCCTGGCCGGCGTAAGCGCGTTCCCAGCGCCCGTCGGCCTGCGCACGCTCGACCTCCATCCGGCCGCGGGGACGCATGCGACCCTCCGCGACCAGCCGCTCGATGATCCCCACATTGCGGAGCGACTAGATCGAACGGGCGCGGCGCGGCGTGAAGAGCTGCAGGAAAGTGGCCTCATCGCGGGAGTTGCGCCGCCCGTCGATCCAGCCGCTGCAGAGCGCCTCGTCGAGCGCCTCGGCGTACGTCAGCGACGTCGGGTCCGTCACGTTCTTCTTGGCGAGAACCAGCCGCACGCCGTCGGAGTCGGACTCGTGGACATCGAGCCAGGCACGCCACGCGGCCGCATCCGAGACGACGAGAAGAGGCGGACCGGCGGCATCCGCTGTCATGAGCACTCCACGCTTGTAGCCTGGCGCAGGAGGCGACCATGGGCAATGACACCGATGATGCAGCGGGACTCGATGAGCGCATCGGTGCGCTGAAGGAACGCATCTACGCCACCGTGACCGGACTGGCGATCCTCGCGGGGCTCTTCACCGCCGAGCACGTCACGGTCACCGAGTCGATCTTCGCCCTCGCGGTCGGCATCTTCGCGATCGCCGCCGCCGGCTTCGTCGCCGAGGTCATCGCCCATCAGATCGGGCATCGCCAGTTTCCGAGCGGACCAGAGCTGGCGGTCATGGCGCGGACGGCCGTGGTCGCCCTCGGAACCGCGTCGCTCCCCCTGCTCGCACTGGTGTTCGCTCTGCTCGACCTCATCGACCTCGACACGGCGCTGATCATCGGGATCATCGCCGACGCGGCGGTGCTGGTCGGTGTCGTGCTGCTCGCCAGCGCGCGCACGGGTCTGAGCGCGCTGCAGCGTCTTGTCGCATCCGCGCTGCTGCTCGGGCTGGTCGCCGTGGTCGCCGTCGCGCTGCTCCTCGCCCACGGCCACTGAGCGCGATGAGGCGGCCGGCTCAGGCGCAGGTGCCGTCGGCCTGAAGCGCCGGGTCGCGGATGATCGCTCCGTCCACGTCGACCTCGGCGACCAGAGCGCCGCGTTCGACGCGCACCTCGCGCAGCGTCAGCCCGGCGGGAAGACGATCGCGGATGCAGATCGGGTAGTCGCGCAGCACGCCGTCGGCGGCCGAGCCGAACCGCTGGCGGAGATCGTCGCCGGTCAGCTCAGCGCCGCCGAGCCGCACGGCGGCGGGCGTGAGAACGATGTCACCGTCCACGGCGCTCGGCGTCAGGTCGAGACCGAGCGGAACCGAGAGCGCGAACAGCGGCATCTCGACCTCCACCGTCACGTTCGGCGGATCGAGCTCGCCCCCCGCGCCCGAGACTCCGGAGACCTGCGAGAGCAGCGTTTCGAGCTGGTCCTCCGCGAACACCACGGTCGCCTCCGCCGACCCGATGTCGCCCCCGTCGGCTCGGATCGGAACATCGGTCGCGCGCACCGACACGTCGGCCAGGACGTCACCGAGCGGGATGCCGTCGCTCGAAACGTCGAGGCGATCGAGCCGACCTCCGATGACCTGGGGCAGCACCGGCTCATCGAAACCGACATCGATCTGCTGGTCTTCGGGCAGTGCGAGGCGGGTGATGATCTGCTCGCGCACGGTGTTCGTGAGGATGCTGCGCGTGATGCTCTCGGCGACGAACCACGCGGCGATCGCGAGGCCGACGACCACGACGAGAGCGATGATCCACGGCAGCGCCCGCCGCCGTCGCTTCGGCGGCACGGCGACAGCCTCGGGCAGCGGGAGAGTGGGCTGCGTGGCACCGCTCACGTCGGTCACATCCGTTCGGGGGCGCTGACGCCCAGCAGGTCGAGCCCATTGCGCAGCACCTGTCCGGTGGCGTCGTTGAGCCAGAGGCGGGTGCGGTGGAGGTCGGTGACCTCCTCGTCGCCGAGCGGCGTGACCCGGCAGGTGTCGTACCAGCGGTGGTAGAGGCTCGCGAGCTCCTCGAGGTACCGGGCGACGCGGTGCGGCTCGCGCAATTCGGCGGCGAAGGCCACGATGCGCGGGAACTCCTGGAGCGCGCCGAGGAGGGCCGACTCGGTCTCGTGGTCGAGCAGCTCCGGGGCGAACGCGTCGCGGGTGACGCCGGAGTCGGCGGCGTTGCGCGCGACGTTGTGCGTGCGGGCGTGCGCGTACTGCACGTAGAACACGGGGTTGTCGTTCGTGCGCTTCTGCAGGATCTCGGGATCGAGGGTCAGCGGCGAGTCGGCGGGGTAACGCGCGAGCGAGTAGCGCAGCGCGTCGGTGCCGAGCCAGTCGCGCAGGTCGTCGAGCTCGATGATATTGCCCGCACGCTTGGACAGGCGCGCACCGTTGACCGAGACGAGTTGGCCGATCAGCACCTCGATGTCCTTCTCGGGGTCGTCGCCGGCCGCGCCCGCGAGGGCCTTCAGACGGTGGACGTAGCCGTGGTGATCGGCGCCCAGCAGGTAGATCTTGTGCGCGAAACCGCGGTCGCCCTTGTTGAGGTAGTAGGCGGCGTCGGCGGCGAAGTAGGTGTACTCGCCGTTGGAACGGCGGATGACGCGGTCTTTGTCGTCACCGAAGTCGGTCGTCCGCACCCACACGGCGTCGTCCTGATCGAAGACGTGCCCCTGCGCCCGCAGGCGGTCGACGGCCTGGTCGACGAGACTCGGTCCGCCGTCGGCGGGGGTCGCGTGCAGCAGCCGCTCGCTGAAGAACACGTCGAAGTGCACGTTGAACTTCTCGAGCGAGTCCTTGAGGTCGGCCATCTGGAGCTCGTAGCCGAGGTCGAGCGCGACCTGCTCCTGCTCCTCGGGCGCGAGGGTCAGCAGATCGGGGCGCGCCGACAGCACGCGCTGCGCGAGGTCGTCGATGTAGGCGCCCGGGTAGCCGTCTTCGGGCGTGGGCTCTCCCTTGGCGCTCGCGAGCACCGAACGGCCGAACCGCTGCATCTGCGCGCCCGCGTCGTTGATGTAGAACTCGCGGACGAGCTCGGCCCCACTGGCGAGCAGGAGACGGGCGATCGCGTCGCCGAGCGCTGCCCACCGCGTGTGTCCGATGTGCATGGGCCCCGTCGGGTTCGCGCTGACGAACTCCAGGTTGATCGAGTTGCCGGCCTGGCTGTCATTGCGGCCGAACGCGGCCCCGGCCTCGACGATCTCTCGTGCGAGCGCGCCGGCGGCGGCGGCATCCAGGCGGATGTTGATGAACCCGGGACCGGCGACCTCGACGGATGCCACACCCGGCGTCTCGGCGAGCGCCGCCGCGATCTCGGCAGCGAACTCACGCGGGTTCGTGCCGACGCGCTTGGCCAGCTTCATCGCCGCGTTGGACGCCCAATCGCCGTGGTCGCGGTTCTTGGGACGCTCGAAGACGAAGTCGGCGGCGGTGAGGCCATCGCTCGAGCCGGGGCGTCGCGCCTCGGCGAGCGGGGCGACGACGGACAGGAGGGCTTCGGCGAGAGCATCGGGATTCATAGCCCTCCGATTCTAGGCGGGCGGCCGCGGGCCCGATGCTGAACGTCTCGGCGACGGCATCACGCGAGGGTGATGAACGCCGCGTGATCGTCTCGGGCGGGATCGTCGACGGTCGCGTCTCCCCCGGCGACCTCGGCATCGACGCGCAGATGCGTGAGCGCGACGTTGCCGCCGTAGTAGCTGAGGAACGCGCAGTCGGCGGCATCCCGGCCGGTCGCGATCCGGACGAGACCGCGGCGGTTCGACAGCCGGGTCGCGTCGATGACGTGCCAGGCCCCGTCGACATACGCCTCGGCGACCGCGTGGAAATCCATCGGGCGCAGCCCCGGTGCGTAGCAGGCGGCATAGCGCGCGGGAACGTCCATCGCGCGCAGCAGCGCGATGACGAGGTGGGCGTAGTCGCGGCACACCCCCTGTCCGGTCGCGAGGGTCGTGACCGCGGAGTCGGTGCCGAGGCTGAGGCCGGGGGCGTAGGCCGTGTTCGTGGCCACGAAGTCGCTGATCGCCGAGACCAGTTCGCGCCCCTGCAGGCCGCGGAACTGCCGGCGCGCGTGCGCGAACACCTCGTCGGACTGCGCATAGCGGCTCGGTCGCAGGTACGCGATGGTCTCGAGCTCGCTGGTCGGCGCTGGGGCGGCGGTGCCGTCGACGACCGCCCGGTAGCGGATCGCGATCGTCCCCGCCTCGCCCGCGACCCGGTGGATGCGGGTGCCCGCGGGAGACGCCGGCGGGTCGACGATCTCGGAGACGGAGAGCGAGCGGCCGGCGAGCGTGATGCCCAGTTCTTCGTTGCGGAAAGACGCCGTGCGCGACGCGGCGATCTGCAGGATGACGTCGACGGGACCGGTCAGCTGGAGGTCGAGTTCGGCCGTCAGGATGCGCTGCACCGGGTAATCCTCGCACGCAGCGAAGCGCCGTCGGGCCGCTCCCGGCGGTGATCGGATCGGCCGCGATGAGAGGCTCGGGGTCGGCCATGAAACGAGGAGCCCTCATGTCGAAGACCGTCACCCTCATCCGCGCGTCATCCCTGTCGGATGCCGCTGAGTACGCGTACGCCGCCACCGCCCCCGCGGACGCGCGCCTCATCTTCCTCGCCGGTTCCTGCCCGCTCGCCACCGACGGGTCGACGGTCGGCGTCGGCGACTACGCCGCCCAGGCGGCATCCTGCATCGAGAACATGAGAGGGGCGCTCGCCGCTGCCGGCGCGGGGATCGAGAACGTCATCAGCACCCGCGTGCTCGTCGCCTCGAGCTCGCAGGCCGACCTCGTCACGGCTTGGGAGGTCGTGCGCGACGCCTTCGGCGACCACGACGTGCCCAGTACCTTGATGGGTGTGACGGTGCTCGGCTACGACGACCAGCTGGTCGAGATCGAGGCGGTCGCCGCCGTCCGCGACTGAGGGGTCAGGCCTCGGGCCGCGCGGTCCGCAGGACCATGCTCATCCCCGTGCGCGCCGGGGCGACGTCGGTGAACCCGCGCGACTCGTACAGACGGCGCCCGGGCGGATCAGCGGTGAGCGTGATGTAAGCGCCCTCGTCCGCACGGTCACGGATCTCGGCGAGCAGCTCGTCGAGGATGAGCGACCCGAAGCCGTTGCCCTGGTGCGCCGGAAGGGTGGCCATGTCTGCCACGAGGAAGTACCACCCGCCGTCGCCGACGATGCGCCCCATCGCGACGCTCCGGCCGTCGGCGTCCGCGACGCGTCGGAACGCCCACGTGCCCGCGATCGCAGCCGCAGCCTGCGCCGGCGTCTTGGGCGACAGCCCGCTCTCGGCGCGCAGAGCGACGTAATCCGCCACGCTCGGAGGCGTGGTGTGCAGCGTGTAACCGGGGGGAAGCGGGCGATCGGGAGTCACCCGTCCTTCCTACCCGATCGGATGACGTACCCTCAGCGTGTGCGAACCCGAAACGCCCGTCCCCGCCGCAGAAGCGTGTGGGCCGTCTCGGCGATCTCGGCCGCCGTGGTCGCGCTGGCGCTGACGGCGTTCCTGCGCCCCTGGGCGGCGCCCACGGCGGCGCCGGTGGCAGCCGCCCCCGGCACGGTCGCCAGGATCGAGGCGGCGCCGCTCGCGCTTCCCACGGATGCGCGCGTTCTGATCTTCGGCGACTCGTGGACGTACGGCTCCGCGGCATCCGATCCGACGCTCGGGTACGCGTATGTCGTCGCTCAGCGAACGGGGTGGACGACGATCGTCGACGGCGTTCGCGGCAGCGGCTACCTCAAGCCGGGCATCGACGGGCCCTCGTTCGGTGACCGAATCGCCGCGCTCGACCCCGCGCTCGATCCCGACCTCGTGATCGTTCAGGGGTCGATCAACGACCGCAGGCAAGGTGCGGCCGGGTACCGCGACGCTGTGAACGCGGCGTGGGACGACCTCGCGGCGACCTACCCCGAAGCGCGCATCGTCGTACTCGGTCCGGCGCCGCAGGTGCTTCCCGTGGAGAGCGAGACGGCCCGCATCGACCGGGATCTCGCCGAGCTCGCCGGCGCCCGGGGCTGGTGGTACCTGTCCCCCATCGCCGAGGACTGGATCACCGAGGCCAACTACAGCGACGTCATCGACACGAGCGCCACGGGCCGCGACCACCCCTCGACGGCGGGGCACGCCTATCTCGCCGATCGCCTCGCGGCCGACGTCGCGGCGATCACCGAAGCACCGGTGGTCGCCGCCGAGCCCGCCCCCGAGCCGCTCGTCCCCTGAGCCGCTGGCCTACGAAGGCCCAGCGCTGAGGTGCTCGTGCACCAGGCGCCAGCCCGAGCCGGTGCGGTGGAAGACGTTGGTCGCCCGACCGCGACCGCTTCGGGCTTGTCCGTCGATGTGTCCGCTCCACCGGTACGTGTAGACGGCCACCGCTGCGTCGGCGGCATCCACGACCCACTCGACGTCCTCCGCCCCGTAGACCTCATCGGGAATGAGCGCCCATGTCCGCTCGAAGTAGGTGCGGACCGCCGCGAGGCCGACGCAGGTGGCATCGCCGAAGTAGTACACCGCGCTCGGGTCGAGCACCTGTTCGACCTCGTCGAAGTCGTGGGTGTTGGTTGCGGCGATATAGCGCGCCAGTGTCTCGGATGCGGTCATGGGCGGGTCCTTTCGTTCATCGCAGCGGCAGGGCCGACGACGGCGCTCATGCTCCACACCGGTGGCGCGTCCGACGGTTCGACCCGCGAGACGACCGAGAAGCCGTGTCGTTCGTAGAGCCGGACGTTGCGCTCGTCCGACGTGTCGAGCGCGAATCGGCTGGCGCCCCGTCGTGCGCCCTCCGCGAGCGCGAACCGGATGAGGTCGGATGCGAGACCGCGCCCCTGACGGGCGGGCACGACGCCGACCGTCTCGATCCGCCACGAGTCCGGCTCGCCCGGCTCAGAAGTGGCGTCATCGAGCCGCCCGAGCCGGTCGCCGTGCAACTGCACGATGCGGTCGACGACGCCCGGCGCCGGCTCGGGCGCATCCGGCGGGAGCACGGCGATCACTCCGTCAGCGGGGCCCGTGATCCCGACGAAGCCGTGGGCGTGCGCGTGCCGCAGGTAGACGAGCTGCAGCTCACGGAGCCGCCACGCGTAGTCATCGTCGGGGATGACATGGCGTGTCCACGGGTAGTGCTCGAACGCTGCCGCGAGCGCATCGGCCGCGGCATCCAGTTCGTTCTCGGCGGCGAGACGAGTGCGAGGTGTCATGCGGGTGCGTCCTTGGGGTGCTTGTGGTCGGATGCCGGCGCAGTCGGCGTCTCCGACCCGGATTCCACGATCGCCTGCAGCGTCGCCAGGTGACGGGCGAACGCTTCGCGACCGGCATCCGTGATGCCGACCCACGTCCGCGTCCGCCTGCCCACGGCTTCTTTCCGCACCTCGATGAGCCCCGCGTCGGCCAGCACGGTGAGCGTCTGCGACAGGGTCGAGTCGCTCACCTCGAGCAGGTCGGCGAGGAAGCGGAAGTCGACGTCCTCGAGATTGCGGAGAGCAGCAAGAAGCGAGAACCGGACGGGCGAGTGGATGAGGGCGTCGATGTCCTTGCGCGGATGACTCATCGGCGTGAGCTCGGGAAGAGGCAGGCGAGGATCGGAGAGATCGACACGACTCCCGCGAGAACCCACCACCACGGCGACGAGAGCTGCAGCAGTTGGAGCGCCGGGTCGAGCATCAGCGTGTACAGCGCGAACCACGTCGCGACCGCGATGCCCATGTTCCGCAGTCCGTTACGGGGCACCGACCGCTGATAGCGGAATGCGATGGTCCAGATGCAGAGCGTGGCGAGGAGGAAGGGCGCGAAGGCCTTCCAGTAGCCGACGCCGGCGACGTCGATCGACAGGGTGAACGCGAGCGCGTACGCGGCCTGCGCCACGACGAAGACCCGGAACCAGCGCGTCGCGCGACGCGCATCCTTCTCAGCCTTCGTCCCGACGGCGACCATGCGGGCTGCGTCATCGTATGCGAAGTTGTTTTGCGTCATGCAAAGACTTTAACACTTGTAAAGTGAGCGTCGCCACCTCTCCCACGGTCGTTCCGGTCGCCGCCACGGTGATAGTCTCGATCGGCACGCCTCCGTAGCTCAGGGGATAGAGCGTTGGTTTCCGGTACCAAAGGTCGCAGGTTCGATTCCTGTCGGGGGCACCAGTAAACAGAAGGGCAGTCGAAGACTCGGCTGCCCTTCTGCGTACCCAGAGGTGCGCCCGACGCGTCTTTCGCACGGGCGTTACGCTCGGGGTGTGGGCGGAGGGGTACCGTGCGACTGAAGTTGATTGTCCGTGATCAGCAGGGGGACCGTGACGTCGTCGTCACGTGCGACGCGACGGCGACGGTGGGAGATGTCGCCGCCGCCCTCGCGGGCCAGACGGACGGCCAGCGTCGGTCTCAGCCGCTGACGCTTTGGGCCCATGCACCCGGCGCCCCGGACGCTCAGACGCTGAACCCGCTGTTGTCGCTGCACGATTCGGGGCTGCGTTCGGGAACGAGCGTCGCGCTCGTCGAGCCGCGCACCGCGCCGCCGTCCGAAGCCGACGCGCGGGCCACGCTCGCCGTCACCGACGGGCCAGACGCCGGCCTGACGGTTCGCCTCGGCTCGGGCGTGAGCTTCGTCGGACGTGATCGCGCCGCTCACGTGCGACTGCGCGATCCACTCGTGTCGCGACGGCATGCGAGCGTGACCGTGTCGGGGAGATCCGTCGTCGTCTCGGATCTCAACTCCGCCAACGGTGTGGAAGTCGACGGCGAACGCGTCGACCGTGCCGTCCTGCTGCACCGGTCACAGGTGCGCATCGGTTCGACGAGGTTCCGCGTCGATCCGGTGTCCACGGCGAGCGGAGCCGAAGCGACGCGAGAGTTCTCGCGATCCCCCCGCGTGGTGGAGCCCTGGCGACCACCCGAATTCGAAGCTCCCACGCTGCCCTCGGTCGGCGAGCGTCCCCCGTTGCCGTGGATCGGCATCGCGGCACCGATCATCGCGGGCGCCGCCTTGTTCGCCATCACCCAGAATCCGCTGATGCTGCTGTTCATCGCCCTGTCTCCGATCCTCATGCTCGGCATGTGGGTGGATCAGGTGTTCCGACGCCGGAAGCAGAAGAAGGAACAGCGTGCCCGATTCCGCACCGGCCTCGCGTCGCTCGAAACCGACCTCAGCGGGCAGGCGGCAGCGGAGCATGCCGCACGATTGGCCGAGTCTCCGTCGGTGAGCGACATCGCCGAGGCGGTCTCGACCCGGTCGCCTCTCGTCTGGACGCGCGTCCCCGAGCACGGCGCCTTCCTCTCCGTGCGCTTCGGGCGCGGAACCCTGCCGTCGCGGGTATCGGTCACGATGCCCTCGCGCGATCTCGGCGCGACCGACGAGTGGCACGAGCTCAAGCTGGTCGTCGACCGCTTCGCGAATCTCGAGGGTGTGCCGGTGGCCGAGCGATTCCGGGATGCGGGAGCCATCGGCGTGGCCGGCCCCGACCAGTTCGCCGGCGATGCCGCGCGGGCGCTCCTGCTGCAGATCGCCGGCCTTCACTCCCCCGCGGATGTCGCGGTGTGCGCATTCGCCGCGGGAGACGCCGCCGCGGAATGGTCGTGGGTGAAGTGGCTCCCCCATACCGATGGCCCGCACAATCCGCTTCCCACTCCGCTCGCCGCCGACCTCCCCGCCAGCACGCGACTGCTCTCCGACCTCGAGGAGCTGATCCAGCAGCGCACACTTGCCCGAGGCGGAACCTCGCAGGTGCGCTCGCACATCTCGGCGGAGACCCCGGGCGCACCGGGGTTGTGGGAGCCGGTGGAGCGCGAACCGCTGACACCCGCGGTGGTGGTCTTCATCGCCGGCGACCCGGCGGTCGACCGGGGGCGGCTCGTGCAGGTCGCGCACGACGGACCGGATGTCGGCGTCTATACGGTGTGGCTGGCCGGCGACGTGAGCCATCTGCCGGTGGTGTGCCGCACCTACATCGCTGCGCGCGCCGCTCAGGCCACCGTGTCGTTCGTGCGTCACGGCGCGGAGGTCGCCCTGACGCATATCGAGCTGGTCGATCCCCCACAGGCGGAACGGGTGGCTCGCGCTCTCGCACCGCTCGAGGATGACGGCGCGCCGGTGCTGGACGAATCCGATCTCCCCTCCGCCGTGTCGCTCGTGGAGCTCTTCGACGACGACATCGCGGGCGATCCCCATGCCGTCGCAGGGCGGTGGGACAAGAACGACTCGCTCATGGCTCGCTGGGTTCCTGGCCTCCCGCGCGAGGCCGGCGGGTTGGGAGCGCTCGTCGGCCAGGGCGCGACCGCGCCGCTGCGTATCGACCTGCGTCGCGATGGCCCCCATGCTCTCGTGGGTGGCACGACCGGCTCGGGAAAGTCCGAGTTCTTGCAGACGTGGATCCTGGGGATGGCCGTCGAGCACTCGCCGGATCGCCTGACCTTCCTCCTCGTCGATTACAAGGGGGGTTCGGCATTCGGCGACTGCGTCTCCCTTCCGCATACGGTCGGACTGGTCACCGACCTGACGCCTCACCTGGTCAAACGCGCCTTGATCAGCCTGCGCTCCGAGCTGAAGCGCCGCGAGGAGATCCTCGCGGCCAAGGGCGCGAAAGACCTCGTCACGCTGGAGGAGCGCGGCGACCACGACGCACCTCCATCCCTCGTGATCGTCATCGACGAATTCGCCGCACTGGTGACGGAGGTGCCGGAATTCGTCGACGGGGTGATCGACATCGCACAGCGAGGACGCTCGCTCGGTCTTCACCTCGTGATGGCGACCCAACGGCCGGCCGGCGTCATCAAAGAGTCACTGCGCGCCAACACGAATCTCCGTGTCGCCCTGCGCGTGGCGGACGAAGCCGATTCGCAGGACGTGCTCGGCATCGACCGCGCCGCGCACTTCGACCCCGGCACCCCCGGACGCGCCGCGGCGAAGCTCGGCGCCGGACGGGTCATCGACTTCCAGACCGCGTACGTCGGGGGACGCGCCGACCACCGGGATGCCGCAGAGGTGGAGATCCGTGATCTTCCCTTCGCCCCCGCCGCCGCCTGGCCACGACCGGCGGCAGCCGCGGCACCGACATCCGGGGAACGCGACATCGAGCGGCTCGCGGCATCGATCGGCGCCGCATCCGCCCAGCTCGCGATCGCGGCTCCACGCCGTCCCTGGCTGGACGCGCTTCCCGACGCCGTCGACCTCGCCGACCTCCGCGCGTCGGGCGACGGGCTCGCCATCGGGATGCAGGACGAGCCCGAGCATCAGACCCAGACGCCGTTCGTCGTCGACCTGGATGCCGTCGGCAACCTCGTGGTGTTCGGCACCGGCGGCGTCGGCAAGACGACGTTGCTGCGCACCCTCACCATCGCCGCGAGCGTGGGACGCGCCCCCGCGTGGGTCTACGCGATCGACTCCGTCGGAGACGCACTGTCGAGCCTGTCGGCGCTGCCCAATGTGGGCGCGGTGATCGCACTCTCCGACGCCGAACGCGTCACTCGACTGTTGACCCAGCTCCAGGAGTGGGTGAACGAGCGGTCGCGCCTGTTCGCCGCGGCGAATGCGGCCACCCTCTCGGCGTACAACAGCACCGCGGCGAATCCGCTCCCCCGCATCATCGTGCTCATCGACGGAATGGCCGCATTCCGTTCGGAGTACGAGTTCCGCGACGCCGGGCGGCTGTTCGACGGCTTCACCGGCCTCCTCACGAACGGACGGCAGGTCGGCATCCATTTCGTCCTCACCGCAGACCGCCAAGCGGCCATCCCGCAGTCGATCCTCACCTCGCTGCAGGAGCGCATCGTGCTCCGTCTGGCCGCCGATGTCGAATACGACCTGATGGGGGTGCCCCGCGACGCTCTCACCGACGCCCCGGCGGGGCGCGGATACGCGCGCGGGCGGGAGGTTCAGATCGCCACACCCGGCGGAACGGCCGACCTCGCCGCGCACACGCAGGCGCTGACCGACCTGGCGCGAGAGATCACCACGACAGCCACGCCGGTCCGCCGACTCGATGAGACCATCCCCTGGGCGAGCCTTCCGGCAACGGTGGACGGGAGCCCCACTCTCGGAGTCGCGGATGACACCCTCGAGCCGGTCGGCATCACCGACGGCCTGTTCGTCGTCTCGGGTCCGTTCCAGTCGGGTCGCACCACGGCGATGCGAACCATCATCCATGCCGTCACCGCGACGAGCCCGCCACTGCCCGCCTACCTCCTCAGTGCACGCCCGGGCGACCTCGCACACGCGACCGCATGGACCGCAGCGGGGACGGATGTCGACGACGCCGACGACCTCGCGAACCGACTCGCGATGGATCTGCAATCCGGCGCCCTGCCCGAAGCGCTGATCGTCATCGAGAGCAGCCCCGAGTTCGAGGCGACCGCGGCGGAAGGCTCGATCGCTCGTCTGCTGAAAACGGCGCGCCGCGCGCCCGGCATCCGCGTCGTCGTCGAAACGGATACCGTGACCGCGGGGGCGGCATGGCAGATCTTCACCGAGCTGAAGACCGCTCGAGGCGGCATCGTGCTGCAGCCGGAGGAGACCGACGGCGCGGGTATCTTCCGAGTGCCATTCCCCCGATCCACGCGCGCCGAGTTCCCCGTCGGCCGCGGGTTCCTCGTCACTTCCGGGAGAGTCCGCCGCTTTCACGTCGCGCTTCCTCCTCGGTGACACCAAAAGCGCCAGCATTGACCGTTCTGTCCCCCAAAAGGTGGACACGGGGGTTATTGGCGAACAATGTATGGTGGAAAAGCCTACGTAGAAGGGGATCTCACTATGGCGAACATGAACGTCACATATGGCGAAATGACCTCCCGCGCTGACCAGCTCATCGCCGGTCGCGACGAGATCAACACCACCCTGCAGCGCCTGCAGTCACAGATCAACGCGCTCGTCGCCCAGGGCTTCGTCACCGACCGGTCTTCGGGCGCATACCAAGAGGCCTACAACCGGTTCAACGCCGGAGCGACCAACACCATCGGCGGCCTGAACGACCTCGCCGCGTTCCTCCGCACCACCGCACAGACCCTGCAGGACGTCGACACCCAGATCGCCTCCCGCATCGGCCGCTGAGCAAGACGAACATCGGCATGACCTCGGCTCTGTTCGCTGATTACGGTCGGATCCGAACCGCCGGAGAGCGCCTGGCGAGCGGCCCGAATGGGCTGCGAACATTCTCCGTAGAGGGCGACTCGTCGTGGCTCGGTTCCTCGGCCGTCGGTTCGGCCCTCATGGAATCGACTCGGCTCCGAATGGCTCGGGCGCAAGCGCTGGCCGATCAGCTCTCCGTCACTGCGGCGGGCGTTCAGGACGCCGTCGCGCAGCTGACGTCGGCAGACTCGTCTGCCGCTCAGGCGGTGGGTGGCTGATGGCGCAATGGACGACATCGGATCCGGGGGCGGGAAGCCCGGCCGACATCCGTGCGAGCGCGGGCCGTCGGCAGAGCGAAGCCGCTCGCACCCGTGACGCCCAACATGACGTGTCACTTGCCGGCGCTGTCGCGGGCGACGGGTGGCAGGGCGCCGCGGCCGGGGCGCTGAGCGCGCGGACCGCGGCCCTCGCGGCAAAGATGAACGCGCTCGCGGGCCAAGCCGAATCGGATGCTGGAGCGCTGCGTCGTTACGCGGATGAGGTGGAGACCATCAGGCATCAGCAGAACACCCTCGCAGCTCGGCGCGGACGACTCGAGAGCGAGCTGCGCGCCGCGCAGCACCAGGATCCTGTGCAGCCCGTCCTGCCCGATGATCCCGCCCGCCGGATTCTCGAGCGGCAGATGACCGGGCTGCGCGATCAGATCGCATCGCTCGACGCCCAGTTCGCAGCGCTCGCGCAACAACGTTCGGCCGCCGACGGCGCAGCGATCATGGCACTGACGAGCTCGTCATCACGGGGAGGCTTGACTGCGCACCCCGCAGTGACATCCGGCTCCGCCAGAGGCATCGGGCTATCGGACCTCGCGGGCATGAGCGAACTCGACCTGGCAACGCTGTTTCATCTTCACCCCGAACTCGCGACTCAGGTGCAGCAGAACGCCGGAAGCGCTCACGACGTCGCAGCGTGGTGGGCCGCGCTGTCAGCCGTTCAGAGACAGAACCTTGTTCTGGGTGCACCCGCTCTCATCGGCAACCTCGAAGGCGTGACGTACCGTGCCCGAGACTTCGCAAACCGTATCGTCCTCGACCGACGCATCGCCGAGGAGGAAGCCAGGCAGAAGCAACTCATCGCACCGCCGGGAGGATTCACCCCGACCGCGCCGGACGTGGTGGTCGTATCCGGAGACCTCATAGCGCTCCGCAACATCCGAGACTCGCTGGAGTCGCCTGCCGGGGGCGGGCCACGCTTTCTCGTCTCTCTCACGGCCGATAGCCCGCCGCTCGCGGCGGTATCGATCGGCGACCTGGACTCTGCTGACAATGTCACTTACGCGGTGCCCGGGATGGGG
The DNA here is from genome assembly GCF_002245215.1 of Microbacterium sp. Yaish 1. Lineage (GTDB taxonomy): Bacteria > Actinomycetota > Actinomycetes > Actinomycetales > Microbacteriaceae > Microbacterium. The sequence continues at coordinate 411,305 of NZ_NPMR01000001.1, forward strand.
ACCTCCACCGCCGGAATGTATGACTGGGCGGAATCCGCACAGAACATCTCTGACGCGCAGACTCGCGCGGATGCGACCCGGGCTCATGCGGTGGTGGCGTGGGTCGGATACAAGGCCCCTGAAACCCCGCCAGCCAGCCTCGACGTTTTCGGGGTGGAGCTCGCACATGCCGGGGCGACGAAATTGGTCACCGCGCTCGAGGGGTTCGCGGCGCTGCGGCCCGATGCGCAACTGAATGTCGTCGCGCACTCCTACGGAAGCACCACCGCGGCCGCGGCGCTGTCCCGACCCGGGGTTCATGTGGATAGGCTTGCCATAGTCGGGTCCGCGGGTCTGCCCGCCACCATCGACTCCGCCTCCGATCTGCATGCCGATCAGGTGTTCGCCGGACAAGCCCAAGATGTCATGAGCATCGACCCTGCCGGCGGCGACCAATGGGCTTGGGTGGGCAGGCTGTCGGAAGAGCACCCCGTGAACCCCATCGACCCCAGTTTCGGAGCGAAGGGATTCAGCGTGGCAGGAACCAACGGCATGAACCCCGTCACCGACCATGCCGTCAGCACGCCCGAGGGCAACGGATACCTCGACCAAGACACGGAATCACTGCTCAACGTGGCATACGCAACGACAGGTCAAAATGAGAAGATCAGCGCTTATGTTGCGCCAGACCGAACACCGTTCGAGCAAGCGCTCATCTCCGGGATCGCGCATCAACACTAAACGACGATCGATGCGAGTGACCGTCGCGGCGGGTCTCGCAGCGGTAGCGCTCGTATCTTCGAGCTGCACCTCGAGCAAGGAAGCCTCAATGACCCCGCACGAAGCACGCGACACCCTCATCTCCACGATCGAGGAGAGCGCTGCCCTGCTGGACGTGTCCGGGTGGAACCGCGACCACGCCGCCAACGTACAGAGTTGCGGTCCCGACGGCACGAGTGCGAAGTACGGCTACGGGTACGGCGCACCCCAACCAGACCCTCCTCGAGACCGCCACGCCGACGCTAAAACGATCGCCGACTACTGGACCTCATTAGGCATGACCGTCCGCACCGTCCTCAACCCCGAAGGCGACCCCGTCGTCTTCTCGACCGGCGGGCCGGTTCAGGGGATGAAATTCGTCACTGCGCCACCCGGCGACTATTACATCGCCGGAACATCACTCTGTGTTCCCGGCAACGTGAGCGAGCTACGTAAAGAGCAAACCCGCGGTTGACGACGACCACTCGCACCACATCGCTTGACGCCCCCACGACCGACGGCAGTGATGCGATGGCAGTTCCGGGAGAGTCCGCCGCGTTCACGTCGCGCTTCCTCGTCGGTGACACCAAAAGCGCCAGCATTGACCGTTCTGTCCCCCAAAAGGTGGACACGGGGGTTATCGGCGAACAATGTATGGTGGAAAAGCCTACGTAGAAGGGGATCTCACAATGGCGAACATGAATGTCACATATGGCGAAATGACCTCCCGCGCCGACCAGCTCATCGCCGGTCGCGACGAGATCAACACCACCCTGCAGCGCCTGCAGTCGCAGATCAACGCGCTCGTCGCCCAGGGCTTCGTCACCGACCGGTCGTCGGGCGCATACCAAGAGGCATACAACCGGTTCAACGCCGGAGCGACCAACACCATCGGCGGCCTGAACGACCTCGCCGCGTTCCTCCGCACCACCGCACAGACCCTGCAGGACGTCGACACCCAGATCGCCTCCCGTATCGGCCGCTGAGCAAGATGCCCGGAACACGACCGAATACTCGCGGTCGCTGCACCAACAAGCGACGGGGACTCCATGTCCGCTGATTTGAGGGTCGACAGCGCAACGGTTGACGCAGCGGCCGCGGGCTTGCGTGCAGCTGGACGAGCGGCTGCCTCAACCCAGTCAGTGACGGAGCCCGACTTCGGGAGCGTGCAGGTCGCTGAGGCGTGGCGCGTTACCGCGGAGATCCGCGCGGCCCGGGTAGCAGCGCTCGAAGCGGCGGCGGCCAGCACGAGCGACGATATTAGAGTCGGCGTGCTGGAGTTGCTGGCGGCGGACTACAACATCGCTCGGGGGCTGTGAATGGCCGGATGGTCGTGGTCGGAATCGAATCCGGGAAGCGGGGTTGTCGCAGAGATCCGCGCCGGGTCCAGCATGCGATCTTCTCATGCCCAGACTGTGCGCGACGGTGTCCATGCGATTGCGGTGGGCGAAACCGGTTGGAGTGGTGAAGCCGGAATTGCCTTCGACACGCGGTCCGCGCTGTATCGCACCGAGATGTTGGCGATCGCGTCGCAGCATGACAGCGACGCGGCCGCGTTGGGAGTGTATGCGAATGCGCTCGAGCAGATCCAAGCGGAGCAGCGCAGTATCGAAGCGGAGCGCGGTGCGGCAGAGGAAGCACTTCGAGCACTGTCGTCGAGGTCGGAATCGTTGGGTGATCGGCTGGAGCGCGCTGTCGCGCAAGGCGACGCAGAGCTCGAACGTGCCACTCGTGGTGAGTTGCAGCGGAATAGCTGGAATCAGAGAACCGAAGCCGGGCACGTGTCGATGGCAACCGCACGCCTCCGACTGCTCGCGGAGCGTCGACGACACGAAGATGCTGCGTGCGTCGCCGCTCTGTCGGGATCGAACTCGCGCGGCGGTCTCACCTCACCCCGATCGGGCTCGCGTGTCATCCGAGCGGCGGGCGACCTCCGCAATCTCAGCGTCGGCGACATTCTCACACTCCTCCACACCGACCCCGCGGCGTTCGACGCACTGCTCGATGAAGACCCCGCCGACGTCGCGCGGTGGTGGAGCGCGTTGAGCCTCGAGCAGCAGTCGACCCTCGTAGTGATGGCGCCTACTCTCATCGGGCAGCTCAACGGAGTTCCCGTGATGGTTCGCGTGGCGGCGAACCGCCTGAACGCGCGCGATCAGATCGCGAAAGACCGGGCGTACCTCGCACAGTGGGAACTGAACCGTGAGAAGGAGCTTGAGCAGCAGGCGCGCACAGGAGCCGGCTATGACGAGCGATTCTGGGTAGGGCAGGACGAGCGGATGCGGGAAGTCCGCAATCGAATCGCGTATCTGAACGGCGCTTTGACGCCTGACGCAAACGGTAGGTACGTCCAGCTAGTGCTTTTGGACGTGGAGAATCACCGGATCGCGGAGATGTTCGGCACCCCGGGTGCAGACACCCGAGCCACTCTCGTGCACGTCCCCGGCACGTTCACTAACCTGAACAGTTTCTACGACGGTGGCGCTCAAGATCTGCCACGTCGAATCGCGGAACGGCAACCCGGGACCGTCACCTTCGCATGGAAGGGGGCACCGTTCCCGGGTGAGTTCCATTCTCCGTCCGATGGAGCAGGGATGGCGCTCGGTCTATCGGAGGCGAACGACCCGACGTACGCCGCAGGAGCGGCCACGCCGCTGGCAGGGTTCTTCGCCGGAATACAGCAATCGCACGACCTCGACCACGCCGCGTCCGACATCAGCGGCCACTCATGGGGCATGGCCGGAATCTCCGCCGGCGAGACCGAAGGCATGCGACCACGCAACGTGTTCTCACTGTCCGGCGCGTACGTCGTCGAGGACTGGCCACGAAACGCGGAGAACTATTACCACGTGTCCTACGAACGCGACATCCTCACAGTCGGGCAGGGCGTGGTCTTCAGCCCGTCACTCGGCGTCTCAGTCGATGAAGACTCGATTCTCGGTGGCCTCGTGGGCGGAGGCCGCGCACCCCAGTACCAGCACGATTTCCAACCGCTCGTCGGCGACGACTTCGTGCTCGAGCACGACACCGGGCTGGGCCCTGGCGAGACTCACGAGCTAGTCGGTTCAGGTAAGCCGGAAAACGACAGGGTGATAGATGAGATGCGTGGAAAGCTGATGCAGTGACCAGGTGGAGGGCCTGCGGGGTCGGGCTGATGATGCTCGTTGGGGTGATCGTCGTGGTGAGTGGGTGTCAGTCCGGGGAGGAGCGGCCGGTGGATGAGTCGTTGACGGTGGAGGATGTGAAGGCGAGGACGCAGGCGATGGAGCTGCGGATCGCCGACGGTGTCCCAAAGGATCTGGTGGACCGGGTCGAGCAGAACGAGTTCGGTGTGCTGGCCGTCTGCGACACGAGTCAGCGCCTCTACGCCTGGACCGGGGTGACCCGTGTACATCTTGTCGGCGAGTTCGATGCCGCAGCCGGCGACGCACTCACCAAGAGAATCGTTAGGGACCTCGGCGCGATAGCTGAGGACGGTTACGTCGTCGGCACTTCCGCAGCAACTTCCCGGCTCGCGATCGAGATACTGAACCAAAACGGTGAGTTCTACAGAGCCAGCACGACCCCGACAGGTTTCGAGATCAGCGGGCAACCCAACTTCCTCATCGCCTCCCGCTCGGAGTGCTTCCGCCTGCCAGAGGGCATCTACCCGGGACAGAGCTTCTGACCTTGCCGTCACCGGACGTTGCAGCGACCAAGTGGAGGGTCCGTTGGGTCGGGCTGACGGTCCTCGTTGTCATGGCCGTCGCGGTGAGTGGGTGTCAGTCCAGCAAGGAGCAGCCGGTGGATGAGTCGTTGACGGTGGAGGATGTGAAGGCGAGGACGCAGGCGATGGAGCTGCGGATCGCCGACGGTGTCCCGACAGAGCTGGTGGACCGGGTCGAGCAGAACGAGTTCGGTGTGCTGGCCGTCTGCGACACGAGTCAGCGCCTTTACGCCTGGACCGGGGTGACCCGTGTACATCTTGTCGGCGAGTTCGATGCCGCCGCCGGCGACGCACTCACCAAGCGGATCGCTGGGGACCTCGGCGCGATAGCTGAGGACGGTTACGTCGTCGGCACTTCCGCAGCAACATCGCGGCTCGCGATCGAGATACTGAATCAAAACGGTGAGTTCTACAGAGCCAGCGTGACCCCGACGGGCGTGAGAGCCAGCGGGCAGGCGGAGTTCTTCATCATGTCCCGCTCGGAGTGCTTCCGCCTGCCAGAGGGCATCTACCCGGGACAGAGCTTCTGATGTTGCCATCGCCAGCAGCGTTGGCGCGGTTCACTGAAGCCACCAGAGCTGAGGGGAAAAAGCCGGATCGCCCGGCGACAGTTTCGGCGGATCCGAGGGCACGTGGGTAAGGAGTCGGCAGGCGAACGCGTGAGACAGATCGTTCAGTCAACATGTCACACGCAACGACGGGTCAAGGAGAGAGCGGCGCCCATGTTCCGCGAGACCGAACACCGTTCGAGCAAGCGCTCATCTCCGGGATCGCGCATCAACGCTAAACGACGATCGATGCGAGTGGCCGTCGCGGCGGGTCTCGCAGCGGTAGCGCTCGTATCTTCGAGCTGCACCTCGAGCAAGGAAGCGTCAATGACCCCGCACGAAGCACGCGACACCCTCATCTCCACGATCGAGGAGAGCGCTGCCCTGCTGGACGTGTCCGGGTGGAACCGCGACCACGCCGCAGGCGTCCAAAGTTGCGGTCCCGACGGCACGAGTGCGAAGTACGGCTACGGGTACGGCGCACCCCAACCAGACCCTCCTCGAGACCGCCACGCCGACGTCAAGAAGATCGCCGACTACTGGACCTCATTAGGCATGACCGTCCGCACCGTGGAGACCAACGGCACGCCAGCCGTCTTCGCAAACGGTGGCGCGATCGCCGCACTGAGCTTCTCCCCCGCCCCCGGCGACTACTACATCTCCGGAACATCACTCTGTGTTCCCGGCAACGTCAGCGAACTACGCAAAGAACAAACCCGCGGCTGACGACGACCACTCGCAGCACACCTTCAAGCTGACCATGTGTTCGCCGGGCAGGCTCAAGACGTCATGAGTGTCGATCCCGCCGACGGCGATCAGTGGGCGTGGGCGGGAAGGCTGTCATGGGAACACCCGGTCAACCCCATCTCTCCCAGCTTCGGAGCACACGGTTTCAGTGTCGCCGGGACGAACGGAATGGCCCCCGTCACCGATCACAGCGTCAGCACACCCCTCGGCACCGGCTATCTTGACCCGCAAACCGAATCACTCATGAACGTGGCTCACGCGACAACAGATCAAGAAGGAAAGATCACCAGCTATGCTCCCCCGGAACAGACGCCACTCCAGCAGGCCCTCATATCCGCGAGCAATTTTGCGCCGTAGCCGACGGTACACGCGAGCGCTTCTCGCTGGAACCGTAATGATGACCAGCGTGGGAGTGACCGGTTGCGGAACGAACCAGAAGGAAATGATGACTCCCCACGAAGCACGGGACACATTGATCTCTACGATTGAGGATAGTGCGGCCTTACTCGGCGTGTCCGGGTGGAATCGCGACCACGCCGCGGGCGTCCAAAGCTGCGGCGCCGACGGCACGAGCGCGAAGTACAGCTACGGGTACGGCGCGCCTCAACCAGAGCCCGAGCGTGATCGACACGCTGACGCGACAAGGATCGCAGACTACTGGACCTCGTTGGGCATGACGGTCAGGACTGTGATTAACCCCGAAGGCGACCCGGCCGTGTTCGCGACAGGCGGACCAGTCGCAGGATTGAGGTTTGCCACGGCAGCCCCCGGCGACTATTACATCGCCGGCTCGTCGTTGTGCGTCCCCGGGAATGTCGACGAACTCTGGAAGGAACAAACCCAAGACTGAGCACGGCAGCTCGCAAGCGCCGACGCCGACGCATACTGCCCTACGCGACGATCTACACCGGCATCACCGCGTCCTTCGCGACCGCGAATCTCATCTCCGACAGCGTGACCCACCATAATTACGTTTTCAGCGCGAATGTGTCCCTAAACGGGCCTGTCCTCGATCATGTCCGCCAGCAGCTGGCCGGCATCGGGGGCGGACAGTGAAGCGAGCGACGAAGACCGTAGCGGCCATCGGGGCCGTTGCATTAGTCGCGCTGTTAGGAGGGTGCGCTGTGAACGACAGTCCAAGCTACGATGAGGTGCGCGTACAGACCGAGCAAGCCATTCGTCAAACAGTCGACCTGCTCCCTGATGGCGCTCAGTACGCGCCTGGTGACGAACAACAGCCGTACAGTTGCGGCGGCGATATCCTCCCACTTCAGGACGGGCCAAAGGGAACCGCCTTCTACACCGGCCGCGGCGAGGCGACGATGCCCGAAGGGTCGGACGCGGACTCTTTCGTCACCGGATTGCCGGCCGCCCTCGGGGAGGACTGGCGCGAGAAAGATCCCGTCGGTAGCGTTCCCTTCACCACGGTGTCCCTGACGCACATCGCTACAGGGGTGAATGTGAGTGTGGATGCAATTGCCGGAAGGCATGTCCGGAGTCGACGAATACTGACGTCGTACGCGGAACCTCGTGGAAGGCTGGTGCAGTGACCAAGCGGATGGTCCGTTGGGTCGGGCTGACGGTCCTCGTTGTCCTGGCCGTCGCGCTGAGCGGGTGTCAGTCCAGCAAGGAGCAGCCGGTGGATGAGTCGTTGACGGTGGAGGATGTGAAGGCGAGGACGCAGGCGATGGAGCTGCGGATCGCCGACGGTGTCCCGACAGAGCTGGTGGACCGGGTCGAGCAAAACGAGTTCGGTGTGCTGGCCGTCTGCGACACGACTGAACGCCTCTACGCCTGGACCGGGGTGACCCGTGTGCATCTTGTCGGCGAGTTCGACGCCGCAGCCGGCGACGCACTCACCAAGCGGATTGCCGGGGACCTCGGCGCGATAGCTGAGGACGGTTACGTCGTCGGAACATCGGCAGCAACGGAATGGCTCGCAATCGAGATACTGAACCAGAACGGTGAGTTCTACAGCGCAAGCACGACCCCGACAGGTTTCGAGATCAGCGGGCAAGCCAACTTCCTCATCGCCTCCCGCTCGCAGTGCTTCCGCCTGCCTGCCGATGTCGACCCCGGAATGCACTTCTGACCTTGCTGTCACCCACCTGCCGCACCGCCCGCATGTGCCTGCGATCGCGGTCAGTCGGCGAGATGGATGCCGAAATCGGTCCGGCCAGGATGGATGTCGCTGCGGAGCGACCGGGTGCCGCGGTAATCACCGTCGCGGAGCGCCCGGTATCGGCGCGGCGTCTCGCTGTTGAGCCCGGCGATGCGGGCACGCAGGCGCTCGGCCTCGCGGTCGACGCCTGCGGCATCCAGCCCGTCGGCGTCGTAGACGACGTGAAGGTCGAGGGTTTCGATCCCGACGTACCAGAGCGCGCCGTGCGTCAGCGGGAACAGGAGCGAGTCGAGGTCGCCGCTGATTCCGCGCTCGCCAATCGAGCGCTCGTCCTCTCCCACTGTCACGACGACGAGCGCACGCCGGCCGGCCAGCCCGCCGTCGCCGTAGCGCCGCGGGACGCCGAGCTCCGGGTCCATGTCGCCATAGGCGAAGCCGTTGGTGAGCACGCGGTCGATCCACCCCTTGAGGATCGCGGGCGGCCCGTACCACCACAGCGGGAACTGCAGCACGAGAAGCTCCGCAGCGGCGAGCTTGCGCTGTTCCTCGAGCACATCGTCCGGGAAGGGGACGCGGCCGTACTCGCCTCCGGCAGGACCCGACGCGCGCCCGATCGTCACGTCGAGCTCGCTGTCGGGGAACACCGGCTCGAACCCCTGGGCGTACAGGTCGGATGTCGCGACACTGCGCGTTCGCGACAGCTCGGCGACCCCGTCACGGAAGAGCCGGGCGTTGAACGAGGTCGATCGCGGATGGGCGAGCACCCAGTGAGCGGCGCCCGGCGTGGGCTCGTGCGAGATGGTCATCATTCCTCCGGTTCGGTGGCTGGTGTCACGAGGGCGTGCAGGACGCGCGTGAGGGTGGAGCGCGCCGCCGCGGGGCTCACGCGTTCGTCGAGCGCCGCTCGCGTGAGGGCATCGCCGGCACCGATGAGGGCCTGCGCGCCGGCGTCATCGAGACGAACGCCGCACGAAGCGAGCGCGTCGTCGCACAGCGCGAGGTAGGCACCCTCCGCCTCGCGACGCACCTCGACGAGGGTCGCGGATCCATCGAGCGCCGAGACGACGTCCGCGAACTCGCGCCCTTCGGCGAGCGAGCAGTCGATGTAGGCTCCCGCGACGGCGCGGCACACGCCAGCGAGCGTGAGCGACGCGTCGGCGAGCGCCGCAATGAGAGCCGCGCGCTGCTGCTCCTCGAACTCTCGGTAGAGCTCGGCCAGGGCGCCCGCGCGATCGCCGAAGTGGCCGTACACGACGGGCTTGGTCACCCCAGCGCGCTCGGCGAGCCGACCCAGCGTGAACTCATCGGTCCCCCGCTCGCGGATCAGCTCGCGAGCGATCGCCAGCAGCTGCGCGCGCCGTTCGTGGCGCGGCATCCGCTGTCGCCGTGCGCCCTCGCTCATCACACCCCCCGCTACGTTACCAACAGTAGCTTAGGGGTAGTCTGCGACGGCGGGCGTCCACCTGGCAGTTCCCGCCGCCACAGCAGGTGGGAAGCGGCGGGAACTGTCAGCTGAGCGAGCTCGAGCTCCGAGTCAGCTCGCCGGCGCCACCAGCTCGGCCTCAGCAGCGCCGGGCAGCACCTCGCGCAGCAGGTCGTCCAGCGTGACGACCCCGAGCAAGCGCTCCCCATCGACGACCGTCGCGAGCTGCACGTGTCCGCGGCGCATGCGCGCGAGGGCGTCGTAGGCCGACGCCTCGGGCGCGAGCACCAGCGCCTCGCGGGCGATCTCGAGCGCCGGAGCCTCCGGCGCGACGGCGAGCGTGTCACGAACGTGCGCGACGCGGCTCGATGCGCCCTCCCCCACGAGGATGCGCAGGTGCGCGGAGGATGCCGCGACCGCCTGCACGTCGGCGGCGGTGGCCGTCGCCGGCACCGCGGTGGGCACCCGGTCGGTGCGGACGATGTCGCCCACCGTCAGCGATCCGAGCGCGATGGCACGCGCGATCGGCTCGGAGTACTGCTCCTCGAGCGTCCCCGCAGCACGCGAATGCGCGACGATCTCGCGAATCGTATCGGCGTCCTGCCCACCCGCGGCGGCCTTCTCGACGGGCTCGACGCCCGAGGCCTTCACGAGCCGGTTCGCGATGTGGTTGATCCACAGGAGGAACGGACGCAGCGGCCAGGTCAGCGCACGGGCGGTGATGCCCGTCGCCTTCGCTGCGACCTCGGGGTGGGCGATCGCCCACGACTTGGGCGCCATCTCGCCGATCACGAGGTGCAGGAACGTCACCACGATGAGCGCCAGCATGAACGCGATGATGTCGGCGAGAACGTAGGGAAGACCCCACTGCTCGAACACCGGCGCGAGCGCGTAGTCGATCGCCGGCTTTGTGATGGCACCGAGCAGGAACGTGCATGCGGTGATGCCGAGCTGCGCGAACGCGAGCATGACGGTCAGCTCGTTGACGCCGCGGAGCGCCGCCCGCGCCGATGCGCTGCGGTCGGCCTCTTCTTCCAGACGGTGACGCCGAGCCGCGAGCAGCGCGAACTCGACGATGACGAAGAACGCGCTCGCAAGGATGAGCGCGATCGTGATGATCGTGACGACCCACCAGCTCATCGGGTGACCTCCTCGGTCGCGCCGGCCGCGACGACGGCATCGCCGCCGCCCGCCGGGCCCGCCTCAGCGGCATCCAGATCCACCTCGTGCAGACGCACGACGAGCTCGGACGGAACGAGCCGGGCGACCTCGACGACCTCGACATCCAGCCAGCGCTGCATCCGCAGCCCCTGAACGGTCTCGGACGCCCGATCGGGCAGATCGATGCGTACGACCGCGCCCTCGGGCAGCAGGTCGCCGTGCTCGCTGATGATGAGTCCGGCGATGGTCTCGGCGTCGTCGCGGGGCAGATCGAAGCCGATGAGACGCTCGACCTCGTCGAGGTGGATGTCGCCGGGCAGACGCCAGTGGTCGTCGCCGACGTTCACGATCTCGTGGACCTCGAGGTCGTGCTCATCGGAGATCTCGCCGATGACCTCTTCGGTCAGATCCTCGATCGTGAGGATGCCGTCGAAGTTGCCGTACTCGTCGACGACGCAGGCGAGCTCGTTGCGCGTCTGCCGCATGCGGTCGAGGGCCACCGGGAGCTGCATCGTCGTCGGCAGCACGACGGCCTCGCGCATCATCGTCGAGACGGGCACGTCGTCGGCGTAGCTGCCCCGCAGCAGGTCGATCAGCTCGACGACACCGACGGGCTCGTCCTCGCCACCGATGACCGGATACCGGGTGTGCCCGGTCGCCATGAGCGCTCGCACCTCGCCTACCGTCGTATCTGGCGAGATCGAGTCGACGCGCGAGCGCGGGACCATCGCGTGCTCGACGTCGCGCTGCGGGAAGTCGAGGATGCGGTCGATGATGATCGACAGATCGTCGGGCAGGTCGCCGCTCGCGCGGGACTCCTCGATGATCGCCTCGAGGTCGCGCGCGGTCGCGCTCTCGTCGACATCCTCGAGCGGCTCGATGCGCAGCAGCCGCAGCAGGGCGTTCGCGGCGACGTCGAAGACCGTGATGAGCCAGCCGAAGAGCATCAGGTAGATGCGGGTGGGCACGGCGAGCGCGCGAGCGAGCGGCTCGGGGCTCGCGATGGCGAGGTTCTTCGGATACAGCTCACCGAAGATCATCGTCACGATGGTGGCCAGCAGCAGCGCGCCCACGGTTCCGATGAGCACCGAGACGGCGGGGTCGATGCCGACGCCGCCCAGCAGCGTCCCGATCGACTCGCCGATGAGGGGCTCGGCGACGTAACCGATCAGCAGACCGGTGACGGTGATGCCGAGCTGCGCACCCGAGAGCATGAACGACGTGCGCTTGGTGATCGCGAGCACGCGCGCGGCCTGCGCATCGCCCTTCTCGGCGCGAGCGGTCATGCGGGAGCGGTCCACGGACATGTACGCGAACTCCTGCGCGACGAAGAAGCCGCAGGCGGCGATGATCGCCAGTGTCAGCAGGATTCCCAACAGCAGCGTCAGGACTGCTTCGATCATTCGGATTCACCCCCTCTCTCAGCGAGGGGGTACGAAGATCGACCCTCCTGGTCGGTGGAGGAATGGCGATTGCTCACGGGTGTTCTTTCTCGATAGGGCACGGGTGGGCACTCACAGGATAGCGGGCCGTCGGCGACCCCGGGCCGAGGCCGGGGCTCGGTAGGAGAGGTACCGGAACCCGCGTCGACGATCCGCACCACGAAGGACCCTGGGCGTACGCGAAGACGCCGCAGCTACAGTGACGGCATGTCCGGGAAAAGGGTCGGTCGTCCACGTGTCGAGGACATCACCGAGGATCTTCTCCGGGAAGGCGAGCGGGTCCTCGCCGAGGAAGGCTTCTCCGCTCTCACTGTCGACGGCCTCGTGAGTCGGGCCGGGTCGACGCGCCCCACCTTCTACCGGCGGTTCCGCAGCGCAGCCCACCTCGCCGTCATCGTGCTGGCTCGCCGATTCGGGCCCGGGCAGGTACCCGATACCGGCTCTCTCTCCGGCGACCTGCGCGCGGTGCAGGAGGAGGGCATCGCAGTGCTTTCAGACCCGGTCGCCCGTAACAGCCTGGTCGACCTCGTGGGGGTCTCGAGGACGGACGAAGACCTCTCGGCGCTGCTCGACGCGGAGTTCATCCAGCCGCGCCGCGCGCGCCTCAAGCGCGTCATACACGCCGCCGTCGCGCGACGAGAGATCGAGCCGCCCGACGTGGATGCCGAGCAGGTCTACGACCTGCTGATGGGGCCTCTCATCACACGGATGTTCCTACCGCCTCACGCCCTACCCGACGACGCGCTCGTCGAGAGCAGCCTTCGTTCCGCGCTGACTCGGCTCGGGGCGGACGGCTCAGCCCACCCGTGAGGAGCGCGGGCCGCAGGTCAGTCGCGGCTGAGCCCGCTGCCGTCAGCCGACATCCGGAAGGACGCGCTCTCGTAGTCGTTCTCGAGTGAGAAGTTGATCTCGACAAGTCCCGACTTCTCGCCGGATGACACCGCTTCGGCGCCGCCCCACGTTCGCCCGACCGTCGCCCCCGCCTCGCCGACCGGGAGCCCGCTCTGTGCGGCGGCATCCTCCATGGCCGGAAGGATGCCTGCAAGATCGACGTCCTCCCACGAGAAGGCCTCGGCGGCCGACTTCGGCTGGATCGACGCCGCGCCGGAATGCTCGACCTGACCGCCGCGGTACATCCACCTGTCGGTATGCGTGGTGTCCGGGGTCACGGGTGCCTCGACGATGACGAAATCCGGGGTGACGTAGATCGAGCTCACGCGATCGTGGCCGATCTCGCGTTCGAGAGCGGCCTGGGCCTGCGCGAGCGGTCCGGGCTGGCGCAGGTCGACGTGCGCTCTGCCGTCGAGCACCGCCTCGACGGTCTGCGCGACGGCCTCGCGGTAGGGCGCGACGACAGCGACGGCCACCGCGGCGGCGACAGCCGCGAACACGAAAAGGCGCAGCGGCCGGCCGCGTCGCCCCACGCCGATCAGGGGCCCCTTGCGGCGCCCGCCGGTGATCCGGGTGTGGCTCGCGATGGGAACGAACCGAACCGACGAACGATCGGGGACCGCGAGGTTGCCGACCTCAGCCGGTGAGAGCTCGCCATCGACGAATGCGACCTCGGGCCCGCCATCGAGGAGGATGGCGACCTGACGCTGGATTCCTGGCTGGAACGCGGGAAGCTCCGTCAGGGCGACGACGGTGCGCAGGGTGGTCGCATACGCCTCCCCCTGAATCGGGCGCACGGTCAGGTCGATCTCGCACAACGGCTGATCGTTGATCTGGGTTCCGGTCTGCCGGATCGCATCGACGCGCGCGAGGCCGAGCCGGCGAGAGTCGAGGGCACGACGGAGGTCGTCCTTCGACACTGCAACTCCCCCGGCCATCGACCGGCCGATGAGGATGAACGTCCCGCTGATGATCGCGACCGGGAGCGCGATACTCATGATCGCCCAGCCGGCATCCGGCGGTCCCACGTACTCGACCACCGCGCCCCCGAGGAGCGCGCCGACAGCTGCGAAGAAGACCAAGCGGAGCACCATCCGACCCTATCGGCGTGGTCTTTCGCGCCGCGAAACGTCCCGGCCACCGAAAGCCGCGAGAGAACGACCCTCGGCAGGATCCCGACATCCTGTTAGGTTCTTCACGTGTCGACGGACGAGAACGAGACCCCGCGAGCGCTCAGCCGCCGCACGGTGCTGCTCGGATCCGTCGCTGCGGGCTCGCTCGTGCTTGCCTCTGCGGCGCCCGCCCGAGCCTTGACCTACACCGTGAAGACGCCTGCCGAGCATGCCGCGCTTCCGATCGTCTGGGGGTATCCCTTCGCCAGCCGCGCGACGCGCGGATCGGGCGTCGACGGCTACCCCGGGCAGACGTACAGCGGTCACATCGGCGCCGACTACTACGTGACCCCCCGCATCGGAACCACGATCCTCGCTGTCGCCGACGGCACCGTGACCGCTGTCGGTGACGACGGCGACGTGAGCCGCGGCGTGTTCGTGGTCGTCCAACATGCTGCAGGTGTGCGTTCGGAGTACCTGCACATGGAACGCGGCAGCCCCATGGTGAGCGTGGGTCAGCGGGTCTTTCGATGGACTCCGCTCGGGCGAACCGGCAACACGGGCGACGTGCGACCGCGCACGGAGGCCAACGCTCACCTCCACCTGGCGATCTTCTCGGGCCCCCACCGCACCGGTACGGTCTGGAACCCCGCGTGGCTCATCGAGGGAGCGCCGCTTCCGGTCACCTCGCCCACAGCGGCGACTCCCGTCTACCGCTTCTGGAGCGCCCGCTACCAGGGACACTTCTACACGGCGAGCTCGGCCGAGCGCGACGGCATCGCAGCGCGCTGGCCCGACATCTGGTCGTACGAAGGAACCGCCTACCGGGCGTTCACGAGTCAGGTCGCCGGCACCGTACCGCTCTTCCGTTTCTGGAGCGCCCAGTACAACGGCCACTTCTATACGACGGATGCCGGTGAGCGCGATGCGGTCATGGCTCGTTGGCCGGATATCTGGTCGTATGAAGGAACGGCCTTCTTCGTGTATCCAGCCGGTTCGTCCGTACCCGATACCGTGACCGTCGCACGGTTCTGGAGTCCGTCCGCGCGGCATCACTTCTACACCGCGAGCGCCGAGGAACGTGACGGTGTGATCGCACGCTGGCCCGACGTCTGGCAGTACGAGGGAGACAGCTTCCGCGTTCCTGCGAGCGTCGAGAACTGAGACCGAGGAGAACCCATGACCGGCATCGACCTTCGGCGTCGCATCGCTGTGCCCGCCGTCCTCGCGTTCTCGCTCCTCGCCGCGGGCTGCGCCACCCCGGGCATCGGAGGTGCGGCAGGATCGACACCCTCGCCGATCGCGAGCGAGACCCCGTCACCGACGACCACGCCGGAACCGTCCGCGACACCGGCTCCGACGACGCCGCCGGCCTCATCGGAGCCGACACCGTCCGTATCGACATCCGATCTGCTCGACGCATGCCTCGTCGCGGTCAGGGACGGCAACGCACCAGCGTCCGAGCAACTCGATCGTTCCACGATCGAGAGCGGGAATGCGCGGTCCGCGCTCCGCCCGGACGGCCTCTGGTACGTCGTCGTCCCCGTCGTCGATCCCACGGTCGATGCACCGCTCGAATACGCGTGCCTGCTGAACGCCGACATGACCGTCGATGCGAGCTGGGGTCGAATCGCCCCGGACGCCGATGACTTCGATCAGTGGTCCACGGCTACGGAGCCTGCTGACGGCCTATGACGCTGTGACGCGCGAAAGGCCCGGAGTACCTGTCTCCGGGCCTTTCGCACACGTCAGGAAGACTTCTCGTCCTCTTCCGGCTCGAAGGTCGACGCGGTCCCGGTGTGCCCGGCGGCGACACCGTCCGGGTTGCTCGGGATGGTGCCGTCCTTGCCGAGCCCGTCCGGCTCCCGCGTGCCCTCGCTATCGGTGTCGGTCGTCGAGACTTCGACATCGGGACCCTCGTAGGCGTTCTCATCGGTCTCACGACGGGTGTCGTCGCTCATGTCGTCCTCCTTCTCTTCGTCGACGGCTTCTGCCGTCCGGTCTCAGATGAACGGGGCGAGCGCTCCCGCTGTCAGAGCGAGCGCGCCGGCCAACGCGCCGGATGCGGTGGCAGCCGTGCGCAGGTTGCGACGCGCGCGGGACTTCCGCGCGCGATTGCCCGGCGCCTCCGTCGTCAGGAGTGAGCGCTGCGCCTCCCTGAGCGTCGTGTAGCGTCCGATCGGAGTGGCCTGACCGTCGAGAGCGATGTAGTGCCCGTCGGGAGAGGTGTCGACCGAACCGACGAACTCGCCGTCGGTCGAGGCGACGTAGAAGCCGGGTGCGACCGTCGACCAGGTGATGGTCCGGGCACTCAGGATGCGGGTCGCTGCAGGGGCGTGCTCGAGAAGGCTCATGCTGCGGTCGCCAGTTCGCCCGGAACGGGTGCGGCGTCGCCGCCTGTCGGCTGAACGGGCGCGACCGGAAGCGCACGAGCGATGTCGAAGTCGGCGAAGTCGACGACGAGGCCGGTCGAAGAGGTCGCCGCGCGTGCCATCTCGGTCAGGAGCGCGGAGTCGAGCTTCTCCATCTCCGCCCCGCTGAAGACGAAGCGGAGCGGGATCGCGGGCTGCAGCCAGATGGTCTGACGTCCCGCGGCGATGTCGGCGCCGTGACGCCAGGTCAGCGTGAAGCTCTCGGAGCGACGGAGCTTCGTCGCGGTCAGCACCTTGAGGTGCGCGAGCAGGCGGTCCGGGATCTCGATCGACTCGGTCGCGTTGCCGTAGAACAGCTGGCCCATTGTTGCTCCTCACAGATGCTGGATGACTTGTTCGGAACGCTACTAGGCGGGCAAGTATCTCGTCAAGTTAGATATCTGGTAAGTTAAAACTCACCAACCATGACCGCGGAGGTGTGCAGATGAGCGGCTTCTTCTACGACGACGACCGTCAGCGCGCGACCAGCGCGCTCGAAGCGCTGCGCCTGTACCAGGCAGCCGAGGCGGCGATGCGACGCCGCACGCGTGAGTCGATGTCGATGGGCGAGAACGAGCTGCTGGTCATCCGGCAGCTCCTGCGTGCGCAGTCGCGCAACGTTCCCGTGAAGCCGGGAGATGTCGCCAAGTACCTCGGCATATCGTCGGCCAGCACCACGAGCCTGCTCGACCGCCTGGAATCAGCGGGATACCTCCGTCGCGTGCCGCATCCGAGCGATCGCCGCAGCGTCTATCTGGAACCGACGGAACGCGCCGACGACGAGGTGCGCTCCACGCTGTCGGCCATGCACGACCGCATGCATCAGGTGGCCGACGAGACCACGCCCGAGGCGACCGCGGCCGTGATCGACTTCCTCTCGCGCATGCAGGACGCGGTCGACTCCGTCGAGCCGGCCCCCAGCCTCCAGCGCCAGCGCGGAGCAGCGTCGACCGGCTGATCCTTCAGCGTCGGCGCGGCTGGCAGGCCAGCTCGATCACCCAGAGGTTTCCCAGACCGGCGATGTTGCGCTGATCGAGCAGGGGGTCTCGAGCCCCGCGATCCGCCCCGCCGGCGCCTAGCCTCGGCTCCGTGAACCGTCAACTGCTCGAAAAACGCTTCGGATGCGATGACGATGTCGTCATGACTGAGATCACTGCACACAAGGGCCTCTTCAACGACATCGAGCTGCATGTCGACGACACCGGCGGATCGGGTCGCCCGGTCGTGCTGATCCACGGCTGGCCGCTGTCGGCGGAGTCGTGGTCCGAGCAGATTCCCGCGCTCACCGCCGCCGGGTACCGCGTCGTCGCCTACGACCGCCGCGGCTTCGGACGCAGCGACAAGCCTCGCTCGGGCTACGACTACAACACGTTCGCTCAGGACCTGGCATCCGTCCTCGACACCCTCGACCTGCGCGACGTGACCCTGGTCGGCTTCTCGATGGGAGGCGGCGAGGTCGCCCGCTACATTGCGAACCACGGTCAGGATCGGTTGCGGAGCGTCGTGTTCGCCGCCGCGGTGCCGCCGTACCTCGCGCAGACGACCGACAACCCCGAGGGTCCGCTGACGCAGGAGGCCGCCGACGAGATGGAGAACGGCCTCCGCGCGGATGAAGCGACCTTCTACGACAGCTTCACGACCGGCTTCTTCTCCGTTGACGGCGAGCTCAAGGTGACGGAGGAGCAGCGCCAGGAGGCCCTCGCGCTCGCACGCCAGGCCGACCACCACGCGGCGCTGAAGTCGATGGAGGCGTGGGCGACGACCGACTTCCGCCGCGATCTGGCCGCGGTGACCGTCCCCGCGCTGATCATCCACGGTGACGGCGACGGCACCGTGCCCTTCGAAGGCTCGGGCAAGCGGACCCACGAGCAGCTTCCGGGCAGCGAGCTGGCGCTCATCGAAGACGCACCTCATGGCCTCAACGTGAGCCACGCCCGCGAGTTCAACGACGCTCTGCTCGCCTTCCTCGCGAAGTAGGGCTGCTACGCACGACGATGGGCCGTCCCGCAGCAGCGGCGACGGCCCATCGTGGCGTAGAGACCCGAAGACTCAGAGGTCCAGCTTCTCGTTGCGGCCCTCGTAGGTCTCACCGGTGATCTTCGACTTGATCAGGCCGATGGCGGTCGCGATGCGTCCGCCGGCACTGCTCCAGTACTCCCCCGAGATCGCGTCGACCCGCAGCAGCGTGATGCGGGGGTCGTCCGGGCCGTCGGGGAACCAGGCCTCGAGAGTGCTCGACCAGTAGTGTTCGAGGCGAGCGCGGTCGTCGACGATGGTCGCCTCACCGGCGAGCGAGACCCACGCGTCGTCCTTGCTGAGGGCGACGCCGACGGCGGGCCGCGAGGCCACGTGCGTCGCGACGGACGATCCGCGGTCGACGACGAACCAGAGGTCCCCGTCGAACTCGGCCTCCTGCACCGTCAGCGGGCGCGCCGTGAGCTTCCCCGATTCGTCGACCGTCGTCACCATGGCGAACCGGAACTCGGGCAGCAGCTCCGCCAGGATCGCGCGGGGGTCTTCGTTGTCACTCATCGTTTCTCCTTCGATCTGGCGTGGTCGTCATCCGTGGGTCCAGGCTCGCACCGGGACCAGCCGTCGGTCGCCGTCTTGACAGCCGACTGGATGCGCGACAGTCGCGCGACCCCTCAACCGCCCGAGGGGTTGTCGAGCGGCTGACCGTCGCCATCGGTGGTCATGTCGACCTCCCCGCCGTCGCCCTCCGGCGCTGGCTCATCGGGCGCCGCACTCGGGGCACCCGGAAAAGCCGATGCCCCGCCGGTAGCGGTGCCGGTCTCGATGTCGTCGCCGGGGATGTCGGGACGCTCTCCGTCGCTCATGTGTTCGTCCTCTCGTCGTTGCGTGACCGCGACGCTACGCACCGAGCCGGCGCGGACCGAGGGTATTGACACGCGGGAGGCACGGATCATCCCGCAGGGGGATGCTTCTCAGCCGATCGACCGACGCGTCGCAGGGCCACCGCTTCGTAGCGTCGAATCGTGACCGCCGCTCCTCTTTCTCCCCTCGACCGCATCCACCTCGCCGCCGGGCGCGGTCGCGCCCTGGTCGGCTCGATCCTGGGCAACATCGCCATCCTTGGCATCATCGCCCTAGCCGCGCTCGTGGTGCCGATCGCCGCCGCTCTCGTCTTCGGTCCCGCGCTCCTCGCTCGCCTGTGACACCCGCGCCGCAGTCGTGGGCGTGGCCGGAACGAGCTTGAGGCCCATGACAGCGACGACGATGCCCGCGATGAAGACCACCTTGCCCGGCGCGAACGACTCAGCGCCCGTCGCGATCGACCAGGTCACCGTCAGCGCCGCACCCACCCCGACCCACACCGCATAGGCCGTACCGATCGGGATTCGCTTCATAGCGCGTCCGAGCCCGAGCATGCTGAGCAGCAGACCGACGGCGAACACGACACTCGGCGCGGGTTGGCGCAGCCCGTCCGATTCGCCCAGGGCCGTGGCCCAGACAGCCTCGCAGACGGCGCTCGCGAGCAGGATGATCCAGGCCCGCGCCACGTCAGCTCACCGCCTTGAGGCCGATGACGCAGGCCACCAGCAGCGCGAGCAGGAGGATGCGCGCGACGGAGGCGCGCTCGCGTCGCGTGATCATGGCCCACGCGACCGTGAGCGTCGCGCCGACGCCCACCCACACGGCGTAGGCGGTGCCGGTCGGCAGCTCTGTCATCGCGAACGCGAGACCCGCCATGCTCCCGGCGAGCGCGAGGGCGAACAGCACAGCTGGTCGTTTCCGCCGGAACCCCTCGGATGCCGCGAGCGCGGCGGCCCACACCGCCTCGAGGACGCCGGATGCGATCAGGATCACCCATGCCATGACAGACCTGTCCGAGTCAGTCTTGTCCGATGCGGGTACTGCTCCCTCGTCCGCGGGCCCGGTCGGGGCCCCGTCTTCCAGCGTAGTCGCAGGTCATGGCGCGGGGACGAGGAACAGGGCGTCCAGAAGCCCCGGATTGTGCGCGTGGACGAGGACGCCGAAGACGACAGCGTCGAAGAGCAGATGCACCGTCACGACGTAGGTGAGTGACCGCGTGCGCAGAAAGATGTAGCCCTGCAGGAGCGCGAAGGGGATCGTCAGCACCGGACCCCAGGCACGGTACCCGAGCTCCCAGAGGAAGGACACGAACACGATCGTCTGCAGGACGTTGGCCGACACGTCTGCGAAGTGCCGCCGCAACAGCGCAAAGCAGGTGCAGATGAAGAACAGCTCGTCCCAGATGCCCACGGCCCCCACGCCGACGAAGAGGCGTGCGATGAGGTCGGGGGTGTCGACGACCGGCCAGTTCGTGTAGACGCCCGAGGTGATGAAGTAGAAGGGCAGGATGAGCCACCCGAGCACGAGCACGGCGGCGAGCCAGACCCACTGGAACGTTGTCCAGCGGCCCCCGCCGCGCCAGGGGAAGCGGATGGCGTGATCGCGGTAGACGAAGCGAGACACGAGGTACGGCAGCAGCACCGCACCGCCCAGCGCGAGGGCGAAACGCAGCATCGCGAGGTTGTCGAGCTCGGCCTTCAGATCGATCAGGCTCACGACGACGAGACCGAGTGCGATGAGCGACAGATCGCGCGCCAGCGAGGGCCGCGTGTCCTCGCCCACCCGCCATCGATCGACGCCGAGGGCAGCGATGAGGCCGAGCGCGAGCAGCGTCCAGCCGAGCCAGGGCTGCAGCAGCACGAAGAACGCCGGCGCGGCGAGGCACACCAGCAGAGCGGGCACGGTGCTCGCCGAGACGATGGGTCGGGCGGCGAGGCCCGGATGCGTCTTCACGGCGTCCGCCCTTCCGTCAGGCCGCGTCGGTGCGGCGGTAGGCGAGGTCGCGGATGTCGCGTCCCTTGGCGATGCCCTTGCGTTCGAAGGCCGTCATCACCCGACCCTCGAACCGCGGCGCCCAATCACCCTCGAAATCGGGCACGAAGCCCGCGGCATCCCCCATCACCTCGCGCATCTGACGCGCGTAGTCCTCCCAGTCGGTCGCCAGACGCAGCACGCCGCCGGGTTTGATCACTCGCGCCGCCAACGGCGTGAAATCGGGCGAGATGAGGCGCCGCTTCGTGTGACGCGTCTTGTGCCAGGGGTCGGAGAAGAAGATCCAGAGCTCGTCGACCGATGCGGCGGGCAGCAGGTGTTCGAGCACCTCCGGGGCGTTGGCCTCGACGAGCCGCAGGTTGCGCACGCCCGCCCGATCGGCGTCGAGCATGGTTCGGGCGAGCCCGGCGCGGAAGACCTCGACGGCGAGAAAGTCCGTCTCCGGCGCGGCTTGCGCCGCCGCGACGATGGCATGTCCCTGCCCGGAGCCGATCTCCACGACGAGCGGCGCGCTGCGGCCGAACAGCGCGGCGGGGTCCACCTCCGAGCCCGGCCGGACGCTCAGAACGGCCTGATCGCGTTCGACGGGGATGTTGTAGAAGTCGCCGAGCTGGTTCCAGGCTCGCTCTTGTCCGTCACTCATCCGCCCGCTGCGACGCGCGAACGACACGGGCCGCTCACGGTAGCGGGGTTCGTCACCGGTGTCGGGCACGTCGGTCTGCGGCATGGGTCCAGGGTATCGAGCGGTCGGAGCGCCGTGAGCCGCGCGTTCGGTCAGGCCGTGACGAAGTCGATGAGCTCCTCGACGCGGCCCAGCAGCGCAGGATCGAGGTCGCGGTACGTGCGAACAGATCCGAGGATCCGCTGCCACGCGTGCGCGATGTCTGCCTGGTCCTCGGCGGGCCAGCCGAGGGCTCGGCAGACGCCGGTCTTCCACTCGATTCCGCGCGGCACCTGCGGCCACGCGCGGATGCCGACGGCCTCGGGACGGACGCACTGCCAGACATCGATGTGAGGGTGCCCGACGATCTTGAGATGAGCGCCGTGCGGACCGCGCAGGATCTGCTCCGCGATGCGGGTCTCCTTCGAGCCCGGGACCAGATGGTCGACGAGCACTCCGTAGCGACGCTCAGCGGACGGCGGCTCGTCTCGGAGAAGGTCCGCCAGCAGGTCGATCCCCTGCAGGTACTCGACCACGACGCCCTCGACGCGGAGGTCGGCACCCCACACCTTCTCGACGAGCTCGGCGTCGTGTCGTCCCTCGACCAGGATGCGCGACGCCCGTGCGACGCGCGCCCGCTGCTGCGGCGCCACGAATGAGCCCGAGGCGGTCCGCAGCCGCCCGGCCGGCTGCGCGGCCTTCGGCGCCACGAGCTTGACCGGATCGCCGTCGACGAGGAAGCCGCCCCCGAGCGGGAACAGTCGCACCTTTCCGAGGCGGTCCTCGAGCTCGACGTTTCCGCCGCGGACGGCCACGACGGCACCGCAGTAGCCGTCCGCCGCGACCTCGACGACGAGATCGGGATCGGCGGGCACCTCGGGCACGACCTTGCGTCCGGCATCGCGCCAGCCCGCCGCGAGAACATCCGTCCCGTACCTGTCGTCCATGCTTCCTCCCGCCTCGGGCCTCACCAGCCGCGGGCCAGCGTAACCGCGGCCGTTCGCGTCGCCGGGTATCCGCGCCGCGATTCCGCTGCCCGCCGATTCACAGTCCCGGCATAGGCTCGGACGCGACGCCCTCAATAGAGTGGAGACGAGGCCGGTCCTCCGACCTCGGAAGGGGAACGGATGCGCGTGCTCCGAGCGGTGACGCTCTCGATCGTGGCGAGCCTGATGTTCGTCGTGGGCGGCTCCGCCGCGGCCTGGGCGACCGACCCGGTCGACCTCAGTTCGGGACGCGTCGTCGATCAGGCCGATGCGCTCTCCTCGGGCGAGGAGCGTGCCGTCACCGAGAGGCTCACCGCGCTGAGCTCCGAAGCCGGCGTCGATCTGTGGGTCGTCTACGTCGACGCGTTCACCAGCCCGTCCGACGCCGAAGGCTGGGCCAACGCGGTCGCCGAACGCGGCGGCCTCGGCGTGAACCAGTACGTGCTGGCGATCGCGACCGAGCAGCGCAACTTCTACCTGTCGGGCGACACCAACGGCCCGGTCGACGGCGACACGCTCGGCACGATCGAGACCCGCGACATCCTTCCGGAGCTCCGTGCAGAGGATTGGGGCGGCGCGGCGTTCGCCGCGGCCGGAGGACTCGCGGCGGCGGTCGGCGGATCCGGCGGCGCGTCGGACGGCTCGGGCATCTCGGGCCTGACGATCGTCCTCGGGATCCTCGCCGTGGGCGCCGTGATCGCCGTCATCGTCGTGTTCGTCCGCCGCCGACGCAGCGGGGCCGGCCCCGCCTCCGTCCGTGGCGCAGCGGCCGAGCCGATCGAGCAGCTCGCCCGGCGCTCCGCCAGCGCGCTCGTGGCAGCCGACGACGCTATCCGGACGAGCGAGCAGGAGCTCGGATTCGCGACTGCGCAGTTCGGCGACGACGCAGCCGCTGCGTTCGCCGAGACGCTGGCTCAGGCGCGACGCGACCTCGATGAGGCGTTCTCGCTGCAGCAGCGCCTGGACGATGACCAGCCCGACACCGAGGCCGACGTCCGCGCCATCCACACCCGGATCCTCGAGCTGTGCGCGCACGCCGACTCCGAGCTGGATGCGCGTGCCGACGAGTTCGACCGTCTGCGCGACCTCGAGCAGAACGCTCCCGAGGCGCTCGTGCGCATCCAGCAGGACCGGGTGTCCGCCGGTGACGGCCTCACCGCGGCGATCACCTCTCTCGAGCGGCTGCGGTCCGCCTATGCCCCCGAAGAGCTCGCGACGATCGGCGACAACCACGATCAGGCGCGCAGCCGACTGGCCTACGCGGATGACCAGCTCGCGGCGGCTCAACGATCGATCGCAGCAGGCGACGGCGCCAGCGCAGCCGTCTCGCTGCGCGCAGCCGAGGGAGCCGTCGCTCAAGCCGCCCAGTTGGAGGCCTCGGTCGAGAAGGTCGCCGCCGACCTGGCGACCGCCGAGCGCGACGCCGCCGCGCTCATCACCGAGCTGGAGCAGGATGTCGCCGCCGCCGTCGGTGTCCCCGATCCCGACGGCGCACTCGCCGCGGTCGCTTCCGCCACCCGTCAGCAGATCGACGCCGCGCGCGCTCAGCTGACCGGCGAGCACCGCCGCCCGCAGGCGGCACAGTCCGCGCTCCTGGGTGCGAACTCCGCCATCGATGCCGCCCTCGCCGGCGCCCGGGATGCCGCTCAGCGCGCCGCCCGCGCACGACAGACGCTCGAACAGCAGCTGCAGCAGGCCCGCGCCCAGGTCTCCGCCGCGGAGGACTACATCGGCACGAGGCGCGGCGCTGTCGGAGCGACAGCGCGGACGCGGATCGCGGAAGCACGGGCGTCGCTCGATCGCGCGGAGGCGACCGCGCAGATCGAACCGGAACGCGCCCTGGCAGATGCCTCACGTGCGACGCAGCTGAGCGGCCTCGCGATCGACGCCGCCCGCACCGATGTCGGCGGGTTCGCGTCGGCCTCCCCCGGCTCGAACTCCAGCGGCATGATGGGTGCCATGATCGGCGGCATGGTGCTGAACTCGCTCCTCGGCGGAGGGTCGTCCGGGCGCCGCTCGTCGGGCTTCGGGGGCAGCGGCTTCGGCGGCGGCCTGGGCGGGTTCGGCGGATCGCGCGGCGGCTTCGGCGGCGGTTCCCGTGGCCGCAGCGGCGGCGGCGGGTTCGGTGGCGGCGGCCGCTCTCGCCGCGGCGGCGGCCGCTTCTGACGACTTTCCCTCTTCCAGACCACCCACGAAAGGAACCCCGATGGCAAAGCAGTCCATCTTCGGTCGCATCTCGACGCTCGTGAAGGCGAACATCAACGCCCTCCTCGACCAGGCCGAGGACCCGCAGAAGATGCTCGACCAGCTCGTGCGGGACTACACCAACTCGATCGCCGACGCCGAGTCTGCGATCGCCGAGACGATCGGCAACCTGCGCCTCCTCGAGCGCGACCACCAGGAAGACGTCCAGGCCGCGGCCGAGTGGGGCAACAAGGCCCTCGCGGCCAGCCGCAAGGCCGACGAGCTGCGCGCCGTGGGTAACACCGCTGACGCCGACAAGTTCGACAACCTGGCGAAGGTCGCGCTGCAGCGGCAGATCAGCGAGGAGAACGAGGCTCGCGCCATCGCGCCGACGATCGCGACCCAGACAGAGGTCGTCGAGAAGCTCAAGGACGGCCTCAACGGCATGAAGGTCAAGCTCGACCAGCTGCGCGCGAAGCGCTCCGAGCTGCTCGCGCGCGCCAAGACCGCCGAGGCGCAGAACCGCGTCCACGACGCCGTCAAGTCGATCGACGTGCTCGACCCCACGAGCGAGCTCGGACGCTTCGAAGACAAGGTGCGCCGCCAGGAGGCGCTCGCCGCCGGCAAGCAGGAGCTCGCCGCCTCGAGCCTCGACGCGCAGTTCGAGAGCCTCGAGGACGTCGGCCAGCTCACCGAGGTCGAGGCGCGGCTCGCCGCGCTGAAGACGGGCGGGGCCGCGGGCGCCATCGAGCGCTGAGCCCCCGGCACCGGCGTCCGGGCCGGCTCTGCCGCCCGGATGCCGGTGCTCGACCCGCCGACAACGCCCGACGAAGGACGAAGGAATGACCCGATTCATCGTGGTCCCGCAATGGCAGGGCTCGCCCTCGACACGGTCGATGACCCTCATCGACGGCGCTGAGGCGATCGCGGGCGATCTCCCCCGCAGCGCGACCGTCCGGGTCGATGTGCCTGTCGAGGCCGGCGAGGCGCTCGGCAGCGGCATCCGGCGCTTCAGCTCGCTCCAGCGCACCCGCGAGCTGATCACGGCCGCCCTCGCGGAGGCCGACGACGTCGTGGCCGGCTCGAGCGGCGCGGGGCAGAGCGGGCACGCGGTGGTCGTCGGCGGCGACTGCGGGGTAGCCGTGCCGGCGATCGCGCACGCGGCCTCGCTGCATCCCGACATGGCCGTCGTCTGGTTCGACGCGCACGCCGACCTCCACACCCCCGAGTCGTCGCCGTCGGGGGCCTTCGGAGGCATGGCCCTGCGCGCGGTGTTCGACGCGACCCCGTTGTCACCGGATGCCGCGGTGCCCGCCGATCGCATCGTGCTGGCGGGTGCCCGCGAGTTCGACGATGCGGAGACCGACGTGGTGCGGGCCGCGGGTCTGACGCATCTCGGCGTCGACGAGCTGGCCGATCCGGCCCGCCTGGCCGAGGCGGTGGCGGCGACAGGCGCGGGATCGGTGTACGTCCACGTCGACCTCGACGTCCTCGACCCCGCGGCGATCACGGGGGTGAGCGCGGCCGTGCCGTTCGGGCTCGACATCCCGACGCTCACGAACGCGATCGGCGTGCTGCGCGGGCGACTCCCGCTCGTCGGCGCATCCGTCTCGGGGTTCGCCCCGCCGCACCCCGAAGCCGTCGTGGACGACATGGGTTCCGTGCTCCGGGTCGTCGGAGCCCTGGCGTGAGCGGCGTCCGCATGCCACCCGCCGGATGGCGGCAGCGAGCCGACGCGGCGGTCGCGCGTGGCGAGGCGCTGGATCGACTCATCCCCCGGATGCTGCTCGACTCCCCTTTCAGCGAGTTCGGCGCCCGCATCGGCACCGCTTTCGGATTCGCCTGGGGAACGCTGTGGTCGACCGGCCGCGTCGAGCGCCGCCACGGACTGTGGGTTTTCCGCGGGATGCCGGGCTGGACATTCGGCCGCGGCGGCGTCTGCGTCGGATCGTGCTTCCTCACCGGCGACCGCGAGCCGAGCGAACGGATCCTCACGCACGAGGCCGTGCACGCGCGGCAGTGGCGGCGTTACGGGCTGCTCATGCCGCTGCTCTACCTGATCGCAGGACGCGATCCCCTGCGCAACCGATTCGAGATCGACGCGGGGCTCGCTGACGGCAACTACATCCCGCGGCGCGCCGAGACCCGCTGACGCGCCTCAGCGGGCGGTCGCGAGGCCGAAGCGTTCGGGCGTGTGGATCGACGCGGCGGACATTCCGCAGCGCGCGGTGAGGTGATCGACGATGTCGACCGTGCCGAGGAACCCACCCAGCAAGTGCACACGAGTCGCCTTCGCGGCATCCGTGCACAGCATCTCGTCGGCCCACGCGGCGACGGCTCGGGAGAGCGCCTCGCCCGACCCGCAGCCGCGGCCCGAACCCGGAGCGCCGGTTCGGCGGGAACGGTCGAGCCAGGTCACGACCATGCGCGCCGGCGCCGACACGGTGCCGATCCACGCGGCGTCGGGCACCTCGATGAAGACCCGCCCGGTCGAGCACAGCGGCAGCGTTGCGAGAAGCGCCTCGAGCTCGGCGAGCGAGTGCTCGTCGGCCGTCACCAGGTGCTGCACCCGGACGTGCTTCGAGGCGCGACAGGCGGCGGCGCTGTGGAGCTGGGTCATGATGACTCCACTATACCCGCGGTGTAGGCATGCCTTACCTATGTAGCCGAAACCGGACGGCTTCCCCGCGATCTCACATCAGGATGATGCGGCGCAGCTCGGCGAGCTCGTCGTCGGCGAGTCCGTGCGACCGGAGGTAGTCGGCCGGGGAACCGAATCGCTCGCGCAGGTCGTTCAGGAGCCCGCGCATCACCGGCGCCGGCGAGCGCGTGGCCAGATCGACCAGCTGCGGAGCATCGGGATGGTGCGCGCGGAGATACGCGAGGATGGGCGCATTCCGCTCGGCCGGCAGCAACGTCTCCGTGCGCGCGTAGTCGTCGACGACGGCATCCTCGTCCACTCCGGCCGCCGCCAGGATCATCGCGATCGTCACACCGGTGCGGTCCTTGCCGATCGTGCAGTGCACGAGCACCGGCTGATCGGCGATGACCCCGCGGACGACCTCGAGCACGCGCGGAGCCGAATCGTCGACGAGCGAGCGATACATCGACTCGAGCGACATGTCGGCGCGGAACAGCGAGGCGACCGACCCCAGGAACAGCGGCACCCGCTGGGTCGCGATGGGGAGATCGCCGAGAACCGTGGGCTCGGAACGCACCTCGTCGTCGTCGCGGAGGTCGATGATGCGACGCAGCCCGAGCTCGCCGAGAGCGCGGCGCCCGGCGTCATCGACGCGGAAGAGGTTGCCCGACCGATAGAGCACGCCCGACCGGGTCGAGGTGCTTCCAGCTCGCAGCCCCCCGGTGTCGCGGAAGTTGAGCGCTCCCGGCACCGACAGCGACGCCGCGCCCGTCATCGGTCGGAACGCGGGAGCGGCGGCACGGGGTACCGACCCGCGATCGTCAGGCGGTTGAACGCGTTGATCGAGATGAACAACCAGCTCAGAGCGACGTACTCCGCCTCCGAGAACACCCCGCCGACGCGGTCGTAGAGCTCATCCGACACACCCTCGTCGGCGATGTGCACGTATGCTTCGGCCAGCTCGAGCGCCGTGCGCTCGCGCTCGTCGAAGACCCCCGACTCGCGCCAGGTCGCGAGCTGGGCGATCTCGTCGGCCGTCACACCGGCGGCCACCGCCCGGCCCACATGCACGCGAACGCAGTACGCGCAGCCGTTGAGCTGCGAGCTGTGGACGAGGGCGAGCTCCTTCAGACGCTCGTCGATGCCGGCATCCTGGGCGATGGTCCCCACCGTGCGGGCGAAGGCGTCGAGCGCGTCGTACGCCGGACGCGCCGCCTTGGCGAGGTGGATGCGCCGCTCGGGGTTCATGCGTCAACCCTACCCACGGCGCTCCTGCTCCGCGCCAGAATGGAGCCCGTCCCCGATGCGAAGGATGACCGTGCACGAAGACACGTTCGACGAGTTCTCGTTCCTGCCCGTCCAGGCTGCCGAAGCCGGTGTGCCGGCGCCCGTGGCGGAGCGGATGTTCACCTTCGCCCCCGACGGGCGCCCGGTCAGCGCGCTGCGACTCGGCGACGGCGACCCCGAGGTCACCCTGTTGCACGGCGCCGGCCTGAATGCCCACACCTGGGACCGCACGGTGCTCGCGCTCGGTCGGCCGGCGCTGGCGTTCGACCTTCCTGGCCACGGCGACTCCGGGTGGCGCGACGACGCGGATTACACGGGCCGGACCCTCGCGGACGACATCGCGCCCGCGATCGCGCAGTGGACGCAGAAGCCGCAGGTCGTCGTCGGTCAGTCGCTCGGAGGTCTGACAGCCGCAGCGCTCGCTGCGACGCATCCCGAGCTGGTCCGCGCCCTCGTGATCGTCGACATCGCGCCGGGCCTCGACCCCGCCGGAGCGGCGTCGCAGATCCGGCGGTTCTTCGCCGGGCCGACCAGCTGGGCTTCCCGCGCCGAGATGGTCGAGCGCGCGCTGTCCTTCGGTCTCGGTGGTGACCGCGCGGCGGCCGAGCGCGGCGTCTACCTCAACTCGCGCGTGCGCGACGACGGACGGGTGGAGTGGAAGCACCATTTCGCCCGCATCGCCAATGCGCTCGCGGCCGACCCGGGCGCCGCGGCCGCGGCATCCGATCGCCAGGATGCGCTTGCTCCGGCCCTCGCAGCATCGGGCTGGGACGACTTCGCCGCCGTGACGGTGCCCGTCACGCTCGTGCGCGGCACGCGGGGATATCTGACCGACGCCGACGTCGACCGGTTCGGCGAGCGCCTCCCCGAGGCGCGCATCGTGACGGTGGACTCCGGCCACAACGTGCAAGAGGAGCTGCCGACCGAGCTCGCCCGCATCATCCGCGACGCCGTCACCACCTGACTCCCCCGCAAGCCGGTTTCCGGCCACCCGCCCTCTCGCCGAGCGCCGTGCCGCCAGCAGGCTGAGCCGCGTGAGCCGTCCACCGTCGTGCTGAACGAGCTGCTCAGCCTGTCGACGGGACACCGCGGAGGCCCGAGCCCCTGCCCGGGCGCCGTGCCGCCGACAGGCTCAACCGACCCGGGGCCGAGTCACGCGCCCCGCAGACCCCGCTCAGCCTGCGCACGGCCCGCTCTCGATGAAATAGCGGGACGCCGTGCGACGCTAGAGGTCGGTGAATGCGTCTCGCGGTCGCGGCGGACCCTAGGCTGTATGCCGCACTGAGTTCGCGGACGCGCATCGGACAGCAACGATGCCACCGCCCTTGCGAAAGGAACCCTCCTCCACATGCTCCGCCGCACCACCGTGACCGCCGCCGCGCTGCTGGCCGCAGGCTCCCTCCTCCTCGCCGGCTGCACCGGGTCGACCGATCCCGGGCCGTCCGCCACCATGGGCGCCCCCGACCCGAACGCGAGCGTGAACATCCGCCTGGTGCTCGAGCCCTCGAACCTCGACATCCGGCAGACCGCGGGCATCTCGCTCGATCAGACACTCATCGACAACGTCTACCAGGGCCTCGTCTCCCGCACCGCGGAGGGCGAGATCGTCGATGCCCTCGCCAGCGCACACGAGGTCTCCGCCGACGGCTTGACCTACACGTTCACGCTGCGCGAGGGGGTCACCTTCCACGACGGCCAGCCCCTCATGCCTCAGGACGTCGTCTCGTCGCTGACCACCCGGCAGGCCACCGCGGAGTGGGCGGACAGCGAACGGCTCGCCAACGTCACATCGATCACCGCCGACGGGCAGAAGATCGTGCTGACGCTGTCGCAGCCCGACTCGTCGCTGCTGTGGAACCTGACGGGGCGCGCGGGCATCATCCTCAAAGAGGGCGACACCGTCGACTACAACACCGCCGCCAACGGCACCGGCCCCTTCCGTCTGGCGAACTGGCGCCAGGGCGCCAGCCTGACGCTCGAGCGGAACGAGGCGTACTGGGGGGATGCGGCTCAGGTAGCCGACGTGACGTTCGACTTCATCCCCGACAACCAGGCGGCCATCAACGCCGCTCTCGCCGGCGAGATCGACGTCGTCGTCGGCTTCGACGCGAACCTCGCCGATCAGGTCGAGGGCGGCGGCGACTTCGTCGTCGAGACGGGCAGCGCGACCGACAAGAGCGTGCTCGCGATGAATTCCACGTCGGGCCCGCTCGCCGACGTCCGGGTGCGCGAGGCGATCCGAACCGCCATCGACCACGACGCGATCGTCGAGGCCGTCGGTGCCGGGCAGACGCTCTATGGTCCGATTCCCGAGGCCGACCCCGGATACGAGGACCTCTCGGATGTCGTCTCCTACGACCCCGAGGCCGCCCGGGCGCTGCTCAGCGAGGCCGGCGTCAGCGACCTCGCACTGACCCTGACGATTCCGTCGGCGTACGGCACGACGCTGCCGCAGATCCTGGTCTCGAACCTCAACGACGTCGGGATCGACCTCAAGGTGAACCCCGTCGACTTCGGCACCTGGCTCAGCGACGTGTACACGAACAAGGACTACGAGCTCAGCGTCGTCAATCACGCCGAGCCGCGCGACTTCGAGAACTGGGCCAACCCCGACTACTACTTCACGTACGACAACGCCGAGGTGCAGGACCTCTACGCGCAGTCGCTGCTCGCCACGGACGAGCAGTCCGCCGACGAGCTCCTGAAGAAGGCCGCGCGGATCGTGTCGGAGGACCACGCCGCCGATTGGCTCTACAACTGGGCTTCGGTGGTCGCGGTCGCCACGAACGTCTCGGGCATGCCCGTCGACAACGTGAACGCCCGCATCAACCTCGCCGAGATCGCCAAGAGCGACGGGTGATCCGCTACGCGCTGACGCGACTGGCCCTGCTGTTGCTGGGCCTGGTCGTCGCCAGCGTGCTGATCTTCGTGACGCTGCGGGTCCTCCCCGGCGACGTCGCGCAGCAGATCGCGGGAACCACCTCGACACCGGAGCAGGTCGCCGCGCTGCGTGAACGACTCGGCCTCGACGTGCCGCTGCCGACGCAGTATCTCGAGTGGATGGCGGGGCTGATCCGCGGCGACCTCGGAACGTCGCTGGTGACCGGCTCGCCCGTCGCGGCAGAGCTCGCCGCCAAGGCCCAGGTCACCGTTCCCCTGGGGCTGATGTCGATGCTCGTGGCTCTGGTCATCGCACTCCCGTTCGGCGTCATCGCGGCGATTCGTCGCGGTCGCGCCGACGGCACCGCGCTCTCGTTCGGCGCTCAGGCGGTCGCGGCTGTTCCGGTGGTCTGGGCGGGCATGATGCTCGTCGTCGTGTTCGCGGTCTGGCTCGGCTGGCTGCCCGCGCAGGGCTTCCCCCGCGACGGCTGGCGCGACCCGGCCCGCGCGCTCGCGGCCCTCGTCCTGCCGGCGGTGACGATCGGCGTCGTCGAGGGCGCGATGCTGATGCGATTCGTCCGGAGCGCGACCCTGTCGGCGATGGGGCAGGACTTCGTCCGCACGGCGGCCGCGAAGGGCCTCACTCGGCGAGCGGCGCTGCTCCGACACGGTCTCCCGACGGTCGGCCTGTCGATCATCAGCGTCCTCGGCCTGCAGGTCGCGGGCATCGTCGTGGGTGCGGTCGTGATCGAGCAGCTGTTCACGCTCCCGGGCATCGGTCGCATGCTCGTGGCGGACGTCGGCCTGCGCGATCTGCCCAAGGTGCAGGGCGAGCTCCTGGCGCTCACGGCCGTCGTGCTCGTCGTGGGGTTCGTCGTCGACCTCGTGCATCGCGGTCTGGATCCGAGACAGCGGGAGGCCTCATGAACGAGCGGATGCCGTGGCTGCGGCGACTGTGGTCGCTGCCGGCCGGACGTTTCGGCCTCATCGTCGTCGTCGGCATCGGGCTCGTGGCCGCGGTCTCGCTGGTGTGGACCCCGTTCGACCCGCAACGGGTGGACATCCCGGCTCGGTGGAGCCCGCCGGGCTGGCCGCATCTGCTGGGTACCGACGCATCGGGTCGCGACATCCTCTCGCTGTTGATCGCGGGGGCGCGCACGACGGTCCTCGTCGCCGCCGGTGCGGGCATCGTCGCCACCCTCATCGGGATCGCGCTCGCCTGCCTGGGGGCGCTGACGGGGCGCTGGACGCGCGAAGTGGTCGCGGTGCTCGTCGACATCCTGATCGCCTTCCCGGTGCTGCTGATCGCGATGATGATCTCGGCGGTGTGGGGCGGCTCGCTGTGGGTCGTCGTGATCTCCGTCGGCATCGGCTTCGGCGTCAACATCGCCCGAGTCACGCGGCCGGAGCTTCGCCGCACGCTGCACAGCGACTTCGTGCTCGCCGCACGCGCGAGCGGGCTGACGCCGTCGCAGATCGCGGTGCGCCATCTGCTCCCCAACGTCGCGCCGGTCTTCATCGTGCAGCTGTCCTGGGGCATGGCCGTCGCTGTGCTGGCCGAGGCGGGCCTGAGCTATCTCGGGTTCGGCGCGCCGCCGACACAGCCGTCGTGGGGGCTGCTGCTGAGCGAGCTGCAGAACTACCTGACGGCGCATCCGCTGAGCGTCGTGTGGCCGGGTCTCGCGATCACGATCACCGTTCTGGGACTCAATCTCCTCGGCGACGGTCTGCGTGAGGCGACCGACCCGACGCTCGCCCGGCGGCGCTCCCCCGCCGCATCTCACACGCCGGCGGTGGTCGCATGAGCCTTGAGGTCGAGGGCCTGTCGATCGTGCTCGATGGCCGCCGCGTGGTCGACGACGTATCGTTCCGCGTGGCCGACGGCGCCCGCGTGGGGCTCATCGGAGAGTCGGGGTCGGGAAAGTCGCTGACCGCTCTCGCCGTCCTCGGGCTGCTTCCCGACGGCGCCGAGGTCGACGGCAGCATCCGATGGAACGGCAGGGAGCTGCTCGGACTTCCCGATCGCGAGCTGGCAGCCCTCCGCGGGGAGGAGATCGGCATCGTCTTCCAGGAGCCCCAGACCGCCCTCAACCCCCTGCGGACGGTCGGGCGGCAGATCGCGGAGCCGCTGCGCATCCACGGCCGGGTCGGTCGCCGCGACGCCCTCTCGCGCGCCCAGGCCGACGCGGATCGGGTACGGCTGCCCGAGGGCGCTCTGCGCCGCTACCCCCATCAGCTCTCGGGCGGTCAGCGTCAGCGGGTCGCGATCGCCATGGCGCTGGCTGCCCGGCCGCGCCTGCTGATCGCGGACGAGCCGACGACGGCCCTCGACGTGACGATCCAGGCCGAGATCCTGGCGCTCCTGGGCGAGCTGGTCGACGACGACGGGATGTCGCTGCTGTTCATCACCCACGACCTGGCCGTGCTGTCGCAGGTCGCGACGGAGGCCGTCGTGCTCGAACGCGGTCGCGTCGTCGAGACGGGCGCGGTCGCCGACCTGCTCACCGCTCCGCGGTCGGAGGTCACCCGCGGCCTGCTGCGCGATGCGACGGCCACGGTGTGGCGGCCGGAGGGAGAGGCATGACCGGTGAGGCGCTGATCTCTGCGCGCGGCCTGAGCAAGCGCTATCGGGTGCGCGCCGCCGGACCGGGCGCGCCACGGCGCGAGACCGTCGCGCTCGACGACGTCGACGTCGACGTCCGCTCGGGCTCCGCTCTCGGGATCATCGGCGAGTCCGGATCCGGCAAGTCGACCCTCGTGCGGCTCCTCCTGGGACTCGACACCCCCTCGTCGGGAACGATCATGATCGACGGGCGTCCCGTCGACGCCCGTGCGTCGGCTCGCAGCCTGCACTGGCTCCGCCGCCGCACCGGCATCGTCTTCCAGGACCCCTACGCTTCGCTCGATCCCCGGATGAGCGTGGGCCGCATCGTCGGCGAGCCGCTCTGGGCGCTCGACATCCCGGGTGACCGTCGCGCGCGCGTCCGCGAGGTGCTGTCGGATGTCGGACTGGATGCCGACGCGGCCGAGCGCTACCCGCACGAGTTCTCGGGCGGCCAGCGCCAGCGCATCGCCCTCGCGCGCGCGATCGCGCACCGCCCCGAGATCCTGGTCGGCGACGAACCGCTCTCGGCTCTCGACGTGACGGTGCGCGCGCAGATCCTCGACGTCCTGCGCCGCTTGCGGGCGGAGCAGGGGATGACGCTGCTGCTGGTGTCGCACGACATCGGCGTGGTTCAGAACCTCTGCGACGACGTCGTCGTGATGACCGAGGGGCGCATCGTCGAGGAGGGGCCGACCGAGAAGGTGCTGCTCCAGCCCCAGGCCGCCTACACGCGGCGCCTGCTCGCCTCGGTGCCCGTGATCGACCCGCATCGCACGCAGGGCTAGAGGTCGCACCGTCGCGCGCCCGATGTCGGCGGCCGCCGCTAGCGTAAGGCCATGCGCGCGATCATCCCCCCGTACCTCCTCGCCCGCGTCGCCTCCGCCCGCGAGCCTCATCTCGCGCGTGCCGCGGTCGCCGCGCGGACGACCCTCGCCGCGCGTCCGTCCGATCTCTCCGGTCGATCGCAGCTGCGGCTCTCCGTCGAACCGGGCGGCACGCTCGTCGCCGAGCGCATCGCCGCCGCCGACCGAGCGGTGTCCGACGCGCAGGGCCGCGAAGAGCTCCCGGGCGTCCTCGTCCGTCGTGAGGACGATCCGCCCACGGGCGATCGTGCGGCGGACGAGGCGTTCGACGGACTCGGCGCGACGTTCTCGTTCTTCCTCGACGCCTACGGCCGCGATTCGATCGACGGTCGGGGTGGTGTGCTCGCCGCCACCGTCCATTACGGCGAGGCCTACGACAACGCGTTCTGGAACGGCGAGCGCATGGTTTTCGGCGACGGCGACGGCGAGGTGTTCACCGGATTCACCGGGTCGCTGACCGTCATCGCCCACGAGCTGGCTCACGGCGTCACCGAGTTCTCGGGAGGCCTGACCTACGCCGGCCAGTCCGGTGCTCTCAACGAGTCGCTGTCCGACGTCTTCGGCGCGCTCGCCGAACAGCACCATCTCGGCCAGAACGCCGAGCGGGCATCGTGGCTCATCGGTGCGGGCATCTTCACGGATGCCGTCCAGGGGCGCGCCCTCCGGTCCCTGGCCGAGCCCGGGTCGGCGTACGACGACGACGTGCTCGGCCGCGACCCGCAACCCGGACACATGCGGGACTACGTGGTGACGACCAGTGACAACGGCGGGGTCCACATCAACTCGGGCATCCCGAATCGGGCGTTCCACCTCGTCGCGACGCGGCTGGGCGGCTACGCCTGGGAACGCGCGGGACTCATCTGGTACCGCACGCTCACCTCGGGGGCACTCTCCCCCGACGCCGACTTCGCCGCCTTCGCCGCTGCCACGATCGACCAGGCCGTCGACGAGTACGGTGAGGAGACGGAGGAGGTCGCCGCCGTGCGTGCCGGATGGCAGGGCGTCGGCGTGCTGGAGGATGCCCGACACCCGTGACGACGGTTCCGCGGCCGAGCTGCGGATCGTTGTGGAGCGCAGCGGCGGTTTCGCCGGCCTGACGCGGACGTGGCGAATCGAGCCCACGCCGGCCGAACGCGAAGGCTGGCGCGAGCTGGTGCAGCGGTGTCCGTGGCAGGAGATCGACGCGTCGGCACCGGCCGGCAGAACCGGATCGAGCGGGGCCGACCGCTTCCACTGGCGGATCGTGGTCACCGACAGCGAGACGACGCGTCAGGCCGAGTTGAACGACGACCTCGTCGAACCGTGGCGTTCGCTCGTCGAGGCCGTCCGGACCGGACGCTCGGCGAAGCCGGGGGCCGTTGCCGAGGAGTGACGCCTCAGCCGGACTTCTGCGCGAAGAGTCCGCGCAGTCCCTTCTTCGGCTGCTCGAGCGACTTCTGCAGGTAGATCGTGCCCAGCCACCGGCCGAACTTGTGACCCACGCGCCCCATCCGGCCGACCTCGACGAACCCGAAACGCTCGTGCAGGGCGATCGATGCCTCCGCGCCCTTGTCGCTCACGACAGCGACGATCTCGCGGAGTCCGAGCTGCTGACAGGCCTCGATGAGGGCTTCGAGGAGCGCGCGTCCGAGGCCCTTCCCCGTCGCCGCCTGACCGAGGTAGATCGAGGTCTCGGCGGTGTAGCGGAATCCGGTCTTGCCGTTCCACGGCGATGCGAGGGCGTATCCGAGGATCTGCCCGGTCGGCGAGACCGCGACGAGGAACGGCAGCTTGAGCTTGGCGAGGTAGTCGTACTTCTCGCGCCACTGCGCGAGCGACCACTTCTTCTCGTCGAAGGTCACGACGGAGTTGGTCACGTAGTAGTTGTAGATCTCGCGGATGTCGGGGAGATCATCCGGGCGCGCCGGCCGGATCTCGTAGGAGAAGGGCCGCTCGGGTTCGGCCGGGCGACGCAGGTGCCGCGGAAGGCGTCGACGGTCGCGGTTGGAGTCCTCCTCGAGCATGCAGCAACTCTACGGGGCGCACGTTTCACGCCGATGACGACAGCCGGTCAGAGCGCCGGGATGCGCCAGTCGATCGGCTCGCCACCACGCTCGGCGAGCAGCTCGTTGGCGCGCGAGAACGGCCGCGACCCGAAGAAGCCGCGGCTCGCGGACAGCGGCGACGGATGCGGCGACGCGATGATCGCAGCATCGCCGAGGAGCGGCCGCAGGGTTGCGGCATCCTTCCCCCAGAGGATCGCGACGAGCGGACACCGGCGAGCCACGAGCGCCCGGATGGCGTGCTCGGTGACGCGCTCCCAGCCCCACCCCCGGTGCGAGGCGGGAGCGCCGGGGGCGACGGTCAGCACGCGGTTCAGCAGCAGAACGCCCTGATCGCTCCACGCGGACAGGTCGCCGTGCGGCACGGGGGCGATGCCGAGGTCCGATTCGAGCTCTCGGTAGATGTTCCCGAGGCTCCGGGGCAATGGCCGCACGTGGGCGTCGACCGCGAAGGAGAGTCCGATCGGATGTCCCGGGGTCGGGTAGGGATCCTGACCGACGATCAGGACGCGGACGTCGGCCATCGGCCGCTGGAACGCTCGCAGCACGCGGTCCCCCGCGGGCAGGTAGCCCCGGCCCGCGGCGGTCTCTGCACGCAGCCGGTCGCCGAGCGCGGCTATGTCGGCCGCGACGGGCTGCAGCGCCTCGGCCCAATCGGGTGCCACCAGTCCGTCGGCGGCCAGGTCGGTGAGGGAGCGCG
The DNA here is from genome assembly GCF_002245215.1 of Microbacterium sp. Yaish 1. Lineage (GTDB taxonomy): Bacteria > Actinomycetota > Actinomycetes > Actinomycetales > Microbacteriaceae > Microbacterium. Next base: position 449,282 of record NZ_NPMR01000001.1, read on the forward strand.
GCGTCACTCTCCCAGGGTAGGCCGGTCGCGGCGGTATGCTCGCCCCGTGTCGACGACGCTGCGCACCTCCGCCTTGGGCGTCACCGCGGGTCTGATCGGGTGGTTCGTCCTGGTCGAGATCGTCAGCGGCATCCTGCAGGGCTACTACGTCCCGCTCTTCAGCGACATCGTCGCCGAGCTCGGGATCCACGACTCCGACGTGAACTGGTTCGAGGCGGCGCAGCTCCTGCTCTCAGCCCTCGTCGTGCCGGTGCTCGCGAAGCTCGGCGACATGTACGGGCACAAGCGGATCCTGCTCGTCGCGGCCGTCCTCACCGCCGCAGCGACCTGGTGGCTCGCGTTCGCGGCATCCTTCTGGACCTTCCTCATCGCGTGGGCGCTGCAGGGCTTCTACGTCGTCTGGCTCCCCCTCGAGATCGCCCTCATCTTCGAGCGCGGCAGACGGCAGAGCCGCGGGGTCTCGCTCACCCGCCGCGCGGCGGGGCTGCTGGTCGTGGGGCTCCAGGCGGGCGCCATCCTGGGGGCCCTCGCGGCCGGCCGGATCTACGCCGCCACGGCCGGCGACATGACCCTCACCCTCATCGTCCCCGCCGTGGCGGTATCGATCGTCGCCGTCGTCATCTGGCTCTGGGTGCCTGAGTCGAAGCCCGAGCCCGGCAAACGCAGCCTGGATTCGCGCGGCTTCATTCTCCTCGCCTTCGCCCTGCTGCTCGTCACCAGCGCGCTGACCTTCCTTCGCTTGAACGGCCCCTCGGCCTTCTGGGTGTGGGCGCTGCTCCTGGCGGGGATCGTCGGCTTCGTGGTGTTCGGCCGGTTCGAGCTGCGTCAGCCCGACCCCGCGGTCGATGTGCGGATGCTCGCGCGGCCGGAGATGTGGCCGGTGCAGGCCACCGCGTTCCTCGTCGGCATCAGTCTGCTCGGAGCCCAGGGCCCGCTGTCGACCTACGCGGGCACGGACCCCGCCCTCGGGTACGGTCTCGGGCTCGACGCCACCGACAGATCGAACATCATCGGGGTCTACCTGGTGTCGCTCATCGTGGGCGCCGTGCTGTTCGCGGTCACCTCGCGCCGGGCGAGTCCGCGGATCGTGCTCATCGTCGCGGCGCTGCTCGTCGGCGTCGGCTACGCGCTCTTCCTGCCGTTCCACCGAGAGCTGTGGCAGGTGCTGCTCAACCTCTGCATCGCGGGCCTGGGCTGCGGCGCGCTGGTCGGGGCCATGCCGGCGGCTGCCGCTGCCGCCGCCCCTCGCGGGCAGACCGGCGTGGCGTCGGCCATGACGAACACCACGAAGACCATCGGCGGAACGTTCTCGTCGGCGATCTTCGGCGTCGTCCTCGCCGCCGGAGCGGGCGTCGTCGCGAGCGAGACCGCTGCTTCCCTCGGCGGTTACCTCACGGTATGGGCGATCTGCGCCGCCGGCGGCTTCATCGCGGCGGTCCTGCTGTTCGTCGTGCCGCGCGTGGCGTTCGCCGACGCCGACGAAGCGCCGGCTGCGCGAGCCGGAGACGGGACGGGCGAGGCGGTCGCTCAGCCCCGCGGCTGAGCCGGGCCGGGCTCTCAGGCCTCGGTGGATCGAGGACGCAACGGTCCCCGCGCCAGCAGGTGCTGCGCGGACTGCGCGACGGGACGCATCGTCACCAGGTCGAGGTTCACGTGTCCCGGCGCGTTCAGCGCGTAGGAGACGACATCCGCCACATCTTCGGCGACGAGCGGCTGCTCGACGCCCTCGTACAGGCGGTCGGCCGCTTCCCGGTCGCCGCCGAGACGATTGAGCGTGAACTCCTCCGTGCGCACCATGCCGGGGGCGATCTCGACCACGCGGATGGGCTCGCCGTTCAGCTCGAGCCGGAGCGCGTGGACGAGCATCGACTCGCCCGCCTTCGCCGCGTTGTAGCCGGCTCCGCCCGGGTACGCCGCCTGAGCTGCGGTCGAGGTGACGTAGAGGGTGTCGGCATGGCCGGCGCCTGCTGCGACAGCGCGTCGCAGCAGCGGGAGCAGAGCCGCGGTCAGCCGCTGCGCCGACAGGACGTTCGCCTCGAACATCCACTGCCAGTCCTCGGGCGTACCGTCTTCGACGCGGTCGGTGCCGCGGGCCCCGCCCGCGACGTGCACGAGGGCGTGGACATCGCCGGAGGCGGCGAGGTGCTCGGTGAGTGCGACGACATCCGCCTCGCGGGTCAGATCCGCGGCGAATGAGGCGGAGCCGACCTCGGCGTCGAGGGCCTCGAGCCGCTCGGCCCGCCGGGCGACGCCGACGACCTCCCATCCCGATGCCCGCAGCGCGCGGACGACCGCCTCGCCGATTCCCGAACTCGCCCCGGTGACCACCGCACGTCGCGTCATCCCTCCACCGTAGCCGTCAGGTTACGCAGCGTGTCCCGCGCATTGTCGGGCACACCCGGTTTCCGTACGCTCGACCCAGGCCGGCGACCGTCGCCGCTTCCCGACCCGATGGAGCCACGCATGTCCGCATCCGAGAACTGGCGCTTCGAGACGAAGCAGATCCACACCGGAGCCGCACCGGACCCGGTCACCAAGGCACGCGCGACGCCGATCTACCAGACGACCTCGTACGTGTTCGACAACTCCGACCACGCCGCGAACCTGTTCTCGCTCGCGGAGTTCGGCAACATCTACACGCGCATCCAGAACCCCACGCAGGATGTCGTCGAGCAGCGCCTCGCCGCGCTCGAGGGCGGCACCGGCGCTCTCCTCGTCGCGTCGGGTCAGGCCGCCGAGACCTTCGCGATCCTCAACATCGCCGAAGCCGGAGACCACTTCGTCGCCTCGAGCTCGATCTACGGCGGCACCTACAACCTGTTCAAGTACACGCTCGCCAAGCTCGGCATCGAGGTCACGTTCGTCGAGAACCAGGACGACCTCGAGGAGTGGCGCCGCGCGGTGCGCCCCAACACCAAGCTGTTCTTCGCCGAGACGATCGGCAACCCGCAGATCAACGTCCTCGACATCCGCGGCGTCTCCGACGTCGCTCACGAGGCCGGCGTGCCGCTCATCGTCGACAACACGATCGCCACGCCCTACCTCATCCGTCCGTTCGAGCACGGCGCCGACATCGTCGTGCACTCCGCGACGAAGTTCCTCGGCGGCCACGGCACGGTCATCGGCGGCGTCATCGTCGACGGCGGCAGCTTCCCGTGGTCCGAGCACTCGGAGCGCTTCCCGGGGCTCACGACGCCCGACCCCTCGTACCACGGCGCCGTCTACACCCAGGCTGTCGGCGACGGCCTCGCCTACGTCATCAAGGCGCGCGTGCAGCTGCTGCGCGACCTCGGCGCGGCGATCTCGCCCCAGAGCGCATGGCTGCTCATCCAGGGCATCGAGACGCTCTCGCTGCGCATCGAGCGCCACGTGCAGAACGCGCAGGAGATCGCGGAGTGGCTCGAGAACCACGACGACATCGCGTCGGTGAACTACTCGGGGCTGCCGACCTCGCCGTGGTACGCCGCCGCCAACCGCTACGCGCCGAAGGGCGTCGGGGCGGTGCTGTCGTTCGAGCTGAAGGGCGGCGTCGCCGCGGGACGGGCGTTCGTCGACTCGTTGCAGCTGTTCAGCCACCTGGCGAACATCGGCGACGTGCGCTCGCTCGTCATCCACCCGGCGTCGACGACGCACTCGCAGCTGACTCCCGAGCAGCAGCTCACGACGGGCGTCACCCCCGGGCTCGTGCGACTGTCGGTCGGGCTGGAGAACATCGACGACCTCAAGGCCGACCTCGAGCAGGCCCTCGCGGCCGCGCGCAACGTCGCCGAAGCGGCGCGCGCCTGATCGTTCCTCCTCAGAACGACCGGATGCCCCGGCCCACCGTGAGCGGTGGGGCCGGGGCATCCGTCGTTCGCGGGGCGTCAGTCGGCGTCGGTGGCCGTCGTGATCTGCTCGCCCTGAACCTGCTCGCGGTCGTTCTTCGCCTTGTCGCCGCGCGTCTTGGCGAGGCTCGCGACGGTGGCGACCGCGACGGTGGCGGCGATGAACAGCAGCGAGAACCAGATCGGGATCTCGGGAACCCACAGCAGGGGCTCGCCGCCGTTGATGAAGGGCAGCTCATTGACGTGGAGGGCGTGGAAGACGAGCTTCACACCGATGAAGGCGAGGATGACCGCGAGGCCCTGCGCGAGGTAGACCAGACGCTCCAGCAGGCCGCCGATGAGGAAGAACAGCTGGCGCAGGCCCATCAGGGCGAAGGCGTTCGCCGTGAAGACGATGTAGGCCTCGTTGGTCAGACCGTAGATCGCGGGGATCGAGTCGACCGCGAAGACGAGGTCGATGAAGCCGATCGCGATGATCACCAGCAGCATCGGCGTGACGAAGCGCTTGCCGTCCTTCTGCACCGTGAGCTTGTCGCCGTTGTATTCGTTGCTCACCGGCAGGTGGCGGCGGACGAACGTCATGAACTTGCCGTTGGCCGGGTCGGAGTCGCCGTGCGAGAAGGCCTGACGGTAGGCGAGGAACAGCAGCAGCGCGCCGAAGATGTAGAAGATCCACGAGAAGTTGTCGATGAGGGCCGCGCCGATGGCGATGAACGCGCCGCGCATGATGAGCGCGATCACGATGCCGATCATGAGCACCTTCTGCTGGTACTTCTTGGGCACCGCGAAGCCCGTCATGATGATGAGGAAGACGAAGAGGTTGTCGATCGACAGCGCCTTCTCGGTCAGGTAGCCGGCGAAGTACTCGCCCGCGAACACCCAGCCCCAGCCCGGCACGAAGCCGATGACCACGCCGAAGATGAGCGCGAGGCCGATGTAGAACGCCGACCAGCGCGCCGATTCGGCGATCGTCGGCTCGTGCGGGGTGCGCACGTGCGCGAAGAACTCGTACACGAAGAAGGCGATGGTCACCGCGATGGTGATGATCCACACGAGCGGAGTGATGTCCACGAAGGCTCCAAGGGGTCGACAGTAGCGAACGGCCAGGTCTCCTTCATCCCCGGAGGGACCGGCGTCCCGGAATCCGACGTCGGATCCGTAATGACGAGAGCGCCGCAGGCGGAAGTACTCCCCTTGCTTCGCGGTATCTTACGCGACGATCGTGACGTTCAGCGCATCTACTCTGATCCGATGGACGCCGTCACCTCCCGCCGTTACCATGCGTTCGCCGACTGGGCCCGGGACAGTTCGCCGCTCTACGCCGAATGGGCCACCGGGATCGCCGGCGACGACGAGCTGACCGAGCTCATCGCCCGGCTCGGCGAGCGGCGGGGCCAGCCGAACCTCGTCTTCGCGGCCGCGCGCTGGGCCGGCTGCGGGCTCGAGCCGTTCGCCGACTGGCGCGAACGCCTGGTCTCGGCGTGGGACGAGGTCGCCGCCATCACCGCCGAGCGCCGCACGCAGACCAACGAGGTCGGACGCTGCGCGACCCTCCTGCCTCCCCTCTCCCGCATCGACGGCCCGATCGCCCTGCTCGAGACCGGCACAGCCGCGGGCCTCTGCCTCTACCCCGACCGGTACGCGTACGAGTACTCGTCGCCCGGCGGCGAGCCGCTGCCGGCGATCGTCCCTGAGAGGCCGGATGCCGCCCGGCGCCCGCTGCTGCGCTGCCGGATCGACGATCCCGACGCCGCGCCCGGCTCCCTCCCCGACGTCGTCTGGCGCACCGGCATCGACCTCGCGCCGATCGACGTATGGGACGCCGACGCCGTCGCCTGGCTCGAGACGCTCATCTGGCCCGGCCGCGTCCACGACGAGCGCGTCGAACGGCTGCGCACCGCCGTCGACGTGGCCCGGGCCGATCCGCCGCGCATCGTTCCCGGCGACATCCTCGACCTCCTTCCCGAGGTCGCAGCCGAGAGCCCGCCCGAGGCGACGCTCGTGGTCTTCCACAGCGCGGTGCTCCTGTACCTCGACGCCGACGAACGACGTCGCTTCGCCGACCTCGTCAGCACCCTCGGGCAACGGGTGAACCGCCGCGTCGTCTGGATCTCGAACGAGACGGCGGGCACCCTTCCCGAGATCGACGGACGGATGCCGCGTCGCGTCGACACCACCGGCCGCTTCGTGCAGACGGTCGACGGGGTGCCCGTCGCGCTCGCAGGCCAGCACGGCGCGACCTATGAGGTGTCGCCGTTCCGGCCGTGACGTAACACGCGAGCAGCGCGCGCCCGCACCCGGGAGAATGGCTGGCATGGACTGGCAGACCTCCGAGGACACGGTGCCGAGCGCGCCGATCACGGAGGCCGATGCGCGCCTGCTGCGCGGACGCCCGCCCGCCACGGGGGCCTGGCGCGACGGCGACCCCGTCGGACATCGGAGCTTCGGCGCGTTCGGTCCGCTCATCACCGAGAGCGGCGAGCAGCTGCCGAGCTTCCGCCTCGCCTACGAGACGTGGGGCGAGCTCTCACCCGAACGCGACAACGCGGTGCTCGTGCTGCACGCCCTCACCGGCGACAGCCACCTGCGCGGCGAGGCGGGCCCGGGTCATCCGACGGCCGGCTGGTGGGAGGACATCGTCGGTCCGGGTCTGGCCATCGACACCGACCGCTGGTTCGTGGTCGCCCCGAACATGCTGGGCGGGTGCCAGGGCTCGACGGGCCCCTCGTCGATCTCGTCCGACGGCTACGAATGGGCGGCTCGGTTCCCCTACCTCACGATCCGCGATCAGGTCGCCGCGCAGGTCCGGCTGGCCGACGCCCTCGGGATCGAGGTGTGGGCCGCGGTCGTCGGCGGATCGATGGGCGGCATGCACGCGCTCGAATGGGGTGTCGGGCACCCCGAGCGCTTGGAGCGACTCGCGATCCTCGCCGCCCCGCCCGTCAACACCGCCGACCAGATCGCGCTGAACTCCGTGCAGCTCGAGGCCATCCGCATCGACCCGCGGTTCCAGGACGGCGAGTACTACGACGCGGCCGACGGCGACGGCCCGCACCGCGGCCTCGCACTCGCGCGCCGCATGGCTCTGCTCAACTACCGCAGTCCGACGGAGCTGAACCTGCGCTTCCAGCGCACGTGGCAGTCGGGCAAGAGCCCGCTCGGCCTCGGCGGACGCTTCGCGGTGGAGAGCTACCTCGACTTCCACGGCAACAAGTTCACGCGACGCTTCGACGCGAACAGCTACATCACGCTCGTCGAGGCGATGAACTCGCACGACGTCGGTCGTGATCGCGGCGGGATCGAAGACGCGCTGGCACGCGTCACCGCGCGCACCCTCGTACTGGGCATCGACTCGGACCGACTGTTCCCCGTCGAGGGACAGCACCGCATCGCCCGCGGCATCCGATCGACGATCGACGAGGCAGCGGTGGTGATCTCGAGCGACTTCGGGCACGACGCATTCCTCATCGAGACACCGACCGTCGGCGCCCACCTGCGGCGACTGCTCGAGGGCTGACGCCTCAGCGCGTCGGTGCGGGCGCGTCGGAGGGCTGTGCGCGGGACGACGTCCGCCGCGCACGAGCCTCGACGGCGAAGCTCGCACACGCGACCCCGAATCCGGCGAGAGCGAGGACGACCCCCACCCACACCGGCGCGACGTACCCGAGCCCGGCGGCGATGACGGCCCCACCGAGCGCCGCGCCCAGCGCGTTGCCCATGTTGAGGGCCGAGTGGTTCAGCGCCGCCGCGATGGACTGGTTGTCGCCCGCGACGTCCATCAGGCGCGTCTGGATCGTCGGACTCAGCGCCGCGGAGAAGAACCCCACGAGGAAGACGAACAGGCCCACGGTCACGATCCAGCCGGCCGTCAGGGCGAGCAGCGTCTGGATCGCCGCGAGCGCGAGGAGACCGCCCAGAAGGCTCTGCCGCAGGTCACGGTCGGCGAGCCGGCCGCCGACGAGATTGCCGATCGTCATGCCGACTCCGGCCACGACGAGCACGATCGGCACCGCCCACTGCGGCGAGCCGGCCGCCTCGGTGACGAGGGTCGCGACGTAGCTGTACACCGCGAAGAAGCCGCCGAAGCCGATCGCACCGATGCCGAGGGCGAACCACACCTGGCCGATGCCGAAGACTCGCAGCTCGGCGCGCAGGGTGCGCGACGGCTCCCCCGCGTGACGCGGGACGGTCAGAGCGATCGCCACCGTGGCCAGCGCGAAGATCGCCGCGACCACGAGGAACGCGGCACGCCATCCGAACTGCTGGCCGAGGAAGGTACCGAGCGGAACGCCCACGACGTTGGCGATGGTCAGGCCCGTCAGCACGAACGCCACGCCCTGAGCACGCTTGCCCGGACCCAGGACGTCGGCGGCGACGAGCGCGCCGATGCCGAAGTACGCGCCGTGCGGCAGGGCCGCGAGGAACCGGGATGCCGCGACGAGCTCGAACGTCGGCAGCACGAGCGTCAGCGCGTTGCCGAGGGTGAGGGCGAGCGCGAGGAAGACCATGACCCGGTGCCGCGGGTACTTCGCCACGACTCCTGCGATGGTCGGAGCCCCCACGACGACGCCGGCGGCATAGAGCGTGATGAGCCACCCCGCCTGGGCGATCGCGGCTTCCGGATCGCTCGCGTAGACGGCGGGCAGCAGCTCGCCGGCGATCTCGGGCAGGAGTCCCATGACGACGAACTCCGTCATCCCGATGCCGAAGCTGCCGATGGCCAGCGAGAGCAGGGCCCGGCGGGCGGTCGGGCGGGAGATGGCGGACGTCGTCACTCCGGGAGCGTAGCGCCGCCCTCCCCCTCGTGTCGAATCGATTCGAGCGCGCCCTCCAGGCGCTCGATCTTGCCGTCGAGCTCGCCGCTGTAGCCCGGCCGGATATCGGCCTTGAGCACGAGCGATACGCGCGACCCGAACGGGAGCACCGCCTCGGTGGCCCGCTTGACGACATCCATCACGTCGTCCCACTCCCCCTCGACCTCGGTGAACATCGAGGTGGTGCGGTGCGGCAGGCCGGATGCCCGCACGACGGCCACGGCTGCGGCGACGGCATCGTGCACCGAGCCGTCGGGATTGCTGCCGGTGCCGCTGGGGGCGACGGAGAAAGCGATGAGCATGATGGACCTCCGGTTCAGGCGGGGACGGACGAAAGCGTTCGGACGGGAACGCGGGCGAGGCGCACCACCATCCAGACACCGAGGACGACGAGGAGGGCGTTGCGCACGGTGAGGATGCCGACGCCCAGGGGATGCGCCACGAGGACCTCGCCGTAGAACACCGGGTAGACCAGCTGCGTGAGCGCGCTGAGCACGAGCACGAGGATCGCCGGCCGCACCCAGGCGCGGCGGGAGACGACGAGCCCGAGCACGACGGGAGGGACGAGCCAGCACAGGTACTGCGGCGACCCGACCTTGTTCAGCACGATGAACACCGTGACGATCGCGAGCGCCGCCACGGGCAGAAGATCCTTCACCGCGGCGCCACGACGCACCTTGAGCGCGGCGACGACCGCCACGGCGCCGACGCCGATCATGAGGATCGGAGTCATGGCCGCGATGACCGGATCGATCTCGGTGCCGGTCACCTGGAACGTCAGGATCTCCGTCGAGTAGTAGACGAAGAAGCCCGGGATGCCGAGCATCTGCCCCCACAGGTAGAACATGCTCACGGGCGCCTCAACCTGCAGTCCGCGCCCGGTCTGGTCGCCGATGAACCCCAGGGCGTGCTCGAGGCCGCCGGCGGCGACGATGGCCGCGAGCGTCGCGACCGAGACGACGAGCCCGGCACCGACGAGCGCCCACCGCTGCCGGAGGGCGATGACCGCGGCGGCGATGATCGCCGCCGGCCACACCTTGATCCACGTCGCCACCGCCAGCAGCATGCCGGCCAGCCACGGCCGTCCGCGGAGCCACAGGCACCCCATGACGGCGAGCGCGACGGTCACGGCGTCGAGCCGGTAGAGGCCGACCGGGCCGAGGAGCAGGATGGCGGCGAGCCAGAACCACGCCGCCGTCACGCGTCCGCGCGACCGCGCGCGCCCCACGAGAAGTGCGAAAGCGAGGGCGTCCAGCGCCGTGACGAAGATCGCCCAGCCGACCGTGTAACCGGCGATCCAGGCGAACCCGTGGGCCAGGACGAGCGGGATGAGCGCGAGCTGGGGATAGACCCAGTCATCGTCGATCCCGACGATGCCCTCACCGGAGAGCGCCCGCTGCGACCAGGGTTCGTAGACGAGGTAGACATCCCCCATCGGCTGGTTCGGCAGCACGAACCCGAGCACCGAGACGACGAAGTGGACGAGCGCGAACGCGACCCACAGCGTTCCCCGTCTCGACACCGTCACATCCTACGGTGAGCCCATCGCAGCCCGCCGGCGGCGTCAGCGGGCGGCGGGGTCGCCGCCGGAGAGCAGCACGTCGATCACGGCCGGTACGGCCTCGGCGACGTCCAGCGCCGTGATGGGGCCGGGACCGGCACCGCGGCCGGCATGCCCGTGGATGTAGGCCGCCGCGGCGGCCAGCGGTGCCAGGGTCGCAGCATCCAGATCGTGCTGCGCGCCCCGGGCCGCCACGACCGCGCCCAGGATGCCGCCGAGCACATCTCCCGTGCCGGCGGTGGCGAGCCATCCGGTTCCGGCCCGGACGACGGTGCACCATCCGTCGGGAGCCGCGACGACGGTCTCGGCGCCCTTGAGCAGCACGGCGATGCCCGCCGCAGCCGCGGTCTCGCGGGCGGCCGAGATGCGGTCGGTCAGTGACGTCGGTGCCACCTCGTCGAGGCCGAGCAGTCCGCGCAGGCGCGCGTGCTCGCTCTGGTGAGGTGTGACCACGAGCGGGGCGGTCGCATCGGGGACCATGTCGAGGGCCCCGGCGTCGACGACGACGGGGAGGTCGCCCTGGAGGAGCTCGCCGAGGCGTGCGGTCTCGGCGGCGGGCCGGGTCGCGGCATCCGTCCCCGATCCGATCAGCCACGCCTGCACGCGTCCGGGCGCGGTCACGGTCTCGGGTCGGCGCTGCAGCACGAGGTCGGCGGGACGCTCGGGGCCCAGGTAGCGGACCATCCCGATGCCGGTCCGCCACGCGGCCTCGACACCGAGCACGGCGGCACCGGGATACTCCTGCGATCCGGTTCGCACACCGAGCACCCCGCGGGAATACTTGTGGTCGTCGGCAGTTGGCTTGCGCAGGAGCGCGACCGTGTCGCGCGCATCCCATTCGTGGATCTCGACCATGGCGCCACCCTATCGGCGCCCCGAAGGAGCCCGGCGTGAGCCAGCTGTTCAGCCCCCTGACCATCCGAACCGTCCAGGTGCGCAACCGCCTCTGGGTCGCCCCCATGTGCCAGTATTCGGCGCAGGACGGCATCCCGAACGACTGGCATCACGTCCACCTCGCGCAGTTCGCCTCGGGCGGCGCCGGACTCGTCATGGCCGAGGCCACCGCGGTCGTGCCCGAGGGGCGCATCACCCCGGAAGACACCGGCATCTGGAACGACGCGCAGCGCGACGCCTGGCGCCCGATCGTGACGGCGATCCACGACCGCGGCGCGGTGGCCGCGATCCAGCTCGCGCACGCGGGTCGCAAGGCGTCGACGTACTCGCCGTTCGCCGCCGAGCGCGGATCGGTGCCCGAAGCGGACGGCGGCTGGCAGACGCTCGCCCCTTCGGCTGTCGCCTTCGACGGCTACGCCCGTCCCGACGAGCTCGACCCCGCCGAGATCGACGCCCTCGTGGCCGCGTTCGCCGACGGAGCGCGCCGTTCGCTCGAGGCCGGCTTCGACATACTCGAGATCCACGCCGCGCACGGATATCTGCTGCACGAGTTCCTCTCGCCGCTGTCGAACCAGCGCACCGACGAGTACGGCGGCTCGCTCGAGAACCGCGCGCGGCTCCTGTTGCGCATCGTCGAGGCGGTCCGTGCCGCGGCACCCGAGGCTCCGCTGTTCGTGCGCTTCTCGGCGACCGACTGGGCCGAGGGCGGCTGGGATGTCGCCGACACCGCGACGGTCTCGGCCTGGGCTCACGAGCGAGGCGCCGACCTCGTCGACGTCTCGAGCGGCGGCCTCGTCGCCCACCAGCGCATCACGACGGGGCCCGGCTACCAGGTGCCGTTCGCTCGCGAGATCCGCAAGACGACCGGCCTGCCCGTCAGCGCGGTCGGCGAGATCACGACGGGGACCCAGGCCGAGGAGATCCTCTCCGCCGGAGACGCCGACGCGATCATGGCCGGCCGCGAGTGGCTGCGCGATCCGCACTTCGGGCTCCGCGCGGCCGACGAGTTGGGCGAGGACGCCGCGATCTGGCCGCCGCAGTACGTCCGCGCACGGCGCCGCTGAGTTCGCGTCATCCTTCCGGGCTCAGGCCCAGCGAGGTGCGCGGCGCGTGGCGTCGTGCACCTCGCCGATGAGCTCCTCGATGATGTCCTCGAGGAACAGCACCGCGGTCGTCCGCCCCTCGGCATCCCGAACCTGCGCGAGGTGGCGGCTCGACCGGCGCATCAGGGCCAGTGCGTCCTCGAGGTCGGTCGTCTCGGCGACGGGCACCATGAGGTGGATGCGCTTGGACTTGATCGGCCGCGACGCCGCTCCGTCGGCATCCTCCGCCTCGCGCAGCACGTCCTTCAGGTGCACGTAGCCGACGGGCTGGTCGGCGTCATCGACGATGACGTAGCGCGAGAAGCCGTGGCGCGCGACGGCACGCTCGACGTCCTCGGGGGTCGCTGTCTCGGGCAGCGTGACCAGCTCGCTGAACGGCACGGCGACATCCGCCGCCTTCTTGTCGGTGAACTCCACGACGGCTGCGACCGTTCCCGACGCATCGTCGAGCACGCCTTCGATACGGGATGTCGCGACGATGGTGGCGACTTCGTCGAGCGTGTAGGTCGAGGTCGCCTCGTCCTTCGGCTCGACCCGGAACAGGCGCACCGCGTGGTTCGCGATCCAGTTCAAGGCGACGATGATCGGGTAGAAGAGCCGTGAGACCCACCGCAGCGGCGTCGCGAGCAGCAGCACGGCACGGTCGGGCAGCGAGAACGCCAGGTTCTTCGGAACCATCTCGCCGAACACGACGTGCAGGTACGACACGACGATGAGGGCCACGGCGAAGGCGACGACGTCGACGACGGCCTCGCCCCACCCGGTGAGCCCGAGCGGCACGGCCAGCAGGTGATGGATCGCCGGCTCGGAGACATTGAGGATCACCAGCGAACAGATCGTGATGCCCAGCTGACACGTCGCGAGCATGAGGGTCGCGTGCTCCATCGCCCACAGCGCCGTCTTCGCCGAGCGCGACCCCTTGTCGGCGAGCGGCTCGATCTGCGAGCGGCGCGCCGAGATGACGGCGAACTCGCTTGCGACGAAGAACGCGTTGAAGGCCAGCAGCACGACGAGCCAGGCCAGTCCCGCCCAGTCGTTCATCGACGATCACCGTCCTCGCGGCGCGGGGCCGGTCGCATCGGCTCGACCGCGGACTCGGTCGGCGCTTCCTCGGGCACCGGGGTGGGCTCGAAACGCACGCGGTCGACCCGCCTGCCGTCCATCCGCTGCACGGTGAGCGTGCCGTCTTCGATCTCGACGGTGTCGCCGACGACCGGGATCCGCTCGAGCACGCTCATGACGAAACCGCCGACGGTGTCGTAGACGTCACCCTCGGGAACCCGGATGCCGGTGCGGTCGAGTACTTCGTCGGGACGCAGCTCCGCGGGGAAGACGATGCCGCCGGCGACTCTGAGCACCCCGGCGCGGTTGCGATCATGCTCGTCGAGCACCTCGCCGACGATCTCCTCCACGAGATCCTCGAGCGTCACGACACCGGCCGTTCCGCCGTACTCATCCACGACGATCGCCATCTGGTAGCCCCGGGCGCGCAGTTCGCCGAGCACGGCGTCGAGGTGCACGGCCTCGGGCACCCGCAGCGGCTCCTCCGCGATGGCCGCGGCGGGGACGTCCGCGCGGCGCTCGCGCGGGACGCTGACCGCCTGCTTGACGTGGACGATGCCGGTGATGTCGTCCATCGAGTCGCCGAACACCGGGAACCGGCTGTGGCCCGTACGCCGCGCGAGCTGGATGACGTCCTCGACGCTGTCGCCCGCCGCAACCGCATGCAGGCTCGGGCGCGGCGTCATCACGTCGGCGGTCGTCAGCCGGGCGAAGGTGAGCGAACGGTCCAGCAGCGAGGCGGTGTCCTTCTCGAGGACGCCCGCACTCGCCGACCGGCGCACGAGGCTCGACAGCTCCTCCGCCGAACGGGCACCCGACAACTCCTCCTTGGGCTCGACGCCCATCGAGCGGAGCACGCCGTTCGCGCTGCCGTTGAGCACCGTGACCGCCGGCCGGAACACGGTCGTGAAAAGGGTCTGGAAGGGGATGACGAGCTTCGCCGTCTGCCGCGGGATCGCCAGGGCGAAGTTCTTCGGGACGAGCTCGCCGAGGATCATCGAGAAGATCGTCGCGATCGAGACACCGACGACCGCGGCGACGGGGCGCGACACGGTCTCGGGCCAGCCCCACGCCTCGAAGACCGGTGACAGCAGGTTCGAGATCGCCGGTTCCATCGTGTAACCGGTGAGCAGCGTCGTCAGGGTGATGCCCAGCTGCGCGCTCGACAGGTGCGTCGAGGTGATCCGCAGCGCCGCGATCGTCATCGACAGGCGCGATTCACCTGCCGCCTGGCGCGCCTCGAGATCAGCTCGATCGAGGTTGACGAGCGCGAACTCGCTCGCGACGAACAGACCGGTGCCGACGGTCAGCAGGAGCCCCACGCCCAGCATGACGAAATCCATCAGGCGTCACCCCCGATCGGTCGGGGTCGGCGGGGCGAGGGTCGGCAACTGGGAGGGTCGTCCATCGTGCGCCCGATCTTACGCCTGTCGGTTGTGCCCCGGGGCGGCATCCGCTTCGCTCTCCCTCAGCTCGCGTGGGTCGCACTTCCGAGCATCGGGCGTGGTTTGAGCCGCGCATGATCCCGCGAAGTGCGCGAGACATCGGCTCCTCCCCCGGACCTGAAGGGATGCCGGAGTGCACAGACACGGATGCGGGCGCGCGGCGCCTCCGAGCCCGGGGCAGGCTCCCCGCATGAGCTGGATGATTCGACCACCGTTGGATGTCGTCGTCCGGCGACGCGAGGCTGATGAGGCCACGGCTCGGCTGCTCGATCGGGCACGCCGAACCGGCGCCGCGACTCCCATCGCACGTGGGGCGTACGCCGCGTCCGAGGCCTGGGCAAGGCTGAACCCGCGGGATGCCCACGCGCAACGTGTGTGGGAGGCTGCGGCTCGCCTGCGACCCGGCGCGGTCTTCTCGCATTACGCGGCCGCTGCTGTGCTCGGCATCGATCTGATCGGCTCGTGGCCGCGGTCGATCGACGTGACCACGGGTACCTCTGCGGGCTCGTCCGGCGTCATCCGCCGCCACCATCGCGCCCTGGAGGCCGACGAGGTGATGCCGTGGGGCGATCATTTCCTCACGACACCCGCGCGCACGGTCGTCGATCTCGCCTCGATCCTGCCCTTCGTCGGCGGTGTGGTCGCCGCTGACCAGGCCCTTTGGCAGCGGCGGCCGAGCGGTGCGCTGTGCTCCCGACACGAGCTCGAGGCCGCAGCATCCCGATACGGAGGTCGCACCCACGCTCGGGTCGCGGCCGTGGCTGCGTTCGCCACCGACCTCTCCGACAGCGTTCGCGAATCGGAGAGCCGCGTTCTCATCGAGCGGCTGGGCTTTCCCGTACCGACCCTGCAGCAACGTTTCGTCCTGCCCGACGGACGCCATGCGTTCGCCGACTTCTGGTGGCCCGACCACGACCACATCGGCGAGTTCGACGGCACCGGAAAGTACCTCGATCCGCGGATACGGCGGGGCCGCACGCCCGAGCAGGCGCTGATCGCCGAGAAGGATCGGGGCGACGCACTCCGACGCCAGGTGCGAGCGCTCTCACGATGGCGGACCCCGCACCTCCGGAGCCCGCGGCTGCTCTACGACATCCTGCGCGCCGACGGCCTTCCCGCGACCCGCCCTCGCCCCGGGCGCTGACCCGCGCCGCAGCCCACCCCGCCTCACCCATCGGGCGCACTTTCTGTCTTCGCCCGCAGGAGAAACTGCGAGTTATCCGGCGAACTGCGCCTTAAGCACAGCAGTCGCCGGCGGCGGCGAGCCCTACCAGCTGACGGGGAGCGCCTTGCCCTCTTCGTAGCCGGCGGCCGACTGAAGACCGACCGTCGCGCGCTCGTGGAACTCCGCGACCGTCGCGGCTCCCGCGTAGGTGAACGACGAGCGCACGCCCGAGGTGATCATGTCGAGCAGATCCTCGACGCCCGGGCGCAGCGGGTCGAGGTAGATGCGCGACGACGAGATGCCCTCGGCGAACAGCTCCTTGCGGGCTCGCTCGTAGGCGTCGAGGCGTCCGAACCGGCCGACGACGGCTTTCGTGGAGGCCATGCCCCACGATTCCTTGAACGCGCGCCCCTCCTCGTCGAGCTGCACCTCGCCGGGCGACTCGATCGTGCCGGCGAACCACGAGCCGATCATGACGGATGCTGCTCCCGCGGCGAGCGCCAGCGCCACGTCTCGGGGATAGCGGACTCCCCCGTCGGCCCAGACGTGGGCCCCGCGCTCCGCCGCAGCCTGCGCGGTCTCGAGGACGGCGGAGAACTGCGGCCGCCCGACAGCCGTCATCATGCGCGTCGTGCACATCGCCCCGGGCCCGACGCCGACCTTGAGGATCGTGGCTCCCGCCTCGACGAGGTCGGCGACGCCGTCGGCCGTGACGATGTTGCCCGCGACGATCGGCAGGCCGAGGTCGAGCGCCGCGACCTCGCGCAGTGCGCGCAGCATCCCCTCCTGGTGCCCGTGGGCAGTGTCGACCACGAGCACGTCCACGCCCGCGGCGGCGAGCGCCTCTGCCTTGGCCGCCGCGTTGCCGTTGATCCCGATCGCCGCCGCGACGATGAGACGCCCGTCGCCGTCGACGGCGGGGCGGTAGATCGCGGTGCGCAGTGCGCTGCGGCGCGACAGCGTGCCCACGAGTGCTCCCTGGTGGAGCATCGCGACGACGGGGACGTCGGCCGCGTCGATGAGGTCGAAGGCGGCGCGAGGATCGGAGACGTCGTCGGCATCGATCGCGGTGGCGCGCCCGCGAACGAGGTCGCCCAGGCGGGCGTCCGGCAGCGCGGTGGCGAGGCGGGCGGCGGGGACGATCCCGGTGATGTCGTCGATGCGCAGCGTCGGAGCCGACGGGTCCGCGACGACGATCCCGTGCCCGTCCAGCGCGGGAAGGATGCGGGATGCCTCGGCGACCGTGGCATCCGGTGAGAGCACGATCGGAGTGTCCCAGGCGACCGGCTGGTCCTTGACCCAGCGGATGGCGGCGTCGAGGTCCTGCAGCGGCATGTCCTGCGGCAGGACGCCGAGTCCGCCCCGGCGCGCGAGCGTGGCGGCCAGGCGGGGACCGGTGACGGAGTTCATGTTCGCCGACACGATCGGCAGCGTGGCGGTGGTGCCGTCGCCGGGAGCGAGGTCGACGTCGAGCCGACTCGTGATCGCCGATCGGCGGGGCACGAGGAAGACGTCGGAGTACGTCAGGTCGACCGTGGGCTCAGCACCGGAGAAACGCATGCTCCATACGCTACGCCGCCGACCCGACAGACAGCCGGGCGTGGGCCGGGGCGGCCGAGGCCGATCGTCCCGGGGCTCGATCACGATGCGATACCACGGGCGCCGTCGCGGCATCCGGTCCGTTGATCTGGGCTACCCTAGGAGACTGTGCGCGGCGGCGGACCACCGCCGTGAGAACTGATCTTCACCGATGAAAGCAGGCGATCTGCCGTGTCCAGCCAGGCGACCGGAATCGGAACCTCGAACGACGGAGAGTTCGGGGCGAACGAATGGCTCGTCGCGGAACTGTACGAACAGTTCCGCGAAGACAAGAACTCGGTGGACAAGGAGTGGTGGCCGACGCTCGAGGCCTACGCGGCTCACGTGAACGGCGGCGCCTCCCGACCCGCCGGGTCCGCACCGGCGCAGCCCACCGGTGCCGCTCCCGCACAATCCGCCCCCGCGCAGCCCGCCGCGGCCTCGCACCCCGTGACGGCGCCCGTGCCGACGGTGGGATCGCAGCCGGTCGCCCGCACGACGGCCCGTCCTGCCGCCGCCCAGCCGGTGCCCGCGCAGGCTCCCACGACTCCCGCCGCCGAGGTCGAGCAGCGCGAGGATGTCGTCACCCCGCTGCGCGGCATGCCGAAGACGCTCGCGGCCAACATGGACGACTCGCTCACGGTCCCCACCGCGACGAGTGTGCGCACGATCCCCGCGAAGCTGATGATCGACAACCGCATCGTCATCAACAACCACATGGCGCGCACCCGCGGCGGGAAGATCAGCTTCACCCACCTCATCGGCTGGGCGCTGATCCAGGCGCTCAAGGCTTTCCCGAGCCAGAACGTCTCCTACGCCGAGGTCGACGGCAAGCCGTCCGTCATCGCGCACGCGCACGTCGGTCTCGGCATCGCGATCGACCTCCCCAAGCCCGACGGCACCCGCGCGCTCATGGTGCCGAGCATCAAGCGCGCCGAGTCGCTCAGCTTCGGCGAGTACCTGGCCGCCTACGAAGACCTCGTCAGCCGTGCTCGCAAGAACAAGCTGACCGCGGCCGACTTCCAGGGCACCACGATCTCGCTGACCAACCCCGGCGGCATCGGGACGGTGCACTCGGTTCCGCGGCTCATGCGCGGCCAGGGCAGCATCATCGGCGCGGGCGCCCTCGACTACCCCGCCGAGTTCCAGGGCTCGAGCGAGAAGACGCTCGTCAACCTCGGCATCGGCAAGACGATCACGCTGACCAGCACGTACGACCACCGCGTCATCCAGGGTGCCGGCTCGGGTGAGTTCCTCAAGACCGTCCACGAGCTGCTGATCGGCAAGAACGGCTTCTACGACGAGATCTTCGCCGCGCTGCGCATCCCCTACGCGCCCATCCAGTGGTCGACCGACATCAACGTCGACCTCGCCGAGCGCGTCGACAAGACCGCTCGCGTGCAGGAGCTCATCAACTCCTACCGCGTGCGGGGCCACCTCATGGCCGACATCGACCCGCTCGAGTACCGCCAGCGCACGCACCCCGACCTCGAGATCGAGCAGCATGGGCTGACCTTCTGGGACCTCGACCGCGAGTTCGTCACCGGCGGGTTCGGCAGCAAGCGCGTCATGAAGCTCCGTGAGATCCTGGGCGTCCTGCGCGACTCGTACTGCCGCACGATCGGCATCGAATACATGCACATCCAGGACCCCGAGCAGCGCAAGTGGTTCCAGGACAACGTCGAGGTCAAGTACCAGAAGCCCGGTCACGACGAGCAGCTGCGCATCCTCGGCAAGCTCAACCAGGCCGAAGCGTTCGAGACGTTCCTGCAGACCAAGTACGTCGGTCAGAAGCGCTTCAGCCTCGAAGGCGGCGAGTCGCTCATCCCGCTGCTCGACGAGATCCTCCAGGGCGCGGCGCGCACCGGGCTCGAAGGAGCCGCGATCGGCATGGCCCACCGCGGCCGCCTCAACGTCCTGACGAACATCGCCGGCAAGACGTACGGACAGGTCTTCCGCGAGTTCGAGGGCTCCGTCGCGATCGGGTCGAAGAGCGGCTCGGGCGACGTCAAGTACCACCTCGGCACCGAGGGCACCTTCGTCGGCGACGAGGGCGACGAGCTGCCGGTGTATCTCGCCGCGAACCCGTCGCACCTCGAGACCGTCGACGGCGTCCTCGAGGGCATCGTCCGCGCCAAGCAGGACCGCGGGCCGATCGGGTCGTTCTCGTGGCTCCCGATCCTCGTGCACGGCGACGCGGCGTTCGCCGGCCAGGGCGTCGTCGTCGAGACCCTGCAGATGTCGCAGCTGCGGGGCTACCGCACCGGCGGCACCGTCCACGTCGTGGTCAACAACCAGGTCGGCTTCACGACGCTCCCTCTCGACGCCCGCAGCTCGGTGTACGCGACCGACGTGGCGAAGACCATCCAGGCGCCGATCTTCCATGTCAACGGCGACGACCCCGAGGCCGTCGTCCACGTCGCCCAGCTGGCGTTCCGCTACCGCCAGGAGTTCAAGCGCGACGTCGTGATCGACCTCGTCTGCTACCGCCGCCGCGGTCACAACGAGGGCGACGACCCCTCGATGACCCAGCCCCTCATGACGAACCTCATCGAGGCGAAGCGATCCGTCCGCCGGCTCTACACCGAGTCGCTCGTCGGACGCGGCGACATCACCGAGGAGGAGTACGAGCAGGCCAAGCGCGACTTCCAGGATCGCCTCGAGGTCGCCTTCGCCGAGACGCACGCCGCCGAGACCGGCGCCTCCGGCCCGGTGGGACTGTCGGGCCCGATCGACCAGGCCGTCGGCGCCCCCGAGACGACGGGTGTCGGCGAAGACGTCATCCGGCAGATCGGCGACGCGTTCGTCAACGCCCCCGAGAACTTCACCGTTCACGGCAAGCTCAAGCAGCTGCTCGACAAGCGCCACGACATGAGCCGCAACGGCAACATCGACTGGGCGATGGGTGAGCTCTTCGCGTTCGGATCGCTGCTGATGGAGGGCACCAACGTCCGCCTCGCCGGACAGGATGCGCGTCGCGGCACATTCGTGCAGCGCCACGCTGTCCTGCACGACCGTGCGAACGGCCAGGAGTGGCTCCCGCTCGCGAACCTGTCCGAGAACCAAGGCCGCTTCTACGTCTACGACTCGCTCCTGAGCGAGTACGCGGCTATGGCGTTCGAGTACGGCTACTCGGTCGAGCGCGCGGATTCGCTCGTGCTGTGGGAGGCGCAGTTCGGCGACTTCGCCAACGGCGCGCAGTCGGTCATCGACGAGTTCATCTCCTCGGCCGAGCAGAAGTGGGCACAGCAGTCGGGCGTCGTCCTGCTGCTCCCCCACGGCTACGAGGGCCAGGGACCGGACCACTCGTCCGCTCGCATCGAGCGCTACCTGCAGATGTGCGCGCAGGACAACATGACGGTCGCTCGCCCCTCGACGCCGGCGTCGTACTTCCACCTCCTGCGCCGGCAGGCGTACGCACGTCCGCGCCGGCCGCTCGTCGTCTTCACCCCGAAGGCGATGCTGCGCCTGCGCGGCGCCACGAGCCCCGTCGAGGACTTCCAGAAGGGCAAGTTCGAGCCCGTGATCGACGACACCGCGATCTCCGACAAGAGCGCGGTGAAGCGTGTGCTGCTGCACTCGGGCAAGATCCACTGGGACCTGAAGTCCGAGCTCGACAAGAAGCCGAACCCCGCCATCGCCCTGGTGCGTCTCGAGCAGTTCTACCCCGCGCCGATCGACGAGCTGAAGGCGGTCCTCGCGGGCTACCCGAACGCCGAGGTCGTGTGGGTTCAGGACGAGCCCGAGAACCAGGGAGCGTGGCCCTTCATCGCACTCGAGGCCGCCGCGAAGCTCGACGGCCGCGCGGTGCGCGGCATCACCCGGCCCGCAGCGGCATCGACGGCGACCGGTTCGCCCAAGGTGCACGCGGTCGAGCAGGCCAAGCTCATCGAGCAGGCGCTCACCCTCTGACTCAGGGGTTGACGAAAGGGGCGGACGTGCGAAACGTCCGCCCCTTTCGCGTTGCCCGTGGCGGCGTCATCCGCCGATCGGGCCGCGTCAGCGCCGCTCAGGCGTGCGCGGCCTCCTGAGCCTGCCGGAGGCGTGCCAGCACCTGGTCGCGGAGCTCCTCGGGGGCCGATTCCCGGCAGGCGCGGGCAACGACCTCGGTGAGCGTGCGCGAGACCAGGGCCTCGTCACGACATGCCGGGCACGACTCGAGGTGCTCACGGATGTCGGCATGCTCGGTCTTGCAGACCTCGTTGCGCAGGTACTCTTCCAGGTCGCGTCGCGCCTTCTCGCAGCCGCAGTCACTCATTTCTTGCTCCTCGTGGGGGGCGTCGCGATGCCCCGCTCCTTCGCGTAGTCGGCCAGCAGGTCACGCAGGAGGCGTCTGCCACGGTGCAGACGGCTCATGACCGTGCCGATCGGTGTTTTCATGATGTCGGCGATCTCCTGGTAGGCGAAGCCCTCGACGTCGGCGAGGTACACCGCCAGCCGGAAATCCTCGGGGATCGACTGCAGGGCATCCTTCACCGCGGATGCGGGCATGTGGTCGATCGCTTCGGCCTCGGCGGAGCGACTGCTGGATGCGGTGGTCGATTCCGCACCGCCCAGCTGCCAGTCCTCGAGGTCGTCGATGGTGCCCTGGTAGGGCTCCCGCTGCTTCTTGCGGTAGGTGTTGATATAGGTGTTCGTCAGGATCCGGTACAGCCACGCCTTGAGGTTCGTTCCCTGCGTGAAGGACGACCACGAGGCGAAGGCCTTCACGAACGTCTCCTGGACGAGGTCTGCCGCGTCAGCCGGATTGCGGGTCATCCGCATGGCCGCCGCATACAGCTGGTCCATGAACGGGAGCGCCTGCTCCTCGAATTGGGCGCTCGGATCCGTGACCGCTTGCTCTTCCATCAGCGGCCAGTCTACGTGGGCGTCCCACGGCACGACTGTGGGATCGGCGAGTGCGATCATGGACTCCCTTCCTCCGTGTTTCGAACATCCTCGACAGGACGAACGGGTTCGATACTGTGGAAACCCATGACCCCCGCCGCGTATTCCCCCCGCCCCGCCGACATCGGCGCGCCGTGGCGCGCTCCCGTCGCCGATGCCCCCGTCCGAGCCGAGGTCGCCGTCCCCGGGTCCAAGTCGATCACCAACCGCGAGCTGGTGCTCTCCGCCCTCGCCGAGACGCCCTCCCGCCTGATCGCGCCGCTGCACTCCGATGACTCCGCACGCATGATCGACGCCCTGCGGGCTCTCGGAGCCCATATCGAGGCCGTGCCCGGCGAGGGCCGGTTCGGCCCGGACCTCGTCGTGACGCCGTTCGGCACGGAGGTCACCGACGCCGTCGTCGACTGCGGCCAGGCCGGCACCGTCATGCGCTTCGTCACTCCCCTGGCGGGCCTCGCCCGCGGTGAGGTCACCGTCACCGCGCACGAGAGCGCGCTGCACCGTCCGATGGCCGAGATGATCCGCAGCCTTCGCGAGCTCGGCGTCGACATCGACGACGGCGGCCGGTGGACGCTGCCCTTCCTGGTCCACGGTCACGGTCACGTCCGCGGCGGCGAGGTCACGATCGACGCGAGCGGGTCGAGCCAGTTCGTCTCGGGCCTCCTGCTGGCCGCACCCCGCTTCGACGTCGGCCTGCGCCTCGTGCACGACGGCCACCGTCTGCCGAGCCTTCCCCACATCGACATGACGGTCGAAGCACTCGGCCATCGCGGGGTCGTCGTCGAGCGTCCGAGCGAGCGGGAGTGGCTCGTCCCGGCCGGTCCGCTGCGCGGCAAAGAGCTCACGATCGAGCCCGACCTGTCCAATGCGGCTCCGTTCCTGGCCGCGGCCGTCCTCACCGGCGGACGTGTCACCGTGCCGCACTGGCCCGTGCACTCGACCCAGCCGGGTGCCCTCCTGGCCGACATCCTCACCGAGATGGGGGCGCGCGTCACGCGGCGCAGCGGCGTGCTCGCCGTCACCGGAACCGGCGAGATCCGAGGGGTCGATCTCGACCTGTCCGCCGCGAGCGAGCTGACCCCGTCGCTGTTCGCCTTGGCCGCGTTCGCGGATTCGCCGAGCACACTGCACGGCATCGGCCACATCCGCGGCCACGAGACGGACCGCATCGCTGCCCTTGTCGGCAATCTGCGTGCGCTCGGCGGTTCGGCGGAGGAGCTCGAGGACGGCATCCGGATCACTCCGGCGCCCCTGCGCGGCGGACTCTGGCGGGCTCACCACGACCACCGGATGGCGACCGCCGGCGCCATCATCGGGCTGCGCGTGCCGGGGGTCGAGGTCGACGACATCGGCACGACCGCCAAGACGATGCCAGAGTTCCCCGAGCTGTGGGCCGAGATGCTCGCGGACGACGTGCGGGTCGACGGGTGAGCTGGCTCGGCGGCGACGACGACCTCGACGAGGAGTACGACGAGTCCGACATCCGGATGCGTCCGAATCCGAAAGCGAACCGCCCCCGCACGAAGCGGCGCCCTGCTCACAGCGACGCGCAGGTGGCCCGCGTCGTGGGCGTCGATCGCGGCCGCTACACCGTGCTCATCGACGAAGACGGCGACGACGAGCACACCGCCCTCGCGGTGCGCGCGCGTGAGCTGCGCAAGCAGCCGATCGTCAGCGGCGACCGGGCCCGAGTCGTCGGCGACGTCTCGGGAGACGAAGGCACCCTGGGCCGCATCGTCGGCATCGAACCACGCACGACGCTGCTGCGGCGCAGCGCCGACGACACCGACCAGGTCGAGCGGATCGTCGTGGCCAACGCCGACCAGATGGTCATCGTCGTGGCCGCGGCCGACCCCGAGCCGCGCCCGCGACTGGTCGACCGCTACCTCATCGCCGCGCTCGATGCCGGCATCCACCCCCTGCTCGTGGTGACGAAGACCGACCTCGCCGACCCCTCGACGTTCCTCGCGCACTTCGAGGGCGTCGACGACCTCGAGGTCCTCACGAGCGGACGGGATCGGATGCCGGTGGCCGAGCTCGGCGCCAAGCTCGTGGGCCACGCCACGGTGTTCGTCGGTCACTCGGGCGTCGGCAAGTCCACGCTCGTCAATGCGCTGGTGCCGACCGCGGCTCGGGCGACCGGGCACGTCAACGAGGTCACCGGGCGCGGCCGGCACACGTCGAGTTCGACGGTGTCGCTGCGCTACCGCGGGCCGGAAGGACGCGGGTGGGTCATCGACACACCGGGCGTGCGCTCGTTCGGCCTCGGACACGTCGATCCGGCCAACATCCTCGCCGCCTTCACCGACCTCGCCGCCGTCGCCGAGGAGTGTCCCCGCGGATGCACCCACCTTCCCGACGCACCCGACTGCGCGATCATCGAGGCGGTCGCGGCGGGTCGGCTCGGGGAACGCGGAGCCGCCCGCCTCGATTCGCTGCAGCGTCTGCTCGGCACCTTCTCGGCCGGCGTCGATCCGGCCGTACGTCGTTCTAGGCTGGAATCATGACGCGTCTGGAACCGGGCGACCTCGCCCCCGAATTCACCCTCGACGACCAGGACGGCTCGGCGCTGTCGCTGTCGGACCTGCGCGGACGGCGCACGGTCGTCTTCTTCTACCCCGCGGCCATGACCCCCGGCTGCACGCGCGAGGCGTGCGACTTCCGCGACAGCGTCGAATCACTGCGAGCCGCGGGTATCGAGGTCATCGGGATCTCGCGCGACGACGAGGCGAAGCTGCGCCGCTTCCGCGAGCAGGAGCAGCTGACCTACCCGCTGCTGAGCGACCCCGACCACGCCGTCCACGAGGCGTACGGCGCGTGGGGCGAGAAGATGAACTACGGCAAGACCGTCGAAGGCGTGATCCGTTCGACCTTCGTCATCGACGCCGAGGGCCGCATCGAGCACGCGCTCTACAACGTCAAGGCGACGGGCCACGTCGCCCGCGTCCGGACCCTGCTCGGCCTGGGCTGACGGAGGCGGGCCGGCTTCAGGCTTCGCCGCGGTCCCGCGCCGCGCGCCGCGTGGCGGCCACGAGCAGCACGAAACCGGCGACGCCCGGTACCGCGATGAGCACAGCGGTGCCGGCGTCGGCGTACTGGCCCGTGGCAGCTCCGAGGGCGACGGCCAGGATGAGCAGCTGCGCCACGATGCCTCCCGAGCGACCCCACGAGACCCGGCGCCAGACCGAGACGGCGAAGGCAGCGAGGGCGACCGCACCGATCGCCGTCAGGACGATGAGCGCCACCGAGCTCGGGACGTCGATCGTGTCGCCGCCGACGAGAGCGACGATCTCCCATCCGACGACCGCCAGCAGCGCGACGGCTTCGGCGGCGAGCACAGCTCCCGCGATGCGTTCGACAGCAGAAGGAGCCATGGCATCCGACCTTCGGTCCGGGCCGCACGAAACCGATATTCACGGCCCGGCGGCGAGCAAATACGCAGTTCACCCTTGATTCATCTGTCCGGGCTATGGGACGATAGACCAAGCCGTGTGCTCCCACAGCGAAGTGGGGCGAGCATCCGCTCGCACACTTAACCAGGGTACCGGACTACCCGAGTCCGGCCTGACAGAATCACCACCCCAAGGAGCACCACATGGATTGGCGCGATAAGTCTGCCTGCCTGACCGTCGACCCCGAACTCTTCTTCCCCGTGGGCAACACGGGCCCCGCCGTCGACCAGATCGAGAAGGCGAAGGCCGTCTGCGCCCGTTGCACCGTCACGGAGATCTGCCTGCAGTACGCCCTCGAGACCGGCCAGGACTCGGGCGTCTGGGGAGGCCTCTCCGAGGACGAGCGCCGCGCACTGAAGCGCCGCGCCGCACGCGCACGCCGCGCCTCCTGAGGCACTCTCCGCGCTCGGCGTCGCTGATGCGGCGCCGAAGCACCGCGGCCGGCCAGACCGACCGCCGCGCTCAGCTCGCGTCGCGTTCGATGTAACGCAGCGGGATGTCGATGGTCACCTCGGTGCCGCTCCCGACGAGCGTATGCCAGTCGATCGTCCCGCTGAGCTCACCCTGGATCAGCGTTCGAACGATCTGCGTTCCGAGGCCCCGCCCGACCTGACCCTCCGGCAGCCCGCTCCCCGAGTCGCGCACCTTGACCTCGAGGCGCTCCGCCGAACGTTCCGCGACGATCTCGACGTCGCCCTCGGTGCCGGCGAGCCCGTGCTCGACGGCGTTCGTCACGAGCTCGGTGAGCGCAAGAGCGAGAGGCGTGGCGTACTCGCTGGGCAGGGTCCCGAAGCGGCCGGTCGACCGGGTCCGGGCGCGGGTGTTGGGGGCTGCGGCCACTTCGGCCACGAGCTTGAGCACCCGTGCGAAGACCTCGTCGAAATCGACGTTCTGCGCGAGCCCCTCCGAGAGGGTGTCGTGCACGACGGCGATGGCCGAGACGCGACGCATGGCCTGTGTCAGCGCGTCGCGCGCCTCCTCCGAATGCGTCCGGCGGGCCTGGATGCGCAGCAACGACGCGACGGTCTGCAGGTTGTTCTTCACCCGGTGGTGGATCTCGCGGATCGTCGCGTCCTTGGTGATGAGCTCCTGCTCCTGGTGGCGGATCTCGCTGACGTCACGGCACAGGACGATCGCACCGATGCGGGTCCCGTGATCGCGCAGCGGGATGGTCCGCAGCGAGACGGTCACTCCGCGCGCCTCGATGTCCGCGCGCCACGGTGCACGGCCGGCCATCACGATCGGCAGCGACTCGTCGAACTCGCGCTTGCTGGGGAGGATGGCCGTCGCGACCTCGATGAGGGGCTCCCCCTCGAGCTCGTCCTCGAAGCCCAGCCGATTGAAGGCCGACAGCGCGTTCGGGCTCGCGAAGGTCGTCATGCCGTCGACGTCGAGGCGGATGAGTCCGTCGGACGCGCGCGGGGCACCGCGACGCGGGGCGGTGGGAGCGTTGAGGTCGGGGAAATCGGACGAGGCGACCATGCCGAACAGGTCGTCGGCGCAGTCGTTGAACGTGATCTGCTGACGCGACGGCGTCCGCGCCTCACCGAGGTTCGTATGCCGCGTGAGCACGCCGACGACGTGCGCGGGGCGGCCCTCGGCCGCCCGTTCCCGGACGATGGGCACCGCTCGCACGCGCGTGGGGGTCTCTTCGAACCAGTCAGGCGAGGCGGAGTCGACGATGCGCGCCTGGGTGAAGGCGTCCTTCACCTGCGTGCGCCACTGCGGCCGCACCCGATCGCCGACGATGTCACGGTAGAACAGCGTCGCCGCTCCCCCCGGCCGGGTGTGCGCGACCGCGATGAACGAGTCGTCTGCCGTGGGCACCCAGATGACGATGTCCGCGAACGCGAGATCGGCCAACAGCTGACCGTCACCGGCGAGGCGGTGGAGCCACTCGACATCGGCGTCGGTGGACAGTCCTTGAGCATGGACGAGATCGCTGAGGGTCGACACCATCCCAGACTAGGGGGCCGACCCTGCCGCCGCGGCGCGTGCCGTCACACGCCGCCGTCGACGGGCCTCCGCGGCCGGGCGCACGGGTGGTGAGATCACCTCGCCGACGAAGCGGCGAACGGCAGCCGGGATCGATCCCCGCCCGTTGCCTTCGCCGACGGGCCGGGCCGCGAGGAGCGCGGCGTCGGTGGCGCGCGGATCCCAGGGGACGAACCAGCATCGCTCGATCCCCGCGTAGCGCTCGAAGCTGCGACGGATCTGACTTCGCGGGTCGATCCCGAGCGGGCCCCCGCGGAGCTTGTTGACCACGACGTGCACGGGCACCGCGCCCACGATCGACCGCAGATCCGGATACACCCGCAGGAAGCGCGAGAGCCCCACCGGGTCGGCGGCAGCGACGGCAACGACCGCGTCGGCCGCTTCGAACGCGGCGAGCGTGGCCCCGTTACGGCGAGGTCCGTCGAGATCGCTCACGATCTCCTCGTCGCGCTCGAGCGAAGCGGAGACATCGACGAAGACGTCATCGACCCAGTCACGGCACGTCTCGAGCACCCGGGCCACCCGGTCGAGCCCGAGTTCCGGCCACCGTGTCGGGCGGTTGATCCCGGCGAGCACCTCGACGGCGCCGGCAGGCTCGGCGATGCGCGTCAACTCGCCGGGCGTCAGCTCTCCCCGCGACGCCCGACGGCACGCGGCCGCGAGGCCGGGTCCCTCGTCGGGTATGCCGAGCGCGATGGCGATCGCGGGCGCGTGCGTGTCGGCATCGGCGAGCGCGACGCGGCGACCGTCGCGTGCCGTCTCGCGAGCGAGCTCGATCGCCAGCGTCGTCCGCCCCGGGGCGCCGGACGCACCCCACACCACGATCACGCGACCGCGCGACGGGCCGGCCTGCCCCGCGGCAGGGACCGCGGTCACGGCATCCAGAGCATCCGTCCCCGCATCGACGACCGCGATCCCGAGGATCTCCGCGGCGCGGCGCTCGGCGGGACCTCGCGCCCAGGCGACGATCCGGGTCGTCGTTCGGTCGCACAGCTCCACGACCTCTCGCGTGAGCCACGAGCGGGATGCGGCGAGGATCAGCACGTCGGCACCAGCCACGGTGTCCGCCGCGCCCGGTCGATGGTCCGTCCCGCTGACCGCCCCGGCGCCCGAGAGGTCGCGCGCCGCGGAGGCCACGTCGTCGGCGGCCAGCACCGCCACGTCCGTGAGGCCGCCCGCGCGCAGTCGCTCGACGAACGGCGCGTGGTCCGGGATCGCCACCACGACGCGCATCAGCGTCCGCCGCCTGTGGCGGGGATCACGGAGACGGCATCCCCCGCGCCGATCGCGGCGAGCAGGGCGGCGACGTCATCATGCGGGACCACCAGCTCGACCGCAGCGGAGCGCTGCTGCGCGACGAGCCCTTCGCTGCTCTGCAGCGCTCGCACCGTCGCGTCCGGGACGAGGATGCGGGGGTCGGCGAACACGCCGCGTTCGCGCTGAGGGGCGCTCCAGACCTCGACGCGGGTACCCGCCGTCACCGAACCGGGCACGGCATTCGTCGTCTGCACGACGACCGTCGTGGCGTCCACCTCCGCGGGAGGCGCCACCGCGTCCCGCGGCACCAGCTCACCGGCGGGTATCGTCCGCGACGCGACGCCGCCCGGCTCGAGCGTCCCCGGCGCCGCGTAGAGATCGTCTGCCGGCCCCAGCACCACCTCGACGACCCGCAGATCCGCGGCGTCGACCGGTTCGCCGACGACGATCGTCCGGGCCGCGCTGAGAACGGTCGACGTCTGCCGCGCCGCTGACACGACGGACCAGACGCCTGCGATGGAGACCAGCACGAGAACGATGCCGATGATGACGCGTGCGTCGGCCCGACGGATGCGGCTGCGGAGGGAGGTGCGTGCTACGGCCATTCCCCCATCGTGGGCGAGCGGACGGGACGACGTCTGCCGTTGTCCACAGGGGTGTCAAGGGCGGGGCAGGGGAACGAGCGCCCGCGGATAATGGAGGCATGCCCGCCACCCCCGACAGCGCGCGCTTCCTGACCCCGTCCCAGGTCGCCGAGATGCTGCAGATCGAGGTCGATGAGGTGATCGCGCTCGTCCACGAAGGCCGCCTCGTCGGGGCGAAGGTGGGAACGCCTTCCCGCTGGCGCATCGAATCGGCGAGCGTCGAAGATTACCTCGACGCTCAGGTCGAGGATGCTCGTCGCGCCGCGCTGTGGCAGCAATCGCAGGTCGCCAGCTTCCCGGAGCTCTGGGGGCGGCAGCGACGGTCGGAGTGATCCCTCACCCCACCGAACCGTCGAGGTGCACGGTCCGCAGGGCCCGATAGCCGATCATCCGATGCCCCGTGACGGCGCTCGCGCGCCGGGGCTCCCCCGCGTCGTGGAGCGCGAGATCGACGTGGTCCGCGCCCGCACGGTCGATCGTGCCCGTCCAGCTCGTGCCCCCGGCCACCACGATGCGGACGCCGACGCGACGACGCGCGAGATCGCGGAGCACGAAACCGAGGGTCATGCGTTCGGCGAGCGCCGGCCGGCTCCGGGTGGGGCGAGCGCTGCGGAGCAGGTCGGGTTCTGCAGCGGCGATCGAGGCCGCGGCGTCGAGGGGAACCACCGCGGCGCGGGGGCCGGCGGTGCTCTCGAGGCCGATCCAGTCCGAACCGACGCCGGTCAGGCGCCCCCGAACGGCATCCGCGGCGATCACGTCGATCGCGATCTCGGCGCCGACCAGCTCCACGAGGCGCTCGCGGAGCGTGAGCCGCGAGAGGCGCAAGCGCTCGGCCTCGGTGTCGAGCGCGGCACGCTCGGCCTCCCACTCGGAGTCGAGCTGGTGTTCGAGATCTTCGAAGAACCGCTGCCATCGCACCCCGCGAGGTTATCGACCGTGCCCCTGCCCCGGGCGCCCTGTCCACAGGTTGGAGGATTCTCATCCGGCCGGATTCGGCAGTGTGCTGTACTCATCGGCGTTGACAGAGCCGATGGAAGGAGGTGCGCGCGATGACGTCGATGAGCGCTGGTGAACCCCGCCGCTACCCCCGCATCGGGTCCTCGCTCGACATCGCAGAGTACTTCGCCGCGCAACCGACGTCGACGGCCGACCTCCCGGATCCCGAGCCGTTGGTGCGCAACCTGACCCGCGGTGTCCTCGAGGTTCTCGCCGGAGTCCGCGAGGTCGAGCAGCTCGCCCGGTGGCTGAGCGAGGATGCCTTCCGGGTGCTGGTGACGCGCGCGAACCTCGCGGCGCGCGCACGCAGCGCCCGGCAGATCGCCCCGGCACGACCGGTCTACTCGATCGTCAGGGTCCGGATGTGCGAACCGGCCGACGGTGTCGTCGAAGGAACGGTGGTCGTCACCACCCCGCACCGGACGCGCGCGGTGGCGCTCCGGCTCGAGGGCCTCGACGGCCGATGGCGGGCGACCTCGCTCGCCCTGCTGTGACCGGCCCCTACTGCTTGTACGACGACAGGAAGTTGCCCAGCCGCTCGATCGCCTCGGTCAGCACGCGGGCCTCGGGCAGCGTGACGATGCGCAGGTGATCCGGATCCGGCCAGTTGAAGCCGGTTCCCTGCACCAGCAGCACGTGCTCGGCGACGAGGAAGTCGTAGACGAGCTTGCCGTCGTCGTGGATGTCGTAGACCTCGGGGTCGAGGCGCGGGAAGGCGTACAGCGCACCCTCGGGCTTGTGGCACGTCACGCCCGGGATGCTCTCGAGCCCCTGCCACGCGGCATCCCGCTGTTCGTGCAGCCGCCCCGTCGGCGCGATCAGCGCTTCGATCGACTGCACGCCCGACAGCGCTGCCTGCACCGCGAACTGCGCTGGCACGTTCGGGCACAGGCGCGTCGAGGCGAGCAGCTGGATGCCCTCGAGGAAGCCCCTCGCATGCGCCTTCGGCCCCGTGATGACGAGCCAGCCCGAGCGGTACCCCGCGACGCGGTACGTCTTGGAGAGCCCGTTGAACGTCAGGCAGAGGAGGTCGGGCGCGAGGGTCGCCAGCGGGATGTGGGTCGCCTCGTCGTAGAGGATCCGGTCGTAGATCTCGTCCGAGAGCAGGAGGAGCGAGTTCTCGCGGGCGATCTGCACGATGCCCTCGAGAACCTCGCGGCTGTACACCGCGCCCGTGGGATTGTTCGGGTTGATGACGACGATGGCCTTCGTCTGCGGCGTCACCTTCGAGCGGACGTCTTCGAGGTCGGGCTCCCAGCCCTGCGTCGCATCGCACAGGTAGTGAACGGGCTTGCCGCCGCCGAGGCTCGTCATCGCCGTCCACAGCGGATAGTCGGGCGCGGGGATCAGCACCTCGTCGCCCTCGTCGAGGAGGGCCTGCATCGTCATCGTGATCAGCTCGGAGACGCCGTTTCCGAGGTAGACGTCGTCGGGGTCGACGTGCGGGAACCCCGGAACCTCCTCGTAACGCGACACGACGGCGCGCCGTGCGGAGAGGATGCCGCGGCTGTCGCTGTAGCCGTGCGCGTTCGGCACCGATTCGATCATGTCGCGCACGATCTGGAAGGGCGCCTCGAACCCGAAGATCGCGGGGTTGCCGGTGTTGAGCTTGAGCACCCGATGTCCGTCGGCCTCGAGTCGGTCGGCCTCGGCCAAGGCGCTGCCGCGAATCTCGTACAGGACGTCCTTGAGCTTCGATGACTGATCGAGGGTTCGACGGTTCATCCGATCAGGATATCCACGCCTCCTGCGTGCCAATCATCCTCCGGTGGCCCGCAGCGTCGAGCCGTTCAGCAAGGCGGCCAACTGCCGGCCCACGCTCACGGTGGCCGGCTCCCGGGAACTCCGCCCGAACCGCAGTTCCGGATCGTACGGGAGGGCGAGCGTACGGGGATCGGACGCCGCCTGCTGCAGGCGGATGCGAGCACGTCGTTGCTCGCCGCGAGAGCGCGCCGTGATGACGAGCGCCGCGAAGACCCGCCCTCCGCCGCCCTGGCCCTCCGCGGACATCAGCGCCCGGGCACGTTCGATCGCTCCCGTGTTGGCCGCGCAGACGAGGATCGCCACATCACCGGGCCGCCCCGTGCCGTCCGCGCCGTGCGGGCCGGCATCGACGACGAGGTGCGAACCGGCCACACCGCCCTCCGTCGGCGCGGGCCCGGGATCGTCCGGACGCGTGAGGACACCGCCGGCCCGTCCGCTCGCGAACGCTGCGTGAGCCGCGACGCGCGCCACGGTGGAGGCCCCGTCACCGCCCGCGGCCCCGACCACGACGAGCCGGCGCACTGCGCCGGTCACGCGAGAGTCCCATCGGCACGCACGCAGACACCGTCGCATCGCTCGGCGATCGCCAGCGCCACGGCGCCCGCCGTCGCCCCGTCGCGGTCGAGGCGCGCCCACGCTTCCGTCCAGTACACCGGGCCGGGCAGCGCTTCCGCGGCCGAGGGCGAGAGGCGCCGTACCTCGGCTGCGACCGCGATCAGCCGGGTGTAGCCGAGGGTGAGGACGGGCCGACCCTCGGCGTCGCGGATGATCTCCATCGCACCGTCGCGCGCGCACACGACCGTGGCGGCGGCGATCCCCGCGGCAGCAGCTGCCGCGCGCAGGTCGGCGACGGCCGGCGCTCTCCGACTGATGATCGTCAGCTCACGAGGCATCCCGGGCTCCTTCCTCGTCGTATGCCGGCGTGTAGGCGAGATGGACGAGGGTCGGTGCACCGCCGCGCCGGATGATGCGTCCCCGCCCGGGGATCATCTGCTCCGCGTACAGGCGCGGGAAGATCGGCCCCTCGGCACGCTCCCCCGACAGCACCAGGCCGGTGCCGCCCGTCTCGCGCAACGACTGCAGACCGAGATCGAACGAGGCCCGGGCCGCACCGGCGACGGGCCGTGTCAGAAAGACATGCAGTCGCAGGTCCCGCGCCGACGGGAGGAACGGGATGAGCGGCGCCAGCGGATCGTCTCCGCCGGAACCCAGGATGTGATGGTCATCGACCATCACCACGATTCTCGGACCGGGCTTGACCGCAGCCGCCTCCGGGTCGCTGCGCCGTTCGAGCTCGTGGGCGACGGATGCCGCGAGCGCCTGAGCCTTGCGCGTGTTCGGAGCGTGCCCTCCGAGGTACTCCTCGGGGATGACGGGAGCGACCGTGCCGCGCACGTCCATCACCGCGAACACGATCTCGTCCGCCGTGTAGCGGTCGAGGAAGGCCGCGGCCACGCCCCGCAGGAGGGACGACTTTCCGCTCCCCGAGTCGCCGAAGACGAGCAGATGCTGCTCGCGGCGGGGGTCGAAGAACTCGGGGGCGAGGTCGTCCTGGCGCACGCCGATGGGCAGGCGGTCGGGTTCGTCGAGCACGTCGGGAAGCTCGGCGGCGGTCAGCATCTCGGGCAGGAGACGGATCGGTGCCGCAGCCGGCCCGCTCCAGCTGGCGGCGAACCGTTCCGCCAGGTCCTGCAGCTCCGGACCGATCTCCTCGTCGTCGACGACCGTGAGCACCGGAAGGGCGATCTGCCCGAACAATCCGTCGTCGGTGACGCCGCGCCCCGGACCGGCGGACTTGAGGGTCTCGGCGACCTTGCGTCCCACTTGCGACTCCATCGCGTCGTTCAGGCGCAGCTCGATCCGCTGGCCGACATGCGACTGGTGGCGGATCGGCAGGTCGTTCCACCGGTTCATCGTGAGCACGACGTGAAGGCCGAACGAGCCGCCCCGGGCGAGGATCTCGACGAGCCGTGATTCGAACTCCTCGAACTCGCCCCGCAGCTGCGAGAAGCCGTCGACCAGGAGCACGACATCGGGCGCGACCAGCTCGGGGATCTCGCCGCGGGCGTGACGGGCACGCAGAACTGAGAGCGCATCGATCCCCCGGTCGCGGAAGACCGTCTCGCGCGACCGCAGCATCGCGAGCAGCTCGTCGAGCAGACGACCGATGCGCTCACGGTCGGAACGGCCCGCGACGCCGCCCACGTGCGGGAACGGCTCGATGCGGGCGAGCCCGCCTCCCGAGAGGTCGAGACCGTAGATCGATACCTCATCCGGAGTGTGGGTGAGCGCGAGGCTCAACCCGAGGGTGCGCAGGAAGGTCGAGCGCCCGGTCTGCGGCGCACCGTAGAGCGCCACGTGTCCACCGCCGCGAGTCAGGTCCAACAGCCAGGCGTCCTGCCGCTGGCGGCTGGGGTCGTCGAGCAGCCCGATGGGGACGGTCAGGGGCGCCGGCCGTGCTGCCGTGCGCACGCGTTCGAACGCGAACTTCGTCGGCAACGGCGAGAGCCACACCGGCGCGACGGGGCGCCGCGCGTCGCGCATCACCTCGACCGCGGTGTCGAGCAGTGACCGTGAGGCGTGCGCCGGAGCGGCGATGCGCGCCTCGGCGTCGGCATC
This sequence comes from Microbacterium sp. Yaish 1, assembly GCF_002245215.1. GTDB lineage: Bacteria > Actinomycetota > Actinomycetes > Actinomycetales > Microbacteriaceae > Microbacterium. The sequence continues at coordinate 484,342 of NZ_NPMR01000001.1, forward strand.
CGAGAAGCCGCCGGCATCCGATTCGATCGTGTTGTAGTGCGGAAGCACCATCGGCACGGCTCGCTCCTCAGGCGCCGGCTCGCGCGGTTCGGGAAGCGGTCCGGACACATATCCCGCACGGAATCGCGTGTACACGGTGGTATCGACCTTGAGGTAGCCGTGACCGGGAATGGCGGGCAGGTGGTACGCGTCGTTCGTGTCGAGGATGACCTGGCTCTCCGACTCCGAGAAGGTCCGCAGACCGATCCGGTACGACAGGTACGTGTCGAGACCGCGGAGCTTGCCCTGCTCGATGCGCTGGCTCGACAGCAGCAGGTGCACCCCGATCGAGCGACCGATGCGACCGATCGTCAGCAGCAGGTCGACGAAATCGGGTTCGGCGGTGAGCAGCTCGCCGAACTCGTCGATGACGAGGAGCAGGTGGGGCATGGGGGCCATGTCGGGATGCTGTTCACGCATGGCCCGGTACGCCGAGATCGACGCCACCGATCCGGCGTCGCGCAGCAGCTCCTGCCGTCGCCGCACCTCCCCCGCGATGCTCGTCTGGGCTCGACGCGTCAGCTGCGCGTCGTCGGCGAGGTTGTCCATGACGCCCGCCACATGCGGCAGCGGTTCGAGCGGGGCGAACGCCGCGCCGCCCTTGTAGTCGACGAGGACCATCGCGATGTCGTCGGGCGGGTGCGTCAGCGCCAGGCCCAGCACCAGGGTGCGGAGCAGCTCGCTCTTGCCCGATCCGGTCGCACCGATCGCGATGCCGTGCGGTCCCATGCCCAGCTGCGCCGACTCCTTGAGGTCGAGGTCGACGGCGCGACCCGCGTCATCGACGCCGATCGGGACGCGGAGGAAGGTGGCGGCCGGTCGCGGGCTCGCCCACGCGGCGGCGAGCGCGGCCGGCGTCAGCTCGTCGTAGCCGAACGATTCGAGGACGCCGACGGCATCCGCCGCGTCGGACTCGCGCGCGTCCGCGCGGCTCAGCCGAAGTGGCGCGAGGGCGCGCACCAGCGCCGAGACCGTGACGGCCGACGGGGCATCGGGCCGGATGCCGGAGATCGCCGAGTTCTCGCGCACATCGTCGACGACCGCGCCGTCGGCCGTCACCGTGAGGCGCACCGACACCTCCGACGGCTCTTTCAGTCGGTCGTCGACGAGGTGGATGACGGTCACTCCGAGCTCGCGCAGCGTCGCCTCGCGCTCGGCAGCCGCCGTCGAACGCGCCGTGCCGGTGCCGTGATCGGCGAACACCACCAGGCGCGACATCCGCTCGGACGCTCCGCGCCGCCCGGTCCGTCGCTCGGCGGCGACCGCGTCGGCCCGCTGCACGAGCCACGGGTTGAGCAGCGCCCAGAGCCGATCGAGATCGGGAGCGACTCGGCGTGCGGGCAACGGGCCGTCGAAGACGTCGGCGCTCTGGACGTGCCCGACCAGGTCGAGGCCATCCCAGTCCGCCGCGAGCTCGGGCGCATGCACCAGGCCGACAGCGACGTCATCGGGCGCGTGGAACGCCACGAGCTGCGCGAACAGAGCACGCGCGATCGGCAGGGTGTGCTCCCGAGCCCCGACGAGCGAGACGTCGCCGACCCGATCGATCGAGACGGATATCGGCATGTCGCGGACGACGGAGTAGTGGGTCAGCAGTTGCGCGAGTTCCCCTCGGAGCAGCTCGTCGTAGGGCTCGACGGGGTTCGTGTCTTCGGGCAGGGTCAGGGCGTGCCAGTCCGCCGCGCCGAGCCCGACGCGCAGACGCAGGAAGTCGGGGTCGCGCCGACGGCGCTCCCACAGCCGGGCGGGATCGCGGACGATGTCGGCGAGCGCGTCCGGCGCGGGGGCGGCCAGCACGGCACGCTGCCGGGCGACCTCACCGTCGCGGCGCAGCTGCGTGCGGCGTTCCTCGAGATAGGTGAGGAAGTTCTCACGCTGAGCTCGGCGACGCCGCGCCGCCTGCCCGCGCTGCGTCAGCGCCATACCGAGGCCGCCGACCACCGCGACGATGAAGATCATCGCTGCGACGAGGACCATGATCGGGTTCGTCCGCAGCACGGTGATCATCACGACCGACGACATCGCGCCGATCACGGGCAGCAGCACCTGCAGCGGGAAGCCGCGCGCGTCGTCGGGCGCACGTGGCGGTGCCGCCACATCGCGCGGTTCGAGCGGTTCCGGCGGATGGACGATGCGGGCGGGGCGGTGGACGATGCGGACGGTCATGCGTCCCCCTCGTCGGCATCGCCGCGTCCGCCGACGAGCACGGAGCCGAGTTCCAGGAGCGACCGCCGGGTTCGTCGCCGCGGTGCAGAGCCCTCGGCCAGCCACGCATCGAAGCGGATGCGGCTGACCGGTGTGTCGAGACCGTGGAGCTTCACACGCGTGGCAGCTGCACCTTCACGGGCCCGGTCGACGAGGACGATCTCCGTGTCCGGGCGCGCGTCGTCGCGACTGATCGCGGCGGCGAGCGACGCCGCGTTCTCCACACCGTCGCGATCCGCCGGCGCGACGAGACACACCGCGTGCGACGACCGGGCGATCTCCGCGATGACCCGCAGGTCGCGCCGCCTGCCCCAGTCGGTGACGACGACGGGGAAGAACCGCGCGATGGGCGCCACGGCATCTCGCCACTCCGACGGGTCGGACGGCCAGGAATCGGATGCCGGGTGCCCGAGCCCCAGGTACGAGAGGGTGCCGTCGCGAGGCAGGTCGCGCGTCGCGTCGGCGAACGATGCCGGGGGCTCCCCCGCCGTATCGAGCGCGGTGACCCGCTCCGACTCGGGGCGTCCGAGCCGAGCGGCGAGGCCGTGGCGCGACCCCGCGGCATCCACGGCGAGCACCGGACCGCCGCGCCGGCGTGCGGCCAGCGTGGCGACACCGGCCGCGATCGTGGATGCGCCTGCCCCGCCGACGAGCGAGAGCACCGCGATGCGGCGGGTCGTCGGTATCGGTCGACGGATGCGGCGGTCGGCGTTCACGAAGAAGCTCTGCCGCTCTCCCCAGCCCCAGGTGCCGGCGGCGCGCGGGAAGCGGGCGTCCGTGGGCGGGCCCAGCCGCGTACCGGTGGGGATGATCACGAGAACACCCGTAGCAGGTCGGGGTACACCCGCAGCGTGCCGAGCAGCAGGGGCACCGTCGCCACGACCGCGAGCAGTTCGAGGGCGTTGCCCCACCGGCGGAGCCTGACGCGGACGTGCGCCGGCGGTCGGATGCCCGCCAGCAGAACCGCGCCGACCGCGATCGCGGCGAGCAGACCCGCCCCCGCGAGCGGCGGCACGAGGGGGGATGCCGCCACGGCGAGCAGCACCGCGAGCGCTGCCGCCCACAGCGGCACGATGTGCACGATGAGCGGGAACTGGCGGGTACGCAGCGCCAGGACGAGGCTGATCGCGATCGCCAGAAGCAGCGCGTACAGATCCCCCGACGCCGCCAGTGCCGCGCCCGCGGCCCCGGCCGTCACCGCGAGGGCGACGCCAGCCCATGCGAGTGCGGCGTACGCGTCCTCGAGCGATGCGGCCACGGCTCGGCGAGAGGGAAGAGTCCCGCCGATCGCCGCGTCGTCGAGGGCCGACAGCCCGGAGGCGCCGAGCGCGAAGGTCGGCAGCAGTCCGATGCCCACGATCGCTGCGAGCCCGATCAGGGCGGGAACGGATGCCGCCGGCAGCGGCGTCAGCAGCAGCACGATCCACGCCACGGCGGCCCCCGCACCGATGAGGCCTCCCCACGCCGGCGGCGCTGAGCGGGCGGCGAGGCCGAGTCCGACGGCGATGCCGATCCAGACGAGTGCGGCGACGGCGAGGAGGACCGGTACCGTCCCGCCGGTCGCGCGCTGCACGAGCTCGGCCAGCGGCGCGCTCAGGCCCACCGCCACCGCTGTGGTCCACATCCGGGCCCACGGGTGCCGCAGCAGCCCGACGACGACAGCAGCGGCGAGCGCGAGCAGCCACCCTCCGACGAGCACGAGCGGGGCGAGCATGAGCGGCGCAGCGTCATCCAGGGCACGACCCAAGGCGAGGCCGAGAACGCCGGTGACGATCGCGATAGCGGCGGCCGCCGTCCAGCGGCGGGCGGTCTCACCCCAACGATCGACGCGACGCTGCAGCGACTCGGCCACGACATCGGTGACATCGGCGACCTCGGGCGGCGGCGGTGCGTCCTCGGCGCGCACCACCCGGAGCACCTCACCGTTCGGCAGCCGCGCCTCGGCGGGTGTGGCGGCCAGCTCGATCTGCTCACCGGTGCGTCGGATCAGCCGCACCGAAGCGCCTTCGTACTCGGTCGACTCCTCGAGCAGGTCGAGGACATCGGGCAGCAGCAGCGCGAACGGCTCGTCGTCCGGGACGACGAGATCGGCGCGACGGCTCGACCCGATGACGGTGAGTCGGGTGTAGGTCATGCGTGGTCCCCCTCGGTACCGGACCCGAGCAGCGGATCGATGACGACGAGCGACGACGTCTGCCGTTCGGCATCCCGTTGCTGCTGCGCGAGGATGCTGGTCACGAACGAGACCGCGACGCACACGGCGCACACGATCGCGGCGACGACGACACTGCCGATGAAGCGCTTGATATTGTCGCCGACGGACCGGCGAGCCTCGGGCGGCCCGAATACCAGAGCCGACGACAGTCGCGACCGGTGCACGCGCACCGATTCGAGCAGCAGGCTGTCGCGATCGGTCATCGGGCGCCCCCGCCGAACAGCATGCGGCCGAGCGCGGGCGAGGCGCCCGTCATCCGCTCCTCGCCGACGGCGTCGGCGAAGGCGCGCAGGCGCGACCACGACGTCACCGGGTCGAGGGTCGCGAAATCGAGCAGCAGCGACGGGATGCGGCGCTTGCCCAGCAAGCGGCCACCGTGCGCGGCGGCCAGCTCAGCGGCATCCAACTCGAATGCGCGCATCGCCGGGGCTCCGATCAGGATCGCGACCGGCCACGACGGCCGGGGCAACCGCGCCGCTCGGAACAGATCGGCACGTCCGGGCTCGGCGAACGCCGCAGCGAACAGCGGCACCCCGGCCGCCACGTTCTCGAGGCTCCGCGCCGCAGCCTCCAGGCGTGCTGAGGTCTGCGGAGCGTCCTCGTCTCCCACCGATACGACGAGATCGGAGAGCTCCTCGACGCCCTTGCGGGTGGGGTGCACCGCGATCTGGCCGATGAGCGGCGCGTCGGCGCTCGCCCCGGCGACGACGTAGCGGGCGGTGCCGCCGCTCTCGCGCGCGTGGGCCGTGAGCGCCGTCTTGTCCCACGGGATGCCGGCGGGCTCGTGCATCCCCCATCCGGCGGGCGCCTCGCCCGTGAGGTCGGCGCTCAGCGCCTCGATGTCGCCGCCGATGACCGTCTCGAGCGCGTCACGCTGGCGCCGTGCGACCGAGATCCGCAGCCGCAGCGACTGCGGGGCGGGATCAGGCTCGAGGAATCGGGGATGCAGGTCTTCCGGCCCGACGGGAGACCGACGGGACGCCGCTTCGGCGAGCGACAGCCGCCGCCCGGTCAGACCGTCCCACGTCTCGCCGGTGGCGTCTTCGACGCCCCAGGCGCCGCCCGTCTCCCGGAGGAGACGCAGCAGGGGCTCGCTCACGGCGGCATCCGCGCCCGTGACGAGGATCGGACGACGCTGCGTGCGTCGGGCGGAGACGAGGAAGTCGGCTCGACCCGGTGCGAGCGCGACGCGCGTGGACTCGGAACGGGTGATGACCACACCCTCGCCTCGAGCGTCGAGAAGAGGATGCGGGTACACCGCGCGGTCGCTCATGCGGTCCTTCCGGTCGAGCCGTCGTCGATGCGCAGGGGCACCCCGGCAATGCGCAGCTGCGCGCCGACGGGAACCTCGACGCGCTCGTCGGGCGCCAGCTCGCGGATGCCGGACGCCGTCACCATCTCCGTGCCGTTGGTCGAGCCCAGGTCACGGGCGAACACGCGGCCGTTCTCGACGTCGAGCCGGAGGTGCGACTTCGAGATCGAGCGCGACATGTCGGGCAGCGCCACGACGGCGGTGCCGTCCGCGGCCGGCGACGGGTTGCGCCCGAGGATGACGCTGCGCGTCACGGGGATCCGAAGCTGTCCGTCGAACGTCAGCACGACCGAGCGTGTCAGCCGCTCCCGCAGCACCGCGGCGGGCACGCGCGGTGGCAGGCTGCCGACCCCGCGGATCGACAGGGCTCCGGGATCGGCACCGGGACTCACCCGCATCGTCACCGTCTGCGTCATCCGGCCGATCGGTCCCTGACGCGGGTCGCGGACAGCGTGCGGATCCCGACGCTCCGGCAGACGCAACCCCAGGGGCGTGCCGTCGGCCGCGCGCACGGTCCGCGTCGAGGTGAGGATGTTGCCGAGAGCTCGTCCGGAGCGCAGCCACCCGACGGCTTGCGCCGCCCCAACGAGGAGGGCGGCGGCCACGCCGAGGGCGAGCGCGGCGCCGACGCCCAGCGGCAGGGCAAGGCCAGCGACGACCGCTCCGGCCACAGCGACAGCGAGGAGCGAGATCGCGAGGGCGCTGCCTCGCCGGACGGCGGTAGCCGCGGGTGCGCCGGCCGCGAAGGCGTCGACGTGGACCAGCGGCAGCACCGCGCGCGCGACGGTTCCGTTGCATACCGGGCACGCATCGTTTGCGCCGGTGACGGGCTCGCCGCAACGCCCGCAGACCGCGAGCGCGAACGCTGTCGACATGACGATCCCCCTTCGCCCCGCGAGCATATCGAAGCCGGCGCCGTCGGCGCGGGGAATCCCGGCCGGTCAGCGAATGTCGGCGCCCGGGTCGCGGTCGTCCGAGATGCCGTGGCGCTCTTCTGCGCGTTCGATGTCGGCGTAGCGCTTCTGCAGCACGATCAGCTGCACGACGCGGTTGAGCTTCGCGACGGCGACGCGCCCGCCGTTGTCGAGGTCCCACGTGTAGCGCGCATCCTTCCCGCCCCTCTCGCGGACCGGGGCGCCCAACACCGCCGCGAGGTCGTCTCGCAGCCGACGGGCGATCTCGGCGAAGGCTTTCGTCTGCGCCGCGTCGGCGTTTCGAATGCGGTCGGTGAGGTCGACGTTCACCTGAGCGACGACGCCGTCGGCGATGAGCGCCTCGGCGCGCGGCGAGCTGATCTCGTACCCGGTGCCGAAGTCGACGCCGCGCGCCGCATCCGCGTCGACCGTCCAGCCGAGCTGAGCCGCCAACGGAGCGAGGATGCCGCGGTCGGCGGGCCATTCCACCGCCTGGAACGCCTCGACGATGTCGCGGACACGGGCGGGCGAGACGCTGTTCACATCGCTCATGCCCCCAACTTAACCGAACGCTCCACCGCGCTGCCTCGGACGCTGTTCCGCGCACTCGATATCCGCATACCGCTTCTGGACGATGGTGACGATGCTCGTCACAACCGGCATCAGTCCTCGGACAGCAACGCGCGCAGCATCCGCGCACTATCGAGCGCTTCGTCGACCGCGGCTGCCGCCGACTCGAGTTTCCGACGAGACGAATCCACGACCGCCGCACGCTCATCGGTGAAGCCAGCGCGACAGCCGCTCTCGACGAGCTACCGCCAGTGCTTCATCGATCGAAGTCATCAGAATGCCTCGCGTGCTTCACCGAGTTTCGAACCAGTCCAGGAACTCGTCGGGGATTCGCAGACGCACCCGCTCGTCCAGCACGTCCACGAGAGTGGGCAGGTCATCGAGCGCGCGCCGTCAACTCGTCGGACCCCAGTATCCCGACGCCGACGCCGCCCTGATCGATGCCCAACCCGAACAATCCGCGGTCGTAAGTGAACTGAACCACCCCATAGTCGTACAGGACGAAACGAACCGCCGACCAGGGACGGTCACCCTCGATCATCTCCTGGACCCGGAACTCGGACCCCGCTCCCCCGAAGCGGTCCCGCAGCGCGTCGCGAAGCGCGCGCATCAGCTTCTCTATGCGAACGGTCACCGATCCCGGGCCTATCTGCAGATGATCAACGAGCTCGATCAGTCGCGGCTATCATTCTCCACGTCTTTCATCTGCTTCAACAGCACAGCGGCCGAATTCGGCTGCTACCTCTCGACGAACGGCGTGAATAGCGGGGCCCCGTCGGGTGTTTCCAGCGATCGCCGCAGGTCCCCGAGGTCCGCGTCGGCGTAGTACGAGTACTGCACCGCGGAGTAGGTGTCAGCAAAGCGCACGTCGACAGTGTCGCCGCTTTCGCGACGCAGACCTTTCCGACCGTCGCGGAATGTTCCCACCGCGAAGCCCGGGGCTGCATCCTGGGCAGCGAACGGGATGCGGATGCGAGGCATCTGAGCCTGATCCCGTAGCTCTCGTCCGATCTGGACCGTGAGGTATCGCTCGATGGCGTCCAGAGAGTCCGTGTCGAGCGTGAACTCTTCTTCCTCAGCTCGTTCGGCATGCGTCAGGACGAAACGCTGATTCGCCCTTCCGACGAAGTCGCGGATCTCGCCGCCGTCGTTCGCCACGACGAGCCGGTCGCCACTTACCAGCACCGAGTACGCGGCGGAGACCCAACCGATGAAGCTCGGGGTGAACTGAAACGGAAACGGTTCGGTCACTCGATCACCCCGATGTCCACCAACTGCTCAACGGGCACGCCCGCTCCCCTCTCGTTCCTCACGAGAACCTGCAGGCTCCCCCCGTTCCGACCGAAGTACGGAGCGACCTCATTGATCTCCACGATCCAGCCCTCCGGGAGGAAACCCGCGAGTTCGTACACATGCAATCGGTCCTTCAGTGACGTGACCGGAAGACTGCGAGACTCAAAATTGGGCGAAATTCCGTCCGGGCGAAGCGTCAGGTAGTGACCGCGCGGACTACCGATCCGATCAAGATGCCGGCCGTAGTCCCGCATGAACGCTTCGATACTCGTGTACTGCACACGCGACCCAGGCACAGCGCCGAGGTTCGGCGGGTACCTGTTCCAATTCAGCCGGGGATCATACGACATTGCGAATCCTCACCGTACTGTTGAAGCCATGGACGTAATGGAATGGGCGCGCACCAGCGGCCCACGATCGCTCAGGCGCTTGCTTCATGAAGTGCAAATAGTCACATTCCTGATCAGCTGATTGCAGCGGTGTACGATCCATGAGCGAACCTGCCTGCCTCTCAGGTCTGCTGCCGGACGCGGCATCGACGACGCTGATCTCGGTTGTATTCATCACCATACCCGATCTGCTACGACACATACCTCGTGAATAGGGGCGCACCGTCGGGCGCTTCCAGCGACCGCCGCAGGTCGGCGAGATCAGCGTCGGCGTAGTACGAATACTGAACAGCGGGATGGACGAAGCGATCCGCGAATCGCACGCCGCGCACCTCCCCCGTCGATCGAGTCAGCCCCGCGAGACCATCGGCAAGGGTCACCGTCTCGTATCCGGGCGCAACGCTCTCCTCATCGAAGGGCAACTTGACCGGGGAGAGCCCCGCGGCGGCGCGAGCATCAACGCTCAGAGCCCGGGTGAGATACCTCTCGACGTCCACGAACGCGCGAGCGCTCAGGACGAAACGCTCTGCCTCAGAACGGTCGGCGCGGGTGACCACGTAATCCCCGCTCTGCGCACCAACGTAATACCGAATCTCGCCGCCCACGTCAAAGATCACGATGCGGTTCTCCTCGAGGGCTACGGAGTAGCCAGCGCGACGCGCCCATTCACGAAATTCAGAAGAAAAGGCGAACTCACGATCGCTCGTCGCGCTCACAGTAGCACTCCTGCTGCTTCCAGCTCTGACACGGGAACATGCTCGCCAGCTGCATTCTTCACGAGCACCTGCATCGCCCCACCCTGACGGCCAAACGCAGGCGCAATACGGCTCACCTCGATGGACCACCCGTCAGGAAGAGAGCCGGAAAGCTGATAATTGGAAAGGGGCTTACCCAGCGAAGAGATGGGAAGAGAGCGATCCTCGAACGTCGCAGGCACGCCGTCCGGCATCAGCCCCAGGTAGGGTCCGTTGGGTTTGCCAACACGGTCGAGCTGCAAACCGTAGTCGCGGATGAACGCCTGGATGCTCGAGTACTCCACCCGCGTCCCACGCACTGCGCCGGCGTTGGGTGGATAGTTGTCCCAATTGTAGGGGGCAGTTGTGTACCGTGCATCGTACTCGGCCGCACTCAGCGGCGTTCCGTCAGGATGACGACCATAGGGGGCGCCTGTGTCTCCGACGATATCGAAACCCGACCGTCCGGCGGCCGGCTTCTCGGGCATCGTGGCGTGTCCGTGCTGCGCCATCGGCTCTCCGTAATGCAGATCCTTCGGCGTGATGGGATCGTCGGCGACACGCCGCCATTCGCTCGGAACGCCGTCCAAACCGTTGTGCACCGGGTCGACACCGGCCGCGATCGCGTCGGCCACGGGCGTGCTCGACCCGTACCGCGGGTACCCGCTCGGGTCATGTCCACTGCGCCCACCATCGTCCGCGCCGCGGGAATCCGTGCCGAACAGGTCATGAGGAGAGCCCGAGCCGTCGCCGACGACGGTCGCGGTTCCCCCGCTGTGCCCGTCGCCCACCACGGTCGCCGACCCGTTGTCGGGCGTGTCGATGCCCGACGCATCCTGCACGATCGCGTCGACCACAGTCGGCGCACCGGCATCGGCGCGCACACCGCCGGCCGCGACGAATTCGGGCTGGCGCGCCGGCATCCCCTCGCCCCGCAGGTCGAGAGACCGCGAGTCGAGCGCCAGGTCCTCGATACGCACGACGCCGTTCCCGTCGGTGCGGACCAGCTGATAGCGAATGTCAATGTCACCCTCCAGCAGGCCACGCGCGATCGCGGGGTTGTCCGCGAGCCACTGCTGCAGCGTCGGATCGAGGCGGAACACCTCGTTGAAATACGCCGTCGACCCCTGCGGAGCCCGCGAGCCATCCGGAAGCAGGCGACCCGACGAGCTCAGGTCGGCCGCGCCGCCCTTCGCTTCCGCCACGATCAGCGTCGTCCCATCGCGCGTCAGACCGACCTGATCGAACTGACCCGCCGACGCTCCCCGACCATCGACCACGACGTCCGCGCCCTGCGAACGGATCGCATCCCGAGCACCCGCGTCGCCCATCACCTCCGACGCATTGACCTGCCCCACGAACGACTCGCGCTCGTTCCAGGCTGTCTCGCGCAACTCGCGGAGCGCCTCGACACGCTCCGCGACCTCGTCGGGTGTGAGCGAGCGGTTCTCTCGCACGTCGTCGATCAAGTCATCGATCGTCGTGTCGATCTTGCTCTTGGTCAGATCGCCCGGGTCGACCTCCACACCGAGATCGTTGAGCGCAGCGATCGCGGCGTTGCGGTCGGCCACAGCCTCGCGGCGGTCGATCACGGCCTGCTGACGCGCATCGACGGCGCTGTCGAACTCGGGAGACGCCTGGAAGTCGACATCGGTGTTAGGCGTGCGGTTGGCCACGAACGGGTCCACCGGAGCGCCCGATTCGACGCCATCGGGCACCGTCTGCGGTCCATCGCCACCCGGCCGGTCACCCGGCGTATCGCCGCCGGCCGACGGCGAGCCATCACTCGCACCACCAGGCACACCGCCCGGGCTGCCGATGTTACCCTCGGGACCGCTCGACGAACCGTGCGGGCCTCCGCCCTCGGGAGCATTCGAGGGTCCGTCGGGTCCACCCGTGGCATCGCTGATCGCCGTGGCCGGAACGTCGGGGCGGCCGTTCGGCACGTCGGGACGCCCGTCGGGCAGATCGAGATCGAGGTCGAGATCTCCGAAGTCGAGGTCGATGTCGGTGTCGAAACGGACGACGGGAACGTCGAAGTCAGCCGCATCCAGATCGACGTCCACGTCGGCATCCACTCGTCCGGCGCGCCCCGCCTTGCCCACCTTGCCGATCTTCGACACCAGCCCGACGACACCGATCGACGAGACCACGTTCAGCACGACATCCGTTGCCGCACCCTCCGGGTTCTCACCCCACCGGTCGTAGGCGATGAAGTCCTGCCCCACGCCCAGCCAGGTATCACCGGCGTGACCCCAGTCGAACCACTGCCCCGACTCGGGGTTGTACGTGATGAGCGACGCCATCCCGGTCCAGGTCTCGGCGAAGTTGTCCCACGTCCACGAGAAGTTGCCGTCCTCGTCCCACCGCATGCCGACGAGTCCGACGAGGTCCTGTCCGGCGCCGACAACCCAGCTACCGGCTGCCTCCGCGCAGTTCTCGTCATCGGGATTCGCGGTGCCCCACGGAGTCGCCGCATCATGCGGGATGCTGTCGACGCCGTACTGCCCGTTCTCGTATCCACCGTCGCCGGCGGTGAGCGCGGTGAGACCGTGCAGCCCGCGAAGCTCGGACGCGCACTGCCGCTCGGCTTCGTGCATCCGCTCGACCGCGTCGTTGAGCGCCTTGATGATGCGCTCGTTCTCCGCCACCAGCGCACTGTCATCACGCCAATCGGTGCTCACCGCAGCGGCGCCGTACGCGTTCCACGACCCGTTGTATGAGCCGGTGGTCGTCGTCGTGCCGTAGATGCCCGTATTCGTCGTGCCCGTCGTGGCGGGCTGCGGCGGCTCGTAATTGTTGACGTTGTACGTGTGGATGGCGAGATCGGACTTCAGCGTCGCCATCGTCGCTTTGATCTCGTCGGCGGTGTCTTTGAAGGTCCGCAAGCTCCGCGCAGCCGATGCCGTGCGGTCCTTCACCGAGGTCGCCATGCTCCCCACGGGCACCATGACGGCGATGAGCTCGGCGTCACCCGGCCCCTTGTAGGCCGACGAGATCGGCGCCCACGCCGAGACCGCCTGAGTGCCGTTCTCGCCCACACCCGCTCCGAGCGCCTCGATGGCGGCGGCGGCTGTCTCGATCGCCTCGGTGTTCATGTTGTTCAGCGGGTGAGCGCTGATGTCGGGCAGTTCGTGCTGTGCCATCGTCTTCCCCGCGTTCAGGCGTCAGCGAAGTACGAGAAGTCGCCGGACTCCGCGGCGTCGACAGCGTGCCCCTGAATGGTCTGGAGCATCTCGTCGTCGGCGGTGCCGTAGGCCTGCGCGACCGTGGCGACACCGGCGAGGCTCGCCATGATGCGGTTGCCGATGCTCTCGATGACCGGCGCCTCGTTGCCGAGGAACTCGCCGAGGGCGCTCGCCACCCCTGGGGCGGGGACACCCGCCACATCCATGACCTGGCCTTCGAGAGCCTCGGTGTCGATGCCCTGCATCAGCTCGGCGGCTTCGGCCTGAACCGCATTCACCACGGCCTGCACCCCAGCCGGGTCGATCTCATACGACGACATGATTTCCCCCTGTCATGCGCTGCGAGCGCCGCCGACACAGAGCCGGCGGCGCTCGCAACCGTCACGCGATGGCGTCGACCGCCGCCTTGGCCTTGCTCAGTGCGTTCTGCGCGGTGGCGTCGTTCTGGGTCATCGCCTGCTTGAGCGCCTGGACGATGTTCTTCGTGTTGTCGGAGATCGCGTTCCAGCGCTGCTCCTTCGCGAGGTAGGTCGCGTCGGCGCCGTCGATGCGGGCATCGGCCATCGCGGTCTTGACTTCTTTGTCGCGCTCGGCGATGAGCTGTTCGAGGCGCGTCGCCACGGCGAGGAAGTTCTGCTGGGCGGACTCGGAGTCGCTGATGTTGAATGCGAGGCGGTCAGACATGTCGTGTCGCTTCCGTTCGTATCGATGGGGATGCCGCGGCTCAGGCGCGACCCGAGAAACCGGTGTAATCCTGCGCGCCGTCGACGCTGCGGGTCTGATCGGCCTGCTCCTGCACGCCCTGCTGCACAGAGGTGTCCATCCCGACCGACCCCTGCAGGATGGCGCCGAGCGCGCGATTGATCTCGTTGGCGAGGCCCTGCGCGTTGGCCTGGAACAGGTCGAACACCTGGCGCGCCGGCCCCTGGAACGACTTCTCCACCGGCTCGGACGCCTGGGCGAGCTGCATGATGAGCGCTCCCAGGTTGTCCGACTGTGTCGAGGTCTGCTTGTTCAGGATGCTGAGCGTATCGGCGCCCATGTCGAACTTCGTGGCCATGACGGCTCCCCTCATCAGTCGTGGCGGATGTCGCCCGGTCACCGGACGACATCGTTACGGCAACGATGCTAGAGGGAGTGGCAGCTCACGGCGACCCCGATGAGGGAACCTTCACGTAAATCACCCGATCGGATGAAATCCCCGCGACGACTACTTCTTCTTGCCCGCGGCCCGCCGTGCCGCGCGGTTGCCCGCGTCTCCGGCATCCTCGTTCGCGCCCATCTTCTGCCCGAACGCGCCCCGCGGTGCGTCGGCGGGGGCCTCCTGCTCGGCCGCTTGCTGACGCGCCTTCGCGGTCGCGGTCTTCTGCACCTGACCGCGATCGTTGCGCACCTCGACCTCGCCCGACCCGGTGTCGCTCGGGGCGGAGTACTCGAGCTTCTGCGTCTCGACCGGCGTCGGGGTGAGCCCCTTCGCGTCGACGTCGCCGCTCTCGGCGGAGCGGACCTCGACCTCGAGGTTGTAGAGGAAGCCGACCGACTCCTCCTTGATCTGGCTCATCATCGACTGGAACATCTCATACCCCTCGCGCTGGTACTCGATGAGCGGGTCGCGCTGCGCCATCGCACGCAGGCCGATGCCGTCCTTGAGGTAGTCCATCTCGTAGAGGTGGTCGCGCCAGCGGCGGTCGAGCACCTGCAGCACGACACGACGCTCGAGCTCGCGCATGGCCGGCTCGCCGAGCGACTCCTCTCGCTTCTGATAGGCGATCTTCGCGTCGGAGAGCAGCTCGCGCTTGAGCACGTCCGCGGTGATGCGTCCCTTGTTCCCGGCCTCGGCCACGACCTCGTCGATCGTGACGCCCACGGGGTAGAGCGTCTTCAGCTCGGTCCAGAGGGCGTCGAAGTCCCAGCTCTCGGTGTGACCCGACGACGTGTGGTCGTCGATGACGGCGCTGATGGCATCTTCGATGAAGTGCTGCACGCGCTCCGAGAGGTCGTCGCCGTGGAGCACCTGGCGGCGGTCGGCGTAGATCGCCTCGCGCTGGCGGTTGAGGACGTCGTCGTACTTGAGGACGTTCTTGCGGATCTCGGCGTTGCGCGCCTCGACCTGCGCCTGCGCGCTCTTGATCGCCCGCGAGACCATCGACGACTCGATCGCGACGTCTTCGGGGAAGTTCGTCCGCGCGAGGATCGCCTCGGCCGCGCCCGACTGGAAGAGGCGCATGAGGTCATCAGTCAGCGACAGGTAGAACCGGCTCTCACCGGGGTCGCCCTGACGGCCCGAACGTCCGCGGAGCTGGTTGTCGATGCGGCGCGACTCGTGACGCTCGGTACCGAGCACGTAGAGACCACCGGCCGCGACGACCTTCTCGGCCTCTTCGGCGACGGTCTCGCGGACCGACGCGAAGACCTCGTCCCACGCGGCCTCGTACTCCTCCGGCGTCTCGACGGGGTCGAGCCCGCGCGACTTCATCTCCTGGACGGCAAGGAACTCGGCGTTGCCGCCGAGCATGACGTCGGTACCACGGCCGGCCATGTTGGTCGCGACCGTCACGGCGCCCAGGCGACCGGCACGGGCGACGACCTCGGCCTCACGGGCGTGGTTCTTGGCGTTGAGGACCTCGTGCTTGACGCCCTTCTTCGCGAGCAGACGCGAAAGGTACTCGCTCTTCTCGACGCTCGTCGTGCCCACGAGCACCGGCTGACCCGTTGCGTGGCGCTCGACGATGTCCTCGACGACCTGCGCGAACTTCGCGGTCTCGTTCTTGTAGACGAGGTCGGGCTGGTCCTTGCGGATCATCGGCTTGTTCGTCGGGATCGGGACGACGCCGAGCTTGTAGGTCGACATGAACTCGGCAGCCTCGGTCTCGGCGGTACCGGTCATGCCCGAGAGCTTCTCGTAGAGGCGGAAGTAGTTCTGCAGCGTGACGGTGGCCAGGGTCTGGTTCTCGGCCTTGACCGGAACGCCTTCCTTCGCCTCGATGGCCTGGTGGATGCCTTCGTTGTAACGACGGCCGACGAGGATGCGGCCCGTGTGCTCGTCGACGATCATGACCTCGTCGTTCATGACGACGTAGTCGGTGTCGCGCTTGAACAGAGCACGCGCCTTGATCGAGTTGTTCAGGAACGAGATGAGCGGGGTGTTCGCCGACTCGTAGAGGTTGTCGATGCCGAGGTAGTCCTCGACCTTCTCGATACCGGGCTCGAGCACGCCGACGGTGCGCTTCTTCTCGTCGACCTCGTAGTCGACACCCGGTTCAAGGGTGAGGGCGACGCGGGCGAACTCCACGAACCAGCGGTTCGCCTCACCCGACGACGGCCCCGAGATGATGAGCGGGGTCCGGGCCTCGTCGATGAGGATGGAGTCGACCTCGTCGACGACCGCGAAGAAGTGGCCGCGCTGCACGAGGTCTTCGCGCCGCCAGGCCATGTTGTCGCGCAGGTAGTCGAAGCCGAACTCGTTGTTCGTGCCGTACGTGATGTCGGCGGCGTACTGCTCACGGCGGACCTCGGGGGTCTGACCCGAGACGATCGTTCCGGTGGTCATGCCGAGCGCGCGATAGACGCGGCCCATGAGCTCGGACTGGTACGAGGCGAGGAAGTCGTTGACGGTGATGACGTGGACGCCCTTGCCCGCGATGGCGTTGAGGTAGGCCGCGAACGTGGCCGTCAGCGTCTTTCCTTCACCGGTCTTCATCTCGGCGATGTTCCCGAGGTGAAGGGCAGCGCCGCCCATGACCTGCACGTCGTAGGGGCGCTGGCCGAGCGTGCGCTTGGCGGCCTCTCGGACCGCTGCGAAGGCCTCCGGCATCAGGCGGTCGAGCGTCTCGCCTGCCTCGTGACGCGTGCGCAGCTCGGCGGTCTCGTTCCGCAGCTCGTCGTCGGTGAGGCGGGCGTAGTCCTCTTCGAGCGCGCCCACGGCCTTGACGATCTGCTGCAGACGGCGCAGCACTCGGCCCTCACCGGCGCGGAGCAGTTTCTCGAGAGGGTTGGCCACAGCGGATCTCCATCTGTCGGGTGCGCCGACGCCACGTCGGCCGCGCCCGCGCGTGCGCACGGGCATATGGAGCCCATGTTATCGGCCCGTGACCTTGGCGTCGCCTGCGAGAGACGACGATCTCCCGTCCGGCGACGACCGCGAGACCTAGGATCGGAACATGGCTGGATTCTGGGGCAGACGCAAGCGGGAACAGCAGGATGTCGCGGACGCGGACGCGAACCTCGCACGCGAGGCCGACATCGCGCTCGTCGGAGCCGACGAGCGCCTGCGTGTCACGAGTGACGAGATGGTGTTCGCCGAGGCGGAGCTCGGCGAGGAGGCCACCGCGCCCCTGCGCGAGGCGATCGCCGCCGTGCGTCACCACCTCGGCGAGGCATTCCACCTCAAGCAGCTCAACCACGACGAGATCCCCGACACCCCCGAAGAGGTGCGCACGCGCAACGCGCGCATCGTCCAGCTGTGCGAATGGGCGCAGGACCTGCTCGACGACCGCGTCTCGGCTCTGTCCGAGGCGATCGAGCGCGCGCGGCGGGCGCCCGAGATCCTCGCCGGCATCCGGGCCGACGTCGCGACTCTGCGCGAGCGCATCGCCCCCGCCCGCGCCGTCATCGAGCGGGTCTCGAGCCGCTATCACCCCGACGCGCTCAACCGGGTCAGCGGGAACGCCGACGAGGCGGCCGGACTCCTCGAGTTCGCCGAGCATGGGGCGGATGTCGCCGAGCGCCGGCGCGCTGCCGGCGAGCGCGGTCCCGCGAACATCGCGCTCGAGACCGCGACCGAAGCGGTACGCCGCGCGCGCACCCTGCTCGACGCGGTCGACGACTTCGAGGTCGAGGCGCTTAGGGCGCAGTCGACCCTCGCCGACGTCGTCGCCGACTCGCGTGACGACCTCGTCGCGGCGCGCACCGCTCCGCAGACCCCGGCGGTCACCACGGCGATGGCGGAGCTCCAGCAGGCGCTGACGCGCGTCAGCCCCGCCGGGACCCCGGGCGATCCGTTCGCCGAGCTTTCGATGCTCCGCGAGAAGAACGCCGCGCTCGACGTCGCCGTCGACACTGCCCGCGAGCGCGCTGCGCGCCCGATCCCGCCCGAGAGCCACGTCCGGCACGCGATCGACGACGCCGATCGGCAGCTGTCCGTTGCGCGGAGCGTCATCGCCGGTCACCGCGGGTGGATCGGCGCCGACGCGCGCACGCGGCTCGCCGAGGCCGAGAGCCTGCGCCTCGGGCTCGCTCCCGTCGGCCCGATCCCCGAGGACGACCGAGAGAAGGCGCTGGCCGATGCGCGGCGGTGCGCCGCTCTCGCGGGCGAGGCCCTGCAGCTCGCTCAGCGTGACATCGACGGCTCTCGTCCGAACGACGGCTGGGGCGGGCCCGGCGGGTACGGCGGCGGCTGGGGTGGCCGCGGCAACGGCGGCAACATGGTGGGCGGCATCCTGGGCGGTCTCGTGATCGGCAGCATGCTCGACGGCATGTTCGACTGAGAGCGCCGGCTTCGGCCGGAACACGACGGGGGCGGATGCCGTGATGGCACCCGCCCCCGTCGTCGTCCTCAGGTCAGGACGCCAGCTCGGCCTCCGGCGGAGCGGCCGCGGTCAGCGAGATGACGCCGTAGTCCCAGCCCTTGCGGCGGTACACGACGCTCGGGTGGTCGGTGCGGGCGTTGATGAACAGGAAGAAGTCGTGTCCGACGAGCTCCATCCGGTCGACGGCTTCCTCGACGGTCATCCACTCGGCGCCGAACTCCTTGGTGCGGATGACGACGGGCGTGTAGTCGTCCTCGTCGGCCGAGTCGCCGATGACGGGCACTTCACCCGTCGCGACGGCACGCAGGACCTCGACCGATGCGGGTTCGACGTCGATACCCTCGAGAGCGCCGGTTCCCTTGTCGAGCTTGGCTCCTCGAGGGTGGTTCCGCGCATCGACGCGCTTGTCCTTGGCGCGGCGAACCTGCTCGACGAGCTTGTCGACCGCGAGATCGAGGGCGACGAACTTGTCGCCGTCCGTGGCCTCGGCCCGGACGATCGGTCCCTTTCCGGTGAGGGTCAGTTCGACGGTCTCATCATCCATGCGCCCGTTGCGGTAGGCGTGATGCGTGACCTTGATGTCGAGGCGCTGCGCACGAGGTGCGAGCGTCTCGATGCGACTGGACTTCTCTTCAGCCACCGTGCGGAAGCGATCCGTGATCCCGACTCCCACGCCGACGATGCTGGTTTCCATCCTGACCTCCTTGCTCCGGTCCGCCCGGTTCAAGGGCGGACCTTCGTTCGCCTTGGTCTCCCCCACGCTAGTGCGGCGAGCGCGCGTTGTCACTCATGAACCGCCGGGAATATCTTCAGCGCCCACCCGGAGCGGCGTGTCGGCCAGCACGACGGCGCCCACGACCTGCCGACCGGCAGCGCTGAGCGCGCGCTGCGCCGCGCGGAGCGTCGCTCCCGTGGTCATCACGTCGTCGACGATGACGACGGCGCCCGCTCCCGGCCGCGCGAGGAACGCGCCCGCGACGTTGCGCTGCCGCTCCGCGCGGCCGAGCAGACGCTGGTCGAGGGTGCGTCCACGCGAACGGAGCCACCGAGCGACACGGGCCTCGCAGCGCCGTGCGAGCAGCTCGGGCACGGCGTACCCCCGACGGCGCAGCGCCGCCCGTGACGGCGGAACCGGGACCAGCACGGCATCCGCCCACCCCGCTTGGCGGACCAGGTCTGCCATCAGGGCGCCGAGTGGTCGGGCCAAGCCGGTGCGGCCGTCTTCTTTGAGCGCACGGACGACGCGGGCGGCCGTGCCCTCGTAGCGCGCGGCGCTGCGGACGTCGAGCCCGTCGGCATCGCGCCGGCGCGCTCGCGCGATCTCCGCGGCGCAGGTCTCGCAGAGCGGTCGGCCCGGTGCGTCGCATCCCGCGCACCAGACGGGTATGAGCAGATCGAGCGCGTCGGCGAGATGGTCCCGCCACGGCCCGCGCCGAAGGGGGTCGGGCTGCATCACCCCATGCTGTCGACGCGTTGGGGTCGGAGGCAGCGCCGTTCCCGCTGCTGTGGACGACGGCGTCGGGCCCGTCGCCGGGGAGAGGTCAGCGCGGCGAGCCCTGCTGGGTGGCGAGTACGCGGATGCCGCCCGCCACCGTAGGCCATGCCTGCCCCTTCTGCGCGTAGAGGACGCCCTCGCCGTCGAGAAGACGGACGGCGCGCAGCTGGTTCGTGGCGGCGATCGCGACGGGGCCGGCCGGTGCCACGATCTCCTCCCCGAAGCCGCCGACCGACTGCGAGATGACGACGTCGGAATCGCCGTCCTCCGCGAGGACCGCGATGGTGGACCCGTCGACCCAGCTCGCGTCGATGCCCGTGCCGGGCAGCTGCGCCACGGTCTCGCGATCGCCCAGTCCCACCGGTGCCCCGTCGTCGTCGCGGAGGATGCCCGCGATCCACAGCGCCGGACGCGAGCCGTCGCGCACCAGGGCGGCGATGCGCGTGCCGTCGCGCGACACCTCGATGCTCGAGATCTGCGATGCGCCCGGCCACGCGTTGGCGATCGAGACGACCGTGCCGTCGGCGCCCGTGGCCGTCAGGCCCGACGGTTCACCGGCCGGCACGCTCCAGATGAAGCC
Organism: Microbacterium sp. Yaish 1; assembly: GCF_002245215.1. Lineage (GTDB taxonomy): Bacteria > Actinomycetota > Actinomycetes > Actinomycetales > Microbacteriaceae > Microbacterium. The sequence continues at coordinate 504,804 of NZ_NPMR01000001.1, forward strand.
CTGCGGATCGATGGTCGGGTCGACCAGTCCCGCCCGCTCATCGACGATCTCGAAGGTCGCGTCGTCGCGCACGCGCACGACAGCGCCGGCTGCCGTGCGGACGGCGGCCGTGCTGCGATCCGCCCCCAGCTGGATCGACTCCGGCTCGAGATCGGGGAGGACGGCGGACAGCCCCGGCAGCGGCTCGATCTCCGAGCCGGAGAGGAATCCGAAGGCCTCCTCGGTCAGGACCGCTGGCCGGACATCGACGCGGATCGGCCGGACATCGACGGCCTGGGCGGCGACGGGTTCGCCGTCGACCGACATCTGGGCGCCGCGGATGCCGGCCGACTGCAGGCTCGCGTCCAGCTGCGCCTGCATCCGGTTGCGGGTCTCCGGCACGATCGCGAGCGCCGACTGCGACAGCGGCACCTGGGCCACTCCCCCCTCGAGCGGGACCGCGCGCGTCGCGAGCTCGAGGCTTTCCGGAAACGCCGAGTAGACGGCGCCCGAGAGCCAGGGGCTGGGGTCGCCATCGATGAGGGCCTCGGTGATGTGGGTGGCGGCGTTGGTCGCGGGGAACCAACGGCGGTCGGGCACGAGGTAGGTCCAGGACCGGTCGAAGTACATGACCGAGTACTCGCGGAAGACCGCTTGGAACCGGGCGCGGTCGAGCACCACGCCGTCGGGCGCGTCCGAGATCCGCCACTCGCCGTCGACCTCGACGAGGGAGAAGTCCAGCGGCATCGAGCCGCCGTCGGTCACCGACATGGCCCCTGTGGCGTCGACGGCTGCCTCGGGGGTGATGGAGACGGTGACGGTCCCGTCGCCCGCGACGGTGTAGACGCGTTCGCCCGGGAGGTCGATGGTGGCGCGGGCGGTCGGCTGCCAGGACGAGCGGAAATCCGGCGCGAGGAACTGCCGGGCCGTCCCCCAGTCGTCACGCGGTCCCGACCCCGCCGCGAGGAATCCCGCCACGATCTGCTGCGGCGTCGCCCCCGGCGGCGGATCGTCGGGGAGGAAGGAGAAGTCGACAGCGCCGGCCTCCTGGTCGATCGGCGCGCCGGCGACGACGGGGCCCGAGGTCGGCAGCCCCGTGCAGCCGGCCAGCAGGAGGGTGAACAGCATCCCCAGGACGGCGGCGACCGGGCGCGGACGTTTCACGACGAGCCTCTCGCGGGACGGGGAAGGGAGATCGGCTGGGTCAACCCCAGATCGTCGAAGGGTACGCCATCCTCCCCCGGGTCGACCGGGAGGGGCGAGTGACCGTCGAGCGGCTCGCTGCGCCGGGGAATCGTGAGCACGAAGTTGGTCCCCCGTCCGAGCTCGGACCACACCGCGAGTGTGCCGCCGTGCAACCGGGCGTCGCCGAGGGCGATCGAAAGTCCGAGCCCCGTGCCGCCGATGGTGCGCTTGCGCGAGGGGTCGGCTCGCCAGAAGCGATCGAAGACGCGCCCGGCGTCGGCGGGCCGCATCCCGAGACCATAGTCGCGCACGCCGATCGCGACCGCCCGGGCGTCGCTGTCGACGCTGACCACGATGGGCCGCCCCTCGCCGTGCTCGATCGCGTTGCCCAGCAGGTTGCGGACGATCCGGCGCACGCGCCGCGGGTCCATCTCCACGGGTGAATAGCCGCCCGGTGCGACGAGTCGCACATCGCTGCCGTGCTGCTCGGCGAGCTGAGCCATCGACGCGATGACGTCCTCGGCGAGCTGGGTCATACTCGTCGGCTCGCTCTCGAGCTGCACCGAGCCGGCGTCGTAACGGCTGATCTCGAGCAGGTCGGTGAGCAGCACCTCGAACCGGTGCACCTGGTCGTGCAGCAGCTCCGCCGCACGTGCCGCCACGGGATCGAACTCCTCCCGCCGGTCGTTGAGCATGTCGGAGGCGAGCCGGATCGTCGTCAGCGGCGTCCGCAGCTCATGCGAGACGTCGGAGACGAATCGCTGCTGGACCTGCGACAGCTCGGCGAGCTCCTTGATCTGCGCCTCGATGCTGTCGGCCATCGCGTTGAACGACCGTCCGAGGGTCGCGAACTCGTCCTCGCCGCGCACCTGCAGCCGCACCGCGAGGTCGCCCGCCGCCAGCCGCGAGCTGCTCTCGGCCGCCTGCGCGATCGGCTCGGTCACCGAACGCAGCACGATCCACGAGATCGCGCCGATGAGGACGACCAGCCCGACGCCGACGATCCACAGCGTGATCTGGACGAATGCGAGGGTCTGCGCCTCGCCGGCCAGGTCGTAGCCGAGGTAGAGCTCGTAGGCCCCCACCTCGGGGAGGACGATCTGCTGCCCCACGACGATGCCGGGCACCTGGCCGCCGCCGGACGCGGCGAAGCCGACGGGCTGCCACCACTGCAGCTCGTCGTCGCTCTGGACCTGCGCGCGCAGGTCTTCGCTGATGCGGTCGGCGGGGAGCCCCGCCGAGTCGAAGTCCTGCGGCGCGATGGCCGACGGTTCCGACGAGATCCGGAACGCGGCGATGCGGTCGGTCGAGGACTGGCGCTGAATGGAGGTGCGCACGCTCTCCATGAGGTTGTCGACGGCGACGACGTCGCCCCCGACCTCGGCGGCATCCAGCGTCGCCTGCGCCGACTGCGTCGCCCGCTGCGCCTCGGCGAGCAACTGGGAGGTGCGCGACTCGAAGAGGTCGTTCTGGATCGCCAGCGACATCCACACCAGTGCCACGGTGATCGTCAGCGCGGTCGCTCCGAGGGTGATCGCGACCGTGCGGAACCGCAGCGATCGCCGCCACGTGCGGGCGAGCCGACGCCCCCAGGATCGCCACCCGTGCGTCGCGACCGTCGCCGTCGTGACGGTGCGGATGGGCATCGGCGCGTCAGATGACGGCGCCGGCGCGATAGCCGACGCCGCGGACGGTCGTCACGATGCGCGGGTTGTCGGGGTCGATCTCGACCTTCGCCCGCAGCCGCTGCACGTGCACGTTCACGAGACGCGTGTCGGCCTTGTAGTGGTAGCCCCAGACCTGTTCGAGGAGCATCTCGCGCGAGAACACCTGCTGCGGCTTCGAGGCGAGCGCGACGAGCAGCTCGAACTCCAGCGGCGTCAGCGCGATGACGTCGGCGCCGCGCCGCACCTCGTGGCCCTCGATGTCGACGACGAGATCGCCGATGCGCAGCGACTCCGATGCCGACGCGACCGCGGGACGCAGGCGGGTACGGATGCGGGCAACGAGCTCCTTGGGATTGAACGGCTTGACGATGTAGTCGTCGGCTCCCGATTCGAGCCCGCGCACGACATCCGCGGTGTCGGTGCGTGCGGTCAGCATGATGATCGGCACACCGGACTCGGCGCGCACCTGCGTGCAGATCTCGATGCCGTCCACGCCGGGCAGCATCAGGTCGAGGAGGATCAGGTCGGGCTTCTCGCTGCGCCAGGTCTCGACGGCCGCCGCGCCATCGGCGCAGAAGACGGTGTCGAACCCCTCGGTGCGCAGCACGATGCCGATCATCTCCGCCAGTGCGGTGTCGTCATCGACCACCAGGATGCGAGAAGTCATGGGCGGCGTTCGTCTTTCGGCTCGGGCTCGCGCGCGACGTGCGCGTACTCACCGTACCCGACCCGCGCACCGTCGACTCCGGACGCCGCGCGCTCGTGTGACACGATGGGTTCGACCGAGCCGACTGTTCCAGGAGTGCATCGTGACGTCATACCCCGCGTGGACGCCGGCGCCGCGTCCCGGCATCATCCCGCTTCACCCGCTCTCGTTCGGAGTGATCCTGGGGCGTTCGTTCTCGGCCCTGCGGCAGAATCCGAAGGTGCTGCTGGGCTTCGCCCTCGTCGTGCAGACCGCCGCGATCCTCGTCGCGACCGCGGGAATCGTCGCAGTCGGCTTCGCGACGTTCGGCCGGCTCGCGTCGCTCCGTCCCGGCACCGACGAGTTCGAGACCGTCCTGGCCGGCTCCATCGCGATCAGCGGAGCGACGGCGCTCGTGCTGTCGCTGGCCGCGGGGGCGCTGGGCGTCATCGTCCAAGGGGTCGTGGTCAGTGAGGTCGCACACGCCGTCGTCGCCGAGAAGCACACCCTCGGCGGCCTGTGGCGCCGCGTGAAGCCGGTGGCCTGGCGACTCATCGGCTACTCCGCCCTGGTGTTCCTCATCGTCGCGGTCGTCATCGGCATCCTCACCGCGGGTGTCGTCGGGCTCGCGATGAGCGTCGGTCCCGCGGCCATCGTGCTCGCCATCATCCTGGGGCTGTCGGCGATCCCGCTGAGCCTGTGGCTGAGCACGAAGCTCCTGCTGGTTCCCTCCGTCATCGTGCTCGAGCAGTCGACGGTCTTCGGGGCCGTCGCGCGATCGTGGCGACTCACGCGCGGCCGGTTCTGGCCGACGCTCGGGATCATCGTCATCATCTCGACGAGTTTCGGCATCCTGGCCCAGGTGATCAGCGTTCCCTTCTCGTTCGTCACGATGGGGCTGACATCCGTCATCACGCCGACCGGCGACCCCGAACCCGGCCAGATCATCGCGCTGCTCGTCGGCACGCTTCTGGCTCAGGCGTTCGTCACCCTCATCCAGACCATCGCCGTCATCGTGCAGTCGACCGCGGGAGCGCTCGTCTACGTCGACTGCCGCATGCGGCGCGAAGGGCTCGACCTCGACCTGTCGTCGTACGTCGACCAGCGCGACGCCGGAATCGCAGCCCCCGACCCCTATCGGCGCAATGTGGGACGTGTGATGGACGGCCGCTGGCAGCAGCCCCCGGCGTACGCAGGCGCACATGCCGGATACGGCTACCCCGGGCAGCCGGGTTACGCGGCACCGTCGGGCTACGCGGCCCAGCCCGGGTACGCCGCGCCGGCCGGGTATCAGCCGCCGACGTCCGCCGAACCGCCGGCTCCGGGTCCGGCCCCGGCTCCGGCTGACGCGTCCGAGGAGACCCCCGCAGCCCCCGCGGATCGTCCGTCATCGACCGACTGGACCGCTCCGGGCGCTGACCGCGCATGAGATTCCTCGCCACTCCGGTCGCCCCGGACCCCGACGAAGCCCGTCGCTGGGCTGAGGAAGAACTCTCGAAGACCGCCTACCAGGAGGCCCAGCCCACGCCCATCGACCGCTTCGCGCGTGGCGTGGTCGACTTCCTGGCGGCTCTGTTCAACGGGCAGGTTCCGGCGACACTCGGCCCCTGGCTCGCGGTCGGAGCGATCGTGGTGCTGCTGGTGCTGGTCGCCGTGGCGATCCTCATCTGGGGGCGCCCGCGCACTGTCGTGCGCTCGCGGGCGAGCGTGCCGCTGTTCGGCGAGGACGAGACACGCAGCGCCGACCAGATACGCGCGGATGCGGCGGATGCCGCGGGCCGCGGCGCCTGGGACGAGGCGATCGTCCTCCGTGTGCGGGCGCTCGCCCGGGGGCTCGCGGAGCGCACGATCGTCGACCCGGCTCCGGGCACGACGGTGCATCGGTTCGCCGCTGACGCCGGACGCGTCTTCCCCGCGGAGAGCGCCGAGCTCGACCGGGTGGCCGGAGTGTTCGACGACGTGCGCTACCTGCGGCGGCCGGGCACGGCTGAGGCATACGCCACCGTGCGGGCCCTCGACGAGCGCCTCGCGGCGGCACGAGCGGAGATGCCGGTATGAGCACGGCCGTCGCCGCACCGTCGGCCCTGCGTCGACGATCGCGCTCGGTGCTCGGCTGGGCGGGAGTGGGCGCCGGCCTCCTCGTCGCCGGCATCGCGGTCGCAGCGATCGCCGGCATCAACACGATGCCGGCGCAGGGGCTCCTCGACCCCGAGGCCGCCGGCCCCGAGGGTTCGCGGGCGCTGGCCGAGCTGCTGCGCGACCGAGGCGTCGAGATCGAGATCGCCCGCGACCGCTCGGCGGCGCTGCGTGCCCTCGACGGCCGTGACGCGACGCTCGCGATCGCCGACACCGCACCGCTCGACGACGACGACCTCGTGGGCTTGCGGGATGCCGCCTCCGGCGTCGTCCTGCTCGAGCCGCGCACGCGCGATCTGCGCCTGCTGCTCGGAGACCCGCGCAGTGCGGGCTTCGCCGACGGCTCCGCGGTCGGGCCCGCCTGCGACCTGTCCGCCGCCGCCATCAGCGGGCCGGTCGCCCCCGGCGAGGTGTTCACCGCCGACGGGGCCGACCAGGCGTGCTATCCGGCCGCAGCCGGATTCGGGCTCGTCGCCTCCGGCGAGGGCGCCGACCGGGTCGTCGCCCTCGACGCGACCGCGCTGCTGGTCAATCAGCGGCTCACCGACGACGGGAACGCCGCGCTCGGGCTCAACCTGCTGGGCTCCCGTGGCACCGTCGTCTGGTACCTGCCGTCGATCGGCGACGGCTCGCTCACCGGCGCACCGTCGCTGGGTGAGCTCACACCCCCGTGGGTGACCCCCGCGATCCTGCTCCTGCTCGGCTCGGCCGTCGCCGCCGGGATCTGGCGCGGTCGCCGTTTCGGACCGCTCGTGGCGGAGAACCTGCCGGTGACCGTCCGCGCGTCGGAGACCACCGAGGGCCGGGCGCGCCTGTACGCGGCGTCGGCCGACCCCGTGCACGCGCTCGACCAGCTCCGACGCGAGACGCTGCGCCGCATCTCGCGGGCGCTGGGGCTCGGCTCCGCCGATGCCGGCGCCATCGCCGATGCCGCGGCGAGCCGCATCGGCGACGATCGCACACGCGTTCGCGGCATCCTGATCGACGACCTCCCCCGAAACGACCGCGACCTCGTCGACGCCGCCGACCGGCTGCGCGACCTGGAAGCCGCCTTCCTCCGATCCGTCCGTCCCGAAAGGAACACCCCATGAGCGAGACCGCACCCGGCGACCTGCGCGAGGCGATGAACCGTGTCCGGCTCGAGGTCGGCAAGGCCGTCGTCGGTCAGGACGGCGCTGTCACCGGCCTTCTCATCGCGCTCCTCGGCCGCGGGCACGTGCTGCTCGAAGGCGTGCCCGGCGTCGCGAAGACGCTGCTCGTGCGCACCTTCAGCCGGGCGGTGGGACTCGACACCGCCCGCATCCAGTTCACTCCTGACCTCATGCCGGGCGACGTCACCGGATCGCTCGTCTACGACGCTCGCACCGGAGAGTTCGAGTTCCGTTCCGGGCCGGTCTTCACCAACGTGCTGCTCGCCGACGAGATCAATCGGACGCCGCCGAAGACCCAGGCGGCTCTCCTGGAGGCCATGGAGGAGCGCCAGGTCTCGGCGGACGGCGTCTCCCGTCCGCTTCCCGACCCGTTCCTCGTGGCGGCGACGCAGAACCCGGTCGAGCACGAGGGCACCTACACCCTCCCCGAGGCGCAGCTCGACCGCTTCCTGCTGAAGCTCGTCATCGACCTCCCCGCCCGGGACGACGAGATCTCCGTGCTGCGTCGCCACGCCGACGGCTTCCGGCCCGGCGCGCTCGAGACCGCGGGCGTATCGGCGGTCGTGACGGCGGCCGAGATCCGCGCCGCTCAGCAGGCCGCGGCCGCCGTGGAGGTCTCGGACGACGTCCTCGGCTACGTCGTGGATCTGGCCCGCGCGACCCGCCAATCCCCGTCCGTCCAGCTGGGCGCGAGCCCGCGCGCCGCCACCGCCCTGCTCGCCGCCGCCAAGGCGTGGGCGTGGCTCGGCGGCTACCCGGCGATCACGCCGGACCACGTCCAGACGATGCTCGTGCCCGCGTGGCGCCATCGGCTGCAGCTGCGCCCGGATGCCGAGATCGAGGGCGTCTCCGCCGACACTATCCTGACCTCGGTGCTGCAGCAGACGCGCGTCCCGATCTGAGCCGCCGTGTACCTCTCCGGCCTGTTCGTGCTGCTCGTCGCCCTCGGCGTCGTGCCCGTCGTGCTCGCTCCCGCCGCGGGGCTGAACGCGGCGTGGACCGCGCTCGCGTGGCTCGGGCTCTGCCTCATCCTCGCCGCCGTCGACCTCGTGCTCGCGGGGCCGCTGCGCGCCGTCGAGATCGAGCGGCGCATCCCCTCCCGCGCACGGGCCGGCGAACCGGTCGAGACGACACTGCTGCTGCGCAATCGCGGCACCCGCCGCATCCGCGGGAACCTCCGGGACGGATGGCAGCCGACCGCCGGGGCCGGCGACGCGCGAGCCGCCGTCGACATCCCGGCCGGCGAGCGCAGAGCCGTGCCGATGCCGCTCGTCCCGCGGCGCCGGGGCGAGCTGCGGTCGGCGTTCGTCGCGCTGCGCAGTCGCGGTCCCCTGGGCCTCGCCGGGAGGCAGCGGGTCATCTCCGCCCCGGGTGCCCTGCGCGTTCTGCCCCCGTTCGCCTCGCGCCGGCATCTGCCGTCGCGGCTCGCCCGGCTGCGCGAGCTCGACGGCAACACGAGCGTTCAGGTGCGCGGGCGTGGAACCGAGTTCGACAGCCTCCGCGAGTACGTCCGGGGCGACGACGTCCGTTCCATCGACTGGCGCGCGACCGCCCGCGCGGGAACGACGATGCTGCGCACCTGGCGTCCGGAACGCGACCGCCACGTCGTGATCGTCATCGACACGGGCCGGACGAGCGCGTCGCGCGTGGGTGACGGTGTGCGGCTGGATGCCGCGATGGAATCGGCGCTGCTGCTCAGCGCTCTCGCCGCGCGCGCGGGCGACCACGTGCATCTGCTCATGTTCGACCGTGCGCGGCGCGCGCGGGTCACGGGCATCGACGGGCCGCGGCTTCTGCCCGCCCTCGTCGACGCGATGGCGCCGGTCGAGCCGACGCTCATCGACACCGACTGGAACACCGTGCTCACGGAAGTCCGTGCCCTGACCTCGCGGCCCTCGCTCGTGGTGCTGCTGACGGCGCAGGACGCCCCCGACGCCGCCCGCGGCTTCCTCGGAGCCCTGCCTTCGCTCACCGAACGCACCACGGTCCTCGTCGGCTCGGCGCAGGACGCACCCGAGCCGGCGCCCGTGCAGCGCACCGCGGAGGACGTCTACCGCGAGGCGGCGATCGCGCACGCGACCCGCGACGCCGAACTGGTCGCGGGCGCGATCCGCCGGGCCGGGGGCGAAGCCCTCAGCGCGACCCCCGAGGCTCTGCCGCCCGCCGTCGCCGACCACTACCTCGCTCTGAAGGCCGCCGGCCGCCTCTGACGCCCCGCTGAGAGCGGCATCAGTTGCCGCGCCGACCCGCGCCCCGAGCCCACCTGGCAGCTCACGCCCGCACCCAGCCCCAGAAGGGGCAACAACTGCCAACCCAGACCCCACAGCCCTCGCCCACCCCCGCAGCAACGGCGAAGGCCCGCCCCGGGAATCGGGACGGGCCTTCGCAGGGATGCTGCGGGTCAGCGCAGGTCGAAGCGGTCGAGCTCGGTGACCTTGGTCCAGGCGGCGACGAAGTCGCGCACGAACTTCTCGCTCGCGTCATCCGAGGCATACACCTCGGCGATGGCGCGGAGCTCGGAGTTGGAGCTGAACAGCAGGTCGACGCGCGTGCCGATGCCGATCTCCGACCCGTCGGCGTTCACTCCGCGGAAGGCGTGCGACCCGGGGTCGAGCGGCTTCCACGTGGCGCCGAGGTCGAGCAGCTTGACGAACACGTCGTTCGTCAGCACGCCCGGGCGCTCGGTGAACACGCCGAAGGACGACCCGTCGTAGTTCGCGCCCAAGGCGCGGAGGCCACCGACGAGCACGGTCATCTCGGGCGCGCTCAGCGTCAGCAGGTTCGCCTTGTCGATGAGGTGGTGCTCCGCCGGCAGGAACGCGTTCGGGCCGTAGTAGTTGCGGAACCCGTCCGCGACCGGCTCGAGGTGGCTGAACGACAGCTCGTCGGTCTGCTCCGCGGTGGCGTCGGTGCGGCCGGGACGGAAGGGAACCGTCACCTCGACACCGCCGTCGCGCGCGGCCTTCTCGACACCGGCGTTGCCCGCCAGCACGAGGAGGTCGGCCAGGGAGACCTTCTTGCCGTCGGTACGGCCGTCGTTGAACGACGCCTGCACGCTCTCGAGCACACCGAGCACGCGCTGCAGCTGGGCCGGGTTGTTGGCTTCCCAGTCCTTCTGCGGGGCGAGACGGATGCGGGCGCCGTTGACGCCGCCGCGCTTGTCGCTGCCTCGGAACGTCGAGGCCGCAGCCCACGTCGTCGAGACGAGCTCGCTCACGGTCAGGTCGGTGGCGAGGATGCGGGCCTTCAGGTCGGCGGCATCCGCATCGTCGATCAGCTCGTGGTCGACGGCCGGAACCGGGTCCTGCCAGATGAGTTCCTCCTGCGGGACCTCGGGGCCGAGGTAGCGCGCAATGGGGCCCATGTCACGGTGCGTGAGCTTGAACCAGGCGCGGGCGAACGCGTCGCCGAAGGCGACCGGGTCGTCCTTGAAACGGCGCGAGACCGCGTCGTAGGCGGGGTCCATCCGCAGCGCGAGGTCGCTCGTGAGCATGCGCGGCTCGCGGCGGCCGTCCGAGTGCGCGAGCGGCACCATGTCGGCGCCGGCACCGTTGACCGGACGCCACTGGTGTCCGCCGCCGGGGCTGCGCATGAGCTCCCAGTCGTAGGCGTAGAGGATGTGGAAGAACTCGTTGTCCCAGCGGGTGGGGTGGTAGGTCCAGGTGACCTCGAGCCCCGACGTGATGGTGTCGTCGCCGTGGCCGGTGCCGAAGTTGTTCTTCCACCCCAGGCCCTGCATCTCGACGCCCGCGGCCTCGGGGTTGTCCTCGAGGTTCGAGTCGGGTGCCGCGCCGTGGGTCTTGCCGAAGGTGTGACCGCCGGCGATGAGGGCGACCGTCTCCTCGTCGTTCATGCCCATGCGGCCGAACGTCTCACGGATGTCACGCGCCGACTTCAGCGGGTCGGGCTCGCCGTTCGGGCCCTCGGGGTTGACGTAGATGAGGCCCATCTGCACGGCGGCGAGGGGCTTCTCGAGGTCGCGGTCGCCGGAGTAGCGCTCGTCCGCGAGCCACGTCGTCTCGGGGCCCCAGTACACGTCGTCGTCCGGTTCCCAGACGTCGGGACGGCCGCCGGCGTAGCCGAAGGTCGAGAAGCCCATGGACTCCAGCGCGACGTTGCCGGCGAGGATCATGAGGTCGGCCCACGAGATCGACTGGCCGTACTTCTTCTTGACGGGCCACAGCAGGCGCCGGGCCTTGTCGAGGTTGACGTTGTCGGGCCAGCTGTTCAGGGGGGCGAAGCGCTGCTGGCCGGCCCCACCGCCGCCACGGCCGTCGGTGACGCGGTAGGTTCCCGCGGAGTGCCAGGCCATCCGGATCATGAGCGGGCCGTAGTGACCGAAGTCGGCCGGCCACCAGTCCTGCGAGGTGGTGAGGACCTCTTCGATGTCCTTCTTCACGGCGGCGAGGTCGAGCGACTCGAACGCGGCCTTGTAGTCGAAGTCCTCGCCGACCGGGTTGGCCACGGCGGGGTTCTTCTTCAGGATGCGCAGGTTGAGCTGGTTCGGCCACCAGACGTGGTTGGCGTTGCCGACCGTCGGGTGGGGCTGTCCGCCGTGCGACCCGTGGCCCTGCCCCTGTCCCTGGTCGCCGCCGTGGATGACGGGGCAGCCGCCGGCGTCGTTGGAGCGCGGCCGGGTCTCGCCGTCGGCGCGCTCGTCTTCGGGTGTGTCGATGGGGGTGACCGCCTGATCGGTGTCGGTCACGTCCTCGCCGATGGGCGCGGACTGCTGGTCGCGATCGCTCATGGGGATCCTTCCGTTGGGGGTTTTCGGGAGAGAGAGAAGGTCAGGATGCCGCCGGGGCCGCGGATGCGGCGCACGCCGCACACCGCCCCCAGTAGGTCACCTCGGCCGAGGCGACCTCGAAGCCGTGGTCGTCGGACGGGTGCAGGCACGGCGTGTGCCCGACGGCGCAGTCGACGTCTTCAACACGGCCGCACTCGGTGCAGACGAGGTGGTGGTGGTTGTCGCCGACGCGCAGCTCGAACAGCATGGAGCGACCGGCGGGTTCGATGCGGCGTGCGAGACCGGCGTCGGCGAAGTCATTGAGGGCGTTGTACACCGACTGCCGACTGGTCTGCGGCATCCGCTCGGCGACGGCCGCATAGACCTCGTCGGCGCTGGCGTGGGGCCGCGCGTGCAGAGCGGCGTAGACGGCGGAGCGGGACTCGGTCACACGCAGACCGAAGGCCCGGATGGCCTCGGGAGCGGTCACGATCGTCATGCCCCGATCGTATCCCGCATTTTTGATCAGATCAAATTAAGCCGGGGTGAACGCGCGTCTCAGCCCGCGACGAGACGCGGGGTCCCGGCCTCGTACTCGGTGAGGTCGCCGGTCTCGCCCCGGCGTGCCGCCATGCGCCCCAGGCCCAGCATGTAAGCGAGGAACACCGCGAGGGCCAGCGCGCCGATCCCGATCTTGATCGGCCACGGCCAGGGTTGACGTGTCACGAACCCCTCGACGAGACCGGAGAGCGCGAGGGCGAGGATCAGGCCGATCGCAACCGTCGCGAGGGAGCGTCCAGCCGCGGCGAGCGCCTCGCCTCGGCTGCGCCTGCCGGGGGCGATCCAGGCCCAGAAGATGTGGAGTCCCGTCGCCCCGGCGACGAAGATGCAGGTCAGCTCGAGCAGTCCGTGCGGCGCGATGTGCAGCAGGAATACGTCACCGCGGTCGAAGGAGATGAGGATAGCCGCCGCCTGACCGATGCTCACCGCGTTCTGCATGAGCACCATCACGGGCCACAGGCCGGTGATCCCGAACAGCACGCACTGGGCGGCGATCCAGGCGTTGTTCGTCCACACGGTGCCCGCGAACACCGCCGCGGGGTTCTCGCTGTAGTAGGCCGTGAAGTCGTTCTTCGCGTACTGCTCGAGCTGCGCCTGCGACCCGAGGGCCGCTACTGCGGCGGGATCGCCCGAGACCCAGAACGCGACGAGCGAGCTGATCACGACGAAGGCGACGGCGACAGCGAGCGTCGTCCAGCGCACGCGGTAGAGAGCGGCCGGCAACTGGTGCACGAAGAAGCGGGGCAGCTGCCGGAGCACGTTCTCGGGGGCTCCGGTCAGCCGCAGCCGAGCGCGCGACAGGATCATCGAGAGCCGGTCACCCTCGACACTGCGGCCCGCGGAGGTCTTGATGTCGGCGAGGTCGGCGGATGCGGCCCGGTAACGCGTCACCAGCTCGTCGACCTCGTCGCTCGACAGTCGGCGCGCGCGACCGAGCGCATCGAGCCGATCCCACTCGGCGCGACGCGCGGCGACCAGGGCGTCGAGGTCCATTTGCTTAACTGTACCCATGACCACGCCCGCTCCCCCGGTGCAGATTCGCCAGGACGAGATCCTCACCGGCGAGGCGGTCGCGCTCGACGTTCAGCCGCTGGGCTTCTTCCTCCGCGCCCTCGGCGCGCTCATCGACATCCTCTGCGGCATCGCGCTTCTGCTGCTGTTCTTCTTCGTCGGCGGCTTCGTGGTCGGTGGGCTCGGGCTCGAGAGCCTGTCGGGGATCCTCGTCGTGTCGGCCCTCGTCCTCGTGCTCGTCGTCATCCCGACCGCGGTCGAGACCCTCTCCCACGGCCGCAGCCTGGGCAAGCTCGCCGTCGGCGGCCGCATCGTGCGCACCGACGGCGGGGCGACCGGATTCCGCCAGGCGTTCATCCGCGCTCTCGTCGGGGTCCTGGAGATCTGGTTCACCTTCGGCGCACTCGCCGGAGTGGTCGCCGCCTTCACCCCGCGTTCGACTCGCCTGGGCGACATGGTCGCCGGCACCTACTGCGAGCGCACACGGGCTCCGCGCCTCCCGCCGCCCGCCGGACCGGTCCCGACCGAGCTGCGGGAATGGGCAGAAGTCGCCGACGTGGCGCGCCTGCCCGATCGCGTCGCCCGACGAGCATCCCAGTTCGCTCGTTCGGCCGAGGGCATGGAACCGGCGGCACGACTGCGCTCCGCGTCGATGATCGCCGCCGAGGTCGCCCCCTTCGTCTCGCCTCTGCCGCAGACGGATCCCGAGACGCTCGTCCGCGCGGTCGTCGCGGTCCGGCGCGACCGCGAGTACGCCGCGATCCTGCGGATCGACGAGCGGGCCCGTGCCCTCGTCGGCGCGGCTCTCGAGACGCCGCGCGGCTTCCCCGTCAGACGCGAAGCGTCTCGTGGCGGATGACGACCCAGCCCTTCGGCACCGAGAGGCGTTCGGTGTGGATCGCGCACAGGTCGTGCGCGTGCGGGTCGGTTCCGCCGCCCAGCGGTCCGAGCGCCGCCATCTGGTCGCCGTAGTCGAAGGTCAGGGTCGTCACGGCCTCGCGGGCGCAGCCCACCTTCGAACACAGTCTTTCGCGCATCCCGTCCACGGTAACGCCGCAGATGCCCCATGATCGGATGCCGCGCCGGTGCCGCATCTCGCGCCGCATAGGATGGCCTCATGATCCGGCGTCGTTCCCGACCCGTGCCGCCCCGGCGGAACCGGCCGTCGCGCCACGGCCGTCACGGCCGCGATGACCGGAGCCCCGTCGTCCGGCCGCCCCTCCCGCCCCTCGAGACCCGCTCCGAGCGGTTCGATCTCTCCGTGGGCACGGCCGCCGAGTTCCTGCGCAGCGCCTGGCCGGAGCTGCGGGAGGTCCGCTTCGAGGTCGCCGGGATGCCCGCGGCCAGTGACGAGGACGGCATCCCGCGTTGGCAGGTCTTCGCCGCCGAGAAGCGGATCGTGCTGTACCGGCTGCCGATCGAGCGCCTGAACCGGCTGCACCGCAACGACGATCTGCACCGCCGGATGATGGTGGAGAGCTGCGTCTTCCGTGCGGCGGCCGAGTATCTCGACCGCGACCCCTGGGACCTCGGGCCCGACCGGTTCCGCTTCCTCTGACCGGCAGGTCAGGGATACACGGTGAGTTCGGCCGCTGCTGCGGCCGAACCTGTCACGGGATAGGTCCCGAGCTGCCCAGCGCCCGAGAAGCCGACGGAACCGCGGATGCCGCCGGCGCCGGGGTCGAGGCGGTAGACGGTCCCCGCCGCGACATCGATGGTCTGCGACTGCCCCGCGGCCAGCTGCACCGTCTGAGAGGTCCCGCCGGACACGGGTGTCAGAGTCGCGACGGTCTCCTGGTCCGCAGTGAGCGTCAGCGTGGGCCCGGGGCCCGGAGCGACGGCGACGAGGGTCGGCGCGTCGACGAGGGGGGCGCCGACGGCCCAGGCGAAGTCGGCCGGAGTCGCCTGATCGGTCGAGGTCCATGCCGCCGCCACGAGCGGGTCGGGCGCGGTCGCGGTCACGGTGTAGTCACCGACGGGCATGCCCGTGACCTCGAGCTCGAGCGGGCGCCCCGCGGCGAGCGCGATCGCGTCCTGCTGCGACACCACGCTCCCGTCGGCGACGGAGCGGACCGTCACGCTCGCCAGGGTGTCGACCGCCGTGGCCATGAGGCGCACCGACAGCCCGCCGGCTGAGGCGACCGAGTCGGGCCCGACGGTGACGTCGACCGCAGGAATGACCTGCTGCGTCGCGGGAAGAGCGCTCGCTCCCACCTGGTCGACGCCGCCGGCGATGAGCGTGCGCGTGAGTGCGGACTGCAGGGATGCCCGCACCGGTGCGCCCTGGGCCGTGACCTGCACGACGGGGCTCTGCTCACCGCGGCGGAGCGCCGCGAGGGGGATGGCGCGCTGGGAGCGGGCGGCGACGACGACGTCCCGTCCCGCGACGGGGTCCTGAGCCCCGTCGGCGCCGAAAACGCGCAGGTCGACGGTCGCCGCCACATCCCCGGGGTTCGTCAGGAGGACGAGGTCGCTCGCGCCCGTCGCAGCCGAACCGCCCACGAGCCACGACTCCATCGCGGGCCGGGTGCAGGCCGAGACGGCCAGGCCGCGCAGGTCCGGGTCATCGAGCGACGCCGACGAGGCGGCGCCGAGATCCGTCGGGACCCCGCCCGTCGGCTCCGCCGAGAACGCAGCGGGCGGTGCGCCCTCGTCGGCGCGGTCGGGTGTCGCGAGCGTGTACGAGGTCGGGTCGCCGCCGTCCGCGGCCGAGACGACGGTCGAGGGCGCCGCCGCAGTGATCGCGCCCGCCGCCGCCGCATCGCGGCCGAGAGCGAGGAGCGGGCCGTCGCACGCCGCGATCGAGCGCGCCGCCTCGGGTACCACGTCGAGCGACATCGGCTCGCGGGCGAGGGTCGGCCACGGCGCCGCAGCGGCGACGACGACGCCGCCTCCGACGACGACGGCGGCCACCGCTCCCGCGGCGAGACGGGTCACGAGTGCGGTTCGCGTGTTCATCGGTCCCTCCGGCGAAGCGGTCGGATGCCCACCAGGCGCGGTGCCGCTCGCGAGGCCGACCGGCTGCCGCGCGTGGGCAGTGACAGGAGGAGGGCGATCGCGAACACCGCAGCGATGCCGCTCCAGGCGGCCGACGCCACGGCGCGGGCCGGCACCGACGCGTCGGCGCGGGGAGCCACGTCGCCCGACAGGCGCCACAGCTCGCCCTTGTCCGTCGACCCGACGGCGTCGAGCCCGTCTCGGCTGCCGAGGGCCGTCGCCGCCGCGAGCCGCGTGCTGCGGGCCGTGGCCGATTCGTCCTCGCCGGACGACGCGAGCAGGATGAACGCGACCCCGTGGTCTCGCAGCTGCGCGACGACGTCGTTCGCGGTGTCGGCGACCAGGTCGGCGGCGACCTGGGCAGCCTCCCGGTCGGCATCGGTCAGTTCGGTGCGCGCGGTCACGAGCGTCGACTGACCGCCGAGCGTCGCACTGCCACCCCACACGACATCCACGGCGACGCCCTCGTCTGTCGGCGTGAGGACGATCGTGCCGAGCCCCGGCGAGTTCGCCCCCTCCGCGGCGACGAACGCGGGGAGCGTGCTCGTCGCACCGCGACCGACGACCGACGCTTCCCGCGCGTGGGCGGTCAGCATCGGAACGGCCGCGACGACGAGCCCCGCCACAGCGAGCCCCGCGGCCGCGGTGCGGACGATGCGGACCGGCACGACGCTGTCGAGCGTCAGCAGCGCCCCGCCGGCGACTCCGATCCAGGCGAGGCTGAGCGCCGCACCCGGCCACAGCGCTATCGCGGTCGTGCCGTCGATGACGACGGCCACCCCGGCCGCGGCGAAGGCGGTCGCCACGCCGAGGCCGGCGACGGCGAGGAGGACGACCCCGACGAATCGCCGAGCCGACACCGCGGCGGCGAGAGCCAGAGCGAGCAGCGGCGCCGTGAACAGGATGAGCCACCACAGGGCGCCTGAGGCACCCGTGAAGGCGGCCCAGCCCGCGTCGGCGGGGAAGCCCGCCGCGAGCAGGAACCGGCCAAGGACGTCATCGGCGAACCGCGGGCCACTCCACGGCACGCCCGGGTCGGCCAGGAGCGACCAGGGGTCGCCTGCGCGGAGCCGCGCGAAGACGAGCGGCGACGACAGCGCCAGCGAGGGGACGATGATCCAGAGCCACCGGAACGCTGCGCGCCGGCCGCGGAGGACCATCGACAGCACGACGGCGAACACCCAGATGACCACGACGGGCGCCGCGAGCACGGGAGAGCATGCCAGCACCACGGCGAGCAGGATGGAAGCCGTGCCGGCGTTGCCCCACGACCGGTGCGCCGCGGCCGCGGCGAACGCCAACCAGGGCAGCACGAGGTGGACGATGACGGCTGCCGGTCGCCCGTCACCGAGCGCCACGAGGAACATCGGCGCGAGGGCCCATGTCACCGCCCCGACGATGCGCAGGACCGGGCGTTCGGTGATGCGGGTCGCCGCGAACCAGCCGCCGAGCACCGCCAGCGGTAGTGCGAGCAGCCACAGCACCACCAGCGCACGCGACGGGTCGGCGGGTGAGAACGATGCGAGCACGGCGAGGACCGCGCTGAACGGGTCGGCCGGCCCGACGGCATCCCAGCCGAGCGGACGCTGCGCACCCGTCGCTTCCGACCAGGCGCGGGCGGCATTGGCGGCGAGCGGAGCGAGCGCTCCCCCGCCGATCGAGGGCCAGCTCAGCGCGGCGGGCATCGACGCGATCGACACCGCGAGCGCCGCGAGCACGGCCCAGGCGCCGCCTCCGGAGAAGAACCCGAGCTCCGTGCGGCGGGGACCGTCGCCGGCGGGCTGGTCCTCGATGAGCCGCTGGCGCATGACGCGCGAGCTCACCCGCAGAGACGCCAGCTGCGACCACGATGCGCGCCGGTGACGCGCGATGCGACGTCGCGCCCGGGCCACCGCCGGCAGACGCACCATCACCGTCGCGGCCGCTGACCATTCGGGGCCGATCCGCGCGGGCCGCTTGCCGACCAGATGGAGGATGCTGCGCCAGAGCGCGAGCGGCAGCAGCGTGAGCCAGTGCAGCACGACCGCCGGCGGCGGGGCGTAGACCAGCCTCCGGTGCAGCTGCGCGACACGCGCGGCGTGGGCGGTACGAGCGCGCGCGCCGGTCGTCCGCGGTGCGGGCGGACCGGCCACGCCGTCGTGGGCCACGGCGATGCGCGCGCCGGGCGCGAGCACGACACGACCGCCGGCGAGGCGTACACGGACACCGAGGTCGAGCCCCTCGTCCGCTCCGGCCAGCGCTTCGTCGAGCCCCTCGAGCTCGCGCCACGCCGCCGTGTGGACGAGGATGCCGCGCACATCGCCGCCGAGGACGTCGTCCGTGCCGTCGTGCTGCCCCTGGTCGTGCTCACCGTCGGCGAGCCCGACCGCGGCACCGAACCTCGTCATGGAACGTCCGAGGGAGACGATGCGGGTGTTGTCGTCCCACTCGACGAGCTTGGGGACGGCGATGGCGACGGACGGGGCCGTCTCGAGGGCGGCGGCGAGGCGCTGCAGCGCCTCCGGTTCCGGCGCGACGTCCTGAGCCAGCAACCAGACGGCGTCACCGTCGAGGCGTCGCGACGCGAGCCGGAGCGCCGCGGCGAAACCCGTGCGCGAGGGCGCTGAGATCACCGCTTCCGCGCCCGATTCCTCGGCGAGGGTGCGCAGGCGTTGGTCCCCGCCGCACAGCACGATCGTGAGCGCGTCGACGGCGCGCGTCTGATCGCGCAGCGCGGCGAGCGTGCGCGTGAGATGGAAGGCCGCCGGCGTGCGTCCGTCGGGACGCACGACCAGGAGCGCGTGAACACGGGCGGGCATGACGGAGCAAGCCTAGGCGGCGATTCTGAGCGCCCCCGGCAGCAGCCGGGCGGTTCGCGGATATCGGTGGAGGCGGTCGCCGTCCCTCGTCAGACCGCGCGACGCTTCAGCTTGCGGCGCTCGCGCTCGCTGAGACCGCCCCAGATGCCGAAGCGCTCATCGTTCTGCAGGGCGTACTCGAGGCACTCCCCCCGCACGTCGCACGAGGTGCAGATGCGCTTGGCGTCACGGGTCGAGCCGCCCTTCTCGGGGAAGAACGCCTCGGGATCGGTCTGCGCGCACAGCGCGTCGGTCTGCCAGGCAAGGGCGTTGTCATCGCCGTCGGCATCGACCCGCCGCACTCCGGGGACCCCCAGGTTGACCGGGTCGACGAACCAGTTGTCGGGAACGCCCGAACGGTATGCCGTCATATCGTGTTCCCTCCTCGCCGGCCGGCACGCGAGCCGCGTGTCTCGCATTAATTACACCCGTGTCATTCCCTCGGGTCAAGTCGCGGATCGTAAACCCTCAAGCGCATGTTTAAGCTTCGCGACGATCCATCGGCGTGTCGCGGCTCACTCGCCACCCGGCTGGGCGACGAACGCCTCCCCGGCGCCGCCGATCGCGACCGACGCCGCCGAGACGACGGCCGCCGTGCCGGGAACGAGCTCCAGGCGCTCGCCGTCCGCTTCGACGACGATGTCACCGCCGGTCACGAGCACGACGGCCGGTCCGGCGAGCGCGATCTCGGTGACCGCTTCGAAGGTCGTCTCGACGCGCGCAAGGCGGAAATCCGGCACGCCGACGTCGTAGCCGAAGACGCCGGGAGCGACCTCGACCGGCTCGACGACCGGCGCGGGACCGCTCTCGGTGCTGACCACCCGCAGCAGCTCCGGCACGTCGACGTGCTTGGGGGTCAGCCCCCCGCGGAGCACGTTGTCGCTGGCCGCCATCAGCTCGACGCCGAGGCCGTCCTGATACGCGTGAAGAACGCCGGCCGGAGCGAAGAGCGCTTCTCCCCGCCGCAGCTCGACGAGGTTCATGAGCGTCGCCACGATGAGGCCGGCATCGCCGGGGAACGCCACCGCGATCTCGCGGAGGACGCGCCGTTCGGCCGCGAAGTCCGATGCGTCCGCAGCGTCGCCCGCGGAGCGCTCCAGCGCGGCGGCGAGGTCGGTCACGACATCCGGTGCCTCACCCGAGAGCGCCCAGCCGATGACCCGGCGCAGTGCGGCGGGCTCGTCCTCGGCGTCGGTCGGCGTGAGTGCGGCCGACAGCGCGCCGACACCGCCGGCCGCGCCCAGCGACGCGAGCAGACGCTGCGTGTCGGCGATGGGCCGCAGCCCGACCAGCGCGCGGAAGCTCTCCGACAGGGCCACGATGATCTCGGGCTTGTGGTTCTCGTCGCGGTACAGCCGGTGGGCGGCATCCCGGGGGATCCCCGCCGCCTCCTCCCGCGCGAATCCGGCGGCCGCCTGCTCCCGGGACGGGTGCGCCTGGATCGACAGCGACGTCGCCGCGGCGAGGATCTTCAACAGATACGGCAGGGGCGGAATCCCCGCCTCGGACAGGGCGAGGTTCAGCGGGCGTCCGGTGCCGTCGTCAACGCGCGACGGGCTGCCCGGGTGGTCGCCGAACCAGATCTCCGCTTCGGGGGTCCCCGAGGGCTCCCGCCCCTGAAGCTCGGCGATGAGCGTCTCGGAGCCCCATGCGTAGTCTCTGGCGATGTTCGAGATCGGAATCAGCACGGACCCAGCCTAGGACGCAGCACCGAGGGACCAGATGCCGAAGGGCGACGCCGCGGTAGCCTGTCTGCACCATGGCCGTCTACTCCCGACATCCCGTCTCGGCGCCGCCCACGGCTCCCGCGCGCGAGACCACCGGCCACCTTCTGCTCCGCGCCTGGTGCGTCTTCGTCATCGCCGCATCCATGGCCGGCACGAGCTGGTTGATGGCGTTCGGTTCGGCCGGCGCGGCGGTCGTCGTCGTCGGAACCGGCATCGTGTCGGTGATCCTGTGGGTGTCGTTGCGACCGCGCGTGCAGTGGCGCCGGCTGCCGTGGTTCGCGCTGGCCTACGTCGCGTGGGCGGTGGCTTCGATGCTGTGGTCGGCGTGGCTGGGCGCGACGGAGCTGACGCTGCTCCTGCTCGTATCGACGACGGTGCAGGCGATGTTCGTCGGGGCGGTGCTGACATGGCGCGAGATCCTGCGCGCGGTCGCGGCGGCGCTCAAATGGATGCTCGGGCTCTCGATCGTCTTCGAGCTGTGGGTCGCGCTCATCTGGCGCGGCGACATCCTCCCGGGCTTCGTGCGTCCGGGCGACGATTACGCGGGCCACGCCATCACCCTCTGGTCGCGCGACAACCTCTTCAACGGGGGCCGGCTGCAGGGGATCTTCGGAAACGCCAACCCCCTCGCCTACATCGCGCTCCTGGCGATCATCGTCTTCGTCGTGCGGATCGCCTCCGGGGCACCGCGACGGTTCCTTCTCGGCCTGTGGACCGTTCTCGCGCTGTTCCTCTTCTGGCGCGCGTCGTCGGCGACCGCGTTCCTCTGCGCCGTCGCCGTGGCGGTCGTCCTCGTGACGATCCTGCTGATGCGCACGGCCCGGCGGCCCGGCGAGCGCACGCGGTTCTACCTCATGTACGCGGCCGTCGCCGGGATCGGCGGCGGGGCCGTCTGGCTCGCCCGCGACACGGTCTTCGGGCTGCTCGGACGGTCCTCCGATCTGACGGGCCGGCAACGGATCTGGGATGCCGTCGGCGAGCGCATCGCCGAGCGCCCCGTGATCGGGTGGGGCTACTCGACCCCCTGGGTGCCCTCGGATCCGGCCTTCGACGGCTGGATCGTCGACCACGGTGTGAGCGTGATGCAGGCGCACAACATGTGGCTCGATGTCGCCCTGCAGCTCGGCTTCGTCGGTGTCGCCCTCATCGGTCTGGCGCTGCTGGCCTTCGTATGGCGCTCGTGGTTCTTCGCGGTCGACCGCCCCCGCTGGGACCTCGTCGCGGATCGGCCGTACAGCGCCCTGACGCTCGTCCCCTCGCTCGTCGCGACGATCCTGCTCGTCCAGGGCCTCGCCGAATCGGCTCCGCTGCTGAACTGGGGCTGGTTCCTCATCATCCTGTTCGCGTTCAAGATCAAGCAGGCCCCGCTGGTCGGGCGGGGGCCGGCCGAGCAGCGTCTCGACGCGGAGCAGGGCGACCGCCTGCCCGAGCAGCGGGAGGCGGTCCGCCACGCATGAGTGCTCTCAGGGGCCTCCGGCTAATCTGAGAGCATCATGGCCAGTCATACGCGTGGGGGATCCGGAACGGACGCGTCGGCGACCCCGGCACCCCGGCGCCTCCCTCTGCGGCTCGTGCGCGCGTGGTGCACCCTGGTCATCGCCTCGTCGATGGCCGGAACGGCATGGCTCATGGCGGTCGGCGTCGGCGGTTCGGCCGTCGTCGTGGCGGTCACGACCGCCGTGTCGGCGGCGATCTGGCTGATCCAGCGCCCCCGCCGCCGGTGGCGGCGGCTTCCCTGGTTCGCCCTGGCCTACGTCGCGTGGGCGGTGCTCTCACTGCTGTGGACGGAATGGCCGCGCGCGACCGCGATGACGCTCGCGCTGCTGCTGGCCACGACGGCGCAGGCGATCTTCGTCGCCTCCGTCCTCACGGGGCGCCAGATCATCGAGGCGATCGCCGCGGCGGTGAAGTGGATGCTGGCCCTCTCGATCGCCTTCGAACTGTGGGTCTCGCTCATCTGGCAGGGGCCGATCCTGCCGGGATTCGTCCGCCCGGGGCCCGACTTCACCGGCGACCCCATCATGTTCTGGTCGCGCGACAAGCTGTTCACGGACGACCGCATCCAGGGGATCTTCGGCAACGCCAACTCCCTCGCCTACATCGCGCTCCTCGGGCTCGTCGTGTTCGGGCTGCAGATCAACACCCGGGCCGGCCGGCGCGGACCGCTCGTGGCCTGGACGCTGCTGGCCGCATTCTGCTTCTGGCGCGGCTCGTCCGCCACGGCGGCGATGTGCGCGATCGCGATCGCGATCGTCATCGTCGTGGTGCTGCTGATGCGTCGCGCGCGCACGGCACGGACCCGCCGCATCCTCTACATCGTCTTCACCGTCACGGGGGTCGCCCTCATCACGACGCTGTGGATCGCGCGGGAAGCCCTCTTCGAGATGCTGGGCCGCTCCTCCGATCTGAGCGGCCGCAAGGAGATCTGGGCGACCGTGGGCGAGCGCTTCGCGGAGAGCCCGATCATCGGCTGGGGCTACTCGGTGCCGTGGGTGCCCACCGACCCGTTCTTCGACGGGTGGATCGTGGACCGGGGCGTCACGGTGATGCAGGCGCACAGCACCTGGTTCGACGTCGCGATGCAGCTGGGCATCGTCGGGGTGCTCCTGTTCGCCGTCGCCCTCGGCGCGTTCACCTGGCGTGCCTGGTTCCTCGCGCTCGGCCGCATCCCCCGCCCCGGCGACGCACGGGAGCCGCGGTCGCGTCTGCTGCTCATCCCCGCGCTCGTCGCGACGATCCTGCTCGTCCAGAGCATCACCGAGTCGTCGCCGCTGCTCAACTGGGGCTGGTTCCTGCTCGTCATGCTCGCCTTCGCGATCAAGCAGGCCCCCGCCTCCGTGCGCGGCACGCCCGTGCGGCGTCGGTCCACCCTGGCCGCCGCGTGGCCGCTCGAAGGCGGAGCCCCGATCGAGCGCGGCGCGCCCGTGGAAGGCGCGGCGTGAGGACTCCGCCGGCGCTGTCCACGTCGTGGATCGTCCGCACCCTCGACTCGGCCGCCTTCGCGCAGGCCTTCGCCCACACCGCGATCGCCGCGGTCTTCGCGCAGCACCTCGTCGAGCGGACGGCGGGCCGGGTCACCTGGCTCACCGTGATCGCGGGGCTGTGCGTCGTCGGGGCGGCCGTGCTCCTCGTCCGCCGTCGCGAGTTCACGCTCGTGCGGCTGATCCCGTCGACCCTCGTGGTCTTCCTCGGCTGGGCGCTGGCGAGCATCACCTGGACCACCGATGCCTCCGGCACCCTCGGTGGATGGCTCTCGCTCGCGTCGATCGCGTTCCTCGCCGTCGTCATCGCGAACACCCGCGACACGCTGCAGACGGTCCGGGCGCTGGCCGACGTGTTCCGCGTGCTCCTGGTGCTGTCGCTGGCGCTCGAGCTGCTCTCGGGCGTCTTCTTCGACATGCCGTTCACCTTCCTCGGCATCGAAGGCGACATCGCCGTCCTCGGACCGGTTCAGGGCATCTTCGGCACCCGCAACTCGCTCGGCTTCATCGCGGTCCTGGCGCTGATCACCTTCTACATCGAATGGCGGACGGTGTCGGTGCGCACCGGCGTCTCGCTCTTCTCGGCGGTGCTGGCCGCGCTGCTCGCCGCACTCTCGGACTCCCCCACCGTCCTCGTCCTCGCCGTCGCCACGGGGATCGCGACGGCGGCGCTCGGCCTCGTCCGGCGCACGCGCCGCGGACTGCGGCGGACGGTGCAGTCCGTCCTCGGCGCGACCGTCGTCGTCGGTGCGCTGGTCGGGTATCTCTTCCGCGAACGCATCATCGCCTGGATCGGAGCAGGCACCGACTTCTCGATCCGCGCCGAGCTCTGGGATCAGATCGCCTCGTTCGTCCGGGTCGAGCCCGTGCGCGGGTGGGGCTGGTTCGGCACGTGGTCGCGGACGGACTTCCCCTTCAACGCGATCAACTTCGCGCTCGGGGATCGCCACACCTCGGCGCTGAACGCCTACGTCGACGTCGTCCTGCAGCTCGGGTGGGTCGGTCTCCTCATCTTCATCGCGTTCGCCGGCCTGGCTTTGGGACGCGCCTGGCTCGTCGCGAGCGAGCGTCGGTCGATCCTCTACGCCTGGACGCCGCTCATCCTCGTGACGGTGCTCGTCGACGCCCTGTTCGAAAGCTTCCCCCTCCACGGCTACGGCTGGCTGATGCTCGTCCTCTGCGCCCTGCGGGCCGGGCAATCCAGATCCTGGCGAGAGAACATCCGGGACACCGCGCGGCCGGCATCGCCCGCCGGCGGACTGCCCGACGACACCTCGACGGGAACGCACGGCATCGCACGGTAGGATCGGGCCGGTGAGCGCGCAGGTTTTCGACCCGACATCGGCCACCATCGCCATCGTCACTTTCAACCGCTCCGCGCTCCTGTCGCGGCTGCTCGAGAGCATTGTCCGCATGGATCCGAAGCCCGGCCACGTGGTGATCGTCGACAACGCGTCGACCGACGACACGACCTCCGTCGTCGAGTCGTTCCGCGATCGGCTCGGGACGCAGCTCGAGTACCGGCGACTCGAGACGAACACGGGCGGCTCCGGCGGATTCAGCGAGGGCGTGCGCGTGGCGTACGAGCTGGGCTCCGAGTGGATCTGGCTCATGGACGACGACGTCGAGGTGCTTCCGGACGGGCTCGAGAAGATGGGCCGCTGGGCGCCGCGGTTCCGCAGCATCCAGGGTCGCCGGTACGACTACGACGGCAGCGAGTTCTACTGGCAGTACCGCATCGCCGAGCGCATGGGCATCCCGATCCCCTTCGCCCCCGCCGGATTCGGCGAGTCGGGCTACAAGGAGATGAACTCCGGATGCTTCGAGGGGATGTTCATCCACCGCGACATCGTCGCCCGCATCGGCCTGCCCGATCCGCGCTTCTTCATCTACTGGGACGATCAGCTCTACGGGTGGCTCGCGTCGCGCATCACGACGTCGGTCATCGTCGACGAGTTCGTCCTGCGCCGCACGCGTGAGATCCGCCAGTGGGACATGGGCATCCGCCACATGAACGCCTCGAGCAACGCCTACCGGTACTACATCATGCGCAACCGGGCGCACATCAAGCAGTACTACCGGACGAAGGGCGTCTACAACCCGGTGCTGTTCGGTCTCGGGACGACGCTGACCTTCGGCAAGGAGCTCATCCGGCTCTTCCTCGTCGAGCGCACCGTGCGCGGCACCTCCAACCTCTTCCGCGGCCTCCGCGACGGTCGACGCATCGCACGCGACCGTAGCTGGCAGCCGATGCAGCCGCTGACCGACCAGCCGGCCCGTCCCTGACGAAAGACAGACCATGCCTCACCTGCTGCAGCGCGCCGTGCTCCCGCTCGAGCACGACCCCGACCTCCTTCCCCTCTACGTCGACCCCGAGACGTGGACCGAGATCGACGAGGAACCGGTGCGCGTCTCGTCACGGGCCCAGCTGTCGAACATCCTCGGCCGCTCGGAGGCGCGCATCGTGGGCGGACGGCGCGTGTCGTTCGGAACGTACTTCAACGCCTTCCCCGCGTCGTACTGGCAGCACTGGACCCCGGTCCGCGAGGTGACCCTCACGGTGCGCACCGAGGGTCCGGCCACGGTCCTCGTCTACCGATCCAACGGCGGCGGAACCCGCCAGCGCCTGGAGACCCGCGAGGTCACCGGTGAGGCGACGAGCACCTTCGACCTCACCCTCAACCAGTACAGCGACGGCGGATGGATCTGGTTCGACATCGCAGCCGACCGCGAGGACGCCCGGTTCCTCGGGGCGGAATGGACGACCGAGCAGGAACCGGCCCGGTCGGGCAAGGCCTCGCTCGGAATCACGACCTACAACAAGCCCGACTACTGCGTCGCGACCCTCCGCGCCCTCGATGCGGCGCCCGACGTGCTCGAGCTGGTCGATCGCATCTTCCTCATCGACCAGGGAACCGACCGCGTCGACGCTCAGCCTGACTTCGCCGACGTCGCCGACAGCCTCGGCGAGACGCTCCAGATCGTGACGCAGCCCAACCTCGGCGGCTCCGGCGGTTTCGCTCGCGCGATGCACGAGACCCTGCAGCGCCCGGAGAGCGATTTCGTGCAGCTCCTCGACGACGACGTGCGCATCGAGCCCGAGTCCCTCCGACGCTCGATCGTCTTCGGTCGGTACGCGACGACGCCGACGATCGTCGGCGCCCACATGTTCGACCTGCTCGATCGTCCGAAGCTTCACGCCTGGGCCGAGGTCGTCGACGACGAGCCGTTCATGTGGCGCACGCTGCAGCAGGAGAAGATGCCGCACGACTTCTCGGTCGCGAACCTGCGGCAGTCCCCCGAACTGCACATGCGGCTCGACGCCGACTACAACGGCTGGTGGATGTGCCTGATCCCGGTGGAGGTCATCCGCCGGATCGGACTGTCGTTGCCCGCCTTCATCAAGTGGGATGACGCCGAATACTGCCTGCGCGCCCGCGACGCCGGCTTCCCCACCGTCTCGATGCCCGGCGTCGCGCTCTGGCACGTGTCGTGGGTCGGCAAGGACGACTCGATCGACTGGCAGGCCTACTTCCACGCCCGCAACCGGATCGTCGCGGCACTGCTGCACTCGAACAGCCCGCGCGGCGGCACGCTGCTGCGCCACAGCCGACGGCTCGACCTCAAGCACCTCATGATGATGCAGTACTACCCCGTCGAGCTGCGTCATCGCGCGCTGCGCGACATCCTGTCGGGGCCCGAGCACATGGCCGCGGGGATCGCGACCGCCATGCCCGCCGCGCGGGCACTGCAGAAGGAGTTCCCCGAGACGGTCATCCACCGCGACACCGGCGTACCGCTGCGCTCGCGCAAGGGCCGCCAGGTCTTCAAGCGTCTGCCCCGCCACACCTTCGACAGCCCCACCGGACTCAAGCTGCGCTGGTTCACGCTGTCGACCCTCGCGTCGCACTGGCTGCACGCGCCCCGCCCCGAGAACATCGCTCAGCCCGAGGTCGAGTTCGGCAAGGGCGATGCTCAGTGGTGGCGCCTCCCCCGGTACGACAGCGCCCTCGTGAGCGCCGCCGACGGGTCGGGAAAGAACATCTACACCCGCGACCGGGCGGCCTTCCGCCGTATGCTGCGCGAGAGCGTGCGCCTGCACGCGCAGCTCAAGCGCGACTGGCCGAAGCTATCGCGGCGCTATCGTCGCGCAATGGGGCAGCTGACCTCTCCCGAGTCGTGGGAGCGAATCTTCGACCCGTCTGGCCGCTGAGCCTCAGGCTTCGCCGTTGTGGTCCGCGTTGTACCGGTCGAGGACATCGCCGATCGGCCCGTCGAGGACCAGGGCGCCCTTGTCGAGGTAGAGGCCGCGCGTGCAGAAACGTCGCAGGTCCTTCTCGTTGTGGCTGACGAAGAAGAGCGTCCGCCCCTCGGCGAGGAGCTCATCGATGCGCTTGTAGCACTTCGCGCGGAAGGCGCGGTCGCCGACGGCGAGCACTTCGTCGACGAGGAGGATCGGCTCGTCCAGCTGCGACACCACCGAGAACGCCAGGCGCACTTTCATGCCGTTCGAGAGGTGCTTGTACGGGGTGTCGACGAAGTCGGAGATCTCCGCGAACTCGATGATGTCGTCGAAGCGGCGGCTGACCTCGGCCTTCGACATCCCGTGCAGACCCGCCGTCAGGCGCACGTTCTCCCGGACCGTCAGGTCGCCCACGAAGCCGCCCGTGATCTCGATGAGCGGTGCGACGCCGCCGTGCACCTCCACACGACCCTCATCCGGCAGCAGGACGCCGGCGACGAGCTTGAGGAGCGTGGACTTCCCCTGCCCGTTGCGCCCGACGACCCCGATCGACTCGCCCGGCTCGACCGAGAACGAGACATCGCGAAGCGCCCAGAACTCGCCCGGCCTGCTGCGACGGGACGCACCGCCGAACAAGTCCTTCAGGTTGCGTCGTCCGCGCCGGTTGCGGCGGAAGCGGACGCCGAGGTCACGCACCTCGATCGCGAGTCCCGTCATCACAGCTCCTTCAGCACCGGACGCTCGAGGCGTGAGAATACGAGGAGGCCGAGCCCGAAGATCAGGATGCTGGTGACGGCCCCGACGATCACCGACAGCGTGTCCCACTGATCGGGGAAGAACCCCACGCGGTAGAGCGTGAAGATGCCCGCCAGCGGGTTGAACGCCCCGATCTCCTTGAAGACTCCCGGCAGGTCGGCAACGCCGTAGATGATCGGCGACGCGTAGAAGAGCGCGCGCAGGACGAGCCGCGTGGTGCGCTCCAGATCGCCCCAGAGGACGCAGAGCGGGGCGACGATGAGCCCGAGTCCCAGCAGCAGGATCACCTGCAGCACCACGGCCACGGGAAAGAGCAGAAGCGCCGCATTCACCGTCGCACCACCGAAGATCGCGAACATGGCGAGGACGGGGAGCGAGAAGAGGAACTCGATCCCCTTGCTCAGGACGATGCGTCCCACCCAGATCGAGCGAGGGATGGAGGTCGATCGCACCAGTCGCGCGTCCTTGTTGAACGCGCGTGTGAAGTCGGTGACGGCCGAGTTGAACCACACCCAGGGCAGCAGCGCGGTGATGAGGAAGACGATGTACGGGTTCTCGCCGACGTCCCGATGGAAGACCTGCGTGAAGACGAACCAGTAGATCCCGCTCATGACGAGGGGATCGAGGACCGACCACAGGTACCCGAGGGCGCTCGTGGAGTACCGCACCCGCAGGTCGCGCGCCGACAGCAGCCACAGAGAGTGGAAGTAGCGCCGCGGCGATCCGGGGGCGCCGACGACGGCGGGACTCACCCGACGAGTTTACGCCGCGTCGCGACCGCATGACGCGACGATGGCAGGGATGGTTCAATCGAGAGATGCGCGCTTACCTGTGGCGACACCGACCGATTCGGTTCGTCTTCGCTCCGCAGCATGCGACATCCGGGACGACGATCATGCGCGGATCGCAACTAGCCACCATCTCGAACGGGTCGAGCATTCTGAGCGAGCGGTCGGTGTCATTCGTGCCCGCGGAGGACGAGTTCCGGGACTCCGATCTCTTCCTCACCAAGGGCGCCGCGCGAACGGCCGACGCCGCGCTGCTTCAGCGCTGGCGGAGGAAAGGTAACCGCATCTTCTTCGACCCGGTCGACGAAGCGATCCCCGACGAACTGATCGATGACTCCGACACCCTCGTGGCGGCATCCCGAAGTGCACTTTCGGCCTATCGGGAGCGCTGGCCCCACTTACGGGTGCGGCTGGTGAATCATCATGTCGACCCGCGCGTGACGGCAGCCATGAGCGCGGCCCCGCGACGTGAGCGCCCACGTATCGCCTACTTCGGCGAACTGCAGAACACCGTTATTCCGGCGACGATCGCTTCAGTCGTCGACGTGCACCCGGTGGACACCTCCCGTGAGGCACAGGCGTGGTTCTCACATCTGCCGCCCTACGCGGTGCATTACGCGATCCGGCGCTCTCGCGCTCTGGACCATCACAAACCGTTTTTGAAGGGCTTCACGGCC
Source organism: Microbacterium sp. Yaish 1 (assembly GCF_002245215.1). Lineage (GTDB taxonomy): Bacteria > Actinomycetota > Actinomycetes > Actinomycetales > Microbacteriaceae > Microbacterium. The sequence goes on from NZ_NPMR01000001.1 coordinate 534,911, forward strand.
GCCGCGTGCCACGCCAACATTCTCATCCAACGCGGCCAGCCCGAGCCGGAGCTGTGGCTACCGCAGGACTACCCGTTCTGGGTGGACGCCCCCGCGTCGCAAAGTGACATCGGAGCGGCAGTCGATCGCGTCCGCGACGCTTTCGGCTCCGCGGAATGGCGCTACGGTCTTGATGTCATGCGTCAGCTCGAGGATGCCACGAGCGAACGAGCGACCCGTCGAGCCCTCGAAACCCTGTTCGCGATCTGACGTCAGCGCCTCGCGAACCGGCGAAGGCGGCGGATCACATTGCGGCGCACTGCGGCCGTGGCCCCGGCGATGCTGTCGGTCTCGCGGAGCATGAGGTCACGCTCCCACACTTGATGCTGATACGCCTCGATGCGGGCCTCCAACTGGCGCCGGACCTCGGTGCCGTCCGCTATCTCGTCACGAAGCTCCGCGACCGTGCGCTCGAGGACACTGACGGATGTCGCATCGAGACGCGCTACCTCACCTTCGAGCTCTTCGACCCGGCGCGCGCACCGACGCAACTCAGCAAGCATCGGCCCGTGGGAGACCCCGCGCGATTTCCCCAGCGCGATCTTTCGCTCGGTGATGACCGGCCAGCGGTGGTAGTCGGACTCGAAGTTGTCGACGTCGACAGCTCGCCAACGGACGTCGGTGTGCAGAAGAACGACCATGAGAGAGAGCTGATCTCGTCGCGAGTAGCGAAGTACGTGATCGAACCAGAGCCGCATCGCGGCGGCGACGGGCGCGGTGTTGCGTCGTACGAGGATTCCGCCCCAATGGGGTCGTGACTCCAGCACGTCGACGTACGAGAGCGCGTAATCGTTCAGCTGTTCGTAGACACGTGCAGGGTCGTCGTAGTTCAGCCGGATCACCTCGTCGAACTCGTCGATCACGCGGTCGCGGAAGCTGTGCGGAGCCAGAGCGAAGTCAACGTCGTCCGACAGCCAGTCGCCGACAAGTCGTTCAGGGGTCGCTCTCAGCTGAACCGACGCGTCTATGCACACTGTGACGTCATATGCGGCGAGCCGCTCGTGCCCGAGGATTTTGAAGACGCGTGAGCTACGGTGCAGATCCCGCGGAAAACGCGGCTCCACGAGGACGACCTCCCAGACGTCCGACGTCAGCGTCGGGTCGTCCGTGAAGCAGATGAAATCAGCCTCGCTGTCGGCGGCCGGCGGCTGATCGAGCAGGCGGTCGTAACCCCCGAGCGACACCGTGTAGACACAGACCTTCATCGCAGACCTCTCTCGCCGGTTCTCGGGCACACCGGCCAAACCAGCCTAGTGCGGCGCCCGCACCCGGGAACGACAGCGCACCCCGGGTAAGCTGAGCTGATGGAAAGCGACGCACGTTGAGAGCGCTGGTCACCGGTGCCGCCGGGTTCATCGGCAGCACCCTCGCCGAGAAGCTGCACGCGACCGGCTGGACGGTTACCGGGCTCGACAACCTGAGCACCTACTACGACCCGAAGTTCAAACAGCGCAACATCCGTTCGGCCGGCGACGCGATCACGAGGTTCGTCGAGGCCGACATCCGCTCGGCGCCGTTGGACGACCTCGTCGCCGACGCGGACGTCGTGTTCCATCTCGCTGGTCAGCCCGGCGTTCGTAAATCATGGGGCGACAGCTTCGCCGACTACGTGGACGCCAACATCTCCGCGACGCAGGTACTCCTCGAGTCGGTTCATCGCTCCTCCTCCCGGCCTCGTGTGGTCTACGCGTCGTCGTCGTCCGTGTACGGGGACGCGGAAGCCTATCCGACCCGGGAAGACCTGGAGCCGCGCCCGCGTAGCCCGTATGGCGTCACGAAGTTGGCGGCCGAGCATCTTTGCCGCCTCTACGCGGCGAACCATGGCCTGTCGACAGTGTCGCTGCGCTTCTTCACCGTCTACGGCCCGCGCCAGCGCCCCGACATGGCTTTCACGAGGTTCCTCTCCGCCGCTCTCGAAGGCGACCCGATCTCGGTCTATGGCACGGGCGAGCAGACCCGCGACTTCACATTCGTCGACGACATCGTCGAGGCCGTTGCACGCGCCGCCACAGCGGAGGTGTCGCCGGGTTCGGTCTACAACGTTTCTGGCGGCGGCAGCCACTCCGTGAACGATGTGCTCGACGTCATCGAAAAGCTCGTGAATCGGCCTCTCGACGTCCGGCGCAGTGCTCCTGCCGTCGGAGACGTGCAGCGGACGAGCGCCGACACGAGCGCGATCGCTCGCGACCTCGATTGGCGCGCCTCGACCGATCTGACGGCCGGGCTCGCCGCGCAGCTCGAGTGGGTACGGCGGGGACGCTGAGCGTAGACCGCCGCGACCCCGCGACTCAGTCGACGGCCACGCTCGCAGATGTGAGCACGGTCCCGGTCTGACGGAATTCGAGCGGCACGAAGAACGAGGCTCCCTGCCACATCACGTCCGACGGCGAACCTTCCGCGTCGCTGACCTCAGCGTTGATGAAGTATTGCCCCCCAGCGAACGCGGGGGCCGCAAGACGATATGACACGCTGTGCTCCCCCGGAGCGACCGCACCGTGCGGGAGTTCCATCCGCCTGGTCCCCGTTCCGAACACCTGCTGGCCGTGCGGTGTATCGATGCTGATGCTGGTGTTCCACTTCTCCGCCGCAGCAGGGTGTGAGACACGGAGCGTGACGATGAGGTCGTCCCCCGGCTGAGCGGTGCGCACGTGCCCTCCGCGCTCATCGGTGAGCGAGATGCTCAGGATCTTCGGCGACTCGCTCTCGGCGGGCTTCTCCGCCGCCGCGTCCGCGGTCGCCTTGCGCTTGCCCTCGAGCACTTCGCGGTGGATCTTCGTCGCCTCAGCTGCAGTCCCCGCGAAAACGAGCTCGCCGTTGTGAAGTACGACGCCGCGGTCGCACACTTCCATGACCTGCGACGCCGAGTGCGACACGAGGATGATCGTGCGACCCTCGTTCTGGAACTGTCGGATCTTGTCCATGCACTTGCGCTGGAATGCTTCGTCGCCGACCGCGAGCACCTCGTCGACGAGCAGAAGGTCGGGATCGGTATGGATGGCTACCGCGAACGCCAACCGCACGTACATTCCAGACGAGTAGAACTTCACCTGTGTGTCGATGAAATCGCCGATCTCGGCGAAGGCGACGATGCTGTCGAACTGAGCGTCGGTCTCCGCCCGTGAGAGTCCGAGGATAGATGCGTTCAGGTAGACGTTGTCCCGCCCGGAGAGGTCGGGGTGGAAGCCGGCGCCGAGCTCGAGGAGGGCAGCCATCCGGCCGCGCCGGCGTACAGACCCGGAGGAGGGGTCGATGATGCCGCCGATGATCTTCAGGAGTGTGCTCTTCCCGGATCCGTTGGGCCCCATGAGGCCGATGGAGGTACCGGCAGGGATGGAGAACGACACGTTCTTGAGAGAGTCGAACTTCTGCCGGTGCACTCGGCCCTGGCGGCCGAAGGTCACCACTCGTTCCTTCAACGAGTTGTCCCGCCGGATGACGAAGTGCTTGGAGACGTCGTCCACGACGACGATCTCGGGATGATCCGTTCCAGGTTCGATGTCCACGACGTCCATTACAGCTCCTGCGCGAAGTTGCCCTGCAGACGTGAGAACACACGCTGACACAGCCAGAGAAGGATGAGACCCACCACGAATGCGACGAGCATCCGCAGCGCGAGATGCGGCGGATAGTCCGCTGGGGTCCCGGAGACCCAGAACGCCCGGTGGAAGCCGAGGACGGCCAAGGTGAGCGGGCTGTTCGTGTAGATCTCGAGCAGCCATCCGGGAAACCGGAACTGCTGGAACACGGAGTTCACCATCGTCCACGCGTACACGATCGGGGAGGCCCACATGGCCAGCATGAGGACCACCTGAGTGAGGTATTGCACGTCGCGCAGATACACGTTCAGCGCCGACAGCAGCAGTCCGATGGCGAGCCCGTAGACGACGATGAGCGCCACGGCAGGCAGGAAATACACGATGCCGCCGGAGATCGGCGGTGCACCGAGGACCACGCATGCCGTGATGAGAACGAGCAGCTGCACGCAGAAGGTGAACATCGCCGACCCTGCGCTTGCCAGCGGGAAGATCTCGCGCGGTACGTAGACCTTCTTCACCAGGCCCGAGTTGCCGACGATCGATCCGGTCGATCCGGAGAGCATCTCGGAGAAGAAGGCGTAGACCGTCAATCCGGAGAAGATGTAGATCGCGAAGTCAGGGATGCCGCGAGCCGCACCGAGGAACTGTCCCATCACGACGTAGTAGACCGTGAGCTGAACAATCGGGTTGATCAGGACCCACAGAAGGCCGAGCACGCTGTCCTTGTACCGAGCCTTGATGTCGCGGCGCACCAGAAGCCCGAGCAGCTGCCGATGTGCCACCACGGCACGCGCCGACGACCAGAACCCCGACCCGGCCGTGATCGGGGCCAGGGGCAGCGAGGAGAGGCGCGCGTAGCGTGTATCAGCGGTTTCGGTCACGAGAATTGTTCCATTCTGTACGCCAGGCACACCCGGAAAGAATACAGCGCGGCGTCTGTGAACCACCCGCGGGGGGCGAGGGTCACCAGCGCTCCCCCAGTTGGGTCTCCAGCACCGGCGCGAGGGTACGCGCATACGAGCTGGAGAGGTGGTTGTCGTCGCGATAGACCGCGACGTTGCCGACCACGGCGGGGCAGACGTCATCCGGGCAGATCCACTCGGTCAGATCGACGTGCGTGATGCTCTCTCGCTGCAGGATCCGTGCCGGATTCGCAGCGGCCAACGAGCTGCCGCGCGGCATGGAGCAACCGTCCGGGTCGTCCGATTCGATGACGCAGCCGAACATGTCGTAACCGAACCTCGGGTTGTCGCGCACGGCGATGATCGGGATGCCGGCGGCGTCCATGCGGTCGAGGAACCGCTCGATCCCCGGCCGGAGGCGCTCGTCCTCGTCGCCCGCGTCGGCGGCGGTGACGATGGTCATGACCGCCGACGGCATGATCGCCTCCACATGGCTGATCGCCGCTTCGCGCCACTGCGGGCAGAAGTCGGGATCGAACCCGGGATCGTCCAGGCCCATGGCGCAGCCACCGCGCACGAGGGTGATCACGCCCCAGCCGCGCTGCTCCGCGATCGGCACGAGCGCCGCGGTCATCTGCTGCGCGTGCGAATCGCCGATCACCGCGATCAGCTCGCTCGCGCGCTGAGTACCGGGCATCTCCGAGCACGAGCCGTGCAGGATGTCGTCGGTGATGGCGCGCGGGCCGCTGCACTCGAGCTCGAGCTGAACCCACTCGTCCTCGATCGCGGTCGCGAGCGGGATCATCGGAAGTTCCGCGTCGGGCTCGGAGACGTCGTCGTCGAAGAGCACGTGCGCGCCCGGGTTCGCGATGAGCTGCTGTTCGGCCACCCTCTGCTCGCGGTACGCGGTCACGCCCTGCCACGTCCCGACCGGGACGACGACGATGAGCGCGGCGACAGCGACGACAGCGACAGACGGCATGACGCCGCGTTCGGCCCGGCGCCACTGCCGCACCGGGTGGTCCACGGCGAACGTCAGAAGTCGCGCGCACACCACGGAGGCGACGACGATGGCGAGGCCCCCGACCAGACCGACCTCGGTGCGTTCGCGGACGACGAGCCACGTGACGAGGATCGGCCAGTGCACGAGGTAGAGGCCGTAAGCGTCGCGGCCGGCCAGCCGTAGGGGACGCGACGCGAGCAATCGAGCGGGTCCGTAGCCGGCGTCTCCGGTTCCCGAGACCACGACCATCGCCGCGCACACGACCGGCCAGAGGGCCAGGTACCCGGGGAAGCCGCCCTCGACGTCGAGGACGACTCCGCAGGCGAGGAGCCCGGCGATGCCCGTCCACCCCAGCAGGGCGCTCAGGACGGGCCCGGGCCGCAGGTGTGGGAGCGCGACGACCAGCAACGACCCCGCAGCGAACTCCCACAGGCGAGCACCCGTATCGAAGTACGCCAGCTGCTGGGCGGCATCCGTGCGTACGACGGAGTAGCACAGCGAGATCACGAAGACCGCGCCGAAGACCATCGCGACGACCGCATCCGGAGACCGCCGGAATCGCCGGATGATCAGCAGGCAGAGCGCGAAGAGCAGAGCCCACAGCACGAACGCCTGCCCCTGCACGGAAAGGGACCAGAAGTGCTGGAGCGGGCTGAGCGCCTCGCCGCGGTTGTAGTAATCGACCGCGTCGGCGGCGAGGATCCAGTTCTGGATGTACAGCAACGACGCCCACGTCTGCTCCCAGAGCGACCGCCACATCGTCGCCGGATAGAACAGGCGCGCCAGCAGCAGAACGAGCAGGAGCGTGACAGCGGCGGCGGGCAGGAGGCGCCGGAACGTCCCGACGAGCCGGCGCGCGACGTCCGGTGGCGCTCCGGTGTGGATGCGGTGCAGGAACGTACGCGTCAGGAAGAACGCGGACAGCATCAGGAAGACGTCGACACCGCCCGATACGCGCCCGAGCCAGACGTGATAGGTCACGACCAGCAGGATGGCGACGGCTCGGAGCCCGTCGATGTCGGCGCGGTACCCCCAACGGCCCGCGTCCGTCCCCGGTCCGGCGATACCGCTCACGCGGTCCGTCAGCGAACCCACGACGTCCTCACGCGAGGTGGTTGTTCCACATCGACAGCGCTGAGCCGATGGCCATGTGCATGTCGAGGTACTGGTACGTGCCCAGGCGCCCGCCGAAGTGGACGTCCTGCTCACCCTTGGCGAGGTCGCGGTACGCCAGCAGTCCGGCGCGGTCCTCGGCCGTGTTCACCGGGTAGTACGGCTCGTCGGAACGGGTCGCGAAGCGCGAGTACTCCCGCACGATGACGGTCTTGTCCGTCGGGTACCGGTCGGCGCGCTCCGGGTGGAAGTGCTTGAACTCGTGGATGCGGGTGTACGGCGCATCGGCGTCGGCATAGTTCATGACGCTCGTGCCCTGGAAGTCCGGGATGTCGAGGACGTCCTGCTCGAAATCGAGGGTGCGCCACGACAGCTCGCCCTCGGTGTAGTCGAAGTAGCGGTCGACGGGGCCGGTGTAGACGATCGGCACCTGGCCGACGGTCGCCTTCTTGTTCAGCGGCTGCGACTCGTCGAAGAAGTCGGTGCTCAGCTTCACCTCGATGTTCGCGTGGTCGGCCATGCGCTCGAGCCAGGCGGTGTAGCCGTCGACCGGAAGGCCTTCCCAGGTGTCGTTGAAGTAGCGGTTGTCGTAGGTGTAGCGGACCGGCAGGCGCGAGATGATCTCGGCCGGCAGCTCCTTCGGATCGGTCTGCCACTGCTTCGCGGTGTAGTCCCGGATGAACGCCTCGTACAGCGGACGGCCGATCAGACCGATGGCGCGCTCCTCGAGGTTGTTCGCCTGCTTCGGGTCGAACTCGCCCGCGAGCTCCTGGATGAGGTCGCGTGCCTCACCGGGCGTGTACGCCGCCTGGAAGAACTGGTTGATCGTTCCGAGGTTGATCGGAAGCGGGTACACGACGCCCTTGTGGGTCGTATACACGCGGTGGACGTAGTTCGTGAACTGCGTGAAGCGGTTGACGTACTCCCACACCGTCGCGTTCGAAGTGTGGAACAGGTGGGCCCCGTACTTGTGCACTTCGATGCCGGTGGTCGGCTCGTTCTCGGTGTAGGCGTTGCCGCCGATGTGGTGACGTCGGTCGATGACCGTCACCTTGCGACCGGATGCCGCGGCACGCTCGGCGATGGTGAGGCCGAAGAAGCCGGAGCCGACGATGAGGAGGTCCATGGGGCGAACGCTTTCGTTTCGGGGCAAGCGAATGGGCGCCCCCGGGGCGGGGCGTCATCGATCCTACGCGACGCATTCCGCGGGCCTGAGGAAAGCGTGGGAAAGCCCGTTGAAGGCGTCGGCTACGATGGCATGTCGAATTGTCGCAGTGACGGAGTCGGGATCGAATGGACAGCTGGATCAGCATATTTCCGTCGATCCTCGTCGCTGCGCTCCTCCTGATCATCCCGGGCGGCATCGTGATGGCCGCCGGTTGGGGCGTACGCAACCCTTCGCGCTGGCTCCTCGCTCCGGCGGTCTCGGTCACGATCGCCGCCGTCGCCGCGACGGTCGCCCCGCTCGCCGGTCTGCGCTGGGGCCTGATCCCGCTCGCGATCATCACGGCGGTCGTCGCGGGCATCGGTCTCGTGCTGCGCCGTTTCGCGGGGAGTGACGACGCACCCTCGTCCCGCGGCACGCTGCTCGCCACGGCCGGCGCCCTGGCGGCGGCGGCCGGCGGACTCGGCATCCTGTTCGCACGCGCCTTCGGCGGTCCTGAGAACATCGCCCAGCGGTTCGACAACATCGTCCATCTCAACGCCATCGCCCTCGCCGTCAAGAACGGCAGCGCCTCGCCGTTCCAGATAGGCGCCACCTCGGACATCGGCGGCTACCCCAACGCGTGGCACGCCATCACGACGCTCGTCGTCGAGCTGACGGGCGTCTCGGTTCCGGCGGGGATCAACGCCGCGAACCTCGGCTTCGTCGCCATCCTGTGGCCCGCCTCGATCATGGCCCTCGCCGGGGCGATGTTCCACCGTCGCAGAGCCGCCTACGTCGCCGCGGCGGCACTGTCGACGGGCTTCGGCGCTTTCCCCGCGCTCTTCCTCAACTGGGGAGTGCTCTACCCCAACCTCGTCGGCTACGCCATGGCGCCCGCCGGGCTCGCCGCTGTGGTCCTCGCGCTCCGCGAACGCCGGCCCGCCGGGGTCGTCCGCGCGGTGCTCCTCGTGGCGCTCCTCGCGGGCGGCGTCTTCCTGGGACACCCGAACGCCTTCCTGGCCCTCCTCGCCTTCTCTGCCGCAACGGTGCTGAGCACGCTCCTGGCACGCGCGATCGCGGGCCGGTCGCGGCGTGAGTGGTGGACGCTCGCGGCGAGCACGGCAGGCTTCGCGGTGGTCTGCGTCGCGACGTGGTCGGTTTTCCGGACCTCGGCCGAGCATTCGGGCTGGAAGCCCTGGCAGAACCTCGCGCAGGCGTTCGGCGAGGCCGCGCTGGCCTCACCTCGGGGATACGCGCCGACCATCGTGATCGCCGTTCTCCTCGTGGCCGGAGCGATCGTGGCGGCGCGACGGCCGAAGTCGCTCCCTCTGCTCGCGCCGTTCGCGGTGGCCGTCCTGCTGTTCGTCGTGGCCTCGGGTCTGCGCATCGACCACCCGCTGCGCGAGTTCCTCACCAACCCCTGGTACAACGACTCGAACCGTCTCGCGGCTCTGCTGCCGATGGCCGCCATCCCTGTCGCCGTCCTCGGCGCCCTCGGAATCTACGACGCGGGACGCCGAGCCCTCGCGCGGCTCTCCGCGCCGAGCTGGGCCCGCGTCGCCGCCCTCGTCATCGCGGTGATCGCGGTGTTCTCCGTCGCCGTCGGCCCCAACGCCCGCTTCGCGATCTCGCAGGTGCGCGAGGCCTACGCCTACACCGACGACTCGATCCTCCTCACCTCCGACGAACGAGCCCTGCTCGACCGACTGCCGGAAGAGACCAGCGAGGACGCGCTCATCATCGGAAGTCCGCGCACCGGCGCGTCGCTCGCGCTCGCCCTGTCCGATCGCGAAGTGACCCAGCGGCACATCTTCGGGTCCCCCTCCCCCGAGCTGGTGTACCTCAACTCGCACCTGCGGAACATCGACACCGACCCGGCCGTCTGCTCGACGGTCGATGACCTCGGAATCGACTACGTCCTGGACTTCGGACGACAGGACGTCATGGACCAGTCGCAGGCCGTCATCTATGACGGCATCCAAGACCTCGCACCGGGTCGTCACCTCGTGCTCGTGGACTCGGAAGGTCCCGAAGCACGCCTGTTCCGCATCGAAGGATGCTGATCGTGGCGTCGCGTCGGCGTCTCGCGGTCGCCTACGACTGCCTCTTCCCCTTCACCACCGGAGGCGGGGAGCGCCAGTACCGCGCCTTCGCGGACGAGCTGGTGAAGCTCGGGTACGACGTCGACTACCTCACGTCACGGCAGTGGGACGATGACGGCGAACTGCCGGAGGCCTTCACGGTGATTCCGGTCACCGGACGGCTCTCGCTCTATTCCGCCGACGGGGTGCGGCGCATCCCCGCCGCGCTCCGGTTCGCGGCAGGCCTGTTCGGGACGCTCGTGCGCCGACGCCGTCGCTACGGCGCGGTGATCGTGAGCGGTCTGCCGATCTTCAACGTCTTCGCCGCGCGCCTCGCGCTTCTCGGATCGGGCACGCGTCTGGTCGTCGACTACCTGGAGGTCTGGCCGCGCCGCCAATGGGTCGAGTACTCCGGCACCGCCACCGGCACCATTGCCTGGATGCTCCAGCGCGCCGCCATCGCGGTGACGCCGCTCGCGACCTGCCACTCGCAGCTCAGCGCGACACGGCTGCGGAACGAGGGCCTGCGCTCGGCTCCGGTCGTCAGCCCGGGCCTCATCGACGCCACGGTCGAAGCGGGCCCGGTCACTCCGGCATCCGAGCCGCCGTACGTCCTCTACGTGGGACGTCACATCCCCGACAAGCGGGTCGAAACGCTCCCGGCCGCCGTCGCCGCGGCGCGCCGGGAGATCCCCGGCCTGCGCCTGATCGTGCTCGGGCGAGGACCGAGCGGCGATGCCGTGCGCGCAGCCGTCGCGGAGTCCGGTGGCGAGGCGTGGACCGAGTTCCCCGGATTCGTCGATGAAGAGCGGCTCGCCGAGCTGATACACGGGGCTCTCTGCGTCATCAATCCTTCGCGCCGCGAGGGCTACGGCCTCGTGGTGGTCGAGGCGAACGCGCACGGCACGCCCGTCGTTCTCGTCGCCGACCCGGGCAATGCCGCCACCGAACTGGTAGACACGGGAAGCAACGGCGTCGTCGCCGATTCCGCTTCGGCTGACGACCTCGCAGCCGCCATCCGCGCCGTCGCCGACGGCGGCGACGCTCTTCGTCGCACCGCGCGCACCTGGTACGACTCCGCCATCGAGACCCGCACAATCCGCCGTACCGTCGAGGGAATCCTCGAAGCCCTCGAACCACCGCGGCGCATCGCCCGGAACACGAAAGAAGACACTCTGTGACTGCTGCATCCCCGTCCACCGAGGTCGAACTGACGATTCTCATGCCCTGCCTCAACGAGGCCGAGACGCTCGAGGTCTGCATCCGCAAGGCGCAGGGCTTCCTCGCCCGCACCGGCATCTCGGGTGAAGTCCTCATCTCCGACAACGGCAGCACGGACGGCTCGCAGGAGATCGCGCTCCGCCTGGGCGCGCGCGTGTCGGCGGCGAGTCGCCGCGGCTACGGCGCCGCGCTGATCAACGGCATCGACAACGCCCGCGGGCGCTACATCATCATGGGCGACGCCGATGACAGCTACGACTTCGAGAACCTGGAGCCGTTCGTCGAGCGCCTGCGAGCGGGCGCCGACCTCGTCATGGGCAATCGCTTCGCCGGCGGCATCGCGCCCGGCGCCATGCCGCCGCTGCACAAGTACCTCGGCAACCCGGTGCTGTCGACCATCGGTCAGCTCTTCTTCCGCCCCAACGTCCGCGACTTCCACTGCGGTCTCCGCGGGTTCAACCGCGACCGGATGCGCGCGCTCGACCTGCAGACCACCGGCATGGAGTTCGCCTCCGAGATGGTGGTGAAATCCTCCCTCGCGAAGTACCGGATCGAGGAAGTGCCCACCACGCTGAAGAAGGACGGCCGGTCGCGCCCGCCGCACCTCCGCAGCTGGCACGACGGCTGGCGCCACCTGCGTTTCCTTCTCCTGTTCGCACCGCGCTGGCTCTTCGTCTACCCCGGCCTCGTGGCGTTCTTCCTCGGCGCCATCGCGGTCGCGGTGCTCGCTTTCGGCGGGGTGGAGATCGGCGGGATCGGCTTCGACGTCACCACGATGGTCTACGCGAGCGCGCTGTGCGTCACGGGCTTCCAAGCCCTGCTGTTCTTCTGGTTGACGAAGCTGTACGCGACTCAGGAGGGCTTCCTCCCGACCAGCGAACGGTACCGGCGCATCGTCGCGAAATGGTCGGCCGAGCGCGGCCTGCTCGCGGGCGTCGCTCTGTTCCTGCTCGGGATCGTGATCGGGATCGTGCAGGTCAGCGTGTGGGGCAGTGCCGACTTCGGCCAGCAGGATGCCGCGCAGGCCGTCCGGATCGCCGTGCCCAGCGCTCTCACCATCATCCTCGGGTTCCAGACCATCATGATGAGCTTCTTCTCGGGCGTCCTGACGACGCCGAGGCGCGAGCAGCGTCCCGAAGCCGTCATCGAGAGCTGATGCCGTCGCGAAAGGTGCTCGTCGACCTGCTCGGGTTCACCGGGTCGCGCGGCGGCACCGAGACCTACGTGCGCGAGCTGACGCCTCGACTGGCGGAGCGTCTGCCCGACGTGCGGTTCGCGGCGCTGACCGGCCGGGTCGGAGACGACGAGGTCCGCGGGTTCTTTCCCGGGCACGTGCAGTCTCTCGACTGGGTCGGCTCCGACCCCGGCACCTGGGCACTGGGGGCCGTGGCGGCGACCGAGGTCGTCGCCCGGCGCGGACGCGCCGACCTCGTCTGGGCCCCGGCCAACTTCGGTCCGATCTTCCGCGGCGTGCCGCGCGTGGTGACGGTGCACGACGCCATCTACGACGAGGTGCCGGGAAACCTCGCGCAACGCGCGCAACGGACCGTCACCTCGACGCTCATGCGCCGATCGGCGCAGACAGCCGATCGCGTGCTGACGGTGTCCCATGCTGCCGCCGCGAGCATCGCGCGCCACTTGAGCGTCCCCGCCGAGCGCATCTCGGTCGTCCACAACGGCAGCGCCGACCCCCGCCCCGTCGACGATCCGTGGACTGCTCTGGATGCCCTCCGGCTCCCGCCCGATCGGCCGATCGCCCTGAGCGTCGGAAACCGGATGCCGCACAAGAACTTCGTCGGCCTGCTGGAAGCCCTCGCGACGCTTCCGGCGACGGCGCGCCCGCTGACGGTGATCGCGGGAAGCCGACTCCCCGACCCGCTCGCCGACGATGTCTCCCGGCTCGGGCTCGACTCCGACGTCCTCCTTCCGGGGTGGGTGAGCGACGACCAGCTCGAAGCGCTGTTCCAGGTCGCCGGGCTCTACGTCTGCCCCTCGCTCGTCGAGGGGTTCGGGCTGCCGGTCGTCGATGCGCTGCGGCGGGATGTCCCCGTTCTCGCCAACGACGTGACGGTGCTGCGCGAGGTCGGTGGTGATGTCACCCGCTACGCCGACGCCACGAATCCCGCCGCGTTCGGGCTCGCGATCACGAAGGCCCTGAACGAGCCGGCGGACGCCGCCGCACGCGCGGCCGCACAAGCGTGGGCCTCACGATTCACCTGGGACGATGCGGCAGATGCCACCGCCGCCGTCCTCGAGGCGACCCTGGTGGAGACCTCACGGTGAGCGCTGCGCCCTCGATGAAGCGTCGCCTGCTCGGCTTCCTCCTCGTACCGGCGATCGCGGCGCTCTCCCCGATCATCGCTCTGCCGGCGGTCACCACGATCGCGGGGCCCGGCGGGTGGGCGAGCGCGATCGCCGGAGAGTCGATCGGGACGTTCGCCGCCATCGCGATCGGCTGGGGGTGGGCCACCATCGGCCCCGCGTTGATCTCGGTCGCGGCGGGCGACGACGAGCGCGCCAAGCTCTATCGCGAGTCGATCGCGGTGCGCCTGTCGATCTCGATCCTGGCGCTGCCCGCGCTGGCGGTCATCTGCTGGCTGATCGCGACGCCGGGCTCCGAATGGCTGACCATCCTGATGGGGATGCAGGGTGCCCTCATCGCCCTGTCCTTCACCTGGTTCTGCGCCGGAGTCGGAGACCCCCGCACGATCGTCATCTACGACGCGGCGCCGCGCCTGCTCGCGAACCTCGCGGCGGCCGGGCTCGTGCTCTCGACGGGCGTCGTGGTGCTCTATCCCCTCGCCGGCATCCTCGTCACGCTGATCGGCACCTCGATCTTCACGGTGCGCCTGCTCCGTCGGCATCCCGGTCCCTGGCCGCGGCCCCGCGACCTGCCCCGCCTTCTGCGCTCCAACCTGTCCGTCGCTCTCAACGACGCCGGCCTGAGCGGCTACTCGAGCGTCCCCGCCCCGGTCGTCAACGTCACGGCGGCACCTGTCGCCGCGGCCGGTTACGCGACGGGCGACAAGATGCTGAAGCTGGGTCAATTCATCCCCATGACGCTCGCCAACGCGCTTCAGGCGTGGATCGGCGAGGCGCACGGAAGCCATCGCGGACGCCGCATGACGATCGCGATCGGTCTGGCGACCGCGACGGGTGTCGCGGGATGGGCGGGCCTCGCCCTGGTCGGCCCCTGGCTGACGAGCGTCTACCTGCCCAACGCGCCCGCGCCGTTCGAGATCCTCGTGGTGCTGGGAGCGGTGTTCTTCTTCTTCTCGGTCCGAACAGCCGTCGCACGGCTGGTGCTCTTCCCCGCAGGCCAAGCCGGCGCCGTCATGCGCGCGACGCTGATCGCGACCGCCGTCGGCATCCCCCTGATGATCGGACTCGGGATCGCCTGGGGACCTGTCGGTGCCGCGCTCGGTTACGCCGCCACCGAGGGCGCAGCCGCGGCCCTCCTGACCCGCAGGTGCCTGCACGTTCTCCGCGACCTGCGCCGCACCCCCGTCGAGCCGGCGCCGTGAGCGCGACTCACGCGACTTCACGCGAAAGGACCGCACGATGACCATCGCCGTCAACGGCCGCTTCCTCATCGATTCCTTCGGCGGCGTCCGCCGATTCGCCACGGAACTCACCGAGCACCTCGCACACTCGCGCGACGACGTCGTGCTCCTGGTTCCTGCGTCGGCCGACACATCGGGAATCGACGGCGTGCGCATCGAGACCGTCGGCCGATCGGCGGGACCGGTCTGGGAACAGCTCGAACTCCCCCGCTGGCTCCGCCGGCACGGCTCCCCCGTCCTGCTGAACCTCGCGAACATCGCGCCCATGTCGTACCGGAACCAGTTCACTGTGCTTCACGACATCGCCCCGACGATCCGCCCCCAGGACTTCACCGTCCTCTTCCGCGTGCAGTGGCACCTCGCCGTGCGATTCGGGATGCTGCGCCGGGGCCAGCGGCTGGTGACGGTGAGCCATGCGTCGCAGCGTGAGATCGCCGAACGGTTCCGGGTGTCGGCCGACTCGATCGACGTGGTCTACGAGGGCGCCGACAGCCTCGGCTCACCGGAGGCGGGGCGCCCGGCCGCCGACGACTCCGAGATCCGCTTCGTCGCATTCGGACGGCATGGTGCGGCCAAGAACACCCGGGCCGTCATCGACGCGCTGGGCCATGTCGACGACGATGCACCGATCGTCGTCGAGTTCGTCGGCAGGCTCGATCCCGACCTCGAGCCCTACGCCGCGGAGAAGGGCATCCCGCCGCAACGCATCCGGTGGCGCGGCCCGGTCTCCGACTCCGAGCTCGCCGGCGTCTTCGCCGACGCGGACGGGTTCGTGTGGCCGTCCTTCCACGAGGGGTTCGGGTTGCCGCCGCTCGAGGCGCAGAGCTATGGAGCGCCCGTCCTCGCCTCCGACATCCCCATCAACCGCGAGATCCTGCAGGACTCGGCGCTCTACTTCCCCGCCGCCGAGCCTGCGGCGCTCGGGGGTCTCATGATGGAGCTCGTCCGCGATCCCGCTCGCCGGGCCGACCTGCGCGAGCGCAGCCGGCGCAACGCGGAACGATTCACCTGGGCGGCCACGACGACCGCGTGGAACGCGCTGCTGGACGAGAACCGTCGCTGAGTCGAGCGGGATTGCGCGTCGACCCCGTCGACAGGGGACAATCGGAAGCGTGAACCTCGGCTTCGTCGTGACGACCCTGGGCCGCCTCGGCCCGCTCCGCACCCTGCTCGACTCGCTCGAGCCGCAACTGCGCGACGGTGATGCGGTCGCCATCGTCGCTCAGGGGGAACAGGACGAGGTCGCGACCCTCGTCGCCGAATACGCGGGCCGCGGGATGGCCGTGACCGCCGCCACCTCCGCCCGTGGCGCCTCGCTGGGCCGGAACACCGGCGTCGCGGCACTGCCCGCGGGCGAACGAGTCGTCACGTTCCCGAACGACAACACGGTCTACCCGGCAGGCACGGTCGACGCCCTGCACGCGGCCGTCGACGCGGACGACTTCATCGCCGGCGGCTTCACATCGTGGGACGAACGGGGACCGAAGACCACTCTGCCCGCACCCGGCACGCCCCTGGACCGCTTCAACGTCTGGGCCGTGATCGAGATGGGCATCCTCATGCGCCGATCACTCTTCGACGCCATCGGCGGCTTCGACGAGCGCCTCGGCCCGGGCGCCGCCACCCCGTGGCAGGTCGCCGAAGGCACCGACCTCCTGCTGCGAGCGCTCGCACGCGAGCCGCGCCTGGCGCACGACTTCCGCTGGCTCCCCGCGGACGTCCATGTGGACGGCATCTCGACCGGGTTCGGGCTCACCACCGCCGAGCGGCGCCGCAAGCTGCGTGCATACGGTCGTGGTACCGCCCGGGTTCTCGGAGTCCACCGCTATCCGCAGTGGTGGCGGTTCGCCTTCACGGGTGCCGGGCTGCTCTACGGGGTCCGCAACCCCGCGCCGATCACGATCGGCGACGGCTGGCCCATGTTCGTCGGACGCCTCGAGGGCCAGCTCGGCCGCACCTTCGGACAGGCGCGGATGGTCTCGACCACGCGCTGAGCGGCAGGATGCCGCGCTGATAGGCTTCGGAAGTGTCATCGAGAGTTCTGATCACCGGCGGAGCCGGGTTCATCGGGTCCCACCTGTCCGAGCGTCTTCTCGCCGAGGGCGATGAGGTCATCTGCGTCGACAACTTCTTCACCGGATCCCGCCGCAACGTCGAGCACCTCTTCGACAACCCGCGATTCGAGGTCATCCGCCACGACGTGACCTTCCCGCTGTATCTCGAGGTCGACAAGATCTACAACCTCGCGTGCCCCGCGTCGCCGGTGCACTACCAGCACGACCCGGTGCAGACCACGAAGACGAGCGTCATGGGCGCCATCAACATGCTCGGTCTCGCCAAGCGCCTGCGTGTGCCGATCCTCCAGGCGTCGACTTCGGAGGTTTACGGCGATCCCGCGATCCACCCGCAGACCGAGGACTACTGGGGCAACGTCAACCCCATCGGGCCACGTTCCTGCTACGACGAGGGCAAGCGCGCCGCCGAGACGCTGTTCTTCGACTACCGGCGCCAGCACGACCTGTCGATCAAGGTCATCCGCATCTTCAACACGTACGGGCCTCGGATGCACCCGAACGACGGGCGCGTCGTGTCGAACTTCATCGTCCAGGCGCTTCGCGGCGAGCCGATCACGATCTACGGCGACGGATCCCAGACTCGTTCGTTCTGCTACGTCGACGACCTCGTCGACGGCATGGTTCGCCTGATGAACACCGACCACGGGGTCACCGGGCCCATCAACGTCGGCAACCCGGGCGAGTTCACGATGCTCGAGCTCGCGAACGAGGTCCTGCGCATCACGGGCAGCACCTCCGAGATCGAGCACCGCCCGCTGCCTCAGGACGACCCGAAGCAGCGGCAGCCCAACATCGACATCGCCCAGCGCGAGCTCGGTTGGAAGCCGTCGGTCGCGCTCACCGCCGGCCTCGAGCGCACGATCGATTACTTCCGCGGCGTGCTCGCCGCCTGAGGGCCGCGCATCGCGCAGCGCTGATGTGACACGATGAAGGCGTGAAGGGCATCATTCTCGCCGGCGGTTCGGGCACGCGACTGCACCCGATCACGCTGGGCGTCTCGAAGCAGTTGATCCCGGTGTACGACAAGCCGATGGTCTATTACCCCTTGTCGACGCTGATGCTCGCGGGCATCCGCGACATCCTGATCATCACGACGCCGCACGACGCGCCGTTCTTCGAGCGGCTCCTGGGCGACGGCTCGCAGTTCGGGATCTCGCTCACGTTCGCGCAGCAGCCGGCCCCCGACGGGCTGGCCCAGGCGTTCACGATCGGCGCAGACTTCATCGGCGACGACAAGGTGGCCCTCGTCCTCGGCGACAACCTCCTCTACGGACCGGGCCTCGGTTCACAGCTCAAGCGCTACGCCGACGTCGACGGCGGGGCTGTCTTCGCGTACTGGGTGGGCGAGCCTTCCGCGTACGGCGTGGTCGAGTTCGATGACGAGGGTCGCGCCGTGTCGCTGGAGGAGAAGCCCCGCGAGCCGAAGAGCAACTTCGCGGTGCCGGGCCTGTACTTCTACGACAACGATGTGATCGACATCGCCCGCAACCTCCAGCCCTCGCCCCGCGGCGAGTACGAGATCACCGACATCAACAGCGCCTACCTCGAACGGGGCAAGCTGCAGGTCGAGGTCCTCCCCCGCGGCACCGCCTGGCTCGACACCGGCACCTTCGATCAGATGACCGACGCCGCCGATTACGTGCGCACGATGGAGCGACGGACGGGTCTGCGGATCGGCGTTCCCGAGGAGGTGGCCTGGCGTCAGGGGTTCCTCTCCGACGACGAACTGCGCAACCGCGCGGCGAAGCTCGTGAAGTCCGGATACGGAACGTACCTGCTCGAGGTCCTCGAGCGCGGTCGGTGACGCCCCGCGCCGCGTCGCCCGGCACCATCGTCCGGACGACCATCCGGCGCGCGGCCGCGGTCGCCCGCTCGCGCGTGCGAGACGTCCGGGGCTCCTGGTGGGGCGGCCCCATCATCCGCCGCATCGACCGGGTCTGGTGGGCGCGGACCATCAACCGTGCCGACATCGTCGACCCGGTCGCCGTCTCCGCCCAGCGGCCAGGCCTGAGCCCGCGCGCCGCCGTGCGGCATTACGTCCGCCGGGGCTTCCGCGACGGTTTCGTCCTGAACCCGCTGTTCTCGGAACAGATGGTGTCGATGCAGCTCTCCGACGCGGGGAGGGTCCCGGCCCTGTACGCGTACCTGGTGAACGACCGCCGACGCATCCGGACGAGCCTGCTGTGGGACGCCCCCGGCTACGCCCTCGCCCACCCCGAGTCCTCCGACGATCCTGCCGGCCCGCTCGGCCACGCCTGGCGCGGCCTGCAGGCGGGGTCAGCCCTGGCCTTCGGCTTTCCGGGCGATCGTGCGCAGATGCGCGCGGACCGGATCTCGGCTCTTGCGACCCGAGCGCTCTCCCCGGCAGGGCGGACCGCCGCGGAGAGCGACCTGGCCGAACTCGCCTCCAACCACGTCGTGCTCCTGTGGCGCCTCGCCGGGCACGAGCGCGACTTCAGCCTCACGATGGACACGGCCGCGCAGGCGGGTCGCCGCATCGGTGCCCGTCTCGTCCTCGCTGTCAACGGCGAACGACCGGATGCCTGGGTGCCGGCCGTGGCCGCGTCGGCGGGCACCACCGGAACACTCGTCATCGCCGACGAGCCGTTGTCTTCCGTCGTCGGCAGCGTCACGGATCGGCTCGGTTCCGGCTCTCGCCTGATCGTCCGCGGGGCCGGTGACGAGATCACGACCGAGAGCGTCGTCGCCCTCGCCGAGACGGATGCAGGCATCACGTCGCCCCTCGTCCTCGACATCGACGGCGTTGTGATCAACTGCGGGCTGGTGCGGCGCGGACCTCGGCTGCATCCGCTCCTGCTCGGGCACCCCGCGGAGGACGCGCGCGGTCTCGGCCAGCGCGTGTCCGTCGACGGCATCGCCTCGTCGACGTTCGCCGTAACCGTGGGCACCTCGACGATGCCGGACACCGCCCAGGTCCGCACCGACGCGTGGGTCATCTCCCCTGAGCGTCATCTCCCGGCGCATGCGCGGGTCGAGGCGGCCCGGGGCATGACCGACGACCTCGACCACCTGGTCGCCCGCATCGGTCTGGCCGCGGTCCATGACGACGACGCGCGACTCGGACGGCGATCGCCCGCGGCTCGATCCGCGGCGCCTCGGCTGCGGTGGGCGCTCAAGACCGCTGCTCCAGCCGGGCTCGGTGCGGAGTGGTGGGGCGACACGCACTTCGCGCGCGGGCTCGCCGATGCGCTCCGACGCCTGGGGCAGGATGTCGTCATCGACTCCATCGGGGCCCGTAATCGGCCGTCCCACCATCTCGATGACGTCGAAGTGGTCCTGCGCGGACCGGAGCGGATCGATCCCCACCGATCGGCGATCTCGCTGCTGTGGATCATCAGCCACCCCGACCAGCTGACACGCGACGAGACCGCCGCGTTCGATCACGTCTTCGCCGCCTCCGAGAAGTGGATCCGGTCGGCGGCCGGAGCGCTCGGGCCGATCGAGCCGCTGCTGCAGTGCACCGACGTGCACCGCTTCCACCCCACGGGCGCAGAGCGCACGGACCGGATCGTCTTCGTGGGCACGGCCCGCGGCATCCCGCGTCCCTCCGTCATCGAGCCGATCCGCGCCGGCTTCCAGGTCGACGTCTACGGCCCCGACTGGACCGGCTGGATCCCCGCGTCGTCTGTCGTCGCGGCGGGGGTGCCGAACGCCGAACTGCCTGCACTCTACGAAGGCGCGCGCCTCGTCCTCAACGACCATTGGCCGGCCATGCAAGCATCCGGATTCATCTCGAACCGGCTCTTCGATGTCGTCGCCGCGGGCGGACGCGCGATCAGCGACGACGTCGAGGGAATCGACGAGCTGTTCAGCGGCATGGTGCGCACGTACCGCACCGTTCCCGAGCTTCTGGACCTGCTCCGGCAAGACCCGCAGCGCCTCTTCCCGTCCGGAGAGACGGCCGAGGTCATCTCGACAGGCATCCGGCACCTGCACTCGTTCGACGCTCGCGCCACGACGCTGCTCGAGACGGCGCTACGCGAGCGCACGGCGCCGGCGGGCGGCCGCCAGCGCTAGCGACGTCGCAGCGGACGCAGCATCCGCCTGACCCGTCGTCGCCACACCACCGACCGGTCGTACGCAGTCAGGAGGCGATCCTCCTGCTGGGGCCGGTGCAGCCTGGCGTACATCTTCAGGAAATCGCGGAAGGTTCCCCACTCGAACTCGCCGGCTCGGCGCAGGAACTCGATCTGCTCCATCGTCGAAGCAGGCGGCAGCGTCACCGAGATCTGATCGAAGTTGTAGTCCAGCGCGGTGTAGCTGACCGCCATGTAGTCGGGAGACGTCACCGTACGCGTGTGGTATCCGGCCTCCCCCGCGACGTACGCGGGGACGCGCTCGAGGATGTGAGCCAGCCCACCATCGACGTATGCCTCAACGCCGCCGAACTGGTCGTAGTCCCACGGCTGCTCGACGAGGCGACGCAGCGCTTCAGGGCGCGCGAAGAACATCGACCCGTAGGGCGCGAGCGGCGTCCCCTCGTCGACGGGCACACGCACACCCATTTTCGCCATCAGCTCGAGGAATCCGGGCTTGTTCGCCCACCACCCATGTCCGAGCGTCGGGTGCCCGATGTGCACGACCGGCGGGAAGGCCATGCCCAGACCTGATTCGCGTTGGAAGAGCGCGACGAGGTTGGCGGTGTAGCCGCTCGAGAACAGCAGGTTCTCGAACTGCTGCAGTTTGAAGTGACGCCCGACGTTGTCGGAATCCTGCGGCGTCTTCTTCGAATGCACCTTCACGACGAGGTCGTATCCGCCGTCGAGCAGCTCGTCGCGGCAGCCGATCAGGAACGCGGCTTGGTCTCGCCCGTTGTTGGAGGGAAGGACCCGCACCTCGACCGAGCCCCGGGCGGTGCGCCGCGACAGGTGCTCGCGGATGCTGCGGGCACGCTCCTCTTCCGGCGTCGTGATCACCAGGTCGTAGGCACCCGGGAGGGTGTCGATGCGATCCATGATCTCGTCGGTCATCTCGGGGTAGTAGATGTGTGCGACCGCGAGCGTCCGCAGCGGGCGGGTCGCGTCGTAGGTCCCGTCGTCCTCCTCCGCGAGCACCTCGAGCATGGCTGCGTCCGCATTCAGCGTCTGGGGCTCGACGTTGCGCGCGAGATCCTGGTAGATCAGCTCCATCGGGTAGCCACGGCGCTCCGCGGCCTCCAGCGTCCACCGGCCGATGACCGAGAGGCGATCCATGAAGGGTGGCCACTGGAAGAACGGGCGCCGCTTCAGGGTCGGGCAGCCCGCCTCGATGAGCTGCTGCGCGTAGAGGACAGCGTTGTTCTCGATCTTGTCGGTCAGGCTCGGGAAGGCGACTTCGGCGACGAAGCCGAAGTCGACGAAACGCTCGGTGAAGACCGCCTCGTGCTTCGCGACAGCATCCGAATAGCTGTCGAGCGACGGCAGATCGCGCCAATAACGGGTCCACTCTTCCGAGACAAACATGTCGCGCCGAACCGCCATCCAGTAGGACTGGAGGTGATAGGCGAGATAGGAGTCCCCGGTGAACGGGTTCGGCTCGACCCGCGGGTGGTCGGTCATCCCCCAGAAGTGGAGAGGCCGCTTGTCCATGCGCTCGAACAGCGGCGCGAAGTCGCCGATCGGCCCGAACCACGTGTCGTTCGCGAGGACGACCTCGTCCCACTCCGCGAGGCGATCGGCCAGATGCTCGAGACCCTCTTTGTAGCCGGTGATATCGAAGCCGCGGTTCTCGCGCACGAGGATCTCGTCGGCGACCGGCTCGAGCGTCTGACGGCCGGCGTCGGTGAGAAGACCGTTGACGACGACGAGGACGTGATCGCAATGAGCGCGCAGCCGGCTCAGCGCGTAGGGAATGTAGGCCTCGACGTCGCCCCGGCGGTCGTAGACGACGTAGATCAGCGCGCGCTTGCCACCTTCGGGGAACTCCGCAGCGGCGCGAGCCGGGAAGTTCACGAGTTCAGCAGTCTTCATTCCGAGTCCTCCCCGCGTCGCAGTCCCCGAGACAGCACGCGTCGCGCGCGCGCCACCACACCGTAGCCGCGCCGCGCGAAGTAGTAGATCGGCAGCAGACGCCGGGCCACGCCGAAGTGGTTGAGCCGCAGGTACATGCGGAACAGGGCCACCGGCCCACCGAACCCCATCGCGCCCGCCCCATGCAGGAACCGGATCTGATCGATCGGGTAGCCACGAACCGACATCGAGACCTGATCGGTCTTGAACTGGAGCGCGGTGTGACTGATGCTCGCGTGCTCGGGAGTCAGGACGGTTCGCGCGTGGAACCCGTCCTCGGCCGCGGCCAGCACGACCGTCCGCTCCTGGACATGCGCCAGTTCGCGGTTCCGCTTCCCTCGGCGATAATCGGCATGCCGCCAGCGCGGTTCGACCATCCTGCGGAGCGCGTCGGGACGCGCGATCCACATGCCGCCGTAGGGCGCGAGCGGCGAGACGGCGTCGACGGGCACACGGATGCCGAGCTTGTCCAACAGGCGTTTCGACGGCCCTTCGAGGCCGGCCCACCCGCGGCCCATCGTGCCGAACCCGATGTGGACCATCGGCGGGAACACGAGCCCCAGACCCGGCTCACGAACGAACATCTGCAGGAGGTTGCGGGCGTACCCGCGGCTGCCCAGCAAGTTGTCGAGCTGATATCGCCGCGCGTAGCGGCGCAGATTCAGTGTCTTGCGCGGAGAGGGCCGGTTGTGGAGCTTGATCACGATGTCGTGGCCCCCGTTGAGCAGCACGTCGCGGCAGCCGACGAAGAAGTCACTCATATCCCGGCCCGGGCCGGGCGGAACGACGCGCACTTCGAGCGAGCCGAAACCGAGGTCGTCGCGCTCTTCCAGGCGCGCCTGCACCTGCGCGGCGCTCATGCCGTCGCCCACGGTGACCAGGAGGTCATAGCCGGCGGGAACGTTCCGGATAGCCTGCAGCACCTCGTCGAGCCCGACGAACTCGCTGACGTGGAGGATGACGACGATGGTGAGGGAGTCCACGGCGGACGTGTCGGGCCGCGCCTGCAGGGGCAGGACGTCGAGCATGCCGGCGTTCGTGTTGAGCGCCTTCGGGGGAACCGACCGCGCGAGGCTCTGTCGAATCAGCCCGGTGGGGAAACCGTGGCCATCCAGACGCGCCAGCATCTCCCGCCCGATCACCGCGTGCTGGTCGAGGTATGGGGGGAAGAGTCGGAACTGCGCCTTGCCCACGACGGGGCACCCGGCGGCCAACAGTGCACGAGCACTGAACACGAGCGGGTCACCACTGCGGAAATCCGATGCGGGAAAGGCGAACTCGACCGCCAGCCCCGCCCCGCGCAACGCACGAGGGAGGAGGTACTCCGCATCGTGCGGACGCTCCGTGCTCGAGACCCAGAACTCGTCGAGGACTTCGCTGCTCAGCGCCTCCTCGCGCAGGACCGTCCACACCCAGGGCGCGGTCAGCAGCGGGAAGCCCTCGCCGGGGAAGGACTCCGGCTGGTGACCATGAGCGTTCTCGACCAGCTGCCAGGCCGCGCAGGGAACCTCGGCCATGCGGTTGATCACCGCGGAGAAATCGGAGACCGGTCCGAACCACGAGTCACCACTCAGGATCACTTCGTGCGCAGGCCCCGACTCGTCCGCGCGCTGTCGGATCGCGTCGCGGTAGTCGGTCGGCTGGAACACCGATGCCGCCGGCTCGGCGATCGAGTCGCAGATCCTGCGGAGACGCTGGCGCTCGGCCACCTCGAGCGCGTCCGGGACGATGACGACGATGTCGTCCATCAAAGGACGGAGCGCCGAGAGGGCGTGGATGACGTGGTCGTCCACCACCGCGCGCGGGCCTTCGACGGCATACACCAATCGGCGTCGTACGCGCTCTGCCGGTTCATCCATGTCGGCGGACGGCTCCTCTCGCGCCGCGGTCTGCGGCCGCTGAATTCTATCGAGCGCACGTGAGCGCTCTAGGCGCGTTCCCTCAGCGCTCAGGTGTAGGCAGGTAGCCTGGAGGGCGTGTCCACGCTTCTTGTGACCGGCGGCGCCGGGTTCATCGGTTCGAACTTCGTTCACCACGTCATCGACCACACCGATCACTCGGTGATCGTGCTTGACAAGCTCACCTACGCGGGCAACGCCGCATCCCTTGCGGGCCTGCCGGAGGATCGGGTGCGCCTGGTGCAGGGCGACATCGCCGACGCCGCCCTCGTAGACGAGCTGTTCGGCCAGGTCGACGCCGTCGTGCACTACGCGGCCGAGTCGCACAACGACAACTCCCTCCACGACCCCCGCCCGTTCCTCGACACGAACATCGTGGGGACCTACACCCTGCTCGAGGCAGCGCGGAAGCACGACAAGCGCTTCCACCACATCTCCACGGACGAGGTGTACGGCGACCTCGAGCTCGACGACCCGGCACGGTTCACCGAGTCCACGCCGTACAACCCGTCCTCGCCCTACAGCAGCACCAAGGCCGGCTCCGACCTGCTCGTGCGCGCATGGGTGCGTTCGTTCGGGGTGAAGGCGACGATCAGCAACTGCTCGAACAACTACGGGCCGTATCAGCACGTCGAGAAGTTCATCCCCCGCCAGATCACCAACGTCCTGCGCGGCATCCGCCCCAAGCTCTACGGCAAGGGCGAGAACGTGCGCGACTGGATTCACGCCGACGACCACTCCTCCGCCGTGCTGACGATCCTCGATAAGGGCGTCATCGGCGAGACGTACCTCATCGGCGCCGACGGCGAGAAGGACAACAAGACCGTCGTCGAACTCATCCTCGCCCTCACCGGCAACCCCACCGACGCGTACGACCACGTCACCGACCGCCCCGGACACGACCTCCGCTACGCGATCGACTCCACGAAGCTCCGCACCGAGCTCGGCTGGACGCCGCGCTACCAGGACTTCGAAGCCGGCCTGAAAGCGACCATCGACTGGTACCGCGACAACGAGGACTGGTGGGCGCCCGCGAAGGACGGCGTCGAAGCTTTCTACGCCTCGAAGGGGCAGTGACGCGTGGCCATCGAGTTCGGCAAGACGCTCACGGTCACCGAGACCGCCATCCCGGGGCTGATCGTCCTCGATCTGCCCGTGCACGGCGACTCACGGGGTTGGTTCAAGGAGAACTGGCAACGCGAGAAGATGACCGCGGCCGGCATCGATCTGCCCGACTTCGGCCCGGTGCAGAACAACATCTCGTTCAACGACGCGGTGGGCACGACCCGCGGTATCCACGCCGAGCCCTGGGACAAGTACGTCTCGGTCGCCACGGGCCGCATCTTCGGCGCTTGGGTCGACCTTCGTGAGGGGCCGACCTTCGGGGCCGTCTACACCGCTGAGCTCGACCCCTCGCGAGCGATCTTCGTCCCGCGCGGCGTCGGGAACTCGTATCAGACGCTCGAGCCCGACACCGCGTACACGTACCTCGTGAACGACCACTGGTCGCCCGATGCGACCTACACCTTCCT
The DNA here is from genome assembly GCF_002245215.1 of Microbacterium sp. Yaish 1. Taxonomy (GTDB): domain Bacteria; phylum Actinomycetota; class Actinomycetes; order Actinomycetales; family Microbacteriaceae; genus Microbacterium. The sequence continues at coordinate 561,029 of NZ_NPMR01000001.1, forward strand.
GAATCTCGCCGACGAGACCGCCGCGATCGAGTGGCCGATCCCGCTCGATCAGGTCGAGATCAGTGAGAAGGACAAGAACCACCCGCGTCTTTCCGATGTGGTTCCGATGCCGCCCAAGCGCATCCTGGTGACCGGCGCGAACGGCCAGCTCGGCCGGGCACTGCGCGCCGAGTTCGGCGATCACCCCTGGATGGAGTACGCGGGGCGGGACGAGCTCGACCTGACGTCGCCCGACCTGGCCTCCGCGCGCCGGTGGCGCGACTACAGCACGATCATCAATGCGGCCGCGTACACGAAGGTCGACCTCGCCGAGACCCCCGAGGGGCGCGTCGACGCCTGGGCGGCCAACGTCACCGCGGTCGCCGCGCTGGCGCGCATCGCCACGGCGAACGGCATCACCCTCGTCCACGTCTCGAGCGACTACGTGTTCGATGGAACGAAGGACGGCGCCTACACCGAGAGCGACCCCGTGTCACCGCTCGGCGTCTACGGACAGACGAAGGCCGCCGGTGATGCCGTGGTATCCGTCGTCCCCCGTCACTACATCGTCCGCACCAGCTGGGTGATCGGCGACGGCAACAACTTCGTCCGCACCATGGCGTCTCTCGCCGAGCGGGGCATCGATCCGAAGGTCGTCGACGACCAGATCGGACGCCTGACGTTTACGGACGACATCGCGCGCGGCATCCGGCATCTGCTGGACAGCGGTGCGGCCTACGGCCTTTACAACGTCAGCTCGTCGGGCGCCGCGTCGACCTGGTTCGACGTGGCGCAGGATGTCTTCGCACAGACCGGTCACGATGTTGGCCGCGTCAGCGGCGTCAGCACGGAGGGCTATTTCGCGGGGGCAGCGCATCCCGTATCAGCGAGGCCGCGTAACAGCGAACTGGATCTGTCTGCATTGGAGGCGAGCGGATTCTCGCCAACTGCGGGTGCCGACGCCCTCCGCGCATACCTGAGATCGTGAAGCTGCGTTGCGCAACAGCAGGTCCGGCGCCTCGGACTCTCGCGAGGAACCGATCGTGCGGCTGAGCGCACTCGTGCCCGCACCGATGAAGCGGATGTGGAGAAACAGTGCAGTCAGGTACCTCGTCGTGGGCGGCGTTGCCTTCATTTTCGACTTCGGACTGCTGTTCGTTTTGCATGACCTGGTCCACATCGACCTGGTGATCGCTACGCCCGTCGCCTTCTTCACGAGCTTCGCGCTGACGTTCGTAATGCAACGGGCGATCACGTTCCAGACCGGCGCGGGATGGGGATCGAGTGCTGCCAAATACACAGCACTCGTGATCTTCAACGCCTTCGCCACCACCGCGATCGTCACGGGCATTGATGCTCTCGGATGGCCGTGGGCCCTAGGAAAGGCGATCGCCGTCGCGTCGACGACGGTATGGAACTACTTCGGTTACCGCTACTGGATCTTCCCGCCGGAGCGCAGCCAGTAGTGTCGGCGCACTGTCACTCGGCGCGACCGTCCCGAGGCGGATCACCGTGAACCCGGGAGCACTCGCTCCGGGAATTGAACCGCGCCCTCAACTCGTCGAGGTCAGTTCGAAGGATCGCGGCCTCCTCTGCGAGGCGACGGATCTCGTCTTCGGCCCGAGACAGCTCCCACGACAGGTGGAGGGCAACTCCGACGAGCAGCACGATGGAAAGGGCGAAGATGAGGTTAGCTGGCACCTGGACACCGAGCACGTCGGTCAGCTGCAAGAGCAGCCCAGGGAACACCGAGATGACGAGGAGGGCGAGACCGATGATCAGCCAGAGGGTTGCGTACTTCTCGCGAAGCTGGCGTCTCAAAAGTAGGCCGATGATGATCGCGAGGACGACGATCGCGAATATTATTCCTGCGGCAATGATCATGACGCTGCTGCTTCCACGGGTCTAGCGGGCCCACGCATCAACGCGAGGCTGAGAGCAAAGACCGATCGCGTCAGGTACACCGTGGCTCCGATCGGATTCTGACTGGGCCGGCCGAAGGCCCGCGGCCGCATCGCAACCGGCACCTGCGTGACCGTCAAACCCGCGTGCAGCGCATTCACCAGCGAGTCCACCGTGTCGCCCAGGTATTCGGCCGGGTAGTAGCGGACGTATTGATCGATCGCGACCGCGTTGGCGGCACGGAAACCACTCGTCACGTCCGTGAGAGTTGTCTTCGCCACCCGCGACAAGACGCCGGCGAGCAGTTTCATCGCCCACCGGCGCGGACCCTTCGCGGAGTAATCACCGACGTCAGCGAACCTCGCCCCGATCGAGATGTCGGCCGTGTCGAGTCCTGCGAGAACGGCGGCGATATCGCGCGGGTTGTGCTGGCCGTCAGCATCCACCTGGATCGCTCTCTGGAAGCCATGTCGCTGCGCGTAGGTGAATCCGGCACGCATGGCACCCCCCACCCCCATGTTGAACGGGAGCGTGAGTACCCGCGCACCTGCGGCGGCTGCTACCGCGCCCGTCCCGTCCGTCGACCCATCGTCGACCACCAGAACCTCAAACTGCTCAGGTTGCTCTCGTATCTCTGCCACCGTCGCGGCGATGTTCGCGCACTCGTTCCATGCGGGCACGATGACGAGAGTCTCGGGGTGTAGGGCAGTGGGCACGCTCGATCCTAACAAGGGTCGTGACTCAGCTTGGAGGGGTTCACCTGTAGTCTGTGGTCCGCCCCGGCGCGTTTCCGAGGCCAGTTGCAGAGAGTGATCGAACAGCAGCCCATGAGCATACGTTCCACCTTCGTCGACCTCCTTCATCGCCACCGAACGGCCGAGGTTCTTCTTCTCGCACTCGCGGTGCTGATGATCCTCGGGACGGGGGCAGTGTTCCTGCCGATCGCCTCGGGAGCCGACGAGGCCGCTCACTACATCTACGCGTCGGCAGCGGTTCGCGGTCAAGCAGGCCTCCTCGAGCCGATGGTGCCAGAGCGCATCGCCAACACCCACAAGTTCGCCGCGTGTATTGCTTTCCACCCGGAAATCACCGCGTCCTGCCAGGGACCCCTACGTCTCGACTCAAACGCCGACATTCGTTCGCAGACCAATGCTGGCCTCTACAACCCGGTGTTCTACCTTTGGGCGGGCTTGGGATCCCTCATCGTTCCGACGGAATATGGCATGTACCTCTCACGAGCGCTTGCAGCTATCGTGACGTCCGCGTTCCTCGCCTGGGGGTTGTCGCTGCTGCGGCGCGGCGCGACGACCGGGTGGCCCCTCGTCGGAGCAGCGCTCGTGCTGACTCCGATGACCTTGTACGTGGGGATGGTCGTGAATCCGAGCGCTTGGGAGATCGCCACGATCTTCTGCGTCGCCGTGGCGGCCTATCAGCTATTCGCTAAACGCAGGCAAGCTCGCGGGTGGACGGAGCAACATACACTGCTGCTGATCTCGGGGTCGCTTCTCATAGTCACGCGTGGGCTATCACCCCTCTTCCTCCTCCTTGCGGCTATAGCTGTCGTGACCGCGGTGGGGTGGCGCAGGGCGTTCGGGCACCTTCGCGACCGCAGCACGCAGATCGTGCTGATCGCGCTGATCGCTATCGCGGTATGGAGCGTTATTTGGGTAGCCGGACATGGCACCTACTACGTGGGAGTCGAGCGTCCCGAGACACTTGCCGAGGGGCTCGAGGGCATTTCAATCTTCTACTCGTCCTACTACGAGCAGTTGAATCAGATGTACGGCGACCTCGGGTGGTTGGACCTGCCGAGCCCTCACATCCTTTCTCTGGTCTGGCTGATGTTCATCGGGGCTTACGTGGTCGTCGCGTTCGCAGTCGCGCGTCGACGCGGGAAGATCGCCCTGCTCATCGCCTTCGCCTCAGCGACAGTCGTCCCCGGTGTACTGGCAGGACTGCAGTGGTCGGGAGTCGGCTGGCAGGGACGATACTCGCTGCCGCTCGTCGCCACGCTGCTGATCGTCACGGGTTTTGTCGCAGACCGCGGGCTAAGCGGACGAGGTGACCAGATCGGGCCTCGGCTAGTCCGCACCCTGCGCATCCTCGCCGTGGGCGTGTTCGCCGTCGGCGCCGTCGTAATGACCGTGCAGACCGCCCATCGGTACAGTGTCGGCGCCTCCGAACCGTGGCTCGCAAGCCCGTCCTGGCTCCCACCGCTTCCCGGGTGGATGCTGACCGTCGTTCTGGGCGTAGGCCTCGTCGCGATTACGACGTTTCTCCTCCGCGCCGCCCCGGGAGCTGTGCCCGAGGAAGTCGACGAGGCTTCGGCCGCGCCCCGCAGATCGAACCGGATGGGGGCAGACCGACCGTGAGATCACCACTGTCCGAGACCGCCGACGAAGAGAACGCCGGTACCGGGACCGCTGGCGAACCCGCGCAAGAGTCCCGCCGGAGTACGAGCAGCGGGGCGAACACTCGACACCTTCGAGGGCATCGTTCGCATGCGCGACTATATCGATGGATACGGGTGCTTTCTCCGCTCGTCATTGTCATCGTAGGGTTTCTTCTAGCCTGGTTCCGGCTCAGCGGCACAGAACGCGGCGCGCTGTGGGCCGAGGACGCGGCGATTTTCTCCGCCCGCGCCCTTGACCCCGCTCTGCTCACCGCGGGGATCTTCACCCCGTACGCGGGCTACACCCACGCGCTGCCGCAGATCATCGCCAGTGCGATCTGGGCAGTCATACCGGCCGAGCATGTGGCCATAGCGACCTCGGCCGCATCGTGCCTCGTCGCGGCGTCAGTCGGTGCTCTCGTTTTCCGTCTCACCGACCACTGGCGCATCCATCCTGCGTCAAGAGTCGCGTTGGCCAGCATCACCGTACTCTCCCCCGGACTCGCTTACGAGGCGCTCGGCAATCTCGCCAACCTACATTGGCTGCTCCTATTCTTAAGCCCCTTCCTCTTCTTGGCAGCACCGCGAACGTGGTGGGGAAGCGTCGCACTCGCCGTCGTCGCACTCTTGGTCGTGGCGACGGAGATACAGGCCGCTGTGTTCGCACCGCTGCTGCTGTGGCGCTTGCGAGCTCGCAAGAGGTGGCCCTTGTATGCAGGCGCCGCGATCGGCGCACTCATCCAGGCATGGGCGTTTCTCAATTTCGACAAAACACGAGGCGACGGCGGTCGCCCCTCGCCTGCCGCGCTGGTCGACGGCTACTTTCTACAGGCGCCGCTTTCTGCCTTCACCGGGAGCGGCAAGGGTTCTTCCGCACTTGTCGCCTACTCCGGCTGGGACGTCGCATACGTCGCACTGGTGCCCTTTCTGGCGGCCGCTGTCGTGTACGGATGGCGACGACGCTCTCGCGCATTGCTCGTGACAGCACTCCTCGGCGCCTCGGTGGTCATCTGGGGCGCGGGGTTCTGGATGAACTTCTACGAACAGTTCGACTTCGCGAAGATGGGGTTCGAGACGCTGGCTGGCGGCGTGCCCCTATTGCGCTACTCCATCGTCCCGATCATGTTGCTGTGGGCGATCGTTGCACTCGCGGTGGGAGGGCGCCCGGACGGTCGTCTCGGCGGAGCGGGTATCGCGACCCTCGTGATAATGGCTTCAGTGTTCGCCGCGAGCTACCATGTCGATGACGGCGCCGCCAGAGGCAACGGGCCGACGTGGAGTCCGGAGGTCGAGAATGCCGCCCGGACATGCAGCAGCGACGTCGGCATCGTTATAGTGACCGTCCCCGCCGCGCCGGACGGATGGTTCGTCGACCTCCCGTGTGACGATCTCCGCTGATGTCAAGCCTTAGCCTCAGCATGCGCACGGCGGGCATCTAATATCATCTATCGAGCAGCATCGGCCCGAACGCATCCGCGGGACGGGGCGTCGAGAGGACCAGATGACCACGCCAGCCACTATCGTCGTGCCCACCTACAATGAATCGGCGAACGTCGCCGACCTGGTCCGCCGCCTCGAAGCCGCATCAGACGGACAGATCGCCGAGATCATCTTTGTCGACGACTCGACCGATGACACCCCGGCGGTTATCCGTGCTGTGGCGCGCCACGCGGCCATTCCGGTGCGCGTCATCCACCGCGAGCACGCCGACGGCGGCCTGGGAGGCGCCGTGCTCGTCGGGCTCCATTCCGCCACCACCGACGTCTGCGTGGTGATGGACGGCGATCTGCAACACCCACCCGAGGACGTTCCTCGACTCATCCGGGAGTTCGAGCTGAACGGCTCCGACATCGTTGTGGCCTCACGCTACAGCGGCGACGGCACTGCGCATGGGCTCGCAGGAATCGTGCGAACGGGCGTGTCGAGGCTGTCGACGCTCGTCACCAAGTCCATGTTCCCCGTCCGCCTGAGGTATTGCTCCGACCCAATGACGGGCTTCTTCTTGGTGGACCGTAGCGCGGTCGACCTGGGTGGCCTTCAGCCCCGCGGGTTCAAGATTCTGCTCGAGATACTGGCACGTGAGACCCTCAAGGTGAGCGAGATCCCATTCGACTTCGCAGAACGCAACGCCGGCGATTCCAAAGCGTCCTTCAGGCAGGGACTGCATTTCATCGCCCAGCTCGCGGCCTTGAGGTTCGGGAAGATGTCCCTCTTCGCCCTCATCGGCGCTCTCGGGGCGGTCCTGAACATTGGGATCGTGTGGGCTCTCACTCAGCTCGGCGTCAACTACATCGTCGCTGCCATCATCGCTGCGGAAGCCACAATCGTGGGCAATTTCATACTGCAGGAACGATTCGTCTTCGGCGAAATGCGCGCCAACGCGTCAAACCTCGGCTCTCGCTTCGCCAAGTCGTTCGCTTTCAACAACGCGGAAGCCGCCGTCCGTATCCCCGTAATGGCCGTTCTCGTTGAGACATGGCATATCTCTAGCGTGGTGGCTACCGCGTTCACCCTCGCTGTCGCGTTCTTTGCCCGCTTCCTTTTCCACTCCCTCGTCGTGTATGCGCCGCGCAGGGGCGGCTCGTCGACAAGCGCGAACCAGCAGGTCGCTTTCGAGAGGCAGATGACCGGACCGACCGAGCTTTGACGACACGGCCACCGTCCGTGAGCGGTTCCGTAGCCGCGTCCTCGACTACGGAATAGCTCGACACCCGAGCAGCGTATTCGACCGCCCGGTGTCGTCGACGGCGTAGACGCAGACGTTTCGGCTACCCGTGCGCAACGGCAGCGAGACGTCGTAGCCTCGACGCACTCCGTACGCAGGGTACGAAGCAGCCACATCCGGACGGTCGCGATTCGTCTCGAATATCGCGCCAACACCATCGAGATAGGCGTGAATAGCCGTGGGGCCTGCGGTATCGGGGTCGATAGCCCACCCCGCGAGTCGGAGCGACCTGCCGTCGGACGAGACGGATACCACGTCAAGGCTGCCGATCGGACTACGGCCGAGCGCTTGTGGCGCGAGAGCACTCTCGACGGTCTTGCATCCGAGGAGGCGGTTGGGTCCCGCGGTATTGATCGCGTACGCGCACACGTCGAGCCTGTTTGCTGTCAGCGGCGCAGACGCGCTGAAGCCGTGGCCGGGGCCATAGAGCGGGAACGCAGCCCCGATATCCGACCGACGCCGATCCGCCTGGGTCGCAATTCCGTTCGCGCCGAAGTAGATGTGCACAGGGATGGCCGCCGCCGTGTCGGGATCGATGGCCCATCCTGCCGCCGTGACCGTCTGGCCCGACACCGAGACGACGTCAAGAGCACCGATCGGCTCGCGCCCTTGATCGGGGCCACCCGGCACTCTGACGGTTGAGCACGTCACGGTCCGGTTGTCGCCGACTCCGACGTTGATGGCGTAGATGCAGACGGAATGGTCGCCGGGGGTCAGCCCGATGGTCTCCGAGAATCCGTGCCGTGTTCCGTAGGCCGGATAATGTGGCGCGAGGTCGGCGCGGTTCCGGTTTGCGCTCGAGATACGCCCCACGCCGTCCACGTAGATGTGGAGACTCACGGGTTCTGTGGTGTCCGGGTCGATAGCCCACCCCGCGATGGTCATCGAGTTGACGGTGAGCTGGGTCGAATCGATCGTCACGATCGGAGACCCGGCCATAGCGGTCATGCTTCGACACCCAAGTAGCGTATTCGCTCCACGACCAACGTTAATTGCCCAGGCGCATACCTGCAGCTCTCCTTCGGCCGACGCGGGGAAGGTGCGGTCGAAGCCGCGAGCGGCGCCCAGGCCGGGAAAAGCAGCACCGACGTCGGGGCGCGAACGATCCGCTCGCACGGCGTAACCGGCCCCGCCGATGTAGACGTGCACATCGATCGACTCGGCAGTGTCAGGATCCGCCGCCCAGCCGGCAACGCGGAACTGTCCCGGCGAGACCTCGACCACGTCGAGGCTTCCTATCGGACGGTGGGCGAGATCAGATTCAGTCGACCCGAACCAATCGGTGTAGAGCCGCCAGAAGTTGCGGTTCCCATACGAGGAGCACGAGTCGCCCGTGCCGTACAGATTGTTGAGCGCAGCCTGGTTGGGGACGTACGGAGTGTAGATGTACAGACCCGCCGTCGCCTGGTTCTCGATGTAGACGCGCTGGGTGCCGCAGTTGTTGTACGGGTGGTACAGGATGTTGTTCCAGCGGCCGGCCTGGTAGCCGAAGTCCTGCGGGAACGCCTTGTAGATCTTGTACTGCCGAGCCGCGTAGTAGACCTGGTAGAAGAAGCCGAGCGTCGCGGAATCACAGGGAGCCGTGTCGGGGCATCCCTGTCCGGTCGCCGCCGCGTAGGCGCGCGCGGTCGGGGAGGTCGACGTGACCAGCGACTGCTCCTTCTCGAGCAGGACCAGGATGACCTTCTGGCTGATGCCGCACGAGCGGGCGACGCGATCGATGATCGTGGACGCACTCTCGTTGCCGCGCCCCTCGTACCCGTTGCAGTAACGGTCGGACGGGCGGTTGTCGGTGTTCTGACGGTAGTCCTTGAGACACGTGTAACCCGACGAGCAGGACCGCACCTGGCGCTCCATGAATGCTTGGATCTCGGGTGAGCCCATCGCGTTGGAGTCGTAGAACGCGGCGTCGCTGATGATGTTGCCGGGATTGAAGTCCGAGCCCGATGCCGCCGCGGCAGCCGGAGCCGGAGCGATCGACGACGACAGCGCCACCGGTGCCGCGACGAGCAGGGCGACGGCGCACACCCATGCGGCGAGGACCGCGACGGACGAGCGGATGCTGCGGCGCGCGCTCACTGGCTCGACTCGACGCTCGAGTCGGCGGAACGCGCCCGCGTCGACGAGGACTCGTACTGCACGTCGAACCGCGTCGCCGTGGAGTCGGATGCGACGTCGGCCGACATGAGGCCGCAGTACGTCACACCGTTACCGGCCGTGCTGGTGATGGTAGCCACCCCGACGCCGTCGACCCGGAGCGTGCAGGTGCCGTCATCCTCGCTGACGCCGGGGATCATCGCCGTCACCTCGAGCGTCGCACCCCGCTGCTCGGCCGTCACGATCAGGACCTCCCCGTTGTAGGGGGTGTCCACCTCGACCGTCTCGGTCGGGACCGGCACATCCGGCGTGGCAGTGTCATCCGCCGTCGGGGTCGGCTCGGGCGTCGGGCTCTCCAGCGTCGCCGTCGGCGTGGGCGACGGTGTCATCGCACCGCCGACGGGCGTGGCGCAGGCGCTCAAGGCCAGCATCCCGATCACGAGGCCCCCGAAGAGTCGGAAGCTCGTGGCGGTCACCGAGGACGTTGTTCTGCGCGCGCGGGGAGAGGTCACCCTCTCATTCTGCGGCCATCGCCTCGTTCGCACAGCATCGACGCCCCATTCGTCATCCGTCCGTTACGGCGACGGTCAGCGCGACATCCGGCGGCGCAGACGGCGCAGCCGTGACCAGATCGGCTGATGGGCGTCGATGTCGGCGCGGATGGCGGCACGCTGCTCGCGCTGTTCGCGCCGCAGCGACTCGACCTCGCTCCGCAGCTCCGCGACGATGCGACGCTCCATGGCGCCCAGGTAGAGCGGCAGTCCGGCGCCGTTGGCCGCCACCCAGGAACGGAGCTCGCGGTCGCGAACGATCATGTCGTCGCGGTCATGGAGGTGCTCGAGCGCGAACATGCTGTTCCCCTCGGCACCCGACGCGCTCGGACGCTGCGTCCAGAAGGCCAGCGGCGCTCCTCCGATGAAGCCGAGCGTCCCGACCGCGAGGACGCGGAGGTAGAACTCCCAGTCCTCGACGGCTTCGAGCGACTCGTCGTAGGGGCCCACCCGCTCGTGCAGCGCACGGCGGTAGAGCAGCGAGATGGGGACCGCACGGTTCACCTCGAGCAGATCGATGAAGCGCAACGCGGTCAGATCCGCCCAGAACGGCACGCGCCCGGTCTCGACCCAGCGTCCCGCCCGTTTCTCCTCGTAGACGATCGCCGTCGCGACCCCGACCCCCGAGTCGTCCGGGTGCTCGTCGAGGAAAGCGACGGTGCGCTCGAGGAACTCCGGCGCCCAGAGGTCGTCATCGTCATGGATGACGACGAACTCCGTGTCGAGAGCGTCGACGCCCGTGTTCGCTGCGGCGCACCGACCGCCCGGGGCGCGGGAGTCGAGCACTGTCACGGTCTCGGCGACGGCCGACCCCCTGACCGCCGCGTCGACAGCGGCGCGATCACTGCCGTCGTTCACCACGACGATCCGCCGATCGCCGAAGGTCTGGGCGGCGACATCGGCGAGCGCCCGGGCGAGGAACTCGGGCCGGTCGGCCGTGCGAATGACGACTCCTACGCGTGCGGGCATACGTCCACCCTAGGAGGAGGAAACCGGCGCCCGCGTCACAGCTCGGCGTGGAGCGCCCACACGCGCTCGGCGTGATCGCGCCACGAGAAGGCGCGACCGCGGTCGCCGGCGCGCACGGCCCACCGATGGAGCTCCTCCGGCGACGCCAGCACCTCGCCCGCGGCATCCCGCAGCTCGTCGAACGGTGCGATGCGCGCGCCGTCCAGGAGCACCTCGCGATGGACGGGTGAGTCGCACGCCACGACGGGGACGCCCAGCACCATCGCCTCGACGGCCCGCCAGGGGAAGCCCGACCCGTCGGAGAGCGCGATCAGCAGCACGGCCGCGTCGAGGACGGCGGCGCGGTCGGCGGGGTCGAGCCGGCCGGGCACGATGACGCGGTCACGGTCGATTCCCGCCTCGGCGATCGCCCCGGCGACGTCGGCGGGCTCGTCGAAGACGACGACGCTGGAGGTCTCCTCCCCCGCGATCGAGGCCAGCACGGCGCGCAGCTGCTCATCGGTGCCGCCGGCGACGACGGCCACCCGGTCGGGCACGCCGAGTTCACGCCGCCGCCCGACGGCGTCGGTCGGAACACGGAACTGCGCGGGAGCGGCGCCCGGGATGACGCGGATCCGACCGCTGAGCTTGGGCGCGATGTCGGCGAGGCGATGCGCCGTCGCGTGCGCGGGGACGACGACGGCATCCGCGTGCTTCTCGGCACGCTTGAGCAGGGCACGATGAGCCAGCAGAGTGGCCCGCGGGAAGAGCGCGGGCGAGTCCCACACCGCGAGGTCCCAGAGCGTCACGACGGTCTGGTCGTTGTCGTGTGCGCGGTCGTGCTTGACGAGCGGTGCGAGCAGGGTCGGCGCGTGCATCAGCCCGCCCGCGACGCCTCCCGAGATCCCCATCGGCCACGAGGCCAGCAGGCCGGTCCGCGGGAACGGGGCCCGGATGGTCTGCGCCAGGCCGTCGACCGCGGCGGCCGTGTCCACGGCGTCCGACGGGACGACGGCCGCAACCTCGCATCGTGCCGGCGCGGTCTCGATGAGCGCGCGTGCCACCTCGAGGGATGCCTCGGCGGAATCGGCGTCGACGACGTCGATCAGCTGGTCGAGGACGACCCGGAGAACCGTGCTCATCGTTCAACCCTCCGGCTCGGGGGTGGGGGTCTGCGGGTGGAGCGCGTCCTGCACCATCTGTCGGACGAGGGCCCAGTCGGGGTCCGCCTCCTCGATGCCGTTCGCGGGGGTGAGCTCGATCGTGGTGACCGGCTGCTCCTTGGCCTTGATGGCGATGTCGGCGAGGAAGGGCAGCAGATCGGCGGGGATGTCGGTCTGCACGAGCACCTGGCCGGCGTCGGCGATCTCGGTGAACCGGTCGAGCACGTTCTGCGGGGTCATCTGGGCGAGGATCGCCTGCTGGAGCTCGCGCTGGCGGCGCATCCGGTCGAAGTCGCTCGTCGTGTACCGCGACCGGGCGTACCACTGGGCGGTGTCGCCGTCCATGTGCTGCTGTCCGGCCTCGATCCACCCCTCGGCCCAGTCCTCGGCGCTCTGCCCCTCGTACCGCGGGCCACCGCCCTTGGGCAGACGCTCGACCACGTTGATGTCGACACCGCCGAGGGCGTCGACGAGGTCGGCGAAGCCCTTCATGTCGATGAAGACGTAGTACGGGATGGTGATGCCGAGAATGCCTTCGACGGCGTCCTTGGTCGCTTCCACACCCGGCGACGAGCCGTTGTTCTTCGCATCCGGATAGAGAGCGTTGCCGTCGCGGCAGATCTCGACCTCGGTCTGCAGCTGATTGATGCCGCTGCTCCACCCGCAGTTCGGATCGACACGGCCTTCGTGGATGTCGGGATACAGATCCTTCATCGGCCCGGGCGCGAACGGGAAGTGCCCCATGTCGCGCGGGACGCCGGTGATCGTGGTGGCCCCGGTCTCCGCGTTCACGGACACGACGGAGATCGAGTCGAAGCGCATGGAATCGCGGCCTTCACCGCTGTCGGCACCGAGCAGGAGGATGTTGTAGTAGCCGTCCGACGGCGGAACGCTCGGCCCGCTCGAACCGAAGACGGTGCTGAGCGTCTCTCGGACGGAGTTGACCCGGTCGAAGGTCCAGGCAGCCGCCGAGGTCGACGCGACGGCGAGCACGATGGCCAGGAGCGGTACGCCGATGCGGGCGACGGTTCCGGCCCGCACGAGTCGCACGAGCCGCAGCGTGTCGACCGTCAGCACGAGCCAGAGCACCGCGTAGAACGCGATGAGGGCCTGGACGATCAGCAGCACGAACCAGTTGGTCGCGAGCGAGAGGAGCAGCGGACGCCACAGCAGTCCGGTCAGCACGGTCAGAAGGGCGAGGGCCCACATCGTGATCGTCGCCGCGAGGCCGAACCGCCCCAGGCGCCGGTTGCCCGCGAGCACCTGGGCCGAGCCGGGCAGCAGGAAGGTCAGCACGACGAGCCACCAGCCGCGGCGACCCATGACCTCGGGCGACGAGGTGTCGGGATGCCGGAGCGGACGCTCCTCGATGAGGTTCGAGCGTCGCGGCCGCGCGGAGCTGCGCGGCGGGGCGCTGACGCTCACAGGGAATCCTTGAGGCGGCGGTTCTTCTCTTCGACCTGCTGCTCGAGCCCGCGCGCGTACTCCTCCAGCCGATCCGCGAGTGCCGGATCCCCGGCTCCGATGATGCGCGCGGCGAGCAGGCCGGCGTTCTTCGCACCGTTGATCGAGACGGTGGCGACCGGGATGCCGCCCGGCATCTGCACGATGCTCAGCAGCGAGTCGAGCCCGTCGAGGGTTGCGAGCTGGACGGGGACGCCGACGACCGGCAGCGGCGTCAGCGATGCCAGCATCCCCGGAAGGTGCGCTGCTCCCCCGGCCCCGGCGACGATGACGCGCAGCCCCCGGCCCCGCGCCTCACGGCCGTAGCGCAACAGCTTGTCGGGGGTGCGGTGAGCCGAGACGACTTCGACCTCGTGGGCGACACCGAGCTCGGTGAGCGCCTGCGATGCGTCGCTCATGACGCGCCAATCGGAGTCCGAACCCATGACGACCCCCACGAGCGGGGCGTCCGACGAATGCAGCGGCGAGGATGTCACCGACCCAGGTTAGGTGGGCGACCTGAGGAAATCCCGGAGCGGCGCGGTGCCCCGTCGGGCTCAGTCGTCGAAGTGAGCGGCCACCACGCGGGCATCCCCCACGACGGCGTCGAGGTCGTCGCCGGAGAGGTTCACGTGCCCCACCTTGCGACCCGGCCGCGGCGACTTGCCGTAGGTGTGGACCTTCGCCCCGGGGTGGGCGTCGAGAGCGGCGGGGATGCGGGCGGCGAGCGAGTCGGAGACCGGGCCGCCCAGGATGTTGATCATGACCGACCACGGTGCTCGCGGAGACGTGTCGCCGAGCGGCAGGTCGAGCACGGCGCGCAGGTGCTGCTCGAACTGTCCCGTGACAGCGCCGTCCTGACTCCAGTGACCGCTGTTGTGCGGGCGCATCGCCAACTCGTTGACGAGCAGACGCTCGTCGGCCGTCTCGAAGAGCTCGACGGCGAGCATGCCCGTGACGCCCAGCCCCTCCGCGATCGCGACGCCGATCGTCTCGGCGACCTCGATCAGGCGCTGACCGGCCCGCGGAGCCGGCGCGATGACCTCGGCGCACACGCCGTCGCGCTGCACCGTCTCGACCACGGGGTACGAACGCCACGCGCCCGAGGGGCGCCGGGCGACCTGCTGGGCGAGTTCGCGAGTGAACTCCACGAGCTCCTCGACGAGGAGCTGTCCGCCCGGCTCGAGCGCGTCGAGCCAGTCGGCGGCTTCGTCGGCGGCGCGCACGACCCGCACGCCCTTGCCGTCGTAGCCGCCGCGCGGGGTCTTCACGACCGCGCGTCCGCCGTTGTCGTCGAGGAACGCCTGCAGGCCGGCGGCATCCGAGATCGCGGCCCACTCGGGCTGCGGCATCCCGAGCTCGGCGAGCCGCGCGCGCATGCGCAGCTTGTCCTGCGCGTAGAAGAGCGCGTCGGGACCGGGGTGGACGGCGACGCCCTCGTCGACGAGGGCCCGCAGCACCTCCTGCGGAACGTGCTCGTGATCGAAGGTGATGACGTCGACGTCGCGCGCGAACGCGCGCACCGTGTCGAGGTCGCGGTAGTCGCCCGTCGCGGTCGCCGCGATCGCGGCGGACATCCCGGCCTCCTCGGCCAGCACGCGCACGTCGATGCCCAGCTCGACGGCCGGCGCGATCATCATGCGGGCCAGCTGCCCTCCGCCGACGATTCCTACTCGCAACGACATAGCGCCTCCTCCGGGTTCGCATCCATCATCGCGCACCGCGCCACGTGGCCGCACGCGCGACCGGACTCGGGCGTGCTCAGGAATCGGAGCCGACGACCGGCATGCTGTGGGAGTCACGATGCGCGAGGATCTGGCTCACCTCGACCTGATCGGCCAGCACCTCGTGGACGAGCGCGACGGCCGGGATGCTCCGCAGCCGCATCGAGGGATCGACGCCGTTCGAGAGCGTCAGCGTGCCGGTGCCGTTGAGACGTTGCAGCGGGCCGCGCGACTCGTCGATGCCGTAACCGCGGATATGGCTGAGCTCGGCCCGGCGGCGGACGATGAGTCCCGAGGTCTCGATGACCCGGCGGGTCGTGATCGTGTACGAGTGCGCGAGCCAGCGCAGGTACGGCAGCACCACGAGGAGCACGACCACCAGTCCTGCGGCCGACCAGAGCATGACGTCGGTGAAGGGCTCGGGGAGGTTGTCCGTGAAGTACCCCGTCACGCCCGCCACCACGATCAGCAGCAGCGCGGGCCACAGCAGCGGCCCGGCGTGCGGGCGCAACCGCGCGACGCGCAGCTCGGGAGCGGCAGCACCGAGCGCGGGTGCGACGGGTCGGCCGAACGAGGCTGCGGGCTGAGTCACAGCACCATCATGACGCGCGGGTGCGACAACGCGGCGACGGCACGCCCGGATGCCGCCAGGGCTCAGCCGACTGCTCGGACATGCACGACGTCGCCGGCTCCGACGACGCTCTCGACCGCACCGGTGCGCACGACCAGGCGACCGTCGTCGTCGAGGCGCTCCGCCGTTCCCGTCAGCGTCTCGCCGCCGGGGAGCGAGACGACGACGTCCTCGCCGATCGTGACGCACACCGCGGCGACGCGCTCGCGCAACGGCTCGTCCGCGCCCGCCACCGCGAGGTGCGCGATGTGATCGCGCAGGCCCGTGAGATAGTCCGCCAGCAGTCGGTCCTCGTCGACCGGAGCGCCGAGCGCCGCGAACGACGTCGCGGTCGCGACCGGCAGGTCGACCTCGGCCATGGTCGTGTTGACGCCGGCGCCGAGGATGACGTCCCCGTCCTCCCCCGGAAGCACCTCGGCGAGGATGCCGCTGATCTTCCGTCCGTCGACCAGGACGTCGTTCGGCCACTTCACGCCCACCCGGCGGTCGCGCAGCTGTGCGGAGACGGCGTCGCTCATGGCGAGACCGGCGACCAGCGGGATCCAGCCGCGCGAGTGCACGGGCACGGCACCCACGCGCAGCAGCACCGAGATCGCGAGCGCGGTGCCGGCCGGAGCCGTCCAGCTGCGATCGAGGCGGCCGCGACCGGCGCGCTGGTCGGTGGTCAGGAGGACCGAGAGGTGCGGATGGGCATCGGGGTCGGCCTCGACATCGCGACGGAGGTGGGCGTTCGTCGAATCGGTGTGCTCGACAACGTGCACGCGGGGCGAGACCGCGGCCGCGCGGGGATATCCGTTCTCGGGGATGCTCATGGCGTCACCCTACGACGTCGGATCGGAACGCGGCGAGGGGTTGCGTCCGAGGGTTTCCACAGGTGATCCGCGTCGTCGTTGTCGGTGTGCTCCAACGGCTGCGGGGCGGCGCTGGATAGGGTGGAACGCGTGACCGACCAGCCCGACCTGTCCACGACCGCCGGCAAGATCGCCGACCTCCGCGCCCGCTACCAGACGGCCGTCGTCGACGCCGAGACCGCGGCACGCGAGAAGCAGCACAAGAAGGGCAAGCTCACCGCGCGCGAGCGCATCGAGATGCTCGTCGACCCGGGTTCGTTCGTCGAGCTCGACGAGTACGTGCGCCACCGCACCACGGCGTTCGGCATGGATCGCTCCCGCCCGTACGGCGACTCGGTCGTCTCGGGAGTCGGAACCATCCACGGCCGCACCGTCGCGGTGTATTCGCAGGACTTCACCACGTTCGGCGGCTCGCTCGGCGAGTCGGCGGGCGAGAAGATCATCAAGGTCATGGAGCTCGCCCTGCGCGGCGGAATGCCGATCATCGGCATCCTCGACTCGGGCGGAGCGCGCATCCAGGAGGGCGTCGTGGCTCTCGGCAAGTACGGCGAGATCTTCCGCCTGAACACCGCGGCATCCGGCGTCATCCCGCAGATCTCGCTCATCATGGGCCCCGCCGCGGGCGGCGCGGTGTACTCCCCCGCCCTCACCGACTTCGTCATCATGGTCGACAAGACGAGCCAGATGTTCGTCACCGGTCCCGACGTCATCAAGACGGTCACGGGCGAGGACGTCGGCATGGAGGAGCTCGGCGGGGCGCACACCCACAACACCCGTTCGGGTGTCGCGCACTACCTCGCCGAGGACGAGGATGACGCGATCGACTACGCACGTTCGCTGCTGAGCTTCCTGCCCGACAACAACATGTCGGACGCCCCGGTCTACGAGACCGGGTTCGAGTGGGAGACCACCGACGACGACCGCTCCCTCAACGCCGTCATCCCGGACTCGCCCAACCAGCCGTACGACATCCACCAGGTGATCGCGGGCATCGTCGACGAAGGCGACTTCCTCGAGGTGCAGCCTCTCTTCGCCCCCAACATCGTCGTCGGATTCGGTCGGGTGGAGGGCCGTACCGTCGGCATCATCGCCAACCAGCCCTCGCAGATGGCGGGAACGCTGAACATCGACGCCGGCGAGAAGGCGAGCCGTTTCGTGCGCTTCTGCGATGCCTTCTCGGTGCCGATCGTCACGCTCGTCGACGTTCCGGGCTACCTGCCGGGCACCGACCAGGAGTGGACCGGAGTCATCCGCCGCGGCGCCAAGCTGCTCTATGCCTACGCCGAGGCAACGGTCCCGCTCGTGACGGTCATCCTGCGCAAGGCGTACGGCGGTGCGTACATCGTGATGGGGTCGAAGCAGCTGGGCGCCGACGTCAACGTCGCCTGGCCCACGGCCGAGATCGCCGTGATGGGCGGGCAGGGTGCCGTGAACATCCTGTACCGCGGCGAGATCAAGCGTGCCGAGGAGGCGGGCGAGGATGTCGCCGCCGTGCGGTCCCGCCTGGCCTCCGAGTACACCTACAACGTCGCATCCCCGTTCCTCGCCGCAGAACGCGGTGAGCTCGACGGCATCATCGAGCCCGCGCAGACCCGCGTGTACATCGCGAAGTCGCTGCGCGCGCTGCGCGGCAAGCGCGCCGAGCTGCCCGCGAAGAAGCACGGGAACATCCCGCTGTGACCGGCCCGGAAGACGCTCGAGACGAGGCGGCGCGCGACCAGCGTCCCCTGCGCATCGAGGTGCGCCGCGGCACCCCGACGCCCGAGGAGCTCGCCGCCGTCATCGCGGTCGTGAGCGAGTCGTACGCCCAGGAGGCCGCCGAAGCGGTCGCCCCCGAGCCGGCACCCGAATCCGCGTGGCGGCGCTCGGCGCGCGCGCTGCGGACGCCGCTGCGCCGCGGCTTCGGCTGGGGCCGATTCACCGGCTGACGCGCCGGCCGGCCCGGTCCGCGTGGCCGAGATTTTGTCCCCCGAAATACCTACAGACAGATCTGGCACACTGCCGCAGACTGGATGTGCTGGAACGCTACTGCGTTCGGTCACCTGAGCTTCACGCCGGTGACTGCTGCGAGTCGGTTTTCGGGTAACCACTCGCATGGCGAGGGGCGGGCGGCTTCGCCGCCCCTCGCCCCCAGCACCTCACGGCACGTCAGGGACGCGGACGCGGGCGCGCGATCTCCCGCCAGAGATCCACCGTCTCGTCGGTGCCGTCCTCATGACGCGACCGCCCGACCACCGTGACCGCCGTGTCGGGATGCGTCGACGTGCGGATGTAGAGGCGCTCC
The DNA here is from genome assembly GCF_002245215.1 of Microbacterium sp. Yaish 1. GTDB lineage: Bacteria > Actinomycetota > Actinomycetes > Actinomycetales > Microbacteriaceae > Microbacterium. The sequence goes on from NZ_NPMR01000001.1 coordinate 579,719, forward strand.
GAGCGGACGCCCTCGAGCACCTCGGCGAGCTCGGCCCGGATGCCGGCGAGCTCTCGGTCATCGAGACCGTCGAGGCCGCCCTCGTCGAGGAACGTCACGTGGGAGCCGGCCCGCCGAACGTCCTCCAGCACGCGGCGCACGGCGTCGTCCAGCAGACGCGGCCCCCGCAGCTCGTCGCGCAGGCGCCCCTCGGCGAGCCGCGCTTGCAGCCGCTCGTCGTCGTCGAGGTCGCCGTCGGCCTTGATGGTTCGCGAGAGCACGGGCCCGGCCACAGCGAGCGCGCGCTGCACGCGCACCCGTCTCTCGCGGCGGCGTCCCTCCTGGGTCGCCAGCCACTCCGACGCCTCGCGCTGGAGCGCGGTCAGCTGCGCGGTCTCGACGGCCGCTCGGTCGATCAGAAGCACGATGACCTGGGCACCGCCCACCCACAGCGCCGAGCCTACGGCGCCGAGAGAGAGGGTGGGCTCGGGGCCGATCCAGATCACCGACTGCAGGAAGAGCATCGCGATCCCCGACCACGCGACGATCGATCGCCGACGGACCACGAGGATCGCCATCAGCGCCCCGAGGCCGCCGAGACTCCAGGTCGCGAAGGGCTGCAGCCGTCCCGCCTCCCCCGCGGCCCACCACGTGGCGGACGGGATCACAACGGTCACGGCGAGGGCGAGCAGCGCGATCCACAGCGGCAGCGGCGCCGGCCGGCTCATCCCCGCCGTCACGGCACTGACCGCCGGAGCATCGGCTCCGGGGCGGGAGGGAACGCCCATGGGGCGCGTCGGCCAGAAGATGCACAGGCCGGTGACGGCGAGGTAGACCACGAGATTCAGGACGAGGACGACCGGCACGTCGACCGGCCGGGTCCAGATCATCCCGCCCACCGCCAGGTAGGCCGTGAACGCGACCCCGAGCGCCGAGAGCACCCAGCGCACCGAACGGTTCATGAGCGCTCCCGCCAGCTGATCGACACGGTCGTCCCCGACCCGTCGGAATCGACCGTGGCCACTCCGGCCACCGCGGCCACGCGCGCGATGATCGAGGCTCGGATGCCGAGTCGGTCCTCGGCGACGCGAGCCGCCTCGAAGCCGGGGCCGTCATCGCTGACCTCGATGCTCAGGCCTGCCCCGTCAGCGCGGAACGACACCCGCAGGTTCGCCGCGCCGGCGTGTTCGACCGAGTTGGTGACCGCCTGCGCGGCCGCGAGCTGCAGCGCCCGCGCGACGCGACCCGGGACCGGCCGGGCGTCGGGCCTGACATCCTGCATCACCGCCGCGTCGGGGTGCAATCGTCGCACGGTCGCTTCGAGCTCGGCGCCGATGGTCGCTGCCGCCAACGGCGCGTCCGGCCCCTCGCCCGCCTCCTGATCGACGTTGGCGAGACGCGTGAGGGCGTCGCGGGCCATCGAGACCGCGAGAGTGCGCTCGCGGTCGGTCTCGGCTCGTTCGGCCGCGATGAGCGCCGCCAGGACGCTGTCGTGCATGAGGGCCGCGACAGCGACGCGTTCCTTCTCGACCGCATCGGCGGCAGCGGCCTGCGCGAAGGAGCGGACGGCCCCCTCCCGCCCGCTGTCGATGCTGGCGGCGAGGGAGCGCAGGATCCATCCCACGACGATCAGGACGCTCGCGAGGATGATCGCGAACGCCGAGTCCAGCGCCACGTCCAGCACGGTGGCCGGCGTGAGCGGCAGCAAGGTCAGCCGCATCGCGCCGTACAGCAGCGGAAGCAGGAAAGCCCACACGATCTGCCCCGCGAGCGGCATGCAGAACACCGCGGCGACCGTGCCGACGTTGATGAGGAACCACAGCCAGGGCTGCTCGTCCACCGTCGTGGGGGTGCGGGCTGCGAGCGGCCAGAGCAGGGTCGCGATCGGGAAGACCCCGGCGAAGATGCCGGCGAAGATGCGGACGGCGCGCGAGGTGATGAGCGAGACGCACATCAGCAGGAGCGAGCCGAGGACGGCGATCAGCAGCACCGTGTTCCATGTCGAGTGCCCGGCCGGGGCGCTCAGGGCGCCCACGAGCGCCTGGATGCCGATGACGGCGCTTCCCGCCCCGACGACGATTCCCAGGATGCGGTCGATGCGCGACTGCGTGAACCGCTGCGTCTGCGCCAGGGCTTCGCGGAACTCCGCAGGCCGGCGGGGACGCGGGATGCTGGCGCCCGCGGGTTCAGCGGGCATCGGAGGCTTCGGTGACGAGACCGTCTTCCATCGCGCGGCGGAGGAGGTCGACCTTGGTGGGTGCGGGACGGCCGACCTCGACGTACTTCACCCGGACCCGGGTGATGTTCTCCTTGGCGGTGGAGTACGCGATCCCCAAGCGCTCGGCCACGGCCTTGAGCGGGAGGCCTGCGGCGTACAGCCGCAGCACGTCGCGCTCCCGTGCGGAGAGCTGAGCATCGGCGAACGCCCGGTCGCCGTCGACGGCACTCGCCCACTCGACGTTGTCGAGGTGCTCACCGCGCGCGACCGTCTGGATGGCCGAGACGACGTCGTCGGCGCGCGCCGACTTGCTGATGACGCCGAGCGCTCCGGCGGCGAGCGCTTCGCGCACCGCGACCGGACGGTCGGCGACGCTGTGGATGATCACCTGCGAACCGTTCCACACGAGCTGCGCGACGTTCTCGGACACGGTCGCGCCGTCGCCGAGCATGAGGTCGAGGACGACGACATCCGCGGGTGTCTCACCGGTGTCTTTGCGCCATCGCAGGTACTCCGCGACGGTGCTGCCGGTGAAGACGACCTCGCCGACTCCCGCACGGGAACAGGCCGCGGCGAGCCCGAGTCGGACCGACTCGTGATCGTCTATGAGTGCCACCCGTGTCATGCGCTCAGCCTAGGACAGCGGACCCTCGTCGGTGAGTACCGCGATCGCCTCCATGTGGTGCGAGTTGGGGAACAGGTCGAGCCCCTGCAGCGACACGGGCGTGTAACCGCCCGCGCGGAGCATCCCGAGATCGCGCGCGAGGGCGACCGGATCGCATGCGACGTAGACGAGCGTCGCGGGGCGCAGCCGCAGCAGCGAGTCCACGACCTCGCGTCCGGCTCCCGATCGCGGCGGGTCGAGCACCGCCACCCCGGCGCGCAACCGGGCGCGCTCGGCGTTCGAGGCCTCCTGCTCGGTGCGGAGCAGCCAGCGGTCGACGCGACCGGTCTCCGCGCGCGCCCCCACCCACTCGGCGAGATTCTCGCCGGCATGGTCGGTGGCACGCGGATCGGACTCGACGCTCGTGATGCGGGTCGCGGGGCCGCCGAGCTCGGCGACGGATGCGGCGAGCAGGCCGACACCGCCGTACAGGTCGAGGTGCCACGCGTCGGGATCGATCGCGTCGCGCTCCGCCGCGCGCAGCCCGCGCTGGACCGCATCCCGCAGTGCCACCGGCGCGAGACGATGCACCTGCCAGAAGCCGCCGGCGTCGACGCGGAAGTCCCGGTCGCCGACTCGCTCGGTCACGACCTCGCGCAGAGCCGGGTCCACGCTCGGCCGCGGCCCGCCTCGGCCCCGTCGGCGCGGGGTCTCGGGCCGCGGAAGGGCGCGCACGCGCCCGTCGGCGGGCTGCACGAGGTCGAGGCGGCCGGGAGCGGCCGAGCGCCCGCGGGAGAGCGCTTCGGCGATCGCGGGCGTGGCCAGCGGCAGATCGTCGACTTCTACGACGCGGTGAGACCGTGCCGCGAACGGCCCGATGCGTCCGTCGTCGTCGATGTGCAGGCTGACGCGCGTGCGCCATCCGGTGCCGTCGGCGGTCTCGTCGGCACCGGCGCTCGCCACGATGACGTCGCTGTCGACGCCGCCGAACCGCTGCAATGCGTCGCGCAGGACGCGCTGCTTGAGCTCGCGCTGGTGGGTGAGCTCGATGTGCCCGAAGTCCGCTCCGCCCGGCCGGCTCTCCGGGGCGATGCCGATGTCGGCCGGGGACCAGACGTGCGGTCGCCGATGCGGCGACGCCTCGAGCACCTCGAGCGCCTCGGCACGCCAGAAGGACGATCTCGCGGTGTCGGTCAGCCGCGCACGCACCCGCTCTCCGGGGATCGCGTCGGTGACGAAGACGACGCGGCCTTCGTGACGGGCGACGAAGACGCCGCCGTGGGCGACGTCGGTGACGTCGAGATCGAGAAGGTCGCCGGACTGCATCCCACGATGCTCGCACACGCGCACCCGCGGGTAGCGTGAACGGCATGCGTGTGTGCCTGGCCTCGACCTCCCCCGCTCGTCTCATGCTGCTGCGTCAGGCCGGCATCGAACCGGCCACCCGCGCGCCCGAGGTCGATGAGGAGGCCGTCGTCGCCGCGCTCGAGGCCGCGGAGGGCCGGGTTCTGCCGCCGGAGGAGCACGTGCTGCTGCTCGCTCGGCGCAAAGCGGCCGACGTCGTCGAGATGCTCGCACGGGACGAGCCCGAGTTCGACGGCATCGTCATCGGGGGCGACTCGATGTTCGCGTTCGACGGCGAGGTGCTCGGCAAACCGCTGCTGCCGGCGGTCGCGACCGAACGGTGGGAGCGGATGCGCGGTGGCACCGGCATCCTCCACTCCGGGCACTCCGTCTTCCGCGTCCGTCCGGGAGCGGCCCCGCGCGAGGCTCACGCGGTCGCCGAGGCTGCCGTCACCTTCGCCGACGACATCTCGTCCGAGGAGATCGCGGCGTACGTCGCGACCGGGGAGCCGTTGCAGGTCGCGGGCGCCTTCACCGTCGACAGCCTCGGCGGCGCGTTCATCACGCGGGTCGAGGGCGATCCCTCGACGGTGGTCGGGATGTCGTTGTCGACGCTGCGCGTGCTCGTCCGCCAGCTCGACGTGGCCTGGACCGACCTGTGGAGCACGCCCCGCACGGCCTGACCGCGACGCCCGCTTCGTAGGCAACCGCTCACGTTCAGTCGATCACTTTGTGCGAGTGATCCAAAAGACGAGCGCTCGCGCTCGCTAGGCTGGCATTCATGCCTGAGATCGCCAAGGTCCTGATCGCGAACCGCGGCGAGATCGCCGTCCGAATCGTGCGCGCCGCCCGAGACAGCGGGAAGGCGTCCGTCGCCGTCTACGCCGACCAGGATCGCGACGCGCTCCATGCCCGCCTCGCCGACGAGGCGTACGCGCTCGAGGGCTCGACGAGCGCCGAGACCTACCTCTCCATCGAGAAGATCCTCTCCGTCGCACGCCGCTCCGGCGCCGATGCCGTGCACCCCGGTTATGGCTTCCTCGCCGAGAACGCCGAGTTCGCCCGCGCCGTCATCGGCGCCGGCCTCACCTGGATCGGGCCCTCGCCCGAGGCCATCGAGGCCCTCGGCGACAAGGTCACCGCCCGGCACGTCGCCGAGAAGGTCGGGGCTCCCCTCGCCCCCGGCACCCCGGGGCCGGTCGACGGGGCCGACGAGGTCATCGCCTTCGCGAACGAGCACGGCCTGCCGATCGCCATCAAGGCCGCTTATGGCGGGGGCGGGCGTGGCCTGAAGGTCGCGCGCGAGCTCGACGAAGTGGCCGAGCTGTTCGAGTCGGCCACCCGCGAGGCGATCGCCGCGTTCGGCCGCGGGGAGTGCTTCGTCGAGAAGTACCTCGACAAGCCGCGCCACGTCGAGACGCAGTGCCTCGCCGACGCGGCCGGCAACGTCGTCGTCGTGTCCACGCGCGACTGCTCGCTGCAGCGCCGCCACCAGAAGCTCGTCGAAGAGGCGCCCGCACCTTTCCTCACGGCCGAGCAGAACGACATCCTCTACTCCGCCTCGAAGGCGATCCTGCGAGAGGTCGGCTATGTCGGGGCGGGAACCTGCGAGTTCCTCATCGGCGCCGACGGAACGATCTCGTTCCTCGAGGTCAACACCCGCCTGCAGGTCGAGCACCCGGTGTCCGAAGAGGTCACCGGCATCGACCTCGTCCGCGAGCAGTTCCGCATCGCCGAGGGCGGCACGCTCGACTACGACGACCCGGCTCCGGTCGGCCACTCCATCGAGTTCCGCATCAACGGCGAGGACCCCGGGCGCAACTTCCTGCCCCAGCCCGGCCGCATCCACGTCTTCAAGACGTTCGGCGGCCCCGGCATCCGTCTCGACTCCGGCGTCACGGCGGGCGACTCGGTCTCGGGCGCCTTCGACTCGATGCTCGGCAAGATCATCGTGACGGGCCGCACCCGCGAGGAGGCTCTCGAGCGCTCGCGCCGGGCACTCGACGAGTTCGAGGTCGCCGGCATGCCGACCGTGCTCCCGTTCCACCGCCGCGTCGTGCGCGAGCCCGCCTTCACGGCGGAGGACGGCACGTTCGGCGTGTTCACGCGATGGATCGAGACCGAGTTCGTCAACGACATCCCGGCGTGGGACGGCGAGCTGGAGGCACCCGCAGAGCCCAGCGGCCGCCACACGGTGGTCGTGGAGGTCGCCGGCAAGCGCCTCGAGGTGAGCCTCCCCGACCGCGTCGCCTCGCCGCCGGTCGCGGTCGGCCGTCCCGCTCAGGTGCCGCCGTCGCGCCGTTCGCACGCCGCGAGCGCCAGCGCTGCGGCATCCGGAGACGCCGTCAAGTCGCCCATGCAGGCGACCGTCGTCAAGGTCGCGGTCGAGGCCGGCCAGCAGGTCGTCAAGGGCGACCTCGTGGTCGTCCTCGAGGCGATGAAGATGGAGCAGCCCATCCAGGCGCACAAGGACGGCGTCGTCGGCGCGATCGACGCGACGCCGGGCACCACGGTCGGCGCGGGCCACCCCCTGCTCACCATCTCCTGACGCCTCAGCTGGGCCCATGCGTCATCCTTCACGTGCGATCCCCGTCGTCTGCCTGATCGGGCTCGGGCTCGGGCTGAGCGCCTGCGCTCCCGACACCGTCGATCTCGCGGCGGCGGACGCGTGGCTCGCCTCGGTCACGGCCGAACGAGCGGGCGCGGATGTCGGGTTGGGCACGGCGAGCGGGCAGACCATGCCGATCGATGACTCTGCTGACGCGAGCGCAGGCGTCGTCCTGGCTCTCGCCGAGCCGGCGCGGGCGAGCGCGGTCGAGGTGCGCTGCTTCGGCGGTCACACCGCGACGGTGTTCGTCGAGACTTCGACGACGTCCGGCTCGCGCGGCTTGGAGGCAGACATCGACTGCGACGAGAAGCCGCACACCCTCCAGCTCATCGACGCCACCCGCACGACCGCCGTCAGGATTGCGGTCCGCGCCGAACCGGAGACGCGCTACGTCGCCAACGTGGAGTGACACGGCGACGCATGGTCGCGCGCGTCGGAGAGAGGCGCGGTTCTCCGACGCTCGTGCGCGCGGCTCAGGAGAGCGGGTCCTCGTCGCGCTGGACGAGGTGCATCGCGCGCGCGGCATCCGTGATGCTGCCGGTGAGCGAGGGGTACACCGCGAAGACGCGCGAGACCTGGTCGACCGTGAGCCGGCGCTCGACGGCGATCGCGATCGGGTAGATCAGCTCCGACGCGCGGGGGGCGACGATGACGCCGCCGATGACCGTGCCCGATCCCTCGCGCGCGATGATCTTCACGAAGCCGTCCTTGACGCCCATCATCTTGGCGCGCGGGTTCGCGGCGAGCGGGAGCTTGTGGACGTAGCCGTTCACGAGACCCGACTCGATGTCCTTCTGCTGCTGGCCCACCGTCGCGATCTCGGGCGCGGTGAAGATGTTCGCGGTGATGCGACGGCGCTCGAGCGGGATGACGGTGTCGCCGAGTGCGTGGAACACGGCCTGGCGCCCCTGCATGGCGGCGACCGAGGCGAGCGGCACGAAGGTCGTGCAGTCGCCCGCGGCGTAGATGTTCGGCACGGACGTGCGCGCGACGCGGTTGACCTGGATGTGGCCCGAGTCGGTGAGCTGGACACCGGCCTCTTCGAGACCGATGCCGGCGGTGTTGGGGATCGAGCCGACCGCCATGAGGCAGTGGCTCCCCTCGACCGTGCGGCCGTCCGAGAGGGTCGCGACGACGCCGTTCTCGGTGCGCTCGACCTTCTCGGCGCGAGACTTCGACAGCACCGTCATCCCGCCGCGCTTGAAGACCTTCTCGATGACCGCGGCCGCGTCGACGTCCTCGCCCGGAAGCACCTGGTCGCGGCTGGAGATCAGCGTCACCTTCGCCCCGAGGTTCATGTAGGCCGAGGCGAACTCCGCACCGGTCACGCCCGAGCCCACGACGATGAGGTGCTCGGGCAGGGACTTCATGTCGTAGAGCTGCGTCCACGTCAGGATGCGCTCCCCGTCGGGCTTCGCGCTGGGCAGCTCGCGGGGCGACGCGCCGACCGACACGACCAGGGTGTCCGCCTCGACACGGTCAAAATCCGTGCCGCCGGGGCCTGTCGCCGCGATGAGGGCGTGCGTGCCGTCGAGGCGGCCGTGACCGGAGATGATGCGCACGCCCGCCTCGACGAGCTGAGCGCGCATGTCGTCGGACTGCTGGCGCGCGAGCGACAGCAGTCGGCGGTTGACCGCCGCGAGATTGATCGCGATCTCGGGCTTGAGCGGGGTGCCGGAGTCTGACCGCGCGAACAGCTGAACGCCCAGATCGGATGCCCCGGCGATGGCCACCGCGGCGTCGGCCGTGGCGATGAGCGACTTCGAGGGGACGACGTCGGTGATGACGGCGGAGCCGCCCACGCCGGCGCGTTCGACCAGCGTCACCTCCGCGCCCTGTTGGGCGGCGGCCAGGGCCGCCTCGTATCCGCCGGGCCCGCCACCGAGGACGGCGACGCTTTGGGTGCGCTCGAAGCTGAGAGGCGACATGGACTCCATTCTTCCTCAGCCGCGGAGACGGTCGCGCACGCCTGCGTCCGAGCGGCCGCGAGTCCTAGAGTGGGGGGATGCTTGACTCCTCCGCGCACCCGCTCGACGATCCCGGTGTCGACCCCCTCGAGGTCGCCCGCCAGGCCGCGGCCGACATCGCCCGCATCAGCGGCGTCGAGCGCCACGACATCGCGCTCACCCTCGGCAGCGGCTGGGGCCGCGCGGCCGAGCTCATCGGCGAGACCACCGCGACCATTCCCGCCACCGACGTCACCGGATTCAGCAAGCCCGCGCTCGCGGGACACGTCGGGACGCTCCGCAGCATCCTCACCCCCGAGGGCAAGCGCATCCTCGTCATCGGCGCCCGCACCCACTATTACGAGGGGCACGGCGTTCGCCGGGTCGTGCACAGCGTGCGCACCGCCGCCGCCACGGGCGCGAAGATCATGGTGCTGACCAACGGCGCGGGCGGCATCAAGCCGACGTGGCGTCCCGGCCAGCCGGTGCTCATCAGCGACCACCTGAACCTCACCGCCGACTCGCCGCTCGAGGGCGCGACCTTCGTCGACCTGACCGACCTCTACTCGTCGCGACTGCGCGACATCGCCCGCTCGATCGACCCAACGCTCGACGAGGGCGTGTACACGCAGTTCCGCGGCCCGCACTACGAGACACCGGCCGAGGTCCGGATGGCTCGCACGCTCGGCGGCGACATCGTGGGCATGTCGACGGCGCTCGAGGCCATCGCCGCCCGTGAGGCCGGCATGGAGATCCTCGGGTTCTCGCTCATCACGAACCTCGCCGCCGGCATCCAGGAGACCCCGCTCAGCCACGCCGAGGTGATCGAGGCCGGGCGCGAGGCGGAGCCGGTGATCTCGGCGCTCCTCGCCCGCGTGATCGAGGCGCTGTGACCGGCGCGGACGAGCCCGCCACGGGCGTGACCGTCGACGCGACGACGCCGGCGGTTCCCTGGGACGCGGCGCGAGCCTGGCTCGCTCAGGATCCCGACCCCGAGACCCGTGACGAGCTGACGGCGGTCATCGCGGCGGCCGAGTCCGGGGATGCCGCCGCCGCGGCCGATCTCGTCGACCGTTTCGGCACGCGCCTGGCCTTCGGCACCGCGGGACTTCGCGGCCGGCTCGGCGCCGGCAGCAACCGCATGAACCGCGTGCTCGTCACGCAGGCAGCGGCGGGGCTCGCGGCGTACCTGCTCGAGAAGGCGGGGCCCGATGCTCCGCCCGTCGTCGTCATCGGCTACGACGGGCGACGAGGGTCGGCGCGGTTCGCGCAAGACTCGGCCGAGGTCTTCGCGGGGGCCGGGCTGCGGGCGATCCTGCTGCCACGCCTCCTTCCGACACCGGTCCTGGCGTTCGCCGTGCGGCACCTCGGTGCCGACGCCGGTGTCATGGTCACCGCGAGCCACAACCCGCCCGACGACAACGGATACAAGGTGTACCTCGGCGGCGCCGACGACGGCTCGCAGATCGTCCCGCCGGCCGACGGCGAGATCGCTGCGCACATCCAGCGAGTGGCGGATGCCGGCGACATCTCGGCCCTCCCCCGCTCCGAGCAGTACGAGACCGCCGACGATGAGGTCGTCGAGGCGTACGTCGCCGCGACGGCGACCGTCGCCCCGGCACCCGCGGGCGCGAACGGGATGCGCTGGGTCTACACCGCCATGCACGGTGTCGGAACCGAGACGATGCTGCGCATCCTCGACGCTGCGGGCTACCCGCACCCCGTCCCGGTCGCCGAGCAGGCCGAGCCCGACGGCCGGTTCCCCACGGTCGCCTTCCCCAACCCCGAGGAACCGGGTGCGATGGACCTCGCGCTCGAGACCGCCCGCGCGAACGACGCGGAGTTCATCCTCGCGAACGACCCGGACGCCGATCGCCTCGCGGTCGCGATCCCGGATGCCGCCGCCGAGGGCGGCTGGCGGCGGCTGACCGGCAACCAGATCGGTCTGCTGCTCGGCTGGCGCGCCGCCCGTCGAGCCGCGGGGGGCGGTGTCGCCGGCGGCGCGTCGCTCGCGTGCTCGCTCGTGTCCTCGCCCGCGCTCGAGGTCGTCGCGGAGCGCTACGGCCTCGACTTCCACGCCACCCTCACCGGTTTCAAGTGGATCTCGCGCGCCCCCGGCCTCGTCTTCGGGTTCGAAGAGGCGCTCGGCTACCTGGTGAACCCCGAGACGGTGAAGGACAAGGACGGCATCTCCGCCGCCGTCGCGATCCTCGGGCTCGCCGCCGAGGCGCGGGAACAGGGCCGGACGCTGGGCGATCTGCTCGCCGAGTTCGACGCCGAGTTCGGCAGCTTCGCGAGCGGACAGGTGTCGGTCCGGGTCGACGACCTCGCGGTCATCGGACGCATCACCGCCGCGCTGCGCTCGGCACCGCCCACCCGGATCGGCGACGCCGCGGTGGTGTCGTTCGAGGATCTCGCCGCTCCGGTATCGGGCCCGCCGCTCGGCGACATCCTGCGCCTGTGGCTCGAGGGCGACGCCCGCATCCTCGTCCGCCCGAGCGGCACCGAGCCGAAGCTCAAGCTGTACCTCGACGTCCGCGGAGACTCGGCTGCCGATGCGGCATCCCGGCTCGCCGCGCTCGAGGCCGGTGTGCGCGACCTGCTCGCGACCATCGGCTGACAGCCGCCCTCCGGCAGCGTGCGTCCCGCGTTTCTGGCGATACATCCGTCGGACGCGCGGGGCTGATGTCGCCTCGAATGCCCCTGGGCACCCCACCAGCACCACCCGTCCGACGTCTGTATCGCGTATCCGCGCCGCTAGGCTTCGAAAGTGCTGCTGACGGAACCTGTGGAGCTCGCTGACGACCACGTGAGACTCGTCCCGCTCGACCTCGATCATGCCGACGACCTCGCCCGCGCCACGGCCGGGCTGGAATACGCCTGGTACACCTCGGTCCCCGCTTCGGTGCCGGCCGACATCGCCCAGCGCCTCGCCTGGCGCGACGAGGGCCACATGAACCCGTTCGCGGTGCTGCGGGGCGACACGGCGGTCGGGATGACGACGTTCTGCAACATCGATCAGCCCAACCGCCGGGTCGAGATCGGACACACCTGGCTCTCCCCTGCGGTGCAGCGGACCGCGGTCAACACTGCCGCGAAGCGCCTGCTGCTCGGCCACGCCTTCGAGAGCTGCGACGCGATCGCGGTCGAGTTCCGCACGTCGTGGCACAACCGCCAGTCACGCGCGGCGATCGAACGCCTCGGCGCCAAGCAGGACGGGGTGCTGCGCAACCACCGTCTGGGGCCGCACGGGACGCTCCGCGACACGGTCGTGTACTCGGTGCTCCCGCACGAGTGGCCCGCGGTGAAGCTCGGGCTCGAAGCGCGACTCGCGCGCTGAGCACAGGCGATCAGCCGTCGACGACCGCGACGAGCTCGTCGAGGAAGGCGCTGAACGTGATGCCTCGCCGCACGATCCGCTGCACGCTCTCGCGCTCGCTGAACACCTCGACCAGCTGCTCGAACACCGTCTGGAACGCGGCTCGATCGGACTCCGAGAAGGCGACCATCGCCACGACCTGCACGCGGCCGTCGCCCCACGCGATAGACGGGTCGGCGATCCCGAGCGAGATCGCCGTGCGCGTCGCGGTCATCCCGATGGCGTGCGGAACGGCGAGTGCATCGGTGAAGGCCGTCGACGACAGCCGCTCCCGCTCGATCGTGCGCTCGATGTAGTCGTCGTCGATGACGCCCTGATCGACGAGCAACGACCCCAGCTGCCGGATCACGCCCTCTTCTCCCCCATCGCCGTCGAGCCCGCGGATGAAGGCGGACGGGTCGAAGTAGCGCTCCAGCTCGGCGCGCAGGCGGGCCAGGCGCCGAGCCCGGCGGAGCCGCGCGGCGGCGGTCTGCACCCGATCGATGTCGGCGTCGGTGAGGAACGGCTGGATGTGGACGATCCGGTCGCTCATGACGGGCGGGGCGATGGTCGAGAGGATGAGGTCGGTGTCGATCGAGGCCCAGTCCGGGTCGACGCGCGTCTCGACGCCGACGACGTCGAGCGCCTGACCCAGCGACCGGTCGACGCTCGAGCGCAGCAGCTCGTGCAGCTCGTAGTAGCCGGGGCAGACGATCGTCGCCGTCAGCGCCTGCGCAGAGAGGCGGCTGCGTTCGAGCCGACCGCCGACGTGCATCGCGATGTAGGCGATCTCGTCGTCGAGGAGCGGGATGCCGAGCAGGCCCCGCAGGGCGTCGGCGATGTAGACGGCGACCTCGAAGATCATCGGATACGTCGTCTTGAGCGATCGCGTGAGCGGGTTGCGCGACCACGCCTGCTCGCGCGCCCGATGCTTGAGGTTCTGCACGTGCAGCGACAGCCGCAGCACGAAGTCCTCCTGGTCGATGTCGACGAGGAACTCCGCGGCTGCCCGCCGCACGACGTCGCGCACCGCGGTCGCGACATCCGCGTCGATGCGCTCGCGGATGAGCGCCGCCGGCTCGGTCGCCCCCGGGGCCACGACGCGCGTGAGCACGAGGGCGGCGAGATGCTGGCGGTCGCCCGACCCGAGGACGACGCCCAGGTGCCGACGCGTGAGGCGGTCGAGGATGTCGCCGACCTCAGCGCGGAACGCGGCGTCGTCGGCCTCCGCCACCTCGAGCGCCCGGCCCCGCGTGATGCGATCGGCGGCGATGGCGATGTGCATGACGACATCCCCGATGCCGAACTCGTTGACGAAGTAGCCGAGCTCGGTCAGCTCCGATACGAGGTCGTCCTTGAAGGGGCCGAAGGCCACCGCACCGACCGAGCGTTCGCCGAGAGTCCGGCGGAGGCTGTCGAGGTCGAACGAGCCGTCGTCGGTCTCCTCGTGCGCGAGTCTGCTGAGCAGACGGCGCTGGGCCATCTCGGTACCGCGCAGCCGCGCCCGCGACGACGTGCGCTCGAGGCTGAGCTCGGTGCCGCCGAGGAGCCCGCGCACCCGGCCGAGGTCGGCGTCGATCGTGGCGGGGCTGACGAAGAAGGCCTCGGCGGTCTCGAACACGTCGATCCCGTCGGGAGAGTCCAGCAGTGAGCGCACGAGGCGGTGCAGCCGATCGCGTGGCGTGCCGGCGTCGCCCACGTGCACGGCCCCCGAGCTGTCCGGACCCGCGCGGTAACCCTGCGGCCCGGACTCGACCACGACGCCGTCGGGCACCCGGGCGTTGAGGGCGGTGACGTAGCTTCGGATCGAGCGCGGCGTGACCCCGATGGCATCGGCGAGCGCGGCTGCGGTCACCCAGTCGCCGTCGCGCGCGAGAATCGCGAGGACGCGGTCCTGCCGGCTCCTGGTCACGCTCCCATTCCATCATGGCCCGGCTGAGCTTCCGCCCCTGCGGAAGCAGGAAGCCCTTGTCGCCTCTGAGACCGCTCACAACAATGGGGAGAGGAGGAGGCGGGTCGATGAGGATCCTGGTCGTATGCGGCGCGGGTGCGTCGAGTACTTTCGTCGCACAGCGAGTGCGCCACGCGGCGCAAGCGCGCGGCCTGGACATCACCGCCACCGCCGGAACCGAGCAGTCACTGCCGATCGATCTCGACGCGGCGGACATCGTCCTCGTCGGCCCCCAGCTCATCCCGAAGCTGGACCGGATCACCGAGGCCGCGGCTGCCCGCGGAACGCGCGTCATCCTGATGCCCGCCGACATCTTCCGAGATCTCGATGGGAGCCGGACGCTCGCGCTGATCACCGCTCCGGCCGCCGCCACGACACGTTCCAGCACCGACATCCCTTCAACGGAGAGGACCTCCTCATGAGCGAGGCATCGCGTACCGTCCGCATCGGATCGTCCAACGGGCTCCACGCCCGTCCCGCCAAGCTGTTCGCTCAGGCGGTCAAGCAGTCGGGTGCCAACGTCACGATCGCGAAGGGATCGGGCTCGCCCGTGAACGCCGCAAGCATCCTCGGAGTCATCGCGCTCGGCGTCGAGTACGGCGACTACGTCACCCTCACGGCCGACGGCGACAGCGCGGAGAGCGTCCTGGACGAACTCGCCGACCTGCTCGCCACGGATCACGACGAGTGACCACGAACGACCATCGATACGAACACGGACGATACGAAGGAGATCGAGCAATGAGTGAGCTTCGCGGAGTGGGCATCGGCCTGGGAGTCGCGCAGGGACCGGTCGCACGGATGGCGGAGCCGCTTCCCGCGCCGAAGGACGAGAAGTCGCAGCTGTCCCTCGACGAGGAGACGACGCGCGTGAAGGATGCCGTCGCCGCTGTCGCACGCGAGCTCGAACAGCGTGGTGCGCAGGCGGGCGGCGCCGCCCGCGACGTGCTCGAGGCCCAGGCCATGATGGCCGAGGACCCGAGCCTCGAGGCCGAGGTCGCGACGCGACTCCAGGCGGGCAAGACGGGCGAGTTCGCCGTCTACGACGCCTTCGCCTCGTTCCGCGACCAGCTGTCCGCGATGGGCGGTTATCTCGGCGAGCGCGCCGCCGACCTCGACGACGTCGCGCAGCGCGTCATCGCGCACCTGCGCGGCGTCCCGGCCCCGGGCGTCCCCGAGCCGGGCCACCCGTTCGTGCTCGTGGCCAAGGACCTCGCCCCCGCCGACACCGCGCTGCTCGACCTCGACATGGTCCTCGCGCTCGTCACCTCCGAGGGCGGGCCGACCTCGCACACCGCGATCCTCGCCCGCGAGAAGTCCATCGTCGCCGTCGTCGGCGTCACCGAGGCGGCCGGCCTCTCCGACGGCGAGACCGTCATCGTCGACGCCGCCAAGGGCGTCGTCACCACCGACCCGAGCGAGGACGAGCTCGCACAGGCGCAGAACCGCGCCGACGAGCGGAAGTCGGCGGCATCCGCGCCGATCACCCCCGGCGCGCTGGCCGACGGCACCGCCGTCCCCCTGCTGGCCAACCTCGGCAAGCCCGAGGGAGCGGCGCAGGCTGTCGAGCTCGGCGCCGAGGGCGTGGGCCTCTTCCGTACCGAGTTCCTCTTCCTCAGCTCGTCGCAGGCGCCCACCGTCGCCCAGCAGCGCGAGGCCTACACGAAGCTGCTGCAGGCGTTCCCGGGCCAGAAGGTCGTCGTTCGCGCCCTGGATGCCGGCGCCGACAAGCCGCTCGCGTTCCTCAACGACGCGCACGAGGAGAACCCCGCGCTCGGCCTCCGCGGTCTTCGCGCCCTGCGCGCCAGCGAGGACATCCTTCGCGAACAGCTCACCGCGCTCGCCGAGGCGGATGCCGCGACCGAGGCCGACCTGTGGGTCATGGCCCCCATGGTCTCGACCGTCGAGGAGACGGAGTACTTCGTCGGGATCGCCCGCGAGTACGGCATCAAGACCGCGGGTGTCATGGTCGAGGTGCCGTCGTCGGCGCTGCTCGCTGACCACGTCCTCAAGGTCGCCGACTTCGCCTCGATCGGCACCAACGACCTCACCCAGTACACGCTCGCCGCCGACCGCCTGCTCGGTTCGGTGTCGTCGTTCCAGGACCCCTGGCACCCGGCCGTGCTGCGCCTCATCCACGAGACCGGCAAGGCGGGCCAGGCCAACGGCAAGCCCGTGGGCATCTGCGGCGAGGCCGCAGCCGACCCGCTGCTGGCCGTCGTGCTCGTGGGCCTCGGCGCCACGAGCCTGTCGATGGCGCCCACCGCGCTCGCCGACGTGCGCGCCACCCTGCTCCACCACACCCTCGACGACGCACGCCGCATCGCCGAAGCCGCCCTGACCGCGACGGACGCGGCCTCGGCACGTGCCGCCGCGCAGACCGCCGCCGGCATCTGATCAGCACCGCACCCGCACCACACACTGCACCAGAAGGAGAACCAGAAATGACAACGACGTCAGCACCATCCGCGGGAGGTGGGGTCCGGGTCCGCGTCCAGCGCTTCGGAACCTTCCTGTCGGGAATGGTCATGCCCAACATCGCGGCCTTCATCGCGTGGGGTCTGATCACCGCCCTGTTCATCGACACGGGCTGGGTCGGCCAGGACGGCCCCATCGCGGCCTGGCGTTGGGCCGATTCGCGCATGCTCGGTGGCGGGGTCACCCCTGACGGCACCGAGTGGATCGGTCTCGTCAGCCCGATCATCACGTACCTGCTGCCGATCCTGATCGCCTACACCGGCGGTCGCATGGTGTTCGGCGCCCGCGGCGGCGTCGTCGGCTCCGTCGCAGCGATGGGTGTCATCGTCGGCGCCGCCGGCACCGTGATGTTCCTCGGCGCCATGGTCGCTGGGCCCCTGACGGCCCTCGCATTGAAGTGGATCGAGAAGCTGTGGGCGGGCAAGGTCCGTGCCGGATTCGAGATGCTCGTCGACAACTTCAGCGCTGGATTCGTGGCGTTCTTCGCCGCTCTCGCCGCCTTCTTCTGGCTCGCACCCGTGATGAAGTTCATCACGGACGTCCTCGGCGGTGCCGTCGGCTTCCTCGTCGACCGCGGCCTGATCCCGCTGGCGAGCATCATCGTCGAGCCCGCGAAGGTGCTGTTCCTCAACAACGCCATCAACCACGGCGTCTTCACGCCGCTCGGAACCCAGGAGTCGCTCGAGACGGGGAAGAGCCTGCTCTTCCTCGTCGAGGCCAACCCCGGCCCGGGTGCCGGTCTCCTGCTCGCGATCTCCGTCTTCGGGGTGGGAATCGCGCGCGGTACCGCACCGGGCGCGTTCATCATCCAGTTCTTCGGCGGCATCCACGAGGTGTACTTCCCGTACGTGCTGGCGAAGCCCCTCCTGATCGTTGCGCTCATCGCCGGTGGTGCCAGCGGTGTTGCCACGAACGCCATCTTCAACTCCGGCCTGGTCGCCGCGGCCTCTCCGGGATCGATCTTCGCTGTGCTCATCCAGACCGCCCCGGGGAGCCACCTCGGCGTCATCCTCTCGGTGATCATCTCGGCCGCTGTGACATTCGCGGTATCGGCTGCGATCCTGCTGGCCAGCCGTAAGCGCGACCTCGCCCGCGAGCAGGCCGGTGAGGGCACCTTCGAAGACGCCATCGCACGCACCGAGGCGAACAAGGGCAAGAGCTCGGAGGCCCTGTCGGGTCTGCGCGCATCGGGCGCTGCCGCCGCTAGCGGTGCCGCCGCCGAGACCGGCGCCGGCACCGCAACGGCGACCAAGCCGATCGAGTCGATCGTCTTCGCGTGCGACGCGGGCATGGGCTCGTCGGCGATGGGCGCGAGCGTCCTGCGCAACAAGTTCAAGAAGGCCGGCGTCGAGGGCGTCACCGTCGTCAACAAGGCGATCGCGAACCTCGACGGCTCGGCGGACCTGGTCATCACGCAGAACCAGCTCACCGACCGCGCACGCCAGCGCACACCCGACGCGGTGCACGTGTCGGTGGACAACTTCATGAACTCGCCGAAGTACGACGAGGTCGTGGAGATGGTCCGCAAGCAGCACGACGCCGACGCGTAGGCTCGAAACCCAGACCCGGGCCGGGGCGGTCCATCCGCCCCGGCCCCGCGTCATCCCCCAGCAACACCATTCGAAGGAGACAGACATGGCACGTGAGGTCCTGAACATCGGTCAGATCCGCATCCACTCCGGAAGCGCAACCCGCGAGGAGGCGATGAAGGAGGCCGCCGACCTGCTCGAGTCCGCCGGTGCCGTGACCTCCGCGTACTTCGACGCCATGCAGCAGCGCGAGCAGACCGTGTCGACCTACATGGGCAACGAGCTCGCCATCCCCCACGGCACCAACGAGACCAAGGACGCGATCCTCGACTCGGCGCTGTCGTTCGTCCGCTACGACGGCGGCGTCGACTGGGGCGGGGAGCCGGTCTCCTTCGTCGTGGGCATCGCCGGCAAGGGCGAGGAGCACCTCGACATCCTGTCTCAGATCGCCCTGCTCTTCTCCGAGGAGGACGACGTCGCTCGCCTCAAGGCCGCGCAGACGCCCGATGAGCTCTACGCCCTGCTCGCATCGGTGAACCAGTGAGCACCGCAGTCCACTTCGGCGCCGGCAACATCGGCCGCGGCTTCGTCGGTCTGCTCCTGAGCGAAGGCGGTTACGAGCTCGTCTTCTCCGACGTCGCCGCTCCCCTGGTCGACGCCATCAACGCCGCCTCCGAGTACACGGTGCACGAGGTCGGCGAGGGCGGTGTCGACCGCACGGTCACGGGTTTCCGTGCGCTCAACAGCGCGGAGGACCCGCAGGCCGTCGCGGATGCCGTCGCGACCGCGGACATCGTCACGACCGCCGTGGGCCCGACCGTGCTGAAGTTCATCGCGCCCCACATCCTCGCCGGCCTCGCGCTGCGCGACCCGGCCGCGGCTCCCCTGACCGTCATGGCGTGCGAGAACGCGATCGGCGCCACCGACCTGCTTCGCGAGGAGATCCGCATGCAGGCGGGCGATGCGTGGGAGGCCGTCTCGGGCCGAGCGATCTTCGCCAACACCGCCGTCGACCGCATCGTGCCCGCACAGCCCGCCGGTGCCGGCGTCGATGTCACCGTCGAGCCGTTCTACGAGTGGGCGATCGAGTCGGGTCCGTTCGGCGGCGAGCTGCCCAACATCCCCGGCGCGCACTTCGTCGAGAACCTTGAGCCCTACATCGAGCGGAAGCTCTTCACGGTGAACACGGGTCACGCCACGACCGCCTACTTCGGCGCACAGGCCGGCACCCCGACGGTGGCCGAGGCCCTCGCCGTTCCCGAGATCGCCGCGAGCGTCTCGGCGGCCCTGGAGGAGACCTCCGCCCTGCTCGCCCACAAGCACGGTCTCGACGCCGGCGAGCTCGCGGACTACCGCGCCACGATCCTGCGGCGCTTCGCCAACCCCGAGCTGCCCGACACGGTAGGACGCGTGGGACGCCAGCCCCTCCGCAAGCTCTCGCGGCACGAGCGCTTCATCGGCCCCGCGGCCGAAGCAGCCGAGGCCGGCCTCCCGGTCGACGCCCTGGTCGCGGCGATCGGCGCGGCGCTCGCGTTCGACGACCCGGAAGACCCCCAGTCGGTCGAACTGCAGCAGCGCCTGCGCACCGAGGATGCGGCATCCTTCACCGCGTCCGTGACCGGGCTCGAGCCCTCGCATCCGCTCTTCCCGCGGGTCGAGCGGGCTGTCTCGGCGCGTCAGGCGGCGATCGGCTCCCACGCTCGATGAGCGACGCCCCGACGGTGCGGACGACGGGTGACGAGCCCGAGCGTCCGCACCGGCGCTCGCGCACGCGCCGGATCGTCGTCATCGTCGCGCTGTCTCTCGTCGGGGTCTTCGTCGCCGGGGTCGTCGGCATCCTGGTCTGGAGCCAGGTGGGCGTCATGGACGCCGAGGCAGGCCCGCTCGACGCCGTCCGCACCGATGAGCGCATCGTCATGTCCGAGACTGACGGCAGCCTCGTGCTCGAGCCCGCCACGGGCCCGAGCGACGTCGGACTCGTGTTCGTGCCGGGCGCGAAGGTGCAGGCCGAGGCATACGCCGCGATCCTCGCCGACGTCGTCGCGGACGACGGGGTGACGGTTGTCATCACCCGGCCGTGGCTCAACCTCGCGTTCTTCGACCCGCGCCCGCTGTCGTCGTTCACCGGGCTCGTTCCCGGCGTGGACACGTGGCTGGTCGGCGGGCACTCGCTGGGGGGCGTGCGGGCCTGCCAGCTCGCCTCGGATGCCGACGGACTCGTGCTGTTCGCGTCGTACTGCGCCAGCGATCTGTCGGCCTCGACGCTGCCCGTGCTGAGCCTGTCGGGCTCGGAAGACGGTCTGACGACCCCGCAGAAGGTCGATGACAACCGTCACCTCCTCCCCACGGCGACGACCTTCGTCGAGATCGCCGGCGCCAGCCACGCATCCTTCGGCGACTACGGCCCTCAGGCCGGCGACGGCACCCCCGCGATCTCGCCCGCGGACGTGCGTGTCGAGGTCACGGCGGCCGTGTCCGACCTGGTGTCCACTCTCCCCCGCTGACCCGGCGCCCGGCTGACCCACCACCCGCACCCGAGGTCCCAGTTCGGCCGGGAACTCGGCGGCTATACCCGGCTCAAGTGGGACCTCGGTGGCGCCTCGGGGGTCAGGGACGCCAGCCAGCGCGGAGAAGGCCAGACCGGACCATATCGACCGCCCGTCGGCCGTCGCCGCGAAGATGGTGTCGCAGGATGCGCACGTGCTCCCACCCAGCCTCGCGGATCGCGTGCCAGCGGTCGGCGTCTCGCGCGAACTGGGCGTCGTCGAAGGCATGCTGGCGCCCGTCGTACTCGACCGCCACGCGCCATCGCCGGTAGGCGAGGTCGAGACGTGCGATGAAGACGCCCGACGCATGTCGCAGCTCGGGATTCAGCTCCGGCTCAGGGAGTCCCGCCCTCTGTAGGACGAGACGCAGACGCGTCTCCTCCGACGATTCCGAACCGGGCCGGATGTCGGACAGCGCACGGATGAGCCGGCTGCGCCCGCGCGTCGCGTGCAGCTCGACTTCCTCCGCCAGCTGGTCGAGGGTCACGAGCCCGCCGCGGCCCACGAGGTAGTCGCCGGCCGCGACGAGGTCCTCGTACTGCCAAGCCGCCCCGACATGACGCCACGCACGAGCGGGATGCTCGAAGGGGATGCCGCCCACATGCCATACGGCCGGGAGGCGTTCGCCCAGACGATGCCCGACGACCCCTTGGGCTCGCGGCTCGCGCTTCGGCCGGTGTGCCGCGACATGCAGGACCAGCGGGTCGCTTCCGATCGGGAGGGGAGCGCCGAATCGCGCGAGCGCCGTGTCATGGCTGAAGAACTGCCACGGCATCAGCCGCACCGCGTATTGTGCACACCGCTGAGCGGCATCCGTCGTATCCGTGCCGCGCGGCACCCGGATCCCGCGGAACGGGATCTCGAGATCACTCGCGTCGAGCCGCCCCGCCGTCACGCCCATCGCACGGGCGGCTCCAACCGAGAACGGCGCGCCGCGCAGCGGCTCGGGCAGGGGCTGGGGTCGTCGCATCCCGACAGCCTGGGCCACATCGCCGCTTCAGCCGCTCCTGCCGCCGCGTCTGTGAGCATCACGGCGCTCACCGCCCCTGGGCAGAAACCGCGAGGTCCCAGTTCGGCCGGGAACCAGACTCTGAAACCCGGCCCAACTGGGACCTCGAGGGAAAAGCCCGGGGTCAGGAGCCGAAGCCCTCGGCGATGACCTCGATGAGCTCCTCGCGCTCCTCGACCGAGAGGAAGGCTCCGGCGGCGGCGTTGAGCTGGAAGGCCTGCAGGTCGTCGAGGTCGTAGTCGAAGGTCTGCGCCAGGGTCGCGAGTTCGCGCGTGAGCGAGGTACGGCTCTGCGTGCGGTTGTCGACGTTCACGGTGACCGAGAAGCCCAGCTGATACAGCAGGTCGAAGGGGTGGTCCTCCCACTGCGTGCCCCATCCGGCGATGGCGCCCGTCTGCAGGTTCGACGAGGGCGAGAGCTCGAGCGGGATCTCGCGGTCGCGCACCCAGCGGGCGAGGTCGCCGAACTGGACGAGCACCTCCTCGCCCTCGCGCGAGACGACGTTGAGGTCAGACGCGATGCGCACACCGTGACCGAGGCGCTGCGCCCGGCCGTCGATGAGGGCCGACCGGATCGAGTCGAGCCCCGCCGCCTCGCCCGCGTGCACCGTCACCGGGAAGAACTCCGACGCGAGGTAATCGAACGCGTCGCGGTGCTGGGCGGGGAGGAAGCCGTCCTCGGGTCCCGCGATGTCGAAGCCGGCGACGCCGCGACCGCGGTTGTCGACGGCCAGGCGCGCGATCTCGAGCGAGCGGTCGGCCTGACGCATCGCCGAGAGGATCTGACCGACGCGGATGTCGTGACCCTTCGCCTCGGCGGCATCCTCGCCCTCCTCGATGCCCTCCTGCACGGCGTCGACGGCGTCCTGCAGCGACAGTCCGCCGCGCAGGTGCTGTTCGGGCGCCCAGCGCACCTCGCCGTAGACCACGCCGTCGGCCGCGAGGTCGGTGACGAACTCGCGCGCGATGCGGCGCAGGCCGTCGCGGGTCTGCATGACCGCGAGGGTGACCTCGAACGTCTTGATGTAGTCGACGAGCGAACCCGAGTCGCTCTGCTCCTCGAACCAGTCGGCGAGGTCGTCGGCGTCGGTCTCGGGCAGGTCGGTCCCGAGCTCGTCCGCCAGTTCGACGATCGTCGCGGGGCGCACGCCCCCGTCGAGGTGGTCGTGCAGCGAGACCTTGGGCAGCGACCGGACCGAGACGCCCTGCAGTTTGACGTCGGCGTGCTGTTCGATCGGCATGGCGGGCTCCTCCGGACGGAACGGGCGGGTGGGTCGGGCGAGTGGATGGAACGGGACGGTGGTCGGCACCCGACGAACGGATGCCGCCGGCTCAGGCCGTGATGCGCTCGAGGACGAGCGGCCCCGCAGGCGGAGCGTCGTCGTCGATCTCCCACGCGCCGTGCAGCGCGTCGAGAGCGCGGTCGAACCGTGCACCATCATCGGCCAGCAGGGTGAACAGCGGCTGACCGGCCGCCACCTCGTCGCCAGGCTTCACGTGCAGGTCGATGCCCGCCGCGTGGATGACCGGGTCCTGCGCACGGGCACGGCCGGCGCCGAGACGCCAGGCGGCGACGCCGAACGGCAGTGCCTCGAGACGCGAGACGACACCGGCGGTCGGCGCGGTGATCGTGTGCGTCTCGCGGGGCGTCGGGAGCGCGGCATCCGGGTCGCCGCCCTGCGCCTGGATCATGCGGCGCCAGACGTCCATCGCGCGGCCGTCGGCGAGGGCCGCCTCGACGTCGGCATCGGGCTGACCGGCGAGTGCGAGCATCTCGCGTGCGAGCGCGACGGTCAGCTCGACGACGTCGGCGGGCCCGCCTCCGGCGAGCACCTCGACCGACTCGCGGACCTCGTTCGCGTTTCCGATCGCGAGCCCGAGCGGCGCGTTCATGTCCGTGAGGAGCGCCGTCGTCGCGACGCCCGAGTCGGCACCGAGCGCGACCATCGTGCGGGCGAGCTCGCGTGCCTTGTCGACGTCCTTCATGAAGGCGCCGGAGCCGAACTTCACATCGAGCACGAGCGACTCGGTGCCCTCGGCGATCTTCTTCGACATGATGCTCGAGGCGATGAGCGGGATCGCCTCGACCGTGCCGGTGACGTCGCGGAGCGCGTACAAGCGCTTGTCGGCGGGAGCGAGGCCCGACCCGGCGGCGCAGATCACGGCGCCGACGTCGCGCAGCTGGGCGAACATCTCGTCGTTCGACAGGGCGGCACGCCACCCGGGGATGGACTCGAGCTTGTCGAGCGTGCCGCCGGTGTGACCGAGCCCACGGCCCGACAGCTGCGGCACGGCGACGCCGAACGCCGCGACGAGGGGCGCGAGCGGCAGCGTGATCTTGTCGCCGACGCCGCCCGTGGAGTGCTTGTCGACCGTGCGCTTGCCGAGCCCGGCGAAGCTCATGCGCTCGCCCGAGGCGATCATCGCGTCGGTCATGACGCGGATCTCGTCGCGCTGCATCCCGTTGAGCAGCACGGCCATCGCGAACGCCGCCATCTGCGAGTCGGCGACGTACTCGCGCGTGTACGCGTCGATCATCCACCGGAGCGCGTCCTCGGGGACCGCGCCCCCGTCGCGCTTGGTGCGGATGACGTCGACGGCGTCGAACGCCTCGACGGCGGATGCGGTGGACTCGGCGCTCATCGGGCGGCCTCCTCGAGGTCGCGGGGCCCGAACGCGTCGGGCAGCACCTCGTCGATCGTGCGGATGCCCGAGACGGTCTCGAGCAGCATTCCGGGCAGGGCGAACTCGTTCAGCAGCTGGCGGCACCGGCCGCACGGCATGATCGTCTGCCCGTCGTTGTTCACGCACACGAAGGCGACGAGCTGTCCGCCGCCCGACATGTGCAGGTCGCCGACGAGGGCGCACTCGGCGCACAGCCCCACGCCGTACGACGCGTTCTCGACGTTGCATCCCGAGACGATGCGACCGTCGCTGACGAGCGCTGCCGCGCCGACCCGGTAGCGGGAGTACGGCGC
Organism: Microbacterium sp. Yaish 1; assembly: GCF_002245215.1. GTDB lineage: Bacteria > Actinomycetota > Actinomycetes > Actinomycetales > Microbacteriaceae > Microbacterium. Next base: position 604,266 of record NZ_NPMR01000001.1, read on the forward strand.
GTACGCGCGCGTCATCGCTTCCGTCGCGACCGCCCGCAGCTCGTCCCAATCGATGTCTGTCACAGCAGCGTCACCCCTTGATGTACGGCTTGCCGGCGGCGGCCGGCCCACGGATGTGCCCCGCGAACCCGGCGACCGCGAGGATCGTCACGAGGTACGGCAGCATGAGCATGAACTCGCTGGGGATCGGCGTCCGCAGCACCGTCAGCAGGTTCTGCAGGTTCGTCGCGAAGCCGAACAGCAGCGCCGCGAGGGTGGCGCGGATCGGGTCCCAGCGTCCGAAGATGACGGCGGCGAGGGCGATGAAGCCGAGGCCCGCGGTCATCTCCTTGGTGAAGGTCGGCACCGACACCAGCGTGAAGTACGCGCCACCGGCTCCGGCGATCGCTCCGGCGAGGCTGACGTTCCAGAACCGGGTCGGGTTCACCTTGATGCCGACGGTGTCCGCCGCCTGCGGGTGCTCGCCGACGGCGCGCAGGCGCAGGCCCCAGCGGGTGCGGTACAGGCCCCACGCGACGAGACCGACCGTGACGTACATCAGGTAGACGATGAACGTCTGGTTGAACAGCACGGGTCCGATGACGGGGATGTCGCTGAGCAGCGGGATCGGCAGGCGCTGGAACGTCGTCGCCCGGTTGAGCGTCGCCTCGTTCGGCGCGAGGAGCGCGCCGAAGAGGAAGCCGGTGAGTCCGGTCACGAGCACGTTGAGCACGACACCGACGATGACCTGGTCGACGAGGTACCGGATCGAGAAGACGGCGAGCACGAGGCTCACCAGGACGCCGCCGATCATGGCGGCGATGAGTCCGATGAACGGGTTGCCGGTGATGCTGCCGACGACCACGGCGCCGAAGGCGCCGAGCAGGAACTGTCCCTCGATGGCGACGTTCACGACGCCGACGCGTTCACCGATGACGCCGCCGAGGGCACCGAAGATGAGCGGCACCGACAGCGACACCGCGCCGAACAGCAGACCGATGACGGGCACGAGCCCCTCGGCCGCCGCCCACACGAGGAAGGCGAACACACCCACGAATCCGGCTACCGCGACCAGCCAGGTGCGCGGGCGACGGTACGAGAGCGCGTCCCACGCCGCGACCGCCGTGATGACGGCCATCAGCGCGAGCAGCGTCCAGCTGGTCGGCCCGGTCGGCAGCGCGATGTCGGGGATGGGGATGGTCGAGCCGCCGTCGGCGAGGCGGAACGTGCTCGTGCCGCCGCGCGGGACCAGGGCGAACAGCAGCGCCAGCAGCAGCGTCGCCACGCCCAGGGCGATCGCCGGCTTGAGGTGGCGGACCTTCACCGCGGCGGGGGCCGCGGCGGCGGAGGTCAGATCGGTCGTTGCCATCAGGCACCCGCCTTCACAGCTGCGCGGCGCGACGAGTTCTTCGTGCGGCCCGACGCGCGCTTCTCAGCTTCGGTCTTGGGAAGGAAGAAGATCGTCCGCACGAGCGGCGGCGCCGCGATGAAGAGGACGATGAGCGCCTGCACCACGAGCACGATCTCGACGGGGATGCCCTCGGAGCCCTGCATCGTGAAGCTGCCCGCCTTGAGCGCGCCGAGCAGGATGCCGGCGGCGAAGACGCCCCACGGACGCGAACGCCCGAGCAGGGCGACCGTGATCGCGTCGAATCCGATGCCCGCGTCGATCGAGCCGGTGAAGCCGGTGGTGACCTGACCCTGCACCTGGTTCATGGCGGCGAGGCCCGCGAGTCCGCCGGCGAAGAGCATCGCGTAGATGTACATGCGCTCGACGGAGATGCCCGCGGCGCGTGCGGCGTGGGGGTTCTCACCCACAGCGCGCAGACGCAGGCCGAGGCTGGAGCGCTCGATGACCCACCACACGACGACCGTGGCGATGATGACGACGATGAAGCCCCAGTCCAGCAGCGGATACTGCGGACCGAGCAGCTCGGGGAACTGCGCGGAGGCCGGGGTGCGCAGCGAGATCGACTGCGTCGTCCCGGGCTGCTGCAGGAGCGAGGGGGTGCGCACCATCCAGCTGACGAGGTAGTAGGCGATGTAGTTGAGCATGATCGTGAGGATCACCTCGTGCGCTCCGGTCCGCGCCTTCAGCAGGCCGACGAGCCCGCCCCACAGGGCGCCGCCCACGATGCCGGCGATCAGCGTCAGCGGCAGGTGGATGAACATCGGCAGGTCGAGGTTGAACGTCACGAGCGCCGCGAAGGCGGCACCGATGAGGATCTGGCCGCGCCCGCCGATGTTGAACAGACCGGCACGGAAGGCCAGCGCGACGCCGAGCCCGGCGGCGATCAGCGGGGCCGCGAAGCCGAGGGTGTTCGTGAGCGGACGGATCTGCGTCGCGAAGTCGTCGACGCGCGTGTTGAAGACGGCGCCGCGGAACAGCGCGTCGTAACCGCCCGACACCGACTGCCAGATCGCGACGAAGGTGTCTCCCGGACGCGCGAAGAAGTACCCGGATGCCGCTGCCACGCGCTCGTCGGTGACGGCCATCATGATTCCGCCGACGATGAGCGCCAGCACGATGGCGAGCAGGGTGATGACGGCGCTGCTGCGCATCACTTCGGTGATGACGCGGTTCGTCGTCGGCGGCGGAGCCACTTCGGGCTTGCCCGTCAGGGGGCCGCCGACGGGCGGCAGCTGAGAGTCCGCGGGCTCGACGGGCAGGTCGGGACCGGGACCGGGGGTGGGGGTGGTCATGCTGCTGACTCCTCGGGGACCTCGCCGGCCATCATCAGGCCGAGCACGTCGCGCGGCGTCGTCGCCGGGACGACGCCGACGATGCGACCGCGGTACATCACCGCGATGCGGTCGGCCAGGGCGACCACCTCGTCGAGCTCGGTCGAGACGACGAGGACGGCGACACCGGAGTCACGGGCCTCGATGATGCGCTTGTGGATGAATTCGATGCTGCCGACGTCGACGCCGCGCGTGGGCTGCGCCGCGACGAGAAGGCGCAGCGGACGGGCCATCTCGCGCGCGATGACGACCTTCTGCTGGTTGCCGCCCGACAGGGTGCCGACCGGGGTGTCGGGGCCCTGCGTACGGATGTCGTACTCGGTGATGCGCTCGCGGGCGAAAGCTTCGAGGGCCCGGCGGTCGATCGTGCCCGCGCGGCTGAAGGCGCGGTCGTCGGAGCGGTCGAGGATGAGGTTCTCCTGTACGGAGAAGGCTCCGACGAGCCCGTCCTCCTTGCGGTCCTCGGGCACGAATCCGACACCGCGGTCGAGGATCGCTCGCACGCTGCGGCCGCCCAGCTCGTCGCCGTCGAGGCGGATCGAGCCGTGGTCGATCGGCAGCAGCCCGAGGATCGCCTCGACGATCTCGGTCTGGCCGTTGCCCTGCACACCGGCGACGGCGACGACCTCGCCCGAGCGCACCTGCAGGTCGACGTCGTCGACGACGACGATCCCCGAGGGCGTGACGACGCGGATGCCGTCGAGGACGAGGCCGCCCTCCCCCACGTTCGGGGCGCCCTTGGCGACGACCATCTCGACGGGGCGGCCGACCATGAGCGCAGCCAGCTCGGCGTTGCTCGCGGTCGGCGAGGCCTCGCCGACGACCTTGCCCAGGCGGATGACGGTGATGCGGTCCGCGACCTCGCGGACCTCGCGCAGCTTGTGGGTGATGAAGACGATCGAGGTGCCCTCGTCGCGCAGCTGGCGCATGATCGCCATGAGCTCGTCGGTCTCCTGCGGAGTGAGAACGGCGGTGGGCTCGTCGAACACGAGCACCTTCGCCTCGCGCGAGAGGGCCTTGATGATCTCGACGCGCTGCTGCACGCCGACGGGCAGATCGCCGACGACGGCGTCGGGGTCGATCTGGAAGCCGAAACGATCGGCCACCGCGCGCACGTGCGCGCGAGCGGCGGCGAGGTCGAGGACACCGAGGCCCTTGGTGTTCTCGTGACCGAGCATGACGTTCTCGGCGACGGTGAAGACCGGCACGAGCATGAAGTGCTGGTGCACCATGCCGATACCGGCGCTCATGGCGTCACCGGGTCCGCGGAAGTCCTGGACGACGTCGTCGAGGAGGATGTGGCCCTCGTCGGCCTCATAGAGGCCGTAGAGGACGTTCATGAGGGTCGACTTGCCGGCGCCGTTCTCCCCGAGGAGAGCGTGGATCTCGCCCGGCCGGACGACGAGGTCGATGTGATCGTTGGCGACCAGGGTGCCGAAGCGCTTGGTGATGCCCCGGAGTTCGAGCTTCATGTCGGCCAATCTATGCGACGGATGATGGGTGGACAGCGGTCGGGGCCGGGGAACTCGCGTTCCCCGGCCCCGACGACTCATGAGCTCACGGAGAGTTCGGCGAGTCCACGGTGATGTCACCGGCGACGATCGCCTCCTGCAGGGCGGTCAGCTCGTCGGCGAGACCGGCCGGCAGACGCGACTCGAAGTCGTGGAAGCTCGACAGCTTGACACCCTCGTTCTTCAGCGTGCCGACGTACGGGTCGGTCGTGAAGTCACCGCTCTGGGCGGCGACCGTGGCGTCGTAGACGGCGACATCGATCGCCTTCTGGATCGACACGAGCGTCAGGTCGGCGACGGTGTCGTCGGAGACGGCGAGGTCGCTGTCGACGCCGAGCATGACGACATCCTTGTTGCCCTCGCGGATGGCCTGGGCAGCGCTCTGGTAGATCGGGCCACCCACGGGCAGGATCACGTCGACACCCTGGTCGAGGATGCCCTGGGCGACCTGCTTGGCGGTGTCGTTGGCGGTGAAGCCGCCGGTGAAGTTGCCGTCCTGAGCCGTGATGTCCCAGCCGACGACGCCGACGTTCGCGCCCTTGTCCTCGTTGTACTTCTCGACGCCCAGCTGGAAGCCGTCCATGAAGACGGTGACCGAGTTGAACTTGTCGCCACCGAACGTGCCGACCTTGTTCACGCCCGCCTCAGCGGACCACGAAGCCGCCGCGTAGCCGCCGAGGTAGGCGGCCTCCGCGGTGTTGAACACCAGCGGCTTGATGTTCGGGGCGTCGGTCTTGCCGTCGAAGTCGGTGTCGGCGTAGTCGTCGATGATCGCGTAGTTGATGTCGGGGTTCGCCGTGGCCGACGCGACGGTGGCCGGGGCGAGCTTGTAGCCGACCGCGACGATCAGGTCGCAGCCCTCCGAGACGAGCGTCTCGAGGTTGGGGCCGTAGTCGTTCTCGGTGGTGGACTCGACCTCGATCGATTCCACGCCGAGCTCCTTGGCCGCGCGGTCCATGCCTTCCTTGGCCGACTGGTTGAACGAACGGTCGTTCCAGCCGCCCTCGTCGGAGACGAGGCAGGGGGTGAAGTCCGAGCCCGCCTCGGGTGCGGCGGATCCGCCGGCCTCATCGGGTGCGGCTCCGCAACCGGCGAGGGCGACGAGAAGGCCCGCGGCAGCTGTGATGCCGACGAGCTTCTGAGGGGTCGAGAGTGTCAATGCAGCCTCCACATTGAAGGCGCCGCGGACTTCGCGGCGGCTGGAATGAAGTTACCTACTGTTTCGCCCGGGTTGCACGCCGGACGCACTCCGCCCCGCGAATGGTTACAAAGACGCAATGTGCGCGTCACAGAACGTCGCCGCGGCCCGTCAGCTTGAGGGCGTCGACGACGTGCTTGACCCGCTGGGCGTTCTCGCTCGTGGTCACCAGAAGCGCATCCGGGGTGTCGACGACGACGATGTCCTTCACTCCGATGAGGCTGATGACGCGCGAGGTGTGGCTCACGACGATCCCGCTGGCGGCGTCCGACAGGATGCGCGCGTTCTCACCGAGGATGGCGAGGTCGTTCTTGCGCCCGTTGGAGTTGAGCTTCGCGAGGCTCGCGAAGTCGCCGACGTCATCCCAGTCGAAGTGCCCGGGAACCACGGCGAGCTTGCCCTTCTCGGCAGCCGGCTCGGCGACGACGTAGTCGATCGCGATCTTCTTCAGCTTCGGCCAGATGCGGTCGACGGCGGGGCCGCGCCGGTCGCGGTCGTCCCAGGCCTCGGCGAGCTCGAGCAGCCCCGCGTGCAGCTCGGGACTGTTGGCCTCGATCTCGGCCAGCAGGACGTCGGCGCGCGAGATGAACATGCCCGCGTTCCACAGATACGACCGGTCGGAGACGTAGGCACGCGCGGTCTCGAGGTCGGGCTTCTCGACGAATCGCTCGACGAGAGAGGCGTCACGGGCGCCCTCGACGATGAGCTCGCCTCCGCGCTTGATGTAGCCGAAGCCGACCGCGGGCTCGGAGGGGGTGATCCCGATCGTGCAGATGTAGCCCTCGCGTGCGACCTCGACCGCGTCGCGGACCGCGAACTCGAACACCCGGCTGCCGCGGATGACGTGGTCGGCGGCGAACGAGCCGATGATGACGTCGGGATGCCGGCGGTGCAGGATCGCGGCTGCCAGACCGATCGCGGCCGCGGAGTCGCGCGGCTCCGATTCGAGGAAGACGTTCTTGTCGGGGATGCCGGGGAGCTGAGCCTCGACGGCCGCACGGTGCGCGCGACCGGTGACGACAGCGATCCGGTCGGGACCGGAGAGGGGCGCGAGCCGGTCCCACGTGTCGCGCAGCAGCGAGTGCCCCGACCCCGTGAGGTCGTGCAGGAACTTCGGCGCGTCGGCACGCGACAGCGGCCACAGCCTGCTGCCCACGCCTCCCGCGGGGATGACGGCGTAGAAGTCCGGGATCTCGTCGACCATGCTCCGAGCGTACCGGGGCGCAGACGCCCGCCCCGGCGCAAGAACCCCGTTTCTTTAGGGTGCCCTTCGTCGCCCCGCGTCATTTTCCCGGCCTAGAATCGATGTGCGCCCATGTGACGCCGGGGGTCAACCACCCCACCGGGGCATCGATCGCCCCCACGAACCGTGTTCGATCCAGGGAGGACGACCGTGTCTGCACCAGCACGCGTCACACCGTCGGTAGCCCAGACCACTTCAAAGACCCCGCGCGGCACGCTGTACCGCGGCAACGAGGGCATGTGGTCGTGGGTGCTTCACCGCATCACCGGCGTGGCCATCTTCTTCTTCCTCTTGGTCCACGTGCTCGACACCGCGCTGATCCGCGTGTCGCCCGAGGCCTACGACGCCGTCATCGGCACCTACAAGAACCCGATCATGGGTCTCGGCGAGGTCGCCCTCGTCGCCGCGATCGTGTACCACGCCTTCAACGGCCTGCGCATCATCGCGGTCGACCTGTGGCCGTGGGCCACGCGTCATCAGCGTCAGCTGTGGTGGGGCGTGCTGGCCGTCTGGGCCGTCACGATCATCGGCTTCGCGGCTCGTCACGTGCCCATCGTTCTCTCCGAGATTGGAGGGGGTCACTGATGACCGCCGACACCCTTGCCGCTCCCCGCAGCCCGCAGGTCCGCAAGAAGGGCGCCAACCTCGAGAAGTGGGGCTGGGTCTACATGCGCGCCTCCGGCGTGCTGCTGGTCGTCCTGATCTTCGGCCACCTCTTCGTCAACCTGATGCTCGGCGAGGGCATCAAGGGCATCGACTTCGCGTTCGTGGCGGGCAAGTTCGCCAGCCCGTTCTGGCAGTGGTGGGACGTCCTCATGCTGTGGCTCGCCCTGATCCACGGCGCGAACGGCATGCGCACGATCGTGAACGACTACGTCACCGGCGCAACGGCGCGGAAGGTCCTCGTCTGGGCCATCTGGCTCTCGGCCGGCCTGCTGATCCTGCTCGGAACCCTGGTCGTGTTCACCTTCGACCCCTGCCTCGGAGTGACGGCGGACAGCATGCTCTGGGAGACCTGCCAGGGCTGACCCTGCGCTCCGACGACGTGAATCACAGCAACGAAAGGCTCGCCCCGTGAGCACCCAGACCGAAGAGGTCGTCGTCAAGGACGGCATCCACTACCACCAGTTCGACATCGTCATCGTCGGCGCCGGCGGCGCCGGCATGCGGGCGGCGATCGAAGCCGGTCCGGGCGCCCGCACCGCGGTGATCTCGAAGCTCTACCCGACCCGCTCGCACACCGGTGCGGCGCAGGGCGGCATGGCGGCGGCGCTCGCCAACGTCGAAGAGGACTCGTGGGAGTGGCACACCTTCGACACCGTCAAGGGCGGCGACTACCTCGTCGACCAGGACGCGGCCGAGATCCTCGCGAAGGAGGCCATCGACGCGGTCATCGACCTCGAGAACATGGGCCTGCCCTTCAACCGCACGCCCGACGGCAAGATCGACCAGCGCCGATTCGGCGGCCACACCGCCGACCACGGCAAGTCGCCGGTCCGCCGCGCCTGCTACGCCGCCGACCGCACGGGCCACATGATCCTGCAGACGCTGTTCCAGAACTGCGTCAAGCTCGGCATCAACTTCTTCAACGAGTACTACGTGCTCGACCTCATCACGGTGACCGCCCCCGACGGCTCGACCCAGACCGCCGGCGTCGTCGCCTACGACCTGGCCACCGGCGACCTGCACGTCTTCCACTCGAAGGCGGTCATCTTCGCCACCGGCGGCTTCGGCAAGATCTACAAGACGACCTCCAACGCCCACACCCTCACGGGCGACGGCGTCGGCATCGTCTGGCGCAAGGGCCTGCCGCTCGAGGACATGGAGTTCTTCCAGTTCCACCCGACCGGCCTGGCCGGTCTCGGCATCCTTCTCACCGAAGGTGCCCGCGGTGAGGGCGCGATCCTGCGCAACGCTTCGGGCGAGCGATTCATGGAGCGCTACGCCCCCACTATCAAGGACCTCGCTCCCCGCGACATCGTCTCGCGGTGCATGCAGCAGGAGGTCGCCGAAGGCCGCGGCGCCGGACCGCACCGCGACTACGTGCTGCTCGACTGCACGCACCTGGGCGCCGAGGTCCTCGAGACCAAGCTCCCCGACATCACCGAGTTCGCACGCACCTACCTCGGTGTCGACCCGGTCGTGGAGCCCGTGCCCGTCATGCCCACGGCGCACTACGCGATGGGCGGCATCCCCACGAACGTCGAGGCCGAGGTCCTCGCCGACAACACCACCGTCGTGCCGGGCCTCTACGCGGCCGGCGAGTGCGCGTGCGTCTCGGTGCACGGCTCCAACCGCCTCGGCACCAACTCGCTGCTCGACATCAACGTGTTCGGCAAGCGCGCCGGCCGCAACGCCGTCGAGTACGTCAAGACCGCCGACTTCGTGCCGCTGCCCGCGGACCCCGCCAAGGACGTGCGCGAACTCATCGAGGGCGTACGCAACAACCCCGGCACCGAGCGCATCGCCGTCCTGCGCAAGACGCTCCAGGACGAGATGGACAAGGGCGCCCAGGTGTTCCGCACCGAGGAGTCGCTCCTGCACGTCATGGACGTCATCGCCGACCTGCGCGAGCGGTTCAAGAACATCCACGTCGACGACAAGGGCAAGCGGTTCAACACCGATCTGCTCGAGGCGGTCGAGCTGGGCTTCCTGCTCGACATCGCCGAGGTCGTCGTGGTCGCCGCTCGCAACCGCAAGGAGAGCCGCGGCGGACACATGCGCGACGACTTCCCGACGCGTGACGACGAGAACTACATGAAGCACACGATGGCCTATCTGTCGGGCGACCCCCACTCGTCGCACGCCGAGGATCACATCCGGCTCGACTGGAAGCCCGTCGTGTTCACCAAGAACGAGAACGGCGAACTGCGGTACCCGCCGCTGGAGAGGAAGTACTGATGACGATCGTCGAAACCGATGCCGCGGCCCCTGCCGAGGCGGCGAACGACACCGGCATCCAGTCGTTCCTGGTCACCTTCATCATCCGGCGCTTCGACCCCGAGGTCGACAGCGAGCCGAGGTGGGTCGACTACGACGTCGAGCTCTACTCGACCGACCGCGTCCTCGACGCCCTGCACAAGATCAAGTGGGATGTCGACGGGTCGCTGACCTTCCGCCGCTCGTGTGCGCACGGCATCTGCGGGTCCGACGCGATGCGCATCAACGGGCGCAACCGCCTGGCCTGCAAGACGCTGATCAAGGACCTCGACATCTCGCAGCCGATCTACGTCGAGGCGATCAAGGGTCTGCCGCTGGAGAAGGACCTCGTCGTCGACATGGAGCCGTTCTTCGCCTCCTACCGCGACGTGCAGCCCTTCCTCATCGCCAACTCGAAGCCCGAGGCCGGCAAGGAGCGCATCCAGTCGATCGCCGACCGCGAGATCTTCGACGACACCACCAAGTGCATCCTCTGCGCCGCGTGCACCTCGTCGTGCCCCGTGTTCTGGACCGACGGCCAGTACTTCGGCCCCGCCGCGATCGTCAACGCGCACCGCTTCATCTTCGACTCGCGCGACGACGCGGGCGACGTGCGCCTCGACATCCTCAACGACAAGGAGGGCGTGTGGCGCTGCCGCACGACCTTCAACTGCACCGAGGCCTGCCCGCGCGGCATCGAGGTCACCAAGGCGATCGCCGAGGTCAAGCAGGCGGTTCTGCGCGGGCGTTGAGTCGGACGGGCCCCGAGCCCGATCAGCTGGCGCTCCCGCCGCGGGTAGATTCGAAGGCGTGGATCCCGACCCCTCGGCGACAGATGCGCTGCGCGAACGATGGGACTCGTCCCGATTGCGCGAGCGCCTCGACCAGCCCATCGAGCGTGCGACGACGATCACTCGTCGCACGCTCGGCTGGTTCCCGATCCGCGTCTGGCGCCACTTCCTGCGCCACAACGGCTTCCTCCTCGCGGCGAGCATCAGCTATCAGTCGCTCTTCGCCCTCTTCGCCACGATCTACACGGCGTTCGCCGTCGTCGGCCTCTGGCTCGGCGGCTCGTCGATGGCGATCGACGCCCTGATCGACGTCGTCAACAGCTACATCCCCGGCCTGATCTCCGGCAGCGGCCCCGTCTCCCCCAGCGACGTCGCCGACATCGCGCGCAACAGCGGCAGCGTCCTGGCGGTGACGGGTGCCGTCGCGCTTGCGGTCGCGATCTGGACGGCGATCGGCTTCGTGACGTTCACCCGCCGCGCCGTGCGCGACATCTTCGGGCTCCCCTTCGACACCCGGAACTACGTGCTCCTGAAGCTGCGCGATTTCGGCGCCGCCCTGCTGTTCGGCCTCGTGCTCGTGCTCGGCGCCGCGCTCGGCCTCGTCGCCGGTGGCATCGTCCGGCAACTGTTCGACCTCTTCGAGATCCCCTACGAGTCGACGACGATCGACGTGCTGAGCCGGCTCGCGTCGGTGCTGGTCGCGATCGTCATCAACGCCGCCGCCCTCACGGCGCTCATCCGATTCCTCACCGGCACCGCGCTGCCGTGGCGGAAGATCATCCCCGGATCGATATTCGGCGGGACCGCGCTGAGCGTGCTGCAGCTGGGTGCCGGCTTCCTCGCCGTCTACTCCCCCACGAACCCGCTCCTGGCGACGTTCTCGGTGCTCATCGGGTTCCTCCTCTGGCTGCGCCTCGCCGGAATCGTCATCCTCGTCGCGGCCTCATGGGTCGCGGTGTCGGCCGCGGACGACGGCATCCCGCTCGAGGTCAAGACCGAGGAGGAGCGGCGCGCCGACGAGCGACGAGCCCTGCGCGTGGTCGCCGAGGCGCAGCTGCGAGACGCCGAGCATGCTCTCGCCGAGGCCGGGTGGTGGCAGCGCGTCCCGGCCCGCCACGATGTGAATCGGGCGCGCGAGCTGCTGCGACGCCTCGATGCGGAGGGCTCCCCCGATCGCTGAGCCGTGTCGGACGTCGCGGTTACGCTGGCAGACGTGTCACGCCGTCTTCGCATCGCTTCCGTCAACGTCAACGGCATCCGCGCCGCCGCCCGCAAGGGCATGCATGAGTGGCTCGAGACCGCCGACGTCGACATCCTGACCCTCCAGGAGGTCCGTGCCCAGGCCTCCGATCTCGCCGCGGCACTGCCGGGCTGGCACTTCGTCTCGGACGAGGCGCTCGCGAAGGGGCGCGCGGGTGTCGCGATCGCTGCCCGCGAGCCGCTCGACGTCTGGCGCATCGAGCTCGGCGACGACGACCTCGATTCGAAGGGACGCTGGGTCGAGGCCGACATCGAGGTCGCGGGAGAGCACCTCACGGTCGTCAGCGCGTACGTCTTCACCGGCGAGGCCGACACCGAGAAGCAGGTCGCGAAGTACGCCTTCCTCGATGCGATGGAGAAGCGGATGCCGCTGCTCGGCCCGCTCGCCGTCATCACGGGCGACCTGAATGTCGGGCACCGCGAGTTCGATATCCGCAACTGGCGCGGCAATCGCAAGAAGGCAGGGTTCCTGCCGCGAGAACGCGCCTACTTCGACCGGTTCACCGCACCCGCGGGCGTCGAGGTCGACACCGTCGACGGCGAACGGGGCACGGGACTCGGGTGGGTCGATGTGGGCCGCACCTTCGCGGGCGAGGTCGACGGCCCCTACACGTGGTGGTCCAACCGCGGAAAGGCGTTCGACACCGACACCGGCTGGCGCATCGACTACCACCTCGCCACGCCTCGGCTGGCCGAGCGAGTGACCGACTATCGCGTCGTGCGTGCGCCCTCGTGGGACACCCGGTGGAGCGACCACGCCCCCGTCGTGGCGGACTACGTCTTCCCGGGCTGATCGGAGGCTCGCGGCTCCGGTGCTCGGGGCGACGCCCGTAGACTTCTCTGGTGACCAAGCCCCGCCTGTACTCCGGAATGCAGCCGTCCGCCGATTCGCTCCAGATCGGCAACTACATCGGGGCTCTCATGCAGTGGCGCGACCTGCAGGAGACCTACGACGCGTTCTTCTCCGTCGTCGACCTGCACGCTCTCACCCAGCCGAATGACCCCGCCGAGCTGCGGGCGAAGACCCGGCGCACCGCGGCGCAGTACATCGCGGCGGGCATCGAACCCTCGCGCTCGACGCTTTACGTGCAGTCGCATGTCCGCGCGCACGCGGAGCTCGCCTGGGTGCTCTCGACCATCACCGGGTTCGGCGAGGCCGGCCGGATGACGCAGTTCAAGGACAAGTCGCAGCGGTACGGCGCCGACGCCACCAACGTCGGGCTCTTCACCTACCCCGTGCTCATGGCCGCCGACATCCTGCTCTACCAGACCGACATCGTGCCCGTCGGCGACGACCAGAAGCAGCACGTCGAGCTGACGCGAACGCTGGCCGAGCGGTTCAACTCGCGCTTCGGTGAGACCTTCCGCGTGCCGATGCCCGTCATCCAGCAGGACACCGCCCGCATCTACGACCTGCAGAACCCGACCTCGAAGATGTCGAAGTCGGCCGAGTCGGATGCCGGTGTGCTGTGGCTGCTGGACGACCCGAAGGTGTCGGCGAAGAAGGTCATGCGGGCCGTCACCGACTCCGAGGGCTCGGTGCGCTACGACCGGGAGAACAAGCCCGGCGTCTCGAACCTGCTCGTCATCTACGCCGCGCTGACCGGCCGCCAGATCCCCTCGATCGAGGACGAGTACGCCGGTCGCGGCTACGGCGACTTCAAGAAGGGCCTGGCCGAGGTCGTCGTCTCCGAGTTCGGACCGGTCCGCGAGCGCGCCCTCGAGCTGCTCGACGACCCCGCCGAGCTCGACCGGGTGCTCGCGTCGAACGCGGCGCGTGCCGACGAGGTCGCCGACCGCACCCTCGGTGACGTCTACGACAAGTTGGGACTGCTGCGTCGTGTCTGACAACGAATCGACCGAGCGCGACACCGAGCTTCCGGCTGCGGCCGAAGGCGGCCAGGATGCCGCGGAGGTGCGCACGCCCGCGGAGATGCCCGCTGAGTTGCCGGTCGAGCCCGCGCCCGAGCTGATCGAGGCGCTCGATGAGGCGGCGGCCGCGTCGAAGGCCTCCCCCACTGACGCCGCCGTGCAGGAGCGGCTCTGGCGCGCCGCCTTCGCGCTCGACCGCTGGCTCTTCATCGCCCGGGGCTCCGACGACGAGCCCACTCCCTTCGCCCTGCGCTCGGACGAGGGCGCCGTGATCTTCGCGTTCTCCACAGCCGACCGGGCGCATGAAGCCGCGCTCGGCTTCGGCCTGGCCGAGGAGGAGGCGTCGCGTCTGCTCGCCGTGCCGCTTCCGTCGGCAGCCGCGTGGGTGGCGTCGTACGCCGAGGCCGGCGTCGAAGCGATGGTCTTCGACGCGCCCCGCAACGGTGCGATGGCCCCGCTGTCGAACCTCGCCGCGATGGCGGTCTACATCTCGCAGAACCCGTCGGTCTGATCCCGGGAGCGCCCCCGCCGCTGCGAGGGCCCGTCCGCTGCGGGCGGCCCCGTCCGCTGCCGGCGGCCCGTCGCGACCGGCGGGGCTGCCGGAACCCCCGTCGCCGCCGGCGGGCCTACCGGCACCGTCCTGCGGGGTAGCCGTCCCCGTCCTGCGGGGTAGCCGTCCCTGTCCTGTGGAGTAGCCGTCGCTGTCCTGTGGAGTAGCCCTCGCGCCGGCGCCCTGTCTCCTCGTCCCGTCAACAGGCTCAGCGCCCCACCCAAGCCTCTACGCGCGACCGCGAGCCGGTTCAGCCTGCGGACGGCACGCGGAGCAGCATGCATCCGCACTCCGGTCGACCGGCGACCGAGACCGGTCGACCCGCCGACCGAGAACCGCTCCACGCGCCGGGCGGCCCGGAGAACAGCCCTGTCTTCGCGTCATCCCCGTTCCGTCAACAGGCTCAGCGCCCCACCCAAGCCTCTACGCGCGACCGCGAGCCGGTTCAGCCTGCGGACGGCACGCGGAGCAGCATGCATCCGCACTCCGGTCGACCGGCGACCGAGACCGGTCGACCCGCCGACCGAGAACCGCTCCACGCGCCGGGCGGGCCGGAGAACAGCCCTGTCTTCGCGTCATCCCCGTCCCGTCAACAGGCTCAGCGCCCCACCCAAGCCCCTACGCCCCACCGCGAGCCGTCTCAGCCTGCGCACGGCACGCAGAGCAGCAGGCATCCGCTGGTCGAAGCGTCAGCGCACGCGAGCCGGCCGCACACCGGATGCGAGAACGCCGCGCACGGCTTCGAGGACCCGATCGGGTCGCCACATGATGTCCGCCGCCATCGGTCGTAGCGTCAGGTAGCCGAGGGCTGCGGCCGCGAGGTCGCGCGCGCTGTCTCGTCGGCGCGCGTCGAGCCCGGAATGGTGAGCATCGCTGTCGCACTCCACGATCAGCCATCCATCGACCAGCAGATCGACTCGTCCCACTCCGGGGATGCGCACCTGAACCTCGACCGTCTTGGCGATTCCGCGCAGGAGGAGCCGCATGAGCGTCTCCGGTCCGGATTCGGCCCGCCCGTCGATCAGACGCCGGAGCGGGCGGTATCGGAGAGGCAGGGCCGCAAAGACGCTGTCGAGATCCGCAGCCTGGAGCAGCCCGAGGTGAAGCGCACTGTCGAGCGTGGCAACGGCAGCTCGGAGCGGCTGGCACTGCACCGCACGCACCAGCGCGTCGATCATGCTCGAGCATGCGAACCATCTGGGGCGCGGAGCGATGGGAGGTGTCCAATGCAGCACCGACTTCGACCCCGCGAGGGTCTCGCGCGTCGGCACACGGGAGGCCGTCCGCGGTAGCTGCACATGCGGCCCGGCCGGCTCGAGGACGAACACCCCGAGAAGGCGCAACAGGCTCACACAGGTGAGACGACCGCCGAGCGAGACCGCGGCGACGACGGATGGTGGCGCGTCCGCGACGAGGTACGACCCCCGCCGGGGCCTCACGAGTCGGCCGGCGGCGACGGCATCCGCGATGTCGCGCTTGCGGAGACCGCCTGCGCGCAGATCGGATGTCGACCAGCAACGCAACTCCATGATCTCTGCGGGAAGCCATGTTGACGAGGCGTGAGGGTCCATGCCGACACGGTGTCTTCCGTGACCCCGCGCACGGCCGGGGTAGGAGGAGATTGTGAGCAGTTCAGCTCACCCGAAGCCTGTGGGAAAGCCGCTGGTTCCGTGCCGCCAACAGGCTCAGGCGCCGCACGTCGCACGATGAGACGCCCCGTGGCGCCTGCAGCCTGTTGACGGCACGGCTCGACGCCGCCTGGCACGCACACAACGACGAGTCATCCGTCGACGCGCGAGCTGTCGGCTGACCGGAGCTCGGTCCCCCGGGACAGCTGAAACGCGTGCCGCCAACAGGCTGAGAGCGGGGCCCGGGGCCGCGAGGCACGGCGGCACCGGGCTGAGCCTGTCCGCGGCACAGCGACGAAGGCTGGGCGCGATCGAACCGCCCGGCAGACCTCAGTAGGGTCGGGGGATGGAACCGGTGACCCTGCGTACTGCGCGGCTCGAGCTCTCGATCCCCACGCTCGCGGACGTCGATGCGATCACGACCGCGGCTCAGGACCCGGAGGTGCCGCGCTGGACGACCCTGCCCTCGCCCTACCACCGCTCGCACGCCGAGGACTTCGTCGCGAAGGCCGCGGCCTGGTGGGACGAGCAGTCCGAGCTGACGTGGGGCATCCGCCGAGACGGCGCCTGGATCGGCATGATCGGTCTCCACCGCACGAGCCCCGGCGGCGCGGCGGAGATCGGGTTCTGGATGAGCGCGCCGGCGCGCGGCCACGGCTACCTGAGCGAGGCCGCACGGGCGGTCATCGACTTCGGGTTCGCCGAGCCGCTGGCGCTCGCGCGGATCGAGTGGCGAGCCATCGCCGGCAACATCGCCTCAGCGCGGACCGCGCGCGGTCTCGGCTTCCGGTACGAGGGGATGCTGCGCCAGGGTCTCTCCGACGTCCGGGGTCGCCACGACGGCTGGATCGCCGGCATCCTGCCTGCTGACGACCGCGCCCCGCAGCCGTGGCCGATCCTCGCCGACTGAACGGGGCCTGAACCAGGCCCGAACCACCCCTGAACCACACCGCGATCCGCGCGCAACCCCGTGCCCCGTGGGGGTGGTGCGTGCCAGGATGACGCCATGCCCGAGATGCCGGAAGTGCAGGGACTCGTCGACTACCTCGGCGGTCGCCTCGCCGGACGCCGCATCGTCAAGGCCCGGGTCAGCGCGATCTCGGCCCTGAAGACCTACGACCCGCCGATCGAGACCCTCGAGGGCACGACCGTGACCGCCGCAGCCCGCCACGGCAAGTTCGTCGACCTCGCCACCGACAGCGGCACGCACCTCGTGTTCCACCTCGCCAAGGCGGGATGGCTGCGCTGGTACGACGTGCTGCCGTCGACCGTCATCCGCCCCGGCAAGACCCCGATCGCGCTGCGCATCGGGTTCGACGACGACTCCGGTTTCGATCTGACCGAGGCCGGCACGAAGAAGTCGCTCGCGGTCTACGTCGTTCGCGATCCGGCCGAGGTGCCGGGCATCGCACGGCTCGGTCCCGACCCGCTGGATCCCTCGTTCGACCGCGACGCCCTCGCGAGCCTGCTGGCGGGCCGCCGCACGCAGATCAAGGGCGTGCTGCGCGATCAGTCGATCGTCGCCGGCATCGGCAATGCCTACTCCGACGAGATCCTCCACGTCGCGAAGCTGTCGCCGTACGCACTGGCGGCGAACCTCGACGACGCCGAGATCGACCGCCTCTACGCAGCCCTCAGCGCGACGCTCGCCGAAGCCGTGGCCGCGGCATCCGGCAAGCCGCCCGCCGATCTGAAGGACGCGAAGCGCCGCGGGATGCGGGTGCACGGCCGCCGCGGCGAAGCGTGCCCGATCTGCGGCGACGAGGTGCGCAGCGTCTTCTTCGCCGACAACAGCCTCGAGTACTGCCCGACGTGCCAGACCGGCGGCAAGCTGCTCGCTGACCGGCGCCTCTCCCGGCTGCTCAAGTAGCGTCCGCTCGGCAGACCGCCAGCCCCGCACATGACGATGCGAGTCGGGAATGCCGCGCGCGTCCCCGCGTTGAGTACGATCGGAGTATTGAACGTGCTCCGGGGTCGGTGAGAATCCGAACCGGCGGTGAGAGTCCGCGACCCTCGAGGCCCTCGGGCCGAGAGGTTGATCCGGTGGAATTCCGGGACCGACGGTGATGCGACGCAAGTCGCTAGTCCGGATGAGAGGAAGCACGGCAGCGTTCGCGCTGCGCGCGCCCACCCGCGTCCCCGGAGACTGACCGAAGGACGAAGGATGCCGGGCACCACCGACCGCGAGATCGCCGCGATGCGTCGCGCTTTCGAGCTCGCCGGCAACGGTCCGCGCGGGCTGAACCCCCAGGTCGGCGCCGTGCTCCTGGCGCCCGACGGCTCGGTGCTCGCGGAGGGCTGGCATCGCGGCGCGGGCACTCCGCACGCCGAGGTCGACGCCCTCTCTCAGCTGCCCGCCGGGGCCGCCCGCGGCGCCACCGCCGTCGTGAGCCTCGAGCCCTGCAACCACACCGGCCGCACCGGCCCGTGCGCGCTCGCGCTCATCGAGGCCGGCGTCGCGCGCGTGGTCTACTCGGCGCCCGACCCGGGCGACGCCTCGGCCGGCGGGGCGCAGCGCCTGCGTGATGCCGGGGTCGACGTCGTCGGCGGAGTGCTCGCCGACGAGGGCCGAGCCCTCATCCAGGACTGGCTGACCGTGCAGCGCCTCGGTCGTCCGCACGTCACCGTGAAGTGGGCGCAGTCGCTCGACGGTCGCGCCGCGGCCCCCGACGGCACGAGCCAGTGGATCACCGGCCCCGCCGCCCGAGCAGACGTCCACCGCCGGCGCAGCGAGGCCGATGCCATCGTCGTGGGCACCGGCACGCTCTTCTCGGACGATCCCGCTCTGACTGCCCGGCGCCCGGACGGCACCCTGTACGACCGGCAGCCGATGCCCGTCATCCTCGGCCAGCGTGCCGTGCCCGACGACGCGCTCGTTCGCCGTCATCCGCGACCGTTCCTGCACCGCGACGGCGAGAACCTGGGCGGCGAGAGCCCAAACGAGCCCTCACTGATGGCGGAGCTGCGAGAACTCGGCGTGCAGCGTGTGTTCGTCGAGGGCGGCCCGACCATCGCGAGCGCCTTCGTGCGCGCCGGACTCGCCGACGAGATCCTGGCCTACATCGCCCCGACGCTCATCGGCTCCGGATCCGCCGGCGACGACCGCCCGGCGCTGCGTTCGCTCGGCATCGAGACGATCGCCGACCAGCGACGTCTGCGCGTGAGCTCGATCGAGACCCTCGGCGACGACCTGCTGATCGTCGCCTCCCCCGTGCCCCCGACATCCCCCTCCGAAGGAGACGCCTGATGTTCACCGGAATCATCGAAGAGATCGGCGAGGTCGTCGCCGTCGAGCCGTCGGGCGACGGCGTGCGGATCACCGTGCGTGCGCCGAAGGCGGTGTCGGATGCCGGCCACGGCGACTCCATCGCCGTCAGCGGCGTCTGCCTCACGGTGGTCGACCAGGGCGACGACTGGTTCACGGCGGACGTGATGCGCCAGACCCTCGACGTGTCGAGCCTCGCCGGGATCGAGCCGGGCCGGGCCGTGAACCTCGAACGCGCGCTCGCGGCGCACACCCGCCTGGGCGGGCACATCGTGCAGGGACATGTCGACGGCCTCGGCCGCGTGCTCGAGGTGCGTCCCGGCGAGCAGTGGCGCGTCCTGCGCATCTCGGTGCCCGCCGACCTCGCCCCGCTCGTCGTCGACAAGGGCTCGATCACGGTCGATGGCGTCTCGCTGACCGTCAGCGACGTGAGCGCCGCGATCGCGCCGGAGGCCTGGCTCGAGGTCTCCCTCATCCCCGAGACGCTCGCCGCGACGACCCTCGGCGACCGGATCGCCGGCGACGCGGTCAACCTCGAGACCGACATCCTCGCCCGACACGTCCAGCGGCTGCTGGCATTCACCACCCTTTCGAACGAAGGAGGCTCCCGATGAGCCTTTCTCCCCTCTCCGAGGCGCTCGACGCGCTGCGGGCCGGAAAGCCGATCATCGTCGCCGACGATGAGAACCGCGAGAACGAAGGCGACGTCATCCTGTCGGCCGCCCTCGCCACGCCCGAGTGGATCGCGTGGACGGTGCGCCACTCGAGCGGCTTCATCTGCGCTCCGATGCCCGCCGAGTGGGCCGACCGTCTCGACCTCCCCCCGATGGTCGAGACGAACGAGGACGCGCGCGGCACCGCCTACACCGTGTCGGTCGACGCGGCCGAGGGCGTGACCACCGGCATCAGCGCCGCCGACCGGGCCCGCACCCTCACGGTGCTGGCCGATCCCGCGTCGACGCCGGCCAGCGTCATCCGCCCCGGCCACATCCTCCCCCTGCGCGCCGTCGAGGGCGGCGTGCGCGAGCGCAGCGGCCACACCGAAGCCGCGGTCGAGCTCATGCAGCTCGCCGGTCTCGAGCCCGTCGGCGCGATCGCCGAGATCGTGGCCGACGACGGCTCGATGATGCGGATGCCGGGTCTGCTCGAGCTCGGCGAGCGCGACGGCATCCCGGTCATCACGATCGAGCAGCTCATCGCACACCTCGACGAGACCGACCCGCGCCCGGCCGGCGGTGCAGCATCGAACCGGCGCCGCGTGAGCCTGCGGGCCGAGGCGCAGGTGCCGACGTCGCACGGTGCGTTCCGGTTCCTCGCATACAAGGACCGCGTGACGGGCACCGACCACATCGCCGTCGTCTCGGGCGACCTGACCGAGGCGGCCCCGCTCGTGCGCGTTCACTCGGAGTGCCTCACGGGCGAGGCGTTCGGCTCGCTCAAGTGCGAGTGCGGACCGCAGCTGGATGCCGCTCTCGACGCGATCGACCGCGACGGCGGGATCGTCATCTACATGCGCGGGCACGAGGGTCGCGGCATCGGCCTCATCAACAAGCTCCGGGCCTACCAGCTGCAGGAGCGCGGGCTGGACACCCTCGACGCGAACCTCGCGCTCGGACTCCCCGCCGACGCCCGCGACTATGCGGCGGCGGCCGGCATCCTCGCGGACCTCGGCGTGGGCAGCATCCGACTGCTGACGAACAACTCCGACAAGGTGTCGCAGCTGCGCGCGCTCGGCCTCGACATCGCCGAGCAGGTTCCTCTGCTCGTCGGCGTGGGCGCCAACAACCACCAGTACCTCGCCACCAAGCGCGACCGCATGGGCCACATCATCGACGACGCCGAGCTGAGCGCGGCGCTCGCCCGCGGCACCGTCGCAGCCACCGCGGACGAGACCACCGACCCCCGACAGAACTCGGAGAACATCGCATGAGCGGACACGGCGCTCCCGAACGCCAGCAGATCGACGCGAGCGACCTGAAGGTCGTCGTCGTCGCCGGCCAGTGGCACGACGTCATCACCGACGGCCTCATCGCCGGTGCCGAGCGCGTGCTCGAGGAGTCGGGGGCAGCCTGGCGCCTCGTGCGCGTGCCGGGATCGTTCGAGCTTCCGGTGGTGGCGAAGGCCGCGCTCGATTCCGGAGCGGATGCCGTCGTCGCCCTCGGCGTCATCATCCGCGGCGGAACGCCCCACTTCGACTTCGTGTCGTCGGCGGCCACCGACGGGCTGACGCGCGTCGCGATCGACACGGGCAAGCCGGTCGGTTTCGGCGTGCTCACCCTCGACGACGAGCAGCAGGGCATCGACCGGGCGGGTCTGCCCGGCTCGAAGGAGGACAAGGGTGCCGAGGCCGCGGATGCCGCACTGCGCACGGCGCTGACGCTGCGTACGCTTCGCGGCTGACACCGTGTCGGAACCCCATACCTTCAGGTAGGCTGAGGGTATGGAAATGCTCCGCGGAATCGTCCTCGTCGTCCACCTCATCGGTTTCGCCACGCTCTTCGGCGCCTGGCTCGTCGAAGCCCTCGGCGCCCGCCGTATCACCCGCGTCATGAGCTACGGCCTCCTCGTCGCCGGTGTCGCCGGGCTCGCCCTGGCAGCACCGTGGGGCACCGACCACGAGTTCAACTACACGAAGATCGCCGTCAAGCTCGTCATCCTGCTCGTGATCGGTGCACTGCTGGGCATCGGCTCGGCCCGCCAGAAGCGCACCCAGGCGGTTCCGGCGGCCATCTTCTGGCTGATCGGAATCGGCACGGTGGCCAACGTCGCGATCGCGGTGCTCTGGCGCTGACGACGCGGGCCCCGGCCCACCACGCACGCGGATGCCGCGACTCGGACGCCGGGTCGCGGCATCCGCCGTAGAATGGACGATCGTGCGTCGCCGACACCGTCGACGCCGCCGGTGATCCCCGCGTCGAACGTCCGCCGCACCACCCCGCCTCGGACGTCCGCCCACCGGCACGCTCCCACGAGGGCGCTCACCCGTTCTCCCAGACAGGCATCACACCGCACATGTCATCCGCCACCGCGGCCCCCGCCGCGCCCGCGAACCCCCGTTCCCGCGTCATCACCGCCAGCCTCGTCGGCACCACGATCGAGTTCTACGACTTCTACGTCTACGCGACCGCGGCCGTCCTGGTCTTCCCCATCCTCTTCTTCCCGAGCGACGACGACACCGCATCGCTCCTGGCCTCGTTCGCGGTCTTCGGCGCGGCGATGATCGCCCGCCCCGTCGGCGCCGTCGTCTTCGGTCACTTCGGCGACAAGTTCGGCCGCAAGGCGACCCTCGTCGCGTCGCTCCTGACGATGGGCATCGCGACGATCCTCATCGGATGCCTGCCCACCTTCAACGACATCGGCTGGTGGGCGGCCCTGCTGCTTCTCGTGCTGCGTCTGGCGCAGGGCTTCGCCCTCGGCGGCGAATGGTCGGGAGCGGCGCTCGTGGCCACCGAGAACGCCCCGAAGGGCAAGCGCGCCTGGTACGGAACCTTCCCCCAGCTGGGCGCCCCGATCGGGTTCATCATCGCCAACTCGGTCTTCCTCGTGATCTACTTCGCGCTGCCGCACCCCGACGGCCCCGCCCAGCGCTCCGAGGAGTTCCTCGCCTGGGGCTGGCGTGTGCCGTTCCTGTTCTCGGCGGTCATGGTCATCGTCGGCCTGTGGGTGCGTCTCAAGCTCGTCGAGAGCGAGACGTTCGCGAAGGCGGAGAAGACCGGCGCGATCCGCAAGTTCCCGCTCGGGTCGGTCATCCGCGGACACTGGCGCGCGCTGATCCTCGGCACGTTCATCATGCTCGCGACCTACGTGCTCTTCTACCTGATGACGAGCTTCACCCTCGCGTACGGCACGAAGCCGACCCTCGAGGCCGCGCAGGCGACCGCCGAGGCGTCGGGAGCGACCTTCGACGCGGCGGCCTACGTCCCGGGCCTCGGGTTCGGATTCACCGACTTCGTCATCATGCAGATCGTCGGCGTCATCTTCTTCGGCATCTTCACGCTGCTGTCGGGCCCCGTCGCCGACTCGATCGGCCGCCGCACCCTGCTGCTGTGGGTCACCGGTGTCATCGCCGTGTTCGGTCTGCTGTTCGCGGTCTTCCTCGCGCCGCAGCTCGACCCCAAGTTCACCGGCGCGCTCGTCCAGGCGTTCCTCGTGCTCGGCTTCATGCTCATGGGCGCGACGTTCGGTCCGATGGGAGCGCTGCTCCCCGAGCTGTTCCCGACCAACGTGCGGTACACCGGCTCGGCCATCTCGTACAACGTGGCGTCGATCCTCGGCGCGGCCGTCGCCCCCAGCATCGCGACGACCCTGTGGGCGCTCGCGGGCGGATCGACCTGGCTCGTCGGCGTGTACCTCACGGCCTCCGCCGTGCTCACCTTCATCGCCCTGTGGCTGTCGAAGGAGACCAAGGACTCCGAGTACGACACCAACATCGGCGACGCGGCAGCCACGCGCTGATCTCCGCTCCGAACGGACGGATGCCGCGGGCCTTCGGGCTCGCGGCATCCGTCGTTTCTGCGCGGGTCGCTCTCCGAGGCGTCAGTCGAGGAACAGGGCGCGCAGCCGCTTCGTGGTGAAGACGAGACCGAGCGCGATCATCACGACGAAGTAGAGCACGTGCCACAGCATTCCGGCGGAGAGGATGCCGGTCGTCAGGCCGCGGATCAGCTCGACACCGTGCCACAGCGGCAGCGCCTGCACGATCACCTGCACCCATTCGGGATAGACCGTTATCGGGTAGAAGGTGGCCGAGAAGAGGAACATGGGCAGCAGGACGAAGTTGATCCAGTCCATGTGCTGGAAGGTCTTCATGTAGCTGGTGACGGCCATCCCGATGCTCGCGAACCCGAAGGCGATGAGCAGCACCGCCGGGAGGGCGAGCACGGCGGTCCACGCGAGGTTGAGGCCGAGCACCTGCATGATGATCATGAAGCCGGTGGCGTAGACGAGACCGCGCAGCAGCGCGTACAGGATCTCGCCGAGGGCGACGTCGAGCGGCCCGAGCGAGGTCGACAGCATCCCCTCGTAGAGCTTGCCGTAGTTGAGCTTGAAGAAGACGTTCCACGTCGAGTCGTACACGGCGCCGTTCATCGCCGAGACCGCGAGGAGCGCGGGAGCGATGTACGCCGCGTACGGGACCTCGGCTCCCGACGAAGTCTCGACCTCGCCGATGAGCGCGCCGAGCCCGATGCCGAGAGACGCGAGGTAGAATACGGGCTCGAAGAAGCCCGAGAGCACGACGATCCAGCTCGACGAGCGGGCCGCGATGAGACCGCGCTGCACGACCGCGCCCGGGTTGCCGGCCCACAGTGCGCGTACGCCCCCGCGGCGCCCCGTCGGCGACGTCTCTCGCACGATCGCGGCACTCATTTCGCGAGCCTCTCGGTGAAGACGCGCCGGCCCCAGAGATAGCCGACGGCGGCGAGTGCGAGCAGGTAGAGCACGTGCACGGCGATCATCCCGGCACCGATGTCGGCCCCGTACGTCGCCGCGCGCCCCAGCTCGGCGCCGTGCCACAGGGGCGAGATCCACGCGATCCACTGCAGGCCGATCGGCAGGGTCTCCACGGGGTAGAACGTGCCCGAGAAGAGGAACATCGGCATGAAGATGAACCGCTGCACGAGAGCGAACTGCCCCTTGTCGTCCTGGATCGACCCGGCGTACGCCATGAGCGGGATGCCGAAGGCGATCCCCGCCGCAACGCCCGCGAGGATCGACAGCCACCCCGTGGCGGGATTCGGCACCGCCCCGAAGGGCAGGAGCCAGATGAAGAGATAGTAGGCGGAGACGGCGACGATCATCCGCGCCGTGGCCCCGATGATGACTCCGTTCGCGATCTGGGGGCTCGACAGTGCCGACGCATTGAACCCGTAGAAGTAGCGGCGCCACTTGAAGCCCGCCATCACCGGATAGGTCATCTCCTCCGAGGCCACCGCGATCGCGGCGGTGACGAGCAGCGCCGGCGCGACGAACGGCAGATACCCGACCTCCTGCCCGTGAGCGGAGATCGGCGCGGTGATGAGGGCCGCGAGGCCCACCGCGAGCCCGAGCAGATACATGATCGGCTGCCCGACGGCGCCGACGACGATCGTCCAGCCGTAGGCGCGCATGGCGCGGATCATGTGCTCGGCGACGTACCAGGTGCCGTAGCGCCGGGGCTTGCGCCCTCCGGCGAGCGCCTCGGCACGCAGTTCGTCGAGCGTGGGATGTGCGGCCTGGGTGCTCATTCGATCAGCGACCGTCCGGTCAGGCGCAGGAAGACGTCTTCGAGGCTCGAGCGGCGCACGAGGCTCGTGAGCGGCGTGAGACCCGCCGCGGACACGCGCTCGAGGGCCGCCTCACCGTCGTGCGCGTAGACGAGGATGCGGTCGGGCAGCACCTCGATGCGATCGCCGATGCCCCGTAGCTGCGCGGCCGCGGACTCGTTGCGGTCGGAGCCGAAGCGCACCTCGAGCACTTCGCGACTCGAGTGCTCGCGGATGAGGGAGGCCGGGGTGCCCTCGGCCATGATCCGCCCCTTGTCGACGACGATGAGCCGGTCGCACAGCTGCTCGGCCTCGTCCATGTAGTGGGTCGTGAGCACGAGCGTCGTGCCGCGCTCCTTCAGCCGGAACAGCCGGTCCCACAGCACGTGGCGGGCCTGCGGGTCGAGGCCCGTCGTCGGCTCGTCGAGCAGCAGGATGCGCGGGTCGTTGATGAGGCCGCGCGCGATCGTGAGGCGCCGCTTCATGCCGCCGGACAGCTGATCGACCTTGTTCTTCGCCTTGTCTTCCAGCTGCGCGAACGCGAGCAGCTCGTCGGCCTTCTCGTGGCAGACCTTGCCCGGCAGACCGAAGTAGCGCCCGTAGATGTAGAGGTTCTCGCGGGCGTTCAGCTCGCCGTCGAGGTTGTCCTGCTGGGGCACCACCCCGAGCCGGGACCGGATCTCGGGGCCGTAGCGATCGGGATCGAGCCCGAGGATCTGCAGGTCGCCGCCGCTGCGGGTGGACACCGCACCGATCATCTTCATCGTCGTGGACTTGCCGGCGCCGTTCGGGCCGAGCAGCCCGAAAGACTCGCCCGGCGCCACCTCGAACGACAGGTCGTCGACGGCGACGAAATCGGGCTTGCCCTTCACGGCGTAGGTCTTGCGCAGCCCACGGGCGGAGATGACGGATTCTGGCACGCGACAACACTAGCGACGACGTCCGACGACGACCGAGGCCGCGGTGCGCGAGAATCGCACGCATGGACCGCATCCTCACCACTGCCGCTGACCTCCGAACCGCCATCGTGGCAGGCCGCTACCCCGACGGCGGCCCCGTGCGGGTGCTCGACGTCAGGTGGTGGCTCGACCGCCCCGACGGACGCCCCGCGTTCCGTGCGGGCCACATCCCCGGCGCGCGCTACGCCGACCTCGACACCCAGCTCGCCGAGCACGGCGAGCCGGCGGAGGGCCGGCATCCGCTGCCCTCGCGCGAGACGCTGCAAGCGGCCGTGCGCGACTGGGGCATCGACGAGGGCGACACCGTCGTCGTCTACGACGACGTCGCCAACCTCGCGAGCGGCCGCGCCTGGTGGGTGCTGCGGGATGCCGGCATCGCCGACGTCCGTGTGCTCGACGGCGCCCTGGCCGCCTGGACCGATGCGGGATTCGACCTCGAGGAGGGCGACGCGCCGGCCGTGCGTCCGGGCACCGCGGTCGTCTCGCCCGGCACGTTGCCCGTGCTCGGGATCGACGACGTCCTCGACCATGCCCGCACCGGACTGCTGCTCGACGCCCGCGCCGGCGAACGGTTCCGGGGCGAGGTCGAGCCGATGGACCCGCGCGCCGGGCACATCCCGGGCGCGGTGTCCGCGCCGACGACGCAGAACAACGACGAGTCGGGGCGGTTCCGGAGCCCGGACGAACTGCGCGAACGTTTCGCGGCGCTCGGCGCGGAACCGGGCGCGACGGTCGGCGTCTACTGCGGTTCGGGCGTCAGCGCCGCGCACGAGGCCATCGCCCTCAGCCTCGCGGGATATCAGCCGGTGCTCTACCCCGGCTCGTGGAGCCAGTGGTCGCAGCATCCCGATCGGCCGGTCGCGACCGGCGCCTGAGCTGCGTCGCTAGTCTGTCGACATGACGACCGCGACCGCCGATCTCTACGACGAACGCGGCGAGGAGTTGGACTCTCTTGCCCTGCCGCTGCTCGACCTCGGTGGTCGAACGGCATTCGACGGCCCCGTCCGCACGATCCGCTGCCATCGCGACAACGCGCTCGTCAAGCGCGTGCTGGCGACCCCGGGCGCCGGGGCGGTGCTCGTCGTCGACGGCGGCGGGTCGCTCGAGTCGGCGCTCGTGGGTGACCTGATCGCCGCCTCGGCGGTCGAGAACGGGTGGGCGGGCGTCATCGTGAACGGGGCGATCCGCGACCGGGCGGCGATCGCCGCTCTCCCCCTCGGGGTCAAGGCCCTCGGCTCGAACCCCCGCAAGAGCGCCAAGGACGGTGTGGGCGAGGTCGACGTCCCCGTCACGGTCGGGGGCGTCGTCTTCACGCCCGGGCGACACGTCTGGGCCGACGCCGACGGCGTGCTCGTCGAGCGCTGACGGCCGGGGCCGCCGGCCGGCCTCCCCCGCACCCACCGCACCCACCGCACTGTGCGGACGAAGTACGGTCGAAGGAGAGAGCTTCGCCGAACCGAGGGGACCGCATGTCCGACACCCGCAGCCGCATGCGCGGCGGACGCCGCCGCACCGACGAAGGCCCCCGCGCCCGCCTCTCGCAGCTGCTCCCCTACCTCTTCGAGCACAAGGGCGTGCTCGTGGCCGTCGCGGTGCTCAGCATCGTCGAAGCGGTCGCCACGCTCGGGCAGCCCCTCGTCGTCGGGCAGGTCATCGAGCGCGTGCAGACGGGCGACACACTCGGCATCCTCGTCTGGGCGCTGGTCATCCTCGTCGTCGTCTCGTCGGCCATCGGCGCTTTCCAGCACTATCTGCTCCAGCGCACCGGCACGGCGGTCGTGTTCTCGAGCCGCCGCCGGCTCATCGCGCGCCTGCTCCGGCTGCCGATCTCCGAGTTCGACGCGCGGCGGACCGGCGACCTGGTCTCGCGGGTGGGCACCGACACGACCCTGCTCTACGCCGTGCTCACCCAGGGGCTCGCCGACTCCGTCGGCAACGCGCTCATCTTCGTCGGCGCCATCGTCGCGATGCTCTTCATCGACCCGTTGCTGCTGCTGCTCATCGTCATCGTGATCGGAGCGTCGGTCGCCGTCGTGGTGGGTCTCAGCACGCGCATCCGTCGCGCCACGCGCGAGCAGCAGGAGCGGGTCGGAGAGCTGGCGTCGGGCGTCGAGCGGGCGATCGGGTCGATCCGCACCATTCGCGCCGCCGGAGCCACCGAACGCGAGGAGGCCGCCGTCACGGGAGCCGCACGCCAGGCGTACGACGCCGGAGTGCGCGTCGCGAAGGCGTCCGCCCTCGTCGTGCCGGTTGCCGGCGTCGCGCTCCAGCTGTCGCTGCTCGTCGTGCTCGGCGTCGGCGGATACCGGGTGGCATCGGGAGCCATCTCGATCGCGAGCCTCGTGACGTTCGTGATGTTCCTGTTCTTCCTGGTGCAGCCGCTCGCGTCGTTCCTCGGGGCGATCACGTCGGTCAACCAGGCGCTCGGCGCGCTCGGCCGCATCCAGGAGGTTCTCGACCTGCCCACGGAGGACTCGACGGATGCGGATGCGGATGCCGCTGCCGGCGTCGCCGTCTCGGGTGACAGCGACGTGGCGATCGAGTTCCGCGACGTCCACTTCCGTTATCCGGAGGCCGTCGTCGCCGCTCGGCGCTCGGCATCCGACGAAGCGTTGCGCACCCTCGCGGACGCACGCGTCGACACCTCGGCGGTGGCCGCGGTCGCCGAGGGAGCCGGTGCTCCGGAGAGCGATGCGGGTGCTGCGTCCGTGGCCGCCGCCGCGGCAGCCGGGGAGGCCGCCGCTGCCGAGGGCGACGTGCTCCGGGGCGTGAGCTTCCGCGTTCCCCGCGGCGCGCGCGTGGCCCTCGTCGGCCCCTCGGGTGCGGGCAAGTCGACGACCCTCGCCCTGATCGAGCGGTTCTACGACGTCACCGGCGGAGCGGTGCTCGTCGGGGGTGACGACATCCGGTCCCTCCCCCGCGCCGAGCTGCGCGCGCAGCTCGGCTACGTCGAGCAGGACGCCCCCACCCTCGCCGGCACGATCGCCGACAACCTGCGCCTCGCCTCGCCCGAGGCCACCGACGCCGAGTGCGAGCGCGTGCTGCGCGCCGTCAACCTCGGCGACGTGCTCGAGCGCAGCGACCTGGGTCTTCAGGCGCCGGTCGGCGAAGCGGGCGTCATGCTCTCGGGCGGCGAGCGTCAGCGCCTCGCGATCGCCCGCGCGCTGCTGGCCGCTCCCCCGATCCTGCTGCTCGACGAGTCCACGTCATCGCTCGACGGACTCAACGAGCAGCGGATGCGCGAGGCGATCGACGCCGTCGCGACCGGCCGCACTCTCGTGGTCATCGCCCACCGCCTCTCGACGGTCGTCGACAGCGACGTCATCGTGGTGCTCGACCACGGCCGGGTCGTCGGCCAGGGCACGCACTCCGAGCTCGTCGCCACGGTCCCCCTGTACCGCGACCTCGCGAAGCACCAGCTGCTGGTCTGACGCGCTCGCCCCGCGAGCCCGCTCGCCCGCGAGAACGCACCGTCGCCGCGAACGCGCACCCTGTACGGTGCGTTCTCGCGGAGACGGTATGTTCTCGTGGCGCGGGCGCCGCGGCCGGGGTCAGGCGCGATGGCCGAGGCGGTAGCGGAGGGCCTCGAGCTCGGCGCGCAGGGCCGCGGGCAGCCGGTCGCCGAAGGTGTCGTAGAACTCCTCGGTGAGGTCGGCCTCGCGCAGCCACGACTCCGTGTCGACCGCGAAGAGCTCATCGAGATCGCGCTGCGGCACCTCGATGCCGTCGAGGTTGAGATCCTCAGTGTGCGGCAGCCGCCCGATCGGGCTGTCGACCGCGCCGACCTCGCCGTTGAGGCGCCGGACGATCCAGTCGATCACCCGCGAATTGTCGCCGAACCCGGGCCACAGGAACCGCCCGTCGGCCCCCTTGCGGAACCAGTTCACCTGGAAGACCCGCGGAGCCCGGTCGAAGCGCAGCTTCTGCCCGACCTTGAGCCAGTGCGCGAAGTAGTCGCCCATGTTGTAGCCGCAGAACGGCAGCATCGCGAAGGGGTCGCGGCGCAGCTCGCCGAGCGTCCCCTCCGCCGCCGCCGTGCGCTCCGACGAGATGGTCGAGCCCATGAAGACGCCGTGCGTCCAGTCGGTCGCCTCGACGACGAGCGGGACGTTCGTCGCCCGGCGTCCGCCGAAGAGGATGGCGTCGAGCGGCACGCCCTCGGCGGCATCCCAATCCGACGCGATCTGCGGGCACTGGGCGGCACTGACGGTGAAGCGCGAGTTGGGGTGCGCGGCGGGCCGACCCGAATCGGGGGTCCAGGGCTTGCCCTCCCAGTCGATGAGCTCGGCGGGCGCCTCGTCGGTGAGTCCCTCCCACCAGACGTCGCCGTCGGGACGCAGCGCGACGTTCGTGAAGATCGTGTTGCCCCACAGCGTCTCGACCGCCGTGACGTTCGTCGATTCGCCGGTGCCCGGGGCGACGCCGAAGAAGCCCGCCTCGGGGTTGATCGCCCACAGCCGGCCGTCGGATCCCGGACGCAGCCAGGCGATGTCGTCGCCGAGCGTCTCGACCCGCCATCCGGGGATCGTGGGACGCAGCATCGCGAGGTTCGTCTTGCCGCAGGCCGAGGGGAACGCC
Organism: Microbacterium sp. Yaish 1; assembly: GCF_002245215.1. Lineage (GTDB taxonomy): Bacteria > Actinomycetota > Actinomycetes > Actinomycetales > Microbacteriaceae > Microbacterium. Next base: position 635,003 of record NZ_NPMR01000001.1, read on the forward strand.
GCGGCCACGTGGTAGGCCTTGCCGGCCGGGTTGATGACCCGGATGAGCAGCATGTGCTCGGCGAGCCAGCCCTCGTCGCGGCCGATCACCGACGCGATGCGCAGCGCGAAGCACTTCTTGGCCAGGATGGCGTTGCCGCCGTAGCCCGACCCGAACGACCACACCTCGAGGGTGTCGGGGAAGTGGACGATGTACTTCTCGTCGTTGCACGGCCACGCGACATCCGCCTCGCCGGGCGCCAGCGGCGCGCCGACCGAGTGGACGGTCTTGACCCAGGGCTTGCCGCCGGCGATCTCCTCGAGCACAGCTGCACCGACGCGGGTCATGATGCCGATGGATGCCACCGCGTAGGCGCTGTCGGTGACCTGCACGCCGATGTGCGAGAGCGGGCCGCCGACCGCTCCCATCGAGAACGGCACGACGTACATGGTGCGCCCGCGCATCGACCCGGCGAACAGGGGTGTGATGGTCGCCCGGATGTCGTCGGGTGCGACCCAGTTGTTGGTGGGGCCCGCATCCTCCTCGCGCTCTGACGCGATGAAGGTCCGCGCCTCGGTGCGGGCGACGTCGCTCGGGTGCGAGCGGGCGAGGTACGAGCCGGGCCGCCACTCGGGGTTGAGCTTGATGAGCTTGCCCTCGTCGACCATCTCGCGCAGCAGGGCATCGTTCTCGGCCGCCGAGCCGTCGACCCAGTGGACCCGATCGGGCTGCGTGAGCGCGGCGATCTCGTCGACCCACGCGACGAGGTCGGCGAGCGGACCGGATGCCGCCGACGGCCGGGCGCCGAGGTCGGGCCGGGCGCGGCGGGGCGCGGCGGTGCCCGCGGCGGATGTGCCGGTGACGGCGGGGCGGGTGAAGAGGTCGGCGATGGCCATGTCGGTCTCCTACGTCGGCGGCGAGATCGGTGATACCTGACGATTCCAACGCACGAATACCCCGTCTTGCGACGCTCTATGCTTTCAAGAAACCTGATTCTTTCCCTATGATCAAGGAATGGCCGCATCCGGAATCGAACTCGCGACCCTCGGGCACCGCATCCGTCACCACCGCGTCGCCCGCGGGCTGACACTCGACGAGCTCGGCGCTCAGGTCGGCGTCGCCGGCAGCCAGCTGAGCCTGATCGAGAACGGTCGTCGCGAGCCGAAGCTGTCGCTGCTGCAGGCGATCGCCTCGGCGACCGGCACCGACGTGACCGACCTCCTCTCGCCCGAACCGCCGAACCGGCGAGCCGCCCTCGAGCTGGAGCTCGAGCGGGCGCAGGCCAGTTCCGTCTTCCGGCGACTCGGCATCGCACCGGTGCGCGCGGGCAAGACGATGAGCGACGAAACGCTCGAGTCGATCCTCGGATTGCACCGCGAACTTCAGCGCCGCGAACGCGAGGCGATCGCGACCCCGGAGGAAGCGCGACGGGCGAACACGGAGCTGCGCCTGCGGATGCGGGAGGTCGCGAACTACCTGCCCGACATCGAGCGCCTCGCCGAGAAGCAGCTGAAGGCGGCCGGGCACACCTCGGGTGCGCTGACTCATCGCACCGTGAGCATCATGGCCGAGCAGCTGGGGTTCGAGCTGCTGTACGTCGCCGACCTCCCGCACTCCGCCCGCTCGGTCACCGACCTCGAGAACGGGCGCATCTACCTTCCGCCGGCGTCGATCCCGGGCGGACACGGCCTGCGGTCGATGGCGCTGCAGGCGATGGCGCACCGCTTGCTCGGCCACACTCCCCCGAGCGACTACGCCGACTTCCTGCAGCAGCGCCTCGAGATCAACTACTACGCCGCGTGCTGCCTCATGCCCGAGACGGCCTCGGTCGCGTTCCTGTCCCAGGCGAAGAAGGACCGCAACCTCGCGGTCGAGGACTTCCGCGACGCCTTCGGGGTGACGCACGAGGCAGCCGGGATGCGGATGACGAACCTGATGACCCGGCATCTCGGCATCCCGCTGCACTTCCTGCGCGTGGATGGCGCGGGGGCCATCACGCGGGTCTACGAGAACGATGGCCTGCCGCTGCCGATGGACGTCACCGGCAGCGTCGAGGGCCAGGTCGTGTGCCGCAGGTTCTCGGCCCGGTCGGCGTTCGAGGAGCAGAACCGCACGGTCGAGCACTACCAGTACACCGACACCCCGGGCGGCACCTTCTGGTGCTCGAGCCAGACCGGGACCACCGCCGAGGGCGAGTTCTCGATCACCGTCGGGGTGCCGTTCGACGACGCCCGCTGGTTCCGCGGCCGCGAGACGCAGAAGCGGGCGACATCCACGTGCCCCGACGAATCGTGCTGCCGGCGCCCCGACCCCGACCTCACGTCGCGATGGGAGGGCAAGGCCTGGCCGAGCGCCCGCGTGCACATGCAGATGTTCTCGCCGCTGCCGCGCGGCAACTTCCCCGGCGTCGACGACGGCGAGGTCTACGCGTTCCTCGACCGCCACGCCGCCGGCTGACCCGCGGCCGGCGCCACAACTCCTCAGATTCACGCCGTCGGCAAGCCGGGCACACGAGGTCGCGCGGGTTCGTACGGGTGGCCGCGGCGAGTTTGAGGAGTTAGTGCGAGGCGGTCCAGGGCTCAGCCGCCGAGGAAGCGCGAGATCCGGGTCAGCGACGCCTCGATGGCGGATGCCGCGACCGACGCATCTGTCACGAGCACGGGCTCCGCTGGCAGGTGGTGGCGCCCCGCGGCGACGGAGTGGCGCCAGGTGCCGATGACCCGCCCGCCGGAGACCAGGATCGGTGCGACCTGACCGTTCGGGGTCGGGCCGATCCGAGCCGCGAGGTCGGGGGCGCAGACGGTCGTGCGGTCGGCATACGACAGGTAGTACTCGTCGAAGGCGGGGAGGGCGACGACATCCCCGCCGTCGCTCTCCGGGCCCGCCCCGGGATCGGATGCCGGCACCGCGGGCTCAGCGGTGGTCGCGGCGAAAACTCCGGCCTCGATCTCGACGACCCGGTCGGCAGCCGCCGCGGCCGCGCGTCGCGACATCCCGATCGGCAGACCCGCCCACCAGCGGAAGTCCTCGACGCGCGCCGGTCCGTGCGAACGGATGTAGCCGGCGAACATCTCGGCCAGCGGATCATCGGGCACCCGGGCCGACGGCAGCTCGTCCACCGCCACGAGGTACTGGTCGCGCGTCGGACCGCCCTCGCGCGGCACCACCGGACCGAACGCGAGCACGCCGCGGACGGCGAGCGCCGACAGGATGTGGTTGCCGCGCGAGCGTTCGGTCTCGATGCCGGCGCCGCGCAGCAGGTCGGCGAACTCGTCACGCGTGAGCCGGTTCCCGCCGCGCAGCGCGTACCGGGCGGCGCGCTCGGCCGTCGCCAGCACCGCCTCGTCGATCGCGAGTCCGCGCAGGATGCCGGCCGCCGCGCGCTGCTGCCGGTCGGCGGTCACCGCGAGCATGCCGGCGAGGTCGACCGAGCGCACGATGTGCAGGGTGCCGCGCTGGGTCCACGAGCGCACGAGCGTGCCGTTCTCGAAGGCGGCATCCACCGCGCGAAGCGCAGGGTCACCGACGGTGCGGACGGCGAGCGCCCAACGACCCGACCAGAACTCCTGCGCCTGCACCGCGAGCATGTGCGCCGCGGCCTCGCCGAGCGACGGCGCGGGTTCGCTCAGCAGGTGCGAGCGCAGCCGCTGCGCCGCGATCGCCCCCGCTGCCTCGCATCCTCCCCCGCCGCCGTCGTCTCGCACGCCGCCGATCCTGCCCGACCCCGCCCCGCGGGTCCAGCCCCTGCGAGGTCCCACTTGGGCCGGGTTTGAGCCGCGCTCACCCGGCCCAACTGGGACTTCGAAGGGTTCGGGCCGGCCACCGGGCCTGCAGGGAGGCCGCGTAACACGACGACCCGCGCGCGCCGCGGCATCCGGGCCGGGTGAGAATGGATGCAGCCGCCGGTGACAGCACGCCGATGCGCGGCATCCGCACCCGGAGGTTCCCCGATGTCCCGCTCTCTCGTCCGTGCCGCCTCGATCGGCGTCGCCGCTCTCGCGATCGTCCTCGCCGGCTGCTCGTCCTCGCCCGCGCCCGCCGCCTCGGGCGATGCCGCGTCGGGACCCGCCGCCGAGGACTACGTCACCCCCGGCAAGCTCACCTTCGCCACGGGCGAGACGGCCTACGAGCCGTACTTCGTCGACGACGACCCGGAGTCGGGCGAGGGGTTCGAGGCCGCCGTCGCCTACGCCGTCGCCGACAAGCTCGGGTTCGCTCCGGAGGACGTCGTGTGGGTGCGTACGAGCTTCGAGGCCGCGATCGCGCCGGGCCCGAAGAGCTTCGACATCAACGTCCAGCAGTACACGATCACCGACGAGCGCAAGCAGGGCGTCGACTTCTCCTCGCCCTACTACTCCGCGAGCCAGTCGATCGTCGCGATCTCCGGCGGCGCGGCCGACGGCGTCTCCGACATCGCAGGGCTGACCGACCTGACGATCGGCGCGATGGCCAACTCCACGAGCGCGCAGACCCTCGCAGAGGTCGCGCCCGACGCCGAGGCTCGCCTGTACAACTCGAACGAGGATGCCGTGGCCGCCCTCGGCGCGGGACAGATCGACGCGATCGTGCTCGACACTCCCACTGCCTACCTCGCGGTCAACTTCTACATCGAGAACTCGTTCTTCGTCGGCGAGCTGCCGAAGGCCGGGATCGAGGACGAATGGGGCCTGCTGCTCGCGAAGGACTCGCCGCTCACCCCGGCTGTGACGGCCGCCGTCGACGAGCTGCGCGAGGACGGCACGCTCGCCGAGCTCGAGCAGAAGTGGCTGTCGGGCCTCACGGAGGGCGTGACGCTCCTCCAGTGAGGGCGCGCTAGCGTCTATCCGTGACCACCTCCGTCCCGAGCGCGCTCGAACTCGAGCGCCGAGCGTACCGGCGCGGCCGCGAGCGCCGGTCGGTGCTGATCGCCGTCGCCTCGACACTCGCCTTCGCCGCCGTCGTCTGGGTGACCGTGATCAACACGGAGGGATGGGCGACCGTCCAGCGGAGCTTCTTCGACCCCGCCGTCGCGCTGCAGGCGCTCCCCGAGGTGTGGCGAGGCTTCCTCGTCAATCTGCAGGTGCTCGCGATCTCGGTCTTCACGGTCGCCGCGGTGGCGCTGGTCCTGGCGCTGCTGCGGACCCTGCGCGGACCGGTGTTCTTCCCGCTCCGCCTCATCGCTGCGGCCTACACCGACCTCTTCCGCGGCCTGCCCTTCGTCATCGTGCTGTATCTGATCGGATTCGGGCTGCCGACGATCCTGAACACCCGGATCGACCCGGTGCTTCTGGGAGTGCTCGCCATCACGCTGACGTACTCCGCCTATGTCGCGGAGGTCGTGCGGGCGGGCATCGAGTCGGTGCATCCGTCGCAGCGTCTCGCCGCCCGCGCGCTCGGACTCAGCTACCCGCAGACCCTCGTGCGGGTCGTGCTGCCGCAGGCGCTGCGCAAGATGACGCCGCCGCTGATGAACGACTTCATCTCCATGCAGAAGGATGTCGGGCTGATCTCGATCCTCGCGGCGTTCGACGCGATCGCCGAGGCGCGGGGCGTGGTCGCGACGACCTACAACTTCACGCCCTACGTCGTGGCCGGCGTGCTGTTCGTGCTGCTCGCGATCCCGACGATCCGGCTGACGGACTGGTACACCGCGAGGCTCCGACGCCGCGAGCAGACGGGATCGATCCTGTGATGCAGAACGGACCCGCCACCGAGCCCGGCAGCGTCGCCGATGTGCTGCACGCCCGCGGCATCCGCAAGTCGTTCGGCGACAAAGAGGTGCTGCGCGGCGTCGACGTGTCTCTCGCCCGGAACGAGGTCGTCGCCCTCATCGGCGCGAGCGGTTCGGGCAAGTCGACGCTGCTGCGCTGCCTCGGGCTGCTCGAGCCGATCGACGACGGGCAGATCCTGCTCGCCGGCGCGGACATCTCCGACCCCCGCGTCGACGCGAACGCGGTGCGCGCGCGGCTGGGAGCGGTGTTCCAGAGCTACAACCTCTTCCCCCACCTGTCGGTGCTCGACAACGTGACCCTCGCCTCGCGTGTCGTGCACCGCGTGCCCCGGCGCGAGGCCGAGGCTCGTGCGCGTGAGCTGCTCGCGCGCATCGGGCTGGCCGACAAGGGCGGTGAGCACCCCGACCGGCTCTCGGGCGGACAGCAGCAGCGGGCGGCGATCATCCGCGCGATCGCGACGGATCCCGAGGTGCTGCTGCTCGACGAGATCACCTCGGCGCTCGACCCCGAGCTCGTCGGCGAGGTGCTCGAGCTCGTCCGCGACCTCGCGGTGGCGGGCTCGACGATCCTCATGGCGACGCACGAGATGGCGTTCGCGCGGGATGTCGCCGACCGCGTCGTCTTCCTCGACCAGGGCGTCATCGTCGAGGAGGGCGCGCCGTCCGAGGTGTTCGCCGCCCCGCGCGAACCGCGCACGCGCGCCTTCCTGTCCCGCTTCCTCCTCTGAGCTCCCGTCGACTCGCCAGAGAACGCGGATCCGGGCGGGCCGGCATCCGCACTTTCTGGCGAGTCGACGCGGGAAGCGGGGGGTTCAGGCGGTCGCGCGCTCGGCGGCCTCGACGACGTTGGTCATCAGCAGGGCGACGGTCATCGGGCCGACGCCGCCGGGGTTGGGCGAGAGGAAGCCGGCGACCTCGGCGACATCCGGCGCGATGTCTCCGTAGACCTTCGACTTGCCGGTCTCGGGGTCGTTCTCGCGGGTCACGCCCACGTCGAGGACGGCGGCGCCGGGCTTCACATCCGCGGCGGTGACGAGGTGCTTCACACCCGCGGCGCCCACGATGACGTCGGCCTCGCGCAGGTGCGCGCCGAGGTCGGTGGTTCCGGTGTGGGTGAGGGTCACCGTGGCGTTGATCTCGCGGCGGGTCAGCAGCAGGCCGATGGACCGGCCGATCGTCACGCCGCGGCCGACCACGACCACGTTCTTGCCGGCGAGGTCGTAGCCGCCCCGCTGCAGCAGCTCGATGACGGCGCGCGGCGTGCACGGCAGCGGGGTCGTGATGGGGTCGTTGACATTGAGCACGAGACGGCCGAGGTTGACGGGGTGCAGGCCGTCGGCATCCTTCGCCGGATCGATGCGCTCGAGGATGCGGTCGGTGTCGAGGTGCTTGGGCAGCGGCAGCTGGACGATGTAGCCGTGGCACGTCGGGTCGGCGTTGAGGCGGTCGATGACCTCTTCGACCTCGGCCTGCGTCGATTCGGCGGGCAGCTCGATCTGGATCGAGTTCATGCCGATCGCCTCGGACTCGCGGTGCTTCATCCCCACGTACAGCTGGGATGCCGGGTCGGCCCCGACGAGCACCGTCGCGATGCCCGGGGTTACTCCACGGGCCTTCAGCGCGGCGACGCGGTCGGCCAGTTCGGTCTTGATGGCAGCGGCGGTGGCCCGCCCGTCGAGCTTCTGCGCGGTCATGTCGTTCTCCGTTCGAAGGGTCGCGGTCGCCCGGTCGCGGTCGCCGGTCCCGGTCGCCGAGAACATACCGTCCGGGCGAGAACGTACCGTGCGGGGTGCGTTCTCGCGGGGAGGGTGCGTTCTCGGCGACCGGCCGGCGACCGGCCGGCGGGTTACTGCTGCAGCGCGGGGTAGAGGGGGAAGGCGTCGGCGAGGGTCGCGACGCGGGCGCGCAGCGCCTCGAGGTCGGCGCCGGGCTGCAGCGCGAGCGCGATGATGTCGGCGACCTCGGTGAACTCGGCGTCGCCGAAGCCGCGCGTCGCGAGCGCGGGCGTGCCGATGCGCAGGCCCGAGGTGACCATCGGCGGGCGCGGGTCGTTGGGCACCGCGTTGCGGTTCACGGTGATGTGGATCTCGTGCAGCAGGTCTTCGGCCTGCTTGCCGTCGATCGCGGCGTCGCGCAGGTCGACGAGCACGAGGTGCACGTCGGTGCCGCCCGACCGTACGGCGATGCCCGCGTCGGCGACATCCTGCTGCGTGAGGCGCTCGGCGATGATCGCGGCGCCGCGCACGGTGCGCTCCTGGCGCTCCTTGAACTCCGGCGTCGCGGCGAGCTTGAAGGCCGTCGCCTTCGCTGCGATGACGTGCATGAGCGGACCGCCCTGCTGGCCCGGGAAGACGGCGGTGTTGATCTTCTTGGCGAGGTCGGCGTCGTTGGTGAGGATGATGCCCGAGCGCGGGCCGCCGATCGTCTTGTGTACCGTCGACGAGACGACGTGGGCGTGCGGCACCGGCGAGGGGTGCACGCCCGCGGCCACGAGACCGGCGAAGTGAGCCATGTCGACCCAGAGGTACGCGCCGACCTCGTCGGCGATCGCGCGGAACGCGGCGAAGTCGAGCTGACGGGGGTAGGCCGACCAGCCGGCGATGATCACCTTCGGCTTGTGCTCGATCGCGAGGCGGCGGACCTCGTCCATGTCGATCAGCGAGGTCTCGGGGTTCACGCCGTAGGCGACGATGTCGTACAGCCGACCCGAGAAGTTGATCTTCATGCCGTGCGTGAGGTGGCCGCCGTGGTCGAGCGAGAGGCCGAGGAGCGTGTCGCCGGGGCGGGCGATCGCGTGCAGGACGGCGGCGTTCGCCGTCGCTCCCGAGTGCGGCTGGACGTTGGCGAACTCGGCGCCGAAGAGCGACTTGGCCCGCTCGATCGCGAGCTCCTCGGCGACGTCGACTTCTTCGCAGCCGCCGTAGTAGCGGCGACCCGGGTAGCCCTCGGCGTACTTGTTGGTGAGCACCGACCCCTGCGACTGCAGCACCGAGACGGGCACGAAGTTCTCGGATGCGATCATCTCGAGGTAGCCGCGCTGGCGGTCGAGCTCACGCTCGAGGACCTGCGCGATCTCGGGGTCGACCTCGGCGAGCGGGGCGTTGAAGTACGAATCGGTCATGACGATCTCCAGACGACGGCTTTCGGGACGGATTTCACGAGCAGAGAAGTTCCGCATCGGCCCAGGCGTGCGGTCGAATGCCGTGTCGGTCGCTCCCCGGTGGTGGCCCACCTCAACGCCAGTCGCGACGCGTCGAGCATAACGGATGCCGCGCTGGTACGCTGGCTCGAAAGTTTGTTAGGCACCCTTACAGATAGGGGCGCGATGACGTCGCTGCCGCTGGTCCCGTTGCCCTCCTCGGTCACGCCCGCGAAGGGGGTGACGTTCGCCCTGTCGGACACCGTCGCGGTGACGGGAGACCCGGATGCCGCGGGCGTCCTGCACCGGCTCGTCCTGACCCGGACCGGCCTCCACCTCGCCGGTTCCGCGTCCCCCGGCACCGCGTCCCCCGGCACCGCAGAACCCGGTCGCGCCGTCATCGATCTCACCGTCGACGGCGACGGCTCGCCCGAGTCTTACCGGCTGACGGTCGCGGAGAACCGCGTCACCGTCCGCGGCGCCGACGCGGCCGGACTGTTCTACGGCGTGCAGACCCTGGGCCAGCTCATCACCGGCTCGCCCGACGGCTGGGTGATTCCGGGGGTCGACATCGCCGACGCCCCCCGCTTCGCGTACCGCGGCGTCATGCTCGATGTCGCGCGCCACTTCCACGACGTCGCGACCGTCACCGCCTACCTCGAGCGGGCGGCGAGCCTGAAGTTCAACGTCCTGCACCTGCACCTGAGCGACGACCAGGGATGGCGGCTCGCGCTGACCCGCCGGCCGGAGCTCACCGCCCGGGCGGCGGCGAGCGCGGTGGGCGGCGGTGCCGGCGGCTTCTTCACGGCCGACGACTATCGCGCGATCATCGCCCACGCCGCGGCGAACCACATCACGGTCGTGCCCGAGTTCGACATGCCCGGCCACACCCACGCCGTCGGGCTCGCCTACCCCGAGGTCGCCGCGCCACCGGCGCTGGACGGGTGGGATGCCGCGGGCGGCCCCACTCCCGTCGCCGGCGAGGCGTACACGGGCATGGGCGTCGGCTTCTCGTCGCTGCGCATCGGCGCCCCGGAGACCGATGCGTTCGTCGACGACGTCCTGGCGGAGCTGGCGGAGCTGACCCCCGGCCCCTACCTGCACTTCGGCGGCGACGAGGCGCACGGCACCCCGGCGGAGGACTTCTCGGCCTTCGTCGCCCGCACCTCGCAGGTCATCGCCGACCTCGGCAAGACGCCGATCGCCTGGCACGAGGCCGGCGTCGCCGCGGATCTCGCGCCCGGGACGATCGGCCAGTACTGGGGCCTCGTCTCGCCGACCGACGGTGCCGACGAACGTGCGCGAGCCTTCGTGGCACGCGGCGGGCGCGTCATCCTCTCCCCCGCCGACGCCGTGTACCTCGACATGAAGCCGGCTGCCGACGCTCCTCTCGGGCTCACCTGGGCGAACGGTCCGACGAGTCTCCAGCGCTCCTACTCCTGGGAGCCGCGCGAGATCGTTCCCGGCATCGCAGAGGACGACATCCTCGGTGTCGAGGCGCCGCTGTGGACCGAGACCGTCCGCGACCTCGACGACATCGACGCGCTCGCGTTCCCCCGCATCGCGGCGGCCGCCGAAGCCGCCTGGTCGGTTCCGGCAGGCACCGCGGCCGACCGCACATGGGATTCCTTCCGCGAGCGGGTGGGCGGGCTCGGGCCGCTGTGGACGACGCTCGGCATCCGCTTCCCCGCGTCGCCGGAGGTGACATGGACGCTCTGAACCGCGTCATACATTCCGCCCGCCTCGTCGACGGCGGACGCGAGACCCCCGACTGCTGGCTCGTCGTGCGGGGCGGCCGAGTCGCCGCGCAGGGCACCGGCGACGCGTGGCGGGATGCCGTCGCCGGAGAACCGGTCGACGAGATCGTCGACGCCGCCGAGGCAGCCGGCGCCGGCGCGACCCTCACTCCCGGCTTCATCGACATCCACGGCCACGGTGGCGGCGGCGCGGCGTACGACGACGGCGCCGACGCGATCCGCGTGGCCCGAGAGCTGCACCGGGCGCACGGCACGACGCGAGCGGTCATCTCGCTGGTCACGGCATCGGTCGACGACCTCGCCCGCCGGGTCGCCGCCGTCGCCGATCTGGCGGAGACGGATGCCGCGGTGCTCGGCTCGCACCTCGAGGGGCCGTTCCTCGATCCCGGGCACCACGGCGCACACGACCCCCAGCTGCTCATCGGCCCCGCCGCCGACGCCGTGGCCCGGCTGCTCGAGGCGGGTCGCGGCACCGTCCGTCAGGTGACGATCGCCCCCGAACTGCCGGGCGCCCTCACCGCGATCGAGCGCATCGTCGCGGCGGGTGCGGCCGCCGCCGTCGGGCACACCGACGCGGATGCCGAGACCGCACGGCGGGCCTTCGACGCCGGCGCGACGATCCTCACCCACGCCTTCAACGCCATGCCGGGCCTTCACCACCGCGAGCCCGGCCCGATCGGCGCGGCCACCGCCGACCCGCGCGTCACGCTCGAGGTCATCGCCGACGGCGTGCATCTGGCCCCCGAGGTGGTGCGGATCGCTTTCGCGGCCGCCCCCGGCCGCATCGCGCTCGTGACTGACGCGATGGCTGCCGCCGGGTCGGCCGACGGCGACTACGTGCTGGGAGCGCTCGCGGTGCGCGTCGAGAACACCGTGGCGCGACTTGCCGACGGCACGATCGCCGGCTCCACCCTGACCCAGGATGCCGCGCTGCGGACGGCCGTCGCCGCGGGTGTGGCGCTCCCGGCGGCCGTGACGGCGCTCACCGCCGCACCGGCGCGCGCGATCGGACGCCCCGACCTCGGCACGCTCGAGGTCGGCAGCCCGGCCGACGCGGTCCTCCTCGACGCCGACCTGCGCGTCCGTCGCGTCTGGACCGGGCGCGCGTGACCGGGTCGCCGCAGGTCTCCTCCCGGGGCGGCGACGTGAGGCCGGCGCCTAGAATCGGAGGCATGTCCGAACTGCCGAACGTCCGTCCCGCCACCCCCGAGGCGCCGCAGCAGGCGGCCGGCACGCGACGCGCTCTCTCGGCGATCGAGCTCCTCGCCTTCGCCTGCCAGCTCTTCGCCTTCGCGACCTTCGCGATCTGGGGCTTCGCAGCGTGGGACTTCCCTCTCAACCTGGTCTTCGGCATCGGCGCGCCCGTCGTCGCGATCCTCCTGTGGGCCCTGTTCGTCTCGCCGCGCGCCGTGCTCATGGTGCACCCGTTCGTGCGCGCCCTCGTCGAGCTGTTCGTCTACGCCTCGGCGACCATCGCGTGGTGGAGCATGGACCAGGCCTGGATCGGCCTGGTGTTCGGAGTCATCGCGGTGACCTGCGGCGTGATCGCCGGGCGCCGGCGCCTGTCATGACCGATCCCGACGTCGTCGCCCGGCTCGTGGCCGAGCTCGGCGACCGCGTCGACGTCTCGGATGCCGGTCGGGCCGCCGCTCGGGCGGACAAGTCGGGCCAGGCGGCATCCGGATCGGCCCTCGCCGTCGTCCACGCCCGCACCGTCGAGGACGTCCAGGCGACGATGCGCATCGCCTCCGCCACCGGCACCCCCGTCGTGCCGCGTGGCGCCGGCACCGGTCTCGCGGGCGGAGCCAACACGGGCGCGGGTGAGATCGGGCTCTCGCTGCGTTCGATGGACCGCATCCTCGAGGTCCGCCCCGACGACCTCATCGCTGTCGTCGAGCCCGGCATCCTCAATGGGCAGCTGAACGCGGCGCTCGCGGAGCACGGGCTCTGGTGGGCACCTGATCCCGCGAGCCGCGACATCTCCACCGTCGGCGGCAACATCGCCACCGGCGCTGGCGGCCTGCTCTGCGCGAAGTACGGCGTGGTGCGGGACGCGGTCCTCGGCCTCGACCTCGTGCTGGCCGACGGTCGCCTGATGAGTCTCGGACATCGCACAGTGAAAGGGGTCACGGGCCTCGACCTGACCTCGCTCGTCATCGGCTCGGAGGGCATCCTGGGTGTCGTCGTCGCCGCGACGCTGAAGCTCCGCCGCCTCGTTCCCGGCGAGGCGCGCACGATCGCCGCGACGTTCACGGATGTCCGCTCCGCGGCCGTGGCGGCATCCGCGGTCACGGCGGCCGGAATCCAACCGGCGATCATGGAGCTGATGGACGCGACCTCCCTCGCCGCCTCGCACCGCCTCCTCGGGCTTCCCGACCCCACGCCCGGCGCCTCGCAGCTGACGGTTCAGACCGACGGCCCGGGCGCGACGGCCGAGGCGGAGGCCGTCGTCGCGGTGCTCACGGCCGCCGGCGGCACCGTGCGCCTCGCCGCCGACGACGCCGAGGCCCAGCAGCTGTGGACGGTGCGGCGGTCGATGCATCCCGCGATGGAGACCCTGGGAACCGCGCTCATCGAGGACGTCTCGGTGCCGCGCAGCGCCCTGCCCGCGATGTTCGACGAGATCGCCCGCATCGAGGAGCGCTTCGGCCTGACGATCCCGACCGTCTGCCACGCCGGCGACGGCAACCTGCACCCGAACTTCATCTTCGACGGCGACGAGGTCCCGGAGGTCATCTGGGAGGCGGCGGAAGACCTCTTCCAGTCGGCGCTGCGCCTCGGCGGAACGCTCACCGGCGAGCACGGTGTCGGCGTCCTGAAGCGACGCTGGCTCGCCGACGAGCTCGGCGACGACCAGTGGGAGCTGCAGCGGCGCATCGCGCAGGTGTTCGACCCGGCCGGCATCCTGAACCCGGGAAAGGTGTTCGCGCCGTGACCGGGCCCGCCCCCGCAGGCGAGGTCCACGTCAGTGCGGCGGTCGTGACCGACGGTGACGGGCGCACGCTCCTCGTCCGCAAGCGCGGCACCGAGCGGTTCATGGCTCCCGGCGGCAAACCCGAGCCGGGCGAGTCGGCCGGCGCCGCCCTGGTCCGCGAGCTGCATGAGGAGCTCGGCGTCGTCGTGGCCGAGCGCGACCTCGTCTACCTCGGGCGGTTCGAGTCGGATGCCGCGAACGAGCCGGGCTTCCGCGTGATCGCCGAGGCGTTCGCGGTCACGCTCGATCCCGCGTCGGTGCGTGCCGCCGCCGAGATCGCCGAGGCCCGCTGGCTCACCGCGATCGAGGCCGCCGCACTGCCGCTCGCCCCGCTCAGCACCGAGCACCTGCTTCCGCTCGCCTGGGCCTGAACGGCGGCGCCCAGGGCACCCACGGGCACGTCGCGGGGCGCGAGCTCGACCCGCTCGTCCAGGCGCAGCGACCGCAGGAACGGAGATGCGCCGGCGGATGCGGCGAGCGCGGCCCGCACCGGGACGAGGAGCCGGTCGGCGAGCGCGGATACGCCCCCGCCCAGGACGACCGCGTCGACGTCGGTCGTGAGCACCAGGAGCCGGACCGCCGCCTCGACGCCGCGCACCACGTCGGCGCGGATGCCGGCGGCCCGCTCGTCCCCCGCATCAGCAGCGTCGAAGACGGCGAGCACCGGCAACGGGGCGGATCCGCCCCAGCGCTCGGCGACGGCTCCCCCGCCCGCGAACGCCTCGATGCATCCGCGCTGTCCGCAGCGGCAGCGCGGACCGTTCGGGTCGATGGGGACGTGCCCGATCTCGCCGGCCGCGCCGCGCCCGCCGCGGCGGGGCCCCGTCTCATCGACGATGCCGGCGGCGACGCCGGTCCCGAGGTTGAGGTAGGCGAGCGATCCGCCCGCGGGACGAAGCGCCTGCGCCCCGACCGCCGCGTACCGCACGTCGTTGTCGATCGCCGGCCGGACGCCGATCCGCGCCGCCACGGCTGCCGCGAGGTCGTACCGGTCGATCCCGAGGTTCAGGGCATGCTCGACGACACCGCTGCCGGGCCGGATCTGCCCGGGCACGCCCACGCCGACGGCGACCTCCGGCGCAGCCCCCGCGAGGTCGGCGACGACCGCCGCGACGCCGTCGGCGACGGCATCCCCGCCCCACCCGGTCGGCCGACGAAGGCGGGCGATCTCGCCGCCGTCATCGTCGACGGACACGGCGAGGATCTTCGTGCCGCCCACGTCGACACCGATGCGCAGCGTCATCCCTTCACGGCCCCCGATACGAGCCCGCCCGACATCCGCCCCTGCACGATGAGGAAGAAGATCACGACGGGGATCGAGATGAGGGTGGATGCCGCCATCACCGCGCCCCAGTTCGTCGCGGCCGTCGCCGACTGGAACGACAGCAGCCACGGCGGGAGGGTCAGGTTGTAGCCCTTCATGAGCAGCAGCGCCATCGTGAACTCGTTCCACGACTGGATGAAGGCGAAGATGCCGGTCGCGACGAGTCCGGGAGCCAGCAGGGGGAACGTGACCTTCCAGAACGCCTGGGTGCGAGTGCACCCGTCGATCATGGCCGCCTCTTCGAGATCGGCAGGGACACCCGCGACGAACCCGCGCAGCGTCCAGATCGTGAAGGGGATGACGGCGGCGACGTAGACGATTCCGAGGCCGATGAGGGTGTTCATCAGACGCCAGTCGTCGATCATGCCGTAGATCGTGAACATCATCGCCTCGCCAGGGATCATCTGCACGATGAGCACCGCGACGATGAACGATCGCCGCCCGCGGAAGCGGATGCGGGCGACGGCGATCGAGGCGAGGAAGGCCAGCACCAGCGTGACGACGAGCACGCCGACGGTCACGAGGGTCGACGAGAGCAGCCCGTGCACGAAGTCGGTCTGCCCGGGGGCCGCCTCGCGCGTCCACGCCGTGGCGTAGTTGCCGAGCGTGAAGTCGAAGGGGAGGAAGCTCGGGGTGCGGCTGATGATGCTCTCGCCGCGCGTGAACGACATGTTCAGCATCCAATACACCGGGAACACCGAGCACACGAACACCACGAGTGCGGCGAGGTTGAGCCCTGCTCGCGAGAGGATGCGGCGACGCGGCGGTCGTCGCACGGCGAGCGAACGCGGCCGGGGACGCTTCGCCCGACCCACCTCGCCGACGACCTCGTCGACCCCGATCGTGCCGAGCTGGGTCGCGGGGGTGACCTGGGTGCTCACAGCTCCTCCTCCTTGAGCGTGGTGCGGATGTATCCCCACGAGAGGGTGAGGAGCAGCACGACCATGAGCACGCCGATCGCGCTCGTGACGCCGAACTCCCCCGGTCCCTGCCGGAAGATGTAGGTCCCGAGCACGTTGGTCTCGGAGATGAGGCCGCCGCGCTGCTGCAGCGCGTAGACCTGCGTGAAGATGCGGAGGTTCCAGATGACCTGCAGCACCACGACCACGGTGACGACGTTGCGCAGGTACGGGAACACGACGAGTCGGAAGCGCTGCCACCCGACCGCGCCGTCGAGGGATGCCGCCTCGAGCACCTCGGCGGGGACCTGCCCGAGCGCCGCGTACAGGGTGAAGGCGGCGAAGGGCACGCCCTGCCAGACGACGATCACCGTCAGGACGAAGAAGAACGACCACGGGTTCGCCAGCCACGAGTGGTTGGTCCAGTCGGTCGACCCGGTCATCGTGTTGAGAGCCCAGTTGACGATGCCGTACTGCGAGTCGAAGATCCACCCCCAGACCGTGGTCGCCGCCAGCGGCGGCATCGCCCAGGCCAGCAGGAGACCGAGGGAGACGAGGACACGCCATCCGCGCCGCAGGCGCGTCATGAGCACCGCGACCAGGGCGCCGAGCCCCACGATCAGCACGGTCATCGCGACCATCAGCCCGAGGCTGCGGACGAGGACGGCCGGGAAGTCGGACTGCGTGAAGACCTCGAGGTAGTTCTCGAACCCGATGAAGTCGGGGAGGGTGCCCTGCACCTTGTTGCGGATGGCGTAGTCGGTGAACGACTGCACGAGCATCAGCACGGCGGGGTACCCGACCATCACCCCGAGGATGACGAGCGAGGGGCCGAGGAGCGTCAGCGCACCGACGTCGTCGCGGCGCCGGCGTGACCGTTCCCGCGCGCTCGGCGTCGGCGACGCGGGGCCCTTCGCACGACGGGGCGTGCGCGTGAGGACGTCTGTCATCGTCCTGTCCTCTCTGCGATCGTCGTGGGGCGCGGAGCCCGGCCCCGCGCCCCACGACGTCCGACTACTTGTTGAGGATCGCTTCGATCTGGCCGTCGAGCTCGGTCGCGATCGCCGTGACGTCGCCGCCCTGCGCGATCTTCACGAGGGCGTCCTTGATGACACCCGACGACTCGACCTCGGACCAGTTCGGGCTCGCCGGCACGGCCTTCGACGATGCGACGGCCTTCGCGGCCTCGGCCGTGATCTCGTCGTCGGGCAGGAACTCGGCGAACGAGGTCAGCGCGGGGATGAGCCCGTTCTCGGCGAGGATCTTCTGGTACCCCTCCGAGAGGATGATCTTCAGTGCGGCCTCGGCCTTGTCGGGAGCGTCCGACTTCGCCGCGATGGCGATGTTCGAGCCTCCCGCGAACACCGGAGCGACCTCACCGGCGGTCATGCCCGGGAGGGCGAACGCCTTTAGGTCGGCACCGGCGGTCTCGGGGCAGCCCGGGGCCTTCGCGTCGTCGGCGGGCGCGAGGATCGACCACTTCACCCATGCCGGAGCGGACAGGAAGCCGATCTCACCGGCGCAGAACGGAACCTGCGGGTCGGTCTCGTCCGCGTCGGCCGGCGCGATCGTCGCGTTCTGGTAGACGTCCTGGAGCATCGTCAGACCCGCGATGCCGCCCGAGCTGGAGAATCCGCCCTTCCAGGTGTCGCCGTCCTGCGTCGCGATCTCGCCGCCGTTCGCCCAGACGTAGGGCAGCGCGTTGTACCAGTCCTTGCCGGGGGCGTAGATCCCCGACTTCGTGGCGGTCGTCGCGGCGATGCCGTCGGCGACGTACTCCTCGAGCGTCGTCGGCACCTCGCCGCTGTACGAGGAGGGCGAGTAGAAGACGATGCGCGACCCCGCGTAGTAGGGGGCGGCGTACAGGCTGCCGTCCGCCGAACCGAGCTCGACGAAGCTCTGCAGCAGCTCGTCGCCCCCGAGGTCCGCCTCGAGATCGGAGATGTCGAGGAACAGGCCCTGGTCGATGAAGCCCGGCGACTGCGTGTTGCCGACCTCGACCAGGTCGGGCGCGTCGTTCGATGACAGCGCGGCGACGTAGTTGTCCGCGGTGTCGGCCCAGGTCTTCTCCTCGATGGTGAGCGTCCAGCCCTCGTTCTCGGCTTCGAACGTCTTCTTGAGGTAGTCGCGCGCGTCCTGCGGCGTGTCGGTGCCGACCAGCCACACGGTCAGGTCTCCGGTCTCGGCGCTCTGTCCCGCGTCGCCGCTCGCGCAACCGGCGAGCAGCAGGGCGGAGACACCGAGGAGCGACAGTGCTCCGAGGCTCTTCTTCATGGTGATTCCTTCTTCTCTGGTGTCGACGAGTCGGATGGGCTCGTCCGGGTGTGGAGCGGGTGGTGCAGGTGGGGCTATGGAGCTGTGGAGCGAGGTCAGGAGACGCCGAGGCGTCCTGACAGGACCATGACGGCAGCACCGCGCAGGACGATGTCCTGCCCCTGCTCCGTCATCCGCACCTGCAGCTCGTCGTGGAACGTGGCGAGCGTGCGGGTGCGCACCGTCTCGGCCGCGGCGCTCGCGAGCGCCCCGTCGAGAAGTTCCGCGGGGCCGGAGAGCACGATCTCCGACAGGTCGAGAGCGCCGACGATCGGCGCGAGGGCGATGCCCAGGCGCTCACCGGCGTCGCGCAGAAGTCCTTCGCGGTCGCTCGCGTCGCCGGCATCGATGCGGGCGGAGAGCGAGGGAACCGAGATCCAGGCCTCGAGGCATCCCACCTTGCCGCAGACGCAGTCGGGGCCGCCGTCGGTGCCCACCGTGACATGCCCGATCTCGCCGGCGGCCGAGCGCGCGCCGCGCAGCGGGTCGCCACCCGTGAGCAGGCCCGCACCGACACCACGGCCGACCTTCACGAGGATGATGTCGTCGCCGGCACCGCCGAACGTGTGCTCAGCGAGCACCGCGGCGTTGGCGTCGTTGGCGACGAGCACCGGCGCGCCGACCGCCTCGCTCAGGATGCCGGTGAGGTCGACCTCCTCCCAGCCGAGGCCGGGCGCCGCGAGCACGACCCCCGCGGCGTCGACGACACCCGGGGTGCCGACGCCGACGCCGAGCACGGGCGCGTGCGCGTCGCGCACCAGCGTGCGTGCCAGTTCCACGACCACCGGCAGGATCTCGGTGCGGTCGCGGGGCACGACAGCCTCGTGACGGGCGACGATCTCGCCGTCGAGGGTCATCACCGCCCCCGTGAAGCGGTCGTTCCCCGAGAGGTCGAGGCCGACGATGCGGTGCCCGTCGCGGGCGAGATCGACGAGGATGGCGGGCTTGCCCGGGCCTGCGGCCTCGCGCGTGCCCTGCTCGGCGACGAAGCCGTCGGAGATGAGCTCTGCGACGAGGTCCGAGATCGTGACGCGCGTCAATCCGGTCTCACGCGCGAGGTCGGCGCGGCTCATCGCTCCCCCGTGGAAGAGCCGCTCGAGCACGAGTGCGCGATTGTGCGCCCGAGCGTGCTCGGGGAGGATCTTCGCCCCCGGGCGCCGGGTGCGCGTCGTGCGCCGCGGGGCGTCGGTCTCGGTGCTCGTCATGTTTGTTAGTAGACCTTACGAATGGGGCGCGCACAACCCGCGGAAGCGGGTTTGCTAGTGATGTTTACAAACCTGTTACATCGGCGGTCCGCATCCCGAGCCGATGTCAAGGGGAACGTTCGAGCGCCGTCCCTCCGTAGGGTGGAGGAATCGCCGCACCGAGGAGAACCCCATGAACCGTCGCCTGACCGCCCTCGCCGTCACTGCTCTGGCACTCGCCGCCCTGACCGGCTGCACCGGAGGGAACGACTCCGCAACCGGCGGCGCGAGCCCCGCGAGCACCCAGTCGGTCGAGGAGGCGTGCACCCAGGTCGACGACGTCATGACCGAGGCGACGCAGGGCATCCAGGAGATCGACCCCTCCGACCCCGCCGCCGCGGCCGGCGCACTGCGCACGATCTCGGACGGCATGGGCGACGCGGCCGCCGAGGTGACGAACGCAGAGGTGTCCGGCATCCTGCCCGATCTCCAGACCGCGTTCTCATCGGCCGCCGACTCGATGGAGGCCGTCGCCGCCGGCGACACCGATCGGGCGACCGAGCTCACGACGGCACTGAGCGACGTGCAGGGCAGCATCGACACGTACACCGACCTCTGCGGCACCAACTGACCGTCGGGCGCGATCCGGTTCGCGCCGCTGCATAACGCTCTGGTTTCACTCAGGCCGCTCTCGGACTGCTGTCGCGTACCATGAGTTCCGAGTGCGCGTTAACGCGCAGACGGGGGTACAGCGGTGACGGATGTCGCGTCGAAGCACGATCATGAGAGCACGGCCGAGTCGGACGTGCTCTCGAGCGATCCCGGACAACGCGTCGAGTGGGCACCGGTCGAGCCACCGCGCAAGAAGCGACACCTCGGCCTGTGGATCGGCGTCCCCGTCGGCGTGGTCGCCCTCGGAGCCGCGGCCGCATCGTTCTTCCTGATCGCTCCCGGCACGACCATCTCGGGCGTCCCGGTCGGCTTCATGACCCCCGGTGCCGCGGCCTCCGCCGTGCAGGACCGTCTCGACCAGACCAGCGTCACCCTCGGAGAGGGCGGCACGAGCATCTCGGGCGCCGACCTCGGAGCGCAGGTCGACGCCACCGCGCTCGCGACCTCGGCCTTCGACGCCCGGCCCGCCTGGAACATCACTCAGTGGTTCGGCGACCCCATCGACGCCCCGATCACGCTCGACGAGGCGACCGCCACCGACGCTCTGCGCAGCGCCGCAGGCGACCTGTATGTCGAGCCCACCCCCGCATCCCTCTCGTTCGACGGCTCGTCGTATGTCGTCAGTCCCGACGTCCCCGGCGCGGGAGTCGATCCCGAGGCGGCCCGCGCGGGCCTGCAGATCGCGTTCGACTCGGGCACGACCGACGCGGTCATCGACCCCGAGCTCACCCCCGTGTCCGCGCTGACGACCACCGCCGCAGCCGAGGAGACCGCCGCTTCGCTCAACGGCATGCTCGACGGTGTCGGCTTCTACGTGGGCGACGAGCGCACGGTCCCGGTCGACCGCGCGACGGCCGCGAGCTGGCTCACGATCGGCACGAAGGACGACGGCTCGTTCGAGATCACGGCGGACCCCGCCGCGATCCAGCCCGTCGTCGACACGCTTCCGGGGCTCGTGGACCGCGCGCCCGTGAACGGCGTGGTGTTCGCCAACGCCGCCGGTGAGATCATCGACGACTCCGACGCCGGCCTCGAAGGCCGCACGCTGACCTCGACCGACGGCATCGCCGCCGGGTTCGCCGAACAGCTCGCGACGGGCGATGCCGCCTACCGGCTGCCGGTCGAGGTCGTTCCCGTCACCACGCAGACCATCACCCGCCTGCTCGAGGTCGATCTCGGCGAGCAGCGCCTGTATCTCAAGGAGAACGGCGTCGTCGTCGATTCGTGGCTCGTCTCGACCGGCCGCCCCGGCGCCGACACGCAGACCGGCTACTACACGATCGGCTGGAAGACACCGCGCCAGGACATGCGCGGCACCGCCCCCGACTCGGGCGTCAGCTACGTCCAGCCCGACGTGAAGTGGGCCATGTATTTCAACGGCGACCAGGCGTTCCACGGCGTTTACTGGCACAGCAACTGGGGCAACCGCATGAGCGCCGGCTGCGTCGGCATGCCCGACTCCCGCGCCGCCCAGATCTACGAGTGGGCCGTCGCCGGAACCGACGTCTACATCCACGCCTGATCGACGCATACCGTCTCATCGTCCGATCGACCGATGCGCGCCGGATCGATCACCGTTAGCCTGTGACCATGGCTGACCTCCGAGTGGAAGAACTGTCGGCGTCGACGATCGTCGCGGTGAACAACCTGTCGCTGAAGCCCGGGCAGGAGCGCTTCGTCGTGCCCGAGAGCTACGCCATCGCCGCGACCGTGGTCGACCCGGCGACCTCGTGGCAGCGCGTCATCCTCGACGGCGACGAGGTCGTCGGCTTCGTCAGCGCCGGGTTCGACCCCGATGCGCCGCACGAGCACTTCCGCTCCGTGCTGTGGCGCATCAACGTCGACGCCGACGACCAGGGCCGCGGTGTCGGACGCTTCGCCGTCGAGCAACTGGTCGACGAGGCGCGCAAGCGCGGATTCGACTGCCTCAACGTGATCTACGAGGCGGGCGAGGGCGGCCCCGAGGCGTTCTTCACGCGCGTCGGCTTCACGCCCGTCGACGAGACCGAGTACGGCGAGGTCGTCGCAGAGATCCGCTTCTGACGGACTCCCCCACGCACGACGAGGAACGCCCCGGACGCCGAAGCGACCGGGGCGTTCCGCCGTATCGAGTAGGGCTCAGAGCCCGTCGATGATGCGGTTGAGCGTCGCCGAGGGGCGCATGACGGCGGCGACCAGCTCGGCGTCGGGACGGTAGTAGCCACCGATCTCGGCCGGCGAACCCTGCACCGCGATCAGCTCTTCCACGATCGTGGTCTCGTTCGCGGCGAGAGCCTCGGCGACCGGCGCGAAGGCCGCGGCGAGCTCGGCGTCGACCGTCTGAGCCGCCAGCTCCTGCGCCCAGTACAGCGCGAGGTAGAAGTGGCTGCCGCGGTTGTCGATCGTGCCGAGGGCGCGGCCCGGCGACTTGTCCTGCTCGAGGAACGTTCCGGTCGCGGCATCCAGCGTGTCGGCGAGCACCTTCGCGTGAGCGTTCCCGGTGTACTCGGCGAGGTGCTCGAACGAGGCGGCGAGGGCGAAGAACTCGCCCAGCGAGTCCCACCGCAGGTAGTTCTCGGCGACGAGCTGCTGCACGTGCTTCGGAGCCGAACCGCCCGCGCCGGTCTCGAACAGGCCGCCACCGGCCAGCAGCGGGACGATCGAGAGCATCTTGGCGCTCGTGCCCACCTCGAGGATCGGGAAGAGGTCGGTCAGGTAGTCGCGCAGCACGTTGCCGGTGACCGAGATCGTGTCCTCGCCGCGACGGATGCGCTCGAGCGAGTAGCGCGTCGCGTCGGCGGGCGCCAGGATCTCGATCGTGAGGCCGTCGGTGTCGTGGTCGGCGAGGTAGGTCTTCACCTTCGCGATGAGGTTCGCGTCGTGCGCCCGGTTCTCGTCGAGCCAGAACACGGCGGGCACGCCCGTCGCACGCGCGCGGGTGACGGCGAGCTTCACCCAGTCGCGCACCGCGACATCCTTCGTCTGCGTCGCACGCCAGATGTCGCCGGCCTGGACCTCGTGCGACAGCAGGACGCTGCCCGACGAGTCGACGACCTCGACGGTTCCCGCCGCGGGGATCTCGAAGGTCTTGTCGTGCGAGCCGTACTCCTCGGCGGCCTGAGCCATCAGACCGACGTTGGGGACCGAGCCGATGGTGGCGGGGTCGAGGGGGCCGTGCTCGATGACGTCCTCGATCGTCGCCTGGTAGACGCCGGCGTAGGAGGAGTCGGGGATGACGGCGATCGTGTCGTCCTCGCTGCCGTCGGCGCCCCACAGCTTGCCGCCGTTGCGGATGAGGGCGGGCATCGAGGCGTCGACGATCACATCGGAGGGCACGTGCAGGTTCGTGATGCCCTTGTCGGAGTTGACGTACGACAGGCGCGGGCCGGACGCGATGGCGGCCTCGAAGGCCGCGCGGATCTCGTCGCCGTTCGCGAGCTGCGAGAGCCCCGCGAGGATGGCGCCGAGACCGTCGTTGGGCGTGAGACCGGCGGCGGCCAGGTCGTCGCCGTAGCGCGCGAAGACGTCGGCGAAGAACGCGCGGACGACGTGGCCGAAGATGATCGGGTCGCTGACCTTCATCATCGTCGCCTTCAGGTGCACCGAGTACAGCACGTCGTCGGAGGCGGCCTGCGCGACCGTGTCGGCGAGGAAGGCGTCGAGGGCCGCGGCCGAGAGGAAGGTCGCGTCGACGACCTCGCCCGGCAGGACCTTCAGGCCCGACTTCAGCTCGGTGACGGTGCCGTCCTCAGCCGTGAAGCGGATGGCGAGGACGTCGTCGCCCTCGATGACCGTCGAGGTCTCGTTCGACTTGAAGTCGTCGTGGCCCAGCGTCGCGACGCGGGTCTTCGATCCGTCGGCGAACGGCTTGTTGCGATGCGGGTGCTTGCGCGCGTAGTTCTTCACCGACAGGGGCGCACGGCGGTCGCTGTTGCCCTCGCGCAGCACGGGGTTCACGGCGGAGCCCTTGATGCGGTCGTAGCGCGCGCGGACGTCCTTCTCGTCGACGTTCTGCGGCTCGTCCGGGTAGTTCGGGATGTCGTATCCCGCGGCCTGCAGCTCGGCGATGGCGGCCTTGAGCTGCGGGATCGAAGCCGAGATGTTCGGGAGCTTGATGATGTTGGCCTCGGGCAGCGTCGCCAGGCCGCCGAGCTCGGCGAGCGCGTCGCCCACCTGCTGCTCGGGGGTGAGGTTCTGAGGGAAGGCGGCGAGGATGCGGCCCGCGAGCGAGATGTCGCGGGTTTCGATGGCCACGCCGGCCGCACCGGCGAAAGCCTCGACGATGGGCAGGAAGGAGGCGGTGGCCAGTGCCGGCGCCTCGTCGGTGTACGTGTAGATGATGGTCGAGTCGGGCACGTGTCGTCTCTCCAAAAAGCGCGTCGAGGGTCGGTCCTCAGCGTATCGCACGGGGGTGGTTCTCTCGATGTCGAGATATCTCTCGCGGCCGCGGGCTTCGCGCTAGGGTGAGCGCGTGCCGCGCTTCGATCTCTCACTCGCCGAACTGCAGGACTACCGCCCGGAGGTGAGCGAGCCCAGCGATTTCGACGAGTTCTGGTCCGCCACGATCGCGGGCTCGCGTGAGGCCGGCGGTGAGGTGACCGTGTCCGCGGCATCCGAGCTGTACGCGACGGTCGATGTGCACGACGTGACCTTCCCCGGGTACGGCGGCGACCCCGTGAAGGCCTGGCTGATCCTGCCCGCGCATCGCGAGGGGCCGCTGCCTGCGGTCGTGGAGTTCGTCGGCTACGGCGGCGGACGCGGCCTGCCGACCGAGCGGCTCGCCTGGGCCACCGCCGGGTACGCCTCGTTCGTCATGGACACCCGCGGACAGGGCAGCGTGTGGGGCAGCGGCGGCGAGACCCCCGATCCCCACGGCTCGGGCCCCGCCGTGCCCGGCTTCATGACGCGCGGCATCGAGTCGCCCGAGACCTACTACTACCGGCGCGTGTTCACCGACGCGGTGCGTGCGGTCGACGCCGTGCGGTCGCTGCCGGAGGTCGACGCCTCGCGGGTCGCCGTCACCGGTGGCAGCCAGGGCGGCGGCATCGCGATCGCCGCAGCCGGCCTGAGCGAAGGCCTCGTCGCGGCGATGCCCGACGTCCCGTTCCTCTGCCACTTCGAGCGCGCCATCGGATTCACCGGCAGCGACCCCTACCAGGAGGTCGTGCGCTGGCTCGCCGTCCACCGCGGCGATGAGGCGCGCGTGTTCGAGACGCTGTCGTACTTCGACGGGGTGAACTTCGCCCGCCGTGCCGACGCGCCGACCCTGTTCTCGGTCGGACTGCTCGACCCCGTGTGCCCGCCCTCGACGGTCTACGCGGCGTTCAACGCCTACCGCGGCGCGCACAAGGAGATGTCGGTCTTCCCCTTCAATGAGCACGAGGGCGGCCAGGGGTACCAGTGGGAGGCCCAGGCGGCGTTCCTGCGCCGTGTGCTCGGGGGCACCGCGTGAGCGAACGGCGGGTGCTCGCGATCGACGCGGGGCAGAGCGGGATCAAGGTGCGCGCGGCTGCGGCATCCGGTGGCGACCTGCTCTTTCCCGGCATCCGGACCGGCGAGCCGCTGCTCCCCCAACTTGCCGCCGTCGTCGCCGAGACCGCGGCGCGCACGGGCTCACCGTCCGACGTGGTGGTCGCGGGCATCTCGGGGCTGACCGAGGCGAATGCCGACGCCGACGCGATGCTCGCTCTCACGGCGGCCCACGGCGTGCGCGGCGTCGTGCTCGCCCACGACTCGACGACCTCGTTCCTCGGCGCGCTCGGTCACCGGCGCGGGGCTGTCGTCGCGGCCGGGACCGGAGTCGTCACGCTCGCCGTCGGCGCGGAGACCACAGCTCGCGTCGACGGGTGGGGCTGGATCATGGGCGACGCCGGCAGCGGATACTGGATCGGCCGCGAGGCCCTGGATGCCGTGATGCGCGCGTACGACGGCCGGGGGCCGACGACCGAGCTGACGGCGGCGGTGTCGGACCGGTGGCCCGACCTGTCGCAGGCGTACATGAGTCTGCAGGCCGACCCCGACCGGGTCCGCGTCGTCGCGAGCTTCGCCGCCGTCGTCGCGCGTGCCGCGGTCGCCGGCGACGCCGTCGCGCAGGACATCTCGGTGCGTGCCGCGCACGAGCTCGCGCAGAGCGTGCGTGCGGCGATCGCCCAGGTCCGCACCGACGAGGAGACCTTCCCGGTGTGCGCGATCGGCGGTGTGTTCGGCTCGGCCCCGCTCCTGGACGCATTCACCGCCGACCTGCACGCCGGTGACGCGTCGGTGCGCCTGGTGGCGCCCGTCGGCGTCGGCATCGACGGCGTGATGGCCCTCGCCGATCTCGACGCCGCCCACCCCCTCGCCGCGGTCACCCACCGCGCCGGCTGAGCCGCCCGCCGCGAGAACGCACCGCCGCCGCGAGCACGCACCGTTTCGGGTACGTTCTCGCGGGCGCGGTGCGTTCTCGCGATCCCCACCCCGTTTGTTGACCAAGTCGACAAAAAGCTTGCGGTCGCGGATCGGGCAGACGTACACTCGCTGTCGAAACGCTTCGAGAACGGTCTCGACGTTCTGATCCGCGATCGACGAAGAGGTGGAGATGGCTCGCATCGACGAGGTGGCAGCTGCTGCCGGCGTGTCGATCTCCACCGTGTCGTACGCGCTCAGCGGCAAGCGCTCGATCTCCCCGGAGACCCGTCAGCGCGTCGAGCGCGCCGCGCGCGAACTGGGCTACGAGCCGCACGCCGGCGCTCGGGCGCTGGCCGGGCGCCGCACCCAGATCTTCGCGCTCACCGAGCCGCTCCGCGCCGACACCCACGCGCCCACGCACATGGCCTTCGTGCTCGCAGCCTCGGTCGCAGCGCGTCGCCGCGATTACGACATCCTGCTGCTGACAGACGAGGAAGCCTCGAACGGGATGCGGCGGGTCGCCGCGAGCGATCTCGTCGATGCCATCCTCGTCCTCGATGTCGCCCCCGACGATGCTCGCGTCGACATCGCGCGGTCCATCCGCATCCCGACGGTGTTCATCGGGATCCCCGACGACCACGCGGGCCTCGACTGCGTCGACCTCGACTTCGAGGCCGCTTCCGCACTCGCGGTGAACCGCCTCGTCGACGCCGGTCACCGCGGTGTCGCCATGATCGGGCAGAGCGAGATCGCCTATCGCACCTCGAACTTCCCCCCTCGCGTGCGAGCGGCGGCAGCGGCCCGGGCCACCGAGCTGGGTATCCGCCACGCCTTCGCGACGGCGGGCGCGACGACGACGGAGCCGGCCGTCGTCCGCGCCGCCACGGCGAAAGCGCTCGACGACGGCTTCACCGCGTTCGTGCTCCATGCCGCGGAGGACGCGCACGAGCTCGTCCTCGAGACGATCGCCGAGCGCGGCCTCATGGTCGGCCGAGACGTCTCGCTCATCTCCGTGGCATCGGTCTTCGATGCCACCCGACTGTCGACGCCGCTCGACACGATCCCTCTGGTGCCGGCGGTGTCCTGCGACGCCGCCGTCGACCTCGCCATCGCGCGCCTCCACGACGCGAGTCGCGCTCCCGCCCTCCACCTGATCCCCCCGGAGTATCGCCCCGTCGGCTCCGTGGGCCCCGTCCCCGCCTGACGTCGCCCGCGTACCGCGGCTTCTCACGCCCATTGTCGAAGCGCTTCGACAATGGCGCGGATCCGTTCACCCATCCGCACCGACCACCCGAAGTACCGACCGTCCTGGTCACCGAGAAAGGAGTGCCGACGATGGCACGCATGACACGACGCGCCGCAACCCTCTCCGCGGTCGCCGCCCTCTCCGCCGCAGGCCTGGCCCTGAGCGGATGCAGCAGCGGCGGCGACGCCGGAGGCGACGGCGAGACTCTCCGCCTGTGGCACTACGAGAGCGCGGACAGCGCCATGGGCAAGGCCTGGGATGAGGCGATCAGGATCTTCGAGGAGGAGACCGGCGCCACCGTCGAGTTCGAGGAGAAGTCCTTCGAGCAGATCCAGAAGACCGCGAGCCAGGTGCTGGACACGGATGCGGCTCCCGACCTCATGGAGTTCAACAAGGGGAACGCCACGGCGGGGTTCCTCGCCAGCACCGGACTGATCTCCGACATCTCCGACGCCGTCGACGAGTACGGCTGGGCCGACAAGCTCGCGCCCTCGCTGCAGACGACCGCGAAGTACACCGAGGAGGGCGTCATGGGCGGTGACGCCTGGTACGGGATCCCCAACTACGGCGAGTTCGTCGGCGTCTACTACAACCTCGACATGTTCGCCGAGGCGGGCCTCGAGGTCCCCACCACGTACGACGAGTTCGTCGCCGTGCTCGATGCGTTCGTCGCGCGCGGGGTGACACCGCTCGCCGAGGCCGGCGCCGAGTACCCGCTCGGACAGCTGTGGTATCAGCTGG
The DNA here is from genome assembly GCF_002245215.1 of Microbacterium sp. Yaish 1. GTDB lineage: Bacteria > Actinomycetota > Actinomycetes > Actinomycetales > Microbacteriaceae > Microbacterium. The sequence continues at coordinate 663,307 of NZ_NPMR01000001.1, forward strand.
CCCTCTCGCAGGCCGACCGGTCGTTCGTCGACGACTACCAGCTCTACGAGAAGCCCGTCGACTGGTCGGGTCCCGAGGTCGCTTACGCGACCGAGACCCTCGCCGAGTACGTCGACAAGGGCTACATCGCGAAGGACGTCTCGTCCGTCGTCGCGGAGGATGCGGGCGTCTCGTTCATCAACGGCACCTCGCCGATCTTCGTGTCGGGCTCATGGTGGTACGGCCGCTTCGTCGCAGAGGCGACCGGCTTCGACTGGTCGCTCGAGTCGTTCCCCGAGTCGCAGCTCTCGCTCGGCTCGTCGGGCAACCTGTGGGTCGTCCCGGCCAACGCCGCGAACGCGGAGCTCGCCTACGAGTTCATCGACATCACGATGCGTCCCGAGATCCAGGCCATCATCGGCAACAACGGCGGCGTGCCCGTCGCCGCCGACGCCGCCGACATCACCGACGAGAAGAGTGCCGCGCTCATCGAGACCTTCAACGGGATCCTCGACGAGGACGGCCTCTCGTTCTACCCCGACTGGCCCGCGCCCGGCTTCTACGACGTCCTCGTCCAGGAGCTGCAGGGCCTCGTGACCGGCGCCCAGGATGCCGCGACCACCGCGGCGAACCTCGGCAAGCAGTACGACGCAGGCACGGCGGACTACCGCTGATCCGATCGGGAGGGGCGGATGCCGCATCCGTCTCTCCCCCCGACCCCGGAGTCACTCATGACCGCTACGGAAACACGTGCCCTGCGCACATCGCTCCCGCCCGATGAGCCGTCCATTCCCCAGCGCGGAAAGAGCCGCGCCGGCTACTGGTTGTACCTGCTGCCGGGCTTCGCCCTGCTCGTCGTGATCATCATCGTTCCGCTCGTGTGGAATCTGCTCCTCACCTTCACCGACTGGCGCGGTGTCGGCACGCCCGAGTTCATCGGCCTCGAGAACTGGGCGGCGATCCTCGTCGACGAGGACTTCTGGACGTCGTTCGCGAACTCGGTGTGGATGGTGCTGGCCATGGTGGTCGTTCCGACCATCGTCGGCCTCTTCGTCGCCGCCGCGCTGTTCGACGTCATCGGGCGCAAGTTCGGCGGCAAGCTGGCGAGTTTCCTCCGCGCCACCTATTACCTTCCGCAGATCCTCCCCGCCGCCGTCGCGGGCATCGTCATCGGCTGGATCGTCCGGCCCGGCGGCGACGGCGCCCTCAACCAGATCCTCGGGGTCGTCGGCATCGGGCCCGTCGACTGGCTCGGGCAGATGCCCTCCGCCCTGATCGTCCTGATGGTCGTGCTCGTGTGGGTGCAGATCGGGTACCCCGTCGTGGTGTTCATGGCCGCGCTGCAGCGGGTGGACCCCGAGCTCTACGAGGCCGCCGAGCTCGACGGGGCGAACTGGGGCCAGCGCTTCGTCGCGATCACCATGAGCATCATCCGGCCCGAGATCTTCGTCGTCACCCTCACGTGCACGATCGCAGCCCTCAAGGTGTTCGGCCCGGTCTACGTCATCACCCGCGGCGGACCCGCGGGCTCGACCCTCGTGCCGGCGTACTACGCCTACCAGGAGTTCTTCACCAAGCGCGACGTCGGCTACGGCGCGACGATCGCGACCGTGCTCACGATCGTCGTCGTGATCGTCTCGATCGTCTTCGTGCGCGTGCAGAACTCGCTCGAGCGCAAGGAAAGGGCGGGCCTGTGATGGCGACCTCCACTCTGCTTCCCCCGAATCCGGCACGCACGGCTCGGCGGTCGCGCGGGCGCGGCGGGATGTCGCGGCCGCGCGGACGGGACTGGATCGTCGTGGCTCTGGTCACCCTCGGCGCCCTCGCGGTGATCGCGCCGTTCTACCTCGTCATCGTCAACTCGTTCAAGTCGCCCACCGACTACGCCACCTCGGGTGCGCTCGCACTGCCGCAAGCGCTCGATTTCACCGGCCTGAGCCGGTTCTGGGACCGCGTGAACTTTCCCGAGAAGGTGTGGAACTCGATCTTCATCTCGGGAGTGGTCGCCGTCCTCGCGGTGCTCATCTCGATGCTGAACGCCTTCGCGATCGGGATCGGCCGCGTGAAGTACCGCACATCGATCGTGCTGCTTTTCCTGCTCGCGAACCTCCTGCCCCAGGAAGCGCTGCTCTATCCGCTGTACTACATGTTCAAAGAGGTCGGCCTCTACGACAACGCGTGGGCGGTCATCGTCATCTTCGTCGTCATCCAGGCGGCGTTCGGCACGTACCTGCTGAGCTCCGTGTACGGCACGTTCCCGAAAGAGGTTCTCGAGGCGGCATCCCTCGACGGCGCGAGCCGATGGCAGATCCTGTGGCGGGTGGTCTTCCCGATCAGCCGTCCGACCCTGTCGGTGCTCCTCATCTTCTTCTTCATCTGGACGTGGAACGAGTTCCTCATCCCGCTGACCTTCCTCGCCTCGAACGCGAACCAGACGGTTCCCGTGGCGATCAGCGTTCTGCAGGGCGACCGGCTCATGGACGTGACGACGACCAGCGCGTCGGCCCTGCTCGGCATCATCCCCACGCTCATCTTCTTCCTCGTCTTCCAACGCACCCTCACCCGGGGCATCACCGCAGGAGCAGTCAAGTAATGAAGTTCACCGATGGTTTCTGGCAACTGCGTCCGGGCGTCAGCCCGCTCTACGCGCAAGAGGCCTACGACATCGACTCCGGCACCCACCCGACCGACGGCGAGGCGGTCGTCGTCTCGGCGACCACCGCGATCATCGCCCACCGCGGCGACACCCTGAACCGCCCGGTCCTCACGGTCACCCTGTCGTCGCCGCTCGAGGGCGTCGTCCGGGTGCGGATCGAACGCCACACCGGCGGGCGCCGGCACGACGGCTTCGCGCTGCCCGGCGCCACCGCGGGCGGAGCCGGCACCGCATCCGTCACGTCCCGAGAGGGCACACTGCGGACCGGGCCGCTCACCGCCCGCATCCGGCGCGGTGCGCCGTGGGGGCTCGACTTCGACGTCGAAGGACGGCGCATCACCGGCAGCGGGTTCCGCGCTCCTGCGTGGCTCGGAATCGACGACGACGCGCAGGTCGACCCGGGGATGCCGGGCGAGACCGTCAGCGGCATGGACCTCCCCCGCGCGGCGACCTACATCCGCGAGCAGCTCGATCTCGGCGTCGGCGAGCTCGTCTACGGGCTCGGCGAGCGGTTCGGACCGCTCGTGAAGAACGGGCAGACGGTCGACATCTGGAATGCCGACGGCGGCACCTCGAGCGAGCAGGCGTACAAGAACGTGCCGTTCTACCTGACGAGCAGCGGCTACGGCGTGCTGGTCAACGATCCCGGGCACGTGTCGTTCGAGGTCGGGTCGGAGGCGGTCGAGCGCGTGCAGTTCGCCGTGTCGGGCGAGGCACTGGAGTACTTCGTGTTCGCGGGCCCGACCCCCAAGGAGGTGCTGGCCAGGTACACCGCGCTGACCGGCCGTGCGGCGGTGGTGCCCGCCTGGTCCTACGGCCTGTGGCTGTCCACGTCATTCACGACGGACTACGACGAGGCCACGGTGACGTCGTTCATCGACGAGATGGCCCGGCGTGAGCTGCCCGTCTCGGTCTTCCACTTCGACTGCTTCTGGATGCGTGAGTTCAACTGGTGCGACTTCGAGTGGGACCCGCGGGTGTTCCCCGATCCCGACGGCATGCTCGAACGCCTGCACGCGAAAGACCTGCGGGTCAGCGTGTGGATCAATCCCTACATCGCGCAGCGGTCGCCGCTGTTCGCCGAAGCGGTCGAGGCCGGGTACCTGGTCCGGCGCGCCGACGGCACCGTCTGGCAGTGGGACAAATGGCAGGCCGGAATGGGACTGGTCGATTTCACGAACCCCGAGGCGACCGCCTGGTATCAGGACAAGCTGCGGGCCCTCGTCGACCAGGGCGTCGACTGCTTCAAGACCGATTTCGGCGAGCGCATCCCCGTCGACGTCGCATGGGCGGACGGCTCGGATCCCGAGCGGATGCACAACCTCTACACCCAGCTCTACAACCGGGCAGTCCACGACGTGCTCGTGGACGCACGCGGCGACGACGAGGCGGTGCTCTTCGCCCGATCGGCGACCGCGGGCGGTCAGCAGATGCCCGTCCACTGGGGCGGCGACAACACGTCGACCTTCCCGTCGATGGCCGAGACGCTGCGCGGCGGCCTGTCGCTGGCGTTCAGCGGGTTCGCCCACTGGAGCCACGACATCGGGGGCTTCGAGGGGACGCCCGACCCGCTGGTGTACAAGCGGTGGACGGCCTTCGGTCTGCTGAGCACGCACAGCCGCCTGCACGGGTCGAGCTCGTACCGCGTCCCCTGGAGCTTCGATGAGGAGGCTGTAGCGGTCACTCGCCGGTTCACCCACCTGAAGATGCGGCTCATGCCCTACCTGTACCAGGCGGGTCGCGAGGCCGCCGCCAGCGGCATCCCGGTCTTCCGTCCGTTGCAGCTGGAGTTCCCGGATGACCCGGCCGTCGGATACCTGGACCGCCAGTTCATGCTCGGCTCGGAGCTGCTGGTCGCACCGGTGATGTCCGCCGACGGCGCCGTCGAGTTCTACCTGCCCGCGGGGACGTGGACGAACCTGCTGACGGGCGAGACGGTCGAGGGCGGCAGATGGCGACGTGAGACGCACGACGTCTTCTCACTGCCGCTGTATGCGCGCCCCGGCGCGGTCATTCCGTGGGGCGCCCGCACCGACCGGCCCGACTACGACTACCTCGACGGCCTCGCACTGCGGGTGTTCGCCGGAGGCTCCGGCACCCGCGAGGTGACGGTGACGACCCCCGTGGGTCGCGCCGAGACCTTCACGGTCGACCTCGCCGACGTCACCGGCTGAGCCGCCGCCGCCACCGCCGAGAACGCACCGCGCCCGCGAGAACGCACCACCCCCGGTGCGTTCTCGCGACGGCGGTGCGTTCTCGGCGGGCCTCAGACGAGCGACTCGCGCCAGGCGCTGTGCAGCTGGGCGAACTTGCCCGTGCCGGCGATGAGCGCGGCGGGAGTGTCGTCCTCGATGATGCGGCCGTGCTCCATCACGAGCACCCGGTCCGCGATGGCGACCGTCGACAGGCGGTGCGCGATGATGATGGCCGTACGGTCGGCCAGCAGCGTGCCCAGGGCCTCCTGGATCTGCCGCTCGCTCGGGATGTCGAGCGACGCCGTCGCCTCGTCGAGGATCAGCACCGCGGGGTCGGCGAGGAAGGCCCGGGCGAACGAGATCAGCTGACGCTGCCCCGCCGACACGCGCCCGCCGCGCTTGTTGACGTCGGTGGCGTACCCGTCGGGCAGCCGCTCGATGAACTCGTGCGCCCCGACGGCCTTCGCCGCCGCCTGGATCTCGTCCATCGTCGCGTCGGGCTTGCCGAGCGCGATGTTGTCGGCGACCGTCCCGCTGAACAGGTAGGCCTCCTGCGTGACCATGACGATCGCCCGGCGCAGATCCTTCGGATGCAGCTGGCGCAGGTCGACGCCGTCGAGCGTGACCCGCCCCTTCGTGGGGTCGTAGAACCGCGCGACGAGCTTGGCGAGCGTCGACTTGCCCGCACCGGTCGTGCCCACGAGCGCGATCGTCTGCCCCGCGGGCATGTCGAGCGCGAAGTCGGGCAGGATCGTCACGGCATCCGAGTATCCGAACGTCACGTCCTCGAAGCGCAGGTGCCCGCGGGCTTCGCGCAGTTCGACCGGATCGGTCGGGTCGGGGACGGTCGGGTCTTCCTCGAGCACCCCCGAGACCTTCTCGAGCGCCGCCGTCGCCGACTGGTACGAGTTGAGGAAGAAGGCGACCTCCTGCATGGGCGCGAAGAAGTTCCGCACGTACAGCACGGCCGACAGCAGGAACCCGAGGCTCAGCGTGCCGTCGACCACCCGGAATCCGCCCCAGGCCAGCACGAGGGCGAGCGAGACGGATGCCACGGCCATGAGCGCCGGCTCGAACGTTCCGAACAAGCGGATCGAGCGCATGTTCACATCGCGGTAGTCGCTCGACAGTCCGCCGAACTCGGCGTCGTTCGCGGGTTCCTTGCGGAACGCCTTGACCGCGCGGATACCGGTCATCGACTCGACGAACTTCACGATCACCTTCGCGCTGATGACGCGCGACTCGCGGTAGACGACCTGCGACCGCAGGTAGAACCAGCGCATGAGCAGGAACAGCGGGATGCCCATCACCGCGAGGATGATGCCCGACTGCCAGTCGAGCAGCAGCAGCGCGATGAGCGTGAATCCGCCGTAGAGCAGACCCGAGACGAGCTCGTTTAGGCCGCCGTCGAGCAGCTCGCGGATGGTGTCGAGGTCGCTCGTCTGGCGCGAGATGATGCGCCCCGACGTGTACGACTCGTGGAACTCGAGACTGAGGCGCTGCGTGTGGCGGAAGATGCGCTTGCGCAGGTCGATCATGACCGCCTGGGTCAGACGCGCCGCCACCACGGCGTACCAGCCGATGAGCGCGGCGCCGCCGAGAGCGGTGATGAGGAAGACGACGACGACCGCGATGGTCGGCATCCAGTCCGCTTCCTTCTGAACGGCGGGCAGGGCGTTGGCGATACCCCAGCCGACGAGGGCGGGGCCTGCGACGCGCAGCGCCGTCGAGACGACGAGCACGACCGCAGCCAGCGCGAGCTGCATGCGCAGCGGCGAGACCAGCGACCCGAGCAGGCGCAGCGAGCGGCGCCGGATCTCGCGGCTCTCCTCGCGGGTGTAGTCGGAGCGGTCCTCGCCGCTCGTCCCGGTGACGGTGCTCACAGGGTCACCTCCGTTTCGTCCTGTCGTTCCTGGTCATGTCGTTCCTGGTCGTGTCGTTCCTGCTCGTCCTCGAGGCTCGAGATGACGTGCCGGTAGTGCTCGCTCGTGCGCAGCAGCTCGGAGTGCGTGCCGACGGCGGTCACGCGCCCCTCCTCGAGCAGCGCCACGCGGTCGGCGAGGGTCACGGTCGAGGGGCGATGCGCGACGATGAGTGCCGTCGTGTCGGCCAGCACCTCGCGGAGTGCGTCCTCGACGAGCGCCTCGGTGTCGACGTCGAGCGCCGACAGCGGGTCGTCGAGCACGAGTACGGCGGGGCGGGCGGCCACGGCACGGGCGAGCGCCAGGCGCTGGCGCTGTCCGCCCGACAGGCTCAACCCCTCTTCGCCGATGACCGTGTCGACTCCCTCGGGCAGCGTGTCGACGAAGTTCGCCTGCGCGACCGACAGCGCCTCGCGCATGACGCGCTCGGCCTCGGCGCTGCCGCGCTCGAGGTCCTCGCGGCCGAGCAGCACGTTCTCCCGGACGGTCTGCGAGAACAGCGTCGCATCCTCGAACGCCATGCCGACGTGACGGCGCAGCTCGTCGAGCCGCAAATCCCGGACGTCGACGCCGTCGAGCAGCACGCGGCCTCCCGTGACGTCGTACAGGCGCCCGGGCAGCGTCGTCAGCGTCGTCTTGCCCGAACCGGTGAGGCCGACGAGGGCCATCGTCTCGCCCGGCCGCAGCGCCAGGTCGATGCCGTCGAGCAGGTCGCGCTCGCTCTCGGGGGCGTCCTGGTACCGGAAGCGAGCGCCCTCGAAGACGAGCTCGCCCCGCGGCTGCGCGATGGTCGTCGGGTTCTCGGGGTCGACGATCGTGTTCTGCTCGTCGAAGACCTCGAAGATGCGGTCGGTCGCCGTCCGCGCGTCGACGAGGAACGAGAAGAGGAAGCCGATCGACTCGACGGGCCAGCGCAGGATCGTCGCCATCGCGAAGAAGGCGATGAGCGAGTCGACACCGAGCTCACCCGCCTGGACGAGGTAGATGCCCGCCCCGAGGCACAGGGCGAAGGCGATGTCGGGCAGCAGCACGAGCCAGAACCAGATCCAGCCGACCGCCTTGGCCTTCTTCACCTCGGTCTCGCGCAGGGTCTCGGCCTGACGCGTGAACTTCTGCAGGGCGTGACCGCCGCGGCCGAAGGCCTTCAGCACACGGATGCCGTGCACCGACTCCTCGACGGCGGTGGCGAGGTCGCCGGCCTGGTCCTGGCTCTGCCGGGAGAGGAGACCGTACCGATTCTCGAACACGAACCCGGCGACCCACAGCGGCGCCGAGACGACGACGAAGATCGTGCCGAGCAGCCAGTGCCACCGGAACAGGATGATCGAGCCGACGACGATCGTCAGCATGTTCACCACGAGCAGGACGATGCCGAAGGCGAGCCAGCGGCGGATGAGGCTGATGTCCTGCATCATCCGGCTGAGCAGCTGGCCCGACTGCCAGCGGTCGTGGAAGGCGACCGGCAGTCGCTGCAGGCGCGCGAAGAAGTCGGTGCGCAGCTCGTACTCGACCTTGGTCGCCGGAGCGAGGACGAACCAGCGGCGCGCCCAGACCATGAGTGCCTCGAGCAGGCCGAGGGCGAGGACGGCGGCGGCGCCGAGAACGATGAGCCACGGGTCGCCCGAGTCGATGGGCCCGCCAGGCCCGACGATCACCTCGAGGACGAGCGGGATGCCGAGGGCGAGCAGGCTCGCGATGAGCGCGCTGACGAAGCCGAGGCTCAGTCGGGGCAGCACCGGCTTGGCGAACGGGAGCAGACGCGCGAGCGCGCGCGGCGTGGACAGACGAGGGGGCGTCGAGGAGGTCATGATCCTGAGGTGTGTCGAACGGATGCCGTGGACGGCGAGGAGCGCGCGCGAGCGCGCCGAGGCGGGACCGGGGGCCCGAGGGGAGGAACGTCGGAAGCGGCGAAGCGCTTCCCGGAGCTACCGGACGATTCCTCCGCGTGCGGAGCGCCCGTCGACCGCGATGAGGAGGGCGACGGACTTCGTGATGACGATGGCCGGGGACATGGCTTCCTCCTGGGGTCGAGCGGACATGGCACCCGCTGCACACACGGGAGCCCTCCAGGCTATACCTGTGTATTCGCTGAGTGCAAGGACGAATCCGCGCTCAGCCGTTGTCCCGCGCCTCTCGCGCCAGCAGCCGCTCCTTGACCTCGACGCCCCACGCGAAACCGCCGAGCGCCCCACCCGTGCGCAGCACGCGGTGGCACGGCACGAAGAGGGCCGCGGCGTTTCGCGCACAGACGGATGCCGCCGCGCGCACCGCGCCGGGCGAGCCGAGCGCCGCCGCGAAGCCGGTGTAGGTCAGCGGCTCGCCCGGCGCGATTGCCCGGAGCGCTTGCCACCCGGCGTTCTGCATCGCCGTTCCCGACTGGCGCACCGGCACCGCGTCGATCGCCGCGAGGTCGCCGGCGTAGTAGGCGGCCACCGCGGCGGCGGCATCCGTCGGTCCGTCGATGACCCGCGCGGGGCGAGCCGAGGGCCGGAGCCGGTCGAGGATCGCGACGGGGTCGGCCGTCCACCCGGACGCGAGCACCGCTCCGCCGGCCTCGAGGATCGTGAAGGGGCCGTCGGGCGTCGCGACGGTCTGGATCGAGGCGGTCTCGACCGGCGTGGCCGCGGTCGCGGCGGGCTCGAGCGGCGTGGGGGTATCGGAGGTGGCGGTCATGCGCGGGCCTTTCGAGACGGCGGGAGAGTCGGCTCGGTCGCGCTTTCGCGCCAAGCCTGCGTGACGGGGGCGGCGTACCAGAGATGCGCCATGAGGTAGCTGCGCCAGGGCGCTGTGCGTTCGGCCCACGCGACCAGCTCGGACGGACCGGCCGGGATGCCGGCGGCCGCGGCCCCCGCGCGTGCCGCGACGTCGCCGGGCAGGAGGATGTCGGGGTCTCCGAGCACCCGCATCCGCACGTAGTCCGCGGTCCAGGGGCCGACGCCCGGCAGGGCGAGGAGCGCGGCACGCTGCTCCTGGGTGTCGTCGCCGGGAGACAGGCGCAGCGAGCCGTCAGCGAGCGCGGTGGCGGCGCCGACGAGCGCCCGGATGCGGGCGCCAGGGCCGCGAAGGACATCGGCGCCGCGCTCGGCGATCGCCGCCATCGTCGGGAAGAGGGTGGCGGGGCCGGCGGCGGTCTCGACCGGCTCGCCGAGCTCGGCGGTCAAGCGCCCCTGCACGGTGCGCGCGGAGGCGACGCTGATCTGCTGTCCGATCATCGCGCGGATGAGCATCTCGTCGGGGTCCATCGCCGCCGGCAGGCGCACGCCCGGGATCCGCGCCACGAGCGGCGCGATCTCGGGATGCCGTGCGAGGGCCTCGTCGATGGCGGTCGGATCGGCGTCGAGGTCGAACAGCCGCCGCACCCGCGCGATGAGAGTCGACAGGTCGGCCAGCGAGGCCAGCTCGGCACGCAGGCGCACGCGCCCCGCGTCATCCTGGCGCACCTCGAACCACGCGGGTCCCCCGGCGAGACGGATCACGCGGGCGAAGGAACGTTCGTCGCCCGACTCGACGCCGGGGATCGCGTGCGCGCGCATCCATCCGAACAGGCCCGCGGCGTCGAACGGCTCGCGCACCGGCAGGACGAGGTCGATGCGTCCAGGCATCCGCTCCCCCGCCTGCCGGCGGGCGCGCAGCTGGCCGGGCGGCATCGCGAAGACCTCGCCGATCGTCTCGTTGAACTGCCGGACGCTCGCGAACCCCGCGGCGAAGGCGACGTCGGCGATGGGCAGGTCGGTGTCGACAAGCAGCGTGCGCGCGGTGTGGGCCCGGTGCGCGCGGGCGAGGGCGAGCGGGCCCGCGCCGAGTTCCGCCGTGAGCAGCCGGGTCAGGTGGCGCGACGAATAGCCGAGGCGGGATGCGAGCCCCGGAACGCCCTCGCGGTCGACGACGCCGTCGGCGATGAGGCGCATGGCTCGGGCTGCGAGGTCGCCGCGGAGGTTCCACTGCGGCGACCCGGGGGTGGCCTCGGGCAGGCAGCGCTTGCACGCGCGGTATCCGGCCTCATGGGCAGCGGCGCTCGTCGGATAGAAGGTCACGTTGGCGGGCTGGGGTGTGCGCGCGGGGCAGCTCGGGCGGCAGTAGATACCCGTCGAGCGCACCGCCGTGACGAACTGGCCGTCGAAGCGGCGGTCGCGCGCGTCGATCGCGCGGTACCGCTCGTCGAACGTCATCCCGTCACTGGCCATGCCTCCAGCCTGACACGCCCCGCCGACCCTCGCTCGCGGAAATCGGACACGGCTGTTCCCGGCTCCCTTCCCCGTCGACTCGCCACAGAATGCGGATGCCGCCCCTCCCGCCTCCGCACTTTCTGGCGAGTCGACGGGAGGTCTGCGGCACCGACGACGGGCCTATGCAGCTCATCGGCCATCGCCGTGAACTGCTCGCGCGCCTGGGCGTACGGATCCGCGTCGGGCATGCCGGAGCACGCACCCGTCAGGCACGCAGCGGCGACGATCGTCGCGACGACGGCGAAACGCTGACGGGCGCGCACGCTCAATCGCCGCTGGGCTGCGGCTGCACGGGGTTGCCGGACTCGTCGTAGTACAGCGGCCCGTCGGGCGGGAAGGAGAACGCCGGCTCGGATGTCGGACCGTCGAAGGCCGGGAGCCGTCGCCAGACATCCGCGGGCAGCCGTTCTTCGCCGAACACCTGGGTCGCGAGATCGTGCGCCGATCCAGGCGCGCATTCCGTCGCGGCCGAGACCCGCACCTGACCCGTTGCCGGACGAATGGTGACGACCGTGCGTTCGGCGATACCTCCCTCCGCGACGACGGTCACCTCCCGCGCCTCGCCCTGTCCGCGATCGGCGGTGCTGCTGTCGATGCCCAGGGCCTGGAAAGCCTCGGTCGCCGCTCGCGCGACCTCCAGCGCGTCGCGCCCGGGCAGGTCGAGGCCGCGGACGGCGACGAGACGGTATCCGCCATCCTCACTGAGCCCCGACTGGCACCCCGTCGGGTGCGCGCCGTAGGCGCCGTCGACGACGCGCCACTCCGCCGGCTCGATGGCCATGATGACCGAGTGCACGCCCGTCGCCAGCTCCGTGAACCGCTGCTCGGCCTGAGCGTATGTCTCGCCGACCTCGCCGGCGCCGGTATCTCCGGTCGATCCGGGGTCGCCCTGGCCGCCGCATCCGGTCATCGTCAACACCAATCCGACGGCGAGCGCCGTCATCGTCATCCGCGTGGTCGATCTCATCAGTCACGTCCGGTAAGGGTCAACGGGCAGCCAGTCCAGCCAGTCGGGCAGATCCCAGAAGCCGCGCTCGCTGCCTTCGCCGTCCATCTCCGTCCCGGGCTCGCCGGTGAGGATGATCTGCTGGATGTTGTAGAACGACTCCGATCCTTCCACGAGGTACCCCTCGCCGTCGCCGGAGGGAAGCGGTCCGTTCCCACCCGAGTGCGCGGCATGCCCGGGTGTCGGGGCGAGGTCCTCGCCGTCGGCGCGGCCGCCGTCGCTGCCGAACTCCGTCATTCCCGGAAGAGTCTCCGGCACGGTGCCGTGTGCGCCGCCCCAGCTCGTGTCGCGGCCGATCCGCGCCCAGGCGTCGTTCTCGGACAGCGTCGCGTAGAGCCTCAGGCCCTCGGCGTTCTGAAGGTTCGACAGGATCTGCGGGTCGCTCGGGAATCCGGCCGAGCCCACGGCGATGAACTGGTCGACGCCGAGAGCGTCCCGGCGTGACCCGATCGCGAGGGCGGCGGTCGTGCTGCCATAGGAGTGCGCGATGACGGCCTTCTCAGCTGCCGGATGCACGGCTTCGAGACCCAGCAGGAAGGAACGAAGAGCCGGGGCACCGTCGTTCGCCCGCTGCATGAACGGCTCCTCCGCGACGGTGGGCGAGTCGTATCCGAACCACACGACGCTCGCGATGTTCGACCCGGCAGCGTTGAGCGCACGGGCAGAATCGCCCCATTCGCCCATTCCCTTCACGTTCGAGAGCATCCCGGGCACGAGCACGTTGATGTCGGTCGCGGTCGCGAGATCGCCGTACGCGAGAGCCGCCGTCACCTGAGCCGACCCGCTCGGATCGAACGAGACCAGGAGCGGCGGCGGCGCGCCCTGCGCGAGGGTGTTCCACAGATTCTCGATCTGGTCGCCGAACTCCCCGGTCGGCTGGGTGTTGTAGAGCGCCTCCAGGCGGTCCTGGTTGATCTGCCCGCGGACGTCGTACGGGATGCCGTCGAGGTTCCCGATGATGTCGGGATGTGCACCGATGAGCTCGTCGATGAGCTCCTCGTGCAGCTCGGAGTTCGTCAGCCACAGCTCGAGCACCGCCTGCGGGGTGTCCGCCGCGAGCAACTGGTCGAGCAGGTTCTGCGCCTGCGACGTCATCGCCGGCCCCGCACCGCCGGCGAGCTCGGCGAGCGCCGCGTCGTAGGCCGCATCCCACGCCGAGTAGTGGCTCTCGAACTGCTCCCACAGATCGGCGAGATCCCGCGCCGCGGCGTCCCGGGCCGCGACGGCATCCTGCGCCGCATCGTTCGCGCGCCGGACGTCGGCAGGCTCTCCGGAGCGAGAGGTCCACAGAGCGTTCAGTCCCGCTTCGTCGGCCGCGGCCGATGCCGACGACAACGACGCGTGTGCGGACTCGACATCATCGATGAGCCGGTTCGCCGCCTCCGCCGACGACGAGAACGCGTCGGCGTACCGCTGCAGCACCCCCGCGAGGAGCTCCGCCTCGGCGATCTCCGCCGCGAGTCCGCTGGCGACCTCCTGCGCTTTCGAGCGCGCCGACCGGATCGACGCACCCACGCCGTCGAGGTCGGTCGCGGCCTGAACGGTGGTGCGGAGGTCGCCGAGCGACCCCGCGACGCGGCTGAACGCGCCGCTCCACCAGCTCATCGACCCGGGGTTGCCCTCGAGGCGCTCGAGCGGGTAGCCGCGGTTGGGTGAGGTGAGCGTCACGGCTGTTCCTGCCCGGTGAGCTCGACGTCGAGGTCGGAGTAACGCGTCGCGATCGCCGACAGCAGGGCGCCGACCTCGGATGCCGCGGTCGTGCGCTCGAGCACGGCGCGATTCAGCCCGCTCAGTCGCCGGTTCAGCTCCAGCCGGAGCGCGACCCGGTGCGCGGGGTTCTCGACGCCGGTGTCGTCGCCCTGGATGTCGGCGTTGTCGATCACCGCGTCGGAGACGCGTGCCTGGATCGCATCCGCCGCGCTCGTGAGCGCGTGGTAGTAGATCTCGACGTCCGACATGGGACCCTCTCCGCCGGCTCGCTCCGGCCGACGCCCACAAGCTATCGGCGGCCGGACGCCGCGTCGATGGGGAGAACTCCCCTGCTGTGGCCCGCGTCCTCCCCCGGTCTGCGGTACTCGCGGCCGGCGTGCCCGCGCCCCGCCGTGCCGCGCGGTGCCGCCGTGCCGCGCCGTGCCGCGCCGTGCCGCGCCGTGCCGTGCCGTGCCGTGCCGTGCCGTGCCGTGCCGTGCCGTGCCGTGCCGTGCCGTGCCGTGCCGTGCCGTGAACAGGCTCACCCGACTCCGGCACCCGCGCACACGAGGGATAGGACGGCTCAGCCTGTTCTCGGCACACTCCAACGCGCGGAGCGGTGCCGCTCCTGCCGCTCGGCCTGCGCGCCGGGCGGGTCACCTCGACGCCGGGCAGCCCTCGACCGCCGCCCGGCCGCCCGGCCGCCCGCCGACAGACCGTGCCGTGCCGTGCCGTGCCGTGCACAGGCTCCACACCCGCACCGTCCCCACCCGCCGGCCGGAACGAGCCGCTCAGCCTGTTGGCGGCACGCGCAACCGCACCGGCCGGAACGAGCCGCTCAGCCTGTTGGCGGCACGCGCAACCGCACCTGCCGGCACGCGCCGAGCGCACACGCGCAACCGCACCGGCCGGCACGCGCCGAGCGCAAGTGCTGGCGCGCAGCCCGCCCCCGGGGTTAGCGTCGCGGCATGAGCGAACGCACGTACGACCTCGTCGTCATCGGAGCCGGTCCTGTCGGAGAGAACGTCGCCGATCGCGCCGTGCAGGGCGGCTTGAGCGTCGCCATCGTCGAGAGCGAGCTCGTCGGAGGCGAGTGCTCCTACTGGGCGTGCATGCCCTCGAAGGGTCTGCTGCGGGCCGGCGCCGCCCTCCGCGCAGCGCGTGCTGTCGACGGTGCGAAGCAGGCCGTGACGGGCGATATCGACGTCGCCGGGGTGCTTCGCCGCCGCGACTCGCTCACCTCCGATTGGAACGACGCGTCGCAGGTCGAGTGGCTCCAGGGGGCTGGCGTCGACCTCGTGCGCGGGCACGGACGCCTCTCCGGCGAGAAACGTGTCGAGGTCACCGGACCCGACGGCTCGCTCACCACCCTGGTCGCACGCCACGCCGTCGCGGTGTGCACTGGTTCGGCGGCGCTCCTCCCCGACGTCCCCGGGCTCGCCGACGTCTCGCCATGGACGAGCCGCGAAGCGACCGCCGTGCAGGAAGTCCCGGGCTCGCTCGCGATCGTCGGTGGCGGTGTCGTCGCCGCGGAGATGGCCACCGCGTTCGTCGACCTCGGCAGCGACGTGACGCTCATCGCGCGCAGCCGTCTGCTCGGACCGATGGAGCCCTTCGCGGGCGACCTCGTCGCGCAGTCCCTCACCGACCGCGGCGCGCGAGTGTTGCTGCACACCGACCTCGTCTCCGCCCAGCGCGTCGACGACGGTCAGGTCGAGCTCGAGCTGTCCAACGGCACGCGCGTCCGCGCCGACCAGGTGCTCGTCGCGACCGGTCGCGTTCCCCGCACCGAGGATCTCGGACTGGATGCCGTCGGCTTCGAGCCCGGCTCGTGGCTGGATGTCGACGACACGATGCTCGTCCGCGGATCCGACTGGCTCTACGCGGTCGGCGACGTCAACCACCGCGCCCTCCTCACGCACCAGGGCAAGTATCAGGCGCGCGCCGCGGGCGACGTCATCGTCGCGCGCGCGACCGGCGGAACCGTCGACGACGCCCCGTGGGGCGCGCACGTCGCGACCGCCGACCACGCTGCGGTGCCGCAAGTCACCTTCACCGACCCCGAGGTGGCCTCGATCGGCGAGACCGAGGCGTCCGCGCGTGCCGCGGGGCGCAGCATCCGCGTGCTCGACTACGACCTCTCGTGGATCGCGGGCGCGTCGACGCGGTCGGACGCCTACACCGGGCAGGCGCGCGCGATCGTCGACGAGGATCGCGGCGTTCTCATCGGGGCCACCTTCGTCGGGGCGGATGTCGGTGAGCTGCTCCAGGCCGCGACGATCGCGGTCGTCGGCGAGGTTCCCCTCGCGCGACTGTGGCACGCCGTGCCCGCGTACCCGACGCTCAGCGAGGTCTGGCTGCGCTTCCTCGAGACCTACGGCCGCCCGAGCGTCTGACGCCCCGGGGCGGCGGGATGACCCGGGCTCGGCTCACGCGCCCGGCGTCTCCCAGCGCAGGCTCGAGACCGATAGGTCGAACAGCGTCTTCATCAGCACGAGCGGCTCGTCGTCGGCCGGCGCGTCGACCGGCCGCGCGATCGAGACGGTCAGCTGGAGCGCCTGACGGCGCCGCGTCCCGGGGATGGGAGTGAGGTAGCCGATCTCGGTCGCGAGATAGTCCTGACCATCGAGGGTGCGCCGCGTCTCGCGCTCGAAGCGCAGGAACCGCTTGTCACCGAGCAGCGGCGTGGCGCCGCCCTCGCGGATCAGCGCCCCGACGAGCGGATCGAGATTCTCGGCGGTGGCCGTGCGCGTGGACGCGATCATCGACGCCGGCAGCACGAGCGCGGCGTCGTCCTCGGCCGCGGGCGTGAAGAGGGCGATCACGTCGGCGGAGGCCATCGCGCCGAAAGCCTCGGCGAGCATGGGCTGCAGCCGGGCGTACAGGTCGGGCCGGTGCGCCTGCAGCAGGCGACGGCGCGCGTCCGACCGAAGCTGGTCGATCGTGGCGGTGTCGACGCCCCGCCGCACCCATCCCGTCGGGAGGGCGAGCACGAAGTCGGGCTTCTCGGGGAGCCCCATCGCGGCACGCAACGACACCCGCGCGGGGGCGGGCGACAGTTCGGACGGGGGCTGGGTCTCGGTCGTGTCGGTCACGATCGTCCTCTCGTCACCGGCGCCGTTCGGCGTCGATCAGGTGCAGGGTTCCGGGGTCTCGGGACAGCGCGAGTTCGAGGGTCTCCGCGTCGATCAGTCCGCGCTCGTGCAGGACGGTCAGTGCCGCGTTGCGGTCTTCGACCATCGCTTGACGCTCGTCCCACGGCAGCGCGGCGATGCGGGCGCGGATGTCGCCGGCGCCGAGCCCCGTGGCCGCCACGGCCTCGCCGTCGCCCTCGGGCTCGCGGACGCGGAAGCGCACCAGCATCGCGATCGCCGCGAGCGCCGCGACCCCGAGCGCGATGAACACGGGGGTGCGCCCCCACTCCCAGTCGGCGTAACCGTCGAGCTCGGCGATGCCAGGCATCGTCCCGAGGGTCAGGACGGCCATCGCGGCAGCGATGAGGGGGACGGCGAACTCGGGCCACGAGAACCGCGCCCCGCGAACGAGCCAGGCGACCAGGAACACCGCCTGCCCGACGGCCGTGATGGTGAACATCACCGCGGCGATCGGAATGGAGCGCTCGGCCTCGATCCGATAGAACTCGAACCGGTCGCCCATGAGCACGGCGAGCCCGAGCACCGGCACGATGGCCGCGGCGATCCAGATCGCGGCGACCGCGATGAACCCGATGCCGCGAAGCGGAGATCTCGAACGCGTCTTGCGCTCTCGCTGCGCGATCGCCGCGCCGTCGGCGCCGAAGTGCTCGAAGATCTCGGGATGCCGCTGGTAGGCCATGACCTCCAGCTGTGCGAGACGCACCTCGGACGCCAGCGAATGGTCCTCCGCCCAGGCTCGGGCGGACGGGTACAGAAAGCTCATGATGTCGGCACGGTATCAGGCCACCGTTCGTCGGCTGCGAAACCGCTCGGCAACGAAGCGACGACCGGGACGCCGTCCGGGCCCACGAGGGCGAGCGTCTGCACGAAGGAGTGGAACGAGCCCACCAGGAGCGCGAACAGCTCGGGGATGGTGGGCTGGAGACTCGCATGGACGACGACGTCGCCCGCGATGAAGAGGAAGTCGAGGCCGACGAGGTCGACGTCACCGGCATCCACGGTCGTCGGACGCTGGATGCCGACACCCATCCGCTCGGCCGAGTAGACGAGCCCCGCCCCCGGATCGAGCACGAAGCCCTCCGGAGCGGTGCCGAAGGCCACGAAAGCGTGTCCGACGAGCGGGGCCGGGGCCGGCCAGAGCTGGAACGCCAGCGCCGCCTCCTCGGGACGCGATGCCAGGCCTGCCCGGAGCAGCTCGGCCGCCGCCTGATCGCCGGAGGCGTCCCACCGCTCGGCCCACCCGTCGCGGAGCTGCGCGAGCGAGTCACTCACCCAGGCGTCGACATCCGCGACGTCGGCCGGCAGCAGGAGCCAGCCGCCCTGCTCGGAGGTCGCGTCCAGACGCCACTGCCCGGCGCCCCACCCCTCGGGCATGCGGTCGGTCACAGGACCGCCCCCACCCACGGGAAGACCGAGCTGGGCTTGCGGTCGGCATTGCCGGTCCACAGGGCGATCTTGTCGAGCGCGGCCCAGCTGCCGGAGGCCATCGTGTAGGCCCCCTGCCAGGCGCCGGAGATGACCGTGGAGTTGCACCAGCCGCGGGCCGAGCCGGCGACCGCCTCGGCCAGGTTCGTCACCCCGGCTGAGTTCTGCCCGAACATGAAGCGGCACATGATGTCGCCCACCCCGACCGGGTTGTTCATCTGCCACAGCCCGCGCGCGCCGTTGCCGATGCTCGAGAAGAATCCTCCGCTGAACCCGGAGATCGTGCGCAGCGAGCGCAGCTGCCCGGCGGCCGCCGACCAGTTCGCGGGCCGCAGGCCGAACGCCATGTCGGCGCCGAAGTCGAGCATGCCCGTCTTGCCCTGGAACAGCTTGCCGACCTTGCCGATCGGCAGGACGCTGATGATGGCGATGACGAGCTTCTCGGGCCCGGCATCCCCTCGGAAGACTTGATAGATGGTCAGCAGCAGCGTGATCACTCCGATGACCGCGCCGATGAGGGCGAAGATCGGGCCGCCGATGATGATGCCGAGGATCGCCACGGCGATGCCGATGTACCCCAGGACTTCGATGACGACGGCGATGACACCATCGACGTCGTCCCAGAAGCTGTCGCGGATGGAACCCTCGAGCACGTCCCCGATGGAGGATGCCGCGCGGTCGAACGCTTCTTCCCACGTGTCGTAATGGCGGTCGAAGGCCGCGCCCTCGTCGCGGAACTCGTCGTAGAGCTCACGCTTGCGCGCATCGTCCTCGGCCTGGTCGGCGAGCTGCTGCGCCGCAGCGGATCCCGGCTCGGGCTCGACGAGCGGGGCCGGCCGGTCATCGCGCGTTCCCGGAGCTCCGGCGTAGGCGCTCCAGGCCGCCTCGGCGGCCGACACCGCGGCGCTGATCAGCGGCTGCACCGAGGACACGGCCTGTCCGTACTCGACGAGGATCGGTCCGGTGGGTTCGTAGAGCTCACCTGCCCGCCGCAGCTCGGCGTGCGTGTCCCCGACGATCTCGCGCACCTTCTCGATCGCCTTGCCCTGCTGGCCGTCCTCCCCCTCGACGAGATCGCGCAGCACCTCGGCGCTCTGGACCATCTGCCGACCGATCGACTCGATGCGGTGCCCGCGCGTGGTGATCGTGCCGCCGTCGCCCTCGAGCACCTCGATCCGTCGACCTCGCGGCGACGCTTCCATTCCACTCATACCCGTCTCCCTCGATCCGTCACGCCGGCGTCGGACGCGACGCCGAGCTCAAGCCCGACGCGTCGACGTCCATCTGCGAAGCGGTCTCCTCGTCCCACTCGCGGAATCCGTCGAGCACGCCCACGACGTGCTCGCGGATCTTGGTGATGTCTCTCACCAGATCACCGCGCCGGTTGTCCCACCCCGACTCGAACGAGTCGACGCGGTCGCGCAGCTCGCCGCGACCGTAGGGCCGCCCGATCGCCCCGAGCAGGTCGCCGCTGAGGCTCGCCGCATCTTCGAGCTCGCTCAGGATGCGCTCGAGCTGACCGCTCGTGCGCTCCAACGTCGAGTACTTCACCCAGACCACATCAGCCATGACGTCTCCTCCCCCGCACCCCGGCTGGACTGCGGGCCGAGAGCCTCACGGCCCCGGCCCGCAGAAAGCGATATCCGACTCAGCGTCAGCTGCCGGCGAGCTGCTGGTCGAGGTCCTGGATCGCGCGCATCATGCCCAGCAGCGCCTCGGACATGTCGTTGATGCCATCGACGGCGTTCTTCAGACCCGTCGTCAGCTCGGAGTAACCCTCACCGAACTTGCCCGACGCGTGCTGCGTCTTGAAGTCCTCACCCAGCAGCGTGTCGACCTGCGACTTCAGGGTGTCCAGCTGACCCTGAAAGTCATCACGAGCCTGCGACAGCGAGCTCGCAACCTGCTCCATCTCGCCATAAGACGCACCGAAATCAGCCATGACGGCCCTCCTGAAAGTAGATGTCCCGACCCCCCTCCGGAGCCGACACCCAAAACCTATCGGCACCGATCACCCCAGGTCGATGGGGAGAACTCCCCACCCCGCGATCTGCTATGCAATCGCTTTCCGATGGCAGCTGAAACCGGTGATCTCCGTCAACGCGAGCCCGCGGCCGGAGAACGTCGCGAGACCACCGCGATGCCCACGACCAAGATCATGACGGCGAGGGCGCTGATCGGTGCAGCATTCCATTGCGCACCCCACACGGCGTCGCCGACTCGCACGCCGCGCTCCGGCGTCATGCCTGCGAACAGGACCGCGGCGATCGCGGCGGCGACGGTCGGCCCGATGAGGCCACGCAAACCGGACACGTCGCCGCGACGGGCCGTCGCGACCGTGACGACCGCGAGGGCGACGGATGCGGAGGCCAACGCGATCAGCACGATGGCGGGCATCACGAAGAGCGGGTATGGCACCGCAACGGACCACTTCACGCCCGTGGTCTCGCTGACCTGCCCACCGGAGAGGATCAGAGAGCCCACGAGGTACACGACCAGCGCGGCGGGGGGAACGATGGCGACGACGGCGGTAGCACGCGCGACGATAACGTGCGCGCGGGTCGTCGACGGTGAGGGGGCCACGCGGTCAGCGTACGCGGCAGTCGAGGTGCCGCGTCAGCGAGCGCGCACCGAGCGCGTCAGCCACGACCACAGCGGGTCGCCCGCACTCAGGCCGTTGACGATCCGCAAGACGCCGCCGATCTGACCGATGCCGCTCAGCGCGCCGCACACGCCGACGAGCAGGACCGGCACCGTGAAGATCGAGACGCCGGCGCCGAGGTCGCGCACGAAGACGGCGATCCCGCCGACAGCGACGAGCAGCGCGAGGGTCGCCGTGATCAGGCGGACCAGGATGCGCGGCTCGAGGTTGACGGTACGCGCCTGCACCCACCCGGCGGCGCTCGGCGCGCGCTGGCCCGCGCGGTACGGGGCGCGCAGCCAGAACGAGGCTGCGCGAGTCAGCGCACGGCCACTGCGCCACAGAGCCACGAGCAGCGCTGCCCCGGCGAGGGCGACCCCGGCTGAGATCGCGATAACGATCACGGTATCCGGCGTCACGACAGCCATCGCCACCACGGTCGCGACCAGCCCGCCCGCGAAGAACACGCCGCCCGCGACGGCGATGAATCCGACGATTCCGAGCGCCCAGCGCGACCATCGCTCGTAGTCGGCACGCAGGACGGCGACAGCACGATCGGCCTCGGCCGGCCCCGCGAATGCCGCAGGCTCCCCCGCCTCGTCTGCTCTGAGGAGCGGGCGGGATGCGGCCTGGATGAAAGCGAACGCCATCAGCCGCCGACCTCGTGCACGCGACGTGATCGCACCGCGATGATGCCGAGGCCCACGACCTGCGCCACGGCGAGCGCGAACCACAGCCCCAGCTGCGCTTCCGAGAACGACGTCCCCGCAGACGTGCCCACCACGGCGCGGTATCCGATCGCCCCGACCATCGCCACTGCGACGATCGTGGCGATGATCCCGGCATCCGTTCGCGGGGCCGCGGGCCGGACGACGGCCGCGACGCCGAGCGCGAGAACCGCGACGACGGATGCCGCCACCATGATCGGAAGGGCGAGGCCGGGGTCGAGCCGAATCCGCCGGAGCGGCGGGTACATGACCGCAGCCGAGACGACCGCGGACGTCATCCCGACACCCGCGACCCAGGCCCACCACCGCCTGCCCGCAGTGGCACGCGACGCGCGGCCCGGCCCCGACGACATCCGACTCAGCGAATGGTCTCGGTGACGGTGTCGGTCGACACGACCTCCGCCGCGCTGGCCGCCACAGGACGAGACGCCGCGACGGTCTCGGACTCCACCAGCGGCATCTGCACCGTGACGGCACGACCGGCCTGCACGAAGATCCCGCGGCCCTCGGGGAAGTCGCTGCGCTTGACCTTCGGGAACGGCACCTTGAACACGGCGTCTCCGTCGAAGGCATCCGGTTTGAGGATGATGCCCTTGCGGCCGCCCTTGAAGTCGCCGACGAGGCCGAATCCGCTGGTGACCTGCGTGACGTCGGCGTCGCCGATGAGCAGGTGATCGCTGCGGTTGACCGCCTGGAACAGCGCCTTCATCGGACGCTCGGCCGGCGAGTCGGCGAACTGCGGAACGTCTTCGACGACGATGAGGATGCGGCGCCCCAGCGTCTCGTCGGCGACGAGTTCGGCGAGCTCGGTCGCGAGCTCCTTCGCATCGTCGGGCGTCGTGGCGCTGCGCACCCACGGCGCGAACTCGCGCAGCTGCGACCGGCGCCCGCCGAAGTGGAACAGCGTCACCTCGGGGTCGAGGCGCGTCATCGAGGTGATGATGGCCTTCATCGCGGTCGTCTTGCCGGCCATCGGCGGCCCCGCCACGACGAACGTGCCCACGGGGTCGAAGTCGCGCGCAGCCAGGGTGTCTTCCGCGACGCCGAGCACCGGGAACTCGCCGATGCGGTCGGGAAGGTCCGCGGGTGCGAGACGCGTCGGCAGCGAACCGATCTCGGCGACCTCGCGCACGCCGCGCGAACGCAGCTCGTCGGCGAGCTGACCGAGCAGCTTCGTCTGCTCCGCGACGTTCGGCGTGCCGCCGAGGACGGCGATCTGCGTCTCGAAGCCGTCGACGATCGCGCGTCCGGGCGCGGATCG
Organism: Microbacterium sp. Yaish 1; assembly: GCF_002245215.1. Classification (GTDB taxonomy): domain Bacteria; phylum Actinomycetota; class Actinomycetes; order Actinomycetales; family Microbacteriaceae; genus Microbacterium. The sequence continues at coordinate 686,190 of NZ_NPMR01000001.1, forward strand.
CTCGTCGAGCACGTCCTTCGGCGCGTTCAGCAGGGCGTAGGCGTTCTCGTCCGAGAGGCGCAGCACGACGCGGCGCGAGATGTTCGAGCTGACCGCCGTCGGCACCGAACCCGAGCGATCGGCGGTCGCCACGACGTGGACGCCGAGCGGGCGGCCCTCGCCGAGGATCCGCATGAACGCCTGATAGAACGGCATCCGTGCCGTCGTGGACTCCCACTCGGCCCGGAACTGCGGCAGCCCGTCGAGGAGCAGCACGATGCGCGCCTCGTCACGGCCGGTGAGCTCGCGGTACTCCGCGATCGTCGATGCGTTGGCGGCGCTGAAGCGCTTGCCCCGATCGTCGAGCACCTTCCCGAGCGAGCGCATGATGCGCTGCACGCGCTCGGCGTCGTCGCCGGGGATCACCGAACCGACATGCGGCAGGATCTCGAGGCTCTTCAGCGACCCCGATCCGAAGTCGAGGCCGTAGACCTCGATGTTCTCGGCACGCCGGCCGGTCGTCGCGGCGGCGATGGCTATCGTGCGGAGCACCGTCGACTTGCCCGAGCCACTGGTGCCGTACACGAGCAGCGAGCCGTCGCGGTCGGGCTCGAAGTACACGGCCTCCTGAAGCTGGCGCTCGGGGATGTCGCTCTTGCCGATGAGGATCGATCCGGCGCGGCCCGCGGGCAGCGAGCGGATGTCGACGGTGGTCTCCAGATCGTCGAGCCACGGCCGGCGCGGCGCGGGGATGGCCGCACGGTTGGCCGCGGCCACGAGCGTGGCGACGATGCGCTTCTGGTCGTTGGGACCGGGATCGACTTCCGCGGCCGGATCCTCGGGCTTCTCGTCGATCTCCCAGCGCTGCACCGATCCGAACCGCAGCTCGGCGACGCTCACATCCGCGGCGACGATCTCGTCGGTGCTCCAGCCACCGGCGTAGGCGGACTGGAAGGGCACGAGCCGGCCCGGTCCGGTCTTCGCGATACCGCGGCCGGGGATGCTGGGGTCGAACCGTGCCGCCACGGGATCGTCGACGACATCCTTCGAGTCGGACTCGTCGGCCATGCGGAGCGCGACGCGCAGGTTCGTGTTGGCGCGGAGGTTGTCCTTGATGACGCCCGCGGGACGCTGCGTCGCCATGATGAGGTGGATGCCGAGCGATCGACCGCGCTGGGCGATGTCGACGACGCCGTCGACGAACTCGGGGACCTCGCCCGCGAGCGCGGCGAACTCGTCGATGACGAGCACGAGCGCGGGCGGGGTCTCCGGGTCCCGGCGCTTCTCGAGCTCGAGCAGGTCCTTGGCCTTCTTGCGGTTGAACAGGTGCTCGCGGTGATGCAGCTCGGCCCGGAGGCTCGTGAGGGCGCGGCGCACGAGGTGGGGGCTCAGGTCGGTGACGAGGCCGACGGTGTGCGGCAGCTCGACACAGTCGGCGAAGGCCGATCCGCCCTTGTAGTCGACGAAGAGGAACGTGACGCGGTCGGGACTGTGAGCGGCGGCCATGCCGAGCACCCAGGCCTGCAGGAACTCCGACTTACCGGCACCCGTGGTACCGCCGACGAGGGCGTGCGGCCCCTGGGTCCGGAGGTCGAGCGTCATGGCGTCGGTGGCGCCCTGGCCCACGATGGCGCGGAGGTTGCCGGCTTTCTTCAGGCGAGGCATCGCGGCGCCCGACCGGTCGAGGATCGTGTTGTTCTCGCGCCAGCGCTCGACGGCGAACGTGGGGTCGGTCGCGAGCTCCGAGCCGACGAGCGAGAGGAACATCACCGAGTTCGGGATGTCGGAGGAGTCCTCGATGATCGTGCTCGCGTCGGTGACCGGCGCGAGCCGCTTCGAGAGCACTGTCATGAGCTCGTTCGAGACGCCCTCGACCTCGGTGACGGGGTACTCGACGCCGCTGCGCACCGTGCCGACGCGCGCCGCACCGAGGCCGGCCGAGACGTCGACGAAGGTGCGGCAGACCGCCGGCAGCGCGTCGACGACGGGCGCGACGAAGATGCCGTACACGCCGACGTCGGCGCCGCGCTCGAGCACCTGGATGAGTCGCGCGCGATCGACGGGCGCGTCGGAGGTCACGATGACGAGCACCGCGGTCTGCCCCGGGAACGTCGCCTCCTCGGCGGCGCGTCGGACGTCGGTGCCGTAGCGCATCGGGTCCCAGTCGTCGTCGAAGGGCAGGCGCGGGGCGGCCGCCGCCTTCGACCGGCGCATGACGAGCTCCTCGAGCCCCGAGAGCAGGGCGGCGCCGGTGGAGGCCGAATCCGACAGGGGCATGTCGCGGAAGGGGCTGCGCTCGCTCGAGGTGTGCGGCAGCCACTTGAGCCACTCGAGCTCCTTCGCCCACTCGGGCTCGGTCAGCGCGACGGCGGCCAGGTCGTTCGGGGAGTGCAGGCCGAACAGCTGCACGGCCAGTCCCCGGAGGGCGTCGGCCGCCTCGCGAGCACCGCCGGCGACGCCCAGGACGCCGACGCTCTGCAGCGACTCGAGCACCGGGACACCGTCGATCAGACGGTAGCGCTCACGCAGCCGATCGACGCGTTCGACGTACTCCTGAAGCGCGTCGGGGTTCTCGGCCCGCTTGACGCTCGTGCGCGACGGGGCCTCGGAGGTGCCCATGCGCACCGAGAGGAAGTTCCAGTGCTCGGGGCGCCGAGTCCACAGCATGGGGCCGAGCTGCATCGCCTGCTCGAACACGACCGCCACCGGCGGCACCTCGGCGTTGCGCACCTCGCGCTCGCGCGGGCGCAGCCGGTACAGCTTCTCCTCGAGCTCCTCGAAGGTGCGCTCGAAGATCTCCACCTCCTTGCGCTGGCGCTGACCGATCTGCGTGCGCTGCGAGACGAAGTTGCCGAGCAGCATCATCGGCGTCATGAAGATGATCAGCAGCGTGCGGGGCTGGTTGGTGATCGAGAACATCGCGATGCCGAGGATGAGCGGGGCGATGAGCATCGGCCAGGGGAAGAGCCGGGAGACCGGGTCCTTCGGCATCCGGGGCTCTTCGAGCTCCTCGCCGACGTAGCGCGCCTCGACCCGGGGGCTGCGGTTGAACAGCAGGCTGCCGCCGCGCTCGAGGACCGGGTCCTGCTCGACCGGAGCGAAGGTCTCGGCCATCGAGACCACGAGCTCGGTGTCGCCCAGCTGGAAGCGCTGACCGGGGATGACGCGCAGCCGCTGCACGAGACCGCCGTCGATCACGATGCCGTTGGCCGAGTTCAGGTCGACCAGCTCGACGGAGGCCCCGATCTCGATGCGGGCGTGGCGCTTGGACACCAGCCGGTCATCGAGCACGATGTCGTTGCCCTGCGAGCGGCCGATCGTGAAATGGCCCTGGGGCAGCGAGAACTCGCGTCCCGCGAGGGGCCCGCCGACGACGTGGAGGATCGCGGCCACGGGGCCGCCGGCTCCGCGCGTGGCGACGTAGTCCGCGCCGAGGTTCGTCACGGAGGCGACGAACCCCGACCCGATCGGCGCGTCGCTGACCAGCATGTGCGGGTCGAGCATGACGAAGTCGGGCGACGTGGGCGGGGCCACCGTCAGCGTCAGGACGTCGGAGTCGCCCGCGGCGACCTCGCGCCGAGGGTCGCTGTCGACGATCCGGCGCGCGACGTCGTGCACGGTCGCGGTCGAGTCGGACGTGACCACGATGTCGGTGCCGGTGTGATCGCGGCGCTGGAGCGTCAGCTTGAGTCTCATCGAGGATTCCTGTCAGCCGTGCGACGTCGGTCGGCGGGGAGGTCAGCGGATGGCGACGACCGCAAAGCGATCGCCGAAGCGGATGGTGTCGCCGTCGCGCAGCTCGACGGGCTGACCGGGAACGAGAGCCTGCTCTCGCGAGCCTCGGACGAGCACGCTGCCGTTCGTCGACCCGCGTTCGACGGCGACGACTCGCCCGTCGGTGCGCAGCAGCGCCCAGTGCGTCTTCGAGATCGACCGGGTGTGGTCGACCACGGGCACCGGTGCGACGTCGCGGTCGTCGGGACCGGTCGCCGGGGCACGCCCGAGCACCACGCCGCCACCGGGCACCGCGATGGTGTCGCCCGAGTCGAGCGTCAGCTCGACGACCGACGAGGATGCGGATGCCGGTCGGGCCGGCGGTTCAGCGGCGGGTGTCGCAGCCGCCGGTGCGGGCGGCGCGGCTGGGGCTGCGGGCGGCGCAGCCGCGGCAGCAGGTTCCTCGAGGAGGGGCGGTGGCGTCCACGGGGCCGACCCGGCGGCGGGGGCGACGATCGCTCCGGGGGCGACGGCGGCGGGCACGGGAGCGGGCGCCGGGGCCGGCGATGCCGCGGGCAGATCCGGCGCGGGTGCCGCGAAGGGCGCCGGAGCCACGGTGGTGGGGATGCCGGGGCGGGCCTCCTCTTCAGCGGCATCCGTCTCACCGATGATGCCGCTGCCGGGGGCGGACCGCACCGCGCCGAGGACACCGCCCTTGTTCCGCGCGAGGGGGACGTAGGCGCCTGCTCCTCCGGACGCGACCGGCGTCGCGAGCGAGGGGAGCTCGGTCTTGACGTCGAGCAGATCCGTTGCGACGGTCTTCCGAGCGATGCGCATGCGCTTGTCGTCGTAGGGGTTGAGGCCGTGCTTGACGTCGACGAGCCAGACGGCGGCGGCGAGGTCGGGCCAGCCGCGGCCCCGCCGGTCGGGGTCGAACAACGGCGACAGCGCGATGACGAGCAGGGGCCCGAGGACCGGAACGATCATGCTCGCGCAGAGCACGAGGTAGCGCACGACCGCTCCGCGCCAGAAGCCCGGCCGCTCGAGGGTGCGGACGTTCACGGCCCGCAGTCCCGTGAGCGCCTTGCCCAGGGTGACCCCGCGACGGCCGAGCAGGATGAGCTGGGTCAGGAGGAACGCGGTCGAGAGGCCGGAGCTGACGGCGGCGAGGATGATCAACAGCACGACGTCGTCACGGGCCGTGAGCGCCTCGACGGGGTCCGTCGCCAGAGCGATGGCGCTCAGCGCCGGGACCACGACGATCAGCATCGGCGACTGGATCAGCAGCAGGACCAGGGCTTCGATGACCGTGGCCAGCACGCGTCTGCCGAACGGTGCGCGACGCAGGCCGAGTGACGCGGCGTACTCCGGCCTCGGGCGACCGTCGGCATCGAGCCCCTCGATCGTCCGAGCGCGCTCATCGATCTCCCAGATCACTCGTTCCTCCCCGAAACGATCCACACCCGAAGCGACCCTATCGCCCGTTGCGGGCCCGCCGATCACCTGTTGACTCGACGGGCCCGCAACGCCTCTGCGGAAGACGCGCGCGTGTCAGTGGAAGAAGTGGCGCTCGCCCGTGAAGAACATCGTCACTCCCGCCGCCTGAGCCGCGTCGACGACCTCCTGGTCGCGGACCGAGCCGCCGGGCTGGATGATCGTCTTGATCCCGGCGTCGATGAGCACCTGGGGGCCGTCGGCGAAGGGGAAGAAGGCGTCGGATGCCGCGACCGAGCCGGCCGCACGGTCGCCGGCGCGCTCGACCGCGAGGCGGCACGAGTCCACGCGGTTGACCTGCCCCATGCCGATGCCGACCGTCGCCGAGCCCTGGGCGAGCACGATCGCGTTCGACTTGACCGCGCGGCACGCCTTCCACGCGAAGATCATGCCCTCGAGCTCGGAGGGGTCGGGGCGCTCGCCCGAGACCAGCTGCCAGTCCTTCGCGACCGACTCGATGTCGTCGGGGAAGCGGTCGGCGTCCTGCAGCAGGAGTCCGCCCGAGACGAGGCGCACGTCCATGCGCTCCTGCCGCCAGTCGGCGGGCAGGCGCAGCACCCGCAGGTTCTTCTTCAGCTTGAACACCTCGAGCGCCTCGGGCTCGAAGTCGGGGGCGACGATCACCTCGGTGAAGATGTCGCGGAGGTTCTCGGCCATCTTGAGCGTGACGGTGCGGTTGGCGGCGATCACTCCGCCGAAGGCCGACACCGGGTCGCACTCGTGCGCGCGCAGGTGCGCGGACGCGATGGGGTCGAGCGCCTGCGGGGCGGTGACGGCGATGCCGCAGGGGTTGGCGTGCTTGATGATCGCGACGGCCGGCTTGACCATGTCGAAGGCGGCGCGCAGGGCGGCATCGGCGTCGACGTAGTTGTTGTAGGACATCTCCTTGCCCTGCAGCTGCTCGGCCTGGGCGATGCCGTGGCCGCCCGCGCGCGTGTAGATCGCGGCGCGCTGGTGCGAGTTCTCGCCGTAGCGCAACGTGGCCAGGCGCTCGGCGCGGATCGTCAGGTGCTGCGGCAGCTCGTCGCCCTCGAGGGTCGACTCGGCGAACCACGTCGCGACGGCCCGGTCGTACTCGGCCGTGTGCGCGAAGGCCCGGGCGGCGAGGTCGCGGCGCTGCGCGAGGCTCGTGCCACCGGCGGCGACCGACTCGATGATCGCGGGGTAGGACGAGGGCGAGACGACGATCGCGACGTTGGCGAAGTTCTTCGCCGAAGCGCGCACCATGGCGGGTCCGCCGATGTCGATCTGCTCGACGACGTCATTGGGCGCGGCCCCCGAGGCGACCGTCTCCACGAACGGGTACAGGTTCACGACCACGAGATCGAAGGCCGAGATGCCGAGCTCTCCGAGCTGGGTCTCGTGGCTCTCGAGACGCAGGTCGGCGAGGAGTCCGGCGTGCACGCCGGGGTGCAGCGTCTTGACGCGTCCGTCGAGCGACTCGGGGAACCCGGTGACCTCGGCGACATCCGTCACCGTCAGACCGGCGTCGCGCAGGAGCGCCGCCGACCCGCCGGTCGAGACGATCTCGACACCGGCGTCGGCGAGGGCCCGGGCGAGGGGCAGGAGGTCGGTCTTGTCGCTCACCGAGATGAGCGCGCGGCGGACCGCGACGAGGTCGCGCGCGCGGTAGAGGGCGGGGTCGTGGCTCGGTCCGGCCATGGCGGTTCTCCTCGGGTGCGGTGTGGGGCCTGCGGTGCGTCAGGCCGTCGGAGCGGTCGGGTTCGGGAAAGCGGGCGCGGCGAGGTCGATCTCGCCGGTCGCGATGAGGCGGACGACGTCGATCAGCAGACGCCGCTCGACGGGCTTGATGCGTTCGTGAAGGGTTGTCTCGTCGTCGCCGGGCAGGACGGGAACGCGCTCCTGCGCCAGGATCGGTCCGGTGTCGACGCCGTCATCGACGACGATGACGCTCGCGCCGGTCTGATCGGCGCCTGCTGCGAGGGCATCGCGCACACCGTGTGCGCCCGGGAACTCGGGCAGGTACGCCGGGTGGGTGTTGATGATGCGGGGCGACCACGCGTCGACGACGGCGGCGGGCAGCAGGCGCATGAGGCCGCTGAGCACGATGAGGTCGGGAGCCCAGGCCTCGAGCTGGCGGAGCAGCTCGTCGCCCCACTCCTCCCGCGTCGCATACTCCCGGAACGGAACCGCGAAGGTCGGGATGTTGAAGGCGTCGGCATGGGCGAGGCCATCGGCGGGACGGTCGGCTCCGACGACCACCACACGGGCCGGGAAGCCGGGCTCGGCCGCGGCATCCAGAAGGGCCCGCAGATTCGACCCGCCACCGGAGATGAGGACCGCGACCGTCAGCACCGTCTTACTCTACCCGCGCCGTTCCGGCCAGCCGTGCGGCGTCGTCATCCCCCGCCGCGGCGCGCTCGTCGCGCGTGTCGATGCGGTGCGAGGAGCGCGGGCCGAGGAGCGCGATCGTCGCTCCGATGCCGATCTCGACGGCGAACGCGAGACCGACGGCCCCGGCCGACGGACCGATCTGGTCGAGTCGTCCCGGTCCGAAGGCGCCGGACGCCAGGAGAGAGAGCACGGCCGCGGCGACGCCGCCCCCGACCGCCACGATCGCCGCGGTGGCCAGGCGGGGCAGGACGGGGTCGGCGATGAGAGCGGATGCCGGCGCGGGCAGACGACGCCGCGCCGCTGCGCCGGCGACGAATCCGACCGCGACGAACAGCAGCGCGACGAGCAGGAGCACGGGCGGTGTCGTCGGCGGAACCGCTCCGAGCACCGGGATCCCCGGCACGACGCCCAGCTGGGTGCCGGAGGCCGCCACCGTCGACCCGGCGCCGAGCGAGAATCCGGGGCCGGCCGCGAACGCACCGCCCCACACGAAGAAGGTCGGCAGATAGGCCGCCTGGCCGAGGGTGACGACCGTCGCACCGATGGCGTCGACGTTGGCCGCCTGGAACAGCGAGACGATCTCTCCGCCGCGCGCGAGCACGGCGACCCCGACGAGGAGTGCCCCGACGCCGGCGAAGCCCGTGACGGCGATCGCCAGCCCGCGGGCGCCTGCCGACACCGCCGCCGCATAGCCGGTGCGGTCGAGCCGGACGAACAACGAGTCGACGGGCCCGTCGTCACCGTCCCGCCAGGCGCGGGTCACGGCTCCGAGCAGGGCGGGGACGGCGAAGACGAGCGTGGGCAGCAGGACGGCCTGCCAGGTCTCGACGACGGCGTACGGAGTGGAGGCGGTGGCGGCCACGACCGCCGAGGCGACGGCGACGGTCAGCGTTCCGGCGAGCACACCGGTGAAACCGGCGCCGGCGCCGGCGGCACGCGCGCCCGACCGGGCGGCGAACAGCGCGACGAGCAGCGCGACTGCGAGCGGCGGCAGCGAGAGCGAGAACGAGACGGCGTCGGTGCCGATCCCGGTTCCGACCGTGTACTCCTGCGGCAGGGTCACCTGCAGCGGCACGAGATTGCCGAACTGCCACAGGCGCACCGACGCGGGCCAGAGCGACGACCAGTCGGCTCCGCCGCCGAAGGCGACCGCCCACAGGACGGTCAGCGGTGCCAGGGCCGCGGCAACGCCGACGGCCACCGCGACGAGGGCGTCGAAGGCGGAGAGGAGGGCGACGAGCAGGCGATTCATGCCTGATCGACCCTACCCAGCGAGTCTGTGCGTGTCGGGCGGACGCGCGCGGGGGCGCTACCGTCTTCTCGGAGGATTTTGTGAACACTACGCAATCGCGCGCGCCCCAGGGTGCCATCGACCGCTTCTTCGACATCAGCCGACGCGGCTCGACGATCGGCACGGAGGTCCGCGGCGGGCTCGTGACCTTCGTCACGATGGCCTACATCGTGATCCTGAACCCGATCATCCTGTCGGGCAAGCCGGATGTGGCGGGCACGTCCCTCGACTTCGCGGCGGTCAGCGCCGCGACCGCGCTGACCGCCGGCGTCATGACGATCCTGTTCGGCCTCATCACCCGCCTGCCGTTCGCCTTTGCGGCCGGGCTCGGGATCAACGCCTTCGTCGCCTTCGGCGTGGTCGGCGAGGTCACGTGGGCCGAGGCGATGGCGCTCGTCATGATCAACGGCGTCATCATCGTGCTGCTGGCAGCCACCGGCCTGCGCAAGCTCATCTTCGATGCCGTCCCCGTGCAGCTCAAGCTCGCGATCACGGTGGCCATCGGCCTGTTCATCGCGTTCATCGGCTTCGTCAACTCCGGCTTCGTGACCTCGACCGGACAGGCCTCTCCCCCGGTCGGTCTCGGCGTCGGCGGCTCCGTCGCCTCGGTGCCGACCCTGATGTTCGTCATCACCCTCCTGCTGACCGGCATCCTCGTCGCTCGCAAGGTCAAGGGCGGCATGCTCATCGGCATCGTCACGGGCACGGTTCTCTCGATCGTCGTCGAAGCGATCTGGCACCTCGGCGCGGCCACCGAGAACCCCGGCGGCTGGGGGCTGACCGTTCCGGCCCTGTCCGGCTCCCCCGTCAGCGTCCCCGATCTGAGCCTCATCGGCGCCGTCGACTTCGGCTTCGACCTCGGGAAGGTCAGCATCGTGACCCTCGTGATGCTCGTCTTCACGCTCGTCTTCTCGAACTTCTTCGACGCGATGGGGACCATGACGGGACTCGCGAAGGAGGCGAACCTCGCCGACGCGAAGGGCGACTTCCCGCGCATCAAGTCGGCGCTGATCGTCGAGGGTGTCGGTGCGATCGCGGGTGGCGCGACGAGCTCGTCGTCGGCGACGGTGTTCGTCGAGTCCGGCTCGGGCATCGGCGAGGGCGCGCGCACGGGACTCGCGAACGTCGTGACGGGCTTCGTCTTCCTGCTCGCGATGTTCTTCACGCCGCTGACCTCGATCGTCCCCACCGAGGTCGCCGCCGCCGCGCTCGTCATCGTCGGAGCGATGATGCTGTCGCAGATCGCGCACATCGACCTGACCGACTTCCGCGTCCTCCTGCCGGTGTTCCTGACGGCCACCGTCATGCCCCTGACCTACTCGATCGCCAACGGCATCGGCGCGGGGTTCATCTCGTGGGTGCTCGTCAACGCGCTCTCGGGCCGCGTCAAGCAGATCAGCCCGCTGCTGTGGGTCGTCGCCGGCGGCTTCGTGATCTTCTTCGCCCGGGGTCCCCTCGAGGCGCTCCTCGGGGTCTGACCCGACCGCGGCGCGCCGCCGCCGGGGGTCGCATCGCAGAACAGCGAAGGGGCGGATGCCGCAGCATCCGCCCCTTCGTCGTGTCCGGGAAGCGTCAGAGCTTCTCGATGATCTCCCGCATGAGCGCGGCGGTCTCGGACGGCGTCTTGCCGACCTTGACGCCGGCGGCCTCGAGGGCCTCCTTCTTCGCCTGCGCGGTTCCCGCCGAGCCGGAGACGATGGCGCCGGCGTGGCCCATCGTCTTGCCCTCGGGCGCGGTGAAGCCCGCGACGTAGCCGACGACCGGCTTGGTGACGTGCGCCTTGATGTACTCGGCCGCGCGCTCTTCGGCGTCGCCGCCGATCTCGCCGATCATGACGATGGCCTTCGTCTCGGGGTCGGCCTCGAACGCCGCGAGGGCGTCGATGTGCGTCGTGCCGATGATCGGGTCGCCGCCGATGCCGATGGCGGTCGAGAAGCCGAGGTCGCGCAGCTCGAACATCATCTGGTACGTCAGTGTGCCCGACTTCGACACGAGACCGATCGGGCCCTTGCCCGTGATGTTCGCCGGAGTGATGCCCGCGAGAGCCTCGCCGGGCGTGATGATGCCGGGGCAGTTGGGCCCGATGATCCGGGTCTTGTTGCCCTTCGACTTCGCGTACGCCCAGGCCTCGGCCGACTCGCCGACGGGCACGCCCTCGGTGATGACGACGAGCAGCGGGATCTCGGCGTCGATGGCCTCGACCATGGCGTCCTTGGTGAACGCCGGCGGCACGAACGCGACCGAGACGTCGGCCCCGGTCTTCTCGATCGCCTCGGCGACCGAGCCGAAGACGGGGAGCTCGACGGCGTTGCCGTCGGCGTCGGTGTGCGAGACGGTGGTGCCGGCCTTGCGTGCGTTGACGCCGCCGACGATGTTGGTGCCCGCCTTGAGCATCAGCGCGGTGTGCTTGGTGCCCTCACCGCCCGTGATGCCCTGGACGATGACCTTGGAGTCCTTGTTGAGGTAGATAGACATGTCGTTGGTCCTTTTCGCGTCCGGAGCTCAGGCGTTGGCCAGCTCGGCGGCCTTGTCGGCGCCCTCGTCCATACCGGCGGCGAGGGTCACGAGCGGGTGGTTCGCGTCGGCGAGGATCGCGCGGCCCTCGTCGACCTGGTTGCCGTCGAGACGCACCACGAGCGGCTTGGTCGCCGAGTCGCCGAGGATCTCGAGCGCCTTGACGATGCCCTCCGCCACGGCGACGCACGACGTGATGCCGCCGAAGACGTTGACGAAGACACTCTTGACCTGCTCGTCGCCGAGGATGACGTCGAGACCCGAAGCCATGACCTGGGCGTTCGCGCCGCCACCGATGTCGAGGAAGTTGGCGGGCTTGACGCCACCGTGCTTCTCGCCGGCGTAGGCGACGACGTCGAGGGTCGACATGACCAGGCCCGCACCGTTGCCGATGACGCCGACCTGACCGTCGAGCTTGACGTAGTTCAGGCCCGACTCCTTGGCCTTGGCCTCGAGCGGGTCGGCGGCGCCCTTGTCCTCGAGCTCCTCGTGCTCGGGGTGGCGCACCTCGCTGGCGTTCTCGTCGAGCGAGACCTTGCCGTCGAGGGCGACGATGTCACCGGCGCCCGTGCGGACGAGCGGGTTCACCTCGACGAGGGTCGCGCCCTCGCCCGTGTAGACGGCGTAGAGCTTGACGAACACGTCCGAGACCTTCTCGACGAGGTCCTCGGGGAAGTTCGCGGCGCGGGCGATCTCGACGGCCTTGGCCTTGTCGATGCCCTGCAGCGGGTCGACCTCGATGCGCGCGAGCGCCTCGGGACGCTCGACGGCGAGCTCCTCGATCTCCATGCCGCCCTCGACCGAGCACAGGCTCAGGTACGAGCGGTTGGCGCGGTCGAGCAGCACCGAGAAGTAGAACTCCTCGGCGATGTCGGCGCCCTGCGCGACCATGACGCGCTGGACCACGTGGCCCTTGATGTCGAGGCCGAGGATGGCCTCGGCCGCGGCATACGCCTCGTCGGGGGTCTTGGCGACCTTGACGCCGCCGGCCTTGCCGCGACCTCCGGTCTTGACCTGAGCCTTGACGACCACGACGCCGCCGATCTTCTCGGCCGCCGCCTTCGCCTCCTCAGGGGTGTCGGCGATGATGCCGGCGAGCACCGGCACCTCGTACTTCTCGAACAGGTCTCGGGCCTGGTACTCGTAAAGGTCCACTGCAATCCTTCGCTGGGCGACGGTGGGTGAGGGGCGTGAGAAATCTCGATGTCGAGATATCGCCCGATCGGAAAGCCTACTACCCGAGCCTGACGGCCCCGTGCCCGATCCCCGCCGAACGAAGGGGGCCACGTCAGATCCAGCCGCGCTCGCGCGCCATGATCGCCGCCTGCTGCCGGGTCGCGAGATGCAGCTTGCCGAGCACCGACGAGACGTGGTTGCGCACGGTCCCGGCCGACAGGTGCAGGGATGCCGCGATCTCGGCGATGGTCTCGCCGCGGGCGCCGGCGCGCAGCACGTCGAGCTCCCGGTCGGTGAGGGGACTCCGCTCGTCGCTGAGCGCGTCCGCGGCGATCTCGGGATCGACGTAGCGCCGCCCCGCGGCGACCTCGCGGATGACGGCGGCGACATCGTCGGCACGGCGCGACTTCGGCACGAAGCCGTCGACGCCGGCGCTCAGCGCGCGGCGGAGAACGCCGGGCCGCGCGTGCCGGGTGACGACGACGCAGCGCGCCGGCACCCGCTGCCGGATGCGGGCGGCCGCCTCGACCCCGTCGATGCCCGGCATCTCGAGGTCGAGCAGACAGACGTCGGGACGCAGCTCGAGCGCTCGTTCCACCGCGCTCTCGCCGTCGCGGCACTCGGCGATCACCTCGAGGTCGTCCTCGAGGCGCAGCAGCGCGGCGAGCGCCGACCGGATCATGTCCTCATCATCGGCGATGAGCACGCGGATCATCCCGGCATCCCCTCGCCCGCCGGCTCCCGCATCGCAGCAGCAGCGGCGCCGAGCGCTGCCGCCGGGACCGAGACGACGACCTCGAACCGGTCGTCCCCGCGGCGGGAGCGCAGGTCACCGCCGGCCACCCCGACCCGGTGCGAGATGCCGGCGAGGCCCGAGCCCGAGCCCAGCGCCGACTCCGGTCCCGGGTCGTTGGCGAAGGCGACGCGCCAGTACCCGCCCTCGCGATCGAGTCTCAGCTCCGCCCAGCGACCGCCGCCGTGCTTGAGCACGTTGGTCGTGCACTCCCGGATCACGGGGCCGAGGATGTCGGCGGGCGCGAGCACCGCATCGGCCGCGACCTCGATCCGCACCGCGAGGCCGGCTGCTCGCAGCAGATCCGCGGCATTGGCCAGTTCGTCGGGCAGCGGCACCCCGCGGAAGCGTCCGGCGAGCTCGCGCGTGCCCGTGCGGGCCGCGTCGACGGATGCGCGGGCCAGACGGATCTGCTCGCCCGCGGCATCCGGGTCGCGCGCCAGCATCCGCTCGGCGAGCTCCAGCTGCAGCGCGATCACCTGCAGATGGTGCCCCTGCAGGTCGTGGAGCTCGCCCGCCAGGCGCAGCCGCTCCTGCGTCGCGGCGAGGCGCGACTCGGTCGCACGCGCACGATCGAGCTCGAGCACGACGTCCCACGACCACAGCGACAGGGCGATGGATGCCGGCAGCGCGACGGCGAAGACCAGCAGCGCGAACGTCAGCGAGCCCACACCCGCGAGGGCCCCTTCGATGCGCGCCCGCTCCGCGAACCAGAGCGCGACGAGGGCGGCCTCGACGAGGATCACGCCGCGCCACCGGATTCCGGGCCCCCAGCGCACCAGGCACAGGATCGTCGCGAGGACCGAGGCCCCGAACAGCACCGTCATCGTCGTCGCGCCGAGGAGCAGCGACCCGGCCACGCCCAGCAGGACGGGCCACGACAGGAAGCGGCGCAGGCGAGGCGGACGATCGGCCTCCCCCACGTCGCCGTCGGTGCGGTACCGAGCCAGCAGCACGACCGTCGAGACCAGGACGGCGATCGAGCCGGCCGCGTAGCCGGCGATCACGACCGGGTCCTCCAGGCGGGTGCGGACCTGCAGCGCCCACAGGCTCCAGATGCCGAGCGCCGAGATCATGAAGAAGACGATGGATGCGGCGATGTACCACGAGGTGGCCACGACCTCGCGGGCGAGTGCCGTGCGGCGCGGCGCGGATGCCGTGCGGGGGTCGCGGTCGTTCACGAGGCCCACAGTAGGGCCATGACGTTTGTCACGGTCCGGGTCGCGGAACCTCCCGGGCGCCGGTGACGCCCCGACACTGCCGTGAGCGTCGGGGCGCCGCTGGGATGGATCCATGACCAACCCCCTCGCAGACCTCATCCTCGGCTTCCAGGACCTCGTGGCCCGGATGCCCGACATCCTCCAGCCCGTCATCGTCGCCCTCGCGGGCGCTGTGCCCTTCATCGAGGGCGAGGGCGCGGCCGGCATCGGCATCATCGGCGGCATCCCTCCCGTCGTGGCCGCCCTCTCCGGCGCGATCGGCAACTTCGTCTGCGTCGCCGTCGTCGTGCTCGCCGCCGCGCGCGTGCGCACCGCGGTCACGACACGCGGCGGGGCACCCGAGAAGCCGACGTCGGCCCGCAGCGAGAAGTTCCAGAAGGCGTACCACCGCTACGGCACCCCGGGCGTGAGCCTGCTCGGTCCGCTTCTGCTGCCCACGCAGTTCACCGCGGCCGCGCTGACCGCCACCGGAGTGCCGCCGCGCACCGTCCTGCTGTGGCAGGCGGCGGCGATCGTCATGTGGACGACGATCATCACGCTGTTCATCACCGGTGTGCTCTACGTCGCCACCTGACCCGCCCGCAACCCCCAGGCCGTATTCAGCGGCGGGCATGCCGCGGAATGCAGGATGGGGGCATGACCGCCCTCGAGTCCCGCCCGTGGCTGTCGGCCTACGCCGACGGCGTCCCCGCCCAGATCGACGAGGTGACCCAGACCCTGCCGGAGATGCTCGCCGCGACCGTCGCGCGGCACGGCACCCGGACCGCTCTGGAGTTCTTCGGCGCGACCATGACGTATCGGGAGCTCGGCGCGAGCGTCGACCGCGCTGCGGAAGGCCTGCGCCGGCTCGGGGTGACCGCGGGCGACCGGGTGGCGATCGTGCTGCCCAACTGCCCGCAGCACGTCATCGCGTTCTACGCGGCGCTGCGCCTCGGCGCGATCGTCGTCGAGCACAACCCGCTCTACACGGCACGTGAACTGCGGCACCAGTTCGAGGACCACGGCGCGCGGTTCGCGATCGTCTGGGACAAGACCGTCGACACCATCGCCGACTTCCCGACCGACCTGCGGGTCGAGCGCATCATCAGCGTCGACGTCACCGAGGCGCTGCCGCGCGGCAAGCGGATGCTGCTCCGCCTGCCGATCGCGAAAGCGCGGGAGTCGCGCGCCCAGCTGACGGCCAAGCCGCGGACGAAGGATGCGCTGCCCTGGTCGAAGCTCGTGGACCACCGCCCGCTGTCGCGTCGCGTGGCGGGGCCGGTTCTCGACGACACCGCGCTGCTGCAGTACACCAGCGGCACCACCGGCATCCCCAAGGGCGCCGTTCTGAGCCACCGCAACCTGCGCGCGAACGCGATGCAGGGTCGCGCGTGGGTTCCCGGCCTCGTCGAGGGCGAGGAGACGTTCTACGGCGTCCTGCCGCTCTTCCACGCCTACGGCATGACGCTCTGTCTCACGTTCGCGATGAGCATCGGGGCGAAGCTCGTGCTGTTCCCGAAGTTCGACGTGGGCCTCATGGCCGATGCCGCCAAGAAGAGCCCGCCGACCTTCCTCCCCGCCGTGCCGCCGATCTACGACCAGCTCGCGCGCGCAGCATCCCGTGGCGCCATCGACCTCTCGCGCGTGCGCTTCGCGATCTCGGGAGCGATGAGCCTGCCGGTCGCCACCGTCCGCCGATGGGAGGACACCACGGGCGGGCTCCTCGTCGAGGGCTACGGCATGACGGAGTCCTCCCCCGTCGCGCTCGGCAACCCCATGGGACCCTCGCGCCGCCCCGGCACGGTGGGAGTGCCGTTCCCGAGCACCGACATCCGCATCGTCGACCCCGACGACCCGTCGGTCGACCGCGAACCGGGCGAGGAGGGCGAGCTACTCCTGCGCGGACCGCAGGTGTTCTCGGGCTACTGGCGCCGCCCCGCCGAGACCGCCGACGCTCTGCTGCCCGGCGGGTGGCTGCGCACGGGAGACATCGCCGTCGTCTCGCCCGACGGCTTCGTCACGATCGTCGACCGGCTCAAGGAACTGATCATCACGGGCGGGTTCAACGTCTCGCCCAGCGAGGTCGAGGACACCCTGCACGCGCACCCGGACGTCGAGGCCGCGGCCGTCGTCGCGGCTCCCCGCTCCTCGGGCGGAGAGGAGGTCGTCGCCGCCGTCGTCCTGCGCGACGGGGCCGAGCTCGACGTCGAGGGCCTGCGCGACTTCTGCCGGACGCGGCTGGCCGCCTACAAGGTCCCCCGCCGGATCGTCGCCGTCGACGACCTTCCCCGATCGCTCATCGGCAAGGTCCTGCGACGTCAGGTGCGCGAACAGCTGCTCGCGCGGGACTGACCTCTCGGGTCAGCGCAGACGTCTCAGGTCCGTCGAGGCGGGACCCTCGATGCGCTCGCCGTCGGGAGTGAAGCGCGACGCGTGCAACGGGCAGTCCCACGTGCACTCGAGGTCGTTCCATTCGAGCACGCCGCCCAGGTGCGGGCAGATCGCGCTGACCGCCCGGGTCCGACCGTCAACGGTCGAGACGCCCACCGGCCGGGCGTGGTGCTGCGCGACGGTCCCTTCGCCTTCCGCGGGCTGCGCGACCGGGGTGGACCGCCTCGCGGCGGAGGCCCAGCCGCGCGCGGCGACCCCGCCGATCTTGGCGTTCTCGGCCGCGCCACGGACGAGATCCGCGGGCACCGTCAGCCGGGTGCCGATGACCGTCATCCAGGTCGGACGCTCGCGCATCCTCTCGCCGCGCAGTTCGCTGGCGATCCGCAGCGCCGCCGCGGGCGCGTTCGTGAGCCCCCATTTGGCGTAACCGGTCGCGAAACGGACGCGACCGAGCGAGCGGGGCATCGCGCCGATGAACGGCACGAGGTTGTGCGAGGTGTAGTCCTGCGCCGACCAGCGGTGGGTCTCCGCGCCCACCGTGAACGTGTCCCGGGCCCACGCGACGAGCTCGTCGAGCTTCGCGAGCTCGCTGTCGGTCCGGCCGACGGGGTGTCCGGCGCCGCCGACGATGAGCTGCGGCGACCGCTCGGGACCGCCCGCACCGTCTGCGGCCGTCACGCTGCGCACCGATCGGGTGGGGCTGTCCGCCGACAGGTACATGCCGTCGGGCACCTCGCCCTCGAGGTCGAACGAGACGCACGCCGACCGCATCCCGCTCACCTTGGCGAAGTACAGCCCGCGGTCGGTGATGGGCGCGCCCGTGGCGAGCACGATCTTCCCGGCGAACAGCGGGCCCGCCTCGGTGTCGATCCGCGGCCGCGGCACGACCCGCACCCGCCGCACGGCCGTGCCCAGGTGGAGCCGGCCTCCGGCCGCGACGAACGCGGTCGCCAGTGCCGCCAACAGGCTCATCGGGTCGATCGCGCGCTGATCGTCCAAGGCGACGGCGCTGGTCATGCGGACGGGACCGGCAGCGAGCTCGTCGGCACCCGCGAGTCGCACGTCGAGGCCCGCCTCGCGCGCCGCCCGGTACTCGTCGGTCACGGCCGCCACACCCTCGGCGCCCTGGGCGTGCGTGTACGCGGTGCGGGTGGTGGTCGAGACCCCGAGCTCGTCGGCGGCCCGGGTGATCCATTCGAAGCCGTCGCGGTTCGCGTCGACGTAGGCCCGGACGAGGGATGCCGGGTGGTGCCGGCGCAGCGACGAGAGCGTGGTGCCCTGCAAGAGCGAGATCTTGCCGGTGTTCGAGCCCGAAGCGAGCTCGCCGATGCCGCCGCGCTCGACGATCGCGACATCCATGCCGCTGCGGACGAGTTCGAGCGCCGTCGCGAGGCCGGTCAGCCCGGCCCCCACGATGACCACGTCGTGGCGCCGCCCGGGTTCGAACGGCGTTCCGGCGGGCACGGCGACGTCGGACTTCCACAGCGCGGTCATTCCCGCAGTCAACGCCGAGCGCCGGACGGCGGCAAGCGACTTGACACTAGGCTCGGTGCCCATGACCGAGGCCTCGCGCACCCCCGGCGACCCTCTCGTGGCCGCGGCGGTCGCGCTGTTCGACGAGCAGGGGTACGAGCGCACCTCGGTCGACGACATCGCGCGGGCAGGGGGTCTGTCGCGGTCGACGTTCTTCCGGCAGTACGGGGGCAAGGACGATGTGGTCTTCGCCGACCACGACGTCGCGATCGCGGCTCTGCGCGAGCTGCTCGAGACGCCGCACGAGAGCCCGTGGCGGGCCGTGTGCGACGCCGCCCTCGCGGCCTTCGACCACTTCGCCGCCGACGTCGCGCTGGCGCGGCGCCGTTATCGCGTGGTCCGCGGAGTCCCGGCGCTGCGCGACCGCGAGATCGTCATGGTGTTCCGGTACGAGCGACTCTTCGGCGATCATCTGCGCGGGCGCCTGCCCGACCTCGATCCCGCCGAGGCCGTCGCTTTCAGCGCTGCCGTGACCGCCGTGCACAACCATGTCCTGCGCCGGCTCCTCCGCGGCGATGACGCCGTCACGCGGGCCACGGTGGAAGCCGCGCTCGACGATCTGCTGCGGCGCTTCGGCGTGCATCCCGACGGCGAGGCACCCGCCGCCGACGATGTGGTGGTCGCCGTCTTCCCGCGCCGGATGCCGCTGGCCGAAGTGACTCGCCGTCTCCGCGCCGACCTCTCCTGAGGACCACGAGTGACACTCAGTCCCATTCGGGGTGATACTGGATGCCATGAGCGATGAAGCCGACCGTCACCTCGACGCGCTCCCCGGCGAGCGCGTCGCGTCCTACGCCCTCACGGGCCGCCGCGACACCGATTACTACGCCGTCTTCGCCGACGTCGACGACGCGGACCGCGCCGCTTGGGACCGCGCCCGCGCCTTCGTCGACGAGGTGGGCGACCGGATGCAGCAGGCCTGGGACACCGCGGCCTACCCGCTCGATCTCGTCCGCCGGATGGGCGAGCTCGATCTCTTCGTCGACGGCATCGAGCATCCCGACCTGACACGCATCACCCCGCTCGGGGCGGGTCTGGTGACGATGGAGATCTCCCGCGGCGACGGCTCGCTCGGCACGGCGCAGGCGGTGCAGGGCGGGCTCGCGCTGCGCACCCTCGCCCTCTTCGGCTCCCCCGCTCAGCAGGAGCGCTGGCTGCGGCCGCTCGCCGCGGGCGAAGTGCTGGGCGCATTCGCGCTCACCGAGCCCGACCACGGCTCCGACTCGGTCTCGCTCGAGACGGTCGCCCGCCGCGAGGGCGACGAGTGGGTGCTGCGCGGGGCCAAGAAGTGGATCGGCAACGGAGCATCGGGCGGCATCACGTTCGTGTGGGCGCGGGTCGACGACGAGGGCGATGAACTGCATGGCTCCGTGCGCTGCTTCCTCGTCGAGCAGGACCGCCCGGGCTACACCGGCACCGTCATCACGGGCAAGGCGTCGCTGCGCGGCATCCACCAGGCTCACGTGGCGCTGCGCGACGTGAGGCTGCCGGCCGATGCCGTCCTCGAGGGGACTCGGTCGTTCCGGGATGCCTCGACCGTGCTCTACGCCACGCGTTCCGGAGTCGCGTGGTCGGCGCTCGGTCACGCGACCGCCTGCTACGAGGCCGCGGTCACGTACGCCGGCGAGCGCATCCAGTTCGGGCGTCCGCTCGCCCGCTCGCAGATGGTGCAGGAGCGGCTCGCGCAGATGCTCGACGAACTCACCGCGATGCAGCTCTACTGCCGCCGCCTCGCCGACCTCGAGACGTCGGGCGGCCTGCGTCCGACCCAGGCTTCGCTCGCGAAGTACCACAACACCCGGGCAGCGCGACGGATCGCGCAGATCGCGCGCGACCTGCTCGGCGGCAACGGCATCCTGCTCGAGAACGGCGTCATGCAGCACATGGCCGACATCGAGGCGATCCACACCTACGAGGGGACCGAGAGCGTCCAAGCCCTCCTGCTGGGCCGCGACATCACCGGCGTCGGCGCGTTCACCTGAGCCGTCGCCGGGGCGGCGGTTCGGAGGGAATCCGCACAAGGGAGGATGCTGCGCCGGATGCAGCCCTCCGACGCGCGGATCTCCTCCGAACTGCGACTCAGCGCGCGCGCCGGCGCAACGCGATGACCGCCACGAGCACGATGCTCCCCGCGCCCACCGCGAGGACGACCATCGACGACCACGGCACGGCCGTCGCTGAGAACCCCGCGGATGCCGCTTCGGGGAGCGGCACGCGATCGTCGCCGAGCGAGATCGGGGTCACGGTGACCTCGCCGGCGGCGAGGAACAGGGGCGCGAGCGGCAGCTCGATGCGCTGCGTCGCCGTGCCGCCGGGCAGCACCTCGAACGCCTCGGCGCCGCCCCCGCCGGGCAGAAGCCCCAGCGGACCGGCAGCCTCGGCGGCGCCGCTGACCCCGAAGCGGACGTTGCCGGTGTTCGTCACCTGGTACTCGACCGTCAGGGTGCCGGGAACGAAGGGGATCCACGAGGGCGTGAAGCTCGCCGTCGCCGCATCGATGCGGAGCGCCGGAGCGATCTCGCCGGCGACCTGCAGGTGCACGCGCACCCCGACCCGGTGCGTCACCGTCACCCCCGATTCCGCGGCGCTGAGCCCCACGACGATTCCGGCCGGGTGATCTCCCGGTGTCGCATCCGCCGGCACCGTGATCGTGACGGGCAGCACACGGGTCTCGCCCGCGGCGAGCGCGAGACCGTCGCCGTCGAGCCCCCCGACGTCGATCCACGCCCCGCCCGCTTCCGGATCGTCCGCACGGACGTCGTACGCGCCGTCGGCGCCCACGACACCGTCACCGGCGGCGACGGTGAACACGGCGGGCTCGACGGAATGGTTGGTGACCGCGATGGCATCGGTGATCGCGGCGCCCGGGTCGATCGTGTGGCGCAGTGACACCCGGCCGTCGGGACCGGCGGCGTCGGCGGGGACGACGCCCCACTCGATCGCCGGCGGCTCCGGTGCCGATGCCGATGCCGATGCCGATGCCGGGACGACGGTGAGCGAAGCGGATGCCGTGAGCGCGGCGAGCACGCCTGCCGCCAGCAGCACGGCACGGATGGGAAGGAGGCGGGGCATGAGGTCTCCGGTGAGCTGGGGCGGGGACGGGCCGGAGCCCGCCCCCGCCGATCCATCGGGGTCGCGGACCGGTCAGTCCTGCGCGAACAGGGTGAGCGTGATCTCGCTGCCGTAACGGCCGCCCGCGGCGTCCGCCGGAACCGTCAGATCCAGATCCGCGCCGATCACCGTCGAGCCCAGACGCGACGTCCGGTCGGCGGTGGCGAGCGTCGCGGGCGCGTCGAGCGTCGCCCGGCCGCCCGCGGCGGCGCCCGACTCGGAGCGGACGATGCGCGGCGCCCACGCGAGGTTCTCCGCTGCCAGCGTGCGGTTGCCGGCCACGAAGTCCGTCGCCGATCCCGCGAGCGTCCAGCCGCGTCCCTGAGCGCGGACCTCGTTGCGCGTGTCGGCGACGGTCACGAGCGGCAGCGTGGCATCCAGACTCGCCCCGGAACCGCCGAACGAGACGCGCTCCCCGTGTCCGGCGACGCTCAGGCTGAGCGCGCCGTCTGCCGGCTGGCCCGCGATCGTGGCCTCGAGCGCCACCGCATCCGCCGAGCTCCGCTGGCCGTGCCCGAGGAAGTCGAAGATCGTCTCGCCGATCGCGGTGTTGTCGAGGTAGGCGCCGCGGACGACATCCCACTGGTCGGCCCGGGCTTCGAGCACGTCGGCCCCGGCCCCCTTGGCGAACAACGGGACGAGCGCGTTCGTGTGGCCGCCCGAGTGCCACGTCAGGTCGGGAAGCTGCCCCGCCGTTCCCGTCATCGGCGTCCACCCGGTCTCGGCCCCGGCACCCGCGCCGGCGAGGTAGCCGGTCTCGTGGTCGGCGGTGACGATGACGAGCGTCTCGTCCCAGCTGCTGTTCTCCTCGACCCACGACTCGACGGCCTCGACGGCGTCGTTGAAGGCGATCTGCTCCTCGATGAGGCGCGTGGTCTGGTTCGCGTGGCCGGCCCAGTCGACCGCGCCGCCCTCGACCATGAGGAAGAAGCCGTCGTCACCCGTGTCGAGCACGTTCAGCGCTCCGCGGGCGAGGGTGTCGAGGTCGGCGACGTCGTTGGCCGGGTCGGTGTACGGCAGCGCGGCGTCGTTCGCCAGCCCGGGGCGGTTGTACTGCAGGGTCTCGGCGACCTGCGCGAGACCGAACACCTTGTCGGGGACGGCGGTGCCGGCGGCGAGAGCGTCGAAGTCGGCCGTGTCGTCGATGAAGGTGAACGGCGTTGCTCCGGTCGAGACGCGCTCGTAGTCGCTCTGCGCGATCCACGTCCAGTCGGCGGGGCGAGGCTCGTGCGCATCGGTGTACATCGGGTGGCCGCCGCCCATCAGGACGTCCACGCCGCTGTCGATCATCTCGGTCGCGAGGCCCTGGTAGTCGTTGCGGTCGGCGTTGTGGGCGATGAAACCCGCGGGGGTGGCGTGGTTGAAGGGCACGGAGGTGACGAGCCCGACCTTCTTCCCGACCTCCTGCGCCTGCTCGCCCACGGTGAGCAGGCGGTCACCGCCCGGCTCGAAGCCGAGCGTCCCGTTGTTGGTCTTCACCCCGGTTCCGAGAGCCGTGCCCGCTGCGGCGGAGTCGGTGGCGCCCGAGGCGACCCAGCCGAAGTCTCCCCACGCCTTCTCGGTGACGTACTCCGCCCGGCCCGAGGCCGAGTAGTGCGACTGGGCGACCTGGACGGGCCAGGTCTCGTAGACCTGACCGGGCGTGGCCGCCTCGTGCGCGATCGCGCCGGTCGCGGGGTCGACGGTGACCTGGTGCGCGCTCGTTCCGTGCTCGTACAGGCTCGCGGCGTCGAACTGGTTGTAGCCCGCGCCATCCGAGATCATCAGGATGACGTTCTTCGGAACGGATGCCGCGTCGGCATCGGCCGCGCTCGCGGCGACGGCCGGGGCCGACGCGAGGACGAGACCGGCGACGACGCTCGTCGCGGTCAGGGTGCAGGCGCGCGTATGCGCTCTCCGGTGCATGGAGATCCTCTTTCGTATCTGAGGGGAGGTGCGAAAGCCGCCGCGTGCGGGCGGCACTCCCACGGTCGTCGGCGGGGGTGACCGCGGGGCGACCTCTCGGCGACGCGACGGTGAACGGGAGCAGCCGCGGAGGTGACCGCCGTGGATCGCGCCCTGCCCCGCGCGCGGCTCGAGCGCAACCCCGCGTCAGGGGCGTCGCGGTCCGCTAGCGTCGTCGTCATGAGCCTGTTCCGACGCAGACCGCGGCCCGAGATCGTGCTGGCGGATGCCATCGACCGCGACGCCGAGCGACCCCCTGCGGGCCTGTGGGCCGACGGCTTCGGCCGCCTCGCGATCCGCGGCGTGCAGATCATCGTCCTGGTGATCCTCGCGATCGGCGTCGTCTACGTGCTGCGGCAGGTGTCGGTCGTGGCGATCCCGCTGATCCTCGCGCTCATCTTCGCGTGCGCGTTCGCCCCCGCCATGGGCTGGATGCGCCGCCACGGCGTGCCGTCGCTGCTCGCGACGATCATCACACTGCTCACGATCGTGGTGCTGCTGAGCGGCCTGTCGTGGCTCATCGTCTGGGCCGTCCGCGACCAGTGGGACGACCTGTACTCGCAGGCGGAGGAGGGCTTCCAGCAGCTCGTCGCATGGGCGCAGACGCTTCCCTTCTCGATCGATCAGAAGCAGATCGACGAGTGGCTGGGCGCTCTCGGCGACTTCGTCACCAGCGCTCAGTTCGGTTCGGGCGCGATCGCAGGGGTCAGCGCCGTGGCGACGTTCATCACCGGGGCCGTGCTGCTGGTGGTGATCCTGTTCTTCTTCCTCAAGGACGGACCCCGCATGTGGGAGTTCCTGCTGCGCCCCTTCCGCGGGGCGAACGAGATGCGCGCTCGCCGCATCGGCGACAAGACGGTGGTCGTGCTCGGCTCCTACATCCGCGGCACCGCGGCGGTCGCCTTCGTCGACGCGGTCGGCATCTTCATCGCGCTGCTCGTGCTCCAGGTGCCCCTCGCCATCCCCCTCGCCGTGCTCGTGTTCCTCCTGGCCTTCATCCCGATCGTGGGTGCGACCCTCGCCGGCATCCTGGCCGCACTCGTCGCCCTCGTCGCGAACGGCCCGCTCAACGCCGTCCTCGTCGTCGGCGCCGTCGTGCTGGTCAACCAGCTCGAGGGCAACTTCCTGCAGCCCGTGCTCATGGGTCGCACGATGAAGCTGCATTCGTTCGTCGTGCTGGTCGCCCTGACGGCCGGCACCGCGATCGGCGGCATCCTGGGCACGCTGCTCGCCGTCCCGATCACCGCCGTCGTCTGGGGCATCGTGCAGGTGTGGGACGGCCCGAACCTTCCGGCCCGCTGGGCCCGGCCCAAGCCCCGCGAACAGCTGCAGGCCTGAGGAATCGCGATGACGTACGACATCCCCGCCCCGATGCTCGCGAAGGCGGTGCCCGCGATCCCGGATCCGGGCCGCTACGAGGCGGGGCTGTCGTTCGAGCCCAAGTGGGACGGATTCCGCGCGATCGTCTCGTGGGACGGCGAGAACGTCGAGATCGGCAGCCGGGGGTCGAAGCCCCTCACCCGCTACTTCCCCGAGCTCGTCGACGCGTTCGCGCGGCTGCTTCCCGAGCCGTGCCTCATCGACGGTGAGATCGTCGTGGCGACCGACACGGGGGCCGGCCGGCGGCTGCAGTGGGAAGCGCTGTCGCAGCGCATCCATCCGGCGGCGTCGCGGGTGACGCTGCTGAGCCGGCAGACCCCGGCGATGTTCATCGCGTTCGACCTCCTGGCGCGCGGCGAGCGCGACCTCCAGGGCGACCCCTTCTCGCGGCGGCGCAGCGAGCTCGTCGAGCTGCTGCGCGCCGTGCCCGATCCGATCCACGTGACGCGCGCGACGGACGACGTGGAGACCGCCCGCCGCTGGCTCGCGGAGTTCGAGGGCGCGGGCCTCGACGGCGTCGTCGCCAAGCCCAACGATCAGCCGTATGCCCCCGGCAAGCGCACGATGCTCAAGATCAAGCACGCGCGCACCGCGGACGTCGTCGCGATCGGATACCGCATCCACAAGTCCGGCACGGGCGTCGGCTCGCTCCTCGTCGGGCTCTACGGCGACGACGGCGAGCTGCACGGCGTCGGCGGCGTGTCGGCCTGGAGCGACAAGCGGCGCCGTGAGCTGATCGACGAGCTCGAGCCGCTGGTCGAGCGGGACGCCGCCGGGGCCGCGGTCACCGGCGAATCCGACCGTTCGCGCTTCGCGTCGTCGAAAGACGTCTCGTTCGTGCGGCTGCGCCCCGAGCTCGTGCTCGAGGTGCGCTACGACCAGCTCGAGGGACGGCGGTTCCGGCACACGGTCCAGTTCGAGCGCTGGCGCCACGACCGGGATGCCCGCTCGTGCACCTTCGATCAGCTCGAGACGGTCGCGGCGTTCGACCTCGCCGACGTCCTGGACTGACGGCGCGGGCGACACCGCCCGTTCACTCCGCGGTCACCGGTCGTTGCGCGCCCCTTCCTAGCGTGCGGGAGTCGCTCTCCCCCTGCATCCGAAGGACCGCTGCATGCATCCCGCTCCCTCCCGTCCGCAGTCGCGCCCCCGTCGCGCCGCCGTCCCGGCTGCGGCTGTCGCCGCGTTCACCGCCGCGTCCCTCGCCCTCGGCGCCGCGGCCCCTGCCGGCGCCGCCGACGGAGAACTCCTCGACGACAGCGCGATCGCGCCGCACGCCGCCCCCTACGGCACGTTCGTCGACACCTACACCGCGAACAGCTCCGCCAACACGACCCCCGAGACGAACCCCGCGATCGGCGTGCTCTCGGGCATGCTCGACCTCTGGCAGCCCGGCGCGACGTGGGACACCGGCCGGGCGACGGATGCCGGCGCGCCGGTGCTCGACGCCAACATCGCGCGCAACGTCGAGGTGGCGCGCACGCGCACGGCGGCGGACGAGACCGCCGCGTGGGTGTTCGACCGCCGCCACCAGAGCTACAGCGCCATCGACGGGCTCGGCCCGGCCGCGTCGGCCTTCCGCGCGGCGATGAACGCCGGAACCACGATCCCGGGCACCGTTCCCGCCGATGCCACGACCGTGCGCTACGACGACGGCGGCAACTCCGCAGGACGCTGGGCCGACCCCGGATCCGAGCTCGGTTCGGTCGTCGCTCTCGTCGACACGGTCCGCGGGCCCGCGGCCTCGTCGAACCCGTCGAAGAACTTCTTCGGCTACAAGCGGCCGTTCCGGTGGGTCGACGACTCGATCATCGTCCCCGCGCTGCTGCCCGTGCGCAAGCCCGACAGCGAGGCGGCGAGCGACGGCGGGTTCCCGAGCGGTCACACCAACGCCGCCTACCTGGCCTCGTTCGCCCTCGCCGACGCGGCGCCGCAGTACCAGGACCGGCTCATCGCGAACGCGGCCGAGATCGGCGACAGCCGCATCGTCGCGGGGATGCACTCGTCGCTGGACGTCATCGGCGGCCGCGTGCTGGCGACCGCCCTCGCCGCCGCCAGCCTCAACGACCCCGCCAACGCCGAGCTGCGCGCCGCCGCGTCGGCCGAGGCGCAGGGGCTGCTGGCGACGCTCCCCGCCGCGGCATCCACGTCTGCGCTCGACGACGCCGGCTACGATGCCCTCGCGCAGGAGTACCGCGAGCGCATGACGTACGGACTGCCGACGACGGGCGACACCGGCCAGCCGGCTCGCGTGCCGGCGGGGGCCGAGGTGCTTCTCGAGCACCGCCTGCCCTACCTCGACGCCGAGCAGCGCCGCTGGGTGCTCTTCTCCACGGCCATCGGCTCCGGTCACGCCGTGCTCGACGACCCCGAGGGCTGGGGACGGCTCAACCTGTTCGAGGCGTCGAACGGATACGGCGCCTTCGACACCGACGTCACGGTGACGATGGACGCCGATGCCGGCGGCTTCGCCGCAGCCGACGAGTGGCGCAACGACATCGACGGTGCCGGGTCGCTGACGAAGGACGGCTCCGGCGCCCTCGTCCTGTCGGGCGAGAACTCCTACACGGGTGGCACCGTCGTCGACGCCGGAACGCTGCGGGCCGCGGCACCCACCGCCCTCGGCGCTGGAGACCTCACGGTCGCCGGCGGCTCCCTCGTCGAGACGACGTCGGGGCTGATCGTGGGCGGCGACTACACGCAGGCGGATGCCGCCACCCTCGAGCTGTCGATCGACGACGCAGGTCCCGCTCTCGCGATCTCCGGCACGGCCACGCTCGGCGGAACCCTGCGCGTCGATCTCGCGGGGGCTGCGCCGGTCTCGCCCCTGCGGCTGATCTCCTACGGCGCTCGCGTCGCCGACACGAGCTTCGACGCGGTCGAGCTCACCGCGGCCGGGGCGGGCTTCGACGGCAGGCTGGAATACCGCGCCGACGGCGTCTACCTCGTTGCGGCCGCGGCGCCGGGTGAGGTACCGGGTGAGACGCCCGGCGCGACCCCGGGAGAGACTCCGGGCGTCCCCGCGCCCGCCGACCCGGATGCCGACGGAAGCGGTTCGGCCGCAGCCGGAGGAGCCGGCGTCGCAGCACGTCCCGCCGCGGACCGCATCGCGCGAACCGGCGGGGAGGGAGCGCCGATCGGCCTGATGATCGGTGGCGTCCTCCTGGCAGCAGGCGGCGGGACCGTGCTGCTCTCGCGCGGCCGGCGTCCGGCGCGGCGCTGACCGGACCGCAACCGGATTGGCCCGGCCGATCCTCCCACCCGAGCCCTCCCCTCGGGTGGGAGGATCGAACCATGCGGGATGACCAGCGCGACGACGTCCCCGACGGCACCGCCGAACTGCACCTCGAGCCGCTGCGATTCATCGCACGGACGGATGCGGTGCTCCGTCTCGGGACGCTCATGCTCGGCGCCGGGGCCTCGTCGGCGCGCGTGCGCGACACGATGGACCGCACCGCCCACGGGCTCGGTCTCGAACGCTTGGAATCGCGCGTCGGGATGACCGACATCGTCATCACGGCTCAGCGGGGACAGCTGTTCCGCACGCGCGTCGCCGAAGTGCGGCATCCGGTCGTCAACTCCGAGCGCATCGCGGAGGTCATGCACCTCTCGCACCGGGTCGCGGCGGGCGTCACCGCCGACGAGCTGCAGCGTGAGCTCGACCGGATCGAACGGATGCCGCCGCGCTACCCCACCGCCGTGCGGGTGCTCGCCGCGGCGGCGGCTTGCACGGCCTTCGCGTTCCTGAACAACGGCGGCTGGGCGGAGTGCCTCAGCGTGGCGCTGGCCGTCGCGCTCGGCCAGTACGTGCGCATCCGCGGCGCCCGGCTGCAGGTCAACGAGTTCCTCCTCGTGTTCCTGTCGGCCTCGGCCGCACTCCTCGCCTTCCTCGGCGTCTCGCACCTGATCGAGCTGCTCGGCGCGCCGTCGCCGCAGTACGGCGCGGCCCTGACGAGCGCCGTGCTGTACCTCGTGCCCGGCTTCCCCCTGGTCACGGGCGCGCTCGACCTCGCCCGGCTCGACCTCAACGCGGGAGTGAACCGCGTCGTGTACGCGTGCCTGGTGCTGCTGTCGACGGGGTGCGCGGTGTGGGCGGTGGCCGCCGTGTTCCAGACGAGCGCCGTCGCGATCGCGGCCCCGGAACTGGGCGAGCCGCTGCTGTCGCTGGGACGCCTCGTCGCGGGCTTCGTCGGCGTCATGGGATTCGCGCTGCTGTTCTCGACACCGTGGCGCATCGCTCTCGCCGCGGCTGCGATCGGTGCGATCGCCAACGTGGGCCGTCTGCTCATGATCGATCACGGCACGATGCAGCCCGTTGCGGCAGCCGCCGCCGGTGTCGCCGTCGGATTCGGGGCCTTCGCCGTCTCGCGCTTCGTGCGGGCGCCGCGCATCACGCTGACCGTGCCGGCCGTTCTCATCATGGTGCCGGGAGCGTCGGCCTACCGCGCGATCGTCGGCACCATCGAGGGCGACACCATCAGCGCCGTGCAGTACGGGGTGACCGCCGTGTTCGTCGTCGTCGCTCTGGCGGTGGGACTCACCGTCGCCCGCGTCGTCACCGAGCGCGAATGGCAGCGCCCCTCCGCACGGTGACACGAGCCGTGCGCGCCGGCGCCAGCGCTGCTGTGGCTACTCCGGCTGCCGAGCGCGGCTGGGCTGCACGCGCGGCGGCTCGCCCGGCATCTTCGGGAACTCCGGCGGGAACGGCAGCTCGCCGAGTCCGGCATCCAGGTCGCGCTGCCACCACGCCAGGAGGGTGTCGATGCGGCCGGGCGCGGCCTGCAGCTCGGCCCAGGGGTCGCCGACGTCGGCCAGCCGCTGCGGCACCGAGCGGACCGTGAACGATGACGGATCGACTCCGGCCTCGAGCTCGTCCCAGGTGATCGGGGTGGCGACGGTCGCCGCCGGCAGCGCCCGCGCACTGTAGGCGCCGGCCATCGTACGATCGCGGTTGGCCTGGTTGAAGTCGACGAAGATGCGCTCGCCCCGCTCCTCCTTCCACCAGTTCGTCGTGACTCGGTCGGGCATCCGGCGTCCCAGCTCCCGCCCGGCGGCGATGACCGCGTGGCGGACGTCGAGGAACTCGTGCGTCGGCTCGATGGGGCAGAACACGTGCAGGCCGCGGTTGCCGCTGGTCTTGAGGAACGCCGTCAGCCCGGCCTCGGCGAGGACCTCGCGGAGGGCGGGCGCGACGGCCGCGGCGTCGTCGAAGTCCGTGCCGGGCTGCGGGTCGAGGTCGATCCGCAGCTCGACGGGGTTGTCGGTGTCCGCGGCGAGCGACGCCCACGGGTGGAAGACGACGGTGTTCATCTGCACGGCCCAGACGACGGCGGCCGTCTCGTTCAGCACGACCTGCGGATGCCGCCGCCCGCTGTTGTAGGTGCACACGACCTGATCGACGTATGCCGGGGCGCCCTTCGGCGGATTCTTCGAGAAGAACCGCTCCCCCTCGATGGTGTCGGGGAAGCGCTCGAGCGAGACGGGGCGATGGCCGTTCGCACGGAGGAACGGCTCGGAGACGGCGATCGCGTACTCGGCGTACTCGTGCTTGGTGATCCCGAGCTCGGGCCACAGCACGCGGTTGGGGCTGGAAAGACCGACCTCGCGGTCGCCCTCGGGGCCTGGCACGGTCAGGGTGATGCGCTCGCTCGCCATGGCCCGACCCTAGGCCGTCGGGATCGGATGACGTACCCCCTGGACAATTCCGCCGGCGGAATGCTCGGCGACGGAGCCGATGTACCGATACACCTGTCGGATCGGCGGTGCTGGTGATGCCTCGAGCCGGGAGCGAGGGCTCACGAGCCACGCCGGCCCGACGGATGTATCAGCGCGACGGCGTCGTCAGGATGCCGGTGGCTCGGAGGCCGGCTCGGCCGGCGCCGGCGCAGGCGCGGGATCGGGCTCGTCGGCGCGGGCGAGGACGGGGCCGAGATCGGCTCGGTCGACGTGGATCCACGGGCCGCCCGGGTCGACGATGACGCCGTTCAGCGCGGGGTTCGACTGCAGCGCGCGCCCGAGCTGCGCGGCGGTGACCGGCACCGGCCGGTCGCCGCGCTGCAGCACGAGCACCTCGAGCGGGTGCGAGTAGACCTCCAGGCGCCGTTCGCCCGACGCGGTGCGCGACTCGGCGAGGCCGAGCTGACCGCTGTCGCCCGCGGGTCCGGCCGCCACCCACAGGGGCACCTGTGCGAGAGCCGCGCCGACAGCGGCAGCGGTCTCGGGGCCGCGCGGTCCGGCGAGCAGGTTCTTGATCGTGAAGGCGGGATCGCCCTCCTCGAACGCCTTCGTGATGAGCTGCACCGGCAGGACGATCCGCGAGCCGGCGACCGCGTGATCGATGATGAGGCCCTCGTACGGCCCCTCGATGGCGTTGCGGAAGACATTGGCGACCGGAAGCCCGAGAGCCGAGGTGTCACGATCGCCGTCGGCTTCGACGCTCGCGCGGAGCGAGGCGCCGCCGGTGAAGGCGAGGAGGAAGCGGGCGCCGTCGATCTGCGAGACGGCGAGCGTGATCGGCTTGCCCTCGGCTGTGAGGGCCCGCGCATCGCCGCGAACGCGGACGTACATCGTGCCCTGCATGCTCTGGCGCATGACGTTCATGACGTCGACGTTGCCGGGCTTCTCGGGCAGCGAGGCCAGCGCCGCCTGCACCAGCGTGTTGTCGGGCATGCCCGTCACCGTCTCGGTGCGAGCCGGCGCCTCTGCCGGCGGGCGGGTGACCGTTCGCTCGGGCTGGGCCGGCGCGACGGGCTGAGCGGGAGCGCCGAACGTCGACATCGAGATGCCCACGTGGGGCACGGTCTCGGCCGACGCCTCCTCGGCGGCAGGCGCGGCGGCATCGCCGTCGACGTCGGCGTCGACCTCGTCGGCGTTCGTGGTCTGGCTCGTGGTGTCTCGCGCGGAGCGCTTGAAGATCGCCATGCCCTCGAGCCTAACCCGCACCCCCGCGCAGCGCCGGGGGTTGCGTCACAGCTTGACGATCGGTGCGATCTTGATGAGCAGCTTCT
The DNA here is from genome assembly GCF_002245215.1 of Microbacterium sp. Yaish 1. GTDB lineage: Bacteria > Actinomycetota > Actinomycetes > Actinomycetales > Microbacteriaceae > Microbacterium. Next base: position 718,071 of record NZ_NPMR01000001.1, read on the forward strand.
TCGGGCCGGCCGAATCGAAGCGAACGTGCGCGACGCGCTTCGCGCCTTCGCCCGTGACCGCGTCGACCCGGCCCTCGCCGAAGTCATCGTGCTTGATGCGATCACCGGGGCCGAGCTCGAGGTCGCCGTTGTCGCGCACCTTGGCCGGGATGCGGTTGGCGAACTTGGCGATGTCGCCGCTCTTCTCGCGGCGCGGGAGCGGCACGAGATCATCGCCGTAGCGCTTGCCCGACCCGCCGAATCCGCCGCCGGCCCCGCCCGTTCGCCGGCCGTTGAGCGCGCGCGACTGCATGCCGCCGCGTGAGTTCACGTCGCCGGGAGACTGCCGCCAGTCGATGAGGTCGTGCGGGATCTCCTGCAGGAAACGGCTCGGCATGGCGGCGGAGACCTCGCCGAACTGCGCGCGCGTCATGGCGAGCGAGAGGTGCAGGCGCTTGCGAGCACGGGTGAGCGCGACGTAGAAGAGGCGCCGCTCTTCCTGGGGACCGCCGGGCTCGTTCGCCGAGATGCGGTGCGGGATGAGGTCTTCTTCGACGCCCGTGACGAACACGGCGTCGTACTCGAGGCCCTTGGCCGTGTGCATCGTCATGAGGGAGACGGTTCCCGAGGCATCATCGAGGTCGTCGGCGTCGGCGACGAGCGCGACCTCGGTGAGGAAGTCGAGGATGGTGCCCTCGGGGTTGTTGCGGGCGAACTCGCGCGTCACCGCGATGAGCTCGTCGAGGTTCTCGAGGCGCGCCTCATCCTGCGGGTCGCGGCTCGCGCGCAACGCGTCCATGTAGCCCGACTTGTTGAGCAGGAGCGTCAAGCCCTCGGTCACGGCCGTCGGCGGGGCGATCTCGCCCGAGCTCGGCAGCATGATCTCGGATGCCTCGGCGAGCACGGCGTCGAGCTGCGCGATCACGGCCTGGATCTTCGGCCCCACACCGAGCGCCGCGGCGTTGGCGAGTGCATCGCGGAAGGTGATCTGGTGGTCGGCCGCGTACCGCGCGATGGACGTCTCGGTCACGTCGCCGATGCCGCGGCGCGGGCGGTTCAGGATGCGGCGGACCGCGAGCTCGTCGGCGGGGTTCGCGACGGCGACGACGTAGGCCAGCGCGTCCTTGATCTCGGCGCGGTCGTAGAACTTCGTGCCGCCCATGATCTTGTAGGGGATCGCTGCGCGGATGAAGATCTCTTCCAGCGCGCGGGACTGCGAGTTCGTGCGGTAGAACACCGCCATCTGCGAGTACGGCACCGACGAGCGGTGCAGCGCTTCGATCTCGTCGGCGACGAACTGGGCCTCGTCGTGCTGCGAGTAGCCGGTGAAGCCGACGATCGCGTCGCCGGCGCCGACATCCGTCCAGAGCTTCTTGTCTTTGCGGTCGAAGTTGTTCGAGATGACGGCGTTCGCGGCCGAGAGGATGTTCTGCGTCGAGCGGTAGTTCTGCTCGAGGAGCACGACCTTCGCGCCGGGATAGTCGCGCTCGAACTCGGTGATGTTGCGGATGTCGGCGCCGCGGAACGCGTAGATCGACTGGTCGGAGTCACCGACGACGGTCAGCGAGGCCGCCTCGACCTCGGGGGCCGACTCGGGCTCGAAGATCATCATGCCGCCCGACGAGAACGCGTCGCCGCCCTGTCCCTGAACGGGACGGGTCAGCTCGTGGATCAGCGCGTACTGGGCGTGGTTGGTGTCCTGATACTCGTCGACGAGGATGTGTCGGAACCGCTTGCGGTAGACGTCGGCGACGTGCGGGAACGCACGGAACAGGTACACCGTCTGCGCGATGAGGTCGTCGAAGTCGAAGGCGTTGGCGCGCTGGAGGGCGGACTGGTACGCGCCGAAGAGCTCGACGAACACGCGCTCGGCGGGATCGGACATGTTCGCCTGGCGCGCATACGAGTCGGCGTCGGCGAGCTCGTTCTTGAGCTTGGAGATGCGGCTCTGCACGCCCGCGGGCGTGAGCCCGAAGGCGTCGGCCTCGTGCTCTTTCACGAGACGCTTGATGAGAGCCCGCGAGTCACCGGAGTCGTAGATCGTGAAGTTCTTGGTGAAGCCGAACTGCTGCGCCTCACGCCGGAGGATGCGTACGCACGCCGAGTGGAACGTCGAGATCCACATGCCCTGCGCGCTGTCGCCGATCAGCTGCTGCACGCGCTCGCGCATCTCCCCGGCGGCCTTGTTGGTGAAGGTGATGGCGAGGATCTGGCTCGGCCATGCCTCGCGGCCGCGCAGGAGCGAGGCGATGCGATGCGTGAGCACCCGGGTCTTGCCCGAGCCGGCGCCCGCGACGATCAGCAGCGCCGGGCCGCGATAGGTCACCGCCTCGCGCTGGGGCGGGTTGAGCCCCTCGAGGAGGTCGGCGTCGGGACGCTCGCCCGAAGAGGCGCCGGGGCGCACGGATGCGGCGGACCCGACGATGACGGGCTTGATGGGCTCTGGCATGACCACTCGATTCTACGTTCGGCCGCCGACACCCGTTCGGACCGGTCAGAGCAGACGACGGGCCGTCGCCCAGGCGGTCAGCTCGTGCCGAGACGACAGCTGCAGTTTGCGCAGCACCGCCGAGACATGCGTCTCGACAGTCTTCACCGAGATGAACAGGTCGGCCGCGACCTCCTTGTAGGCGTAGCCGCGGGCGATGAGGCGCATGACCTCCTGCTCGCGCGACGACAGCCGGTCGAGCTCATCGACCGCCGTCGCCGTCTCACCCGCCACCGCGCCGAACGCGTCGAGGACGAAACCCGCGAGGCGCGGGGAGAAGACGGCGTCGCCGCCCGCCACCGCCACGACGGCGCGGCTCACCTCGTCACCCGACGACCCCTTGGTGATGTATCCCCGCGCGCCGGCTCGGATGACGCGGACGACGTCGTCGGCGGCATCCGAGACGCTCAGCGCGAGGAACCGCGCCGATGTCGGGGCGGCCCGCCCGATCACCTCCGCTCCCCCGGCGCGGTCCTCGCCCGATCCGCCGGGCAGATGCACGTCGAGCAGCACGACGTCGGGTTCCGTTCGCGCGATGACCTCGACGGCGGATTCCACGTCGGCGGCCTCGCCGACGACCGCGATCCCGGCGGACAGATCCGCCCGGAGCCCCGACCGGAAGATGGAGTGGTCGTCGACGATGACGACGCGCAGCCCGTCAGCCACGCGCGTCACCGGCACCGCCGACGTGGAGGTGGACCTCGGTGCCGCCCGATGCCGCCGTCCGGACCGTTGCCGATCCCCCGGCGCGCCGCATCCGGCCGATGACCGACTCGCGAACGCCCAGCCGGTCGTCCGGGATCGCGGTCACGTCGAACCCGGGGCCGCGATCCCGGACGTACACGTCGACCCCGCGGGATCCGCCCTCGATGTAGACCGAGACGTCTCCGCCGGCGTGCCGGGCGGCGTTGAGCATCGATTCGCGCGCTGCCGCCGCCAGTTCACCGCTGGCCTGCTCGGCCGACAGCCCAGCGGAGACCACGTCGATCCGCACCGCATAGTCGAGCTCGAGCGCGGCGGCGTAGTCGCGCAGGTCGGTGGCGAGGTCGCTGTCGGGGTGCGCTTCGCCGTCGAAGAGCCAGGCGCGGAGCTCCCGCTCCTGCGCCCGGGCGATGCGGGCGGCCTCGCTCGAGGCACCCGCCGTGTTCTGGATGAGCGCGAGCGTCTGCAGCACCGAGTCGTGCAGATGCGCCGCCATCGCGCTTCGCTGCTCCTCGCGAATGCGCCGCACGCGCTCCCCCGACAGATCTCCCCACCGGCTCGCGAGGGCGGACCCGACCAGCGCGAGCAGTCCCGCGACGGGGACGATAAGGGCAGGAAGCGCCACGATCCCGTCGGAATCAACGCGCGGCAGCATCGCGAGGAGCACGACGATCAGGATGCCGGCCGCGGCGGCCCGCACCGCGACGGCGTGTCGGGCTCCGCGATCGACGTCGCGGCGGTCGACGAGCTCCGCCCAGCATCCCGAGACCGTCGCGAGAACGCTCACGACCGCGACCACCGCGACGAGCGCCGGCGAGAACGACCGTGACATCCACGCGTCTCGCGCCTCGACGGCCAACACCGCGAAGAGGATCGGCAGCGCGGCGGTCGCCGCGGACACACCGATCCACGCGACCGGGGCCCGCCGCGTCGGCTCGGCCGGACCCGGCTGCCACGGCACGAGGGTCCAGAGCCAGAGGTACAGCAGCGGCCCCGCCCCCGCGACGAGCGTCAGGACGACGAACAGCGCACGGATGCTGCCCGCACTGACCCGGAGGTGCCTCGCGAGCCCCGCGCTGACGCCCGAGACCACGCTGTCGCGCGAGCGCTCCAGCGGCGGCCGCGTGCCCGGGCCGATGGCCGGTCGCCGGGGCGGAGGTCCCGGGTGCACGGCGGGAGTCGCGAGAGCGGAGGACATGGCGACATCCAATCACTCCGGCCGCGGCCGCACACCAGCGCCGGCGCAGGATCAGGGATGCCTCAGGGCGATCCCCCATATCGTCCGGCGCCCCGTTCGCCGCAGGATCGGATCATGACTTCCGCGCCGCCCCTCGCCGCTCCGCCGGCACTCGATCCCGCGTCGCCGACGGAGGGCCGGTTCTTCCGCTGGGTCGATGCCCTCGGCGTCGCCCGCCGAGACGGGTGGATCGGCGGCGTGTGTGCGGGAGTGGCGGCACGGTGGGGCATCGACCCGGTCATCGTGCGCGGCCTCGCCGCGGTCGCGATCGTCATCGGTCTTCCCGCCATCGTCGCCTACGCCGCCGCCTGGGCGATCCTGCCCGACATGTCGGGGCGTTCCCATGCCGCCGACCTCGAGCGCGGCCGGTTCTCGTACGCTCAGGGCGCGATCCTCACCGTCGCGATCGTCGGCGTGCTCCAGGGCCTCGGCCTGCTCGTCACCGTCACGGCGCTCGCGACCGGTTCGAGCGCCGGCGCCGTCGTGACCGTCCTCGTGGCGCTCGCCCTCATGGGCGGAACCGTCCTCGCGGCCGCCGTGATCGCGCTGCTCATCCGCAGCGCCCGCCGGGCTCGGCGCCCGGAGAAGGTCCCGGACGCGCCCGCCGGTGACTCGACCGCGGATGCCGGCGCCGAGGCGGCGGAGGTCGCGGCCGCGCCCGCCGAGCCCGCGCCACCGAGCGACGACGCCGACGCAGCCGGCCTGGCCGCCTGGCGCGCGCAGCACGCCGCCTGGAAGGAGCGCGATCGCGCCTGGCGCCGAGAGCAGGACGACGCCGATCGCGCCGCTCGCACCGCCGCGCGGGACGAGCGTCGCGCCGCGGCCGCCGTATTCGCACGCGAGGCGGCCGAGCGCCGTCGAGTTCGGCGCGCGGAGCGGCCGCGCACCAGCATCGCGTTCGTCGCGGTGACGGCCGGCGCTGCCGTCGTCACAGGCACGATCGCCGCGCTCACTGCTTCGGGCGATGCGGACGTGGCGCTCGGGCTGTTCGCCGCGGCCACCGTCACGGCGATCGCCATGATCGTCGCCGGAGCCATCCGCCGCCGGAGCGGCTTCCTCGCCTTCGCGACCGTGTGCCTGCTCATGGGCGGAGGCGTCGCGGTCGCCGCCTCCGTCGTCGAAGAACTGCACATCGGCGTCTACGGGATCTCGAACGTCTCATCCGATGCCGGGGCGGAGACCTACCGTCAGACGTTCGGCGAGCTCCGCGTCGAGCTGGTCGATGCGCCCGATGCGGCGCCGCTGACCATCGAGAAGGGGTCGGGCTCGACGTATGTGACGGTCGCACCCGGTGTCGAAGTGACCCTGCACGCATCCGTCGGCGACGATACGTCACTGATCCTCTCGGAGGGCGACGAATGGACCGTGCTCACCGACGGCCCCGACGCGCGGGACCTCGGCGCGAACCGGACCGCGGTCGATATGACGATCCCCTCTCGAGGCGAGACGACGACGCGTCAATCGCTGACCCTCGACCAGGAGAGCGGCTACATCGAGATCCGCCTCCTCGAACCGAAGGAGACCGACCGATGACCGACCTGGTCACCACCGAAGGCACAGCGTTCCCCTCGCCTCCTGCTCGCCCCCGGGTGCGGTGGGCCGGTGTCGTGTGGGGCCTCGCCTTCGCGACGCTCGCCGTCGCCGGCATCGTGCTCACCCGTTCACCTGACGCGTACGGCGGACTGATCGAGTGGGTGACGGCGATCTCGATTCCGACGCTCATCGCGACGGCGCTGTTGACCGCGGGCGCCGCGATCCTGGTCGCGGGAATCGTCGGCATGCTGCGGCACGCTCAGCGCTCGCTGGCGGCCCGCCGCACTGCCGCTCCTGCCGCGGATCACGTGACCGAGGCACCCGCGCGTCACACGACGTAGCACGACGACTTCGGCCTTCACACCTCTGGCGACCCGGCCGGCGCCCACGTAGCGTGAGGGCATCGCGGCGATCCGGGTGGTCCCGGGCATCGGCTCATAACCGATCGCGTTGCGGGTTCGACTCCCGCCGTCGCGTCCATTCGGGTCTCAATCCTCATCGAGCGCATCGAGCCGTCGCAGCGCATCCCGCGCTCGGGCGAGACGGTCCGCCTCGGGCTCGTCCCACCAGTACGGCCCGCGCTCCCCCAGGCCGTGCTTGGCAAGGCCCACGCGCTCGCGCGCCGCAGCCACCGCGTCGTCGTCTCCGCGACGCTTCGCGGCTCCCACCGCGGATCGACCGCGGCCGAGGTGGGATGTCAGCGCGGCGACGACATCGTCGGGAAGCGACGGATCGGTGCGTCGCCAGCGCCGCCCGTCCACGACGAGCCAGCGCTCGGAATCGACATCGGCCACGGACTCAGTATGAGCCGTGGCCGATGTCGAAGGGATGCTGCGGGTCAGGCGCGACGGAACTCGGCGCGAATGGGGCAGTCGAACGGGTCGCGAGCAGCGAGTCCGACGCGGTTGAGATAGTCGATGACGATGGCGTACGACCGCCACAGGGTCGTCTCGGTGTACGGAACGTTCAGGGCGTCGCACTGGTCCTTGACGATCTCGCGGGCGCGGGCGAGTGCCGGCCGCGGCATGTTCGGGAAGAGGTGGTGCTCGATCTGGTAGTTGAGGCCGCCCATGAGCCACGTCGCCCACCAGCCGCCGCCGATGTTGCGCGAGGTGCGCACCTGCTTGCTGAAGAAGTCGAGCTTCGCGTCGGGCGCGATGATCGCCATGCCCTTGTGGTTCGGCGCGAACGAGGCGCCCATGTACAGCCCGAACACGGCGACCTGCACTCCGAAGAAGGCGAAGGCCATGCCGATCGGCAGGAAGATGAAGACCGGCGCCACGAAGAGCGCGAACCGCGCGAGGATCAGGGTGATCTCGAGCGCGCGCTTCTTCACCGGGCCTCGGCTGACGAGGTGGCGCATCGACAGCGCGTGCAGGTTCAGGCCTTCCAGCAGCAGCAGCGGGAAGAAGAACCAGCCCTGGCGCTGCGTGATGAACCGGCGTATGCCGCGGGCGGTGGCCGCGTCCTCTTCGATGAACGAGATCGTGTCGATCTCGATGTCGGGGTCCTTGCCGACCTTGTTCGGGTTCGAGTGGTGACGGGCGTGCTTCGACGTCCACCACGACAGGCTCATACCGACGACGCCGACGGCGAGGAAACGGGCGAGCCGGTCGTTCGCGGGGCCGGAGGCGAGCACCTGACGGTGGTCGGCTTCGTGGGCGAGGAACGCGACCTGCGTGAAGACGATGCCGAGCGCTGCGGCGATGAGCAGCTGGAACCAGCTGTCGCCGAGGAGGACGAAGCCGGTGACGCATCCGCCGATCGCGAGGACGAGGGCGAGGCCGACGAGGCCGTAGAACCACGGCGTGCGGCGGAGGAGACCCGATTCACGGACGACACGCGAGACATCGGTGAAGGCGTGGGCCATCGGAGGGAAATCGGCTGTTCCGGCATAGGTGGTGCGGACGGGGCCGAGACGCGACTCGACGACGGATGAAGCGATGGGAGCACCTGCTGACTCGTTCGTGACCGGGATGGTCGGGGAGCGGAAGGCGGATGCCGACGGCTGCGGCCCACACTACGGAGCGATGGATCGCCGCAGCGGCATATGCCCGGCTCTCATCGCGGATGCACGGCGACCGCTCAGGTGACGGTGGCCGGCTCGGCTACTCGGAGCCGTCGAGGAACGCTCCGGTGCGCGGAGTGTCGGGCGGCTCCGGCACGACGTACAGTCCCGTCGGCGAGTTGGCGGTGTAGGTCAGCGCCTCGAGCCACGCGCGATTCAGCGACGGCGTCCGGCTGCCGTAGTACTTGAAGACGAGGCCGCAGCCCGGGTGCAGCCACACCGTCGTCCGGCCGTCGCCGATGCTGACGTCGTCCTTCCACGTGAGGGTGAACGCCTCGCCGCGCCGCAGCTTCGTCGTGATCACGGTCTGAAGGTGCGCGAGCGTCCGATCCTCGAAATCCGCTCGGATCTGGTTCTCGTAGATGAAACGACCCATCGCGTCTCCTTCCGGTCCGGCCCGACCCTAGTGCCCGCGAGCCACCGCCGGCATCCCCTTGTGCTCGAGGACGGGATCGGTAGTCTCGCCTGACGCGGCGTGCTCGACGCCGGTGCGATGAAGGGCGGATGCCGTGTCCAAGAGAGTCGACGTGTTCTACGGCGGTCGCCCCTACAGCATCGGCGGCCGCGACATCGATGACATCCGAGCCGAGATCGCCGCCGCCCTCGCGCTCGGTCACGGCTGGCTCACCGTCAACGACGGCGAAGGCGTGGCCCAGACGACGGACCTCCTCATCACCCCCGGCGTCGACGTCACCCTCGCCGACATTCCCGGCGAATGAGCGTGTTACGTAGTCAGCCGTAAAAGTCAACCCCCTCCCCACTCCCTGACAACTGCCTGAAATCTGCGGTGGCACAGCACGTCTGTGCGCGTCGCGGATCGAGTGCGCGCGGAACGGATTCTTCCGCGCGACCCCCCGACACGATCGCGGAAGCTGTTGATCGCGCCGAAGGGCGCGCAAGGAGGAATATTGGGCAGGTTTGTTTACGACGGCAACAATCGCGTCGAGATCGAGGACCGTACGCTCGCACACCTCCAGATGACCATCGGGGCGAAGCTCCGCCGCGGTGAGGCGTTCTTCTTCACCTGGAAGGACGACGTCAGGGTCGGCAAGGGCCGCACGACCGTGTGGATGCACGCCGGCGCCTCTCTCGTCTTCACGTTCCACGGCAGCCGCACACCCGCGATCAATCGCGCCTGGCTCGAGGCGCTCATGTATACGGCCAACTCCCCCAGCGGGCTCTACGTCGTCCCCGAGCCGGCGGAGTCCGCGACCGACAAGCTCGTTGTTGAATAGTCAGCCCAATCGGCGGGGGTTGCAGACCGACGACCCCGGTCGGGCACAGGAATCGGTCAGCTCGCTGTTCGAGACCCCCGTATCGCTCGCCGTCGACGGCGCGGCGCCGTTCCGCTACGAGATGGCGGCGCTGGCCCACCCGGCCGCCGCCGCAGCCGCCATGCGGTTCACCGGGACGATGCGTTCGGGTACACGGGCTTTCCCGCGTCTCGTGGTGGCGCACGCGGCGCACGGCAGCCACCGCTGGCAGATCGGCAGCGAGTCGGGCGACGGCCGGACCCCCTTCATCGTGCCTCCGGACACGGAGTTCGCGGCCGAGTTCGGCCAGCTGCACCTGCGCACCTTCAGCATCACGACCGAGACGCTCGATCACGTCCTGCGAGCGATGATCGGAGACGACCCACGCCACCTGCAGTTCTCGGGCCTGAACCGTCGGGCCGAGAACCCGCGGCTCGTCGCCGAAACCCTGCGCTTCCTCGAGGCGACCGTGCTGGCCGACGAGAAGGTGGCTGCTTCGCCCCTCATGCGCACTCAGCTGGTGCACCAGGCGGTCGCCTCGCTCGTGACCGCGTTCCCCCTCATCGACCCCGACGAGGGCGAGCGGCGCCGCCCGACCGCGCGCGCCGTCCGCCGGGCCGTGGCCTTCATGGAGGAGAACGTCAGCAACCCCATCAGCATCAGCGACATCGCGGTGGCCTCGGGAACGTCGGTGCGAGCACTCCAGAGCGCGTTCCACAAGGCGTTCGAGATACCGCCGAGCACCTACCTGCGCCGCCTGAGGATCGAGGGCGCGCATCGCGAACTGCGCGCCGCGCCTCCCGGCTCGACGACGGTCCGGGATGTCGCCCTGCGCTGGGGCTTCGCGCACACGGGGCGCTTCGCGCAGCTCTACGCCGCGATGTACGGCGAGCACCCGTCGCACACGCTCCGCCGCTGAGGGCGGTTCCGTCAGGCGGCCGCCGGATCGGGAAGCAGGATCCATACGCGGGCCCCGCCGAGCGGTGAGTCGTCGAGACCGATGCGCCCGCCGTGCGCTTCGATCACACGGCGGCAGGTCGACAGGCCGATGCCGAGCCCTTCGGCCTCGGAATCCCCGCGCTCCATGAGGGCGAAGACGCGTTCGCGGTCGGTCGGCGGCACGCCGGGACCGTTGTCGTCGACGGTGATGCGCCACCCGCCGTGGACAGCATGCGCCTCGACTCGCACCTGCGGGACCCGCCCCGCCGCGGCAGTGAACTTCAGGGCATTGGCGACGACGTTCTGCAGGACTGCGCGCAGGAGAGTGGGGTCGCCGACGGGCTCCACGTCGATGTCCTGTCGGATGCCGGCACCCGAGGCCGTGATCGGCGCGTCGAGATCCTCGACGACGGCATGCATCACGGCATCCAGGTCGACCCGCTTCCGCTGCGGGCTCGCACCGCCGACGCGGGCGTAGGAGAGGATGTCGGAGATCATGGCGTTCATGCGGTCGGCCGCCGACTCGGCGCGGGCGAGCACGCGGGCCGCCTCGGGGGCGTTGTCCATGTCGGGACTGTCGATCGCCAGCTCGAGGAAGCCGGTCAGAGCCGTCAGCGGATTGCGGAGGTCGTGGCTGATCTGCCCCGCGAACCGCGAGAGCTGATCGTTCGACGCGCTGAGCTCGCGGCTGATGCGGCGGAGCTCGAGCAGATCGACAACCTGATGCGCGAGCAGGTCGAGCGCCTCGCGAGACGACTCGTCGAGGTCGCCGACCGAGTCGTTGAACACGCAGAGGGTGCCGATGGCGACCCCCGCCGGCGTGATGAGCGGACTCGACGCGTAGAACCGTACGTGCGCGATCTCGCCGGTGACGAACGGGTTCGCGGCGAAACGCTCGTCGAGTCGCGCATCCGGCACGATGACCCGGCCGGGCCGGGCGATGACCGCGGCGCACATCGAGTCCTCGCGCGAGCACACAGCCGGTTCGAAGCCGACGGCGGCGATCTGGTGCTGCGAGCGGTCATCGATGATGTTGATGACCGCGGTGTCGACACCGCAGACCGTGGCGGCCAGGCGCACGATTCCCTGCAGGTCGGGCGCGGGCGCCTCACCGATCACGTGATAGGCGTCGATCGCTTCGCGGCGGGTGATGTCGAGTTGCGTGACCATGGCACTCTTACGCTATCCGCGTTCCGGGCGGCAGGCTCCGCGCCGGCGTCCTCGTCCGAGACCAGGCTCCCGCCACCAGCAGACCGGCGACGGCCACCTGTCCCCCGAGCCCGACGAACCAGCTCGGCACCGTCCGCTCGCGGATCTCCGCGGGGGTAGAGACCACCTCGTCGCGAACCGGACGGCATTCGTCGAAGCCGGTCTCGAGATCCGGCGCGATCTGCGCCTGACGGACCCCCGATGCGATCTGCCCGAACAGGTCGACGGGGTAGCCTAACCGGTCGTACTCGGCGGGTGTCGCGTCCGCCAGGATGACGAACGGATTGGCTGCGAGCACCCACCAGACGCGATCGAACCGCGGCACGGTGTACGTCGATTCCTGCGGCTCGCCGCACACCATGCGGGCCGGATCGTTCCAGCACTCGTCGCTGCCGTCGACGCACTGCGGCGACCCGTCGGGGTTGTACATCGCGGGGCGATAGGTCGTGGTCGCCTCGCTCGAGAAGGCCGTCGCGCCGAGGCCGAAAGCGATGAGCGTTCCGAAGACGAGCGCCGAGACCACGAGGTAGGTCGCCGCCACAGAGAAGAGCGGGCGGGCGATGAGGCCGCTCAGCCCGACGCCGATCGCGGCGATGATGCCGATCTCGATCACGAGGACGACCAGCGAGACCACGACGACGACGGGGTCCACTCCCCCGGCCAGGGTCGCGATGACGAGGAAGGGGGCCGCGACGGCAGCGAAAGCGAGACCCGTGATCCAGGCCGCGAGGACCTTGCCGAGCAGGATCTCGGAGGTGCGCGCGAGGGTCACCTGGACCGGAGCGAGGGTCGCGGCATCCCGGTCGCCGTTGACGGAGTTTCCGCTCAGTGTCGGCGAGACGAGCACGACGAGCAGCAGCGTGATGATGACGATCGTGGAGTAGATGCCGGCGCCCCGCTGGTCCGCTTCGGAGACGATCCCGCCGAAGGCCAGGAACGCGAGCGCCGTCACACCGATGAGAAGCACCGCGAAGATTCCGAGCAGCACGTACCACGACACGGTGCGCACGCGCTGGAGCAGCTCGAGCCGAGCGACGGTCCACAGTCGGGCGATGCTCATGACGCCTCCGTCCCCTCGGCACCGAGATCGAGGAAGGTGTGCTCGAGCATCCCGGTCGCTGCCGAGAACTCGGCGACGGCGACACCGGCATCCACCAGCGCCCGCAGCCCCGCAGCCGCATCGCCCTCGGAGGCGAACGGGATCAGCACGTCGCGACGGTCGATCGGCACCCGTGCGACGTCGAGCCCGAGAGCCGTCGCGATCGGGAGCACCGCGGCCTGGGCGTCGAGGTCGGCGACGCGCACGCGCCAGGCGCGGGTGCGGCGCGCGGCCGCGGCGACCCGGTCGGGGCTGACGGTCGCGCCGTCGAGGAGGAACACCGCGTCGTCGACGACCTCCTCGAGCTCGGAGAGGATGTGGCTGGAGATCAGTACGGTCTTGCCGGCGGCGGCGAAGCCGCGCAGGAGCCCGCGCAGATCGACCCGCGCCTGGGGGTCGAGTCCCGAGGCCGGCTCGTCGAGGAGGAGGACGGACGGGTCGTGCACGAGCGCGCGAGCAAGCCCCAGCCGCTGCTTCTGCCCGCGCGACAGCACGCGAGCGGCCGACCCGGCCAGCCCCGCGAGTCCGACCTGATCGAGGAGCTCGCCCGCGCGGCGAGCCGCGGCGGACGTGTCGAGATCGTAGAGCCGGCCCGTCATCTCCAACGTCTCGCGCACCGTGAGCGAGCCCCAGGCTCCGAGCGCGTCGGGCATCCATCCCAGCCGCGCGCGGGCCTGCGCCGGGTCGGCGACGGGGTCGATACCGGCGATCCGGATGCTGCCGGCATCGGGCTGCAGCAGCGACGCGAGCATCAGCAGCAGCGTCGTCTTGCCGGCGCCGTTGGGTCCCACGAGCCCCGTGACGGCCCCGGCTCGCGCATCCAGGTCCACGCCGCGCACAGCCTCGACCCGCCCGAACGATCGACGGACATCACGGACGCTGATCCCGGCGGTGAGCATGTCCGACACCCTAGGGGACGGCGGTGGCGGGATCGAGCGGCGGATCCGAGAGGGGCGAGTCGGCCCGCGGGAGCCGCACGACCGCGGTGGTGCCCTGCTCCGCTCGGGGCAGCAGGCGGATGTCGCCGCCGTGGGCGCGGGCCAGCCCCCGCGCGAGCGAGAGCCCGAGGCCGAGTCCCTGCTCGGCGCTTCGGCGCGACCGCGCGGTGCGGTAGAACCGCTCGAAGGCCTGTCTGCGCTCGGCGGGACTCATCCCCGACCCGGCATCCGCCACGGCGATCGCGATCTCTCCCGGCTCGGTCATGATCGTCACCGTCACGTCACCGCCGGGAGGAGACGCCTGCCGGGCGTTGCGCAGCAGCTCCGTGATGATCGAGTGCAGATCGCGGGCACCGATCCGCGCGTCGGCCGGGGCGCCCGACACCTGGACCCTCACTCCGGCCCCACCGTCGCCCGCATCGGCGGCGGCGCGGTCGACGACGGCACGCACGTCGCACGACGTCGGCCCGGGCGCCACGTGCGCGCGACCGGTCGCGAGCATCAGTTCGACCGTGTGCTCCAGGCGCTCGGCGGCGCGGTGAACGGTCTCCCAGCGGTCGCGATGCTCGGGCATCGCCCCGGCGACCGCGAGCTCGGCGTTGCCGAGGATCACCGTGAGCGGAGTGCGCAGCTCGTGACCGACCGTGTCGAGGAAGCGGTCGCGCACGTCGACCGCCTCGACCAGCTCGGTCACGTCCTGAGCCACGACGAGCACTCCGATGGGCTCGCCGTCGAGGGCGATCGGCCGCGCCACGAAGCTCAGCGCCACCTGGTCGCCCGGCTGGCCGACCCACACGCGACGCGGTTCGGCGAGTTCACCCGAAAGGATGACGCCGCGGAGCCAGGGGCCCAGCGCGATCGGAGTGACCCTGTCCTCCTCGTAGACGGACGTCCCCCCGTCCTGATCGAGCGAGATCGCGATCCCGGCGCGCCGTGAGAGCGCGCGTGCCGGGGCGTTCGCGAGCAGCACCGCGTCATCGTCGCCGAAGACGACGATCGCGTCCGGGCTCGTGTCGAGCAGTTGTTGCAGGGCCGCGTCGGTCCGGCTCGACGACTCGAGCGCCTCGGCCAGCCGATGTCGGGCGCGCCGGGCGCTCGTCCGCTGGCGTCCGAGATCGACGGCGACGAAGCGACTGCCGATCGCGAACATGCCGAGCAGCGCCGGCACCGTCACGAGCGACACCCACTCGCCGAGCCCCGACGGGACGGCGGGCGACGCGGCAAGAGGAAGCAGCCCCGCGACGACCACGCCGAGCGCCGTGACGACGGGTGGGAACGCGAACGCGAGCCAGGCGATCGGGAAGATGACGAGCATCCCGGTCACCGGCAGCAGATCGATCGCACTGCTGCGCAGCGGCGCGCAGGCGAGGATCGACACGAGCGGGACGATGCACACCCAGACGGTTCCGCGGGTCGGCTTGTCGTGCCAGATCAGTCCCATCGCGATGCAGGCCGCCACGATGACGCCGACGCCCGCGACGTACATCGCGGTGATGCGCGCGGGTTCGACGACCGCGACGGTCATGGAGATCATCGCGGTCGACGCCCCCATCAGATATTGGGCGTACGGCTGGATCCGGGGTCTGCTGAGCATCGGGCCTCATCCGCGGGCATCCGCTCGCCCGACGACGATCACCCTCGCGATCCGGCGGCGCCGCTGTCAAGTCCGAGAACGTCGGACGTGTCAGCGTCCGAAGACCTCGACCCCGAGATCGGGGTGGTCGACGAACACGCCGTCGACAGCGGATGCCGCGAGCTCGCCCCACTCGCCGCGGTAGTCCCCCCACGCGGTCCGCCCGCCGGCGCGTCGATGGCGCCGGACGAGGAAGGCGTTCTCGGGCCGTGCGGTCCACGTGAACACGACCAGCCCGCGCTCGTGCGCGGCGCTGACGAGGTCGCGCCCGCCGTCCGCGCCGCGCGGCGGGTCGAGGATCATCCGTTTGTCGAGGCTCACCCCGGCGACGCGTCCGCGGAGAGCGTCGAGCCCCGCCGGCGAGACCCACTCGCGGTAGCCGCGGGCCCGGCCGCCCTCGGTGGCGACCAGGTCGTACGGTGCGCCGTCGGCCTCGAGGAGGAAGATCCGGGTGCCGTCCACCCCGGCGGCGGCGAGCCGGTCGAGGATGGTCAGCTCGAACGACTCGATCCACAGCGGGAGGTGGGCCGCGTCGAGCCGGGCCGCCGCGAGCTCGGCGCCGATGAGGGCGGCCACGTCGAAGCCCGCGCCCGCGAAGAACGTCGCGTGCTTGATCTCGACGACGATGCCGGGTCTGCGCCCGGACGCCTCGGCGAACCTCGCGACCAGGTCGAACAGATCCCGCAGCCGCAGCATCGGCTCCGCCCCGTCGCTTCGGGCGCTGTCGGGCCGCAGCTGCGGGAGTCGCTCGCGGCAGCGCAGCCGCGACAGTTCGTCCCACGTGAAGTCTTCGGCGAACCAACCCGTGACCTCGACGCCGTCGACCGCCTTCGTCGTGCGCCGCGGCGCGAACTCGGCGTGGTCGGCGACGTCGGTCGTCGAGCCGATCTCGTTCTCATGGCGGATGATCGCGACGCCGTCCCGACTGAAGACGACATCGGGCTCGACGGCATCCACGCCGCTCTCGAGCGCGAGGAGATACGAGGAGCGCGTGTGCTCGGGCAGATACCCGGGCGCACCACGGTGGCCGATCACGAGCGGGCGGGTCACGGTCTCAGGCTAGGGCCGGGCGCGCCCGGTTTCGCTGAGGGCGATCGGCTTCATGGCCTGCTCACAGCAGGGAACGCACACCGCGGGAACCGGTTCCCGTAGGCTGGGTGAACACGGCATCCAGCTGTGTCGACCCTCGACTTGGAGTGTGAGAGCAGTGGCCCTCAATAACCCCGCATTCGACAATCCCGCGTTCAAGGAGCAGCGGCCGGGTCTGACGCCGCCCGCCGCCCCCGGCATGCAGACCGCCTCGGCGCAGCACGCCGGTGTGGATGTCGCCGCCCAGGCGCAGCTCGAAGGCATGTACGCCGCACCGGCCGCCGGTGCCCGTGAGACCTCCCGTATGACGGTCGAAGACACCGTCGTCAAGACGCTCGGGCTCTTCGCGATCCTCGTCGCAACGGCCGTCGTGGGTTGGGTCTGGACGCTCCTGCCGGTGACTCCCGCGAACCCCAACCCCACGATGATGCCCTGGATCATCGGTGCGCTGGGCGGCTTCGTCCTGGCGATGGTCGTCACCTTCACCTCGCGAAAGAAGGTCCGCCCCGGCCTGATCTTCGGTTACGCCGCATTCGAGGGCCTCTTCGTCGGCGGCATCTCCGCCTACCTGGAGTTCATCTTCCCGGGGATCGTCATGCAGGCGACCCTCGCGACCCTCGCCGTCGTCGGCGTGACCCTCGCGCTGTTCGCGAGCGGCAAGGTCCGCGCGTCGGCCAAGGCCACGAAGATCTTCATGATCGCGATGCTCGGCTACCTCGTCTTCTCGCTGCTCAACGTCGGCCTGATGCTCTTCGGCGTCATCCCGGGCGACCGGATGTTCGGCCTGCACAGCATGGAGGTGGCCGGCATCCCGCTCGGTCTCATCATCGGTGTGCTCGTGGTCATCATGGCCGCGTACTCGCTCGTGCTCGACTTCGACAACATCCAGCAGGGCGTGCGCAACGGCGCGCCCCGTCAGTACGGCTGGGTCGGCGCGTTCGGCATCATGGTCACGGTCGTCTGGCTGTACGTCGAGATCCTCCGCATCATCGCGATCCTGCGCGGCAACAACTGACGCTCCCCCGCGATCCTCGAAGGCCCGTCCGGTTCGCCGGGCGGGCCTTCGTCATGCGCCCGCGCAGTATGGTTCGACGGGAGGAACCATGAGACGCGGCTCGAATCTGCCGGCCGTCGGCACGTACAACCAGACGCTCGTGCTCGACCTGATCCGGCGCTCCCCCGAGGGCATCAGCCGTATCGAACTGGCCGCCCGCACGGGGCTCTCCGCGCAGACGCTCAGCAACGTCGCCCGCCGTCTCGTCGCCGAGGGCTGGGTACGCGAGGGCACCCCGGTCGTCACCGGCCCCGGCAAGCCCCGGACCCCGCTCCAGCTCGACCCCGCGGCGCGCTGCGCCGTCGGCATCCATCTCGATCCGGCCGTCGAGACGGTCGTGGTCGTCGACCTGCTGGGCCAGGTCGTCGCACAGACCGAGCGCACCCCACGGCCCGATGCGACACGCGAGCAGATCCTCGACGACCTCGTCGGCACCGTGGAGTCCCTGCTCGCCGAGGGCGGCCGATCGCGCTCCTCGGTGCTCGGGATCGGCGTCGCCACCCCGGGCCCGCTCGACGCAGAGGCGGGCGTCCTGTTCGAGCCCCCGCTCCTGCCCCCGGTCTGGCACGACCTCGCCCTGGGGGCTCTGCTGCACGAGGCGACGGGGCTGCCGACGACGGTCGAGAAGGATGTCGTCGCGGCGATGGTGGGCGAGCTCTGGCGGGACGCCGCCCAGGAACTGCAGGACTCGATCTTCGTGTACTACGGGGCCGGCGTCGGAGCGGGGCTCGCTGTGGACGGCACGCCGATCCGGGGCCGAACGGGCAACGCCGGCGACGTCGCCCACCTCGTCGTCGAACCCGGCGGTCCGGCGTGCGGATGCGGTCAGCACGGATGCCTCGGCGCCGCCATCGCGCCCGAGCGACTGCTCGTCGACGCCGGCGTCATCGACGGCGGAGAGCCGGTCGCCGCCTCTGCCCTCCGCGAGCACGTGCGCGATCTCGCCTCACGCGCGCAGCGCGGGAACGACCGCGCCATGACCGCCGTACGGCGCGCGGGGGCGAGCCTCGCGCGGGCCGTCGTGCAGATCAACAACCTCCTCGACGCGGATGTCGTGGTCGTCGGCGGCCCGCTGTGGACGCTGCTCTCGGCGACCGCGGGTCCCGCCCTCGTCGAGGCGGTCGCGTCCAGCACCGAGACGGCCACGGTCCGCGGCATCCGGGTGCTCGAGAGCGGCCTGGTCACCGACGCGGCCGCTGTCGGCGCCGCGTGTCTCGTGCTCGACGCCGCGATGACGCCGCGCCCGACCGACCTGATGATCGCCGGCACGACGGACTGACCTCGGCAAGAAAGGTCCGGCGAAGCCTTGTTCTTTTATTCCATTTGGTTTATAAAAGACGTGCGCGCGCACCAGCGCCCTCGTCAAAGCAAAGGAGCTTCGACCATGAAGAGATCCACCACGACCGCGGCGGTCGTCGGAATCGCGGCGTTCTCACTCGCTCTCACGAGCTGTGGCAGCGGTGGCGGGGACGGCGACGCGTCGTCCGACACGATCCGGGTCGCCTATCAGAAGACCACCTCGTTCACGGCGATGGACGAGCTGATGAAGAAGGTGAAAGAGGAGTACGAGGCCGCGAACGAGGGGATGACCGTCGAGCTCGTGCCGATCGAGGCCGAGCAGGACCAGTACTTCACCAAGCTGGCGCTGATGAACGGGTCGGCGGGGACCGCCCCCGATGTCATCTACGAGGACACCTTCCAGATCCGATCGGATGCCGCCGCCGGATACCTGCAGCCCATCGACGACTACCTCGCCGACTGGGACCAGTGGGAGCAGTACGACGACGGCGCCAAGCAGGCCGGCCTCGGCGACGACGGCAAGACGTACGGCGTCTCGCTCGGCACCGACACCCGGGGCCTCTACTTCAACAAGCAGCTCTTCGCTGCGGCCGGCCTGCCCGAGGACTGGGCGCCGAAGAGCTGGGACGACGTGCTCGAGGCCGCGCGGACCATCAAGGAGAGCAATCCCGACGTCATCCCGTTCAACATCTACGCGTCGCAGGCGCTGGGCGAGGCGACCTCGATGCAGGGCTTCGAGATGCTGCTCTACGGCACGGAGGACGAGCTGCTCGACACCGACACGAACAAGTGGGTCACCGGGTCGGCCGGGTTCCTCGACGCGCTCGAGTTCTACCAGACCGTCGCCGAGGAGAAGCTCGGCCCCGACCCCGCGCAGGCGCTCGACGCCGGTTGGGGCACGAAGGTCAGCACCGAGCTCCTCCCCCAGGGCGGAATCGCGATCGCGCTCGATGGCTCGTGGCTGCCGAGCAACTGGATCGACGGCGAGAACGCCTGGCCGGAGTGGGAGCAGACCATGGGCTTCGCCGCGATGCCGACGCAGAACGGCGGCGGCGACGGCTTCACCTCGATGTCCGGCGGTTGGACGCTCGCGATGGGATCCAACGCGAAGAATCCGCAGGCCGCGTTCGATTTCATCGCGCAGGCGCTGACCTTTGAGAACGCGCTGATGTACCACCAGGAGGCCGGGCAGATCGCGGTGCGCAAGGATGTCGCCGCCAGTCAGGAGTACCTCGACTACAACCCGTCGTTCGAGTTCTTCTCATCGCTCGTGCCGTACACCCACTTCCGGCCGGCGACGCCCGACTACTCGCAGATCTCGGCGAACATCCCGCGCGCGACCGAGTCGATCTTCACCGGTCAGGCGACACCGCAGGATGCCCAGGCCGCGTACGACTCCGCTCTCGTCGGCATCGTCGGCGAGGAGAACACGCAGGCGGGCTGATCCAGCGATGACCGCCACCGCCACCGTCACCACCGGCGGTCGGCACCGTCCGGGCCGGGACATCACCTCCCGGTCCGGCCGGTCGGCCGGCCGTGCCGCCGCACGACTGCTCCCGCTGCTGCCCGCGGTGCTCCTGCTGCTGGCCTTCATGCTCGGACCGATCGTCTACGCGCTCTACGGCTCGCTGACCGACCGCGCGATGACCGGCCCCCGCGCCGCGAACCCGCAGTTCATCGGACTCGACAACTACACGGCCCTCTTCACCTCGGGAGAGTTCTGGCTCTCTCTCGGGCTCACCGTCGTGTTCGTCCTCGCGTCCGCCGTGATCGGTCAGAACGTGCTCGGGATGCTGCTCGCCGTCCTCATCCGCAACTCGGTGAAGCCGCTGCGTTCGCTCGTCGGCGGACTCGTGGTGCTGGCGTGGGTGCTGCCCGAGATCGTCGCCGCCTTCGCCCTCTACGCCTTCTTCCAGACCGACGGCACGCTCAACACGTTCCTCGGCTGGTTCGGACTCGAGGGCACGAGCTGGCTGTACTACTTCCCGATGCTCGCGGTCATTCTCGCGAACATCTGGCGGGGTACCGCCTTCTCGATGATGGTCTACAACGCGGCACTCGCCGAGGTGCCGCCGGAGCTGATCGAGGCCGCGACGATCGACGGCGCAGGAGCCTGGCAGCGCTTCATCCGCGTCACCCTCCCCGTCATCCGCCGTTCCATCTCCACCAATCTGCTGCTGACGACGCTGCAGACGCTCGGCGTGTTCACGCTCATCTGGGTGATGACCGGGGGCGGTCCGGGAACGCAGTCGTCGACGCTCCCCGTGCTGGCGTTCCAGGAGGCGTTCAAGTTCGCCCAGGTCGGATACGGCACCGCGATCGCGGTCGTGACGCTCCTGATCGGCGCGGTCTTCTCCGCCGTCTACATCCGCATCCTCAAGCCGGAGGTCGATTGACATGGCCACCATCGCCACCTCCGTCTCGGCGCCGCGGAAGCGGGCTCAGACCGCGCTGTCATCGGTGATCCTCGCGGCCATCGGCGTGCTCTTCCTCGTGCCGCTGCTGTGGATCGTCTTCGCGTCGTTCGACGGCGACGCGAAGGTCACGATGAAGGTCCCCGAGACGTGGACGCTCGAGAACTACACGCAGGTGATGACGTGGGAGCTCACGTTCCAGCCCCTCCTGAACTCGATCCTCGTCTCGCTCGGAACCGCCGTCATCACCGTGGTCGTCGGAGTGCTGGCGGCCTACCCGCTGTCGCGCTACGCGATGCGGTTCCAGAAGACCTTCATGTACGCCATCCTCTTCGGCACCGGGCTGCCGATCACCGCCATGATGGTGCCCGTCTACGCGCTGTTCGTCTCGTTCGGACTGCTCGACTCGGTCTGGGGCGTCATCGTCTTCATGGCCGCGACATCGCTGCCGATGGCGATCTGGATGCTGAAGAACTTCATGGACTCGGTGCCGATCTCTCTCGAAGAGGCAGCCTGGGTCGACGGCGCCGGGTCGATGCAAGCCCTCGCGCGCATCGTCATCCCGCTCATGCGCTCGGGCATCGGCGTCGTGTTCATCTTCGTCTTCACGACCGCCTGGGGGAACTTCTTCGTCCCCTTCGTGCTGCTGTTCACGTCGTCGAAGTTTCCGGCGGCGGTGTCGATCTTCAATTTCTTCGGTCAGTACGGCTCGATCGCCTACGGGCAGCTCGCCGCCTACTCGGTGCTCTACGCCGCACCGATGGTGGTGCTGTACGTCCTCGTCCAGCGCTTCTCGGGCGGCTCGTTCGCCCTCGCCGGCTCCGTCAAGGGCTGACCCGCTTCCTCCGTGAAAGGCTCCTCCATGCACGACCGCTCCACCCTCGCGCTGCTGCGCATCGACCGATTCGTCCGCGAACGTCTGGCCCCCGCGATCCACCGCGCTTCGCATCCGGTCTCGGTCACCGCCTGGGACGCACCGGGCGAACCGGTGCCCTTCGACGAGGCCCGCGCAGGCGCTTACCGCCCGATCGAGGTCGGTCAGCCCTGGGGGCGCCCCTGGGGGACGACGTGGTTCCGCGTCACGGGCGATGCGCCGGCCGACTGGTTCGACGACGGCCGGCCGATCCCCGGGACGCGCGCCGAGCTCGTCGTCGACCTCGGCTTCACGTCCGGGCAGGCGGGCTTCCAGTGCGAGGCTATGGTGTGGTCGCTCGACGGCCGGCCGCTGCGCGGGATCGCCCCGTTCAACAATGCGGTGACCGAGGCGGTGTCGCCGGGCGGTGCGATCGACGTCTTCGTCGAGGGCGCCTCGAACCCCGACGTCGGGAGCATCTTCACCTTCGCGCCGACACCGGTCGGCGACCGGGCGACCGCCGGGGAGGATCCCGTCTACGTGCTGCGGACGGTCGATGTGCGACTGCGCGACCTCGAGGTCACGGCTCTCCTGGCCGACACGTCGGCGCTCCGGGGGCTCGCGGCGCAGCTCGACGCGACCTCTCCTCGGCGTGCCGACATCCTTCTCGCCTTGGAACGGATGATCGACGTCGTCGACCCGCACGACGTCGCGAGCACCGCGGCTGCGGGCCGCGCCGTGCTCGCTCCCGTTCTCGCGGCTCCGGCCTCGGCGAGCGCGCACACGCTGCACGCCGTGGGGCACGCCCACATCGACTCGGCGTGGCTGTGGCCGGTGCGCGAGACGGTGCGGAAGGTCGCCCGGACCTTCTCGAACGTCCTCTCGCTCATGGACGAGGATCCCGACTTCGTCTTCGCCGCGTCGTCGGCGCAGCAGTACGCGTGGGTGAAAAAGTACTACCCCGACCTGTTCGAGCGCATCCGGGCACGCGTGGCCGAGGGCAGGTTCGTGCCGGTCGGCAGCATGTGGGTCGAATCCGACACGAACCTGCCGGGCGCGGAGGCTCTGGCCCGGCAGTTCATCGCCGGCAAGGGGTTCTTCCGGCGCGAGTTCGGCATCGACACCCCCGAGGTGTGGCTTCCCGATTCGTTCGGCTACAGCGGTGCCCTACCGCAGATCGCGAAGGCCGCGGGCGCGCGCTGGTTCCTCACGCAGAAGACCTCGTGGAACGAGACGAACCGGATGCCGCACCACACGTTCCGGTGGGAGGGCATCGACGGCACGCGGCTGTTCACCCACTTCCCGCCGGTCGACTCGTACAACTCGGTCGTCTCGGCGGCCGAGCTCGCGCACGCCGAACGCAACTACGCCGACAAGGGGCGCGGCACCGTCTCGCTGCTCCCGTACGGCTTCGGCGACGGCGGCGGCGGCCCCACCCGCGAGATGACAGCCGCGATCGCCCGCACCACCTCGCTCGAGGGCTCGCCGCGTGTCGTCCACTCGACGCCCCGGCGATTCTTCGAGACCGCCGAGGCCGAGTATCCCGAGCCGGAGGTCTGGGTCGGCGAGCTGTACTTGGAGTTCCACCGCGGCACCTACACGAGCCAGCTCGCCACCAAGCAGGGCAACCGCCGCAGTGAGCACCTGCTGCGCGAGGCCGAGCTGTGGGCGACCACCGCGGCCGTGCGCACCGGCGCGCCCTATCCCGCCGAGAGGCTCGCCCGAGTGTGGGAGACGGTGCTGCTGCAGCAGTTCCACGACATCCTGCCGGGATCCTCGATCGCCTGGGTGTACCAGGACGCCGAGCGCAACTACGCCGCGGTCGCCCGTGAGCTCGAGGAGATCATCGGCGACGCGTTGACGGCGTTGGCGGGGGCGACCGCGCCGGGAGAGACGCACGAGCTCCGGGTCAATGCCGCGCCGCACGCGCGCGGCGGTGTTCCGGCGCTCGGAGCCGCGCTCGCGGCCCCGGCATCCCGCGTGCGCCCCGAACGCTCGCCCGAGGGCTGGGTGCTCGACAACGGCGTCGTGCGCGTGGTGGTCGACGATCGCGGCCTGATCGTCTCGGCGGTCGACCTGGCGAGCGGCCGGGACAGCGTGCCGCCGGGCGCGGCGTCCGCGCTGCTGCAGCTGCACCGCGACACCCCGACCCAGTGGGATGCCTGGGACGTCGACGTGCACTACCGGAACACCGTGACCGACCTCACCGACCTCGACGGGCTCGAGGTCGACGGCGACGAGATCGTCGTCACCCGGTCGTTCGGGTCGTCGCGGGTCGTCGAGCGCATCGGGCTCGATGCCGGGTCGCGCACCGTGTCGCTCGGGTTCGAGCTCGACTGGCACGAGTCGCAGAAGCTGCTCAAGCTCGCGTTCCCCGTCGACGTGCACACCGACAGTGCGACGTCGGAGGTGCAGTTCGGTCACATTGAGCGGAAGACCCACACGAACACGTCGTGGGATTCCGCCCGCTTCGAGACCGTCGCGCAGCGATGGGTGCGCGTGGGCGAGCCCGGCTTCGGTGTCGCGGTCGCGAACGACTCCACCTACGGTCACGACATCACGCGGGCCGAGCGCTCGGCCGGCGGCGGCACGATCTCGATCGTCCGCCTGTCGCTCATCCGATCGGCGCTGTTCCCCGATCCCACGCAGGATCAGGGCGCGTATGCCCTGCGGGTCGGCCTGGTCGTCGGCGCGGACGTCGAGGATGCCGTCGTCGAGGGCTATCGGTTGAATCTGCCCGAGCGGCTGGTGACGGGGAGCGCAACCGAGATCGAACCGATCGTGGCGGTGGAAGACCCGGGGGTCGTCGTCGAAGCGGTCAAACTCGCCGAGGACGGCTCGGGCGACGTCGTCGTGCGGCTGTACGAGGCACTCGGCCGCCGTGTCGACACGGTCGTGCGCCCCGGTTTCGACGCGCTCGCGGTGGTTCAGACCGATCTGCTCGAGCGCGAGGTCGCGGCATCCGCCCTCGTCGACGACGCCGTTCCCCTCTCCCTGCGCCCGTTCGAGATCGTGACGCTCCGCTTCGCCCGCTGACGACGCGAACCCCGGAGCCGCAGCACGGTGCCCGCCGGATGTCGCGATGTCGCGATGTCGCTAGCATCGTCGCGTGATGACCCGGCGCCTCGTTCCCCTCGTTCTGGTGTTCGCCGCCGCCGCGCTGACTGCGGGCTGCACCCCGGCTGCGGAGGGCACGGGCGCCGGCACCGACGGCTCGACGCCGGCCGCGAACGCGCCGGGCGCACCGAGCGCGGCCCCCGAGGACGAAGGGACGCGGGCGTTCGCGAGCCCGGACTGCACTGCCGTCGAGGCTGTCGTCGCGCCCTACATCGACGGCCTCGTCGCGCGCGAGGACAACGGATCGGACGAGTACGGCACGCTGTGCGGATGGGGTGCCCCCGAGGGCACGATCGACCTCGACGACATCCGCTCGGTCGAGGTGTCGATCAGCCCCGACCCGGCTCCCCCGCTGAGCGCCGCCGAGCTGGAGACCATCGGGTTCACTCCGATTCCGGATGCCGACGTCGAGGCCGCGGGCGGCATCGCGTACACCGCAGGCACGACGGTTGCGGTGGCGGGAGTGATCGTGACGACGGTCGCCCTCCCCGACGTCGAGGTCATCGTCACGGGCGGGCAGTGGGCCGACCGGCCGGCGCTCGACGGACCCGCCGCGGTCGACGTGGCCGCGCGCCTGCTCGGCCTCCGCTGACCTCGCGCCCCGCGGCGAGTCGCCAGCTTCGGAGGATCTCGCAAACGTCGGACCGACGCGCACGATGAGTCCGATGTTCGCGACATCCTCCGCCGTTGACGCGCGGGCCCTGACGCGTATTTGTTCCGGCGCGCCACGCGGATCGGGCACATCATGTAGTGGCTGAATCGAGATCCGACCCCCATATCTGGGAAATCTCGTGAAGGGACTCACATGACCACGCGCTCCATCGCCGTCCGGGCGACCGTCGACGAGTATCTGCAGAAGCACGACTGGCGCGTCAACGCGAACGCGAACCAGGGCTACAGCCTGGGCGGGCTGATCCTCAACGCCTCGGGCAAGCTCATCGCCAACTACTGGCTCGACGAGGTCTATGCGCCCGAGGCCGGAGCCGCGCACCGCGACGGTGACATCCACATCCATGATCTCGACGTGTTCGCCGGCTACTGCGCCGGCTGGTCGCTGCGACAGCTCCTCGAACAGGGGTTCAACGGCGTGCCCGGCGCGATCTCGTCAGCCCCGCCGAAGCACTTCTCGAGCGCCCTCGGTCAGATCGTCAACTTCCTCGGCACCCTCCAGAACGAGTGGGCGGGTGCCCAGGCGTTCAGCTCGTTCGACACCTACCTCGCGCCCTTCGTGCGGCTCGATGGGCTCGATGAGCGAGCCGTGCGCCAGGGCATCCAGGAGCTCGTGTTCAACCTCAACGTCCCCTCGCGGTGGGGCACCCAGACCCCGTTCACCAATCTGACCTTCGACTGGACCTGCCCCGACGACCTCGCCGACCAGCGCCCGCTCGTCGGCGGGCGCCTCGCCGACTTCACCTACGGCGACCTCGCGCCCGAGATGGCGATGATCAACCGCGCTTTCCTGTCGGTCATGACGGAGGGCGACACCGACGGCCGGGCGTTCACCTTTCCCATCCCGACCTACAACATCACGAAGGACTTCGACTGGGACGCCCCGGAGGTCGAGGCGCTGTTCGGGATGACGGCGAAGTACGGCCTGCCCTACTTCCAGAACTTCGTGAACTCCGACCTCGATCCCGGAATGATCCGCTCGATGTGCTGCCGCCTGCAGCTCGACCTCACGGAGCTCCTGAAGCGCGGCAACGGCCTGTTCGGCTCGGCCGAGCAGACCGGTTCGATCGGCGTCGTCACGATCAACTGCGCCCGGCTCGGGTTCGTGCACGCCGGCGACCGCGCGGGCCTGTACGCGCAGCTCGACCGGCTGCTCGAGATCGCCCGCGACAGCCTCGAGGCCAAGCGCATTGCCATCGGACGCCACCTCGACGCCGGTCTCTACCCCTACAGCAGGCGGTACCTCGGAACTCTCGCGAACCACTTCTCCACGATCGGGGTCAACGGTCTCAACGAGGCGGTGCGCAACTTCACCGACGACCGGCACGACATCACCACCGAGGAGGGGATGCGGTTCGCCGCAGACCTGCTCGATCACGTGCGCGCTCGCATGGTGGAGTTCCAGGAGCAGACCGGGCACCTCTACAACCTCGAGGCCACCCCCGCCGAGTCGGCGACCTACCGCTTCGCCCGCGCCGACATGGCGCGCTTCCCGAGCATCCGCCATGCCGGCACGGCGGCCAATCCGTATTACACGAACTCGTCGCAGCTGCCGGTCGCGTTCACCGACGACCCGTTCCTGGCGATGGAGCTCCAGGAGGGGCTGCAGCAGAAGTACACCGGCGGCACCGTGCTGCACCTCTACATGGGCGAGGCCGCACCGACGGCCGAGGCGTGCAAGGCTCTCGTCCGCCGTTCGCTCGAGCGGTTCCGCATCCCGTACATCACGATCACGCCGACGTTCTCGATCTGTCCCCAGCACGGGTACCTCTCGGGCGACCACGCGTCATGTCCGCAGTGCGGCGCCGGATGCGAGGTGTGGACACGGGTGATGGGCTACTTCCGGCCGGTCTCGTCGTTCAACATCGGCAAGCGAGGCGAGGCGGCCGAGCGTGTGCCCTTCTCGTACGAACGCGCCGCGGCGGTCGTGTGACGTGGCCGCCGTCGCGGGTCGCAGCGCCTCCGAGCTGCGCATCGCGGGACTCTCGCGGTTCTCGACCGTCGACTGGCCCGGCCGCCTGGTGGCGACCGTGTTCCTCCAGGGATGCCCGTGGGACTGCCGCTACTGCCACAACCCCGAACTGATCGATCCGCGTAGGCGCGGCAGGATGCCGTGGGAGGGGGTCACCGCCTTCCTCGGCGAGCGCCGCGGCCTGCTCGACGGGGTGGTCTTCTCGGGCGGTGAGCCGACGATGCAGCGCGCCCTCCCCGACGCGGTCGCACGGACCCGCGAGCTCGGGTTCGACGTCGGGCTGCATACGGGCGGCGCGTACCCGGACCTGCTCGAGGCCGTGCTGCCGGCCCTGTCGTGGATCGGCCTCGATGCCAAAGCGGGGGCCGACGACTACGCCGGCGTGACGGGCCGAGGTCCGAGCGGACGCGCCGCGCTGCGCTCGCTCGACCTCGTGCTCGCCGCCCAGCGCGAGCGTGCCGCCTCGCGGCATCCGCTCGACGTCGAGGTCCGCACGACGGTGCACCCAGACCTCATCGACGACGCCCGGCTCGGCGAGCTCGGCGAGCTGCTGGCCGACCGCGGGGTGCGGCGGTGGGCGATCCAGCGGTTCCGCGCGACGGGCAGTCGGTGCGGGGCGCCGGTCGCCGCCTCGCTGCGGCTCGACCGCGTGCCGCGGGAACGGTTCGAGCGCGTCGACGTGAGGTGAGACGCGGGGGTTGCGCGAACTCGGCGCGGTTCAGCGCACGCCTCGCGCGGTGAGGGCGTCGCCGAGGTCGTCGGCGTGCTTCAGGGCCAGAACGATGAAGGCGAACACCGACGAACGGATGCCGCGACCCGCGCCCCGCGCCCGGTGGGCGTCCCGGACGTCGCGGGCGAGCCGCGCGAGCGTGGGCACGGTTCCGAGCGCCACGACGAGCAGCAGCGCCATGCGCTCGGCATCCACCCCCACCCGGCGCGCCGGCCGGAGGGCGCGTTCGAACAGGTCGAGCAGCGCGGTGACGGGCGTGGTGAGGGCGAGGAGGGCGGCGAGGAGCACAGCGACGGCGACGCGCACGGTGCCGAGCACCGCCGGCTCGAGCCCCAGAAAGACGGCCTGCCCCGCGAACGACACGACCAGCAGCCACCGCAGCGCCCACACCTGGCGCCCGAGCTCGCGCCAGCCCGTGCCCGGCACGGCGTAGCAGGTCAGGGCGAAAAGGGCCCCGCCGAGCGCCGCGGGAACGCTCGAGGGCACGAGCGAGATACCGAGCACGAGCAGCAGGAGGATCGCCGTCTTCGGGCCCGCCGGCATCCTGTGCCAGCCGCGGTCGCCGGGGCGGTAGAGCGTCAGCATCCGCGCCACGACCGCTCGTACCCGTCGACGACCTCGTCGGCCGCTCCCCACGCGGCGACGCGACCGCCGGCGACGTGCACGGCCACCTCGCAACGTCGAGCGAGGGCGAGGTCGTGGGTCACGAGTAGCAGCCGGTGGCCGGTGTCGGCGAGGAGGTGTGAGGCGATCCGGTCGGCATTGCGCCCGTCGAGGAACGCGGTGGGCTCGTCGGCCACCACGAGCTCGGGATCCCGCACGAACGCGCCGCACAGCGCGAGCAGCTGCTTCTGGCCGCCCGACAGCTCGTGCGCCGGATGATCGCGCAGCCCGGCGAGCCCGAACCGGTCGAGCGCCCGGTCGACCCGTGCGGCGCGCTCGGCGCGGCTCGTCCGCTCGCTGCGCAGCGAGAACGCGACGTCCTCGGCGACCGTCGGCATGACGATCTGCGCGTCGGGGTTGCTGAAGACCACGGCGATGCGGCGTCGCAGTTCGGCGGCGTCGCGCACGGCGTCGAGGCCGAGGACCTCGACGCGTCCCGCCGTCGGGCGCGCGAGCCCGCCGACGAGCCGGGCGAGCGTCGACTTGCCCGAACCGTTGTCGCCGACGACGGCGATGAGGCGGGCATCGAGGTCGAGCGTGAGGTCCGCGAGCACGTCGGCGTCGCCGAGGCGCACCCCGACGCGGTCGAACCGGATGCCGCGCCCGTCACCGCGCGTCACCGGACGACCTCGACGACGAGCGCAACGCCCATCCCGCCGCCGACGGATGCCGCGGCGACACCGATCGATCCGGCCGGCGCACCGCCGCGGACGAGTCGGGAGAACAGCCGCACGACGGCGACGGCACCGCTCGCCCCCCACGGATGACCGAGGGCGAGCGCGCCGCCGTCCGCACAGACGCGAGGGTCGTCGTCGGCGATCCCGAGCCGGCCGAGCACTGCGAGCGACTGCGCCGCGAAGGCCTCGACGATCTCGAAGGCCGTCACGTCGGCGAGGGCGGTCCCCGCGTCGGCGAGGGCCGCCTCGATCGCGGGCGCCGCGCCGATACCCGGCAGCGCGGGGTCGCAGCCGACGACGGCGCCGCCGCGGACGAGGAGGCCGGCGGCATCAGGATGCGCGGCCCGGTCCACGAGCGCGACCGCGGCCGCTCCGTCGCCGATGCGTGTGGCCGTCCCCGCCGTGACGGTGCCGCCCGCGCGGACGGGCTGCAGCCGCTCGAGCACGCGGGTACCGGCACCGATCCCGTCGTCGTGGCGGACGCCGGCGATCGCGACGATCTCGTCGTCGAAGCGCCCCACGTCGCGGGCGCGCGCCGCGCGGTCGTGGCTGCGCCGGGCGGCGGCATCCTGTCGCTCCCGATCGATGCCGTCGTGCGCGGCGAGCGCGTCGGCCGCGTCGAGCATGTCGGGGTCGGCGACCCCCGCGGGAGCGAAGGGGGCACGCTCGTAGGCGACGCCGCCGACGCTGCGCACCGGCACGGTCGACGCGCTCTCGACCCCTCCGGCCAGGCGCGGCCGCGGGTCGCCGGCGGCGATCGCGCGCCACGCGTCGATGACCGCGGCGAGGCCGCTCCCGCACTGACGGTCGACGGTCGACCCCGTCACCCCGAACCCCCATCCCGCGGCGAGCGCGGCGACGCGGGCGGGATTGCCGCCGGGGCCGCGGCAGTTCCCGAGCACGACGTCGGCGACGTCCAGCGGCGCGCCGAGCACGGCGGCCGCATCGTCGGCCGCGGCGCGGAGGACGGGTGCGGCGAGACGGTCGACGCCCAGTCCCGCCAGGCCCCGTCCGCGCGTCGTGAGAGGGGTGCGCCGCGCGGCGACGATGACGACCTCAGGCACGCGACGCCCCGCCGCCGTGCAGCATCCGGCGGACGTCGGCCCGAGCCGGCTTGCCGGTCGTGGTGCGGGGCACGTCTCCGACGAACCACAGGCGGGGAACGTGCGCCGGGGCGAGGACGGCCGCCGCCGCCGCACGCAGCGCAGCAGGGTCGGGCGTCGCTCCGGGCCGGGGTTCGACAAGGGCCGCGACCAGCGCGCCGACGCCGAGCCTCGGCACCCCGACGACGACGGCGTCGGCGACGCCGGGGAGGTCTCGGAGGACCCGTTCCACGTCCGCCGGTACGACGGACACCCCGCCTGAGACGATGGCGTCGTCGGCACGCCCGTCGAGTCGCAGCACACCGTCGCCGATCGTCCCCCGGTCGCCGACGCTCGCCCACTCCCCCTGGCGTCGCAGGGGTCCCGCGGCGCCGAGGTATCCGTGCGCGACGAACGGCGAGCGCACCCGGACCTCGCGCGAGCGGACGTCGATCTCGACCCCGGGGAAGGCCCGCAGACCGCGCCCGTCCTCGTCCACCGCGACGAACGAGAGCTCCGCCGCGCCGTAGTACGACACGACGCGCACACCGGCGGCCTCCGCCTCGCCGCGCAAGCTCTCGTCGAGGTCCGCCCCGCCGACGAGCGCCGCCCGCAGGCCCGACGGGCGATCCGCCAGGAGGGCGCGCAGGTGCGACGGCGTGCCGTGGAAGAGCGTCGCCGCCGCACGGCTCTCGGATGTCACCGGGGGCGGGCCGCCGGCGAGCGCATGCGCCAGCGAGAAGAGCGTGAGCGATGACGAGGCCGGGCCCGGCAGCAGCATCCGGTCGTCGTCGCGGGCGTCCAGAAGGCGCTCGATCGCGGCGAAGGACGCCTCCCACGACGCCGCGGAGCGGATGACGATGCGGGGCGCCCCGGTTGATCCCGATGTCGTCGTCGCCCACGCGACGTCGGCGGGCAGCGTGGTATCGGCCGCGAGCCGCTCGATCTCCGCACGCATGCCCGCGGGCCACCGATCGTCGACGACGAGCGGCACGTCGCCGCCCTGTCTGACGGCCGCGAGCCGTTCGATGATTGCGGCGGGCTCCGCGGACTCGGCGCGGAGCGTGACGATGCGGGCGGTCACTCGGCGGAGGATGCGACGACGCGGTCGTCGGCGGACGATGCCGTGACGGGAGCGTCGGCCCCTTCCGTCTCGGCGGTGCGTCGCCGGGTCGTCCATGTGCGGCGGAACGCCCGGGGGTACCCGCGGACGAGCGCGCCCACGAGGGCGGTCGCGATGACGGCCTTGACGATGTCGCCGGGCACGAAAGCGAGGTTCGCGAGGGCGGCCTGCTCGACCGCGAGCCGCAGGACGAGGCTCTGCACCGGGATGCCGCAGGCGTAGACCACCAGCACGCCGCCGACGAGCATCCCCGCGGCCGTCCGCCACCACACCGGCCGACGTCCACCGGCGTGCACGATCAGACCGACGACGACCGCTCCGACCAGCCAGCCGAGCAGATATCCGCCGGTCGGGCCGACGAAGACGGCGAGTCCGCCGCGGCCGCCCGCCAGCAGAGGCAGCCCCACGGCGACGAGGGCCAGGAAGGTCGCGACCGAGGCCGCGCCGACCACCGGCCCGAGCACGGCACCGGCGAGCATCACTCCGAGGGTCTGGGCCGTGATCGGCACTCCGCCGAACACCGTGAACGAACCGGGCAGTCCGAGGACGGCGATGAGCGCGGCGAACACGGCGGCGCGGGCGAGATCGGGCGCATCGAGCGAGCGGCGGGCATGACGTCGGGACGGGGTCACTATTCCTCCTGAACACCGTTCACGTGAACGGCGTTCAGGTAGAGTAGCCTCATGATCGCCGACGACTCAAACCGAGGGGGCCGAGCGCCGCGACGCTCGCGGGACGACGTCGTCGACGCCGCTCTCGACCTGCTCGACCGCGTCGGGCTGCCCGACCTGTCGATGAGGCGTCTCGCCGAGCATCTCGGCGTGCAGCCGAGCGCGCTGTACTGGCACGTCGAGAACAAGCAGCAGCTGCTCGCGGCCGTGAGCGCGCGCATCCTCCGTCCGGTCAGCGCAGACCACGAGGCGGGCACGAGCCTCGATGTCGCCGCACGAGATGTCGCCGTGCGCCTGCACGACAGCCTGCTCGCCTACCGCGACGGGGCCGAGGTCGTCTCCAGCTCGCTCGCGCTCGGGCTCGTCGAGCCACCCGCGCACGCACGGCTCCGGGCCGTCGCACTCGAGCGCGGCGAGTCGGCCTCTCTCGCCGACACGATCGGCGACACCATCACCCATTTCGTCGTCGGCTTCACCTTCCACCAGCAGCAGCGCCGCAGCGCCGACGCGTGGGGCGCGGCCTCGGGCGGCGTCGCCGCCTCGCCCGAGCGCATCGCCGCCGGCGACGACGACGGCTTCACCGCGGCGCTCGACCTGATCATCGCCGGGGTGACGACGGTGCTCGCCGGCGGCGCCACGCGGCATCCAGCGCCCCGGCGATGACGATCGTCACGACGTAGACGAGCAGATCGCGTGCGTCGAAGACCGTCCCGAGCACCAGGACCGCCGGCGGGAAGACGGCAGCTGCCCGCGCGGGCAGATCGCTCAGCTGCAGCAGCTCGACCGCGAGGCACCAACCGCCGGCGACCGCCGCGACGACGACGGCTCCGGCACGGGGTGCGACGGCGACCACCAGGACGTAGATCAACACGGCGTACAGCGCGTCGCCGGCGATGTCGGTCGCGGCGGTGTCGGGCAGGATGCCGTGGACGACGAGTCCTGCCGCGACGACCGCGACGGCCAGCGCGGCCGCGCCCCAGCGCCGGGCGGCGGGGCCGGTCACAAGCGGTCGCGGAGCCACGACGTCGCGACCGCCCGGGCCCCCGCCGCCTCGACGCGAGCGCGCAGCTCGCGATCCGAGGTCACGACACTGACCCGCTCACCCGCGGCCACCGCGGCGGTGGCCGCCTCGACGATCGCGTCGTCACCGGAGGCCGGTGCACGACTGAGCTCGACCCCCGCCGGAGCGATGACGTCGCGGGCCTGCCCTTCGACGACAGCCACCACACGCGGGAACCAGACGTCTTCAGGAAGCTCCAGGCCCGCGGCATCCGTCCCCCGCTCGGCCAGCGCCGCCACCTCGGCGAGCAGCCGCGCGGCAGCGCCGGCGCGGTCGCGCCACCAGCCGTCGGGGACCGAACCGACCACGTTCGCGACGTCGACGACGACGGTCGGACGCACCGAGAGCAGGCTGCGCAGCCGCGGCCAGGATGCCGCGAAGCCGGGATGCAGCGGGAAGGACTCGACCTCGTCGATGGGAACCCACGCGAGCTCGCGGCTCTCGGGATCGCTGATGACCGGGCGGAAGGGCGTCGTGACGTCGGCCACGAGGGTGCCGTAGGTCCACACGCCGACATCGAGCACCGACAGGAACCGCGGCGCGACGGCATCCGCGGGAACGCCGGCCTCTTCGGCCGACTCGCGCAAGGCTCCGTCGCGCGCGGACTCCCCCGCGTGACGCGCGCCTCCGGGAAGACCCCAGGTGTCGCCGAAGTGGCTCCACGACACCCGATGCTGCAGCAGCACGCCGCGCTCCGGGTCGACGGCCAGCAGACCCGCGGCACCGAAGCGCCCCCAGTACCGCTCCCCCGAGGGTGCGACGACCCATGCGTCGCCCGGATCGCGCGGGCCGTGCGGCGGGCGCGGGGCGTCGGCGGGATCGTCGGTCATCCCCACAGCCTGACACAGCCGCGGTCCGCGGGCTCGTGATTGGCATCGTGTTACCAGCGGGTTCTCCCCGCGGCTGCGGCGCACAATGGGGACGTGGAGTACGAGATCGATGACTCACCCGCCCGCATCCAGCGCGAGGTCGTATGGCGCTGGCTCTCGTCCGAGGCCTATTGGGGCCGCTGGCGCGAACGCTCCGTGCTCGAGGCGCAACTCGACGCGGCCTGGCGGGTCGTCGGGGCCTACCGTGCCGACACCGGAGAACAGGTCGGCTTCGCCCGCGCGGCCTCCGATGGTGCGAGCTTCGCCTACCTCGCCGACGTCTTCGTCGTCGCCGAGCACCAGGGCGCGGGCGTCGCGCACCGGATCCTCCGCCGCATGATCGATGAGGGTCCCGGGCACGACTTCCGCTGGACGCTGTTCACGCGCGACGCGCACAGTCTCTACGCCGAGTTCGGCTTCGAGACGCCCGACGAGACCGCGATGGTCCGCCGGGCGGCACCCGCCAAGCGCTGAGAGAGCGAACACCGCCGGACGCGCTGCGGCAGTAATCAGCTCGGCGCCGCCTGTGGATGGTCGGGACGCGATGTCGGAGGTCCGTGACATGATTCGAACATGCATTCGAATGGCGGACTCGGCGGCGGGATGGGCAGCGACGGTGATGTCGACGTCCTCGCTCAGCTGGTCGCGGATGCCGAGGGGGTTTCGGATGCCGCGCGGGCGGTGCAGATCCGTGAGGTTCGGGTGCTCGCGGCAGCGGGGGTTCTCGCGGAGAAGCAGGCTGCTGGGGCATCCGAGAAGGTCAAGGCGCGGGAGATGGCGCTGCGTGGCATCGCGGCGGAGCTGGCCGGGGTGTTCGTCGCGACCGACCGGACCCTGCAGCGCCGGATCGATGAAGCCCGCGATCTGGTCGAGAACTACCCGGTGACGATGGCGGCCTGGGAGGCCGGGCGCATCGTCCGCGGGCACGTGAGGGTCATCCAGGAGGTCGGATGCCTGGTGCCCGTGGAGGAGCGGGCGGAGTTCGAACGCGTCGCGGTCGAACGGTGCGAGGGCGAAAGGCCCAACCGGGTGCTGGAGGCATTGCGGATGATCGCGGAACGGATGCACCCGCGGAGCTTCACCGAGCGGCACGAGGAGGCCGCGGCCGGTCGGTGCGTGCGGGTGCAGCCCAGTTCGGATGGGATGTCGGATCTCATCGCGACGCTGCCGACCGTCATCGCCGACGGGATCGTCGACCGGCTGACCCGGCAGGCGCGGGAGATCATCAACGCGCGCGCACAGGCCGACGAGGTTGTCGACGCTGGAACAGGCGACGGGTCGTCGTTCGTCGACGATGCGCGAACGATCGACCAGGTCCGCGCCGACGTGTTCTCCGACCTCTTGCTCGCCGGGACGCCGGCCCTCGATCCCACCGCGAGCGGTGACGGCGACGGAACGCTCGGGGCGATCCGCGCACACGTGCAGGTCGCGGTATCCGCGCTGACACTCATGGGTCAGGACGAGGGGCCCGCCGACCTCGCCGGGCGCTCCCCCATCGACGCCGCCACCGCCCGCGAGCTCGCGGGCAACGCGACCTCGTGGGACCGGCTGCTCACCCACCCCGTCACCGGAACCGTGCTGGAGTGCGACAGCTACCGGCCCACGAGCGCGATGATCAGACTGCTGCGAGCGCGGGACCGGCACTGCCGGTTCCCCGGATGCCGACAACCCGCCATCCGCTGCGAACTCGACCACACCATCGCCGCATCCGACGGCGGGGGCACCCACGTGTGCAACCTCGCCAACCTCTGCAAACGACACCACGACGTCAAACACCACACCCGCTGGCACGTCCAACAACTCCCCGGCGGGCGGCTCGTATGGACCTCACCGACCGGACGCATCTACCGCGAAGACGCACCACCACCACTCGTCGCCTTCACCATCGTCGTGCCGTCCGGCGGTGACGACCCGCCACCTGCGCCATCGGGAACCTGGGATGAACCGCCGCCGTTCTAGCGTGAGCCGCGGGACGCTCCGGCGCCGCGCACAATGGAGCGCGCGTCAGTCCGCGGCGATATGGATCGTGCTGAACGAGTCCGCGGGAAGGACGACGTCGAACGCCGCGCCGTCGAGAGCGACCGTCACCGGCAACTCGTCGGCGAGATCGTTCTGCATGACCACGACGATCGAGCCGTCGGGGTTCTCGAAGGCGAGCTGGTTCTCGTGACCCGTCCAGCTGAACGCGTCGATGCGCGTCGCGCCGGTCTGCACGTGGTGCGCGAGGTGCTTCATCACGAAGAACTCGTGGGTGTACCGGAATCCGTTGGTCTCGGGATCGACGACCACGAGCGAGTTCTGGGCCCATCCCCAGCGGCTGACGCCGCCCTCGTCGAGCGCGAGGTTCCAGTAGGTGTACGCGTTCGCGCCGGCCTCGAAGAAGCGCTTCATGAGAGACCAGGTGTACCGCGCGAAGCGCCAGTCGTTCCGACCATCACCGCACTCCTGCTCCGTTTGATAGAGCGACAGATGCGGCGCTATCCGGTGCGCATCGGCGATGGCGCCCTTCCCGGCCCACTGGAATCCCGCGCCGGAGATGAAGGGCCCGGCATCCGGATCGGCGAGCACGGCCGCCAGGTGCTCCGGCGCCGGGCGCTCCTGCGTCCCGAAGAACACCTCCACCCCCAGCTCCCGCATCCGCGGGCCGAGGACGGCGATGAAGCGGGCCAGCCCCTCGGGCGTCCACGTGCAACTCGGGAACACCTGCGGCGAGTTGAACTCGTTCTGCGGCATGACCATCGAGATCTCGATGCCCTCCGCGCGGTACGCCTCGACGAATCGCGCGAAGTACTCCGCATAGGCGGTCAGGTAGCGCGGCTCCTGGATCATCATGTCCGTACCCTCGGCACCGACCTGATCGGGCCGGAGCCCGTTGTCGATGTCGTTCCCGCGCCACGGCAGGGCGGCGGCGTAATGACCGTTCGTCTTCATCCACGACGGCGGGCTCCACGGCGATGCCCACAGCTTCAGGTCCGGGCGCCGCCGCAGGGCCTCGTGGATGTACGGGATGAGCGACGCGCGATCGTGCTCGATCGAGAAGTGCTCGAGGTCGAGATCGCCGTCGACCTCGTCGTACGAGTACCAGTCGGTCGAGAAGTCGTTCGCGCCCACCGGCATCCGGCACACCGAGAATCCCGTGCCTCGCCCCGGGGCGAACAGCTCGTCGAAGATCTCAGCCCGGTCGGCGTCGTCCAGCCGGGACAGCGCGCGCCAGCCGAGCTCGTTGAAGCAGACCCCGAACCCCTCGACGGTCTGGTGTCGACGGTCCGTGCGCAGCAGCACGTTGGGCATCCCCGTCAGCGGCGCGAAACGCGGGGGCGGCATCTCGACCCACGCGCGCTCGCGGTCGGTGCTGACCCAGCTGATGCGACGGTTCGGGGCGACGGCATTGTCGGACATGCGGGCCTTTCGGATATGCCTGGCGAACGCACCGCATCACGACGACGCGACGTTGCGTTCCCCGCCATCATGGCAGAGCCGCGTTCCGCGGCGCCCGCGATCGTGTTCCCGGCCACCATCGCCTCTCGTCATAAAACGTTTCCTCACCATAGGATGGCCGGACCGGAGAGGGCGGGGGCGCGATGGCCGGGGCGAAGCAGACGACGATCACGGACGTCGCCGCGCACGCCGGCGTCTCGCTCGCCACCGTCTCGCGCGTCATGAACGGCAATGCCACCGTCGACCCGGCCCTCGCCGAGCGAGTGCGGGCTTCCGCCGCGCAGCTCGGCTACTCGGCGAACCCGCTCGCCCGCAGCCTCGTGCTCGGCCGCACGCAGACCATCTCGGTGGTCGTGCCCGACCTGTCGAACCCCACATTCCAGGGGATGCTGCGGGGCCTGAGCCGGGCCGCGGTCGCCGACGGCTACCACGTGCTCATCGCCGACTCCGACGAGCACGTCGACGAGGAACGCCTGCTCGCCCTCGAGTCGCGGCGGCGTTCGGACGGACTGATCCTGTGCGCTCCGCGCATGAGCGACGAGCAGCTCGCAGAGGTCGTCGCCCAGGTCGCCCCCGTCGTCCTGGTGAACCGAACGGGCGACGCTCCGAGCGTCGCAGCCGACTATCGCGCACCGCTGCGGGCGATCATCGATCACCTCTACGCGCAGGGCCACCGCCGGTTCGCCTACCTCGCGGGTGCGGCGCTCAGCGCGTCGAGTGGCCAGCGCCTCTCCGCGCTCGACGACGCGCGACGCGAGCTGGCCGGCTGCGAGATCGTCGAGATCCCCGCTGGCGTCGACTTCGCGAGCGGGGCAGGCGCCCTCGACGACGTGCTGTCTTCCGGCGCGACGGCGGTACTGGCGTTCAACGACCTGTCGGCGATGGGCCTGCTGAGCGCGGCGACCGAGCGCGGCATCCCGGTCCCGGGCGCACTGTCGATCGCGGGCTTCGACGACATCCCGTTCGCCCGCTACACCTCACCGGCA
Source organism: Microbacterium sp. Yaish 1 (assembly GCF_002245215.1). Lineage (GTDB taxonomy): Bacteria > Actinomycetota > Actinomycetes > Actinomycetales > Microbacteriaceae > Microbacterium. The sequence continues at coordinate 756,915 of NZ_NPMR01000001.1, forward strand.
CTCACGACGGCCGCCGTGCCGATGGGCGAGCTCGGTGCACGGGCGTGGTCGGCGCTGCACGACCTTCTGAACGGCCGCACGCCCGAGCCCGCCGTCACGGTTTCGCCCGAGGTGATGGTTCGCGGCAGCACCGGGGCTCCGAACACCTGATCACCGCTCCCTCGCGCCCGCGGAATCGCCCGTGCTAGTCTCAGAAAACGTTTCCTGAGAGCGCTTTCCGCCAGCGGCGCCTCAGCTCCGGGCACGAAGGAGAGCCATGACCCGCACGCGCTACGCGCTCGTGGGCGCGGGACACCGCGCCCAGATGTACGTCGACGCCATCGCCGGGACGCACGCCGACCGGGCGGAGCTCGTCGCGATCTGCGAGCCCAACCCCGTGCGGGCCGAGCACTACCGCGACCAGCTGATCGAGCGCGGGCTCCCCGCCCCGACGCTGTGGTCGCCGGATGACCTCGAGCAGATGGTCCGGGAATCCCGGGCCGAACGAATCATCATCACGGCCCGCGACGATCTGCACGCGTCGCTCATCGTCCGCTCGCTCGACGCCGGCGCCGACGTCGTCGTCGAGAAGCCGCTCACGATCGACGCGCCGAGCGCCGCGGCGATCGAGGACGCCGTCGAGCGCACAGGTCGCTCGGTCGTGCTGACGTTCAACTACCGGTACTCACCCCGCAACAGCGCCCTGCGCCAGGTGATCCAGGACGGCCGGATCGGGCGCGTGACCTCGATCGAATTCTCGTGGCTGCTCGACACGAAGCACGGGGCCGACTACTTCCGCCGCTGGCACCGCGAGAAGGAGCACTCTGGCGGCCTGCTCCTCCACAAGGCCAGCCATCACTTCGACCTCGTCAACTGGTGGATCCGCGACGAGCCGCGCCGCGTGTTCGCATCCGGCGGCCTGCGCTTCTACGGGGCGGAGAACGCCCGATCCCGCGGGCTCGGCGAGCGCCCGCTCCGCGGCACGCACGACGGCAGCCGCGACCCGTTCGAGCTCGACCTCCGCGACGACGATCGCCTGCGCGCGCTGTATCTCGAGGCCGAGAGCCACGACGGGTACCTGCGCGATCGCGACGTGTTCGGCGAGGGCATCACGATCGAGGACAACCTCGCGCTGGTCGTCGACTACGCCGGCGGCGCGACGATGTCGTACTCACTGAACGCCCACGCCCCGTGGGAGGGATACCGCGTCGCCGTCAACGGCACCGAGGGTCGCGCCGAACTCGAGGTGGTCGAGCGCGGCGCCGTCCTCGAGAACGAGGGGCTGCACCCCGTGCTCGACCCCTCGGCCGTCGAGACCGGAGGGCCGGTCTCGCTCCGCCCGCAGGGCGAACGCCTGATCGTCCAGCGCCACTGGGAGGACGCCGTCGAGATCCCGATCGCCTCGGGCGAGGGCGGCCACGGCGGCGGCGACGAGCTGCTGCTCGCCGACGTCTTCGTGGGCCCCGGCGACGACCCGCTGGCCCGACCCGCCGGATGGGCCGACGGAGTGCGGTCGATCGCGGTCGGAATCGCGGGCAACCTGTCGCTGGCCACGGGTCTTCCCGTCCGCACGTGCGAGCTCGGCATCCGGCTGCTCGCCGACGGGCGATGAGTCGCGTCGTCGTCACCGGCGGCGCGGGCCGCCTCGGCCGCAGCCTCGTGGGCGGCCTCGTCGCGGCGGGCCATCGCGTGGTGTCCTTCGACCGGACGGTCTCGGACGCCCCCGAGCTGCGGGGAGCCGATCAGATCGCGATCGACCTCCTCGACGCCGAGGCCACCGTCGCGGCGTTCCGCGCGCAGCGGGCGACCGCCGTCATCCACCTCGCCGCGATCGCAGTCCCCTTCAGCGCCCCCGAAGACGTCATCATGCGCACGAACACGGCACTGGCCGCCTCGGTGCTCGGCGGTGCCGTGACCGTGGGGGTCCCGCGAATCGTCGCCGCCTCGAGCCCCACCGTGCTGGGCTACGGCGCACCGCGCGGCTGGGTGCCCGGCCGCTTCCCCCTCGACGAGGACACGCCGCCGCAGCCGTGGAACAGCTACGCCCTGTCGAAGCTCGTGATCGAGCAGACGATGCGGATGCTGCACCGCCAGACCGGCGACGCGGTGCGCTTCGCCGCGTTCCGCCCCTGCTACGTCATCGCCCCCGAGGAATGGCGCGGAGCGCCGACGCAGCAGGGGCACACCGTCCGCGAGCGCCTCGACGATCCGAGCCTCGCCGCGCCCGCGCTGTTCAACTACGTCGACGCGCGTGACGTCGCCTCGTTCGCCGATGCGCTGCTCGCCGCCCTGCCGACGATCCCGAACGCCGAGACGTTCTTCGTCGGGGCCGACGACGCCCTCGCCCGCCGCCCGCTCGCCGAGCTCATCCCCCGCTTCCACCCCGGCACCGAGGAGGTCGCCGCCGTCCTCACCGGCACCACTCCCGCCTTCTCCAACGCGAAGGCGCGGCGCCTGCTCGGCTGGGCGCCCCGTCATTCCTGGCGCGACGCCCTGACCGAAGACTCTTCCCCCACCGACATCAGAAAGGACGTGCCGGCATGAACTTCGGCGGCATCCTCTTCTTCCCCGTCACCCCGTTCGACGCCTCCGGCGACGTCGATCACGAACTGCTGGCGTCGCACGTGAGCCGTGGCGTCGAGCAGGGCGCCGGCGGGGTGTTCCCCGCGTGCGGCACGGGCGAGTTCCACGCGCTGTCGACCGCCGAGGCGGGTGCCGTCGTTCGTACCGCGGTCGCAAGCGTCGCGGGCGCCGTTCCCGTCGTCGCCGGCACCGGCGGCCCGCTCGGCCATGCCCGCGAGACGGCGCGCGCCGCCGCGGACGCCGGGGCCGACGCGCTCCTCGTGCTTCCGCCGTACCTCGTCGGCGGACCGCAGGCGGGACTCGTCGCCTACGTCGAGGCGATCGCCGCCGCGTCCGACCTGCCGGTGATCGTGTACCACCGCGCGAACGCGCAGTTCACACCCGAGTCGATGCGCCGTCTCGCCGACAACCCGCGGATCGTGGGGTTCAAAGACGGCACCGGCGACATCGGCGCGACGCAGCTCATCGTCCGCGCGATCGCCGATGCGGGCCGCGACGATTTCGCGTTCTTCAACGGTCTGCTCACCGCCGAGCTCACTCAGGCGGCGTACCGCGGCATCGGCGTGCCGCTGTACTCGTCCGCCGCCTTCGCGATGATCCCCGAGGTCGCGAACGCCTACTACCGGGCCTACGTCGAGCACGACGAGGAGCGCCGTCTCGCGCTGCTCGACGCGTTCTACACCCCGTTGGTCGCCCTCCGCGACGAGACGCCCGGATTCGGCGTCTCGCTCATCAAGGCTGGCCTGCGCCTGAGCGGACAGGCCGTCGGCGGCGTGCGCGCCCCGCTCGTCGACCCCACCGCCGTCCAGGAGCGCCGCCTCGCGGCGATCCTGGATGCCGGGCGCGCTCTGCTGTGACGGTGATCGCCGCGCTCGACGCGCGCCTGATCCGGGTCCCGCTCACCCGCCCGTGGGCCGCCGACGTCACCTCGGTCGGCGTCATCGCGACGCATCTGCGCCGCAGTGACGGCGCCGAGGGCTGGGGCTTCTCGTGGACCCCGCAAATCGGGGCCGAGGCGGTGCTCGCCCTCCTGCGCCACGACATCGCGCCCGCCGCCGTGGGGCTTCCCGCCGCCCCGGGCGAGGCCTGGCGGAGCCTCTGGGAACACGTGCACGAGGCGGGCGGCGGGGGCGTGACGACGATTGCGCTCGCGGGTCTCGACCTGGCGCTGTGGGATGCCGCGGCGCGCGCGGCGAACTCGTCGGTCTCGACCCTGATCGGACGACGGCGCGAGAGCGCACGCGTCTACGGCAGCGGCGTGAACCTCCACTACTCGATCGATGAGCTCGTCGCGCAGGCCGAGCGGTGGGTCGAGCGCGGCTTCGGCGCGGTGAAGGTCAAGGTCGGCAAGCCGGACGTCGCCGAGGACCTCGACCGGCTTCGCGCCGTCCGCTCGGCGCTGGGCCCGGATCGCGGCCTGATGATCGACGCCAATCAGCGCTGGGACCTGGGCCGCGCCACGCGGTCGCTCGACGTCCTCGCCGAGGTCCGACCCGCCTGGATCGAAGAGCCCTTGCGCGCCGACGACACCGACGGCCACGCCGAGCTCGCACGTCGGCTCGGCGGCGGACCGCGCATTCCGATCGCGGTCGGCGAGAACCTGCACAACGCGTACCGGTTCGCCGAGATGCTGCGCCGCGGTGGCGCGCAGATCGTCCAGCCCAACATCGTGCGCGTCGGCGGGATCACGCCGCTGCAGCGCATCGCCGCGATCGCCGAGGATGCCGGGGCCGAACTGCACCCGCACCTGCTGCCGGAGCTGTCGGGCCAGCTCGCGCTGACCCTCCCCGGCGGCATCGCCGAACCCTGGGTGGAGGACGTCGAGGATGCCGGCTTCGCCGAGCTCGGCGCCCTCCGCGATCCGTGCCCCGTCGAGATCCGCGACGGACGCCTCCGCGAGACCGACCACGTCGGGCTCGGCCTGCGCTTCCCCGCGCCTCAGGAAAGCGTTTCCCGTAGGCTGGCGCGATGACCTCGAGTTTCACGGCCGCGTTCGACTGGGCCCGCCGTCACGTCGGAGACGGCCGCCTGCCGTCCGCGGTCGTCGGCGTGGCGGACGCGCGCGGCATCCTCGCCCTCGACGCCGTCGCCGCGGACGTCGACGACCGATACGCGCTCTTCTCGATCACGAAGCCGCTGCTCGGCATCTCCGCTGCGCGCGCCATCCAGCGCGGCGAGCTCACGCTGCAGACTCCGCTGACCCGTGCCCTGCCCGAGTTCGGCCGCAACAGGGACGACATCGTGCGGCTCTCGCACCTCGTGAGCCACACGAGCGGCATCAGCGAGCCGCCGCTCGACACCCGGCTGCCGCTGCGTACCGAGCTGCTCACCCGCGGCCGCGACTTCGTCGCCGGAACGGCCTCGCGGTACTCCACACTCGCGGTCGAGGGCGTCGCCGCCCTCGTCGAGAACGCGGCCGGGCGCGCGTGGCACGACGACATCACCGCCTGGGCGTCGAGCATCGGCGCCGATGGCCTGTCGCTCGACCTCGACGGCACGGCGCCGATCGCGGATGCCGCCGCCGCGGGCGCCGACATGACGGCGTTCGCCGCGCAGCGCAATCCCGGTGCCGGCCTCGCCGGGAGGGCGCACGACCTGCTCGCGCTCGGGACCGAGCTGCTGCGGATCCACGGCGGCGCCCGCGACGGCATCCTCTCCCCCGCGACGCTCGCCATGATGCGGCGGCCGCTCACCGGCGACATCCCGCGGCTGGAACCGTACCCTGCCGAACGCGGCCAGGACTGGGGTCTCGCCTGGAACCTGCGCACCCGCGCGCCGGGCCTGATCGACCGCGACGTCTACGGCCACGGCGGCTGGGCGGGAACGGAGTTCTGGGTCCACCCGAGCGCCGGCATCGCGTGGGTGCTGCTGACCAACCGAGCGCTGCGCCCGGGCGTCGACATCGACGAGCTCGACAACGCGATCGTCGGGGCGCGGTGAGCGAGCTGCTCCGCGCCGAGCATTCCGCGTGGCCGAGCCCCGAACGGCCCGCACCGCTTCCGGCTCCCCACGAACGCGCCCGCGGAATCTCGGTCACCGACCGCGCCCTCTACCGACACGGTGAGGGATGGGTGCCGGTATCGGGCGAAGTGCACTACAGCCGGCTGCCGCGCGAGCGCTGGACCGAGCGGATGCGGCAGCTGCGCGCCGCCGGCGTCTCGGTCGCCTCGACCTACTCCTTCTGGAACCACCACGTCGCCGAGCGCGGGCACCCGCGTTTCGACGACAACCTCGACATCGGGGCGTTCATCGACGAAGCGGCCGCGGCGGGACTCGACGTCATGCTGCGGATCGGGCCGTGGGCGCACGGGGAGTCGCGCAACGGGGGCTTCCCCGACTGGGTGCAGGCGATGCCGATCGCCCATCGCAGCGACGATCCCGCCTATCTCGAGCTCGTTCGCGAGTGGTTCGGCCAGCTCGCCATGGCGCTCGGCGGCCGCGCACGACCGGGCGGGCCGGTCATCGGCATCCAGCTCGAGAACGAGCTCTACGACCGCCCCGAGCACCTCGTCACTCTCAAGCGCCTCGCGCGCGAGGCGGGACTGGCGGCGCCCCTGTGGACCGCGACGGCCTGGGGCGGGGCGATACTCCCCGACGGCGAGGTGATGCCGGTGTTCGGCGGCTATGCCGACGGTTTCTGGGTCGACCCCGCAGCCCCGTGGGATCCGACCTTCCGCGCGCACTACTTCCCCTCGCACGACTGGGACGACCCGGGGGTCGGCGCGGACGTGCGTGCGGCTCAGGGGTTCGCGGCGGCGAGCGCTGCCGCCGATCTGCACGGCTTCCCGCCGGCCACCTGCGAGCTGGGCGGCGGGATGGCCACCGCGTACCACCGGCGCCCGGTCCTCGCCGGGCGCGACGTCGCCGCGCTCGCCCACGTGAAGATCGGCAACGGGTCGGCCTGGCAGGGGTACTACATGTTCGTCGGCGGCCGGAACCCCGAGCCCGGACTGCAGGAGACCATCGACACGGGATACCCCAACGACCTGCCCGAGTTCGGGTACGACTTCCACGCGCCGATCGGACAATCGGGCGACCTCGCGGATTCGGCCGCCCTGCTGCGCGCACAGCACGCGTTCCTGGCCGCCTTCGGCGACCGCCTGTCCGGCATGTCGTCGTCGTTGCCCGAGATCCGCGCCACGTCACTCGACGACCGCAGCACCCTCCGGTGGGCGCTGCGATCGACCGGCGATGAGGGCATCGTCGTGATCTCGCACCATCAGCCGTTCGAGCAGGTCGAGGACGTCGCGGAGGTCCGGCTGCGCATCGTGCAGGGCGACGCGGAGACGGTGTTCCCGTCGCGCCCGATCACGGTGCCCGCGGGGACGCTCGCTCGGTGGCCCGTCGGGCTCACCGTGGGACGCACGCGCATCGCCTGGGCGACGGCATCCCTCATCACGGTGCTCACGGGCGCCGCTCGCCCGACGCTCGTGCTCGTCGAGGACCGCGGCGTCCCCGTCGAAATCACGGTCGGCGACTCCGAACCGCGGGATGTCGAACCGGGCCTCGTGCCGCTCCACCTCGGCGACCTCGACGTCCTGGTGCTGCCCGCCGGCGCCGCCGACCGTCTGTGGGTTCGGCCGGGCTCGCATCCGGAGCTGTGGCTGACCGACGGCGAGCTGGCCTGGGATGCCGACGGCGCGCTCCTCCGGGGCGCCGTCGAGGGCCACAGGTACGACCCGCACACGCGCGATTGGTCGGTCGCGAGAGCTGCGCCGGATGCCGCGGGCCGCGGTCTCGCGATGGAGAGCGCGGCGGCGGAGGTCGAGCTCGTCCGTCCGCCGGCCGCTCCGCCCGCGGACTACGGCTTCGGTGGGCCGCGCCACCGTGCGCCGTCGAGCGAGACGTTCGCCGAGCGGGCCGCCCACTACCGGGTGCAGCTCCCCGCGACCTCGTTCGAGCCCGAGGCGGACGCCGTGCTCGACCTCGACTGGGCGGGCGACGTGGGACGGGTCGTGGTCGACGGCCGCGTCGTCGACGACCGCTTCTGGGACGGCACGCGCTGGTCGCTGTCGCTTCGGGATGCCGGAGTCACCCCGACGAGCGAGCTCGCCGTCGAGATGCTGGCGCTGTCGCCGGCCTCGACGATCGCGCTCGCCGCCGGTGCCGAGTCACGTCGAGCGGACGCTGTGGCGACGAGCCTCCGCGCCTCGGTGCGCCGTCGTGGCCCCTGGCGGCGCCTCGTGTGATGCGCCGCGCGGCCCGCGCCGGTAGGGAACTCGGAGAATGGCGCGAGAACCGGATGCCGCGCGGGCCGAAGCTCCGTGAAACGCGGGATTCTCCGGAGACGACGCAGGCCGTGCCGATCGTTCCATCGATCGGCACGGCCTGCGTTGTCAGGCGCTCAGGCGCTCAGGCGCTCAGGCGTCTCTCGCTCCGACGCGACGGCGACGAAGCACGAGAGCTCCGGCGCCGAGCACGAGCAGCGCGAGCGCGCCGAACAGCGTCGCGGTGATGCCGTCGGCATCCCCGCCCGTGCGTGCGAGGTCGCCCGCACCGGTCGAGCCGGCCGCGCCGTTCGCTCCGGTGCCCGTGGCCGAGCCGCTGCCCGAGCCCGAGGTTCCCGCGCCACCGTCGGTACCGCCGCCCGCGCCACCGTCGGTGCCGCCGCCCGTTCCCGGGTCGACGACGGCGGCGGCCGGAACGATCGCCGCCGAGCGAGCGCTGCCGGCCATGAAGCCTGCCGCGTCGGCGGTCACCTCGACGGAGATCTCCCGCCCCTCGTCCGCGGCGGTCAGCGCGTAGCTGTCATCGGTGGCGCCGTCGATCGCGGCCCCGTCACGCAGCCAGACGAACGCGGGCGTCGCGTCCGCCGGATCGGTGACCGTCACCGCGCGAACGGTCGAGCCGACGCGCGGCTCCCCCGACACGACCGGCGTCGCGACGCCGACCGCCCGGTTCACCGCCACCGAGTACGTCTGCGAGGCGCCATCGGGAGCCGTGACCGTCACGGTCCCGACGCTGGTGATCACGTCATCCGCCGCGGCCGCGGCATCCGCCGCCATCCGCTGCGCGTCACGTGCCTGGTCGTCGCCGGGCTGCGTCACGACGACGGTGGCGTCCTCGTCGACCGCGAGCGCGTGGATCGTGGGCCATGCCGACCCCGTCGTCGTGACGGTGTACTCGAGCGTGTCCGGTGCGAACCCGTCGACGGGCTCGTCGCCGACGGTGAGACGCGCGAGGTCGGCGACGCCCGCCGGGGCTGCTGCGGCCGCGAAGATCTCGACCTCCGACACGATCATGTGCGTGTCGGGGCGCGCGTTCAGCACGACGCGCACCTCGTCGGCGGCGCCGGAGACCGGCACCTCGACGCGCGGCGCACCCGTCGCGGGCTCCGGCACGGTGACGAGCTCGCCCTCGACCCACTCCCCGCCGCTCACGCGGTGCTCGACGCGCATGGTCGCGGGCCAGCTCAGCGAGCTGCCGTCGCGGTAGAACTGCACAGCGACGCGCGTGAGGGTCTCGCGCTCGGCGAGGACGTAGCTCAGCGTGTCCTGCGGGTTCTTCGCACCAGAGCGCCAGTTCGACCATCCCTTGTCGGTCGAGCTGCCGTTGATCGTGTTCCGCACGTCGTATTGCGCGCTCTCGGTGAAGGTCGCGCTCGGAGTGCTCTCGGGAGCGACGTTGCGCTCCGACGCGGCCGTGACGATCACGGTCAACCGAGCATCGAGCTTCTCGCCGCTCGGACCGGTCGCGACGCCGGGCACCGAGACCGTCCCGGGCTCCGCGAACGCGTCATCGGCGATGCCGTCCCACATCCATTCGACCGGAACGGAGAAGCCTGCACCCGAGGGACGCAGCTCGGCCTGCACCGTGCTGTCGGCCTGGCTCCTGACGGTGTCGAGGGCGCTTCCCGCGGGGACGGTGACGGATGCCGGACGCGTCGCGGTGTACGCGCCGATCTCGACCGTCGCGGTGGCTTCGAACGAGCCGCCGAACAGCTCGGTGCCCGTGCCGCGAACCTCGACCGAACCGGTGCGCGAGAAGTCGACCCCGTCGAGCTGCCACGTCACCGGGGCCTTCCGGACGGTCCCTCCCGTGTACCGCACATCGACGGTCGCGGGCAGCGTCGGAACGACACCGACCGCGGTGGCGACGGTGACGGGCTCGGTGCCCGCGACGCTCGTGCTCGCGATGCGCCACTGCTGGTTCCCTCCGCCGTTCGAGGTCCACAGGCCCACTGCGGCGCCGGACGTCGTGCTGCCGCCGTTCACGTCGAGGACGCGCTCTGCGGCGACGTTCAGCACCGAGTAGTACGTGCCGTCCGTCGTCGAGGCCATCCATTGCAGTGCGGGATCGGCCGCGGCTGCCGCCGGATCCGCGTCCACGAGCGCCGTGGCCGTGCCGCGCGACGCGAGGAACTGCCCCGAACCGTTCTGCAGCGTGAAGCGGTGGCGGTTGGTGCCCGCACCCTCGATCGTGCGGACGGTCCAGGCCTGTCCGCGGGCGGACTCGGCCGTGGTGGCGAGCGAACGGACCGCGAGGGTCGAGCTGCCGTCGAGGGCGAGTCCGCTCTGAAGGCCCGTGAGCTGCACCGTCTCGCCGTCGCGGAAGGCGGCGGCATCCGGTGAGACGCCCGAGACGCCGTCGATCACGAAGGTCACGACCGACTTGGCGGGAACCGTGAGGGTGGCGGTTCGGGATGCCGCATCCACGGCGACCGGCTGCCCCTGCTGGAGCGCGTTGACGGTGGGCTCGGCCGCGGTCGACTGGGTCGTGACGACGGGGGTCACGGTCGCGCCCGGGGCGACGGTGCCGAAGTCGCTCAGGTCGATCTCGACGGTGCGGTCGGCGGCCTCGGCGTTGACGTGGACGATCGTGGCGCCCTCGCCGTCGGCGTCGATCGCCGCGGTCGACTGCGCGTTGTCGGTCGCGATCAGCCGGTCGCCGGGGGTGATGTAGTGCGTGAAGTTGCGGACGGTGTTGAACTTCTCGTTCGTCAGCACCTTGCAGGAGGGGTCGGCGTCGCCGTCGCGGAGACGGCGCTCGGACTGCCCGTCCTTGTTGCAGTCGAAGTCGATGAAGACGCTGCCCCAGTTGAGCTTCTCGACCTTCTCCATGTTGTAGAGGTCTTCGACCGGCTGCCAGAACACCCACGCGTCGGGCTCGAGCTCGCGCAGGTCGCCGACGATGTGCTGGGCCATTCCGAGGCCGTTCTCGATGTCGTCGGTGACGAAGCCCTTATCGCGGTCGGTCCAGTTGCCCTCGACCTCGCTCATCCACAGCGGCTTGTCGGCGGCCTTGGCGATGTCGCGGACGACCTGGCGCCCGCCGGTGCCGTACGTGTGGACGTTCAGCTGATCGACGAGGCCCTTCGCCTGCGCCGACCAGGTGTTCCAGTTGGTCGCGAAGATGCCGGGGTTGGTCTCGTCCATCGCCGAGATCACCGCCTCCGTGCTCGTCCCCGGCTGCGCGAGGCGCTCGGCGAGGGCTTTGATCATCGCGTCCTGCGCCTGCGGCCCGATGTGCGCGCCCTCCTGCCGGCCGCCGGTGGGCCAGGTCGCCCCGTCGGGGATCTGCGTGGACCAGTAGTTCGTGTTGGGCTCGTTGAACGGGTCGATCGTGTCGAACGAGATGCCGTGAACCCGCTCGAGCTCGTCGACGACGTTCACGAGGTAGCCGGCGAACTTCTCCATGTCGGCCGGGGCGAGCTGCTCGCTCGTGGCGTTGTTGATCCCGCCCGAGACGTAGCCGCTCTGGGTGAGGAAGTAGGGCGGGGAGTTGCTGAACGCCTCCCAGTGCGTGACCTTGTCCTTGAGTGCGTCGAGCCACCAGCGCTGCGCGGAGTCCTGCGTGAAGTCGTAGGCCTCGGGATCGTCGGGGTTCCAGGCATCCCGGTAGCGGTCTCGGTCGGCGAAGGTCGAGGTGATCGCGCCTTCGCCGTCCGTGGCCTGCAGGTCGGGGTTCCAGAAGCCGGGCACGGCTCCGCCCGGACGCAGGTACGGCGGGACGTCGGTGGCGTTGCCGCCGCCGATGTTGTAGCGCGCGATGTTGAGGTTGAGGCCCTCGTCGCCGAACACGGCGTCGAAGAGCTTCTGCCGGACGTCGGCGGGGTAGTTCCCGGTCGCGTTGGCGAACCAGACCAGGCTGGTGCCCCACCCCTCGAACGGCTTCTCCGAGGCGGTGGCGGGATTCGGGGTGATGCGCACGGACGCGGGGTCCGCGGCATGCGCGGGCGGGGGTGCGGCGGCGGCCGCGGTGGAGAGCCCGCCGGCCGCGAGTGCCACGGCACAGGTCATCGACAACAGTCGAGCTGACTTCATCGTCATTCCTATCCGGCCGCTCCGATGCGACCTCAGGGGGGTGATGTTGACGTCAACATGTTGACGTCAACACCGAGCCTAAGGGACTCCTGTGCACCGGTGCAACGGTTGATCAGCGGCGAGGGCCCGAGCTCGCGCGCACGACGAGCTCGGTCGGCACGAGCGTGCGCTCGGCCGGCACCTCTCCCCCGTCGATCTCGGTGAGCAGCGAGCGCACGGCGGCCGCGCCGATGCGGTCGAAGTGCTGGCGCACCGTCGTCAGCGGCGGCCAGAAGTTCGCCGACTCTGGGGCGTCGTCGTAACCGACCACGCTGACACTCGCGGGCACGGGCCGATCGGCCTCGTGCAGCGCCCGGAGCAGTCCGAGCGCCATGCGGTCGTTGGCGGCGAACACCGCCGTCACCGTGTCGTCGGCGGCGAGCGAGCGCCCGATCTCGTACCCCGACTCGGCGGTCCAATCCCCCACGTGCACCTCGGGCACCCGGGCTCCGCGTGCGACGAGCGTGTCGTGCCAGGCGACGCGTCGGCGCTCGGCGGCGAACGACTCCCTCGGCCCGGAGATGTGGTTGACCGTCTCGTGCCCGAGGTCGAGCAGATGCTCCGTCGCGAGACGCGCGCCCAGCGCTTGGTCGTTGTCGACCACGGGATACGGATAATCGGCGCTCGAGTCGACCACCACGACAGGGAGGCCCGTGGGCAGCGCGAGCTCGCGCTCGCCCAGCCGGTGCGTCTCGATCAGGATGATGACGCCGTCGACGGCGTGCTCGGCCAAGCGCACGAATGCGCCCGACACGTCGGACTGCGTGGCCGACTGCACGGTGATGACGGTGAGCGAGTACCCCGCCTCCGCGGCGACGGATGCCACGGCATCGAGCGTCCGCGTGTTGCCGTAGCTCGCGAGCGAGAACATGATCACGCCGATGCTGCGGAAGCGCCCCGAGCGCAAGGCGCGGGCCGCACTGTTGGGCCGGTACCCCAGCCGCGCCATCGCATCCTGGACGCGAGCCCGGGTCTCGGGGTCGACGTTCTCGCGACCGTTCGCGACGCGCGACACCGTCTGCCCCGACACGCCGGCCATCGCGGCCACGTCGGCCATCGACACCTCGCGGCGCCGTGGCCGCACGTCCGGGCCTGCGGCTGCTCGTGCTTCACCCATGCCCGGATCCTCCTCGATGTTGACGTTGACATGCTAGCGTGCCCGAGTTATGTTTACGTCAACATCCGCGCTCAATCGGCGAGCGCCTGCATCACAGAAGAGGCACGGACGATGACGACCACTACGGCACCCCCTCCCGCCGTGCGCACCGCGCGGAAGCGGCGGCGCGTCAGCGTCGAACAGCGCGGATGGCTCTTCGTCGGCCCGTTCGCCGTGGTGTTCGCCCTCGTCTTCCTCGCGCCCCTCGCCTACGCGCTCTACCTCAGCTTCTTCCGCGAGCAGATCGTGGGCGGCAACGCGTTCGTCGGGTTCGAGAACTACCTCACGGCCTTCGCCGACCCGAAGCTGTGGGACGGCTTCCTCCGCGTGCTGCTGTTCCTGCTCATCCAGGTGCCGATCATGCTCGTGCTCGCCCTCGCCGCCGCCCTCGCGATCGACAGCGCGCGCCTGCACGCGTCGGGCTTCTACCGGATCATCATCTTCCTGCCCTACGCCGTTCCCGCCGTCGTCGCGGTCCTCATGTGGGGCTACATCTACGGCGACCAGTTCGGTCTCGCCGGCAACATCAACGATCTCCTCGGCGCACAGGTCCTGCGGCCCTTCCTGCCCGAGTGGATGATGGTCTCGATCGGCAACATCGTCACGTGGCAGTTCGTCGGCTACAACATGCTGATCTTCTACTCGTCGCTCAAGACCATTCCCGGCGAGCTGTACGAGGCGGCGTCCCTCGACGGCGCCGGCGCCTGGCGCACGATCCTCTCGATCAAGATCCCCGCCCTGCGCGGCTCGATCGTCATCGCCACGATCTTCTCGATCATCGGCAGCTTCCAGCTCTTCAACGAGCCGAACATCCTCAAGCCCCTGGCCCCGAACACGATCACGACGTTCTTCACGCCGAACATGTACGCGTACAACCTCTCGTTCGCCGGCCAGCAGTACAACTACGCCGCCACCGTCGCGATCATCATGGGCGTCATCACGGCGGTCATCGCCTACGTCGTCCAGTTGCGCGGATCCCGTCAGGAGATGCGATGACCGCTCCCGCCCTCGCCCGCAGCACGCCGTTCGCCCGGCGGAAGTCCGTCGTGCTCACCGTCGTGATGAGCCTGTTCATCCTCTACACGCTGCTGCCGCTGTTCTGGCTGGTCATCAACGCGACCAAGACCCAGGGCGACCTGTTCACGACCTTCGGCCTCTGGTTCGGCGACAGCTTCAACCTGTGGAACAACATCGTCGACACGTTCACCTACCGCGACGGCATCTTCCTGCGGTGGCTCGGCAACACGCTCCTCTACGTGGTCGTCGGCGCGGGCGGTGCGACGGTTCTCGCGACGATGGCCGGCTACGGCCTGGCGAAGTACAACTTCCGCGGCCGCAAGGCGGTCTTCGCCGTCGTCATCGGCGCCGTGGCCGTTCCCGGCACCGCCCTCGCGGTCCCCACGTTCCTCATGTTCAGCCAGCTGGGCCTGACCAACACCCCGTGGGCGATCATCATCCCCTCGCTCATCAGCCCCTTCGGCCTGTACCTGATGTGGGTGTTCGCGAGCGACGCCGTCCCCACCGAGCTGCTCGAGGCGGCCCGCATGGACGGCGCCAGCGAGATGCGCACGTTCTTCACCATCTCGACGAAGCTCCTCATGCCCGGCATCGTCACCGTGCTGCTGTTCGCGGTCGTCGCGACCTGGAACAACTACTTCCTCCCGCTCATCATGCTCAGCGACCCCGCCTGGTACCCGCTCACCGTCGGGCTCAACCAGTGGAACGCGCAGGCCACGGGAGCGGCGGCGCAGCCGATCTACAACCTCGTGATCACCGGATCGCTGCTGTCGATCATCCCGATCGTCGTCGCGTTCCTCCTGCTGCAGCGCTTCTGGCAGTCCGGCCTGAGCGCCGGCAGCGTCAAGCAGTGAGCGCACCCCCAGACTCCGTATTCCGCACCACCTGAATCCACAACGACCCGAATCCACAACAACCCGAATCCACAACAACGAAGTGAAGGAACTCCCATGACACCCATGCGCAAGGGATCGGCGCTGCGTCGCGCCGCATCCGTCGTGGCCCTGACCGCAGCCGCCGGCCTCGTGCTGGCCGCCTGCTCGTCCTCCGGCCCCGCCGCGGGCAGCGGCAACCCCGACGACCTCGACGCGGCCCTGAAGGCCGGCGGCGAGATCACCTACTGGTCGTGGACCCCGTCCGCCGAGGCGCAGGCCGAGGCGTTCATGAAGAAGTACCCCGAGGTCAAGGTCAACGTCGTCAACGCGGGCACCAACACCGAGGAGTACACCAAGCTCCAGAACGCGATCAAGGCCGGCTCGGGCGCCCCCGACGTCGTGCAGATCGAGTACTACGCCTTCCCGCAGTTCGCCCTCACCGACGGCCTGCTCGACCTCGCGCCCTACGGCTTCGGCGACCTCGAGAGCGACTACACCGCCTCGACCTGGAACTCCGTCGACTTCGACGGCAAGATCTACGGCCTGCCGCAGGACTCGGGCCCCATGGCGCTGTTCTACAACAAGGCGGTCTTCGACCAGTACGGCCTGACGGTCCCGACGACGTGGGACGAGTACATCGCCACCGCGCGTCAGCTCACCGCCGCCGACCCGACGAAGAAGATCACGAACGACACCGGTGACGCCGGCTTCGCCACCAGCATGATCTGGCAGGCGGGCGGGCAGCCCTTCTCGGCCGACGGCACCGACGTGACGATCAACGTCGCGGACGAGGGCTCGAAGAAGTGGGCCGACACCTGGAACACGCTCGTCGAGGACGACCTGCTCGCCAGCACCCCGAGCTGGAGCGACGAGTGGTTCAAGGGCCTCGGCGACGGCTCGATCGCGACCCTCGTCATCGGCGCCTGGATGCCGGGCAACCTCGAGTCGTCGGTCGCCGACGCGGCGGGCGACTGGCGCGTGGCTCCCATGCCGACCTACGACGGCACCCCGGTCTCGGCCGAGAACGGCGGCGGCGGCCAGGCCGTCACGAAGCAGAGCGAGAACCCGGCCCTCGCCGCCGCGTTCCTGAAGTGGCTGAATAACGACGAGGAGAGCCTGACGATCTTCGCCGAGAGCGGCGGCTTCCCCTCGACGACGGCGCAGCTCGAGTCGGACGAGTTCCTGAACAAGGCACCCGAGTACTTCGGCGGCCAGAAGATCAACGAGGTGCTCGTACAGGCGGCCAAGGACGTGCGTCCGGGCTGGCAGTACCTGCCCTTCCAGGTGTACGCGAACAGCATCTTCAGCGACACCGTCGGGCAGTCCTACGCCTCGAAGTCCGACCTGAACGAGGGCCTCGCCACGTGGCAGGACCAGCTCGTGCAGTACGGCAACGACCAGGGCTTCACCGTCAACAAGTGACGCCCGACGAGGGGCGGGTCGCATCGAGCTTCGGTCCGGCCCGCCCCTCGCCATGTCCCCCCAGGAGAAGAACAATGACCTCCCCCACCCGCATCTCGCTCGACACGTCCACCCCGGGCCCTGTCGTACCCCGGCGACTCTTCGGCACCTTCGTCGAGCACATGGGGCGCTGCGTGTACGACGGCATCTTCGAGCCGGGTCACGCCACGGCCGACGACGCCGGCTTCCGCGAGGACGTGCTCGAGCTCGTGCGCGAGCTGGGCGCGACGGTCGTGCGCTACCCCGGGGGCAACTTCGTCTCGGGCTACCGGTGGGAGGACGGCGTCGGCCCGCGCGACCAGCGCCCCGTGCGCCTGGATGCCGCCTGGCACAGCACCGAGACCAACCAGGTCGGGCTGCACGAGTTCGCCGCGTGGGCCGAGCAGGCCGGGCTCGAGCTCATGGAGGCCGTGAACCTCGGCACGCGCGGCGTCGCCGAGGCGGCCGACCTGCTCGAGTACGCCAACCACCCGGGCGGCACCGCACTGTCGGAGCGCCGCCGCGAGAACGGGCGCGCCGAGCCCTTCGGCATCCGGCTCTGGTGCCTGGGCAACGAGATGGACGGTCCCTGGCAGATCGGCCACAAGACCGCCGACGAGTACGGCCGCCTCGCTGCCGAGAGCGCCCGCCTCATGCGGTTCATCGACCCCGACATCGAGCTCGTCGCCGCGGGCAGCTCGAACCACGAGATGCCGACGTTCGGCGAGTGGGAGCGCACCGTGCTCCGCCACACCGCGGGACTCGTCGACCACATCTCCGTCCACGCCTACTACGAGGAGACCCCGGGCGACCTCGCGAGCTTCCTCGCCTCCGGCGCCGCCCTCGACGCCTACATCGGCGAGGTCGCCGGCATCATCGACGAGGTGCGCGCCGAGCGCGGCATCACCGACCCCATCGGCATCAGCGTCGACGAGTGGAACGTCTGGAACCAGACCCGCTGGAACGAAGTGGACAAGCCCGAGGTGTTCACGGGCGACTGGCCCGTCGCCCCGCGCCTCATCGAGGACGACTACACCGTGACGGATGCCGTCGTCGTGGGGTCCCTGCTCATCACGATGCTCCGCCGCGCCGACCGTGTCTCGATGGCGAACCTCGCGCAGCTCGTCAACGTCATCGCGCCGATCCGCACCGAGCCGGGCGGCGCGGCCTGGCGGCAGACCACCTTCTTCCCGTTCCAGCTGACCGCGGCCGCAGCATCCGGGCACGTCGTGGTCCCGGCGATCGACACCGGCGTCATCCCGACCGCGCGCTACGGCGACGTGGGCGCCGTCGACGCCGTTGCGACGATCGCGGACGACGAGCTGTCGATCTTCCTCGTGCACCGGGGGCTCGACGCCGAGACGCCGGTCACGATCGACCTCGATCGCCCGGCTGCGGGCGCCGAGGCGCTCGTGCTGACCGTCCCCGCGGGCGGCGACCGGCACACCGTCAACAGCGCGTCGTCGCAGCCCGTCGCCCCGGCGCCCCTCCCCGTCGACGTCCACGACGGCGCCGTGACCCTGACCCTCCCCCCGCTCTCCTGGGCGCGCGTGAGCGTGCGCCTGAACCCCGGAACGAATCGAGTGACCCCGTGACGACCTTCAGCATCGGCGAGACCGACTTCCTCCTCGACGGGCGCCCCCACCGGGTCATCGCGGGAGCCCTGCACTACTTCCGCATCCACCCCGACCACTGGGCCGACCGCATCCGCAAGGCACGGCTCATGGGGCTCAACACGATCGAGACGTACGTCGCCTGGAACGCCCACGAGCCGGTGCGCGGCGAATGGGATGCCACGGGCTGGAACGACCTGGGGCGCTTCCTCGACCTCATCGCGGCCGAGGGTATGCATGCGATCGTGCGCCCCGGCCCGTATATCTGCGCTGAGTGGCACAACGGCGGGCTGCCGGTCTGGCTCACGAGCACGCCCGGTATCGGGCTGCGCCGCTCCGAGCCGCAGTACGTCGAGGCGGTCAGCACCTACCTGCGCCGCGTCTACGAGATCGTGGCGCCGCGCCAGATCGACCGCGGCGGCAACGTCGTGCTCGTGCAGATCGAGAACGAGTACGGCGCTTACGGCTCCGACCACGACTACCTTCGCACGCTCACCGACCTCACCCGCGCCTGCGACATCACGGTGCCGCTGACCACGGTCGACCAGCCCGAGCCCCACATGCTCGCGGCCGGCACGCTCCCCGACCTGCACACGACCGGATCGTTCGGCTCGCGCGCCACCGAGCGGCTCGCGACGCTGCGTGAGCACCAGCCGACGGGGCCGCTGATGTGCTCGGAGTTCTGGGACGGCTGGTTCGACTGGTGGGGCGGGGTGCACCACACCACGGATGCCGCGGCCTCGGCATCCGAGCTCGACGCCCTGCTCGCCGCGGGAGCGTCGGTGAACATCTACATGCTGCACGGCGGCACGAACTTCGGCACCACGAACGGCGCGAACGACAAGGGCCGCTACGCCCCCATCGTCACCTCGTACGACTACGACGCCCCGCTCGACGAATCGGGTCACCCGACCGAGAAGTACCACGCGTTCCGCGAGGTGATCGCCCGGTACGCCCCGGTGCCCGACGAGGTACCGCCCGCGCGGCCGGCGGCCCCCGTGCTGTCGGTTCCGCTGCGGACGACGGGCGACTGGCTGCCGACTGCGGATGCCGCGGCGGGTGCCGGCGCGAGCGCGGCGGTCACTCCCCCGACGTTCGAGGAGCTCGGACAGCTCGGACCCCTCGTGCGCTACGACGTCGCGCTGCCCGCCGAGGCGTTCGGAGATTCCGACAGCGCCGTGCTCGCCGTCGCGGAGGTCCGCGACCTCGCCTGGGTCGCCGTCGACGGCGCACCCGTCGGCCGCCTGCAGCGCGCGCTGCACGAGCGCTCGCTGCCGATCCCGCGCGGGTCGCGACTGACGGTGCTCGTCGAGGATCAGGGGCGCGTCAACTACGACGTCCGTCTCGGCGAGAACAAGGGCCTCGTCGGTCCCGTGACCCTCGGCGGCCACGAGCTGACCGGCTGGTCGGCGCAGCCCGTCGACCTCACGGCCGTCGCCGCCGGCATCCCCGCTGCTCCCGAGCACACGGCGGTGGGCCGCACCGGTCTCGTGGGCACGTTCGACCTCGACGAGCCCGCCGACCTCTTCCTCGACACGGATGCCTGGAGCAAGGGCTACGCGTTCGTGAACGGGTTCTTCCTCGGCCGGTACTGGCGCAACGGCCCGCAGCGCAACCTGTACGTGCCCGCTCCCGCGACGCGTGCCGGGTCGAACGAGATCGTCGTCGTCGAGCTCGAGCACGTCATCGAGCCCGACGCAGCGTTCGTCGCCGCGCCCGACCTCGGCCACCGCGAGGAGTGACCGTGAGGGAGCCCCGCCGCGATCGGGCAGGATGGATGTCATGAGCTGGATGGTCACCGGTGGTGCTGGATACATCGGCGCGCATGTCGTGCGCGCCCTCGCCGCGGCGGGTCTCGACCCCGTCGTCCTCGACGACCTGTCGAGCGGGCACGCCGGGTTCGTCCCCGAGGGCGTTCCGTTCGTCCGCGGCTCGATCCTCGACCGTCCGCTCGTCGAGGGCGCCCTGCGCGAGCACGGCGTCGAGGGCGTCATCCACGTCGCCGGCTACAAGTACGCCGGCGTCTCGGTGACCCGTCCCCTGCACACCTACGCGCAGAACGTCGAGGGCACGCGGATCGTGCTCGAGGCGATGGAGACCGCGGGTGTCGACAAGATCGTCTTCTCCTCCAGCGCCGCCGTCTACGGCACCCCCGACGTGCCTCTCGTCACGGAGGACCTGCCCAAGCGTCCCGCGTCGCCCTACGGCGAGTCGAAGCTCATCGGCGAATGGCTGCTGCGCGACCAGGCGGTCGCGACCGCGGACTCCCCCGCACCCCTGCGCCACACCTCGCTGCGCTACTTCAACGTCGTGGGCTCGGGCGATCCGTCCGTCTACGACACGAGCCCCCACAACCTCTTCCCCATCGTCTTCGAGAAGCTGATCGCCGGTGAGACCCCGCAGATCAACGGCGACGACTACGACACCGAAGACGGCACGAACGTGCGCGACTACGTCCACGTCGCCGACATCGCGGCGGCCCACGTCGTCGCCGCCCAGCGCCTCGCGGCGGGCGAGAGCGTCGAGCCGGCCTACAACCTCGGGTCGCAGAACGGCCTGTCGGTCCGCGAGATCATGGACGCGATGGCCCGCGTGACGGGCATCGACTTCACCCCGAGGATCGGCCCGCGTCGCCCCGGCGACCCCGACCGCATCGTCGCCACCGGCGAGCTCGCCGCCCGCGACCTCGAGTGGGCCAACCGCTACTCGGTCGACGAGATGGTGCGCACCGGCTGGGAGGCCCGCCGCGCGGCATCCGTCTGACCGGCCCCGCCAGCGGCGACCTGGATTCTCCGCCGCGGGCTCTCTAGGGTGGCCGTGTGCGGTATTCGATCGATCCCGGCGGGGTGACCGAGCTCGTCGCCGAGGTGTCGGCCCTCGCAGACGAGATCGAGAGCCATCGCACGGCGGCGCTTCAGGCCGTGGACGCAGCCGAGAGCGCTCTGCTCACCGGCGCTGACAGCGTGCGCACCGCGCTCGGCGAGGTGTTCGCGAGACGACGGGTCACCGCCACGGCAGTCAGCACACGGCTGTCGGAGATCCTCACCGGTATCGAGGACGCCACCCTCGCCTATGTCGCGGGCGACGACGAGATGGTCACCGGCACGGCTGCGGCCCTACCCGGCACTGCCCCGCAGATGCTCGAGGCCTCGGAGTACCACGGCGCCTTCTCCGGGGGGCCGCGGTGACCGAGCTCGTCGGCGTCGACGGCGTTCCCGACCTCCCCGCCGACGGGGCCGCGCTCGTTGCCGCCGCCGACACGCTGGCGGCATCCGGGCCCCTCGTCGGTGACCGTCTCGACGATGTCGGAGCAACGTGGCACCGGGTCCCGATGGTCTACGACGCGCCAGAGACCCAGACCGCTGCCACGGCGGTCCTCCCCGTGCTGCGGGTCGGGGAGGACTTCAGCGACGCCGCGCGCAGCGCATCCGCCGCTCTGCGAGAGCTCGGCGAAAGCCTCATCCCTCTCGAGCGCACGCGCAGCGCGCTGCTGGCCGATATCGAGGCCCATCGCACGCAGGTGCTGGCCTACCGCGCGAGCGACGCCGCGGCGGCCGAGGACCCGGCCGACCCGCTGGCTGGATGGGGGCCCTACGGTTACAGCGCGAACACCGAACTCCTGCTGCGGTGCCGCAGTCTGCGGGCGATGTTCGAGGATGCGGTCGACCGCTGCAGCGCGAGCCTCCGCCGCATCGGCGACGGCCCGTTCCTGATGACCGGCCTGGGACATGCGACGGCAGGCGTCGGTGTTCCGCGTACGACGTGGAGCGCTCGAGCCGACGACTTCCGGAACGCGCTCGGTATGCGTGCGCTCGAGCGACTGACCACAGCCGACGCCGACACGATACGCGAGCTGCTGGCCGCGCATCCGGAGTGGATCACGCTGCTGCGCGAGACCCCTCCGGCGCCGGCGCAGGTGAGCAGCTGGTGGACGGGACTGGATGCCGCGACCGCGGCGGCGCTGTCGGCCGCAGCGCCGGTCGTGCTGGGGTCGCTCGGCGGAGTTCCGGCGCAGGTGCGGGCGGCCGCCAATCGCGTGAACGTCGATTCGCGACGGAGCGAGCTGCGCGCCCTGATCGACAACCGCGGATACGTCCTGATGTCGGGTACCTATGAGCGTGTGCGGGCTCCGATCCCCGACGGCTGGCTGGCGGAGCTCGATTACCTCGATCGCGTTGCCGCGGGCGAGGTGCAGCTCTACCTCTACGATCCCGACCGCGAGCAGATCATCGAGATGTTCGGCGATCCCGACCGTGCGGATGTCATCATGTCGTTCATGCCCGGCACCAACACGACGATGGAGTCGTTCTACACCTCGACCGAGCAGAGCGGGATCACGGCGCTCACCCGGTGGCAGGTCGAGAACGCCCGATTCGACACCGCGGTTGCGGGGTTCGTGGTCAAGCAAGGGCCGTTCCCGCAGCTGACCTCCGACATCGTGGCGACGGGACCGCAGAACAACGACATGATGGAAGCCCTCGGTCGCTCCTACGCCGACTTCACCTTTGAGCTTGACGCGATCGCGCCTCGCGCGGCGGTGGTGAGCGTCGAGCACTCCGCGGGATCGGCTGCAGGCGGTGCGGCCGAAACCGCCGGGGCGCACTTCGACGCACGCGTCGCCCTGGCCGGCATCGGCATGACCAACGACTGGAAAGCGCAGGACGGAACCGAGTACTACGCCATGCAAGCACCCAACGACATCAACAAGAACGTCGACAACATGCAACTCGGCAACTGGGGCTACGGCATCCCGGCCACCACCGCGAACGGGTTCACCGAAATCGACTCCGGCCTGCCCGACACCCCCGCCTGGGTACACGGCCTCCGGGTCATCGACCCCACCCTCGGCACAGTGCTCGACCTCGCCGGGCAACTAGAAAACCACAACCGCATCATCAGCGCCGACCCTCGCCTGAACGGGGTTGTGCTGGAGGCAACGCAAGACGTGATCGCGGAGGTGGACGCGGGATGAGACGCAGGCGATGGTTTGTGACTCTGGCGGCCATGCTTGGAACGGGGATGATGATGAGCGCGTGCGCGGCACAGCTACCCACGTGGGACGATATCCGCGCCGAAACGAACGCAACGATGCAGGAGGTGGTGGATCTCCTGCCCCCCGAGGTGGTGGTCGACGACTTAACCAATTCCAGGCCGTACGGATGTGAGCGCGGCGTGATGTACACCGGTCACCTCGACATCGACCCCGGCCCGCATTTCGACATCCCAGCGTTCATCGAATCCCTCGACGACACACTCCCCGAGGGGTTCGAACCCAGAACGAGTCAAGTCCGAGTCAGTTTCGCCCGTGCCCTATTCACCGCAGAACCCTACGGAAGCACCCTGCTGAAGGTGACAGAGAACACAGCCGGCGGAAGGAACACGATCGATGTCTTGGCGATCTCCCGTTGCGGCGAACCACCCCAAGGCGACTGAGCGACCCGTGAACTGATGCGTTGCCGGGCACCACTAGTCATCATCGCGGCTGTAGCGATAGGAGCGCTAATGACGGGGTGTAGCGAGCAGCTACCCAGCTGGGATCAAGCACGTTCTGAGGCCGACGCCGCAATGCGGGAGGTCGTCGAACTCCTCCCCCCGAATCGGTCGTTGTCGACCTGACGGACCCCACCCCATACGGATGCTCGCAAGGAGTCATGTACACGGGGCACCTTGCCATCGACGCAGGGGCGGGCTTCAATGGACCGGCTTTCGTCGATGCTCTCCCTAGTCGTCTCGCGGGTTCATTCAGCCTGGAAGCATCCCCGGTCCCCGCACGCTACCCAGAGGTCAGTCTCATCGCAGAGGAACATGGTGACGCCTCGGTCACGGTGGGGGCAGGCGTCGACGACGATATGCACAGGATCGATATCCTCGTGATTTCACGCTGCGCACAGACGCCCGACGACTCCTGATTGGCGTGGACTTGCGGGAGGCTCACCCAGCGACAACACGGAGAAAGGGAGGCAGCTATGCGAGAACACAACGACGCACGGAAGAAACTCCTGACAAGCGGGACGCTCATCGCTTCCTTCTCCGCGGTGACAGGATGCTCGTCCCCCACGCTTCCCACCTACGACACCGTGCGCGGCGAGACTGAAGCCGCGATTCAACGCATCGCTGACGAGCTCCCTGCTGGAGCACGATTCAGCCCGCGCCCGGAGGGGAGCCCGTATGGATGCGACAGCGGCGGTGTGATGTACACCGGGCAGTGGGACATGTACCCCGCCCCTGGGTTCGACGGACGCCGCTTCATCGAGACGCTACCCGACCAGCTTGGTGACGGATTCACGGTCGAAGAGCTTGGGTTCGACCCCGGTTTCCCCGCGCTCGGCTTGATTGCCGACGCTTACGGCGGCACAGGGGTAAACGTCTCTGTGGGTTCGATAGACGGCGCGGACGTTGTCGGCATCACCGCCCTGTCGCGGTGCGCACAACCACCCGAATGACTCCGGGTGCGGCCGAAACCGCCGGGGCGCACTTCGACGCACGCGTCGCCCTGGCCGGCATCGGCATGACCAACGACTGGAAAGCGCAGGACGGAACCGAGTACTACGCCATGCAAGCACCCAACGACATCAACAAGAACGTCGACAACATGCAACTCGGCAACTGGGGCTACGGCATCCCGGCCACCACCGCGAACGGATTCACCAAAATCGACTCCGGCCTGCCCGACACCCCCGCCTGGGTACACGGCCTCCGCATCATCGACCCCACCCTCGGCACCGTGCTCGACCTCGCCGGGCAACTCGACAACCACAACCGCATCACCAGCGCCGACCCGCGCCTCAACGGGGTTGTGCTCCGCCGGCTTCAATACTTGCTCGCCGAGGTCCCGACTCCATGACCCGCCGATTCCGCGCTCTGGCGGCATGCACTGCCGGCCTCGCGCTCCTCTACGCCACGACGGGATGCACAGTGACCCGACTGCCAAGCTACGATGCTGTCCGCGCCGAGACTGAAGCCGCAATTCAACGCATCGCTGACGAGCTGCCCGCCGGAACGCGATTCAGCCAGCGACCCGAGGGCAGCCCGTATGGATGTGACAACGGCGGTGTGATGTACACCGGCCACTGGGATATCTACCCTGGCCCTGGTTTCGACGGCAGCCGCTTCATCGAGACCCTTCCTGACCGGCTCGGCGATGACTTTACCGTCGAGGATCTCGGATTCGAGCCAAGCTTTCCGGCCCTCGGCTTGATCGCCCATGCGTACGGCAACACCGGCATAAACGTTTCGGTAGGTTCGAAAGACGGTACTGACGTCGTAGACATCACCGCGCTGTCGCGGTGCGCACAACCACCCGAATGAGCCCGCCCACCCTCGAGCTACCCCAGACTTCGCGCGATACTGTTGATCGATGACGATGAGGAGACCGGTAGCCCTCCCGCTCGCCGCCACAATCGCATTGAGCCTAGGAGGATGCGCAATGTCTGAGCCTCTGCCGCTCTTCGAGGACGTACGCGACGAGGCAAACACAGCCCTTCGGGAGGTTGTTGCCGAGTTCCCGACCAGTGCACCCGTGGAACAGTTAGGCGAAGACTCATTAGGATGCCGGGGAACGGGCGTCCCATCAGGTTCGTCCGGAGTGACGTACACCAATCACATCGCCGTTGTGCAATCGGAAACTTTTGATGGCGCCGCTTTCATCGAAGCGCTACCCGATCGCCTGGGGGACGCATATGTCGCGCGCGAATCTGAGATAAAACTCAACACCCCGTCCATTGACGTCGTCGCGCGAGATCACGGCGGTTCTTTGCTCTCAGTCTCCGCACGCGAACACGAGGGGGAGAAGTTCCTAGAAGTCTACGTGTTCAGCCGATGCGGACAGCAGAGCGTGGACCGGGCCGCACGGTGAGGCCATGAGACGAGTCGCACCGCGCGCGGCGACCGCGACGCTCATCACGGGCGCTGCCGGCGCAGTGGTGGTCGGATGTGCGCCACAGCTACCCACGTGGGACGATATCCGCGCCGAAACGAACGCAACGATGCAGGAGGTGGTGGATCTCCTGCCGACCGAGGTGGTCGTCGACGACTTAACCAATTCCAGGCCGTACGGATGTGAGCGCGGCGTGATGTACACCGGTCACCTCGACATCGACCCCGGCCCGGATTTCGACATCCCAGCGTTCATCGAATCCCTCGACGACACACTCCCCGAGGGGTTCGAACCCAGAACGAGTCAAGTCCGAGTCAGTTTCGCCCGTGCCCTATTCACCGCAGAACCCTACGGAAGCACCCTGCTGAAGGTGACAGAGAACACAGCCGGCGGAAGGAACACGATCGATGTCTTGGCGATCTCCCGTTGCGGCGAACCACCCCAAGGCGACTGAGCGACCCGCCGGCCGAAGCGACTCGATAGATCGTGGATGTACTCGTGAGTGAACACAACGACACAACGACGCCTCGGGAAGACGCCGCCACGCGCTGGGTAGCGCGCTACTCGCCTCCCTTCTCGTCACGACAGGATGCTCGGTGAACACACTTCCCACCTACGACACCGTTCGAGACGAGACCGAAGCCGCGATCAAACGCATCGCCGACGAGTTTCCGCCGGGGACACGGGCGGTCCCACGACCCGAGCAGAGTCCATACGGATGCAGCGGAGAGGGCGTGATGTACACCGGGCATTGGGACATCTACCCCTCCCCAGGGTTCGACGCGGCCCGCTTCATCGATGATCTTCCCGACAAGCTCGGAGACGGCTTCGTCGTTGACGATCTCGGCGTAGACACCAACTTTCCCCTGGTCAGCTTGGTCGCCGACGCTTACGGCGGCGCCGGCATCGATGTCTCGGCGGGCTCGATAGACGGCGCCGACTTCGTGGACATCATCGCCATGTCCCAGTGCGCACAACCGCCCGAGTGACCTCGGATGCCGCTTCGGGCGCAGTTCTCGGCGTAGGGCGCGGCTCGAGGCGCGCTCGAAGCGCGTAAGTGCGCCCGAAGGGCACGCGCCGCGGCGGGTCAGGCGCGCGCCGAGCTGGCCCGGACGACCAGCTCGGTCGGCACCGTCTGCAGCGGGGCCGCGCCTCCGGTCTCGATGACCTCCACGAGCGCCTCGACGGCGCGCGCGCCGAGGGCGTCGAAGTCTTGCCGGACGGTCGTCAGCGGCGGCCGGTACTCCGCGGCATCCACCACGTCGTCGAATCCGACGACAGCGACGTCGTCCGGCAGCGCGCGACCGGCGTCGCTGAAGGCACGGAGCAGGCCGAGCGCCATCTGGTCGTTCGCGGCGAACACCGCCGTGGCGTCCGCGAGCGCTGCGCCGGCCGCGTGACCGCCGCGTGAGGTCCAGTCGCCGCGGACGACCTCGGGCACCGCGGCATCCGCGGCGATCAACGCCTCGCGCCAGCCGCGCTCGCGTTCTTGAGCCGCGAACGAGGCCGCGGGCCCCGCGAGGTGGTGCACCGTCGCGTGCCCCAGCTCGAGCAGGTGCTGCGTCGCCCGCCGGGCGCCTCCCGCGTGGTCGGTCTGCACGATGGCGAAGCGGTCGTCGGGCGGCGAGTCGACGACGACGAGGCGGAGGTCGGCGGGCGGTGCGGTGTCGCGAGCGAGCCGCGTCGCCTCGTTGAGCACGATCGCTCCGTCGACGCCCTGGTCGCGCAACTGGGCGAATGACTCCGTGATGTCGCGCGCACCGGCGACCGTCACCACGGCCAGAGCGTAGTCGCGCTCCCCCGCCGCGTCGGCGATGGCCTGCAGCATGCGCGAGTTGCCGACCGAGGCGAGGGTCGAGACGACGAGGCCGATCGTGCGGGTCTGGCCGGTGCGCAGCGCCCGGGCGGCGCGATGCATGCGGTAGCCGAGCGTCGCCATGGATGCCTCGACCCGGGCCCGCGTCGTCGGATCGACGCGCGGGCTGCCATTGGCCACACGCGAGACGGTCTGCGCCGAGACGCCGGCGTGAGCCGCCACCTGGGCCATCGAGACGCGCATGCGGGTCCTCTCCTCGGGGTGTGTTGACGATATCACGGCCGGAATGTAGCGTGTTATCGTGAACATCAGCGCTCCTCCCGCCGTGCCGCTCGGCGCGGGCGTCGTCAAACGCTCCACGCGACTCGACGACGACCGCGAGCTCATCTACTACGACGACCCCGACACGACGCTCGGGCCCGAGCGCGCCGTCGACGCCCGCACCCTCGACCCGCGCCCCGAGACCGCGACGATGCGGCAGGACGTGCTGACGGGCGACTGGATCTCGATCGCCGCATCGCGCCAGAACCGCGCCTTCCTCCCCCCGGCCGAGCTCGACCCGCTCGCCCCGCAGACACCCGCCAACCCCTCCGAGATCCCGTCGCGCTACGACGTCGCCGTCTTCGAGAACAAGTCGCCGTCGTTCGGTCCCGCCCTCGCCGAGGCGTTCGGCGGCGCGCCCGCGGCAGCCGACCCGCCCCGCGGCATCGACGACCTCGCGCACCTGGGCCTCGGCCGCACCCGCACGAGCGTCGGACGCACCGAGGTCGTGTGCTTCTCACCCGAGCACGCCGGATCGTTCGGCACCCAGACGGTCACCCGCGCCCGCACCGTCATCGAGGCGTGGGCCGATCGCACGGCCGCGCTCTCCGCGCTCCCCGGCATCGAGCAGGTGTTCCCGTTCGAGAACCGCGGCGAGGCGATCGGTGTCACGCTGCCGCACCCTCACGGGCAGATCTACGCCTACCCGTACATCACGCCCCGCACGACCCGCTTGCTCGACTCGATCGACCGCACGGCTCCCGACCTGTTCCAGCGCATCCTCGAGTTCGAGCAGGCGGGCCCGCGGGTCGTGCTCCGCGGCGAGCACTGGACGGCGTTCGTCCCGTTCGCCGCGCGCTGGCCCATCGAGGTGCACCTCATGCCCCACCGGCACGTCGCCGACTTCGCCGAGACGAACGATGCCGAGCGAGACGAACTCGCCCCGCTCTACCTGCGCCTGCTGCGCGGCATCGACGCGCTGTACGACACCCCGACGCCGTACATCGCAGCGTGGCACCAGGCCCCGGTCCGCCACGCGCGCGACACCGCCCGCCTGCACCTGCAGCTGACGAGCCCGCGCCGCGCGGCCGACAAGCTCAAGTTCCTCGCCGGGTCCGAGGCCGCCATGGGCGCCTGGATCGGCGACATCCCGCCCGAGACCGCGGCTGCGCGTATCCGCGAGGCCGTAGAAGGAGTGACCCTGTGACCGACACCGATCCGCGCACCGACGCGCGCGACCTGCTGGCCTCCCTCGGCGCGACCGCGACGAGCGAATGGTCGGCCCCGGGCCGCGTCAACCTCATCGGCGAGCACACCGACTACAACGACGGCTTCGTGTTCCCGTTCGCGACACCCCACCGCACGCACGTCGCGCTCGCCCCCCGCACGGACGGGCGCCTGCGGGTCATCTCGACGTTCGACACCGTGCCGGTCGAGGTCGCGATCGCCGACCTCGACGCGATCTTCCCGACCAGGGGCGGCGAGCACGCCGTGCCCGAGTGGTCCGCATACCCGCTGGGCGTCGCGTGGGCGCTCATCCAGGCCGCCGGCGCAGACCCGACCACGCTGACCGGCGCCGATCTCGCGTTCGCGTCGAACGTGCCGGTCGGCGCGGGCCTGTCGTCGTCCGCCGCGATCGAAGGTGCCACCGCCTCGGCGCTCAACGAGCTGTGGAGCCTCGGACTCGACCGCGTCGCGCTCGCGCAGGTCGGCCGTCGCGCCGAGAACGAGGCCGTCGGCGCTCCCACCGGAATCATGGACCAGATGGCGTCGATGCTCGGTGAGCCGGATGCCGCGACGTTCCTCGACTGCCGTTCGCTCGAGACCGACGAGGTCGAGCTCGGCTTCACCGCCGCGGGGCTGACGCTGCTCGTGATGGACACCAACGTCAAGCACGCGCACTCCACCGGCGGCTACGGCGAGCGGAGGGCTTCCTGCGAGCAAGGCGCGCAGCTCATGGGCGTGCCCATGCTGCGTGATCTGTCCGTCGCCGATCTCGACCGCGCCGCCGGCATCCTCGACGACGTCACCTTCCGCCGCGTCCGCCACATCGTGACCGAGAACCAGCGCGTTCTCGACACGGTCCGGACGCTCCGCGAGCAGGGGCCGCGAGCGATCGGCGAGTTGCTCGACGCCTCGCACGTGTCGATGCGCGACGACTTCGAGATCTCGGTGCCCGAGCTCGACCTCGCGGTCGAGACGGCGCGCGGTGCGGGCGCCATCGGGGCCCGGATGACCGGCGGCGGCTTCGGCGGCGCGGCGATCGCGCTCGTCGAGACCGGAGCCGTCGACGCGGTGACCGACGCCGTCGAGAAGGCGTTCGCGGATGCCGGCTACGCGGCTCCGACGATCTTCCCCGTCAGCCCGTCGGCGGGCGCGCGCCGCGACAGCTGATTCCGCGCTCGATAATCACGCGCGAACGACGAGAGGGGGGATGCCGACACGGCATCCCCCCTCTGCAGTCACGCGACTTACTTGAAGGCGTCCTTGACGTCTTCGCCCGTCTTCTTCGCCTCGGCTTTGACCTGGTCGGCCTTGCCCTCGGCTTCGAGCTTGTCGTTGTCGGTCGCCTTGCCGATGGCCTCCTTCGCCTTGCCGGCGATGTCCTGGGCGGCGTTCTTGATCTTGTCGTCGAGACCCATGATGGGCTCCTCTCTTTCGGTGGTGACGCCCCGGGGCGGGGCTGTGGACGTGTGCGGTCAGGACAGGCGGCGCTGGTCGTGCGCCAGCTTGGCGCGCAGCCCCGTGTGGATCGAGATGTAGGTCGTGAGCTGCTGACCCGTCAGCGTGCCGAGGTTGCCGACGAGACGTTCGACGGTCTCGGCCACGTGCAGCGGCGAGGTGTTCTGCCGCGGAGTGACGCTGACGTGCAGCACCGGCTGCTTCTTGATGTCGTTCGCGCTGACGCGGGCGCTGAGGATCTCGTCGCGGTCGCCGAGCGCGTTCTTCAGCGCGTCCGCCGCGAAGCCCTCCGTGACCGTGATGCGACCGAGGTCGCTCTCCGCGCCGGTCGCCCGGAGCGCTGTCCGGCGGCGGCCGTGGATGCTGCGCACGACCAGCACGATCAGCAGCACGACCAGCAGGGCGAGGGCGGCGAGGACGCCGACGGCGAGCCAGGTGAGGCTCGTGCCCGCGATGACGGTGGCATCCCACGCCTGCTTCGCCCAGTCCTCGGCCCCGGACCCGACCGAGGTCCAGGTGTCGGCGGCGGCCGGCCACACCGCGGCGGCGATGATTCCGCCGCCGACGACGACGAGCACCAGTCCCAGGATCAGGAGGATCGTGCGGTTGACCGCGCGGTTGGTGTTGTTCATGCGTTCTCCTCCTGTTCGCGGGGCCGCTCGACCCGCACCGAGGTGCGCAGCTTCGACGCGAGCCGATACGACTCCAGCTCCGCATCCGCCAGGGCGCGGACCTGCGTCTCGTCGACGGGGACTCCCACCGCGGGGGTGAGGGTGACGTCGACCGAGCGGTGGCCGACACCGACCCGCACCTGGTCGCGGGGCAGTCCGCTCTCGTCGCTGACCCGCTGCGCGATCGCCGAGGCGATCACGCCGTTGTCGGAGACGACGGCGCTCTCACCGACGACGAGCTGGTGCTTCGACAGGCGGCCCGGGGCGACGGCGAGCACCACGAGGATGATGCCGAGCACCGCGATGACGGCGCCGATGGCGACGCTGACGCCGACCGGTACCTCCGTCGGGAGTCCGACGACCCACCCGAAGGCGGCGGCGGGACCGAGGAGAAGGGCCGGTTGACCGGCGAGGTTCAGCACGATCTCCGTGCCGACGTACACGAGCGCGAGGATGACGAGCACGACGGCGACGATCATCGCGACGGTGCGCGGCGAGTGCGTCTCACGCCGCACGACGCGGCGCAGCACGGGACTGCTCATCGGACTCTCCTCCTGACGGGTGTCGTGGCGCCGGTGACGGTGATGTCGACGCGCGTGACGGGCTTGCCCAGCACGCGGCCGAGCTCTTCCTGCACGCGGCGCTGGGCCTCACGGGCGATGTCGACGACGGCTCCGGCGGCTCGCACCGCTTCGGTGTCGTCGAGCGACGGGACGGGGAACGGCGCCTGGATACGGACGGCCACCCCACCCCGGTGATCGGATGCCGTGACCGACACGCGGTCGACGTCCACGCCGATGACCTGGGATGCGATCTGTTCCGAGACCTTCCGCACCACGCGCTCGCGCATATCGACCCGTCCGGCGAGACCGGACGCCCCGCCGGTGGCGGCCGTGATGCCGCCACCGGGACGGATGGCCTCTGCGACGGTCATGACGAGGTGCGCCGCCCGGTCAGCACGTCGGCCAGCCCGCGGACGTCGAGCTTGCCGGACGCGATGCGGCCGACCGCCGCGCCGATCGCCATGAAGAGGGCGACGAGGAGGAATCCCCAGAAGCCGAACAGCAGGGCGGCGGCGGCGAGGATGGCGCCGATCAGCGCACCTGAGACGGTGGCGCTCATGCGACGCGCGACTCGGACTCGTCGTCGTCGTCAGCGCCGGCGATGTGCACGTCGTTGACCTCGACGTTGACCTCGACGACCTCGAGGCCCACGAGACGGCTGATGGCACCGGCGACGGCGGCACGGACGTTGTCGGCGA
Organism: Microbacterium sp. Yaish 1; assembly: GCF_002245215.1. Taxonomy (GTDB): domain Bacteria; phylum Actinomycetota; class Actinomycetes; order Actinomycetales; family Microbacteriaceae; genus Microbacterium. The sequence goes on from NZ_NPMR01000001.1 coordinate 789,447, forward strand.
CCTCCTGGATGGGGGCCGGGTACTCGACGACGATCGTGAGGTCGGCTGCGGCCTGGGTCTCACCGACCTCGACCTTGACGCCCTGCGACAGGTCGGTGGCGTTGATGGCGTCGCGGATCGCGCCGAAGGCGCGGGCTCCGCCGCCACCGAGGGCGTAGACGCCGGCGACCTCACGGGCTGCGATGCCGGCGACCTTGGCCACGACGCCGTCGGCGATCGTGGTCTTGCCCGCGGCATCGGTGTCGGCCGGGACACGCGACGACGAGAACGTGCGGTCGACGCGCGAAGCCTGCGGCGCGGCGGCCTGCGACTTCGTGGTCTCAGCAGCGGGGGCGGTGTTCTTCTGGTCCTCAGCCATGACGTTTCCTTATCTGTCTGCGTTGTCCGATGCAAGCTCTCGGCTCGTCATTCGGTGAGCGTTACGTTCGCTCTACAGATAAGAGGGCGGCTCATCCGGAATCGTCACAAAAAAGTTCGAGAAGTTTTCTGGGGGAACGATGCGAGCCGAAGACAACGGGTCGAACTCCGACCTGCAGGCCGCGCCCGACGGCATCCTGGCGGCCCGAGCCGCCTCCGGGGACGCGGATGCTTTCGACGTCCTCCTCCATCGTCACTCCCGCCTCGTCCGGGCTTACGTCTACCGCATCGTCGGCACCCTCTCCGAGACCGACGACGTCGTGCAAGAGGCCTTCCTCACCGCGTGGCGGCAGTTGTCCACCTTGCGCGACCCGAATGCCGTAAAGGCGTGGCTGATGAAGATCGCGAGCCGCGAGGCGTATGCGCATCTCAGGAAGCGCCCCGACCATGACACACTGGACGGATTCGACAGAGCCGCGGAGACGGGCCTCCTCCCCGAGGCCGCTGCCATCCGCAACGCACAGTTGCAAGCGCTCTCTCTTGCACTCGATGCACTGCCGGAAGCCCAACGCCGCTGCTGGCTGCTCCGAGAAGTCGGGTCGCTCAGCTATACCGAGATCGCAGAAGAGATGAACCTCCCTCTCAGCACCGTTCGAGGAAACCTGTCCCGCGCCCGCGCCAGCATCACGATCCAGATGGCGGGGTGGCGCTGATGGATGCCGCCGACATGACTCTCGAGTGCGGAAAGACGATCGATGAGATCAGCGACTACCTCGACAGCGGTCGCTCGCCGTACGACCCCGAGATCGAGACCTGTCCCGACTGTCTGAACGCCCTCGACGCGCTCGAGCGCGCGGGGCGGTTGTCACGCGAGCTCATCGCGGCGGATGCCGCCGAGATGCCCGAGCCCTCGGAGAACTGGTTCCACGGCGTGATGAACGCCGTCCGGGCCGAGCTGCGGGCCGGACGCTCGATCCCGCTGTCGCATCCCGATCCGCGGGTCTCGATGACCGTCACCGAGGGAGCCGTGCAAGCGCTCATCCGCGCCAGCGGCGACGCGGTCGACGGCGTCTTCATCGGCCATTCGCGCATCGTCGGCGACGTCGAGGTGCCCGATGCACCGATCGCCGTCGACATCACCGCGTCGGTCGCGTGGGGCGAGTCGCTGCCGACCGCCGCCGGAGCGGTCCGCCGAGCGGTGTCCGACGCGCTCGCTCAGCACACCGAGCTGAACATCACCGCTGTCGACGTCACCGTCGAAGATCTCCACCGTCCCTCCCCGCCCAAGGACATCGCATGATCGAGCCCGTCTCCGTCGTCGACCCGTCGGCTCCGCGCCCCCTCGTCGAGGTGCCCGGGGTCAGTGCCGTGCACGACCCCCGCCCGCCGCTGACCCGCGCGCTGGGAGCGGCGGCATCCGCGCTTCGCCTGGAATCGGCGGCACCGGCCGACGGCATCCTCGTCTCCGCCGACGGCGGGGTGACGACCGCTGTGGCCGCCATCTCCGTCGCCGTATCCGCGCGCACCCCCGAGGTGGCCCGCGCCGTCGCTGACGAACTGCGCGCGCAGCATCCGACGGCAGACCGCATCACGGTGCAGGTCCGCCGCATCGCCTGACCGCGATCACCTGCCGCCGGCCTCGCGACGCATTTCGCCACGCAGGATCTCGAGGGCCCACTCGCCGTCAGCGTCATCGGCGAGGCGCGCTCGTGCTAACATCCCGCCTTGTGAACACAGCTGTGCTAAAACCACGGCGCAGGATCCGCCGCTTCGTCATCGGACTCGCCGTCATCGTCCTCGCGATAGCGAGTTCACTCGCAATCGAACAGGCTCAGGTCGTCGCCGGCCGGGCCGAGCATCCGATGCCCGGCGAGATGGTCGATGTCGGCGGCCATCGGCTGCACCTCGTGCGCACCGGGACGGGCGGACCCACGGTCGTCCTGGAATCGGGAAGCGGCGAGGTCGCCTCCGGCTGGGCGCCGGTCGCCGCCTCACTGTCGCGCGACACCACGGTCGTGCGCTACGACCGCGCCGGCACCGGCTGGAGCGAGCCGTCCGACACCCCGCGGACAGCGGCGGCGATCGTCTCCGACCTGCACCGAGCGCTCGAGGAGATCGGGGCGCCCCGCCCTTATCTCCTCGTCGGGCACAGCCTCGGGGGTCTGTACGTCCGGGAGTTCGCGCGCCAGCATCCCGGTGATGTCGCGGGCATGGTCCTCGTCGACGCTCGGCCGGAGGACGACGCCCGCCGCACGTCCGAGCTTCTGCCGGGCGGAGCGGGGACCGCGGCTCTCCCGACCTGGATCCCGTCGGTGCTGAAAGCCACGGGGGTGCTGCGGCTGGGCGGCGGTGCGCTCCTGGACGGTCTGGTCCCCGAGGACCAGCGACGCGAGTTCCTCGATGTCACCGCATCGCCGACCTACTTCGCCACCCAGAGTGAGGAAGCCGACCTGATCGCCCCGACCGAGGACGAGCTCCGCCAACAGGACCTCAGCGACCTCCCGCTGCGCATCATCGCGCGCGGGCTGCCGCAGGATTACGCGGCGGCCGGCATCGACAACGCGACCGGCCAGCAGCTCGAACGCATCTGGCAGGACGGCCAGCGGCGGTTGCTCTCGCTGTCGAGCAACAGCCGGCTGGTCGTGGCGGAGCGCAGCGGTCACCTCGTCACGTCGGAGCAGCCCGACATCATCGTCGACCAGGTGCGGCAGGTCCTCGACGAGATCGCGCGCACCGACGGCGGAGTCCGCTAGCTTCGGAGCGTGACAGCGAGCGTCTCGGCATCCCTCTCCAGCGGTGAGGTGCGCGGCACCCGTCGCCCGGACGGCACCCTCGTCTTCCTCGGCATCCCGTACGCGCAGCCGCCGACAGGAGCGCTGCGCTTCGCCGCGCCCGCTCCCGTCGAGCCGTGGGACGGCGTCCGCGACGCGACTGCCTACGGACCGACGCCGCAGCGCGGGGACTACGGCGACACCCTCATCCCCGAGCCGTCGATCCCCGGCGACGACACCCTGTCGGTCAACGTGTTCGCGCCGGACTCATCCCGGGAGGCGGGCACCGGTGCACGGCATCCGGTGCTCGTCTACATCCACGGCGGCGGTTTCGTGCAGGGGTCCCCGGCGAGCCCGTGGTACGACGGCGGCTCGTTCGCGCGGGCGGGCATCGTCGTGGTCACGGTCTCGTACCGCCTCGGCTTCGACGGCTTCGGCCTGCTCCCCGGCGCCCCCACCAACCGCGCCGTGCGCGACTGGATCGCCGCCCTCGAATGGGTGCGGGCGAACGTCGCCGTGTTCGGCGGAAACCCCGATGACGTCACGATCGCCGGGCAGTCCGCCGGCGGCGGCGCGGTGCTCACCCTGCTCGGGATGCCCGATGCCCAGCACCTGTTCCACCGCGTGCTGTCCATCTCGGCGGCCCTGACGAACGTACCGCCCGACCGGGCCGCGACGGCGACCGGCCGGCTCGCCGCACGCCTCGGGATCGCCCCGACGCGCGAGGCGTTCGCCGGCGTGGACGAGCTCACGGTGCTCGAGGCGCAGCAAGCTCTCGAGTCGGAGCGGCACGGCAGCATCATCGCCTCGGTGCGCTCGCGGCTCGCCGACGGGCTCACGTGGGGTCCGGTCGTCGACGGCGAGCTCATCCCCCGCCCGACCCTCGACGCGCTCGCTGCCGGCGTCGGCGCGGACAAGCCCCTCGTGCTCGGCACCACCGACGACGAGTTCACGATGATCACCGACGGGGTCGCCGGTCCGTTGCGTCTCGTCCCGCCGGCGCTCGCGCTGGCCGCACTCGGCGTCGGCCATGCGATGCGCTGGCGCTACATCCGCGACAACCGTGCGCAGCGACGACTCGGCACCGCCGCATTCCTCGGCCGTTACGCCACCGACCGCATCTTCCGCGACACCGTGCCCCTCGTCGCCGGGGCCCGTGGCGGTTCTTCGACGTGGGCCTACCGGTTCAGCTGGCCCTCGCCGACCAAGCGCTGGGCGCTGCACTGCCTCGACGTGCCGTTCTGGTGGGATGTCCTCGACGCCGACGGTGTCGCGAAGCTCGCAGGGCCGCAGCCGCCGCAAGAGCTCGCCGACGCGATGCACGGCGCCGCCGTGTCGTTCGTGCACACCGGCGACCCGGGCTGGCCGCGATGGACGCCCGACGAGCGGGCGACGCGCATGTTCGGCGCTCCCCCGTCGGTGCCGACGGTCGTGGCCGACGGCTACGCGTCGGTGCGGGCGCTCACCGGCTGACCGCGTGCGGGTGAGAGGAGAAGACGATGCGTGAGAGCTCCGCCGCCTCCGCGGCCCGCGAACTCGTGGCGTCCGGGCGCGGATTCGACGCCGCGCTGATCGAGCGCGCCGCCTTCGCCGACGAACCGGCGGTGCAGGATCTGCTGGACGCGTCGGACGAAGAGCGCCGCCGCCCGGTGGGCCGCGGGTCGATGTTCCGCTCACTGGGCGTCGCACTGTCGGAGTTCCTGCCGATCATCGCCGCCGGGGTCGTCGTGATCCCCGCCCGAACGGCATCCGACCTGACCGTGCCGACCCTCGTCGCCGCTGCGCTGGCGATCGTGGCGGCGGCATCGCGTCCGGTGCTGTGGCGGCAGCTGGCGAGCGGGCGCGCCGAGGCGAGCGGTTCCCAGCTGTCCATCAATGCCATCTCGGTGCTCTTCGCCGCGTTCGCGATCCTCATCGTCGCGCTGCGCTCCAATGACGCCGGTGCCCCCGGCCTCACCATCGGCGCCTTCACCGTGCAGGGCATCGCGTCCGCCGTCACCGTCGCCATCATCGTCCGAGCCGGGCGTCGCGCTGGAGGGTCTTCGACTCCGCGCACGGGAGTCGAGGCCCTGCGCGCCGCTGTCGGCGCGCTGCCGGCCGCGCGACAGGAGCGGGCACGGGAAGACATCGCCACCGCATTGCGCGTGGCGGTCGACGGCGGCATCCTGAGCGAATCGGATGCCGCCATCCTGACGCGAGCGCCGCTCGGCGGTCTCACCCGAGCCCACTGGGCCCTGTCGCAGACGCGCCGCTGACGAGGCCGCGGGGTCAGGGAACGCGCTTGAGCCAGGCGTCTGTCGCGAACTTCGACTCGACGAGCGCTTCGGCCTCGGCGTACTCCTCTTCGGAGATCGTGCCGGGAACGGCGCCGTAGCGCTTCGAGAACACCTCGATGAACCGCTCGATGATCGCGTCGCGCGGCAGACCCGTCTGGCTGCGCAGCGGGTCGACACGCTTGGTGGCCGAGACGGTGCCCTTGTCGCTGAGCTTCTCACGGCCGATGCGCAGCACCTCGGTGAGCACCTGCCCGTCCATGTCGTACGACAGGGTGGCGTGATGGAGCACCCCGCCGTTGGCCAGACGCTTCTGCGCGGCGCCGCCGATCTTGCCCGAGGGCGAGGCGATGTCGTTGAGCGGCTGATACGTCGCCTCGATGCCGAGCGAGCGGAGGGCTTCGAGCACCCAGTCGTCGAGGAAGGCGTACGAGTCGGCGAAGGTCAGCCCTGCGACAAGGGATGCCGGCACGTACAGCGAGTACGTCACGATCGAGTTCGCCGCCATCATCATCGCGCCGCCGCCGGAGATGCGGCGCACGACGTCGAATCCGTGCTTCGCGGCACCCTCGGGGTCGACCTCGTTGCGGTACGACTGGAACGACCCGATCACGACCGCCGACTCGTTCCACTCCCAGATGCGCAGGGTGGGGTTGCGGCGGCCGTCGCCGACGCGGGTGGTGAGCACCTCATCGAGCGCGAGGTTCATGCTCGGCGAGACGGCCCGGTCGTGCACGACCTCCCAGTCGAACTCGCGCCAGCCCGGCGCCGTGATCATCGCGCGCCGCACCGCGGTGCCGACCGACTCGGGAGTGAAGCCGAGCAGCTGGGCCCCATCGGGCAGCGCCGAACGGACGGCGGCCGCGATCGTCGCGACATCCGACTCCTCGGGCAGACCCGTCACGGCCGCATCGATGTCGGCGAGCGCGTCGTCGGGCTCGAGGAAGAAGTCGCCGGCCAGGTGGAAATCCGCGATGCGGCCGTCGCGCACCTCGAGGTCGACGACGACCAGCTTTCCTCCGGGCACCTTGTATTCGCCGTGCATGCGTCCAGCCTAGGACCGTGCGGAGGATCGGTCGCCCGACGGATGCCGTTACACCTCGCGACGGACGACGGCGCAGGCCCCGCTCGGGAGAGTGGATGACATGAACCCCACCATCGACTCCGCCCCCGTCCTCGAAGCCCGCGGGCTCGTGAAGCGCTACGGGCCGCTCACCGCGCTCGACCGCGTCGACCTGACCGTGCGCGCCGGCGAGGCCGTCGCGATCATGGGCGCATCGGGGTCGGGAAAGACGACGCTCCTGCACTGCCTCGCCGCCATCATCGCGCCCGATGCCGGCTCCGTCCGCCTCGCCGCTCCCGGCACGGCGCCCCGAGAGCTCGTCGGGATGCCCGACGCCGACCGGTCCGCCGTGCGTCGCAGCAGCCTCGGCTTCGTCTTCCAGGACCACCTGCTGCTTCCCGAGCTCACCGCCGTCGAGAACGCCGCGCTGCCGCTTCTTCTCGTCGGCACGGCCCGGGCCGCCGCCGAGGCCCACGCCGCGGCGTGGCTCGGCGCGCTGGGACTTGCCGGCATGGAGAACCGTCGCATCGGCGAGCTCTCGGGCGGACAGGCGCAGCGCGTCGCCATCGCCCGGGCTCAGGTGACCGGCGCACCCGTCGTGTTCGCCGACGAGCCGACCGGCGCGCTCGACTCCACCACCTCGGCGGAGGTGCTCGACGCGCTGCTGCACGCCACAACCGGGCAGGGGCGCAGCCTCGTCGTCGTGACGCACGACGCGGAGGTCGCACGCCGATGCGATCGCGTCCTCCGCATGCGCGACGGGCGCATCGTCGACTCGGCTGCCGGCCCCGCGCGTGCGGGCGCAGCCGCCACCGAGGTAACCCGATGAGCGCCGCCGTCGCGACCAGTTCGCTCCCGCAGCCTCCCGCCCCGCTCGCCCGCGCGTCGGAGGCACCGGGCGGCATCCGCCGCGTCGCGGCTCTGACGATCCTGCTCGCCCGACCGGCGCGCCAGGGGTCGGCGGCGATCGTCCTGCCGCTGACGGCCTTCGCGGTGACGACGACGCTCATGCTGATCGTCGCCGGCGGCACGCGCATGTTCCTCACCGACCCGCGCACGGGTCAGATGGCCTTCCTCTACGGCGTGCTCAGCGTCCTCGCGCTCATCCTCCTCGCCGTCCCGACGGCGACCCTGGGGGCTGCCGCCGCCCGCCTGTCGAGCCGCCGCCGCAACGACCGCCTCTCGACGCTGCGGCTCCTCGGGGCCACGAACACCGAGGTCGGAGCGATGGCGGTGGGCGAGGCATCCGTCGTCGCGTTCGCCGGTGCCGTCGTCGGCGCCGCCGCCTACGGCGTCGCGTTGCCCCTGGTCGGGCTGCTCCCCTTCTTCGGCGGGCCCGTCGGCGCCGCCGCGGTGTGGGCGGGGTGGCCGATCGTCCTCGCCGTCATCATCGGTGTCGGTCTCATCGCCACCGTGAGCGCGGCGGCGAGCCTGCGACGCGTGCGGCTGACCCCCCTCGGCGTGCGTCGCCGCACCGAGGCGCCGCCGCGACGCACCCGGACCCTCGTGATCTCCGCGATCGCGATCGTCGCCGTCGGCACGATCGTGGCCCAGTTCAGCAGCGTGAGCGCGGTCCTCGCCCCCGCTGCGTCGATCGTGGTCCTGCTGGCTCTCTTCGCCGGCGCCCTCGCCCTGGTGAACCTCATCGGGACTCCGATCGTCGCGGCGCGCGGACGATCGATGGCGCGGCGCGCCCGAACGGCTGCTCAGCTCATCGCCGGCCGCGAGCTCGCCGCACACGCCCCCACCGCGTGGCGCCGCGTGTCGAGCATCGCGATGATCTCGTTCATCGCGGTCGTCGGCGGCAGCGGAATGGCGCTGACCGAGATCGCCGGCGACGAGCCCGGGATGACGCTCTTCGCCGACATCCGCACCGGCGTCCTCGTCACGCTGGGGGCGGGCTTCGTCCTGCTCGCGGCCTCGGTGGGCGTCAGCCAGGCGGCGTCGGTGCTCGACGACCGCGAACTCATCGTGGGCCTCGACCGGCTCGGCATGGAACCCGCGGAACTCGCCCGGGCACGTCGCATCACGGTCATGCTGCCCCTGCGCTGGGCCGCCGCCGGCGGGGCCGTCGTCGGGGTGGCGCTGGCCCTCCCGATCGTGGGGATCAGCCTCGTCGTGGCGCCGCTCACGATGGCCGTCATCGCGGCGACCTTCGTCGCGGGGTTCGGGGCCGTCGCGCTGGCGCTCCTCGCGTCTCGACCGCTCGTCACGGCGATCCGGCGCGGCCCGGCCCAGTGACCCGGACGCTCGCTTCCCGCGGCTCAGTCCCGCGGGAAGCGAGCGTCGAGCCAGGCGAGCAGATCGGCCTGCACATCGCCCCGCACCGCCTCGTTGAAGATCTCGTGGCGAGCCCCGGGGTAGACGAGCGTCGTCACATCCGTCAGGCCCGAACGCGTGCGGTAGGCGTCGGCGAGCCGATGGACGCTGCGAGGCCCACCCACGGTGTCGTCCCGGCCGACCATGAGCAGCACCGGGACGTCGACCCCGAGGTCGCGACGCGGCCGCCCGATGAGCTTGAGCGTCTCGAGCGGCCCGAACAGTCGGGGCAGCGCTGTCGTCGTGGTCAGCGGATCGTCGAGGAAGCTCTGCTGGACGGCGGCATCCGTGCTCAGCCACTCGACGCCGGTCGCGCCGGGCGCCTTCCACGGCGCATTCAGGTCGCCCGAGTTGAGCGATCCGGGCCAGCGCAGCGCCGACGCCGAGAGCACGAGTCCGGCGTAGGCGTCGGGCCGATCGTCGAAGAGCATCTGCGCGAGGAACGATCCCCACGAATGGCCGAGGAGCACGATGGGCGCCCCGGGATGGTCGCGCTCGATGATGCGGGTCAGCTCGGCGCACGCGTCGCGCGCGGCGTGCAATCCGCCCCGGCCGAGCTTTCCGAGCCTGCTCGGGTCGCCGTGCTGCCGGATGCCGGTGCGGCCATGGCCCCGGTGGTCGTCGGCGTAGACGGTGAAGCCGGCGGCGGTGAGCACCTCGGCCAGCTCCGCGTAGCGGCCCGCGTGCTCGCCGACGCCGTGCAGCAGCTGCACGACCGCCCGCTGCGCGCCCTGCGCGGGATGGATGTCGTAGACGATCGCGACCCCGTGCGCGTCGATGAACTCGGGCATGCGGCGAGTCTACGTTTCCGGCCGTCGCTTTCCGGACATCACAGACCGTTAGCAAGACTAATGAGCTAAGCTAAACATCACCGATGAGCACCTCCTCCCCCGCCCCCGCCGCACCGCCGCCCGCCATCGATCTCGCGCACGAAGCGACCGACCTGCGGATGGCGACGTTCCGCCTCGCACGCCGGCTCCGCGCTCAGCGCGCCGTCGACTCGATGAGCGACGGACAGTTCGCCGTGCTCGCCAACCTCCACGTGCACGGACCGCACACGCTCGGCGAGCTCGCCGACCGCGAACGCGTTTCGGCGCCATCGATGAACCGGACCGTCAACCACCTCGAGGAGCTCGGGTACCTGACCCGGACTCCCGACGACGGCGACCGCCGCAAGGTCAACATCGCCCTCACCGACGACGGACGCACCGTCGTGGTCGAGACGACCCGCCGACGAGACTCTTGGCTCGAGCACGCCCTGGAGGAGCTCGACGCCGCCGATCGTGAGACGCTCGCGGCAGCCGCGGTCATCATGCGGGCGGTGGCCGACCGATGAGCTCCGCGATGTTCCGCTCCTTCTCCGTGTTCAACTACCGGGTCTGGTTCTTCGGTGCCCTCGTGTCGAACGTCGGCGCGTGGATGCAGGCGACGGCGCTCAGCTGGGTGGTCCTCACCGGACTCACCGACAACGACGCCGGCGCGATGGGCGTCACGATGGCGCTGCAGTTCGCCCCGCCGCTCCTGCTCGTCGGCGTCACCGGGTGGGTCGCCGACCGTTTCGACCGGCGCAGGCTGCTCGTGGTGACCCAGAGCTCGCTCATGCTCGTCGGACTGGTCATCGGGACGCTTCTGCTCACGGGCGTCATGACGCTCCCGCTCATGTACGTCTTCGCGTTCACGCTCGGCATGATCTCGGCGTTCGACAACCCGGCACGCCAGGCGTTCGTCTCCGACATCGTCGCGCGCGAGATCGCCGCCAACGCGGTCGCGCTCAACGCGGCATCCTTCAACGGAGCGCGCATGATCGGCCCCGCGGCCGCGGGCATCGTCATCGTCGCGGTCGGCACCGGCTGGGTCTTCTTCATCAACGCGGCGACGTTCCTCGCGATGATCGTCGCGCTCTTCCTCATCCGGCCGGGCGAGCTCATCCCGCGGGTGACCTCACCGGGCGCCGCTCGCCTCGCCGACGGCTTCCGCTACGTGCGCGGGCGTCCCGACCTCATCGTCACGTTCGCGATGGTGTTCCTCCTCGGCGCGTTCGGCATGAACTTCCCGATCTTCGCCTCGACGATGGCGATCGAGTTCGGGCGCGATGCCGACGGGTACGGCCTCCTCAGCTCGATCCTCGCCATCGGATCCCTCGCCGGCGCCCTGATGGCGGCCCGTCGTGAGCGGGCGCGCATCCGCGTCGTGATCCTCGGCGCGGGACTCTTCGCGGCGGCCGCGGCGGTGTCGGCCTTCATGCCGGACTACTGGCTGTACGCGGTGACCCTGATGTTCACGGGCTTCGCGGTCGTGACCACCCTGACGACGGCCAACGGCTACGTGCAGACGACGACCGACCCGGCCCTGCGCGGCCGCGTGCTCGCGCTGTACATGGCGATCCTCATGGGCGGCACCCCCATCGGCGCCCCGATCGTCGGGTGGGTCGCCGACCAGTTCGGGCCGCGCGCGGCCATCGGTCTCGGTGCCGTCGCCGCCCTCGTCGCGTTCGGGGTCGGGGTGACATGGATGCTCGTCTCCGGACGCGTCCACCGCTCGAGCTCGCGCCGGTTCGCGCTCTCGCTCGACGAGACGCGCCCGATCTCGGTCGTGGCACCCGAGGAGTTCAGCGACGAGGTCGCCGGAACGACGCCCATCTCCCTGCCCGACGCCGCCTCCGACCGCCCCCGCCGCTGACCTTTGCACGCGGGAGGCCCGCGCTAACTCCTCAGAGCCGGGCCGAGAACGGGGCGGGCAGGCGCCCGGCACCGCGGTGCGTGGCCGGGTCTGAGGAGTTAGCGCGCGAGCACCGGGCTCAGCACATCCGGGCGAAGTAGGGCACGTCGTACGTCGCGTGGTAGCCGACCCCGTCGAGCCACTGGTACGCCGTCACGGTCGCCGATCCGGGCACGAGCGAGTCGCGGCCCGAGTCGAAGAGCCGGTACGCCGAGTCACCCGCCGCGACCTTCTGCTGCGCGTGCTCGCCGCCGACCGCGGCGAGTCGCACGTCGATCGCACCGTCAGCCTCGTTCGCGGCGTGGACCGCGACGTGCACCGCCCCGTTCACGCACTGCGACCGCGCGCTCACGCGCAGCGGCACCGGCTGCCCCGATCGCACCGTGGCCGTCGCCGACGGCTGTGACGGCGCCGCCTGGCCGAAGGCGCCCGCGGGGGTGACGGTCGCGGCCCACTCCCCCGGGGGTACCTGCGCGAACCGCGCGGCGCGAGCCTCGGCCCCGACCTGCTGCTCGATCGTCTCGCCCGCCGCCGAGCGGAGGACGACGGTGAAGCCGGTGGCCGCAGCACCGGTATCCGTCGTCGTCCAGGTGACGTTCACGCCGGCCGAGTCGACCCCGATGCCGGGGGCCGCGACGGGTGCGGGCGCGGGCCGCAGGGGCACACCGCCGAAGTCCATGCCGGAGGCCAGGTGGAACCCGGTGTAGCTCGGCTGGTTGTAGGTCGTCTGCTGGCGGGCGACCTCGGCCCGGTACTGCGGGTCGTGCATGAGCGTGTAGAGCTTGTGCTCGGTCGGCTCGGTCGAGACGTACACCCGCAGCGCCGACGAGTCGGCCGTGCGGACGACGAGCTCCTCGCGCCAGTCGCCCAGCACGTCGGCGACGAGGCCGGGATTGCCCTTCGTGCCGTTGTTGGCGAGGGTTCCGGATGCCGTCAGCACGGCGCCGCGCGCCCAGTCGTCGATCGTCGGGGTAAAGTCGCCGCTGCCGTTCACGATCTGCGTCGTGAGGTCGCCCGCCCACCGGATCGAGGCATTGGTGCCGGGCGTCGCCGCCGAGAGCACCTCGCCCTGGGCGGTCAGCAGGCCCGAGGCATCCGTTCCGCCGGGCATGCTCGACCAGACCTCCATGCCGGGCACATCGGGGCGCACGTCGCCGATCATCCCGCGCCCGGTGTCACGGCCCGAGTAGGCGCCGAAGATGACCTCGCCGGTGGCGGCATCCCGCAGCGCCGTGCCGTACGGCGCGTACGCCCCGCCCTCGTGCACGGTGAAGATCTCCAGGCCCGGGCGGGTCGGGTCGATGTCGGCGACGTGCATCGCATCGCCGTGACCGAGACGCGCCATCTCGCCCGGGGTCGCCGATCCCTCGGGCATCTCGGCGAACGAGCTGTAGAGCAGGCTGCCGTCGTCGTCGAGCGTCGCCGATCCGTAGACGATCTCGTGACGGCCGTCACCGTCGACATCCGCCGCCGAGAGACTGTGGAAGCCCTGCGTCGTGATGGTGCCGTACACGGGATCGGTGCCGTCGACCCCGTGCGGACCGTCGTTGAACGGGTTGGTCATCGGCGCGTGCCCGCTGTCGACGAACCAGCGCTTGACGAGGTTCTCGCCGTCCCAGTCGTAGGTCGCGATCGTCGTGCGGGTGTAGTACCCGCGGGCGAAGACCGCCGACGGCCGCTCGCCGTCGAGGTAGGCGACGCCCGCCAGGAACCGGTCGACCCGGTTGCCGGGCTCGATGCGCGACATCGCGTAGTCGCCCCACAGCAGGCCGTCGTCGCCGCGGTCGGGCTCGTAGCGCACGGTCTGCAGCTCGGCCCCGCTCTCGCCGTCGAAGACGGTGAGGTACTCGGGGCCGTCGAGGATGAAGCCCTCGAAGTTCCGCAGGACGTTGCGGGCGCTGCGGCTCGGCGCGTACACGTCGATGAAGTGGTCGACGAGGGCGCGGGCGTCGGCATCCGACAGCGGATAGTCGTAGCGCGGCTCGATGCCGAAGGCCTCCTCGAGCGTGGCCGGCCACTGGCCCGACACGACCTCGTCGCGCGTCGACCACCCGCGGAACACCTCGACGAGGTGGTCGGCGTAGTCGGCGGCGCTCATGCGGTAGTCGTCGGTGTGGGCGTAGCCCGCGGCGACATCCTCGGCCGGCATCGTGACGTACTGCTCCGACGCCACCGAGCCGTCGTCGGCGTAGGTGATCGACTTCGTTCCGGGCGCGGTCTTGAGCATCGTCTCCGAGCGTCCGTCGCCGTCGAAGTCGTAGACGAGGAACTGCGTGTAGTGCGCGCCGGCACGGATGTTGGGGCCGAGATCGAGCCGGTTCAGCAGGCGTCCCTCGAGGCTGTAGGTGTCGATGTAGACCCCGCCGGTGTACCCGACCTGCGAGACATCCTTGGAGTTCGAGGGGTCCCACTTCACGACGAACTCGTAGCGCCCGTCGCCGTCGACGTCTCCCACCGAGACGTCGTTCGCCGCGTAGGTGTACTCCTCGCCCGCCGGGGTCACCCCACCCTCGGGCCGCTGCAGCGCGACGTCGAGGAAGCCGTCCTGCATCGGGATCGCGGGGTCGCTCGCCGCCGCCTCGACGCCCGCCGTGACCGGCGCCACGCGGTAGACGGATGCCGCCGTCCCGGCGTCGTCGCGGTAGTTCGTGCTGTCGGTGACGGTGGCGATCGGAACGTCGTCGCGGTAGACGACGAAGTCGGTGCCCGTGAGGCCGGTCTCGCCGGCACCGCTGGCCTCGCCCGCGAGCAGACGCCAGCTGAGGAACACGCCCTCGCTCGTCGGCACCGCGACGAGACCCCGGTCGAGGGTCTCGAGCCGGGGCACGGGGGTGGCCGGTGGCTCCTGTGCGCCCGCGGCCGGGAGCGTCGTAACGCCCCCGACGGTGAGGGTGGCGGCGGCGAGCGTCCCCGCGGTGAGGCCCGCGAGCAGCGTGGAGCGGAGTCTGTTCTTCATCGAATCGATCCCATCGGAATACGCTTTCCTGCGTTGCTCCGAGCCTAGGCGCACCTCCCCCGCGCACCGATGAGTCTTCTCTCATCCCCTATCTCCACCCGCAGCACCCCGAGGGTGCGCATCCGCACGGTCCGGACCCGCCGGCACCGTGCATTCGCGCATTCTCACGGCTCACGACGGGGAGGGGGCCACCTCGAACACCAGGAATGCGGGGGCGTGGCCGGGGGCGGATGCCGTGAGGGCGACCGTGCCGGTTCCGGTGGGCTTCACCACCGCGAGCAGCCGGCCGTCGAACGTCGTGAAGAAGGGACCGGCGTACGACTCCTCACTGTCGGTCCGGCCCGAGCCGATGCCGGCCAGCACCCCGGGTCCGGCGACCTCGACCATCACCGGAACGTCGCGGTCGCAGACCACGACTCCGTCGTCGTCCTCGAGCGTCACCGCGACGAACGCGAGACCGTCGCGGTGCACGACCGCGTCTTCCACGCGTGCGACCAGCGAGGCCGGTCCCGCGGTGACGAGAGCGTGCCGGCCGACCTCGGCACCGCCGCGCCGCGCGACGGCCACGAGACGGCCCGGGCGATAGCGGGTCTCGAAGCGCGCGAGGAACGCCTTCTCGCGGCCGACCGGCACGACGCCGACGCTCTCGTCGTCGACGAACAGCTCGACCTCGTCGGCATCCGCGTAGACGTCCACGGTCACGGGGGCACCGGATGCCGCATCCCACGACCACGACGACACGGCGTCGGTCCACGACCATGGCGTCGTCGCGGTGGGACGCGCGTGATGCTGCGGGCGGTGCACGGCGATGTAGGGGTCGCGGCGCAGCCCGTAGACGATCTCGCGGTAGTACGAGATCGGCCGGCGGAACCCGGTGATGTCGAGGTCGCCGCAGCCGGCGAGCCGGTAGGGATAGGGGCCGGCGGTGCCGGTGGGCGTGTAGCCGGGCTCGTCGGTGTAGTCGACGCGACCGATGCCGGCTTCGCCGAGGTAGTCCCAGCCCGTCCACGTGAAGTCGCCGATGACGTGCGGCAGCTCGCGCACGAGCTCCCACATCACGTCGATGCGCTCGGGGAAGGTCTCCGAGCCGACGATGATGCGATTCGGGTGATCGAGGGCGTCCTGCCGGTATCGCGAATCAGCGTAGTTGAACCCGACCACGTCGAGCACCGCCGCCGACTCCTCGATCGACGCGCTCACGAGCGGCGAGGCGTTCATGAGCCCCATCTGCTCGCCCATGCCCGCCATCATCGTGTTGGCGTCGGGAAGCTGGTCGCGCGCTTCGGCCATGCGGTCGAGGTTCGCGATGATGCCGTTGATCCCGTTCGTGACGAATCGCGTCGGGTCGAGCTCTCGCACCCGCTCGGCGAGCCGCCGGCTCCAGGTCGCTCCCAGCGGCGTGGCGAGCTCGAGGATCTCGTTGCCGATCGAGTACATCACGACGCTCGGGTGGTTGCGGTCCTTCGCGACGAGCGACGCGATGTCGTCGCGCCAGTGCTCGGCGAACGTGATGGTCGCGTCGAACGGGGCCTTCGGCCGCGTCCAGGCGTCGGTCAGCTCGTCCATGACGAGCATCCCGTGCCGGTCGCACGCCGCGAGCATCGCGCGGCTCATCGGATTGTGGGCGCTGCGCAGCGCGGTGAAACCCGCCCGCTTGAGCAGCCGGACGCGCCGGTCCTCGGCGGCGGGCTCGGTGGCCGCTCCGAGCATGCCGTTGTCGTGGTGCACGCAGGCGCCGCGCAGGTCGATCGAGCGCCCGTTCAGGCGCAGACCGTGGCGCGGATCGAGCTGCAACGAGCGGATGCCGAAGCCGGTGACGTCCTCGTCGAGCAGCGCGCCGTCGGCTGAGGCGAGCGTGGTGTGCAGCCGGTACAGGTCGGGGGTCTCGACATCCCAGCGCATCGGCGCATCGACCGTCACCCGCGCCCGGGCCACGGCGCGCTCGCCCGGCAGGACCGTGACGGGCGAATGGGCGCTCGCGACCACCGTTCCGTCGGGTGCGGCGACCTGCCAGCTCACCCGGGTCGTCACGGTGTGCCGGGTCGTGTTCGCGACCTCCGTCGCGACGGCGACGACCGCACGCTCGTCGTCGATGTCGGGAGTCTCCACCCCCACCCCGTCGAGCGGGATGTGCACGGGATCGGCCACGACGAGATGCACCGGGCGGTAGATCCCCGCCCCGGAGTACCAGCGCGAATCGCGATGCGCCCGCGCCTCGACGCTGATGCGGTTGACGGCACCGAACTCGAGGAACGGGTCGAGCACGACCGAGAAGCCGGCGTAGCCGCCCGCCTGGTGCGCGGCGAACGCGCCGTTGACGAACACGACGGCGTCGCGGTAGACGCCCTCGAACTCGAGGACGACGGTGCGCGAACGCCAATCGTCGGGCACGTCGAGCGACCGCGCGTACTCGAAGACGCCGCCGGGGGTGTATCCGGTGTGCACGCCCTGCGTTTCGTCGGGCGAGCGAGGCAGATCGCGCAGCGCATCGTGCGGCAGGGTCACGGCGACGGGGCCTCGCTCGTCGTCTGCGGACTCGAACGGACCGAGCTTGGGGCCGACCGTCCATCCGTCGTGCAGCGGGACGCGGATCACGACGACGCCTCGTCTCGCGGTCGGCGTGACCAGTCGATGTCGACGAAGCTCGCGAACATGGCCTGCAGCTCGGCGGCCATGTCCAGCGCGTCGCGCTCGAGCAGCCACTGCACCTGCAGGCCGTCCATGAGGGCCACGGCCATGATCGCCGCGCGACGCGGCGTCATCCCGTGCCGGAGGCGTCCCTCGTCGCGCAGGGTCCGGAACGACCGCTCGATGTTGCCGCGGGTGTACTCGTACCGCCGCACGAAGTAGCCGTGCGCCGGATGATCGGATGCCGTCGCCTCGGCCGACAGCGTCGTGTAGAGCTCGACGACGCCGGGGGTCGAGGCGTTGTGCGAGGCGAGGTCGATCAGTCCGCGGAGGACGTCGGCACCGTCCTCCGACTCGATGGGCACCAGTGCGCGGGCACGAGCGTCGCGCTCCTCGAGCACGGCCTCGAGCAGGGCGCTCTTGTTGCGGAAGTGGTGCAGCAGCCCGGCCTCGCTCATGCCCACGCGCGTCGCGATGTCACGGAGTGATCCGGCGCGGTAGCCGGACTGCGAGAACACCTCGAGAGCGGCATCCAGGATCGCCTGGCGCGTGGCCTCGGTCTTCGCGTACGTGCCTCGCCGTCGACGGCGCTCGGGCGCCGTCGTGTCGGTCGTCGTCATCATCGTCCATCTGTCCGTCGTCGCCCTCGTCGGCGAACGGAGGCCAGTCTGCACGCTCGGATAACGAAAACCTAGCGATCGGTAGAAATTCGTTTCAAAAATCTAGTCACCGCTCGGATTTGGTGCTAGCGTCCAGCGCCAGGGCGATCCACCGGGGTATCGCCTCTCCCGAGAAAAGGACCAAAGATGTTCCGATGGAAGGCCACAGCAGCCCTCACGGTCGTCGCCGCACTCGCCTTGGCGGGGTGCGCGGGGACCGACGACGGATCCGGCGGTGACAGCGGTCGCGCCGACCGGCTCACCCTCACGGCGATCGCCGCTCCCACGAGCTACGACATCGGCCAGGGCGCGGAATGGGGCAACCGCAGCCCCTTCTTCCAGGCCGTGTTCGACACCCTCCTGTCGAAGGACTCCTCCGGTGAGACGCAGCCCTGGCTCGCCACGGAGTGGTCGTACAACGACGACAACACGGTGCTGACCCTGACGCTGCGCGAGGGAGTCACGTTCACCGACGGCACCGACCTCGACGCCGCGGCGGTCGTCGCGAGCCTCGAGCACTTCCGCGACGGCACCGCCCCGCAGGCGGCCACGCTCGCCGGCAAGGAGTTCGCCGCCGTCGACGCGACGACCGTCACGATCACGCAGGAGGCGCCCGACCCCTCGCTGATCAACCTGCTCTCGATCGCCCCGGGCCTGATCCAGGCGCCCTCGACCTTCGACGACCCCGACTCCGCGACCGACCCCATCGGCTCGGGCGCGTACATCCTCGACACCGCTTCGTCGGTCACCGGGACCACGTACAACTACACCGCGAACCCCGACTACTGGAACGCGGACGCCGTCAAGTACGACAACCTCACGATCAACGTCCTCGAAGACGTCACCGCCACCGTCAACGCGATCCGCGCCGGCGAGGCGAACGGCGCGAAGATCGCCGACAACAACACGATCTCCGAGGTCGAAGGCGCCGGCTGGACGATCGAGTCGAACGAGCTCGACTTCCAGGGCCTGCTGCTGCTCGACCGGGCCGGCACGATGGCCCCGGAGCTCGCCGACGTCAAGGTCCGCCAGGCGATCAACATGGCCTTCGACCGCGAGGCGCTGCTGGCGTCGCTGCAGAGCGGATACGGCACCGTCACGGAGCAGGTCTTCCCCGAGACCTCCGTCGCGTACGACGCGGCGCTCGACAGCACCTACCCGTACGACCCGGATGCCGCGAAGGACCTCCTCGCCGAGGCGGGCTACCCCGACGGGTTCACGCTCAACATGATGTCGACCCCGGCCTTCCAGACCACCTTCGACCTCGTCGCCCAGCAGCTGTCCGACATCGGGATCACCGTCAACTACACCGACCCCGGCACCGGCAACTTCATCACCGACATGCTCGCGCCGAAGTACCCCGCGACCTGGATGGCGCTGGAGCAGAACCCCGACTGGCAGCTGATCAACTTCATGGTCGGCCCCGACGCGACGTTCAACCCGTTCAAGTACCAGGACCCGACGGTCGACGGATACATCAAGACCGTGCAGTTCGGCACCCCCGAGGAGTCGGATCAGGCCCTCAAGGACCTGAACAAGTACCTCGTCGACCAGGCGTGGTTCGCGCCGTTCTTCCGGGTGCAGGGCACGTTCGCGACCGACGCGAACACGAACCTCGAGTTCTGGCCCACCAACGCCTACCCGTCGATCTTCGACTTCTCGCCGAAGAACTGATCAGACTCCCTCGGACCGGGCGGCTCGTCTGCGCCCGGTCCGAGGGCTCCACCTTCGGGAAGGCATCATGCTCACATTCATCCTGCGCCGCCTGCTCTCGGGCGTCGTGCTGATCGCGGTGATCTCGTTCCTCGCGTTCGTCCTGCTGTACGCCGGCGGCGGCGACATCGCCCGCCGCATCCTCGGCGAGAACGCGACGGCCGAGACCGTCGCGAAGAAGACCGAGGAGCTCGGTCTGAACCGCCCCCTGCTCGTCCAGTACGGCGACTGGGTGGCCTCCGCCCTCACCGGCAACCTCGGACGCAGCTGGTTCACCGGCGAGCTCGTCTCGGTGAGCGTCAGCGGGCGTCTCGCCGTCACGCTCTCGCTCGTGCTGGGGGCCACGATCGTCTCCGCCGTCCTCGCCGTCGTCCTCGGAGTGCTGGCGGCACGCCGCGGCGGCATCGTCGACGGGGCCGTGCAGTTCCTCTCGCTCGTCGGTTTCGCCGTGCCGGGCTTCCTCATCGCCCTGCTCCTCGTGCTCGTCTTCGCCATCAACCTCGGATGGTTCAAGGCGACCGGCTACGTGCCCATCACCACGTCGCCAACCGGCTGGCTCGCCTCGGTGACCCTGCCCGTGGTCGCCCTCTCGCTGGGCGCGATCGCGACGGTCGCCGCTCAGGTCCGCGGCTCGGTCATCGACGCGATGTCGCGCGACTACGTCCGCACGCTCCGCTCGCGGGGCCTCGGCATGCGCTCGGTCATCTACAAGCACGTCCTGCGCAACGCGGGCGGCCCGGCGCTGGCCGTCCTGGCCGTGCAGTTCGTCGGTCTTCTCGGCGGCGCGGTCGTCGTCGAGCAGATCTTCGCGATCCCCGGCATGGGCCAGCTGAGCGTCCGCTCCACCACCCTCGGCGACGTCCCCGTCGTCATGGGCCTCGTGATCGCGTTCGCGATCATCGTCGTCATCGTGAACCTCCTGATCGACCTCGCCCAGGCCGCTCTGAACCCGAAGGTGAGACTGTCATGACCGCCGTCGACGTCCCTCCCGCCGTCCCCATCGCCCCCGTGCGGGTGAGTCTGTTCCGCCGCCTGCTGAAGAAGCCCCTCGGGGTCGTGTCGGCGCTGTTCCTGCTGCTGGTCGCCCTCGTCGCGATCATCGGCCCCGCGATCGCGCCGCAGGATCCGAACTTCGCCGACATCCGCAGCATCCTCGCTCCGCCCAGCGCCGCGCACCTCCTCGGCACCGACGGCAGCGGCCGTGACGTGCTGTCGCGCCTGCTGGCAGCCACTCAGACGAGCGTCGCCGCCGCCCTCATCGCGGTCGTCGTGGCCGTCGTGCTCGGCGTCGTCAGCGGACTCATCGCCGGCTACTACCAGGGCTGGTTCAACACCGTCGCCACCTGGGTGACCGAGCTGAACATGGCCCTCCCGGGCATCGTCGTGCTGCTCGCGGCGCGCGCCGTGCTCGGCCCGTCGGTATGGATCTCGATGCTGATCTTCGGCATCCTGCTGGCGCCCGCCTTCTTCCGTCTCGTCTACGCGGCGGTCACGGCGGTGCGTGGCGAGCTGTACGTGGATGCCGCCCGGGTCTCGGGCCTCGGCGACGGCCGCATCATCGGCCGCCACGTGCTCGCGGTGGTGCGGGCGCCCATCATCATCCAGGGCGCGATCATCTCCGGCATCGCCCTGGCGATCCAGTCGGGCCTGGAGTTCCTCGGCCTCGGCGACGTCAACGTCCCGAC
Source organism: Microbacterium sp. Yaish 1 (assembly GCF_002245215.1). Taxonomy (GTDB): domain Bacteria; phylum Actinomycetota; class Actinomycetes; order Actinomycetales; family Microbacteriaceae; genus Microbacterium. The sequence continues at coordinate 810,589 of NZ_NPMR01000001.1, forward strand.
GTGGGGATCGATGCTGACCGACGGCTTCAAGAACATCTACAAGACGCCCGTCCTGATGATCTGGCCCTCGCTCGCGATCGCCCTGACCTGCATCGCGCTCACTCTCCTGGCCAACGTCATGCGCGACGAGCTCGAGCGCACCGTCACCGTCCGGCGCAAGCGCCGCCGCGCGGTGACCACCGCGACCGGCTCGGTCGCCGCCGTCACCACCTCGGTGTCGACCGGCGGCGGCGAGCCCATCGAAGACCTCGACGAGCTGCCCGTCGTCGAGGGCGCCGACGTCATCGTCCACCCCGAGGACGCGCGCAGCAAGGCGACCGAGCGCGTGCTCGAGATCCGCGACCTGCGCGTCGGCTACGACCAGCCCGACGGCTCGCACATCGAGGTGGTGCACGGCGTCTCGCTCGACATCCGCCGGGGCGAGGTGCACGGCCTGATCGGCGAATCCGGCTCGGGCAAGACCCAGACCGCCTTCGGCGTGCTGGGGCTCCTCCCCCGCGGCGGCCGGGTGACCGGCGGCTCGATCACCTACGAGGGCATCGAGCTGGCCGACGCCTCCGACCGCGTGTACGCGGGAGTGCGCGGCAAGCGCATCGGCTACATCCCGCAGGAGCCGATGAGCAACCTCGACCCCGCCTTCACGATCGGCAGCCAGCTCGTCGAGCCCCTGCGCGCGACGCTCGGGCTGTCGAAGAAGGAGGCGACCGAGCGCTCGCTCGACCTGCTCGCCCGCGTCGGGATCCCGCAGCCGAAGCGGACCTTCGACGCCTACCCGTTCGAGGTCTCGGGCGGCATGGCGCAGCGCGTGCTGATCGCCGGCGCGGTCTCGACCGATCCCGACCTGATCATCGCCGACGAGCCGACGACGGCCCTCGACGTCACGGTGCAGGCCGAGGTGCTCGATCTGCTCCGCGATCTGCAGGCCGAGCGACACATGGCGATGCTGCTCGTGACGCACAACTTCGGCGTCGTCGCCGACCTGTGCGACCGCGTCACCGTCATGCAGAACGGCCGCTTCGTCGAGCAGGGCCCGGTGCGCTCGATCTTCCGCGACGCACGTCATCCGTACACCCGAGCGCTGCTGGACGCGATCCTCGACGAGGGTCCCGCCCGCCCGGCGCTGGTCACGAAGGGAGCGAGCGCATGACCGCTCCGCTGCTCGAGGTCTCCGACCTCGTCGTCGAGTACCCCGGCAAGGGATTCCGCGCCGAGCCGTTCCGCGCCCTCAAGGGGGTCTCGCTCGACATCCTGCCGGGCGAGACCGTGGGCCTCGTGGGCGAATCCGGCTCGGGCAAGACCACGCTCGGGCGCGCGGCGCTCGGCCTGGCACCCGTCACCGAGGGCTCGATCGTCTTCGACGGCCGCGACATCTCGCACCTGACCCGGCGCGAACGGCGCCCCCTCAGCGCCGACATCCAGGTCGTCTTCCAAGATCCGTACTCGTCGCTGAACCCGTCGATGACGATCGAGCAGATCCTGACCGAGCCCCTCACCGCGGCCGGTGTCGGCGCTCGTGAGGCCCGCGACCGGGTGCGCGAGCTGCTCGACCAGGTCGGCCTGCCCGGCGATGCGCGCAGTCGCCTCCCCCGCGAGTTCTCGGGGGGCCAGCGTCAGCGCGTCGCGATCGCGCGCGCGCTCGCGCTGCGTCCGCGCCTGATCGTGTGCGACGAGCCGGTCTCGGCCCTCGACCTGTCGACGCAGGCGCGCGTGCTCGACCTGTTCATCGAGATCCAGGAGCGCACCGGCGTGGCCTACCTGTTCGTCACGCACGACCTGGCCGTCGTCCGCCATGTCAGCCACCGCGTCGCGGTGATGTACCGCGGCGAGATCGTCGAGTCGGGCGACGCCGACCAGGTCACCTCCCGGCCGGAGCACCCGTACACGCAGCGCCTGTTCATGGCGGCCCCCGTGCCCGACCCCGACCGGCAGGAGGAGCGCCGCGCCGCCCGACGCGCGTTCCTCGCGTCCGAGGCAGCGCGCGGCGCAGCCTGAACGGATGCCGGGGCTCCCGTTCCGGCGCCCCGGCATCCACCCCCTCACCCCCTCTCGCTTGGAGTCCCCGTGACCGCGTCCACCGACCACCTCCGTCCCCTGCTCGACCAGCTCACCCTCGAGGACAAGGCCGCCCTCGTCCAGGGCGCCGACTTCTGGACGACGGTGCCGCTGCCGGCGATCGGGCTGCGGGCGATGACCCTCTCGGACGGACCCGCGGGTGTGCGCGGCCCCCGCTGGGACGAACGCGATCCCTCGCTGAACCTGCCCTCGGGCTCCGCGCTGGCGGCATCGTGGGACGCCGACCTCGCCTACCGCTACGGCGCCGCCTCGGCATCCGAGGCCCGCCGCAAGGGCGTCGACGTCGTGCTCGGACCCACCATCAACCTGCACCGCACCCCGCTCGGCGGACGGCACTTCGAGTGTCTGTCGGAGGACCCCGAGCTCACCGGCGAGCTCGGCGCCGCCTACGTGCGCGGCCTGCAGGACAACGGGGTCGCCGCGACGCCCAAGCACTACGTGGCCAACGACTCCGAGACCGACCGCTTCACCGTCGACGTGCAGGTGGACGAGCGCACCCTGCGCGAGCTCTACCTCGCCCCCTTCGAACGCACGGTCACGGATGCCGGCGCCTGGGCCCTCATGAGCTCGTACAACTCCGTCGACGGCGTCACGATGACCGAGAACGCCCTCCTCGAGACGCCGCTGAACACCGAGTGGGGCTTCGACGGCGTCGTCATCAGCGACTGGACCGCGGTGCGATCCCTCGGCGCCGTGCCCGCGGCACAGGACCTCGCCATGCCGGGACCGGCGCCGGCGTACGCCGACCTCGTCGCCGCCGTGCGCGACGGGCGCGTCGACGAGACCGACCTCGACCGCAAGGTGCTGCGCATCCTGCTGCTCGCCGAGCGGGTCGGCGCCCTGGGCGACAGCGCCCCGCGCGAGACGGCGCCGGTCGACGGCATCGCGTTCGCCCGCGAGGCAGCGGTCGCCGGAACGGTGCTGCTGCGCAACGACGGTGTCCTGCCCCTCGACGCCGCACCGCTTCGCCGCGTCGCGGTCATCGGCCAGAACGCCCGCGACGCCCGGACGCAGGGCGGCGGGTCGGCGACGGTCGTGCCCGAACGGGTGGTGTCGCCGCTCGACGCGCTGCGCGAGGCCCTCCCCGGGGCCGACATGCGCTTCGAGATCGGCGCCGTCGTGCAGGAGGGCGTCGCCGAGCTGCCGCTGTCGCAGCTGACGAACCCGGTGACCGGCCAGCCCGGGATGCGGGTGAGCTTCCTCGATGCGGACGGCGGGGAGATCTTCGCCGAGGACCGCCGCTCGACCGCCCTCGTGTGGTTCGGCGGCGACGCTCCGATCGGCGAGAGCGCGACGATCGTCTACGAGACGCGGCTCACCCCGGCCGAGTCCGGCGAGATCGAGCTCGGCTTCGCCGGGGCGAACCCGGGCCGCCTCTTCGTCGACGGCGAGCTGCGCCTCGACGACGCCCCCGTGCTGACGGGCACCGACCTCGGCGCCGCGTTCCTCAACCCGCCCTCGCTCACCGTGCCGGTCACCGTGACGGCCGGTACGCCCGTCGACCTCCGGGTGGAGTTCGCGCGGGCGGGGGACGGCGCCATCGCCGGCGCGTTCTCCGCCACCCTCGGCATCGCCCCCGAGCGCACGGATCCCGACGAGCTGATCGCCCGCGCGGTCGACGCCGCCGCGGCGGCCGAGGTCGCGGTCGTCGTCGTGGGCACGAACTCCAAGGTCGAGTCCGAGGGCTACGACCGGACCGACCTCGACCTCCCCGGCCGCCAGGACGACCTCGTACGGGCCGTCGCCGCGACGGGAACCCCGACGATCGTCATCGTCAACGCGGGATCCCCCGTCGTGCTGCCGTGGGCCGGCGACGTCGCGGCGGTGCTGCAGGGCTACTTCGGCGGCCAGGAGTTCGGGCACGCCCTCGCCGACATCCTCACCGGCGCCGCGGAGCCCGGCGGTCGCCTCCCCACGACCTGGCCCGCCGCACTGGCCGATGTCCCCGTCACCGAGGTGACCCCGTCGGACGGCGTCCTGCGCTATGCCGAGGGGATCCACGTCGGCTACCGCGCCTGGCTGCGCGACGACGTCGAGCCCGCCTTCGCGTTCGGGCATGGACTCGGCTACACGACCTGGCGGTGGGATGCCGCGCAGCGCCACGGCGACACGCTCACGGTGACGCTCACCAACACCGGTGATCGCGCCGGCAAGCAGGTCGTGCAGGTCTACGCCGAGCGGCCCGGCTCCGCCGTCGACCGGCCGGTGCGGTGGCTCGTCGGCTTCGCCGTCGCGCGCGCCGAGGCCGGTCAGACGGTGTCGGTCGACATCGCGGTCGCCCCGCGTCGCCTGGCCCACTGGGACGGCGCCTGGGTCGTCGAGCCCGGCACGTATACCCTGCACACGGGAGCATCGGCGGCCGAGCTCCCGCTCACCGCCGAGTGGGAGGTTTCCGCATGACCACCGAGTCGACCGCAGAGCCGACCACCGAGCTGACCGGCATCCTGCACGGGCAGGCCGATGACCGTCTCGCCGAGGTGGTGACCGAGCTCGAGGGGATGCTCGCCGCCGATCCCGACCTGTCGTTCCAGGTCGCGGCGATCCACCGCGGCCGCACGGTGCTCGACGCGTGGGGCGGTCCGCACCTCGGCGGCGAGTCCGTCATCGTGCCGTACTCGGTCACCAAGAACACGATCGGCCTCTCGGTCGGCCTGCTCGTCGAACGCGGCGAGATCGACCTCGACGAGCGCGTCGCGCACTACTGGCCCGAGTTCGCGGCGAAGGGCAAGGCGGCCGTGACCGTCCGCCAGCTGCTGTCGCACCAGGCCGGCCTCCCCCAGACCGACGATCCCCTCACGTGGGACGAGCTGCTCGACCACCACGCCGCCGCCGCGCGGCTGGCCGACGCGACGCCGTACTGGCACCCCGGCAGCGCCTTCGGCTACCACGCCATCACGATCGGCAGCCTCGGCGACGAGCTCGTGTACCGCGTGACCGGCCGCACGCTGCACGAGTTCTACGAGACCGAGATCCGCGCACCGCACGCGATCGACTTCCATCTCGGGCTCCCCGCCGGACTCGAGCACCGTCGAGTCGACGTGCTGCCGATGATCCGGCCCGTCTCCGACACCGCCGAACGGCCCTCCTCCGCCCTCGGACCGCGGGTGTTCGCTCCCCCGGCGGGCGGCCTCGACCTCGCCAACTCCCCGCGCAGCTGGCGCTACGGCCATCCCGCCGGCAGCGGTACCGGGTCGGCCCGCGGGCTGGCACGCCTGTTCGCGGCCATGGTCACGGGGCTGGGCGATGCCGCACCGGTGCTGGGCGCCGACACGGTGGCCACGATCGGCCAGCAGCAGGTCCGCGGCTACGACGAAGTGCTCCACCAGCACGACCGCGCGCACGCCATCGTCTTCCAGAAGCCCTCGCAGCAGCTCGCCTTCGGCGGCCCGCGTGCGTTCGGGCACGACGGAGCCGCCGGTGCGCTCGCCTGCGTCGACCCCGAGACGGGTCTGGCCTTCGCCTGGACCATCGCCCGCGGCCCCTGGCCCGGCGGCGCCGATCCGCGCGCCGTGGCGCTGGCCGCCCGGCTCGGCCGCATCCTGGGCGACGCATGAGCGCCGCGATCGCGACGCTGCGTGCCGAGCTGCGCGACGACACCGCGTTCGTCGCCACCCCGACACCGCGGCTGAGCTGGACCGTCCGCACGGACGAGTCCGACTGGATGCAGCGACGCGCTGAGATCGACGACGGTTCGGGCCCGGTCGCCCTCGAGCACGACGAGAGCGCGCTCGTGCCGTGGCCGTTCGCCCCGCTCGCGCCCGGAGAGACGAGGCGCGTGCGTATCCGGGTCGAGGGCGCCTCGGGCACGATGACCCCGTGGAGCGACGACCTCGTCGTCGCCGCGGCCTTCCTCGCCGACGACGAGTGGGTCGCCGAGCCCGTCGGGCTGGCCGACCCGGAGCGCCCGGCGCAGCCCGCCGTCGTCCGCACCCGGTTCCGACCGGCCCGCCCCGTCGCCCGCGCGATCCTGTTCTGGACGGCGCTGGGGTCGGCCGAGCCCGAAATCAACGGCGTCGCCGTCTCGGACGAGGTGCTCGCCCCGGGCTGGACCGCCTACCGCGATCGGCTCGTGCACGAGACCGTCGATGTCACCGATCTCGTCCGCGACGGCGAGAACGAGCTGTCAGCGACCCTCGCGGGCGCCTGGTACACCGAGAAGTACGGCTTCTTCGCGTTCGCCGATCGCCTGTACGGCGACCAGCCCTCGTTCCTCGCGCAGCTGCGGATGACCTACGACGACGGCACGGTCGAGACGCTCGCCGCGACCGGCGCGGGATGGGAGGCCGCGGGCGACGGGCCCGTCGTCGCGTCCGGCATCTACGCGGGCGAGCACCAGGATCTCGCGCGCACGGCGACCGCCTTCTCGCCGGCGCGGGTCGGTGCGGCGGCTCGCCCCGGTTACGAGAACGTGCCGACGCCCGAGGCGCGCATCGCTCCGCCGGTACGCCGCACCCAGACGCTCCCGGTGGCCGAGGTGCTCACCACGCCCTCGGGCGGGCGCATCCTCGACTTCGGCCAGAACCTCGTCGGCAGGCTGCGGCTGCGCGTGCGCGGCCGGACCGGTCAGCGCATCGTCATCCGCCACGCCGAGGTGCTCGAGGACGGCGAGCTCGCGCTGCGTCCGCTCCGCAACGCTGCGGCGACGGCGACGTTCGATCTCTCGGGCGGCGACGACGTGCTCGAGTCGCGCTTCACCTTCTACGGGTTCCGGTACGCCGAGATCACCGGTGCCGACATCGACCCCGCCGACATCGAGGCCGTGGTCCTCCACACCGACATGACCCGCACCGGATGGTTCGCCTCGTCCGACCCGCTGATCGACCGGCTGCACGAGAACGTCGTGTGGGGGATGCGGGGCAACTTCCTCTCGATCCCCACCGACTGCCCGCAGCGCGACGAGCGCCTCGGCTGGACCGGCGACCTGCAGGTCTTCGCGCCGACGGCGTCCTTCCTCTACGACTGCGCCGGCTTCCTGACGTCGTGGCTGCGCGACCTCGCTCACGAGCAGCGCCGCAGCGGCGGCTCGGTGCCCGTCGTCGTCCCCGCCGCCCTCACGGCCTTCGGGGCGTTCGGGGTGAGCCCCGCCGCCTGGGGCGACGCCGCGACGGTCGTGCCCACCGTGATGCACGAGCGCTTCGGCGACCGCGACGTCGTCGCCGCGCAGTACGCGAGCATGCGCTCGTGGGTCGATGCGGTGGCCGCCGATGCGGGAGACAGCGGGCTGTGGGCGGGACGCATGCAGCTGGGCGACTGGCTCGACCCCGCCGCTCCCCCCGACAAGCCGGGGCAGGCGAAGGTCGACTCCGACATCGTCGCGAGCGCCTACTTCGCCCGCTCGCTGCGACAGGTCGCCGACGCGGCCGCGCTGCTCGGGTTCGACGCGGATGCCGCTCACTACGGCGCGCTCGCGGAGCGCAGCCGGGAGGCCTTCGTCGCGGAGTACGTCACCCCCGCCGGCCGGATGGTCAGCGATGCCCCGACCGCCTACGCCCTGGCGCTCGAGTTCGACCTCGTCGTCGACGCACCGGTGCGCGCGGCCCTCGCGACCCGGCTGGCCGACCTCGTCCGCGAGGGCGGCTACCGCATCGGCACCGGGTTCGTCGGCACACCGCTCGTCGCCGACGCCCTCGCCGAGGGCGGGCGGCTGGATGCCGCGGAGCGCCTCCTCACGCAGACGGAGTGCCCGTCGTGGCTGTACCCGGTCACGCGCGGTGCGACGACCGTCTGGGAACGCTGGGACTCGCTGCTGCCCGACGGAAGCGTGAACCCGGGCGAGATGACGTCGTTCAACCACTACGCCCTCGGCGCGGTCGCCGACTGGCTGCACCGCACGGTCGCGGGGCTCGCCCCGGCAGCCCCGGGCTATCGGCGGATCCGGATCGCTCCCCGCCCGCTGCGCTCGCTCGACCACGCCTCGGCGCGCCACCTCACGCCGTACGGCGAGGCGAGCGTGGCCTGGCGCCGCGATGGCGGGGAGATCGTGGTCACCGCCGCCGTACCGCCGAACACGCGCGCCGACGTCGACCTGCCCGGGCTGAGCACCGAGGTCGGGTCGGGAACGCACGAGTGGCGCTTCCCGGCCGAAACCCCGTCGGAGTCTCGCCCGCTCGACGGCCTGAGCGCATCGCTCGCCGATGTGATCGACGACCCGCGGGCGTACGACGCGCTGCTCGGTGCGCTCGAGCGCCACGCCCCCGATCGGGTGCCGGCCGTGCGCGACGAGACCCGCTGGGGCGCGGGCCGGACGGTGAGCTCAGTACTCATGTTCAGCCCGCCCGATCTCCTCGCGGCGGTCGATTCCGCCATCCGCGACGCCACCGCGCGCTGACCCGCGCCCCACTCCGACCTGCCCCAACCTCCCGATCCCGTTCCCGCCCAGGAGGCATGAATGTTCGACCGCGCCACGACCTTCGGCGAAGCCCTCGACGACCCCGCCGCACGCGCCATCCTCGAGCGATACATGCCCGGAGTCGCCGCCTCGCCGATGGCGACCCAGTTCCGGGGCGGTCGTCTCGGCCAGCTCGTCGCGATCGTGCCGGCGCTCGAGGACCTCGCCGAGCGCGAGCGCTTCTTCGCGGCTCTCGCCGAGGTCGGCAGCGGAGCGCCCCGCCCGCCCTACGCGCCGGCGGTCGAGCCCGACCCCGCGTACGAGGGCGACGACGTCGCGCGCGGGTCGGCGTCGATCGACGTACCGGCGAGCGCAGCCCTGTGGGACCCGATCGAGATCCGGCTGACGGGGCCGGCGCACGGCAACCCCTTCGTCGACGTCGAGCTCGACGCGGTCTTCGAGAGGGACGGGGCCGAGGTGCGGGTCGGCGGCTTCTACGACGGCGACGGCGTCTACGTCATCCGTGCCCTGGCCGACACGGTCGGGACCTGGAGGTTCCGCACCCGGTCGACGGCGCGCTCGCTCGACGGCATCACGGGCGGCCTCGAGGTCGGCGCGGCGCGGGCCGGCTCGCACGGTCCGGTTCGCGTCGACGGCTTCCACTTCCGGCACGCCGACGGCACGCGGCACCGTCCGCTCGGGACGACGGCGTACGCCTGGACGCACCAGCCCGACGAGCTGCAGGAGCAGACGCTGTCGACCCTCGCTGCGGCATCCTTCGCGAAGCTCCGCATGTGCGTCTTCCCGAAGTCGTACCTGTACAACAGCGACGAGCCGGCCGACTTCCCCTTCGCCGGCAGCCTCGCCGACGGGTTCGATCTCGAGCGCTTCGATCCCGCGCACTTCCGCCGGCTCGAGAAGCGGATCGCGCAGCTCGGCGAGCTCGGCATCGAGGCCGACGTCATCCTCTTCCACGCCTACGACCGGTGGGGCTTCGCCGACCTCGGTCCCGCCGTCGATGAGCGGTACCTGCGCTATGTCGTGCGCCGCCTGTCGGGGTACGCGAACGTGTGGTGGTCGATGGCCAACGAGTACGACCTGCTGTGGTCGAAGGATCTCGACGACTGGGAGCGGCTCGCGGCCGTCGTGGGCGAGGAAGACGCGTTCGGTCATCTCAACTCCATCCACAACTGCCGGCCGGTCTACGACTACGACAAGCCCTGGATCACGCACGTGAGCATCCAGCGGGTCGACGTGTACCGCACCGCCGAGAACACCGACCAGTGGCGCGAGCAGTGGGGGAAGCCCGTCGTCATCGACGAGTGCGCCTACGAGGGCGACATCGACCAGGGCTGGGGCAACATCACCGGCGAGGAGATGACCCGCCGATTCTGGGAGGGCGCGGTGCGCGGCGGCTACGTCGGCCACGGCGAGACCTACTACCCGCCCGCGCACGGCCGCGATGACGAGATCCTCTGGTGGTCGAAGGGCGGCGAGCTGCATGGCTCGTCTCCCGAGCGCATCGCGTTCCTCGAGCGCCTCCAGTCCGAGTCGCCGACCGGGGTGTGGGATCCCCTGCCGAGCGACTGGGACGTGCCGTGGGGCGGCGTCGCGGGCGCCGTGAAGATCGGCTACTTCGGGTTCAACCGCCCGCGGTTCCGCAACGTCATCCTCGACGAAGGGGCGTGGCGGGTCGAGGTCATCGACACCTGGAACATGACCGTCGAGCACGTTCCCGGCGAGCATCGCGGCCAGCTGCGTGTCGAGCTTCCCGGCCGCCCGTACATGGCCGTCCGCCTCACCCGCCTGTCCGACTGACCCCGGGCCCGCGGGCGGTCAGGGGGCGATGCGGCGGGCGGCGGTGGCCATGTGGGCCGCCATGGCCGAGGCTGCGGCGTCCTCGTCGCCGGCGGCGACGGCCCGGGCGATCTCCTCGTGCTCGGCGAGGGCGCGTCGGGCCTGCTCGTCGTCGTGCACCGCACGGTCGGCGTAGACCTGCAGCAGCGACCGCACGACGTGCAGCAGATCGATGAGCATCGCGTTGCCGGCGATGCGGGCGAGCTCGTGGTGGAACGCCAGGTCGGCGCGGGCGAACGCGCCGAGGTCGGCGAGCGTCGACCGCATCCGCTCGACGTGAGACTCGAGGTCGCCCGAACCGTCCGCCGCCGCGGCGAGGCGGGCGACGTAGATCTCGAGCCCCGAGCGCAGCTCGATGAGCTCGTGCGTGTTCCGCTCGCCGATGAGCAGCCCCCACCGCAGCGTCTGCGGCAGCAGCTCGCTCGCCGCGCCGCGCAGGTAGGTGCCCGAGCCGGGGCGCACGTCGACGATGCCGAGGATCTCGAGGGCGGCGAGCGCCTCGCGCACGGCCGACCGGCCGACCTCGAGCGTCGCGGCGAGCTGTCGCTCCGGAGGCAGCCGCGTTCCCGGGGCGACATCGCCCGACGTGAACAGGTCGAGCAGGCGGCGAGCCACCTCCGAGACGGGAGTGCGCGCCGGGAGCGCCGCGAGGGATGCCGCGAGGTCGGGCGATCCGTCGGAGCGATAGGCGGGCATGACGACAAACCTACCCGGCGCGCCTCGGGTTGCAATTGGTCAACCGGTTTGCCAAACTAGCCGAGCGATGAGGCAACCCATCGCGCAACCGACGATGGGAAGTCAGCGTGGACACCTCTTCCGAAACGGAATCCCCCGTAGCCCGTTCCGCGATCCGCAAGGTCGCGATCCGCCTCGTGCCGTTCGTGGCGTTGATGTTCTTCATCAACTACCTCGACCGCACCGCGATCGGCTTCGCCGCCCCGAACGGCATGAACGACGACCTCGCGCTGAGCGCCGCGCAGTTCGGGTTCGCCTCGGGGGTGTTCTTCATCGGCTACATCCTGCTCGAGGTGCCCTCCAACCTCGCCCTGCACCGGTTCGGCGCCCGCAAGTGGCTCGCGCGCATCATGGTCAGCTGGGGCATCGTCGCGGTGCTCTTCACGTGGGTGCAGAACTTCGAGCAGCTCGTCGTCTTGCGCTTCCTGCTCGGCGTCGCCGAGGCCGGGTTCTTCCCCGGAGCGATCCTGTTCCTCAGCCTCTGGGTGCCCTCGCGCTACCGCGGCCGCATCCTCATGCTCTTCTACCTGGCACAGCCGCTGACCACCGTGATCGGCGCCCCGCTGGCCGGAGCTCTCATCCAGCAGCACGGCGTCTTCTTCGGGCTCGAGGGATGGCGGTTCATGTTCCTCGGCGTCGCGATCCCCGCGGTCATCGTCGGCGTCGTGGCCTGGTTCTACCTGAAGGACTCCCCCGCGGATGCCGCGTGGCTGACGCCCGACGAGAAGACCTGGCTCACCGGAGCTCTCGCGGCCGAGCGGTCGGCGACCGAGGCGCGCGAGAAGCACGTCTCGGCACGGTTCGCCTTCGGGAGCGGACGCGTGTGGGCCCTGTCGTTCATCTACTTCGGCTTCATCTACGGCCTCTACGCCCTCGCGTTCTTCCTCCCGACGATCATCGAGGGCTTCCAGGAGCAGACCGGCCAGACCTTCGACGTCTTCCAGAAGGGCCTGATCACCGCGATCCCGTACCTGCCCGCCGCGATCGTCATGGTCCTGTGGTCGCGAGACGCCCACCGCCGCGGCATGAAGACCTGGCACATCGCGGTGCCCGCGGTGGCCGGCGCCGTGTCGATCCCGCTCGCGCTCTTCGCCGGCTCGCCCGCCGCGACGATCGCCGTCATCACGGTCACCGCGTGCGCGATCTTCGCCGCCCTGCCGAACTTCTGGACCCTGCCCACCCGCTTCCTCACGGGAGCCGCGGCCGCCGCCGGTGTCGCCCTGATCAACACCGTCGGAAACCTCGCCGGGTTCAGCGCGCCCTACATCACCGGCGCCGTCCGCGACTGGACCGGGGGCTACGAGGTGCCGATGATCATCGTCGGCGTGATGATGCTCGTCTCGGCCGTGCTGATGGTGCTGCTCGCTCGCGGCGACCGGATGGCTCCCGCGGCCGTCCCGCACACAGGCGAGACGGTCTCCGCGACGCAGAACGGGCCCGCGACACGATGACCCGCCTGTGGAACGACCCGGCCGACTTCGCCGACGAGATGATCGACGGCTTCGTCGCGGCCAACGCGCGCTACGTCCGGCGCGTCCCGGGCGGCGTGGTCCGCACGAGCCCCGCCCCCGAGGGCCGGGTGGCCGTCGTCGTCGGCGGCGGGTCGGGGCACTACCCGGCCTTCGGCGGGCTCGTGGGGGCGGGCCTGGCCGACGGCGCCGCGATGGGCAACCTCTTCGCCTCGCCCTCGACGCAGCAGATCCATGCCGTCGCCCGCGCCGCCCACGGCGGCGGCGGCGTGCTGTTCTCGTACGGCAACTACGCCGGCGACGTGCTGAACTTCGACGCGGCGCAGGAGCGGCTGCGCGCCGAAGGCATCGCGTGCGAGACGGTCGCCGTCACCGACGACATCGCCAGCGCATCGGCCGACGAGACCCACCGGCGGCGCGGCATCGCGGGAGACCTCACGGTCTTCCGTTCGGCCGCGGGTGCGGCATCCGCCGGTTACGACCTCGCGGGCGTCGCGCGGGTGGCGCGCCTCGCGAACGACCGGACGCGCTCGTTCGGCGTCGCGTTCTCGGGATGCACGCTTCCCGGCGCCCCCGCGCCGCTGTTCAGCGTTGCCGAGGGGCGCATGGCGATCGGGCTGGGCATCCACGGCGAGCCGGGCATCGACGAGGCCGCGGTGCCGACCGCCGACGGGCTGGCCGAGCTGCTCGTGTCGAGGCTGCTCGCCGAACGCCCCGACGGCGCGGACGGGCGCGTCGTGCCCCTCCTCAACGGCCTGGGCTCGCTCAAGCACGAGGAGATGTTCGTCGTCTACCGGCGCATCGCCCAGCTGCTCGCCGAAGCGGGCCTCGAGATCATCGACCCGCACGTGGGCGAATACTGCACGAGCTTCGACATGGCGGGCACCTCGCTCACGCTGTTCTGGCTCGACGACGAGCTCGCCGAACTGTGGGAGACCCCCGTCGACACCCCGGCATACCGCCGCGGTTCCGTCGCGCCCGAGGCCTCGGGTCGCTCCACGGCGACGGCCGCCGATGCCGACACCGGGGACACCGCCACCGCGATCGTCCCCGGCGACAGCGAATCGCAGTCCGTCGCCCGCCTGATCGTCGAGGTGGTCGACGCCGCCGCCGGGGCCGTCGACACGCACGTCGACGACCTGGGACGAATGGACGCGATCGCCGGCGACGGCGACCACGGCATCGGGATGCAGCGCGGCTCGCACGCCGCGCGTGCTGCCGCCCACGAGAGCGCGGCCGCCGGGGCCGGCGCCGCCACGACGCTCGCCCGCGCCGCCGATGCCTGGTCCGACCGCGCCGGCGGCACGTCCGGGGCCCTGTGGGGCGTCATCCTCACCTCGGTCGCGGGCGCGCTCGGCGACACGGGGCGACCGGATGCCGCGGCCGCCGCGAACGGTGTCGCCGCCGCGACCCGCGGGGTGATGTCGTACGGCAAGGCCGAGCTCGGCGACAAGACGATGGTCGACGCCCTCGTGCCCTTCAGCGCCGAGCTCACGGCCGCGGTCGCGGGCGGCGCGACGCTCGCCGAGGCCTGGCGCTCGGCGGCATCCGCCGCGTCGGCCGCCGCTGCCGCGACCGCCGCTCTGCTCCCCCGCATGGGCCGGGCGCGCACCCACGGCCAGCACAGCGTCGGCACACCCGACCCGGGCGCGCACTCGCTCGCGCTCATCGTCACCGCCGTCGGCGACGTGCTCACCCACCACGAGAGGACCCCGTCATGACCGAACCGCTCCGCATCGTCATCGGCTGCGACGACGCCGGCTTCGACTACAAGGAGGTGCTCAAGCGCGACCTCGAGTCCAGCGACGGCGTCGCGTCGGTCGTCGACGTCGGCGTCGGCGCCGACGGCCACACCCCCTACCCGACCGTCGCGATCGAGGCCGCCGAGCGGGTCGCACGCGGCGAGGCCGACCGCGCCCTGCTGATCTGCGGCACCGGGCTCGGCGTCGCGATCGCAGCCAACAAGGTCGCCGGCATCCGCGCCGTCACGGCGCACGACTCGTTCTCGGTCGAGCGCGCGGTGCTCTCCAACAACGCGCAGGTGCTGACGATGGGCCAGCGGGTCGTGGGCATCGAGCTCGCGCGCCGCCTCGTCCGCGAGTGGCTGACCTACCGCTTCGACACCTCCTCCGCCTCAGCCGAGAAGGTAGCCGTCATCGACCGGTACGAGAGCACCGGATCCTGCTGATGACGCCCGTGACCGTCGGGGTGAGCCTCAAGGCGTACTTCGGCCGACGCGCCGCCCGTGTGTGGTTCGGCGAGGTCGCCGCGGTCGTGGGCGCCCATGAGGCCGTGCGCAACGGCGCCGTCGAGGTCTTCGTCATCCCCACCTACCTGCAGTTCGACGACGCGCGCGACTACCTCGCCCCCGCCGGCATCCGCGTCGGGGTCCAGGACGTCTCGGCGTACGAACCCGGCCCCTACACCGGCGAGATCACCGCAGTGGAGGTCGCGGAGTCGGGCGGTGCTTTCGCCGAGATCGGCCATGCCGAACGCCGGCGCCTCTTCGGCGAGACCGACGAGATCACGGCGGCCAAAGCGGCGGCGGCCCTGCGACACGGCGTCACCCCGGTGCTGTGCATCGGAGAGTCGGGTCGGACGGATGCCGAGACCGCGGCGCGCACGACCGTCGCCCAGCTCCGCGCCGACCTCGCGGGCGCTCCCTCGGGCCGGGTCGTCGTGGCGTACGAGCCGGTTTGGGCCATCGGTGCCCCCGAGCCCGCGCCGACAGCGCACATCGTCGCCGTGAGCCGCGCGCTCCGGGCAGCCCTCGACGCAGACCCCGCGCGCGTCGGATCCAGCGTCATCTACGGCGGCTCGGCCGGCCCCGGTCTGCTCGCGCGGCTCGAGGGTGCCGTCGACGGCCTCTTCCTCGGGCGCTTCGCGCACGACGCCGCCGCCTTCGGCCGCGTCATCGACGAAGCCGCCGAGCTCGCGGCATCCCGCAGCACGCAGAACGGAGCGACCCCGTGATCGGCCTCGGCACCTATGCCTTTTTGTGGGAGCACTCGGATCGTGCCCCGCGTCCCCTGTCGCTCGTCGGCGCGTTCGAGCGCACCCGCGAGCTCGGCGTCGACCTGTTCCAGATCTGCGACTACGCCCCGCTCGAGGTCATGGACGACATCGAGCTGCGCGATGCGGCCGCCGCGGCCCGCGACCTCGGCCTGGCCATCGAGGTCGGCACGAAGGGGGTCACCCCCGAGCGGCTCACCCGCTTCCTCGAGCTCGCTGCGGTCTTCGACGCGCGGCTCGTCCGCAGCATGATCTACGCCCCCGACTCCCGCCCGACGCTGGCCGAGGCCGAGGCGTGGCTGCGCGGCATCCTGCCCGCGTACGAGGCAGCCGGGGTCTCTCTCGCGCTCGAGACCTACGAGCAGGTGTCGACCGCAGATCTCGCGCGGCTCATCGCGGCCATCGACAGCCCCGCCCTCGGCGTGTGCCTCGACCCGGCCAACGTCGTCGCGCGCCTGGAGCTGCCGCGCGAGACCGTCGAGCTCGCCGCGCCGTATGTCACGAACATCCACGTCAAGGACTTCGCCTTCGCCCGGCAGCCCGGATGGGTGGGATTCACCTTCACCGGAACCCGCATGGGCGAGGGCCTGCACGACTACCCCCATCTGCTCGAGACCGTCAGGCCGCGCGAGCGCGGGGTAGGCGGGCGCGAGGTCAACGAGATCGTCGAGCACTGGCTGCCCTGGCAGGGCGATGCCGAGACCACTGTCCGAACCGAGCGGGATTGGACCCGCGCCACCCTGGAATACCTGAGGAGCACCTGATGAGCCACACGATCGCCGTCGTCGGAGCGGGCGGGAAGATGGGCATGCGCGTGTCCAACAACCTCGTCAAGACCGACCACACCGTCTTCTACGTCGAGAACTCCCCGGCCGGGCGCGAGCGCACGATCGCCGCCGGACGCGAGCTGACGGATGCCGCCGCCGCGGTCGCCGACGCCGACATCGTCGTGCTCGCCGTGCCCGACCTCGCGCTGGGACCGGTGACCGCCGATCTCGTCCCGCAGCTGAAGCCGGGCGCCATCGTGCTGACGCTCGACCCGGCCGCCGCCTACGCGGGCCTGCTCACGACGCGCGACGACGTCATCCAGGCCGTCGCGCACCCGTGCCACCCGTCGGTCTTCCTCGAGCGGACCACGAAGGAGGAGTGGGCCGACACGTTCGGCGGCATCGCCGCCCCACAGGACGCGATCGCCGCGATCGAGTCGGACGACCCCGGCAAGAAGCGCATCGTCGAAGAGACCGTGCGCGCGATCTACGCCCCCGTCATCGACGTGCACTGGGTGACGATCAAGCAGCTCGCCCAGCTCGAGCCGACCCTCGTCGAGACCGTCGCCTGCATGATCGGCTCGCTCCTGAACGAGGCGCTCGACGAGGCGATCCACACGATGGGCGTGCCCGAGGCCGCGGCCCGCAGCATCCTGTACGGCCACACGCAGGTCGCCCTCGCGAACGGCCTGCGCGGCGACAACCCGTTCAGCGATGCGTGCCTGATCGCGATGGACTACGGTCGCGAGAGCATCATCAAGGACGACTGGAAGAAGATCTTCCGCGACGACGAGCTCGACAAGAACCTCGCCCGGATGCTGCACCTGGACCACATCGAGCGCTGAGGACGACGACGATGACGAGACTGCAGGGCAAGACGGCGCTCGTGACCGGCGCTGCGATGGGCATCGGACACGCCGTCGCCGGGCGCTTCGTCGCCGAGGGGGCGCGGGTCGTGCTCGCCGACCGCAACGGGCCGGCGGTCGGCGACGCCGCGGCCGCGCTCGGGCCGCTCGCGCGCGCCGTGACGATGGACATCTCCGACGAGACCGCCGTCGCGGCGGCCTTCGCCGAGCTCGAGGCGGCTGGCTGGACGCCCGACGTCGTCGTCGCGAACGCCGGCGTGCAGCTCTTCGGACAGGACGCACCCGCCGCCGACCTCGACCTCGACGTGTGGCGGCGGACGATCGACATCAACCTCACCGGGACCTTCCTGACGGTGAAGTACGCGGTGCGGGCGCTGGTGTCGCGCGGCGGCGGGTCGATCATCCTGACCGGCAGCCCGACCGCCGTCAACGGCGAGGGGTGGGCGTTCACCGCCTACAGCGCGTCGAAGGCCGGCGTGCACGGGCTGGGCCGCACCGTCGCCGCGGCGTATGCCGATCGCGGCATCCGGGTGAACACCGTGCAACCGGCGTACACCGAGACACCGCTGGTGTCGGCCATCAGCGACGACCCCGAGTCGCGGGCGGCGATCGTCTCGCGCATCCCGGTGGGCCGGGCGGGCACCCCCGCCGATGTCACCGGCATCATGGTGTACCTCGCGAGCGACGAGGGCTCGTTCGCGACGGGGGCGACGTTCTCGGTCGACGGCGGCATGACGACCCTCTGAGGATGCCGACGATGTGGGGGCGCGACGAGGCGGACCGGCGACGGGTCGGGGCATGGGAGTTCGAGCTGCGCGGCGACGAGTTCGCCGACATCCGATGGGACGGCCGCCGGGTGCTGCGCAGCATCCGGGCCGTCGTCCGCGACCGCGACTGGAACACGGTCGACCTCGTCGTCGACCGTGTCACCGCCGGCGAGACCAGCCTGATGCTGCACGTGCGGACCGGTGACGAGCGGATGCCGCTGAGCGGCGTCATCCGCGCCGAGGTCCGCGGCGAGAGCCTGCGGGTGCTGTGCGACCTCGAGGCGGCGACGGGCATCGAGACGAACCGCACCGGCCTCGTCGCCCTCATCCCGCCCTCGGCGGCCGGGGCCGGGCTTTCGGTGACCCACAGCACGGGCGGGGTGTCGCAGACGGCGCTTCCGGTCGCCATCAGCCCCCACCAGCCGGTGCTCGACATCGCGGCCCTGCGGTGGCGTGACGGCGGCGTCGATGTCGGGCTCGCGTTCGACGGCGATGTGTTCGAGATGGAGGACCAGCGCAACTGGACCGACGCCTCGTTCAAGGTCTACAGCCGGCCGCTCGCCCTGCCGTTCCCGTACCCGGTCGCGGCGGGCGAGCGCGTGCGGCAGCAGATCACCGTCACGGCTGAGGCCGCGCCGACGCGGGGTGCCGTGCCGGTCGGGGTCGCCGCCGAGGGCGACGTTATCGGGGATGCCGCGGCCGACGCCGTGATCGAGCTGCGGCGTGCCGGGGTCTTCCCCGCGATCGGGCTGAGCGCGTCGACCGCGCCCGACCCCGCGCCTGCGCCTGCTCGCATCGGGACCGGCGGCGCGGCGAGCACGCTCGTCGAGCTCGACCTGGCGTGGCCGGGGTGGCCGGCGGCGCTCGAGCGCGCGGCATCCGAAGGCCCTCCCCTCGACGTCCGGCTCGTGCTGCCCGCCGAGGCGGGGGTGTCGAATGACGCGGATGCCGCGATCGCCGCGGCGCTCTCCGGCGCGGTTGCTGCGCTCGGTCGTCATCGTGTGACCCGGGTGGCGGCGTTCCAGCCCTCCGGAGCTGCTCGGCACGTGTCGGATGAGGCGGCCGTCGCGCTGCTCCGAGGCGCGCTGGAACGCTCGGGCCTCGCCGTGCCCGTCGTCGGCGGCGTCCGCTCGCACTTCACCGAGCTCAACCGCGAGCAGCACCGCCTGCCGCGGGATCTCGCAGGCCTGACGTTCAGCGTGACCCCGCTCTTCCACAGCCGCGACACCGAGCAGCTCGTCGAGTCGCTCGCGATGCAGCGCCTGGTCGCGACGCAGGCGGTCGAGATCGGCGGCGGGGTGCCGGTGCACGTCGGCCCCGTGACCCTGCGGCCGCACTTCAACGACGTCGCCACGACGGCGCCGCCGCGCCCCGCGGCATCCGATCTGTCGGCCGGCTACGGCACGCACCTGACCGATGCGGACGACCCGCGGCAGCGCGCGGCCGAGCTCGCGGCGTGGACGATCGCGAGTGCCGCGGCTCTCGCCGTTCCCGGTGTCGCGAGCCTGACGTTCTTCGAGTCGTGGGGTCCGCGCGGAATCGTCGATGCCGATGGCACGGCGCTGCCGGTCGCTGAGGCGATCGCGGCCCTTGCCGGGCTCGCGGGCTCCGAGCTGCTGTCGGGCGCGAGCCCCGACGGCCTCGTCTGGGCCATCGGCGCCGAGCATCGCGGTGAGATCACGGTGCTGGCGGCCAACCTCGACACCCGCCCCCGCACGCTCACGGTGACCACCCCCCGCTCCCACCCCACCCTTCCCTCCCCCACCCTTCTCTCCCCCACCACCTGGTCCCCCCTCTGACCCCCCTCGCCCCGCCCCGCCCCGCCTCGCACCGAGGACGCGCGAATGCACGGTCACGGCGACCCAGCACCGTGCAGATCTGCACTCTCACCGCTGGTCAAGAGCGGAACCGAGGGCTCAGCCGGTCGAGTCGCGGACGACGAGCTCGGGACGGAAGCGCACGCGGCGCTCGTGCTCGCCGCTGGGATCGTCGAGGCCGCGCAACAGGAGGTCGACGGCGCGGTATCCGATCTCGTGCGCGGGCTGGCGGATCGAGCTGAGCGGCACGACGGTGGCCGACGCGAAGTCGATGTCGTCGTAGCCGATGAGGGCGACCTCCTCGGGTACGCGTAGCTGCCCGAGCACCGCGAAGGCCTGCAGCACCCCGACGGCGAGCAGGTCGTTCGCCGCGAACACCGCGTCGACGCGGTCTTCCCCGCGTCGCTCACGCAGACTCTCGCCCGCGGCGCGGCCGTGCAGCACCGACAGGGCGGGTACGGCGATCTCCTCCAGGCGCGCGCCGGCGACCTCGGCCACCGCGCGCCGCGCACCCTCGAGACGGTCGGCGACCTGACGGATCGACACCGGCCCGCGGACGAACGCGATACGCCGGCGCCCGCGCGCCAAGAGGTGCGACACGGCGAGGTACCCGCCCTCGACGTCGTCGACCGAGACCGAGGCGAAGACGTCGTCGGGTATCTCGCGGTCGACGAGGACGACGGGCACACCCGCCGCCTGCAGCCCGCGCAGCCGTTCGAGGTCGTCGCTCGCGGGAGTCACGAGCACGCCGTTGACGCGCTGCTCGCGGAAGAGGTCGAGGTACGCCGACTCGCGCTCGGGCTTCTCGTCGCTCGTGCTGAGCAGCACGGCCATGCCGCTCTCGGCCGCACGCTCCTCCGCGCCCCGCGCGACCTCCGCGAAGAACGGGTTGCCGATGTCGAGCACCACGAGACCGATCGATCGGCTCCGCCCGGCCCGCAGCTGCCGCGCCGCATCGTTGCGCACGAACCCGAGGTCGGCGATGGCCTGCTGCACGCGCGCGACCATCTCCGGCGACACGCGCGTCGGATTGTTGAGGACGTTCGAGACGGTCCCCACCGAAACGGATGCCGCGACCGCGACATCCCGCACGCTCACTGCCATGCACACCACCGTAGCGCGAGCGCGACGGCAACGGCAGGATGTGGGTAAGCGCTTGCCGTTTGTGCTCCCGTGTACAACCCGCTACGCTCGTGAAACGATTCACAACCGCTCACCAAGGAGCCTCGATGACGAGTGCATCTGCCCACCGGGTCTGCTTCTCGCTGCAGATCCATCCGGACCTGCTCGATGAGTACATCGCCCGGCACACCCCTGTCTGGCCCGAGATGCTGGCGGAGATCGCGGCATCCGGCCGCCGCAACTACTCGCTGTTCCTCGGCGAGGGCGGGCGGCTGATCGGCTACTACGAGGTCGACGACGATGCCGCGGCTCAGGCCTACCTCGCCGCATCGCCCGTCGCCGCCCGCTGGGAAGCCGAGATGGCGCGCTTCTTCGTCGGGCTGGAGGGCCGCCCCGACCAGGCCGCCACGCCCCTGACCGAGGTCTTCAACCTGCACGACCAACTCGCGGCGGCGACCACCGCCGGGGCCCTCACCGGCACGGCCGCGACGACATCCACCGAAACCCCCGACGAAAGCGACGACGCATCGTGAGCACCCTCTCCCCCGACCACTTCGCCCTGCTCGAGCGCCAGGGCATCGAGCTGCCCAGCTGGGCGTTCGGCAACTCCGGCACCCGGTTCCGCGTGTTCCCCACCGCCGGCACCCCGCGTGATCCGTTCGAGAAGATCGCGGATGCCGCCGAGGTGAACCGCCTCACCGGGCTCGCGCCCGCCGTCGCGCTGCACATCCCGTGGGACAGAGTCGACGACTTCGGTGCCCTGCGCCGCCACGCCGAAGACCTCGGGGTCGCGCTCGGCACGATCAACTCGAACACGTTCCAGGACGAGGACTACAAGTTCGGGGCGCTGACCCACGAGGATGACGCGATCCGCCGCAAGGCCATCGACCACCACCTCGAGTGCATCGACGTCATGGATGCCACGGGCTCCCGCGACCTGAAGATCTGGCTGGCCGAGGGGTCGAACTACCCCGGGCAGAACGACATGCGCGCGCGCCAGGACCGCCTGGCCGACTCGCTGCAGCAGATCTACGACCGCCTGTCGGGCGAGCAGCGCCTGGTGCTGGAGTACAAGTTCTTCGAGCCGTCGTTCTACCACACCGATGTGCCCGACTGGGGGACGAGCTACGTGCAGGTCGCGGCGCTCGGCGAGCGCGCGATGGTGTGCCTCGACACCGGGCACCACGCCCCGGGCACGAACATCGAGTTCATCGTCATGCAGCTGCTACGGCTCGGGAAGCTCGGCTCGTTCGACTTCAACTCTCGCTTCTACGCCGATGACGACCTCATCGTGGGTGCGGCCGACCCGTTCCAGCTGTTCCGCATCCTCGTCGAGGTGCTGCGCGGCGGCGGCTTCGACAACCCCGACGTGGTCTTCATGCTCGACCAGTGCCACAACATCGAGGCGAAGATCCCCGGGCAGATCCGCTCGGTGCTCAACGTCCAGGAGATGACGGCCCGCGCACTGCTCATCGACGCCGACGCCCTCGCCGCCGCCCGCACCGCGAACGACGTGCTCGGGGCGCAGGCGGTGTTCATGGACGCGTTCTACACCGACGTCCGCCCGGCCCTGGCCGAGTGGCGCGAGTCGCGGGGACTTCCCGCCGACCCGATGGCCGCGTACGCGGCATCCGGCTACCAGCAGAAGATCGAAGCCGACCGCGTCGGCGGCACCCAGGCCGGGTGGGGCGCATGAGCACGACCCGCACCCGACGCCCGCTGAGCGCCTGGAAGGCGACGATCGCCGTCGCCATGTCGAACTACATCGAGGCCGGCGCGATCATCGCGCTCGCCACGAGCCTGACGCTGTGGCAGGAGGCCTTCGGCTTCGACGACGGCGTCGTCGGCATCGTGGCCGCCCTGTCGGCCAACGCCTTCGGCGCCGCGATCGGTGCCGCGATCGGCGGTCCCCTGTGCGACCGCCTGGGCCGGAAGTTCATCTACACCTATGACCTGATCGTGTTCATGCTCGGCGCTCTCGCCGTGACATTCGCGCCGAATCTCGCGATCCTGCTCGTCGGCGTCATCCTCATGGGCATCGCGGTCGGCGCGGGCGTTCCCGCCTCGTGGACCTACATCGCCGAGGAGGCGCCCAATGAGCACCGTGCCGCGCACGTGGGCACGGCGCAGCTCGCCTGGTCGATCGGCCCGGCCGTCGGGTTCCTGCTCGCGGTCATCGTCGGCCCGCTCGGCCTGCTCGGCTCGCGCCTGATCTTCTTCCACCTCTTCGTCATCGCCGCCGTGACGTGGTGGGTGCGCCGCGGACTCCCCGAGTCGCGCCGGTGGAAGAGCCAGCGCGAGGCAGCGCTGGTCGCGGGCGAGCGGCCGTCGTTCTTCTCCGGCATCGTCGGCCTGCTCAAGGAGCCGAAGAACTGGGGCGCCCTCGCCTTCCTCATCGGCGTCTACGGCCTGTGGAACACCGTCGCGGGCCAGGCCGGCATCTTCCAGCCGCGCGTGTACGACGCCGCAGGCCTCCACGACCCGATGCAGCAGAACCTGCTGCAGGTGCTCGTCTGGAGCCTGACGGCAGCCGCGACCTTCTTCGGCTTCATGCGCTTCGGCGACCGGGTGCGCCGCAAGTGGCTGTACCTCGGCGGTGCGGCGCTCGGCGTCGTCGCGTGGGCCGTGCTGATCTACGCTCCCCCGGGGCTGTTCTCGCTGCTCTTCTTCGCCGTCGCGTGGGGTGTCTCCGCCGGCGTCGGAGCCCAGGCGTTCTACGGCCTGTGGACCGCCGAGCTGTTCGCCACCCGTTACCGCGCGAGCGCGCAGGGCGTGCTCTTCATGCTCGCCCGGGTCATGGTCGGCCTCCTGAGCCTCGTCTTCCCCGTCCTTCTGTCGGGACTCGGACTCGGCGGACTGGGCGTGATCATCCTCGGCCTGCTCGTCGCGGCGCTGCTCATCGGCACGATCTGGGCGCCGAACACCGAGGGCAAGTCGCTCGAGGACATCGAGCTCGAGCGCTACGGCCGGCACGTGCCGACACCCGCGGAAGAGCGGGTCGCCCGATGAGCGCCGCCTCGACGGCCGCGTCCTCGCCCGCGTCCGAGGCGGACGGGCTCATCCGGCTCTACCGGGCGGCGGAGCCCGACGGCACCGGCCTGGTCTGGATGCACGGCGGCGGCTTCGCGTTCGGTGACCTCGATATGCCCGAAGCGGATGCCGTCGCCCGCGGGCTCGCCGCGGCGGGGACGACGGTCTTCTCCGTCGACTACCGCCTCGCGCCCGTTCCACCCACGTGGGACGGCGCCGACCAGCAGAGCGAGGACCGCAGCCGCAACCGCTACCCGGCGGCATCCGACGACGTCCTGCGCGCCTGGGAGTGGGCGACGGTGCACGCCGAGGAGCTCGGCGTCACGCGCGTGGCGATCGGCGGGGCGAGCGCGGGGGCCAACCTCGCGACGGGCGCGACACTGCGCCTGCTCGCGGCCGGCGGCATCCTGCCCCGCCTCGTCGTGCTGGCCTACCCGACCCTGCTCGCCGTGCAGCCCGCCCCCGGCCCGGCGCTGCGCGCCGCTCTCGACGCGCACCCCGAGCACGACCGGTTCGGCGCCGAGGTCGTCCGTGAGATGTACGAGAACTACCTCGGCGGCTCGGTGATCGGCGCGCCGATCGCCGCCGTCCCGGGCCTCGCGTCGACGGACGAGCTGCGGGGATTCCCGCCGACGCTCATGATCAACAGCGAGATCGACGAGCTGAGCGTCTCGGGCGACGTGTTCGCCGCGACGCTCCGGGCCGCCGGCGGCGATGTCGACGTCGTCGTCGAGCCCGGCACCGATCACGGCCACCTCAACCGGCCCGAGCACCCCGGCTTCGCCGCCTCGATGGCACGCATCGTGCAGCGATTCGCCGGCCTCGCCGCATCCTGACCTCCCCTCCCTACCCCCGAAGGAAAGCCATGACCTCCGCCGCAGCCGCCGACCTCATCGCACGCAGCAACCGCCTGGGCTCCGACCCCAAGAACACCAACTACGCCGGGGGGAACACCTCCGCCAAGGGCACCGACATCGACCCGGTCACGGGTGAGCCCGTCGAGCTGCTGTGGGTCAAGGGATCGGGCGGCGACCTCGGCACCCTCACCGAGTCGGGGCTCGCGGTGCTGCGCCTCGACCGGATGCGCGCGCTGGTGAACGTCTACCCCGGCGTCGAGCGCGAGGACGAGATGGTCGCCGCGTTCGACTACTGCCTGCACGGCAAGGGCGGCGCGGCTCCCTCGATCGACACCGCGATGCACGGACTGGTGGATGCCGCACACGTCGACCACCTGCATCCCGACGCGGGCATCGCGATCGCGACCGCCGCGGACGGCGAGGCGCTGACCGCGAAGATCTTCGGCGAGAAGGTGGTCTGGGTGCCCTGGCGGCGCCCGGGTTTCCAGCTCGGTCTCGACATCGCCGAGATCAAGGCGCAGAACCCGCAGGCGATCGGCTGCATCCTCGGCGGGCACGGCATCACGGCGTGGGGCGACACCTCGGATGAAGCCGAGGGCAACAGCCTGTGGATCATCGAGACCGCGCAGGCCTACATCGACGAGCACGGCGCGGCCGAGCCCTTCGGCGGCGTGCGCCCCGGCTTCGAGGCACTGCCCGAGGCCGACCGCCGAGCCCGCGCCGCAGCCCTCGCCCCCACGATCCGCGGCATCGCCTCGACCGACAAGCCCATGGTCGGCCACTACACCGACACCGACGTCGTGCTCGACTTCCTGGCATCCGAGAAGGCCCCTGCCCTCGCTGCCCTCGGCACGAGCTGCCCCGACCACTTCCTGCGCACCAAGGTCAAGCCCCTCATCCTCGACGTCCCCGCGACGGCGTCGGTCGAGGAGCAGATCGCCCGCCTGCACGAGCTGCACGCCGAGTACCGTGCCGACTACCAGGCGTACTACGACGCGCACGCCACGGCGGACTCCCCGGCGATCCGCGGCGCCGACCCGCTCATCGTGCTCGTGCCCGGGGTGGGAATGTTCTCGTACGGGGCGAACAAGCAGACCGCCCGCGTCGCGGGCGAGTTCTACGTCAACGCGATAGGCGTCATGCGCGGCGCCGAGGCCCTCTCGACCTACGCGCCGATCTCGGACGCGGAGAAGTTCCGCATCGAGTACTGGGCGCTCGAAGAGGCCAAGCTCCAGCGGATGCCCAAGCCCAAGACCCACCAGGGGCGCATCGCGTTCGTCACGGGTGCGGCATCCGGCATCGGCAAGGCCATCGCCACCCGGCTCGCGGCCGAGGGCGCGTGCGTCGTCGTCGCCGACCTCGACCTCGAGAAGGCGCAGGCCGCGGCTGCGGAGCTCGGCGGCACCGACGTCGCGATCGGCGTCGCAGCCAACGTCGCCGACGCCGACGGCGTGCAGGCCGCGATCGACGCGACGCTGCTGGCGTTCGGCGGCATAGACCTCGTCGTCAACAACGCCGGACTGTCGCTGTCGAAGCCGCTGCTGGAGACCACCGAGAAGGACTGGGACCTGCAGCACGACGTCATGGCGAAGGGGTCGTTCCTCGTCTCGAAGACGGCCGCGAAGGCACTCATCGAGCAGAAGATGGGCGGCGACGTCATCTACATCTCGTCGAAGAACTCCGTCTTCGCCGGGCCCAACAACATCGCGTACTCGGCGACGAAGGCCGACCAGGCCCACCAGGTGCGGCTGCTGGCGGTCGAGCTCGGCGAGCACGGCGTGCGCGTCAACGGCATCAACCCCGACGGTGTCGTGCGCGGCTCGGGCATCTTCGCCTCGGGCTGGGGCGCCAACCGCGCCGCCACCTACGGCGTCAAGGAAGAGGACCTCGGCCAGTTCTACGCCAGCCGCACGATCCTCAAGCGCGAGGTCGTGCCCGAGAACGTCGCCGACGCGGTCTACGTCCTCACCGGCCCCGAGCTCTCCCGCACGACCGGCCTGCACATCCCGGTCGACTCCGGCGTCGCCGCCGCGTTCCTCCGATGAACGCGGGCACTCGAGTGCACGGCTCTGCGCCGAGTGCACGGCATCCGCACGCTCCGACGTCGTGCGCTCGGCGACAAGCCGTGCACTCGCGGGAAGGGTCGGGGAATGTGGTGGCCGTGGATCTCGGGGCCACCAGTGGGCGGGTCATCGTGGGGCATGTCGGGCTGGACACGCTCGAGACCGAGACCGTCGCGCGATTCGCGAACGATCCGGTGCTGGCGGGTGACGGCCTGCACTGGAACCTCGTGGGGATGTACGGATCGGTGCTGGGCGGGCTGCGCGATGCGTTTCGCACGACCCCCGGCATCGCGTCGATCGGGGTCGACTCTTGGGCCGTCGACTACGCGCTGCTGCGCGGCGGGCGGATGCTGGGCGAGCCGTTCCACTATCGCGACGAGCGCACCGCCCGCGGGGTCGAGAGCGTGCACGCCCGCTTTCCGCACGCCGAGCTCTTCGAGCGGAACGGCCTGCAGTTCCTGCCGTTCAACACCCTGTACCAGCTCGCCGCCGAAGACCCGGAGGTGCTGGCGTTCGCCGACACCGCCCTCCTCGTGCCCGACCTCGTCGGGTACTGGCTCACCGGCGAAGCCCGCGCCGAGCAGACCAACGCGTCGACGACCGGACTGCTGCGGGTGCTGCAGGCCTCGTGGGACGGCGCGCTCGTCTCGGCGCTCGGCATCCCCCGCGGCATCCTCCCCCCGCTCATCGCGCCGGGCGATCGGCTGGGCCCGCTGCGGGCGGACGTCGCGGCGTCGATCGGAGCGCCCGAGGGCACGCCCGTCACCGCTGTCGGCTCGCACGACACCGCTTCGGCCGTCGTCGCCGTGCCGATGCAGCCGGATGCCGCGGCCTACATCTCCTGCGGCACGTGGGGGCTCGTCGGCGTCGAGGTCGACCACCTCGTGCTCAGCCGCGCCGCGCTCGAGGCGAACTTCACGAACGAGGGCGGCGTCGACGGCCGCGTCCGCCTGCTGCACAACGTCATGGGCCTGTGGGTGCTGAGCGAGGCCGTGCGGCAGTGGGAGCGCCACGAGGGCCATCGCATCGATCTGCCGACGCTGCTCGATGCCGCACGCGAAGCGGATGGCGTCGTCTTCGACGTCAACGACCCGCGCTTCCTCGCCACCGGCGAGATGACCTCGCGCATCGACGCGTGGTGCGCCGAGCACGATGTCGCACCGCCGCGCACCCGCGCGGAGTACACCCGGTCGATCGTCGAGTCGCTCGCGCAAGCGTTCGCCGATGCCGTGGCCGACGCCGCGCGCCTCGGCCGCGTCGACGTCCGGACGATCCACATCGTCGGGGGCGGAGCGCTCAACGAGCTGCTGTGCCAGCGCACGGCCGACCGCGCCGGGATGCCGGTGCTCGCCGGCCCCGTCGAAGCGACGGCCCTCGGCAACGTGCTGGTGCAGGCCCGTGCCGCCGGTTTCGTCTCGGGGTCGCTCGAGGCGCTCCGCGACCTCGTCGCCCGCACGCACGCACCGCGCCGCTACGAGCCCCGCGCCTAGCCGCGGAGCCCGTTCGCGATACATTCGCCGGACCGGCGATGCGGGAGTGGTCTCAGGCGGCCGCCGACACCACTCCTGTCACGCCGATCCGACGGATGTACCGGCTCGCGGGGATAGCGGATGCCAACCCAAGCCCCGCACACGACGAAGGGCCCCGGCCAGGAGACCGGGGCCCTCGTGCGCGGGGGTCAGCCGACGCGGACGAACTCGTAGTTGTTGTCGTCGCCGTACTCGAAGACACCGATGGATGCCTCGGTCGGGTCGCCCACCTCGTTGAAGGTGATCGGGCCCGAGACGCCGTCGTAGTCCGCGGCCTGACCGGCGATGATCAGGTCGGCGCACTCCGCGAAGCTCGTGCACTTCGTGCCGTCGCCCGAGCCGCCCGAGACCGCCTGCAGGTTCGCCGCGACGTCGGGGCCGGCCGTCGATCCGGCCTGGAGCGCGGCGAGGGCGAGCAGCACGACCGCGTCGTACGACTCCGGCCCGTAGGTGAAGTCCTGCAGCTCGGCGTTGCCGGCACCGGTCCAGAACGCCTGCAGGTTGTCGCGGAAGGTTGCGATCGACGCGGGGTCGACGGCGGGGTAGGTGCCCTTCGCACCGGCCATCGTGCCGGCCTCGAAGTCGTCGCCGAAGTTCGCCAGGTTGCCGTCGACGAGGTACAGCTGCTCGGGGTTGACGTCGGCGCCGATGAGCTCGGGGATGATCGTCTTGACCTCTTCGAACGTGATCAGGGCGATCGCGTCGGGACCGGCGGCGAGCACGTCCTCGACCTGGGCCGAGAAGTTCGTGTCACCGGTGTTGTAGAGCGAGGTCGCGACGACCTCGCCGCCAGCGGCCTCGAAGGCGGCCTTGGTGAAGCACGCGAGGCCGGTTCCGTAAGCATCGTTGAGCACGATCATGCCGAGCGTCTCGTTGCCGTCAGCGCCGATCAGGTTGCCGAGCACCTCGCCCTGCAGCACGTCGGAGGGAGCGGTGCGCCAGTACAGGCCGTTGTCCTTGTACCCCGTGAACGCCGCGGAGGTGTTGGCGGGCGAGAACTGGATGGCGTTGGCCGCGATCACCTGGTCGATGAACTGCAGCGACGTGCCTGAGGAGGCCGCCCCGATGATCGCCGTGGCACCTTCGCCCAGCAGTCGGGGGATCTCCGTCTCGTACGCCTTGTTGTCGGTGTCACCCGAGTCGCCCTGCTTGAGGTCGATCGTGATGCCCTTGCCCGCGGCGTTGATCTCGGAGGCGGCGAACTCGGTCGCCGAGATCTCCGGCGGGCCGAGGAACGCGAGGTTGCCGGTCACGGGCAGAGCCGTGCCGATCGTGTAGGTGAGGTCGGTACCGGGACCCGTCGAGGTCGAGGTGTACTCCGGCGTGTACGACGCGGGCTCGGCCGCTTCGCAGTCGATGGGGAAATCGGCCGAGGTGTTCCCGCCGGCGTCTCCCGACGCAGCGGGTTCGCTGCCTCCGGCACAACCTGCGAGGACGAGGGCACTCGCGCCGATCACGGCGATACCGCCGAGGACCTTCGCGGTGCGGGAACGGGTGAGAACGCCCATTGTGCTCCTTGATGAGTGGGAACGCGGCACCGAAGCCCCGCGAGGTTGGGTTAAACCTAGTGGCGCGTTCGCGTCGGCGATGTTGCAATGTGTTAACGGTCTGTTACGCGACCCAATCGTTATCTGCGGCGTCGCGTACGGCCCGTCATTCCGCGGCTGGGACCGCTGCCACGACCGTCATCGAGCCGAGTCGACGAGCCGGAATGCGACGCCGGCGACGGGAGCGTCAGACGACGGGAGCGACGTCGGATGCCTCGTCGATGCGCTTCGGGCGACGGGCGGCGCGAAGCGAGTCGACGCTCAGCACGACGAGGGCGAGCCAGACGAGTCCGAAACCGATCCAGCGCTCGAGAGGCATCGGCTCGCCGAGGATCCAGGCTCCCGTGATGAACTGCAGAATCGGCGCGACGAACTGGAGCAGACCGATGACCGTGAGGCTGCTGCGACGGGCGCCGGCGGCGAAGAAGAGCAGGGGCACGGCGGTGACGACCCCGGCGAGGGTGACCAGCGCGGTGTGGCCGGGGCTGACCGAGCCGAACACGAGCCCGCCGGTCACCGCGACGACGATCGCCTGCACGATCGCGACCGGCGCCAGCCAGAGCGACTCCAGCGTCAGACCGCTGACGGCGTCGACCGACGGCCCGATCTGCTTCTTGACCAGTCCGTAGGTTCCGAAGCTCGCGGCGAGGGTCAAGGCGATCCACGGGAAGGCTCCGTAGCCGACGACGATGACGCCGACCGCGACGGCGGCGATGCCGATGGCGACCCACTGGGCCACCCGCAGCCGCTCCTTCAGGACGAGGACGCCGAGGAGCACCGTGACGATCGGGTTGATGAAGTACCCGAGGCTCCCCTCGATCACGTGCCCCGTGAGGGTGCTGATGAGGAAGACCTGCCAGTTCACGTAGATGAGGAGCCCCGCGACGATGGTCCACAGCACGAGACGCGGCGTGCGCAGGATCGCGATCAGCTTGCCCCAGGCTCGGAGCACCGTCAGGAGGATGGCGCAGAAGACGAGCGAGAACAGGATCCGCCACGAGACGACCTCGAACGGCCCCATCGGGGCGAGCGTGAGGAAGTAGAGGGGCATGAAGCCCCAGAGCACATACGCCGAGAACGCGTAGATCCCGCCGAGCGAGCGTTCACGGGCGGGATCGAGGGGTGTCACGAGCCAAGCATAGGACGGTCATGACATGCGGCGCCCGTCGCGGACTGCCATCCGCCGCCGCACGCCTGCCATGACGAAGGCCCGGATGCCATGCACCCGGGCCTTCGTGGAAGAGCTCTGCGTCAGCGGACGACGACGGCGAGGACGTCGCGCGCCGAGAGCACGAGGAACTCGTCAGCGCCGAACTTGACCTCGGTTCCGCCGTACTTGCTGTAGATCACGCGGTCGCCGACGGCGACGTCGAGCGGAACACGGTTGCCGTTGTCATCGATGCGGCCGGGGCCCACCGCCACGACCTCGCCCTCCTGGGGCTTCTCCTTGGCGGTGTCGGGGATGACCAGACCACTCGCAGTGGTCTGCTCGGCCTCGACCTGCTTGATGACGATGCGGTCCTCGAGCGGCTTGATGGAAACCGACACGGTCTACCTCTTTCTTCGACAAGACTTGTTGGCAATCTCACCCTGAGAGTGCCAACTCCGAGTCTAGGGGGACGTTGGCACTCACGCAACGCGAGTGCCAACCTCCCGCGGCCTCGGACGGACGCCGCGCGTAGGCTGTCGTGGTGGATCACGCCGAGCTCTCCGCGTTGCTGACCCCCGAGGGACTCCGTCTGGTCGACACCCTCCGGATCTCCTCGACCGCGGATGCCGCGTCGGCCGTGTCACGGCTGCGGCGCGAAGGCCTCTCCCCCGACCTCGTGGCGGCGGCGGTCGGCCAGGCCCGCCTCCGCGAGCGCGCGCGGACGAAGTTCGGTCCGTTCGCCGACCGGATGCTGTTCACGCGGGCGGGTCTGGAGCAGGCCACGCGTCTCGCGGTCGCCGCCCGTCACGCCGGCCGGTTCCGCGACGCCGGGATGACACGGGTCGCCGACCTCGGCTGCGGGATCGGCGGGGACGCGCTCGGCTTCGCCGGCATCGGGCTCGAGGTCCTGGCCGTCGACGCCGACGAGATCACCGCCGCCCTGGCCGCCTACAACCTCGCCCCGTTCGGCTCATCCGCCCGGGTGCGCCACGGCCGCGCCGAGGAGACCGATCTCGACGGCGTGGATGCGGTCTGGCTCGATCCTGCCCGCCGCACCTCGGGCCACAGCGAGACACGGCGGATCGCGGCATCCGATTACACGCCGTCGCTCGACTGGGCCTTCGACCTCGCGCGGCGGATGCCGACCGGCATCAAGCTCGGGCCCGCATTCGACCGCGACGACCTCCCGCCGGAGGGCGAGGCACAGTGGATCAGCGCGGACGGCTCGACGATCGAGCTGGTCGTGTGGTCGGGCCCCCTCGCCCGCGCGGGTGTGCGCCGTTCGGCCCTCGTTCTGCGCGGCGACCGTGCCGCCGAGCTCACGGCCCCCGCCGACACCGCCGACGCCGAGCCGCGCGACCTCGGCGCCTACCTTCACGAGCCCGACGGCGCCGTCATCCGTGCGCGCCTGATCGGCGACGTGGCGCGCGCGCTCGACGCCGGCATGCTCGCGGGCGGGACGGCGTACATGACGTCCGACGCCGGACGCACCAGCCCGTTCGCCACGACGTTCCGCGTTCGTGAGGTGCTGCCACTCAAGCCGCGCGAGATCGATGCCGCCCTCAGAAGCGCCGGCATCGGCATCCTGGAGATCAAGAAGCGCGGCGTCGACATCGATCCGGCGCAGTTCCGCAAGCGGCTGCACCTGTCGGGGAACGCGTCGGCGACGCTGTTCCTCACCCGTATCGGGGACCGCCGCGTCGCCGTCCTCGCGGACCGCGTCGAGGACGAGCCGGGCGGCGCGGGTCAGCCCAGCAGCTCCGCCTGAGCGGCCGCCCACACGAGCCAGCCCGCGCTGTACAGGATCGACAGCGCCGCGAGACCGAGCGCCCAGACGGCGACGGTGCGGCTCTCCCACGGGCGGCGGAGGGCGAGCACGGCCATCACGGCGGCGGCGATGCCGAGCGGGAACGCCCAGCCGACGAACAGCGACAGCACGAGCGCCACGATCGCCAGGGCCAGCGCCCATGCTCCCGAGCGCGGCAGGATCTCGGGCGGCGGAGCCCACTCGACGCGCGGCTCGGGCACCACGGGCTCGGCCGGTCGCTCGGTCGCGGGGACGAACTGCAGCGGGGTCGGCTGGGTGAACTCGCGCTGGAAACCGCCGCGGTGCTCCCCCGGAAGCGGCGCGGCCTCGGGCGCCGATGCGACGTCGCCCGACGGCGCGTCCACCGCGGGGCGCCGACTGCGCAGCCGGTCGTCGCTCACCCGCGCACCTGGATCTCGGTCACCGGAAGCGTGGAGTCGGCGCCGAACGAGAGCGTGGAGGGCTCGGCGCCCGACGAGATGAGCTCGGCCGCGAGCGCCGCGATCATCGCCCCGTTGTCGGTGCACAGGCTCAGCGGCGGGATGCGCACCGCGACGCCGGCGGCTGCAGCGCGTTCGAGGGCGACCTCGCGCAGTCGCCGGTTGGCGATCACCCCGCCGCCGAGCAGCAGCCGCGGGACGCCGTGCTGAGCGCACGCGTCGAGCGCCTTGGTGACGAGGACGTCGACGACCGCTTCGCGGAAGGATGCCGCGACATCGGCGACCGGCACGGCTTCACCGGCCGCCTCGCGCTGCTCGACCCAGCGCGCCACGGCGGTCTTGAGCCCCGAGAAGGAGAAGTCGTACCGATGCGCCGCCAGGTCCGAGGCCCGCGAGAGGCCGCGGGGGAACCGGATCGCGTCGGGGTCGCCGCTCGCGGCGGCACGATCGATCTCGGGGCCGCCGGGATAGGGCAGGCCGAGGATGCGGGCGATCTTGTCGAACGCCTCCCCGGCGGCGTCGTCCATCGTCTCGCCGAGCATCTCGACGTCGGAGACGAGGTCGCGCACGAGGAGGAGCGAGGTGTGTCCGCCGCTGACCAGGAGGGCGACGGTCGGGTACTCGACGTCGTCACCGGTCAGGATGTCGGCGGCGATGTGACCCACGAGATGGTTGACCGCGTAGAGCGGCTTCCCGAGCGATACGGCGAGGGCCTTCGCGGCGCCGACACCGACCATGAGCGCCCCGGCCAGCCCCGGTCCGCTGGTCACGGCGACGGCGTCGAGGTCCTGGAGCGATACGCCCGCCTCGGCCACGGCGGCCTCGATCGCCGGCTGGAGCGCCTCGAGGTGGGCGCGCGCGGCGACCTCGGGCACGACGCCGCCGTAGCGGGCGTGCTCGGCCATCGAGCTCGCGATCGTGTTCGACAGCAGGGTGCGTCCGCGCACGATCCCGATGCCGGTCTCGTCGCAGCTGGTCTCGATCCCCAGGACGAGGGGCTCGGAACGGGTCGGGGTGGTCGTCATCGGTCGGTCCCTCCCTCACCGCGGAGGTTCAGTTGCATGATGATCGCATCGACGTCGTCGGGCTGGTAGTAGCGCGGGCGACGGGCGATCTCGACGAATCCCTCGGAGAGGTAGAGCCCCTGCGCGACGGGGTTGTCGGCGCGGACTTCGAGGAACAGCTCGCGTGCTCCGCGATCGCGGGCCTCGGTCATCAGCGCGCGGAGCAGCCTGCGGCCGCGGCCGGTCCCCCGGCAGGCGGGGTCGAGGGCGAGGGTCTGGATGTCGGCGTCGGCCGCGCCCGGTACGGCGCGGACTCCGCCGTAGCCGACGACCCGGTCGTCCTCGACGTCGACGAGGTACCGGCCGTGGGGCGACGCGATCTCGGCGGACATGGCGGTACGGCTCCACGCGTCGGTGGGGAACGACGCCTGCTCGAGCGCCATGATGGCGTCGAGGTCATCGGCGGTCGCCGTGCGCAGGCTCACGTGCCGACCTTCTTCGGCCCCGCGGGGACGGTCACGTCCGGGGCCCGGAGATACAGGGGCTCGAGGGCGGCGGTGTCGGCGTCGGCGGTGTCGACGTCACCCGCGGCGAGCCGCTGGGCGGCGACGCGGGCGAGCGCGGCGGCGCTGATCGCCGTCGTCTCGGACAGCGCGGCGGCGGGGGCGCCGAAGAGGTCGAGGGGCTCGGTCGACGCGCGCGCCACGAGGTGCGGATCGACGATGCGCACCGGCATCCCGTTCTCGACGCGGTAGACCGAGACGGCGAGCTCTCGGCGACGCGCGTCGGTCACGATCGCGATCGGCTCGCCCTCGACGGGGACCGCGCCGGCGGTGGCGAACGCGGGGTCGACATGAGCGCGGGCGGCCGCGTCGTGACTCGCCACCGGGACCACGGGGATGCCGCGCCCGAGGGCGAACGCCCGCGCGGCGGCGATCCCGACGCGCAGTCCCGTGAAGGGGCCCGGGCCCATGCCTGCGGCGACGGCCGTGATCTCGGCGGGGTCGACGCCCGCATCGCCGAAGACGCGCACGAGCAGATCGCCGATGACCTCGGCGTGACCGCGGGGGTCGGAGCTGACGGCCTCGGCCCGGACGCGACCCGCGGGGTCGACGATCGCGACGGCCGTGCCGATCGAGGTGTCGATGCCCAGAATCACGTCACCCAGGGTAGCCCGGGCCGGGATGCCGCGCGCTCAGGGGCGCCGCGTGACCGTGACGATCCGCGGGGCCGCGTCGGCCATCTCGGCGGCCGCCGGACCGCTCGTGCCGCAGGCGTTGTCGAGGCCCGTGCCGCTCCAGCCGCGCTCGAGCTCGATCTCCCACCAGCTCTCGCGCAGCCCGTCGACCATGCCGTGCCCCCACTCGACGATCGTGACGCTGGCGTCCAGGTCGAGATCGAGGTCCGACAGCTCCGCGGGCGACCCGAGGCGGTAGGCGTCGACGTGGATCAGCGGCGGGCCGTCGACGAGCGACGGGTGCGTGCGCGCGATGACGAAGGTCGGGCTCTGGATGGGACCGCGCACGCCGAGGCCGGCGCCGATCCCCCGGGTCAGCGTCGTCTTTCCGGCCCCCAGGGGGCCGGTCAGCACCACGAGATCGCCCGCGCGGAGCCGCGATCCGATCTCGCGCCCCCATGCTTCCATCTCGTCGGCGGAGGTCACCTCGCGCTCGCCCAGGTATTCGTCGATTCCGCTCATCACCGGCCTCCCGTCATCTCGGACGATACCGCCGTGCGGTGCACGCGCGGGCCGATCCGCGTGACGATCTCGTAGTCGATCGTGTCGGCGGCATCTCCCCATTCGGCCGCGGCGGGGAACCCCAGCGTGGGGTCGCCGAAGAGCACGACCTCGTCGCCGATCGCGACGTCGGCGTCGCCGACGTCGACGACGAACTGGTCCATCGCGATCCGTCCCGACACGGTGAACCGCCGGCCGCCGATCACCACCGGTCCGCGGCCGGAGGCCTGCCGCGGCACGCCGTCGGCATAGCCGAGGGGCACGAGGGCGAGCGTCGTCTCGCTCGCGGTGCGATGGGTGTACCCGTAGGAGACCCCCTGGCCCGCGGGCACGCGGCGCACAGCGGCGACCGAGGTGCGCAGGGTCATCGCGGGCTGGAGCCCGAGGTCGGCGGAGGAGCGATCGGGAAGCGGCGAGAGACCGTAGATCGCCAGCCCCAGGCGCACGCAGTCGAGCCTCGCTTCCGGGAGGGCGATCGCGGCGTTCGACGCGGCGATGTGGCGCAGCGGCGGGTGCACGCCGGCCGCCGCAGCCTCGGCGAGAGCGTCGTGGAATCGGGCGAGTGCGACCCGGTCGTCGTCGATGCTCGTGTTCGACAGGTGGCTGAAGACGCCGATGACCCGCAGCTGTCCGATGCGCTCGAGACGGGCCGCCTCCGCGCAGACGCGCTGCCATTCGCGCGGCTCGACCCCGTTGCGCCCGAGCCCGGTCTCGACCTTCAGGTGGACTCCGACCGGCTGCCCGGCGGATGCCGCGGCCGCGGCGGCCTGCAGCTGCGCGAGGCTCGAGATCCCGAGCTCGATGCGGTGCTCGGCGGCCTCGCGGAAGTCGGTGCGGGGGCCGTGGAGCCAGGCCACGAGGGGCGCGGTGATCCCGGCCCGGCGAAGCGCTACGGCCTCGGCGATGTCGGCGACACCGAGCCGCGAGGCTCCGCCCGACAGGGCCGCCGTCGCGGCGCGTACCGCGCCGTGGCCGTAGCCGTCGGCTTTGACGACGGCGATGACCTCGGTCTGGACGAGCCGCCGGAGATGACGGACGTTGTGCTCGATCGCCTCGACGTCGATGAGCGCTTCGCGCAGCGGTCCCGGGGTCACGACGCCGCCTCGGCGATCACGTAGGCGGTCGCGAGGTTGGCGTCGTGCGAGAGCGACAGGTGGACGGCGGTCACCCCGCGCGCCGCGACGGTCGCGGCCGTCTCGCCGGTGAGCGCGAACACCGGGCGCCCCGACGTCTCCGATGCCACCTCGATGTCGACCCAGTGCACGCCCTCGGAACCGCCCAGGGCCTTGATGAGGGCCTCCTTGGCGGCGTAGCGGGCGGCGAGCGAGCGCGGTTTGAGCGCACGCTCGCTCGGCGAGAAGAGCCGGTCGAGCAGGCGGGGCGTGCGCTCGAGCGAGCGCTCGAAGCGCGGCACGTCGACCAGGTCGACGCCGATGCCGACGATCACGGCATCCCCTTCCGCCCCGACCGGCTCACTCGACCGTGACCGACTTGGCGAGGTTGCGCGGCTGGTCGACGTCGAGGCCCTTGGCCGTGGCGAGGCCCATCGCGAAGATGTGCAGCGGCACGACGGCCAGCAGCGGCTCGAACAGCGGCTCGGCGAGCGGGATGCGCAGCACCTCGTCGGCGAACGGGAGGACGGCGGCATCCCCCTCTTCGGCCACCGCGATGATGCGGGCCCCCCGCGCGCGGATCTCCTGGATGTTGGAGACGACCTTCGCGTGCAGCAAGGGCGAGCTCGTGGGCGAGGGCACCATGACGAACACGGGCTGACCGGGCTCGATGAGGGCGATCGGGCCGTGCTTGAGCTCGCCGGCGGCGAAGCCCTCGGCGTGGATGTAGGAGATCTCCTTGAGCTTGAGAGCGCCCTCGAGCGCGATCGGGTAGCCGACGTGACGGCCGAGGAAGATCACCGAACGGGTGTCGGCCATCCAGTGCGCGAACTGCTCGATGTGCTCCTGCTCGCCCGCCAGCACGCGCGCGATCTTCTCGGGCACGGCCTCGAGCTGGGCCACCTGCTCGGCGATCGCCTCGTCGGTCAGGGCGCCGCGCACGCGGCCGACGTGCAGGGCCAGCAGGTACAGCGCCGTGATCTGCGCGACGAACGCCTTGGTCGAGGCGACGGCGACCTCGGGGCCGGCGTGCGTGTAGACGATCGCGTCGGACTCGCGCGGGATCGTGGCCCCCTGCGTGTTGCAGATCGAGAGGGTCTTCGCGCCGGCCTCGCGGGCGTACTTGACGGCCATGAGGGTGTCCATCGTCTCGCCCGACTGGC
The DNA here is from genome assembly GCF_002245215.1 of Microbacterium sp. Yaish 1. Taxonomy (GTDB): domain Bacteria; phylum Actinomycetota; class Actinomycetes; order Actinomycetales; family Microbacteriaceae; genus Microbacterium. Next base: position 848,842 of record NZ_NPMR01000001.1, read on the forward strand.
TGATCGAGACCACGAGGGTGCGGGGTCCGATGACGGGGTCGCGGTAGCGGAACTCGTGGGCGAGCTCGACGTCGACGGGCACGCGCGCCCACTGCTCGAGCGCGTACTTGCCGACCATGCCGGCGTAGGCGGCCGTGCCGCACGCGATGACGATGACGCGGTCGATGCCGGTGAACAGCTCGTCGAGACCGTCGAGCTCAGGGATCTGGACGAGGCCGTCGTGGACGCGGCCGCGGATCGTGTTGGCGACGGCCTCGGGCTCCTCCGAGACCTCCTTCGCCATGAACGACGACCAGCCGCCCTTGTCGGCGGCCGCGGCATCCCACACGACCTCGAAGGGCTCGACGTCGACGGCGTCGCCGGAGAAGTCGGTGACGGTGACCTCCTGCGGGGTGATCGCGACGATCTCGTCCTGACCGATGGCGAGGGCGTGACGGGTGTGCTCGACGAAGGCGGCGACATCGGAGCCAAGGAAGTTCTCGCCGTCGCCGAGGCCGATCACGAGCGGCGAGTTGCGCCGGGCGCCCACGACGAGACCGGGCTGGTCACGGTGCAGGGCGAGGAGGGTGAAGGCCCCCTCGAGGCGCGACACCGTCGCGCGGAACGCCTCGACGAGGTCGCCGGATGCCTGGTACTCGCGCCCCAGCAGCACGGCGGCGACCTCCGTGTCGGTCTCGCTGCGGAAGGTGTATCCCTCGGCGACGAGCTCGGACTTCAGCTCGGCGAAGTTCTCGATGATGCCGTTGTGGATGACGGCGAGCTTGTCGTCGTCGGCCAGGTGGGGGTGCGCGTTGGCGTCGGTCGGGCCGCCGTGGGTCGCCCATCGCGTGTGGCCGATGCCGGTCGTTCCGTCGGCGAGGGGATGAGCGGCGAGATCGTCGCGGAGCACCTGGAGCTTGCCGGCGCGCTTGCGCGTGCCGAGGCCGCCCTCGCCGTCGATCACGGCGATACCGGCGGAGTCGTAGCCGCGATACTCGAGGCGGGCGAGACCCGAGATGAGGATGTCCTGCGAGGGACGGGGGCCCACGTAGCCGATGATTCCGCACATGGGCTCCATCCTAGATCGGCAGCCCGGGTGCGCTCGTGTCAGGCCGGCGAGGGGCCGCGCAGCGCGGCCAGCACAGCGTCGACGACCTCGAGGTTCGAGAAGATCGCGTCGTGTCCGCACGCCCCGCCGAAGGGCGGCGCGGCGACCTGGCCCGACAGGACCATGCCGACTCCCGCGGCACCGGGCGGCAGATCCGTCCGGCACGTGATGACGGTGGTCTCGCTCGCACCGGCGAGCGCGGAGTCCTCGGCCACGAGCCCGTCACCGAGGCGGGCCTCTCCGATCCCCGTCGGCAGCGGCATCGTGACGACGGCCGATCCGGCGATCGCGTGCACGTGCAGGCCCGCGGGCCAGTCGGGCAGGTCGGCGAGGTCGGCGGACCCGGCTCGCAGCGCGGTGCCGGCCGGCCCCAGCGCCGCGATCCCCGTCCGGATGATGGGCGGCAGATCGCAGCCGCCGCGGGCGTCGGTGGCGAGCTGGTTGTTGCAGACCGCGCCGATCCAGGGCAGCACGAGGTTCTGCAGCACCGGCACCGTCGACATCGTGGCGCGGATCGCCGCGGCGATGTCGACCGCGACGTTCGCGATGTCGGACCCCTGCGAGGGGGCGGCGACGGTGACGACCTCGCCGATGAGCGCAGCGATCGCGGGGTCGTCTCGCAGCGCGTAGCGCAGCGCCAACCCGCCCATCGAGTGCGTCACGATGTCGACCGGACCGTGGACGCTGTCCGCGATCGACCGGATCGCGGCGGCGAGGTTGTCGGCCGACCCGTTCGAGCCCACCCATCCCGCCGAGTTCGCGGAGTAGTCGAAGGCGTACACCGCGAGGCCGGGCTGCGCCTCGAGCCGCTCCTGCAGCGAGGCCGTCATCCCGCGTGCCACCGGGGCGCCCGAACCGTCGCGCCACTGCACGGGACGCGAGAACGGCGATCGTGCGTAGGAACGCTGTCCGTCCGCAGCGGGGAGCACCGTGCTGAGCCAGCCGTGCACCAGCAGCACCGCCCGCGAGTCCTGCTCGCCCTCCTGGCTGAACCGCACGACGCGGTCGCCGAGCGCGGCCGCGACTCCCGAGCCGGCGGGGGCGAACGCCGACGACGCCGCCGCGGGGGCGAGCGTGGCGGTGGCCGCGAGCACGACGACCGTGCTCAACGCGACGAGCGGACGCCACCGGGAACGCCGACGCCGCACCCGCGAGCGCGCGTGTACCACAGCGCGCGCGAGCGCGCGTGAGCGCCGCCCCAGTTCCATGGATCCATACCTAGCAGGTTGCGATGACGGGTGCGTAACGGAAGACACCGGAGCTTAGCGGGGGCTCGCTGACAGAACGCCGGTGCGGGACGATCAGACCTTCCGCAGGAGCACCCGCTCGACCGCGTGCGACGCTCCCTTGTGGAGGATCAGCGTCGCGCGGTGCTTCGTCGGCAGGACGTTCTCGACGAGGTTCGGGAGGTTGATGTCGTTCCAGAAGCCGCGAGCCATCTCGACCGCTTCGTCGTCGTCGAGATCGGCGAAGGTGTTGAAGTACGACGAGGGGTTGTTGAACGCCCCGGCCTTGAGCGCCATGAAGCGGTCGACGTACCACTGGCTGATGTGCTCGGCATCCGCGTCGACGTAGATGGAGAAGTCGAACATGTCGCTGACGGCCACCTCGTGCGGCGCGGGCGGGGGCGCCAGGACGTTGAGCCCCTCGACGATCACGACGTCGGGGCGGCGGACGGTGATCTGCGCGTCGGGGACGATGTCGTACCGCATGTGCGAGTAGAACGGCGCATGCACCTCGGGGGCACCCGACTTGACCTCCGTCAGGAACTCGATGAGCGCACGACGGTCGTAGCTCTCGGGGAACCCCTTGCGCGACATGAGGCCGCGGCGCTCGAGCTCGGCATTGGGGTAGAGGAACCCGTCGGTCGTGACGAGCTCGACGCGGGGCGTGCCCGGCCAGCGGCTCATCAGCTCGCGGAGCAGACGCGCCACGGTCGACTTGCCCACCGCGACCGAGCCGGCGACGCCGACGACGAAGGGCGTCGTACTGTCCTCCTCGCCGAGGAACGCGTCGGTGTCGGCACCGAGGCGCCGAGTCGCGCTGGCGTACAGCGACAGCAGCCGACTGAGCGGAAGGTAGACCTGCGACACCTCGCCGAGGTCCATCCGGTCGCCGAGGCCGCGGAGCTGCACGATCTCGGTCTCGGTCAGCGGCTGGGTGACTCCCGCCGCGAGACGGGACCAGTCGGCGCGGTCGATCTCGCGGTACAGCGCGGGGGCGAGCGGCGCCAGCGCCTGCACATCTTCAGGGGACATCGCGCTCATCGTAGCCCCCGTGCGCCGCCCCGCCGGCGCGCCCGGCCTGCCACTACTGTGAACTCGTGCGTCTGGGAGTCCTCGACATCGGTTCGAACACCGTCCACCTGCTCGTCGCCGATGTCCGCCCCGGTGGGCGCCCGCTGGCCCGGACGAGCAAACGGACGGTGCTGCGACTCATGCGCTACCTCGAGCCCGACGGCTCGATCAGCGACGAGGGCGTCCGCGCGCTGGTCGCCGCCGTGACCGAGGCGGTCGCGGTGTCGCGCACCGAGAACGTCGCCGAGCTTCTCGCGACCGCCACGAGCGCCGTGCGCGACGCGACGAACGGACCGCAGGTGATCGCGGCCATCGAAGCGGCGCTCGGACAGGACCTGCAGGTCCTCGGCGGAGAGTCCGAGGCCCGCTTCACCTTCCTCGCGGTGCGTCGGTGGTTCGGCTGGTCGGCGGGCGAGATCCTGCTGTTCGACATCGGCGGCGGCTCGCTCGAGATCGCCGCGGGCAGCGACGAGCTGCCCGACACCGCCGCTTCGGTACCGCTGGGAGCGGGCCGCATGACCGTGCAGTTCCTGCCCGCCGACCCGCCGGGCGAGGGGGCCGTGGAGGTCTTGCGCGAGCACGCGCGGGCGACACTGGGCCCCGTGGTCTCCGCGATGTCGGCCGGTCCCCGCCCCGATCACGTCGTCGGGTCGTCCAAGACGATCCGTTCGCTCGCGAAGCTCGCGGGATACCCGGTGCCGGGCTGGTCGGGGATCGAGCGGATGACGCTGCCCCGCTCGGCGCTCGGCTCGTGGATCCCGCGGCTCGCCCGCATCCCGGCATCCGCCCGTCAGGAGCTGCCGGGTATCACGGCCGATCGCACCTTCCAGATCGTCGCGGGCGCGGTCGTGTTGCACGAGGCGATGCGGGCGTTCGACGTCGACGAGCTCGAGGTCTCGCCCTGGGCCCTGCGCGAGGGCGTGCTCCTGCGCTACATCGAGTCGTTGTCCTGGAGCGCCCCGCGCCCCTGACCGCCGCTGACGCCGACGCCCGCGCTGACGGGCACGGACGCTTCGAGCACGACGTGACGGCCGTTCTGGAACACGCGCGCCGATGGTCCGAGGCCGGCCACGCCCAGACCGGGCGCCGTGCCCGCGTCGGTTCGCAGTCTGCCGGGCGTGCGGACGCGCACCGACAGCGACGCTCCGTCGGCGGCCCCCCGGACCTCGATGTCCGCCGAGCGTGCCGCGGCGTGCTTGACCGCGTTCACGAGCCCTTCGGCGACGATCGCGACGACGCGGGTCGTCACGATCGCGTCCGACATCGCGACCGTCGCGACCGGATCCACGTCGGTGGACACCGTCAGAACGGGTCCCCAGATCGCGACGGTCTCGGCGAGGTTCGCCGATCGCGCAGCCGGGGCCCCGTCGGCACCGAGGGCATCGGACAGCCCCGCGTCGATCGCCAGCTCGAAGTCGCGGATGTCGGCGACGGTGGCGATCTCGTCGTCGACGCGGGCCGCCAGGATGACGCAGGTGGCCTGGACTCGGCTGTGGAGCACGTCGGACGCGTGCGCCAGGTCCTGCCGCGTGCTGGAGGTCTGGTCCGCGGCGGATCGGACGACCGCCTGCAGCGCGCGGCCGAGCCGGCGCGTCTCGACCCGGCCACGGTGGATCGCCTCGGCGCACAGCGCCGCGACGACCGCGATGCCCGGCAGGGCGAGGGCGGGGATGACCGGCACGAAGCTCGGCTCCCCCACGATCACGGCCGCGGCAGCGGCCACGACGAACCCCGCGACACCCCAGACCGCGACGAGGCGGATGCCGCGCTGGCGCCCGGAGCAGCGGCCGGCGAACCGGCGGGTGAGCCGGTCGACCGCGAGACAGAGCGCGAAGACGCCCGCGATGAGGACCGCCGCGACGACGGGCCCCTCGGTACGCAGCGCGAACGGCGCGCTGCCCGCGGCGAAGATGGCGCCGACGAGGCCCGGTGCGGGCGGACGCAGTCGCTCGAACAGCGTCCGCGCCGCGTCCACCACCGTTGCAGCCGCGGGGTCGGGAAGGATGCCGGTGAGCTCCGCTCCGGCGCGATCCCGAGCCCGGTGGCTCACCGAGCGGACGTTGTCGGAGAAGTCCCGCACGCGCTCGAAATCGAGCGGGGAGGCGACGAGCGCCGCCAGCGCGGTGCGCAGAGCACTGATCTCCGACGCGAGGAAGTCACGCGTCTCGCGTTCGTAGCGACCGGCGCGGCGCTGCTCATCGGTCACGGTCCGCAGCGCGTCGGCCAGACGCGTCTGCGCCGTCCGCGAGCTCGCGTAGAGCTGCTCGGTGACGGCCACGAGCGAGAGGACGCTGACCCACGCGACGACGTTCGTGACGATCCGTTCGCTCCAGGCCGGATCCGACCCGAGGCCGAACACCCCGACGGCCAGCGCGTCGTTGAGGAAGGGGCGCGAGACGGCGGCGACGGCGAGAGCAGCCAGCACGAGCGCACCGCGTGCCGCCCGCGACGGGATCCGCCGTTCCGCGAGCACGACCGGCAGCAGGCCCGCGGCCAGGACCGCGGCGGCGACCAGCCCGGAGAGCTGCGCCGCGAGGAGCTCCAGCGGCGTGTCCACGGTCGCGTAGGGCGCCAGGACGACAGCGGACACGGGGAAGGCGACGAGGGCGCTCCACCGCGTGAAGAACCTGCCGCTCGAGACGGCATCCCACCAGATCGCGACACCCGGACGAACCCGCGCTCGATGTCGCGATGTTCGCCCCCGGCTCACATCCGCCCCCTCGACTTCGGCGGGCCCCTGCCGCACCGGCCGAAATCCTAGCGAACCCGAGCGACGCCGCTGTTAACGCGCGCCGCGCATCATACGCGCGCCCCGAGGCGATGGCACGCGCTGGGATCGGCCCTGCCCCGCCCCCTAGCGTGAGCGGATGCAGAGCTACGACTACCTCATCGTCGGCGGCGGGATGGTCGCCGACGCGGCCGCCCGCGGCATCCGTGCACTCGACGAGAGCGGCACGATCGGCATCCTCAGCGCCGACGTCGACGAGCCCTATACGCGCCCGGCGCTGTCGAAGAAGCTGTGGACCGACCCCGATTTCACGTGGGATCAGGTTCCGCTGGGCACAGCGGCGGACACCGGGGCCGACGTCCGCCTGCAGGCCCTCGTCACCGCGATCGATCGCGACGGACGGTCGGTCGTCGTCGGCGACGGCGAGGGCGAACGCGTCGGCTACCGCCGGCTGCTCCTCGCCACCGGTTCGCGTCCGCACGAGATCGATGCGCCCGACAGCGACCGGGTGCTGTTCTTCCGTTCGGCGGAGGACTATCGCCGGCTGCGCAGGCTCGCGACCGAGGGCCGACGAGTCGTGGTGGTCGGCGGCGGCTACATCGGCGCCGAGCTCGCCGCGGCGCTCGTCCAGAACGACGTCGAGGTCGACCTGGTCTTCCCGAGCCGCACGCTCGGCGACGGCACGTTCCCGCCGGAGCTCGCCGAGCGTTACGAGGGCTTGTTCCGTGACGCCGGTGTGCGCCTCATCGCCGGCCGGCGAGTCGACGAGGTGGTCGCGGACGGGAAGGATGCGGCGGACGATGCTCTGGAAGTCGTCCTCGACGACGGGTCGCGTCGGGGCTGCGACGCGGTCGTGCTCGGGCTCGGCGTCTCGCCGGTGACGGACCTCGCCGAAGCGGCCGGCCTCGCCGTCGACGACGGCGTCGTGGTCGACGAGCTGCTCGCGACCAGTGATGATGCGATCTGGGCAGCGGGCGACATCGCCTCGTACCCCGATCGCCTGCTCGGCCGCACGCGCGTCGAGCACGTCGACAACGCCCAGGAGATGGGCCGCGCGGCCGGGCGCGCGATGGCGGGCAGCGGCGAGGCCTACCGGCACACCCCCTCCTTCTACTCGCAGGTGTTCGGCGTCCGGTGGGAGGCCGTCGGCACCCTCGACCCCGATCTCGACACGCTCATCGTGGACATCGGCCAGGACGAGTCGGGCCCGCGGACGGTGGTGTACTACCGCGACGAGACGGGCGCGCCGGTCGGCGTGCTGCTGTGGAACGTGGCCGGCGCGACGGATGCCGCACGCCTCGTGCTCGCCGAGTCGCCCACCGCCGCGGCGGAGTTGCGCGGGCGCATCGCCTGACCGGGACCTCAGTGAATCCTGAGCGGATTCTGATGGTTCACTCAGGCGCTGTCAAGACGTTTCCTCCGGTGAGGACGGCTCTCTAGCTTCGCGGGCAGACGCGCGCCTCAGGGCCGCCGTCGGCCGCGTGACGATGGTCGCGCGGCTCCGTTCGATGATGAGGGGGACCCGGTGGTCGATGCGAGCACGGGAACGAGGAAGCGGCCGACGACGAGAAGAGGAGGACGCGCACCCGACCGGCCACCACGACGCTGGCTGCCGTTCCTGGCAGCCGGCACCGCGCTGGGTCTGACGGCGGGCTCGCTGGGCGCCGGTGCGGCGATCGCGGCACCGACGGATCGTGCGGAGTCCGAGGCGGTCTTCCTCTCGAGCAGCGGAGCGCTCGACCTGGACAGCATCGCGGCCCTCGCCGGCGCCTACGGCGCCTTCCCGCCGGCCTCCGAGTCCTCCAGCTCGCTGGACCTCTCGCTGCTCGGCGCGATCGACATCGGTCTGGGGCTGCAGCTGTTCGGGCCGAACAGCATCGTCTCGCTCGGCGCGACCGAGCAGTATCAGCGGAGCACCGCCACCGAGGCGTACGCCGCGACCGGCCTGCTCGCGGCCGACGGCGCTATCGCCGTCGGGGACGGCAGCCCCGGTCAGAACACGACGCTCAATCTCACGCCCGTCCTCGGCGCAGTGGGTGCCGACGGGCTCATCAGCCAGCTGTCGGTGGAGCTCGGTGCGGTCTCGGCATCCGCTCTGGCGACCCGCGCCGCGGGCGGCGTGACGACCTCGGGCGACTATCAGATCGCCAGCGGGCTCGTCACCGCGAACGCCCCCGCCCTCACGGGCCTCACCACCGCGCTGGATGCCGACCTCACGACGATCGGCGAGTCCGTCACGGCGCTGGGTGCGACCGGCGGCCCCGTCGATACGACGGTCGGCGGACTGCTCGGCGGCATCGACACCGTGCTCGAGACCGCTCTCGGCGGCCTCGTCGACCTCGAGGACCCGACGGTGACCACGGGGCTCGCCCTCGACCTCAGCGGGGTCCTGGACACGGCGACGGCGACTCCGTTCGTCTCCGGTCCGCTGACGGTGACGCTCAGCACGGGCGAGATCGTCATCGATCTCGACGAGGTGTACGACCTCAACGCTCTGGCGCCCGGGACCGAGCTCATCGACGCGGCGACTCTGAACGGCGAGGTCACCGCTGCCCTCAGCGACATCCTCACCGCTCAGCTGCCCGCGCGCGTCGGAACGGCGCTGACCGCGGCGCTCAACGGGACGGCGGCCACCATCGTGATCGACACCGGTGTCGCGGTCGCGCTGCCGCTCGTGCCCCCGAGCGTCGGCGACCTCACGATCACGGTCGACGGCACCGTCGGCGGGCTGCTCGGCACGCCGGGCTCGGCCGCCCCGGTCGTGACGGCCGACGGGACTCTGCTCGGACTGCCGCTCGGCCCCCTCGCCGACCCGATCGTCGATGTCGTGGTCGGCTCGATCCTCCCCGCCGTCGGAGACCTCATCGAGACGGTGCTGAGCACCGACGCGGTCGAGGACCTCGTGACGACGGCGGCGACCGGCACCGTCACGACGCTCGCGCCGCTGGTCGACGTGCTTCAGGACGTCGTGTCCCTCACCGCGAACGTCCAGGAGGCGCCGGGTGACTTCCGTGACCCGCGCGGCCTCGACGACGGCTCCTTCACGCAGCGCGCGCTCGTCGTCGCCGTCGCTCCCGCGCTTCTGGGGGTGGAGCTGAACCTCGCGTCCGCGACCGTGCGCGCCGTGCCGCTCGCGGTTCCCGCAGACCTGGCGATCGACCCGGCTCGGGGTCCCGTGACCGGCGGAACCACCACCACCATCTCCGGAACGGGCCTCGACTCGGTGACCTCCGTCGACTTCGGCGGCGTTCCGGCGACGTCGTTCACGATCAACCCGGACGGGACGATCACCGCCGTCACCCCGCCGCAGGCCGCGGCCGGAGTCGTTCCGGTCACCGTCACGAACGTCGACGGTGCCGATGACTCGCTCGCGTTCGAGTACTTCGACGTCACCGCCGTGGATGCGATCGCACCGCCGTCGGGCTCGACGCTCGGCGGGGACACCGTCACGATCACCGGAACCTGTCTCACGGGGACGACCGCCGTCCTGTTCGACGGCGTCGCGGGAACCGACCTCACCGTCGTCAGCGACACGCAGCTGACCGTGACGACGCCGGCGGGAACCGCGGGCGCGGTCGACGTCGAGATCGTCAACCCCACCGACTGCGGCGGCACCGTCGTCGATGACGGATTCGTCTACGTCGAGCCCGGCGCACCGGCTCTCGCCTCGATCACCCCGGAGCGCGGCACCGAGCTGGGCGGCACCGTCGTGACGATCACGGGCGAGGACTTCACCGGGACCACCGCGGTCACCTTCGACGGCATCGCCGCCACCGACTTCGAGGTCGTCAGCGACACCGTCATCGAGGCGACGACGCCGGCCCACGCACCCGGTGTCGTGGATGTCGTGGTCACGAACGAGGCGGGAGCGTCAGCACCGCTGGACTTCGAGTACATCGACGTCGCCGAGATCGATGAGGTCGCGCCCGGCAGCGGGCCCGAGGCCGGCGGCAACACCGTCGTGATCACGGGCGACTGCTTCACCGGTGCGACCGGCGTCACCTTCGGCGGAGTCCCCGCGACGAGCTTCACCGTCGACGGGCCGACCCAGATCACGGCGGTCGTCCCGGCGGGGACGGCCGGCACGGTCGACGTCGTCGTGGTGGGTGCGGGCGACTGCGGCGCGGCGGAGCTCCCCGACGGCTACGAGTACGTGGCACCGCCGGTCGTGACCGATCTCGAGCCGGCAGCGGGCCCCGAGACCGGCGGGACCGTCGTGACGATCGACGGCGAGGGCTTCACGGGCACCACCGGCGTCAGCTTCGGCGACACCGCCGGCACCGACCTCGAGGTCGTCAGCGACACCGAGATCCGGGTGACGACGCCTCCGGGCGCACCGGGAACGGTTCCCGTGGTCATCAGCCACCCCGGCGGTGACGTCGTCGCGGGCGACTTCGAGTACCTGGACGTGCCCGCCGTGACGTCGATCGACCCGGCCACCGGGCCCGAGGACGGCGGCACGGTCGTGACCATCAGCGGCGAGGGCTTCCTCGGAGCCACCGCGGTCACGTTCGACGGGCTCGCCGGTACCGATCTCGAGGTCGTCAGCGACAGCGAGATCCGGGTGACGACACCCGCGCACGCACCGGCACTCGTCGACGTCGTGGTGGTGCACCCGAACGGCGACAGCGCACCGTTCGGCTTCACCTACGTCGCGGGCACCGAGATCGACGGCGTCACCCCTCCGGGCGGACCGGAGGAGGGCGGGAACACCGTCGTGATCACGGGCTCGTGCTTCACGGGCGCGACGGCGGTCCTCTTCGGCGGCGTGCCGGCGACCAGCTTCACCGTCGAGAGCGACACGCGCATCACCGCGGTCGTTCCGGCCGGCACCGGCGTGGTCGACGTCGAGATCGTGGGTGCTGCGGCGTGCGGCAGCGAGACGCTGCCGGACGGGTACGAGTACACCGACGAGCCGGTCATCGGCACGATCGCCCCGGATCGCGGGCCCGAGACGGGCGGGACCGTCGTCACCGTCACGGGAACCAACTTCACGGGCGCGACATCCGTCACCTTCGACGGGGTCGCGGGGTCGGACCTGACCGTCGTCTCGGACACCGAGCTGCGCGTGACCACTCCGGCCCACGCAGCCGGTGACGCCGCCGTCGTCGTGACCACCCCCGCGGGATCGAGCGACGCCGGTCTGTTCACCTTCTTCGCCGTGGCCGACATCGGCGGGGTCGCGCCGGGCACGGGCCCGATCGCGGGCGGCACGGTCGTGACCATCACGGGCCAGTGCTTCACCGGGGCGACGGCGGTGCTGTTCGGCGAGGTGCCCGCGCAGTTCGAGGTGGTCAACGACGGCGTGATCCGGGCGGTCTCGCCGTCGGCTGCGGCGACGGGCGCCGTTCCGGTCACGGTCGTGGGCGCGGGCGAGTGCGGCACGGCCGTCGAGCCGGGCGCGTTCACCTACACGGTCGGGGCGACGGGGTCCGCAGCGTCGGGGCCGAACGGGAACGGCAGCGCCCTCGCCGCCACCGGTGGCGACGGCGCGGGAGCGGGCGCGCTCGCGATGACGGCCCTGATGCTCATGCTGGGCGGGGCGCTGGTGATCGCGCGACGCCGACTCGCCTGAGACTTCCGTCAGACGGCACGAGCGGCCCTCTCCTCCGCAAGGAGGAGGGGGCCGCTCGGCGGTCAGAGCGCGAGACGGTCGGCCACGACGGCCGCGAGCTCGTCGGCGATGGCCCGGGCTTCGTCCTCGGTCGTGGCCTCGACCATGACGCGGACGAGCGGCTCGGTACCGGAGGCGCGCAGGAGCACGCGACCGGAATCGCCGAGGCGCGCGGTAGCCGCGGCGACGGCATCCTGGACGCCCGTGTCGCTGGCGACCCGCTCGCGATCGACGCCGCGGACATTGACCAGCACCTGCGGATACACCGTCATGACAGACGCGAGCTCGGCCGCGGTCTTGCCCTGGCGCGCCATCTCGGCGGCGAGGTGGAGCCCGGTCAGCAGACCGTCGCCGGTCGTCGCGTAACGGCTCATGATGACGTGCCCGCTCTGCTCACCACCGAGACCGAAACGGCCCTGGGTCATGCGCTCGAGCACGTAGCGGTCGCCGACGGCGGTCTGCTCGACGGTGATGCCGTGCTCGGCCATCGCGCGGTGCAGCCCGAGATTGCTCATGACCGTCGCGACGAGGGTGCTGAAGGGCAGACGTCCGCGCTGCTTCATCGCCACCGCGAGGATGGCCATGATCTGGTCGCCGTCGATGACGCGCCCCTCGGCGTCGACCGCGAGGCAGCGATCGGCGTCGCCGTCGTGCGCGATGCCGATGTCGGCCCCGGTGCGGATGACCTCGGCCGCCACCCGGTCGAGGTGGGTCGACCCGACGCCGTCGTTGATGTTGAGGCCGTCGGGGTCGGCGCCGATGACGGTGACCTTCGCACCGGCGTCGCGGAACGTCTGCGGCGACACCCCGGACGCCGCGCCGTGCGCGCAGTCGATGACGACGTGGATTCCGTCGAGCGTGTGCGGCAGCGAGCCGAGCAGGTGGACGACATAGCGGTCCTCGGCGTCGGCGAACACCCTGATGCGGCCGACATCGGCGCCCGTGGGCTGCAGCTTGGGCCCCGTGAGGGCCTCTTCGATCCGGCGCTCGACCTCGTCGGGGAGCTTGACGCCGCCGCGCGCGAAGATCTTGATGCCGTTGTCGGGGGCGGGGTTGTGGGATGCCGAGACCATGACCCCGAAGTCAGCGTCGATGTCGCCGACGAGGAACGCAGCGGCCGGAGTGGGCAGGACGCCCGCGTCGAGCACGTCGACGCCCGACGAGGCGAGCCCGGCGGCGACGGCGGCCGAGAGGAACTCCCCCGAGACGCGGGGGTCGCGTGCCACGACAGCGGTCAGCCGCTTGCCGGCGGCCTTGCGCGCCTCGGCGATACGGCCCTGGCCCAGGACGACGGCAGTCGCCTGGGCCAGGGTGAGTGCGAGTTCGGCGGTGAGGGGGCCGTTGGCCAGCCCCCGAACACCGTCCGTACCGAACAGCGCCACGGAGCTTAACGCTTCGAGTACTGCGGAGCCTTACGCGCCTTCTTGAGACCGGCCTTCTTGCGCTCCTTGACGCGAGCGTCGCGCGAGAGGAAGCCGGCCTTCTTCAGGGTCGGGCGGTTGTTCTCGGCGTCGATCTCGTTGAGCGCGCGGGCGATGCCCAGGCGCAGCGCGCCGGCCTGACCCGAGGGGCCACCACCGGAGATGCGCGCGATGACGTCGTACGAGCCGGCGAGCTCGAGCACCGTGAACGGGTCGTTGATGAGCTGCTGGTGCAGCTTGTTCGGGAAGTAGTCCTCGAGCGTGCGCCCGTTGACCGTGATGGTGCCCGAACCGGGGATGAGGCGCACGCGGGCGATGGCCTGCTTGCGACGGCCCACGGCGGCGCCGGGGACCGAGAGGACCGGACGCGGCGCGGAAGCGGCGGCGGCCTCCGAGGCGGGCGTCTCGGTCGAGTAGTTCTGGGGGGTCTCCTCGAGGGAGTCAGCGATCTTCGCCATCAGTGTTTCCTTGAGTGTTTTCGCGGCGCTTACTGGGCGACCTGGTCGAAGGTGTAGGTGGTGGGCTGCTGCGCAGCGTGCGGGTGCTCGGCACCGGCGTAGACCTTGAGCTTCGAGAGCTGCTGGCGGCCCAGGCTGTTCTTCGGGAGCATGCCGCGGATGGCCTTCTCGACCGCGCGGACGGGGTTCTTCTCGAGCAGCTCCTCGTACGAGACGGCCTTGAGGCCGCCCGGGTAGCCCGAGTGGCGGTACGCCATCTTCTTCTGGAGCTTCTGACCGGTCAGCGCCACCTTGTCGGCGTTGACGACGATGACGAAGTCACCGGTGTCGACGTGGGGCGCGAAGGAAGCCTTGTGCTTGCCGCGGAGGAGAACGGCGGCGTGCGAGGCGAGGCGGCCGAGGACGACGTCGGTTGCGTCGATGACCAGCCACTCGCGCTGGATCTCGCCAGCCTTGGGGGTGAAAGTGCGCGTCACAGTAGTGCTGCTTTCTTGAATCGAACGGAGGAGTTCGTGAATCCCGCTCCGGGGTGGTTCGTCCGAGACGAACACGCCAGTGGAGGGCTCACGTTCGTGGCGACACGCCTGCGTGGCATGCGCACCAAAGAGACAGCGTACGCTATCGGTCGACGTTATCAAAGCCGCGCCTGTCCCCCCGGGCCGTCCTCGATCTCTCATGCACCCTCGATCGGAGACCCCGGAATGCCCCTGTTCGAACCGCAGCGTGCGCGCGCCGGGCGCATCCGGGTGTTCACTCGCGCGCAGCTGCCTTTCGTGATCGGCACGTTCGTCGTGATCGCCGCTCTCGCCGTCGGGGCGCCGTCGTCGCTCTCGTCACCGTTCGTGGGCGCCGCGGTGGTCCTCGTCATCGTGGCCTCGATGGCCGGCGCGCTCGTCCCGTGGGAGCTGTTCTCGTCGTCCTGGCTGATCGCCCTGGCCGTGGCCGACATCGTCGCCGTCGCACTCCTGCGCACCGAAGTCGTCTGGCTCCTTCCCGGGGTGAGCATGCTGGCGATCTTCCCGATCCTCTGGATCGCGTACGGCTTCCCGCCGGTCGCGTTCACCGCCGCGGTGGGCGGCGCGGCGTTCATGACGTCGCTCCCCTTCATCGTCCGCGGCAGCTGGCCGGCGACGCCGCTGGAGTGGGCCAACGTCTTCACCCTGCCCGGACTCATCCTGGCCGTGGCCGTCGTCGTCAACATCGCCGCCCAGCATCTGCGGCGCAACGCACGCCGCTTGAGCGCATCGCACGAGGAGCGGGCCCGCGCGCTCGCGCGGGCGCACGACAACGAGCTCGTCCTGCGCACCGTGCTCGACACCGTCCGCAGCGGCGTCGCGCTCTACGACGATGCCGGCCGCCTCGTCCTGGCGAACCGCACGGCCGAGGACCTGTCGCGGGCGATGGGCTTCTCCCTCGACGAGGCGCCCTATGCGGGGGATGCCGTCCTCGCCGCCGATCGCAGCACGCCGGTCCCCCACAACGACCAGCTCATCCCGCGCGCCCTGCGCGGCGAGAGCGTGGGCGAGGCCGTCGAATGGGTCGGTCCGCCGGCCGAGCAGCGCGCCATCCTGGCCGACTCCGACCGGGTACGCCGCGCCGACGGCACTCTGCTGGGAACGCTCGTCGTCGCCCACGACGTGACCGAGATGGCCGACGCCGCGCAGATCCGTCACGATTTCCTGCGGACCGTGTCGCACGAGCTGCGCACGCCCCTCACGAGCGTGACCGGCTATCTCGATCTCCTCACCGAGCGGGTCCGGCCGGACGATCCGGCCGCGACGCGCTATCTCTCGCTCGTCGAGCGCAACGTCCTCGTGCTGACGGACCGGATCAACGAGCTCCTCGCCGCCGCCTCGACCGACACCGAGGTGTCACCCCGGCCCGTGGCCCTCAGCGACCTGATCGCCTCGGCGGTGCGCGCCGTCACGCCGCAGGCCGAACGACGCGGCAGCTCGATCCAGCAGATCGGGGCGACGGACGAGCGCGTCGTGCTCGACCCCGTCCGCATCCGCCAGTCCCTCGAGGAGCTGCTGGTGAACGCCGTGAAGTTCAGCCCGCCCGCTTCGGTCGTCGTCATCGGCCAGCGCGTCGACGACTCGGGCATCCACATCGTCGTCAGCGACAGCGGCCCCGGACTGACCTCGCTCGAGCGGACCCGGGTGTTCGATCCGTTCTACCGGACCCCCTACGCTCGCCAGCACGCGATCCAGGGCTTCGGCATCGGGCTCTCCGTGGTGCGCAATGCTGTCGTGGCGCACGGCGGTCGCGTCCGGGTGGCGGCATCGGCGTCGGGCGGCACCGCGATGGCCATCGTCCTGCCGACTGTCCTGCCGACCACCCCGCCGGGCGAACGGGCCCTCGAGGCCCCGATGTCAAGTCCAGGCGGGACATTCGTCGCGACAGGAGAATGATCCCGACGCTGAGACTCTCGACAACTCGGCCCGTTCGAGGTGACGACGACGATGAGCGCTTCCCCCTACGACCACGCCCCCGCGGCCGAGGCCGCCCTCGCCGGCGCCGCGACCGACTGGGCGGCGCAGGTGACGTCGGTCGGGATCGTCGAGCTCGACGACGCCGGCGTCGTGCGGTCGTGGAACCCCGGGGCGGAGCGATTGAAGCGGTACGCCGCAGCGGAGGTCATCGGCACGTCCTTCGCGCGGTTCTACCGGGCCGAGGACCGCGAGCGCGGCCGTCCGGAGCGGCTGCTCGCCACCGCGCGCGCCGAGGGCTCGGTCGAGGACACCGGCTGGCGGGTCCGCGGTGACGGCTCGCTCGTCTGGGCGCACGTGCTCATCACGGCCGTCCGCGACGAGGACGGCGCACCCGCGGGGTTCGTGAAGATCGTGCGGGATCTGAGCGAGGCCAAGCGCATCGATGACGAGAAGGACGGCTTCCTCCGCGCGTTCGCGCACGACCTCCTCTCTCCCATCACGGCCCTGCGCGGGTATGTCGACCTGCTCGAGGACGAGATCCCGGAAGCTCAGGCGGGACTGCTGCAGCACGTCTCGCGCGTCACCGACCACATCATCGCGATGGTGGGCGAGCTGTCCTCGCACGTACGGGGAGGTCACGGCGACGAGAGCGAGGAGACCGATCTGCTGGCGCTCGCCCGCGAGGCGGCCGAGCTCGTGCTCCCGGGAGACGTCAACGAACGGGTGGACGTGCGCGGCGCCGGGCACGCGCACGTGTCGACCGATCGCGCACTGCTGCGCCGCGCGCTCGCGAACATCATCGACAACGCGGCGAAGTACAGCGAGGACGCGATCGTGATCTCGGTGTCGGAGCAGCCCGATGCCGCGGTCGTGTCGGTCGCCGACAGCGGGCGAGGCATCGATCCGGCCGACCTCGCGACGATCTTCGAGCCCTACCGCCGGGGACGTCTCTCCGACCCCGGCGACGGCGGCACCGGCGTCGGACTCGCGAGCGTCCGCGACATCGCGCGCCGGCTGGGCGGCGAGGCGTTCATCGAGAGCACCCCGGGGGCCGGGACGACGGTCACCCTGCGGCTGCCGCCCTCACAGTGACGGCGGCGGGATGACCGTCTCGAGGACGACGTCGCCGCCGTCCTGGAAGACGCGGCGTCCGATGGTCCCGAGGCCGCGTCCGGGGCGCGGGGCGAGCCGGCCCGGCGAGGCGACCCGCAGCAGGAGCGATCCCGACCCGGTGACGCGTGCGATCACCTGAGCGCGACGCGCACCGGAGTGCTTGACGGCGTTGACGAGCGCGTCGGTGACGACCGAGGCGACGCGCTCGGCGGTCTCGGGGTCGCGCAGCCGCAGCCGGACGGCGTCGTCGATCCGCTGCGTGACGGCGACGGCGGGCGTCCACGCCTCGATCAGGCGATCGAGCGATTCGCCCGGCGGCATCCTCTCGTCGGATCCGGCGTGGAGGATCTCGCGGAACGCTGCCTCGGTGCGGCTCCGGAAGTCCGCGATCTCGTCGGGCGTCGGGGCGCGCTCGTCGACGCGGGCCGCGAAGACGACGCACGCGCCCTGCGCGCGGCCGTGCAGCACGTCGATCGCGCGACGCACCGGTGCGCTCTCGTCGACCTCGGCCGCCTCACGGGCGACCTCGGCCAGTCCGCCCGCCGCACGCCGCTCGTCGGCGCCGGCCCGCGAGAGGGCGTCGCGACAGAGACCGACCAGCACCGCGACGACGGGGACCGCGAGCACCGGGACGAGCCCGAGCACCCCGATGCGCGGCAAGAAGAGGTAGGTGACGACGCTCATCCCCACCCCGGCGGCGGTCCAGACGGCCACGAACGCGGCGGGACGCGGGGGACGGGCCCAGCGGCGCACGGCGGCGCCGGCGACGAGGTCGACGAGGATGCCGCCGACGAGACCCGCGAGCCCCACCCCCGCTCCGCCGGCCGCGACGGCGTAGGGGAAGCAGGCCAGGGCGTAGAGCGGTGCGACGCTGAGCCAGGGCGGAGCGACCAGCCGCATCGACAGGGGCGCGTCCGCGTCGTGCGGCAGCGCCCCCGGCGCAGCGCCGTCGTCGTTCGAGCGCAGCAACCGGTCGACGCGGTGGCTCAGTCCGCGGACGTCCTCGGAGAAGGCGCGGACAGCCTCGAAGTCGACGGGACCGTCGAGCATCCGCTCCCGGGAGCGGCGGAGTGCCGCGATACCGCTCACGAGCGCATCCCGCGCCTCCGCCGCGACGCGCTGCCGCTGCGCCTCGGCGCTCGCGACCCGCGCGAGGGCGGTGCGCAGCCGCTCGGCGGCAGCACGCGAGGCGGCGTGCCGCGAGGTGATGACGGCGACGATCGACAGCAGCGCGAGAGCGGTCACGAGGTTGGTCGCGATGCGCGAGGGCATCGGTCCGCTCGGGATGATGCCGAACAGCGCCGAGCTGATCGCGTCGTTGACGAAGGATCGCATCGTGGCCACCACGAGCAGGCCGCCGAGCACCAGCGCACCGCGGCCGGCCCGCGACGACAGGCGGCGTTCGGCGACGGCGACCGGAACGAGCAGCGCTGCGAGGACCGCCCACCCGAGGACGGCCACCGCCGCGCCGCGCAGGTAGGCCTCGATGCCGACGCCGCCGACGGAGGGCACCGAGAAGATCCCCGCCACCAGCAGTGACACGGCGGCGCTCCAGCGCGTGTAGAAGCCGCCGCCCGAGACCGCGTTCCACCAGGTCGTCATGCGGGCTCCGTGCCGGTCCGAGGACTCAGGCCGCGAACGTCCCGATGAGGGCGAGGCCGACGCCCGACAGGTTGTATACGACGTGCGCGACGACGCCCGTCCAGATGCGCCCGGTCACGAGCACGAGCCCCGCGCACACCGCGCCCACGAGCGCGATCGACAGCACGCCGTCGACGCCGAGGTCGCCGCCGACGAGATGGCTGACGAGGAAGACGGCGGTCGAGACGAGCAGGGCCGCGACACCGGCCGTCGCCGGTCCCGCGGGACGGCGCAGCAACGTGTAGACGGCGACGAGCACGACACCGCGGAAGAAGAACTCCTCCAGGACCGGCGCGACGAGGCCGGCGGCGGCGGCATCCGTCAGCCACCAGCTCGCGGGAAGCCCGCCGTCGACGAGCAGGAGCCCGGGGAAGCGGGCCTGCCCCTCGACGCTCTGCTGGATGAGCCCCTGGGCCAGACGCAGCACGGCGCCGAACCCGAGCCCGATGAGGAGGTCGGCGGGGCGGAACCGGAGGAGCCCTGCGGGCCGGGAGAGGCGCAGCGCCAGGACGACGGGGATCAGCATCCCGAGCCAGAGCGCCGCCGTCGCCGCGATGCCGGACCACGACGCCGCGGGCTGGAGCCACAGCACGAGATACCCGAGCATGATGCCGCCGCCCAAGCTGACGAGCGACCAGGCGAGCATCATCTCGCGCCAGTCGCGCACGCTGGATCCGCCCTGACGCCAGTCGATGCGACGGCGACGCGGGCGGCGCGAGCGCGACGGCTCGTGCTCCGCCGACGGGTCGACGGCGGGATCGGCGCCGGACGCGACCGGCTCGCTAGGGTGGGTGTGCACGCGCCCACGTTACCGGCGGCCCGCCGACCGCCGCTGCCCTTCTGCGGAGGTCCCCATGATCGAGATCGCGACGATCTGCACGGGGAACATCTGCCGCTCCCCCCTCGCCGCGCTGCTGCTGCAGACGCGGCTGGCCGGCAGAGACGTACGCGTCGCGAGCGCGGGGACGCGCGGCCTGGCCGATCACCCGATGACCGCCGAGGCGCAGCAGCTGGCGCTGGCTCGCGGCGTCGCGGCCCCCGATGCCGCCGCACATCGGGCGCGTTTCCTCACCGAGCAGCACCTGGGCTCGGCGGACCTCGTCCTGGCGATGGCTCGGGAGCACCGGCGCGCCGTCGCCGAGCTGGTCCCCGCCCGCACCCGCGTGGCGTTCACGGTGCGCGAGTTCGGACGCCTCGCGGCGTCGCTGTCCGACACCGCCCTGCGCGATGCCGTCGATGCGGCCGCGGACCAGGATGCCGCCGGACGCCTGCGCGCCGCGGTCGCGGCGGTCGCCGGACAGCGCGGACTCGTGCTCCCGCCGGCCGACCCCGCCGACGACGACGTCATCGACCCCTACCGGCGGTCGTGGGCGACCTACGAGACGTCGGCCGCTCAGCTCGATCCGGCCATCGATCAGGTGGTTCGCGTCGTCGAGTTCGCGACGGCGACGACGGCCTGATCCGGCACGCGCGATCCGACTCCGGCCGGAAACATGGCTGTGGCAGACTGATCCGAGTTTCCGCCGACGCCCTCGTGGCGAGCACCGAAGGGCAGCATGGAGCTCTCCGACTACATCCGCATCCTCCGCAAGAACTGGATCGTGATCCTCGTGGTCACCCTCGTGGGTGTGGGTGCGGCTGCCGCCTACTCGCTGACGCGCACGCCCACCTACGAATCGTCGAGCACGGTCTTCGTGTCGACCCAGACCTCCGGCAGCGTCGCCGAGCTGCAGCAGGGCTCGACGTTCGCGCAGGCGCGCATCAACACCTACGTCGGCCTCGTCTCGACGCCCATCGTCATGAACCCGGTGATCGCCGAGCTCGGCCTCGGCATCACGGCGGGCCAGCTCGCCGAACAGGTGAGCGCGAGCGCCGCCCTGAACACGACGCTCATCACCATCACCGTGGTCGACACCGATCCCGTCGCCGCCGCCGACATCGCCAACGCGCTGGCGGCGAGCCTGTCGGCCGCGGTCCCGGCGATCGAGCCGGCGAGCGACTCGGGCGCGAGCCCCATCCAGCTCTCGCGCGTCCGCGACGCGCAGCCGGCTCTGAGCCCGTCGAGTCCGAACGTCCCCCTGAACCTCGCGCTCGGCCTCCTCGTCGGCCTCGCGCTCGGGATCGGGATCGCGGTGCTGCGCACGGTCCTCGACACGCGCATCCGCAGTTCGCGCGACGTCGAGCAGGTCACCGAATCGCCGCTGATCGGCGCGATCGCCTTCGACCCGAAGGCGAAGGACCGGCCGCTCATCGTCCACGCCGACCCGCTGAGCCCGCGCGCGGAGTCGTTCCGAGCGCTGCGCACCAACCTGCAGTTCCTCGACATGGGCGGCCGCTCGAGCTTCGTCGTCACCAGTTCGGTGCCGAGCGAGGGCAAGTCGACCACGACGATCAACCTCGCCATCGCGCTCGCCGACGCGGGCAAGAAGGTCGCGCTGCTCGACACCGACCTGCGCAAGCCGAAGGTCGACGAGTACCTCGGCCTCGAAGGCGGAGCGGGGCTCACCGACGTCCTCATCGGCCGCGCGCGTCTGGGCGACGTGATGCTGCCGTGGGGCGGGCGGAGCCTGTACGTCCTGCCCTCGGGCAAGATCCCGCCGAACCCGAGCGAGCTTCTCGCGTCGCCGCAGATGCGCCAGCTGCTCGAGGTGCTCGAGCGCGACTTCGACGTCGTGCTGTGCGACGCCCCACCGCTCCTGCCCGTGACCGACGCGGCGATCCTCGCGCGTGCGACCAGCGGCGCGATCGTCGGCGTCGCCGCCGGGCGTACGACCCGTCACCAGCTCACCGGTGCGATCGACGCCCTGCAGACCGTCGACGCCAAGGTCGCCGGGATCGTCCTCACGATGGTGCCCACGCGCGGGCCCGACGCGTACTACGGCGGGTACGGGTACGGCTACGGCTACACCCAGGAGGAGACCGCGGCACGCGAGGCGCGACGGGGCACGCCCGCCGCGCGCGCGAAGCAGCCGCGCGGTCGGCGCCGCGGTGCGCGGACGAGCGAGCCGGCGGCCGCCCCGACGCTCGACGAGCTGGGGTTCCGCACGCGCTCGTCGGACGACTCCCGGCGCTCCGATCCCTCTGCGAGCTGATGGCGCATGGCGCGACGTGACCTGACCGGATCGCCGATCGCCCGCGCGCTGTCGGTGGCCGGGGTCGGCGTCCTCGCGCTGGTCGTGGTGGCCCTGACGGCCCTGGCGCTGCAGACCGACCGCGGCGCGCAGCCGGCCGTCGCCCCGACAGCGGGGCCGGTGCCGAGCTTCTCGTTCCGCAGCGAAGGCCGCCCGCCCGCGACCCCGTCGCCGACCCCGACCGCGGCGCCCGCCGCGAGCGGCGCCGACGAGCGGTTCCTCGCCCGTTCCGCCGAGGGCACGCTGTGGCGCGCCACGGCGGGGGCGTGCGGCGCCGAGGAGCCCGTCGTGGAACGCTCCGACGACGACGGCACCAGCTGGGTGGATGTGACGCCGCGTTCGCGCGGCATCGGGCAGGTCCGCGCGCTGTCGGGGCTCTCCGGCACCGAGGCCGAGCTCGTGGCGGACCTGGCGGAGTGCGCTCCGCAGCTGCTCCGCACGTTCACGCAGGGGCGGTTCTGGGACCCCTACCCCGATCTGCTGGCGCGCGCGACGTATCCGTCGGGATCGGCCCCGACGGTGCTCGCGTCGCCGTCGGGGGAGGCGCCCCTGCCGTGCGCCTCCCCCGCCAGCGTGCGCGTGGGAGCGCAGCAGACGGCGCTCATCTGCGAGGGCGTCCCCTACACGCGGGTCGGGACGGGCGCCTTCGCTCCCCTGCCGCTGACGGATGCCGTCGCCCTCGACGTCCTGGGCCGTTCGACGGCGGTCGCGCGTGTCCACGCCGGCACCTGCGACGGCGCCCTGTCCCTGTCGTGGGTCGACGCGGCGGGTGCTGTTTCGGCGCCCGAGTGCGTCCCCGGCACCGATCCGGCGGCCCCCGCCGCGATCGCGGCGTTCGAGGACGAGGTCATCGTGTGGGCGGGCGACACGGTCGCGACGATCGCCCGCTGACGACGCGGGGCCGGGCGAGGGGCGGACGATCCCCCCGGCCGTCCGGCCCTCACCCCACCGTTCCTTTCCATCCTCAGCGTGCGCGTCGCCGCGCGTCACCCGTCGCCGCGGAATTCACCCGCCGGTTCACCCGTCAGCGCAGGTGCCCACCGCTCACGCCGAGGTGCGCGCGCCCGCGAGTCGCGGACCGATGAGCTCGCGCGCCGTCACGTCGAGTTTTCGCATCACCCGGTACACGTGGCTCTCCACCGTGCGAGTACTCACGACGAGGGCGACGGCGATCTCCTGGTTGGTCATTCCGGAGGCGACCAGCTCTGCGACCTGGGTCTCCCGTTTGGTCAAGCGCGATGCCCACACCGAGAAGCGCGCCGAGTTGACCGTCCGATTCCCGAGCTGCTCACGCAGGGCATGCTCGAGCTGCGTCGCGACCGCCGCCGCCTCAGCATCACGGTCCTCGGCCGCCCACCCTGCGATCGCGCGGTACGCCGCCATCGCCATTCCCGACCGCCCGTAGCGCTGAAGCGCTTCCCCGGCGCTGCGCAGCGCGGCCGGGTCGCGCTCGAGAAGCGCCCGGTGGTACTCGCCCTGAGTGCGCAGGACGACGAGGTCCGGGGTGTCCTCCAGGAACCGGAGCACGCTGTCGAGCCGCTCCTGGGAGGGATGGATCTCGACGGCGGCCAGCATGCCCAGATGGGCGGCGAACAGCGCGCCCCGTCGGCGGAGCGAGAGCGCGTCGTCCCAGAGCAGCTGCGCGGCCGCCTCAGGCCTACCCGTGATCGTCTCGACCGCGGCATCGATCCACGCGAGCGACTGGCCCGGGAACGACCCACCGACGACGCCTTCCTGGCGCGCTAGGGAAGCATATTTGGTACAGAGGTCGCTCTGCCCCCGCCCGGCGGCGAGCATCGCCGCCGCCACCAGGATCATGGCGCGTCCGCCCGGCGGCAGCGGCGCGAGGGCCCCCGTCGAGAGGGCGACGTCGACCAGGTCGCCCAGCGCTCCCACGTCGCCCACGTGCAGGTGCGCGTACGCCGCTCCGCACGAGTACGCACGGAATCCATCGAGGTCGAGCGCGCCGCGAGCCTCCGCCAGACCTGTGAGCAGGTCCTGATACGCCGGCTCGAACGTTCCCCCCGCCAGCTGCGCGATGGATGCGATGATGCGCGACTCGGGGTATTCGCGCTCCGGTTCGAGTCGCCTCAACTCGGCATACGCCGCCTCGGATGCTCGCAGCGCGCCGGTGAGAGCGAAGAGGTAGACCCTCGCCTCGAGGAGAGCGATCTGCGCCTCGAGGGGCAGCCCGTCCGCGACCTCCAGCTCAGCCTCCCACCCGCGTGGCAGTGCGCGCAGGTCGGCGAGGATCGAAACGCGCGTCGCATCGAGCACCCGGCCATACCCCGACAGCTCGCCCGCCTGATCGCTGAGGAAGGCGACGGCCGCGTCAGGGTCGCCGAGACCATATGCGAGCCATCGCGCCCGCAACCGGCAGTATGCCGCGCGCGAGGCGAGATCGCCGCTGCGCGGATCGGTCATCGCGAGGACCCGTGCGATCGTCTCGGCCGACTGATTCTGGCCGGATTGCGACAGCACTGCGACATACGCCGTAGCGGTGCGCACCGTCGGGTTCGTCTCCCACTCGTAGGCGGCGACGAGTCTGCGCGTCGTCGCATTCTCTCGCAGCATCCCCGCGAAAAGGGCATCGGCAGTCTCGGCGATGGGTGCTGCCGCCCACTCGCCCAGAGCCTCGATCGCCCCCGAACTCTCGCCGAGGGTGTCGATGACCTTCTCGGTCAGCCTGATCCGCCGCGCCGACAGCGGTTCGTGCCGGAAGTAGCTCACGAAGAGCGGCGGCACCACCGAGACGAGGTTGACCGGAACCGCGCGGACGAACGCGATCATCGCACGCTCCTCGAGGAACTCGAGCGTCTCCCATTCCACGAGCCGGCGCACCGTGTCGAGATCCGGGTTGCCCATCATCGCGATGATCTCGAGCGCGTCACGCGCCGGCGGATCGAGCCCTTCGAGGTGCATCTCGACGACGCTCCGCAACGCTGGGCTCCACATCTCCCCGACCCCGGACCACACCTCGCCCGAGAGCTGAACGAGTCTGCCGTCGCGAGCCAGCGCATCCATGATGGCCAGCGCGAGCCCGACGTTGCCGCCCGAATTTGCGTAGATCCGGCGCGAGGTCGCCGAGTCGAGCGCACCGCCCAGGTGTTCGGTCAGGACGTCGTCCAGCTCTTCGAAGCGCAACGGCATCATGTCGATGGACGACGTCTGGGCCAGCGACGAGGCGGCGAGCCCGCTGGGAGTGTGCCGCGCCGACAGGCCCATGAGACGCGATATCACGACGGGAACGCCGGTGACGGCGCGGACGTAATCGATGACGCCCCACGACGACTCGTCGAGATCGTTCCAGTCGTCGAGCAGGATGGCCGTACGGTGGGCCTGTACCGTGGCGGAGAGCTGCTGGACGAAGCGCTCAGCGATCCCGTCGGTACGCATCGGCGGGGGCACCTCCGCGACGCCGGCCATGGTGATCGCGGCGAACGGGGTCGACCGCAGCGAGGCGACGCCCCGGATCGAGAGGACCAGCCACCCCTGTCCGTTGAGACGGTCACCGAGGGCGCGGAGGAACTCGCTACGCCCGCTCCCCCGAGAGCCGACGACGTCGACGCTCCGGCCCGCGGAGATGAGGCCCTCGGCTTTTGCCAGGCTGAGTTCCCTACCTCGCACGCATTCCCCTCTCCCGGCGGCCATCGCACCGGCGGATGCCGTCGGAGAAAACCCGGACCTCGTCATTCATAGCAGCACGCCCGCGCGGGCGCACTCGACGCAGAGCGTGTCCTCGTTCCCGCCCGGCGCGCGGACTGTCACACGGGCGTCACGGCGGGACAGCTCACGCTCGCAGAGGTCGCACACGCGGTCGCGTCGACGCGCGAGCAGCAGGAGGCCGAGGAGCGAGAGCAGCGCCGCCGCGGCGATCGCGGCGGCGGCGATCTGGCCGCCCGTGGCTGCGAGCCCCGGAGGAGCGTCCGAACCGTCGCCACGCATCTCCACGCCGACGTCGAAGCTGAGGATGGTCGACGGCGCCCCCAGGGCGCGCGAGCGGTCGATCTCCGCGGGCATGGCGAAGCCGACGACGATCCTCGTCTGCTCCGACCGGTCGAGCGCCAGCTGAGCGAGCTCGACTCGGCCCGACGCGGCGAGCGCGTCGAACGTCCGGCTTCCCTCGACCCCGCCCACCTCCCAGAAGATCGTGACGTCCTCGGCGAGATCCGGGTTCTCCGCCAGCGCGGGGATGTGCTGCATCGCGTCGAGGGTCACCGTCATCACGCCCGGTCCCGGCCCGGCGTTGACGACATCGAGAGCGCGCATCGCGCGGTCGCCGGGCGCCGCGGTGCGATCACCGATGAAGCTCGTCTCGGCGCGCGCATACGGCACACCTCGCCAGTCGAGGCTGACCGTGGGTCCGTTCCACTCGGCCTGGAGAGGATTGCCCGTCGGGGCGGCGCGTGCGGAGGGGTGAGTCGAGGCTTCTCGTCTCTCTGCGGCATCGTCGGCACCGACGGTATGACCGGGGGCACCCGCGAACGGCAGAGCGTTCGCCGCGGCGAGTCCGGCTACGAGGGCGAGGAGCAGCACGATGGCGAGGATCCCGGCGGCGGCGCGGCCCCGAGGTGTGAGGCCGCCGTCGGAGACGACAGACCGGGCGATGACGCGTGGAGCGGAGTGTGCGGCGGGCGGGGAGGCGGTCATTGCTCGCTCCAGTATCGGGATCCGGGCTGCCGCGGCGCGACGTCACCGGGATCTGCTTCGCGCAGGACCTGTTCGAGAGCTTCGAACAGCGGGGTGTCGAGGTGAACCTCATCGGTCGCGGGCGGGCTCGCGCTTCCCGAGGCGCGCCTGAGGGCGAGTTCCAGCTCGCGCTCGCGGAGTTCGAGCTCGCGTTCGCGCAGATCCAGCTCACGCAAGCGCAGCTCGGCATCATCGTCGCGCCGCGCGGGGGCGGGCTGCGGCATCGCGGGGATCACGGTGGTGCGCCGGCGCCGGGGAGCCCAGAGGAGCCAGGCGGCGATGAGCGCAGCCAGACCACCAGCGGCGAGCAGCGGGTTCTCCGCGATCCACTGGCGGATCCAGCCGACCCCCGGGATGCCATAGAGGAACGTGCCGCGCACCTGCTCGGGCGACACCGGGGCATCGGCGGTGGTGTTCGCATCGCCCTGGGTGATGAGACGGCAGTCCGTTCCGTCCGCGAAGGACCCGATCGTCTTGCCGACGACGCGATGCGTGACGAGGGTGGGGTCGTTGGGCTCCGGGAAGAACGTGACGATCGACCCGATCGACACGTCCGTGCACACCGTCGCCGGATCAGCTCCCGCGACGACGATGACATCGCCGGCCGAGAACGTCGGCTCCATCGAACCCGACAGGACGGTCAGGGCGTCCCCTCCGGAGACGCGGGGCACGGCCACGAGCGCGACGACAGCGGCGATCGCGATGACGACCACGGCGGAGAAGACCGCGCGGAGCGCGATCCGCCACGGGGAGTCGAACCAGCGCGCCGTGTCGCCGGCCCGTGCGGTGCGCACCGCCCCCGGGTTACGGGTCTGCAGGATCCTTCGCATCGTCCTCTCCTCGTCGGTCGTCGTCTGTCGTGGTCGGCGCTCGGCGAAGGCGTCGCTCGCCGGGGCCGTGCGACCCGCCGTCGGGCACGGCGGGTCGCACGGGGTCGCGTGCCGCGACCGGAACCGGGTCAGCTGAACTGCGCTCCGGTGTCACGCACCTGCGTGAGGTTCAGCGTGAGGTCGGCGAGGGTATCCGCCAGACGCACGTCGGTGCGGTCGGTGACGGTCTTGTCCGTGGGCGAGTAGCGGAAGTCGCCGTCGAGGTCCTCGTAGAACGATGCGTACACGACGACGTTCAGGTCGGCGGTGGTCCCGGCCATCTCGAACACCGCCGTCTGAGCGGCGACGCCGTTCACAGCGGTCGCGGTGCTGCCCAGGACGCCGTTGGTCGCGTCGCTGAGCCCGTTGGCCTGGCCGGCCGTCGGCGCCGCGAGGTACATCAGCGGCGCGTCGGCTCCGGTCGGCAGCGCGGTCTCGTTCACGAGCAGCTTGTCGCCGAAGTAGACCTCGTAGCTGTAGGACATGCCCGAGATGTTCGACTTGAGCTTGTCCAGACCGTCGAGGCCCACACGGGCGACGAGGTTGTCGCCCTCGAGCGTGACGGTCGTCTCGAAGGATGCGGCGAGCTTGTCGCCGGGCGCGATGCGCCAGGTGTCGATGTCGGCGATCAGGTGGCCCTTCTGCGAGCCATCGGTCGCCCCCACCACCGCGGTGGCATCGGCACGGTCGTTCGACACGTCCCAGAACGACGTGTCCTGCAGCTGCGCGATGTTGAGGTCTCCGGCCGTGATGGTGCCGCCCGAGAAGGTGTCGGAGGCGGACCACAGGGCGAAGGTCGAACCGCCCATGAGCAGCGCGGCCGCCCCGGCGGCAACCCAGATCGCGCCGCGGCGGCGACGCTTCTCCTCGGTGACCACGATGATCTGATCGTTGTTCGTCATGCTGGTGTTTCTCCTTGTGGTGAGCGCGGGATGAATCGGCGGGGTCGGCGCTCGTCGCCCCCGCCGAAGGCGGAAGATCAGGGGCGCCGGTCGAACGCCGGGTTCGTGTTGGTCACGAACGGCTGGAGCGAGATGACGACGTCGGGCTCGCGAGACCCGTCCGGGTACAGATCGGCTTCCCAGCGGTCGCGGTTACGCGCAGAAGAGCCGTCTTCGCCGACGCCTTCCGCATCGGCGAAGCTGCGGTAGGTGCCGCTCATGTCGAGAGCGGGCGGGGCTCCGACCACGGCGTGCCAGCGGTCCAGCGCGGTGTTCTCCGAGCCGTCCTCGCCGAAGGCCGTGACGTGCACGTCGTTGCGATAACGGCCGTCGCCCTCGTCGTTCCACTCGACGGCGACGCACCACTCATGCTCGGTGACGGTGCCGACCACGCCTGCGCCGGCGTTCTGAAGGGTCACGTCCTCGCCCGCGTAGACGTAGACGTTGCGTCCCTCCGACGCGTCTTCGGGCAGGCCCGGGATCGCAGAGCAATCGCCCCCCAGCCCGGCCCGGTACACCTTCATCGTCGACTTGGACAGAACGGTGTTGGGCTGGGCCACCCCGCTTCCCAGATCGTGCGATTCGCCGGCGTAGCGCTGTTCGCGAACGTCGACCGAGTAGTCCAGACCGGTGATTCCCAGCGCGGAGCCGGTCGCCGTGAAACGCCAGATGACCGGGCCTCCCGCGTCCTCGGGCGAGTCGAGCAGCTGAGCGAGCCGGTTGCCCGGCAGCACGACCGACACCGCTTCCCCCGCGACCGAGCCGGCAGCGGTGCCGGGCGCGGCCTCGGGCGACGCGCCGAATGCGATCGAACCGACGGGGAACTCCGGCACCGCGATGCGAGTGGCGGCGCTCCACAGAGCGTTGGCCACGAGGGCTCCGGTGAGCGAGAGACCGATGAGCCCTCCGGCGACGAGACCGTTCCGGCTGCTCCGCCTCACGTGGACCCACCCCCCGCGGCGGCGGGACGCACCTGCTGGAGCGAGATCGCGAGGTCGTCGAGGCTCCAGGACGGCGGACCGACGGACGCGGTCTGCTCCCAGCGGTACTCGCCGCCGACGCGCGCGGTGACGACGACGATCCAGTCCACTCCCTCGCCAGGGTTGGATCCTTCCAGCCCCGGGACCGTCGTCGGGGTCCCCACCGGGATGTCGTCGGTGACCGCGGCCGAGGCAGTGTCGTCCTGCCCGTCGCGCTCTACGCGATAGGTCGCGACGATCGCTCCGTCGGCGAGCCCCGAGGCCAGGGCGGCACGGGCCTCGACCGACAGCTGCGCCTGCAGGTTCTCGCCCTGGAGGACGGTGTGGACAGGGATGCGGAACTCGATGACGTCTCCCGGCATCGTCGGCACGTCGACTCGCGCCGAGCCGAGCACGCCGGAGGCGGGCGACGCCACACCCGGCGTGACCTGCCGCCATGAGCCGTCGCCCCGCGACAGCTCGAGGTCTCCCGCGGTCACCGGGCCGCCGGCGAAGGAGACGGAGCTCGACCACAGCGCCAGGGTGGCACCGCCGGCGCCCGCCAGAACAGCGGCGAGCGCGCCCGCCACCAGAAGGGCGGTCGTGTTCCGGGCCCGGGACGCGGAGCGGTCAGGCGTAGCGGTGCCCGAGCGCAGCATCCGCCGGGTGATGGCGACGGACTCGGCGGCGGTCATCCGGCACTCCCGACGGTGGTGTCGACGGGAATCAGCGAGGCGCAGGACGAGAGGGCCGCGCTTCGGCCGATCTCGATCTGGTCGATCGTTCCGATAACACCGCCGTCGCCCAGCCGGGTGTCGCTGTCTGTCACGACGACGCCCGTCAGCCGGGTCGCCCAGTCGTCAGCGGACACGTTGGTCACGGTGTAGACGAAGCAGACCGCCTGACCGTCGGTGAGACGGGTCCCGCTCAGCGCCTCGGTTCCGGTCGCCATGATCCGCTCCGGCGACGACGAATCGGTGACGCCGACGAACGCGCGCTTGTCGATGCGGATGGTGGGGTCGGTCGCGAAGAGCCGGGCCGTGACCGGAGGCACGACGAGCCGATCGTAGTTCGGGTCATCGGAGGACAGCGCCGATGCGATGACGACGGGCGTGCCCGCTGCGACGTCACCGGCCTCGGCGGTCACCCGGATGGGCGTCGAGGATGTCGCCGCCGGAGCGATGACGGCGCTGGGGTCGCTGATGCTCACACCGAGGTCGACGCCTGCCTGGTCGAGCGACGACGCGAAGCGCAGCTCAGCGGTCGGCAGCGGGGCCCCGGTTCGGAGGTCGAAGGAGAACTGCTGCCCGAGCGGGTCGCCGGTGACGAGGGCGAACTGAGCGGGACGGGCGACGACCGGGTTCGTGAAGACGACCCAGGCCTCGTCGTCCACCGCGGGCTGCGGGTTCGAGACACCGCCGAGGCCCGACACCCGGCCGGCGGGGATCGCGAGGTGCACGCGGGCGGAGTCGTCGACGTGCACCACCACGGAGAACTCGCGGCTCGAGGAACCGGGCACGGCTTCGACGGAGACAGAGCGCGGCGCGATGCGCGCGGCGTCGATCGTCTCGTCGACGGCCTCGGCGGAGATCTCGAGGGCGGCGCCGGTCACGGATGCCGGATCGAGCGGGAGGGTCGACGTGATCGTGAAGTTCAGGTCGCGGGCGAGCGTCGGAGAGTTCTGGCCCTCCGTCCGCTCGATCGTGATCTGCGGCCGGCAGTTGCCCGACACCGGCACCAGTCGCGAGTACTGCGACGACTGTCCGGCCTCGGTCCGGGTCTGCACGCGCAGATAACCCGTGGCCTCCCCGGTCTCCGGGTCGACGGCCACGACATCGCGCGTCGCGCCCGGCTCGGTCGTGGGCAGCGGGACAGCACCGACGGGGAGGTCGACGCGAATGACACCTGACGATCCCGACACTCCGGAGGCACGGCCGAGGTAGACGTCCGCCGTGCGGTCAGCCGTCCAGAAGATGTCCAGGTCGGCATCGCCCGACGGCGCCTGAGCGCCCGTCGGCGCCGTGACGTCGACGACCGCGGGGCACAGCCATGCCCCGTCGGCGAAGGGCGACCGGGCCACGACGGTGCCGGTCGGCGCGTCGGCCGTGAGGACCTGGGCATCCGACGACGGATACCACGTCGCCACCTGGCCGTTGGCGTTGGTGATGTTGCTCAGCAGGGTCGGGGTCGCCGTGCGGGTCTCCTCGGTGACTCCCGGGCGGGGCTGGCTGGCGCTTCGGTCGCCGAAGGTGTTGCGCTCGACCGCGACGTCGCCCGTGTTGGTGAGCGCGATAGAGGTCCCGGTGTACCCGTCGAAGAAGTTGTCGGCGATCGTGAGGTCGCCCGCGTTGCCCGCCGTGGTGTTGCCGTTCCATGAGATCGCGAAGGTCTGTCCGCTGCTGGCCCGGACGAATTCGTTCCCGACGATGCGGTTCACCCCGCCCATCCCACCGTGGGGCAGCCGGATGAAGGCCGAGTTCGCGCCGGTCCCGGTTCCCTGCACGTTGATGAAGCGGTTGTTCTCGATCACGATGTTCGACGCCCGCACGCTCGACGAGAGCGCACCGTTCGAGAAGGGGAAGGCTTCGCGGTTGCGCATCCCGATCACATCGCTGCTGACGAAGGCGAAGCCGTCGAGGACGACGTTCTGGCTGCGGGGGTTGAACTGCAGGAGGTCGGTGAAGCACCCCGAGCCGTTGGAGGAGCTGCAGGTCGACCCCGACGGGTACGTGACCGTCACGTTCTCGACACGCAGATTCTCGACGGGCGTTGCGTCCTGCGCGTTGACGAGGAAGATCCCGGTGCGTGCCGCGTTGTAGAACCCGCGCACCTCGTAGTTGCGGATCGTGATGTTCTTCGCGCCCTCCCGGACGAGCACGAAGCGCTCGGCGTAGTAGTCGCGGTCGGTGTTCGTCGACCCCCCGTCGAGCACAAAGCCATCGGCCTCCGGTCCGAGCGACAGCGAGGTGCGGCCGGAGAGGATCTGCGTCATGTTCCGGAATTCGACGTCGGGGCCATTGATGTAGAACAACGCGGACACCGTGTCTCGGCTGGTCTGCATCGTCACGCGGTTCTGAAGGTCGATGACGACCGGCGCGGTGACCGCGAAGTGGGCGCCGTTGTCCCACGAGTTCACCGACGAGTTGTGCATCCGGAACGCCGTGCCGTCCCGCGCGTCGATGTTGCCGGTGAGACCGTCGGCGACCGTGATCGTGATGGCCCCGGGCGGGAGGTTCAGCGCGTTGGACTCCTCGAGGGCGGCACGCATCGTGCAGGTGCCCGCGCTCGTCTCGCAGACGCCGTTCCCGACGTTCACGCCCGCGGCGGCCGCGGTCGCGTCGAGGGAGTCGATCACGAACGTGTGCGTGACAGCCTGCGCGCTGGCTGCGACGACCAGCGACCCTGCGACGACGGCGACGGTGGCGGCGACGGCGGCCGAGAGACGACGCCATCTCCGCTTCGCGAGGCTGCCCGCGGGCGCCTGCCGCACTGCGGTTCGATCGCGTCGTGTCATTGCCGTCCTCCGTCTGAACCTGCCGTTCGGGGTTCCAGGTTCAGACGGGACGGTGACGCGAATTGGGTGTCGGCGGAGCTTTACGTAGCCGAGCCGAGCTACTGAAGTAGCGGGCGAGCGCGTCTACGTGGTCGGTGGATAGGTCTCCGTATCGCGATGGATTCGCGGTTCATGAGTCCCGGCGCCCAGTCGTTCGCGCAGGGCTCCGAGGAGAGCACCCGCCCGCGCTCCGAGGAAGGCCCGCTGGTCCTGCGAGATCTCGTGGATGTAGAGGCGGTCGAACCCGGTCTCGACGAGCTCGGCGAGCCGGTCGGCCAGGTCGGCGATGCCGCTCGGCGAGTCGAGGCCCACGATGACGTGCTCGGCGAGCTCGGCGTCGCTGGGGTCGCCGGCCCGGGCGGCGAAGTCCTCGGGCTGGGCGATGTCCCAGGCCTCCGGTGGCGTCACGACCCCGTGCAGCCACTGGTCGCGCACGAGCGCGGCGGCTTCCTCCCGCGACCCGGCGAGCGCGATGTGAACCTGCAGGCAGGTGGGCCCGAGGCCACCGGCATCCAGGTACGCGTCGACGATCTCGGCGACCTGGTCGCGGCTCGTGCCGACCGTGACGAGCCCGTCCGCCCACCCGGCGGCCCAGCGTGCGGTCTCGGGCGAGGCGGCGGTGGCCATGAGGGTCGCGGGTCCGGTGGGCAGGCTCCACAGGCGGGCCTCGTGGACCCGGATGCGGCCGTCGTGATCGACCCGCTCGCCGGCGAGCAGTGCGCGCATGACCTCGACGCACTCCCCCAGGCGCGCGGTTCGTTCGTCCTTCGCGGGCCACGCGGCGCCGGTGACGTGCTCGTTGAGCAGCTCGCCGCTGCCGAGCGCGGCGAAGTAGCGCCCCGGGAACATCTCGGCGAGGGTGGCGATCGCTTGCGCGCTGACGACGGGGTGGTACAGCTGCCCAGGGGTCGAGACCGACCCGATGGGGAATCGCGTCGAGGCGAGCGCGGCCCCGAGCCAGGCGATCGTGTTGCCCGAGTGCCCCTGGCGCGGGGTCCAGGGCGCGAGGTGGTCGGCGCTGAACGCCCCGTCGAAGCCGACGCGTTCGGCGGCGATGACGGCTTCCAGGAGCGCGCTGGGCGCGAGCTGTTCGTGCGAAGCGTGGTATCCGATGAAGGCCATGCCCCAGTCTTTCGGCAGCGCGGGGCCGATGACCTCCGGTTGCCCGATCGGGCCCGTTGCGGTACGGGGCCGGCGTCAGGCTCGGCCGCTGGTGTCGTGGAGGCGTGTCAGCGCTTCGCGGATCTCGGCCAGCCGGCCGCGCTCGACGGCGCGACGGCGGAGGCGGGCGAGGATCCAGGCGCGCACGGTGCCCGCGCCCGCGTCGAACCAGCGCGCCTCGCGCCAGACGTCGAGGAAGGCCTGGCGCACGGCGTCCTCGGCGGCCTCCCGGCTCGCGGTCAGCCGCAGCGCGAGCCCGAAGGCGGCGCCGGCGGTGGCGTCGTACAGCTCGGCGAACGCACTCCGGTCGCCCGCGGCGACAGCGGTGAGGAGGGCGTGGAGCTCGGCCTCGGAGCCGGGACGCGAGGGCTCGTCCGCGGCCGTGTCCGGCGCGAGCAGATCTGTCATGAGGGAATCGTGCTGCGCGACCGCCCGGGCGGGAAGCGCTTGAGTCTCCACGCCGCCCGTGGTAGGCGGATGCAGTCAGATGAATACATCCGCCCGGGGTGCGCCCCGCAGGCGGACAGCGAAGCGCCCCGGGGCCGTAGACCCCGGGGCGCTCGCGTGAGGGAGCGTCTTACTTGAAGGCGTCCTTGACGTTCTCGCCGGCCTTCTTGACGTTGGCGGCGGTCTGGTCCTTGTGGCCTTCGGCTTCGAGACGCTCGTTGTCGGTCGCCTTGCCGGTGGCCTCCTTGGCCTTGCCGGCGACGTCCTGAGCTGCGTTCTTGATCTTGTCGTCGAGTCCCATATCGGCCCCTTCCGTCGATCTGCGTCCGGGTCTGATCCCGGATGCCGGGACGGTTCATCCCGGTCCCCAAACGGTAGGTCGGCCGCATCCGCCCGCGCACCCGCTCGCGTTACGGCCGGGAATGCGGTATGGCCGGCCGTCAGTTCTGCATGTTGATCTGCTGCCCCTTCACGAGCGGATAGTGCACGAGCGTGTCGGCGTCGAGATCCTCGCGATGCATGTCGACGCCGGAGATCTGGCTGTTCTCGTACGTCGTGTAGTAGTAGACGCCGGTGTCGGTGTTGCAGCACGACGAGTAGATCGTGATCTCGTACTTGCCCTCCTCGCCGACGTGCACGCAGCCGCGCTGCTGAGCCACCGAGCCCAGGATCTGGAAGAACTGGCTGATCGACTCCGACTCGGACTCTCCCGCGACGGAGTTCATCCTCGTGAACGCGGCCTTGACGAAGCGCGAGGACGACGAGAGATCGCCAGGGAGCCCGATCGCGCCCATGCCCCGGCTGTACTGGTCCAGCGCGAGCTCGGGAGCGAAGGTGTTCTCGGGCGGATAGGTCGACAGGTGCATGTAGTTGTTGAGTCCGAACAGCTGGATGTCGAAGGTCGGGTTGTTCGTCAGCACGCCGACGGGGTTGTCGTACACCCGCAGCCCCTCCCGGACGCTCTCGACGGTGATCGACCGTGATCGATCCGCGATGATCCAGTGCAGCGGCGACGCGCGGAAGGCGTCGCTGAACGAGACGTCGGTGATGGTGACGTCGGCGAGCGCCGCCTCGACCTCGTCGACGGTCCCGAAACGACCGAGGACCCAGGGGATGAACTCGAAGGACGCGATGTTGGTCGTCCCCGCCTTCTCGGGCTTGTAGTCGGCGTTGTCCGGGAAGTTCAGCCCCGCCATGCCGAGCCCGCGCTCGTTGACCGCGTCGTAGTACAGCGGGTAGCCGTCGGCGATCGTCGCGATGCCGATGATCGCGTGGTGATTCTCGAGCGCGTCGGTCGCCCGGAACCGGAAGGGGAAGTTGCGCGGGGTCACGACCACCTCCTCGTGATACGAGAACTCGAGGTCGAGATTGCGGCCGAAGTAGTGGTTCTGAGTGGTGTAGCTGACACCTGTGCACACGGTGCGCCTCCTGTCACGATGGGCCGCCCGTCGGCCCTCGCCCCACCCCTACCCGACGGCCGGCACCGGCCGGCAGGGCACTTGACACGCCGTCACCCGGCCGGCGACCCGAAACGCTCCCCGAGTCGCGTCCACGGTGTGAGCGCTCACCTCGCGATGACGGGTTGTTGCGCGTTCCGCCGCCGCCTGGCCCGCAGTTGCCGATTCGTTACCGATGCAGCCCTTGACACGACCCGCGTTGTGAGCGCTAACATTCGAGCGTCCCCCCGAGGTGACATGCATCAGAGATCCGGCGACGCCGCCGGACGAAACGAGGAGGTTTCCGATGTCCCAGGTGAAGTCCGTCGTCACCGCGATCGCCATGCTGGGCGTCGTCGCACTCAGCGCCACCGCGTGCGCGAGCTCCAGCTCGCCGGGCGGCTCCGGCGGCGACGACGTCATCACGGTCGGGTTCGCCCAGACCGGTTCCGAGAGCGGATGGCGCAGCGCCAACACCGAGTCGATCAAGGAGGCGTTCTCGGCCGAGAACGGATTCGACCTGATCTTCAACGCCGCCGACAACAAGCCCGAGGCCCAGATCGCCGCGGTGCGCAGCTTCATCAACCAGGGCGTCGACGCGATCGTCCTCGCCCCCATCGTCAGCGACGGCTGGGACGACGTCCTGAAGGAGGCGAAGGATGCCGGCATCCCCGTCATCCTCGAAGACCGCACCGTCTCGGCATCCGAGGATCTCTACGCCAGCTGGATCGGGCTCGACTTCGAGCAGGAGGGCAAGACCGCCGGCGAGTGGGTCGCCGAGAACTTCGGCTCGAAGCCGACGAACATGGTGATCCTCGAGGGAACGACCGGCTCCTCCGCCGCCACCGACCGGCAGACCGGCTTCGACGCCGCCGTCGCCGGCACCGACATCACGGTCCTCGACTCGCAGACCGGCAACTTCACCCGCGCCGAGGGCAAGACGGTCATGGAAGGCTTCCTGCAGAAGTTCGGCTCCGAGATCAACGTCCTCTTCGCACACAACGACGACATGGGTCTCGGCGCCCTCGACGCGATCAAGGCGGCCGGCATGAAGCCGGGCACCGACATCCAGATCGTCACGATCGACGCGGTCAAGGACGGCATGACGGCCCTGGCGAACGGCGAGTTCAACTTCATCGTCGAGTGCAACCCGCTGCTCGGCGAGAAGACGGCCGAGGTCGTGAAGTCGGTCCTCGCGGGCGAGACCGTCGACAAGAAGTACATCGTCGAGGACCAGAGCTTCACGCAGGAGCAGGCGAAGGAAGTCCTCGACAGCCGCCCCTACTGATCCGACACCCGAGTGGCGGCCGGCACGCCGGCCGCCACTCTCCCCCTCCAGAAAGCGGGTCGATGATGACCACGGAACGCCCGGTCGCAGTCGCGATGCGCGGGATCACCATCCAGTTCCCCGGCGTGAAGGCGCTCGACGCCGTCGATCTCACGCTCTACGGCGGCGAGATCCACTCCCTCATGGGAGAGAACGGCGCCGGCAAGTCCACGCTCATCAAGGCGCTCACCGGCGTCTATGCGATCGACAGCGGCAGCATCGTCGTCGACCAACGCGAGCGC
This sequence comes from Microbacterium sp. Yaish 1, assembly GCF_002245215.1. GTDB lineage: Bacteria > Actinomycetota > Actinomycetes > Actinomycetales > Microbacteriaceae > Microbacterium. The sequence continues at coordinate 886,388 of NZ_NPMR01000001.1, forward strand.
TCGTTCCGCAGCACGGCCGATGCGCAGGCCGCGGGCATCTCGACGGTCTACCAGGAGGTGAACCTCTGCGCGAACCTGTCGGTCGCCGAGAACGTGATGCTCGGCAACGAGGTGCGCCGGGGCGGACGCATCGACTGGCGCGCGACCCACGAGGCGGCCGCCGGACATCTCGCGGAGCTCGGTCTCGACATCGACACGCGCTCCGTGCTGGCCAGCCACTCGATCGCGGTGCAGCAGCTCGTCGCCATCAGCCGGTCGATGGTCATCGACACGCGCGTCCTGATCCTGGACGAGCCGACGTCGAGCCTCGACCGCAGCGAGGTCGAGCAGCTGTTCGCGGTCATGCGGCGACTGCGCGACCGCGGCGTCGCGATCCTGTTCGTCTCGCACTTCCTCGACCAGATCTACGAGATCTCCGACCGCCTGACGGTGCTGCGCAACGGCGGGCTCGTCGGGGAGTATCCCATCGCCGAGCTCGGCCGCGAGGCCCTCGTGGCACGCATGATCGGGCGTGAGCTGAGCGCCCTCGACGCCCTGTCGTCGACGGCGGAGCGCGAGATCGATCGCGACGCCGTCCCGGTCCTGCGCGCCCGGGGCGTCGGCCGGCGGGGCGTCATCGAAGCCGCCGACCTCGACGTGCATCGCGGCGAGGTCGTCGGGCTCGCCGGCCTGCTGGGCTCGGGCCGCACGGAGCTGGCGCGCCTGCTCGCCGGCGCGGACCGCTCGGACGGTGGCACCGTCGAGGTCGACGGCGCCGCGACACGTCTGACCAGCCCGCGGCACGCGCTCGACCGCGGCATCGCGTTCTCGTCCGAGGACCGCCGCTCCGAGGGCATCGTCGCCGACCTCACCGTCGCCGAGAACATCGTGCTCGGCGTTCAGGCGCGGCGCGGCGCACTGCGCCGGGTCCCCCAGAGCGAGCGCGATGCGCTGGTCGCGGAGTACCTCGAAGCGCTCGGTGTCCGCCCCGCCGACCCCAACGCCCTCGTCCGCAACCTCTCGGGCGGGAACCAGCAGAAGGTGCTGCTGGCACGGTGGCTCGCCACCGCCCCCGAACTGCTCATCCTCGACGAGCCCACCCGCGGCATCGACGTCGGCGCGAAGGCCGACATCCAGCGCAAGGTCGCCGAGCTCGCGGCCCAGGGACTGGCCGTGGTGTTCATCTCCTCGGAGCTCGAGGAGGTGCTGCGCATCGCGCAACGCGTCGCGGTCCTGCGCGATCGCCGCAAGATCGGCGAGCTGATGACGCAGGATGTGGACGTCGACACACTGGTCGCCTTCATCGCCGAGGGCGACGCCGAGGACCCCTCGGGTAAGGAGAAGATCGCGTGAAGAAGCTGTTCACGCACCGGCTCGTCTGGCCGGTGCTCGCCCTCGTGGCCCTGATCGCGGTCAACACCGTGTCGCGGCCCTCGTTCCTGAGCGTGACGGTGCAGAACGGGCAGCTGTACGGCTCGCTCATCGACATCCTCCGCAACAGCGCCCCGCTCATGCTCGTCGCCCTCGGGATGACGCTCGTGATCGCCACGCGAGGGATCGACCTCTCGGTGGGTGCGATCATGGCGGTCTCGGGCGCCGTCGCCCTGACGATCATCGAGGCCTCGCCCGAGCCGGGGAACCTCGGCGTCGTCGCGATCGCCATCGCGGCCGGCGTGGGCACCTCGCTCGTCCTCGGCGCCTGGAACGGCTTCCTCGTCGCCGTGCTCGGCATCCAGCCGATCATCGCCACGCTCGTCCTCATGCTCGCCGGACGCGGTGTCGCTCTGCTCATCACGCGCGGATTCATCACGACGATCAACAGCGAGCCGTACCAGTTCATGGCGCAGGGATACGTGTTCGGCCTGCCCTTCGCCCTGTGCGTCTCGGTCGCCGCGATCATCGTCGTCGCCGTCGTCCAGCGGCGCACCGCCCTCGGGATGCTGACCGAGGCCGTCGGCATCAACCCCGAGGCGAGCCGCCTGGCGGGCGTCCGCTCGCGCGGGATCATCTGGGGCACCTACATCGCCAGCGGCACCCTCGCCGGCATCGCGGGCATCCTCTACAGCTCGAACATCATGGCCGCCGACGCGAACGCGGCCGGCATGTACATCGAGCTCGACGCGATCCTCGCCGTCGTGCTCGGCGGCACCTCGCTCGCGGGCGGCAAGTTCAGCATCGCCGGCACCGTCATCGGCGTGTTCACGATCCAGACCCTCAAGACCACGATCACCTTCCTCGGGGTCCCGCCCGCGGTGAGCCCGGTGTTCATGGCCGGAGCGGTGCTCGTGGTCGTCCTGCTGCAGTCGCGCCGCGTGCGCGGCTGGTTCACCTCCGGCGCCCGTCCCGCGGCCCGCCCGGTCTCCACCCGCTCCGACGCGAAGGTGCTGTCATGACATCGCTCACCGCTGCCCCCCGCGCGCACGAGCGCGCCCTGACCCCCTGGCGCCGCTTCCTCAGCCGCCACATCGCCCTCGTGCCGGTGTTCGCCGCCGCCGCGATCCTCGTCGTGATGATCGTGGGCGCGATGATCAACTTCCCGAACTTCCAGCTGCCCCGCATCCTGTCGTCGATCCTGCTCGACAACGCCTACCTGCTGGTGCTCGCGGTGGGGATGACCTTCGTGATCCTCACCGGCGGCATCGACCTCTCGGTCGGCGCCGTGATGGCATTCACCGGCATCCTGTGCGCACGCCTGCTGTCGGAGGGAGTGCCCGTCGCGGTCGCCGTCCCGGCGATGATCGTGATCGGCGGCGCGATCGGCCTGCTGATCGGCGTGCTCGTGCAGTTCTTCGACGTGCAGCCCTTCATCGCCTCGCTCATCGGGATGTTCCTCGCCCGCGGCCTCGCCTTCGTCGTGAGCCTGGAGTCGATCAAGGTCGCCGACGACGGGCTGCTGTGGCTGCAGTCGACCCGGCTGTCGGTCGGGGGCGGCTGGTACATCACGCCCACCGGCATCCTGGCTCTGCTCACCGTCGTGCTCGCGGCCCTCGTGCTGCGCTACACGCGCTTCGGCCGCACCGTCTACGCGATCGGCGGCAGCGAGCAGTCGGCGCGCCTCATGGGTCTGCCGGTGGTCCGCACCCGCCTGCTGGTGTACGTCATCAGCGGCGTGTGCGCAGGTATCGCGGGCATCGTGCTCACGGCGTACTCGGGCGCGGGCTATCCCCTCAACGGCGTCGGGACCGAGCTCGACACGATCGCCGCGGTGGTCATCGGCGGCACCCTCCTCACGGGAGGAAGCGGCTTCGTCGTCGGGTCGCTCATCGGCGTGTTCGTCTACGGCCTCATCCGCACGATCATCTCGTTCCTGGGCGCCGAGCAGTCGTGGACGCGCATCACGGTGGGCGCACTGCTGCTCGTGTTCGTCGTGGTGCAGCGGGTGATCGTCAGCCGATCCGCGACGCGGCGGTGACGGCCCGCCGCGCCGCGGCAGCGCGGCGGGGCGTCGGGGCGGCATGATGGTGCGCATGGATCCCGAGGCGGCGCCGACGCTCGAGGTGCGCGGCGCCGACGTGCGCTTCGGCCCCGAGCAGGCGCTCGCGAACGTCGATCTGCGGCTGTTCGCGGGCGAGGTGCACTCGCTGATGGGCGAGAACGGCGCCGGGAAGTCGACGCTCATCAAGGCGATCACCGGAGCGCTCCGCCTGGACGCCGGCGAGATCCTGCTCGACGGGGCACCGGTGCACCTGGCTCGCCCCGCGGACGCGCTCGCGGCGGGCATCTCCACCGTCTACCAGGAGATCGACCTGCTGCCGAACCTCACGGTCGCCGAGAACGTCTCGCTCGGGCGCGAGCCGCGTCGGTTCGGGATCATCGACCACGGCGAGATGCGGCGACGTGCGGCGACGGCGCTGGAGTCGCTCGGGGTCTCGATCGACCCGGGTTCGCTGCTGTCGTCGCATTCGCTCGCGGTGCAGCAGCTCGTGGCCATCGCGCGGGCGGTGTCGGGCGCGAACCTCCGCGTGCTCGTGCTCGACGAGCCGACCTCGAGCCTCGACGCCGACGAGGTCGCCGAGCTGTTCCGCGTCGTCCGCGAGCTGACGGCCCGCGGCATCGCCGTGCTGTTCGTGTCTCACTTCCTCGACCAGGTCTACGAGCTGTGCGACCGCGTCACGGTGCTGCGCGGGGGCCGCTTCGTCGGCGAGTACTCCACCACCGAGCTGCTGCGCGTCGAGCTCGTCGAGAAGATGCTCGGCGACTCCGCGGCCCGGCTCGCCGCGATCGACGAGGAGACCCCGCCGCCGAGCGAAGGCCCCCTCGTGCTGTCGGCCCGCGGCGCCCGCTCGGGCCGGACGCGGCAGCCGTTCGACCTGGAGCTGGTCGAGGGCGAGGTGATCGGTTTCGCGGGCCTGCTCGGTTCCGGGCGCACCGAGTTCGCGCGTGCCCTCACGGGAGTCGACGGTCTCGACGAGGGCACGGTGCTCCTCGACGGCACCCCGCTCGGGGGGCGCGGGCCGCGGGCGGCGATCGGTCGGGGCGTCGTGTATTCGTCGGAGAACCGTCGCACCGAGGGCGTGCTGGGCGACCTCAGCGTGCTCGAGAACATCACGCTCGCCCTGCAGGCGCAACGCGGCATCCTGCGTCCCGTGGGCGCCGCGCGCGCTCGCGAGCTCGCCCGGAGCTGGATCGAGGCCCTCAACATCCGGCCCGCCGACATCGATCGCCCGGTCCGGGAGCTCTCGGGCGGCAACCAGCAGAAGGTCCTGCTCGCCCGGCTGCTCGCCCTGTCGCCGCGCGTCGTCGTGCTCGACGAGCCGACGCGCGGCATCGACGTGGGCGCGAAGGCCGAGGTGCAGCGCCTGGTCGGCGAGCTCGCCGACAACGGCGTCTCCGTCGTCTACATCTCGGCCGAGCTCGACGAGGTGCTGCGCGTCTCGCACACCGTCGCGGTCGTCCGTGACGGCCGTATCGCCCATGTCGTGCCGGCCGCGGATCTCACCTCCGACCTGCTGATCGCGCTCGTGGCGCGCGCCGACGAATCCGCCGCCGAATCCGCCGACGAATCCGCCGCCGACAAGACCGAAGAGGCCGATGACTGACGCGCGCACGCCCCGGGCGGCGAACATCTTCGACGTCGCGAGACTCGCCGGCGTCTCGCACCAGACGGTCTCGCGGGTGCTCAACGACATGCCGAACGTGCGGCCCGCGACGCGCGAGCGGGTGGAGAAGGCGATCGCGCAGCTGCGCTACAGCCCGTCCCCCGCGGCGCGGGCGCTCGTGACCCGCCGCACCCGGACGATCGGCCTCATCACCCCCGGCACCGTCCAGTTCGGCCCGACGTCGGTCGCGACTCACTTCAACTTCGCCGCGCGGTCGGAGCGCTACAACGTCGACGCGATCAGCTCGCCCGAGAGCGATGTCGTCGCTGTGCGCGCGGCGATCGACGGGCTGCTCCGGCAGCGCGTCGACGCCATCGTCCTCATCGTGGTCGATCTCGACGTGCTCGCGGCCGTGCAGGGGCTCGAGCTCGACATCCCGCTCGTCGCCGTCGCCGCCACCAGCCGCCCGCACCCGCAGCTCGTGGCGATCGACCAGTACCGCGGTGCGCGCAGTGCCGTACGCCACCTCGCCGAGAGCGGGCACCGGCGCATCCATCACATCGCGGGCCCGGCCCGTAACCCCGATGCCGCCGAGCGCGTGCGCGGCTGGCGCGACGAGCTCGTCGCGAGGCGGCTGGACATCCCACCGCTCACGTACGGCGACTGGTCGGCCGCGAGCGGCTTCGGCATCGCGATCGACAGCGACATCGCCCCCGGCGACGGCATCTTCGTGGGCAACGACCACATGGCGATCGGCGTGCTCTCCGCCCTCCGCGAGCGCGGGCTCCGGGTGCCCGAGGACGTCGGCATCGTCGGCTTCGACAACGTCCCCGAGGCCGCCTTCCTCTACCCCGCGCTCACCACGGTGGAACAGGACTTCCCGGCGCTCGGCGCCCTGATCATGCAGAAGGTGCTGCTCGTGGTGGAGCAGCCCGACGTCGTGACCGAGGCCACCCCGCTGCCGACCCGCCTCATCGTCCGGCAGTCGTCGGTCTCGGACGGCTGAGCGCCGCTCCCAGCGTTCTCGTGACCGGGTGCGGCACGATCGTTCCCATGGCCTCTCGATCCCGGATGCGGCGGCGCCGTCGCCGGATCGGGATCGCCGCGGTCCTCGTGCTGGTCCCCGTGCTGCTGGTCACGGTCATCGTGGCGATCGGCGTGACCGCGACGAACCTCGCGCTGCGTCCGGGCGGCGCGCCGCCGCCGGGCGAACCGCCGCGCGCCCTCCCGCCGAACGTCGGCGCCATCGACCCCGGCAACCTCATCGACGACGCGCTGTTCTTCGACCGCGACGCGCTCTCCGCCGCCGAGATCCAGCAGTTCCTCGACGACCGGATCGGCGAATGCGGGAACGGGGCGTGTCTGAACGTCGCGACCGCCGGCATCTCCTCCCGCGAGGCGCGCGTGTCCGAGCGCACGGGCGAGGTCATCTGCCGGGCGATCGAGGGCGGCGAGCTGCCCGTCGCGGAGATCATCCACCGCGTGCAGGAGGCCTGCGGGATCTCGGCGCGCGTCATCCTCGTGACCCTCCAGAAGGAGCAGTCGCTGGTCGAGGGGCGCGCGGCCCGGGCGCCGTCGGAGGGCCGGCTGCGCGCCGCGATGGGCGCGAGCTGTCCCGACACCGCGCCGTGCGATCCGCAGTACGAGGGCGTGGGCGCGCAGATCGTGGCCGGGGCGACCGACCTGGCCTCGTACCGCGCGTCCGACTTCATGCGTCAGCCCGGCACGCATTTCATCGCCTTCCACCCCGACCCCGCGTGCGGCGGGACGGATGTCGCGATCGCGAACGACGCGACGGCGGCGCTGTACAACTACACGCCCTATCAGCCCGACCCGGCCGCGATGTCGGCGGGCTGGGGCCCGGGCGGCCCGTGCTCGTCATACGGCAACCGCAACTTCGCCTACTACTTCGCGCTGTGGTTCGGTTCGGTGCGAGCCGGATGAGGGTCCGAGCCGGATAAGCGCCCGCTGTGCGCCTGCTCTGCGCGCACAGGCGGAAGCACTATCGTGCGTCAGGTGACGACATCCCTCCGCGACCTGCGTTCGTTCGCCGCGGGCGCCGGCTCCTGGCTGCGCCACCGCCCGGTGACGCTCCTGATCGCGATCCTCACGATCGGGCTGAGTGTCGCGGGGATGATCTTCGAGCCGATCGACTGGGGTTTCATCCCCGCCCAGGACGCCGGTGGCGCCGGCGCGGCGACTCGTCACTGGTGGAGCTCCGTGACCTCGCTGTTCGTCGTCGAGACGGTGCCGGCCCTCATCGTGTTCGTCGTCCTCGTGCTCGTGGTGGTGGGTGCCGCCGAACGGGCGATGGGGAGCGTGCGCACCGTGATCGCGTACCTCGTGGGTGGCGTCGCGGCATCCTTCCTGGGTTTCGCGATCGATCTGTTCGAGCAGACCTACCTCGCCGGCATCCCGTTGAACGCCCCTGCCGTCGACGTGTTCTCCCCCACCGCCCCGTTGCTGGCCACGGCGATGGCGGCCAGCTCGTTCTTCGGTACGATCTGGCGGCGTCGCACTCGACTGCTGGCGGTGCTCTCCGCCGTCACCCTCTATCTCTACTCGGGCGGCGCGAACGACCTGTTCTCGCTCCTCGCCGTGCCGGTGGGGTTCGTGCTCGGCTTCGCGCTCGGTGGGCGCAGCAGCGGTTTCCGCCTCGTGCGCAGCTCGTACTACGAGAAGCGGGTGCTGCTCGCAGCCATCGTCGCGATCACGGCGATCGGCCCGGTCGTCGCGACCGCCTCGGGGTCGGGCGCGGGTCTGCTGTCGATCTACGGCTATCTCTCGATCGACCCGCTGAGCATCGTCGACGGCCAGGTGTGCGCGTTCGGCTCGGCCGGCGCCCCCTGCCCCGATGACTTCTCCTCCATCGCCGATCTGCAGGGGTGGTCGAGCGTCGTGGCGCTGCTCCCGCTGGTCGTCCTCCTGCTCGCGGCGCGGGGCATCCGCAACGGCCGACGTATCGCGCTCGAGGTCGCCGTCGCGATCAACCTCGCGATGTTCGCCGGCATGCTCTACACCTTCTTCGTGATCGAGCCCGACACCGTCGCCGCCATCGGTGAGGCGGTCAACGCCGAGACCGCGGATTTCGTGTGGCAGACCCTCACCGGGGTGATCGTCGGCGCCCTCGTGCCGCTGGCCGTCGCGATCGTGCTGATCGTGTTCCGGGGAGCCGCCCGGGTGACGACCACCGCGGCGGCCAAGCGCACGTTCGTCCTGACGGTCGTGATCGGGACGGCGGCGACGCTCGTCGTCTCGTTCGTCGGAACGCTCCTGATCGCCGACGGCTTCCAGCCCGGGGTCGACGCGCTGATGGTGTTGCGCGCGTTGCCGCTGCGTCTCGTGCCGCCGACCCTCATCCCCTCGGACGTCATCGAGTTCGTGCCCGAGTCCGGTGTCGCGCAGGCGATCTGGTACCTCCCGTCGCTGGTGTTCTGGCTGATCCTGGTCGTCGCCGTCGCCCGCGTGCTCGTCGACTCGCGCACCGTGCTCGACGCACCCGACCGGCTGCGCGCCCGGCGCGTGCTCGAACGCGGTGGCGGCGACACGCTGTCGTTCATGTCGACGTGGCGGGGCAACTCGTACTGGTTCGCCCCCGATGCCGACGCCGCGATCGCCTACCGCGTGCGCGGCACGATCGCGGTGACCCTCGGCGGTCCGTTCGGCCCCGACCACGACCGGCCCGACGTGGTGTCGGGCTTCGTGGAGTTCTGCGGTGCGCACGGCTGGACCGCGACCTTCTACAGTGTCGACGCGCGCGAGGGCAGCGTCTTCGATCACCTCGGCTGGCAGCGGATGCCGGTGGCCGAGGAGGCCGTGCTGCGCCTGCCCGACTGGAACACGGCGGGAAAGAAGCGACAGGACATCCGCACCGCGACCAACCGCGCGTCGCGCTCGGGGATCACGGCTGTCTGGACGTCGTGGCGCGAGCTCACGCCGGGTCAGCACGCGCAGATCCGCGAGATCTCCGAGGGCTGGGTCGCCGACCGGACGCTGCCCGAGATGGAGTTCACCCTCGGCGGTGTCGACGAGCTCGACGACCCCGCGGTGCGTCTGATGATGGCGGTGCACGAGAACGGCCGGATCGAGGCGGTCACGAGCTGGCTGCCGATGTTCGAGGACGGAGCCGTGACCGGGTACACCCTCGACTTCATGCGCCGGCGGGGCGACGCGATGAACGGGATCATGGAGTTCGTGATCGGCGCCGCCGCCGACCGGATGAAGGGCGACGGGCTCACCCTGCTGAGCCTGTCGGGCTCGCCGCTGGCCTCGACGCAGCTCGGCGACGACGCCGCGCCCACCAATGTCGCCCGCCTGCTCGACCTCCTGGGCGGGCTGCTCGAGCCGGCGTACGGGTTCCGGTCGCTGCTGAACTTCAAGCGCAAGTTCCAGCCCGAGTTCGTGCCGCTGTGGGCCGTGTATCCCGACCCGGCGATGCTGCCCGCGCTGGGCGTCGCTCTGACGCGGTGCTACCTGCCCACCCTCACCCTCGGGCAGGCGGTGCGGATGGCCGGGGCCCTGCGCGAGCCCGCCGTCAGCGGCCGAGCCCCCAGTGGTCCGCGATGATCTCGAGCCCCTGCTGGAAGATGTAGGTCCAGGACGCCGCATCGTGCGCGCTCCCCTGCGCCTCGACGTAGGTGGCATCCATCCCCGCCGCCTGCGCCGCCTGGTAGATCCGCTGCACGCCCGGGAGGAACCCGGCGTCGTTGCTCCCGACGCCGAACACCGCGGTCATGTTGCGGTACGGCGCATGGGCCGCCATGATCGCGGCGGGCTTGGCCGCCTCGTACGCGGCACGGTCGCCGCCGAAGCCCTGCGCGATCGTCGTCGCCTCGTCGCCGAGCGAGGGGAACTCCTCACCCGAGGCGTCGAGGATCGCGCTGAAGAGCTCGGGGTGGGCGGAGCCGAGCTGGATCGAGCACGTGCCGCCCTGCGACAGGCCCCCGATCCCCCAGAAGTCGGGGGCATCCAGAACCGGCAGGTTGGCTTTGATCCAGGTCGGCACGTCGACCGTCAGGTAGGTGGCCGACTTCCCGAGCGGCGAGTCGATGCACATCGGGTTGGCGTCGGGAGAGCCGAGCTGGTCGGGCGAGACGACGATCGGCGCGAGGCCGTCGTGCGCCGCGGCGTACGCGTCGAGCGACTGCTGCAGATGCGCGGCGATCAGCGGGTCCTGGGGCTGTCCGGGCTGCCCCGACAGCACGATCAGCACGGGCAGCAGCGGCGGGTTCTCGGTGAGGGCTGCGGGCGGGCGGTAGATGACGGCCGGGCGGGCGGTGAAGCCCGAGGCCGTGGCGGGGATCGTGACCGTGCCGACCTCGCCGGTCGAGGGCATCCCGTCGGGGGCGGTCCAGTCGGCGATCGTCGGACGGTCGGCGCCGCTGCCGAGGGACGGCAGATCAGCGGAACCGAACGCGGGCATCCCGAGGGCGAGGCGCACGGTCGGGTACTGTCCGAATGCGATGTTCACGCCCATGGCGGCGGTGAGCGCGAAGAGCACGATCGCCAGCGGCGCGGCGACGGCCCGGCGCCACGTGGGACGCCAGAGCGACACCAGGGCGACCCCGATGGCGGCGAACCCGAGCGCGATCCACATCCGTGAGTCGGCCGTGAGCACGACGCCGAACAGGTTGTAGTGGTCCGCGAGCAGCCAGGTCAGGCCCATGCCGATCAGCCCGGCGGCGACGGCCGCCGTCGCCGCCGTCAGCGTCCAGCGCCGGCGCAGCCAGCGGTTGCTCGGCCGCAGCACGACGAGGAGCACGAACGCGAGGGCAGCCGCGATGCACGTCGCGACGACGGCCGGTCCGGAGAGGATGTTGATGTTGAGCAGCCAGTTCACATCGACCTCCCGAGGATCGCGTCGAGCCGGAGTGGCGCGGCGGGCTCACCGATCCGTCCACAGCGTAAACCGGGCCGCGTGCTCGCATGCGCACGCGGCCCGGTTTTCGCGGCGGTTTCATCAGCTGAGAGACGACCGCGACCCCGCGAACTCGGTCCGCGAACTCGATCGGCGGACTCAGTCGGCGTGCTCGGGCGGCCACACGACCGAGAAGCGCTCGAAGACGATGTCCTCGTCCTCCGACCACTCGGCGCCGCGGGCCGCCGCGACGCGCGTCCAGTAGCGCCGGTGCTCGCGCTGCCAGCTCTCGAGCGAGAGGTCGTCCTCGCCCTCGTCGGCGGCGAAGGCGGCGTCCGCGCTCGTGAACGGCCCGAGGCGCAGCTCGGTCGTGCGGATGATGATGCGCGGGGCACCCGTGCTGTCGCAGGCGATCCAGTGCGAGCCGATCCGCGGGATGAGGTCGCCCCGCGCGACGAAGTCGGCGACGAGCTCGGCGGTCGCCCGCTTGCCGCCCGCGAGCACGATGCCGAGCAGCTCGTCGGCCAGGCGAGCGTTGTCGCCGAAGTGCTCGACCGTGTACTCGGGAGCCGCGAGCACGGCCTCGGGGTGCGCGGCGCGGTACTGCTCCCACATCTCGGCCGCGGCGGCCTCGTCGAGGGGCAGGACGCGGGAGGACCCGGTGGTTTCGGTCATCCCTCCATCCTGGCACCGGCCGGTGCGGCCACCCGGTAGGTGCGCACCTCGAAGGGCCGGAGCTCGAGGGCCACGCGGCCGGCGTCGTACACGATCTCGCCGAGGTCGTCCTCGATGAGCGATGCCTCGCGGATCGTCTCGGCGCCCTCGATGCGCAGTTCGCCCGCGACGCGTCGACCCGCGGGCTCGTACACGCGCACGACGAGGTCGCCCGAGCGGTCGGCGGCGAGCTTGACCCCCGAGACCAGGATGCCGGGCGTCGCGGTGACCAGCGGCGCCACGGGCGCCCCGGTGCGCTCGCGCAGGGCGGTGTTCAGCGCGAGGCCGGCGGCCGTCGCGGCCTCGATGTCGGCGCCGATCACGAGACCGTAGCGGTGGGTCTGCTCGCCCTGATCGGTCTCGGGGTCGGGGAAGCGCGGGGCGCGCAGCAGCGAGAGCCGAACCGTCGTGGTGACGCCCCGGTCGGGATCGGCGTCGCGCGTGACGTCGTACCCGTAGGTCGAGTCGGTCACGAGCGCAGCCCCGAACCCGGCTTCGGCGACGTGGACGAAGCGGTGCATCGACGTCTCGAACTTCGCCGCCTCCCAGCTGGTGTTGGTGTGGGTCACCCGCTTGGCGTAGCCGAACTGCGTCTCGGCGGCGGTGTGCTCGGCCTGGATCGCCAGCGGGAACGCGACCTTGAGGAACTTCTCGACCTCGTGCCAGTCGGTCCGCTGCGTGATCTCGATCGTGCGGGACCCGGGGCGCAGCACGAGCTCCTGCGTGAGCGTCGAGGCCGAGAACGAGCGGGCGATGCGCACGTGGGCCGCGCCGTCGCGCGTGTCGACGGTGAGCGCGTCGACGGCCGTGAGGTCGGTGACGCGATTGCGGTAGAAGCGGTCGACATCCCAGGCATCCCACATGTTGGGGAAGTCCTGGTGCAGCTGCAGGAGGTTCGCCGGCTCGCCCGCGGGAATCGTCTCGCGGCCCGTGGCGAGCTCGACCGCCGAGGTGATGAGGCCGCCCGCCGAGATCGTCACCCGGACGAGATCGTTGGTGAGCACGAACCCGCCGTCGTGCTCGCGCACCTCGACCGCGCCGGCCGGGGGCGCGGCGGGCGCGGCGCCGAGACCCGGGACCCCGTCGCGGGTCAGCGGCGAGGCGTTGAAGACGACGCGCTCGCCGCCGCTGCCGGCCAGCAGCTCCTGGGCGCGGTCGATGAGCGCCTCGGCGGCCGCCGCGACGCGCTCGTACTGCTCGACGGCCTCGCGGTGCACCCAGGCGATCGAGGTGCCGGGGAGGATGTCGTGGAACTGCTGCAGCAGCACCTGCTGCCACAGCGCGTCGAGCTCGTCGTAGGGGTAGTCGGCGCCGGTGCGCCAGGCGGCGGTCGCCCACCAGGCCTCGGCCTCGATCAGCAGGTGCTCGGTGCGCCGGTTGCCCTGCTTCGTCTTGTGCTGGCTCGTGAGGGTCGCCCGGTGCAGCTCGAGGTACAGCTCCCCCACCCACACCGGCGGCTTCGGCAGCTCGGTCATCGCGCGCTCGAAGAACGCGTCGGGATGCTCCCACTGCACGCGCGCGCTGCCCTCGAGGTCGGCCAGGCGCTCCGCCTTGCCGGTCATCTCGCGGGTCGTGCCGCCACCGCCGTCGCCCCACCCGACCGGGGCGATGGATCCGGATGCCACGCGGGACTCGCGGAACTGCCGCGAGGCCTTCGCGACCTCCATGCCCGACAGCTGCGAGTTGTAGGTGTCCATCGGCGGGAAGTGGGTGAACATCCGCGACCCGTCGATCCCCTCCCACGCGAAGGTGTGGTGCGGGAACCTGTTGACCTGGTTCCACGAGATCTTCTGCGTGAAGAACCACTCGAACCCCGCGCGGCGCATGAGCTGAGGCAGCGCCGGGGAGTACCCGAACGAGTCGGGCAGCCAGACTCCGCGCGAACGGATGCCGAACTCCTCCTCGAAGAAGCGCTGCCCGTAGAGGAACTGGCGGACGATCGCCTCACCGGTGGGCATGACGGTGTCGGACTCGACCCACATGCCGCCCAGCGGCAGGAAGCGGCCCGCCGCGACGGCATCCTTCACCTTGGCCCACACCTCGGGACGATGCTCCTTGAGCCAGGCGTACTGCTGCGCGCTCGACATCCCGTACCGGAAGTCGGCGCTCTCGCCCAGCAGCTCGGTCATCGTCGTGCTCGTGCGCGCGACCTTGCGGATGGTCTCGCGCACCGGCCACAGCCACGCGGAGTCGATGTGCGCATGGCCGATCGCCGAGATGCGGTGCGCGCTGGCCTCGGCAGGCGACGCCAGCACCTCGGCGAGCGCGGCGCGAGCGTCGCCGGCGGTCTCGGGGATGCGCTGCAGGTCGAGACGGTCGAGCGCGTCGTCGAGCGCCTGCAGGATGCGCATGCGGCGGGGCGCGGTCTCGGGCAGCTCGGCCTGCAGCTCGACGAGCACCTCGAGGTCGAGCGCGAGCTCGTGCACCTCGGGCTCGAACACGGCGAGGTCCATGTGCCGCACGGCGTAGAGGGGGCGCGACGAGGACGTCCGGATGTCGCCCTCCTGCGTCGGGAGGAAGGGGTGGTAGTCCAGCAGCACGGGGTTGGCCGCGGCTTCGATGTAGAACTCGACCTCCTCGTCTCCGGCTGCCTCCTCGGCGATGCGCACCCACTGGTTGCGCGGGTTGAGCGACTTCACGGGTTCGCCGCTCGGCAAATAGACGAGCCCCTCGCACTGGAAGCCGGGCATGTTCGGATCGAAACCGAGGTCGACGAGGGCCTCGACCCGGCGTCCCGCCCACTCCGACGGAACCCGGCCGCGGACGCGGAACCACGTCGTCGACCAGGCCGGCCCCCAGGACGATCCCGCCTCGAACGGCTCGAACTCCAGCGCCAGACCGTCGGCGGCGGGGATGGGCTCGCCCGGCAACCGGTTCGCCGCGATCTCGAGCGGGATGCGCCGGGAGTGGATGGCGGGGCGGATGCGCTCGCTGAGCACGCGCGCGGCGCGGCCGGTGGTGAGGGGGATGTCGTCGTGCATGGGCGGGTGGGTCCGTTCGGTCGGGCGGTCGGTCGTCGTCGGTCGTGCGGGGGGTCGGGTCGTCTCAGGGCATGGTGGCGGCGGCGCCACCGCCGAGGACCGGCGCGGCGGTGCCGCTACCGGCATCCACCCGCTCCATCCTCTCGATCCCGCGTGCGGCCAGCTGCGCGGTGTCGGCTTGGCGCGAGGCGAGGACGATCTGCGGGCCGCGGCCATCGCGCTCGGCGGCGCGCACCCAGGCTTCGAAGAACGCCCCGCCGGGGGCGCACGCGGTGCGGTACGGGCCGGAGTCGTCGAGCACGAGGCCGACCGGGGATGCCGCGGGGCGGGGCGCATCGCGCAGTTCGCGCGCCAGCTCGGCGAACCGGCGGCCCGTGGGTTTGACCACGCCGTCCTCGTCGATCAGCCCGAGGTCGTACTCGACCGGCGGGAAGTCGAGCATCGAGCGCGCGACGTCGTGGGAGCACCACCACGTGATGCCGGAGAGGACGGGGACGTCGGCGGCACGGCGCACCGTCTGCTCGAGGAAGTCGGCGGCGTCGTCACGATCGACGACGGTGACGGGAGCCCCGACCTCCTGCAGCCAGACGGGGCGGTCGGCCTGGGCGTGCCAGGCGGCGGCGAGCTGGACGAGGTACTCGGCGTGGCGCACCGAGCCGGCGCCGAGGCCGCCGTGCCGCTGGGCCGCACCGTTGAAGACCCAGGAGTGGACGATGGTCTCATCTCCGTGCTCGGCGGCGTGACGCGGCAGGAAGGGCTGCCGCTCGTCGTACCAGGTCGCGTCGTAGGCGGCGTGCGTGATGAGGCCCGGCGCGCTCGCGCGGGCGACGCCCAGCAGCCGCACGAGCCATTCCTCGGCCTGCGCCTCGTCGATCGGGTGCGGGTGCGGGTGCGGCCGGGCCGCGAACTGGTTGACCTCGTTGCCGAGGGTGAGTCCCATGACATTGGGGCGCCCGCGCAGAACCTCGCCGAGGGCCCGGAGGTACGCCTCCTCTCCCGCGAGGGCGACGGGGTCGGTGAAGATGTTGCGCTCGTGCCACGTCGTGACCCAGGCGGGCAGGAAGTCGAAGCTCGACAGGTGACCCTGCAACGCATCGACGTTGACGTCGAGATCGAACTCGGCCGCGGCATCCACCACCCCGCCGATGTCGGCGAGCGCCGCCGGGCGGAGCAGGCCCCGGTTCGGCTGGACGAGGTGCCACAGCGGGAAGAGCCGCACGTGGTCGGCCTCGAGCCCGGCGATCGCCTCGAAATCGCGGCGCACCTCGTCGAGGTCGAGGTCGAGCCACGCGTGGAACCAGCCGGAGCGGGGCGTGTAGTTGACGCCGAATCTCATGGCGGGGTGGATCAGGGAGGTCATGGGGCCTTCCGGGGTCGGGGGCGGCGGCGGGGCGGCGGGGCGGCGGGGCTCAGCCCTTGACCCCGCCCTCCTCGACGCCCTTGAAGAAGTGGCGCTGCAGCACCGCGAAGACGATCGCGATCGGGATGAACGCGATCATCGAGCCCGCGGCGATCATGCGCTGGTCGTTGGAGAACGTGCCCGACAGGTACTGCAGGCCGATCGTCAGGGTGAACTGGTCGGGACTGGTGAGCACGATGAGCGGCCAGAGGAAGTCGTCCCAGGCGCCGATGAAGCTGAAGATCGCGATGACGGCGACCGTTCCCTTCACCGAGGGGAGCGACACGCTCCAGAACCGCTGCAGGGCGTTGGCGCCGTCGATGATCGCCGCCTGGTCGATCTCTTCGGGCAGCACCCGGAACGCGTTGTACATCAGCAGCACGTTGAGGGTCGCGACCATCCCCGGCAGCGCGACGCCGAGAAGCGTGTCGGCGAGGCCGAGGTTCCGGATCGTGACGAAGTTGGCGATGATCGTCGCCTCGCCCGGCAGGATCAGGGTCGCCAGGAACAGCCCGATGACGATCCTCCGCCCCCGGAACCGCAGACGCGACAGCGCGAAGCCGGCCAGCGTGGAGAAGACGACGTTGCCGCCGACCGCGAAGACCGCGACGAAGAGCGAGTTGCCGATGAACTGCCACACCGGGATCGCGTCCATGACGCGCGCGTAGTTGTCGAGCGTCGGCTGGGACGGCCACAGCTGCGGGATGCGGGTGTAGATGTCTTCGCTCGTGCTCTTGAGCGAGGTCGACAGCTGCCACAGGAAGGGTCCGATGCTGATGAACAGCACGAACACCAGCAGGGCGTAGCGCGCGACGATCTCGCGGGGGCGCATCGACCCGAATCCGCCGACGCCCCGGCGCCGTCGCGGTCTTCCGACCGGCACGGGTCCCAGCTCGGCCTGCTCGCGGGTGACGGTGCTCATGCGCTGCTCCTGCTGTTGATCTTGGCCAGGACGAGCATCGGCACGAGGGTCACGAAGAACATGAGGATGCTGAGCGCGCTCGCGTAGCCGAGATCGCCCGAGAACCCGCGGGCGTACTGCTGGATCAGCATGACCATCGTCATCGCCTCGCCGCCGGCGCCGCCCGTTCCGCCGGTCATGATGAACACCTCGCTGAAGACGCGCAGGGCTGCGATGCACACCAGCACGGCGATGAGGAACATCGCGCCCCGGACGGCCGGGAGGGTCACGGAGAAGAAGCGACGCATCGCGCCGGCGCCGTCCATCGCCGCGGCCTCGTGGAGGTCGCGGCTGACGTTGCCGAGGGCGGCGAGGTAGATGATCATGTAGAACCCGAGCCCCTTCCAGACGGTCAGGCTCACGGCGCTGAGGATGATCAGCCAGCGGTCGGTGAGGAAGGGCAGCGGCTGCTGGATGATCGACATCGCCTGGGCGAGTCCGTTCACCAGCCCCCGGTCGTCGAGCATGAAGGTCCAGATGAGGGCCACGACGACGGCGGAGGCGATGACGGGTGTGTAGAACGCGGTGCGGAAGAACGCGATGCCGGGCAGCTTCTTCTCGACCAGGATCGCGATGAGCAACGGGAGGATCGTCAGCAGCGGCAGGCACACGAGCATGAACACGACGCTGTTGAGGAGCGCGCCCATGACCTGGTCGTCGCGGAGGATCAGCTCGAAGTTCCGGAATCCGACGTACTGCTCGTTGCCGCCGAGCGGCTTGGCGTTCGTGAACGCCATGCGGATGGTGTTGAGCGACGGCCAGATCGAGAACACCGCGAGCCACAGCAGGGCCGGGGCGAGGAAGAGCCAGGGCGTCCAGGCGCGCGTCGCGTTCGCGGGCCCGTGTCCGACGGTCATGGCCAGACCTACTGGCGTGCCAGCAGGTCGTTGAGCTTCTCGACCGACTTGTCGAGCGCTTCCTGGCCCGTGATGTCACCGCGGATGGCGAGGGCGATCTGCTGGTTCAGGTAGTCGTTCATCGCGCCGTTGACCGAGTAGGGCGTGAGCACCTCGGCGGTCTTCAGCGACTCGAAGCCGGTGATCCGGGCCTTCGCGGAGGGCGTGCCGTCGTCTTCGGTGAAGTAGGGGTCGGCGTCGGATCCCTGCGTCGAGGGGAACACGTTCGCGATGTGCGCGAAGGCGTTCTGGTTCTCGGCGTTGGTGACGAACTCCGCGAAGGCCAGCGCCGCGGCGAGGTTCTCGCTGCCGGCCGCGACGCTCACGCCCTGCACGTACAGGGGCGAGATGTTCAGGGCGGGGCTGATGGCGACGTTGCCCTTCAGGCTCGGGTTGTTCTCCTCGAACGAGTCGATGGCGGTCGCGCCACCGGTCGTCCACGCGACCTTGCCCTGCGTGAACAGCTGGGCGTTGCCGAGGTAGTCGGCGTTGAGCACGGTCGGCGGCATCTCGCCGTTCGCGTACGCCTCCGCGTAGCGGTCGACCAGGGCCGCAGCCTCGGGGGTGTTGAAGACGAACTCGGTGCCGTCGTCGTTCAGGATGTCGATGCCCTCGAGCGTGAAGTCGCCGATGCCGGGCACGCGGCTGATGAGGTAGTTGTCGGGGCAGGCATCCGCCATCGTGGCCGCCTGGGCGAAGAGCTCGTCGGTCGTCTTCGGCGGGTTCGCGGAGTCGAGCCCGCACGCGTCGAGCTGGGTGGAGTTCCAGTAGTTGACGTCGGTGCCGAGATACCAGGGGTAGCCGTACACGCCCTCGACGCCGTCGAAGCGGTAGGCGTCGACCGACCCCTCGAAGTAGGTCGACTCGAGGTCGGTGGCTGTGCTGACGTCGTAGAGCAGGTTCTGCTTGGCCAGGGGCAGCGCGAAGTCGGGCGGCAGGTTGATGACGTCGGGGAGTGTGTTCGTCGACGCCTGCGAGAGCACCTTCTCGGAGTATCCGTCGCCGGGCTGGTCGAGCAGTTCGACGGTGACGTCGGGGTACTTCTCCTGGAAGGCGTCGATGACGCCGTCGAGGTATTCGGCATAGGTCGGCGTCAGCGACCAGGTCTGGAACCGGATCGAGCCCGCGACCTCGCCGTCGGGGTCCGAGCCGGCTCCGGTGCCGCTCGAGCAGCCGGCCAGCAGCGCGGTGGCGGCGAGCAGTCCGAGCCCGGCGACAGCCGGTGTGCGCAGGTTCCTCATGGTGTGCAACTCCTTCGTATGCAAACGGTGCGACGGGGTATAGCCTGAGCAACTAAACCGAGTAAGTCAAGGATGGACTTATCCGGTTCAGTTCTCGAGGAGGAGCGGATGACGACACCGCGGAAACGGGCCACCATCGCCGACATCGCCCGACGGGTCGGCGTGTCGAAGGCGGCTGTGTCGTTCGCGCTCAACGACCGGCCGGGGGTCAGTACCGAGCTGCGCGACCGCGTGCTCGCCGTCGCCGCGGAGCTGCGCTACCGCCCGAACTCCGCCGCCCTGGCGCTGGGACGCTCGCGCGTCGACGTCATCGGTCTCGTGATCAACCGCCCCGCCCGCACCCTCGGCACCGAGGCGTTCTTCCCCGAGCTGATGGCCGGCATCCAGGCGGGGCTCTCCGAGACCCACACCGGCCTGCAGACCCTCGTCGTCTCCTCGCTCGAGGAGGAGCTCGCGGCCTACAGCACCTGGCAGGCGACGCAACGGGTCGACGGCGTGATCGTCGTCGACCCGCGCCGCGATGACGCCCGTATCGCGCTCCTGGCCGAGCTCGACCTGCCGGCGGTGCAGATCGGCAGCCATCCGAGCACGGACGCCGCGATCCCGAGTGTGTGGATCGACGACCACGCCGTGGCGACGGCGCTGTTCGAGACCCTCTTCGACCTCGGGCACCGTCGCCTCGCGCACGTGACGGGCCCGCTCGACTTCGAGCACACCGAGCTGCGCGGGTCCGCCCTGAGCGAGTGCGCCCGGCGCTACGACGCCCCGCCGCCGATGTCGATCGAGACGGACTACTCCGCGGAGCAGTCCGCCGAGGCCACGCGGGCGCTCCTGGGCCGCGACGAGCGTCCGACCGCGCTGGTCTACGACAACGACGTCATGGCCCTCGCGGGCCTGCGCGTCGCGCAGGAGCTCGGCGTCCCGGTCCCCGCCGCCGTGTCGGTCGCGAGCTTCGACGACTCGATCGCGATGCGACTCGTGCGCCCCTCCATCACCGCGCTCACGCGCGACACCTACGCCCTCGGCGAGCTCGCGGCTCGGACGCTGATGGAGGTCATCGGGTCGGACGCCCCGGTGGCATCCGTGGCGGCGGCCCCGCCGGCGCTGTCGGCCCGCGAGAGCACGGCGCCCGCGAACGCCTCCACCTGAGCGAGGTCGATCCGGGATGTCGCCTCGAAGCGCACAGCCGTGAGGGGCGCCGCGAGGGGCGTCCGGGAGTCGCCCCGCGCGGCGAAGGGGCGTGTCTGCGATGCGATCTCGAAGGCTTCGTCGACACGCTCGTCGAGCTCGCGCCACTCCCCCGAGACCGTGCGCCCGCGCAGCCGCCAGGATGCCGTCGCCGGTGGGCCCGCGGGTGTCACGGTGTAGAGGCCGACGCCCGCGGGCGTGCGCAGGGGAAGCTCGACGGCATCGCCCGGCTCGAGGCGCAGGATGGTGTCGCCGGTGTCATCGGTGATCGAGCGCGGCGCGACCTCGAGCAGATCGTCGAGCGGCTCGGTCGCGAACTCGGTGCTGAACGATGTGGGACGCGTGTGCCGCGCCCACCCCGTCGGCTCGTCGGAGAGCACCACCTCGATGCGCTCCGCGGTGCGGATGACCGCCGCGGGCACCGCGACGCTCTCCCATGCCCGCCCGTCGATGCGCACCTCGCGGATGTAGGGCAGCCCAGCACCGGTCGTGACGATCTCCAGCGGACGCCCGCGCCCCTCGGGATGCAGCACGACGCGGGGCAGCAGCGGCGGTGTGAGCACGAACTCGCCCGAGCCCGGCACGAGCGGGTAGAGGCCGAGGACCGCGAAGAGGTACCACGCCGACATCTCGCCGTTGTCCTCGTCGCCCGGGTAGCCCTGGCCGATGTCCGATCCGGCGAACAGCCGGTCGCGGGCCTCGACGACGATCCGGTGGGCGTCGTCGTGCCGTCCGGCGAAGCAGTACATGAACGGGATGTGGTGCGCGGGCTGGTTGGACAGCCCGAGCATGCCCATGCGGACATCGCGCGCCTCGCTCATCTCGTGGATGACGAAGCCGTACGACCCGACGAGGCCCGGGTCCGCCGTCTCGGGCGTCGCGAAGAAGACGTCGAGCGCGGCGCCGAGCGCGGCCTCGCCACCGTGCAGCGCGGCGAGGCCGGCACCGTCGTGCGGCGCCGTGAACATCGTGCCCCACGCGTTGGTCTCGGTGTAGTCGTGCCCCCACTCGGCGGGATCGAAGTCCTCGGCGCGCACCCGCCAGTCCCCGTCGGGGCGACGCCCGAGGAAGAAGCCGAGGTCGGTGTCGCCGTGCCGGCGGAGGCCGGGGCGGAACACCGAACGGTAGGCCAGCGCCCGGCGCCCGAGGTACTCGGCTTCGGCCGCGAGGCGATCGCGCTCGGCGGCATCCGCCGCCTGCCGCAGCAGCGCGTGGGCGAGCCGCGCGGCCGCGGCGTCGTTGATCGCGTTGTCGAGCGTCCACGACATGCCCTCGTGCGTGGCAGTGTCGGTGAAGCCGCGGAAGATCGCGGGACGCAGCCCTTTGCGTCCGACGCGCGGGTCGGGCGAGGGCACGGTCGCGTGGCGCAGCGCCGAGCGGTAGGCCTCACGCGTGTCGATCGCGACGCCCAGGGCTTCGAGGCCCGCGAAGACCGTGTCGCTGGTCGTGCCCGTCATCGAGTCGACCGGCCCCGGCGCGCTCCACCGGGCGACCCACCCGGCATCTCGGAAGTGCTGCACGAACCCGTCGGCGAGGGCTGCGGCGGTGCGCGGAACGAGCAGGCCGAGGAGCGGCCAGGCTGTGCGGTAGGTGTCCCAGAATCCGTTGTTCGACGAGTACACGCCTGGCCGCACGACGCCATCGACCGGGCTGCGGTAGCGGGGGCCCTCGGGCGACGGCTCGTCGTGAGCGTTCGGATAGCTGAAGACGCGGGCGAGCGAGCCCGCGATGGAGCGCAGGGTGTCGTCCGGGATGCCGTCGAGCCCGTCGATCTCGACCCGATCGAGCACTCCGCGCCAGGCGGCCTCCGCTGCCGCGCGCATGTCGTCGATACTGCCCGCGGCTCGGGCGTTCTCGACCGCCTGCGCAGCATCGATGGTCGACATCCCGATGACGATGTCGGCGCCGGGCCGGTCGAAGACGATCGCGCCGCGGAGGGCCCCGCGCGAGAGTGCGAGGTCGTGGCGGCGAACGCCCGGCAGCACGGCGTGCACGTGATGGTCGGGGCGGTCGCCGCCGTCGCGGAGGTGCACGTCGAGGTGCAGCGCCCCGTCGCGCTCCGCCCACGCGGCCGAGACGGCCTCGCCGAGGTGGTCGACGACGACCGACAGCTCGTCCGTGTGCGAGCGGAACCGCATCCCCACCGCGTGGCGGGCCGCGGTCAGCAGCGCCGAGACGCCGTCGAGCTCGACCCGGTACTCGTGCGGCGCGGCGTGCTCGTCGGCACGGTCGAATCGTCGCGCCCGCTTCCGACGGTCGCGGTGGGGTCGCGCGCTCGGGCTCGGCATGAGCTCGAACACCCCGCGGTCGCCGATCCAGGGGCTCGGGATGTGGCTCGTCGCGAAGGCCTCGATCGCCGGGCGGTCTACCTGGTACCGGTAGGGCCAGTTCCCCACCGCGGCGTCGGTCATCGGCAGGGCGAACACCCCGCCGTGGGGCAGGGTCACGATGGGGGCGGTGTTCCCTCGCGAGAAGCGATCCGACCCCCGCGTGCCGCGGCGTGTGTCGGCCCATCCCAGCAGGTGGTCCGGACGGGACGGCGCGGGCTCGACGGTGGGCGGCGCGACGAAGACCGTGCGCCGATGCACGCTCGGGCCGAACGCGACGCGGACGGCCGCGATCCGGCGCCCGACGACGGGTGCGAGGTCGACCGTGCGACGGTTCCACTGATCGACCCACATCCGCTTCGCGCGCGCCTGGGCCCGGGGGTCGAGCGCATCACCGTACTGGTCCCGCGCGCCGGCATCCGAGAGCGTGCCGCCGTCGTCGAACACGAGGTCCACGGCCACGGCGGTCGCCGCGTAGCGGTCGTCCGCCGCCCCGCCACGGACCTCCACCGCGATCGGGAACAGCTCCACGACGAGCTGCTCCCCCGCCGTGACGCGGCGCCCGCGCAGCTCGGGCAGGTCGTGCACGTCCGGCAGGTCGATCTCGGACGGCCCGGCCCCGACGTCGATGCGGAAGCAGCGACGCGAGTCGGTCTCGGCGGTGTCGGCAGGCGTGGAATCGGGGACGGCGCGGCGGACCCGGGGAGTCTTCGGCGAAACGGGAACCATCAGCCGACGTAGACCGCTTCCTGACCCGAGAGCTCGCGTGTGAACGATGAGATGTAGGCGCTGCGGTCGCCCGCGGTCAGGTTGTAGGTCACGTAGACGCCGTAGCCCTCCTGCACGGTGCGACGGGCGAGGTTCGCCGCGGTGGCAGCCGACGTCTGCGTCAGATCGATCGCGGCGGGGCCCAGCCGGTCCTTGCCGACGCCGGGGTACGCGGGAACGTTGTACTGCCCGTAGTAGGGGTTCCAGATGTAGTCGAGCTTGTCGAGCACGGATGCCGGAGCCGACTTCAGGCTCGCGGCCGCCTCCCCGATGTCGTAGAGCGAGATGATGCTGCCGGCGGGGAGCTTCGCGTCGAGCGCCTCGACGAGCCAGCGCGCGGAGTCGGCGTTCGCCGCCGGCACGCCGTTCGAGCCGTACGACACCCACTCGTCGTCGATGTCGACGCCGTCGAGGCCGTACTGCGCGACGACGGCGGCCACCTGGTCGGCGAAGGCGGCGGCCGCAGCCGGTGACGGGAAGTTGGCGAAGCCGGCGGCCTGGTGGTTGCCGAGCAGCGACAGCGTCACCTTGATGCCCTTGTCCTGGAGGGGCCGGATCTGCGTGTCGGCGTTCTCGAGGGTCGCGGTCACCTGATCGTTCAGGTGCAGTGCGGCCGCGTCGCCGTCGGAGTTGATGTTGGCCGCGAAGATGATCGCGACATCGAACGCGTTCGACCCGTCGGCGAGCTCGTAGTCACCGACCGTGCGGAGCTCGTTGCTGTTGACCTCGACGTACGCCACCGTCAGCGGGTCGGTCGATGCCGCCGTGGCCGCGGTCGCGGGCGCGAGCCCGGCTGCGGCCAGGGCGGTTGCTGCCAGGGCGGCGAGCGCGGCGGAACGGCGGGCGGGACGGGGGATCCTCGACATGATGCTCCTCATTGAGTTCGCTGTCGCCGGCGAGGTGCCGACGCGTGCCAGCGAACCGGACTTAACCGGATTAGTCAACGGTCGAGCCCGCGCGCTCGTCACCGCTGCCGCAACACGGCCTTCGCTCCGGCGATCACGCCCACGACCGCCGCGGATGCTGCGGCGGATGCCGCCGCGTACAGCGGGGCGCGGTGGCGGATGGCCCAGGTCTGCACGCTTCCGCTCCGCGCACGGTCGTCGAACGCACCATGGGCGCCGTGGTCGCCCGGCACCGGCTCGTACAGGTTCGGAGCCGTCCCGGACGCAGCCGAGCCCGGCGCGAACTGGCCCTCCCATGCGTTCTTCGCCAGATACCAGTCGAGGAAGCGGCCCGCGACGCGGGTGCCGAGGATGAGCCCGACCGTCGACTCCCCCACCCACGTGCGCCGGCGGGGCCGATCGGCGACGTCGGCGACGGCTCGCGCGCCGACCTCGGGCTGGAAGATGGGCGGCACGGGCTGCGGATGCTGCGAGAAGTTCGACTTCACCCAGCCGAACTGGGTCGTGTTGAGGGCGGGCATGTCGACGATCGAGACGGCGACGCGGCTCTTCTCGTGGGTGAGCTCGGAGACGACGGAATCCGTGAACCCGTGGATCGCGTGCTTCGCCCCGCAGTAGGCGGCCTGCAGCGGGATGCCGCGGTGGGCGAGCGCCGATCCGATCTGGATGATGTGACCGCGGTCGCGGTCGCGCATCCGCCGGAGCGCCGCGCGCGTGCCGTTGACGGTGCCGAGGTAGGTCACGGCCGTCGCACGGTCGAAGTCGTCGGCCGACGTGTCGAGGAACGTGGCGATCGCGCCCGACATGACGTTGTTGACCCACAGGTCGATCGGACCGAGGACGTTCTCGACGTCGGCGGCCGCCCGCTCGACGGCATCCGCGTCGGCGACGTCCACGGACACCGCGTGCGCGCGCCGGCCCGCCGCCTCGATGTCGGCGACAGCGCCATCGAGGCCGTCGCGCCCCCGGGCGAGGACCGCGACGTCCCAGCCGCGGTGGGCGAGCTCGCGGACGATGGCTCGGCCGAGGCCCGCGCTTCCTCCGGTGACGACGGCGACTCCGCGCCCGCTCGCTGCAGCCATGACGATCTCCTTCCACCGAGGCATCCACGGTGGAAGCTCGCGATCGCGACCATTGTCGGCATGCGAGCGCGCGGGGAGGCAGCTGTTGCCAGGCAGCGTGCGATGGTCTAGGGAATGATCTGGGCGTGCGCGCTCAGCGCATGCCCGTCATGCGGTCCCACTCGATCGACTTGAACTGCAGGAAGGTGCAGAGGTTGCCCGCGAAGGCGACCTCGGCGGCGAGCCCCGCCATCTGGTACGGCGTGAGGGTGAGGTCCTCTGAGCGCGCCGTGAGCGTCGCTTCCCACTCGGGATCGTCGATGGCTCGCGGCTGCATGTAGATGTCGGCGGGCGCGTTCGTGAGGTGGACGATGACGAGTCCGGTGTCGAGACCGTCCGAGCCGTCCTGGATGGCTACCTTGACCGTGACGCCGGGCGTCTTCCCCTGTTCGAGGAACTCGGCGACCCACTCTTCCAGGAGGGTCTTGGTCCGCACGGGGACCCGAGGGATGTCATCGCTCATCAGGAGGAATCTTGTCATATCCCGAATGAAAAAACCCGCCGTTCCCGGCTGGATACGGTGATGAATCGAACTATCGCCCGTCGGGAAGCAGCGCGTGGATCTCGCGCCACTGCCGGAGGGCGCCCGCGGCGATCGAGACGTCGTCGGAGGCGACGGCGTCGTCCCCGACGATCTGCACCGACTCATGGCCTTTGCCGGCGATGAGGACCGTGTCGCGGGGCCCGGCCTCGGCGACGGTCGCGGCGATGGCCGAGGCCCGGTCGCGGATGACGCGGACGTTCTCGACCGAGCGGAACCCGGCGAGGATGTCGGCGACGATGGCGTCACCGTCCTCGTGATGGACATCGTCGTCGGTCACCACGATGGTCTGCGCGAGCTCCTCGGCGATGCCGGCCATCTCGGGCCGCTTGCCGCGGTCGCGGTCGCCGGTGCAGCCGAACACCACGGTGAGCCGGCCGGCACCGCCCGAGAGGGCGATGAGCGCCTGCCGCAGGGCGTCGGGCGTGTGGGCGTAGTCGACGATGACCTGCGGCCCGGCGCCGGGTGACACGACCTGCATGCGTCCGGGAACCCGGCCGATCGCGCCCACCGCCCCCGCGATCGCGTCGGGCGTGACGCCCTGAGCACGGAGGATGCCCGCGGTCATCGCGAGGTTGTCGACGTTGAAGCGGCCGATGAGCGGGGAGGCGACGTCGAAGCGCGCACCGTCGATCGTGAGGGTGAAGTCGGCGCCGTCGGGGCGCACCCGGATGTCGTCGGCACGGACCGCCGCCGTGGGCGCGCCGCCCGTCGACACGCCGACGTCCTCGAGCCCGGTCGGCAGCGCGACGCCCGCGACGTAGGGATCGTCGAGGTTGCGGACCGCCGCGCGGACCCCGGGCAGGCGGAAGATGCGCTGCTTGGCCTGACCGTAGGCCTCCATCGACTCGTGGTAGTCGAGATGGTCGCGGGTGAGGTTCGTGAACGCGGCGATGTCGAAGTGGCAGCCGTCCACTCGCCCCTGGGTGAGGGCGTGCGAGCTCAGCTCGATCGCGACCGCGTCGGCACCCGCGTGACGGATGTCGGCGAGGAGCTCGTGCATGTCGACCACCGAGGGCGTCGTGAGCGAGGTCTTGGCGAGGGCGCCGAACAGGCCGGCGCCGAGCGTGCCGATGGTCGCGGCGCGATGTCCGAGGAGCTCCCAGCTCTGGGCGAGGAGCTGCACCGTGGAGGTCTTGCCGTTCGTGCCGGTGACGCCGACGAGGGTCATGCTCGCCGACGGGTGCCCGGT
The DNA here is from genome assembly GCF_002245215.1 of Microbacterium sp. Yaish 1. Classification (GTDB taxonomy): domain Bacteria; phylum Actinomycetota; class Actinomycetes; order Actinomycetales; family Microbacteriaceae; genus Microbacterium. The sequence goes on from NZ_NPMR01000001.1 coordinate 913,497, forward strand.
GTACTGGTCGGCCAGCCGCCCGATGACCGTCGCCAGGCGCGGGATGCCGCGCACGCGGGCATCCACGTGCGTGACGCTCGCATCGGTCAGGACCAGAGCCGCGCCGCGCTCGAGCGCCTGCGTGATGTGATCGCGGACCCGTTCGTCGCGGCCCAGCGCGACGAAGACGTCGCCCGCTCGGACGGTACGGCTGTCGCCGCGCAGGCGCCCGCCGGGGACGTTCCCCCCGGCGACCCCCGTCGCCCACCAATCGGGGTCGAGGTTCCGACCCTCCCCAGCGTCTTGCATGTACCGCCCCACTGCTCTCTGACCCGACGCTCCCATGAACGGGTGGTCACCCGCAGGAAGGACACGTCGGAGCCTGAGATTGGCACTGTAACGTAAGCGCCGCATAAGCCTGCGGTCATCAAGCCTGGGGCTCGGGCACCATCCGCAGGCCGTCGGCGCTGTTGGCCGATTCCATGAGCGCGTCGATCCACTTCGGGTTGATCTGCGGCTGGCGGCTGCCTGCGAACTGGAACTGGACCGAGATCGTGGGGTGCAGCCAGAAATCACGGCGGCTCGTGCCGTGCGGCGACGTCGTCTCGAACATCAGCGGTTCGCCGCGCCGCAGCTTGGTCATCAGGACCAGCCGGAGGTGTGCGAGCGCACGATCGTCGATCTCGACGAAGTTGGCCGCGTTGTCGTAGAAGAATCTGCCCACTGCATGAGCTTAAGCGCGCACGGGCGGGGGGCGGGCCGACGTGGGTCGGACCCGCCCCCGCCCGGAGATCACGCCCGCGTCATCCGGCGCCGGCGTGCCATCAACGCGCCTCCCGCGGCGAGCAGTCCCGCTGCCAGGAGGGCGGCCACGACGGGCACCGCTCCCCCCGTCGTCGCGATCGTGCCCGCGGGACGCGGGGCCGCGATGACCACGTCGAGGAGCGCCTCGGCCGCCGCATCACCCACGCGTACGACGACCCGGTGCGAACCGGCGGCCGTGCCCGAGGGCACGGTCACCGACAGCGTCAGCGCGCCGTCCGCATCGGTCGTCGAACGCTCCAGCAGCACGGGGTCGGAGTTCAGCCAGATCTCCGCCCCCGACTCGGGCGCGAATCCGCCCGCTGTCACCGTGACCGACTCCCCCGGGGCGACCGAACGGGTTGAGAGCGAGACCGTCGGCGTCGCGCCCGGCTGCGGGGCGGAGCCCCCGGCGACGATCGTGACGGAGAACGTGGCCGTCAGCCGGCGGCCATCGACCTCGGCCGACACCGTCACCGTCACCTCGCCGGGCGCACTCGAGTCGAACCCGCTCAGGGAGTACGCGTCCGGAGCGAGCGGAACCGTCGCGTCGCCGGTCCGCCGCGAGATCACCAGCCCCTCCGCCGAGAACTCCTCACCGACGGCGTACTCGGTCTTCGTCGGCGGCGACGTCACCTCGAGCACCGGCTCCGCCGGCGCGACGACCGGATCGTTCGACACGGCCAGCGTCAGCGGCGCGAAGGCGACCCAGTCGAGGTTCGGAGCGTAGGTGTCGGCGTTGCCGAGCACGATGTCGCCGTCGCCGGCGAGATCCAGCGGCACCGAGTGCGTCCAGAACCCCTTCCAGGAGTAGTTGTGCCGGAAGGCGCCCCTCTGCGCGTCGAATCCGGCCTCGGTCACGTCGAGGAAGCGGGTGATGACGTCGGCGTTGTAGGCGTGACCGGTGTTCTTCTCCGCGTTGGAGTACCGCACCTGCAGGTCGTACGACCCGGCGGGCAGATCGTCGCCGCGCGAGATCGTCGCGGTGTTCCCGGAACCGCCGCCGAGCCAGCCGATCTGCTGGCCGCTGATGTTCGTCGGGCCGGCGACGTCCTCGCGCCGGGCCGATCCTGCGAGCGCCACGCGTTCCTCGTCCTCGGCCTCGATCCGCGTGATCGCGTCATCGGCTTCAGCCGTGCGCACGGTCGAGATCTCCTGCAGCCCGATGGCGCCGGCCGACGAGACCTCGATCTCGTTGATGCCCTCGCGAAGATGCACGCGGGCCGTCGAGATCCGCTCACCGGCTGCGTCCGCCGCGAGCCCGGCGACGGCCCGACCGTTCACGGACAGGGCGATGTCGGCTGCCCCGTCGGCATCGTACGAGAGCACGACGTCGTGGTAGCCGTTATCGCGGGCCGAGACGAAGAAGGTCGCGGTGGCGTCGCCGTCGAGCGGAACGGTGCCGTCGCCGAGCGGCGCGACCGAGGTGCGCGCCAGTGCTGCCGGGTAGTGGTTCTCGTCGGGCCCGGAGACCCGCTCGAGGTCGAGCTTGTCGACTGAGACGTTCGAGCCCGGCAGCACCTGCAGGCCATCGGCGCTCGTGCGCACGGAAAGCTCGTGCGCACCCGCGGACAGCTCGGCGACCAGCTCGGCCCGCCCGCGATAGGTCGAACCGAAGCCCGCCTCGTACGAGATCGTGTCGACGAACTCGCCGTCGACGAACAGCGCATGCGAGCCGGGGCCGATGTTCGGGCCGTCGACGCCGGCGGTGATGCCGAGCCGATACGAACCGTCCTCCGGGACCTCGACGTCCCACGTCAGCGACGAGCCCGCACTGGTGAGCCCGGCGACGTCGCGTTCTCCCGATGCTGCGAACACCCAGGCGTCGTTCGCCGGCTGCTCGCGGACAGTGGCACCGGTCAGCCGCGTCTCCTCCGCTTCGACCTCGGTGCGCCAGGTGCCGTCGACGGCGGGCTGCGTACGCTGCGCCGGCGTGACGACGACCTGGTACGCCGACCGCCGGTCGTCGTTCGGGACGGTGATCTCGAGCTCGCCCGACAGGGCGGTGCGCTCGGCCACGACGACGCGCGGCGCACCGGCCTCGCCCTCCTGCCCGGTCCAGGCGCTCTCGCGCACCTGCACGTCGACGGTCTCTCCGAACACGGCCGGGTCGAGTCCGGACAGGTCGAGCCGGATGTCCTCGCTGCCGCCCCCGACGACCACGACGGCCTGTCGGCGTTCCTCGTCGATCGTGGCGATCCCCTGGACGGTGTCGACGGCGTTCAGCTGGGGCGGTGTCAGAGCCACGGTCTCACCCGTCAGGTCGCCGTACCACTTCAGCAGCCACCAGGCCCCGTTGGCCGCGTTGCCCTTGGCCATGTTGTCGTTGAGGTTGCCCGCGAACGTCCAGTACGCGGTCTGCGCGTCGACCTTCTCGTCCTCGAACATCGCGAGCCACTGCACCAGCTGGCCGGGCACCGACATGTCGCGCCGCATCGCATACTCGGTGATGTTCACCGGGAGCGGGTCGATCCCGAGCTCCCGCTCGTACGCCCGGTACGCCTCGAGGTGGGAGCGGAAGGTCGCGAGGTTCTCGATCCCGAGCTCGTGCCACGTCCAGATGTCGGGGAGGACGTCGTTCGCCTTCGCGAACTCGAGGATGTCGCGGGTGCGGGCCGAGCGCCAGACCGCGTCGCCCATGCCGGCGATGCGCGCCTCGGGGTAGACCTCTTTGATGACCCCGTAGGTCGTCTTCCAGTCCTCGAGGAAGATGTCGCGCTGCGCGCTCCATTCCCCGCCGTACCAGTTGCCGCCGTCCGGCTCGTTGAACGGCGTGAAGACGTACTTCTCGGGGTAGGCCGAGTTGTCGCGGATGTCGGCGACGACCGTGCGGACGATGTCGAGGTACGTCGAGAAGTCTGCGGGACGCTTGCCGCCGTTGTAGAACCAGTCGGGGTAGTAGTCCTGGATGTTCACCATCAGGTACTCGCCGCCGTTCTCGAAGAACGAGCGCTCGACCTCGAGCGGGTCGCCGTTGGGATGCTGCGCGCCACGCGGGGCCTTCTGGGTCACGTTGGTCGGCCGAGCCCCGGCGATGATCGCGTCGGTGGGCATGCCGTCGTCGCCGAGTCCGTAGAGCATCCCGGATGCGCCGCCGCGGAAGAGGCCGGTGGACTCGGAGAAGTCCACGGCCACCGTCTCGACGGTGTCGTTGGCGTCGTTATCGGGGGTGTCGTCGGCAGCGGCGGGCAGGGCACCGGCGAGGGAGCCGAGTGCGAGCGCGAGACATGCCGCGATCGCTGCACCGCGCGGAGCGGACGATCGGCGCGGTCCGGGCGGAGGGATGGGCAGTGGGGTCATGGTGACGTCCTTGTCTGTGCGGATGGGAAGATGCGGCCGACTCAACGGAACAGGGCGTTGATCTGGTCGTTGGATGCGGTGAAGGCGTCGCTGCCGGAGACGCCCTTGAGGAACGCCTCCACGGTGGCCGTCATCGTGTCGTTGACGTCCGACCAGTGGTCGGCGATGGGAAGGAGCTCGGTAGTACCGTCGGCGACCTGGACGGTGAATGCGCTGACGTCCCACCCCTTGGCGGTGAACGCGGCTTCCGCCTTCTCGGTCGAGGTCTTCACTGCGGGAAAGACGACGGCTGCTTCCGCGACGACGTCCTGGCACGCAGGCGACCCGAGGTACGACACCCATTCCCAGGCGGCATCCGGGTTGTCGGTGCCGGCCCAGATCCCGTCGGACAGCCCGTTGAAGACGCTCGCGCGCTCGCCGTCCGGCCCGATCGGTGTCGGCGCGACGGCCGTGGGCACCGAATCCTGACCCAGGTACGAGCTGGCCATCCAGCTGCCGTCGGTGACCATCGCATACCGTCCGGCGAGGTACCCGTTGAGGGGGTCCTGCTCGGACAGTGCGATGTCCACGCTCGGCATGTAGCCCGCGTCGATCAGGCCCTTGTACCAGGTGAGGGTCTCCGCGAACTCGCTGTCACCGAAGTTCCACTCGCTCGTCCAGGGCGTCTTGTCGCCGAAGTACCAGTCGTTGCTCAGGGCGTAGGGCGCCCACGTCTGCTGGCCGCTCGCGTTCAGGCCGTTGCCGCTGAGGGCGAGACCGTAGACGGCGACATCGTTCTTGTCGAAGCCCGGCTCGTCGCCGCGGACGCCGTTGCGGTCGACCGTGAGGTGAGCGACGGCCCGTTGGAACGTGCCGCCGTCGACGGGGTTCCACGCCAGAGCCGCCAGCTGCTCAGGCGTGTATCCGCCCTCGGTCGCGAGCTGCTCGTTGTAGAACGTCGCGACGGTGTCGAAGTCCTTCGGCAGGCCGTATCGCCCGCCGTCCTGATCGGTCCACAGGTCGGCGAGCCCGTCCTGGTAGATCGCGAGATCGACGGCGTCGGCGCTGACACGGTCGGAGATGTCGAGCAGCTGCCCCTGCGACACGAACTCCGGGAAGTACGACAGGTGGTCTGCGAAGACGTCCGGTGCGGTGCCCGAGGCGAACCCGGTCGTCAGGCCCTGCCAGTAGTCCGACCAGCCGTACTGCTCGATCGTGACCGAGATGCCCGACGATTCCTCGAAGTCGGCGGCGCACTGCTCGTACGCGGCCTGCTGGTTGCTGTCCCACAGCCAATAGGTGATCGCTTGACTGTCGGAGCCGCTGCCGTTCGACGAACTGCAGCCGGCGACGACGAGCGGAACCGTGGCCACTGCAGCCGTCGCCGCGACGATGCGGCGGGCGCGGGAGGTGATACGCATGGGATGCCTTTCTGGTGGATCCGTATGGGGAGGAGCGGCTACTTGATGCCCGAGTAGCCGAGGTTGTCGACGAGCTTTCGGCCGAAGAGGACGAAGAGCACGAAGATCGGCAGCGCTGCCACGAGGGTGCCGGCCATGAGGCCGGCCCAGTCGGGCCCGGTCTGCGGCGTCTGCGAGCGGAAGATCCCGAGCGCGACGGTGAGCACGCGGGATTCTTCGGCCCGGCCCACGAGCAGCGGCCAGAAGTACTCACCCCACGCCGTGATGTAGGTGAGCAGCGCGAGCGTGAAGAGCGGCGTGGTCGACATCGGCAGCACGATCCTGAAGAAGATGCGGAGGTGCCCGGCGCCGTCGATCTTCGCCGACTCCTCGACCTCGCGGCTGATTCCGAGGAAGAACTGCCGCATGAAGAAGATCGCGAAAGGCGTCATGAAGAAGAACGGCAGGATGATGCCGGCGAGGGTGTTGAGCATGCCGAGGTCACGGATGAGGATGAAGTTCGGCAGCTGAACGAAGATCGGCGGGATCATCAGCGCTGTCAGGAAGAGGAAGAAGACCGCTTCTCGCCCCCGCCAGTGCAGGCGGGCGAAAGCGTACGCCGCCATGGAGGAGAACAGGACCTGCCCGACCGTGATGACGGTCGCCACGATGACGGTGTTGCGAAGGTAGAGCCAGAAGTCGATCGACCCGGTCGTGCCTCCTTCCGCCAGCGCCTCGGCCGGGGTGGCCAGACCCAGCACGCGAGCGAACCCGCCCCAGCTGAACTCGACCGGAAGCGGATTGCTCGCGTTGGTGTATAGCGCTGTGTTCGTCGAGAGCGCCGTGCGCAGCATCCAATAGAAGGGGAACAGGGTCACGATCAACAGCACGATCAGGGCGGCCCACGCGAGCATCCGGCCCGGACGGGGAATGGTCGATGCAGCAGACATGGCGGTCCTTACGCGAGATCCGACTGGTTGGAGCGCATCACCTTCAGCTGGAGGTACGCGACGACGGCGAGGACGAGCAGGAGGAAGACGGACATCGCCGACGCGTAGCCCAGGTCGAAGCGCTCGAACGCCTGTTGGTAGATGTAGTAGTAGATGACCCGCGTGGAGTTGATCGGGCCGCCCTGGGTCGTGACGGCCACCGTGTCGAAGATCTGGAACGAGCCCACCACGGTGATCACGAGCACGAGCGCGAGCACGGGGCGCAGCAGCGGGAAGGTGATGCTGCGGAACATCCGCGCCTCACTCGCCCCGTCGAGGGCCGCTGCTTCGTAGAGCTGCGAGGGGATGGTCTGCAGGCCCGCGAACACGAGCAGCGCCGTGTAGCCCACGTACCGCCACACGTTGATGAGCGCGATGGTGGGGATCGCCAGCCGCTCGTCGCCGAAGAAGGCCATCCGGTCGCCGCCGAGCGCGTCGATGACGACGTTGATGATGCCCGTCGAGTAATCCATCATCCAGAACCACACGAGCGCGACGACGACGTTGGCCACGAGGTAGGGCAGCAGGATGATGCCGCGGATCACGGCGGAGCGCGTGAGCCGGTGCATCAGCACCGCGATCCCGACTGCCAGCACGGTCTGCACGCCGATGTTGATCACGACGTACTGCGCGGTGACCCACAGCGCATTCCAGAACAGCGGGTCCTGCAGCATCCGCTCGTAGTTCTCGGCTCCGATGAACTCGCCGGAGCCGATGAGGTTCTGGTCGGTGAAGCTGAACCAGACGCCGCGCACGGCGGGCACGAGGTAGAACGCGAGGAACCCGATCGCTGCCGGCGCGATGAAGAACATCGCGACGCGCAAGTCGCTCCGGCGTCGCGGCTTCGCGGCCGCCCGGCTGCGCGCCGACACCCGCGGCGCGCTCATCGGATGACCTCCGCGTGCAGGAGCGCTGCCTGGTCCGGGTGCAGCGCGGGGACGTGGACGCCGACGTTCGCCAGGGCCGCGCCGCTCAGCACGATGCCCTCGCGCCACCACGACGGATGCACGCGGGGGTCGTAGCCCTCGGCTGCGTGCGGCCCCGCGGCGGTGACGCGGTACCGGAGGCGCGGATCGAGGCCCGGCAGCAGCACCCGCCCGACGGGCCACGTGATGTGGCGCTCACGGAGGGTGACGAGATACAGCGCCTCGCCCCGGTCCGCGGCGACGGAGCCGTGCAGCCACAGATCGCCGTCCTCGAGGTCGCGGCGCACGGTCGTCCCGGTGTGGACGAGCCCGCGGACGCTCTTGTAGAACGCGACCCACTCGGCGAGGTCGCGGCGCTCTTGGACGGTCGCCTCGGTGAGGTCCCATTCGATCCCGAAGTGGCCGAACAGCGACGTGGCGGCGCGGAACGGGAGGTCGAGCCGGCGGAGCGTCGTGTGAGCGCGGTCGGCGCCGATGTGGCTGCCGACCAATTCGGGCGGCAGGAGGTGGGCGGTCCAGCGCTGGATCTGCTGCCGCTCGTGCGCGTCGATGCAGTCCGAGGCCCAGACGCGGTCGGTGTGTTCGAGGATGCCGAGGTCGACGCGGGCGCCGCCCGATGAGCACGACTCGATCTCCAGGCCCGGGGCCGCGTCGCGGATCTCGTCGAGAAGCCGGTAGGTGGCGAGCGTCTGGGCGTGCACCCCGGCACGACCGGTTCGGGTCGACCCCGCGTCGATGAGGTCGCGGTTGTGGTCCCACTTCAGGTAGGCGATGTCGTACTCGCGCACCAGGGCGACGATCTGGTCGCGCACGTGGGCGAACGCGCCGGGGTGCGTCAGGTCGAGGACCTGCTGGTGCCGGAACGCGACCGGCAGGCGGCCGGGCAGTTGCAGCATCCATTCCGGATGCGCACGGGCGAGGTCGGAATCGGGGTTGACCATCTCGGGCTCGACCCACAGGCCGAACTCCATGCCGCGGGCGCGGACACCGTCGACGAGCTCTCGGAATCGGCCGCCGCCCCAGACCTCCTCCGAGAGCACCCAGTCACCCAGACCCGAGGTGTCGTCTCGGCGACTGGAGAACCAGCCGTCGTCGAGGACGAAGCGCTCCACCCCCACCTCGCGGGCGAGATCGGCGAGCTCGAGCAGCCGCGGCAGGTCGTGATCGAAGTACACCGCCTCCCAGACGTTCATCACGACAGGGCGCGGCGAGCGCGGATGCCGCGGGCGCGCGCGCAGATGACGGTGGAAGCGCGCCGCGATGTCGTCGAAGCCCGCGCCGTAGGCACCGAACAGGGTGGGGGTGGCGTACGACTCCCCCGGCCCGAGCTCGATCTCCCCGGAGAGGAGCAGCTCGCCGCCGAACAGCATCCGCTCGCCCGAGAACGTGCGTTCAGCGCCGAGCCGCTGGTTGCCGCTGAAAGCGACGTGAATGCCCCAGCCCTCGCCGTGCCCGAAGTCCAGGTCTGGCGTGCCGGCGGTGAGGAGGTAAGCCGAGTCGGCGCCGGTGCGCCCGTGCCTCCCCTCGCGCACGTGAGTCCCCACCGTGAAGGGGCGTTGCTGCGGCACGCGCTCCTTGGCCCAGCGCCCAGCGAGATCGAAGACGACGTCGGCGCGCGTCGGAACCGGGAGCGCCGGGGTCAGCGCGTCGAGCGCATACGGGGACGGGCCGATGTTCGTGATCGCGGTGTCGATGCGCACGAGCCCCTGCGGCGTCAGCTCGACGATGAGCTCGAGTTCGAGCTGAGCCCGCTCGTCGACGGCGGTCACCGACAGCCGGCCGCCGGACTCCCCGCGCACGACGTCGCGGCTGACCGGGATGAAGCGGGGCGACCAGTCAGCGCCGTCGCGGTTGCCCGACACCCCCGGGGTGCCGGTCCAGCCGGTCGAGTGCTCGGGCAGGAGCGACAGCCGGACCGGCACGTCGACGCCGTTCGTCGCGAGCGGAGCCTGGGCGTGACGGCGGAGCGCGGTCGCGTCGGATCGATCGAGACCGCCGTCGTCGGCGCCCCAGTGGACGACATACGGAAGGGCGTCATGGGGCGTGCCGAGGATCAGGCAGACTCCGGCTGCCCGGAAGCAGACGTCGTCGGGCGGAGTCGCATCGTCCGGGCGCGAGCCGCAGTCCAGGGCTTCCATCGTCACAGCGTCATCGCCTTCCGTCGTCCCGTCATCGGGTCTGCAAACGTTGGTCAGAAGCTAGCACGAGGCATCTTGGTTCTGCAAACGTTGGTCAACGGCATCGTGCGTGTCGTCTCGCGAGGTCGCGAGGGTTGCGCCGACGAAGCGACCCCCGGATCAGGCGGGTGCGGCCGCGCTCTCGCGTTCGATGAGCACCGGGAGCACGGCGGAATCGGCGGGGGCGACTCCGGTGTCGAGGAGGGACTGCAGAAGACCGAAGGTCCGGCGCCCGAGGTCGGTGAAGTCCTGGGCGACCGTGGTGAGCGAGGGCACCCACATCTGCGCGAACGGCTGGTCGTCGAAACCGACGATGCTCACGTCTTCCGGAATCCGCCGGCCCCGTTCCTGCAGAGCACGTGCGGCGCCGATGGCGAGTTCGTCGTTGCCGCAGAGCAGCGCGGTCACGCCGGCATCCTCGGCCAGCGCGCGTGCGGCGTCGTAGCCCGACGACGGAGAGTAGTCGGCGCGGATGACCGGGGGCACGTCGGCGCCGGCCTCGTCGAGGGCCCGGCGCCAGCCCCACTCGCGTCCGGTCCCTTCGCGCGTCGCCGGGATCGCGAGGTGGTGGACGGTGCGGTGCCCCAGCGAGAGCAGGTAGCGCGTGGCCTCGTAGCCGCCCGCCTCGTCGTCGAGGAACGCGTGCGGTCGCCCGGACGCGGGGCGCCGGGCTCCGGCCGCTGCCACGACGGGAACGCTGTTCGGCATCGCATCGAGGGTCGCCACGCCGACGGCATCGAACTCGATGACGATCGCGCCGGCGAGAGGCTGCGACAGGGTCGTCGCGATCGCCCGATCGATCTCCGACGCATCGGCCGATTCGACGACCGCGATCATCACGACATGCCCCGCCGCCCGGGCCGACTCTTCGATGCCCTGCAGGGTGGCGGCGTACCCGAATCTGATGGTGTTGCGAGCGAACACCGCGACCGTCGACCGCTTGCCGCTGACGAGGGCCTGGGCGGCCGCGTTAGGGCGATAGTCGAGTTCTCGCACCGCCGCCATGACCTTCTCGCGAAGCTTCTCACTCACGGGAGTGCGCCCGGACAGCACGCGCGAGACCGTCGAGACGCTGACGCCGGCGAGAGATGCGACATCGATCAGTCCGGGCACGTGGCGATCGATGGGCATCCCGCAAGCGTACCGACGCCGGCCAGCGCGGGCGCCGGTTCAGAGGTAGAAGCCGTGTCGTTCGAGCACGCTCACCGCTTCGTCGCGGGTCGAGACACCGAGCTTCGCGTACAGCGACCGCATCTGCGTCTTGATCGTGTTGACCGAGAGGGTGAACTCGTCGGCGATCTCGGCATAGGTCTTGCCGCGGCGGAGCGCGGAGGCGACCGACCGCTCGCGGGGTGTCAGAGCGGGCAGCGCCTGCGCTGACGCGCGGGGTTCGCGGAGGGGGAACCGGTCGCTCGCCTCGGCGACCCGTGCGGAGAGATCGGGGCGGCGCTCGCGAAGCCGTTCCCGCAGCGGCGCCAGCTGAGCCTGTGGAACCGTCAGGAAGGGGAAGACCAGGTCACCGGCGTGCACGGCGAGGCCGCACGCCTCGTCGAACAGGTCGTCGGCGACGTCGCGCTGCCCCAGGCGGTCGCGAGCGACGGCACGCCGCACCAGGACGATCGCGAGGGTGCGCGGGCAGTGCTCGGTTCCGAGCTCGATGCATCCGTCGGTCACCTCGAGTGCCGCGCGATCGTCGCCCAGTGCGAGGTACGCTGCCGCCCGCTGGGCGTCGAAGCAGACCGCATGGCTGCTCGGCGGGGCCTGGGTATCGAGCAGCGCGAGCGTGCGACGGGCTGAGCCCTGAACGAGCGTCGACTCGGCGAGGACCGAGAGCGCGAGCTGCCGCACGAGTCGGTGACTGAGGTGCGACCACGCACCACCGAGCGCTGACCGCAGGCCGGCGACTCCCGTCACCAGGTCGCCGAGGATGACCTGCGCGATGGCGTCGGCGGTGGCGGCGGCGTGCTGCGCGTAGGGGTCTCGCGGCGCGAGCGCGCGCAGCACAGCCGCGGCACGCTCGACCCGGGCCGCGTCGACGGCTCCGACCGCCAGCAGGATGTCGGCCAGGGCGAGGGCGTGATCGGTGTCCGAGGCGTTCCAGCGGTTCGACCGCGACAGCTCGGCGCAGGCCTCGCGGGCGGATTTCGCGGACGCGAACTCGCCGTTCACCGCGAGCACCAGGGTCTGCACGGCGGCGGCGCGGTAGCGCACGGCGTCGCTGTCGGCGAAAGTGAGCGCGCGCGAGACGTAGAGGCCCGCGTCGCGCGGGCGTCCGGCGGAGGCGTATGCCTCGGCGACGGCGGCGAACAGCGACCCCAACGAGTCGAGGCCCAGCACAGCGCGCCCGCGCAGACGCCCCTCGGTGAAGTGGGCGTCGACGAGGTCGAGCGCGCCGTCGAGGTCGTCGAGCCGCACGCGGGCGATCAGCATGCCCTCGAGCAGGTGGATGTTCGACTCGGTCCACAGCTGCGGCGTCGTGCCCACGTCGAGCGTGCGCAGCCGGGCCAGGTCGACCTGAGTCGGCCGCCCCGGGCGGGCACCGGGCAAGCTGCCGCTCACGACGCGCTGTGCCGTCGCGCGCAGCTCATGGGTGCGGCTCGGATGCAGAATGGCGCTGCGCTCGGTCGTCACGATGGGTCTCCGGAGGTGCTCGAGATGCGACGCGGCTGTCGCATCGTCGCGAGAGAGACGCCGGGTCAGGCAAATCGTGACGCGACTTCGGAACATCGCCGGACGCAGTGCGCGGACCGAGCATGCCTGTCCGTTCCGGAGCGCGCCGGAGCACCCCAGAGCGCTCCGCGGCACTCCGGCCCCAGGCTCAGAAAGGTGGCGGCTCGCCCGGGAGCAGTCCGCCGGTTCCGGCATCCGGTGGCGGATCGGCGGTGGCGATCGTGAAGCACACCGCGGGTATGGGGACGTCTTCGCGGTAGACCCTGCCGAGGGGGTGAGGTCCATTCGAGGACTCCATTGCCGATCTGCCGGACTTCCCACTTGGTGAACTGCTTCATGGAGTGGTGTCTTTGGCAGAGGTGGGCGAGGTTGAAGATGTGGGTGTGCCCGCCGAGGGCGTGGTCGATGGTGTGGTCGAGTTCGCAGCGGATGGCGGCCCGCCGGCATCCGGGAAACCGGCAGTGCTGATCCCGGGCCATCAGGAGTTTCTTCATCGACGCGGTGGGCCGGTAGGTGTCGATCTCGACCGGGGTGCGGGTGACGGGGTCGATGAAGAGCCGGTCCCACTCGCTGACCTGCCCCGCGAGCTGTCGCGCCGTGTCGGCATCGACAAGCCCGGCGCCCACGGCTTCGGCGGCGTTCTCGTCCTTGCCCATCAGCGTCTCCGCGGTGACGGCGACTTGCACGCGTGCCCGGATCGCCCCGAGCCCACTGGCCCGGTCGGTCCCGTAGGTCGGGTCGACGACGGGTGCTCCGCCGAGGACGAGGTCGCCGAGGATGTCGGCGCGCAGCTGATCCATCGTCCGCGTATCAGCCGGCTCGCCCGACCCCGCGGCACCCGACCCGCCCTCCGGACCAGTCGTGACCCGGGCATCCTTCACCGACTGCCCCATCTGCGTGAGCCGGTCGAGCATCCCCGCGGCGATGACGGTCGGAAGGTTGGCGACGAGGTTCGACATCCCGTCCGTCCCGTGGAACACCCGCACGCACCGCTCCGCCGCCGCAGTCTTGTGCCGCTTGGTGAACGCCTGCGGGTGCAACTTCGCCGCGAGAGCCTCCAGCGTCCCTCGCACCCGGGAGGGCACATCCCGCTCGCACACCCCGACCGCGGCCTCCGCGAACGACTCCCGCACCTCGTCCGGCACCCCGGCACCGACCCGCACGACCACATCGACGTGGCCGCGCTCGATCCGCCGCTGAACCCACGCCTCGAACACCGCGGGGTAGTCGTCGATGACCGTCATCGCATGGTCGATCTCACCCTGCAGGCGACGGTCCGTCAGCCGCGCCATCCCGGCTGCTTCGGCCGCGACCGACCGCAGCTCCATGTCCGACGCCATCCCCCGCACGGCGTCACGTCGCGCCTCACGCAACGCCGACCGGCCCAGCTCCGCCAACGCCCGAACCCGCGCGACATCCCCGGCGTGGAACAGGTCGAGCGCCTCAGCGAACACGGAGAACGCCTCGGCATGCGGCGACGCATCCGCGGCACCGTCACCCCCGAGCCCGCTACCGCTGATCGCTGTCATGTTCCCATTGTGGCAGGCACCTCAGACATCGCACTCGAACAGATATACGACTGAGGAGAAGGCGCACAGACCCCACCCCGGGGAGGAATCGACCGGCAATCGGCAGCCAGCCGACGAGCAACCGGAGCCAACCGACGAACCTCCGCCAATGCCCAAGCTCGCCCGCTCGAAAAAATCTCACCGTTCCGCGTCACGATATGCGACATCCCTCATCTCTCGATGCATGTACGCAGCGACCAACGCTCTCCCGGCATCGCCCGGAGCTGTCATCGGCTCCGGCGCGCAGCCTCGCGCAGCACTCCGACGCGACCGTGCCGGCGACGCCGTCTTCCGCGCCCCGTTCTGGGCGAGCCGGCGAGCGCGCGCGGCCCGTCGCTCCGCCCCCGAGGGCGCGATCCGGCCGTCGCGCATCGAGATCCGCGGCGCCACCGTGCGGGTGGCGTGGGGATGGCAGGGATGGCGCGACCGGACGTGGCAGCGAGGTCACGTCGGTTTCGTCTGTTCGTCGCGCACGATCGGCGATCAGGCCGGCCCCGCGCAGCTCATCCTCGTGGTCGACAAGCTTCGCGACGAGGGAGCGGTCGCGGCGGTGCTCTCGTGCGATGCGTTCTCACCCGAGACGTATGCGGTGCTGACCCGGCACCTGCGCAATTTCGAGGCGATCGGTGACGCGGAACGCTCGTCGGCAGACCCGCTCGCCCGACTGAGCCCGCGACTGACCCCCCACCCTCTCAGTTCGACTCGCTACGATGAGTGACTTCTCATCCGGGTCGGGCCCCGGGTGGCATTCGAACGGATGGAACACGGCCATGCCCACCGAGCCGGCCTCCGATGACGCCCTCGTCGAGCGCGCACGGAACCACGACCAGCATGCCTACGGCGAGCTGTGGGTGCGTCACTCGGCCGCCGCTCACGCCGTCGCCCGCGCATACTCGTCGCTCGATCCCGACGATGTCGTCGCCGAAGCGTTCGCCCGCATCCTGTCGGCGATCCGGCGCGGTGGCGGTCCGTCGATGGGGTTCCGCCCCTACCTGCTCACCTCGGTGCGCAACGTGGCGCACGAGTGGGGTGCGCAGCAGCAGCGCACCTACGCGACCGATCTCGAGGATGCCGCCGACGAGGCGTCCCCCGACACCGAATGGTCGGTGATCGCGGGCTTCGAATCGAGCGCCGTCGCGTCCGCCTTCGCGACGCTTCCGACCCGGTGGCAGGAAGCGCTCTGGTACAGCGAGGTCGACGGCCTGAAACCGCGGCAGTTCGCTCCGCTGCTCGGGCTCGCGCCCAACGCGGCATCCGCTCTGGTCGTGCGCGCCCGGCGCGGCTTCCGCGACGCCTGGGTCTCGGCTCAGCTGCGCCGGGCCGACTCGGAGGAATGCCGCCGGACTCTCGAACTGCTCGGCACCCACTCGCGATCCGCCCTGGCGCGGCGCGACGCGCGGCGCGTCGAACAGCACCTCGCGGAGTGCGACGGATGCGCGCTGGCGTGGGCCGAAGCACGCGATGTGTCGGCCCGCCTGGCGCTCGTGCTGCTGCCCCTCGTCGTCGGCATCCCCGCCACCGCGTCGTACGCCGCCTGGACTCAGTCGGGAGCCGCGCAGGTGGCGACCTTCGCGCTCGGCCCGAGCGGCGCAGCCGGCGCGGTCAGTACCGCGGGCGGCTCCCGCTCGGGCAGCTCCGTCGCGCGCTCGGGGTGGCGCAACCCCCTGCTTCATCTCGCGGTCGTCGCCGCGGCCGGGACGGCGATCGCGTTCGCGGCTCCCCTTCTCGGGCCGGCGGAGCTGCCCGCGAGCACGACCGAGGCGCTGCCGCATCCGTCGAGTCCGGCAACGGATGCCGCGGATGACCCCGCCACCGCTTCCGAGACCTCTCCGCCGCCGACCGAGCCATCCGACGCCACCCCCGACGACGGGGATGAACCGCTCACCGACCGGCCGGCCGATCCGGATGATGCTGAGCCCGCGCCTCGCGCCGACATCCTCCCCCGCCCGTCGCCGGTCGAAGCCGCCCCGGCCCCCAGCCCGACACCTACACAGCCCGTGCCGACCCCCAGCCCGACCGCCAGCCCGACCCCGGCACCCGGCCCGAGCCCGACCCCGGCGCCCGCCCCGACACCGACACAGCCCGTGCCGACCCCGACGCCCACACCGGCCCTCCCCGCGCCGACCATGACGGTCGACACCGCCGCGGGGCCGAGCGTCTACCCGCTCATCTCCGGCGGAGCCGAGCCCGGAGCCGTCGTCGAGGTCGTCGACGAGACCGGCACGATACGCGCCCGCACGATCTCCGACGAGACGGGCGCGTGGTCGGTCTCGGACCTCTCGAGCGGACGCGACCAGACGGATGCCGCGGCCTACCTGCCTGCCGGCGACCATGAGCTGTCCGCGCGGCAGACCAGCGCCGGCCGGACCTCCCCGCTCAGCGCGTCAGCCCCCGTCTCCGTGCTTCCGCCGCCGGTGCTGACCTCGCCTCTCGCGGGCGCCGCGGTGCCGGCAGAGGGATTCGAGCTCGGGGTCGCCGGAGAGCCGAACCTTCGCGTCCAACGCGCCAAGGTCGGTGACGCCGCGCCGTGGCGCAGCCAGCTCATGCAGCTCGACGGCGAGGGTGCGTTGACCGCACGCTTCTCCGTCCCCGCTCCCGGGCCCGTGACGCTCGGGGTGCGCTACCTCGATCCCGCCACGGGGCGGTTCGGGCCGGCATCCTT
The DNA here is from genome assembly GCF_002245215.1 of Microbacterium sp. Yaish 1. Classification (GTDB taxonomy): domain Bacteria; phylum Actinomycetota; class Actinomycetes; order Actinomycetales; family Microbacteriaceae; genus Microbacterium. Next base: position 929,948 of record NZ_NPMR01000001.1, read on the forward strand.
CGTCTCGTTCACGGCGTACTGATCACGCCGCGCACCGCACGGCCCGCGCGGTCAGTGGCCGCCGACGTTGCCGGTCAGGCGCCCGTGCAGAGCGGATGCCGAGGCATTGAGCCCGTCGATCGTGACGGTCTTGCCGTGCCGCTCGTATTTGTTCACGACCGCGTCGAGCGCGGCCACGGTCGAGGCATCCCAGACGTGCGACCGGCTCATGTCGATCACGACGCGCTCGGGGTCGTCGGCGTACGCGAACTGCGTCGTGAGGTCGTTGCTCGAGGCGAAGAAGAGCTCGCCGTCGACCTCGTACCGCGCGACCGGCTCGTCGCCGGCGGCGTCGAGCCGGCGGGTGACGGTGACGAAGTGGGCGACGCGACGGGCGAACATCACCATCGCGGCGAGCACGCCGAGGATGACGCCGATCGCGAGGTTGTGGGTCCACACCGTCGCCACGACCGTGATGAGCATGACGGCGGTCTCGCTCTTCGGCATCCGCCGGAGGGTCGCGGGCCGGATGCTGTGCCAGTCGAACGTGGCCACCGTGACCATGATCATGACCGCCACGAGCGCCGCCATCGGCATGATCGCGACGACATCGCCGAGCGCGAGCACGAGGATCAGCAGGAACACCCCCGCGAGGAAGGTCGAGATGCGCGTGCGCGCCCCTGACGCCTTCACGTTGATCATCGTCTGCCCGATCATGGCGCAGCCGCCCATCCCGCCGAACGCGCCCGACAGGATGTTCGCGGCCCCCTGCCCGAGCGCCTCGCGGGTCTTGCGCGAGTGGGTGTCGGTGATGTCGTCGACGAGCTTCGCGGTCATGAGCGATTCGAGCAGCCCGACGACCGCCATTGCGAGGGCGTAGGGCGCGATGATGCGGAGCGTCTCGAGCGTGAGCGGAACATCGGGGACGAACAGTTCGGGCAGGCTCGCGGGCAGCTCCCCCTGATCGCCGACGGTCGGCACCTGCCACCCGAAGGCGACGACGGCCGCGGTGAGCAGCACGATGGTGACGAGCGGCGCCGGGATCACCTTCGTCAGCCGGGGCAGCACGACGAGGATCACGAGCCCCGCGGCCACGAGCGGCCAGACGAGCCACGGGATGCCGTCGCCGAAGAGCTGCGGCAGCTGCGCGAGGAAGATCAGGATCGCGAGCGCGTTGACGAAGCCCACCATCACCGACCGCGGGATGAACCGCATGAGCTTCGCGACGCCCAGCACCGCCAGCACGATCTGGATGACGCCCCCGAGCAGGACGGTGGCGATGAAGTAGTCCATGCCGTGCTCGCGCATCACCGGCGCGATGACGAGCGCGATCGCACCGGTCGCGGCCGTGATCATCGCCGGACGCCCGCCGAGGAAGGCGATCGCGACCGCCATGATGAACGACGAGAACAACCCGACCCGGGGGTCGACCCCGGCGATGATCGAGAACGCGATCGCCTCGGGGATGAGCGCGAGGGCGACGACGAGCCCCGCCAGCACCTCGCGGGTCAGCAGCCGGGGGCTGCGGAGCGCCTGCACGACGGTGGGTTCGATGCGGTAGCGCGACGCGCTGTCGCGGGCGGGGGTGACGGCGGTCACTCGGTGCCTTTCGGTCGGTGCCCGACGGGGCGGGCGGACGGTCGCGCGAGCGCGCGCAGCGTCGGCTGTCCGACGCGGGCAGAATGAGGGGGTCGGCGCGGAACGGCGCCGACGAGAATCTAACGTAACGTGAGGTTTGATGTCGAATCGCGACGAGGTCACCATGCGCATCGGAGAGGTGACCGAGCGGACCGAGATGTCGTTCCGCACGCTCCGGCACTACGACGAGATCGGCCTCGTCACCCCGTCGGCGCGCACCGAGGGCGGCTTCCGCCTGTACACGGAGGACGACGTCGCCCGCATCCTGCTCATCCGACGTATGAAGCCCCTCGGCTACAGCCTCGACGAGATGCGGGAGCTGCTCGACGTCGTCGATGCCCTGGCCGCCTCCCCGGCCGACACGGAGCTGCGCGCCCGCCTCGAGACGATCCGCGCCGGCGCGACCGAGCGCCGCGAGAAGCTGACCCGCCAGGTCGCGATGGCCGACGAGTTCCTCGCGCAGCTCGGCGACATCTGACGGGCCTCGCACCGGGACGCCGACGAGCACCCCACGAGGTCGACGCGCTCAGGCGTAGGCCCGGTGCACGTGCCATCCACCCTCACCGGAATAGACGTCGAAGACGAACGCCTCGCCGTCGGGGTCGGTCGCCTGGAAGCGCCAGCCGTAGAGCCCGCGGCGCAGATCGTCGTCCGCGGCGAGCGACCACACCGAGTCGCGCAGGCGCGTCGGGATGTCGCTGACGGTCCAGCGCCGGCCCGCGTAGAACATCCGCGCCGGGATGTCGTCGACGAGCCAGAGGGTGACGTCGTGGGCGCTCGTCGTATCGGTCATGACAACCGAGGATAGAACACATCTTCGACACTCGCCAGACCCGAACGGTCATCCCTCGCCCCGTCTGACACCCACCCCGTCGACGCCCGCGAGGTCGTCGATCCCGACCAGATCGGCCATCGTGACGGCACCCCGCACGCCCTGCTCGACCAGACGCGTCGCCGCGAGCGCGGCGAGCCGCCCGGTCGCGAGCGACTGCCCCTCCCCCCATGCCGAGAACGACCGCCCGCTCTGCCGATGCACGGCACCGACGTGCCACCTGCTCGTTCCGAACTGCGGTGCCCGCCGGAGCAGCGGCGCCAGTCGCGGAAACGCTCCGACCACGCGGAGCGCCCCCGTCGCGACCCTGCTGTCGAGCGCGAGCCAGCTGCGGACCGCGACTCCGGACGAGACGCCCAAAAGCAGGTCGTCCGGAAAGTCCGCTCGCAGATAGGTTCGGCTTCCCCGTCGTGGCGCGCGGAACCGTCGAGCCGACCTCAGGTTCACGACCGGTCCGGCCTCGGGCGCCGCGTGGACCGGGGCACCGGCGAGCCCCACCATCCAGTCGACAGCCGCCGCGCCGTGATGCTCACCCGCTCCGAGCATCACGGTGACGTCGACGTCGTCTCCCGGCACGGCGGCGAGCGCCCGCACGAGAACGGTGCTCGCGCCCGGCGCGATCCCCGCCCCCAGCAGCACGGCCCCGCCGTCGGCGACGCGATCGGCGAGCCGCGCGAGATGGGATGCCGTCGCCGATACGTCGACGAGGGGCGTGGCGCCCACGGCATCCTGCACCGCCGTGACCTCGAGACCGCTCGCGTCGATCACGGCATCCGCTCGACGCGCCGCCTCGGCAAGCGCGTCCCGCCCGCGCGCGGTCGTGACGTCGGCGGTGATGCCCCCGGGTTCCGGGCGGCGCGAGACGCCGACGACGGCGTGCCCGCCTGCGCGCAGGGCGTCGGCGGCGGCCGCCCCGACGGCTCCGCGCGAGCCGAGGACGAGGACAGAGAGGTGGGACATGAAAACTCCAAACGTTCGGTTGGAGTCACCGTAGTCGCCAGGGCGTCCGGCGGCCAACCGGAAGGTTGGAGTTGCTAGGCTCGGATCATGGCGTGGGACACCGAGGCGACGCGGCGCCGCCTGCTCGAAGCCGCGACCGAGCACTTCTCCGCGCGGGGATACGCCGGCGCACGTGTCGAGGCGATCGCCCGGACCGCCGGGGTGAACAAAGAGCGCATCTACTCGTACTTCGTCGACAAGGCGGGTCTGTTCGGCGCCGTGCTCGCCGCCGAGGTCGACCGCCTGCTCGACGGCATCGAGATCCGCGGCACCGGCGCCGACGCGCTCGGCGGTCTCGCCCACGACCTGTACGACCGCGCCGCGTCGCACCCGCAGCTCGCTCGCCTGCTGTCGTGGGAGAGCCTCGAGCTCGACGCCCCGGTGTCGGGGCCCAGCCGCGCCGAGGGGTGCGCCGCGATGGTCGACGCTCTCACTGCGGCTTTACCCGGTCGCTCTCGCGACGAGGCCGCCCAGCTGCTGGTGAGCATCATCGCGATCGCGACGGCCGACGGATGCCTCCCCCATCTCGTCACGCTCATCACGGGCTCGGCATCCCCGGACGCCCGCCGAGCCGCCGTCGTCGCGCAGGCCCGATCGCTCGCCTGAACCGCCGGTCGGTCGGTCGGTCGGTCGGTCGACTGAGGTCCACCTTCCTTCGCCCATACCAGGTGAGCGCTCCCACGGGAAGGGCTCCCCTTCGGCCGGGCGCTCGGACAGACTGAGCCGCTAGGCCGATCAACACGGGGAGTCGTCATGGCAGTGCAGGGTGAGACATCGTCGGCATCGGCAGTCCTCGACGCGCTGTGGGCGTACGAGGCCGCGGAAGGCGCCATCCGGCTGCGCCTGCGCGACTCGATGCTCGTGTGCGAGAACGACCTGATCGCGCTCGAGAAGCTCATCGAGGCCCAGGACCGCGACATCGCGCTGACCCCGTCGAACATCACCCAGGAGCTCGGGATCTCGTCCGCGAGCACGACCGCGATGCTCGATCGCCTGGAGCGCTCTGGGTATCTGCGGCGGCAGCCGCATCCCTCCGACCGCCGCAAGGTCTTCGTCACGCTCGGTGATCGCCCCGTCGAGAGCCTGCGCCAGTCGGGATCGGACGTGCAGCATCGCGTCGAGGACGTCATCGCCGACATGCCGCCCGGATCCGCGGCCGTGCTCGTCGATTTCCTCTCGCGCATGCGGGTCGCCGCCGAAGCCGCCTGACACCCCACGGTCGGCCCCGCCCGCGTGGCCTGGCCGTGCCTGTATGCCGAGCCCGTGTGCCCCTACCCGTGCGCTTGTGCCCGTTCCCGTGTGCCCGTGCCGCGATGCAAGACATCCGCCCCGACACCCCGGCCCGGATGCCGCATCCCCGGCGCGTCGCCCACGATCCCTTGCATCCGCGCACCGGCGCACGGGCTCAGGACGTCAGCGGCACGCCCGTTGTTCGACGCCCCGCCGGCGCCCAGCCGAAGAGGAGCAGCGCCGCAGCGAAACTGAGCGGCCCGACCAGGTGGAAGACCTGCGACAGCGCAGACACGTCACCGCCCGAGGTGCCGAAGGTGTCGGCGATCGACATCCCGATCGAGAATCCGGCGAACAGCCGCAGGAACAGCGCGGCCCCGATGATCGAGAGGTAGAGGATGCCGAGCCGGCGAGGCGTCAGCCACGCCCCTCCCCTCGTGAGCGCGACGACTGTCACACCGACTGCCGCCACCAGCCACACCCCGCCCCACACGGCCACCGACTGTGCAGCGAGCGCCGGGTCGAAACCGTCGGCCGCGATCATCTCGGCGTAGATGGCGCTCAGCTCGTAGCCGGGCACCTTGGCGAGCGGGTTCCACACCAGCAGATCGAGCACGCCGAGCGCGAGCAACGCCGTCACGGACACGAGCCCCGCGATCGCGACCGGCCGTCGTCGGGTAAGCGGTGAGGAGCGGTCCTCCAGGACGAGCGGCATCGATCGCCAGGCGCCGGCCAGCCCGATCGCGGCGCCGCCGACCGTGAGGCCGACGCCCGCTGCGCTCACCCCCGCCGGAATGGGGCACATCGCGGCGAGCGCGAGCACGGGGATGCCGAGCGCGGTGACGGCGAACGCGCCCCGCACGACCGCCGATCGCGACAGCGCGGCAGCCCCGATGAAGAGGACGATCGCGAGCAGCACTCCCCCGAGCAGGACCACGCCGAGCGCAGAACGGCCGACCGCGAGCGCGATCTCGACAGCGGACGGAATCGCGACGGCGGGAGAAGCGAGGTCGGCGGTCAGCCAGAGCGCGGCCGAGGTCGTACCGACCGCGGCGAGCAGCGTGACGCCCCGCCGACTCAAGCGACGCGAAGCTGCACCTCGGGGCTCACCGGTCAGCACCGGAGAGTCGCGGTCCGCGGTGAGGGCGACCGCGATCGCGCCGCGCACGACGTCACCCCGACCCACCCCGGCCTCGTGAGCGCCCGCGACATCCGCCCGCCACTGCTCGAGATGACGCTCACGCGACGCGGCCGGCATCGTCCGACTCACCACTCGGAGAACAAGGTCGAGGCTCACGCGATCACTCCCCTCGCGTCGCCCCGGCCATGCCCGGGCTCGGGCTCCTGCCGACGCGCGCGGCGACGCTGCATCCGCACCGCGTGCTTATCGACGGCGGCGCGGGCCGCGGCGAGGCCGTCCGGCGACAGGCGGTACAGCCGCCGACGGGGTCCGCTGCGGTTCGGGTCGACCTCCCACTCGGAGGTCACCCACTCCATCGACTCGAGGCGTTCGAGGATCGGGTACACGCTGCCGGCGGGCCGCCCGGTGCTGTTGACGATGCGCAGCCCCCACACCGGTTCGGGCTCGCTGATCAGAGCCTCGAGCACGTCGACGGTCGCCGGGGTGATGCGTCTGAGCGTCTGCATGACCGCATGCTATCTCTATATACGTAGAGATAGCCGCCCTGCCTGCGCTGCGACGCCGCACCGCGATGCAAGACATCCGCCCCGACACCCCGGCCCGGATGCCGCATCCTCGGCGCGTCGCACACGATCCCTTGCATCCGCGCCCGCGTCCGCGCCCACGCCCGACCCGACCCGACCCGACCCGAGCGTCAGCGCCTCCCGCCGAGCACACGTGCGATCTCGCGGCGGCTCGACACCCCCAGGCGCCGCATGATGTTGGCCACGTGGTAGTCGACGGTCCGCTTCGACAGGTGCAGCAGTCCCGCGATCTCGCCGCTCGTGTAGCCCTGCCCGACGGCGTCGGCGACCTTCCGCTGCTGCTCGGTCAGCCGCGCCGCGGGGTCGGCGCCGCGCGACCCGCGCTGCATCTCGGTCGTCGTCGCAGCAACGGCCTCGTCGTACCGGCGCGCAAGGCCGACCGCGCCGAGCTCCTGCAGCTCGGCGCTGGCGTCTTCGTAGACGGCGAGCGCGCGCCGCGGATCCGGCCGTCCGTGCGCGCCGAAGAGGCTGTAGTGGATGCCGGCGACGACGCGCACCCACGCCCGCCCGAGCGGGTCGTGATCGAGCGTCAGCAGCGCGAGGGCGCGGTCGACGGCGATCGTCGCCTCGGCGTAGCGCTCGTCATGCTCGGCGAGGATCGAGACGAACGCCCAGGCGTACGCGCTGCCGTCCGCCCCCGGTTGCACCCGCCACGCGGCGACACCGCGCCGCACCTCGTCGACGCGGCCGAGGTGCCACGAGGCGAGCAGGTTCAGCATCCGCCATTCCTCGCCCCGGTACGGATGCCGGTACCCGGGCTCGGCGGCATCCTCCAGCGCCCGCCGCAGCGCCGGCCAGTCGCTGAGCGAGATCGCCATCATGATCCGGGCGTGCGTGATGACCATCTGCGCGAGGAACGAGGGGGTGTCGCGGCACAGCAGCGCCGCCCGGTCGAGCACGGGCCGGCTCGCCTCCATGTCACCGCGGAGCGCCAGGAGCAGCCCGTGCACCGCGAGCGCCTGAGGTTCGAGCCAGTCGTGCTCGATCAGCCCGGACGGCGGCGTCGTCGCGCGAACCACCTCGGCCGCGTCGCGCCACCATCCCTGGCGGATGCGGACGAACGCGAGCTCGACCTCGCCGTGCAGGCGCACACCGTGCCGCCAGGCGGGCGCGAGCCGCGCTCCGCGCGCGAGGTTCAGCGCCGCTTCGCCGAGGCGTCCCGACAGGTGCTCGACGCTGCCGAGGCACACGAGGGCCAGCGCGTGGACGGCCGACAGGCTGTTGCGCATCCGCAGCGGGGCGAGAGTGTCGGTGAGGGCCCGGCGCGCGGCGTCCCCCGCTCCGGTGTGCTGTTCGACCATCGCGTCGAGACCGAGCAGGTCGAAGGGCACATGCTCGGGGGCCGGCACCCGGCCGTCACGAGCGGATGCCGCGGCCATGACCGCGCGCGACGCATCGATGCATCGGCGTGCGTTCACCCAGGATGCCGATGCGACGCAGCCGGTCGCGAGGTACGACAGCAGCATGGGCAGCAGCATCCCCTCGCCGTCCAGGGGGTCGGGGGAACCACCCTCCGGCGACTCGGCGAGCGCGATGATGCGGGCCACCGCACTGTCGAGGTCGCCGGCGGCGATCTGGAGCATGGCGAGCACACCCTCGCGCAGCACCCCCTCGGGCAGTGCGGCCACGTCGTCGCGGTGCGCGGCGAGCAGGTCGACGCGATACCCCCGGATGCCGACCGAGCACGCGAGCGCGAGGCCGTCGGGATCGCCGCCGGCATGTGCGGTGAGTGCAGCGCGGACGGCGGTCTCGGTCTCCCGACGCCGCCACGCGGAGCGAGCATCGTCGAGAAGAGGGTGTGGTGGCATCCGCCGCCCTTCTGTCGGCGTTCAGTCTGCCATCTGCGGCGGGCTCTCCCGCGTCTCGGAGGGCGCCACGCGATCGAGCCCGGCAAGGGTCGCTTCGTGCTGCGCGATCTCGGCGGCCATCCGCCCGTGCTCGTTGGGCCCGAGGTGGCTGAGGGGCGAGTGGTAGATGCGCGACGCGTCGTCGGCGGGACAACCGAGCAGAGCGGCCAGCCGTTCGACGATCTCGGCGTCCGATTCGGCGTCGGCGACGACCTCGGCGATCGCCACGAGCGAGGGGCGCGCCGCCCGCGCCGCCCGGGCAGCGGCGATGCGCTCGGTCAGCATGCGGCGCGTCGCCGCGCGCCCTCGCCGGGAGTCGCGCCGCGGTGTGCGGGCCCGTCCGAGCTCGATCCGTTCGCGGGTGAGCTCGATCCGGAGCGGCTCGGGATGCAGCCCGAGCCCCGGGGAGTGCGCGTGCAGCCAGACCGTCCCCGGCTCGAGCTCGTGCCAGATGTCTCTCGACAGGCCCACCGCGACCCGCGCGTAGTCGCCGGGCTCGAGGGGCACGGCGGCCGGGGTGCCGGAGAGCATGTAGCCGAAGCTGTAGCTCTCGTCGCGTGCGCGGGTGAAGGCGCCCATCGTCTGGAAGTCGTCGCCGGTCGGCATCCACCGCTCCGTGCCGGTGTTGACGATGTCGACGGCGAAGTCGGTCGCCGTCTCGTCGGCGGCGACGATGCTCGGCCACCGCATGACGAGCCCCGCGCGCCGCTCGGCCGGGCTCGGCCGCAGGGGAATCGGTTCGTCGTGCAGATGCAGCCCGCGCTCCGGCGTCGCGGGATATCCCTGCCCGGCGAACCACATCCCCTCGCGCGCGGGGTCGGGCGCCCCGACGAAGGCGGCGCCGTCTGCCTGCCGCAGCACGCGCCAGCCGTCGGCGGGCACATCGGCCGCGTCGGTATACGGGTCGAGCTGCAGGCCGAGCGAGGTCAACAGCTCCTCGAGCGTCACTCCCGCCTCGGCGAGCGCCGCGGGGTCGACCGGCGAGGAACCGAGCTGGGGCAGATCATCCGTGGGGTTCATCCCGCCATGCTCGCAGGCGCCATGCCGCCATGCCCAGCCCGTCGGGCGAACGGGCGAAGGGCCGGGGACGCCACTCCCCGGCCCTTCGCCCGTGTCGCGCGGCGCGCTGGTCAGACCGTCAGGCGAGTCCTCGGCGGTGGCGACGGACGCCGGCGACCGCGAGCGCCAGTCCGAGCAGCAGCGCCAGAGCGCCCGCTCCAGCGAAGCTCGCGAGTCCGCCGGCATCCTGTCCCGTCGACGCGAGCGGCGGGTTCGCCGACGAGGTCGCGCCGGGAGTGACGACCGTCACCTGCGCCGTCAGTTCGCCACCCGGCACGACGAGCGCGACGGTGTGGGTTCCGGCCTCGGCGTAAGCGGGCACCGTGAACACTCCGGATGCGGTTCCGTCGGCGCCCACCGTGAGGGTGCCCAGTCGTACCGGGGTCGACCGGAACTCGACCGCGAACACGGTCCCCGGCGCCGCACCCGAGACGCTCACCGGCAGCTGACCGCCCGGCGCGACCTGGCTCACCCCGACGCGCAGCACCTCGGCTCCGGTCAGCGAACCGCTCGGCTCCGAACCCGGTCCGCCGGCGCCGGGGCCGCCCGCGCCCGGCCCACCGGTTCCCGGCTCGCCCGTGCCCGGGCCGCCGGTGCCCGGATCGACCGCCTTGGCCGGGATCTCGGCCGTCACGACGTCCGAGACGTTGCCGGCGACGTCGGTCGCGCGCACCCGCACCGTCGTGGCGGAGTCGCCGACGGCGACAGCGCCGCTCGCCGCCGTCCACGTCCCGTCGCCGAGGCGGTACTCGACGAGCGCGATGCCGGAATGAGCGTCGCTGCCGCTCGGGGCGATGGTGCGGGCACGATCGTCCCACCCGGTGCTCGCCTCCGGCAAGGCGGCGTCGCGCCGCACTTCGACGGCGACCTCGTCCGACGCATGGCCGGCGGCATCCGTCGCGCGGAACCGCACCGTCGTCGCACCGTCCGCGTCCACGACCACGGGAGCCGTGTACGCACCCCAGTCGCCGTCGCCGACCCGCACCTCGAGAGCCGGGGCCGCATCGCGGTCGTCGATGGCGGTCGCCGACACGCTCGGCGACGCGACGTACCAGCCGCTGGCCGGTGCCGCCGGAGCGACGGCCGCGGTCACGACCGGAGCCTGCGTGTCGGGGACGACCGTCTCGGGCTGCTCCCACACCTGCCACTCCTTGATGCCGACGCTGCCCTTGCCCTGCTCGGTTCCGACCGGGGTGAGGTTCAGCCGCAGGCGCGTCGTGGTGACGGGGTCGAACTCGACGGTGTTGAAGGCGTCGGTCGCCGTGCCGTACGCGCCGGTGGCCGTCACGGGTACCCAGGCCTCGGTCTCGGCATCCCAGTACTCCGCTTGCCAGTCCTCGGGCACCTCGATGCCGAGTCCCTGCGCGTCGAGGTTCGAGACGAAGTACACCCCGACCGAGCCGACCCGCACCTCCTCGGACCAGTCGTACTGCACCCATTGCGGCCCCACCTGCGGCCAGACACCCCAGACGTTCGCGTTGTCGCTCGGGGTGACATCGCCCGACGACGTCGGCTGCACGTCGTCGTTCAGCCCGGCGACCGTGTTCCACGCAGCCGTTCCGGATGCCGTGGGCGTGGCCAGCAGCGCCAGGTTGCGCCGCTGGGTGCCGTCGGCCTCGGGCACGACCCGCTCGATCGTCTCCGAGACGTTGCCCGCGGCATCCGTCGCCCGCAGCTCGACGCGCGTCTCGTCGAGGCCGACCAGCACACTGCGGGTCAGCGGCGCCCAGTCCTCCTCGTCGCCGAGGCGGTACTCGATCGAGGCGACGCCCGAGCCGGCATCGGTCGCACTCGCCTTCACGGTGCGCGACACGGCGTCGGCGACCGCCTCGAGGGCGGGAGCGGTCGTATCGATGCGCACGGGCTGCGCTGCGGCCTCGGAGGTGTTGCCCGCGGCATCCGTCGCCCGCGCCTGCATCGTGTGGTCGCCCTCCGCCGAGACCGTCACGGGCTCGGTGTAGGTCGCCCACGCCCCCTCGTCGACGCGCACCTCGATGCGCGGCGCCGAGTCGCGGTCGTCGGTCGCCCCGACGGTGACGGTGACGTCCTCCCGGTGCCACCCCGATGCGGGCGCAGCGGGCGCGACCTCGAAGGTGATGCTCGGTGCCGTCGTGTCGGCGGCGCCTTCGCCCACGGTCACCGCCGCCGAAGCCGCCGTGGTGCCGGGCAGGTCGGTCTGCACCGTGCCGCCGACGGTGAACTGACCGGGCTCGGCATACGACGCCGCGTCCACCGCGTCCCACGTGACCGGCAGGTCTTCGCGCGATCCGTCGTTGTAGAGCACGCCCACTGTCGCCGGGAGGGCCGGAGCGACCTCCGGCAGCGTCCGCACTGCCACCGGGTCGACCAGGTTGATCTGCCCGGGCGGGGTGGCCCGGACCCACACCGTCGCCTTCGCCGCGACGGGCGAACCCGGGACGATGCCCGACAGCGCGAAGCTGCCTTCGCCGGCGACCTGCGCGTCGGTGACGGCGGGCCACGCGACGGAGAGGTCTGCCGCGCTGCCGTCGCCGAAGGTCGCGCTCACCGTCTCGGGAAGCTGCGGCAGCGTGCCCACCGTCGTGCGGATGTCGATCGGCTCGATGGCCACCGGCGCGTCGGCGAAGACGGCCAGCTCGCTGACGGCGACCGCTGCTCGCGCCGAGCCCGTGCCCGCCGCCTCGAGCACGACCCGCAGGCGCGTCGTGGTCACGGCGTCGAAGGTGACGGCGTTCGAGGCGTCCCGGGCGATCCCGTACTCCGAGGCTCCGGTGACGTCGGCCCACGCCGACCCGGTCCAGTACTGCGCCTTCCAGGCCCGGGGGACGTTGACGCCACTCGTCGAACCGGCATCCGCCTGGTCGCGCCAGAAGCTGATCTCCGCTCCCGCGATGCGCTGCGGCGTCGACCATTCGTACTGCAGCCAGCGTGTGGCCGGGTGGTTGCCCGACCAGGTTCCCCAGATGTCGCTCTGGGCCCCGCCGGTGAAGAGCACCTTGCCGTCGTTGACAGCGCGCACGTTGTTCCACGACGCGGTGTACTCGGCGGTGGGCACCGCGGCGGGTGCGATGTTCACGCCGGCGCCGGCGGGCGCTCCCTGCACGGCGACGTCGGCGAAGGACGTCTTCTCGCCGTCGGACGCGGTCAGGCGCAGCACGTACGCACCCTCGGTCGAGAACCGGGCCGTCGTGGTGGCGGCGGTCGCGTCGTCAAAGAGCACGGTGGCTCCCTCCGGCGCGCTCTCGACGGTCCACTGCGCGGTGAGGTCACCGCCGGGCAGGCCGTCGTCCTTGACGGTTCCGATCAGGGCCGCAGCCCCGCCCGCCGACGCCTGCCGGTTCTCCCAGGCCGTCACGAGGGGCGCCTGGTTCGTCGACTCGGGCGCCGGAAGACCCGTGCGGAAGACCTGCAGCTCCTTCACGCCGGTCTTCGCGCCGGCGGCGTGGGCGACGGTCAGTCGCACCGCGTCGCCGGTGACCTCGGGGAACTGGATGCGGTTGTAGTTGGCTCGCGGGTACGCGGGTGTCCGCGCCTGCGACGGGATCATCGTCCACTCGCCGTTCCGCCGCACCTCGAGGGTGTACACCGAGGGCTCGGCGTATCCGGGCACGGTGGCCGACGACGAGCTGTCGTAGAAGTACACGCGCGCGTCGTCGAACGTCTGCTCACCGTCGAGCTCGACCGTCAGGGCGTCGATCGGGTTCGGAGAGCCCGCCGTGCCCCAGAAGGGCTCGTTGATCGTGGTGCCGTTGACCGCGCCGGCGGGTTCGCGACCCGGTGCCGAGAACGTCGCCGACGCGGATGCCGCCAGGTTGGGGCTGCCCGTGCTGGCGGTCTGGATGTCGGCGCCGGCCTTGGCGAAGAGGTCGACCACGCGCGCGTCGTCGGCGAAGCGCACCTCCTGCGGCGTCTGCACGGCGGAGGAGGTCGCCGTCACGACCGATGCATCGCCGTCGACGATCTCGACCGAGCCGGTGGCGGGGTCGTAGACGACGTGGGCGAGGTCGTCGACCGTGAAGGCCAGCTCGCCGTCGAGGAACACCGAGTACCCCTCGGGCACGCTGTCGCCGTAGTGCCGCTCGCCGCCCGGCTGATCCCATGTCACGGTGAGGTCGCGGTCGCGGTAGCGGATGTTGTTGGCCGTGAAGTGGTCCCAGCCGATCGCGATCGGGTCGAGCTCGATCTTGGCGTCGCTGCGGGTGCGCACGCCCATCGCGTCCTCGATCATCGTGAAGTTCGTCGCCCCGAGGATCGTGTGGTGGATCCACGAGCGGTAGTCGATCGTCTGCGGATCGGCCGATCCGTTGGCCCAGAACTCGTTCTGGTCGGGCAGGCGGTTGTCGCCGCCGTTCTGGTAGTGCGCCCAGGCGTTCCAGTACAGGAGCTTCTTGTACCACTCGGCGTCGATCGCGTCGGTGGGGTACTCGCGCAGCACGGTGCTCAGCATCCGGAACATCACGGTCGAGTTGATGACCGAGAAGTTGTTGCTGCCCTGACCGCCGGTCGCCGCGTAAGCGGCCTGGTCGGCCTGGTTCGCGGTGTAGAAGGGGAAGATCGGGTACTGCTCGTCGTCGGCGAAGAGCCGCAGCGCCTCGACGTAGTCGTCGTCGTAGTCGCTGTCACCGGGCTTCGGGACGAGGCCGACGGTGAACGGGTAGTAGTTGTTGATCTCCTTCCAGGGCACGTGCTCGCCATCGCTGGCCATCGCGTGCTCGAGGAGCTTGCGCTCGGGGTTCCACAGCACGTCCATGACCTGGGTCTTGATGTTCTGAGCGAAGGCCTCCATCTCATCGGCCTTGGCGGTGTCGCCGGCGACACGGTACGCCTCGGCTGCGGCGAGCGCGTTGGAGTACAGGTAGGCGTTCTCGGCGCGGTCCTGGTAGCCGCCCTTCCAGTGGAACGACACCGCGTCGGCGTCGTTTCCGGTCATCGCGCCCCAGTTGTACTCGATGAGCCCGTTGCCGTTGTTGTCGTAGGCGTCGACGAGGCCCTTCACGTCGTACTCGGCGTACTCGGCGAGGTTCTGCGCGATCGCGGTCGGGCCGCCGTGAAGCTCGTAGGCACGCCAGGCCGCCTCGGAGATGTACTGCGTGTAGCTGTTCGACCAGTTGGCCGGGTCGCCGGGATTGTCGACGAACTTGTAGCTCTTGCTCGTCTCGCCCGCCGACACCCACGGCCCGTACGAGTAGATCGGGTCGCGGAAGTACTTGAGGTCGTCGATGAACATGCCCGTGGTGAGCACGATCGAGTTGTTGTACCCGAGCACGCCCTCCATCGCCGTGGGGAACTGGTAGGTGTTGCCCGGCATGTCGGCGTCGAGGAAGTTGTAACGCATCAGCCACCAGCGGTAGTAGAGCGTCTTGTCGATGTTGTCTTCGGGGGTGTCGAGGTACGGCACGTTGTCGGCCCACCACCGGTTGTAGGCGGTGACGTGCGCCGTGTACGCCTCACCGGGCGTCTGTGCGCGCAGCGCGTCGTAGTCGGTGCGCGAGGCGGCGATCTCGTCGGTGACGAGCGCCAGCTGCACCTTCGTCGAGACCGATCCCCCGGGCGCGACGCTGAGCGTCCGACTCAGCGTCTCGCCCGCGGGGACGAAGCCGTCACCCGAGAGGCGCGGCGTGAGCTTGGTCAGGTCGTTGAGCGCGGCGACGTGGCCGGTCAGCTCGTCGCCCTCGGCCGTCGTGGCGTACGGCGACGAGACGACCAGCTCGATGTCGACGGCACCTCCGGTGGCGCGGACGTCGAGGTTCGTCACGAGGACGTTCGCATCGGTGATGAACTTCGTCTGCACGACCTCGATGCCGGCGGCCGCGTTGCGGTGCACGCTGCGCCAGTAACTCGGGGTCTGCTTCCGCTGCGCGGTGTCTTCGGTGAGGGGGATGTCGGAGCCGCCGACCCGCGCGGTGATCGTGTAGCCGCCGCGACCGTCGATCGACTCCCAGTAGGCCAGCTGCCCGCCGAAGCCGAGCACGGACGGGTCGTGCTCCTTCATGAAGGAGGCGCGGCCTCGGGTGAAGAGCCACTGGTTGTTGTCGCCGAAGCTGCCCGCGGTCCCGGTTCGGGCGAGCATCTCGTCCATCCAGAAGTCGTTGTCGGGGCTGCTGCCGGCGCCGGCCGCGACGTCGCCGTCGAAGATGCGCAGCAGCTGGTTGCCCGGCGTATAGGTCACACCGGTGTCGGGTACGGGGTCGGGGCTCCCGGTGAAGGTCGGGTAGCCGATGTCGGTGTTGGCGGCGTGCGCCGGGGCGACCGCGAAGGTCGCCGCGAGCACGGCCGAGACCGCCGCTGTGGCGATCGCGGTTCGCCCGATGCGACGCGAGGTCGTCGGAGTGCAGTCCACGGTGTCTGTTCCTCTCGGCGCCGCTCACCGATGAGCGACGCGTGCATGGCAGGCACGCTACCGAGGGCCCGAGATTCTCCGCAATCCTTTTCGGGCTTTTCGCTCTCAACCGAAAACCGGGAGCCTACGCCGGTCAGCGGTGCGCGATCGTCGATCCGCGGATGACGAGGCGCACAGGCAGCTGGTGCGTCCCCGACTCGGCACTCACGCCGTCGATGGCCTCGAACAGACGCTGCGCCGCCTGGCGACCCAGCTGCTGCAGGTTCGCGTCGATGCTCGTGAGGGGCGGGCGGGCGTTCGCGGCGACGATCTCCCAGTTGTCGTAGCCGATCACGGCGAGATCGCCGGGCACGTCGCGACCGAAATCGCGCGCGGTGTCGAGCACGCCGCGGGCGATCTGGTCGGAGCCGCAGAAGACGGCGTCGATGTCGGGATGCCGCTCCAGCAGCATCGCGGCGGCATCCCGGCCCCAGTGCTCGGTCCACGCCGCGAAGAGCGGCTCGCCGACGAAGTCGAGGCCGGCGTCGGCGAGCGCCGCCCGGGCACCCGCGACGCGGTCTTGCGCAGCGGCGTAGGTCGGGTCGCCCGAGATGTGGGCGATGCGGGTGCGGCCGCACGAGAGCAGATGCTCGATCGCGAGGCGTCCGCCCGCGTGATTGTCGGGCGTGAGCGAGACATCGCGGGGGTCGTCCGACGGCGAGTAGGCGTAGACCACGGGCACCGGCAGCTCCTGGCCGAGCGATGGCCGGGGGTCGGTCTGACGCCCCACGACGATGATGCCGTCGACGCGCCGGCTGAGGAGGGCGCGCAGGTGATGCTGCTCGCGGATGGCGTCGCCGCGGGCGTCGCAGAGGAAGACGTTCACCTGGCCCGCGCCGAAGGCGTCTTCGGCGCCCATGAGGATCGGCAGCACGAAACGGCCCTCGAGGTCGCTCGTGAGCAGTCCGACGGTGCCGGTCCGGCCCGCCAGGAGGCCGCGGGCCATCGCGTTCGGCGTGAAGGTGAGCTCCTCCGCGGCGGCCATCACGCGGCGGCGCGTGCTGGGCGCCACGTCGCCGCGTCCGTTCAGGGCTTTGGATGCCGTCGCGATCGACACCCCCGCACGCTGGGCGACGTCGCTGAGGGTGGCGGCGCGGGCCGGGTCGGTCGAGGGCATCCTGATCCGTTTCTCCATCGTTATCCGAGGGCGTCTTGACGACGGCCTAGACACACGTTACCTTCCCGAAAGGGATTTCGGTTGTTTCGAATCCCTCCCACACCGGCGGTGCCCGCCCGAACGGCGCAGCCGCTCAATGAAGAGCAAGAGGAGACTGCAATGACCCCATTCCGGCGCCGCCCGGCGTTCCGGGCCGCGACCGCCGCGCTCGTCGCCGGCGTCCTCGTCGGCGGCCTCGCCGCGTGTTCGAACAGCGGCGGCGGCGACACCGCTGCCCCGGCCGACATCCCCGCCGCGGGAACCGACGACGGCACGACGCTGACCCTGTGGACGCGCGCACCGCTCGAGCGTCAGGCGAAGCTGCTCGTCGAGGCGTACAACGCCAGCCACGAGAACCAGGTCGAGCTGACCGTCGTCCCCAACGACGACTACGTCGCCAAGGTCGGGGCCGCCGCCGGCTCGGGAGGGCTCCCCGACCTGTTCGCCGCCGACATCGTCTACGTGCCGAACTGGGTAGAGCAGGGCCTCTTCCAGGACATCTCCGCGCAGATCGACGGCCTCGACTACAAGGACGACATCAACGCCGGGCACCTCTCCGCCGGAACGGTCGACGGCAAGGAGCACGTGCTGCCGTTCGTGCTCGACCTGTCGATGCTGATGTGGAACAAGGAGCTCTTCGCCGAGGCCGGCCTCGACCCCGACAAGGCCCCCGCGACGCTGTCGGAGTTCGCCGACGCGGCCACGGCCGTGCAGAACTTGAACAAGCCGGGCGTCTCGGGCACCTCGACGGGCCTGAACTGCGGTGGATGCCTCGTCTTCACGTGGTTCCCCTCGGTGTGGGCATCGGGAGAGCAGGTCCTGAGCGAAGACGGCACCGAGTCGCTCCTCGCGGGTGACGCCGCGCAGGAGGTCTACAAGACCTGGAAGGGCCTCGAGGATGCCGGCGCTGTGGCCCCCGGCTCGGCCGACGAGACCGGCGCCACGTGGGTCGCAGGCTTCCAGGAGGGCAAGGTCGGCGTCATGCCGTTCCCGGCCACCCTGCTGTCGGGTCTCGACTTCGAGGCCGGCGTCGCCGGCATCCCGGGTGTCGACGGCGGCGCCTCGACGTTCGTCGGCGGTGACGGCATCGGCATCTCGAAGGACTCGAAGCAGTCGGCGCAGGCATGGAACTTCCTGTCGTGGCTGATGTCGGAGGACGCTCAGGTCGAGGTTCTCGCGAAGGACGGCAACGCCGTCTCGCGCGGTGACCTCGCCGAGAACAGCTACGCCGCGGCCGACCCGCGTCAGGTGACGATCAACCAGGTCGCCGCCGAGGGTCAGACGCCCGTCGCCCTCAACTTCCAGCAGGCGTTCAACGCTCCGGGCAGCCCCTGGCTGACCCTCGTGCGCAACGCGGTGCTCGAAGGCACGTCGACGGTCGACGCCGACAACGACGAGATCACGGCGATCCTCGGTCAGTGATACCCCCGGGGGCGCCGTCGCATCGGCGGCGCCCCCACCCTCCGAAAGGAATGTCGTGGCACTCTCCGTCACTTCCACGCGGCGCCCGCGCTACCGGCGCACGGCGCTGGGCGGGCCGCTGCAGGGCTGGCTGTACGCCGCCCCGACGGCACTGTTCGTCATCGCGCTCTTCCTCATCCCCCTCGTGCTGGTGCTGCAGATGTCCGGCTCGGACTGGCCGCTGCTGCGCGGCAACATGGGGCCGAACTTCCCGAACAACTTCGCCGAGGCGCTCGACCACCGGCTGTTCTGGGACTCGGTGCGGTTCACCCTGATCTACACCGCGATCACGACCGTGCTGCTGATCGGCCTGGGTCTCGGGCTCG
Organism: Microbacterium sp. Yaish 1; assembly: GCF_002245215.1. Classification (GTDB taxonomy): domain Bacteria; phylum Actinomycetota; class Actinomycetes; order Actinomycetales; family Microbacteriaceae; genus Microbacterium. The sequence goes on from NZ_NPMR01000001.1 coordinate 948,558, forward strand.
CCCTGCTCGTGCAGGAGTCGACCGCCTGGAAGGGCTTCCTCCGCACGGCGTTCCTGCTGCCGAGCGCCCTGGGTCTCGCCTCGGCATCCCTCCTCTTCTACGTGCTTTACTCCCCCATCGCCGGTCCCTTCGCGGGGCTGATGGAATCGTGGGGCATCACGTTCTTGGGCACGCCTGAAGGCGCCCTATGGTCGACGGTGTTCCTCATCGTCTGGCGGTACGCGGGCTTCTACATGCTGCTGCTGCTCGTGGGCCTGCAGGGCATCCCGGAGGACGTCTACGAGGCCGCCCGCATCGACGGCGCGTCGCGCTGGCAGATCTTCCGCGACATCACCGTGCCGCTGCTGCGGCCGACCTTCGCGCTGACGACCGTCATGTGCGTCACCGGCTCGCTGCTGGCGTTCGACCAGTTCTACATCCTGACCAAGGGCGGACCCGACAACAGCACGATGACCGTCGTGCAGCTCATCTACAACATCGCGTTCCAGGGGCAGAACAACCTCGGTGTCGCCGCAGCGCTGTCGGTCATCATCCTGCTGGCCCTGGTCGTCATCAACGTCGTGCAGCTGCGCGCGTTCCGTCGCCCCGAGGAGGCCTGACATGGCTCTGACCGACGCTCCGGCCGGCTCCGTCCCGCCCGCCGCTCCCGACACCACGCGCACGATCGTCATCCCGAAGTCCCGGCCGCGCACGCGCCGCCGCCCCACGGGGCGCCTGCTGTGGGGCATCCCGTCGACCGTGTTCACGGGGGCGCTGGCGATCATCTTCCTGTACCCGCTCGTGTGGACCGGAGTCGCCTCGGTGAGCCCGCAGGCGGGCACGAGCCAGTCCGACGGCTGGGGGTTCGGCAACTACGTCACCCTCGCCAACTTCCAGTCGGGCATCTGGGTCTACCTCGGCAACTCGCTCTTCGTCTCGCTGCTGACCGTCACGCTGACGCTGCTGACCTCGTTCCTCGGCGGGTACGCGTTCGCGCGCTTCCACTTCCCCGGCAAGAACATGCTGTTCCTGCTCGTGCTGGCGATCCTCATGGTGCCGTACGCGACGCTGCTCATTCCGCTGTACGTCATCCTGAACGCCGTCGGCCTGCAGAACTCGCTCGTCGGGGTCGCGCTGGTGCTGACGATGTTCCAGCTGCCGTTCTCGATGTTCATGATGCGCATCTCGTTCGAGTCGGTGCCGCGCGAGCTCGACGAGGCCGCGCTGGTCGACGGATGCACGAGCCTCACCGCCCTGTGGCGCGTGCTGCTTCCCGCCGTCAAGCCCGGCCTCATCACGGTGGGTCTGTTCGCGTTCCTCACCGCGTGGAACGACTTCATCGCGCCGCTCATCCTCATCAACGACACCTCGCGCATCACGCTGCCCCTCGCGGTGGCGAACCTGCGCGGCCAGACGATGGGCGTCATCGACTACGGCGTCACCGAAGCCGGTGTCGTCGTGCTCGCACTGCCGTGCATCGTGCTCTTCCTGATCCTTCAACGCCACTACGTGCGCGGCTTCATGTCGGGCGCATTCAAGGGATGACCATGTCGACTACCTTCCCCGCACGCTCCATCGGCTCCGCGGCATCCGCCGTCGCCGCTGCTCCCGTCGTGCCCGCTCATTCGCGGCTGCGTCCGCTCGGCCTGCACGAGGTGCGCATCACCGGAGGCTTCTGGGGCGAGCGCCAGCGCATCAATGCCGCTCACACCCTCGGCCACGTGCTCGGTCGCCTCGAGTCGGAGGGCTGGCTGCCCAACTTCGATCGCGCCGCCGCCGGCACGCTGCCCGCCGGACGCCGCGGGCGCGAGTTCTCCGACTCGGAGGTCTACAAGTACCTCGAGGCCGCCGCCTGGGAGATCGGCCGCAGCGACGACGCCGAGCTCGAGGCGACGCTGCGCTCGGTCGTCGCCCGGGTCGCCGCCGCTCAGGAGCCCGACGGCTACCTCAACACCCGGTTCGGCCGCCCGGGCCAGCAGCCGCGCTGGTCCGACCTCGAGTGGGGGCACGAGCTGTACTGCCTCGGTCACCTGTTCCAGGCGGCCGTCGCCCGCGAGCGCACGCGCCCGGGAGCGGATGACGGCCTGCTCGGCATCGCCCGACGTGCCGCCGACCTCGTGTGCGAGGTCTTCGGGCCGACCGGCATCCCGGCCTTCTGCGGGCATCCCGAGGTCGAGACCGCACTGGCCGAGCTCGCCCGCGTGACCGGTGACGAGCGCTACCGCGCACAGGCGGAGCTGTTCGTCGAGCGTCGCGGACACGAGACGCTCCGCGACATCGAGTTCGGGCGCACCTACTTCCAGGACGACGTGCCCGTCCGCGACGCCGACGCCCTCGCGGGGCACGCCGTCCGCGCGAACTATCTCGCCGCGGGGGCGGTCGACGTCGCCGTCGACGCAGGTGATGTCGAGCTGCTCAGCGCCCTGCGACACCAGTGGGCCCGCACCCGCGGCCGCCGCACCTACATCACCGGCGGTCAGGGGTCGCACCACCAGGACGAGGCGTTCGGCGACGACTGGGAACTGCCGCCGGACCGCGCCTACTCCGAGACGTGCGCGGGCATCGCGTCGATCATGTTCTCGTGGCGGCTGCTGCTCGCCGAGGGGGATGCCGCGTACGCCGACCTCATCGAGCGCACGCTTTACAACGTTGTAGCCACGTCGCCCGCGGCCGACGGCCGCAGCTTCTTCTACGCGAACACGCTGCACCAGCGCGTACCGGGCGTCGAGGCGGACCCCGAGGGCACGTCGCCGCGCGCGTCGTCGTCGCTGCGAGCGCCGTGGTTCGAGGTCTCGTGCTGCCCGCCCAACGTGGCGCGCACGCTCGCGAGCCTCGACGCCTACGTGGCGACCGCCGACGACGAGGGCGTGCAGCTGCACCAGTACGCGCCCTCGGAGATCCGCACGGCCCTCCCCGACGGCCGGGCTGTGTCGCTCGACGTGCAGACGGCGTACCCCGCCGACGGTGTCGTGCGGGTGGTGGTCAGTGAGGATGCCGGCGGCGCGTGGACTCTGTCGCTGCGGGTGCCCGAGTGGGCCGAGGGCGCGCGCCTGCGCGTTCTGGATGCCGCGGGCACTATCATCGACGACGATGCCACCGGCCCGGGCCGCGTTGAGGTGCGCCGCGACTTCCGCGCCGGCGAGGCCGTCGAGCTCGAGCTGCCGATGGCGCCGCGCCTCGTCGCTCCCGATGCGCGTATCGACGCCGTGCGCGGTTGCGTCGCCGTCGAGCGAGGCCCCGAGGTACTCGCGCTCGAATCGACCGATCTGCCGGGCGGTGCCGACGTCGGTCGGGCGGCGATCGCGGGCGACGCCGAGCCGGTCGAGCGCGACGGTCGCGTGTGGCTGCGGGTCGGGCTGCGCCCCGATGAAAGCGATGGATGGCCATATGGCAATCCATCGGCGAGCGCCTCCGCCGCCGCCGAAGAGGCCGAGCTGGTCCCCCTTGTGGCCTATCACGACTGGGCCAACCGCGGCCCGTCGACGATGCGGGTCTGGCTGCCCGTCGAGTGAGGTTCGCCCGGCTCGTGGGTCCAGAGACCCATCCCGAGCCGGGCGATCCCTCGGTATGGTGCGGGCACGTCGCACCATACCGAGGGAGAAGCAACGTGGCCGAGACTCCTGAACGGGCCGGTGGCGCGCTGCGACCGACCGCCGGCGCGGCTCTTCTGGCGATCGCGGGACTGCTCATCGCGGGGTGCACCGGCACCCCCGACGCCGAGGCGTTCGCGCCGCGCTGGGAGACCACGTTCGACGTGGCGACCCGGGTCGTCGCATCCGACGACGGCGTCGTCGTCGTCGCATCCGACGAGGGGCAGATGCTCGCGGCGCTGAACACGAGGAACGGCGGCACGCGGTGGAGCCTGCCGTTCACGCCGCCCCCGTCGGCCGTCACGGTTCGCGGGGATGTCGTCACCGTGCAGCAGCAGCTCGAGACCGGCGTTCAGGTCTCCGCGGTGAGCGCGTCGACCGGCAACGCGATGTGGACGCGCACCGCCAACGGCGGGTCGGTCATCGGCGCGTTCTCCGACGGGCGGGTCGCTGCCGTACGGGATGACGCGGTCTCGATCTCGGATGTCGCCAACGTCCGCACCGCCGATCCGTGGATGCCGCGAGAGTCGTGCTCGGTCGGGTCGGCCCACCTCTCGCCGGGCAAAGACCCGTGGCTGGCCGTCCTCGAGGTCTGCGACGACGACCCCTCGCATCTCGTCCGTTTGGACGATTCCCTCCGGGAGGTTTGGCGCACGCCGGCAGCCACCGCCGCCCGGTTCGACTTCGTCGACGGGCTCATCGCTGCAACCGACGATGCCGCGAGCGATGATGCCGCGACGAACGAGGCCGCGAACCTATGGCTCGTCGGCGACGACGGGTCTGTCGTGCAGGCACTCGCGGGATTCATCCCGCCCGGGGCGGCCGTGGTGCACCGCACCGCCGAAGACGACATCGTCGCGGTCACGGGGTCGGGCGAGCTGCATCCCGCCGGCTACCTGCGCGCGCAGAACACACCCGACCTCGGGGTCGTCACGGTCACCCGCGTCGGCGACGGCCCCGACGCGACGCTCGCCACGGTCGTCGGAGTCGACGGCGAGCTCACGCCGTTGAAGGGCGACAACTATGTGCTCGCGCGCCAGGTCGGCGACACGACCGTCCTTACCCTGTGGCGGTGGCAGGAGAGCGGCACGCTGCCCGACGACATCCCTTCGTGGCCCGACACCTTCGACGTCGACGCCGGTTCCGCCGGGCGCCTGACGGCCACCGCGACCGGCGAGCCCGGCGACCTCGGCTTCGACCTCACCCGCGACGGCGCCCGGTTCGCGACGGTGCGCCTGGTGACGCTCGCGTCCGCCGCGTCGGCGCGCGCGGCGTTCGAGCTGACGGCATCCGCCGAGGCCTCAGCGGATGCCGCGACCACGGTCCACCGCGACGACGGCACGCTCACCGCGGTGAGCGGTTCGTGCCTGCTGGCCTTGCACCTCGAGACGGGCCCCCTCGCCGCCGCTGACGAGAAGAGCCTCGTCGACGCGATCTTCAGCGCCGAGACATCGGGAGCCTGCGAGGCGTAACAAGCGGTAAGGCCGGTACGCGCAAGCCCCTGGTACGAAATACGAGTCAGCGTGCGCATCCGGCTTCGCGATTTGTCCTTTTGACCAGCATCTTTTCCCGCGTGTCCACCGGATGGGGGACTTAAGTCATTCGCATGGAACCGATACCATCGGCTCGGGAGAGGCGCCCGTTAGCTCGGTGATCCCAATTTCACGCGTACGACACACACGCGGCGTACGATCTCTCCCTCAGCAACTCATCACGCGCCGCGAGGGAGGATGTCATGCCGTACGACTCCCCCACTGCGCCCGCATCCGCGACCGCCGCCCCTCCCCTCATATCGGGACTCTCGTCGAATCGCGAGAACAACCCCGGCACAGCCTCCGCGCCGGCGGCATACCGCGGACCGCGTGACTGGCGCCGCCGATACGCCTCGCTCTTGCGGTTGACCGATCTACTGGTGCTCATCTGGGTCGTCTACGGAACGCAGATCGCCTGGTTCGGGTTCGGCAACGCGCAGGTATCGATCCGTGAAGACTCGCGGATCACCGACTTCTCGTACTGGCTCTTCTCTGCGGGGCTGATCGCCGTGTGGATGTGGACGCTCAGCCTCGCCGACACCCGCGATCACCGCATCATCGGGGCCGGCGCCGAGGAGTACGCGCGCATCGCACGTTCGAGCCTGTCGCTCTTCGGTGTCATCGCGATCCTCGCCTTCCTCGCGCGGGTCGATGTCGCGCGCGGATTCCTGCTCATCAGCTTGCCCGTCGGCGTCGGGATGCTGCTCTTCTCTCGCTGGCTCTGGCGACAGTGGCTCGTCGCGAAACGTTCGGTCGGCGAATACTCGGCGCGCGTCCTGCTGGTGGGGTCGGAGGCATCCGTCACCCATCTCGCTCGCGAGCTGAAGCGCATGCCCGGATCGGGATACCGCGTCGTCGGCGCCTGCGTTCCCTCGGGTCGCGTCGCGGGCAGCGTAACGGGCACGAAGATCCCGATCATGGGCAGCGTGGATGCCGTGGCCCAGGCCATGGCCGCAACGGGCGCCGACACCGTCGCCGTCACGAGCACCGACGAGCTGCCGCCCGACAAGGTGAAGCAGATCTCGTGGGGACTCGAGGCCGGCCGTCAGCACCTCGTGCTCGCACCGAGCATCGTCGACGTCGCGGGCCCGCGAGTCCAGACCCGCCCCGTCGCCGGTGTCCCCCTCATGCACGTCGAGACGCCGAAGTTCAGTCGCGGACAGCTCTTCCTCAAGCGCACCGTCGACATCGTCGCCAGCACGATCGGTGTCGTCTTCCTGAGCCCCGTTCTGCTGTTCCTGGCGCTCAGCGTTCGCCTGTCGAGCCAGGGGCCGATCTTCTTCCGGCAGACGCGCGTGGGCCTGCGCGGGCGCGAGTTCACGATGCTGAAGTTCCGCACGATGGTCGTCAACGCCGAGGACATGCTCGAGGCTCTTGCCAAACAGCAACGCGACTCGGGCAACGAGGTGCTCTTCAAGATGAAGAACGACCCGCGCGTGACGCCCGTGGGACGCGTGATGCGGAAGTTCAGCCTTGACGAGCTGCCCCAGCTCTTCAACGTCATCGGCGGATCAATGTCGCTCGTCGGCCCCCGACCGCCGCTGCCCTCGGAGGTCGCGAAGTACGCCGACCACGTGCACCGCCGGTTCCTCGTGAAGCCGGGCATCACCGGACTGTGGCAGGTGAGCGGGAGGTCCAGCTTGTCTTGGGAAGAGTCGGTTCGCCTCGACCTGTCGTACGTGGAAAACTGGACGTTGGTAGGCGATCTGGTGATCGCAGCGCGGACCGGTCGAGCAGCGCTCGCACCGGGGGAAAGCGCTTGGTGATTAGCCGTTGGAGCATGCAGTGTCGAGGAACGCTGCGATCTCGTCTTCGTAACGGCCCCAAGTGAACCGCGAGGCAGTCTCCGCCGCGGCCGCGCCGACGCCCTCGAGGATTGTGCGATCTTCGAAGAGCCTCCACATGATGCTTGCCAGCTCCGAAGACGAACGGCTAGGCACAATCCAGCCGTCGTGGTTGTCCGTGACAACGTCGCCAGCGAACGTCTCTTCGGATACGATCGCGGGCGTCCCTACCAGCATCGCTTCTATTCCTACAAGCCCGAACCCTTCGGCGAGGCTTGGCAAGACGAGCAAATCCGCGTCCGCCATTCGCGCCATGAGCGTCGCGCGCGGCATGGTGCCCAGAAAATCGACGAAATCGTAACGCTGCTCGATGAAACGGCGCATTGAGGGCGAGCACGGGCCAGCAACCTGCAGACTAACCGCTGCCTTCCCCAGCATCGCGGCTGCATCTAAGAGATATGATATTCCCTTTCGCTGATTCACTTGCCCAGCAAACAACACTCGCAACGGCCCCCGGCGCTTTAGTTTGTGACTCGAGGCAGCTCGTAAACTCGCTGCAACCTCATGATCCATGCTGGCCCCGAGGCTCATGACGTGCACACGACCGGACTCCACGCCGGCTTCCACAAACGTACGCTTCGCAAAGGTGCTGGGAACTACTATGTCCGTAGCATGGGAAATCTCCGCCTCCAGCACGCTGCGACGTTCTACGCTTAGCGCCGCCCCCTGGAGAAACGGCTTCCACCCCGGGTTTGCTTCGGCTTCAGAGGCGAACGCGTCCACCATCCAGTCATGATGAGCGATCGGATAAAGCAGCACCTTCCTCGCCTGCGGGGCTGCCTGAAATCCCCCGAGTGCGGAGGTATATTGCCCGATAATCAGCTCCGGCCGCAGCCGATCGGAGAGGCGACGCGTCGTAGCACGGAATCGTGACATCCGGGCCGCAACCAGCGCATCCGAATCCGAAGATGACCTCGATCGAAACTGCTCATAGGCCGCAAGAGTCCGAGCACGGCCGACAACCCGAAATCCAGTAGCACTAGCTGGGAGACTTCGCCGTAAAACATGCCGCGAAAGCGGGTCCCCGAGGCTCGTTGCCGCGCGGGCGATTCGCATAAGCCGCGAGTCATAGGCCCACGAAGTAGAGGTGGCGTACAAACAATGATCCGAAGAACGCGCCAGCACCGAAGCCCAGTAGATCGGCTCGGGGTGAGTGCCAGAATTCAGCACTAGCGAACGTGTCATCATCGGCAAACACTCCACGAGGATACGAATTCCGAGGTCCGTTTGACAGCAGCACCAACCCAGGCAGGCTTCCTGTCAGCCACAGGGCTGATCGCTGCAATGCCCAAAATTGGGCGATCCGTGTCGACCATCTACTCTAAGACCGCCAGAAGGAGACCCGCAAATAGACGAAACCGGCAAATGATCCGTACGCGTCCGCCACGCCGACCGGCTGATGTGGTGACGCTCACAACCCGCGTCAAAACTCGCGAGCTTGCCAGACTTCGAGTGCGACGAGGACCCCAGATACGACATTCACTCGGACCCGAGAACACGGTGCTCCCTCCGCATGGCAAGGACGTACCCCACGCCCCATCCGAGTATGCCCAGCAAAGCAGCCACTAGAGCAACAGCGCCGATTGGGTCATCAATAGGCGCATTGACACCCGCGGACACCGTCCAGCTGATAAAGATGGAAAAGGTAACCACCAAAATCCTCACGATGAGGCCGAGGAACTGGTATCCCAGCGCTGACGAGGCGGCAGCCAACGGGCTAGTCCACGCACCCAAAATAGCCGCCACAAAGAGGACCGCGACAACGCGGATGGAATCACTCCATGAGATCCCCGCCGCCAAGATTATGATGGTGAACGCCAAGCCTACATAGAGGATTGTAGCCGCGAGCAGAACCATAACACTCTTCTTCACACGCGATCGGAGGTCGCGTAGCGCTTCGACGCTGGTGAGCCGCCAACTATTCAATCCGAATGACGCCATCAATGTCGTGTTCACGATATTCAGCGGGCCTAGCGCCGTCTGCAGAACTCTATAAACGGCGGCGAGGGGCGTCGCTATGGTGAGCGTCGCGACCGCCATCGGCACCAAGTTCGCCGTGACGGAGAGTAAATTGTCGAGGCCGCTCCACCGCCCCAGCCGTAACGTTCCCGCCAAGGTTACCGTCGCCCTCGACTTCGGCCCTTCAGCTTTGATCGCAATGACGGCGCCAACCGCGCAGGCCAACGCTCCGCAAACGGACCAACCGTACGCGAAGGACAGCCAACTCGGCTGCGCAATGACGATTAGCCCGCCAATCACGAGCATTCCCACCCATGCGATATCCATAATGACGGCATATCTCGGCATGTCGCGCGATATGAACATATAGCGAACGAAATCCAAACCAACTGCAGCGATGCCAAATGCTGCTGCGGCCGGCACCGCAATGAATACCGCCTCAGAAGCCCCCATGACAAAAGGACAGATGGCAGCCACCGGCAGCGCGAATACTGGGACCGAGAACCAGGCCCACCGCGTGGGTATAGCCGCCGGCGCGCCCAGCTGTCGTCGAGCCGCAAGCGCCGGCGACAACAGCGTTGCTCGCTGCAAGATAACGGCAGACGATGCAAACAATTGCACCATGGCCAGTGGAACCAATCCACCTGATCCGAGGACCCGTGAACCGACGATGAGCAGTATCGCACTCGCGGCAGCCGTAATCGCGCTGTCAACCCCTATCCAGAAGTCGGGTCTATCGAATCTTGCCACAGTCGACCGAATCTTCACCTCAGCTGACTCGCTTCTGTCTCGGACCTGCTAGCAAAGAAGGGGATAGCACCCGGGTACGGCGCCCGTGCGTGATGCATTACCCTCGCGCGTCAGCCTCGCTATGGGGATGGACTCGAATGGTCTAACGGAGTCGCCTGATGGCGCTATCCCAGCCTACCGGGCTTGTCTAGTCGGTGGGAACGGCGCGGGACGGGTTCGATCCGTTCAGCCAGAACGACTAGCTGACATGCCAGATGTCCGAAGACGAGTTGCTCCCCGACCTTCACCCCGTCCGTTCGAAGCTGCTGAGGAAGACCTCCGCGAACGCCTCGGGGGTGTGACGCGCAATCGCGGGGTCGCGACGCGGACCGGCCCAAGCTTGTCGGGAGTCCGCCATCGCTTGTTGCAAACCAGTGGCCGGCGGACACACATAGACCCCGGGCATACCGGACACGCTCTGCGCGACTCCGGCCTGATCACTGACCACAACGTGCCGGCCGGCGGCGAGCGCCTCATTCACGACCAGACCCCAGACTTCCTCTGTCGACGGGAGAACAAGAGTGTGGTGGTCTGCCATCAGGTTCGGGAGCAGCTCGTATGCCAAGCTGCCGACGAACTGGACGGTCGAACCCAGGCCCGATCGGGCGACCAGATGTTCGAGACTCGCGCCTTGCTCGCCGGTTCCGACGATTGTCAGCGAATCTTCCGGGCGCCTGCAGCGAGCAAACGCATGGATAAGTCCGTCGACATTCTTACGCTCAATCAGCTGCCCAACGAACAGATAACGATGCCCCTCGCCCTCGGGAGCTAGATGCGCGACCGCGGCGAACCGGGCTACATCGACCGCATTGAACCCCTCGAAGATCCTGGACTCGTGCACCCCGAGGTCGCGCAGCGCGTCGGCAGCAGCAGGCCCGGGTACCACGACAGCATCCATGCTACGGAAGAACCTGCCTCGAGCTCGAGCGATGGGGCCAGCGTGATGCCGCTGAGACATGCGAGTCGATTCATAGAACCCGACTCGCCTCACGCCGAGCCGTCCCGCCGCAGCAGACAGTTGCCAGCATGCCGGCGATTCCCAAGCCCCGAGCAGGACGGCGTCACAGCCGTCAACTAAGCGGGAGGCCGATTCGCGCAGACCGTAGTAACGGCGCTCCCCGCGACCGACGCGCATGGTCCGCAGGGTGGAGATGTCTAGACCACTCGAGCGCGCAGACGAGACGGTCCACTCCGCGGATCGTCGCCCCGCAGACAGCAGCTCTTCATCGTCCTGCAAGAGGCGGATCCTCAGCTCGACATTCTCGGCGAGAGACTCCCAGACCGGCATCCGGTAAGGCGCGGCATTATTGGTCACCCAGAGGACGCGGGGCTTCCCAGACAGCGATGACACACAAGCTCCCCAGCGGCCCGACGGCAGGAAAGACCGTCGGGGCCACAATGGTCATTTCGGGTATGACAATCGTGGAGTCGAAGCCCCCCCGCGAGCGGAGTCCCCTAGGCCCTCATCGAGGTCGCTGTCGGAGCGTACCGCATAACGCGAACCGGATCGTTCGCTTCGGATGCCGGACGATGAACATCTTGCCGCAGTCGTGTGAACGGTGACACCCGTCGCACTCGCTCGCTCGCCTCATCCGTCCAGCATCGAACGAACGCCGCGTTGAAAGTTCGCGACCATGTCGCGCAGCCTTGGGGGGTGAGGCCAATCCTCAGCAGGGTGCGATGGTGCTCCGCGCATCGCCACGCCCATGGTCTCGGCGAACGTCCCTGCGTCATCAGCCACGAGCTTGGCGAGGCTGCCACCCCGCAGGTACTCGAGTTCAGGAGCATGCCAGGGCCAGTCCGTGGTGATGAGCGGTGTACGAGCCGCTAGACAGTCGACCGCGAGCAACCCGACACGGCCCGGATTGACGACCGCTCGCGCTCCGCGCAAGACAGCAGCCTTGTCGGTGACACCGCCGTAGCCCAGCCTGGTCACCTGTCCACGAGCGACTGCCCGGCCCAGAAGCTCGGCCTGGTCGCCGCGGCCGAGCACCACGATGTGCACGTCGATGCCTCGTCGGTGGGCGATGTCCAGCGACTCTGCGAGGAATCTGATTCGTTTGCTCTCGTCGAGACCACCGATGTACGCGAGATAGGGGGCGTCGGGTACACCGCGCTCACTCAGCGCCGCACGCGCCCCCGCGACCGACAGCTGGTCCAGCGCGCGCAACAATTCGTCAGAGTCGATGGTGTTCATGACGGTAGTGATATTGCGCGGGCTTACACCGGTGTTCCTGGCGAACTCCGCGCCCCCGGGGGTATACGCGAAGACGTGGTGAGCGCGTCGTAGCTGCCATCGTTCGACCAGGCCGTCCACGACGTTCAGAGGAGAGGTGTAGGACGCGATGTGGCCCCACACGCCCACGCGAGTCTCTCCCCGGCGCGCCAGCGCGGAGACCGCGTCCAACGATGACCCCTGGTGTGGCACGATGACCGCTTCAGATCCGCGCCAAAGCGAACGTGAGTAAGTGAGCGACAGATGCCGGCCGCCGATCTCGACTATTCGCGGCGCCACTGTCTCGAGCCACTCCGCCGTGGCAGCATCTCCCCGCGCCTTCTGGCTCTTCGTCGGCTCTCCCGCGATGACTCGTAGGCGAACGTCGTCGTCTCGAAGCGCCTGAGCCAAGCCATCGAAGAAGGCCACGCGGTAGCGCGGCACGTAGGGCTGCACGATCGACAGCTCACGCATGCCGTGCCGGTTCCTGAGCGAGCTCATACTCCCGCTCCAGCGTCGCCGCGACAGCTTCAATGTCGAGTTCCGTTTCCACGTAACGCCGCGCGCCGTCGCGCAGCTCTTTCGAGCGCGCTGGCGACCTCCACACCTCTTGCACGGCATTCGCCAGCGCTTCGACGGAGCCGTCTGTCACCATCGCGGCGCCATATCGTTCACAATCGCGCGCAATGCCAAGCGACGAGGTGGTCACGACAGGAGTCCCCGCGATGAAGGCCTCGAGGACGGACATCGGGAACACCTCGTTCACTGAGGGAAGCACGTACACCCGAGCGGACGCGAGAGCATCGGCGGTCTCCGATGGCGGAAGCGGCCCCGACCACACGAGCCGGTCACCCATCCGCGCCGCGTCGATCGCGGCTGCGACTTTGCCGCCTTCGCCTTCGTCGGGTCCGATGATCCGGAACGTCGTAGTCGGCAGGCGATCCGCCAGCAGCCGGGCCATCTCGACGAACGCCAGGGGCCGCTTGCGCTCGTGCAGTCGAGCAAGAAACACAACCTCGTCACGTCGACCGTCATAGGGCGGCGGCGGCGTGGGCTCCACACCGTTGACAAGGCGCGTCACGCGTGCGGCGGATGCGAGATCAGCGAGATCGGCATGCTCCCGCTCCGTCAGGACGAGCCAGGCCCGCGCACGCCGCAACACTCTTCGCATCGCGACGGCATCGAGCAGCTTGGCGAGGAGACGATCGGAGGCGTCCACCATGCCGTGGGGCTGCACGACAAAGGGGACCCCCGACGTCGCGGACAGCATCGCCGCGGGGAGGGTGACCAGGTCACGGGCGAGATGGATGTGCGCGACGTCGGTGTCGCTGAGGTCACGACGCAACGCTCGCTGCATCCCCTCCGGCCACAGCGTGGCAAATCCGCCAAAAGGCGCCAGCCGCCGAGCGGGAAAGGTACGCAACCGGTAGCCGTCCTGGACAACATCGTTCGCCTCGTCACGCGGACTGCCGGCGTAAACCGTGACCTCGTGCCCGCGGCGAGCCAGGGCCTTAGCTTGGGCGAGAGCGACCCGCGTCGGCCCGCCGAACGCGCCGTCCGACGACGAATAGGTGACGACGTGCGCGATTTTCACTCGGGCACGGCCGTCTTCGAGAAGCGCGGAGCGACGTACGCCAGCGGATTGCCGCCCCACACCTCGGCATCCGGAACGAGGCGTCCGTCGATCAGGCTCAACGGGCGCACGAGCGCGCTCCGTCCTACGCGGCTCCCCCCGAGCACGACGCACCGGGATGTGATCCATGCCCCGTCCCCGATGTGGACCGGGCGCGTGATCAGCGCCATGTCGCGTCGGTGCGCATGGCTACCCGTAGTGATGAAGGTCTCCTGCGAGATGACGGCATCATGACCGACATACACATGATCCTGGTTGTGGAACCAGACGCCTTCTCCGATCCATGAGCGGTCTCCAATATGGAGCTTCCACGGAAACTTGACCCGCGTCCGCGGGCGGAAGACGACTCCGCGACCGATCTCGGCGCCGAACGCGCGAAGGGCGCGGATGCGTAAGCCGGAGCTGATCTGCCACGGATTGGTGACGAGCAGGAGTTCGACCACTGCCCACAGGTAGACCTGCCAAGTGGGACGGCCCCAGGCCGCACGCTCGCCAGGCGCCTGGGAGAGGTCGATCACCGGGATGTCATCCAATGTGCGCCCTCCGTAACGACTGCGAAACGATGCCCGCTATATGGTCGGGGGTATGCCGAAGGATGCCCCCGCTGTCACTGTAGTCGGCATCAACTACCCCCCGGAGCCCACAGGCATCGCCCCGTACACCGGAGCGATGACTCGGGGCCTCGCCGCCCGCGGAAACCGCGTGCGAGCGGTAACGGCTCACCCTCATTATCCGGACTGGCAGGTCGCGCCAGGTTACGGCCAGTGGTCGCGCCGTGAACATCTCGCGTCGGTCGCGGTGCACCGGGTCCGGCACTACGTGCCGCGCCCTCCAACGGGTCTACGAAGGCTGCTCTCGGAGATCACTTTCGGTGTCCGGGCGGCGATGACACGGTGGGGCCGGCCTAACGTTCTGGTGTTCGTGTCTCCAGCGCTCTTCGCGACGTGCATCGGCATGCTCCGCGCGAAACTCACCCACAGACGCACTCCAACTGTCGTCTGGGTGCAGGACCTGTACAGTCTCGGGCTTGCCGAAACCGGTCAAGGCGCCGGCGTCACCGGGCGGATTATGAGGCTCGCCGAGGGCAGCGTTCTGAGAGCGGCAGACAAGGTCGTCGTCATCCACGACCGATTCGCTCGCCGCGTTTCGGACGACTTCGGGGTGGCTCGCGACCGCATCAGTGTCGTGCGGAACTGGACGCACCTGCCCTCCTTGCCCGCGGTGGATCGAGCTGCTGTCCGCAAGAGCCTCGGGTGGGGCGACGAGACCGTCGTACTGCACGCCGGCAATATGGGAGTCAAGCAGGGGCTCGAGAACGTCGTCGAAGCGGCTCGTCTTTCGGATGACACTAAGGCCGGCGTACGTTTCGTCCTTCTCGGAAACGGCGGCGAGCGGGCCGCACTCGAGTCGTCGGCGGAGGGCGTGACTCAACTCGATTTCCTCGACCCTTTGCCAGACGCTCAGTTCGCGACAGCTCTGGCCGCCGCCGATGTTCTCCTTGTGAACGAGAAGCCCGGCGTCTCGGAGATGGCTGTGCCGAGCAAGCTCACCTCATACTTCTCGACAGGCCGCCCCGTGCTGGCCGCTACCGACGAGAGCGGCATTACGGCCGAAGAGATTCGCGCTGCTGAGGCGGGAGTGGTTGTTCCGGCGGGCTCTCCGTCAGCGCTCCTCGAAGCGGCCGTTTCTCTCGGTCGTGATGCCGCGCGCGCCGACGCGCTGGGTGCTAGTGGGCGTCGGTACAGAGAGACCGTTCTCGACGAATCCTTCGCGATCGATCGCTTCGCTAACCTACTGGAGCAGCTCATCCGTGGGGGACATGAGCAGCATGGAGCTCCCTCGACTCGTCATAGCCCCCCGGATGGAGCTTCATCTTGACCAAGCGCGCACTCATCACCGGCATCACGGGCCAGGATGGTTCCTACCTCGCAGAGCTACTGCTGTCGAAGGGATACGAGGTGCACGGCCTGATTCGCCGCGCGTCTACCTTCAACACGCACCGGATCGACCACCTCTACGTCGACCCTCACGAGCCCGGCGCCAAGCTGTTCCTGCACTACGGTGACCTCTCCGACGGCGCGCGCATGGTCACGCTCATGTCGGAGATCAACCCCGACGAGGTTTACAACCTGGCCGCGCAGTCGCACGTGCGAGTTTCGTTCGACGAGCCCGAGCACACGGCCGACACCACCGGCACCGGCACGATCCGATTGCTCGAGGCAGTTCGCCTCTCGGGAATCACGACCCGCTTTTACCAGGCATCGACCTCCGAGCTCTACGGCGCCACTCCCCCGCCGCAGAACGAAGAGACTCCGTTCTACCCCCGCTCGCCCTATGGCGTCGCGAAGCTGTACTCGTACTGGATCACCAAGAACTACCGCGAGGCGTACGACATGTTCGCGGTCAACGGCATCCTCTTCAACCACGAGTCGCCGCGTCGCGGCGAGACATTCGTGACGCGCAAGATCACGCGTGCCGTCGCTCGCATCAAGGCGGGCGTTCAGAAAGACATCTACCTCGGCAACCTCGACTCCATCCGCGACTGGGGGTACGCCGCCGAGTACGTCGAAGGCATGTGGCGGATGCTGCAGGTCGACGAGCCCGAGGACTTCGTTCTCGCCACCGGTGTCGGCTACACGATCCGCGACTTCCTGGAAACGGCGTTCGGACACGTCGGCCTCGACTGGCGGGAGTACGTGAAGTTCGACGAGCGCTACCTGCGTCCCACCGAGGTCGACGCCCTCATCGGCGAGCCCGCGAAGGCTGCGGACAAGCTCGGCTGGGTTCCCACCATCGATGGGAAGGAACTGGCGAAGCTGATGGTTGATGCAGACGTGGAAGCACTCGAACAGGGCCCCGATTGGATCGACACTGTGAAGCTCGCCTCGTGGGGCCACAAGTGACCGCCAGCGACGGACTGACCTACACGCCGGGCGAGCTCGACCGCGACGCGACGTTCTACGTCGCGGGTCACCGCGGGCTCGTTGGCTCGGCCATCGTGCGCCGGCTCGAGAAGGCCGGGTTCACCAATGTCGTCGGCAAGATGTCGAAGGAGCTCGACCTCAAGAACCGCGATGATGTCTTCGCGTACCTCGGCGAGATCAAGCCGAAATACGTCGTGTTGGCGGCAGCCAAGGTCGGCGGCATCATGGCGAACAGCACGTACCCCGTCGACTTCCTCAGCGACAACATGCGCATCCAGACGAACGTGCTCGATGCCGCACTCGCGAACGACGTCGAACGTGTCGCCTTCCTCGGCTCGTCGTGCATCTACCCCAAGTTCGCCGAGCAGCCCATCCGCGAGGACTCGCTGCTGACGGGCCACCTGGAGCCGACGAACGACGCCTATGCGATCGCAAAGATCGCCGGCATCCTGCACACTCAGGCGGTCCGGCGACAGTACGGGCTTCCCTGGATCTCGGCCATGCCGACGAACCTCTACGGGCCGAACGACAACTTCTCGCCGCAGGGCTCTCACGTCCTGCCCGCGCTCATCCGTCGTTATGACGAGGCGGCGCGTTCGGGTGCGAGCTCCGTGACGAACTGGGGCACCGGGACCCCGCGCCGCGAGTTCCTCCACTCCGACGACATGGCGGATGCTGTGCTCCACCTGCTCGAGCACTACGACGGCCCGGAGCAGGTCAATGTCGGCACCGGGACCGACGTCACGATTCGCGAGATCGCCGAGACGATCGCCGACGTCACCGGCTTCGAGGGCGAGACCGAGTGGGACACCTCGAAGCCCGATGGAACGCCGCAGAAGCTGCTCGACGTATCGAAGCTCGCCGAGGCTGGCTGGACCGCTCAGATCTCGCTGCAGGAGGGCTTGGAGCGCACCGTGGCCTGGTACCACGACAACGTGGAGCGCATTCGCGAGTGAGCGCCTTCCGCCACATCGTGCTGTTCGGCATCCACGATGAGGTCTCGGATGAACGAGTGACCGAAGCGATCGACGCGCTTCACTGCACCGGTGCCTGGGTCGACGGCCCGATCGACTCTTCGAACCCGCGGGCGGCACCGCTCGAGCCACCGGCGCCCAGTGTGGGCCGTGGAAGGGTCGCTCGCCTGGCACGCGAGCGTCGGCGAAGCGCGACGTGCATTACCGGGCCAGGACTAACCCGAGCCTTAAGACGCAGAGCCGCCCGTCTAGCCGGTCCGCGGCGCGCGCCCCTTCAAAGTCAAGCAGGTCAGCAACGTGGGTCATGAGCCAATTCTCCGCTGGGCCGGCCGGCGCGATCAGCCACCCGCGATACCTGGCCGATCGTTGCCGACTGCGGCGACAGGCGACAGGCGACAGGCACACATAGACTTCGTCCCGTGCGAACGGAACAGAGGGCGCGGTCAGGCGCAATCGACATGGTCCGAGTGATCGGAATCGTTGCTGTCGTCGCGGGACACATCTCCACAGAAGGCGTGATCCGCCCTCTCCTCTACAGCTGGCATGTCCCGTTGTTCTTCGTGCTCGTCGGGTACTTCTGGTCTGCCGAGCGAACGCTGCGAGCCGAGACTGTCTCTCGGTTGCGCTCCCTCGTCGTTCCAACCCTCGTATGGGGCACGGGCATCTACCTTGCCTACAGCGCAATCAACCTGCTCGCGGGCAGTTTCGATGGCGCGGTGCCGGTCTCGGCCTACATGGCCTACTGGTTCACACCCGCCCTCTTGATGGCCGCCCTCGTCTGCCGATTGCTGTCTCCGCTCCCGGCATGGGTGAGTTGGGCTGTGGCTTCCGTGGGCGTCGGGGCGGCGTATGTTGCTAACGATATCGTCGCGTCGGCACCTCTCTATGTTGGCGCAGCACTGCCCGGGCTCTTCTTCGTGATGATCGGTCGCGCCGCCCGTCGCTACCGCGGGCGATTGCGTCTGCGGTTTGTCCTGCCCGTGTTCGCGACCGTTGTTTCGCTGATCGCGCTCGGCGTTTCCGCGCCGGTGGACATGAAGAACGGCGATCTGGGCACGCCGATCCTCAGCGTTCTCGCGGCTGCGGTGATTTCGTTGACGCTTATCGTAGTTTCCGAGACATACGCACCGCGCCTCCCAAGGGTCGTCTCCACCGTCGCCACCCACCTAGCGCTCTCAGGATGGGCAGTGATCCTTGGCCACGCTGCGTTCATCCTCGCGTTCAGGCACCTGGGCGCTCCCCCGGCGTTCGTGTTCCTGAGCGCACTCGTCCTGCCCTGGGTGATCGGACTCGTCGCCCTACCAACGCGCGCCTCGCCAGCAGTGAACGGCAGTCCAAAACAGGTCGGGCTGGGGTCCGGGAGTAGCACTTCGCCGCGCTCGAGCACCAAACGGCCTGTCGCGTCGAACGGCGCGAGTCACGCGACGCGCCCGTGCGAGGATTAGGCGCATGCCCGCCCCTCGCACACTCATCCTGTGGGCGGTCGTTGCCGCCACGGTGATCGTCGCCGTGGTACTGGCGGTCTCGAGCTCGCCCGAGTCCACGTGGCTCCCGTTCGCAGTACCGCTTGCTCCTCTGCTCCTGCTTGCATCGATGCGGTCGCGTCTGCAGATCGTGCCGCTTTCGCCGGTTTGGCTGATTGGTATCATCATCGCTGTCGTCGGCGCGTTCGGCTACGTTCTTGCTGAGCCGCTCGCGGGTATGGCCGGCGGCGGGATCATACTGAATCTCCCCGTGGCGGATCGAGCGCCAACAGCCTACGTCTACGCGGTATCCGTCGCCGCGTTCTGCGTAGGGGCTCTTGCCGCCTCGCTGTTCACCCGACGGCGTGATCGTCTGGCGCTCACGGCCGTTGAGGTGTCCCCCCGTGGCCAGCTTTGGATGAATGCGATAGCCCTCGTGCCCTTCACGATGGTGCTAATCGCCTTGGGCAGCACCATTATCAGCCGCGATGTGTACCTCGCGGGCGCCAGTTCCAAAGCCTTATTCGGCTTGGGCCAACAACTTGCCACAGCTACGACGGCTCTCCTCGGCTACGTGGTCGCGGCAGGTAATAGGGGCCGGCGAGCCTTTGCGCTGCTGCTCACCGTCGCCTACCTCGCAACGTTCTTCGCGCTCGGCTCTCGCCGGCTCGCGCTCTTGCCGATCGTTTTCATCATCGGCATGCTCATGGCAAAGCCGACGCGTATCTGTCTCAAGCTCGCCGTCGCGGGTGCTGTCGCAGTCGTCTTACTCCCTCTGCCATTGTTCCTCCGCAACCTGTCACAGCACGGCCTCGCGGCTTACACGGAAGCACTCGGAGGCTATGATCTCGGCGAGGTTGACTGGCTCACCACGATCAATAACGTGCTGATCTCATTCCCGACGACAGGCATGTCCGCCTTCCACGTCAACCGCTTACCGCTTGACTACTTGTGGATCAGTATCAATCCCCTGCCTGGCCAAGACGCTGGCTGGTACAGCATCGCGTCATCACTCACCCTCAACCAATGGACGCCGTATTCGACTCTCGGCGAGTTGTGGAACTACGGCACCTTGCCGGCGCTCCTCGTCTGGGGCGCATTCGGTGTCTTCGCCGTTATCCTCGACCGCGCGGTTGGCTATTTGTGGGAGGCGCGCATACCGTTTGTGAGCCTCGCCATCGTCGGACTGTCAGCATTGTTCGCAATCCAAACACTGCAGTACAACCTGCGGTCATCCTCGAGGATGCTGCTGTACGCGCTTCTGATCGCGGCAGGGGCCACGTTTTATATCAAGCTGCGTGACAACGCTCGACGCGCGGACGTCGATCGAGCCGCGCACGCCGGGCGTCGAAACGCTCTGCATGCCCGGTAGCGTGGTCCCGCTCTGCGCTATCCCCGCGTGGTCCGCATCTTCGACATCGGCGGGCACCTAGGGCATGTGAGCGCTCCGGGGGGGGCGACAGCGGTCTCCTCAGTGAGGGCCCGATTCTAGCGACCGCGCCCGCCTCAGTGCAGGTCGCGCACGCGAAGGAGCGAGAGCTTGCGGTGCGTGAGCCCTGAGCGCACTCGCACCATGCTGCATCCGCCCGGCACGAGCTCATCGCGGATCTCCGCGGTCAGCATGAAGGGCTGAACCTGTCGCCAGCCGTCGGCGGCGTCGTAGATGTGAGTCACTCGATACTTGCGCATGGTTCCTCCCCGTCCGATGACCGGCCCCGATCGGCGCGCGTCGGGCCCAGCGCCCGACGGACGCGACGATACGCGCCTCGGGCTTCGAGCACAGGAGGCCTGAGTGAACCCAGGGCTACGACCCGTATCGGCTACCGGTCCGGTTGCGCTGGCGCTGAGATTCCGGCGCTACGGAGCCGCCCGCGGCATCCGTCTCCCGCGTAACGTGGCGTGGACCGAGAACCGTCAGGGGCCGTCGTGGACACCACCGTTTTCTTCATCGCCGCTTTGCTCGCCGTCGCCGCGATCGCGACCGCGGCCGCGTACGGTCGGCGCCGCGGCCGCCGCAAGCGCTGACCGAACGAGCGAGTGGCCGAAGCGATCGATGCACTCCGGCCACTCATTGCCACTTGGCAATACCGCTCTACTCGGCCGCAGCTCCCGAGCGCGAGCGCCGCGTGCGGGATGCCGTCAGCACCGCTGCTCCCACGGCGAGCATGAGAACCGCAGCCCCGGTCGCCCACCACACGGTCGCCTCGCCGCCCGGCACACCGGTGGCGGCGAGGTCACTCGGGTCGCCCGAGGTCGTCACCGCGAGCTCCGGCGCGGTGAGCGTGTTCGTCAGCGTCACCTCGACGACCGTGCCGTCGCCGATCGTCACGCTCACCGGGCTGAACGCCGGAGCCTCCCACGTCGCGCCCTCGATGTCGGCGGGCGCGATCTCCGTGAGGGTGACCTGCGCACCGAAGGGCAGCTGCGGGCTCGTCACGGTCTGACCGGCACGGACGGTCAGCTCACCCTCGGCGCCGCCGAAACCGACGCCGGCGGGGTACGCGTAGTGCACGGTGAACTCGGTGTCGGCCGGCACCTGACCCGCGGCGTTGCCCTCGATGACCTTGTGGATCGAGAACGCGCCCGTGTTCAGGTCGAGCAGGTTCGTCAGCGTGATCCGCGCGGTCTCGTTCTGCACGACCGTGAACGTGTTGCCCGGCTCGAAGGTCGGGGCCGCCCACGTGCCTCCCGTGATCGCGACGGGCGCTTCGCTGAGCGTGACCTCGGCGCCGGCGGGCGCGGTGACGGCCACGGCATCCTCGTCCGCGGCGACCGTGACCGTTCCCGACCCCGCCTCGATGCCGAGCTCGCTGTTCGCAGGCCACGCGTAGTCGACCTCGAAGGTGCGGTCGACGACCAGGTCGGCGGCGTCACCGGTGAGCTTCTTCTCGATCGCGAAGAACCCGACGTCGCGGGCGATCACGTTCGTCGCGGTCACGGTCGCGCCGACCGAATCGGCGCCGATGGTCATCGTCTGCGGCGAGACGCTCGATCCGGTCCACGTGCCGCCGGGAACATCGGCCGGCGCGGTCTCGGCGAAGCTGACCTCCGCCCCCACGGGCAGCGCGGGGAACTCCACGATCGACCCGTCGGCGGGAAGCGCGACGGATGCCGAGCCGGCCGCGATCGCGAGCTCGGGGTTCGCGGGCCACGACGCCGTGAGCTCGAACGCGGTGCCCTCCGGCATCCGCATCCCATCCGGGTTGTCGAGCTGCTTGCGCGCCTGCACGGCCTGCGTCTGCAACGCCGCAGCGTTCGTGAGCGTGACGTCGAGCGGCGTCGACGAGTGCGTCGCGGTGAAGCTGAACGAGCCGTCGCGGGCGGGCGCGACGGGAGCGCCGGCGAGCGTCAGCACCGACGATCCGTCGACATTGCTCGGCCACGGGTCGACCTCTTTCAGCGTCACCGTCGAGCCGGCGTAGATGTCGGAGCTCGTGTACGACCAGTCGTTGCCGGCGTCGAGCGTGATGGTGCCCGAGGTGGGGGCCGGGATGCCGCCGGGGTACGCGATCGTGTAGTCGACCCGGATGCCGTCGGGCGCGATGACACCCGCATCGAGGTCGAAGGTCTTCCGCAGCTGGAACCGGGCGTAGTTCTGACCGACCGCCGAGCCGCTGCTGCTGTACCGGGTCGCGGTCGACACGGCCTCGCGAGCCGTCCCGCCGATCGCGACGGTGGCGTCGTTGCGGTACGAGCCGGGCCCCGTGACGCCCTTGCCGCCGTCCTCCGCGATGACGTCCCAGTTCACGCGGTACACCGATCCGGTCAGCGCGACGGGGTTCTCCGCGGCATCCTGACCGGAGCAGCCCGTGCCGGCGGTCGTCTCGAACCGCACCTGCCGGCCACCGTCGCTGACGGTGTACTGCGACGGGTCGAGGTCGGTCCAGACCGGCGTCTGCTGGTTCCACCGGTCGGTGACGACGCAGCTCGCGCGCTGGACGCGAGGCGATCCCTCGACGAGCGTGAAGGGGTTCTGCTCATCGAAACGGTCGGTGACGGTCACCGTCTGTCCAGCGGCGAGCGAACGCCCGTCGTCCTCCGACTGCACGCCCTGGCCGCGGGTCGGCACGCCGATCCACCAGTGCACGGCGTCGTTCGCGTTCTCGTACCAGCCGCTCTTCCACGGATTCCAGACGCCGTCATAGCTGCAGTTCTCGGCGCAGTACCGCGATGTGATGTGCACGGGCGGCGTCGCCACGCCCCCGACCGTGAACGTCGCGCTGGGAACGGCCTCGGTATTACTGAGGTCGACCTGCGCGCGGATCGTGAACTCGCCTCGGATGTCGAGGGGGTTCGACATGACGTAGTCGTCGTCGATGACGCACTCGACCCGGCTCGCCGTGACGGTGCACGTGCCGTTGCCGATGCTGAACGACGTGCCCTGGCCGATGAGCTCGGACGGCAGGTCGAACGCGACACGAAGCGTCGGCGTCGCGGGCGACTCGCTCGCGTGCCACGTCACCTTCAGCGTCTGGACCGACTGGTCCTGGAAGGTGTCGTTCGTGAACTCGACGGTGTCGAGCACCGCCGACGACCCCGCCGCCAGTGCCGGCGCGGCACCGCCCCACATCCCGACGGCCAGCACGGCGACGGCGAGCGCCGCACTCGCCCTGCCCCTTCGACGCAGGCGCGTGCCTGCAGCATCATGTTCCATGTTTCCTCCCCAGACGCGCAGGGGTGTCGCCCCGAGCGCATCGTCCGTGTCGTCGCCCCCTTCGGCGACGACGGTTTCGCCGCGCTCGTAGCGAGGCTCATCCCACCGTCGCAGTCCGGTGACACGCCGGGCGCACCCGAGCCCGCGGCATAGTCCTTCGGCGGAGGATTTCACCCTCGGACTAGTACCGGCCCGCCACTCACGGCACGCGCGCGGGAACCTCCGGACCGAGGATGCCGAGCTCGCGGGCCACGTCGCACGCGGCGCGGCGCGACGTCACCCCGAGCTTGCGATAGATCGACTGCAACTGAGCCTTCACCGTCGACGGCGAGACGAACAGCGCCGCCGCGACGTCGCGGGTGCTCCCGTGCCGGTCGACCGCCGCGAGCACGACTCGCTCGCGATCGGTGAGCTCGACCGCCGCCGGCCGGGCAGCACCGCGGGCGCGGCCCGGGGTTCTGAGGTACCGCTGCAGCAACGGGGCGCTCCGCTGCGCGGCGAACTCCCCCAGTGCGAGCCGATCACGCGGAGGCAGCAAGGCGACATGCATCCGCGCGCCGTAGTGGTCGGATGCCAGCGCCGCCGCTCCGAGCCAGGCCCAGGCCCGTTCTTCGTCGCCGACCCGCAGCGCGGCGATCGCGCCCGACGTCTGCACCTCGGCGCGGGAACGGATCGTGTGACCGGTGCGTGCCAGCTCGGCCTCGGCCTGCTCGAACGCGGCGGCATCACGGCGCTCGGCCAGCAGCCACATCACGCGCGCGTGCGAGAGGTACGGGCTGTCGCTCGGCTGCGCCTCGAGCACCTCGGCCGCCCGGCGGTGATCGCCCGCGGCGAGCCAGGCCAGCGCGAGCGCGGCGTGGAGCTGCCGGCTCGCGATGTTCTCCCCCACGCCGGGCAGATCGCTGCGCTCGAGCTCGGTGCTGACGCGTTCGGCCTCGGCCGCCGCGAACCCCTTGCCGTGCCAGACGGCGAGGCTCGTCGCGGTGACCAGCGGCCAGCACTCGGACTGCGACTCCGTGGGGGCGAGCTTCAGCTGCTTAGCGGCACCGGCGAAGTCGAGCGCGTCCAAGCTGATCCAGGCCTCGGCGACGACCGCGAGACCGTTCGCCGACACCGGCCGCGGCGCCTGCAGAGGCCAGGTGCTGCGGTCGAGGGTCGCCAGCAGCGCCCGCGCCCGCACCGTGTCGCCCGCCGGGGCGGTCAGGGCCGCGGCGACGGCGGTCGACGAGTTCCGTGACGCCGGCTGCGACGACACCGACGCCGACGTCATCGCCGCTGACATCGCCTCGGGCAGACGCCCGCCCTGCCAGAGCGAGAGGCTCACTTGCCGCAGCATCGCGCCCAGCGGCTCTCCGACTCTCGACCTGGCGGCGGGCTCGATCCGAGCGATCAGCTCGAGGGCGCGCGCGCTCAGTTCGGTCGCGGCGCTCCCATCGCCGCGCAGCCGGTGCGCCGTCGCGCGGACGGTCATCCGGGTCACCTCATCGAGGGCCGGGTCGATGTACGTCGGGTACGACGGCGCGTCGATCGCCATCGCGAAGACACCGGCAGCCTCGGGCCAGCGCAGCGGGTTCGCCGAGAGTGCCAGGCCCAGGCCGAACGCCAGCATGGGATGCCGCGGAAGAACGTCCTGCGGCACGCGCTGCAGCACCGGAAGCAGCGTGTCGTCCGGGTAGCTGTCGGTGCTGGCCGCGACGAGGTGAGCGAGCACCCGGTCGGCGAGCGCCCAATCCATGCCCTCGACCGCCAGCTCGAGCGCGTGGCCGAGGGCGGTGCCGCCCTCGAGCAGAGACCGCGCGGCGGTCACGCACGACCGGCGGTAGCGCTCGCCATCGCGACGAGCACGCGCGCGGAACGCATCCTTCACGGGCTCGACGTACTGGAACACGCGCCCACCCGACGCGCAGGGAATCCACCGGCCGAAACCCTCCCGCTCGAGCGTCGTGAGCAGCGAATCGGCATCCGGGTTTCCGCTCAATCGGCGGGCGAGCGCAGCACCCACGAACGGAGCGACGGCGGTGTCGGTCACGAAGTCGGCCGTCGCCGGGCCGCTCAGCGACGCGGCGATCCGGTCGGCCACGACGCCGTGCCACTGACTCGGATCGAGACGGAGGATGTGGCCGACCTGCGAGATTTCGTCGACGACGGCGCGAACGGCGAGCGCGAACCCGCCCGTCGCTGCGACGACCTGGCGCGCGACGCGCTCATCGTCAGGTGCCCCCTGCTCGCGCAGGAGCGCGCCCACCTCGTCGGCGGTGAGCGACAGCTCGCCGTGACGGATGACCCGGGTGAGCCCGTCGTCGAGCGCAGCGACCGACAGCGCCGTATCGCCCCGCGTCGCCACGATGACGCGAAGCATCGGGTACATCGCGAGCAGGCGGACGAGGTCGCGGTCGATCTGATCGGTGAGCTCTCCGAGCCGCTCGTAGGCGTCGAGCACGAGCACGGCCGGATGATCGAGGGGGACGAGGCGGCGGGCGGTCTCGATCGGATCGGCGCCCGACTCGACCAGCTCGATCGCGGTCGCGGCCGCCTCCTCCGGCAGATGCCCCGCGCGCCCCGCGGCGGCGATCACCCGGCGCCACAGCATGAGACTGCTGGAGATGCCCGCCGGCACGGAGACGAGCACGACGTCGCGGGGGCGCTCGGTGCTCAGCACCCAGGTGCGCAGGAGCGTCGTCTTGCCCGCCCCGGTCGGCCCCTGGACGACGCTCAGCCGCACCAGCGGCGACTCGAGCACCCGCGTCAGCCGGGGCCGGTCGGGCACACCGGTGGCCGGCTCGATCCGATTCATCCCTCTACCTCGATTCGTGACACCGAAACGACCAGCCTAGAAAGCGCACCTTGGGAAAAATGGTCGGTTCTGACACATCAGCGATTCCTCCCCAGAACCGGCCGAGATTTGTTTTCCACAGATGTACGGATATTCGATACGAATGTCCGACCCCTCTGCCAAAATGGGAACATGACATCGAACGGCGACACCACCGACGAACCGGATGCCGGCTCGTCGAGCTCGCCGTACGCGGGCATCGTCGATCGGGTGTCCGAGGCCGACGACCTGCTTCATGCGGCGCACATCGCGATGACCCGCGCTCTCGCCGAGGCGGGACGCACCGCCGTCCAGCGCGCACGCACGAGCGAGCGGCCGCGCGGCATGGGGTCCGACATGGAGATGCGCTCGATCGCGGCGGAGATCGCCGGGGTGCGACGCTCGCACGACCGCCGTGCGCAGAGCGAGATCGACCACGCGCTGACCATCGTCGACGACTACCCCGCCGTGTTCGACGCATGGGAGCAGCAGCGCATCACGCGCGACCACGTCGATGTGGTCGTCAAGATGGGATGCGGCCTCGCCGATGACATCCGCCCCGACTACGAGCGGCAGGCGATCGCGATCTGCGAGCGCGACATCGCATCGCGGGTGCGCGAGCCGCTGCGCAACCTCGCCGCCCGCATGGGGTCCGAGTCATTCGCCGAGCGGCACCGCTCCGCTGCCGCCAAGCGAGGCGTCTGGGTGACGCACGGCACCGACGGCATGTCCGAGCTCGGCGCCACCCTGCCGACGGTGATCGCCACCGGCATCCATGATCGCCTCACCGCGATGGCGCAGTCCGTCAAAGATGCCCGCGCCACCGCCGCGGATGCGCCGGTGACGGATGCCGCGGGTGAGGGCTCTGCGGGTGAGGGTTCTGCGGGTGAGGGTTCTGCGGCGCCCGACGTTCGCACGATGGATCAGCTGCGCGCCGACATCCTCGGCGATCTGCTGCTCGGCGGCGCTCCGGTCGTCGACCCCACCTATGGCCGCGACGGCGCGGGGCCGCTGGGCGCGATCCGGGCGCGGGTGCAGGTGACGCTGACGTCCGAGACGGTGACCGGCGTCGACGATGCTCCCGCCGAGCTGGTGGGCGCCTCGCTCATCGACGCCGACACCGCCCGCAAGCTCGCCGGCCGCGCGCGGATCTGGAACCGGCTCTTCATCGACCCCATCACCCGCACGCCCGTCGAGGTCGACACCTACCGCCCGCCCGCGGCGATGAGCAGGCTGCTCAAAGCGAGAGACCAGCACTGCCGGTTCCCCGGATGCCGGCGGGCTGCGATCCGATGCGAACTCGATCACACGATCGATCACGCCCTCGGCGGCCACACCCACATCTTCAACCTCGCCCACCTCTGCCAAAGACACCACTCCATGAAGCAATTCACCAAGTGGGAAGTTCGGCAGCTCGGCGGCGGGGTCCTGGAATGGACCTCACCCCTCGGCAGGGTCTACCGCGAAGATGTTCCGATTCCGTCGGTCTGTTTCGTCCCCGATTCCGGCGGGCCGCCCGACGAGCCACCGCCCTTCTGACACGGGCTCTTCACGATCTGCGCCTCGGTTAGCCTGAGGAGCATGGCCGACCCCGCGCTTCCCGGCCGCGTGGCATTCGACGGATCCTCCCGCAGCTCACTCGAGCAGCGCCTCGAGGGAGCAGGGGTCCAGCTCAACGCTCACGCTCGGACGCTCCTGCTCGACCCGGTCTTCGACGCACCGATCGAGGGCGAGATCGCGATCATCGCGCTGTCCGCGGGCGAGCTCGGCTTCCCGGCCGGAGCGACATTGCCCCGCATCCTCGCCGCGGCTCGCGAACGCGGATTGCATCCGTGCCCGCCTCAAACCGGGCCCTACCTGCGGCTCGCATACCTCGGGCAGCCTTCAGCTCCGGACAACCGCACGAACGAGGGCCGCGCGCCCACGGCGTCGATGACGCTCGTGACCGAGCGCCTGAGCCCCGACGATGACTATCCGCGAGGCTTCTACCTGCGCACGATCGACGGCAAGCCCTGGCTGCGCGGATTCCGCTGCGACGACGAACACGTCTTCAGTGCCCACGATCGGCTCGTCTTCCGCAGCCGGTGACGCCTCGGCGCGGCCGTCTACGCCGTCCGCAGGCGCTCCGCTTCGGCGAGCACGACGGGATCCACGCATCCGCGGGCGAACCCGGCGATCCGCCGATCGATGTCGCGCTGCAGGATGACGCTGCCGATGCGCTCCGCGAGCGGCGCAAGCCACGCGGGGCGGCACGCGAAGTTGTAGCGCCAGACGGCCAGCGAACGCGACGGATCACCCTCGACCGGACTGAACCGCCACCCGCCGCCCATGCGCGCGAAGAACCACGAGCCTTTCGTCATCTTCATCCCCACGTTCGACGGCGGGTTGTACGAGACGTACTCGCTCTCCATCGCCAGACCGAAGCGCTGCACCGTGTACGTGCGGACGCCCTTCGCGGGCCGGACCGCGCCGATCAGGTGCTGCCGCCGGATGAAGGGATCCCACCGCTTGCGCACCTCACCCTGCGTCTGCGACACCGCGAAAGCGACGTCGGCGGGCACGGGAACGACGCAACGCGACTCGACGACCGGCACTCGCCCATCGTGGCACGGACCTGGCGAGGCGGGCCCTGAGCGTGGGCTCGCTCTGGGCTGGCAGTTGTTGCCCCTTCTGGGGCTGTGTGGGGGCACGAGCTGCCAGGTGAAGGGGATGCGACCCAGGTGAGCGCACGGCCCTCCCCTCGCTCCGACAGCCGATACTGAGAGGACGGCGGCAACCACCGTGTCCGTCCCGCCCCTGAATCAACGGAGAGTCATGCGCAGCGTCCCCCTCGGTCGGAGCAACATCCAGGTCCCCAACGTCGTCGCGGGCATGATGCGGATCGAGGAGCTGTCCGACGACGACATCCGCGCCCTCTACGACCGCTGCCGCGAGGTGGGCGTCGACTTCTTCGACCACGCCGACCTCTACGGCTCGTCGCGTCACGCGTGCGAGCGGCGCTTCACCGAAGCGCTCAAGCTCACGGCATCTGAGCGTGACGAGATCACGCTGCAGACCAAGACCGGCATCGTCGCCGACGACTGGCACTTCGACCACTCGTACGAGCACATCGTGACCTCGGCCGAAGAGTCGCTCGCAGCGCTCGGCACCGACCGCATCGACGTGCTGCTGCTTCACCGCCCCGACGCGCTCGTCGAACCCGAGGAGGTCGCCCGCGCCTTCGACCACCTCGAGTCATCGGGCAAGGTCCGCGCCTTCGGCGTCTCGAACCACACGCCCCGCCAGATCGACCTGCTGAAGACGGCGGTGACTCAGCCGCTCGTCGCGAACCAGGTGCAGCTGTCGATCACGCACTCGACGATCATCGCGCAGGGGCTCGCGTCGAACATGGCCGGCGAAGACGACTCGATCACCCGCGACGGCGGCGGGCTCGTCGACTACTCGCGCATAAACGGGATCACCCTGCAGGCGTGGTCACCGTTCCAGAAGGGCTTCTTCGACGGCGTCATCTTCGGCGCCGAGGAGTACCCCGAGCTCAACGCGAAGCTCGATGAGCTCGCCGCGAAGTACGGCGTCACCCCGACCGCCATCGCGACCGCGTGGATCACCCGCCACCCCGCCGGGATGCAGGTCGTCCTCGGCACCACGAACCCGCAGCGCGTCGCGGATGCCGCCGAAGGCAGCGACATCCCCCTCACCCGGGGCGACTGGTACGGGCTCATCCAGGCCGCCGGGCACAAGGTGCCCTGAGCCCGGAAGGCTCACTCGCAGCCGATGCCGTCGCCGTCCCGGTCGAGGTGCCGCCCGTAACCGGGGTCACCCGCCCGGACCGGAGCGGCGCCGGCGTTCCGGGTGCCTGAGCAGCGGGCGCCTGCACCGTCCGGGCGGACAGCTGACCCTCGAGGTCGGAGATCCGCGCAGCGCGGGCGTCGAGCTCGGTCTGCGACGCCGTCGCCGCGGTCTGCATCTCGGTCACCTGGGCCGTGGCGGTCTCGAGCGCCGCGGTCGCCGTTGCGAGATCGTCGAGCGCCTCGTCGAGATCCGCGCGGGCGTCGGTCAGCGCGGTGTCGTTCTCGACAGCCTGACCCCTCAGCGATTCCACCTCGGACTGGGCTCCGGCGCCATCGCCGCGCCCCCGCGCGGCCGGGCGTCGCAATGCGGACCGGCGGTATCGCGTTCCGCTCCGGTCAGGTGCCGCAGAACGTCTGGTAGCCGGCCGCGAAGTCCGGACCAGCCGGCTCGGCATACCGCTCCGCGCCCGAGCGCGCCGTGAACGGCGTCGACAGGACGGTGGTGAGCCAGCCGAGCGGCTCGAGGTTGCCCTCGGTCGCCGCGGCGAGCGCCTCCTCGACGAGGTGGTTGCGCGGCACGTAGACCGGGTTCGCGGCATCCATCACCTCGGGGTCGGGATCGTGGGCGCGCCACCGGCCCAGCCAGCCGGTCAGCGCCGGATCCCCGCCGAGGGCCGCCTCGAGACCGGCGGCGTCGCCCCGCGCGGCATCCGACAGCGACCGGAACGTCGAGGTGTAGTCCGCGCGCTTCCGCTCGAGCATCTCGTGCAACTCACCGGCGAGCGCCTCGACCTCGTCATCCGACACGGCGTCACCCGCACCGGCCACCAGCCCGAGCTTGCGCCGCATGCCCGCCGCGCGCGCCTGGGCGAACCGGGGTCGGAACTCCGCCAGCGCGCCTTGAGCCAGCTCGACGGCCCGCTCGAGCTCGTCGTCGAACAGCGGCAGCATCGCCTCGGCGAGCCGGGCGAGGTTCCACTCCGCGATGTAGGGCTGGTTGCCGTAGGCGTAGCGTCCGCCGGTGTCGATCGAGCTGTAGACGGTGGCCGGGTCGTACGCGTCGAGGAACGCGCACGGACCGTAGTCGATCGTCTCGCCCGACAGCGTCATGTTGTCGGTGTTCATCACGCCGTGGATGAAGCCGACCAGCATCCACCGCGCCACGAGGTCGGCCTGCGCGCGAACGACCCCACGGAACAGCCCCGGCGCGGGAACCTCCTCGGCCGCCGCCTCGGGATGGTGCCGGGCGATCGCATACTCGACGACGGAACGCAGCACGGCGATGTCGCCCGTCCCCCGCGCGAACTCGACGCTGCCCACCCGCAGGTGGCTCGACGCGGTCCGCACCAGCACGGCACCCGGAAGCGCCGTCTCGCGCAGCACCTCGCGCCCGGTCGCGACGACGGCGAGCGAACGCGTCGTCGGGATGCCGAGGGCGTGCATCGCCTCGCTCATGACGTACTCGCGCAGCATCGGTCCGACAGCCGCGAGCCCGTCGCCCCCGCGCGCGAACGGCGTCGGCCCCGATCCCTTCAGGTGCAGGTCACGGAGCGAGCCGTCGGGCGCGGTCAGCTCGCCGAGCAGCAACGCCCGGCCGTCGCCCAGGCGGGGCGAGAACCCGCCGAACTGGTGGCCGGCGTACGCCTGCGCGACCGGCTGCGCACCATCGGGCAACGCGGCTCCCACGAGAAGGTCGACCCCGGCGGGGCTGCGCAGGAACCCGGCATCCAGCCCGAGCTCACCGGCGAGCTGCTCATTGAGCACGAGCAGGCGCGGCTCGGGCGCGGGATCCGCCGACCACGGTCGCGCGAGCGCGGGCAACGCGTCGGCGAAGTCGTGCGACAGCGTGAGCGACTGCGACTGCGACTGCGACTGCGACGGAACCGAAGACATGCTCCGAGGCTACGCGCGCTGCGCCGCACCGGGGCCGGACCCGTTTACGCGTCTGACACAGGTTCTTGATATGAAAGGTGGGCGGTCCGC
The DNA here is from genome assembly GCF_002245215.1 of Microbacterium sp. Yaish 1. Classification (GTDB taxonomy): domain Bacteria; phylum Actinomycetota; class Actinomycetes; order Actinomycetales; family Microbacteriaceae; genus Microbacterium. The sequence goes on from NZ_NPMR01000001.1 coordinate 980,700, forward strand.
CCGGGTCCGCGGAGAGCGAGCGCCATGCGTCTGTCAGTCATCGGTTGCGGTTACCTCGGCGCGGTGCACGCCGCCGCGATGGCGTCGATCGGTCACGAGGTCGTCGGGATCGACGTCGACGAGCGCAAGATCACGTCGCTCTCGAACGGCGAGGCGCCGTTCTTCGAGCCGGGGCTGCAGGAGATCCTGAGCGAGGGTCTCGCGTCGGGCCGGCTGCGCTTCTCGACCGACATGGCGGATGCCGCCGGCGCCGCCGTCCACTTCATCGGCGTCGGCACCCCGCAGCAGAAGGACGGCTACGCCGCCGACCTGACCTACGTCAACGCCGCCGTCGACGCGCTCATCCCGCACCTCGCCGAGGGCGACATCGTCGCCGGCAAGTCGACGGTCCCCGTCGGCACCGCCGCCACGCTCGCCGAGCGCGTGACCCCCACCGGCGCGACTCTCGTCTGGAACCCCGAGTTCCTGCGCGAGGGCTGGGCGGTGCAGGACACCGTCGACCCCGACCGCCTCGTCGCGGGCGTCCCCGCCGGCGCCGAGGGCGAGCGCGCCGCCGACATCCTGCGCGAGGTGTATCACCCCTCGGTCGCCAAGAACACGCCGTTCATCGTCACCGACCTCGCCACCGCCGAGCTCGTCAAGGTCGCCGCCAACGCCTTCCTCGCGACCAAGATCAGCTTCATCAACGCGATGGCCGAGATCGCCGAGGTCACCGGCGCCGACGTCACGACCCTCGCCGACGCGATCGGCCACGACGCGCGCATCGGCCGCCGCTTCCTCGGAGCGGGCATCGGCTTCGGCGGCGGCTGCCTGCCGAAGGACATCCGCGCGTTCTCCGCCCGCGCCGAAGAGCTCGGCCGCGGCGAGTCCGTCGCGTTCCTCCGCGAGGTCGACGCCATCAACATGCGCCGACGCGACCGCGCCGTCGACCTCGTCGTCGACGCGCTCGGCGGCTCGGTGTACAAGAAGAACGTCACGGTGCTCGGTGCCGCGTTCAAGCCGCACAGCGACGACATCCGAGACTCCCCTGCCCTCGACGTCGCCGTGCGCCTGCACGGCCTCGGCGCCTGGGTCACCGTGACCGACCCCGAGGCGATCGAGAACGCCCGCCGCGTCCACCCGCAGCTCAACTACGTCGACGACCGCGACGAGGCCCTCCGCGCCGCCGACGCCGTCATCGTCGTCACCGAGTGGGACGAGTACCGCCGCCAGCTCGACCCCGCTCACGCCGCGACGCTCACCGCGGGCCGGCTCGTCATCGACGGCCGCAACTGCCTCGACGCCGACGCCTGGCGCGCGGCCGGGTGGGACTACCGCGGCATGGGCCGCCCCTGATCAGGGCAGGCGCACCGAGTCGGTCTTCGGGTGCTCGCGCGGCATCCGGTCACGGTCGTACGTGATGGCGGAGTAGCCGTGCGGGATCGGCTGCCCCTGCTCGTCGACGCTCACGAACACGAGCCGCTCGATCGAGAGGATGCGCTTGCGCGTGATCATGTTGCGCACCACGGCGCGCATCGTCAGCGACGTGCGGCCGAAGTGCGTCGCCGTCAGCCCCATCTCGATGAGGTCGCCCTGCAGGGCCGACGACTCGAAGTTGATCTCGGAGATCAGCTTGGTCACCACCCGGTAGTTGCCGAGCTGGATGATCGCGTAGATCGCGGCCTCTTCGTCGATCCAGCGAAGAAGGCTGCCGCCGAAGAGCGTGCCGTTGGCGTTGAGGTCCTCCGGTCGCACCCACTTGCGCGTGTGGAAGTTGATGCCGCCCTCTGACCAGGGCCATTCGGAACTCGTCTGATCGCTCACGTTCATCCAGCCTAGCTCGCCATGATCGCACGGTCCGGGCGTCGCGTCGACCGGTTCCGCGCGCACGGCGGGCGGCGGATGATGTGCGCATGGACAAGCCTGCGAAAGACTTCGACGCTCACGAGGTGGCGGAGGAGGTCGCCGAACGCGTGAAGAAGCGGATGCCGGATGTCGACGACGATCTCATCCGCCGCGAGGCGGCGGCATCGGTCGACAGCCACGCCGACGCGCGGGTGACCGACTTCATCGGCATCATCGCCGAGCGCGAGACCCGCGAGCGCCTCGCCGACATCGCCGACGAGTCCTCAGGCGCCGCCTCCGACTGACCAGGCCTCCTCGATGCGGGCGATGCGCCGCTCCAGGGAAGCGAGCGCCCCGGCGACGTCCACCGAGGGGCTGATCGTGTGCACCGCGATCAGCCGCCCGTCGATGCTGGCGGTGAGACTGCCCGGCATCAGGTTCGCCACGAGCGCCAGCGCGGCGCGGCCCGTCGATGTCTCGAGCACCGTCGTATGCGTCACCCACTCGGGATCGATGTCGGCCCGCGGCAACCAGATCGCCCGGCGTGCGACATCGATCCCGCCGACGATCGAGCGACCGATCACCCACGATGCCAGCTCGAGAGCCCCGAGCGCTCCTCGCACCGAGCGGATCAGCCCGACCCGGCGCCTCGGTATTCCCGTCAGGGCATACGTGGTCGCCACGACCACCGGGACGGCGACCATGCCGTAGCCGAACGCCGCCACCGACGCCTCGGTCGCCGCGATCCAGACGATGCCGATCACGACGAGCCGGCACAGCACCGAGACGATCACCGTTCCCACCCGTCCAGCCCTCACGACACCATCACCGCCGCCACAACCGCGACGAGCACAGCACCGCCCAGGGCGAGCACGATCACCGAGCCCGAGCCGGACCACGTGCCGATCGCGCGCTGCGCGCGGTCGAGCCCCGGCCCCGCGCTCGGGCCCGCGGCGATCCGGGCGACGACGGCACCCCGGACCTGTCCCAGGCCGTTCGACGCGACGGTGAGACCCCGCAGGACGATCCGCGCCGCGCGCTCCTCGACCACGACGATGTCGCCCGGCGGCACGGTGGGTGAGCGCTCCGGCGAGCGCCGCGTGACCGCAAGGGCGACCGCGGCGCCGGCGAGCCCGAGCAGCAGCGGCCAGGTCTGCGCCCAGACGGCCGACGGATCGAGCCAGCCCGGCACGCTCAGCGGCGGTGCCCATGCCGACGCGAGCGCCGCGACCGGCACCGCCGCGAGCACCGACAGGGCGACCCACGCGATGCCTCGCGTACGCGCCGTGTGCTTCGGCGCGCGCTCGCGCCGCGACAGCGCGACGGCGAACCGGGCCAGCAGCAGCGTCGACCCCACACCGAACCACGGCAGCACATCGGCGACGCCGAGGGCCGGCAGCAGCGGCACCGCCACCTCGCCGACGGCCTCCTTCGCGACGTACTTCGCGATGAACCCGCTCGTGAACGGCGCACCGACGAGCGCGAGAGACGCGACGGCGAGCGCCGCCGTGACGATCCATCGCGGCAGCCGTTCGCTGTCCCACGCCTGCACCCCCAGGAACAGCGCCCCCTTCACGAGCCCGTGCGAGACGCTGTAGACCACGACGGCGGCGATGCAGGCGGGCGCGAGCGGCGGCGCGACGAGGGCCGCGCCGATGACGGCCGTCAGGAAGCCCATCTGGCTGATGCTGCTGTAGGCGAGGATGACCTTGGGGTTGCGCTGCAGCACGCCCGCGGGCACCGCCAGCAGCCCGCCGACGAGGCCGAGCACGAGGAACACCGCTCCCCACGTCGGTTCGCCGGCTCCCTCGCCGAGCGGCAGGAAGCGCAGCCACCCGACGATCCCCGCCTTCAGCATCGCTCCCGACAGCACCGCGCTCGCGGGACTCGGCGCTGCCGGATGCGCGAGCGGCAGCCAGACGTGCAGCGGGACGGTGCCCGCCTTCACTCCGAAGCCGATCAGCAGCAGCAGGATGATCGTCCCCTGAGCGGGCGAGGCGGCGACGGCCGCCGGAGCGTCCCCGACCGTGGTGACGCCGTCCGCGGCCAGCAGCAGGAGCGCCGCGAGCACGGCGCACTCCCCGAACACCGTCAGCACCAGATAGATGGCGCCGGCACGCCGCGCACTCGCCGTCCGGTCGTGCACGACGATCGCGTACCCGAGGAAGCTCATCGCGGCGAAGGCCAGGTAGAACGTCACGAGATCGTCGGCGAGGAACACCGCGATGTTGCCGGTGAAGCACAGCAGCAGGAAGGCCGTCAGCACGTGCGGACGCTCGGCTTTCGACCGGGCCACGAACGACAGGGCCACGCCGTACAGGACGACCGCCATCAGCACCAGGGGCCGTGCGACGGCGTCGAGCCGGATGGAGGTGCCGAGCAGCATCCACGCGATCTCATGGCGGGTGCCGGCGTCGACGACCGCGGCCACACCGGCGGGCAGCACGACGAGCCAGGAGAAGCGGGTGATCGCCTCCCGCGCCCGGCGCGCCCCCGCGCCCCCGATACCGCTCAACACGGCGATGAGCGCCGCGACGAGCAGCGGCAACGACAGCGCGGGGAGGAAGATCACAGCCACGCTCCGTCCGCGATGAACCGGGCGAGCGACCACGGCGAGAACTCCCAGCCCGCGGCGACGCCGAGTCCGACGACGGCCGCGGCCGTGATGAGGGTGGGAACGAGCAGCGCGGCGGGCGCCTCGAGGCGCCGCGCGCGGTCGCCCGGCTCGGTCAGCCGGGGCGCCCGCTCCGCCGACGCGGCGGTGGCCGCCGGCTCCGTCCACATCGCGATGATCACCGGCAGGAAGTACCCGGCGTTGAGGATCGTGCTCGTCAGCAGCACCGCGATGACCCACGGCTCGCCGGCGTCCAGGGCCCCCACGCCCAGCGCCCACTTCGAGATGAATCCGGCGAAGGGCGGCAGCCCGATCATCCCGAGCGCCGCGATCGTGAAGGCCGTCGCCGTCAGCGGCATCCGCCGTCCGACTCCGCCGAGTTCGCTGATCCTGTGGATCTTCAGCTCCTCCGCGAACAGCCCGGCGCAGAAGAAGAGGGTGATCTTCATGAACCCCTGATTGACCATGTGCACGATCGCGCCGGCGGTGGCCATCGGGGCCAGCAGCGCCGCGCCGAGCGCGATGTAGGCCACCTGCGACACCGTCGAGTACGCGAGGCGCTTCTTCAGATCGTCCTGGGTGAGCGCACGGAGCGAGCCGTAGACGATCGTGATCGCGGCGACGACGGCGAGCACCGCGAGCAGGCCGAGGTCGGCGAACAGCTCGAAGCCGAACGTGTCCTCGACGACCCGGATGATGCCGAAGGCGCCGGCCTTGACCACCGCCACCGCGTGCAGGAGCGCGCTGACGGGCGCCGGGGCGACCATCGCGACCGGCAGCCAGCCGTGCAGGGGGAACAGCGCTGCTTTCACCCCGACGCCCGTGAGCAGCAGGGCACCGATCGCGGTCGCCGTCGCGGGGTCACGCGCGGCGAGTGCGGCGACCTCGGGGATGCCCCCGGAGACGAACTCGACCGGTCCCACCTCGAGGGTCAGCCACGCGACGCCGAGCAGCAGCACGACCCCGCCCACGAGCGTGTAGCCGAGATAGGTGCGCGCTCCGCGCATCGCCTCGGGCGTGCCGCGGTGGGCGACGAGCGGATACGTCACGAGCGTCAGCAGCTCGAAGAAGATCAAGAAGGTGAAGAGGTTCTGCGCGAGCGCGATACCCGTCGTCGCCGTCACGCACAGGCTGAAGAACCCGAAGAACCGGCTGCGGTTCGGGGCGCCTTCGAGATAGCCGATCGCGTAGACGGTCGTGACGAGCCAGAGTCCCGACGAGAGCGCGACGAAGAACAGCGAGAACGTGTCGGTGACGAAGACGATCTCGAGCCCGGGGATCCACTCGAATGACGAACGGAGCTTCTCGCCCGACACGACGATGGGGATGAGCACGACCACGATCGCCACCTTCGCGATCGCGCCGGCGAGGTTGAGCGCCGTGCGCAGCCGCCGCTGCTCCTCCTTCAGGGCGAAGATGACGAGCGCCGGCACCAGCGAGGTCAGCAGCAGCACGACCGGGATGAGGCTGGGCGAGACGACGGAACCCGGGATCATGGCGCCGCTCCCTCGATGATCGCGACGAGCGGCCCCGGGAAGACGCCCATGACGACGGATGCCGCGGCCAGGACGAACGGCACGATCGACAGCGTGCGGCTCGGCAGGCCGTTCGGGGGCGGCGGGTCATCGCCCGGCGGCGCGAACATCGCCCGGAGCATCTTCGCGACGTACGCGAAGGTCAGCAGTCCGCCGGCGAGCAGCACCACGACCCACCACCAGGCGCCGACCGCGAGCGAGGACTCGAGCAGCTGCCACTTGCCCACGAACCCGAGGGTCGGCGGCAGCCCCGCCAGGCCGACTCCGGCGATCCCGATCGTGGCTGCCGTGAGCGGCATCCGGGCGAGCGCGCCCCGCAGCCCGCCGAGACGGTCGCTGCCGTAAGCGACCATGAGAGTGCCGGCCGCGAGGAACATCGCCGCCTTCGCGAGCCCGTGCGCGACGGCGAGCACGACTCCGCCGCTCCACCCGGCCACGGCCGCGTCGCTCCCGTGTGCGCCGCCGTCGAGCATCAGCGGCAGCATCAGCACGAGGTACCCGACCTGCGCGACCGTCGAATAGGCGATGACGGTCTTCAGCCGATCGCGACGCAGCGCCATGAACCCGCCCCACAGGATGCCGGCGGCTCCGGCCGCGGCCGCGGCGTTCGCGAGCACGGGTCCGAGGGCGGTCTCGGGACCGATCGCGGCGAACACGCGCCACAGCACGAACAGCGACGCCTTGATCACGAGCGCCGACAGCAGCGCGCTCACGGCGGCGGGCGCAGCCGGATGCGCGACCGGAAGCCACGAATGCAGCGGGAACAGCGCCATCTTCGCCCCCATGCCGACCAGCGTCAGGGCGAGCACGGCCGCCGTGACGGGGCCGTCGTCGAGGCGACCCGCCGCCAGAGCGAGGTCGAGCGTCCCGGCCTGCCCGTACACGAGCGCGACCGCCAGGAGGTAGAACAGCGAACCGGTCACCGCCACGAACAGGTATCGCAGAGCCGCCGCACGCGCCCGCGCACCTCCCAGAGCGACGAGCGCGACCGCGGCCAGGGTCAGCAGCTCGAGCAGGACGTAGATGGTGAACAGGTCCGCGGCGACGAAGACGCCCGAGATGGCGGCCATCGCAAAGAGCGCGAGCGGCCAGAAGCTCTCGGCGCCGATGAGACGTGGCTCCGCCGCGCCCATGACGAAGGCGGCGAGGAACACGACATGCGCGAGGGCGAGCATCGCGACCGACGCCCCATCCGCCTGCAACGCGATGCCGAGCGGGGGAACCCATCCCGCGAGCTCGACGCGCACGAGGCCGGCGCCCGCGACAGCCGGCCACAGCGCGACCACGACGGAGCCGCTCGCGACGACGGCGACGACTCCCACGGCAGCGCGGAACCGGGCGGGAACGAGCGCGGCGACCACAGCGGCGGCCACCGGCACGAAGACCAGCAGCGGGATCATCCGTCCACCTGCTCGTTCTCGTCGGTGGTGTCCTCGACCCGGCGAGCGAGTGCGAGGGCGAGGCCCGTGATCGCGGCCATGACGACGATCCCCGTCAGGACGAGGGCCTGCGGCACAGGATCGGGCGCGCCGCCGTCAGCGCCGTCCGCGCCGCGGTCGGCGAGAGCCAGCAGCACGAGCATCACCCCGCCGGAGGCGACGTTCAGTGCGACGATGCGGCGGATGAGGTCGCGCACGACGAGGTGCGCCACGGTGCCGATGACGAACACCACGACGCCCGCGCCGAGGAAGAGCAGCGTCGCGTTCATGCGCGCACCTCGTCCACCGCGCCGGCGGGACCCGCGCTGTCGTCGACCGCGCCGGCGGCGAAGAAGATCTCGCTGAGCGCGACGCCGATCCCGACGGCGAGCACAGCTTCGATCGTGAGGATCGCCCCACCCGCCCAGGCGGTGTCGAGCCCGAGCCACGCCCCCGTCGCGCCGAGGCCGATGACGGCGAGGGCGACGAACGCAAGCAGACTCGCGCCCACGATCGCCGTCGCGACGGGGCGCGAGACGGCGGCGACTCGGATGCCGCACAGCCGGGCGATCACGAGAGCTGCGGCGATCAGCGCGCCCGACTGGAACGCCCCGCCGGGCTGAACGCTGCCGGCCACCAGCACCCAGATCGCGAGCACGAGGACGACCGGCACGAGCACGACCGCGAGGGCCCGCCGCACCGGATCAGCCGGAGTCACGGGCCGCAGCCGCTCGCGGCCGATCGCGCCCGCGGCCACTGCGGCGACGACGAGGACGGCGATCTCGAGGAGCGTGTCGAGGCTGCGGTAGTTCAGCAGCACGGCTGTCACGGGGTGCGAGACGCCCGCCGCGTCCGTCGCCGCGACCGCCTCCCGGCCCAGATCGGCGGGTTCGGCGCTCACGCTGCGCACCACCAGCAGCAGACCGACCAGACCCGCCGCACCTCCCACGGCGGCGACCCCGATCGCCATCGCCCGGCCCCGCGGATCGGCGCCCGGTCGCGGCGGCGTCCGGCGTTCGAGCGCGTCGACCAGCAACGCCCCGGCGATGCCGCCGCCCAGCGCCGCCTCCGCGAGCGCGACATCGGGCGCATCGATGCGGCCCCACAGGACCGCCAGCAGGATGCCGAACACCAGGAACGCGGTCGTCGCGGCGGCCCGGCCCCGCACGAGCACCGCCACCGAAGCGGCGACGACGACGGCGCCGACCGCGAGCACGTCCAGCAGGTCGACGTTCATGAGCCGCCGTCCGCGTCGCTCCGGCGCCTCCGGCGCTCACTGCCGGCCAGCAGGTGGGAGTTGCCGGCGGTGCCGAGGAGCGCGAGCACCCAGATCAGCAGCAGCTTCGCCGCGACCCCGAGGATGCCGAGCCCGTCGCCGCCCCGGGCGAACGCGTCGACGATGAGGGCGACGACGATGAACCCGAGGCCGAGGTTGTCGGCCTTGGCGACAGCGTGGAGGCGGGTCGGAAGATCCGGAAAACGAAGCAGCCCCAGCGTCCCGACGACGACGAACAGGCATCCGATCGTCAGCAGGCCGATCACGAGCGAGTCAAGCACGCCGACGTTCGCTCCGGTCACCGCTCTGCCCGCCGGGTGTAGACGACCACGACGACCGTCGCGAGGGCGACGACCGTGACGGCGACATCACGAAGAGCCGGGACGCCCAGCGCCGAGGCGAGGACGATGAAGAGCGCGGCGCCGCTCGTGCCGAGAAGCACGAAGGCCGTCAGCCGGTCCTCGGGGCTCGGCCCGCGCACCGCGCGCCAGAGTCCCGCGACGATGCAGACGAGCAGGATGGCGGCGACCGCATACAGCGCGATGTCCACTGCGGTCATGGCGTCTCCCATCCGACGTCGTCACCACTGACGATATCCGGAATGCGAAGCCGCCCCGGTGCGGGGCTACCGGCGGTCGTCGGTGGTCTGTCCGTAAACGTTCTGATACCGGTCGTACAGCGCATCGATCGCGTCCTGCGGGATCGGGAGCAGCTCCCCCGCCTGCCGGGCGATGTGCACCGTGCGGGCGACGTCCTCGACCATCACCGCGGCCTTGACCGCATCCTTCGCACTCGACCCGATCGTGAACGGCCCGTGATTCTGCATCAGCACCGCCCGAGAACGATGCCCCCGCAGGGTCTCCACGATCCCCCGGCCGATCGAGTCATCACCGATGATCGCGAACGGCCCCACCGGGATCGGACCCCCGAACTCATCGGCCATCGCCGTGATCACACACGGGATCTCCTCACCCCGCGCCGCCCACGCCACCGCATACGTCGAATGCGTGTGCACCACACCACCCACCTCGGGCATGTTCCGATACACATACGCATGAGCCGCCGTATCACTCGACGGCGCCCGGTCACTGCCCGGCGTCCCCGGCACCACAACGCCGTTCAGATCGCACACGATCATGTTCTCCGGCGCCAACTCGTCATACGACACCCCCGACGGCTTGATGACCATGAGGTCGTCGGCGGGGTCTCCGCCCAGGCGCACCCGGCCCGACACGTTGCCGCCGGTCCACACGACCAGCCCGTAACGCACCAGCTCCGCGTGCAACGACGCCACCTCGGCCCGAACCCGTGCCACCGCTTCGTGTTCCATCGGACTCCTCCGTCTCTCGGAATGAGCCGGATCCGCCTGCGGGACCGGCCGTCGACATGTTACCGGTAACACTGCTCGAGACGCGGAACCCTCCGCTCATCTGGAAGAGTTGTCGGAATGGGTGACAACGTCTTCCTCGGCGCCGTGGCGATCGGCATCGGCGCAATCGTCGGGATCGTGCTGTTCGTGCCCTTCGTGGCCATCCAGTACCGGCGCGCGGGGCACCTCACTGCGGGGCAGCTCGTGCTCTGGAGCGCGGCCCTCGTCTACTTCTTCGCCATCTGGACGTACACCCTCCTGCCGCTGCCCGACCCCGCCGGCATGCGGTGCGCGGGCGTCAACCTCAACCTCTTCGAGCTGGTCGACGACATCCGCGGCGCCGCGCAGCGCGCAGACGGCAGCGCCCGGGCGTTCCTCACCGACTTCGCGTTCCTGCAGCTCGCGCTCAACGTCCTGCTCTTCCTGCCGCTCGGCTTCTTCGTCCGGGTGCTCGCCCGCCGCGGCATCCTCGTCGCCTTCGCCGCCGGCCTCGGCATCTCGCTCATCGTCGAGTTCACGCAGCTCACCGGCGTCTGGGGCGTCTACCCGTGCGCCTACCGGGTCTTCGACGTCGACGATCTGTTCACCAACACCGTCGGCGCCGTGATCGGCTCGATCCTCGCGCTCCTCGTGCCGCGCCGGCCGGTCTCCGACGAGCCCGACGCCCCGCGCCCCGTGACCCGGGGCCGGCGTATCCTCGCGATGGTGTGCGACCTGCTCGCCTACTCGCTCGTCGGCATCTTCGTGAGCGTCGGCATTCAGGCCGCGCTCGTGTTCACGGGCAACCGCGACGTCGCCGTCGAGACCGACATCGCCGGTCAGGTCGGCTCCGTCGCCGCCCTCGTCATCGTCGTGGGATGCGTCCTGGTGTCGGGGCGCACGATCGGCGACCTGACCGTGCGCCTGCGCTACGCGGGAGGGCCGGCCCCGGCCGTGGTGACGCGCCTGACCCGGATCATCGGCGGCATCGGCGGATACGCGCTGCTGGATCAGCTCCCGGGCCCCTGGGGCTTCCTCACCTTCGCGTTCCTCATGACCGCGACGATCCTCACGTTCACGACCCGCGCCGGCCGGGGCCTGCCCGGTGTCCTCGGCGCCCAGGAACTGCGCGACAGCCGTGAGCATGGTCCCGCAGGACGAGTCGAAATCACCCGTACGGGGGACGCGCGCCGGCGCTGAGATCCGTACCGTCGAGGACATGGACGTCGAAGCACTCGCCCACACCGCCACCGGCGCTCTCGTCGGCATCGCCCTCGGATTCGTCGTGGGGCTGCTCACCCTCAACCCGATGCTCGGCGTCATCGTCGGGGGCGTCGCGATGATCGTCCTCGCGATCGCGGCCGTCATGCTGCTTCCCCGCGGCATGTACCGCTGACCGGGGCACCCCCGCTTGACCCTCACGCGACGTGAGGGCCGAGAGTGGTCGCATGACCGACCACCACACCCCCTATTACGACGCTTTCGAGATCAGCCCCGTTCCCCCGCCCGGACCGGATGCCGTCGCCCCCGAGCCGTATCGCGGCATCTACGGGATGCCGGCGTTCGTCACGATCCCCACGCGTGACCTGCCGGCCTCGACGCGATTCTGGACCGCGGGCCTGGGGTTCTTCGAGCTCTTCACGATCCCCGGAACCCTCGTGCACCTGCGCCGCTGGGCCTTCCAGGACGTGCTCCTCGTCGCCGCCGATCCCGCCTCGGCGCCGACGTCCGAACCGCCCGCGCTGACCTACAGCTACGCCTGCATCCTCGCGGAGCTCGACGGCATCGCCGCGGCCTGCCGCGGGCTCGCCCCGGGGGCGGTCGGCGAGCCCCGCGACACCCCGTGGAACAGCCGCGAGGTCGAGATCCGCACCCCGGAGAACGCGCGTATCGTCGTCACGGCGGCGAAGCCGTACGACCCCGGCAGTGCCGCAGCACGCTCCCTCGCCGCCATCGGCATCACCCCGACCGAGAACCCGGCGAAGAAGGAGCAGCCATGAGCGGCATCAGCACGGACGGGGTGACCGTCGGGCGCGCGGCATCCGACCTCGCCGTCACGGTGCGCACTCTGCATCACTGGGACGAGATCGGCCTCGCCTCGCCGTCGCTGCGCACCGACGCGGGCTACCGGCTGTATACCGCCGACGACATCGCGCGCCTGCAGCGCATCGTCGTGTACCGGGAGGTCGGGCTGGGGCTCGACCAGATCCGCTCGATCCTCGACGAGCCCGATCGCGACACCACCGCGGCTCTGCGGGAGCAACGCGACGAGGTGTCGCGCTCGCTCGTCCGCCTCGAGGCTCTCCGGGCCGGTCTCGATCGCATGATCGAGGCGCACGAGCGCGGCGTCCTGCTCACGGCCGAGGAGCAGCTGTCGATCTTCGGCCCCGACTGGAACCCCGACTGGCCCGCCCTCGCCCGGCACCGCTACGGCGATTCCCCGCAGTGGAAGCAGTACGCCGAGCGTTCCGCCACCCGCACCCCCGACCAATGGCGGGAGATCACGGCGGCGATGACCGCGCTCGAGGCCGACCTCGCCGCGGCGACCGACGCGGGCATCGAGCCCGGCGCGCCGGAGGCCGAAGCCCTCGTCGAACGCCACCGTGCGGCGATCGGCGAGTACTTCCCGGTGACCCGGTCGATGCAGGTCTGCCTCGGCCGGATGTACGAGGCGGATGCCGCCTTCGCCGCGCACTACGATCGCCTCCGGCCCGGCCTCGCCTCGTGGCTGCGCCGCAGCATCGACGCGAGCGCCCGCGCGCACGGCATCGACCCCGACACCGCGGTGTGGGAGTGACGGCTCAGCGGCGCCCGCCGGTGAACGCGCGCCACATGACGGCGGCGTGCGACTCCTTCGCGTGCTCGACGCCGACTTCATCGCCCTCCCGCGCGCTGAACCATTCCTGCACGCGATAGCGGGCCGCCCGCCACATGAGGGCGATCCCGCCGTACGCCGGCCGCGGGACGCGCGCCTCCTCCTGCGACATCTGACCGCGGCGGGGAAGATCGCCGGCGACGAAGGCGTCCATGAGCTTGGCCACGCCGATCGCGTTGCCGTTGATGACGGAGTGCGCGGCGCCGTGGATCTCCCACCGCCACGCATCGCGCGCGACGGCGACGAGCTCCGAGTGGAAGTAGCGCGGCGACGAGAAGTCCCGCGCGCCGCGAATGAGCAGCACCTGCGCCGAGACGTCCGCCAGGCGGCGTGGCAGCGGATACCGCATCATGTGCGGCAGCACCCGCATGAAGTAGGCGAAGCCGCAGAGCAGGTAGGCGCTGACCGCCAGCAGCACGAGACGGAACGGCTCGAACAGCGACGACTGCGCGAACCGGATCCCCTGCAGCACCACCGAGCGCTCCCGGTCGTTCACGACCGGACCGATGAGGACGGCGTGACGGATGCCGGGGCGCCGCGCGAGCACCTCGGTCACGATCTGCGTGCCGAAGGAATGCCCGAGCAGCACGGGGTCCTCGAGCTCGAACCGGTCGAGCACCGCCTCCACCTGGTCGGCGAAGAACGACACCGACGGCTCGTCGCGTGGCGCGCGCTGGCCCGCGAAGCCGGGGAGGTCGAGCGCGAAGACCCGGGCGTTCTGGGCGAGCAAGGGCGCGAGCAGATCGAAGTACGTCGCGGCCACCCCGATCCCCGCGATCAGCACGAAGGCCCGCTCCGCATCCGCCGAGGACGCGGTCTGCACCCGCGTGACACGCGTGCGCACCCCGTCGAACGCGACCGTCTCGACATCGATGTCGGCCGGCTCCATATCATCTTCACCGCCGCGAGCGCGCCCCTCCACCATGCCCCTACCGTCTCACACGCGGCCCCGTGCAGACTGTGCCGATGACCCTCACCTTCGCCATCGTCGGCAGCGGCTGGCGCAGCGACTTCTTCCTGCGCGTCGCCGCCGCTCTGCCCGAGCGGTTCCGCGTCTCCGGCCTCGTCACCCGCAGCGCGGCGACGGCGGCCGAGACCGAGGAGCGCTGGGGCGTCCGCGGCTACAGCGACCTCGACGCGCTCCTCTCCGACGGCGCCCCCGACTTCGTCGTCGTCTCGGTGCCCCGCGACGTGGCGCCCGGGATCATCCTCGACCTCGCGGGCCGCGGCATCCCGGTGCTGACCGAGACCCCGCCCGCAGCGGGGATCGACGACCTCGTCGCCCTGTGGGAGCACCTCGCCCGCCCGGGGATGCCGACCGTCCAGGTCGCCGAGCAGTACCACCTCTCACCGCTGCTGTCGGCGCAGCTCGCGGTCGCCCGTTCCGGCCGGCTGGGCACCCCGTCGTACGCGCTCGTCGCGCAGTGCCACGACTACCACGGCGTCAGCGTCATGCGCCGGGCCCTCGGGATCGGCGCCGGCGAGGCCGAGATCTCGGCATCCGTCTTCCGCTCCCCGCTCGTGGCCGGCCCCGACCGCGCCGGCGACCCCACCGCGGAGCGCGTCGTCACGGCGACGCAGACCACGGCACGGTTCGCCTTCGGCGACCGCCTGGGCGTGTACGACTTCGCGAGCGAGCAGTACTTCTCGTGGATCCGCGGCAACCGCCTGCTCATCCGCGGCGAGCGCGGCGAGATCGACAACGGCGAGGTGCGCCACCTGCGCCGGTTCGACGAGCCCGCCTTCGACTCGCTGCGCCGTGTCATGACCGGCGAGGGCGGCAACCTCGAGGGGATGTTCCTGCGCGGCATCCTCCTCGGCGACGAGTGGGTCTTCCGCAATCCGTTCCTCCCGGCACGTCTCAACGACGACGAGATCGCGATCGCGCGCATGCTCGACGCCATGCCGCGCGCCATCGACGGCCACGCGCCGGTCTACTCGCTGGCCGAGGCCAGCCAGGACCACTACCTGGCGCAGCTCTCGCAGCAGGCGGCCGAAACCGGTAACACCGTGCGCTCGCCGCGTCAACCCTGGGCCGATGTCGTCGACGCGGAATTGCATGCCCGGGAGGCCAGCGGGTAATTTTTCGGTATGCCGAAAAATCGACATCGTCGCCTCGCCGCCCTGGTCGCCCTCGGCGCGACGGCCGCTCTGCTCGCGGGCTGCGCGACGGGCTCGAACGCCGACGTCGCCGGTGAGCCGTCCGGCGACCGGCCCGTCGTGCTGACCACCTTCACGGTGCTCGCCGACATCGCGCGCAACGTCGCGGGCGACCGGCTCGACGTGCGCTCGATCACGAAGGCCGGAGCCGAGATCCACGGCTACGAGCCCACCCCGCGCGACATCGCGGCGGCATCCGACGCGGATCTGATCCTCGACAACGGGCTGGGCCTCGAGTCGTGGTTCGCGCGGTTCGTCGAGACCGCCGACGCACCGCACGCCGTCGTCTCCGACGGCGTCGAGACGATCGACATCACCGGCGACGCCTACGCCGGCAAGCCCAACCCCCACGCCTGGATGAGCCCCCTGAACGTGCAGCTGTACGTCGACAACATCGTCGCGGCGTTCAGCGAGCTCGATCCGGCGGGCGCCGACGCCTACGCCGCGAACGGTGCGGCATACAACGACGAGCTGCAGCGGATCCACGACGATCTCGTCGCCGACCTCGCGACGGTGCCGGTCGAGCAGCGGGCGCTCGTCACATGCGAGGGCGCATTTTCGTACCTCGCCCGCGACGCCGGGCTCACCGAGGCCTACATCTGGCCCGTCAACGCCGAGCAGCAGGCGACGCCCCAGCAGATCCGGCAGACGATCGAGTTCGTCCAGGACAACGACGTGCCCGCCGTGTTCTGCGAGTCGACCGTCTCGGACCGTCCGATGCAGCAGGTGGTCGAGGCGACGGATGCCGTCTTCGGCGGCACGCTCTACGTCGACTCGCTCTCCGAGGCCGGCGGCCCCGTGCCGACCTACCTCGATCTGCTCCGCCATGACGCCGAGACCATCGCCGCGGCACTGACCCGGAGCGCCTCGTGAGCGCCGCGACCGGCGCGTCCCCGGCAATCGAGGTCTCGGGCGTCTCGGTGCGCTACCGCGACATCGTGGCGCTCGACGACGTCCACCTCGCCGTCGCGCCCGGGCGGGTGACCGCGCTGATCGGCATGAACGGCTCGGGGAAGTCGACGCTGTTCAAGTCGATCACGGGCCTCGTGCGTCCCGCCAGCGGACGAGTGAGCATCGCCGGGCAGACACCCGCCGCCGCCCGCCGCCGCGGCCTCATCGGGTACGTGCCGCAGAGCGAGGACGTCGACTGGACCTTCCCGGTGTCGGTGCGCGACGTCGTGATGATGGGTCGGTACGGGCACCTCGGCCCCACGCGGCGCCCGCGCCCCGAGGACCATCGCGCCGTCGACGCCGCGCTCGAGCGCGTCGAGCTGAGCGAGCTCGCCGACCGTCAGATCGGCCGGTTGTCGGGCGGTCAGCGCAAGCGCGCGTTCGTGGCGCGCGGCATCGCCCAGGATGCCGGCATCCTGCTCCTCGACGAGCCGTTCGCGGGCGTCGACAAGAAGTCCGAGGCGACGATCGTGCGACTGCTGCGCGAGCTCGCCGCCGACGGCCGGACCGTGCTCGTCTCCACCCACGACCTCCACGCCCTCCCGTCCCTCGCCGACGAGGCGGTGCTGCTGCTGCGCCGCGTCGTCTTCCAGGGCGCCGTCGACGAGGCGCTCCGCCCCGAGCTGCTCGCGCGCGCCTTCGGCCTGACCACCGAGGAGCGCCCGTGACCCTCATCGACATCCTGCTCGAGCCGCTCCGCTACGAGTTCATGCTGCGCGCCCTGTCGGCCACGGCCATCGCCGCGATCGTCTGCGCCGTGCTGTCGTGCTGGCTCGTCCTCATCGGCTGGTCGCTCATGGGCGACGCCGTCAGCCACGCCGTGCTGCCCGGCGTCGTGCTCGCGTACGTCCTGGGCGCGCCCTTCGCGATCGGCGCCCTCGTGTTCGGGTTCCTCGCGGTCGCCCTCATCGGCATCATCCGCGGCACGAGCCGCGTCAAGGAGGATGCCGCCATCGGCATCGTGTTCACGACGCTGTTCGCGCTCGGCCTCGTGCTCATCTCGGTGACACCGAGCCAGACCGACCTCAACCACATCCTGTTCGGCAACGTGCTCGGGGTCTCGGCGGGCGACCTCGTGCAGATCGCCGTCCTGGCGGCCGTCGCCTTCGCGATCCTGTTCGTCAAGCGCCGCGACCTCACCCTCTTCGCCTTCGACCCGATCCACACCTTCGCCATCGGGCTCTCGCCGCGGCTGCTCTCGGGGCTCCTGCTGGGCGTGCTCGCGCTGACCGCGGTCGTCGCGCTGCAGGTCGTGGGCGTCGTGCTCGTCGTCGCGATGCTCATCATCCCGGGAGCCACGGCGCACCTGCTCACCGACCGCTTCGGGCGCATGCTCGTCATCGCCCCGGTGCTCTCGGCGGCATCCTCGGTCGTCGGCATCTACCTGAGCTACTGGGTGGATGCCTCGTCGGGCGGACTCGTCGTGCTCGTGCAGGGCGTCGTGTTCGCCGCGGTCTACCTCTTCAGCCCGAGACACGGGATCATCGGGCGTCGGATAGCCTCGCGCAAGTCCGTCGCCGAATCCGTTCCCGCTGGCTAGCGTGCCGCTATGAAGATCAGCGAGATCCACTGGAATGACGAAGCCCGCCAGAAGGTGCTCGACGACGCCGACCGTGTCCTGCAGGATGCCGTCGCCGCCGTCGCCGCGACCGATGACGCGAACGACGCCGACAAGGCCTACGCCGCGCTCGTCAGCCACATGAAGGACAAGTTCATCGACTGGGAGCCCGGCCCCGACGTCCGTACGTACGCCGACGCCCTCGCCGCCGGCGAGATCGAGCTCGAGCAGGCCGGCTGACCGGCCGGATGTCCCGGGATCGGGCCCCGCTGCTGCAGATCAGCCGCATCTACGCCGAGGAGGCCGCGCTCGCGCTGCCCCGCGGGCAGGAGATCGTGGCGCGGTGGCCCGATGCCGAGATCGTCCCGATCGACTCGCACTGGCTCGTTCCCGAGGTCCACGGCGACGAGACGAATGTGCGGCGCTGGGTGCGGATCAAGACCGAGGCGCTCGTGCTGGGCGTGAAGAAGTCGGTCACGACCCGGCTCAACGGCCGCTCGGCCGACTTCATCGCGCCGTCGACGGCGAACGGCTGCGCCATGGCCTGCTCGTACTGCTACGTGCCGCGCCGCAAGGGATACAGCAACCCCGTCACGGTCTTCGCCAACATCGACGAGATCTCGCGCCACCTCGCGCGTCACATCTCCCGGCAGGGCCCCAAGACCGAGCCGAACCAGTGCGACCCCGAGGCCTGGGTCTACGACATCGGCGAGAACAGCGACTGCTCCGTCGACGCGATGATCAGCGAGAACGTCCGCGACCTGTGCGAGCTGTTCCGGATGTCGCCGACGGCCAAGGCCTCGTTCGCGACGAAGTACGTCAACCGCGACCTGCTCGACTGGGACCCGCTCGGGCGCACCCGCATCCGCTTCTCGCTCATGCCGCACGACACCGCGCGCGTGACTGACATCCGGACCTCGCCGATCTCCGAGCGGATCGCGGCGATCAACGACTTCGTCGAGGCCGGCTACGAAGTGCATCTCAACTTCTCTCCCGTCATCCTCACCCCGACCTGGGAGGCCGACTGGACGGCTCTGCTGCGCGAGCTGAACGACGTGCTCTCCGACCGCGCGAAGGCGCAGCTGGCGTGCGAGATCATCTTCCTCACCCACAACGAGGGCCTGCACGAGGTCAACCTCGGCTGGCATCCGCGCGGCGAGGACCTGCTGTGGACCCCGCGGATGCAGGAGACCAAGCGCTCGCAAAACGGCGCGATCAACGTGCGGTACCGCTCACCGCTCAAGGGCGAGGCCGTCGCGGCGCTGTGCGCGCTCATCGAGCGCGAGCTGCCGTCGTGCCGCATCCGCTACGCGTTCTGATCCACCCTCCCTTGCGCGGACGCGCGGATCTGCGCCACCCTGGCGGGGTGTATCTGCTGCTGCCCCTGCTCGTCTTCGTCCTGATGGTCGCAGCTCTCGTCGACGCCATCACCCGCCGCGACGACCAGGTCAAGCACCTGCCGAAGTTCGCGTGGGTGCTCTTCATCGTCTTCCTGCCGCTCATCGGATCGGTGCTGTGGTTCACCCTCGGACGCGAGTGGGACACCGCCCCGCGAGAGTCGATGAGCTTCGGCGACCCGCGCCGGTGGTCCCGCGACGAGCCGGCACCCGCCGCCCCGGCGAGCCGCCCGCAGCCCCGCGACTATCGGACGACGGCGCAGCAGCTCGCCGACCTCGAGCGCGAGATCGAGATCGCCGAGCTCGAGGCCGAGATCCGTCGCCGCCGGCAGGGTCCTCAGTCACCCGACGCCGGCTGATCCCGTCCGGCGGCCCACCGGCGTGCGATCAGCCAGCCCGCCGTCGTGCCGAGGGTGTTGGCCACGACATCCCACGCGCTCGCGGTCCGTTCCGCGAGCAGCACGCCCTGCGCCGTCTCGATCACGACGGAGATGACGAGGCCGGCGGGGATGACGTACGCGTGCCAGCGGGGCCAGCCGAGCGCCGCGCACCACCCGAACGGGACGAACAGGGCGATGTTGGCCGAGAATTCGATGCGGTCGTAGGTCAGCCACGGCACCGCCGAGGTGATGGCCCGGAGGATCGGGCCCGCGTCGCGGTCGACGGGCGTCGGCCAGAACGCGATGAGCGCGAGAACGACGACGTAGCCGATCAGCAGGGCTCGTGCGCCGCGGGTCACCGAACGATGACGGTCGGGGAACCGACGTGGGCCGCGACCCGCTCGCTGACCGATCCGAGCAGCAGGCGCGACAGCCCGGTGCGTCCGTGCGAGCCCACGACGGTCAGCACGGCGCCGCGCGACGCGTCCTCGATGAGCGCGGAGGCGTCGCCGACGTCGATGCGCGTGCGCACCTCGAGCTGCGGATGCTCCGCGCGCACCGGCTCGAGCATGCGCTCCAGCATCCCGGCCGTCGCTTCCGTGAGGTCGACGGGCATCGGTCCGGTCCACAGATCGAGACCCGGTTCCGTGCCCACCGAGACGGGTTCCCACGCGGCGAGGGCGACGAGGGGCTCACCCGTGCGTACGGCCTCGCGGGCGGCGAAGTCGAGCGCCCGGGCCGATACCTCCGACGCGTCGACGCCGACCAGCACGCCCGCCCTCGCGGCGGCGGAAGCCTCGGCATCGCCGTCGAGCCGGTCGGGGACGATCGCGACCGGGCAGTGCGCGTGCGCGAGGAGCGTGCGGTACGCGTGACCGTGCTCTTCGGGGAGCACGAGGATCTCGGCGTCCGCTGTCGCCGCCGCGGCCCGGTCGGCATCGTCGCGCGTCGGCGCGATCAGCAGCTCACGCAGTGTCAGGCCCAGCGCCTCGGCGCGCCGGAACGCCCACTCCCGCGCACCCGCGCCGTCCGCGTCGGTCACTCCCAGGATCACGTCGCCCATGGCCCCAGGGTATCCGCCGAGGCCGACCGGCACGATGGGCCTCGCGGTCGCCAGCGGTTAGAGTCAGTCCGTGGCACAGCGACCCGGCTCCGATGCATCGCATCACGATGCCGGTGACGATGCCGGTCGCTATGTCCTCAGCGGGCACTACGAGCCGCCGCCCCCGCCCGAGCGGCCCGCGCCGCCTCGGCCTGCTCGCCGGCGCCGTCGGCTGCCACGCTGGGCGTGGATCGCGATCATCGTCGCCGCACTGGCGCTCATCGTCGCCGGGATCGCCCTGGTCGTCTCCCTCGTGATGGGCGGGGTCCAGGCGCTCACCGCGCGACCCCCGGGTGTCGGCACCGCTTTCGTCGCACCCGCCGAGTCGAAGGCCGCACGCGCCGCAGCCGAGGGCGGATCGGTCGACGAGGTCGCCGCCGCCGAGTATCTCGCCGCCCAGCCGACGGCGTACTGGCTCACCCCCGAGCAGGACCCCATCGGCGCAGTCGGCGAGCGCGTGCTGAACATCGCGCACGAGGCGCGCGAGTCGGGCACCGCGATGGCGGTCGTCGTCTACGGCCTGCCCGGGCGCGACTGCGGCAACCACTCCGCCGGCGGGCTGGACGAGGCCGACTACGAGACGTGGACGAAGCAGATCGGCACGGCGCTGCGTTCCGTTCCGGACGTGAAGAAGGTCGTCGTCGTCGAGCCCGACAGTCTGGCCCTCGCCCCGCAGTGCGGCAACGTCGACGAGCGCGTCGACCAGCTGCGCGGCGCGCTCGGCCGCCTGACCGGCCCGGACACCTGGGTCTACGTCGACGGCGGGCACTCGAACTGGCTCGGGCCCGAGGTGATGGCGGGACTCATCGAGCGGGTCGCGGTCTCGGGGGTGCGGGGCTTCGTGACGAACGTGTCGAACTTCAACGACACCTTTGACGAGTTCGCCTACGCCCACGCCCTGTCCGACCGCCTGGGCGGCATGCACGCCCTCGTCGACACCTCGCGCAACGGCGCGGGCGCTCCGAGCGACGGCGAATGGTGCAATCCGCCGGGACGCACCGTGGGCGACCCGAGCGGCACGTTCGGCGACGACGTCGTCGACACGAACCTGTGGATCAAGCCGCCGGGAGAGAGCGACGGACCGTGCAACGGCGGCCCCGACGCCGGCGTGTGGTGGCCCGCCGGGGCCGTCGAGCTCACGCGCGGCGTCGCGCCCTGACTCTCCGGCGTTCCTGCGGGAGTGCCGCGTCGCTCGCGTGTGGCAAAATAACCCGAACCTGAGGGAGAGAAGTGGCGCGCATGATGTCCGAGCAGTTGAAGACGGCGGTCATCGTCGAGGACGATCCCGACATCCGCCATCTTCTCGTCGAGGTGCTCGAGGCAGCGGGATTCTCCACCGTCTCGGTGGGCAACGGCATCGACGGCATCCAGGCCGTGCTGTCGTACCGGCCGCTGTTGACGACGCTCGACGTCAACATGCCCGGCATCGACGGCTTCGAGGCCGCCCGGCGCATCCGCGCGCAGAGCGACACGTACATCATCATGCTCACCGGGCTCTCCGAAGAGGCGGATGTCGTCCTCGGGCTGGGTGCCGGCGCCGACGAGTACATCGTCAAGCCCTTCCGCCCGCGCGAGTTCCGGGCGCGGGTCGACGCGCTGCTGCGGCGCCCGCGCGCCGCCGCTCCCCAGCCGGCCGCCCCGCAGCAGGATTCGGTCGGCCCGTCGTTCCCGGGCGCACGCCCCGCGCCGTCCGCCCCGGCTCCCGGCCCCGCCGAGGCCGCACCCCTGTCGTACGAGGAGTACCTCGCCCGCTTCCCCGGCTCGGCCCCGCAGCAGCCCGCCCCGGCGCAGTACGCACCGCCGCAGTACGCACCGCCGCCCGCGCCCCCGCAGTCCGCGCCGCCGCAGCAGCCGGTCATCGTGCATCACCCGAGCGACGCTCCGGCGCCCGCCCCGGCCCAGGCGCCGGGGGCAGACATCGTGGTGCACCAGTCCGGCGGCGACCTCGTGCCGACCACGGGCGACCACTGGCTGACGCACCGCGACCTGCAGGTCGACACCGACACCCGGCTGGCCTACATCGGCGGCCGCGAGCTGGAGCTGACCCGCACCGAGTTCGATCTGCTCTCGACGCTGATGGCCTCCAAGCGCCGGGTGCGGTCGAAGGCCGACCTGACGCTCGTCCTGCGCGGCGAGTCCTACGTCACGAGCTACTTCGTGGGCGAGGCCGATAAGCGGGCGATCGAGGCGCACATGACGAACCTCCGCCGCAAGCTCAGCGACAGCCCGACGACCCCGCGGTACATCGAGACCGTTCGGGGTGTCGGGTATCGCATGACGTCCGAGACCGCCGCGGCGGTCTGAGCCGGCGGGCCCGGCTTCCGGCTCAGACCTTGTAGCCGTTCTGGCGGCGGACGAGCTTCGAGAACATCAGCAGGGTCTGCAGTACGGTCACGACACCGACGATCGGCCATCCGATCCACAGGATCGATGACTGCGCGACGGGGCCGATGATGTTCCACACGACGGCCATCGCCAGCAGCACCGCGGCGAGGATCACCAGCGGCATCCAGTGCCCGATGCTGCCGCCGCCGCTCTCGGCCTTGGCCTGCATCGCCCAGTTGTCGACCTTCTTCTTCGACAGGAAGCGCGACCACGACCGCATGAAGTGGCCGAGCCGGATCCACATGAACGCCTCGGCGGGGAACACCAGGATCGCGAAGAGGATGTCGCGCTGATTGTGGTCCTTGATGCTGCGGGCCATGCGCAGGTTCAGCAGCACGGCGACCAGCGGCGGGATCAGCCACAGCGGCGAGAAGACGAACGCGTTGATCGACAGCGAGCCGGCGAGCAGGATGAGGAACGCGACGCGCACGAACAGGTTCGTCAGCATCCCGAAGTTCTCGAACCAGCGCAGGCGCAGGTTCGGGTGGAACGGCTGGCCCTTCGTGTCGCCGCGCTGGCCCGGCCACATCAGCTCGATGGCGCCGTAGGTCCACTTCACCTGCTGGGCGTCGTAACCCTTGAGAGTCGTCATGCCGCCGACGTTGGCGCGGGCGTACGGGCTGATCTTCGTCAGGTAGCCCGCGCTCTTGATCTGGAGCGACAGCAGCGAGTCCTCGACCTCGGAGTCCTTCACCCACGGGGTCGACTGGTGGTTCTGCTTCATCGCGTCGCGCAGCGCGTTCGTCGAGAAGATCGAGAACTGCCCGCCGAGGACGGCCATGTTGCGGCCGCGCAGCAGGTTCTGCATGTTGAAGGCGGCGAACTGGGTGCGCTGACCGGCGATGAGGAACTTCGCGATCGTCCCCTTGATGGGCTTGTCGTCGATCGAGTAGATCGCCGAGATGCCGCCGATGCGCGAGTCGCCGACAGCCTCCGACTCGAGGTACTCCACGGCGCGCGAGTCGGCGATCGTGTCACCGTCGACACCCAGCAGGTAGTCGTACCCCTCGACCAGCGAGTAGCCGTAGTTGAGCGCGCCGACCTTCTTGTCGGGGTTCTTGCCGATGTCGTGGACGAACACCTCGGTGAACTGCGTGCCGAGCTCGGTCGTGACCTCGTGGGGCCCGGCGTACCCGGCGGCGATCTTCACGGTGTTGTCGGAGGTGTTGTTCGCGATGACGTGGATGACGTCCGGCACGCGGGTCTGCGCGAGCAGGCCCTCGATCACGTCGGCGATCGATTCCTCCTCGTTGTACGCGGGGATGACGCAGCCGATCGTGGAGCGGTGGACGGTGGTGTTCTCGAGGACCGACTCGAAGTCGTCGGGGAACGCCGTCTCGAAGTGATCCGCCAGCTGCACCGGCGCCTGCGGGGCGGGGCGCTGCGGCTGCGCGAACGCCGGGTTGGGCGTGTACGGCGTGTACGGCGTCTGAGTCATGCGGTCACATCCTGTGCGAGGTGATGGGCAGCTGTTGTCTGCCGCGATCCATTCTGGAACGCCGTGTGTGCAGAGCGGACGAAGTCAACCGCAATTTCTGCGCAAGGAATGCGGGCGCCGCGACCGGCTCAGGGAGTGGTGCTGGGAACCGGCGCGGGATCGCGTCGTCGTTCGCGTTGCCCTCGACCCACACGGTCATCGCGAACTCGAGCGTCATGCCGTAGGTGTCGGCCGGGAGCCCGTGGACGATGGTCTCGGGCACGTAGAGACCGCCCTGGAAGCTGTTGAGCAGCAGGCCCCGGTCGGAGCGGATCGTGTCGCTCGGGACGAGCGTGCGGGGGTCGGCGCTGAACTGGAACGGGTTCTGCACCTGCCCCGACGTCTGCGCTGTCTGCGAGGTGATCGAGATCGACGAGATGAACACGCGCCGCTTCTGCGACAGCACGGCCTTCTCGTCGACGCGCTTGTCGTGGACGTTGACCGCGAAGCCGAACGTCTTGTCCGCGCCGGGCGTCCATTCCTGCGTGCGCTTGGGATCCTGCGCCCACACGTCGAGGCGGAGCTCGAGGTCCTGCGCCACATCGGAGGAGAGCGACACCGAGCCGTCATAGGTGAACTGCGAGTTGAACGCCATGCTGGGCGACTGCGAGGGCGCCGGCGCCGGCACGGCCGAGACCGGCTCGCCCTGGACGGCGTTGATCATCCCGGTCAGCTGAGAGCAGCCCGAGAGCACGACGAGCGAGAGGGCGAGCGCGCCCGCGCTGAGCGTACGTGCGCGGAGTGTGGGGGTGCGGCGCGGAGACATGGCAGACCGGATTTCTCGAGGCGAGGGGCCAGCGTCGGATGTCGCGGGCCTCGCCATCCAAGCACCCCGGCCACGACGACCCCGGGCGCTTTGCGATCTCTTCAGGTCGCCTTGCGGTGACCTTGAGGTTTCAGCCGCCGTCGCTCTCGGCCGCCGCGATCGCGACGGTGATGCTGTCGGTCGCGGTCTGCTTCGCGAACTCGTCGGAGGTGGGGGTCGTCTGCACGAGGAAGTCGTACGTGAAGCGGATCGTGACGAAGGTGGCCTCGGGCGGCACCTCGCCGACGTAGAACGTCTGCGAGTAGCTGTACGGCGAGAGCACGAGGTAGCCGGGATTGGTGGCCGACTGGTCGGATGTCGGTGCGAGCGGGCTGAGGTCGCCCTGCGCGTTGCCGGGCACGGCGATCATCGTCGCCTTCTGCAGGTACACCTTCTGCCCGTCATCGGGGCTGACGGTCGTCACGAGGGAGAGGCTGACGGGCTTGAGCGCCGTCGCCGTCCACCGGTCCATCGACAGGTCGGACCAGTAGTTGAGCGATCCCGTCACGGCCCCGGCGGTCACCTGACGCTCGGTCGAGCCGCTCGAGAGGTCGTTCGGGACCGGCGGCGGCACGGCGGTGCGCGAGACGCTCGGCGAGGGCGCGGGGCCGCTCGCGTCTCCCCCGCCGCCGGAGGGGGAGTTCCACGGCGCGGGGCCGCATCCCACGAGAGCCACAGCCATCACCGCAGTCGCGGCGGCCGTCCCCCAGCGTCGCATCATCGAGTCCTCCGCTTCCCCTCGCAAGTGTACGCACGCGGCCGCCCCCTTAGAGTGATCGGGTGCGCACCGCTGACCAGCCCCGCCCCCTGCGCCGGACGCAGCTCGCGTTGGCGGCGATCGCCGGGCTCTTCCTTCTCGCCCTCGTCGCAGCCGCCGCCTGGGTGGGCGTCCGCGGCGCCCTGGCCTACGGCGAACTGCGCGAGGTGGAGGCATCCGCCCGCAGCGCCATCGACTCCCTCGCCGACCCCGCGGCCGCCGCGCCGCACATCGCCGACGCCGCCGACCACGCCGCGCGAGCGCGCGAGCTGACATCCGACCCGGTCTGGTCGCTCGCCGAGGGCACCCCGTGGATCGGCCCGCAGCTGCACGCGGTCGGGACGATCGCGGCCGCGGCCGACGACATCGCCCGCGACGGGCTCCTCCCCCTCGCCGATGTGGCGTCGGCGTTCTCGCCCGATGCCTTCCGGCCGGTCGACGGGCGCATCGACACCACCGTCTTCCGCGAGATCGCCGAGCCGGCTCGGTCCGGCGCCGACACCGTCGCCGCCGCCGCGGCATCCGTGCGGGCGCTCGACGACACCCCGCTCATCGGCCCCGTGCGGGCGGCCGTCGACGACGTCACCGACCTCCTCGACACGGGCGCCTCCGCGACCGATGCGCTCGCCCGCGCCGCGACGCTCCTGCCCGCCATGCTCGGCGCGTCCGGCGAGCGCACCTACCTCCTGGCGTTCCAGAACAACGCCGAGTGGCGGTCGACGGGCGGCATCGTCGGCGCGATGGCGATCGTGCGCACGGCGGACGGGCGGATCGAGCTGGCCGGGCAGGCCTCCTCGTCGGACTTCCCGAACTTCGGCGAGCCGGTGCTCCCCCTCGACCCCGAGGTCGAGCGCATCTACGAGACCAGGCCCGGCCGATACATCCAGAACGTCACGCAGATCCCGGACTTCTCCGTCGGCGGCCCGCTCGCGCGCGAGATGCTGCTGCGCCAGACGGGGCAGAGCGTCGACGGGGTGATCGCGACCGACCCGGTCGCCCTGTCGTACATCCTCGAGGCCACCGGACCCGTCGAGCTGCCGACGGGCGACGTGATCTCCGCCGACAACGCCGTCTCGCTGCTGCTGAACGACGTGTATGCGCGCTACGAGAACCCCCGCGAACAGGATGCGTTCTTCGCGGCGGCGTCCGCGGCGGTGTTCGACCGGCTCGCCTCCGGTGGAGCCGATCCCGCGAAGCTCATCGCCGCCCTCGGTCGCGCCGGCGACGAACGGCGACTGCTGCTGTGGAGCGCGATCCCCGAGGACCAGGCGGTGCTCGCGGACACGACGCTCGCCGGCCCGCTGCCGGTCACCGATGACGACACGGCCGCGTTCGGGGTGTACCTCAACGACGGCACCGGGTCGAAGATGGACTACTACCTCACCGCCGACACGCGCCTCGTGTGGGACACCTGCGCGGTCGGCGGCGACGGACGCACGTCCTCGCCGGTGACGCTCGAGGTCACCATCGCGAACAACGCTCCGTCGGATGCCGCGACCTCGCTGCCGACCTATGTCACCGGCGGCGGCGGCTTCGGAGTCCCGGCCGGCATCGCCCGCACCGTGGCGTACCTGTACCTGCCCGAGGGCTACGCCCTCTCGTCGGCGACCCGGTCCGACGGGGCCGGGTTCGGCGGCGGGTCGCACGCGGGACGACAGGTGATGGTGTTCTCCTCCGATCTCGCCCCGGGCGAGTCGGTCACCGCCACCGTGAGCGTCGTCGCCCAGGGCGGCCCGACGACCGCGACGGCAACCGTGACACCCACCGTCGACGCCGAGCGGCCCACCGTTGTTGTCGCTCGTTGCGGCGGCGCATAGACTCACCGATCATGCGCCGCACCGCCTCCCTCGCCGCCGTCGCGGTCCTCGCCGCCGCGATCATCGCACTGCCGGCGGCGGCATCCGCCTCGACCGGCGCGACCATCTACCCGCCGACGAACTCGTGCACGACCACGCCGAGCGCGTTCGTGGCCGGCGGCACCGTCGAGTTCGCGTGTGCCGACGGCACGTTCGGGGCGAACGAGGAGATCACGATCACGGTCCGCGGCGAGAACGGCGCGGCCGTCGCGTTCGCGCGCGCGGCGTTCGCCGTCACCACGGGCAGCACGGTGCGCGAGTCGTCCGAGGAAGGCGCGCTCGCACCGGTGGCCATCACCTTCCCCGCCGATGCGGTGGGCGTGTACAACATCGAGGCGATCTCGGCCTCGTCCGCCGGTGGCACCGCCAGCGCCTCGGTCGTCGACGCCTCCGGACTGCCCGCGACCGGCGGCGACGCCCGCACGTCGCTCGGCCTCTGGGTCGGCGGCGGGGCTCTCGTGGCGGCCGGCGCGACGATCGCGCTCGCCTCGGCGCTGCGTCGGGCCCGCGACGCGCGCTGAATCCGGCGTCCGCGGCGCGCCGCACGTCATCCGGATCGCGAAATGTTAACGCGATGGAAATGTCCGAGCTTGCATCGGGGACCTACGACCCTGAATACTTGCTATGACCACTCCTGACGTAATCCTTAGCATTACTTCTCCGTTGGGTGTGAGCCTCCGGATGACCCAAGGAAAGCAGGACACATGAAGAACCGTCTCATCAAGGCGGCGGCGGCCTCGGCCATCGCAGCAGCGGCCGTGTTTGCCGCCCCCGCCATCGCCAACGCTTACACCCCGGCACCGGTGGGCGGTTCGTCCGTCACCGTCACCGCTGGCGGCACCGCGACGATCGCGTTCAACAACTTCGAGCCGAACGAGGCCGTCACCGGCACCCTGACGGGCGAGAACGCCGCTGCAGGCAGCGTCGCGTTCGTCAAGTTCGCCGTGACCTCCACCAGCACCACCAAGGCCGCGAACGGAGCCGGCGAGGTCGCCTTCCAGGTGACCCTGCCCGCCAACGCGACCGGCGAGTACACCCTCACCGCCACGGGCACCGTCTCGGGCGCGAGCAGCGTCACCATCGCTGTTCCGGCCGCTGCCGGCGGCTCGGGCAGCACCGGCGGCTCGGGCACCCTGCCCGCCACCGGTGGCGACAACGCCGCTCTCCTCGGCCTGTGGATCGGCGGTGGCGCTCTCGCCCTCGCCGGCGGCAGCATCGCCGTGGCCAGCACGGTCCGCCGCCACCGCAACGCGGAGGCTGCTGCCTGATCAGGCGCACACAGCACGATCGGATGCCCCGGAGCTTCGGCTCCGGGGCATCCGTCTTTGTCAGCGAGGTTCCGCGGTGACCAGGATCGGCAGGTGGTCGCTCGCGCCCTGCGGCAGCGTCTGCACCCGCTCGATGTCGAATCCGACGCTCGTGGCGAAGTCGTAGTGGCCGCGGAAGAACTTGTAGCGCGTGTAGGTGCGGGCGTCGCTGAGCGTCAGCTCGTACCCCTGCTTGCGCACGACCTGCCCGAGGTTCTCCTTGAAGACCGGGTAGTTGTAGTCGCCGACCATGAGGATCGGCAGCCCCTCGCCCAGCTCCGACAGGGCGCCCAGCGCCGCCTGGATCTGGTTGCGGCGCAGCGAGTTCAGCGCCGTCAGCGGCGCCGCATGGAAACTCGCCACGATGACGTCACGCCCGTCGTCGATGTCACGCAGCCGCACACCGAGCATCCGTTCCTCGGCGGGCTTGAGCACGCGGTCGTGCAGCGACTTCTTCAACGCGAGCGAACGGACCTCGACCGCGCGGAAGGTGTTCTCCCGGTAGTAGACCGCGAGCCCCAGCCGGTTGCGCGCGGTCGCCTCGGCGAGCCGCAGCCCGCTGATCTGGTCGGGGATGCCGCTGGTGTCCGCCTCCTGCAGGCAGAGCACGTCCGCGCCGTGCTGCTCGATGAGTTCGGAGAGCTCGGAGGCGGCGCGGTGCTTGCGCAGGTTGTACGAGATGACCTTCATGGTGCCGCCAGGCTACGCCCGGTTCCTTTCGGTCAGGTGTCCGTTGCGCGGCGGGCGCGGGTCTGCTCCGCCCGTGCCGCGAGCAGATCGTCGGCGGGGTATCCGACCTCCGTGAGCGTGAGCCCGCGCGCCGCCAGCACCGCGAAGGCGCTCGTCCGCTCGCGGGCGTCGCGGAGGACCGCGACGTCTTCGACGCCGAGCCGGCCCTCGCCCACCGCGACGCACGCGCCGACGAGGGCGCGCACCATGCTGTGGCAGAACGCGTCGGCCTTGACGTTGGCGACGAGCACACCGCTCTCGTCGCGCCGCCAGTCGAACTCGAGCAGCGTCCGGATCGTCGTCGCCTCGGGCCGCGGCTTGCAGTAAGCGGCGAAATCGTGGAGGCCGGTCAGGCTGCGTGCCGCGGCATCCATCAGCGCGCCGTCGAGGGCGACCGGAACGAAGGTCGTGCGGAAGCGCTCGAGCGGGTCGTAGCCCGTCGTGCGGTCGGCGACGCGGTACGCGTAGCGTCGCCAGACCGCGGAGAACCGGGCGTCGAACCCCTCCGGAGCGACCGACGTCGCCCGCACGTGGACGTCGGCGTATCGGCCGAGCACACCGTTCAGGCGCGCGGCGAGGGCGGCCGGCTCGGGGTCGCGGCCACGTCGCAGCCGCGCCTCCTGCGCCTCGCTCAGGTCGAGGTGCGCCACCTGGCCCGAGGCGTGCACGCCGGCATCGGTGCGGCCCGCGACGACGAGCTGCGCGTCACCGCCGAGAACGCGGCTGACGGCCGCCTCGATCGACCCCTGAACGGTGCGCAGGCCCGGCTGGCGGGCCCAGCCCGAGAACCCCGATCCGTCGTAGGCGATGTCCAGTCTCAGGCGCACCCGATCAGTCTTCCAGCTCGGCGCGCGTGGGCGGGTTCGCCCCCGGCCGCGAGACCGTGATGGCCGCCGCGCGCGCCGCGACCCGCATCGCATCCGCGAGGGCGTCGGCGTCGGCGGGCAGGCCGCGACCCACGAGCGTGGCGATCAGGCTCGCCATGAACGAGTCGCCCGCCCCGATCGTGTCGGCCACCGTCACCGCGACGCCGGCGACCTCGACGATCGCGCCGTCGGGTGCCCGGCCGATCGCTCCCTCGCCGCCGCGCGTCATGACGACGGCTGCGGCACCGAGGCCCGCGATCGTCTCGAGCACGCTGGCGGCATCGGCGCCGGGCCAGAGCCACTCGGCATCCTCGTCGCTGAGCTTGACGAGGTCGGCGGCCGCGGCGGCGCGGGCGAAGCGCGCCAGCGCCGTCTCGCGCGAGCCGACGAGCGCCGGCCGGATGTTGGGGTCCACGGTGACGATGGCCCCGCCGCGGGCGGCCTCCAGAGCAGCCAGGCACGTCTCCCCGCCCGGGTCGAGGAACAGGGCGATCGAGCCGGTGTGCACGAGCCCGGCGTCACCACGCGGCACGGGCGGTACGACGCCGGCCACGTCGAAGTCGTACTCCGCCGACCCGTCGGGACGGATGCGGGCGCGCGCCGTGTCGGTCGCCGCATCGGTCCACGAGGCCTCCGCGACCTCGGCGCCCGCCTCGCGCACGTGACGGGCGATCCGCTCGCCGCGCTCGTCGCGTCCCAGCCGCGTCGCCAAGCGCACGGGAACACCGAGGCGGGCGACGCCCACCGCGACGTTGGCCGGACTGCCGCCGACGTGCTCGGTCGCGCCGTCATCGGTCTCGACGATGTCGACCAACGCCTCGCCCAGCACCAGGACCTCGGGAGCGCCCATGTTCCACCTGTTCTCGAAAGTCGATCCGCGGGATCCGCGCACCTCCTCCGGTCTACCACATCGCCCCCAGGCGCCCGCTCTACACTGGGAGGCTGCCGCCGCCCGTCCCCCCGACGACCCCGGATACAGCCCTATGACTTCTCCGCCTCTTCCGCGCGCCCGCATCGCGGGACTCGACGGTCTGCGCGCCGTCGCCGTGGTGCTCGTCGTCGTCTACCACCTGTTTCCCGCAGCGTTCCTGCGCAGCGGCTACGTCGGCGTCGACGTCTTCTTCGTGATCTCCGGCTTCCTCATCACGACGCTGCTCCTGCGCGAACGCGCCCGCGAGGGCCGCATCCGGCTGCGGCGGTTCTGGTCACGGCGCGCGCGACGACTGCTTCCGGCGCTCGCGACCGTCGTCACGGTCAGCGCATCCCTGGCCTGGCTCGTCGGTGGCGACGTGCTGGTCGACATGGGGCTGCAGGTCCTCGGAGCTGCCACCTTCTCGTACAACTGGGTGTCGATGGCCGACGGCGGCACCTACTTCTCCGCGGCCGACCCGGAGATCTTCCGGAACCTCTGGTCGCTGGCGGTCGAAGAGCAGTTCTACCTGCTCTGGCCGCTGCTGCTGCCCCTCTTCCTGCTGCTTCCCGGCCGGCGCTCGCGCGCCGCCGTCGCTCTCGCCCTCGCGGCGGCCTCGGCCGCGTGGGCATTCGCGAGCGTCGCGGCGGGCGCCGACCTCACGCGGGTCTACTTCGGCACCGACACGCACGCGTTCGGGCTCCTGATCGGTGTCGCCGTGGCCTTCGTCCTGCACGGTCTCGTCGTCCGCCGGTCATCTGTCGCCGGCGTCGGCCCGGTCTGGGGCGTCATCGTCGGGGCGCTCGCGACCGGCGGGATCGTCGTCGCCGCCGCCGCGGGCGGTGGTGAGGCCATCACATACCCGGCCTCGAGCCTCGCGGCGTCGCTCCTCACCGCCGTCGTGCTGCTGGTCGCGGCGTGGCCGGGCTCGTGGTTCGGCCGGGCGCTGGATGTCTCACCCCTGCGCTGGCTGGGCGAGCGGTCGTACGCGGTGTACCTGTGGCACTGGCCGCTCCTGGTCCTGCTGTCGTTCCAGCTCGGCGGCGCGGGCCCCGAGGCGGGCGTCCCCGTCGCGACGGGCGCGGTCGTCGCGGTCGCCTCGGTCGCGCTGGCGGCGGTGTCGTACCGGTGGATCGAGCAGCCGGTGCGGCGTCACGGTTTCCGCGGCGCGTTCGCGATCGCTCGGCGCGGTCTGCGCTCGCGCCCGTCCCGCCGGGCCGCGACCCTGGCCGCCGCGGTGGCCGCAGCCCTCGCCCTCGGCGGAACGACGGCCGCCGTCGCGGCGGCACCGCGCGAGACGACGAGCCAGAGCGCGGTCGATGCCGGGCGCGACGCCCTCGCGCGGGCCGATCGGCATCCCACGCCCGCCCCCGCGCCGGGCGCGCAGACGGTCGACGGCACGCGCGTGAGCGCCGTCGGCGACTCGGTCATGCTCGCCTCCGCTCCCGGGCTGCTCCAGGCGATGCCGGGGATCGCGGTCGACGCCGAGGTGTCGCGGTCGCTGTGGGCCGGCGTCCGCATCATCGACGACCTCGCGGCGTCCGGAGCCCTCCGGGAGTACGTCGTGGTCGGCCTCGGCACGAACGGCCCCGTCTCGACGGAGGCTCTCCAGCGCATCGTGGATGCCGCGGGGCCCGAGCGCTACGTCATCCTCGTGAACGCCGCCGCGCCGCGCGATTGGATCCCCGGCGTCAACCGCGACCTCACCGCTTTCGCCGCCACCCACCCTCGAGTGGCCGTCGCCGACTGGGCGGGTGCGATCGCCGACCACACCGACCTGCTCGCGGGTGACCAGATCCATCCCGAGGCGGCCGGCGGCGACCTGTACGCACGCACGGTGAAGCGTGCGATCGACGGGGCCGCAACCCAGCTCGCGACAGCGCAGTGGGCGGCGGAGCAGACGCGGACGACGCTCCTCGAGATCCTCGGGCGCGCCGAGGATCAGTAGTCGCGGATCGACGACCGCGGTTCAGTACCGGCGCACCAGCACCCGGTCGCGCTCGTACGCGGTGAACCCGAGGCCCCCGTAGAGCGTGTTCGCCCCGGTCGGGCTCTCGGTGTCGACGTCGAGCACGGCCACGCCGAGCCCCGCGTCCCGCATGGCCGCGAGTGAGCGCGAGATCACGGCGGGGGCCAGGCCGCGCCGACGGTGCGAGCGGACGACCCCGACGAGATCGATGTAGGCGTTGGGCCCGAGGACGCTGAAGTCTCCCTCGTTCACCGACGCGAGGCAGAACGCGACGATCCTCCCGTCGTCGAGCGCGAGCGTGCACAGGTCGGGCCGGAGGAACGGGCCGCCGATGAACTGCTGCCACCGCTCGGGCGGGCTGGGGAGGCTCCCCCAGTGATCGCGGAAC
Source organism: Microbacterium sp. Yaish 1 (assembly GCF_002245215.1). Taxonomy (GTDB): domain Bacteria; phylum Actinomycetota; class Actinomycetes; order Actinomycetales; family Microbacteriaceae; genus Microbacterium. Next base: position 1,014,587 of record NZ_NPMR01000001.1, read on the forward strand.
GCGTCATTGCGCGCCAGCCGGGCGTCCTCCGCCCGGTCGGCAGAGAACGGCACCAGCTCGATGCCCGCGGGGGCGGCGACGTCGGCGATCGGCTGCGTCAGATCGCGGTGCATCGTCGAGAACCAGCGTTCGGTGCGGTAGCCGAGCGATTCGGCGATGCGCTCGAGGGCGGCGTCCTTCTCCGAGGCGTACACCTGGATCTCGGCCGGCAGACCCGCCGCCGCGCCGTCCGCTGCACGCGCCTCGTGCAGCTGCTCCTCCGCGCGCTCGTGCTGCCACGTGAACAGCGCGGTGCCGATCCCGCGGCCGCGCCGGTCAGGACGCACCGCGCCGGTGAGGGAGACGTGCAGGTGCTCCTCGCGCGAGGGGTGCAGGGTGACCGTGCCGACCGCGACAGCGTCGCCGCCGGCCTCGAACGCGATCATCGTGTCGCGGGTGTGGTCGATGTGCGACAGGTCGAACGTCTCCGCGACCTCCTCCCGCGGTGTCGTCCACGTCGGGTGGTCGACACGATCGGCGGCCGCCAGGACGCCATGGATGACGTCGATGTCGTTCGCGGTCGCGGTGCGCCAGTGCGCAACGGCGGGGCAGGACGGTGCGTTCGGCTCGCTCACCCTTCCACCCTCGCACATCGGGCCCGCACCCTCCGAAGAGAGTGCGGGCCCGATGTCAGCGCGACGCGCTGTTTACTTCTTGTCGTCCTCGGCGGGAGCCTCAGCGGCGTCCTCGGCCGCAGCCTCAGCAGCTGCGCCCTCCTCCGGCGACTCGGCGCCGGCGTCGGCGGCCGTGTCGTCGGCGGGAGCCTCGGTGGTCTCCTCGACGGGAGCCTCCTCGACGGGTGCCTCAGCGGCCGGCGCGGCGGCAGCCGACTTCTTGGCGGACTTCGGCTTGGGGTTCACCGGCTCGAGAACGAGCTCGATGACGGCCATGGGGGCGTTGTCGCCCTTGCGGTTGCCGATCTTCGTGATGCGGGTGTAGCCACCCTCGCGCTCGGCGACCAGCGGAGCGATCTCGGCGAAGAGCTCGTGCACGACGCTCTTGTCACCGATGACCGACGCGACGCGGCGGCGGGCGTGCAGGTCGCCGCGCTTGGCGAACGTGACCAGGCGCTCGGCGTACGGACGCAGGCGCTTGGCCTTGGTCTCGGTCGTGGTGATCGACTTGTACGTGAACAGGGCCGCGGCGAGGTTCGCGAGAAGCAGGCGCTCGTGTGCGGGGCCGCCTCCGAGGCGGGGACCCTTGGTGGGCTTAGGCATGTTTGATTACTCCAGGAAGAAAGGGGGGCTCAGAGGTTCTCGTCGTCGTATCCGCCGTAGAAGTGCGCACCGTCGAACCCGGGAACCGAGTCCTTCAGCGACAGGCCGAGGGAGACGAGCTTGTCGCGCACCTCGTCGACCGACTTCTGACCGAAGTTGCGGATGTTCATGAGCTGGGTCTCCGAGAGGGCGACCAGCTCGGACACCGTGTTGATGCCCTCGCGCTTGAGGCAGTTGTACGAGCGGACCGACAGGTCGAGGTCCTCGATCGGCATCGACAGCTCGTTGGTGAGGACCTCGGCGACCGGCGCGGGGCCGATCTCGATGCCCTCGGCCTCGACGTTCAGCTCGCGGGCGAGACCGAACAGCTCGACGAGCGTGCGGCCGGCCGATGCGACGGCGTCGCGCGGCGAGATGGACGCCTTCGACTCGACGTCGAGGACGAGCTTGTCGAAGTCGGTGCGCTCACCGGCACGAGTGGCCTCGACGCGGTAGCTGACCTTGAGCACGGGCGAGTAGATCGAGTCGATCGGGATCTGACCGGCCTCGGCGTACTCGTTGCGGTTCTGCGTCGCCGAGACGTAGCCGCGGCCGCGCTCGATGACGAGCTCGAGCTCGAACTTCGCGCTGTCGTTGAGCGTCGCGATGACCAGGTCGGGGTTGTGGACCTCGACACCGGCCGGAGCCGAGATGTCGGCGGCCGTGACCTCACCGGCACCGGTCTTGCGCAGGTACGCCGTGATGGGCTCGTCGCGCTCGGACGAGACGACCAGCTGCTTGATGTTGAGGATGATCTCGGTGACATCCTCCTTCACGCCCGGGATGGTGCTGAACTCGTGCAGCACACCGTCGAAGCGGATGCTGGTGACGGCGGCACCCGGGATGGACGACAGCAGGCTGCGGCGCAGCGCGTTGCCGATGGTGTAGCCGAAGCCGGGCTCCAGCGGCTCGACGACGAACCGGCTGCGGAACTCGCCGATCTTCTCCTCGGTCAGAGTGGGACGCTGTGCGATGAGCACTATGTGTTCCTTTCGATCACGTGACCGCTATATGACACGTGCAATTCAGTGAGGTGTTGAGTTTTCAAGGAAACGACGGAAGTCCGGATGCCGCGAGGTGCGGCATCCGGATCCGTGTCAGCTCAGACGCGGCGGCGCTTGGGGGGACGGCAGCCGTTGTGGGCCTGGGGGGTGACGTCCTGGATGGACCCCACCTCGAGGCCGGCGGCCGTCAGCGAGCGGATCGCGGTCTCACGGCCCGAACCGGGGCCCTTGACGAAGACGTCGACCTTCTTGACGCCGTGCTCCTGCGCCTGACGCGCAGCGGACTCGGCGGCCATGCCGGCGGCGTAGGGGGTCGACTTGCGCGAGCCCTTGAAGCCGACGCCACCCGAGGAGGCCCAGCTGATGACGGCGCCCGACGGGTCGGTGATCGAGACGATCGTGTTGTTGAACGTCGACTTGATGTGGGCGTGGCCCAGCGCGATGTTCTTCTTCTCCTTGCGGCGCGGCTTGCGCGCTGCGGACTTGGCCTGTGCCATGTGCGTGTTCTCCTAAACCTGTGGGGGCCGCGCCTTAGCGCGCCTTCTTCTTGCCGGCGACGGTGCGCTTGGGACCCTTGCGCGTACGCGCGTTGGTCTTGGTGCGCTGACCGCGCACGGGCAGGCCACGGCGGTGGCGCAGACCCTCGTAGGAACCGATCTCGACCTTGCGGCGGATGTCGGCGGCGACCTCGCGGCGCAGGTCACCCTCCACCTTGTAGTTGCCCTCGATGTAGTCGCGGAGCGCGACGAGCTGGTCGTCGGTGAGGTCCTTGACGCGGATGTTCTCGTCGATCTCCGTCGCAGCGAGGATCTCGTTCGAGCGGGTACGGCCCACGCCGTAGATGTACGTGAGGGCGATCACCACGCGCTTGTCGCGCGGGATGTCAACGCCGGCAAGACGTGCCATGCGGTTCTCCTAGGAGTAATCGAAGGTGTGGAGCAGGATCGGTGCTCGGGCCTTCGTCCCGAGGTGTCCCCCGCCGGCGGTGCCGGGCGGGTTCTGATCTGCCTGAGGTGTATTGAGTTGTCGTCGTACCGGGTGCCGCGCGGACGCGGCATCCGATCAGCCCTGGCGCTGCTTGTGACGCGGGTTCGACTTGCAGATGACCATGACGCGACCGTGGCGGCGGATGACCTTGCAGTGGTCGCAGATGGGCTTGACGGAGGGGTTGACCTTCATGATGTTCCTGATTCGCTGTCTTCGCCGGCGGAGCAGGAGCTCCGGGGCGTTACTTCTCGACCGGTGTGCGCTGGGCTCAGCGGTAGCGGTAGACGATGCGGCCGCGCGTGAGGTCGTAGGGGCTGAGCTCCACGACGACGCGGTCTTCGGGGATGATGCGGATGTAGTTCTGTCGCATCTTTCCCGAGATCGTTGCGAGGACCTTGTGTCCGTTGCTCAGCTCGACGCGGAACATCGCGTTCGGCAGAGCCTCGGAGATCACGCCCTCGATCTCGATGACACCGTCTTTCTTGGCCATACGCTCGCTTACAGTTGTGCAGACCGGTCGGTCTGCGTTGGATGGGATTTTCGGTGACACGCCGAGAGAGGCGCAACGCACCAAAGATCAAGCATACGCGCTACCGCACCCGCCGGCAACTCGCCGTATCTCGCACGGCGCGTCGCCCGCCTCCGCTCAGTTGAAGAGCGTGGCGAACGAGCCGCGTGCCGGGATGGTGCTGTTCGAGATCGTCTCTCCGTTGACGGCGATCGTCGGCGTGCCGATACCGCTGGCACCGGGCTGGATCGGCGTCTCCTTGGTCTTCGCGGCCACGAACGAGCCGTACGTGCGATCGGTGACGCACGAGTCGATGCCCGTCACGCCCACATCCGACGCGATCTTCAGGATCTCGTCGTCGGTGAGGCCGGTCGACTGCTCTGCGGGCTGCTTCTCGAACATCGCCTGCATGAACGGCACCGCCGCGTCGGGGTTCGCCTCGGCCACGCAGTACATCGCGTTGGCGGAACGGGTCGAGTACTCCGTGCCCTGCGAGTATCGGTCGAGGATCGAGATCGGGTGGATCTTGAGGGTGATCGTGCCGTCGTTCACGAGATCGAGGATCTCGGGGCCGTAGGTCGTCTCGAACTGACCGCAGATGGGGCACATGAAGTCGAGGTACGTGTCGAGGGTCTGCGAGCCGTCACCGACCACGATCGCGCCGCTCTCCTGCTCGATGCCCGAGCCGGTGGGCGGGGTACCCGGGTCGGTCGCGCTGTTGTTCATCCACACCACGAGCGCGACGATGAGCGCCACCACGACCACCACGGCCGTCGACACCCAGATCGCGAACCAGTTGGTCTTGCCCGTCGCCGCAGTAGCCATCACTTCTCTCCTCAGCCGATTTCCGTCGGCACGATTCCATACGGAGCAAGCCCCGCGGCGCCACCGTCGGGCGCCGTGAGAACCCAGATGCCCCCATCATGCACCGCGACGCTATGTTCCCAATGGGAGCCGTCCGAGCCGTCGATCGTCGACACGGTCCAGTCGTCGTCCTCGGTGAAGGTCTCCTCCGAGCCGGCCACGACCATGGGCTCGATCGCGAGCACGAGACCGGGCTTCACCTCGGGACCGAGGTCGGCGACGCGGTAGTTGAACACCGACGGCGCCTCGTGCATCTTGCGGCCGATGCCGTGCCCGACGTAGTCGCGCAGGATGCCGTAGCCCTCACCGGACGCCTCGATCGAGGTCTGGATCGCGTCGCCGATCTCGCCGATGCGCTTCGCGTTCGCCATCGCGGCGATTCCCGCCCACAGCGACTCCTCGGTGACCTGCGACAGCCGCTCCCGCGCGGCGACGAGCTCGGGCCGCTCGGGATCGGGGATGACGATCGTGAACGCTGAGTCGCCGTTCCAGCCGCGGAACTGCGCACCGGCGTCGATCGACAGGATGTCGCCGGGCTCGAGCGGGCGCGAGCCGGGGATGCCGTGCACGACCTGCTCGTTGACCGATGCGCACACCGTGTGGCGGTACCCGCGCACGAGCTGGAAGTTCGACTCCGCGCCGCGGGAGCGGATCACGTCGGCCGCGATGGCGTCGAGCTCGAGGGTGGTCACGCCGGGCGCGACATGCTCGCGCACCGCCTGCAGCGCCGCGGCCGTGATGAGGCCCGGCTCGACCATCGCCTGCAGCTGCGCGGGCGACTTGTAGATGGAGCGGCGGCCGATCACGCCGTGATGCCGCGGGCGGTCAGCGCCGCGGTGATCCGCTCGGTGATCTCGTCGAGCGAGCCGACGCCGTCGATCTGGTCGACGATGCCGCGCTCGCGGAACACGTCGAGGATCGGCGCGGTCTCGTTCTCGTAGATCGAGAGTCGCTTGGCGATGGACTCCTCGTTGTCGTCCTCGCGGCCCTGCTCCGCGGCGCGCTTGGACAGCCGCGCGATCGACTCCTCACGGGGCACGACGAGCTCGATGACACCCGTCAGCTCTTCACCGCGGCCGCGCAGGAACGCGTCGAGGTCGGCCACCTGGGCGAGGTTGCGGGGGTAGCCGTCGAGCAGGAACCCGCCGGCGGCGTCATCCTGCGCGAGCCGGTCGCGCACGATCGCGCTCGTCAGCTCGTCGGGCACCAGGTCGCCGGCGTCGATGATCGCCTTGACCTGCTGGCCGAGCTCGGTGCCCTCTTTGACGTTCGCCCGGAAGACGTCGCCCGTCGAGACGGCGGGCACGCCGAGCGCCTCGGCGATGCGCACTCCCTGAGTGCCCTTGCCCGAGCCCTGCGGCCCGACGATCAGGAGGCGTGCAGCCGTCATCGCAGCAACCCTTCGTAGTGGCGCTGCTGGAGCTGCGCGTCGATCTGCTTCACCGTCTCGAGACCGACGCCCACGATGATGAGGATCGATGCGCCGCCGAACGGGAAGTTCTGGTTCGCACCGACCGTCGCGAGCGCGATCAGCGGAAGCAGGGCGATGAGACCCAGGTAGATCGAGCCGGGAGCGGTGATGCGGGTGAGGACGTAGTCGAGGTACTCCGCCGTGGGACGGCCGGCACGGATGCCGGGGATGAAGCCGCCGTACTTCTTCATGTTGTCGGCGACGTCGACCGGGTTGAACGTGATCGCGACGTAGAAGTACGTGAAGCCGATGATCAGCAGGAAGTACACCGCCATGTAGAGCGGGTGGTCGCCGGTCGTGAAGTACTGCTGGATCCACGCGACCCAGCCCGGGACGTTGCCGTCGGCATCCGGGTTCTGGTTGAACTGCGCGATGAGCGCGGGGATGTACAGCAGCGACGAGGCGAAGATGACCGGCACGACACCGGCCATGTTGACCTTGATCGGGATGTACGTGTTCGTGCCGCCGTACGTGCGGCGGCCCACCATGCGCTTGGCGTACTGGACGGGGATGCGCCGCTGCGACTGCTCGACGAAGACGACGAGGGCGACGACGACGATGCCGACCGCCAGGACGAGGAGGAAGACCTCGAAGCCGCGCGCGACCGCGATCGACCACAGGGCCGCGGGGAACGTCGCCGCGATCGAGGTGAAGATGAGGATCGACATGCCGTTGCCGACGCCGCGCTCGGTGACGAGCTCGGCGAACCACATGATGAGGCCCGTGCCGGCGGTCATCGTGATGATCATCAGGAGCTGCGCGTACCAGGCCTCCGACGTCACCAGCTGCGCGCACTCGGGGACACCGGTCACGGGGATCAGCTGACCCGAGCGCGCGACCGTGACGAGCGTCGTGGACTGCAGCAGCGCCAGGGCGATCGTGAGGTAGCGGGTGTACTGCGTGAGCTTCGCCTGGCCCGACTGGCCCTCCTTGTAGAGGGTCTCGAAGTGCGGGATGACGACGCGCAGCAGCTGCACGATGATCGTCGCGGTGATGTAGGGCATCACGCCGAGCGCGAAGATCGACAGCTGCAGCAGAGCGCCGCCCGAGAACAGGTTCACGAGCGACAGCAGGCCCTGCGCCGTCCCGCTCTGATCGAGACAGCTCTGCACGTTCGGGAAGTTCACGAACGGCGTCGGGACGTGGGCGCCCAGGCGGTAGATGGCGATGATCGCCAGGGTGAAGCCGATCTTCCGCCGGAGATCCGGAGTGCGGAAGACCCGCGCAATGGCGCTGAACAAGTGGATTCCTCCCAAGGGATGGGCGGCGTCTCGGGAAGACACCGTCAACCAGGGTATCCCAGGCCGTTCGCAGGCGCGCCTCGGATACGACGAAGCGAGGGCCGGAGCGAACTCCGGCCCTCGCTGGCGAATTACTTGATGGAACCGCCGGCTGCGACGATCTTCTGCTCGGCAGAGCCCGAGACCTTGTCGACCGACACGTTCAGCGCCACCGAGATGTCGCCGGTGCCGAGCACCTTGACCTTCTCGTTCTTGCGGACGGCACCCTTGGCGACCAGGTCGCTGATGGTGACGTCGCCGCCCTGCGGGTACAGCTCCGCGAGCTTGTCCAGGTTCACGACCTGGTACTCGACGCGGAACGGGTTCTTGAACCCGCGCAGCTTGGGGGTGCGCATGTGGAGCGGCATCTGGCCGCCCTCGAAGCCCACCTTGACCTGGTAGCGAGCCTTCGTACCCTTGGTACCGCGGCCCGCCGTCTTGCCCTTGGAGCCCTCACCGCGACCGACACGGGTCTTCGCGGTGTTGGATCCGGGGACCGGACGCAGGTGGTGCACCTTCAGCACACCGGGGCGAGCGGCCGTGGTCTCGGCCTTCGCCTTCTTGTCGTCCTTCTTCTCAGCCATCAGTCGATCTCCTCAACCTTCACGAGGTGCGCGACGGTCTTGACGTAGCCGCGCGTCTGCGCGTCGTCGGGACGGACGACCGAGTCGCCGATCCGCTTGAGACCCAGCGAACGCAGCGTGTCGCGCTGGTTCTGCTTCTCGCTCACCTTGGACTTGACCTGGGTGACCTTCAGTCGAGCGGCCATCAGGCACCTACCTTCTGTGCGGCGTTCGCCTCGGCCTCAGCGCGCACGAGACGAGCCGGTGCGACCTGGTCGAAGTCCAGGCCACGGCGTGCGGCGACCGCACGGGGCTCCTCGAGCTGCTTCAGTGCCTCGACGGTCGCGTGCACGATGTTGATCGTGTTCGACGAGCCGAGCGACTTCGACAGGACGTCGTGGATACCGGCGCACTCGAGCACGGCGCGGACGGGACCACCGGCGATAACACCGGTACCGGCGGCGGCGGGGCGCAGGAGCACCACGCCGGCGGCTGCCTCACCCTGCACGGGGTGCGGGATGGTCGAGCCGGTGCGGGGAACGCGGAAGAAGTTGCGCTTGGCCTCTTCGACACCCTTCGAGATGGCGAGGGGGACCTCACGCGCCTTGCCGTAGCCGACGCCGACCAGACCGTTGCCGTCGCCGACGACGACGAGAGCGGTGAAGCTGAAGCGACGACCACCCTTGACGACCTTCGAGACGCGGTTGATCGTGACGACGCGCTCCAGGAACTGGCTCTTGTCGGCGTCGCGCGAACCGCGGTCGCGGTTGTTGTTGCGCTCGCGGCTGCCGCGGCGGGGCTCGCGGGCCTCGCGCTCGACGGGAGCGGTGCCGGCGGCCTGCTCGGTCGTAGCCTGTTCGGTCACAGGGTTCTCTCCGTTGTTGTTGGTCACTGCATCGCTCACAGGTTCAGACCTCCCTCGCGAGCGCCTTCGGCGATCGCTGCGACACGGCCCGCGTAGCGGTTGCCACCGCGGTCGAACACGACGTCTGCGACGCCGGCGGCCTTGGCGCGCTCGGCGACGAGCTCGCCGACCTTGCGGGCCTTGGCGGTCTTGTCACCGTCGAACGTGCGCAGGTCGGCCTCGAGGGTCGACGCCGAAGCCACGGTGTGGCCCTTGGCGTCGTCGACGAGCTGCACGAAGACGTGGCGGGCCGAGCGGGTCACGACCAGGCGCGGCCGGGCCTCGGTGCCCACGATCTTCTTGCGAAGGCGGGCGTGACGACGCGCACGCGCGTCGGACTTGCTCTTCACAGCCATGCTTACTTACCAGCCTTTCCGGCCTTGCGGCGGACGACCTCGCCCGCGTACCGCACACCCTTGCCCTTGTAGGGCTCGGGCTTGCGGATCTTGCGGATGTTGGCCGCGGTCTCGCCGACCGCCTGCTTGTCGATGCCGCTGACCGTGAGCTTGTTGTTGCCCTCGACGGTCAGGGTGATGCCGGCGGGTGCCTCGACGGTGACGGGGTGCGAGAAGCCGAGAGCGAACTCGACGGACGAGCCCTTCTGGGCGACGCGGTAACCGGTGCCGACGACCTCGAGACCCTTGGTGTAGCCCTGGGTCACGCCGATGATGTTGTTGTTGATCAGGGTGCGGGTCAGGCCGTGCAGGGCACGCGACTCGCGCTCGTCGTCCGGACGGGTGACGAGAACCTGGTTCTCCTCGACCTTGGCCTCGATGGGCTTGGCGACCGTCAGTCGCAGCTCGCCCTTGGGGCCCTTGACGAGGACGTCCTGTCCGGTGACCTCGACGGTCACACCGGCAGGGATGTCAATGGGAAGACGTCCAATACGCGACATCAGATCACCACACGTAGGCGAGGACTTCCCCGCCGACGCCCTTCGACTCGGCCTGGCGGTCCGTGAGGAGGCCAGAGGAGGTGGACAGGATCGCGACGCCCAGGCCACCGAGGACCGTGGGCAGCTCGGTCGACTTCGCGTACACGCGGAGACCGGGCTTGGAGACGCGCTTGATGCCGGCGATCGACCGCTCGCGGTTGGGGCCGTACTTCAGCGTCATGGTGAGGGTCTGGCCGACGCGGGCATCGGTGACCTCCCAGCCGGAGATGTAGCCCTCCTGCTTGAGGATCTCGGCGATGTTGGTCTTGAGCTTCGAGCTCGGGAGCGACACGGAGTCGTGGTGCGCCGAGTTCGCGTTGCGCAGACGGGTCAGCATATCTGCGACCGGGTCTGTCATCGTCATAGGTGTGTTCCTTCGATCATGAGGTTTCGACTGCCGTTACACGACAGGCGACCTTCGATGAATGTCCATATTCAGTTGTGCAGTCGTTCGGCCCCGGAGCATGCCCCGAGGCCGAACGATCGATTGTACCGGATTACGCCTGAGCGTCGTCCGACTTGAACGGGAAGCCCAGCTGGCGGAGCAGCGAGCGTCCCTCGTCATCCGTCTTCGCCGTGGTGACGATCGTGATGTCGAAACCGCGGACGCGGTCGATCCGGTCCTGGTTGATCTCGTGGAAGACCGCCTGCTCCTGCAGACCGAAGGTGTAGTTGCCGTGACCGTCGAACTGCTTGGGCGACAGACCGCGGAAGTCGCGGATGCGGGGCAGCGCGAGGTTCACGAGACGGTCGATGAACTCCCACGCACGGTCACCGCGGAGGGTGACGTGCGCGCCGATGGCCTGGCCCTCGCGCAGCTTGAACTGCGCGATGGACTTGCGGGCCTTCGTGACGATCGGCTTCTGACCCGTGATCTTCGTCAGGTCGTCCACGGCGCCGTCGATCACCTTGCTGTCGCGAGCTGCCTCGCCGACACCGGTGTTCACGACGACCTTCACGAGACCGGGGATCTGCATGACGTTGGCGTAGCCGAACTCGTCCTGCAGAGCCTTCTTGATCTCGCTCTGGTACTTCTGCTTCAGGCGGGGCTGGATCTTGCCAGCCGCCGCGGCAGTGGTGCTGCTCATATTCAGAGGTCCTTGCCGCTCTTCTTCGCGTAACGCACGCGGACGGTGCGCTTCACGCCGTCCTTCGTCTTCTCCTCGACGCGGTGACCGACGCGGGTCGGCTTCTTCGTCTCGGGGTCCACGAGCTGGACGTTCGAGATGTGGATGGGGGCCTCGATGGTCTCGATGCCACCCGTCTTGGTGCCACGCTGCGTCTGGCCGACGCGGGTGTGCTTGGTGGCGTAGTTGACGCCCTCGACGATGACGCGGTTCTGCTCGACGAGGACCTCGAGGACCTTGCCCTGCTTGCCGCGGTCGCCGCCGCGCTCGGGCTTGGCGCCCGTGATGACCTGAACCAGGTCACCCTTCTTGATGTTCGCCATGATCAGATGACCTCCGGGGCGAGCGAGACGATCTTCATGAACTTCTTGTCGCGAAGCTCACGACCGACCGGTCCGAAGATGCGGGTGCCGCGGGGCTCCCCGTCGTTCTTCAGGATGACGGCGGCGTTCTCGTCGAACTTGATGTACGAGCCGTCGGGACGGCGCGTCTGCTTGACGGTGCGGACGATGACGGCCTTGACGACATCACCCTTCTTGACGTTGCCACCGGGGATCGCGTCCTTGACGGTGGCGACGATGATGTCGCCCAGTCCGGCGTACCGGCGGGCGGAGCCGCCGAGCACGCGGATGGTGAGCAGCTCCTTGGCGCCGGTGTTGTCGGCGACCTTGAGGCGGGATTCGGTCTGAATCATGAGATCACTTCGCCTTCTCGAGGACCTCGACCAGACGCCAGCGCTTGGTGGCGCTCAGCGGGCGAGTCTCGTTGATGAGGACGAGGTCGCCGATGCCGGCGGTGTTGGCCTCGTCGTGGGCCTTGACCTTCGACGTGCGGCGGATGACCTTGCCGTAGAGCGGGTGCTTCACGCGGTCCTCGACCTCGACGACGATCGTCTTGTCCATCTTGTCGCTCACGACGTAGCCGCGACGAGCCTTGCGGTAACCGCGGGCCTGCGGGTCGCGGACGTCGTGCTCGCCGTGCTCGTGGCCCTCGGCGACAGCCTCAGCGGCGTTCTTGTCGGTAGCCATTACTCGGTCTCTTCCTTCGCGGCCTCGGTGGCGTCATCCGCCTTCTTGGCCTTGGTCTTCTTCGCCTTCGGCGCCTCCGCGACGGGCGTGGCACGGATGCCGAGCTCGCGCTCGCGGATCACCGTGTAGAGCCGCGCGATGTCGCGCTTGACCGCACGGATGCGGCCGTGGCTCTCGAGCTGGCCGGTGGCCGACTGGAAGCGCAGGTTGAACAGCTCTTCCTTGGCCTTGCGCAGCTCCTCGACGAGGCGCTGGTCTTCGAACGTGTCGAGCTCGCTCGGGGCGAGCGTCTTGGTGCCGACAGCCATTACGCGTCGCCCTCCTCGCGCTTGATGATGCGTGCCTTCAGCGGCAGCTTGTGAATGGCACGGGTCAGGGCCTCGCGAGCGAGCTCCTCGTTGACTCCGGCGACCTCGAAGAGGACGCGACCCGGCTTGACGTTGGCGACCCACCACTCCGGCGAGCCCTTACCCGAACCCATGCGGGTTTCGGCGGGCTTCTTGGTGAGCGGACGGTCGGGGTAGACGTTGATCCACACCTTGCCGCCACGCTTGATGTGACGCGTCATGGCGATACGAGCGGACTCGATCTGACGGTTGGTCACGTAAGCGGGCGTGAGTGCCTGGATCCCGAACTCGCCGAAGGAGACCTTCGTGCCGCCGGTGGCCTGGCCATCGCGCTTGGGGTGGTGCTGCTTGCGGTACTTGACCTTACGGGGGATAAGCATCAGGCCGACGCTCCTTCTGCCACGGGGGCCTCGTTGCGGGGACCGCGGCGGCGGTCACCGCGGTCGTCGCGACCGCGCGAGGTCTTCGGCGCGTTGGCCTGCTCGCGAGCGAGCTCCTTGGCCGTCAGGTCGCCCTTGTAGATCCAGACCTTCACGCCGATGCGGCCGAAGGTGGTCTTGGCCTCGTAGAAGCCGTAGTCGATGTTCGCGCGGAGCGTGTGCAGGGGCACGCGGCCCTCGCGGTAGAACTCCGAGCGGCTCATCTCCGCGCCGCCGAGACGGCCCGAGACCTGGATCCGGATGCCCTTGGCACCGGCGCGCTGCGCGCCCTGCAGACCCTTGCGCATCGCGCGGCGGAACGCCACACGAGCCGAGAGCTGCTCGGCGATGCCCTGCGCGACGAGCTGGGCGTCGGCCTCGGGGTTCTTGACCTCGAGGATGTTGAGCTGGATCTGCTTGCCGGTGAGCTTCTCGAGGTCGGCGCGGATGCGCTCGGCCTCGGCGCCACGACGACCGATCACGATGCCCGGGCGGGCGGTGTGGATGTCGACGCGGACGCGGTCACGGGTGCGCTCGATCTCGATGTTGCTGACACCGGCGCGGTCGAGCGACGTGGTCAGCAGACGGCGGATCTTGATGTCCTCGGCGACGTAGTCGGCGTAACGCTGGCCCGGCTTGGTCGAGTCCGAGAACCAACGCGACACGTGGTCCGTGGTGATGCCGAGGCGGAAGCCGTACGGGTTGACTTTCTGTCCCATTACTTGCTCGCCTTCTTGCTCGTACCGGCGGCCGCGGCATCCGCGTTCTCCGGCGTCGACAGCACGACCGTGATGTGGCTCGTGCGCTTCTTGATCTGGAAGGCACGACCCTGGGCGCGGGGCTGGAAACGCTTGAGCGTCGTGCCCTCGTCGACGTACGCGTTCTTCACGTACAGGTCTGCATCGTCCAGGAACTCGTTGTCCTTGTCGGCCTTGACGCGAGCGTTCGCGACGGCCGAGGCGACGAGCTTGTAGATCGGCTCGCTGGCGCTCTGGGGAGCGAACTTCAGGATGGCGAGTGCCTCCTGAGCCTGCTTGCCCTTGATGAGCGCGACGACACGACGAGCCTTCTGAGGGGTCACGCGGATGTGCTTCACGCGCGCGGTGGATTCCACCATGTCTCTCCTCCTCTGTCCTCTCTGGAACTGCCCCCGCGTCAGCGGCGGCGGCCCTTCTTGTCGTCCTTCACGTGGCCGCGGAAGGTGCGGGTGGGCGCGAATTCGCCCAGCTTGTGGCCGACCATGGTCTCGGACACGAACACGGGGATGTGCTTGCGTCCGTCGTGCACGGCGATCGTGTGGCCGAGCATGGCCGGGATGATCATCGAACGGCGCGACCAGGTCTTGATGACGTTCTTGGAGCCGGCTTCGTTCTGCGCGACCACCTTGCGAAGCAGGTGCTCGTCGACGAAGGGGCCCTTCTTCAGGCTGCGAGGCATCTTCCTCTACTCCTACTTGCGCTTCTTGCCGGCGTTGCGACGGCGGACGATGTACTTGTCGCTCTCCTTGTTGGGGTGGCGGGTGCGACCCTCAGCCTGGCCCCAGGGAGTGACGGGGTGACGTCCACCGGACGTCTTGCCCTCACCACCACCGTGCGGGTGGTCGACCGGGTTCATGGCGACACCACGAACCGTCGGGCGAACGCCCTTCCAGCGCTTGCGGCCGGCCTTGCCCCAGTTGATGTTCGACTGCTCGGCGTTGCCGACCTCGCCGATGGTCGCGCGGCAGCGCGCATCGACGTTGCGGATCTCGCCCGAGGGCAGACGCAGCTGGGCGTAGGGGCCGTCCTTCGCGACCAGACGCACGCTGGCGCCGGCCGAGCGGGCCATCTTCGCGCCGCCGCCGGGGCGGAGCTCGATGGCGTGGATGACCGTACCGGTCGGGATGTTGCGCAGCGGCAGGTTGTTGCCGGGCTTGATGTCGGCGCCGGCACCCGACTCGACGATGTCGCCCTGCTGGAGCTTGTTCGGGGCGATGATGTAGCGCTTCTCGCCGTCGAAGTAGTGCAGCAGCGCGATGCGCGCGGTGCGGTTGGGGTCGTACTCGATGTGAGCGACCTTGGCGTTGACGCCGTCCTTGTCGTTGCGACGGAAGTCGATCACGCGGTACTGGCGCTTGTGGCCACCACCGATGTGACGCGTCGTGATGCGGCCCTGGTTGTTACGGCCACCGGTCTTGGCGATCGGGCGGAGGAGCGACTTCTCGGGCGTCGATCGGGTGATCTCGGCGAAGTCGGCCACCGACGAACCGCGGCGACCCGGGGTCGTGGGCTTGTACTTGCGAATAGCCATGTTCGTTGTCCTCTATCCCGACCGTCAGCCGACTGCCGTGAAGATGTCGATGGTGCCCGACTTCAGGGTGACGATGGCGCGCTTGGTGTCCTTGCGCTTGCCGGTGCCGAAGCGGGTGCGACGGGACTTGCCCGCGCGGTTGAGCGTGTTGACCGCTGCGACCTTGACGCCGAAGATCTTCTCGATCGCGAGCTTGATCTCGGTCTTCGACGCACGGGGGTCCACGAGGAACGTGTACTTGCCCTCGTCGATGAGCCCGTAGCTCTTCTCGGAGACGACCGGCTTCAGGATGATGTCGCGCGGGTCCTTGTTGACGGCGGTCATGCCGAGACCTCCTCGGTGGCGCCGGCCTTGGACGCGACGAACGCGTCGTAGGCGGCCTTGGTGAAGACGAGGTCGTCCGAGACGAGCACGTCGTAGGCGTTGAGCTGGTCGAACGTCAGCACGTGGACGTACGCGAGGTTGCGCACGCTCTTGACGGTGATCTCGTCACCGCGCTCGATGACCACGAGGACGTTCTTCGTGGCGCCGAGGCCGGTCAGAACCGCCGCAGCAGCCTTGGTCGAGGGCGTGCCCTCGACACCGAACGAGTCGACGATGTGCAGACGCTGGCCGCGAGCACGGTCGCTGAGCGCTCCGAGGAGTGCGGCGGCGACCATCTTCTTGGGGGTGCGCTGCGAGTAGTTGCGCGGCTTGGGGCCGTGCACGATGCCACCACCGGTCATGTGCGGCGCGCGGATCGAGCCCTGACGGGCGTTACCCGTGCCCTTCTGCTTGAAGGGCTTGCGGCCGGCGCCCGAGACCTCACCGCGACGCTTGGTCGAGTGGGTGCCCTGGCGAGCCGCCGCGAGCTGCGCGACGACGACCTGGTGGATGAGGGGAACGTTGGTCTTGACGTCGAAGAGCGCGGCGGGCAGCTCCACGGAGCCGGCCTTCTTGCCGGAGGCGCTCCGGACGTCGAGCGCGAGAGTCGAGTCAGCCATGATCAGGCACCCTTCACAGCGTTGCGGACGTAGACGATGCGGCCGCGTGCACCGGGGACGGCGCCCTTGACGAGCAGCAGACCCTTCTCGGCGTCGACGGCGTGCACCGTGAGGTTGAGGACGGTCACGCGCTCGCCACCCATGCGGCCGGCCATGCGCATGCCCTTGAAGACGCGGCTGGGCGTCGACGAGGCACCGATGGAACCGGGCTTGCGGTGGTTGCGGTGCGCACCGTGCGAGGCCGAGACGCCCTTGAAGTTGTGGCGCTTCATGACACCCGCGGTGCCCTTGCCCTTGCTGGTGCCGACGACGTCGACCAGCTGGCCGGCCTCGAACGTGTCACCGGCGGTGAGCTCCTGACCGAGTGAGTAGTCAGCGGCATCCGCCGTGCGCACCTCGGTGAGGTGGCGACGCGGGGTCACGCCGGCGGCCTCGAAGTGGGCCGTGAGGGGCTTGTTGACCTTGCGGGGGTCGATCTGGCCGGCAGCGATCTGGACGGCGGAGTAGCCGTCCTTCTCGGGCGTACGGACCTGGGTGACCACGTTCGGCGCGATCTCGATGACCGTGACGGGGACGAGCTTGCCCTGCTCGTTCCAGACCTGGGTCATGCCGAGCTTGGTGCCGAGGAGGCCCTTGGAAACCTTGGAGTTGATGTCAGCCATGTCGAACCTCAGAGCTTGATCTCGATGTTGACGTCGGCCGGGAGGTCGAGTCGCATGAGCGAGTCGACAGCCTTGGGCGTCGGGTCGACGATGTCGATCAGACGCTTGTGGGTGCGCATCTCGAAGTGCTCGCGGCTGTCCTTGTACTTGTGGGGCGACCGGATGACGCACACGACGTTCTTCTCGGTCGGCAGCGGCACGGGTCCGACGACAGTCGCGCCCGCACGGGTCACGGTGTCGACGATCTTGCGTGCCGAGGTGTCGATGACCTCGTGGTCGTACGACTTCAGGCGAATGCGGATCTTCTGTCCCGCCATTTGTCTGCTCACTCTCTTTATCGCGTCTTACGTCTCGCTGGTCGCGAGCGCATTGGACGCCCGGTGGCGCGGTCTGCGCCGGGCACTTCTCACCGCCAGGGCGGTGATGCTGCACCACTGTTCTGATGTCAAACCCGCGGGTCGCCCCGCGGTTCCGCACCGTGCGCGCACGCGCGCATCCTGTCTCCAGGTCGGTGTGGGGTTCGATGTTCATCTGCCCGCGGCCTAGGACTCTGCGCTGCGCGCCGCCTATGCACTCTCGTGACAGTGATCCGGGATGCTGGGCACCCATCGGAATGTGGAACCTGAATAGTCTACGTGCCGCCCGGGCGTGTCGCAAACCCGGGCGTGTCGCGATATCCGCGTCGCGCCCGGCGCCGTCGCGGCGGGCCCGCCGAGCACGTACCCGCCCCGCGGCCACGCACCTTCTATGGTGCACCCTCGCGGCGACGGTGCGCCCTCGCGGCGCCGGATCGTGTTCAGCGCAGGAGGCCGTGGGAGCGGAGGAACGCGGCGAACGTGGGGCGGGATGCGAGGTGCTCCCAGCCCCAGCGCACCGGGGTCCACCCGGTCGCCGCGACGATGCGGCTCTCGCGCTCGCGCTGGGCGCGCAGCACGTCGCGGGGTGAGCGACCCGCGGTGAGCGCGGGATCGAGGTACTTGCCGTCGCCGTCGAACTCGCCGAAGCGCCGCAGCCGCGGCCACGCGAAGTCGAGGAACGCCCACCGGCCGCCGCCGATCGCGACGGGATGCTGGAGGACAGGCTGCGCGGCGCCGAGCTGCCGCATCCACAGCCGGCTGATGCTCTCCCCCGGCAGCTGCGCCCGGCCGTCGGCGATGGCGGCGACGAAGCGCGCACGCCGGATGCCGCGGGCACCGGGCGCGCGCTCGATGTGCGCTGCCACCGCCGCGGAGAGCGTCTCGGCTGCGTCGTCGTCGTACATACCCCGCCCGCGCCACGCGACCGACCGCAACGCGGCGTCCATCGCAGCCGTCGCGGTCTCCGCCGACTCTGCGCACAGCACGTCGAAGAGCGTCCGGGCGAGATCCGTCGCACGGAGCGAGCCGACCGCGGTGATGTCCGCGGCCGAGACGTCGTGCCGGTGTCGGACAACATCACTGCGGCTCGGGGCCGGCGCCGCGCCGACCTCGAGCGTGTGCACGCGCCCGTCATCACCGCGGTGGACCGGCAGCCCGTGCAGCGCGGCGGCGGTGGCGTGCGAGAAGACCGGCTCGCGGCTCGCCACCGCGGCGAGGGCGTGCGCGCGCAGCCGCATCCGCTCCTCCGGCCGCGCAGCCGCCCAGCGCGCTGCCGGAACGTAGACGCCCCGCCGCACGCGCACGAGCTCTCCCGCCCGGGCGGCACGCTCGAGGGTCGCGGTCTCGCCGCGCACACGTGCATCGCCCCGGAGGATCAGTTCGTCGCGCTCGGTCACTCCCCCACGGTGCCCGCCCGCACCCGCCCCGCATCCCCGGCACCGCACACCCCGTGGACGCCCGCGCCCCTCGCGCCCCGGGGGAGGAATCCCCACCGTCAACGCGAGAACGCACCCTCCCCGCGACCACGCACCATTCACGGTGCGCTCTCGCGGGGAGGGTGCGTTCTCGGCGCGCGGCCTACTGGTTGCCGATGTTCTTGTCGACGTTGTCACGGACCTCGTCGACCTTGCCGTGGTGCTGCTCGGGGACGACCTTCTTCACGGCGTCCGCCGCACCCTGGAGGAACTTGTCGCTGACCTCCTCGGCCTTCTCGCTCTTGAGCGCTTCCTCGATCTTGTCTCGGTTCTGCTCGAACATCTGCTTGCCCTTGTTAATGATGTCGTCGACGCCCATGATCGTCCTTTCGTCGGGTCGATGTACCGCTATGACAGCGCGCCCGTCGGCGCGGCGTCAACAGCTTGCGCACACGCCCGAACGACGACACCCCCCGAACCCGAAGGTCCGAGGGGTGTCGCGAAGGAAGTCGAAAGACTTACTTGATGATCTTGGTCACCGTGCCGGCGCCGACGGTGCGGCCACCCTCACGGATCGCGAAGCCGAGGCCCTCTTCCATGGCGATCGGCTGGATGAGCTCGACCGACATGTCGGTGGTGTCACCGGGCATGACCATCTCGGTGCCCTCGGGCAGCGAGATGACGCCGGTGACGTCCGTGGTGCGGAAGTAGAACTGCGGGCGGTAGTTCGTGTAGAAGGGGTTGTGACGGCCACCCTCCTCCTTCGAGAGGATGTAGGCGGTGCCCTCGAAGTTGGTGTGCGGGGTAACCGAACCCGGCTTCACGACGACCTGGCCGCGCTCGACGTCGTCACGCTTGGTGCCGCGGAGGAGCAGACCACAGTTCTCGCCGGCCCAGGCCTCGTCGAGCTGCTTGTGGAACATCTCGATACCCGTGACCGTGGTCTTCTGCGTCGGGCGGATGCCGACGATCTCGACCTCGGAGTTGATGGCGAGGGTGCCACGCTCGGCGCGACCGGTGACGACGGTTCCACGACCGGTGATCGTGAAGACGTCCTCGACGGGCATGAGGAACGGCTTGTCCTTGTCACGCACCGGGTCGGGGATCGACTCGTCGACGGCGTCCATGAGCTCGACGATCGCGTTGACCCACTTCTCGTCGCCCTCGAGAGCCTTCAGGCCCGAGACGCGGACGACGGGAGCGTTGTCGCCGTCGAAGTCCTGCGACGAGAGGAGCTCGCGGACCTCGAGCTCGACGAGCTCTAGGATCTCCTCGTCGTCGACCATGTCCGACTTGTTGAGCGCGACCAGCAGGTAGGGAACGCCGACCTGCTTGGCGAGCAGGACGTGCTCGCGGGTCTGAGCCATCGGGCCGTCGGTGGCGGCGACCACGAGGATCGCGCCGTCCATCTGAGCGGCACCGGTGATCATGTTCTTGATGTAGTCAGCGTGACCCGGGGCGTCGACGTGAGCGTAGTGACGCTTGGGGGTCTCGTACTCGACGTGCGAGATGTTGATCGTGATACCACGCTGACGCTCTTCGGGCGCCGAGTCGATGGACGCGAAGTCACGCTGCACGTTGGTGGCCGACGGGTACTTGTCGGCGAGCACCTTCGAGATCGCCGCGGTGAGCGTCGTCTTGCCGTGGTCGACGTGACCGATGGTTCCGATGTTGACGTGCGGCTTGGTCCGCTCGAACTTGGCCTTAGCCACTGGGTCCTCCTCAGGACTGTCGTTGTAGATCTCCGGGCGCTGGATTGCGACCGGTTCTCTACGGGGATGTTTTCACTCTAGTAGAGAGGTCGATATTCAGTTTGAGTGGATGCCGGGAGCATGGGCCCCCGGCATCCCGAGGGCTTACTCGCCCTTGTTCTTCTGGACGATCTCGTCGGCCACCGCGCGCGGGACCTCGGAGTAGCTGTCGAACTCCATCGAGTAGACCGCGCGGCCCGAGGTCTTCGAGCGCAGGTCGCCGATGTAGCCGAACATCTCCGACAGCGGGACGAGTGCGCGGACGATCTTGATGCCCGAGCCGTCCTCCATCGACTGGATCTGGCCACGACGCGAGTTCAGGTCGCCGATGACGTCGCCCATGTACTCCTCGGGCGTACGCACCTCGACAGCCATCAGGGGCTCGAGGATGACCGGGTTGGCCTTGCGCAGCGCCTCCTTGAAGCCCATCGAGCCGGCGATCTTGAACGCCATCTCGGACGAGTCGACGTCGTGCGACGCGCCGTCGATGAGGATCGCCTTGACACCCACGATGGGGTAGCCGGCGAGCACGCCGACGTTCATCGCGTCCTGGAAGCCCTGGTTGGTCGGCTCGATGTACTCGCGCGGGATGCGGCCACCGGTGACCTTGTTCTCGAACTCGTACGTCTTGTCGGCCGTGACCTCGAGCGGCTCGATCGCGAACTGGATCTTCGCGAACTGACCCGAACCACCGGTCTGCTTCTTGTGGGTGTAGTCGTGACGCTCGACGGCCTTGCGGATCGTCTCGCGGTACGCGACCTGCGGCTTGCCGACGTTCGCCTCGACGCGGAACTCGCGCTTCATGCGGTCGACGAGGATGTCGAGGTGCAGCTCGCCCATGCCCTTGATGACGGTCTGACCCGTCTCGGGGTTGAGCTCGGTGCGGAACGTCGGGTCCTCTTCGGCGAGCTTCTGGATGGCGACACCCAGCTTCTCCTGGTCGGCCTTGGTCTTCGGCTCGATCGCGACCTCGATGACGGGCTCGGGGAACGTCATCGACTCGAGGACGACGGGCTCGGCCGGGTCGGCGAGGGTGTCACCGGTGGTGGTGTCCTTCAGGCCGATGACGGCGTAGATGTTGCCCGCGGTGAGCGAGTCGACCGGGTTCTCCTTGTTGGCGTGCATCTGGAAGATCTTCCCGATGCGCTCCTTCTTGCCCTTGGTCGAGTTGATGACCTGCGCGCCCGAGTCGAGGTGACCCGAGTACACGCGGACGTAGGTGAGGCGACCGAAGAACGGGTGCACGGCGACCTTGAAGGCCAGCGCCGCGAACGGGTCGTTGGCGTCGGGGTGACGCTCGATGATCTTCTCTTCGTCCTTCGGGTCGTGCGCCTCGATGGCGGGCACGTCGAGGGGCGAAGGGAGGAAGTCGACGACCGCGTCGAGCATGGGCTGCACGCCGCGGTTCTTGAACGCCGAGCCGCAGAGCACCGGGTACAGCTCGCCGGCGACGGTGAGCTTGCGGATGGCGCCCTTGATCTCGGCGACGGTAAGCTCCTCGCCGCCGAAGAACTTCTCGAGCAGCGCGTCGTCGGACTCGGCGACGGTCTCGAGGAGCCGCTGGCGGTACTCGGCGGCCTTGTCGGCGAGGTCTGCCGGGATCTCCTGGATCTCGTACTTGGCGCCCATGGTCACGTCACCCTTGGCGTCGCCGGGCCAGACCAGTGCGCGCATCTCGACGAGGTCGATGACGCCCACGAAGTCGTTCTCGGCGCCGATCGGGAGCTGCAGCACGAGCGGCTTGGCGCCCAGGCGGCTGACGATCGTGTCGACGGTGAAGTAGAAGTCGGCGCCCAGCTTGTCCATCTTGTTGACGAAGCAGATGCGGGGCACGTCGTACTTGTCGGCCTGACGCCAGACGGTCTCGGACTGGGGCTCGACGCCCTCCTTGCCGTCGAAGACCGCCACGGCGCCGTCGAGGACGCGCAGCGAACGCTCGACCTCGACCGTGAAGTCGACGTGGCCGGGGGTGTCGATGATGTTGATCTGGTTCTTGTTCCAGAAGCAGGTCACGGCGGCAGACGTGATCGTGATGCCGCGCTCCTTCTCCTGCTCCATCCAGTCGGTGGTCGAGGCGCCGTCGTGCGTCTCGCCGAGCTTGTGGTTGACGCCCGTGTAGAACAGGATGCGCTCGGTCGTCGTCGTCTTGCCGGCATCGATGTGCGCCATGATGCCGATATTGCGGACCTTGTTGAGGTCGGTGAGCACTTCTTGTGCCACGGGCTGTTCCTTACGTTTGGTCGGGAGCGCCGGCCGGGGAGGTTTCCCCGGCCGGCACCGAGAAGCTGTTTACCAGCGGTAGTGCGCGAAGGCGCGGTTCGACTCGGCCATCTTGTGGGTGTCTTCGCGGCGCTTGACCGCGGCACCGAGGCCGTTCGAGGCGTCGAGGATCTCGTTCTGCAGGCGCTCGGTCATCGTCTTCTCACGACGGCCCTTGGCGTACGAGACGAGCCAGCGCAGCGCGAGCGTGTTCGCGCGGTGCGGCTTGACCTCGACGGGCACCTGGTAGGTCGAGCCACCGACGCGGCGGCTCTTGACCTCGAGGGTCGGGCGGACGTTGTCGAGCGCCTTCTTCAGCGTCGCGACGGCGTCCTGGCCGTTCTTGGCCTCGACACCCTTGAGGGCGGTGTAGACGATCGACTCGGCGATCGACTTCTTGCCGTCGACGAGGATCTTGTTCACGAGCTGCGTGACGATCGGAGCACCGTAGACCGGGTCGTTGACGACGACGCGGCGGGGTGCGGGTCCCTTACGAGGCATCTAACTCAACCCTTCTTCGCGCCGTAGCGGCTGCGAGCCTGCTTACGGTTCTTGACGGCCTGGGTGTCGAGCGCACCGCGGACGATCTTGTAGCGGACACCGGGGAGGTCCTTCACACGACCGCCGCGGACGAGCACGAGCGAGTGCTCCTGCAGGTTGTGGCCCTCGCCGGGGATGTACGCGGTGACCTCGGTGCCGTTGCGGAGCTTGACACGAGCGACCTTGCGCATGGCCGAGTTCGGCTTCTTGGGCGTGGTCGTGTACACGCGGGTGCAGACACCCGCCTGCTGGGGGTTCGCCTTCAGAGCGGGCGCCTTGGTCTTGGTGACCTTCGGCGTGCGGCCCTTGCGAACCAACTGCTGAATGGTTGGCACGTTCTCTCCTTGTAGTGCTGCACGGTGACAGCGTCGTGGTTTCACCACAGATCCACCGGCGCGTCACGAATGCTGCGTTTTCGAAGGGTGGATATGCCGTGGGGGCGTCCTGTTCGCAGAACGATCCCGATTCGCGTGCTCCGCTTCGACCTGACCATCGGACCGAGGCACGACGCAGGGCGCGCACGAGCGCACACCCGATCAATGATACGCCTCTCCGGCGAGGCGGGCAAACGCCGATGGGTGCCGGTGGTATCGGCGTCAGGTTCCCGGGCGCTCGATGCGCAGTTCCGCGTCGCCGAGGAGGAAGCGCTCGCCTGCCGGGGCGTCCGATCCGGGCTCGAGCTCGATCTCGGTGCCGAGGAAGTTGGTCAGCACGACCCCGTTGGTCGAGTGGAGATCGGTGATGTGCCACAGACCCGAACGCAGCTCCAGCCGCGCGTGCGTCTTCGACACGGTGCGCGTGCGGTCCTCGATGGCCACGAGCTGAGCGCGCGGGTAGGCGGGGTCGGGTGCGGGCTGACGACCCACGATCGCGACGTCGCCCGTGAGGGGCATGACCTCGCCGTCGGGCAGGACGAGCTGCCAGTACACCCGGCGCCGCGCGACGACGACGGTGTGGTCGATCTCGCCGTCGTCGGGCCCCTCGGCGCGGCGCAGCTGAGCGGGCACCGCCGCCTCCGCCGTCCGCGGTGCGCCGGCTGCCGGCGCGCTCGCGACGGCCGAGACCTCGTCGGAGAGCTCCGGGAACTCGTCGGGAGTCCGCGCGAAGGCCCGACGGGCGATCGGGGTCGCGGGCACGGCATCCCACGTCCGGCGTCCCGCCCCCACCCCTGCGGCGGAATCCGGGTCGGCGAACGAGGGGATGACCCCCGGGCGATCGGATGCGGCGCGCGAGGGGAACGGCGACGGCGAGATCGCCGAGACGTCGTCGATCTCGGACGGCCAGCGGGCGTCGTCCGAGCCGTCGTCGTCGGCCTCCTCGACCGCTCCGGCGCTGTCGGCGTCCGCGCGGGTCTCCGCGGCCGGCGCGGGGTCGCGGAGGATCGGCTCGCGCGCTTCGCGCGGCGCTGGCTCGGAGAACGCCGGCCGGGCCTCGGGCTGCGCAGGCGCCGGCGCCTGCGGCTGCGACGAGATCGCCGAGGGCGCGGCCGGCGCGACCGGCTCGGCCAGCGGCGCGGTCTCAGCAGCCGCCGCGGGCGCGGGTGCGGCCTGCTCGGCGGCCGGGGCGAAGAGCGCGGCGACGGGGTCGGCATCGGCGGCGACGGATGCCGGCGCCGGAGCGTCTGATGCCGCGGCGGCAGACAGGCCGGCGTCGTGCGTGGCGCGCTCGTGGGCGGCAGACTCGTCCGCGGCGGGCGCGGCAGCGGCAGGCGCGCCGGCGGCAGGCGCCTCAGTGGGGGCGAACGGCGACGGCGGGGCCCACGGCGAGGGCTGCAGGTCGGTCGGCTCCGGCTCGCGTTCGGGAGCGGCTTCACCGCTGGCGGCGAGCGGTTCGGGGCTGAAGTGGCGCGCGGACAGCGTCGGGGTGGCCAGGGTCGGGGGCGCCGCGGGTTCCGGGGTGCGCCGCACTCCGAGAACCGGGTCGTCCTGCTGATCGGAGTCGGACAGCGGCGGTGTGAAGACCCACGGCGGGGGCGCCACCTCGGCGGTGCGCTCCTCTCGCCAGCGCGCGGGCCCCAGCCCCAGGATGCTCGCCCACACGACGAAGAGCAGGGCGGCCAGCACCGTCATACCGGGGCCGACGCCGAAGCCGCGACCGATGCGGTGCGCGGCCATCACCAGCAGCACGTAGACCACGACCGGGCCGGCGACGGGGACGAGACCGATGAGGACGAGCCACGGGCTGAAACCGGCGATGCGCAGCACGACCGCGATGTTCAGCACGGGCACCCATCCCTGCCACGGCTCCTCGTCGGTCTTGCGGAACAGGCCGGCCAGCGCCAGCGCCGTCCAGACGTACAGGACCGCACCCAGCACCGTCGAGAGCACGACGAGGAGGATGAGGAGCGATTCGTTGCCGGAGGTGGTCATCGCATCCCACGATAGAGCCCGCGCGGGCCGGTCACCGTCGTCACGAGTCGCCTCCGCGTTCGGCACCGGGTTCGAAGGGGGCGTCGAGCGATCGGGTGAGCTCGGCGAGCATGGCCTCGATCTGCGGTTCGACGTGCTGCGCCACGGCCGCCTGCACGCGCAGCCGGTGGTGCAGGAGCACGGCGCAGACCTCGCGCCCGATCATGTTGGCGTAGTCGTCGGCGAGACCGACCTCCTGACGCAGGGCGGCCTTCGCCTCGCTGCTGAGCGGCGGGAGCTCGGGCACGGCGTCGTCGGATTCCTGCGCGAGCCCCGAGATCGTGAACAGGAAAGGCGCCCCGGCCACCGGCTCGGGGTCGAGGGGCAACCCCTCGAACTCGGGCTCGAGCCCCTCGGCGGGACGGTAGCTCCGTGCCCGGTTGCGCGCGGCCTGCTGGTCGAGCTCGGCCTGCAGCATCGGCAGGTTCCGCGAGGTGTACTCGGCGACGGCGGCATCCACAATCGCCTTCATCCGCGTCGACAGGCCGTGCTGCACGCCATGCGGCACGTCCGATCCGAGTCCCACCGCAGACAGGACGGGCGAGCCGATGCATCGACGACAGGGAGCGACCCGCCCTCGGTGGGTCGCCGGCTGCCAGCGCGGCAGCCAGCGCAGCCAGGCATCCACCGCCTGGCTGACCTGGGTCTCGAGCGACCGCTCCACGGGGCTATTGTCGCCGATCCCGGCCGGTGGCGCGGGGATTTCGCGTCATTCGTCCTCGTCGCGTTCCCAGGCCCACCGCGGCGGCGTCGCCCGCGTCCGCACCAGCGCGACGGCCGACCATCCCGATATGGCCGCCGCGGCGACGAGCAGCATCCCGAACCACGACACCGCGAACCCGCCGGCGGCGGCGAGGGCACGAGCCGGGTCGACCCCCACGACCAGCGCGGACGCGACCAGGCCCGCGAGGTACGACAGCAGCGCGATGACCCCCGTGAGGACGGAGATGGCATACGACGGATGCGGCGCCCGCAGCGCGACGGTCAGCGTGAGCGCGATCGCGACGACGGCTGCGGCGAAGCCGACGGCGCCGGGGATCGGCCCGAGCCCGCGGACCGCGACGACGTCCTGACCGGTCACCAGGCTCAGGATGCCCAAGCCGCAGATGGCGAGCGCCCCGAAGCCCACGACCGCGAAAGCGGTGGCGAGCCCGGGGCGCATTCCGCCGGAGGCAGTGGTCATCAGTAGCGGTGCAGCTGCGGTCCCGCCTCGAGCGTGCGCTCGTACTCGCGCTGCGCCTCGGCGTTGAGCTCGGTGACCCGACGACCGCGGGCGGCGACCCAGGCGCCGAACCAGATCGTCAGCTCGCGGCCGGCGACCAGTGCGACGAGCGCCAGCGGAGCGAAGGCCTGCTCACCCACGATCGTGAGCGCCTGGCTCGGCGCGATCGTCCAGAAGGGCGCCTGGAAGAGCTGTCCCGCGATGTGTCCGGCATAGGACGCCAGACCCACCAGGAGGCCGAGCAGGACCCAGAGGCCCCAGCGGCCGCGGTTGATGAAGGCGCCCAGGATCCAGAACGCCAGGAAGAACACGACGACGGGAACCCAGAGCCACCAGGAGGTGGCGGCCGCGAGAGCCTGCTCGCCGATGTTCGCGGTCGTGACCTCGCCGCGGACGGCGTCGATACCCAGCGCCGCTCCGAGGTAGATCAGGGCGAAGGCGATGGCGGCGAGGAGGCCGATGGCCCCGGCCGCGCCGCGGTTGCCGCGCGGCGTCGGCGCCTCGGGCGCCTGCACGAAGATCGGCTGCGGGCTCGGAGCTGCAGCCGCCGGGGTCTCGGCGACGGGCTCGCTCGCGCTCACCGTGCTCGTGCGCTCGGCGTCGTCGGCACGGTAGGCCCGCGTCGCGGTGTCGCTGGCGGCTGCGCCCGCGGCGCCACCGGCGGCCGTGGTGCCGGCGGCCGTGGTGCCGGCCGCGGCAGCATCGGCATCGCGATCCGCGGGGGTCGTGTCGCCGTCGCGCGGGGTGTCCCACTCGCTCGGCGAGTTCCAGCTGTCGGAGGTCGCGGACGAGCCGACGGTGTCGGTGCGCTCGTCGCGCGCGGCGGCGTCGAGCCGGGCGGCATCGGCGTCGGAGGTCGTGCGATCGGCCGCGGGTCGTTCTGCGTCGTCGGCGCTCGCGGACCGCTCGGGCAGAGTCCCGGAGCCGGCGTAGGCGGCATCCCAGTCATCGGCCGAGACCGCATCGCGCGACGCCTCGGCGTCGGCGAGCCCTGCCCGGGCGCTGCCCACGACGTCGTCCACCGGCTTCGGCTCGTCGACCGGCTCGCCGTACTTGGGGTCGCTCATGCGATGTGCTCCTCACGCGGTGGCCGGTGCCGCCGCAGAGGCGAGGATATCCCGGCGATGCGGGCGCGCCGGGGAGGCGTGCCGACGTGTCTGCGCACCCGTCCGGGCGGCCGGACGTATCGTCGTCCCATGACCTCGCGCGCCCTCCCCCGCCTCGCGCCCGCCGCCCTGCTCGTCGCGGTCGCGCTGCTCGCGGGCTGCGCCCCCGAGCCCGGCACCGGCGCGGCCGCGACGCCGGAAGCGACTGCGCCGAGCGACGCCCCGGCCCCGACCCCCGCGATGACCGTTTCCGCCGAAGCGGGCGGACCGCCGCCGGCGGCATCCGGCTCGGTCGTGTCGACCACGGTGCTGCCGCGCGACTGCGCCGGCATCCTCGGAGCCCCCGCCCGGGCCGCGCTCACTGCCGTGCCCCTGAACGACCCGAGCTTCGGCGAGAGCGGTACCCGGCCAGACGGATCGCTGCGCTGCGTCTGGGCCGACCCCGCCGCCGACACCGCGAAGATCGAGACCACGATCGCCTACGCCGAGCGCAATCCCGTGATCGACTTCTTCAACGAGCTCACCGGCATCGGGTTCACCTGTTACGAACCGGCCGGGGGCGTGCGCTGCGAGAAGACCTGGCAGAACGCGCGTTACCCCGTGACCGACGGGCGGACGCTGTTCTTCCGCGACGGCGTGCTGATCGACACGCAGTTCTCGCACCTCGCGCCCGAGGGCTACACGACCGGGATCATCGCGTCGCTGTGGCCCGCGGGGGCCGCCACCCCCGCTCCCTGAGGTGTTGCTCGGCCGCGGTGCTCGCGCCGGATCAGTCGTCCGCGGCGAAGACCGCGTTGCCCACGCGGCTCGCGTACTGCTCGGGATGCCAGGCCGACTGCGACGTCGAGACCCAGTGCCCCTCCCCCGCCTCGATCGTCTCGACGAGTTCGCCGTCGGTGCGCGAACAAAGGGTTCGCACGCCGCTCTCGTCGCACGTGAATCCCAGAGCGGGCAGAGCGGATGCCGCGATCGAACCGGCATCCGTTCCCACCGACCCGACGGTGGTCGAGATCGAGCCGGCGTCCGAGGTCCAGACGCACGTGAAACGCACCTGGGGGGCGAGGGCCTCCACGAGGGCGACCGCCGTCGAGGCGGGGGCGTCCGAGGTCTGCTCGAGCTGCGCGCCGGGTGAGTACTGCAGGGTCACCCACAGCGCCTCGGGGTACAGGTCACGGCACTCCTGGGGCCCGTCGGCCGCGGCCGCCCCACCGGCACCGGCGCTTCCGCCGAGGAGCCCCATCCCCGTCGTGACCAGCGGGACCGTCAACACCGCGAGCGCGCCGATCACGCCGGCGCAGATGACGCCGACGATCCAGGCGAAGACGACGTTCCGACCCCCGATGCGTGCCACCTCTCCACGCTAATCCGGTGGCGACGACTCGGACCGACCGACACGACGAAGGGCCCCGGGACATGCCCGGGGCCCTTCGTGGGATCAGCGATCGATCAGTTGTAGCTGGTGAAGTCGCCGTCGGTGGAGAAGCTGTCGAAGTCGACGTAGCTCAGGTCGGCGTCGCTGTATGCGCCGTCCGACGCGAAGATGCGGTTGGGGTACCGCTCGCTCTTCGCCTCCTCCGTCGCCTCGACGGCCACGTTGCGGTACTTCGCAAGGCCCGTTCCGGCGGGGATGAGCTTTCCGATGATGACGTTCTCCTTGAGGCCGACGAGCGGGTCGCTCTTGCCCTCCATGGCCGCCTGCGTGAGGACGCGGGTGGTCTCCTGGAACGATGCGGCCGACAGCCACGACTCCGTCGCGAGCGACGCCTTCGTGATACCCATCAGCTCGGGACGACCCGACGCGGGGCGCTTGCCCTCGCCGACCGCCTCGCGGTTGATCTGCTGGTAGCGCTTGAAGTCCACCAGCTCACCCGGCAGCAGCGTCGTGTCGCCGTGGTCGACCACGGTGACCTTCCGCAGCATCTGACGGACGATGACCTCGATGTGCTTGTCATGGATCGGCACACCCTGCGAGCGGTAGACGCCCTGCACGCCGCCGACGAGGTACTTCTGCACCTCGCGGGCACCCTGCACGCGCATGATGTCCTTCGGGTCGAGCGTGCCGACCTGAAGCGGGTCGCCGACCTCGACGTGCTGGCCGTCCTCGACGAGGAGGGTCGCACGCTTGAGGACCGGGTAGACCACGGGCTCGTCGCCGTTGTCGGGCGTGATGATGATCTTCTTCGACTTCTCGGTCTCGTCGATCGTCACGCGGCCGGTGACCTCGGAGATCGGGGACGCACCCTTGGGGGTACGGGCCTCGAAGAGCTCCTGCACGCGGGGCAGACCCTGCGTGATGTCGTCGGCCGAAGCCGAACCACCGGTGTGGAAGGTACGCATCGTCAGCTGGGTACCGGGCTCACCGATCGACTGGGCGGCGATGATGCCGACCGCCTCGCCGATGTCGACGATCTTGCCGGTGGCCAGCGAACGGCCGTAGCACTTCGCGCAGACGCCGACGGCGGAGTCGCAGGTCAGGACCGAGCGGACCTTGATGGAGGTCACCCCGCCCTCGACGAGCTTGTTGATCAGCACGTCGCCCACGTCGTCGCCGGCCGCGGCCAGCACCTCGCCCGAGGGCGAGACGGCGTCGGCCGCCAGGGTACGCGCGAACACCGAGTTCTCGACGTTCGCGTCCTTGATGAGGGCGCCGTCGGCACCGGCTGCGGCGATCGGGAGCTCGAGGCCCTTCGAGGTGCCGCAGTCGTCCTCGCGGATGATGACGTCCTGCGAGACGTCCACCAGACGACGGGTCAGGTAACCCGAGTCGGCGGTACGCAGGGCCGTGTCGGCCAGACCCTTACGGGCACCGTGCGTCGCGGTGAAGTACTCCGCCACCGACAGCCCCTCGCGGTACGAGGAGATGATCGGACGCGGCATGATCTCACCCTTGGTGTTGTTGACCAGGCCTCGGATACCGGCGATGTTACGGATCTGCAGCCAGTTACCACGGGCGCCCGACGAGACCATGCGGTTGATGGTGTTCTCGGCGGGGAAGTTCGCCTTCATGGCGGCCTGGACCTCGTCGGTCGCCTCGGTCCAGATCTTGATCTGCTCCTGGCGACGCTCGGCGTCGGTCACGAGACCCTTCTCGAACTGGCCCTGGACCTTCGACGCGAGCTTCTCGTACTTCGAGATGATCTCGGCCTTGTTCGGCGGCGTCAGGACGTCGCTGAGCGCCACGGTGACGCCCGAACGGGTCGCCCAGTGGAAGCCGGCGTCCTTGATCCGGTCGAGGGATGCCGCGACCTCGGTCTTCGGGTACTCCTCGGCCAGCTTGTTGACGATCTGCGACAGCTTGCCCTTGTCGGCCTGCTCGCGGACGAACGGGTAGCCCTTGGGCAGGGTGTCGTTGAAGATCGCCTGTCCGAGCGAAGCGTCGACCAGACCGTGGCGCTCGTAGCCCTCGGGGGCGTCGCCCTCGAGGAACGCGAGACCGGGGATGCGGATGCGGACCTTGGCCTGCAGGTCGAGGGTGCCCTCGTCCTTCGCCAGGATCGCCTCGCCGACCGAGCCGAACACGCGGCCCTCGCCCTTGGCACCCTCGATGACCGTGGTCAGGTGGTGCAGACCGATGATCATGTCCTGCGAGGGCAGGGTGACCGGACGGCCGTCCGAGGGCTTGAGGATGTTGTTCGACGCGAGCATCAGGATGCGGGCCTCGGCCTGAGCCTCGACCGAGAGCGGCAGGTGGACGGCCATCTGGTCACCGTCGAAGTCCGCGTTGAACGCGGCGCACACGAGCGGGTGCAGCTGGATCGCCTTGCCCTCGACGAGCTGGGGCTCGAAGGCCTGGATGCCCAGGCGGTGCAGGGTGGGTGCACGGTTGAGCAGCACGGGGCGCTCGCGGATGATCTCCTCGAGCACATCCCAGACCTCGGGACGCGTGCGCTCGACGGCGCGCTTGGCCGCCTTGATGTTCTGCGAGTGACCGAGGTCGATCAGGCGCTTGATGACGAACGGCTTGAAGAGCTCGAGAGCCATCTGCTTGGGCAGACCGCACTGGTGCAGCTTCAGCTGGGGTCCGACGATGATGACCGAACGACCCGAGTAGTCGACGCGCTTTCCGAGCAGGTTCTGACGGAAACGTCCCTGCTTTCCCTTGAGCATGTCGGACAGGGACTTCAGCGCCCGGTTGCCGGTACCGGTGACGGGGCGACCGCGACGGCCGTTGTCGAACAGCGCGTCGACGGCCTCCTGCAGCATCCGCTTCTCGTTGTTGACGATGATCTCGGGAGCCCCGAGGTCGATCAGACGACGCAGACGGTTGTTGCGGTTGATCACGCGGCGGTACAGGTCGTTGAGGTCGGAGGTCGCGAAGCGGCCACCGTCGAGCTGGACCATCGGACGAAGCTCCGGCGGGATCACCGGGACGACGTCGAGCACCATCGAGGCCGGCGACATGCCGGTCTGCAGGAACGAGTTGACGACCTTCAGGCGCTTGATCGCACGGATCTTGCGCTGGCCCTTGCCCTCGGAGATCTGCAGGTGCAGCGAGTCGGCCTCGGCGGCCAGGTCGAACGACGCGAGGCGGCGCTGGATGCCCTCGGCGCCCATGTAGGCCTCGAAGTACTGACCGAAGCGGTCCTGCAGCTCGTGGAAGACGTCGTCCTCCTGCTTGAGCTGGCCGACCTCGAGCGAGCGGAACTCCTCCCACACCCGCTCGAGGCGCGAGATCTGCTCGTCGAAGTTCTTGCGGACCGTCGCCATGTCCTTCTCGGCGGAGTCCTTGGCCTTCTTCTTCTGGTCGGCCTTGGCGCCGTCGGCCTCGAGGGTCGCGAGCTCCTCCTCCAGCTTGGCCAGACGCGACGCCACGCGGGCGTCACGGCGGTCGCCGAGGTTCTTGATCTCGAGGCGGAGGTTGTTCTCGTGCGTGGGGAGGTCGCGGTGACGCGCATCCTCATCGACCGAGATGACCATGTACGCGGCGAAGTAGATGACCTTCTCGAGGTCCTTCGGCGCCATGTCGAGCAGGTACCCGAGGCGCGAGGGTACGCCCTTGAAGTACCAGATGTGGGTCACCGGAGCGGCGAGCTCGATGTGGCCCATGCGCTCACGACGGACCGAGGACTTGGTGACCTCGACGCCGCAGCGCTCGCAGACGATGCCCTTGAAGCGGACGCGCTTGTACTTTCCGCAGGCGCACTCCCAGTCGCGGGAGGGGCCGAAGATCTGCTCGCCGAAGAGGCCGTCCTTCTCGGGCTTGAGCGTGCGGTAGTTGATGGTTTCGGGCTTCTTGACCTCGCCGAAGGACCAACGACGGATGTCGTCAGCAGTGGCCAGGCCGATGCGAAGCTGATCGAAGGTGTGTGACTCGAGCACTGATTCTCCTGTGTCGGAATTCTGTTCGTTGCCTGGCCGGATCAGATCTCGTCGATCGACGAGGACTCGAAGCGGCTGGAGATGTTGATGCCGAGCTCCTCCGCTGCGCGGAAGGCCTCGTCATCGGTGTCGCGGAGGTTGACCTCGGTGCCGTCGGCCGAGAGGACCTCGACGTTCAGGCAGAGCGACTGCATCTCCTTCATGAGCACCTTGAACGACTCGGGGATGCCGGGCTCCTGGATGTTCTCGCCCTTGACGATGGCCTCGTAGACCTTCACGCGACCGACGATGTCGTCGGACTTGATCGTCAGGAGCTCCTGGAGGGCGTACGCGGCGCCGTAGGCCTCGAGGGCCCACACCTCCATCTCACCGAAGCGCTGGCCACCGAACTGCGCCTTACCACCGAGCGGCTGCTGGGTGATCATCGAGTACGGGCCCGTCGAGCGCGCGTGGATCTTGTCGTCGACGAGGTGGTGGAGCTTCAGGATGTACATGTAGCCGACCGAGATCGGAGCCGGGAACGGCTCGCCGGAGCGACCGTCGAACAGCTTCGTCTTGCCCGAGGAGTCGATGAGACGCTCACCGTCGCGGGTGAGGTTCGTCGAGTCGAGGAGCCCGGCGATCTCAGACTCGAAGGCGCCGTCGAACACGGGGGTCGCGACCTTCGTGCCGGGAGCGGCCTCGCGGGCGATCTCGGGCAGGCGCTCGGCCCACTCGGGGTTGCCCTCGACCTTCCAGCCCTGCGCGGCGATCCAGCCGAGGTGCAGCTCGAGGACCTGGCCGAAGTTCATTCGACCCGGGATTCCGAGCGGGTTCAGCACGACGTCGACCGGCGTGCCGTCGGCGAGGAAGGGCATGTCCTCGACGGGGAGGATCTTCGCGATGACACCCTTGTTGCCGTGGCGTCCGGCGAGCTTGTCGCCCTCGGTGATCTTGCGCTTCTGGGCGATGTAGACCACGACGCGGCGGTTGACGCCCGAGCCGAGCTCGTCGTCGCCGTCCTCGGCGTTGAACTCCTTGACCGCGATGATCGTGCCCTGCTCACCGTGAGGCACCTTCAGCGACGTGTCGCGGACCTCGCGGCTCTTCTCGTTGAAGATCGCGCGGAGCAGGCGCTCCTCGGCCGACAGCTCGGTCTCGCCCTTGGGCGTGACCTTGCCGACGAGGATGTCGCCGGGGCGGACCTCGGCGCCGATGCGGATGATGCCGCGCTCGTCGAGGTCCTTCAGCAGGTCGGGCGCGACGTTGGGGAGGTCACGGGTGATCTCCTCCTTGCCGAGCTTGGTGTCGCGGGCGTCGACCTCGTACTCCTCGATGTGGATCGAGGAGAGCGTGTCGTTCTTCACGAGCTCCTGGCTGAGGATGATCGCGTCCTCGAAGTTGTGGCCCTCCCACGTCATGAACGCGACGAGGAGGTTCTTGCCGAGCGCGAGCTCGCCGTTCTCCGTGGCGGGACCGTCGGCGATGACCTCGCCGACCTCGACACGCTCACCGGCCGAGACCACGACGCGCTGGTTGTACGACGTGCCCTGGTTCGAACGGTCGAACTTGCGGAGGAAGTAGTCCTGCGTGCCGCCCTCGTCGAGCTGCACCGTGACGACGTCGGCCGAGACCTCGGAGACGACACCGGCCTTCTGCGCGGTGATGACGTCGCCGGCGTCGATCGCGGCGTAGCCCTCCATACCGGTTCCGACCAGCGGCGAGTCGCTGCGCAGCAGCGGCACGGCCTGACGCTGCATGTTCGCACCCATGAGGGCGCGGTTCGCGTCGTCGTGCTCGAGGAAGGGGATGAGCGAGGTCGCCACCGACACCATCTGGCGCGGCGAGACGTCCATGTAGCCGATCTCCTCGTTCGGGAAGAGGTCGACCTCGCCGCCCTTGCCGCGACGGGCGAGGACGCGGTCGGCCACGAACGAGCCGTCCTTGTTGAGCTCGACACCGGCCTGCGCGACGACGTAGTCGTTCTCCTCGCTGGCGGTGAGGTAGTCGATCTCGTCGGTGACCTTGCCGTCGACGACGCGACGGTACGGGGTCTCGATGAAGCCGAACGCGTTGATGCGCGCGAACGAGGCGAGCGAGCCGATCAGACCGATGTTCGGGCCTTCCGGCGTCTCGATCGGGCACATGCGGCCGTAGTGCGAGGGGTGGACGTCGCGGACCTCGACGCCGGCGCGCTCACGCGACAGACCGCCGGGGCCGAGCGCCGACAGGCGGCGCTTGTGGGTCAGACCTGCGAGCGGGTTGTTCTGGTCCATGAACTGCGACAGCTGCGAGGTTCCGAAGAACTCCTTGATCGCGGCGACGACGGGGCGCACGTTGATCAGGGTCTGCGGCGTGATCGCCTCGATGTCCTGCGTGGTCATGCGCTCGCGGACGACGCGCTCCATGCGCGACAGACCCGTGCGGACCTGGTTCTGGATGAGCTCGCCGACGGCGCGGATACGACGGTTGCCGAAGTTGTCGATGTCGTCGGTGTCGAGGCGGATCTCGGCGGGCTTGCCGTCGCGGACGCCCTCGAAGGTGGCGTCGCCGCGGTGCAGGCGAACCAGGTACTTGATGGTCGCGACGATGTCGGCGACGGTGAGCACCGACTCCTCGATCGGGGTGTCGAGACCCAGCTTCTGGTTGATCTTGTAGCGGCCGACCTTGGCGAGGTCGTAGCGCTTGGCGTTGAAGTAGAAGTTGTCGAGGAGCGCGCGGGCTGCCTCGGCGGCGACCTGCTCGCCCGGACGGAGCTTGCGGTAGATGTCGCGGAGCGCGTCCTCCTTGGTGAGGATCGTGTCCTTCGCGAGGGTCTCCTCGATCGAGTCGTACCCGGCGAACTCGGCCATGATGTCTTCGCTGGTCAGGCCCAGGGCCTTGAGGAAGACGGTGACCGACTGCTTGCGCTTGCGGTCGATGCGGACGCCGACCTGGTCGCGCTTGTCGATCTCGAACTCGAGCCACGCACCGCGCGAGGGGATGACGCGCGCCGAGACGATGTCCTTGTCGGAGGTCTTGTCGGGCGTCTTGTCGAAGTAGACACCGGGCGAACGCACGAGCTGCGACACGACGACGCGCTCGGTGCCGTTGATGATGAAGGTGCCCTTGCCGGTCTGGAGCGGGAAGTCGCCCATGAAGACCGTCTGGGTCTTGATCTCACCGGTGAGGTGGTTCATGAACTCGGCCTCGACGTAGAGCGGGGCCGCGTAGGTCTTGCCGCGCTCCTTGCACTCCTCGATGGAGTACTTCTCGGGCTCGAGGTAAGGGTTGGTGAACGACAGCTGCATCGTCTCGCCGAGGTCCTCGATGGGCGAGATCTCCTCGAAGATCTCCTCGAGGCCGCTCTGGAGGGCGACGTCGGTGCGGCCGGCGGCCTGCGCCTCGGCGAGGCGGGCCTTCCAGGCGTCGTTGCCGACGAGCCAGTCGAAAGACTCCGTCTGCAGCGCCAGCAGGTCGGGGACCGTCAGCTTGTCGGAGATCTTCGCGAACGAGAGGCGGGAAGCGCCGCGACCGTTCTTGGGGGTGGTGGTGGATGCGTTGCTCGCAGCAGCCAAGGGGATTACCTCCGTGGCCCGGGTGGGGCCGGTTCCTTGTCGTCAGGTGGAGTGCTCCCGGTCCGAGCTCGCGCGTCTCACGCCGTACGACGGGGCGGAATCGCGCAGAGCACAAGCCGACCACCATATGAGGGCAAGGGGACGGGAGCGCAACTACCAACTATAGGCGCCGCGACGCGCCATGTCCAGCACAATCCTTGACGACCCCCGGATGCTGCGGTATAAATGCGCGCCACCCGGCGGCGCGATCACTCCCACGCCCAGCTCGAGAGCACGGTCTCGGCGAGGCGACGGCGGTCGTCATCGCTCGTGTCGGCCGGCGAAGCGAAGGTGATGACGAACGTCTGTTCGTCGCGCGTGGCGTAGTACTGATCGATCACCGTCTCCGCACCGTCCTGGGCGAGGGTCGCCACGAGGTGCGCCGACTCGCTCCCGGCGATGTCGACGCGATCCTCCAGCGAGACGTCGGTGGCCCCGACCGCCTCGAGGCTCGCCGCCCCGTCCGCCTCGACGTCGGCGGCGGTGATGACGCCGGGCGAGACGACGACGCTGATGTAGCGGCTGTCGGCATCCGCGGACTCCGACACGAAGACGTCGACCTGGCCGTCCGTCGGGTCCTGCGAGGGGATCGACCACCCCGCGGGGACGGTGAAGCTGTACCCGCTCCCCCGCACGGTCTCACCGGGACCGGCGTCGGCCGACGCGCTGCTCGTGGGCGCCGGACTCGCCGGCGCCGAGCCCGAGACCGAGGGCTCGCCGGATCCGCCCGCCGGCCGCGCGTCGCACGCCACGAGGAGCAGCGCCGCCGAGACGAGCGCGGCGGCGATCGGAGCGATCCGGGAGCGCATCATGCCTCACACGGTAGGCGAATCCGCCGCGCCGGCACTCCCCTTGACACGCGAACGCGCCGCCCGCTGCGGGAGCGGACGGCGCGTTGCGGGAGTGAGGATCAGGCCCACGCCCACGAGGCGAGGACGGCGTCGTAGACGGCCGCACGGTCGGCCTCCGAGACGTCCGGGCTGAACGAGAAGGTCACGACGTAGGTCTGGTCGTCGTGCGAGGGGTAGAACTGGTCGACGTTGTAGGTGACGTCCTGCTGCGTGACGGATGCCGTGATGTGAGCCGATTCGCCGCCGGCGATCGAGGTGCGCTCCTGGACGGTGACGTCGGTCGCGCCGGCCTGCCCCTCGAGCTCCTCGACACCGTACTTCTCGACGTCGTCGGCGGAGATCGCCTGCGGCGCGGGCGAGAGCACGACGTTGACGTTGTCGGCGAAGGTCGCGGAGGGGTCGGAGAGATCGGCGACGAACACGTCGACCTGCTCCATGCCGGGGAGCTCCTGCTCGGGGATCGCCCATCCCTCGGGAACCGAGAAGCTGTAGCCGGTGCCCGTGATCATCTCGCCGGAGGCCGGCGCGACATCGGGAGCGCTGGCTGCGGGAGCGGACGACGACGACGACGGGGCGGACGATGCGCCGGCGTCCCCCGACGCCGCGGTGTCGCCCGCCTGCCCGCCGCATCCGGCGAGGAGAAGAGCCGCGGAGACGAGCAGCGCGGCGGATGTGGTGGTCTTGGTGCGAGTCATGGCATCGACGCTAGGGGACCCGCCGCATCCGCACGCGGTCTTGACACGGGGAGTTCTCCCCCTTGACGGATCAGCCTCGCTGAGCGTCAGACGCGCCCCGGACCGTCGGACGCAGCCGCACGCGATCGCCGGGGCGAGCCTGCGCGAGCCGGCTCCGCCCCGCCGCGGTCACGACGCCCACGACGGGGTATCCGCCCGTCACGGGCGCATCCGGACCGAACACGACGGGGTGCCCCGCGGGCGGCACCTGGATCGCCCCCGGCACCGTGCCCTCGCTGGCCAGCTCCTCGGCTCGGGAGCGTTCGAGCCGCGGCCCGTCGAGCCGGATGCCGACCCGATCCGCAGCCGCCGAGACCACCCAGGTCTCGCCGGCGAGGAGGCGGATCGATTCGGGGGTGAGCCAGTCGGCGCGCGGACCGAACGTGAACGGGATGTCGAGGGGAACGGCATCCGTGCCCGCGGGCGGCGGACCCCACGGGTGCAGCGGCAGAACGGGCACGGGCCCCGCGACGTCGTCGCCGACCGGGATGACGTCGCCCGCCCGCAGCTGCGCCGGGCCGAGCCCCGAGAGCGTGTCTGTCGAGCGCGACCCGAGCACCGGGGCGACGTCCCAGCCGCCGCGCACCGCCAGGTAAGCCCGCGCTCCGGCGAGGAATCCGCCGAGGTGCAGCTCCGTGCCCGCCGGCCAGACGTGCGGGACGAAGGGGTCGCCGATGCGTCCGTCGATCTCGACCGGCGCCCACGCCCCGGTCACGACCACCGTCAGATCCCGCTCCGCCACGGCCCGGAACCCGCCGACGGCGACCTCGATCGCCGCCGCCCCGTCACGGTTGCCCAGCAGCCGGTTCGCCAGCGCCCACGCGGCGGGATCGGCGGCGCCCGCGGCACCGATGCCGTCGGCAGCGCGCCCCGGCCGGCCGGCATCCTGGAACGTCGCCTGCAGGCCCGGCGCGATGACGCGGATGCCGCGGGCGGGCGCGGGAGTCGCCGAGGCCGTGGGGGTCGTGGGATCCGGAGCCACCCGCGGCGCGGCATCCGATCCGCGCACACGGCTGCGCGACGGGTCGAAACGCACGACGGCACCCGGGACGAGCAGCGCGGGGCGATCGGCGTGCGGGTCGAACAGCGGCGCATCCGTCGTGCCGATGAGCTGCCAGCCTCCCGGGGTCTCGCGCGGGTAGGCCCCCGAGAAGACGCCGGCCAGACCGACCGAGCCGGCGGGGACCCGCGTGCGCGGCGACGCGCGGCGCGGGACGTCGAGGCCCCACCCCGCTCCGACGAGATACCCGAACCCGGGCGCGAAGCCCGTGAACGCGACCGTCCACTCGGTGCCGGCGTGGCGCGCGACCAGCGCCTCGCGACTGGCGCCGAGCGCGGCGGCCAGTTCGTCGAGGTCGGCGCCGTCGTAGCGGATCGGCAGCGTCACCGCGGCGGGGGCGGATGTCGTCGGCGCCGGGCGCGTCGCGGCGGAAGAGATCCACGCACGAGCGGTCGCCAGGGGCAGCACCGCGGCATCGACACGGACGAGCACCGTCGCGGCCGCGGGAACGATGTCGATGACCCCCGGCGGCGGCGCGGCGGCCAGCCGAGCGTGCAGGGCCATCGCCTCGGCCAGGTCGGTCACCTCCACGAGCACCGCGTCGGAGCCCATCGGCAGCATCCTCATGCCGGCATCCCCGGGTCGGCGCCGCATCGGCGCCCGGGTCGCGGCGCACCGACCGGCGCGACAGGTGCGGTCGTCACCACGGCGAGCGCACCTCGATCCCGGCGGCGTCGAGCGCCGACCGCACGGCGCGAGCCATCGCGACGGCACCGGGCGAGTCGCCGTGCACGCACAGCGAGGCCGCCGCGCTGCGGACCGCCTCGCCCGAGACCGCGATCACGACTCCCTCCGTCGCCAGGCGCAGCGCGCGCTCGGCGACCGCGTCCGGATCCTCGAGCAGCGCCCCGGGAGCCCCGCGCGGCACGAGGGATCCGTCTGCCCGGTAGCCGCGGTCGAGGAACGCCTCGAGATGGAACGGCAGCCCGGCATCCGACGCCGCCCCCTCGATCGCCCCGCCGAGACCCAGGATCGGAAGCTCGCGGCCGAGCTCGGCCGACAGGTCGGCGACGGCGGCCGCGACGGCGCGCGCGGTCGCGGCATCCTCGGTCGCGGCGTGATACAGCGCGCCATGCGGCTTGACGTAGCGCACGTCGGCGCCCGCGGCGGCGAGCGCGCGCAGCTGATCGAGCACCTGTGCCCGCAGCTCGTCGGGCTCGACGGCGACCCGCACCCGGCCGAAACCGGCGCGGTCGAGATAGGAAGGGTGGGCGCCGACCGCGACCCGGGCGGCCGCCGCTCCGGCCACGGCCGTGCGCATCGACGCCGCGTCGCCGGCATGACCGCCGCAGGCGATCGACGCGCTCGACACGAGGGCGAACATCGCGGTGTCGTCGGCCGTCGGGAGACCGTCGACCGTCTCGCCCAGATCCGCGTTGAGGTCCATGCGTCAACGCTAGCCCGCGCTCGTCCGGCCGTGCCCCTACGGGGTGGGGTGGGGATGCACGGGCTGGCCGTCGCGGAGCCGAGCAAGGCGCGCCGTGTCGGAGCCGAGCGGGGGCGCGAGGCGGGCCGTGAGCAGGCCAGATGCCGCACGGCATCGTCTCGGTCGCCTCCTCAGGCGGCACAGCCTGTTTTCGGCACAGGTGGCTCGACGTCGCGCACCCGCCGTTTCGCCCCGAGGCCCGCGCTCTCGTTTCCGTCCACATCCCGCCATGCCCTGCCGCCACGCCGCGCCACGCCGCGCCCGTTCTCGTCGTTCTGTGCCGTCGACAGGCTGAGCGCCCGCACAGACCCCGTCGACGGGCTCCCGAAGCCGCTCAGCCTGTCCACGGCACGGCGGCCACCGGTCACCCGACCCGCGGCGCGGCTCAGTCCGGCCGGCTCCCCGTCCCGCCCGCAGGCTGCCCCGTCCCCGCGGGCCTCGTCGGCGGGGTCGGGAGGCCGCTCAGCCTGTCCACGGCACGAGCGCGCCCATCCGCGACACGACGGGCCGGCGTTACGTCGATGTAACGGGTGGGCCCGACACGGTGCGCTGGGCGCCGCGGGCGGGCAGGATGGGCCAATGGCAGACTCCTCCACTCCCCTGCTGCGGGTGAGCGACATGGCCGTCGACTTCCGCACGCTCGAGGGCCCGGTGCACGCGGTCGAAGGCGTCGACCTCGAGATCTCAGCGGGCGAGACGGTCGCGATCGTCGGCGAATCCGGCTCGGGCAAGTCGACGACCGCGATGGCGGTGATCGGACTCCTCCCGGGAAACGGACGCGTCGTGCGCGGCAGCATCCGCCTCGACGGCGAAGAACTCGTAGGCGCACCGGAGAGCACGCTGCGCCGCATCCGCGGCGGGTCGATCGGACTCGTGCCGCAGGACCCGATGTCCAACCTCAACCCCGTCTCGAAGATCGGCACGCAGGTCGCCGAGACCCTGCTCGCGCACGGACTCGCGACCTCGAAGGACGTCGACGCCAAGGTCATCGAGACCCTCGCGGCGGCCGGCCTTCCGGATGCCGCGGAGCGCGCGAAGCAGTACCCGCACGAGTTCTCGGGCGGGATGCGGCAGCGCGCGCTCATCGCGATCGGGCTGGCGTGCAACCCGCGGCTGCTCATCGCCGACGAGCCGACGAGCGCCCTCGATGTGACGGTGCAGAAGACGATCCTCGATCAGCTCGG
Organism: Microbacterium sp. Yaish 1; assembly: GCF_002245215.1. Lineage (GTDB taxonomy): Bacteria > Actinomycetota > Actinomycetes > Actinomycetales > Microbacteriaceae > Microbacterium. Next base: position 1,056,458 of record NZ_NPMR01000001.1, read on the forward strand.
CCGGATGACGGGCGAGCTGGGCACATCGGTGCTGCTCATCACCCACGACCTCGGCCTCGCCGCCGAGCGGGCCGCCCGCGTCGTCGTCATGCATCGCGGCCGGATCGTCGAGCAGGGCCCGGCCCGCCAGATCCTGGAAGATCCGCAGCAGCCCTACACGCAGGCTCTCGTCAAGGCGGCCCCGTCGGTCGCGGCGGTGCGCCTGCGGCCGGAGGCCTACCGGGCGACGACGCCGCCCACCGCGGTCACCACCCCCGCGGCATCCGGCTCCCCCGCAGCGCAGGCACCGGCCGAGCCGGCACCGCGCGACAACATCGTCGAGATCGAGAACCTCACGAAGCTGTACAAGATCCGCGGACGCAAGGACGACTTCGCCGCCGTCAGCGACGTCTCGCTGTCCATCCCGCGGGGTGAGACGGTCGCGATCGTGGGCGAGTCGGGATCGGGCAAGACGACGACGGCCCGGATGCTGCTGAAGGTGATCGAGCCGACGTCGGGCACGATCCGGTTCGAGGGGCAGGATGTCGCGGGGCTGAAGGGTGCGCAGCTGCGCGAGTTCCGGCAGAAGGTGCAGCCGATCTTCCAGGACCCGTACTCGTCGCTGAACCCCATGTTCACGATCGAGCGGATCATCGCCGAGCCGCTGGAGTTCTACAAGCGCGGCACCGCGAAGGATCGCGCTACCCGCGTGCGGAAGCTGCTCGACGACGTCGCCCTGCCGCAGACGATGCTGCGCCGGTACCCCTCCGAGCTCTCGGGCGGTCAGCGTCAGCGCGTCGCGATCGCGCGTGCCCTCGCGCTGAACCCCGAGCTGATCGTCTGCGACGAGCCGGTGTCGGCGCTGGACGTGCTCGTGCAGGACCAGATCCTCACGCTGCTGCGCGACCTGCAGGGCGAGTACGGGCTGAGCTACCTCTTCATCTCGCACGACCTCGCCGTGGTGCGGCTCATCTCGGACTACGTCTGCGTCATGAAGGACGGCGCCCTCGTCGAGGCTGCGTCGAGCGAGGAGATCTTCACCAACCCGCGCGACCCGTACACGCGGCGGCTGCTGTCGTCGATCCCGGGCAACGAGCTCGACATCGCCTCCTGAGCCGGCGCGTCCTGACGCGCCGCCGGCTCCCAGCCGCGCCCGGCGGCGATACAGCCGTCGGACCGGTGGGGCTGGTGCAGCCGGCGGAGACCGGTGAGGCGACACCAGCCCCACCGGTCCTGCAGGTGTATCGCAGGGCCGGGGCGGCGCGCCGGGTCAGCGGGCCGGGTCAGCGCGCGCGGGTGCGCGGGTCCATGGCCTCGCGCAGCGATTCGCCGAGCAGCGTGAAGCCGAGCGCGGTGATCATGATGCACAGGCCCGGGAGGAACGCGAGCCACGGCGCGATCGCGAGCTCGTTCTGCGCGTAGGTGAGCATGCGGCCCCACTCGGCGGTGGCCGCTCCCCCGCCGCCGAGGCCGAGGAACGACAGCGCCGCGGCGTCGATGACGGCGGTGGCGAGGGTGAGCGTCCCCTGGACGATGACGGGGCCGAGGCTGTTGGGCAGCACGTGGCTCATCGTGATCTTGCCGCGCCCGAGCCCGAGGGTCTGCGCCGAGAGGATGTAGTCGGCGCTGCGCTGCTGCAGCATCGACGCCCGCAGGAGGCGCGCGAAGATCGGCACCTGCGAGGCTCCGATGGCGATCATGATCGCGAGCTGCGACTGACCGAGGATCGCCGCGATCGAGACGGCGAGCAGCAGGTTGGGGACCGACAGGAGGATGTCGACGAACCGCATGACGACCGTGTCGACCCAGCCCCCGAACATGCCGGCGATCAGGCCGAGGAGCATGCCGCCGGCGAGACCGAACGCGGTCGAGATGACGCCGATGAGCAGCGAGGCCCGCGCGCCCCAGATGAGCTTCGACAGGACGTCGCCGCCGAAGCGGTCGAGACCGAGCGGGAAGCCGGCGATCTCGCCGGGACCGGGGATGTGGGTCGGGGTGACCTCCCGCGCGCCGGGGAGGGCCGTCTCGGGGTAGGGCGCGAGCCAGGGCGCGAGGATCGCCACGAGGAGAAAGGCCAGCACGATGGCGGCGCCGATCCAGGCCACCGGGTTGCGGCGCAGGCGCGCGAACACGTCGTGCCAGAATCCACCGCCGGCGCGGGCCTCGAGCACGTCGTGCTCGGCGACGGCGGTGGCGGGTCCGTCGCCGGGGGCGGGCGGGAGCGCGTTGGTGCTCATGAGACCCTCACTCTCGGATCGATCAGGCTGTACGAGACATCGACGATGAGGTTGATGAGCGCGTAGATGACGGCGATGAAGAGGATGAACCCCTGCAGCACCGGGAAGTCGCGGGCGCTGATGGCCCGGGCGAGGAACGATCCGATCCCGGGGAACGCGAACACCGTCTCGGTCAGGATCGCTCCGGCCAGCAGCAGGCCGACCTGGAGGCCGACGGTCGTGGCGACCGGCAGCATGGCGTTGCGCAGGATGAAGCGGCCGCGCAGCGTCCGCCGCGCGATTCCCTTCGCCCGGCCGGTGCGCACGTAGTCGGAGTTCTGCACCTCGAGCACCGAGGCGCGGGTGATGCGCACGATGATCGCGAGCGGAATGGTGCCGAGCGCGAGCGCCGGCAGGATGAGGTGCAGCACGGCATCCCACGCGGCGTCGAACTCCCCCGTGAGCAGGCCGTCGAGCACGTAGAAGTTCGTGTAGTGCGTCGCGTCGATGCGCGGGTCCTGGCGCCCGTCGGAGGGCAGCCAGCCGAGCTGGACGGCGAAGACGTACTTGAGGATGAACGCCAGGAAGAACACCGGGATCGTGACGCCGACGAGGCTCAGCACGACCGCGACGTGATCGCTGATCTTGCCGTGGTGACGCGCGGCGAGGTACCCGAGCGGGATGCCGATGCCGACGGCGAAGATCAGGGCGGCGATCGAGAGCTCGACGGTCGCCGGGAAGCGCCGGAGGAACTCCTCGACGACGGGGCGCCCGGTCTCGATCGACGACCCGAAGTCGCCGGTGAGCAGCCGCCCCATATAGGTGGCGTACTGCTCGAGGATCGGCCGATTGAAGCCGTAGAGCTCGTTGATCCGGGCGATCGCCTCGGGGGTCGCCTTCTCGCCGAGGAGGGCGACGGCGGGACCGCCGGGCAGGGCGCGGACCCAGAGGAAGAGGAGGATGCTGAGCCCGAGGAGCGTGGGGATCAGCAGAAGCAGCCGTTGGCCGATGGTTCGCAGCAACGCGGGGTCTTTCGGTCGAGGAGTGCGGGGCGGGCTCGCGCCCGAGGCGGCGGCCCGCCCCGCGGGGATCAGCGGGTCGTCGTCACTCGGTCAGGACGATGTCCGTGAACACCTCGTCGTTGACCGGGCTGGCCGGGTAGCTCTCGACACGCGGGTCGAACGCGAGCGTCGGGGCGGGGTGGGCCAGCGGAACGCCCGGGATGAACTGGGCGACCTGCTCGTTGATCTGCTCGTAGAGCGCGGTCTGCTCCTCGAGGTTCGGCACGCCGCGCGCGGAGCTGAGCGCCGCGAACAGCTCGGGGTTGTCGAAGCCCCACTCGGCCGAGGGGGCACCGAAGAACACGCCGACGAAGTTGTCGGTGTCGTTGTAGTCGCCGGTCCAGCCGAGCAGGTGGATGCCGTGGTCGGCGGTTCCGGTGATCTTGTCGAGGTAGTCGGGGCTCCAGGCATCCGTCTGCGGCGTCAGCTGCACGCCCACGTCGGTCAGCTGCGTCGAGATGACCGTCGCGATCTGCTCGGGGTCGGGCATGTAGGGGCGCGAGACGTTGACCGGGTAGTTGAAGGTCAGCGTCAGCGGGTTGGCCTCGGTGTAGCCGGCCTCGGCGAGGAGGGCCTTGGCCTTCTCGGGGTCGTAGTCGTAGGTCGTGACGTCGGGGTTGTAGCCGTTGACGGTGTCGGGCATGAACTGCGTCGCGACCTCGGTGCCCTCGGGCAGCACCTGCGAGATGAGGGCCTCCTTGTCGATCGCGTGCGACAGGGCCTCACGCACGCGCACGTCCTGCAGCTCGGGCTGCGCCTGGTTGAAGGCGAGGTAGAGGATCGTGAACGGCGGGCGCGAGACCATCGTGAAGCCGGCCTCTTCGAGGGCGGCGGTGTCGGCGGGGCCGACGAGGTCGTAGCCGTCGATCGATCCGGCCTCGAGGGCCTGACGGCGGGCGGTGGGGTCGTCGATGACGCGGAAGATGATCTTGGTCACCTGACCCGACTCGCCCCAGTAGTCGTCGTAGGCCGAGAGCGTGAGCTCCTCGCCCGGCGACCACTCGTCGAACTTGTACGGGCCGGTGCCCGTCGGGTGTCCGGCGCCGTACTCCGAGAGCGAGGGGGCCTCTTCGGTGCCGCCGATCTCGTCGGCGCCGTACTCCTCGAGCGCGGTGGGGCTCTGCATCGCGAATGCGGGCAGCGAGAGGGCGGGGATGAACCCGGCGAAGGGCTGCTTCAGCGTCACCGTGGCCTCGAGGTCGCCGTCGGCGGTGCACGAGTCGAACACGGCGGTGTCGGGGGTCTCGACGTAGCCGCGGAAGAGCTTGCCGTAGTAGTACGAGAGGGCTTCGCTGGCGGCCAGGCCGGTCCAGTTGTACCAGCGGTCGAAGTTGGCGCACACCGCTTCGGCGTTGAACGGGGTGCCGTCGTGGAAGGTCACGCCCTCCTTCAGCTGGAAGGTGTGGGTCAGCCCGTCGTCGGACGACTCCCAGCTCTCGGCGAGCAGGGGCGCGGGGTCGGCCGTGCCGGGCTCGGTGCCGACGAGTCCTTCGAAGATCTGGCGGGAGACGCGGAAGGTCTCGCCGTCCTGCGCGAAGGCGGGATCGAGGCTGGCGGGGTCGGCGGAGGCGGCGAAGACGAAGGTGCCGTCGACGTCGGTCGCGGCATCGGTCTCGCCGCCACCTCCGCGCTGGCTGGTGCACGCCGAGAGGGCGAGGGCGCCGATGGCGACCGCCGCCAGTCCCGCGAGCGCGCGCTTGCGAGGAGTGGAGAGCATGGGGGTGTCCCTTTCTGAGGTCCGGAGCGGGCCCACCGCGGCGCGCTCCGAGGTAATTGGGTCCGAACCTATACGGGCCGGAGGGTCGAAGTCATTACATCGATGTCTCGATCGTGTTTCGACTGCGCAGACCGGCTCGCCCACGTGCCGACACGGGCCGATAGCGTTGAGGAATGGCACGAGCGCGCGTCGAGGAGTCCGGTCCGCAGACCCGCCTGTCCGATGGCACGATCGCGCGCATCCTGGCGTCCTCGTTCACGTCGGGCTTCGAGCTCGACGTCGACGGCACGCCGCAGTCGCACGTCGACCTCGACGACCCGACGCACCTGCACTTCGAGTACATCGCCCGGATGGCGGCCGTCATCGACCGCCTGCGGATGCCGGGACAGCCGCTCACCGCGGTCCACCTGGGCGCCGGCGCGCTGACGCTCCCGCGGTACATCGCCCACACCCGGCCGGGATCGCGTCAGCAGGTGATCGAGCTCGAGCAGCCCCTCGTCGACCTCGTGCGCGAGGCGCTGCCCCTCCCCCGCGGCGCGCAGGTGCGCGTGCGCATCGGCGATGCCCGCGCTGTCGCCGAGAAGCTTCCTCCCGGGCTCACCGGCGCCGCCGACCTCGTCGTCTCGGACGTGTTCGCGGGGGCGCAGACCCCCGCCCACCTGACGACGGTGGAGTACTACCGCTCCCTCGCGCGGCTGCTCGCCCCGACCGGCGTGCTCCTGGTCAACGTCGCCGACGGCGCGGGCCTCGCGTTCGCCCGCCGGCAGGTCGCCACCGTCCGCGAGGTGCTGCCCGAGGTGCTGCTGCTCGCCGAGGTGCAGCTGCTGAAGGGACGGCGTTTCGGCAACATCGTCATCGCCGCGTCGGCTTCGCCCCTGCCGTCGGAGTGGCTGCCGCGCCTGATGGCCGCCGGGCCGTTCCCGGCCAAGGTCGCGCAGGGCGCCGAGATCGACGAGTTCGCCCGCGGAGCCCGGGTCGCGACCGACGCCGACGCGACCCCGTCGCCCAAGCCGTCGGCATCCGTGTTCGAACGGTGACCGGCGCGGCGGGCGGCTGCATCCGGCGCTTTCGAGGAGACTGGGATCCACCGTTCTCGAATCGCGGAGGTGGATGACGGTGGGCTACATCCTCGGGTACGACCCGGACACGCTGCGGGAGATCGTCGACCCGGAGCAGTGCGCAGAGCGCCTCGCCGAGATCGGCGAGCAGCGCAGCCTGCCCGCGCTCCTCGAGCGCGTCTGGCTGCTGAAGGTGCTCGACCGGCTCGACGAGGCACTCGTCCTCGCGGAGCAGGCGGTGCGGGTGGCCCGCATGGCCGGGACCCGCAAGGACCTGCTGCGCGCCCGCGTGCTGCACGCAACGATCCTGCAGCACCGCGGTGCGTTCGCCGCGGCGATCCAGGAGCTGACGACGTGCGCGGAAGAGGCGGAGGGCCAGAACTGGCCGCTGCTCGCCGCATTCGCCTACCAGCACCGCGGCAAGGTCTCGTACGACGCGGAGGAGTACTCCGACGCCCGCACCGACTTCAAGCGCGCCCTGTTCCTCCGTCAGGAGGGCGGAGCTCCCGAGGACCAGCTCGAGTCGACCCTGCTGGCCGTCGACGCCGCCGAGCGCCGTCGCTCGCGCTCGATCGTCGCCAGCTGAGCGCCGCGTCCCGCTGTCTCACCCCGCGCGTAGCGTCGACCATATGAGTGATCTCGATCGGGTCCGGGTCTGGGCCGAGGCGCTGATCGGAGCGCACCTCGACGGCTCGTGGACGTTCCGGTTCGACAACGCCAAGCGCCGCGCGGGCCAGTGCGACTACACGCGCCGGACCATCAGCGTCTCGCGCTATCTCGCGGCCCGGTTCGACGACGACGAGAACCACCAGACCCTGCTGCACGAGGTCGCCCACGCGATCGCGGGGCCGGCCGCCGGCCACGGCCGCGACTGGCTGCGCACGGCCCGCGAGCTCGGGTACGTCGGCGGCACGACCCATCGCGGCGAGACGGCCGTCGAGCTGGCACCGTGGGTGGGCCACTGCCCCGCCGGCCACGTGGCCTACCGTCACCGGCGCCCCACGCGCGCGGCGTCGTGCCGGATGTGCGCGTCGTCGTACGACGAGCGCTTCCTGTTCCGGTGGGTCCGTCGCGAGATCTCCTCGGCCGACCGGCGGGCCGCCGCGACCCCGCGCTGACCCGCTGCACCAACTCCTCAATTTCGGCGGCCGAGCCGTCGGATCCGGGCGCTTCGGGCTCGAATCTCGCGGATTCTGAGGAGTTGGCGTCAGGCCGCGGTGAAGACGCCGGCGCGGAGCACCGGAGCGACCCCGTCGGCCCCGATCTGCGCGGCGGCGAGCGCGTCGTCGCGCTGGCCGCGCTCGAGCAGCTCCTGCCCCGAACCGCTCGCCGTCAGCAGGTGCCGCACCGCGCCGCCGAGGCCGCGGAACGACTCGCACGCCGCCGCTGCCTCGGGCGAGGTGTGGTCGATGCCGAGCCGGGAGAGCGCGTCGACGACGGCACCCGCGCCGAGCAGATCCTCCACCGCGAACCGCAGCTCCGTCTCGCCCTTCGGGCCGGCGAGCTCACCGGCCGCGATCACGGCGATGCTCGTGCGGGCTCCGCGGCGCTGCTGCTCCGCGAGCACAGCGGCGGCCACCGCGTCGGCGTTGCGCAGACAGCCGAGCAGCACCACCGAGTCGGATGCCGCCCCGGCGATCGCCGCGCCGTTGCGTGAGACCGCATGTGCGGCGTCGTCGAGCGCGACGGTCTCCCCCGCGGCCACCCGGGCCGAGACGGTCGACGAGAAACGCAGCACGTCGACCACGACGACGACATCGGCCGGTGCCACACGGCGAAGACCGGCGATTCCCCAGTCCAGGCGAACCTGGTAGCGGGACTGGTCGAACGGCGAGGATGCGGCGGGCGACGGCATCCGATCAGCCTACGACGGGGCAGACTGGGCTCATGCGCATCCTCCAGAAGCTCGTGCTCGACTGCGACGCCGACGCCGCCTGGCGCGCCCTTCACTCGCCGCGCGCCCTCGCCGAGCTCTACGCGCCGCTCATGGGGCTCGAGCCCCTCGCCGTCGAGGGGATGCCGACCTCGCTCGAGCCCGGAGCCGACGTGCCGGTGCAGCTGTCGGCGTTCGGCGTCCCGGTCGGCCGGCAGCTGATCCACGTGTCGGACCGCGCGGTCGAGGAGCGCAGGCCCGGCGCGACGGACGCGTCGACCGTGCGGATCCTGCGCGACAGCGGCATCCCCCTCACGGGGCCCCTCTCGGTGCTCGACGTGTGGGACCACCAGATGGCGGTCTCGCCCGCACCCGGCGACCCGACCCGGACGCTGTGGCGCGAGCGCCTGGTCATCGGAGGCCTCGCCGCACCGGCGCTGTGGCCGATGCTCTGGGCGACGTGGCAGTGGCGTTCGACACGCCTGCGGCAGGTCGCGCCGTCCTGGGCCTACGACCCCGAGCCCGCCGCCGATCCGGCACCGTGACGGCCGTCGCCGTGCGGCGCGCCGTGCCCGCCGATGCCGCAGCGATCGCGCGCGTGCACGTCCGCGGATGGCATGAGGCTTACACGGGGCGGATGCCGCAGAGCATTCTCGACCGGCTCGATCTCGTCCGTCTGACGCGGGTGCGGCGCGAGCTGCTCGGGCACGAGCAGCGGATCAGCGACCGGGTGCCGCCGGACGCGGCCGGCGCGGAGAACACCGGCCCCCAGCGCACGCATGACCTCGGCCGGACGTGGGTCGCGGTGACGGGCGGGTCGATCGTCGGGTTCGCCGTCAGCGGGTCCTCCCGCGACGTCCCTCCCGTCGCGCCGGTCGAGCTGTACGCGATCTACGTCCTCGCCGCCCACCACGGCACCGGCGCCGGACAGGCCCTGCTGGACGCGGCCCTCGGCGACGAGCGCGCATCGCTGTGGGTCCTCGACGACAACCCGCGCGCCCACGCGTTCTACGCCCGTAACGGGTTCCGCCCCGACGGCGCCGCGAAGGACGACACCAGCTGGGGCGAGAGCATCAGCGAGGTCCGGCTCGTCCGCGGATGACGGGCGAGCCGGACCGGCCGGCGACAGGCGAACGGCCTCACTCCGCGAGCGCCTCCACCGGTGAGACCCGAGTCGCGAGGCGGGTGGGCACGACGGCGGCGACGAGCGTGAGCACGGCGGTGGCGACGACGATCCCGGCGACCGTGAGCCACGGGATGCCCGGCAGGACGAAGTTCGGCGCGAGCCACAGCGGCGGTACCCGCACCGACCCGAGCAGCGACTGCGCCGCGGCCCAGCCGTAGGCGATGCCGAGGAGTAGGCCGAACACGACCGAGGTGATCGTGATGTGCGCCGCCTCGAACAGCACCATCGAGCGGATCTGACGCCCGGTGAGCCCGAGGGCGCGCAGCAGCCCGAGCTCACGGGTTCGCTGCACCACGCCGATCGTGAGCAGGTTGACGAGCCCGACCGCCGCGATCACGGCGGAGACGCCCACGAGGGCCATCATGACCGCGGTGAACGTGTCGAGCAGGCGAGCCATCTCGCCCGATACCTCGCCGCCACCCGAGGCCGCCATGACGCCCTTGACCGACTCGGTGGCCACGGCGAACATCGTCACGAGCGTGACGCCCATGACGACGCCGATCGCCATGCGGCTCGAGCGTTCGGGATAGCGCAGCGCGTTCTCGGCTGCGAGCCGCGCCGATGCCGAACGACCGAAGAGCCGACCGGTCAGGCGGAGCAGCGGCGGCATGACGAGGGCAGCGCCCAGGCTCAGTCCGGTGAACGAGGCGAGCCCGCCGAAGAACGCGACGACGACGCCGAGGGGTGTGACGAAGCCGGCGAGGATGCCGAGGGCGAGCAGCACCGCGCCGACCGCGAAGAGCGACACCGCGGTGACGCGCCGACGCGTGCGACCGGCGGCCTCCTCCGCCGTGCGCGGCGCGGACCCCGCGAGCGCGGCGAGAGGCGTGACCTCGAGCACGCGGCGCGAGCCGGCCCACGCGGCGACCCAGGTCGTCAGCGCGACGACGAGCGCCGGGGCGAGGAGCACCGGCTGGACGATGCTGTACTCGACGTTCAGTCCCCACGCTCGCGCGGCGAGCTCCTGCAGCCCGACGGCCGCGGCGGTTCCGCCGACGAGCCCGATGACAGCGCCGATCGCGCCGACGATGAGGCCCTGCCGCGCGATGCGAGCGCGCTGCGATCGAGCCGACGCCCCGATCAGGCGCATGAGGGCGATCTGACGGGTGCGCCCCGCGACGATCGTGGCGAAGGTGTTGGCCGTCACGATCGCGGCGACGTACATCGCCACCGCGACGAGCAGCACGCTGAGGATCGCGACGACGATGATGATGGTCTCGCCGCCGGAGAGGAACGGATCGGCCATGAGCCACGCACCGATGAGTCCGGTCACCGCGACCAGCAGCACGCCGAACCCGCCGGAGATCGCCGCGACGAGCACCGAGGCCCCCATGCCCCGCTCGCGCAGCCACGCCCACCGCCCGGACGTCGCGGCCGACGGGCCCGGCCCGGGACGCGTCGGCGCCGAGGAGGACGCGGTGCCGGGCACGGTCACCGCGGTCATGCCGACACCTCGGCGGCGAGCATGTGGGCCGAGATCTCCTCGGCGGTCTGCCGGGGCTTGTCGGCGACGATGCGACCGTCGCCGAGGAAGATCACCCGGTCGGCGTGCGAGGCGGCGACGGGATCGTGGGTGACCATCGCGATCGATTGACCGTGTTCGCGGCTCGCGGTGGCGAGGAGGGCGAGCACCTCGCGACCCGAGCGGGAGTCGAGGTTGCCGGTCGGCTCGTCGGCGAAGACGAGGTCGGGCGCCGTCGCGAGCGCTCGGGCGATCGCGACGCGCTGCTGCTGGCCGCCCGACAGCTCGTGCGGACGGTGCCGCAGGCGGGCTCCGAGCCCGAGGGAGTCGACCAGCCCGTCGATGCGCGAGCGCTCGAGCGCCGAGGGCGAGCGCCCGTCGAGCTCGAACGGCAGCGTGATGTTGCCGATGACGTCGAGAGTCGGCACGAGGTTGAACGACTGGAACACGAAGCCGACGCGCCGGCGACGCAGAATCGTGAGATCGAGGTCGGACAGGCCCGAGATCTCGGTGTCGCCGATCCACGCGCGGCCCGACGTCGGCGCGTCGAGTCCCGCCATGATGTGCATCAGGGTCGATTTACCCGAGCCGGAGGGGCCCATGATGGCGGTGAACTCGCCACGACGGATGCCCACGGACACGCCGTCGAGGGCACGGACCCCCGATTCGCCGGCGCCGTAGGTCTTGGAGAGGTTCTGGACCCGGGCGGCGAGGCCGAGGTCGGTCGTCGAGATCTGCATGTCCCCGACGCTACGAACCGGGCTGGACCCCGGCATCGGTCCGTCGTCGCGGGTGCGTACATCTCGCGGATGATCCCGCATCCGCCCGCGTCATCCGCCCCCGCCGGTCAGGCGAGCCCGTGCTCGAACGCGAAGACGACGAGCTGCACGCGGTCGCGCAGGGCGAGCTTGGCGAGGATGCGGCTGATGTGGGTCTTCACCGTCGCCTCGGAGAGGAACTCCCGCTGGGCGATCTCGGCGTTGGAGAGCCCACGGGCGGCCAGTCCGAAGATCTCGCGCTCGCGGTCGGTCAGCTCGGCGAAGGCAGCCGGGACCGGCTTCTGCTCGGGCGCCGAGAAGGTCGCGAAGAGCTCGCGCGTCGCCGAGGCCGCGATCACCGACGACCCGGAGTGCACTGTGCGGATCGCGGCGAGCAGGAACTCGGGGTCGGCGTCCTTGAGCAGGAAGCCGCTCGCCCCCTGGCGGATCGCTCGCGCGGCCGCCTCGTCGAGGTCGAAGGTGGTCAGCATCACGATGCGCGGCGGCGCACCGTCGAAGACCGGGTCGTCGAGCAGCTGGGCGGTCGCGGTGAGGCCGTCCATGACCGGCATCCGGATGTCCATCAGCACGACGTCGGGTCGCGTCGCGCGCACGACGCCGATCGCCTCCGCACCGTCCGAGGCCTCGCCCACGACCTCCAGGTCGGGCTGCGAGGCGACGACCATGCGGATGCCGGCACGGAAGAGCGCCTGATCGTCGACGAGGACGACCCGGATGACGCTCACGCGGGGCCGCCGATGGGCAGGGTCGCCGCCACGACGAAGGCGTCGCCCCGGGGGCCCACCTCGATGCTGCCGCCGATGAGCTGAGCGCGCTCGCGCATGCCGATGAGACCGTGTCCGCCGGTGCGCACCGGGCCGGTCGCCTCGCTCGCCGGCGGGAGGGGGTTGCTCACTCGGACCTCCACGCGGTCGGGCAGCCAGGACAGGGACACATCCACGGTACCGCCCGCGCCGTGCCGGATCGCGTTCGTGAGGGCCTCCTGCAGGATGCGGTACACCGCGATCTGCACGGCCGCGGGCGGCTCGCCCGGCGGGGCGGGGTCGATGTCCACGCGCAGGTCGAGACCCGCGGCTCGCACCTGGGCGTACAGGACCTCGAGCTCCGCGATGGTCGGCTGCGGGCCCTCGCCCTCGCTGTGGCGCAGCTGCGTCAGCAGCATGCGCACGTCGGCGAGGGCGGAGCGGGCGGTCGAGGATATCGTCTGGAGCGACTCGGCAGCGGCATCCGGGTCGGCCGCCGCGGCGTAGCGCGCTCCGTCGGCCTGCGCGATGACGACGGCGAGCGAATGGGCGACGACGTCGTGCATGTCGCGCGCGATGCGGTTGCGCTCGAACTCCGCCGTCGCACGCTCTTCGGCCTGCCGCTGAGCCTCCGCGTTGCCACGCGCACGCAGGCCCACGCGGACGAGCGCCCCCACCGTCCATGCCAGGAGCAGGCCGAAGACCGCCGCGATGAAGAGCATGGAGCCGGTGATGAGGTAGAACATCAGGTCGTCGCCGCCGGCGGTGATCGAGTATGCCGCCGTCGGGATGAGCAAGTACACGGTGATGGCCAGAGCGCCCGCGATCGAGGACGCGAACCCGAGCCAGAAGACCCGGTTCGTGCCGTAGGCCGCGCACGTGTAGAGCACCGCGAAGATCGCGATGTCGACCGGCAGCGGCGGGAGCTGCGCCAGCATCTGCAGAATCGCGCCGACCCACGCGAGCGCCAGGGCGACCGGCGGCGAGAGGCGACGCAGGGCGACCGCCGCGCTGAAGGGGACGACGAGGAGGATCGCGACGAACGCGGACACGCGGTCGTTCGGGATCCCGACGCCCACGACGCCCACCCAGGTGAACAGCAGCATGAGCGCTGCGAACGCGACAGCCACCGAGACGTCGACGGAGAGCTGATAGCGGCGGAGCGGACGGAACACGCTATGACGGTACGCGAGCCCCGGGGGCGCGGCATCCCTCTGGCGATGTATCCGCCGGAGCGCGCTCAGCGCGCGTACACGCGCAGACCGTCGGGGACCGCACGGAGCCGCAGCCGGTAGCCGTCGGCCGGCGTCTCGGTCAGCTCGCCGTCGTGCGCGAGCACCGGCGTCGCGCCGCCCGGCCGCACCGTCAGCTCGATCTCGGAGACGACGGCCCGTTCGAGGTCGGATGCCGGCGGCATGAGCCGCAGCGCGCGCATGACGGCGAGAGTGCGGCGACCGAACGCCAGCGAGGTCACCGCCCGCAGCCGCGTGCCCCGGGCGTGGTGGAGCCGGACATCGAGCACGGGCTCGTCGAGGCTCGCGCGACGCATCATCGCGATACGCCGCGGGTCGTTCCGCCCGAGGCCGGCGAAGACCGACCAGACGACCGCGCGGCGGCCGTCGCGCACGATCGTGATGCGGTGGGCTCCGTGCATCTCGCGCCACGCCGCGACCGCGCCGCCCCACCATTTGCCCAGGCTCGTGCGCTTCTCGCGTTCGGCGAGCATCTCGGGGTAGGCGCCGAGCGACACCGCATTGAGGACGGTGACGGGCTCGCCGTCGTCGACGACCGCCTCGGCGACGACGACGCTGCGCACCGCGCCGGCTGCATACGCGTCGAGGGTGGCCTCGACCGTCTCGAGGCCGGCAGCGCGGGCGAAGTGGTTGAAGGTGCCGCCGGGCAGGACGAGCAACGGCAGGTCATGACGACGCGCGAGGTGCGCGGCACGCGATACCGACCCGTCGCCGCCGAGGACGGCGAGTGCGGTCGGCGCGTCGGCGTCCGACATGGCCGAGGCGACGATCTCGTCCATCGACGACTCGCCCAAGCTCTCGACCCGCGCCTCGGGCAGCCGCCGCCGGATCTCGGGCAGCGGATCGGGTCGGACCACCGACGTGCCCGCGCGGGAGTTCGTGATCAGCAGAACGCCACGCCCGTCGGCGCCCGGCCCGTCGGAGCGCCTGTCGGGCGTGGTGCTGTCGGGCGTGGTGCTGTCGGACGTGGTGCTGTCGGACGTGGGGCTGTCGGCGGGCATGCTGCGACGCTAACCCGGCCCGGACGGCGCTTGCCACGCCTTGACAGTGTGTGCGCGACGGGCGGACGGCGATACAGCCGCCGGACCGCTGGGGCTGGTGTCGCGTGCCAGCGCCGCCGAGGCAACACCAGCCCCGCCGACCCGGCAGGTGTATCGCCACCGCCACCGCCACCGCCACCGCCATCGCCTCAGGCCCGACGGCCGGTTAGGCTGACGCCACCTGACCACCGCTCCCGCGCGGGAGCCGTACCTCGTAGATCGGAGGTTCCCCATGTCCATCGCTCAGACGCACCCCACCCCCGGTGCCACGAAGACGATCATCGGCGAGCCCGAGGTCGTCGAGGACGGCGGCGCGGTCGACGCCCGGAGCCTCGCGCTCGCCGACGGCGTCGAGCACGACCCCGCCTGGATCGCGCTGCGCGACGCCGCGACGGCCCTGCAGCAGCTGCAGGCCGCCGACGGCTCGGTGCCCGATCCCGGGGATCATGAGACGGCGCGGCGCCACGTCGCGGCGATCACCGCCGCGATCGGCCGCCTCGCGCCGCGGTTCCCGCACGACGCGGACTATCTCACCGCGTCGATCCGGGACTTCGAACGATGGGCGCGGTCCGATCATCCGGACGACGCGACGTCGGCGGAGGGGGCATTCGGCGTGCCCGATTTCCTCGATTCGCTCGTTGCGTTCCAGCCGCAGCTCCACCGCGTCGACGGCATCCGCCACCTCGTCGTCTTCCCGATGTACACGCAGAACGGGTCGCGGAACCGTCACGTCGAGGCGCTCCTCGTCGAGACGATCTGGCCCGAGGCGATCGCGCGCCTCGAGACGATGTACCCGAACCGGCTCTTCGTCTCGCTGCGGCTGCTCGACTTCACGGCCGGCTACGACACCGACTCGGCGGTGCTGTTCCCCGAGACCGTCGCGATGCGCGAGATCCCGCCCTTCACGTGGGGCGCGATCTTCCAGGACCGCGAGGCGGCCCGCTACCGCCGCGTCGTGCGAGCCGCTTCCGAGATCACGAAGCTCGACCTGCCCGCCGAGGCGGCCGAGATGCTCGACGACCAGGCGCTCACCGAGCGGGCGTTCGTGATGTGGGACCTCATCCACGACCGCACCCACATGCGGGGGGATCTGCCGTTCGATCCGTTCATGATCAAGCAGCGGATGCCGTTCTTCCTGTACTCCCTCGAAGAGCTGCGGTGCGACCTGACGGCGTTCCGCGAGTGCGTCGCGCTCGACCGGCGACTGAGCGCCGAGGCGGATCTCGACCCTGTCGACGCCGAGCTGCTGCGTCTTTCGCGACTCGTGCAGTACGCCGTGATCTTCGACCGGATCTTCCGGTTCGCGATCACCGGCACGCGCGTCCGCAACTACGACGGGCTCGGTGGCCAGCTGCTGTTCGCTTGGCTGCATCGCCGGGGCGTGCTGCACTGGACCGACACCGCGCTCGCCTTCGAATGGCAGGAGGTGCCGGATGCCGTGGTCGCCCTGGGCGACGCGATCGACCGCCTCTACTGGGAGTCGATCGACCGCCCGAAGACCGCGCACTGGCTCGCGGCGTACGACCTCGTGCGCTCGGTGCTCGAACCCCACCCGGCGTCGGTGTGGGCGCGAGGCCTCCCCGACGAGGTGCTCGCGGGCGCGCCGAAGGGCTACACCGATGCGGTGCTGGACGACGAGTTCCCGCTGTCGATGTTCTACGAGGCGCTCGAGAAGAAGATGCGCGACGTGATCGCCTCCACCCGCGGCATCCGCGGCTGACCCGCGCAACGGACCGAGGCCGCGCCCGAGGCTGAAAGGATGAGGTCATGACCTCCCTGCACGACACCTCGGTGCGCGGCTTCGCGTCCGACAACTACTCCGGCATCCACCCGGAGGTCCTCGCGGCGATCACCGCCGCCAACGACGGCCACCAGACGGCCTACGGCTCGGACGTGTACACCGCCCGGCTGCAGGACCTCGTCGGCGAGCACTTCGGCGCGGGCGCCGAGGCCTTCCCCGTGTTCAACGGCACGGGTGCCAACGTCACGGCGCTGCAGTCGATGCTGCCGCGGTGGGGCGCGGTGATCGCCGCATCGACCGCGCACATCAACGTCGACGAGGGCGGTGCTCCCGAGCGGGTCGGCGGGATCAAGATCCTCAACGTCCCCACCGACGACGGCAAGCTCACCCCCGACCTCATCGACCGCGAGGCCTGGGGCTGGGGCGACGAGCACCGCGCTCAGCCGCTCGTCGTGTCGATCACCCAGTCGACCGAGCTCGGAACGCTCTACACGCCCGACGAGCTGCGGACGATCGCCGACCACGTGCACGAGCGCGGGATGCGGCTGCACATGGACGGCGCGCGCATCGCCAACGCCGCCGCGGCCCTCGACCTGCCGCTGCGCGCCATCACGCGCGACGTCGGCGTCGACGTGCTGAGCTTCGGCGGCACGAAGAACGGCGCGATGCTCGGCGAGGCGATCGTCGTGCTCGACCCCGCGGCATCCGAGGGGCTCACCTACCTGCGCAAGCTCAACATGCAGCTGTCGTCGAAGATGCGCTTCGTCTCGGCGCAGCTCGTCGCACTGCTCGAGAACGACCTGTGGCGCCGCAACGCCGAGCACGCGAACGGGATGGCGCAGCGCCTGCGATCGGCGGTCGAGGCGGGCATCGCCGACGGCTCGGTGCGGGGCGTGGAGTTCACGCAGCCGACGCAGGCCAACGGCGTCTTCGCGGTGCTGCCCGAGGGCGTCGCCGACCGGCTGCGCGCGTCGTTCCGCTTCTACGATTGGGGCCCCGCCGACGGAGGCTCGGAGGATCGCGCCAGCGATGCTTCGAGCCTCCGTCGGGAGGACGAGGCCCGGCGTGAAGTGCGGTGGATGTGCTCGTTCGACACGTCGGCATCCGACGTCGATGCGTTCGTCGCCGAGCTCGCGCGCCTGACGACCGACTGACCACCTCCCGCGGCCGCCGCATCCGCCCCACGGGCACCTGGCGGCTCTCGAGGCCCCGCCGCGTCTCGAGGATGCCGATTTCAACGAGGAGTTCAAGCACGAGTTTGCGACCGTCGATGACGTCAAGATGCCCTACGTCACCGGTGGCGAAGGTCCACCATTGGTTCTGATTCACGGGTGGCCGCAGACCTGGTTCGAATGGCGAGACATCGTGCCCACTCTCGCGGAGCACCGCACCGTGTACGCCATCGACCCTCCCGGCCTTGACGACAGCGAAGGATCCCCCCGCAGCTTCGACAAGAAGACCATTGCCCAGTATGTGGACGCCTCACTGGAGGATCGCCTGCAATCAGGCGGACAACGACGTCGCCACCATCGTCAACTCGCCCACGAAACGGGCCACGGCGGCCGGCTCTCTCGCCCACACCGAGCCGACACTCGCCCCTCTGTTGGACAACCTCCAGGAGAGGGTCGAGATCCCCGACTCCGGACACTGGTTGCCCGAAGAGAACCCCGCCGCGCTCGTCCGGGAGGTCCTGGACGTCATCCTCGACTGACCGACAACCGGAGACGTCAGGTCAACACCCGAAGGGGTGGCGCGGTTCTGGTGGAGATAGGTGTCGAGCGGCGATCGGCCGGGTACGCGCCCCCGGGTGGTGCGCAACCGGTTCTCACAAGAACCTGTATAGGCGTTATCTGGGTCCATCGGGAACGGCTGAACCGCGTAGCAGGACCGTTGCCGTGACGAGTTGCCAGGCAAGGAATGTGTACACGGATGCCCGTTCCCAGATCCCGTCGGGAAGGAGAAAGTGGACCATGAGCAGGGCGGCGCTGGCAAAGCCGAGCGCGCCGAGAATCGATCCGGTCCGACGAATCACCCGAGACATGCGGAGGCTTCTGCCTGCGATGATCGCCACGAGGTTGCCGCTCGCGATCGCGAGGAACGCGCCTACTACGTGCCAGACGATCAGTCCGTTATGCACGTAGGCTTCGGCCCCAGGCACGACACCGACCAGGACGATGCCCACAGTGTGGAGGGCTCCGAAAATGATCAGGAGTGTGACGCTGGCCGTGCGGTGCAGGCGCGGCAGGAGGAGGACGAGCCCGAGAAGGAACAAGATGCCTTCACCAATGAACCCGGCGTTCATCACGGCATGGAGGGGCGAATTGAGAACACGTCCATCAAGGATGCCCTTGTCAGGCACGCCGAGGTCGCTGATGTAGTTGGTGGCGTAGCTGTACCCCGGGAAGGCGGTGGCCGCGATCGCTTCACACAGCAGGTACCACAACGGACCGAGCATCCAGAGCAGCCCTGTGCTCGCCCATGGGCCCATCGAACGATTCGTTCCCGTCATGCGTTTCCCTCACTGGTGGCTTTCAACGATTCTCGTCCTGTTTTCGCGGACCCGGCCGCGTTGGCTTGGTGTGCATCGTCGGAGTGTTCGCGTTCCGGCGGCGAGGGCATGAAGACGTCGACGAGGCCGAGGAGAGCGCTCGCGCCTCCCGGGAGGGAGAAGTCTGAGTTGGTGAGGGTTTCGGCAACGAGCGCGTCGACGGCTCCGCCGAACATGATCGCGTGTGCCTCGGCATTGACCTGGGGGTCGTATTGGCCGGCGGTCTGGGCTTTAGCGATGAGGTCGGCGAGGGGGCGCCATCGGGCCTGAGTGTCGGTGTGCTCGGTAATTCCGATGTCGGGGTCGGTGAACGACTCCGACATGACGCGGACGTGTTGTGGGTGCTCGGCGAGGTAGTCGAGTTGCGAGGTGAGGTAGGCCTTGAGCGCTGCGCCGGGCGTAGGGGCTGCTTCGATGCGGGCGCGCATATGGGCGATGAGGCCGGTTCGGACGACTTCGTACGCCGCCCGGAAAACGTCCTTCTTCGTCGGGTAGTGGTACAGCACGGCCGCTTTCGTGATCGATGCGGCATCAGCGATGTTCTGTAACGATGTTCTGGCGGCTCCGTTCTCGGCGATCAGGGCGATGGTGACGCTGATGAGTTGCTCACGACGCGCCCGTTCGGCGAACGTCAACTCTCGACCCGCGGGCCGAGGTCGCGTCGTCCTAGGCAGGGCGGTTTCGCCCGCGGTGCTGGGCATCGTCATGCGTCCTTTCGGGTGAAGCGCCAGAGGGCGATTCCGTAGCCGACCAGAAGCCACACGATGAGTGTGATACCTCCGGCTAGCGGGCCGATGTCCTCGGCGCCGGAGGCGATGCCGGAGATGCTGTGCAGGCCAGCGAGGGGCGTCACAGGGGTGAGGACCTGGCTGACCTCAGCCCCGAACCATCCTATGATGGCAGCGATAACGAGAACGGTGATGGGCCCGAGGATACCTGCGGCGGTCTTTCGGAACACGAGAGCAAAGAAGGCGCCGAGCAGCCCGTAGAACACGGGCATGAGGATGCTTCCTGCCAGCATGCGCGGCCCCGATCCGCCGAGGATGTCGACAAAACTGCGGCCCGTGCCAGCGACGGCGGTGCCGGCTACTGCCCCGACGAGGATGACCCCAGCGATCCCGATCACGGCGGCGACGCTGGCGACCGCAATGGTCTTCGCGGTGAGGAGCCTGGTGCGGTCGGGGGTGACCGTGATGCTGTACTGAATGAGGCCGGTGGAGTACTCGGTGCCGACAGCGACCGCGGCGAACACGATCGCAGCGATCGTGGCCGCGTCGATGCCGAGCAGGCTCGCCGTCAGTACCTCTCCGGTCGCCGTGCCATCGAGAGTCTTACCTTGAGTGACTGGAAGGCTGATGCAGAACACGATCGCAGCCAATGGCGCGAGCAACACGGCAATCCCGATCAGCCACCGTTGAGGGCGTTGACTGAGGATCTTCTCGAGCTCCGCCCTCACGAGATCGACGAACGACGCCCGGGCTGGCTCGTATCGGCTGACGTCTTGGGCGGGAGCGGTCGTGGCGGTCATGGTGTCGTTCCCTTCGTGGTCCGGCGGTCTTGGTTGTGGGTAAGCGTGAGGAACGCTGTCTCAAGACTCGCTCCGGTGGGAGCGAGCTCACGAAGGGTCACATCGAGCGACCAGGCGATCCGGTTGATCTCGGCGGGGTCAACTCCGGTGACGGTGAATCTGTCCGGGGAGTCATCCGCGTTCTCGATGTTTCCGCCTCGCTTAGTGAGGGCGTCGATGATCTGGGCGGCGCCGACGCCGTCGACGCGGATGGTGCCGCTGGTTCTGGCGGCGAGTTCGGCGACGCTGACATCGGCAATCAGGCGCCCCCGGGCGATGACGACGACGTGGTCGGCGGTGGCCTGCATCTCGTTCATCAGGTGACTGGACAGCAGCACCGTGCCGCCGGTCTCAGCGAATTCCTTCAACAGGTGTCGTAGCCAGACGATGCCTTCCGGGTCCAATCCGTTAAGGGGCTCATCCAGGATGAGAACCCGGGGGTCGCAGAGCAGCGCCCCGGCAAGACCTAGGCGTTGACGCATTCCGAGCGAGAGGCCGCCAGCAGGCTGGTCGGCAGCATCGGCGATTCCCACCCGGTCCAGAACGGGGCCGATGCGGGAGGCGGGGACGGCTGAGGATCGTGCGATCCAGGACAGGTGCGCGCGGGCGGTGCGTCCGGGATGAATTGCCGATGCATCCAATAGCGATCCGAGAAGCCTGGTGGGACTGGGCCACTGGGCGTAGGGGCGGCCCCCGATCAGCGCGCGTCCGTTGCTGGGGCGGTCCAGCCCGAGGATCATCCGCATCGTCGTTGATTTGCCGGCTCCGTTCGGTCCGAGGAATCCAGTGACCGTACCTGGATGCACGGTGAACGTCAGGTCATCAACGACGGTGGTCGCACCGTAGCTTTTGGACAGGTGCTCGATCTGGATCGCGGGCACAATGGCGCAGTCGCCGTTCCCGAGGCTGGAGGAGGAGGGCGTCGTGTCGGTCATGGTCAGAACCCTTGCGATCCGTTGTTCGCGTGCACCGTGGAGATGACCGCATTACGCACCGCGGCGTTCGCCTGCGTGATGACCTTCCGCAGCGCCTCCGACGCCCACTCGCCTTCGGTGATCGACTTCACGGCAGATTTCGGAGTCCCCGGGAACACCTTCTTCAATACCCCGGTGGCGTCGCACAAACCGACCAACGAAGCATCCCAATCCGTGGCGGTTCTGCGGTCGGCAAGGACGTCGGAAACGCGAGCCGCCAGGTCATCGAGCGCAGCCTGGTTCGGCGCATAGCGGGCGACAGGGATGAAACCCAGCACCGCGTCCTCCTCGGCCGTCGCGAGGCCGCTGCGCACTGCATGGCCCGCGACCCGGCCCTCGACGTCAGAGCTTCGAAACTTCCGCACCCAGTGTTCCGCCGACCGAGGCCGCGCTTCGGACCGGACGATCGCGTCGAATTCGCCCGGCAGCCCGGGCAGCACCACCCCCGCGTCATCCGGCACGACCTTCGCATCAGCCAAAGAAACTCGGCGATGCACAACGAGATCCGTCAACACGGCCCCACCCAGACCGATCGTCAAAAACTTGCGTTGGACGACCCGTTTTCCATCCGGCCGGTGGGCCAAGACGAAGAGTGAGTCTGCGAGCCGAACGTGCCAGTAGTCCAAGATCGTCACTTTCTGTGAAGTCAAACGTTGCAGGGGGTGACACCCTCGGCTAGCGGGAGGGTGTCGCCTGGACGCCGGCATGGCTCCGGGCCGAGAAGAACGCTCGAGCAGACGCCGAGCCCAAGAGGAGCAGAAGCACCGCAAACGCCGACACCACGAACGCAGGAGTCACGAACCGCACTACATCGGGCGAGGTGAACCAGGTCACGATCCCGAAGACCACTGACAGCGCCTGTGAAGCGACCACGATGCGGAACACTCGTCGGCTGCCTGAGCTGATCTTCGCCGCGTAGATACCGCAGACCACGACCAGCAGGGCGTGGAACGACACTGTGCGCACCAACTCCAGCAGGACCAGTTTCGAGACATCCGAGGAGCTCAGAGCTTGCTGTGTGCCACCGATCTGCTCCGCTAGGACTCCCTGCAGCAGAACCACAACGACGATCGCCACGCCGTGAGCCGCGGCGATGACCGCCAGCAGCACGCGAGCGACACGAACCTGCAGAGGCATCCTGATCTCCCATCGTTAACCGATTGGATAACAAACTAACCAGCTGGTTTGTCAATGTCAACGAGGCCCTGCGAACGAACATCAACGGGGCAACGCCCAAAAGCGAACGACCGTTCATAAGACATCGAACGAACGGTCCGCTGAAGACGGCGCGTTGCCTCTCCTGACTCGTGTCAGCGATCTATGTGACGAGAGCAGCGTTCGCGTTGGACAGTGCGCATGGTCACGATCGGGTACGCGCGCGTCTCGACGCGAGATCAGAACCCTGACGGTCAGACCGACGCGCTCGAAGCGGGCGTCGAGGTCCTGGAGCGTTTCGATCAGGATGCGTTCACTGCCGGCGAGGCGATCGACCGGAGCACTTCGAGGGCGCCCCGGTCCTCAGGTAGTGTGCCGTGCCGAAGACGGTACCGCCGAGGTTCCGGCCCGAATCAGTTTCGACACGGGGTTTCGGCGGGTGCATCGTCGGGGTGTCGCGCACTCGGCCGTCGATGTCGACGAGCCCGCCGGAAACGATCGATTCCGGCACGTCGACCCGAGCCGGCACAGCTGCACGTACCAGGGCAGACCACGTTAGGGAAGGGAGTCCGTCAAGGAGCGAGGGGCCAGGGACGATGGAGGTGAGCGGTTGGTATTGAGGTGTGATGATGGTCGAAGCGGGTCATGAGGAGCTAGCAGAGCGGGTTTCCAGGTCCCTGCAGGCGTTGACGATTGCCGAGGACTCGGCTCGCGCCCGGGTGTGCGAAACGCTCAAGGTCGGTGTGAGGGACTTCGCCGCGCTGCGACTTCTGCTTCGCGCGCATCGAGACGGTGCGGCGATGTCGCCTAAGGACATCTCCCAGGGTCTTGCGATCTCGTCTGCGAGCACGACCGCGCTGCTGGACCGTTTGGAGAAGGGCGGTCACCTTCACCGCGTCCCTCACCCGGCCGATCGCAGGCGAGTGTTCATTGAGCTCAGCGACAAGACGGTCCGCTCGCTGTCTGCGACGGTGGATGAGGAGTCCTCCCGCGTCTCCCGCGCAATCGCCGACCTACCTGCCACCACCGCAGAGGGCATCATCGAATTCCTCGACCGGCTACACGCACCCTCGATCGGCTGAGTCGCGTCGCGCCCGTACTCGCGGGCACCGAGGCAGCAGTCAATCAGCGGCTTTCTACTGAGAGAGCTCCCGATCTAGCCGGTCCAGCAGCAGCTCGAGTGCGATCTCGAACTCTTCCTTGCTGCGGTCCTCGCTCAGGAGCGGCCTCAGGCGCAGCACTTCGGGGGCACTGTCGAGCGAGAGTTGCCCGTCCTTGTTCGGCACGTCAGCGTCGCCTTCATCCAACGCGATGTCGGCGGGGCTGAACTGCGCACCGCGAACGGTTGTTTCCAGCAGCAGCTGCCCCAGAAGGAAGCTACTGAACGCCCGGTACGCGCTGACGGCCTGGGCGTCAGTAAACCCCTGAGCGATGAGGGTGCTGAGGAACGTGTCGACGACCTCCACGCTTCGCAGCGGCGGCCGCAGCCACGGTGCTGCGGGGTGCCGGGTGGCGATCAGCGGGAACGCGCGGGGGTGTTCGACGGCGATCCCGCGCACAGCGTGGGCGACGTTTTGGAGGAACGTCTGCCAATGCTCGCTAGCTTCTTCTCGCATCGTCTCGGTCAGACCCCCCATCAACGATGCGACGACGCCTTCGAGCAGGTCTTCCTTACCGTGCACGTGCCGGTACAGCGCCATCGCCTCAACACCCAACCGCTGGCCGAGCGTGCGCATCGAGAGCGCTGACGGGCCGGATTGGTCGACGATGACCAGCGCGGCCTCGACGATCACGTCGCGGCCGAGCTTGGGTGGTGGTGAAAGGTCGGACTGCTTGCTCATATGAAGCCTCCACTTCGATCCTCCCCCTTCTGAGCAGATCTGTGTGCACGAGAGACGAACCGGGTCTATGTTTACACCGTAAGCTAATCCGCCGAGCTGGTTCTGCACACCGGCTCGGTAAGAGTCCGCCCACCGGCGCGGACCGGGATCAATGCCTCCGCTTCAACCCTTTGGCCTGAGAGACTGAAACCGCCGCAGATGCCCTTCCACAGCAAGCAGACCCTGGAGCACTGGGTCGCAGAGTTCGTCGACTCCCGAGGCGCAGGTGACCTCATCCGCGTCGCAGTCCAGGATGGATCCGGCGGAGACGACACCGGGCTGGTCATCGTGCCGCTTGAGAACGCACCGAACTCGGTGTGGATCGAACCCCGGGATACGGGGGATGAGCTCAACTGGCTCATCACTATCGAACCGACCGACGAGGCGCTGGAGCTGACGAGCTTCGAGCTGAACGCGCTCACTCACGAGCTGCAGGTCGCCGCCGAGCTATGCGCGTTTCTTCAAGAGAAGTCTCTCGGCCACTATGAGCCTCAAGCCGAGGCGGGCAACGAGAGCACGACTCCGGGCCACAGCGCGGCGGATGAACGATGATCAAACCGCAGCTGGGCCACGCATCGACAACCGGTGAGGCGATAATGAGCGCTGTACATCCCGGGAGGACGTCTCGCTGCGGTGATCTGGAGGAGCGCATGCCGTTTCGGACGAAGGAAACCCTGGAGGCCTGGCTGGCGGAGTTCGCCGAGCTCGGTTACCCCGTCAGCGACCGGCTGCGGGTCATGGCGCAGGACGGCACAGACGGTCACGACACGGGCCTCATCGGCCTGGACCTGCTCAACGCCGGAACCGTCACGTACCTGCAGCCCGAGCCCATCGGATCGACCCGCTGGGCAGTGACGTTCGAGGCGCGGGAGCAGGAGGTCAAGCTCGACGCCGGCCGCGCGCTCGAGCTGTCAACCGAACTAGCGATGGTCTCGGCGCTGTGCACGTTCCTGCAGACGAAGTCCGCCGCCTTCATCGCCAACCGCACGACTGCCAGCCAGCTACCCCAGCCGTGAGCTTCGCAACACGCGACGCGATAGGTCCACCGAAAACGTTGGTCACAACCAGGTATCGATCCACGTTTCTGGCAGCGCTTCCGAGCGTCTCCGCGCGGTGGGACCGATAACGATCAATTTCGGCCGGTTGTGGGAACCTCCAAAAACGGGGTCCAGCAGTCTCGCTGCTACGGTGACCCCTTGTGCAACCACTCGAAGCTGAGCAGCAGGTCATCGACGTAGCCGAAGAACTCGCAACGACCCTCGGTGAGAACCCGAATCACACGGTCGCCGCGGCCGTCATGGATATCGACGGTCGGGTGCACAAAGCGGTGAACGTCTACCACTTCAACGGCGGCCCCTGTGCGGAGCTCGTTGCCCTCGGCGTGGCCGCGACAGCGGGAGCGACACAACTTCTCACGATCGCTGCTGCCGGCGATCGGGGACGAGGGCTGATACCGCCCTGCGGGCGCTGCCGGCAAGTGCTTCTCGATCAGCACCCCGACATTCTGGTGGCGGTTCCCGGCGAGGAAGGACCCCTGATGCGCCCTATCCGCAAGCTCCTGCCCGACACCTACTTCTTTCCGGACGCACCCACCGGCCGCGTGATGCGCTTTAATCGCCGCTATTACGAGGCGGTGCTGTCGGGGCAAAAGACGTCGACGATCCGGTGGGATGAGACCCACCACGTAGGTGCCGCGACTTTCGTCTTCGAGGGGCATCCCGAGTTCGCGCACCTCGACGGATCAATCACTGCGATCGAGTCGACCACGCTCAGCGAGCTGGATCCCGAGTATGCCGCCGGCCTGCGGGGCCACTACCCCGCGATGCCCGCGGACGCTGAGCTGTTGCGGGTCCACTTCCAGGTCCAGCGAGCCGAGTAGCGGCCAGGGCCGCTAGCGCACCCACCAAAACCCCCGTCCAAAACCACTTCGACCCAGAACCATGTTTTGAGACGGTCCCGGGTTTCGGTGGGCTCTCACGGCACATGAGGCGGCTGTGCCGCAAACGATCGTTATCGGCGCGGAGCGCAGGGACGCCAACAGTCAGGCGCCTCCTACTATTGCTGGATGACCATGCTCCGACAAGCCGCGCCTGAGGACGATCGTGCGCTCGCCGAGATCTCGTTTGAGTGCTGGGCTGAGTCGAACGACCCCGGCGACCTCTGGGCACAGGACCGTCCGTTCTTCGGACCGCCTACGGATGCACGAGTGGAAGACGTGATCGTGGCATCGAGCGATGGTCGGCCAGTCGGCTATGTCCGAACGCTTCACAGGCCGAGCGAGTACGGCGACTGGTACATCGCCGGCCTCGGGGTTTCGCCGGCTTCTCGATCGATAGGGGTAGGCCGCAGCCTCGTTCAAGCTGCCCTCGAGAAGGCTGCGATCGGAGGCGGCGCTCGCGTATGGCTCAAGGTTCTCTCGACGAACGAACCAGGGCTACGTCTCTACCTGTCGCTCGGCTTCGCAGAAGCAGCGCGATTCTCGGGGGTTTTGAGCAGCCGGCCGGGCGTGGATGACCTTCGACTGAGCATCACGCTGCCGCCGGCGCCGTAAAAGATCCTCTACGGCCGCTCTCGCGCGATAGATCGGACGAGAGTGTGAGCTGGACGCTCCTCGCGGTGCGGTGATCACACGTCCTTACCGCGTCTGAGCGAGCCGACCACAAGTGCTGCCGCTCCTCCCAGGATGATGCACATGCCGAGCATCATCCCCAGCACATCCTGCGGAAGTGCCGCGCAACCCGCAGGCACGTCGTCCTCGGGACATATACGCCACGGTTGAAGCGCGAACACGATGGCCAGCACCACGCCGACGAGGACGGTCACCGCACCGACGGCGACGTTCCTGGAGATGCGATTCGTTTGGTGTGAGCGAACCATCGTCAGTCTTCTCCTCTCGGTGCGTGGATCCCTCGTGGAGGCCCGCGCTCAGGCGCCCGCGAGCCAGGCCCGGTAGGCCTCGAACGAGTACGGGCGACCGAGGAAGTCGGCGACGAGATCGGCTGCGTCGCGGCTGCCGCCCGGCTCGAGGATGCGCTCGCGATAGCGGGTCGCGACGGACGGGTCCATGAGGTCGTCGCCGAACGCCGAGAGCAGATCGCGGGCGATGACGAGGCTCCACTGGTACGTGTAGTAGCAGGCGCCGTATCCGGTGAGGTGCCCGAAGCCGGCATACGTGTGCCCGTTCGGCAGCGGGTGCACCGGCGACGCGGCGCGGTACCAGCCCTCGACGGCGGCCTGCAGATCGCTCGGCCGCTCGACGTGCAGACCGTACGAGACGTTGGCGTGCCCGAGCTGACGGGTCACCTCGAGCGCTCGACCGAAGGCATCGGCCACCCGCATCCGCTCGACCAGGTCGGCCGGGATCGGCTCACCGTCGGCATTGCGCGCGAACGTCGCCAGCACACCGGCATCCCAGGCCCACTCCTCGAGCAGCTGGCTCGGCGCCTCGACGAAGTCCCACTCGGTCTCGATGCCGCTGAAGTCGGCCCACACGGCGTCGGCGCCCCCGAGGATGCCGTGGACGAGGTGCCCGAACTCGTGGAAGAACGTCACGACCTGGTCATGTTCGAGCAGGCCCCGCGAGAAGTTGCAGAGCAGCACGCCCTCGGGAAGCGAGCGGCCCGCGATGCCGGGCGCGAGGTTGAAGCACGCCGCGTGGTTGTACTTGCCCTCGCGTGGGTGGAGGTCGAGGTGGATGCGGCCGAGCCGGCGCTCGCCGCGCACGACGTCGTAGCTGCGGACGTCCGCGTGCCAGGCGCCGACCTCGACGGGCACGTACGACACGTCGAGCAGCCGCGCCGTGACGTCGAGCACGCCCGCCAGGACGTTGTCGAACGCGAAGTACGCGCGCACCGCCTGCGCATCGACGGCGTACTCCTCGCGCTTGAGCGCGCTGAGGAGGTACCAGAGGTCGGCCGAGGTGACCGCGTCGGCATCGGGCTCGTCGACGCGCAGCCGCGCGAGCAGCCGGTCGTACTCCGCCGCGGCGGCCTCGCGAGTGGCTGCATCGATGTCGGCGAGGAACGATCGGATGGCGGCGCTCGAGCCGATCATGCGCGTCTCGGTCTCGTAATCGGCCCAGTCGCCGTAGCCCAGCAGCTCCGCGCGCTCGGCGCGCACCGTGAGCAGCTCGGCGAGGACGGGATCGTTGTCGGGCCAGGCCAGGTCGTTGTAGACCGACAGCAGTGCCGTGCGGGTCGACCGGCGCACCGCGAACTCGCGGACCGGCATGAGGTCGGTGTACTCCGTCGTGAGGGTGACGAGGCCGTCGTCATCGACCGGGTGGGCGTCGATGAAGTCCTGCGGCAGCCCCTCGAGCGCGTCGGCGGGGAGCTTCAGCTCGCGGCGTCCGTCGCGGATGTTGCGCGAGAACTGCAGCGAGAGCTCGGTGTCGCGCTCGGCGAGCGCCCGCAGCCGTTCGCGGGTCGCCTCGTCGCGGTCGACGCCGCCCCGGCGGAAGTCGCGCTGGATGTGGGCGAGCAGGCGGCGGGCGGCGGCATCCAGCCCGTCGGTCGCGAGGCCGTCGAAGACGGCGAAGAGAGCGGGATCGAGCGCCCGCTGCGAGAGGAGCGCGTCGATGGCCTGCACGCGCGCCTCGGACGCGGCCCGCACGTCGGCGTCGGGGTGCGACTCACTCAGCAGGGATGCCTCGGACGCCGCCTCGGCGATCGCGATCGACGCCTCGTTCCACAGCTGCAGGCGTGCCAGCGGCGACAGGTCGCGCCCCGCGATCAGCTGCGCGTCGATCTCGCGGACGCGGGCGATGCGGGCATCCGGGCGCTCGGCGGCGAACGCGAGCCATCCGGCGTGGTCGGCGGGGAAGGCGAGGGGCTGCGGATCGGTCATGCCCCGAGCCTACGCAGGACGCGCCTCAGCGGAGCGCGCCCACCGAGGCGAGCGCGAGCCGGATGAGCGTGCCGCGACCACCTTCCATCTCGGCCGCGAGCGCGTCGGACGCCGCCTCGGCGGGGTCGAGCCACGTGACCTCGAGCGCGTCCTGACGCGGCTCGCAGGTGCCCGTGACCGGCACGACGAAGGCGAGGGATACCGCGTGCTGGCGGTCGTCGTGGAACGGGCTGACCCCGGGGATCGGGAAGTACTCGGCGACCGTGAAGGGCGTGGGCGACGCGGGCAGGAGCGGGAAGGCCATGGGGCCGAGGTCGTTCTCGACGTGACGGAACAGCGCATCGCGGATCGTCTCGCCGTAGCGCACGCGGCCCGAGACGATCGTGCGCGTCATCTCCCCGACCGGTGTGGCACGGAGCAGGATGCCGACCTGGGTGACAGCGCCGAGCCCGTCGGTGCGCACCGGCACGGCCTCGACGTAGAGCATCGGCAGCCGGCGGCGCGCTTCGGTGAGCTCGACGTCGCTGAGCCAGGCCGGGTTCGTGGCTCCGCCGCCCGGGGCCCCGCGCAGCGGGTCGGCCGGGAGCGACGACTCGCCGCGCTCGTCGGGATCGGGATCGGGGGTGCGCACGGCCATGCCTCATGTATACCAATGACCCTCGGCGGTGTCGGAGGAGGCTGGCAGGATGGTCGCATGTCGTCGGTCCCGGCTCTCGATCCCGCCGCCGTCCGCTGGTCGGCCGCTCCGGCCGAGCGCGCCGGGCGCCCGCTGCTGGTCATGATGCACGGCTACGGCTCGGACGAGAACGATCTGTTCGCCCTCGCACCGCACCTGCCCGCCGAGTACGTCGTGGCAGCGGTGCGCGCCCCGCTCACCCCGCCGTTCCCGACACCGGGATGGTCGTGGTACCCGATCGAGGGCCTGAACGGCCGCGATCCGCAGGCCGCGACGGCCGCCGCCCGTGCGCTGACCGAGTGGATCGACGCGGAGCGGGGAGATGCGGCATCCGTCGGGCTGCTCGGCTTCTCGCAGGGCGGGGTCATGGCGCTCGAGGCCCTTCGGGTGCGCCCGCACGACTACGCCTTCGCCGTGAACCTCTCGGGGTACGCCAACCCGGCCGACCTCGACACCGACGCCGAGCTCGCCGAACGGCGCCCGCCCGTGTTCTGGGGCCGCGGCGCCCTCGACGACGTCATCCCGCCCGCGCTCGTCGCGCACACGGCGCAGTGGCTGCCCAGCCGGGTCGACCTGAGCGGGCGCGTCTACCCCGACCTCGGCCATGCCGTCTCGGCGGAAGAGCTGCGGGATGTCGCGACATTCCTGCACAAGCAGCTCCCGTCGGCGTAGACTGCCCGGGCCCCTGTCCCGAGTGTGAGGAACGACCGTTGATCGGTTTCGACGCGACCGCGCTGTGATCCCGCGCTGATCCGTCGACCCCTCGGGCGTCCGACCTGGCCAGCGCACCTTTCGATTTCCGCGCTGGCCGCCGGACCGTTCCGCCCCGGTCGGGGTGTCTTCGGTGTCGGTCGTGCCCGCGCCCGACGACATCCGAGGAGGCAGTCATGCCCCATTCCGCACCCGCGGTCGTCCTCGACCGCATCACCCTCATCCATCCCGACGGCACCCCCGCCGTGCGTGAGATCTCCGGAACCTTCGGCACCGGGCGTACCGGCCTCGTCGGTCGCAACGGCTCGGGCAAGACCACGCTGCTGCGGCTGATCTCGGGCGAGCTCGCGCCGACCTCCGGCTCGGTCATCACGTCCGGACGGGTCGAGCTGCTGCCGCAGCGCCTGACCCTCGACGTCGACCGGCGGGTCGCCGACCTGCTCGGGGTCGCTCCCGTCGTCGACGCCGTACGCGCCGTCGAGTCGGGCGACGTCGACCCCCGCCACTTCGACACGATCGGCGACGACTGGGATGCCGAGGCCCGAGCGGTCGCCGCGCTCACCGCCGCCGGCCTCCCGCCGGGAGCGCTCGACCGCCGCGTCGGAGAGCTCTCCGGCGGTGAGGCGGTTCTCGCGGCACTCGTGGGCGTGAGACTGCGCGGAGCCGAGATCGCGCTGCTCGACGAGCCGACGAACAACCTCGATCGCGACGCCCGCGAGCGGGTCGGCGAGCTCGTGCGCGGGTGGCGAGGTGCGCTCATCGTCGTCAGCCACGACACGACGCTGCTCGAGCTCATGGACGACACCGCCGAGCTCTACGGCGGGGCTCTCGACACGTTCGGCGGACCGTACTCGGAATGGCGCGCGTGGCGGGACGCCGAGCAGGCGGCGGCTCGTCAGGCCGAGACCACCGCGGCCGCAGCCCTCCGGCGTGAGCGGCGAGACCGGGTCGAGACCGAGACGAAGCTCGCCCGGCGGGCGGCGATGGGGGCCAAAGCGCAGCGTGAGAAGCGCGTGCCCGGGATCATCTCCGGCAACCGGGCATCGGCCGCGCAGGTGTCGGCCGGTCGCGCGCGCGGCGAGGCGTCCGAGCGGCAAGCGGCCGCTCAGGCGGCGCTCGATGCGGCGGGGCGTCGGGTCCGCGACGACGACACCGTCCGGATCGACCTGCCCGATCCCGGCGTCGCGGCGGGCCGGCGCATCGCGACGATCGGCGACGGCGAGCGCTCGTGGGTCGTCCAGGGGCCCGAGCGGGTGGCCCTGGTCGGGCCCAACGGTGCGGGAAAGACGACGCTGCTCGAGGTGTTGGTGCGGTCGGCGGGCATTAACTCCTCAGAATCCGGCGCTGCGGCATCCATTCGTCCCCTCAGCCCGCCGAACAGGCCGGAAGTGAGGAGTTACGGCACGGCCGCCGCGCACACCGACCGCGTGGGGTACCTGTCGCAGCGCGTCGACGGGCTGCGGGATGACGCGATGGTGCTCGAGAGCGTGCGCGAGGCGGCGCCCGGCTCGACCGACGTCGAGCTGCGGAACCGACTCGCGCGATTCCTGCTGCGCGGCGACACCGTGCTGCGCCCGGTCGCGGCCCTGTCGGGCGGGGAGCGGTTCCGGCTGACCCTCGCCCGCGAGCTGCTCGCGGATCCTCCGCCGCAGCTGCTCGTGCTCGACGAGCCGACGAACAACCTCGACCTCGACACGGTCGATCAGCTCGTCGAGGCCCTCGCCGCCTACCGCGGCGCCGTGCTGGTGGTCAGCCACGACGACGGTTTCCTCGCCCGGCTCGCGCCCTCCCTGACCCTCGAGCTGCGCGACGGCCGGCTGAGCGAGGTGCCGGCCGTGTCCTGAGCCGGGGTGCCTGCGGGATGCCGGGTGCTGGGCGGGGCTGGCACGGCGATGCCGCGGGCGCAAGGCCGCGCCGATGTCGGAGGTCCGCGCGAAGATGAAGGCATGGCCGATGTGCTCGCCCGATTCTCCGCGCCCACCGCGGACTGGTTCCGTGGCGCGTTCTCGAAGCCGACCTCGGCGCAGGCCGGCGCGTGGGAGGCCATCTCCGCCGGCAAGCACGCCCTCGTGGTCGCCCCGACCGGGTCGGGCAAGACGCTCTCGGCGTTCCTGTGGGCGATCGACCGCATCTTCCGCGACAAGGCGACGGCCGGCCCCGTCGACGACAAGCCGGCGAAACGCCGGAAAGCGGATGCCGCGCCGGCGGACACCCGGGTGCTCTACATCTCGCCGTTGAAGGCGCTCGGCGTCGACGTCGAGCGCAACCTGCGCTCCCCCCTCGTCGGCATCGGGCAGTCGGCGCGCCGGCTCGGGCAGTCAGTGCCGGAAGTGACCGTCGGCGTGCGTTCGGGCGACACCTCCTCGGCGGATCGGCGCGCCCTCGTCGCCCGACCACCCGACATCCTCATCACGACGCCCGAGTCGCTGTATCTCATGCTCACGTCACAGGCGGCCGAGACGCTGCGCGGCGTGCACACCGTCATCGTCGACGAGGTGCACGCGGTGGCGGCGACGAAGCGCGGGGCCCACCTGGCCGTCAGCCTCGAGCGCCTCGACGCGCTGCTCGAGAAGCCCGCGCAGCGTATCGGTCTCTCGGCCACCGTGCGTCCGATCGACGAGGTGGCGCGCTTCCTCGGCGGCGCGGCCCCCGTCGAGATCGTCGCACCGAAGGCGTCGAAGGCGTTCGACCTCAACGTCGTCGTGCCGATCCCCGACATGCTGCATCCCCCGGCCCCGCCCGGCGCCGAGGATGCGGTCGCCGCCAGCGCTCCGGGCAGCCGCGACGACGATGACGACGGCGAAGACGACGATGGCGCCTGGTACCGCGCACCGCAGGCGACGGAGGTCACGGGGTCGGTCTGGCCCCACGTCGAGGAGGCGATCGTGGACCGCATCCTGCAGCACCGCTCGACGATCGTGTTCTCGAACTCGCGCCGGCTCGCCGAGCGTCTGACGGGACGCCTCAACGAGATCTACACCGAGCGCCTCGGCGGCGATCTCCCCGAGCCCACGGTCCCTGCGGGCGTCATGGCGCAGGCCGGGGCCTCCGCCGGCGCCGAGCCGGTGCTCGCGAAGGCGCACCACGGCTCGGTGTCGAAGGAGCAGCGCGCTCAGGTCGAGGACGAGCTGAAGTCGGGCGTGCTCCGCTGCGTCGTGGCGACCTCGAGCCTCGAGCTCGGCATCGACATGGGTGCGGTCGACCTCGTCATCCAGGTCGAGGCGCCGCCGTCGGCGGCATCCGGACTCCAGCGCGTCGGACGCGCCGGCCACCAGGTCGGCGAGGTCAGCCGCGCGGCGCTGTTCCCCAAGCACCGCGGCGACGTGCTGCACACCGCGGTCGTGACCGAGCGGATGCTGGCGGGCAAGATCGAGGCGATCGCGGTGCCGCAGAACCCCCTCGACATCCTCGCCCAGCAGACCATCGCCGCGTGCGCGACCGGAACGATCGAGGTCGAGGCCTGGTTCGAGACGGTGCGGCGCAGCGCCCCCTTCCGCACGCTCCCCCGCTCCGCGTACGAGGCGACGCTCGATCTGCTCGCGGGCCGCTTCCCCTCCGACGAGTTCGCCGAGCTGCGCCCGCGGCTGGTGTGGGACCGCGATCAGGGCACGCTCACGGGGCGACCCGGAGCGCAGCGCATCGCGGTCACGAGCGGCGGCACGATCCCCGACCGCGGCCTCTTCGGCGTCTTCGTCGCCGGAGAGAGCCGCAACGCCCGCGTCGGCGAGCTCGACGAGGAGATGGTCTACGAGTCGCGCGTCAACGACGTCTTCACGCTCGGCACGACGAGCTGGCGCATCGTCGAGATCACCCACGACCGGGTGAACGTCGTGCCCGCGTTCGGTCAGCCGGGCAAGCTCCCCTTCTGGCACGGCGACGGCCTGGGGCGTCCCGCCGAGCTCGGCGAAGCGCTCGGGAAGTTCAGCCGCGAGGTGTCGGCCGCCGGACCCGAGAAGGCGACCGAGCGGCTGCGCGAATCGGGTCTCGACGACTACGCGATCGAGAACCTCCTGGCCCACCTCGCCGAACAGCGCGAGGCGACCGGCAGTCTGCCCACCGACCGCACCCTCACCGTCGAGCGATCCCGCGACGAGGTCGGCGACTGGCGCGTCATCCTGCATTCCCCGTACGGCATGCACGTTCATGCTCCGTGGGCACTGGCCGTCAACGCGCGTATCCGCGAGCGTCTGGGCGTCGAGGGCGCGGCCGTCGCGAGCGACGACGGCATCATCGCGCGGGTACCGGATGCCGCGGCCGAGCCGCCCGGCGCCGACCTCTTCGTCTTCGACGCCGACGAGCTCGAACAGATCGTCACGGACGAGGTCGGCGGATCGGCGCTGTTCGCCTCGCGCTTCCGCGAGTGCGCGGCGCGGGCCCTGCTGCTGCCGAGGCTCAACCCCAACAAGCGCGCGCCGCTGTGGCAGCAGCGGCAGCGGTCGGCGCAGCTGCTCGAGGTCGCGCGGCGGCATCCGTCGTTCCCGATCATCCTCGAGACGCTCCGCGAAGTGCTGCAGGACGTCTACGACCTGCCGGCGCTCCTCCGCATCACCCGCAGCATCGCCGACCGCCGCATCCGTCTGGTCGAGACGACGACGTCGCAGCCGTCCCCTTACGCCCGCGACCTGCTGTTCGGCTACGTCGGCGCGTTCATGTACGAGGGCGATTCGCCGCTCGCCGAACGCCGCGCCGCGGCCCTGTCCGTCGATCCGGCCCTGCTGTCCGAGCTGCTGGGCAAAGTCGAGATGCGCGAGCTGCTCGACCCCGAGGTGATCGCGCAGTTCGAGCGCGAGGCGCAGCGCCTCGACCCCGGCCGACGCGCGCGCGGGGTAGAAGGCGTCGCGGACCTGCTCCGCCTGCTCGGGCCGCTCAACGCGGAGGAGGTCGCGGCCCGGCTCGAAGAGCGCGCCGGCACGGGTGCACGGGAGGAGATCGGCACAGCGGAGGACGCGAGTGCCGCGCCCGCTCCTCCGGACGGCGAATCTCCTCCCGCACACCGCGTCGCCGCGGCCGCCGACCTGCTGCAACAGCTCGTGACCGCCCGCCGCGCGATCCCGGTCACGATCGCGGGCGTGCCGCGGACCGCGGCGATCGAGGATGCCGGACGCCTGCGCGACGCGCTGGGTGCGGCTCTTCCCGTGGGGATCCCCACCGCGTTCCTCGAACCGGTCGTCGACCCGCTCGCCGACCTCGTCGCACGCCACGCCCGCACCCATGGGCCGTTCCGCACCGCGGACGTCGCGACGCGGCTCGGCATCGGTAACGCCGTCGCGCGTCAGACACTGCAGCGGCTCGAGTCGCAGGGGCGCATGGCGAGCGGCTACTTCCTGCCCGAGACGTCCGGCAGTGAGGCCGACGACCTCGAATGGTGCGACTCCGAGGTGCTGCGCCGGCTGCGGATGCGGTCGCTCGCGGCGATCCGGGGCAGCGTCGAGCCCGTGTCGCCCGAGGCGTTCGCGCGGTTCCTGCCCGTGTGGCAGCACGTCACCCGACCGCTCGAGGGCGTCGACGGCGTCGCCGCCGTGATCGAGCAGCTCGCCGGTGTGCCGATTCCCGCGAGCGCCTGGGAGTCACTCGTCCTGCCCTCGCGCGTGCGCGACTACGCGCCCGGGATGCTCGACGAGCTGACCGCGACGGGCGAGGTGGTCTGGTCGGGGCACGGCACCCTGCCCGGGCGCGACGGCTGGATCGCGCTGCACCCCGCCGATATGGCGCCCCTCACCCTCGCGCTGGCCGACGCCGACTCCGAGGCCGACGAGTCCGCGACCGCGGGCGACCTCGACGTCCGCATTCTCGAGGCTCTCGCCGTCGGCGGCGGCTGGTTCGCGGGGCAGCTCGTTGCCGCGATCGGTGCCCCCAACGAGCAGAGCGTGCTCGACGCACTCTGGCGTCTCGCGTGGGCCGGCCGGCTGACCAACGACACGTTCACGCCCGTCCGCTCCCTCTTGTCGGGTGGATCTCAGGCTCACCGCAGCGCCCGTCGCACGCCGCGTTCCCGCCTCTACCGCGGCATGCCGCTGGCTCGACCCAGCACACCCGCCGCGCCACGCCCGTCGACGCTCGGCGGGCGGTGGTCGCTGCTGCCCGCCGTCGAGCCGGACCCGTCGCTCCGCGTCACGGCCTCGGCGGGGCTTCTGCTCGACCGCTACGGCGTCGTCACCCGGGGCAGCGTTCAGTCCGAGGGTGTTCCCGGCGGTTTCGCGCAGGTCTATCGCGTTCTCGCGGGCTTCGAAGAGGCGGGCCACTGCCGGCGCGGGTACGTCATCGAGACGCTCGGAGCGGCGCAGTTCGCGGCGTCCGTCACCGTCGACCGCCTGCGGGAGTTCGCGGCGCTCCCCGATCCGCCGCCCCGCCGCGCGGTGACGCTCGCGGCGACCGACCCCGCCAATCCGTACGGCGCGGCGCTCGGCTGGCCCGCGCTCGAAGGCGTCTCGCACCGGCCGGGCCGGAAGGCCGGTGGAGTCGTGGTGCTCGTCGACGGGGCCCTGGTGCTCTATCTCGAGCGGGGCGGGCGCTCGGCGCTCGCCTTCACCGACGACGAGGAGGTGCTCACGGCCGCGGCGGCCGACCTCGTGAGAACGGCTCAGGCACGCCGCCTCGACACCCTCACCGTCGAGCAGGTCAACGGCGAGTTCGTCTACAACACGCCGACCGGCCGGGCGCTGCGCGCGGGTGGTTTCGTCGAGTCGTCACGCGGCCTCACGCTGCGTCGGCTGACGGCGGGCTCGCGGGCGGCGATGTCGGGAAGCGGCGAGCGTGCCTGAGGGCGACACGGTCTTCCGCGCCGCACGGAAGCTCGGCGAGGCGCTCGTCGGGCAGGAGGTCACGCGGTTCGACATCCGGGTTCCCGGCAGCGCGACGGCGGATCTGCGCGGCGAGACCGTGTCGTCGTCGATAGCCCGCGGCAAGCATCTGCTGCTTCGCCTGGGGTCGTACAGCCTGCACTCGCACCTCAAGATGGAGGGCCGCTGGCACGTCTACCGGCACGGTGAGCGCTGGCGAGCGCCCGCCTTCCAGGCCCGCGCGATCGTCGGAACGCGCGATCGGGATGCCGTCGGCTTCGAGCTCGCGATGGTCGAAGTCCTCCCCACCGCCGAGGAGGACCGTCTCGTCGGCCACCTCGGGCCCGACCTGCTCGGCCCCGACTGGGATCTGGCCGAAGCGGCGCGCCGCGTGGGCGCGGACGAGCGCGCCGCCCACGTCGCCCTGCTCGACCAGCGGAACGTCGCCGGCTTCGGCAACGTCTACGCGAACGAGCTGCTCTTCGTGCGCGGCATCCTGCCCACGACCCCCGCCACCGAGATCGACGCCGCCTCGGTGCTCGAGACCGGCTACCGGATGATCCACGCGAATCGCGATCGCGCGGCGCGCACCTTCACCGGCAACGACCGGCCGGGGCAGCGGATGTGGGTCTACGGCCGCGAGAACAAGCCGTGCCGCCGGTGCGGGACGCTGATCCGCGCCGGCGAGATCGGGGCGCTGCCCACGAGCGAGCGCAACATCTTCTGGTGCCCGCGCTGCCAGACCTGACGCGCTGCCCGAGCTGAAGCGCGCTCAGCGGCCGATGTACCGACCGGGGCGGTGGTTCAGCACGAGCACGACGCTCAGCACGACCGCGCCGGCGGCGCTGAGCAGCACGGCGGGCCACGGCAGCACCAGGAGCGCGGACGCGATGATCACGACGTCGAAGATCATCTGGGTCCATCCGGCGCTGAAGCCCATGCGCTCCTGCAGCACGAGGGCGATGATGTTGACCCCGCCGAGGCTCGAACGATGGCGGAACAGGATGAGCAGCCCGACGCCGGCGAGCAGGTTGCCGCCGAGCGTGCCGTAGATGGGTTCGATGCTGGCGAACTGCAGCAGGTGCTGGTGGACGAAGGTGAACGCCGACACCAGGCCGATCGACACGAAGGTGCGGATCGTGAACGACAGCCCCTTCTTCCACAGCGCCAGCGCAGCGAACGGCGCGTTCACGACCGCGAACAGCACGGGGAACGACCA
Organism: Microbacterium sp. Yaish 1; assembly: GCF_002245215.1. Classification (GTDB taxonomy): domain Bacteria; phylum Actinomycetota; class Actinomycetes; order Actinomycetales; family Microbacteriaceae; genus Microbacterium. The sequence continues at coordinate 1,094,920 of NZ_NPMR01000001.1, forward strand.
TCCCGTCGCGTACCCGAGGAGCAGCGCGAGGCCGGCGGTGCCGCCGGTGACCGAGCCGGACGACTGCAGCAGGTACAGCCCGAGGGATGCCACGAACGTGCCGGTCACGATCCCGAGCAGATCCTCCGCGCGGGTGTGGCGCGTCAGCGCGGCCTCGAAGACGAGCGAGGGTCCGGTCGACGGTGCACGAGAAGGCTCCACCCGCCCATCCTCGCAAACGGGGCCGCCTGCGGGGGTCACCGCGGCGAGAGCCGGGCATGTTATCGCGCCGAGGTCACCTCGCACACCCCTTCGACCTCGGCAGCCGGACACCGCACGCTTGTTCCAGCAAACCGGTCGACCCGCCGCTCCGAATGATTCTCGGGAATGAAAACGCGGATCGCGGGGTTGTTTCCAGTACTCAGTACCGGAACCGGAACTGTCGGAGGGGATCGTGGGCAAGAACTACATCGACATCGAGAACGACCGCGGAGAGACGCTGCGTTACCGCAAGCACGCGAACGGTCGGGGCTTGATCGCGAACGGGGCCAAGGTGCACCCGACAGCGCTCGTCGAAGCAGGCGCCTACGTCGAACCCGGAGTCCAGGTCGCGGCGGGCGTTCACATCGGCCGGGGCGTGTGGATCGAGCGCGAAGCCGTCATCGGCCCGAACGTCGAGATCGCGCCGCACGCGCACGTCGGCTCCGGCGCCGCCATCGGTCCGCGGGCGAAGATCGGCATCCGTGCCTTCATCGGAGCGCACGCGCACGTCGCCGGTGGCTCGCTCATCGGCGACGACGAGAACATCGCCGACGGCGAGCACGTGGCCACCGACCAGCGCGGGCTCCGTCTGGCCGCGTGACCGACCAGCGGTAGGCGCCGCACCGTCGACGATCGTCGGGCCCCGCAGCGCGCGGGCCCGACGATCGCGTCTGCCCCGGGATACGCTTCAGACATGACACCCGGACGCTCCTCGGGCCGCCCCGCGCGTAGCGGCGGCCGAGGCGGCGGTGCCCCCGGGCGCCGCGGCGGCCCGGCATCCGGGCAGCGACCCGTCGCACGCAAGGCGGACCGCACCTCGGCAAGCCGGCGCGAGACGGATGCCGCTGCGCCGGACCTCAGCGCGCTCGGCGCCTTCCGTCTCGGCGCCGCACCCGGCGCCACGCCCGGCAAGTGGATCGACGTGTGGAAGCAGCGGATGCCGGGCAACCCGCTCGACCTCGTCACCGTCGGATTCGGCGATCAGGCCGCGGCCCTCGCGGGCGGCGACGTCGACGCGGCGCTCGTGCGGCTGCCGATCGACCGCTCCGGGTTGAGCATCATCCCGCTCTACGACGAGATCACGGTCGCCGTGTGCAGCGTCGACTCCACGCTCACCGCCGCCGACGAGCTGATCCTCGCCGATCTCGCGGGAGAGGTCGTGATGGTGCCCGGCGACGACGCGCTGGGCCTCGCGGTGCCGGGCGCCGTCGCTCCGGCCTTCGCCCGGCTGGCGACGACCGAGGATGCGGTCGCGACGGCGGCGACGGGTGCCGGCATCGTGCTCGTGCCCATGTCGCTCGCGCGGCTGCACCATCGCAAGGATGCGACCTACCGCCCCGTGGTCGATGCTCCCACCTCGACCGTCGCGCTCGCCTGGCGGGCCGAGGCCACTACCCCGCTCGTCGAGACGTTCATCGGCATCGTCCGAGGCCGCACCGCGAACTCGTCGCGCTGACGCGCGCCACGCGCCCGCGCGCCGCGCCGCCTCGCGCGCCGCGGATCACGCCCCGTGCAGCCGCCGCGCACCGTCGGGGATCGCTCCGGGCACGGGCGTGCGCGACAGGAGGGCGGCGGCGTCGATCGGATCGTCCGTGGCGGCGGCATCCGGATCCGTCTCGAGGTCGACGACCACGGGAACCGGCAGGCGCATCGCCGCGCGAGCGTCCCGCGCCCGCGCCTGCACCCCGACCGCGTCGGCCGGCCGGCGCACCCGCCAGCCCCGGGCCGCGGCGACGGCGTCGAGCCGGCCGAGCGTCGCGAGGAGTTCGGCGGGGTCGGTGATGATCACGCGGGCGGTCATCGGGCCATTGTCCTCCGCTCGTCACGGAAGGTCATCCCCGCCGGCTCGGTTCGGTGCGGACCATAGACTTTCGGCATGGCCCCGCTCGTGTACGTCTGCGTGCGCCCGCAGCAGGCGGCCGCGGAGGCGGAGTACGCCTCGTTCCGCACCGCCATGGGCCTCGACGAGTCCGGGCTCGAGCGCGTCGACCTGACGCGCGATTCACTGCCCGACGACGCGTTCGACCGCTGGCGCGGTTTCGTCGTCGGCGGCAGTCCGTTCAACGCCACCGACGATCCGGCGGCGAAGCCGGAGGGACAGCTGCGGTTGGAGGCCGACCTCGCGCGCATCGCCGAGGCGGCGGCATCCGGGCGGACGGCGGCGCTGTTCACCTGCTTCGGCATCGGCGTGGCCACCACCCGCCTCGGCGGCACGATCTCACGCGACTACCCCGAGGACACCGGGCCGACGAACGTGACCCTGACGGACGCCGGTCGCGCCGACCCCCTGCTCGGTTCCCTCAGCCCGACCTTCACCGCGCTCACCGCGCACAAGGAGTGCACCGAGACGCTGCCCGCCGGAGCCGTGCTGCTCGCCACGAACGGCGACTGCCCGGTGCAGGCCTACCGGGTGGGTGACCGCCTGTATGCGACGCAGTTCCACCCCGAGCCGACACCGCAGGACTTCACCGAGCGCATGACGGTGTACCGCAACGACGGCTACTTCGACGCGGCAGACTACGACCGCGTCGCGGCCCGTGTGCTCGCGGCGCCCGTGACCGAGCCGAGCCGCTTCCTCGCCGCCTTCGCCGCCACGTTCTGACGCCGAGCGCGATACAACCTTCGGATCGGCGGTGCGGATGTGGCCTCCGACGGCGATCGAGGCGACACCAGCACCACAGGTCCGACGGATGTATCGGCGCGGCCGGTCAGGCGGTGCGGGGGCGCCGCAGGATGCCGCGGTGCTCGCGGCCGTTGGAGCGCCAGGCCGTGACCGCTGCGGCGGCGACGACCACGACGATGACCGCGACGGCGGCGACGGCGACCGGCGTGGAGTGGGGCTGATCGGTCGTACGGGCGATCGCGATCCACGCCAGACCCCACGACAGCGCGATGATCGGCGACGGGCGCCCGCGCGAGAATGCGGCGATTCCGACGCCGACGGCGGCGACGACCACGAGCACGGCCACACCCCACACGTCGGCTTGCATGCCCCACGACTCGGGCACGGTCCGGCTGAGCCAGGCGGTGACGTTGGCGACCGTGGCCAGCGACACCCACCCGAGGTGCAGGCCCACCGTGGCGTCCATGAGCAGCCGGTCGCCGACCGACTGCGGCCGCGAGCGCACGAGGAGGCGGAACGTCCACCCGAGCGCGGCGAGCAGCGCCACGATCGCGACGACGGTGAGCGGCAGCGTCGTGAACTGCGCCGCGAGCAGCCATCCGCCGTTGAGGACGGCGGTCAGCGCGATCCACCATCCCACGAGCCGCTGCCGGTCGCGCGAACGCTGCGACGGCAGCGCCTGCCAGATCGTGTAGCCGATCATGAACAGGTAGATGACCGACCAGATGCTGAACGCCTGCGTCCCCGGCGCGAGGACGGTCGAGTCGGCGTCGAGCGCGCCGCCCTGCAGCTCGCGCACGTTCGTCCCGCCGAACAGCCCCGTTCCGACCATCGCGGCGATGATCATGAAGACGACGGCCGAGATGACGACGATCTGCCGGACGAGGTCGGACGACGTCTGCGGGGGCCGGGCGGCGTGGTGCGCTGTGGTGCTCATTCCCCCACGGTAGATCGGGCGCCGCGCCGGGTCATCCGCTTGACAGACCCGGCCCCACGATGACGGCCGAGTTCGGCTCGACGACGAGCAGACCGTCGACGATCCGGCTCGGCAGCGTCTCGAGCCAGACCCGGTCACCGCCCAGTTCGACCCGCCACGGCTCGGTCGACAGGTTGGCGAGTACGCGTGCGCGTCCGCGCTGCAGGTCGTAGAGCCGGCCGCCCTCACCCTCGGTCGCTCCGGCGCCGCGCGCCGTGAACCGGGGGTCGGTCAGGTCGGGCACCGAGCGGCGCAGCCGGCCCAGCTCGCGGTACAGCGCCAGCAGGCGGGCGTGATCGCCCTCGTCGGTTTCGGTCCAGTCGAGCTTCGACCGCAGGAAGGTCGCCGGATCGTTGGGGTCGGGCACGAGGTCCTCGTCCCAGCCCATCTCGGCGAACTCCTGCTTGCGGCCCGCGGCCGTCGCCTCGGCGAGCTCGGGCTCGGGGTGCGAAGTGAAGAACTGCCACGGCGTGGACGCACCCCACTCCTCGCCCATGAACAGCATCGGGGTTCCCGGCGCCGTCAGCGTCAGGACGGCCGCGACAGCGAGCCGGTCGGCGTCGAGCGTCGCCGAGAGTCGGTCGCCGGCCGCACGGTTGCCGATCTGGTCGTGATCCTGCGCGAACGTCACGAGACGCCACGACGGCGACTCGGGCGGAATGGGATGCCCGTGATCGCGGCCCCGGAACGACGAGTAGGTGCCGTCGTGGAAGAACCCTGTGTTCCAGGTCTTCGGCACGGCATCGAGCGCGTCGAAGTCGGCGTAGTACCCCACGGTTTCGCCCGTGAGCGCGACGTGCACCGAGTGGTGCCAGTCGTCCGACCACTGCGCCGTCATCCCGTGACCGCCGGCCTCGCGCGGCAGGATCATGACGGGATCGTTCATGTCGCTCTCGGCGATGAGCGTCAGCGGGCGCCCGAGGTGCGTGCTGAGCGCGTCGACCCGTTCGGAGATCTCGCCGAGGATGTGCAGCGGGCTGTCGTCGTCGTGCAACGCGTGCACGGCGTCGAGGCGCAGTCCGTCGACGTGGAAGTCGCGCAACCACATCTCGGCGTTGCCGATGATGTACTCGCGAACGGCGGCCTCATCGAGGTTGACGCTGTCGCCCCAGGTGTTGCGGCGGCCGTCGCGAAGATAGGGGCCGTACTCGGGCAGGTAGTTCCCGGAGGGCCCGAGGTGGTTGTAGACGACGTCCTGGATGACGGCGAGACCGGCCGCGTGCGCGGCATCCACGAACCGTCGGTAAGCCTCCGGCCCGCCGTAGCTCTCCTGCACGGCGTACCAGAGGACCCCGTCGTAGCCCCAGTTATGGGTGCCGTTGAACGCGTTCACCGGAAGCAGCTCGATGTGGGTCACGCCGAGCTCGACGAGATGATCGAGCCGGGCGATGGCGGCATCGAGCGTGCCGGCGCTCGTGAAGGTGCCGATGTGCAGCTCGTAGATGATGCCGCCGGCGAGCGGCCGCCCCGTCCAGGTCTGATCGGTCCAGGCGAACGACGACGGGTCGTCGACCGCCGACAGACCGTGCACGCCGTCGGGCTGCCGACGCGAGCGCGGGTCGGGGCGCACATCGTCGCCCTCGCCGAGGACGAAGCCGTAGCGGTCGCCGGGCGCGAGGTCGACGTCGGCCGACCACCAGCCGTCCGCCGAGCGGGAGAGCTCGACATCGGCGGCATCCGGTCGGCGGAGCCGCACCCGCTCGGGCCGCGGCGCCCATACCTCGATCATGCGTTCTCCTCTTCGGCGGTGGGACGTTCGGCGGTGGGACGTTCGGCGGTGGGACGTTCGGCGGCCAGCAGAGCCACCGGGTACGTGTCGAGCAGGTCGGCCAGGCGCACGGCGCCGCCGCCCCAGGTGCGGCCGGTCAGCTGGTCGGTGTGGCGCCCCGGCGGAACCATCACGACCGTGTCGCCCCATCCGCCGCGCGCGGCGAGTCCGACGGGCAGGCGCGTCGCGACGGTCACGGCACCGCCCCGGTCGAAGGCCACGGCGTGGTCTGCGGCGGGGCCGACGACGGGCAGCGGCGCGTATCGCGTGAACAGCTCGGGCCGATCGCGACGCAGGCGGAGCGCCCGCGACACGACGAGGAGCTTCGCCGCACCGGAGTCGTCGATCTCGGGGTGCCACCCGCCGTCGAGCTTCGCGAGCAGCTCGCGGCGCTCGGCGAAATCGACGTCGCGACGGTTGTCGGGGTCGACGAGCGAGAGATCCCACAGCTCGGTGCCCTGATAGACGTCGGGCACTCCGGGGGCGGTCAGCTGCAGCAGCTTGGCGGCGAGCGAGTTCGATCGTCCGGGCGCCGTCAGCTCGTCGACGACCTCCTCGACCACCGCGCGGGCCTCGCCCGAGGTCGCGGCATCCACCAGCGCGGAGATGCGCGCTTCGGCATCCTCATCGGGGTCCGTCCACGAGGTGACGATGCCGCCCTCGCGCGAAGCCTTCTCGGCGTAGTCGCGCAGCCGCTCGGGCGACGCGGGCCACGCTCCGACGATGGCCTGCCAGAGCAGGTCGTCGAGGCGGCCGTCGCCGGTCGAGGCGATCGCCCGCAGGCGTCCGAGAGCGTCGGACCAACGCTCGGGCAGTTCGGCGATGACCGACAGCCGGGCGCGGACGTCCTCGCTGCGCTTGGTGTCGTGGGTGCTCAGCGCCGTGAGCGCCTGCGGCCACATCGCCTGGCGGTGGGCCTGCGCGCGGTGGAAGCCGGCGACGTCGAGCGAGAAGACGCCCGGGTCGCCGCCCACCTCGGTGAGCGTGCCGAGGCGCGGGTACCGGTAGAACGCGCTGTCTTCGACGCCCTTGGCCATGACCGGCCCGGTCGTCTGACCGAAGCGGCGGCTCAGCTCGGTGTCGCCCGCCGTCACCAGCGGGGCGAGGGCCGCGATCGCGTCGGCGAGATCGGGACGGGATGCGGATGCCGCGGCCACCGCCTCGGCGACGAGATCGTCGCCCACCGGCGGATAGACGCGGTACACCGAGAAGCTCGTCAGGAGCTCGGCGAACGCGTCGCGGGCGACATCCGCGCCCAGCTCTTCGCGCACATCGGTCGGCAGGCAGCGCACGAGACGCGCGACCTCGGCGGCCTGCAGCGTGTCGGCGACGGCCCGCTTGGCCTCGCGCACGATCTCGTCGTACGACGCCGGAGCATCCGCCGACCGGAGCGACGCGTCGAGCTCGTCGAGCCGGCTCTCGCCGGCGGGATCGATGAGCACACGGTCGATCTCGGCCATCGCGTCGTACCCGGTCGTGCCGGCGGTCGCCCACCATGACGGCAGCTGCTCGGCGTGGTCCGTGGCGGCGTGCTCGAGGATCTTCTCGACCACGACGTACGCCCCGCCGGTCGCCGCGGCGAGCTGATCGAGGTATCCGCCCGGATCGGCGAGGCCGTCGGGGTGGTCGATGCGCAGACCGTCGGCGAGGCCTTCGCGCAGCCAGCGCAGGATCTCGACGTGGCTCGCCTCGAAGACCTCCGGGACGTCGACGCGCACTCCGGCCAGCGTGTTCACGGCGAAGAAGCGCCGGTAGTTCAGCTCGGTCGCGTCGTCGCGCCAGAACGCGGCGCGCCAGTGCTGAGCGGCGAGGACGGCATCCACGGTGGCGGGGTCGGTCGTCGCGGCCGCGGGTGCTGTCCCGTCGGCGAGCGGCAGCACGTGGTCGTAGTAGCGGGCGACGCCCTCGGCGCCGTTCGCCTCACCGGCGGTCACCGGCGCGACCTCGATCTCACCGGCGGCGACGGCTTCGCGGAGCGTCGAGCCGAGGATCGGCAGGCCGACCTTGCCCCCGCCGTGCTCCCAGTCGATGTCGAACGCCTCGGCGTGGGCCGACCCGCGACCGTGTCGGAGGACATCCCACCACCAGGGGTTCTCAGCGGGGACCGCGACGCCCTGATGGTTCGGCACGATGTCGACGAGCACGCCGAGTCCGGCATCCCGGGCGGCGGCCGAGAAGCGCGCGAGCCCCTCGGCGCCGCCGCGGCGGGGGTCGACGATCGTCGGGTCGACGACGTCGTAGCCGTGATCCGACCCCTCCGCCGCTGCGAGCAGCGGAGAGAGGTAGGCCCAGTCGACGCCGAGGTCTCGGAGGTAGTCCGTGATCTCGGCGGCGGCCGCGAGGTCGAACGCCGGACGGATCTGCAGCCGGTAGGTCGAGATCGGAGCGGTCATCGGCCCGTGACCTCGGGGGTCGGCGCTTCGGCGGGGACGATGTCGATCGGCGTCGTGTACGCCGCGAGCGACGCGGCCACCGAGTGGTCGGTCTCGGGCTCGGGCTCGGTGTACTCGCCCAGGACGACGAGCGACTTGGCCCGGACCTGCAGCGCGTTGCCACCCTCCAGGGGCTCGGTGCCGACGAGCTCGCCGCTCGTGTCGACGAGGACCTCCCACCGGTCGGCGTACTGGTCGGAGGGGACCGTGAACTCGACCTCATCGTCACCGGCGTTGAAGAGCACGAAGAAGTGGTCGTCCGAGATGTCCTCGCCGCGACGATCGCGCTCGCGGATGCCGTCGCCGTTGAGGAAGACGCCGACCGCCCGCCCGAAGCCGGAGTCCCAGTCCTCGGGCTGCATCGCCGTGCCGTCGGGGCGCAGCCACATGATGTCGGGCACCGGGGCGCCCTCTTCGCGCCGAACGGGACGCCCGTCGAAGAACCGGCTGCGGCGGAACGTGGGGTGCTGGCGGCGCAGCCGAGCCAGAGCCGCCGTGAACTCGATGAGCGGCTGGTCGACCTGGTCCCAGTGGATCCAGGTCAGCTCGTTGTCCTGCGCGTAGCCGTTGTTGTTGCCCTGCTGGGTGCGGCCCAGCTCGTCGCCGTGGCAGATCATCGGCACACCCTGGCTGAGGAGCAGCGTCGCGAGGAAGTTCCGCTGCTGGCGGGCGCGCATCGTCAGCACGTGCGGGTCGTCGGTGGGTCCCTCGACGCCCATGTTGTACGAGCGGTTGTGCGACTCGCCGTCGTTGCCGTCCTCGCCGTTGGCGTCGTTGTGCTTCTCGTTGTACGACACGAGGTCGCGCAGCGTGAAGCCGTCGTGGGCCGTGACGAAGTTGATGGATGCCACGGGCCAGCGGCCGTCGTGCTCGTAGAGATCGGCCGAGCCGGTGAGGCGCGAGGCGAACTCGCCGAGGGTCGAGGCCTCGCCGCGCCAGAAGTCGCGGACCGTGTCGCGGTACTTGCCGTTCCACTCCGTCCACTGCGGCGGGAAGTTGCCGACCTGGTAGCCGCCGGGGCCGATGTCCCACGGCTCGGCGATGAGCTTGACCTGCGAGACGATCGGGTCCTGTTGCACGAGCTCGAAGAAGGCCGACAGTCGGTCGACGTCGTAGAACTCGCGCGCGAGGGTCGCCGCGAGGTCGAAGCGGAAGCCGTCGACGTGCATCTCGGTCACCCAGTAGCGCAGCGAGTCCATGATCAGCTGCAGCGCGTGCGGGTTGCCGACGTTGAGGCTGTTCCCGGTGCCGGTGTAGTCGGTGTAGTAGCGCTTGTCGTCGTCCTCGAGGCGGTAGTAGGCCTCGTTGTCGATGCCGCGCATCGAGAGGGTCGGGCCCATGTGGTTGCCCTCGGCGGTGTGGTTGTAGACGACGTCGAGGATGACCTCGATGCCGGCGGCGTGCAGCGCCTTGACCATCGCCTTGAACTCCTGCACCTGCTGGCCGTGGTCGCCCGTGGCCGAGTAGGTGTTCTGGGGCGCGAAGAACGCGATCGTGTTGTAGCCCCAGTAGTTCGACAGCCCCTTCTCCTGCAGCGTGGAGTCGTTGACGAACTGGTGCACCGGCATCAGCTCGATCGCCGTGATGCCGATCTTCTTGAGGTGGTCGATCACGGCGGGGTGTGCGAGGCCGGCGTAGGTCCCGCGGATGTCTTCGGGGATGTCGGGGTGCAGCTGCGTCAGGCCCTTGACGTGCGCCTCGTAGATGACGCTCTCGGCGTACGGGATCTTCGGCTGACGGTCGCCTGCCCAGTCGAAGAACGGGTTGACGACGACGCCCTTCATCATGTGGGCGGCCGAATCCTCGTCGTTGAACGAGTCCGGCTCGCCGAAGTTGTAGCCGAACACCGGCTGTCCCCAGTCGATCTGACCCTCGACGGCCTTGGCGTACGGGTCGAGCAGCAGCTTGCTCGGGTTGAACCGCTTGCCGTCGGCCGGGTCGTTCGGTCCGTGCACGCGGTATCCGTAGCGCTGGCCCGGCTGCACGTTCGGCAGATAGGCGTGCCACACGAAGGCGTCGACGTCGCGCAGCTCGACGCACGTCTCGGTGCCGTCCTCGTCGAAGAGGCACAGCTCCACCTTCTCGGCGCCTTCGCTGAAGAGGGCGAAGTTCGTTCCGTTCCCGTCGTAGGTCGCTCCGAGCGGATACGCGGAACCCGGCCATGCCTGCATGTGATCTCCCCTGTTCGTGAGGCTCACACTACTCAGGCGCAATCAGGCGACCCGGTGCCCTTGACAAGTGCGCACAACCGGTCGACTCGCCACAAGATGCGGATGCACGGGGCTTCGGATCCGCAGATTCTGGCGAGTGGACCGTCGCGATGAGAGTCAGCGCTCGCCGAGGTCGGTGCCGAAGAACACGGGGTCGGCGGGAGATTCTCGGTCGGGGAGATACCCCTCAGGCAGGGGGCCCGTGCCGAACAGCATCCGGCTGAGCTCGAACTTGTCGCCGGGCTTGCATGGCGACGTGGCGGTGACGACGACGTTCCCGTTGTCGACCAGCGTCACCGTCAGCAGGGTGTAGACGCCCTGCTCGCGGACGATCACGTCCGTAGACGCGACCTCGCCCGGCGCGAGATCCATGCCGTCGACGTCGAAGCCTTCGGACACCAGGTGCTGCGCGACGGCTTCGCGCTTGCCCTCGACATCGGTGGGATCGATGGTCGTCGTGCGCGTCAGGTCGAACTTCCACCCATCGTCGCACCCGGCACCGGACGGCGTCATCCCGTACGTCCGCACCTCCCACGGGCCCTCATCGATGACGGCGAGCACGCCATTGGTCGTCTCGCGGAAGTCGAAGTACAGACTCTCCGCCTGCCAGTAGAGCGCAACGCCGCTCGGCGGCGGATCGGACGAAGCACACCCGGTCAGCGCCGCGCACGACGTCGCGAGCCCCAGCGCCAACGCCGAAGCGCGGGCCGGACGTGTTGTCCGGACCCGCGCTGCGAAGAGATGGGATCTCAGCGTCAGCTGCCGGCGAGCTGCTGGTCGAGGTCCTGGATCGCGCGCATCATGCCCAGCAGCGCCTCGGACATGTCGTTGATGCCATCGACGGCGTTCTTCAGACCCGTCGTCAGCTCGGAGTAGCCCTCACCGAACTTGCCCGACGCGTGCTGCGTCTTGAAGTCCTCACCCAGCAGCGTATCCACCTGCGACTTCAAGGTGTCCAGCTGACCCTGAATGTCATCACGAGCCTGCGACAGCGAGCTCGCAACCTGCTCCATCTCGCCATAAGACGCACCGAAATCAGCCATGACGGCCCTCCTGAAAGTAGATGTCCCGACCCCCCTCCGGAGCCGACACCCAAAACCTATCGGCACCGATCACCCCGGGTCGATGGGGAGAACTCCCCACCCTGCTCCGCTCGGACGTCAGCGTCTTGTCGGGGAGTCGCCGATTGTGGCGTTGCGGCGCCTGTGGAAAGTCGCGGGGCAATGTCTGAGGTTCGTGACAGTATTCGAACATGCATTCGAATGGCGGACTCGGCGGCGGGATGGGCAGCGACGGTGACGTCGACGTCCTCGCGGCTTTGGTGGCGGATGCGGAGGGGGCGGCGGATGCTGCGCGTTTGGCGCAGATCCGTGAGGTTCGGGTGCTCGCCGCGGCCGGGGTTCTCGCCGAGAAGCAGGCTGCTGGGGCACCGGAGCGGGTCAAGGCGCGGGAGATGGCGCTGCGTGGCATCGCGGCGGAGCTCGCCGGGGTCTTCGTGGCGACCGACCGGACGTTGCAGCGGCGCATCGACGAGGCGCGGGATCTGGTCGAGAACTATCCGGTGACGATGGCGGCGTGGGAGGCCGGACGGATCGTCCGCGGGCACGTGCGGGTCATTCAGGAGGTCGGATGCCTCGTGCCCGTGGCGGAGCGGGCGGAGTTCGAACGCGTCGCGGTCGAACGGTGTGAGGGCGAGAGGCCCAACCGTGTGCTGGAGGCGTTGCGGATGCTGGCAGAGCGGATGCATCCGCGGACGTTCACCGAGCGGCATGAAGAGGCCGCGGCGGGACGGTGCGTGCGGGTGCAGCCCAGTTCGGATGGGATGTCGGATCTCATCGCGACCCTGCCGACCGTCATCGCCGACGGGATCGTCGACCGGCTGACGCGGCAGGCCCGCGAGATCATCAACGCACGGGCACAGGCTGACGCTGCGGCCGACGTCGCTGAGGCGGAGGGAAGCACTGCCCGGGATGCTGCGCCCGCCGATGGCAGCGACGGCCGGGCCCACGGCGGCGATGCCGCCGGGCTGTTCCCCTCCCCGCCGCCGGACGAGTCGTCGTTCATCGACGATGCGCGCACGATCGACCAAGTCCGCGCCGACGTGTTCTCCGACCTCTTGCTCGCCGGAACGCCCGCCCTCGACCCCACCGCGACCGGCGACGGCGACGGAACGCTCGGAGCGATCCGCGCACACGTGCAAGTCGCGGTATCCGCGCTGACACTGATGGGCCAGGATGATGGGCCCGCCGACCTGGCCGGCCGCTCCCCCATCGACGCCGCCACCGCCCGCGAACTCGCGGGCAACGCGACCTCGTGGGACCGGCTGCTCACCCACCCCGTCACCGGAACCGTGCTGGAGTGCGACAGCTACCGGCCTACCGCCGCGATGATCAGACTGCTGCGGGCGCGGGACCGGCACTGCCGGTTCCCCGGATGCCGACAACCCGCCATCAGGTGCGAACTCGACCACACCATCGCCGCCTCCGACGGCGGAGCCACGCACGTGTGCAACCTCGCCAACCTCTGCAAACGACACCACGACGTCAAACACCACACCCGCTGGCGAGTACGACAACTCCCGGGTGGGCGGCTCGTGTGGACCTCACCCACCGGGCGGGTCTACCGCGAAGACGCACCACCACCACTCGTCGCCTTCATCATCGACGAGCCGCCGGGAAGTGACCGATCGCGAACCCGCTCCACGCACGAGCCACCGCAGCGCGGCGGTCCGCCACTCCCGGCGAACCGCTGGAACGACCCCCCTCCGTTCTGAGCGCCGCCCCGCGCGCAACGTCGCCCCGCGCGCAACTGAGCCGACCCGCGTAACAGCACCTGCCCGCGCCACGGGGCCTGCCCGGCGACAGCGCCTGCCCGCGCGACAGCGCCTACCCGCGCGACAGAGCAGCCCGCTGCCGCCCGTCTGCCGCGGCATCCCGAGGGGGAACGGAGTCCGGCTCGCGCGATGGCCCGCGCCACGCACGCCGCACCGGATCGGCGCCCGGATTCGGATCCGTTTCGCGCAGCGTCGGTACAGAAGGCGCGACCATCCCACAGCGCCTCGCCGTCGTCAAGCCCCGGGGCAAGAGGCGTGGATGAGGCGTTACATCGGCACCCCACGAACGCAAAGCGGTACCGAGAGGAGAACCGATGTCGCAGAACTATGGTGAGCCGACGTCCGGCTCGCAGGCAGGATCAGGGTCGGGCACGGCAGAGACGGCGAAGCACGAAGCCGGAGAGGTCGCGGGCACCGCGAAGGCCGAGGCCGGTCACGTCGTCGAGACGGCCAAGCAGGAAGCGGCGGGTGTCGCGTCGGAGGCGAAGTCTCAGGCGAAGCAGGTGTACGCGCAGACGAAGCAGCAGCTCACGGAGCAGGCCGCGTCGCAGCAGCAGCGCGTCGCCGACGGGCTGCGCTCGATCGGTGACGAGCTGGACTCCCTGGCCCAGAACTCCGAGAACCCCGGCATCGCCACCGACCTGGTGCGTCAGGTCTCGAGCCGCGTGAGCGGCGCGTCCGACTGGCTCTCGCAGCGCGACCCGGGTTCGCTGGTCAGCGAGGTGAAGAGCTTCGCCCGCCGCAAGCCGGGCGTCTTCATCGCGGGCGCATTGATCGCGGGCGTCGTCGCCGGCCGCCTCACTCGCGCTCTTGCCGAGGGCGCGAAGGAGGAGCACGACTCCGTCTCCGGCACGACCGGCACGACCGGCGGAGTGCCCGCGGCCCCCTCGGCGCCGTCGCCCGCCCCGGTGAACGCTCCGCTCGACGCGCCGATCGGCACGCCGGGCGCCGCCGCCACCGGCATCCCGGCCGCGCCGTCGGCGCCGTCGCACGCTCCGGTCGGGGCTCCGCTCGACGACCCGATCGGCTCCGCACCGGATGCCGCAGAGCCCACGCCGCTGTACGACAGCTCCGTCGGCCGGGCAGCCGACGAGCCGTACACCGAGGGCGTCGGGGAGACCCGAGATGACCGATAACCCCACGCCCTCCGAGCAGCAGGCGGCCACCACGTCGCTCGGCGATCTGCTGGGCGAGGTGACACGCGACCTGTCGGAGCTGATGCGCCAGGAGATCAACCTGGCCAAGGCCGAACTGAAGGAGTCGGGGACACGGGCGGGCAAGGGAGCCGGGATGCTGGGCGGCGCGGGATACGCGGCGCTCATGGCGATCTTCTTCCTGTCGATCGCGCTCTGGTGGGCCCTCGGCCACCTCGTCGGCCTCGGCTGGTCGGCCGTCATCGTGGCCGTCATCTGGGGCGTCATCGCGGCCGTGCTGTACGCCCTCGGGCGCAAGCAGCTCGCGCGCGTCCAGGGCGCCCCGCAGACGGCCGAGACCCTGGGCAAGATCCCCGACGCACTGAAGAGAAATGAGGAGAACCGATGACCGATTCACCGGAAGCGATCCGCGCCGACATCGAACGCAAGCGTCGCGAGCTGAGCCAAGACACCGACGCTCTCGTCGACAAGGTGACGCCCTCGAAGATCGCCCACCGCCAGACCGACAAGATCAAGGGCGCCCTCGGGTCAGTCCGCGACCGCGTGATGGGTGCGGCCGACGACGCCGGCTCGTCCCTCCACGACGCGGGCTCCTCGGTCGCCGGAGGCGTGTCGGACGCCGCACACAAGGTGGGCGCCAAGGCCGAGGGCAACCCCCTCGCCGTCGGCCTGATGGCATTCGCCGGCGGCCTGCTCGTCGCCTCGCTCATCCCGGCATCCACGAAGGAGAAGGGCATCGCAGCCGACGTCAAGGAGCAGGCGCAGCCCCTCGTCGACGAAGCCAAGAGCGTCGCCCAGCAGGTCGGCTCCGACCTGAAGGAGCCGGTGCAGGATGCCGCCGCGGCCGTCAAGGACACCGCGACCGAGGCGGTCTCCCACGTCAAGAGCGACGCGCAGGACGGGGTCGACAACGTCACCGGTCGCGCCCAGGAGGCTCGAGACAACGTCAGCGGCAGCTGACACCCACCGCGGCGCGAGCGCTGCACGAACCGTGCACCGGGACGGCATCCGCCGCCGACCCGGTGCACGGTCGCGTTTCCCGCCGCCGCCGACCACCCCGCAGCGCGCACGACCCCAGGAGAGACATGAGCAACCAGAGAACCGCCGGGCTCGACCCCGAGCACCCCGCGAAGCCCGACTCCATCACCGACGTCGAGAAACCCTCGTGGAAGCACGTGCTGAAACGAACGGTCCGCGAGTTCAGCCGCGATCAGTGCCCCGACCTCGCCGCCGGGCTCACCTACTACGCGGTGCTGTCGGCGTTCCCCGGCCTCCTCGCGGTGTTCTCACTCCTCGGCGTCATCGGGCAGGGACAGCAGGCGGCCGACGCCGTGCTCGACATCGTCGGCCAGGTCGCGCCCGGCGGGGCCGCCGACACCCTGCGCGGCCCGATCGAGGAGATGGCCACCTCGCCCGCAGCGGGCTTCGCCCTCATCTCCGGTATCGTCCTGGCGCTGTGGTCGGCATCCGGCTACGTCGGCGCATTCAGCCGCGCCATGAACCGGATCTGGGAGATCGACGAGGGACGCCCCTTCATCAAGCTGAAGCCGCAGCAGCTCGGCGTCACCCTGCTCGCGGTCGCGCTCGTCGTCGTCGCGCTGGTCCTTCTCGTCGTCTCCGGCCCCGTGGCCGAAGCGATCGGCGACGCGATCGGCCTCGGCAGCACGGCCGTGCTCATCTGGCAGATCGCCAAGTGGCCCGTGCTCGCGTTCATCGTCGTCCTGCTCGTCGCCGTGCTCTACTACTTCGGCCCCAACGCGAAGCAGCCGAAGTTCCGCTGGATCAGCGCGGGCGCCGTCATCGCGATCGTCGTGCTCGCCATCGCCACCGCCGGTTTCGGCATCTACGTCGCGAACTTCTCGAACTACGAGCGCACCTACGGGTCGTTCGCCGGCGTGATCGTCTTCCTGCTGTGGCTGTGGATCACGAACCTCGCCCTCCTGTTCGGCGCGGAGTTCGACGCCGAGCTCGAGCGCGGACGCGAACTGCAGGCCGGGATGCCCGCGGAGGAGACGATCCAGCTGCCGCCGCGCGATACCACCCGTATCGAGAAGACCGCGAAGCAGGAGTCCGAGGAGCGCGCCGAGGCGCGGCGCCTGCGCGCGACGGGAGGCAAATCGGACGACTGAGGTCGTCGCCGCGCTGCTGCCCGGGCGAGATCGCGTCAGGGCAGCAGCGCGATCCGGTCGTCGAGGTACGAGGCCAGCGGCATCCGGGCTCCCGCGGCGAACGCGACGGTGACGACCCCGTCGTCGGCACGCGCGAGCGGCCCCGACGCCCCGCCGGCGTCGACGACATCGAGATCGATCGGCGACCAGTCCAGGTGCACCGGCTCGCCTTCGGCGAAGCCGCCGCGGAACGCCGCTGCCGCACGCTCGGACCGGGCCCGCTGCGCCTCGGCGGTGTAGCCGCGGATCGCCTCGGCTCGGGCTCGCAGCAGCTCGCCGGTCGCGAACACCTCATCGTCGGCGATGAGCAGGACCCCGAGATGCCACGCATCCCCGACCGGCAGGATGCGGGCGGCGCGGCCGAAGCCGAGCAGACGGCGCCCCTCGCTGCGGACGCCGAGTCGTTCCCGGGGAACGCCGATCAGCCGACGGCGGGCGTCGGCGATGAGTGCGGTCGCAGCATCCGGCATCCCTCGATGCTATTGACCGTCACCGTCAGCCGCGCGCACCTTGCGCTCCGCCGCCGCCAGCGCCTCGCGGGCCGACGCGACCGCGCGGTCGAGGTCGTCGACCGCGGCGTCGGCCCGCTCGGCGTCCTCCGACACCCGCGCGAGGTCACGCCGGAGCTCTTCGGCCCGCTCGTGCAGCCTGTCGGCCCGTTCCCGGGCGCTCGAGCGGCGCTCCTCCGCGCGCGCCAGTACCCGGCCGGCTTCGCTCGCCTCGCGCTGCGCCTCGCGCCTGCGCTTCTCCGCCTCACGTCGTGCGCGCCGTTCGGCGAGATCATCCCGGGGCCTCGCGGGGGCGTCGGGAACGCCGGGGATAGAACCCGCGACGCGATCCGCCAGCGTCTCGGAGTCGAGCGCCCCCGGCTCGAGAGTGCGCACGAGCCGGCCCGCTCCGACCACCGCACCCGCGACCGCGTCGACGATGGCCGCGTTGACGGTGCGCTCCACCTCGTCGCGCGCCGCCGCCGACAGCGAGACCCCGAGGTCGTCAGCCAGGTCGGCGGATCGTCTGGCCAGCGCCGCGACCAGAGCCCGCCGCTGCTTGCCGAGCCGGGCGAGCTCGGCCGCGTCGAGGTCGTCTTGTGCTTCACGCAGCGCTGCGGAGAGCTCGAGGGCCTCTCGGAAGGACGGGTCGCGGCTCAGCAGGTTGACCGCCCATGCCGCGACCGTCGGCTTGCGCAGCCCGCGGATGCGCGTGCCGAGCGTCCCGGGGGCCTCGCTCGCGCGAGCGTTGCGGGCTGCGACGAAGTCCGCGGGCGCCACGACCAGCAGCTCAGCGGCCACCGCGTCGAATTCGTCGTCCGCATCGCCGCCGGTCCGCGCCCCGTTCGCCGTCATCCCGCCATTGTCACCGACCGCGCTTCGGAGCGCGCGGCAGCAGTTCGCCGTCGACGACGTCGAAGGCCGGCAGATCCGCGAACACATCGTCGTCGAGCGAGCCGCCGGTCTTCGGCTCGAGCTCGTCGTCGGGGCGGGGATCGATTGTCATCGGCTTCAACTTTTCTCCGCTATCCACGGAGCGTCGAGCCCTTGACAATGAGATTGGGGTTCGTCCCGCGGCGGTTTAATGTGGTGCTCGTGGGCACCATCTATTACGGAGACGGCGCATCGCCGATCCACATCGAAGACCGCACGCTGGCGCACCTCAAGGTGGTCATCGCCACCAAACTGCGGCGCGGCGAGAGCTTCACGCTCTCATGGCGACACCCCGACGGCGAGCCCACGGGACGCAGCACGATCTGGCTGCACCCCTCGATCCCGCTCCGGTTCGCCTTCGACGATCCCGAGCCGACGACGCTCAGCCGCGAATGGGTCGAGGAGATGGCGAACTCCGCGAACTCGTCCGGCGGCATCATGGTGGTCACCGAGCACGTCGATGACCCCGACACGATCGCGAAGACGGGCAACGACGCCGCGTCCTGACCGGCCGCAGCGCTGAGCGGGCGGGCCCGCTCAGCCGACTTCGGGCGCGCCGTCCTCGGCCGGCTCGGGGACGATCGTCAGGCCAGCCGGGCCGCTGGCGACCTGCATGAGCTCTTCGACCCAGTGGCGGTTGATGCGCGGCTGCCTGCTGCCGGAGAAGTGGAACTGCAGCGGCACGGACGGGTGGATCCAGTAGCTGCGACGCTCACCCCCGCGGGGCAGATCGATGTCGAACATGAACGGCTCGGAACGGCGCAGCTTGTTCATGATGACGATGCGCAGGTGCGCCAGAGTCCGGTCGTCGATCTCGACGGAGTTCCCCAGCGTGTCGTAGATGAATCGGCCCACGCAGTGAGCCTAACGCGCAACAGACGGTCCGATAAACGACGGACCGTCGGCGCGCGATCCGTCAGCCGTCGATCTGAGCCGAGGTCTCGACCGCGAGCATCTCGGCGGCACCCTCTTCGACGCCGATCGGAACCACCACCGGACGACTGGCGCTGAACGCCTCCCACTCGCGCAGCACGACCCGCTCGACGTCGACGACGGCGAGGGACGGATGCGCGGCCGCCAGGCGCGCGACGACGCCCGAGAACGACGTCACCACCTGGCCTTCGATGGAGAAGCGCTCCTCGGTCGGGGTCACCGGAAGGGAACACATGTCCCCATCGTGTCACGCGGTTCCCGGCTTGACGAATGTCAATTCGCGGGCTTTCTCCGGTGACTAGCTACCTGTCAGGCGCGGTCGCTGCGCGCCTGGGCGGCGCGCGGATCGGGCGCATGGGCGTCGACCTCGTCGACGGCCTGCTGCAGGCGTCCGAGGCACGCGATGACGATGCGCGCCTCCTCCGCCGACATCCCGTCGACGGCGGCGATCATGCGCTCGTGCATCCGACCGAGGGTCTCGCGCACCTCTTCGTCCGACTTCTCGGTCGCGACCACATGGACGCTGCGGCGATCACTGGGGTGGGCCTGACGGGTGACGTGGCCCGACTTCTGCAGCCGGTCGATCAGCGCCGTCGTCGAGGCCGTCGAGATGCCGAGGTACCGGGAGAGCTCGGTCGGTCCGACGAGGCGCCCCTCGCCGTGCGCCTTGATGAGGTACCGGAGCACGAGCAGCTCGTTCTCGCCCATCGACATGGAGTCCCGGGTGCGGCGGCGCATGGCCGCTTCCGCGGCGCGATAGAGCCGGAACGCCTGGAGCACGGCGATGCCGCGCTCGCGAGGAGTCCCCGGATCGTCCGAGTCCGACGGATACCAGTAATGCGTGGGCGTCGGGACATCGGGCACTTCGGCATCCTAAGACGCGGGCGGGGCCCCACGCACGTCGCACGCGGAGGTATTGACGCGATCGCCCATCCATGAGACGGGATGATCCGAAACACGTACGTCGCGGTCGTCGATCACTCGTCGCGGTCGTACCCCAGCGCCGGCCCGTCGCCATCGATCGTGTGCGCGGCGGGCGCACCAGCGGCTGCTGCCCGGGCGCGTCGAGCGCTCCGGGTGAGAAGCAGCGCGGCCCCGGCGGCCGACAGCAGCGTCCCGAGGAGCACGCCGAGCCGCGCGCCGTCGGTGTGGACGCCATCGGCGAAGGACAGGCCCGTGATGAGCAGCGACACCGTGAACCCGATCCCGCACAGCAGTCCGATCGGCAGCAGGTCCCGCATCCCGACTCCGCCCGGCAGGCGCAGGGGCGTCGTGCGGGTGACGAGCGCGGTCGTCCCGAGCACGCCGGCCGCCTTGCCGACGACCAGGCCGACGACGATCGCGAGGACGACGGGCTGCGCGACGACCGCGAGGGGATCGCTCGTTCCGACGACGCTGACGCCCGCGGCGAAGAATGCGAACACCGGCAGCGCGATGCCCGAGGAGAACGGACGCACGAGGTCGTCGTACGTGTCGGTGCGCGCCACGCTCTCGCCGTGCACCGGCCGGGCCGGGACGGCGAACCCGAGCAGCACCCCGGCGATCGTGGCGTGCACGCCGGACGCATGGAGGAAGCCCCACACGACGAGCCCGAGCGGCAGCAGCATCCACCACCGTGCCCATCGCTGCCGGACGACGACGGCGAACACCGCCGCGGTCGCGAGCGCCACCGCGAGCGCCACGATGTGGATCGTCGCGGTGTAGAAGATCGCGATGATCAGGATCGCGAGCAGGTCGTCGACGACCGCGAGCGTCAGCAGGAACGTGCGCAGCCCCGGCGGAAGACCCCGCCCGAAGATCGCCAGCACCGCGAGCGCGAACGCGATGTCGGTCGCGGTGGGGATCGCCCACCCGCGCAGCGCTTCGGTGTCGCCCGAGACGAGGATCACGGCGGTGAAGAGGATCGCGGGGAGCAGCATCCCGCCGACCGCCGCCAGCACCGGCACCGCGGCCTCGCGCGGACGACGGAGGCTGCCCGCGACGAACTCGTGCTTGAGCTCGACGCCGACGACGAAGAAGAACAGCGCGAGCAGCCCGTCCGCGGCCCACGTCGACAGCGAGAGGTCCAGGTGCAGGGCCGCGGGCCCGATCGTGAACTCCGACAGCGCGGTGTAGGAGGCGGCGAGAGGCGAGTTCGCCCAGATCAGCGCGAGGGCCGCAGCGGCGAGGAGCAGCGCGCCGCCCGTCGTCTCACGCGACAGCCAGCGGCGCAGCCGGGCTCGGCGGGGCAGAGCGTCGTACATGCGGGGGACCTCTCGTCTTTCGCCGGCGGTCGCGCCGGCCCTGTCGACCAGACTTCCCGACACACCGACGGACAGCCTACTCCTCGGCAGGTTCGGTCGCGGGGCCCGGCGTCGACGCGCGCGCCACGTGCAGCTCCGCGATGCGACGACGATCCAGCCGCGTCACCTCGATCGTCGCGCCGTCGACCTCGATCCGGTCGCCGACCCGCGCGAGGCGCCCGAGCTGCTCGATGACGAATCCGGCCACCGTGTCGGACGTCCCCCGCGGGATCGAGATACCGGTGGCCTCCTCGAAGTCCTGCAGGTTCAGCCGCCCGTCGACCGGTCCGCCGTCACCGGCGAGCGGATGCGGCATCGCCTCGGTGTCGTACTCGTCGACGATCTCGCCGACGACCTCCTCGACCAGATCCTCGAGCGTCACGATGCCGTCGGTGCCGCCGTACTCGTCCACGACGACCGCGATCTGGCTGCCTTCCGCGCGCATCGAGGTGAGGGTCGGCAGCAGGCGCGCGGTCGAGGGGAAGTACCGGATCGGCCGCACGATCGACTGGAGCGGCTGCGTGTCGTCGGTGCCCGCGGCATCCAGCACGTCGCGCACGTGCACGAACCCGGCCACGTCGTCGATCGTCTGATCGATGATGGGATACCGCGAGTAGGGCAGATCGCGAACGAGCGCGGCGGCCGCGCCGACCGTCTCGCCGCCCGGCAGCGACACGACCTCGGGACGCGGACGCATCACCTCGCTCAGCTGACGGTCGCGGAGCGAGAGGACATCGTCGAGGATGCGCCGTTCGTCCTCGGGAAGCCCCTCGTGGCTCGACACGATGTCGCGGAGCTCCTCGTCGCTGAGCTCCTCGCCGGTCTTGTTCGGGTCACCGCCCAGCAGCCGCACGAGCAGGTTGGTCGAGAGCGAGAGCAGCCAGATGACCGGGCGCATGAGCTTCGCGAAGCCGTTGAGCACCGGAGCGACGGCGTACGCGAAGGCGGCGTTGCGCTGGATCGCGAGGCGCTTGGGCACCAGCTCGCCGAGCACGAGCGAGAGGTAGGCGATGATCAGCGTCAGGACGATCGTCGCCACCGTCATCGCGGCGGCGCCGGAGAGCCCCCACGACACGAGCAGCGGGGCAAGCGAGGGGGCGATCGACGAGGCGCCGTACGCAGCCGAGGCGAAGCCCGCGACCGTGACGCCGATCTGCACGGCGGAGAGGAACGTGTTGGGGTTCCGCGCGAGCGCGGCGACCTTCTCGCCGCGCTTGCCGCGGAGCGCGAGCGCGTTCACCTGACTCTCACGGAGGGTGACGAGTGCCATCTCCGTGGCGGCGAAGACGCCACCGATGAGCACGAAGACGACGACGAGGACGATGTTGAGGAGCAGGTCGCCGTTCACCGGCCGACCTCGCTCGCGAGAGGGGGCGCGCCCGGGGTCACCCGGGCGCCGGGACTGTCGGAGTCGGAGGCCTTCGAGGCTCGATGCGTCATCGCATAAAGGTAGCGGCATCCGCTCGGGATCCGCTGAAGGCTTGACACGGGCCGGGGCCCCCGCGACGTCGGGTACGTCGCAGGGGCCCCGGCGGCTGTCAGGCGCGCGTCCGGCGGCGCAGCGTCACGGCGGCCGCACCGAGGACGATCGTCAGACCGCCGAACAGAGCGAGCCGCATGAGCTGCTCACTGCCCGCACCGGTCGCGGCGAGCGCGCCCACCGCGGTGCGGACGGTGTCGTCGTCGGACACCGGGTCGCCGGCCGGCGGGGTCGCCGTGACGGTCGCGGTGTTGGTCACTGCGCCGAGGGCACGGTCGCTCGCGGTCACCGCGTACACGGCGGTCGCGGTCACCGACTCACCGGGTGCGAGCACGTGCTGCGCTCCCGGCCAGGCGCCGAACACGACCTCCGACAGCCCGCGGAGCTCGTCCTCGATCGCGACGCCGCGGAGCGTGACGTCTCCGGTGTTCGTCACCGTGAAGGCGTAGCGGATGCGGTCGCCGTCGAGCTCGCCCGTCTTCGTCAGCGCGATCGCGGGCCCCTGCGGCAACGGCTGGTCGAACTCGTCGTCGTCGGACACCGGGTCGCCCGTCGGCGGGGTGCCCACCACGGTCGCCGTGTTCTCGACGACGCCCGCGTCACGGTCGGCCTGCGTCGGCGTGTAGGTCGCCGTGGCCGTCACCGATTCGCCCGGGGCGAGCACACCGGCCACGCCGGGCCAATCGGCGTAGGCGAGGTCGGAGAGACCCGGCAGCTCGTCGGCGATCGCGACATCCGTCAGCGTCACGTCGCCGATGTTGGTCGCCGTGAAGCTGTACGTCAGCTCGCCGCCCTCCAGCACGCCGGTCTTGACCAGCGCGATGCCGGGAGCCTGCGGAACCGGCAGCTCGAACTCGTCGTCGTGCGTCACCGGGTCGCCCACGGGCGGGGTGCCCGTCGCGGTCGCGGTGTTGTCGACGACGCCCGCGTCACGGTCGGCCTGCGTCAGCGTGTACGTCGCGGTCGCGGTGACGGACTGGCCGGGGGCGAGCACGCCCGCGGCGTCCGGCCACTCCCCGTAGACGACGGCGGAGAGCCCCGGCAGGGCGTCCGTGACGGAGACGTCGCGAAGCGTGACGTCTCCCGCGTTGCGCACGACGAAGGTGTAGGTCGCGACGTCGCCCTCGAGCGCGCCGGACTTCTCGAGCAGGATGCCGGGAGCCTGCGGCACCGGCGCATCGAAGTCGTCCTCGTCGGTGACGGGGTCGCCCGTCGGGGGCGTGCCGACCACGGTGGCCGTGTTCTCGACGACTCCCGCATCACGGTCCGCCTGCGTCAGCGCGTACGTCGCCGTCGCGGTCACCGACTGCCCGGGCGCCAGCACGCCCGAGGCACCCGGCCACGCGCCGTAGGTGATCTCGGACAGGCCCGGCAGGACGTCGGCGATCGAGACAGCCGAGAGCGTGACGTCGCCCGTGTTCGCGGCACGGAACTCGTAAGAGATCCGATCACCGTCGACGACGCCGGTCTTCACCAGCGAGATGCCGGCGTTCGGCGGGAGGGGCAGGTCGAAGTCGTCCTCGTCGGTGACGGGGTCGCCCGTGGGAGGCGTGCCGACCACGGTGGCCGTGTTCTCGACGACTCCCGCATCACGGTCCGCCTGCGTCAGCGCGTACGTCGCCGTCGCGGTCACCGACTGCCCGGGCGCCAGCACGCCCGAGGCACCCGGCCACGCGCCGTAGGTGATCTCGGACAGGCCCGGCAGGACGTCGGCGATCGAGACAGCCGAGAGCGTGACGTCGCCCGTGTTCGCGGCACGGAACTCGTAAGAGATCCGATCACCGTCGACGACGCCGGTCTTCACCAGCGAGATGCCGGCGTTCGGCGGGAGGGGCAGGTCGAAGTCGTCCTCGTCGGTGACGGGGTCGCCCGTGGGAGGCGTGCCGACCACGGTGGCCGTGTTCTCGACGACTCCCGCATCACGGTCCGCCTGCGTCAGCGCGTACGTCGCCGTCGCGGTCACCGACTGCCCGGGCGCGAGCACCCCCGAGGCACCCGGCCACGCGCCGTAGGTGATCTCGGACAGGCCCGGCAGGACGTCGGCGATGGCGACGTCCGTCAGGGTCACGTCGCCGGTGTTGGTCGCGGTGAATGAGTACGCGATCGCGTCGCCGTCCAGGGCGCCGCTCTTCTCCAGCGAGATCGCGGGAACCGGATCGGGCAGCGCGACCAGCGCGGGCGCCTCGTCCGACACGGGGGCACCGGCGGGCGGCGTCCCGGTCGCGGTCGCCACGTTCTCGATGCGCCCCGCGGCGACATCGGCATCCGTCACCGTGTAGGTCGCCGTGGCGGTCACCGACTGACCGGGGTCGAGCACGCCGGGCGCACCCGGCCATGCTCCGAAGCGGATCGACGACAGGCCCGGCTTGGGGTCGGCGAGCGTCACGTCGGTCAGTGTCACGCCGCCGTCGTTCGTGATCGTGAAGGCGTAGTCGACGGTGTCTCCGGCGACTCCGCGATCCCCGTCCGCGAGGACGCCGCTCTTCTCCAGTGCGATGGAGACGCAGTTCTCGTTGACGATGTCGATCAGCGTGCGCTGCAGGGCGGAGAACCCGGCGATGTAGTAGTCGGAGCCCTCCGTCGGGCCGGAGACCTGACGGATGTGCTCCCGGAAGTCGGCCAGAGCCTGCCCGGAGAGGTTGTCGCTCACCCCGATCGGGACGATCCGGGTGCCCGTCGCCTTGAGCTCGTTCGCGCTGCGGACGGAGGCGTCCATGACGGCGCGGTCGGTGCTGTTGCCGGGTCCGCGCGCCGGGCTGCCGTACTGGGTCGGGTTGCCGTCGGTGAGGAGGATCAGCGCGTCGTAGTCTTCCGGCGATGCGGTCACGGCGGCGAAGCCGCGGTCCCAGTTCGTGCCGCCCTGCGCACTGGCCGGCCGCTGGATGCCGTTGACGTAGGCACCGACGGCGGCGACGCCGGCCTCGCCGGCGAGGGAGGTCAGCGGCAGGGGGCTGTTCGACGCGCCGCTCGTGGCGGGAGCGTTCGACGCGAAGTTGTGCACGGCGAGCTCGATGGGATATCCCTCGAGAGCCTGTGCCAACCCGGCCAGCTCGGAGCGCGTCTGCGCGAGCTGCGCATCCGTCACCGAGTTGGACAGGTCGACGCTGATCGCGAAGTTCATCTCGCATCGCTCGCTCAGCGCCGGGTTCGGCGACGGCGGCACGTCCGACTCCACGGCCTGAGCGGCGACGGAGCCGCCGAGGGCGAGGACGGATGAGAGGGCTGCTGCGAGCACGCCCCTCGTGGCGTTGCGGGCGCGACGTCGTCGCGGGGGTGGTGAATCCGGGCGCAGGTCTTTCACGGTCTTCCTTCGGCTCAGGAGGCACGGTGCTCGGGCAGCGACCGTGCGAGCGCGGCGAATGCGCGTCGCGCTCGACCTTGGCGGTGGCCGACGCTCGGCGACGCGCCGAGACCGGGAACTTCACCTCGGATTTCATCCCCGCTTCGCGCTGGCGGTCGGCGCGCACCAGAATGCTCTGGTGCACACCCGGCTCCTCTGGTCGCTGCTGATCGCCGCGCTCGCGTTGAACGCCGTCTACGGCGGTGTCGCGGGAGTTCTCGTCCCGGCTCAGATCGCCCGTGCGGATGCCGCGAACAAGGACGCCGTGCTCGCCGTCGTGCTGACCGCGTCGTCGCTGCTCACCCTCGTCGTCCATCCGCTCGCGGGCGCGATGTCGGACCGCACGCGCTCACGGTGGGGACGGCGCGCCCCCTGGATCCTCGCGGGCGCGGGCGGCAGCGCGGCCGTGATGGCGGCACTGGGCCAGGCCGAATCGGTGTGGGCCGTCGCGCTGGGCTGGATCGTGCTCCAGCCGCTGCTGAACGTCCTGGAGGCTCCGCTCGACGCCGTGCTGGCCGACCGGGTCGAACCTGCCCGCCGCCCCCGCGCCGCGGCCTTCTTCGGCATGGGCGCCGCAGGCGGCCTCGCCGCCGGAGCGGCCGGCGCAGGACTGGGCGTGGCGAACCCCCAGCTCGTATACCTCGCCCTGGCCGGCGGGCTGGTGGTCGCATCGATCGGATTCGTGATCGCGAACCCCGACCGGTCGATCACCGGGAGCATCGCTCGCATCCCCGCCCGCGAGGCCTGGGGGTCGCAAAACCTCCGGATCGTCTTCGCCGCTCGGTTCTGCCTCGTGCTGGGGCATCAGCTGGTCATGGGATACCTGCTCTACATCGTCATGGACACCACCGGCGCCTCGGTCGACGAGGCCGGCCGGACCGCGAGCCTCGTCATCGCCCTCCACATCGTCAGTCTGATCGGCGGCTCGGTCGCCGGTGCGCTCTGGATCCGGCGGCGCGTGCCCTGGGTCGTCGCGGCGAGCGCGATCCTCGCGGCATCCCTGCTGATCCCGCTCGCCGCACCCGGCGTCGCGGGACTCGTGGCCTTCGCCGTCGTGGGCGGGGCGGCACGCGGGGTGTACCTCGCCGCCGACCTGGCCCTCATGATCGACGTGCTCCCGTCCGCGGGAGACTCCGGGCGAGACCTCGGCGTGCTGGGCCTCGCGACGATCGTGCCGCAGACGCTGGCTCCGGCGCTCGCCGGGCTCGTGCTGTTCCTCGGCTCCGGCTCCTACGGCGCTCTCTTCGTCGTGGCGGCGGTGTCGGCGCTCGCGTCGACCGCCGTCATCGCCCGGGTCGGTTCGACGCCCGTGAGGAGCCCGTAGGCGAGGGCGGCGGCGACCGCCTCCTCGCGCGACGACGCGCCGAGCTTGCGGTACAGGGAGCGCCGCTGCGACTTGACGGTGTTGACCGAGACGTGGAGCCGCGCAGCGATCTCCTCGACGCTCGCGGTGTCGACGAGATGCCGAGCCACGATGCTCTCCCTCGTCGTGAGCTGCGGGGCGACCCCGGCGATCACGATCGGGGCGGGCAGGTCGTCGACGTCGCCCGCGAACAGGTCGCGCCCATCGGCGGGGAGGATGAGGAACGGGGTCCTCAGACCGTAGGTGCGGGCGAGCGTAGCGGTGCGGCGTGCCACGGCTCGGGCCTCGGCCGCCCGCCCGAGGCGGTGGAGCAGGATCGCCTCGAGAGCAGCGGCCTCGGTCCGTTGCCGGGGCGTGCGCGCGGCGGCGGCGTTGAGCAGCTTCAGGGCACGCTCGTGCTGACGGTCGAAGACGGCGACGCGGGCGGCGGCGAGGGTGACCTCGGACGGGTCGGATGCGCGCGACACGAGCCGTCGCGCTGCCGCCAGGTCCGTCGCGGCGAGGGCGAGCATGCTCTCGGTGGCATCGAGCATGCGCGCGGCCGGCGAGCCCGCCGACATCCTCTTTCCTCGCCGCGACCGCAGCGATCGCAGCCGTTCGAGTCCCTCAGCGGGCCGACCCGCCGACACGTCGGCCCACGCTCGCGCGCCGGCGAGCGCCGGCCAGTGCTCGATCGTGTCGATGATCGGCCAGATGGTCGCGACAGCGGCCTCCGCGGCGGAGGCATCACCGCGTTCGAGTGCAAGCCGGCTCTCGGCGATCCGCAGCATGCTGCCCTGATACTCGTTGAGGATGTCGTCGGGCCAGGGCCGCGCGAGCGCCTGATCCACCCAGGTCTGCGCCGCCGGCAGCTCACCCGCCTCGGCCTGGATGAGCGCCAGCCCGCCGGTGGCGAGGAGTTCGACGCTGGGCCGGATCGCCGTCGCGAGCGCCTGCTCGAACTGATCGCTCGCCGCCTCGCCATCGCCGCCGTACAGGAGGCTGATCGCTGCGTGCGCGTGGAGATCGCCCCGCAGTCCGCGCAGCTGCTCGAGATCGGCTGCCGGCAGCTCGTCGAGGATCCGCGTCGCCGCGCGCGCGGCACGGACGCCGCGGTCTCCCACTCCTGTGAGGCGCCGCGCCACCGACTCGACGACCCGCAGCAGTGCGCGATCGGCCGGTTCGCTCTGGCCGGTCTGCACCCCGAGCAGAGCCACCCCCAGCAGCTCGGCGGCGCGCACGCGGTGCTCGCGGCGGGCGTTGAGGATGAGCGCTTGCGCGAGGGCGATGACGGGCCAGCGGCGCAGCTGCAGCAGCGGGATCGGCCGCAGGGCGGCGGCGATGCGGGCGCCGTTCCCCCAGAGAAGCTTGAGCCCGTCACGGCGCAGCGCCGCGTCGACGATGTCGAGGGCGTCGGCCGCGGCTCCCTCGACGAGCGCCCCGAGCCCGGCGCCCTCCCGGAGCAGGGCGCGGGCGGCTCGATGCCGGATGGCACGCTGCTCGTCCGCCGGGATGCGCGTGGCGGTGAGCGTGGCGGCGCGGATCGGCGCGGTGAACGCGAAGACCAAGGTGCCATCGTCGGTGCGCCATTCGCCCTGACCGGCCCGTTCGGCCCGTTCGATGACCTCGTCGTCCCCGCCGAGCTGGGCGACGAGTGCGGGGGTGAGGAACTCCGGCACGGCCAGGGGTGCGGCCGCGGCGGGCAACGGATGCGGTGCGAGGCGCGCGAGCACGAGCTGAACCGCCGCGGCGTCGATGACGTTCGCCTCGACGACGGCGACGACGGCCGCGGGGAGTCCGCCCGTCACCAGCTGGACCGCGCGCGGATCCAGGTGGGAGCCGCGCGCCGCGACGTACGCGATCGTCTCGTCGAGGGTGAACCCGAGATCGCGCACCCACTCCACGTCCCAGGCCAGCGGAACGGCGCGTGCGCTGCGAACGGCGAGCCGCACGATCAGCCCCGGCCGCGTCGCCCGCAGCCGCCGCACGTGTTCCCACACGTCGGGAGTGAGCGAGTCGCCGTCGTCGACGATGAGCGTTCCCGAGACCTCGTCGGGGATCCGCCCGTCTCCGGCCCACGTGACGTCGTCGCGTCCTTCCGCGAACTGACGCAGCAGCGTCGTCGCACCCGCCCCGTCCGGCCCGAGCAGGGCGACGAGAGGCGCAGGCGACGCGAGCGCCGAGAGGAGACGCGGGCGATCCAGGCGCACCGGCGCGCGCAGGGGTGCCATGGCTGGAATGCTAACGGAGCCGGCCCGATCAGTCGACGCCTCGGGGCAGCGGGCCCGGGGCCCCCGCGATGTGCCACGATGCAGGGATGGACGAGGGTGTTGCCGCCGAGCTCCGCGCGCTCCGCGCCCGCGCCTACGCGCCGGGCGCCGACATCGCCGACGACCCCGTGGCGCTGGCGCGGCTGAGGGACCTCGAGGAGCGCGAACGCGCGGGCCGGACACCGCGGCCGCCCGCGCCGGTCACCCCGAGATCCGCGCCGACTCCGACATCCGCACCCACACCGTCACCCGCCGAGACCGCTTCCCCGGCTTCCGGCCCGGTGCCCGAGCCTGTGCCCGGCGACGACGCCGACGGGGCGGCATCCGCATCCCGCCGCGCCCCGCGATCGCTGCGTCCGATCCTCATGTGGGCCGGGTCGCTCGTCGCCGTGGCTGCCCTCGCCGTCGGGATCACGGCGTTCGCGACGGCCCGCAGCGCATCGACCGCGACGGCGCTGCCGCCGGATGCGCGAATCTCCCACGTCACCACGCTGCTGCCGACGGGCGAGGAGGTCCCCGAGTTCCTGCGCCCCTATGGAGACGAAGGCGAGGCGGGGTCGTACGAAGCGTTCCTCGGGCTGTCGGTGTTCCACTTCACCGACACCTGGCGAGGAACGGATAACGGGCCGGCAGCGAACAACGTCTGTCTCTCCGTCGCGCACATCGACGATCAGGCATCGGGCGACAACGCGCGCGGCGGGTCGTACTACCAGGGCTGCTCCGCCGGCGCGTTCCCCGCGGCCGTCTCTTTCGTCGTCTGGGAGGATCAGCCCGACGAGCTCCTCGAGCGATATCCCCTCGGCACCGGGCTGCAGTTCGTGCTGACGGATGCCGGCGTCGACGTCTTCGTGTCGGAGGCCCCGGCGTCCTCCGCGGCGCCGGATGCTCCGGGCGAGACGGGAACTCAGCCCGCGGGCTGAGTGATGACGTCGGACTCGGCCGTGACGCCGTTGAGCTCGACGTAGAGGTGGCGCTCGGTGACCGAGACCGTCACGGTGTTGCGGCGATCGAGCGCCGAGACGAGGGTGTCGATGAAACCCGGTTCGAAGCTGTGGAGGGCGATCTCCGAGACGCGGTGGATCTTCTTCCCCGCCCACGCGGCCACGATCGGACCGGGATTGCGCTGCGTGTAGACCGCGACGCGATCGGCCTGCTTGCTGCCGAGGTGCAGGCGCGAGGCATCCGGCGCCCCCACCTCGATCCAGGCGAGGATCGATCCCGTCAGGTCGCGCACGAGCACGGCCGGCTCGTCCTTCGCGGCGATGCCCTCGGTGAAGTCGACGCCCTCCTCGTACTCGAGGCAGTACGCCAGCAACCGGGTCAGCATGAAGGCATCGGTCTCGGAGGGGTGCCGCGCGACGCGCAGGGCGAACGACTCGTACACGCCGCGGTCGACGTCGGCGAGCGTCGCATCGAACGTGTGGATCGTCGCCCCGGCAGCCATGAGGAACGAGCCTAGCCGCCCCCGGGTGCACCGCCGTGTGCGACGCTGTTCTCATGCGGATCGCACTGACGGGATCATCGGGAAAACTCGGCACGGTCGTCGCTCGTGAGCTCACGGCGGCAGGCCACGAGGTCATCGGCTTCGACGTGGTCGGCGCGCGCGGCCCCGCGTTCGTGCAGATCGACCTGACCGACTACGGCCAGGTCGTCGACGCTTTCGGCTCGGTCGGCGACCGCCACGACGGCGTCGACGCGATCGTGCACCTCGGGGCCGTCCCGGCGCCCGGCATCCGGCCCGACATCGCGACGTTCCACAACAACATGGCCGCGACCTTCAACGTCTTCCACGCCGCGACCCGGCTCGGCATCGACCGGATCGTCTACGCCTCGAGCGAGACGGTCCAGGGGCTGCCGTTCGACGTGCCGCCGCCGTACATCCCCGTCGACGAGGAGTACCCCGCCCGCCCCGAGTCGGTGTACTCGCTCGTGAAGCACCTCGAGGAGCAGCTCGCGATCGAGCTCGTGCGCTGGCACCCGGGCCTGTCGATCACGGCGCTGCGGTTCTCGAACGTCATGGTGCCCGAGGACTACGCCGAGTTCCCCTCGTTCGACGCCGACCCGACGCTCCGCAAGTGGAACGTGTGGAGCTACATCGACGCGCGGGACGGCGCCCAGGCCGTGCTGCGCGCGCTCGAGAACGCGCCGGCCGGCTTCGACCGGTTCCTCATCGCCGCCGCCGACACCGTCATGTCGCGCCCGAACGCGGAGCTCGTGGCCGAGGTGTTCCCCGACGTCGAGATCCGCGGCGAGCTCGGAACGAACGAGTCGCTCTTCTCCACCGAGAAGGCGCGCCGGCTGCTGGGCTACGAGCCGGCGCACTCCTGGCGCGACCACGTCTGAGACGCGCTACGCCGTCCGCCCGCGGATGATCGAGGCGCACTGATCCGCGGGCATAAGCGTCGGCTCTGCATACGCACCCGCGGCGGCGGATCGTCGAGCAACCGTTCCTAACCTGATAGCAGGTTCCCCACGAGAAGGGGGACAAGCGAAGAAGGGAAGAACGATGGCGAACGGTCAGACGGTATTCACGGCATTCGGCGCGGCGGACAGCGTCGCGGAGGCGGTCGAGCTCCTGGAGCAGAACATCCATGAGCAGCTCGGCGACGCGGCGATCGAGTCGGTGTCCCACAGCTCGTTCGACTCGGCGGACGCTTTCGTCGCGACCGCCGTCGTGGTGGCTCGCGCTTCCTGACGTCGAAGGGCCCGTCGCGCTGAGCTCACCCCGAAGCGAGCACGACGCGGCGGGCCTGCTCGGCGGCGCCGAGCGCGACGTACTCGCCCGGGGCGGGCACCTCGACCTCGAGGCCGAAGACCGCCGGAGCGATCTGCTGCACGGCGGCCGATCGCGCTCCGCCGCCGACCAGCAGCACGCGTCGCAGCGGAACCCCCTGGTCGCGCAGCGCATCCAGTCCGGCCCCGAGGCCCGACAGCATCCCCTCCACGGCCGCGCGGGCGAGGTTCTCGCGCGTGGTCGAGGCGAGCGTCATCCCGGTCAGCGAGGCCGTCGCGTCCGGCAGATTGGGTGTCCGCTCGCCCTCGAAGTACGGCACGAGCGTCAGCCCTCCCGCCCCCGGCTCGGCCGACAGCGCGAGGTGCGACAGGCCGTCGTGGTCGACCCCGAGCAGGGCCGCGACGACGTCGAGCACGCGCGCCGCGTTGAGCGTGCACACGAGCGGCAGATGGTGGCCATCGGCCGAGGCGAAGCCCGCCACGGTCCCGGTCGCATCGACCGCGGGCGTCTCGCTCACGGCGAAGACCGTCCCGGACGTGCCGATCGACACGACGACGTCGCCGACGCCCGCGCCGACACCGAGAGCGGATGCCGCGTTGTCGCCGGCGCCCGCGGCGACCCGGCGGCCGTCGCGGTCCGCGACCCACTCGTCGGCGGCGAGGACCCGCGGAACCACGGCATCGTGCCCGAGAGCGGACACGAGCAGGTCGCGGTCGTACTCGCCCGTGACGGCGCTCCAGTAGCCGGTCCCCGAGGCGTCGGAACGATCCGTGACGAGCTCGGCCAGAGCGGCGCCGCCACCCGTGCCGTCGGCCGCCGGACCGAACCCGCGCAGACGCCAGGTCAGCCAGTCGTGCGGCAGCGCCACCGCTGCGGTCCGCGCCGCGTTCTCCGGCTCGTGGTCGCGCAGCCACCGCAGCTTGCTGATGGTGAACGAGGCGACCGGCACGAGCCCGGTGCGCTCGGCGAGCCGGTCGGCGCCGTACTCCGCGACGAGATCGGATGCCGCCTGTGCCGATCTCGTGTCGTTCCACAGCAGCGCGTCGCGCACGACGGCGCCCCGCGCGTCGAGCGCGACGAGGCCGTGCTGCTGGCCGCCGATCGACCAGGCCGCGACGTCCGACATCCCGCCCGCGAGCTCGATCGCCGCCTGCAGGGCGGTCCACCACGACTCGGGGTCTACGCTCGTGCCGTCCGGGTGGGGCGCGCGCCCCTCCCGGACGACCCGACCGGTGTCGGCATCGACGATCACGACCTTGCACGATTGGGTCGACGAGTCGACACCCATGACCAGCGTCATGCCGGCATCCTCTTCTCTCGCGTTACGGGGCTTCTCGCGGCGCCGGTGTCAGCGTGCGCCGAGCAGGTGCTCGGTCGCGAGCTGCTGCAGACGGACGAATCCGAAGCCCTTGCCCCCGAGGTACGCGTCGGCGTCGAAGTCCTCGTAGGCGGAGCGGTCGCCGACGAAGTCGTCGTAGCTCTCCCCCTCGCCGAACGTCGGCTGGGCGAGCTCGGGAACGCGGGCCGCCTCGAGCGCCTCCTGCACCTCGGGGTCGGCACGGAACGCCGCGGCCCGCTCCTTGAGCAGCAGGTAGGTGCGCATGTTCGCGGCGGCGGAGTCCCAGACGCCAGTCTCGTCCTCGGTGCGGCTCGGCTTGTAGTCGAAGTGGCGGGGGCCGTCATAGGCCGGTCCGCCGTTCGGGCCGCCGTTCTCGAGCAGGTCGACGAGCGCGAACGCGTTGTGCAGGTCGCCGTGTCCGAACACGAGGTCCTGGTCGTACTTGATGCCGCGCTGGCCGTTGAGGTCGATGTGGAAGAGCTTGCCGTGGTACAGGGCCTGTGCGATGCCGGCCGCGAAGTTCAGGCCCGCCATCTGCTCGTGCCCGACCTCGGGATTCAGTCCGACGAGCTCGGGGCGCTCGAGCGACTCGATGAAGGCGAGGGCGTGACCGACGGTGGGAAGCAGGATGTCGCCGCGCGGCTCGTTCGGCTTCGGCTCGATCGCGAAGCGCAGGTTGTAGCCCTTCTCGACGACGTAGTCGCCGAGGAAGTTCACCGCCTCGCGGTAGCGCTCCAGCGCCTGACGGACGTCCTTCGCGGAGTCGTACTCGGCGCCCTCGCGGCCGCCCCACATGACGAAGGTCTCGGCGCCGAGCTCGGCGCCCAGGTCGATCTGACGCAGC
The DNA here is from genome assembly GCF_002245215.1 of Microbacterium sp. Yaish 1. Lineage (GTDB taxonomy): Bacteria > Actinomycetota > Actinomycetes > Actinomycetales > Microbacteriaceae > Microbacterium. Next base: position 1,129,309 of record NZ_NPMR01000001.1, read on the forward strand.
GCCTTGCGGATCGCGAAGCGCCGCACCGCGCGGTCGTTCGAGGTGAACCCGCCGTCCTTGAAGACCGGCGCGCTGAAGAGGTTGGTGGTCACCATCGGCACGGTCAGCCCGGTGTCGGCGAGCGCGCCCTTGAGGCGGTCGATCTGCGTCTGGCGCTCGCTCTCACTCGATCCGAATGCGAACAGGTCGTCGTCGTGGAACGTCAGTCCCGCGGCCCCGAGCTCGGCGAGCTTCTCGACCGCGTGGACGACGTCGAGGGGCGGCCGAGTCGGCCCGCCGAACGGGTCGGTGCCGTTGTAGCCGATGGTCCAGAGGCCGAACGTGAACTTGTCGGCCGGGGTCGGGGTGCGCATGCGTGCTCCTTCGCGTCGATTGCTGCGACCTCAGCGTAAGTCGGTTTGTCTATTACGTCAACAAACTGTGTTCTCGTAGGCTGATCCCGTGAGTGTCGCGCCGGGAACCGCCGAACTCGTCCGGCGTGTGAATCTCGCCCGGATGCTCGTCGTCGTGCACCGCGACGGGCCGATCTCGCGCGCCGCACTCACTGCCGAGCTGGGACTCAACCGCTCGACGATCGGCGCGCTCACGGCGGAGCTGGCTCGACTGGGCCTCGTCACCGAGACCGCCGGCGCCGCCGAGGGCCGCATCGGCCGCCCCTCCCCCGTCATCACCGCGCGCCCCGATGTCGTGGCCGTCGCCGTGAACCCCGAAGTCGACGCCGTGACCCTCGCGGCGGTCGGACTCGACCGCCGCGTCCACGCCCGCCGCCGCGCGGTCACGACCACCCTCATCACGCCGCAGGAGCTTGCTTCGCTCATCGCGGAGACCATCGAGGAATGGCGCGCGGGTCCGCTCGCGACGACGACGGTGATCGGGATCGGGGTCGCCGTCCCCGGTCTCGTCGAGCCGGCCGCGGGTCTCGTCGTGCATGCGCCCCACCTGCGCTGGACGGATGCGCCGCTCGCCGATCTCGTGTCCGCCGCGACGGGAATCCCGACGACCGTCGGCAACGACGCGTCGTACGGCGCGCACGCCGAATACCTCTTCGGCGCCGCGCGCGGCGTCGCGGACGTGATCTACCTCAACGGCGGCGCGAGCGGCATCGGCGGCGGGCTCGTGGTCGGAGGCACTCTGGTCGGGGGCGCACGCGGTCTCGCCGGCGAGTTCGGGCACAATCCCGCGATCGTCGAGGACGCCGCCGACCGCCGCTCCGGCGAGCACGCCGCGCTCGAGGACGAGGTCAGCCAGCACCGTCTGATCGCTTCGCTGGGACTCCCCGGCGCGGACGACGCCGAACTGCGCGCCGCCGTCCACGGCGCCGCCAACCCCGCCGCCCGCGCCGAAGTGCGACGGCAGCGCCGCATCCTCGCCTCCGCCGTCGCGAGCGCGGTCAACGTCCTCGATCCGGCCGTGGTCGTCCTCGGCGGCTTCCTCGCCCCGCTCGTCGAAAGCGACGTCGACGAGTTCGCCGAGGCGGTCGCGCGACAGACGATCTCCGGTGCCGCACCGCTCATGCGCACGGCAGAGCTGGGCGATGACCGACTCCTCGTGGGTGCCGCCGAGACGGCGTTCGCCGCCCTCCTCTCCGACCCGGTGCCCGTCATGACCGGCGCCGGCGCCCCCATGACCGATTCCGGAGCCGCGTCAAGCGCCGCCGCCCCCGCACGCTGAACTCGTACGATCGAACGGTCGCGCAGCGTCGCGGCATCCGTCCCGAGAGAAACGTCCGCATGGCATCCAGATCCTCCCGTCCCGCCGATCCGCCGCAGCGGCAGCGCAACGCGCTCGCGCCCGGCATCCTGGGGGCCGCCGCCCTCGTGGCCGGCATCCCGCTCATCGGCGGGGAGTTCGCGATCGTGATCTCGTTCATCGTGGCGATCCTGGCTTTGATCATCGCGTGGTTCGCGATCCAGGCGCGACAGTGGTGGTGGGCCGTCCCGATGGCGGCGATCGCGGTGCTGTGGAACCCGGTGTATCCGTTCTCGCTCGACCAGCCGGTCTGGCTGGCCGCCCACGTCATCGGCGCAGCGACGTTCATCGCCGCCGGCACCCTCGTATGGGTGCCCCGCGCGCAGGCCGCCCGATGACCGGAACCGGAATCGTCTGGGCCCGCGTCGAGGACGGCTTCCACGTCGGGAGCCGCACCGGCGAGTTCGTCGGCTACATCGACCGCCAGCCGGACGGGCGGTATCTCGCCTACGACTCCCGGTCCGCCTGCGCCGGGGCCTTCGGCGAGCTGACCGCGGCCATGCGCGCGCTCGCGGCCCGCGCGACCCCCGACACCCCCGACGAGACGCCGCCCATCGAACTCCGGGAGATCCGATGACCCCGACCTCCGACGACCTGCTGTCGGTCCTCTACACCAGCAACGCCCGCGCCCCGTTCGGCGACGACGATCTCGCCGAGCTCCTGGCGCAGAGCCGCGCATCGAACGCGGCGCGAGACCTGACCGGGATGCTGCTGTACCGCGGCGGCCGGTTCGTCCAGGTACTCGAGGGTCCCGAGCCGACGGTGCGCGAGCTCCTCGCCACGATCGGGCGGGACTCCCGCCACTCCGACATGCGGGTGCTCATCGAGCAGCCCATCGCCCACCGCGAGTTCCGCGAATGGACGATGGGCTATCAGCCGATCGCGGAGACGACGGGCGACGCCCCCGCGGGGTTCCGCGACACCTTCGATGATCTGGAGGGCTCCGGTGACCCGAGTGCGACGCTGCGCGCCGCCCGGGAGCTGAGCCTGTGGTTCCGTGTGCGATCGTCCCGGCCGCCGCGGGGCACGGCGGCCGAGACGTAGTCACTCGCCGCGGCCGGTCGCGTCCTGCAGGCGGTCGATCTGCTCCGAGGCCTCGGCCTTGGTGAGGTTGCCGGGGAGTTCCTCGCCGGCCTCGCGAGCGAGGGTGTCGAGGTAGCTCCGCTGCGGCCCCGTCATGGGCTCGTCGCCGGTGACCCAGTTCTCGGGGTCCTTCACGGGCGATCCCTGCCCGCCGCCGTCGGTTCCGCCCAGGGTGTCGGCGCTGTCCGGGGTGTCGGCACTGCCGGGGTTGTCGGATGCAGACGCGGACGAGGCGGGCGGGGTCGGGGCCGACGGCTCACCGGGCGCCGGCGCTGTGGGCTCCGTGGGTACGGGGACGGTCGGTTCGGCGGGTGCCGGGAAAGTCGGCTCGTCGGGAGTGGGGATGCTCTGGTCGGTCATGCCTCGACGCTATGCCGACCGTTCCGAGAAGCCGAGGCACTTGCGCGTTCCGCGAAAAGCCCTCAACGAGAGGACCCGGCCCGGCGACGCCGTTCGGGCAGCGTCCCCGTGGCCGGGTGTTCTTCGATCGTCGGCCACGCACCGCAAGGAATGCGCAACGCGTGCACCGAGCAACCTCAAGAAATCCGCAAGATCAGGTCTCAGGCACGGCGCGCGGGGGCGGAGAGGCGAATCACCGCGGAGTCGTCGCTCTCGCCCAGGCCCTGCGCCTGCGCGAGCAGGTAGCTCTGCTCCGCCGCGGCCGCGAGCGGCGCCGGAAGGCCCGCGCGCCGCGTCGCGGCCCCGACGATCCCCATGTCCTTGACGAAGATGTCCAGGCGACTGAGCACCTCGGCGCCCTCGTCGTCCCAGGCCTGGAGCATCCGCGGACCGCGGTTGCCGAGCATGAAAGACGCGGCCGCACCCGCCTGCAGCGCCTCCAGCGTCCGGTCGAGGTCGAGCCCGAGCCGGTCGGCGAGCGCGAGCGCTTCGGCGGCGGCGGCGATGTGCACGCCGCAGAGAAGCTGGTTGACCGTCTTCAGTGCCTGACCGTCGCCCGCCCGCTCCCCCACGACCGTGAGGGTCGACGCGAGCCGGTCGAGCACGGGCCGCGCGACGGCGAGGTGCTCGGTCGGCGCGCCCACGACGATCAGGAGATCGCCCGCCCGCGCGCGGACGGGGCCGCCGCTCAGCGGAGCGTCGACGAGTCCGATCCCGCGCTCGGCCAGCGAGGCAGCGACATCGGCGACGCCCTCGGTGCCGACGGTGCTGGTGAGGACGACGACGGCACCCTCGGCGAGCGCATCGACGATGCCGGCATCCCCGAAGAGCAGGTCGGCGAGCTGCCCGGAATCGCGGACCGCCACCAGGACGACCTGCGCGCCGTCGGCGGCCTCCGCCGCCGAGCCGGCGGGCGCGATCCCGGCTTCGGCGGCCAGCGCGAGCCGGGCGGGGGCGATGTCGAAGCCGCGGACGGCGAAGGTCTCTGCCAGGCGCTCGGCCATCGGCAGGCCCATCGCCCCCAGACCCAGGACGGCGACGCTCGGGTTCTCATTCATCTCTGCGGTGCTCCTCGGTCTGGGGCGGGGTGTGCGGGGGTCAGGGACAGCCGTTCGACCGCGGCGGTCAGCGACCCGTTGTCGCCGACGTTCCCGGCGAAGACGATGTAGGGGATGCCGGATGCCGGGCCGTCCGCGGCCTCCCAGACCGACACGATCCCGGGGAAGAGCGAGCCGCGCACGCGTGCCCGGCGGATCTCGAGCCCCCGCGTGGCGACGTCGCTCGAGGTGATGCCGCCCTTCGCGATGACGAAGCGGGGCGTGACCCGCGCGACCACTCCGCGGACGACCTCGACCACGGCGCTCGAGACGCGGCGCGAGATGTCGAGGCTCTCGTCGGGGTCGTCGGTGCGCACGAGGGTCCGGCTCGTATGGAGCACGACGTCGCCGCGCAGCAGAGCCGTCGCGATGGTCGCACAGGCGCGACCGAGCTCGGCGGCGCGCTGCGCGGGGTCGAGCAGCCGCGGTACGTCGAGCTCGACGACGGCTTCGAGGGGGCGGTGACGGACGAGGTCCGCGAGCTGGCGGCTCGTCAGACCGACGTGGGAACCCACGACGACGAGCCCGCCGCGCGCCGCGCGGTCAACCCCGAGCTCGGCGACGTCGACGGGCGGCCGCCGTCGCTGGCCGACGCGCGCGCGCACGAACGGCGGCCCCACCCGGTAGACGAACGAGCGCCCTTCCGCCTCGACCGCTTCGAGCCCCAGGGCCAGCTCGACGAGGTCTTCCTCCACGACGGCGTCGACGACGATCGGGGCACCCGCCGGCGCGGCGCGCAGCACAGCGGCGACCGCGGGCGCTCCGGCACGGAGGTGGTCGACGGTCACCTCGACGACATCGGCGGCGGCGATCGCGCCGTCGGTCTTCTCGGCCACCCAGTCCGCGAGCCGCGACGAGCGGAAGCCGAAGGTGGAGTCGCGGGCGAACTCCGTCTCGCCGATCGGGGTGAAGCCCTCGTCCGACAGGATGCCGTGCACGCCGCGCACCGTGACGCGTCCGGCATCCGGGAAGGCGGGCACGATGACGACGTTCGTGGGCGCGGCCGACCCCGACCGGGCGATCTCGCCGGCGATCGTGTCCGGCTCGAGGGGAAAATGCCCCCGGAGCGTCGAGTCGCTGCGGCTGACGAAGTCGACCCGGACCCCGGCGGCCTCGGCCGCCGCGAGAGCCGCACGCACGACCTCGCGGTTGATGCGCTCGGCGTCGGCCGGCGCGAGGCTGCGCGAGTTGGTCAGGACGTAGACCGCGGGAGCCCCGGACGAGAACGCCCAGGCGAAGTCGGCGACATCCCACGCCCCCAGGACGGGCAGATCGGCGACGGACTGCGTCCCGGTCGGGTCGTCGTCGAGGACGACGAACACCCGTCCGCTCTCGGCCACCCGGGCCGCGAGGAGGCCCACGTCGGGTCGCGAGGCTTCCGGCAGGTCGGGCAGAGGGGCGGTGGGCGCCATGGGATCTCCTCGTCGTCGAGCGAGTCGGGGGCAGCTGTCAGATGTATGACAGCATGCAGCAAGCCCATCATCGCGTCAACCCGGCGATCACCTCGCGCGCGGGCTTGCATCCGCGGCCGCCGGAACCGCACGCTGGCATGAGACGGTTGCCCGACCGCAGGAACGAGAGGAGTCAGACATGTCTGAGATCGAGCGCGAGCACGGCCCCGAGATTCCCGTGGCCGATGCCGAGGAGCAGAAGCAGCCGGCAACGGTGGACGCCGCCGCGGAGCCCGACATCCCGGCGCCGACGACCGAGGCCGACGAGGCCGACGTCTGGGAGCAGAGCCACGAGGTGCCGCTCGACGACGACGAGCCGAATTCGGTGTGAGCCCGGCTCAGCCGGCGACGTAGCGGCGGAAGTCGTCGAGCGTCTGCTGCAGGTGGTGATCCATCGCCGCCCGCGCGGCATCCGGATCGCGTGTGCGCAGCGCGTCGACGATGCCCCGGTGCTCCGCGATCGCGTGCTCCTGGATCTCGGAGACCCGCGACGTCTGCGCCCGGCGCTCGGCGAGCACCTCGGTGAGGGGCGCGAGGAGCACGCCGAGGAACAGGTTGCCCGAGGCGCCGAGGATCACGGCGTGGAAGCGCAGGTCGGCGTCGACGAAGCGGTCGACGTCTGCCGCACTCGCGGCCGCGACCATCTCGTCGACGCACGCCGCGCACTCCGCCAGCGCGGCGTCGTCGATGAGCGGGGCGGCCAGGGCCGCGGCCTCGCACTCGATGACGCGACGCGTGGAGATGAGCTGCTCCGCCACCAGGGTGTCGTCGCCGTGCGCTGCCCGGAACCGGAGCGCGTCGGAGACCGACCGCCACTCCTCGACCGGCGCGACCCGTGACCCCACCCCCGAGACCACGCGGACGATGCCGCGAGCCGACAGGGTGCGCAGCGCCTCGCGCACGGTCACCCGGCTGACGTCGAACTCCGCGCCGATCTCGGCCTCGGTCGGCAGGGCGCCGCCCGGCACGAACCGACCGGCGATGATGCCGTCGAGCAGATCGTCGGCCACGGTGTTCACGAGCGACTTGCGGCGGCTCATCGCCCCGCTCCACGGTGCTCGACGGCCGACCAGCCGTTCTCGAGCACGGCGAACCCGGCGTCGAGCGTCGCCTCGGGCTCCTCGCTCTCGTTGACCATCGTCTGGATCTGGAGCACGAACCTCGCGAACGCGCGCACGCGGGGGTCGGGCGTCTCCTCGCCGAGCTCGGCCGCCACCGCCTCGGCGAGGGCGTCCTCGTGCCGCAGCCACATGCGTGCGGCGTAGTCCCGCAGCGCGGGCGTGGCGTTGAGGAACTCCATGAACTGGCGGGCCACGTCGTCGCCGTGCTCGGCCGCCCCCGACCGGATCTCCCGCTCGTAGTACGCGCGGATGGCCCCGGCGATCGAGGTCCCGGCGGGACGTTCACGCACCGCCGCGACGAGACGCTCGCGCTGCTCGTCGTCCTCGTCGAAGACCAGCGCCTCCTTCTGGCTGAAGTGCGCGAAGACGGTCGTCGGCGAGACATCGGCCGCATCGGCGATCTCACGGATGCTGACGTCGTCGAACCCCCGCTCGAGGAACATCACCGTCGCGACATCCGAGATCCGTTTGCGCGTGGCCGCCTTCTTGCGCTCGCGGCGCCCTACCGGCGCGGTCTCGGTCATGACGTCGATCTTAGGCCGCCTGCGCGAAAAACTGTATTGACACCAAACCTGGTATCGCTACAGTTTCGGTATGACTTCAGTTATTTCGCGACTGCGCCTCGCCGGCATCGACCGCCGCTGGGTGATGCTGATCGTGCTCACCACTCTCACGACGGCGGGCATGACCGTCGTCCTGCCCGTTCTCCCTTTCGTCGTGCTGCGATACGTCTCGGGGGAAGGCGAGCTCGCGCTGTGGGTCGGCGCGCTCGAGGCCGTCAACGGGCTCTGCGCCTTCATCGCGGCACCCTTCCTCGGTCGCCTCTCCGATCGTTTCGGCCGCCGCCCGGTGATCATCGTCGCGTCGTTCGGGGCCGCTCTGAGCATGCTCCTGTTCGGCGTCGGAGGTGCCCTGTGGGTACTGCTGCTCGCCCGCGTCATCCAGGGGGCCACGGCCGGCGACCTGCCCGCGCTGTTCGCCTACCTCGCCGACATCACTCCGCCCGAGAAGCGCGCCCAGCGATTCGGGCTGCTCGGCGCCCTCTCGGGCATCGGCACGATGGTGGGGCCCGCGCTCGGCGGCCTGCTCGCCGCGATCGACCTCGCTCTCCCGGTCTTCGTCACGGCCGGCATCTCGTTCCTCATCGCGACGCTCAGCGTCTTCCTCCTGCCCGAGAGCCTCGAGCGCACGAACCGCATCCCCGCGATCGCCGCGTCGGATCTGAACCCGTTCGCCGTGTTCCGCCGCGCCTTCGTCCGCCCCGAGCTGCGCGCGCTGCTCATCGCGTTCGCCCTCCTCGCGCTTCCGTTCGGCTTCTTCGTCAACAACTTCAGCGTTCTCGCGCTCGACTCCATCGGCTGGGGCCCGACGGCGATCGGGCTGCTGATCGCCGTCGTCGGGGTGATCGACATCCTCGTCCAGGGCATCCTGCTCGGCTTCCTGCTGCCGCGGATGGGTGAACGCGGCGTCATCGTGGCCGGCATCACCGCTCAGACGGCGGGCCTCATCGCCCTGGCCGTCGTCGCAGCACTCGTCGCCCAGCCGTGGCTGTTCGTCCTGGGCGCGCTCGCGCTCGCTGCCGGACAGGGTGCGGCGCAGGCGACTCTCGACGGTGTCATGTCCAACGCGGTCGGCGCCGACGAGCAGGGCTGGCTGGGCGGAGTCACCCAGTCGCTCACCGCCGCGATGGGCACGATCGCCCCGATCCTCGCCGGTGTCCTCTACGTCGGCGTCGCTCACGCGGCCCCGTACGCTCTCGGCGCCGCACTGATGGTCGTCGCCGCGGTGATCGTACGGCGCGCGCGGATCGTCGACGCTGCGGCGCGCTCCGCCTCATCCGGCGACGACCCGGCCGGCGTCGGGATCGCAGCCGCGCCCGCGTCTGCGCCTCGCGCTCAAGCGTCGAGACGCTGACCTGAGTTCGAACGCGTGATCGCGTCGGTGCCGCTCTCGCCTGCTGACACGCGGCGACCGTTCGCCACCGTCACCGCGACGAAGGCGGTCAGCAGCACGATCACCACGAGGCCGGCGAACGCGAGCACCCGCAGCTCACGGAGGTGCCACCCCGTGACGAGCTGCGCGAGGACGAGGGCTGCCACCACGACGATCAGGCCGATGCCGACCGCGACGCGGATGCGGCGGACGCGCCGCACCCGGCTGCTCACTGCGCCATGCAGGGACATGTCTCTCTCCGCGAGCGGGTTTCTCGGGTGCCCCGCTCCACCGGTCACTATCGGTCGCGTCGCTGCGAATGTGCGTCCCGGCGTCGAAACCGAGCATTACGCCTCTCCCCCGCGCGCGTCCAGCCCTTTTGCTCGGAGATTCGGAACCGACAGTGTGGGACCGTGCGATTGACAGACGAGCTCGGCGCCTGGGCGGCGCGACAGCGGTGGTATGCCGGCAAGAGCCACCGACCGCGATTCCGCATCCTCGACGCGCAACCGGCCCCCGGTGCGGCGACGCGCTACCTCCTGATGGACGACGCCGGCGCGCTGCCGACGCTCTACAACGTGCCGCTCGCGCGGGTCTCGGCGCCCGCCGACGGCGACGACGTGGTCGCCCGCGACGGAGACGACTACCTCGTCGACGCGACGCGGAACAGCGGATTCACCGTCGGTACGCTGGCCGAGATGGGCGTCGACGTGACGCGCGTCACCGGATCCCGCGTGCTGACCGGCGAGCAGTCGAACACCTCGATCGTCTACGACGTCGACGGTGAGCCGACGATCATCCTGAAGCTCTTCCGCACGCTCCATCACGGCGAGAACCCCGACGTGACCGTGCAGCGCGTGCTGAGCGAGGCCGGCTCGCCGTTCGTTCCGCGGTTCTTCGGCAGCCTCGATGCCGAATGGCCCGATATCGGACGCGACTCGGGCGCGGCCCGCGGCACCCTCGGCTTCGCGCAGGAGTTCCTCCGCGGCGTCCGCGACGGGTGGGCCGTGGCCCTCGAGGCGGCTCGTGAGAACCGCGACTTCACCGACGCCGCCCGCGATCTCGGCATCGCCGTCGCCGGTGTGCACGGTGCGCTCGGCGCCGCCCTCGACACGACGGAGGCAGCGGCCGAGCAGGTCCGGGCGACGGGGGCGGCGTGGCGCCGCCGGCTGTCGATCGCGGCGAACGAGGTGCCCGCCGTGGCCGACCGCGTCGCGGCCATCGGGTCCGTGTACGACGCGGCGCTGGCGCGCCCGTGGCCGCACCTCCAGCGCATCCACGGCGACCTGCACCTCGGTCAGGTGCTCGCCGTGCCCGCCGGAGGATGGCGCATCGTCGACTTCGAGGGCGAGCCGCTGCGGCCGATGGCCGAGCGCGCCATCCCCGACCTTCCGCCGCGCGACGTCGCCGGGATGCTGCGTTCGTTCGACTACGCCGGCGCGGTGGGCGACGGCCCCGACCCGAGGGGATGGGCATCGGCATGCCGCGACGCCTTCGTCGCGTCGTATGCCACCGCCCCCGGCGCGATCGAGCTCGACCCGGTGCTGCTGCGGGCGCTCGTGCTCGACAAGGCCGTGTACGAGTCCATCTACGAAGCCCGCAATCGCCCGGACTGGCTGCCCGTGCCTCTCGCCGGCATCGACGCCGCCCTGGCCTGAACCCGGCCGGTGCCCCGGTGCCCGGCGCCCAGTGCCGAGCGCCCGCTGCCGATACATTCGTCGGGCCGGCGGTGCCTGTGTCTACCGGACGCCCCGCCGAGGCGTCACCAGCACCACCGGTCCGACGGATGTATCGCGGACTCAGTCCTCGAGGGGCTCGGGCGCCCGCAGCACCAGGAACTTCGCGCCGTAGCCGGGCAGCGAGACGCTGAAGCTCTGCAGGTCGTCGACGCGCCCGATCGTCTCGCCCGACGCGGCGTCGTAGACCTCGCTGCGAGGCACGAGCTGCTCGGAGCGAACGGTGCCCTCCGTCGGCTCCGGCGAGAAGTTCAGCACGGTCACCTGCATCGCGGCGTCCGCGTGGGGATCGCCCTCGTCGAGCCGGTGCACGAGCACGAGCATCCCGGCGTGCGCGACCTCGGGGATGTCGACCTGCGAGGCCGTCGCGATGCCGTGCTCGCGGCGCAGATCGAGGATGCCCGACAGCCGCGAGGCGAACGACTCCGGGTCGTCGAGCTGCGCGGGCAGAGCGCCGTAGAGGGCTCGGCCCCGCGGCATCCCCGAAGCCGAGCGCGTGGCGGTCGGGTCGGCGTCGAGCAGGTCGTGCGCGCCCCGTTCGATCCAGCGGGTGTCTCCCGCACCCAGCAGGTCGGCGACCTCGTCGGCGGGAACCGTCAGCATGCCGACGAGATCCCAGCCCGACAGGGCGAAGACCCCGGGCTGCCAGGCGTTGTAGGCGCACAGCAGCAGGTGGGCGTCACGGATGCCGGGGACGTCGGCGTCGGTGATGTCGTCGAGGCGCGCGATGCCGCGGGATGCCGCGATGAGCGACGTCGTCGTGCACGCGATGCCGTTCTGCGTGAAGACGCGGTTGTAGTCGGCCGTTCCCGTGAGGTGCTCGGTCAGGTCGGCGCGGATCTCCTCCGCGAGCTCGCTGCCGGTGATGTCGCGCCCGCGGAAGCGGTACTCGTCGTCGCCGTGCCGTGTCGCCCAGTGCACGAGCTCGTAGGTGAGCTCGTCGTGGTTCTGCATCCCGTGCACGAGCTGCACGGGCGCGACGCCGAGCTCGAGGGATGAGGTGAGCGCGAGACGGAGGAACTCCGTCTGACCGGTCGCCAGGGCGTGGTGATAGCCCGGGCGTCCGATGAAGTCGTACGAGAGGTCGGCTCCCACCGCCCCCGTGTCGCGGATGTCCTCGATCGTGAGGTTCAGCTCCTGGAAGGTGAATCCGCCGACCTTGCGCACCATGCCCGCGATGATGTGGTTCGCGGCGTGCGAGAGGGGGTGCCCCTCCGACCAGGCGGGAAGGCCCTCCGCGCTCTTCTCGACGCCGAGGAAGCCGTTGGCGTCGAGGCGCAGCGCGCTGGTGCCGAGTTCGCCGAGCGAGTGCAGCGCGTCTCCGATCACCAGGCGCATGCCCGCGAACGTCGGGTCGAGCCAGTTGATCGACGGCTGACCCTGCTTGAAGTAGTGCAGGTAGACCCAGCGCCGCGTCGCACCGTCGGGACCGATGACGGGCGCGGTAGCGCTCCAGTTCGTCTCCTTCACCCCCGGGGTGTAGAAGATGACGCGCTGCATGGCCCCGATGATGTAACCGCGCTCGGCGAGCTCGTGCTCGTTCGCGGGGTCGAGGTTGACGCTGTCGTATCCCTCGGGGACGTCCGGCAGCAGGTGCCAGTCCTCCGGCGGGATCTCGACCATGTGGTAGATCCCCGGGTAGTCCTTGAAGCCCATCTCGGCCAGGCGGAAATCCGCCCCCTTGCCCGTGTGGCCGGGAACGATGTCGTCGATCACGCTGCCGCCGTGCGCATCGGCGACGTCGCAGAGGGTCCGGAACTCCTCCTCGGTGCCGAAGGCCGGGTCGATCGACGTGCTGATGCGGTCGAAGTGACCGTCGACGCTGGGCGTCTCGCGCCAGTCGGTGATGCCGCCCGCGCGCTTGACCGGTCCGGTGTGGATCGCGGTGATGCCGATCCGCTCGAACACCGACCACAGGGCGTCGTCGCCGAGGGCGGCGAGGAAGGACTGCCCGGGCCGGGTGATGAGCGAGATCGGGTACGCCGTGAACCACACGTCAGTCGTCGAGATCGCGCGCCGTGCGTCGGGGCGGGCGTACGGATTCCGCCACATGGCGGGCTGTCCCGACAGCTGACGCGCCAGCACGTCGGCATCCTTGAGCATCGACTGCCGCACGAGCCACTCGACGTACGAGGGGTTGCTGCCGTTCGCCGTCCGCGGGTCGGTCATGTTGCGGCGCACGCTGCCGCCGCGGAACTGGTCGCGCGGACGCAGTCGCCGCGGACGGGCCGGGTAGCGCTGCTCGTCGTAACTGATCTCGGGCACCTCGAGATCAGTGTCTTCGCCGTCGGTGCCCGCCGCCCCCGGGAGGGTGATCGGGGCGGTGTACAGGTCCTCCGGCTGTTCGTCGTCGCGCGCCATGCCTCAACGCTAGGGGCGGCGCGGATCCGGCGGAAAGGGCTGGTGCCCGAGCGGGCGAAGCATTATGGGATGCCGCGATCCGGACACCGCGCTCGCATCATTCCCGTTCCGCGACGAGGCCGCGGCGTTTGAGCCCGAGGTAGAGGACCTCGATCACGCTTCCGCCGACCGCCACGACGACGAGCGTCACGACGAACATGCTCCCGCCCGGGAGGGACAGGGCGAAGAAGGTCCGCGCGAACGGCACGAGGAACACCAGTGCCGTGAGAGCGAGCATCGAGGCCACGACGAGCGCCCGCCAGCGATCGAGCGGCCGGGCGAGCACCGTCAGCACCCACAGCGACAACAGCAGGATCGTCAGGGTCGCCGCCGTCCGCGCCGTCGCCAGCCGGTCGCCCGAGGCGAGCCCCAGGTCGGGACCGGACATCGCGATCGTGTACACGGTGAGGATGGCCGCCGTGATGGTGATCCCCGCGGGGATCGAGAACATCAGCACCCGGCGGAGGAATCCGGGGCGATAGCGTCGCCGGTTCGGCATGAGCGCGAGGAAGAACGCCGGAATCCCGATCGTCAGCGCGCTGACCACGGACAGCTGCCGCGGCAGGAACGGGTACTGGAGCAGGAGGATGCCCACGACGAGCGAGATGGTGACCGCCTGTGCGGTCTTGGTGAGGAACAGGTTGGCGACCCGCTCGACGTTGGCGATCACACGCCGCCCTTCGGCGACCACCCCGGGCAGACGCGAGAAGCGCCCGTCGAGCAGCACGAGCCGCGAGACCGCGCGCGTGGCGGCGGCACCCGATCCCATCGCGATGCCGATGTCGGCGTGCTTCAGCGCCAGTGCGTCGTTGACCCCGTCCCCGGTCATGGCGACGACATGGCCGCGCCTCTGCAGCGCGAGCACGATGCTCTTCTTCTGCTCGGGAGTGACGCGGCCGAGGACGTGCTCGCGCTCCAACACCTCGCCGAGTTCGTCGATGTCCTGCGGCAGCGCGCGAGCGTCGTAGCCGCGGGCCGCGTTCGCGAAACCGACGTCTCGTGCCACCGCGGCGACCGTTCGCGGGTTGTCGCCCGAGATGATCCGCAGCCCGACGCCCTGCTCGCGGAAGTACGCCAGCGTCTCCGCGGCATCCGGTCGCACCCGCTCCCGGAACGTCAGCAGCGACACGGCTCGCAGCGAGTCGGCGAGCCGGTCGCCGGTGATCGGATCCGCTGTGTGAGCGAGCACCAGGACCCGCAGCCCGCGGTCCGACAGCTCGGCCGCTCGGGCGACCTCCGCGGCGTGCGCCTGCGAACCGTGCAGCACGATCTCCGGGGCGCCCAGGACCCACCATCCCGCCTCGGGATCGCGCGGGTCCGCCGTGCTCCCGGGCGCGGGGGCGCGGAACATCACGGCGCTCCACTTGCGCCCGCTGGTGAACGGCACCGTCTCGATCCGATCGGTGCGGGGCGGTTGCGCGAACGTCGACGCGAGCGACGCGGCCGTCGCGTTGGCGTTCTCGTCGGCGCCGAGCCACGCCAGCACCCGCTGCGATCCGGCGACGTGCGTGACCGGGATCTCCTCGTCGAAAGCCAGCACCCCCTCGGTGAGGGTTCCGGTCTTGTCGAGGCAGACGACGTCCACGCGGGCGAGGCCTTCGACGGCCGGCAGCTCCTGGATGAGCACCTTGCGCCGGGCGAGCGTCACCGCCGCGAGCGCGAACGAGATGCTCGTCAGCAGCACGAGTCCCTCGGGGATCATGGCGACGATGGCGGCGACCGCGGCGACGAGGGCCTCTCGCCACAGGTCGTTGGTGAAAGCGTGGCGCCAGCCGCCCCCCGCCTGCATCTGGCTGTTGACCACGAGCAGGATGATCGGGATGAGAGCCCACGTCACGCAGAGAACGATGCGGTTGATCGCGCCGCGGATCTCGGAGCTGACGAGCGAGAAGCGCTTCGCCTCCGCGGTGATCCGCGACGCGAACGATTCCGCGCCCACCCGGTCGACCCGCGCGGTCCCCGATCCGGCCACGACCGCCGAACCGGAGAGCGCGTGGTCGCCGGGCATCTTGTCGATCGGATCGGACTCACCGGTCAGCAGGGACTCGTCGATCTCGAGCCCGTCCGCCGACAGGACGACGGCGTCGGCCGGCACCTGGTCTCCCGTGCGCAGAACCAGCACGTCGTCGTACACGACGTCGGCCACCTCGATCTCGGCGACACGACCCTCGCGGAGCACGCGCGCGTGCGGGGCGTTGAGCACTGCGAGCCGGTCCAGCGTGCGTTTGGCCCGGTACTCCTGGATGACGCCGATCGCGATGTTCGCGACCACGATCACGCCGAAGAGCGCGTCGGGCCATTTCCCGACGGCGAGGACGACCGCGAGACAGATGCCGAGCACGACATTGAACAGCGTGAAGACGTTCGCTCGCAGGATCTGACCGATCGTCCGGCTCGAGTGATCGGGCGACGAGTTGTCGAGTCCGGCATCCCGTCGCTCGGCGACCTGCGCCGCGTCGAGGCCGGTCCGCGCGAGCGAGGCGCCGTTGATCGGAGCGAGGTTCGCCCGTGCGACGGCCATCGCCTCGAGGTGATGGGCCTGACGGACATCGGCCCGGGTGGGCTTCGCCGCGGCGGCTGATTCCGCTTCGTCGCGTGGGCGCCCGTCGCTCACGTGCTTGGCCATCCCCAGGTCCTTTCCGCTGTGCCGCCCCCTCCGGCGACGCGTGAAACCGACGCTCCCAGCCTGCGGTATGCGCTTATGAGCCCGCTTGGGCCCGCGAGCGCCGCCGCATCCGGAACACGGCCGCGGTGATCGTGAGCGCGCCGACCGCTGACGCGCCGACCCACAGCGCGCCGGCCGCGAGCCCGGCCGATGCGACCCCGCCGCACACGGCTCCGACCGCGACCGCCGACCACATCAGCAGGTGGCGCGACCAGCTCCAGCGGTCGCCGCCGCGGAGGGCGCGCACGATGCCCTGCCCGACCTTCACGAGGGCGCCGGTCATGTAGGTCACCCCGAACGAGACGTCCTGCCGCTGCGCGAGCACCGTGTTGGCCGCGCCCATGCCGAAGGCCAGCAGCGAGCCGGCGATGGGCGGCGCCGCGGTGGGAGCCAGCACGGCGGCGAGCGCGACGGCGACCGTCATCGCACCGAGGATGTGGACCGTGCGGTCGGTCTCCGGTGACGTGAGGGCGCTCCCCGCCATGACGCCCAGCACGAACGAGACGATCAGGGCCGCAGCCAGGCCTGCGGCCGCCGCGTCGAGGTGCGAGAGATCGACGGCCAGGCGCGTGGTGTTGCCGGTCATGAACGAGACGAAGTAGCCGCCGAGCAGGATGAAGCCGCACCCGTCGAGGTATCCCGCGACCAGGGCGAGCGCGACCGCGACGGTCAGGCGTCGCGCACTGAGCTGTCGGACCATGCGGCCAGTCTGCTCCTCCGCGGCGCAGCCCCGCGGAGAATCGGCACTGATGTCTGCTTCCGGTTCCTCTTCCGACGCGCTGTCCGGCCTTGACTTCGGCGCACGCGACGTGCGCCGGCTCACCCGGGGAGATGTGGATGCCGCGGTGCTGCGCGCAGCAGGACTCGACGACCTCGTCGATCGGCTGTCGCGCCAGGGGGCGGCGGCGAGCGACGCCGCACGGCGCAGCGTCACGGCGCATCTGCGTGAGCGGTTCGGCGCACGCGATCCGCACAGCGGGGCCATCCTGCGCGTCGTGTTCGCCCTGCTGCTCCTCTCGGTGCTGCCGGTCGGCATGCTCAACGGCATCCGTCTCGGGATCGAGAACACCGTGGTTCCCGGCGCGGTCGTGAGCGTCGTCGTCGGGGCCGGTGTCCTCGCGGCGGTGGCGGCCGCCGGGGTGCAACCGCTCGGGCGACCCGTCGCGCTGCAGACCACGCTGCTCGCCGTGCTCCTCATCGCTGCCGCGGGGGCGGCCTGGGCGCCCACCGGCGGCTGGGTCAGGCTCGCGTACCTCGCCGGAGCCGCGATGGGGGCAGCCGCCGCGCTCATCGTCCGGATCGTTCGGGCGCGCGGCAGGTCACTGACCGCCGCCGTCGACGACGGGGTCGAGGTCGCCCACCTCGACGCGGCGGCGGAGATCGCCGCCGAGCGCGACCAGATGATGGCCGATCTCGCACACGAGCTCGACGGGCGGCCCGACGTGGCCGACCTGGTCCAGCGCCGGAGCGCAGCCATCGCCGAGCTCCGCTCACGCGGCGGCACGATGGCGGCCGACGAACCCGGCACTCCCCCGGGCGGCTACATCATCCACGAGCAGACGACGCTGTGGATTCCCCCGAGCCGCCGCCCGTAGCCGCGGATCGACGATCACCCGCCGCAGCCTTGGTCGCGCAGCCAGGCGCGCGCCTCCCCCTCGGCTCCGGATGCCGCGGACTGCTGATCCGGCTCGATGCTCTGCTCGTCGTAGTTGCGCCCCGTCCGGTCGACGTAGGCGCTCTCGGTGAGCACGAGCGTCGCGCCGTCGTAGAGCACGGCGCTCACGTTCGCGGAGGTGTAGCCGGCGCTCGGCGCGCCGAACGTGCGGACGCCGTCGAGCCCGCGGAACGAGGCGAGCACGGCTTCGCCGCTGGATGCCGTCCATTCGTCCTGCAGCACCGCGATCGGCACGCCGGTCGCCTTGCGGCGGTCACCGACGTCGACGAAGACGCTCCCGCCCAGCGCGACGCCGTTCGACCTGACCGTCACGGCGGAGTCACCGCCGTGACGGTCGCGGAACGACAGCGCGGGGCCGTCGGGCAGCAGCGCTGTGACGCCCGAGAGCATCGGAAACATGTTGCCGCCGGTGTTCCCGCGCAGGTCGACGATCCACCCGCACGTGCCGGCTGCAGCCCGGTCGATCCCGTCCGCGACGGTCATCGCGTAGGCCGTCTGGTCGTCCGCGTCGGGGGAGATCATCTCCGGCAGGACGACGGTGGTGACGCCCGCCTCCGAGGCCACCACTGGTGCGGCGGCTGACGCGGCCGCGTCAGCCGCGCCGTCCTCGCCCGCCGGGATGAAGCGCGAGTGCGGCCCGCCGGCGATCGCGACCGCCTCGTGGAGCGCGGGATAGAGGTCGGCGTACGTCGACGCCCGGGCCGCGGCCTCGAGGACCGCGGTTCGGGCCGCCGGCCACTCGGGGCTGTCGGTGTGGTACCCGTTGTCGAGGCGCCCGACCGCGATCTCGGCGTACTTCTGCACGGACGGCGGCATCAGGTACACCCCGAACCGGGGCCCGTAGACATCGATCGCGAACACTCCCCCGCCCGCGACCGCGGCGAGCACGCCGACCGCGACGGTCGCCCCGACCACCCGCCGTCGGCGGCGACGGCTCCTCTGCTCAGGACCTGCTGTTCTCGTGTTTCTCGACCGTGGCACTCATCGATCGTTTCAACCGCGCGCCGCGAGCACATCGCCTCGGCGATGTAGCCGTGCGGGCCGACGTCATCCTCGAGAGTGAGGCATCCGGTCAATCCGTGGCGGCGAGCACCACCTGCGCGAACGCGTAGGCGGCACCGGCCAGGGTCGCCCAGACGGCCAGCGAGAGCACGATCGCGATGACGATGCCGCGCACGACGTCCACCCCCTCCCCGGTCCGGTCGTCGCGGGGCTCGCCTGGGGCGTCATCACCGAGGGTGGTCAATTGCGTCATGGTCGCGCCTTCTCGTCGGAAGCGTTCCGACCAGAGCACACGCGGCGCCCCGTCGGTCTTTCCTCGGAGAGACGAGCGATGCGGCGGATCGTGACGCCGATCGCGCCACCCGGCATCAGTTCGCGCTGAACGGCGTCGCGCTCCAGGGTCCGAAGTCACGTGTCCGCGGATTCGCGTATCTCAGGTGCAGGACGTGCTCGCCCGCGGGAACGGCGAGGTACTCGTTCCACACGCCACCGTCGGGAATCGTCAGCGTCTGCACGGTGGCGCTGCCCGGCAGCATCCGCTGGATGACCGTCCCGGCCGGCGCGGTCAGGCGGAAGACGAAACGGGCGCCCTCGACCGTCTCGGCCTCGACGGGACTCGCAGGCCGCGGCGGTTCGTCGACCACGTACGGCATCGCCGCGGAGGGACGCGACGCGACGCCGTCGACGATCTGGACGACGCTCACCTCGCCGCGCCCCGCGCGGAGCTCGGCCGCGCGGGCCGTCCAGCGGCCGCGCGCGTCGGCCCGCGTCTCGCCGACGACCTGACCCGCGTCGCCGATCAGCGTGATCCGTGCACCGGGGGCGGCGTCCGTACCGGTGATGGTGGGGAACATCCGGCTGTCGATCTGCGAGATCGCCGCGGTCGGGGCCGCGATCGCGTCCTCGCCGCGCGGAGGAGCGATGGGGATGAGGGGAGCGGCGGGATCCGGCACAGCAGGGAACGGCGCTGGCACCGGTCGCGCCGGCCTCGCGGGTGGCACCGCGTCGACGCTCCCGCCGGCCGGCGGGGTCGGAGACGGCGTCGGGAGTCCGGCTTCCTCCCCCTCCTTCTTGCCATCCCGCACGCCGCTCGGTTCGGGCGACGGGCGCGGGCTCGCCACATCGCCGGGGGCCGAGCCCGTGGCCGGGGGCCCGGCGACGGGCTCCCCGGTCGACGCCGTGATCCCCCACAGCGCCACCGCGGCCAGCGCGAGCAGGCCCGCCACGGCGGCCGTGATCACGAGCGGGCGTCGTCCGAGGCCGGCGCCGGAGCGCGGTACCGCCGGGATCGTGTCGGCGGGCCCCAGCGTGGCACCCGCCCCGAGGGCGAGCGGCATCGATGCGGCGGGGGCGCTGGAGAGGTACGTCGCGGCGCCCGCCGCCCCCGCGACGACCGGCAGAAGCACGAGCGCGAGCGTCTGCGAGATCGCCTTCGCCTCGTTCAGCGCGGCCGTGCACGACCGGCACGTCAGCAGGTGCTGGTCCACACGCTTGCGGTCACGAGCGGACAGGCCGTCGCGCGTGTAGGCGCCGAGGTCGGCGACGATCGGACGGCACTCGTCCGATCGGACCCGCGTCAGCTGTGCGCTCACCCAGGCATCGCGGAATCCGCGTTTGGCGCGCAGCACGAGCGCCGAGGCCCCGTTCGCAGAGATCCCGAGCACGCTGCTGAGCTGGCGCGGCGGCAGGCCGTCCACCTCGCTGTACCAGAGGGCCTCCCGCCACCGGTCGGGCAGCGACTGGAACGCCTCAGCCGCGGCGAGATGGTCCTGCGACCTCACCGCGACCTGCTCACCGTTCAGGACACGGTCATCGACGATGAGGTCGAGATCCTCGTCGCCGGACTCCCGGCGGGAGCGGGAGCGGTAGTGGTCGCGGGCGACGTTGCGCACCGACGCGATGAGGTACGGACGGAAGGCGCCCGCAGGTCCTTTCCCCCCGCGCAGAGCCCGAAGCAGCTTCTCGAAGGTCTCCGCGACGATGTCGTCGGCGTCGAGACCGGAGAAGCCGCGCGCCACGGACAGCGCCGTCCCCGAATGAAGCCGCCAGAGTTCGCCGAAGGCCCCCGTATCGCCCGCACGGACGCGGTCCAGAAGGGAATCGTCTCGCGACCGTGTCGTGTCGTCCCACGTCGTCATGTTTCCTCACCGACTCTCGTGCGCACCGCGCTCATCGCCACGCAAGCGGCGGCCGCGGGAGGAACCCGCGACCGCCGCTTGCGTCGACCTCAGCTCATCACGCGGATGCAGCCTCCTGGCGTCGACGCGCGATCAGCCAGACGCCGAGCATCACCAGGGCCAGGCCCGCGATCCCACCGCCGATCCAGAGCGCGCCGCCGGTGACGGCCAGGCCGGGCGGGACCACCACGGTCCGCGTCGAGCAGTCGCCATCCGTCGAGTTCGCGACGCAGTTCGACCCGGAACCGTCGGGCGTCACCACGACGTTGCGGATCTCGCCCACCGAGCGCAGCGTGACCGAGTACGTCACCGTGATGCTCTCCCCGACTCCGACCGCGCCGGACCACGAGAGCACGGGGCTCTGGTACACGGCACCGTTGGTGGCGTCGCCGTTGTACGAGGCCACGCGGAGCGCGGAGGTGAGGTCGTCGGTGAACGACGCGGGACGCTCGTCCGTGTAGGCGACCTGACCGGTGTTCGTCACGGTGATGCTGAAGGTCACCCGATCGCCCACCGTGGCTCGCTCCGACGAGACATCCTTCGTCACGCGGTAGCTCGCGATCGGAGTATCGGTCTCGCACGCGCCCTCGCAGCGGCTGCCCGGGGCGTCGCCCACGACCGTGTTGCGCAGTCGTCCGTCACCGGTGGAGGGCTGATTGACCGTCACCGAGTACGTGATGGTGACGCTCTCGCCGATCTCGAGCGGGCCGGACCACGCGAGCGTGGTCCCGTCGACCTCGGCTCCGGACGTCGCGTCGTCGTTGTACGTCGCGTCATCCAGCACGCCCGACAGGTCGTCGCGGACGGATGCCGGCGACTCGTCGGTGTACGCGACCTGGCCGAGGTTCTCGACGACGACCGTGTAGGTCACGGTGCCGCCGAGCGTGACGTCCTGGACGTTCGCCGTCTTGGTGACTCCGTAGGTCGCGACCGGCGTCTCCGTCGTGCACTGACCATCGAGGCACTCGCCGCCCGGGCTGGACGGCGCCACGACGTTGCGCATCTCGAAGTCGCCCGACACCGGGTCGTCGACGGTCACCGAGTACGTGACCTGGATCGACTCGCCGACGGCGAGGGGGCCAGCCCACGTCAGAGTGTCACCGGTGACCTGCCCGCCGAGCGAGACGTCGCCGTTGTAGCTGGCGTCGTCGAGCACACGCGAGAGGTCGTCCGTGAACGACGCGGGGTTCTCGTCGGTGTAGGGCAGCGCTCCCGTGTTGGTGACGGTGACCGTGTAGGTCACGGTGTCGCCGGGAAGCGCCGTGCCGGGCGAGACCGACTTCGCGATGGCGTACGACGATGCCGGGACGTTCGCGACGCACGCGGGGTCCGTCGATCCTTCGACGCAGTTGCCGCCCGAGCCGGGGGGCGTCACCACGGTGTTGTCGAGGCGCCGATCACCCGTCGCCGGGTCGTTGACCGTCACCGAGTACGTGATGGTCACCGTCTCGCCGACGCCGAGCGCACCCGACCAGCTGAGCTCCGGCGCCGTGTACGACACTCCTGCCCCCGACGTGCTCGTCGCATCGCCGTTGTAGGTGGCATCGTCGAGCACGCTCGAGAGATCGTCGGTGAACGAGGCGGGATCATCCGCCGTGTACGCCACCTGGCCGGTGTTGGTGACCTGGATGCTGTACTCGACCGTGTCGCCCGCGACGACCTCCGTCGTCTCGGTCGACTTCACGGCCCGGTAAGCACCCACCGGGGTGGTCGTCTCGCACACGCCCTCGCAGCTCCCGCCGGGGCCCGAGGGGGTCACGGCGTTACGGAGATCGAAGTCGCCGGTCACGGGGTCGTCGACCGTCACGGAGTACGTGACCTCGATCGACTCGCCGACGGCCAGCGGGCCGGACCACGTCAGGGTGCTGCCCGACACGGTCGCCCCGTCGGTGGCGTCATCGTTGTACTTCGCGTCATCCAGGACGCCCGACAGGTCGTCCGCGAACGTCGCGGGCTCATCGGCCGTGTAAGCGACGTCGCCCGTGTTGGTCACGGTCACCGTGTAGGTGACGACACCGCCGGGACGGACGGTCTCGGCGTCCGACGACTTCGACACGGTGTACGACGCGACAGGCGTCTGCGTCGTGCACGCGCCGTCGGGGTCGCAGCTGCCACCCGGGGTCGTCGGAACGACGGCGTTCACCAGCTGACGGTCACCCGAGAGCGGGTCGTTCACGGTGACCGAGTACGTGACGGTGACCGACTGCCCGATGGCGACCGGGCCGGACCACGTCAGGGTGTTCTCCGCCACGGAACCCCCGGGCGAGACGTCGCCATTGTAGGTCGCGTCGTCGAGGACCCCGCTGAGGTCGTCGTCGAAGGATGCCGGGTTCTCGGCGGTGTAGTCGACCTGCCCCGTGTTCGTGACGACCACCGTGTAGGTGATGACACCACCGGCCATGACCGACTCGGCGCTGGCCGTCTTGTTCACGGTGTACGACGCGACAGGCGTCGTGGTGCCGCAGGCACCCGGCAGGCACTCGCCCGTCGGGTCGGCCGGGACGACCACGTTGCCCAGCACCGAGTCGCCCTGGGTCGGATCGTCGACCGTGACCGAGTATGTGACGTCCACGGTGGCACCGACGTCGAGGGGGCCGGACCACGACAAGGTGTTCCCGCTCACCGAGCCGCCTGCCGACACGTCGTTGTTGTAGGTCGCGTCGTCGAGCACGGCCGAGAGGTCGTCGGTGAACGAGGCGGGATCGGTGTCGGTGTACGCCACCGCTCCCACGTTGGTCACCGACACCGTGTAGGTCACGACCGATCCCGGCGTCGTGGTCTCGACGTCGACCGACTTCGCGATCGTGTACCCCGCGATCGGAGTCACGGTGCACTTCTCCGTAGCCGGGTCGCATGGACCGCCGGGCGGCGTTCCCGGCGGAACCAGGAAGTTGGACGCCTGGTTGTTGCCCCGGTCGTCAGCAGCGTTCACCGTGGCCGTGTAGGTGACTTCGGCGACGGCTCCCGCTGCAAGCGTTCCTCGGATGGCGAGGATGCCGTCGGTCGGGCCGGCGACCGTCACCGAGGCCGTGTCCGACTCTGCGGCGCCGGTCAGGGTCGCGTCATCCAGAACGTCGCTCAGGTCGTCGTCCTGGGCCACGTCGACCGTCGTGGCTCCCGTGTTGGTCACCCGCACCGTGTAGGTCAGTTCGGTGCCGGTGCGCACCGGCGACTCGGATGCCGTGACCGACTTGGTGTAGGCGACACCGGTGATCGGCGTGCTGGTGCAGTTCGGCTGCTCGGCGTCCGTCGGCACGCATTCCCCGTTGGCCGGGGGCGTCTGCCCCGGGGCCAGGAGGAAGTTCGAGGCGACGCTGTCTCCGCGCTGACCGTCGGGACGCACCGTGACGGTGTAGGTCACCGTCGCGGTCTCGCCCACCGGGACGGAACCGGTGACGGAGATCCGCGCACCGTCGCGGACCGCCGTGAGGCCGTTCGCGCCGGCCGGCTCCGCGGTGACGTCGGCGTCGTCGAGGACGTAGGTGAGGTCGTCGACCGCGTCGACCGTGGCAGGAGCCTGGCCGTCGTTGTCGAAGAAGAGCGTGTAGGTGATGGTCGATCCGGCCACGACCGGGTCGGACGAGGCCTGCGCGCTCTTCCACTGGCTCAGCGATGCACCGGGGATCTGCACCCGGTCACAGCTCTGCGCCCCGGGGAGGGTCTGATCGGCCGGCACGCACGCGAGGTTGCGCAGGATCTGATCGCCCTCGCCCGTGTAGGTCACGGAATAGGTGATCGTCGCCTGCTCACCGGCCGCGAGAGGTCCGCTCCACGAGAGGGCGTTCCCGGAACGGGTGACCGTTCCGGTCGACGCGCTCAGCGAGGCGTCGTCGAACGTCGCGTCGTCGAGGACGGCGCTCAGGTCGTCCGTGGCGGTCGCCGGCTCGGCGGCGGTGTAGGCACCGGGGCCGGCGTTGCGCACGACGATCGTGTAGGTCGCCTGCTCGCCGACGGCCGGGAGCTCGGTGGTGTTCGCAGACTTGTCGACGGTCAGACGCGGCAGATCGAAATCGCTGACAGCGCACGGCTGTCCGGTCGCGTCGTCCACGCCGCCCGTGGCCGGCTCGCAGCTCGGCGGAGTCGTGATGCCGGGGTCGCCCGGCACCCACGCGACGTTGCGCACCGAGCCATCGCCGCCCGCCTTCAGCGTCACACTGTAGGTGATGTCGACCGACTGTCCGACCGCGAGGGCACCGGACCACGACACGCGCGGCTGCTGATAGGCCAGCGTGCCGGCACGGGATGCGGCGGCGTCGTCGTTGAAAGTCGCGTCATCCAGGACGCCCGACAGGTCGTCGAACACGACCGCCGGGTTCGCCGTGGTGTAATCGCCGGCTCCGGTGTTCGTCGCGCGCACGGTGTAGGTGATGACATCGCCCGGACGCGAGTCAGCCGTCGCGTCGGAGGTCTTCGTGACGGCGAGCGCCAGCGCGCACGACTGGACGCTGTCCTGGTTGTTGGCGGAGTTCGGGTCCTGCTCATTGCCGGCGACGGTGGCGGTGTTGGTGATGCACGCTGGCGGCGACACGTCGGTGTCGGCCGTGATCGTGAAGGCCTTGCTCTCACCGACGCCGAGACGGCCTCCGGTGACGGTGACGGTCGAACCGGTGGGGGTCCACCGGACATCTCCGGTGACCTGGGGGTTACTCAGGCCCGTCGGCAGGACGTCGGTGACGGTCCAGCCGCTCGACACGCCCTGCCCGTTGTTCACCACGGTGAACTGGTAGCTGATGCGCTCGCCGGAGGTGAATGTCGCCGGCCCGGTCTTGTCGATCGAGAGGTCGGCAGGCAGGCCGGGGATGGACGTGCCGTCGTTCCGGCTCGAGGACGGGCCCTCGATCTCCGATACGAGTCGGAAGGTGGGCTGCGCAGACGCACCGTTGGTGATTTCCAGCTGGTAGACGGTTCCCGAGTCGTTCGCCGAGAATCCGAGGTTGCCGTTGCCGAAGTTCCACGCCGCGCCGTACCCGCCCGGTGTGGCGGGGAACACGGCGTTGTACGTCACGGTGGCACCCGTGTTCACGTTGAGCCGCCGGATCTGGCCCGTCGTGCTCACACCCCACGCGTAGCCGTCCTTGAACGCGAAGTCCTGGACCTGAGGTGCGCTGTCCAGGGTGACGCGCCGAGCTATCGCTCCTGTCGTCACGTTGATGCCGAGCATCGACGTCTGCGGCGACGAGTCCGAAATGTAGTAGAGCCCGTCCGCTGGGTTGAACGCTCCCGAGAACCAGCGCGTGTTGGTGTTCCCGGTATGCGTGTAGACCGTCGTCCCGACGCGGGTGACGGTGCCGCCCTGGCCGATCCGGACGAGTGAGCCGGTGGGAATGCTCGCGTTGCCGATGTCGACCATGCCGTAGATGTAGTTGTCGGCGGGATTGAAACCGATCGCGTTGTAGTTCAGCGGCGCCGGGCCGCCCTCGTTCTGGAACGAGAACTGCCCCTGCCCGCCCGTGGTCTGAGCCCGCTGAAGTTGGGTCGGTACCTTCTGCGCGATGAAGACGACCGGCTCGCTGGGGTCGAAGGGGTCACCGGCCGCGGCGCTCGCCGGCAGGGGCGACGCCAGGTTCACGGCGACCAGCGTGGCCGCCGCGAGGCTCGCGGTGACGATCGACGCGACTGCTCTTCGCAGGCGCCCGCGCACAGGCGGCCTTCCCCTGCGCGTGGATCTCGCGGTGCTGTTCATCTTTTCCCCGTCCGTGCGTCGTCTCAGGCGCAGCGCGCCTCTGGCGTGCCTCCCAGCCGGAGCATAGGGAGGCCATCACCTTCTCCACGGACCGCTTCGCGAAACGTGACGCGGTTCTGGCGAGAACTGCGCGATTCGCGACGCCGGGGCGGCGTCGGTTGCGAGACCAGCGTCAGAGGGAGGGCTCGTTCGTCTTCCTCAGTGCCCGATGGAGGGACTGCCTCGTCCCGAATCCGGCCGCGCGTGCCACGGCGTCCAGTGTCATCGCCGGGTTGTGGCGCCGCAGCTCGGTCGCCGCCTTCAGCCGGATCTGGAGCAGGGATTCCGAGAACGTCCGGCCCTGCGCGCTCAAGACGCTCTGCACTGTGCGGGTCGAGACGCCCAGCTGACTCGCGACGGCGGATAGGGAGAGGGCCGGTGAAGCGTAATCGCGGACCAGGATCTCCATGATGGCGTGGGGCAGAGACAGCTCCGGGGCGTTCTCACCGATGAGTGCCGCGAGGATCGAGCACGCGACTTCGCACGCGGCGTCGGCCAGGGGCGAGACGCCCACCTCGGCCACCTCCGACTCGATGGCGCACAGAGCTTTGACGAATGTCGCCATCGGCCGGATCGAGGCCTCGCTGGCGCCGTCCCTGCCCAAGCGATCGAAACCCATCTGCCGCCGCGTGACGAAGTCGCCGGCATCCAGGCTGATGAAGACCAGCTCGGTCGGCTCGGCGGCCTCGATCGTGACCGGCGCGGTGCCCGGAGGAATCAGGAACGACGAGCCACGTCGAATGACGACCGGGGCGTCCGACACGACACGCAGAGCGCGACTCTCCGCGAGGATGGCTACGACGCGATCTCGGGAGTGCTCGTCGCGCGGCCACACCACCGTCGCAGCCGGCATCCGGGCGTGGACGAAGAGGTACTGCCCGATGCGAACGACGTTGGCACGTAGGAGCGCGTCGTCATCGCGCACGGACGCGAACCCGATGTTCGCCGACGACATGTACGACGTCAACGGCATCAGGCTCAGCAGGCTGTCTCGTCCGTCGGCGCGGAACCTGTTCAACTCGAACTCGCCGCGAGCGGCGTAGGGACGACGGTGTCGCATCCATGCCCCCTTCTTGGAGACCGACGGCAATGGTTACAGATCATTCTGTAATACATGTACGGCGCATGCTGCCGCTGTCGGGGCCTCGGGCGCTGTGGATTCGGAGCGCCCCGCCGATCGGATGGGAACTGGTCGATCGGCGGGGCACCGAAACGCAGTGGCTCGACCATCTCCGCCGACGCGGCACCCACGTCGACGCGGCGCGGCACTCAACGCACCGCAGAGCACGCGCAGGTCGCGCCTCTGGCCCGAATGAGTGAGCGCAGCGCTGGGGAGCATGTGTACGGGTGCTCCCCAGCGCCCTCCGAAGACGTGTTGCCAGGAGAGGGGAAGCGACGCGATGCGCACGAGGATCGTTCGACGGCCGACTCCCCCGTGGCGCTTCGTCGCGACGTGGATCGCGATCGTCGCGTTCGGCATGCTCGGGGCGGGGCTCGCCACCCCGGAGCGGGCCTCCGCCGCGGCGGGTACGGCGCCTCACTCGGCCCCGGCGATCGCTCCCATCGCCTCGTCGACGAGCGATGGTTCCGGCGCAGGCTCCGACCTGACCGCGCCGAGCGCCCCCTCATCGTTCTGGGTCGTTCCGTCGCTGCTCTCGGCCGTCGTGATCATCGTCGGCTTGATCTCCCGGCAGCGCGAACGCGCTCGCGACCGCGCCCCCGACGGCTGACCCTGGGCCGGGTCGCCCGCGGGCGGAGTCAGGGCAGCCGATCGACGAGCCGGACGGTCGGCGCGACGCTGACCGATGCCGGCAGAGACGGACGGACCGTCAGGGTCGCAGGCTCGGATGCGGTCGAGCCGTGGCCGTTCGTGAACACGATCCGGTACTCGGTCTGGTCCATGGCGAGCGTGGTCGGCCCGGTCGAGTATTCGGGCTGCGTCGCACCCGGGATGTCGACCCATTCGCCGCCCGCGATTCGCTGCTGCCACTGCTGCGTGCGGTTCGGTGAGACCGCGGGGGTGCTCGC
The DNA here is from genome assembly GCF_002245215.1 of Microbacterium sp. Yaish 1. Classification (GTDB taxonomy): domain Bacteria; phylum Actinomycetota; class Actinomycetes; order Actinomycetales; family Microbacteriaceae; genus Microbacterium. Next base: position 1,157,546 of record NZ_NPMR01000001.1, read on the forward strand.
CCGGAACACCGCATCGTGGCCGACGAGCGTCCGCACGTCGGCGGGATGGGAATCGATGACCGGCGCGGCGAGAACGGTGAGCAGCGCCGGGTCGCTGACAGCGCGGCCCAGGTGGGTTCTCGGCCACGGCCCGGAACCGGAGACCGTCCATATCCGCGGTGACGCCGTTCAGGAATAGGAGGTTGGAAGACAAAATGAGCTCTTCGAAGGTCCCGTGCTCGTACGTCTCCCAGAGCACACCATCCCGCGACATCTCCCAGGTCACAGCCAGCGAAGACGATCCCTCGATCTCCACTGCGTAGACCACGAAGGGCGCGACGTCTCCCGGCCGAACAACGAGATCCAACGGGTTCGTGATGAAATGCGGCGCGGTGCGAACCGTCAACACAGCGTGATCCGTGCTGACGGACCCCGCGGCGTTGGTGTGGACCGCACGGTACCGCCATCCGTTCATCTCGGCCGTCGTCGCCTCGACGCGGAGCGTGGTGCCGGTCGCCCTGACGATGTCGGACCAGGTCGCACCACCGTCGGCCGACACCTGCCACTGGGTGCGGACGCCGTCGCCGGAGGCGGAGGTCGTGAACTCGGCGTCGCTCCCGACGTCGACGATGACGTCGACAGGGTGCTCCTCCACGATCGGCAGATCGAGCACGGTCACTGTGAAGGCGCCGGCGGCGAACGGTTCTCCGTCCGGTGACAGCATCCGCATCGCGCCACCCTGCAGGACGGCTCCGGGGGGCGCGTCCTCGGACAGGCGCATCCGCATGAAGATGCCGTCGGGCATCGAGACGCTCGAAGAGACGGACCGCGCCGTGCGGCCGTCATCGTGAAGAGTGAAGGCGAGCTGTCCCTGAGACTGGTGCTGCATGCCCACGACCTCGACGTGGTCAGGGACGGTGAACTCGAATGTTCCGGTGATGGCGGGCAGGAGCCCACGATGGGCAAGAACATGGAACTGCTCTCCCGGCGCCCTGACGGAGGAGTCACCCGAGGCGATGATCTCCTCGAGAGCCCGCGGGCTCGCCGCCTCAGACCGCACCGATTCCGCGGCGGTCGGCGCAGCGTGCGCGGGCACGGCGACGCCGATCAGCGCGACGGTGGACACCGCGGCCACCGCCGTCAGGTACCGAGCCCTGAGCCGTCTCATGTGCTTCCCCTTTTTCTCGTTCACGCACGAGATTAGGAGTGGCCCACGGCACCTAGCAGGCTCACCGTGGGGATCTGAGTGTCCGACCGCCGAGTGTGAGTGCCGGGTCGCGAGGCGGTAGTGGGGCCCGAGCCGATCGCCGGTCGCAGGCCGTTGGAGGCGAGATCGCGTGGCGAGCGATCAGCCGATCCCGGCTACTCCGCCGGCGGTTCCCCTTCACCGCACGCAGAGACGCCCAGCAGGGAGACGACCGTACGGCCGTCCAGATCGATCACCTGGACGTCGAGGAGCATACCGCTGGAGTGCTTCAATGCGATGGCGGGCACCGATACCTGGACCGTCTCGAACTCACGGAACCCGTCGCCCAGACGAGCCGGGAGCGCTTCGATGAAGGCAGAACCGTCGAACCCCTCCTCAGGGGCAACTGTCCAGCGCGTCGAGTAGGAGAAGGAGTTTTCGGCGCACTTCCAATAGGGCGAGTCGGACGGCCGAACCTCCGCAACCCCGCCGGGAACCTCATCCGCGACGCGCTGCATCATCGCGTCCGTATCAGCACGCACCTCATCGATCGTCGGCCGACCTGCCATCACGCACCCCGTCATCGTCGTTGCAGCCAACGCGAGTATCACCGAAAGCGCGACGCCCTTTGCGCGCCTCGAGGGAGCCGCTTCGAAAGCGGCGTCTGCGCCGTACGGTGGTCTCGCCGAAGTGGGGATCATCTCGCCGGAGGCTGCCCTACCCCGCAGGGAGTCAGGCCGAGCAGGTCGACCACAACCGTCACGACCCCGCCGGGAACTTCGTTCGCAATCTGTTGCAAGAGCGCCTCGGTCTCCGCCCGGGCCTCTTCGACCGTCGGGCGCCCGGCCGCTGCACATCCCGATGTGGCCATGGCTGTCAACTTCATGACGACGAGGGCCGAAAAGGCGCGGGTGGGCGCCATCACGTATCCGTTCGCCGGCCACACCCCTCACTCTGCCTCAGGATCGCCATCACCGCATGGCGCGGGGCTCGTCTGCGCATACTGTCTGCGGCGCCCGGTCCGCGGTCAGCCGTCGAACACGGAGACCCTGGCGAACGCTGCTCCATCGCCCAGGACCGCGATGAGCGCGTCGGGGCACTCCTCAAAAGCGTCCCGGTTCACGCCTCCACCGGAGGGGCCGGGGTCTGCGTTGACTGTGAACCGGGCACAGGTGTAGAGCTCATCAGGTCCGTAGCTGTCGCCGCCTCGGCGCGGCCCGGAACTGACGAACATCGACAGCGTCACCTTCTCAGCGCTGATCGAGACGTCGTACATCGCGATCCCACCATCCTCCAAACCGAGCTGAGCAGCCCCGGCGTCTGTGCCGTCCCACTGCTGAGCGCTCGAAGCGAGGCGATGGACGTAGGCATCGAGGGTGAGGTCCGAGCGATCGTGCACAGCTGACATGAAGGGGTCTTCGAAGGCAGCGACCTGCCGCCACAAGACGCCGTCGACGTTCTCCACGGTGACCTCCTGCGAGCAGCCGGCTAAGACCGCACAGGCGGCAGCGATGATGACCGCTGACATCGCGCCCCGCTGCTTCTGCATGGATGACATCATGCCCCGTGGCCCGCTGGATCCAGAGGCCTCGGACGACAGCGCGAAACAAGAAGCCTGTCCCCTGAGTTGTAGATCCACGTGCGCGCCATGGCCGAGGCGAGGGAGCGATAGAGACGACGCGCCGAGGAGGGGATCATCTCACCGGAGGCTCCCTCACCCCCCCCGGGAGTCAGGCCGAGCAGGTCGACGACGATGCCTCCGCGGGTATCCGTTCACGACCGACACCCCTTCACCCTGCTTCAGGATCGCCATCGCCGCATGGGGCGAGACCGAGAAGGTCCACGACGATGTCTCCTTCGTCCCCGAATACCTTGACGTCGAGGACAGCCCCGCTGGCGTGGTTGAAGGCCACGGCTGGGGACCTGATGTCCACCGTCTCAGCGACCACGAAATCAGACCCCAGGCGGCCGGGGAGTACGTCGACGAATGCTTCGCCGTCGAAACCCGGCTGTAGGGTGACTGCCCAGCGGTTGATGGAGTAGTACCCGCCGCCGTCGCAAGCCAGGTAAGCCGAGTCGGGAGTTCGCACTTCGACGACACCTCCGGGGATCTCGTCCGCGATTCGTTGCATCGCGGCCTCAGTATCCGCCCGCGCCTGTTCGAGCGTCGGCCTTCCTGCCATCGCACACCCCACCGTCGTCATGCCTGCCAGCGTCAGAACTGCAGTGACCGACACTGCACGGGATTGCTTCATTGGTTCGCTGCTCATTCGGTCGGTGGCTCGCCATCGCCGCATGGCGCGAGCCCGAGAAGATCGACGACAACATCGCCATCCGACCCAAGGACCACGACGTCGAGGGCCGCGCCGCTGACGTGGTTGAGGGCCACGGCCGGGGACTTGATGTCCACCACCTCGGCAACAACGAAGCCATCACCCAATCGCTCGGGCAACGCGTCGACGAACGCTTCACCGTCGAATTCGGGCCCTGGCGTGACGACCCAGTGATTGATCGAGTAATACCCGCCACCGTCACAGGCCAGGTAGGCCGAATCAGGCGTACGAACCTCGACAACACCATCGGGAACCTCGTCCGCAATCTGCTGCAACACGGCCTGAGTCTCAGCCCGCGCCTCTTCGAGCGTCGGGTGTCCTGCCATCGCACACCCCGCCATCGTCATGCCCGCCAAAGCCAGAACCACTCCCGCGGCGAATCTTCGCGCTAACCTCACCCGTCGACTACCTCCAAGAAGATGCGTCGTAGATGACGATGCGTCTGGAGGTTCACGGACGGGTCCGGTGAGATCACGTCCCCGTGTTGCCCGAAGGGACGGAAGCCTGTGAATCCGGAGTCGAGCTCGGTGAAGCCGTTCTCTTCGCTGGCGGTCACGGCGTATCCGAACGGGTCGACCTGCATCCCATCGAGCGCCCGGTTGATGTCGGTGGGGCCTTGGATGGCGTAGTAAGCGGTGCCGTCTTGCGGTTCCCACCCTTCCAGCATCCCGATGCCTGCCAGGACCACGCGTGCCTGGAAGTCAGCACCCAGCCGTTCAGCTTGACCGCCGGGGCTCGACCCGAATGAGTGCTCGACGGGAAGGAGAGGTGTCGAGTCGGTGATGACATCCAGTTCCTCCTCGAACGCCGCTTAACGGCTGCCGAGCGGCAGAGCCCACAGGTTCACCTGCGGCCCGAACACCGCCACTTCCGGCGGAGCGAGGTACGGGAAGAACCCCTGCTTGAGCACGAAGCCCGCCAACTCCACACCATCGGGGGGATACTCGACCATCCGCCGCGTCAGGCATGTCAGCCCCTCGTCGGCGGTGGAGGAGTAGAAGCTCTCCATCGTGGTGTTGGTGCCGGGCATGAAACTCATGATGACATCCGCTTTCGAAACGTCACCGAACATCTCGATGATCTGCTGCCGGTCCCGGTCGTAGTGGTAGAGCGACACATCTCCCGCCACCACGCGCTTGAGGTAGGCGATCTCGGAGTCAAGAGCGGCAAGGCGATCAACGTACTGCTGCTCGTTGAACTGGTGGATGATCTGTCTCAACAACCACGGGTCGGCCAGCCTGGAGAGAGGGCCAAGGATCGGCGGCCCCTCACCGGTGAGCAGGGTTCGCTCCCGCAGGAGGCCCTCCAGATTCACCGCGGCGACCAGCCGGTTCGCCGCTTCGCGCACAACAGCCGGGATACCACCAAGGGTTCCGATCAGCTCGGGGATGCCCCGCACCAGCAGAGTCCGGGTCCCGTCGACGAGCGCTCCCCACCAGGTGGCAACCTCCGCAGCCGGGACACTGCGGATCTGATCGAGGACCTCAGGATGCACCGCGACAAGCGCCCGAAGATCCGCCTCCGACAGCGACGCGACCAGCGTCAGCAGCCCGCCCCGTGGGATCGCCGCAGCGCCCCCGCGAGCGAACATCCCAAGCGCGCCTCGCACATCCCGGGACGACAGCGCCGAGATCAGTGCATCGTCGGCCGCAGCACGCCGCTGACACAGCGCATCTCATTCCGCCTCCACGGCGTCAAGAGCATCCCTGGTCTCGCCGAGCTCGATCTCCAACGCACGAGCGCGAGCGACGGGCTCGGGAAACGAGACGTAGTTGTTCGACGACTCCGCACGCGCAACCCGCAGCTGCCCCCGGAGTTCCTCGCGCTCATCCTCGACAACAGCGCGGCGTCGGGCGAGCGAGTCCTGCTCGTCCTTGATCGCGCGAACCACCTCCGCGTAGCCCCTCAGCGCACCGGCCGCGGCACTCATGCCCGTCGCGAGCACCAGCAGATCGGGCTCCACCGCCGCCACCTGCCGCTGGAACGCATCGTGAGCTTCACCCGACCACGACGAACCGGATGCCGCCTCCGCTGCGGAACGAACGCTCGTCTGCGACGAACGGATACTCTCCGCCCGCTCACCCCAGTCATCGGCCATGGCAGCAATCGCGGAAGGGTCGCCGGCACCAGGGTCATTCCGGTCGACCATCAGTACGCCATGACTCCGTCGAGATGAGTGAACTCGCTCGCCGACGCCTCCGGGCGCCGACCAACCGTCACCAGCGTCTCGCTCGCGACTTCCGCGCGAATGCTGTGCTCGGTCGCGACATCCTGCAGAACAGACGCGACCTCGTTCGATCCGATCACGCTCTCGCCGACATATCCAAGCTCGCCGGAGTTCCTCACAGCACGGCCCGCCGCACCGATCATGGTTGCCGACGAATGAAGCGTGTCGAAATCCACGGAAACGTCGGTCATGCCACCCCCAAAGGCATCACCAGCCTATGAGCGCGGTCGACGAAGCGAATCGACCAAACGGATGAGAATTCTTCAATAATGCCGCGCCCGTGCGATCCGAGCGTCTCGGGCGTCAGCCCGAAAGAAGAAGCCCTTGGTCGCAGCTGGTGCTGCGCCGGGGGCGATACGAGGGCGCCAGGCTGGTCAGCTGTGTGGCGCGTCGGGGCATGCGCAGGCGGTCATCTCGGTCTCGTGGATGACATCCTCCCGCCCGTCGCTGTACCTGACCCATGCACGCCGCCGGCTCCGCCAGCCGGTGGTCGCGAGGATCAGCACCCCTTCATGCTCGGGTGGGTCGAGCTCATCCTGGCCTCTGAGTCGTAGATCAACCGTGCGCCCCGTGGCTGAGGCGAGGGACCGATAGGGACGATGTCGAGGCATGTGCTCTTCCTATCGGGCACCACCGGCATCTTGCTTCGCGCTCGACAGCGCAAAGCAAGAACCCCCGCCACCCGAGGGGGACGAGGGCCCCAGCAGGGAAGCCTCAGTAGCCGCGATCGGCGGCGTCCATGAGCGCTACCAAATGACCCCACCCAGCAGGGCGCCACCAAATGACCCCACCCAGCCGGGTGCCTGCGAAGGACGCCATTCAGCGGCGCCGCACAGCACAAGCCCGTCCGAAGGCCCCGCTCAGCAGGGGCGCCACCAAATGGTTCCGCCCAGCAGGTGCCGCCAGATGACCCCGCCCAGCAGCCGCCACCAGATGACCCCACCCAGCAGCCGCCACCAAATGACCCCACCCAACAGCGGCCACCAAATGACCCCACCCGGCAAACGGCACCGAATGCGCCACCTCGTGGTGCCAGCGAACGGCCCGAGCACGCTTCGAGCACCAGGCGGTCCGCGCCGTTGACGGCTCCAACGCATCGGTCGCCGCAGTTCGTATCGCGCCGAGGACGACTGTCGCGGAACGGCACCGCCGCTTCCCCGAACTGCACGCGGTAGAAGCCGATGAGCCGGTTACCGCCGCCTTGCAGCCGCTTTCGGGAGGGCTCGAGCGGTGACCCGCTCGTGTGTACTGTTTTTTCGGTACACGCATGAGCGCTTGGCGCGTGGAGAAACGGCCGGTCAGAAGGTAGATCCCGGCCGACGGCGCGCAGCCGCCTGATCCATGTACCACTTTGTGTACCGGCGATTTTTGAGGCGATTCAGCGCTGATCGGCCGTTTTGACGAAATGTACCGTTTGTACCACCGCTAAGCGGAAACTCTCACACGTGTGCGCATGCGCGTGTGCGTATAGGAGTTCATGTGAAAGAACGGTACAAACGGTACATTTACTGATCTCTTGAAGAAAAAGCAGCTCCTGATCGGGACATACTCCCCGAGCGAGCGGCATCCGGGTGTACCGTTTCGTGTTCAAAACGGTACAGCAGCAACCCGATAACCGGGCGGACCGGCCATTTTCGTGTACCGGCGATTGCGAGCAGAACGGCACATCGGGCACAACGGGAGCCCCGCGGAGAGTCAGCCACCCCTGATCCCGCGAGCTTCCTCACCCGAGCCAGGGCGCTCAACCCACGGGATCTCGACGCTAGAGCCGCAGTACCCACATTCGAACGCACCGTCCGCTGTACGCATGACCGTGCCGCACAGGTCGCAGTTCGGCTGCTCCCCGCCCTCCAGCTCGTCGTGCGGCATCACGCCGTCAGCCTGGATCGATCGCGACCTCCGAGTCCCGACCTGGAAGGATCTTCACCATGACCAGGCCGGCACCGCCCACGCCGACGACCGACTGCCCGTCCTGCGGCGCCTGGGTCTGCAACGACTGCGGTTGGAGGCGTGTGCAAGCCAACCGCTACGCCGTCCTGCCTCAGAACTGCGGCAACTGCGGACGCCTCTCGGGCTACATGGAGCGCACCCGCCACAGCAACCGCGACCGGGCTGAGGAGCATCTGGCGGGTCACCTCGAGGTCACCGCCGCCGGCATCACGCCGATGTACCTGCTCGAGGCGCCGACACCCTGACTGCGTCGCGGTCGAGGTCGCGGGGCGAAGATTCTGCCGGGCGCCATCGGAACAGGCCAAACGGCTCGCTAGGCTCGCCGCATGAGGACCCGATGGGCCGATCGCAAAAGGGCCAACAAGGCGATTCGTGCATGGCGCTCGATTGGCCGCATCTGCGTCGTCGGCGCGCAGATCGCGATCGCCTCTGCGCTCCTGTCCGGGTGCTCGCTGCTGCTGGGGTTGGATGATGGGGAAGCCGAAGCTGACCGGCTGCAGGCCGTCGTGGAGAACCTCCCCGGCGTGGACGACGTGGACACGTTCGGGTCGGAACAGAGCATCACGTATGCGGCGACCGCTCGGAATGTGGTTCACATGGCGCCGACCGCGACCGCCGACGAGTTCGCGGCGGTCCTGTTGGCCTGGCACTCAGCGGCCAACGACCCCGACGTGAACGATGGGATCAGTCGGACGCTCGAGGTCGAGTATCGCGGCGATCGCTGTGAAGCGGTAGTGAATTACGAGACTGCGCCCGAGCAGTTGAGGGGAACGGCAGAGTTCCTGCCCGCCGCGTGCGACGCGCACGCAGCCGCATCGATCCGGACAGACGACACCTGGTATGTCCGCGAGGCGTTCATCAATGGCACTGCCAGCGACCCAGTCGATATCGCGCAACTGCGGGGCCTGCCAGGTGCCGTGACGCCGTTCGATATCTGGAAAGTTGATGGGACCGAGCATCGATTCGGGTCGTACCAGGACCCCGACGCCTAAGACGCTCAGTCCAGAGCGACAGTACGCGCTGGCACGCTCGTAGTCGCCCGTCGTCTTCGCCTACCCGACGTGGTCAGTCACGCATCCCTCTGCGCACGAGCGGCATCACGGCGTCAGCCTAGATAGGTCGGGGCCCTTGAGTCGGCGCCCGGGTCCCCGGGCCAAGGCTCAGGTCGGTACTCGCGGTAGTACCGGCGCCAGGCGTAGACGTTGCCTGCGACGACGAGAACGATCCATCCCGTCAGCACGAGCCAGCGCACCGCGTTGTCCGGGTCATCGATGGTGAGCACCAGGAGCAGCCCTGCGAGGGAGAAGCTCAGGATGCTCGCAACCATCAGCTGGTGACTACGCGCCCGGGCCTTCGGGTCTGACGGCGGCTGCGGGATCTCCATCGCTAGCCCACCGGCTCCAGCAAGCTGGGATCAGCCGGGTCGACGGTCCGGGAGTTGCTTACCTTGGGGTCGACGATGTGCTCGCGGATGGTCGAGGCCACCTCACCCGAGCTGTGCTCGAGCATCGCCAGCGTCTTGGCCTTGCGATCGCCGGTGAGCTTGTCCGGAGTCAGCCAGTCATCCCAAGCGTCGGGGGTCAGGAACGCCGGCATCCGGTCGTGCACCTCGCCGCTGGCATCGCGTGCCTCGCGGGTGATGACGACGAAGCAGCGTGACTTCTCCCCGTTCGGCAGTTCCATCGACCAGGTCAGTCCCTCATCCGAGAGCAGCCCGTCGCCGTGGAGAAAGTGCGGGGTCTTCGGCGTCTCGTCACCGGTCCACTCGAAGTACCCGCGCATGGGGACGATACACCGGGCAGCGCTGAACGCCGGCGCCCAGAACCCTGCGCGAGCTTCTCCATCCGGACGTTGATGATCGGGCCACCCCGCGCCCGGTTCGCTGGCTTCTGCCAATCCCATCGCACGAGCTCGAGAAGGCGGCCCTCACCACGGTCACGGACGATCGGGGCGTCCTGAGTCGGCGCGATCGAGTCGGCGCCACCCCACGCGCTCGCCCAGTCCTCGGGCTTCCCGCCGCCGGCGACGTACTCCCGGATCAGCTCGCCGGTCTTGGCGTCGTTCGCGAATCGGCCGCACATACGAGCGACCCTACGGCGCGACCTGGTCGGCGTCGAGGAGTCGTCAGCTTGACCGTCTACGGCTCAGCCCCATCTCACTTCACGGGGTCTGTACTTGACCCGCGATATTCGCACTTATCCGCACTATTCGAACGCGCGCGCTCGGACGTGGGGCTTCGGGGAGGTGTCGGCGCAGATTCACGCTCGTACAGCCGGCCGATCAGTCGTCGACGTCGCCGGCGACAAAGGCCGCGACAGCACGCGCTACAGCGTCGGGAGCTCGCGATCCTTCAAGCCGGAAAAAGCGGGCAGCGGGCCGGTAGCGCAGGCAGTATTCGGGCGCGCACAAGTGTGACCCACAAGGGTGATCGCCAGCGCTAGATGTCCAGGATCGACGGACGCGGATCGATCACCGACGCCACGATCGCCTCGATCGCGAACTCCGACGCTCGCCCCAGGTCGACCGCTGTCGGGTCGAGCAGCCACTGCACCTGCAGACCGTCCATGACCGCCAGGATCGCCGCCGCCCCGTACTCGATCGATCCGGGATCGGTGATTCCCCGTTCCTCGCAGATCCGCTCGAATGCCTCGCGCAGATCTCGGCGGAGTTCGGTGTAGCGGTGCTCGAAGTACGCCCGCCCCGGGTGATCATCGGTGACCGACTCCGCCGACAGCACTGCGTAGGTCTGGACAAGCCCCGCTCGTCGCATGTTCATCATCGCCGTGCGCACGAGATGGCGGAACAGAGCCATCCCGCCGGGGATGCGTCCGCCGTCCAGGTCCGCGACATCCGTCTGATCCCTGTGCTCGAGAACTTCGAGCAGCAGCTGATCCTTCGACCCGAAGTGATGAAGGATGCCGGCGTGCGTCATCCCGACCTGGTCCGCGATGTCCTGCAGGGTGCCGTTCGCGAAGCCCTTGGCCCCGAAGATCTCCTGCGCTGCGTCGAGGATCTCCCGTCGACGCACGAGCGTCGCCGGGCGCGACTTCGTCTGCTGCCGATTCTCGGCCATGGTGTGCCTTCTTCTCCCCGTTGCGGATCAGATCTTACGCAGGATCCGGGGTCCGTGTCTTTGAGGCTTGTGAACTTACTTACTTGATTGTAAGTTCTCCCTTGCGATCACACTCAGCGCCGAGTGGCACTCCTGCAAGGACCATGTCGTGGCGCCGAAACCACACCTGAAGGAGACGCAATGAGGCTGAAAACCTCCCTCGCCGCCGCCGGCCTTACCGCGGCACTGATCCTCACCGGCTGCGCCGCCGGTGGCGGTGACAACGATTCCGACGCGAGCGGCAGCGGAGCTGTGCTCACCATCGCCAAGCCCGACGGCGCGATCACGACCGAATCGCACAACCCGTACCTGGCAGACTCCTCCGCGTCGAAGTACGGCTACGGCAAAGTCATCTTCGAGTCCCTCGCCCTCGTGAACCCCACCGGCGACCTTGGCACCACCCCGTGGCTGGCCGAGACGGTCGAATGGAACGACGACTACACGCAGCTCACTGTCACGCCCCGCAGCGGAGTGAAGTGGAGCGACGGCGAAGAGTTCACCGCCGACGACATCGTCTTCACCTTCACCCAGTACCTGAGCGGAAAGCTCACCGACACCGGCGCGCTGGGCGTTACCGACGTCACGGCCGACGGCGACACCGTGACGATCACCTTCGACGAGTCGAAGTTCACCGCTCAGGGCCGCGTCCTGCACACCCCGATCGTGCCCGAGCACATCTGGAAGGACATCGCCGACCCCAACACCGACCCCCTCACCGATGAGGGCAAGGCCGTCGGCACCGGTCCCTACGTCCTCTCCAACTGGTCGACCGAGTCGGTCTCGCTGACCGCCAATCCCGACTACTGGGGCGGCGAGCTCGCCGTGCCTCAGCTCAACTACGTCTCCTACGGCGACAACGCGGCCCTCACGACCGCGCTCGCCACCGGCGACGCCGACTGGGCGCAGGCATTCATCCCGCAGATCCAGGAGAGCTACCTCGACGCCGACCCCGACAACGTCTTCCTCGTCTCGCCGACCCCGGGTGCCGGCACGCTGTTCATGAACCTGCAGCGCAAGCCCTTCAACGACCCGGCGCTGCGCGAGGCCCTGGCGTGGACGATCGACCGCGAGGCCTACGTCGACATCGCACGCGAAGGCGCGAGCGAGGTGATCTGGAACAAGACCGGCCTGAGCTCCGTGCTCGAGAGCGAGATCATCGACGAGTTCAAGGACGACAACTACTCGGTCGACGTCGACAAGGCGAAGGAAGTCCTCGAGGACGCCGGCTACACCTGGAACAGCGGCGCGCTGACCGACCCTGACGGTGAGGCCGTCGAGTTCTCGATCTCGGTCCCCGCCGGCTGGAGCGACTGGAACACCGAGCAGGCCCTCATCTCTGAGGAGCTCGATAAGGCGCTCGGCATCAAGGTCAACGTCGACCAGCCCGACTGGGGCGGCTGGGACGCCGCCCGCCAGGAAGGCGACTTCGACGCGATCATCCACTGGCTCGAGGACACCGGGAACGCGTACGGCCTGTACACGTCGACGATGGACCCGAAGTGGATCGTCGACGACAAGGCGTCATTCAACTTCGGTCGCTTCGACGACCCGCAGGTGACCGAGGCGCTGAACACCTACGCCAATGCGAGCTCCGATGAGGAGCGCGCCGGCGCCAGCGCCGTACTGCAGAAGGCGTTCGTCGAGAACATCCCGGCGATCCCGCTCGGTGCGCACCCGCTCCTCGGCGAGTTCAACACGCGCAATTACGTCGGCTGGCCCTCTGAGGACGACCAGTACGCCGCAGGTGACCCGACGCAGCCCGGCATCGTGCAGATCCTGACGAAGCTCAAGCCCGCAGAGTAACCCGACCGAGTGACGGGGCGGATGCCGCTGGCCCGGCGGCATCCGCCCCACCACCCCTGCTCACCTCCACGAAAGCGAGCACGCACCGATGCGCGATTCGTTACTGTCCGTCGACGACTTCTCCGTCGTCTACGACGTCGACCCCCCGGTCGAAGCCGTCAAGAACGTCAGCCTCGAACTGCGCCGCGGCGAGATCCTGGGGCTTGCCGGCGAGAGCGGATGCGGCAAGACGACCCTCGCCTACGGGGTGCAGCGGCTGCTCAAGGCGCCCGCCGTCATCTCCAGCGGTTCCGTCGTCTTCCGCGACGTCTCCGGCGAGGACGTCGACGTCAATTCGCTCGATCCGGAAGAGATGCGCCGCTTCCGCTGGGACAAGATCTCCATGGTCTTCCAAGGCGCGATGAACGCGCTCAACCCGGTCGCCACGATCGGCTCGCAGCTATCCGACGTCTTCGAGGTCCACCGCCCCGACATGAACCGCGCCGCGCGGCGCGACGCGGTGAACGAACTTCTCGAGATCGTCAAGGTCGGCGCCGCCCGTAGCCGTTCCTTCCCGCACGAACTCTCCGGCGGCATGCGCCAGCGCGTCATGATCGCAATGGCGCTCGCCCTCCGCCCGCAGCTGATGGTGATGGACGAGCCGACCACCGCGCTCGACGTGCTCGTCCAGCGCGAGATCCTCAAGCAGATCTCGCAGCTACGCCACGCGTTCGGCTTCTCCGTCATCTTCATCACCCACGACCTGCCGCTGCTCCTCGAGATCAGCGACCGCATCGCCATCATGCGCGAAGGCGAGATCGTCGAGATCGACACCGCCGAACGCATCTGGACCGCCCCGCAGCACGAGTACACGCGCACCCTGCTGTCCTCGTTCCCGCGACTCACCGGTGAAAGGGGGGTCGTCGTCCGATGACCACACTCGAATTCGACGGCGTCACGAAGGTGTACCACGTACGCGGCGCGGGAGAGATGAAAGCCCTCGACGACGTCTCGTTCACACTGACGTCCGCGCAGACGATCGGCCTCGTCGGCCAGTCCGGAAGCGGCAAGTCGACCATCGCCAAGATCCTCACCCAACTCGAGACCCCCACGAGCGGCGAGGTGCGCCTCGACGGCACTCCCATTCCCCGCCGCGGCAAGGGGCTGCGTAGCTACCGCCAGCAGCTGCGAATGGTCTTCCAGGACCCGTTCGCCTCACTGAACCCCTACCACTCGATCCGCCACCACATAGAGCGCCCGCTGCGCCTGGACAACGTGGTCCCGAAGCGCGAGGTCGAGGACGAGGTCCGCCGGCTCCTCGAGCGCGTGCGCCTCGACCCCGATTCGGTCATCGACCGTCGCCCGCACGAGCTCTCGGGCGGACAGCGGCAACGCGTCGCAATCGCCCGGGCACTGGCATCCCGTCCCCGCCTGCTCGTCGCCGACGAGCCCGTGTCGATGCTCGACGTCTCGATCCGCATGGGAGTGCTGAACCTGCTCGCCGACCTGCAGCGCGAAGAGGGGCTCGGGGTGCTCTACATCACCCACGACCTCGCGACCGCGCGGCACTTCAGCGACGAGATCCTCGTCCTCAACCAAGGCAGGGTCGTCGAGAGCGGCACCGCCGACGACGTCATCCTGCGCCCGCAGAACCCGTACACGCAGGAGCTCCGCGCTGCGTCCCCCGACCCCGAGAGCCACTTCGCGGCGGCTCCGGGACTGCCCGGAGGTGCCCGGTGACCGCCGTCCAGCCGCAACCGCCCGTCGAATCGACTGACGCACTCGAGGTAGGCACGACCGCCACCGCGACAGTCAGAGGACGCACCCGCATCCCGTGGCGCTTCCTCGGCAGTCGCGCCCTCTTCTACCTGTTCACGCTGTGGGCGGCGATCACGATCAACTTCTTCCTGCCCCGGTTCATGAAGGGCGACGCGGTCGACCAGTACCTCGCCCGCAACCGCAACGTCACCCCCGAGGCAGCGGACGCCCTGCGCGCCCTGCTGGGCATCGACACCGACAAGTCGCTGTGGCAGCAGTACCTCGACTACTGGGGCCTCCTGTTACGCGGCGACCTCGGCGTCTCGCTGCTGCACGGCCTTCGTCCCGTGACCGAGGTCATCAGCCAGTCGCTGCCGTGGACGGTCGGTCTCGTCGGGTTCGCCACGATCGTCTCGTTCCTCATCGGCACGATCGGCGGCGCCATCATCGGCTGGCGTCGCGGCAGCCGTTCCGAGGTCCTGATCCCGGTCACGACCTTCCTCAGCACGATCCCCTACTTCTGGCTCGGTCTGCTCGCCATCGCGCTCTTCTCCGTGAACCTCAAGTGGTTCCCGATCGGCAAGGCGTACGGAGTCGGGGTCTCGCCCGAGTTCACCCCCGAGTTCATCGGACAGGTGATCCACCACGGCACCCTCCCGGCGGTGACGATCATCATCGCCTCGCTCGGCGGCTGGATGCTCGGCATGCGCAACATGATGCTGACGGTGCTCGACGAGGACTACATCACGGTCGCACAGGCCAAGGGGATGCCGAACTCACGGGTCCTCTGGCGTTACGCCGCGCGCAACGCGGTGCTTCCCCAGATCCAGAGCTTCGCACTGTCGATCGGCTTCATCGTCGGCGGCACGATCGTCATGGAGATGGTCTTCAGCTACCCCGGCGTCGGCAAGCTGCTCCTGGACGCCACCAATGCGAAGGACTACGCGCTCATGCAGGGCGTCTTCCTCGTGATCACGCTGTCGGTGCTCGTCGCGAACATCCTCGCCGACATCGCGTACGCGTTCCTCGACCCCCGCACCCGCCAGACGGAGGCCTGACCATGACTGCAACCGCCACTATCCGCATGGCCCGCACGCAGGAGCCGATCCCGAACACCTTCTGGTCGCGTCTCGGTTCGGCGTTCGCGATGTTCCGCAACGCGAAGTCGATCACAGGCCTCGCGATCCTCGGCTTCTTCGTCCTCATCGCGATCTTCGCCGACGTCCTCGCGCCGTTCTCGCCGACGCAGGTCGACAACACGGCGCGCTTCCAGCCGCCGTCGGCCGAGCACTGGCTCGGCACGACCCATATCGGCGAGGACGTCCTCAGCCAGGTCATCCACGGCACCCGCGGCGTGATCGTCGTCGGCTTCCTCGCCGCCATCATCGCGACGATCATCGCGATCGTCGTCGGCGTCGTCTCGGGCTACGTCCGAGGCTGGCAGAGCGAAGGCCTGTCGGCGCTGACCAACGTCTTCCTCGTCATCCCCGGTCTGCCTCTCATCATCATTGTCGCGTCGATGTTCGAGCAGCCGCCGCTCGTGCTCATCGCGGCCGTGCTCGGCATCACCGGATGGGCGTGGGGCGCACGCGTCCTGCGCGCGCAGACGATGTCGCTGCGCAACCGTGACTTCATTCAGGCCGCCCGCGCCAACGGCGAGCCGCTGCACCGCATCATCGCCGTGGAGATGCTGCCGAACCTCATGGCTCTCATCGCCGCGAGCTTCGTCGGCACCGTGACCGCCGCCATCCTCGGGCTGACGACGCTCTCGTACATCGGCGTCATCCCCGTGAACACCTACAACTGGGGCACCATCCTCAACTGGGCGAGCGCCCAGGGCGCGTTCCGGCAGAACCAGTGGTGGTGGTACCTGCCTCCCGGCCTGTGCATCGCCGCGATCGGCGTCGCACTCTCGCTCATCAACTTCGGCATCGACGAGTACGTGAACCCGCGTCTGCGTTCGGCCGGCGAGCGCGCCCGCGCGATGAAGAAGAAGGGGCTGAACGTCAACGACGCCGTCACGGTCGTCCGCGCCCCCGCCTCTGCCGCACCGCACGGCACGACCTCGAAGGACAGCACCGCATGACCGTCGTCGACCTGCCCGCTGCCCCCTACCGCGACCCCGCGCTGACCGTCGAGGAGAGGGTCGCTGACCTGCTGGGACGCATGACGCTCCCCGAGAAGGTCGGGCAGATGATGCAGTTCGACGCCCGCGAGGACCTCGAGCACATCGTGCACGAGCGCCACGCCGGCTCGATTCTGCACACGTCCCCCGCGAAGGTGCTCCGTGCCGCCGAGCTCACGGCGCAGACGCGGCTGCGCATCCCGCTGCTGGTAGCCGAGGACTGCATCCACGGACACTCCTTCTGGGAGGGCGCGACAATCTTCCCGACCCAGCTCGGCATGGCCTCGACATGGGATCCGAAGCTCGTCGAGCTGGTTGCGAAGGCGACCGCCGCCGAGGCTGCGGCCACCGGCATCCACTGGACCTTCTCCCCTGTCCTCTGCATCGCGCGCGATCTGCGCTGGGGCCGCGTGAACGAGACCTTCGGCGAGGACCCCTTCCTCATCGGCGAGCTCGCTTCAGCCATGGTCCGCGGTTATCAGGGCGACGGCCTCGCCGACCCCGACGCGATCCTCGCGACGGCCAAGCACTTCGCCGGATACTCCGAGACGCAGGGCGGGCGCGACGCCAGCGAGGCCGACATCTCGCGCCGCAAGCTGCGCTCCTGGTTTCTGCCGCCGTTCGAACGCGTCGCTCGGGAGGGATGCCGCACCTTCATGCTCGGCTATCAGACCACCGACGGCGTGCCGATCACGGTGAACGACTGGCTGCTCAGCGACGTCCTCCGCGGCGAGTGGGGCTACACGGGCACCCTCATCACCGACTGGGACAACGTCGGACGCATGGTGTGGGAGCAGAAGGTGCAGCCAGACCACACCCACGCGGCGGCGGCCGCCGTGAGAGCCGGGAACGACATGATCATGACGACGCCCGGGTTCTTCTCTGGGGCGCTCGATGCCGTCGATCGAGGGATGCTGACCGAGGCCGACATCGATCAGGCCGTCGGCCGCATCTTGTCGCTGAAGTTCCGCTTCGGCCTGTTCGAGAACCCCCGCCTGCCCGATCGGGAGCGCATCGCCTCGGTGATCGCCCGCGGCTCCCACAACGACCTCAATCTCCAGGTCACGCGGCGCTCGCTCGTGCTGCTGCGCAACGACGGCACGCTGCCCCTCGCGCCCAGCGCGCGGCGCATCGCCGTCGTGGGTCCCCTCGCGGACGACGCGCAGACCCAGCTGGGCGACTGGGCGGGCTCCTCCGGACAGGTCGACTGGATGCCGCAGGGGCACCCGCGGGCGCAGATAACGACAGTCCTCGATGGGCTGCGCGAGCGTTCAGGGGCGACGGTCGAATACGCCCAGGGTGCGGAAATCCTCCGCCTCACCGACGATCCGGCCGGGACGTTCCCCGACGGCCAGCCGCGTCCCGCCATCATCGTCCCGAGCGACCCGGACGAGACGCGGATCGCGGAGGCGGTCGCCCTCGCGGAGCGCTCGGACGTCGTCGTCGCCGTCGTCGGTGACCGGATCGAGCTGGTCGGCGAGGGCCGCTCGACCGCGACGCTCGACCTCATCGGCGGCCAGCGAGCCCTGCTCGACGCCCTCGCGGCGACGGGCCGGCCGCTCGTCGTCGTGCTCATGGCGTCGAAGCCTCTCGTCCTGCCGGAGTCGGTGCGCGAGGCATCCGTGGTCTGGGTCGCGAATCCGGGCATGCAGGGCGGCCGCGCGATCGCGGAGCTGCTGCTCGGCGAGATCGAGCCCGCCGGGCGGCTGCCGATCTCGTTCGCGCGTCACGCCGGTCAGCAGCCGACGTACTACAACCAGATCCGCGGTCAGCACGGCGACCGCTACGCCGACCTCACGCAGGAGCCGGCCTTCGCGTTCGGCGACGGCTTGTCGTACACAACCGTCGAGTACGACGAGCCCGAGATCCTCACACCCGCCGTCTCGGCCGGCGACACCATCCGTGCGCGGATCACGCTGCGGAACACCGGTGCGCGCCCTGCGCACGAGATCGTCCAGGTCTACGTTCGCGACACGGTGACGTCCGTCAGCTGGGCCGACAAGGAACTCAAGACGTGCCGGCACGTCGACCTGGCCGCCGACACCAGCACCACGATCGAGATCGACCTGCCGGCATCCGAGTGCACGATCGTGGATGCCGCCGGCACCCGCATCGTGGAACCCGGAGAGTTCGAGCTGCTCATCGGACCGTCGTCCCGCACCGAGACGCTACGGTCGGTCTCGTTCGAGATCCGCTGAACCCATCGAGCGGTCGCCGTCGGGATGCGCTCTCTGCTGGTGAGGCGATCGGGGACCCCATGCGGACGACCGGTGAGACTGCGTCGACGAGCCGGCCAGAAATGATCGTTTTGGCGGGGAGCGCAGTCGAGGGCTGACTTCACCAGCTCGAGTGTGCCCGCGAATGCGGCCAGCGACAGCCTCGGTTCGCCCCAAACCAGACCCCCAGGACACTGGCGGATGCCACGACTTCACCTCCAGATGTGCACCGGAACTGCACCACACCGGCCGATACATGCAGAAAACCCCCGGGATAACCGGGGGTTTTCGATGGCGGTGACGGTGGGATTTGAACCCACGGTAGGGGGTTACCCTACACAACTTTTCGAGAGTTGCACCTTCGGCCGCTCGGACACGTCACCGCCGACCAGCTTACGACATCCGAGGCGATGCTGCGAACCGCGGCGTCCCGCGTCAGGCGTAGCGTGTGTTCGTGACGCGATCATCGGCCCCGCAGACAGCTCTCATCGTCGCGATCGCGTCGCTCGCGTCATCCGTCGCCTTCCTCGACAGCACGATCGTGAACGTCGCGCTCCCGGCGATCGAGCGCGAGCTCGGCGGCGGCCTCGCAACGCAGCAATGGGCGGTCGACGCGTACCTGCTGACGCTGTCGTCGCTCATCCTCCTCGCCGGCTCCGTCAGCGACGCCTACGGGCGACTCCTCGTCCTCCGAATCGGGCTGATCGGCTTCGGCATCGCCTCGGTGGCGGTAGGACTCGCGCAGGATCCGGTCTTCCTCATCGCCGCGCGCGCCGTCCAGGGCGCGGCGGGCGCGTTCCTCGTACCGAGCTCACTCGCCCTCATCACGTCGCTCCTCCAGGGCCACGAGCGCTCCCGCGCAATCGGCCTGTGGACGGCCTTCACGACGGGAGCCTCGCTCGTCGGCCCGCTGCTCGGCGGCCTCTTCGTCGACCTGCTTTCCTGGCGCTACGCGTTCCTCATCAACGTCCTGCCGGTGGCCGTCACGCTGTGGCTCGTCGCGCGACTCCCCGTCCACGACGAGCGCCGGGCCGACGCCGGCATCGACTGGTTCGGCGCGGCCCTGTGCACGGCGGGCCTCGGCGGCATGGTCTTCGCGCTGATCGAGCAGCCGAACCTCGGGTGGACCTCCCCCGCGATCTGGATGCCGTTGGCCGGCGGGGCCGTCATGTTCGCGGCGTTCCTGCTGCGGCAGCGCACGTCGCGGCATCCGATCCTCCCGCTCGCGCTCTTCCGAGTGCGAAACTACTGGACCGGAAACCTCGCGACCCTGTTCGTCTACGCCGCCCTCTCGCTGAACGGCTTCGTCGTCGGCGTCTACCTGCAGGAGGGCGCCGGCCTCAGTGCGACGCTTGCGGGCCTGGCGAGCCTGCCGACCACGGTGCTGCTGATCGCGCTGAGCCCGCGGGCCGGCTCGCTCGCGGAACGCCTCGGCGGGCGCCTGTTCATGACCGTCGGCCCCCTCGTCATGGCCGGCGGCGCATTGATGCTGCTGCTCGTCGGCGAGCGCTTCGACTACTGGTGGCAGGTGCTCCCCGGCCTCGTCGTGTTCGGACTCGGGCTCGGCGCGACGGTCTCGCCGCTGACCTCGACGATCCTCGGCGCGATCGACTCCGAGCGCTCGGGCATCGCCTCGGCGGTCAACAACGCCGTCGCGCGGGTCGCAGGCCTCGTGGTCATCGCCTTCCTCGCACCCATCGTGGGCGGCGCGCTCGACCTGGCCGGCTTCCACCGGGCGGCGATCGTCACGGCCGCACTCATGGCCGCGGGCGGGCTCATCGCCTTCGCCGGCATCCGGAACAGCGCACCCTCAGCCACCGCCCCGGCAGCGGCGGGCTAGCGCACGCCCGGCGAGCGCTCCGCCGCGAGCGGGCCGAGCACCGACAGCATCCGCAGCTTCTCCGCCGCGTCCGACCCGGGCTCGGGCGTGAGGGTGAGGAGCGCCTGCGAACGGTCCTCCGTGAAGAGCACCTGGCAGTCGACCTCGATCTCGCCCACGGCCGGATGCACCACGACCTTGTGATCCGCGAACCGCTCGGCGACCTCCTCGAGATCCCACAGCCGCGCGAACTCGGCGCTGCGCTCGCGCAGGTCGTCGACGAGACGCGCCGCCCGCGATCCTGCGCCAGCGCGGCCCGCCACGACCCGGAGGTTCGCCACGATGGCCCGGCTCTGCCGGTCGTGATCGGATGCCGGGTACACCGCCCGCTCGCTGACAGGATGCACGAACCAGCACCAGGCGCCGCTGCGTTCGGGACCGGTGCGTCGTTCGCGCGCACCGAAGAGAGCCCGCGCGAGGTCGTTCTGCGCGAGAGTCTCGTCGAGCTCGGAGATCACGAGCGCCGGGATGTCGTCGAGCCGATCGAGCACCCGCTGCAGCGCGGGAGCGACGTGGTCGGCGGCACCGGAGCGCTCCGGCGGCGTATGCCCCGCGAGGCGATGCAAGTGGTCTCGCTCGGAGCGCGAAAGCCGCAGCGCGCGCGTGAGCGACGCGAGCATCTGCAGGCTCGGCTGCGGGCCCCTCTCCTGCTCGAGACGCGTGTAGTAGTCGGCGCTCATGAGAGCGAGTTGCGCGACCTCTTCGCGCCGGAGGCCCGGAACCCGGCGGCGCTCCCCGGAGGGCAGTCCGACATCCTCCGGGCGCAGCCGCTCGCGACGGGCACGGAGGAATCGAGCGAGTGCGGCGCGGTCCACGCAACCATTGTGACGGCGGCGACCTGCTCGAGCCAGGGACCGCCGCTCCCCCGTTCGGGCGTGCCTGGACGCATGGGGATGCCGCGACGAGAGTCGTCGCATGGACATCACCGGACGCACCATCTTCATCCCTGGCGCGACGAGCGGCATCGGCCGTGCTCTCGCCCTCTCCCTCGCCGCACGCGGCAACACGGTCATCGTCGGTGGCCGCCGGCGCGAGCTCATCGACGAGCTGTCCGGCGCGCACCCCGGCATCGACGGCGTCGAAATAGACACGTCGGATGCCGCATCCATCGAACGCGCCGCCGCCGAGGTTCTGGAACGCCATCCCGACCTCGACGTGCTCGTGACGATGGCGGGCATCATGAACGCCGAGGACTGGACCTCTCCCGCGGGCTTCGTCGACAGCGCGGCACGCACCGTCACGACGAACCTGCTGGGGCCCGTCCGGCTGATCGGCGCATTCATCGAGCACCTGCTGAGCCGCCCCGCCGCGACGATCATGACGGTCTCGTCGGGGCTGGCCTTCGCCCCGCTCGCCGCGACGCCCAGCTACAACGCCACGAAGGCCGCGATCCACATGCTGAGCGAATCGCTGCGCCTGCAGTACGCCGGCTCCCCCGTCGAGATCGTGGAGCTCGTGCCGCCGGCTGTGCAGACCGACCTCATGCCCGGTCACGCCGACAACCCGCAGGCGCAGCCGCTCGACGAGTTCGTCGACGAGGTGATGACGATCCTCGAGCGGGATGCCGATGTGCGCGAAGTGCTCGTCGAGCGCGTGAAGTTCCTACGCCATGGTGAAGCCCGCGGCGACTACGCCGATGTCGTGCGCACACTCAACTCCAGCGACCCGCACGCAGGTCGGAGAGGGGCCCGGTAGCGACTCTCATGAGCCCCTGCCAGACTGAGATCATGAGCGCGATCGAGAACTCCAAACTCACCGTCGTCGGCGCGGGCGCCGTCGGATCCAGCGTCGCCTACGCGGCCCTCATCCGCGGTTCGGCCCGTCACGTGGCCCTCTACGACATCGCCACCGAGAAGACCGAGGCCGAGGTGCTCGACCTCGCCCACGGCGCGCAGTTCACCGGCTCGAGCGACATCATCGGCGGGTCCGACATCTCCGTCGCAGAGGGCTCGCACGTCGTGGTCATCACCGCCGGCGCCAAGCAGAAGCCCGGACAGACGCGCACCGAGCTCGCGGGGGTGAACGCCGGCATCATCGCCTCGATGATGCCGCAGCTGCTCGAGGTGGCCCCCAACGCGACCTTCGTCATCGTGACCAACCCGTGCGACGTGCTCACCGTCCTCGCGCAGGAGGCGACCGGCCTGCCGCCCGAGCGCATCTTCGCCTCCGGCACCGTGCTCGACACCTCGCGCCTGCGCTGGAAGATCGCCCGTCGCGCCGGTGTCTCGATCTCGAGCGTGCACGCCTACATCGTCGGCGAGCACGGCGACACCGAGTTCCCGCTGTGGTCGCACGCCACCATCGGCACCGTTCCGATCCTCGACTGGGTTCCCCTCGACGGTCAGCCCAAGTTCACCGCCGAGGAGCTGGACCAGATCGCCGTCGACGTCCGCGACGCCGCGTACAAGGTGATCCAGGGCAAGGGCGCGACGAACTACGCCATCGGTCTCTCGAGCGCGCGGATCGTCGAGGCGATCCTGCGCGACGAGAACGCCGTGCTGCCCGTCTCCGCGGTGCTGCGCGACTTCCACGGTGTCGACGGCATGGCGTTGTCCGTGCCGTCGGTCGTCAACCGCCGGGGCGCGTTCCCCGTGCGCGAGATCGCGTTCTCGGATCGAGAGCTCGAGCTGTTCCAGCACTCGGCGGCGGCCCTCAGCGACGTCGCGGCCTCCCTGCGCGGCTGACCTCGCGCCCGCCCGGCGTGCGGGTTCGGGCGGGGTGCTGATACATCCGTCGGACCGGCGGTGCTGGTGTCGTCCCGGAGGCCCGGGGACGCGACATCCGCACCACCGATCCGACAGTTGTATCGGGGCGTGGCTCGCGAGGGGCCGGTGACCGAGGGATGTCGGAGGTCGCACCTACCCTGGACGCATGGCCTCTCGACGTCCCGCTCCCACCACGGCCTTCAAGTGCACGGAATGCGGGTGGACGACGGCGAAGTGGGTCGGTCGCTGCGGGGAGTGCCAGCAGTGGGGCACCGTCGTCGAGGCGGCGACGCAGACCGGCATCACGTCGACCGTGACGGCGGTGAGTCCCGGCGCTGCGCGCGCGGCTCGCCCCATCACCGAGATCGACACGACCGAGGCGCCGCGGCGGTCGAGCGGCGTCGGCGAGTTCGACCGCGTGCTCGGCGGTGGCGTCGTCCCCGGCGCGGCGATCCTGCTGTCGGGTGAGCCCGGCGTCGGCAAGTCGACTCTGCTGCTCGAGGTGGCCGCGCAGTCCGCTCGTTCTGGTCGACGCGTGCTGTATGTCAGCGCGGAGGAATCGCTCGGACAGGTGCGCCTGCGCGCCGAGCGGACCGGGGCGCTGCACGACGCCCTCTACCTCGCGAGCGAGACCGACCTCGCCACGGTGCTCGGCCACGTCGACGACGTACGCCCCGACCTGCTCATCGTCGACTCGGTGCAGACGGTGTCGTCGTCGCTCTCCGACGGGGTGGCGGGCCAGCCGAGCCAGGTGCGCGAAGTGGCGTCGACGCTGATCCGTGTCGCGAAAGAGCGTGATCTCCCCGTCCTCATCGTCGGACACGTCACGAAAGACGGCTCGATCGCCGGCCCCCGCGTCCTCGAGCATCTCGTCGACGTCGTCTGCCAATTCGAGGGCGACCGGCAGACCTCGCTCCGGTTCGTCCGAGCGCTGAAGAACCGCTTCGGGCCGACGGACGAGGTCGGATGCTTCGACATGACCGGCGACGGCATCGCAGAGGTACCCGATCCGAGCGCACTGTTCCTCGGGCACGGTGATCCTGTGCCGGGCACCTGCGTCACGATCGCACTCGAGGGCCGGCGCGCACTGCCCGTCGAAGTCCAGGCACTGACGCTCAAGACCGGGGCACCCAACCCCCGGCGTGTCGTCAGCGGTGTCGACAGCGCCCGCGTCGCGATGA
This sequence comes from Microbacterium sp. Yaish 1, assembly GCF_002245215.1. Taxonomy (GTDB): domain Bacteria; phylum Actinomycetota; class Actinomycetes; order Actinomycetales; family Microbacteriaceae; genus Microbacterium. The sequence goes on from NZ_NPMR01000001.1 coordinate 1,181,979, forward strand.
TCCTCGCCGTGCTCGAGAAGCGGGGAGTCGCGGTCACGAGCGACCAGGATGTCTACGTCTCGACGGTGGGCGGCGTGCGCCTGGTCGAGCCCGCCGCTGACCTGGCCATCGCGATAGCCATCGCCGGTGCCGTCGGCGGCAAGGCCGTCTCGCGACAGGTGGCGGCCTTCGGAGAGCTCAGCCTCGCCGGAGAGATCCGCCCGGTCACCCAGTCGAACCAGCGGCAGTCCGAAGCGAAGCGCATGGGCTATACCGCGGTGGTGGATGCCTCATCCCGCACGATCGGCGGTGCGATGCGCGACCTGCAGGTGCGCCAGCCCGCGGCATCCGCCACCGACACCGGCTTCTGACCCGCTCACCTGGCAACTCACGCCCCCACCCGGGGCCCGAGCCCGAACCCCACGGTCAAGCGTCGAGGGCGGCGATCACGTCCTGGGGGGCGGCCTGCATCGGGTGCGGGCCCGCGATGTCGAAGAACACCGTGGTGATCTCGGACTCGTGAACACCGAGGAACGCGCGCAGACCGCCGGGCGATTGCAGCGCGACATGCGCCGGAAGCGCCTCGGGTTTGTGGGCCGCATCGCTGAACAGGAGCAGTGCGACATCCCCCGTGTTCGGATCGCGATAGGTCCAGATCTCCCCGACGTCGCGCGGATCGTCCCGGTTTCCCGGGCGCATGAGCGGCACGACGGTCGGGCCGTGCCGCAGGGCGAACGCCAGGGCCGCCATGTCCTGCGTCTGCAGGGCGTCTGCGAGCTGCGGGTTGCGGAACTCGGGCAGCGGCTTCTTCGCGCCCCGCTTCTTTCCAGCCATCACCTCAGCCTAGAGAGGGAAGGGGCCCTCTCGAACTCTTCATTGGGGACTGAGGAAATCGAGAGGGCCCATCGCTCACCCGAGGTGGGGATCCGTCGTCGCGATTCTGGGGGGTTACGCGACTACTCGCTGCTGGGGACAGCGGGGGTTCCTCGGGGAACTGCATCCAGGTTACGGCCGGGCCCGGCCGCTGTCTGCCTCTGTCCGGTGAGAAAAGTCTCACTCACGGCGGGAGGATCAGCGCAGGACGAACTGACGTTCCTGCTGACCCGCCAGCCCGCCGATCTCGACCGCCAGATTGAAGTAGCCCGCGGGCGCGGCCGGGCGCTCCCCGCCGCAGCTGTCCACCGACGACCGCGTCCGGTCCCAGGTGATCGGGGTCACGCTCGAGACCGTCTGTCCGGGATCGATCTGCACGACCTGGTCGCTCGACTCGCTCTGGCAGTCCGTCGAGCGCCACCACACGTCGGGACCGCTGGAAACCGTCAGCTTCTGCGTCGCGGTGCCGACGTTCAGCAGGCACGGCTCCGCCCCCGAGTTCGTCAGCGAGATCGACAGCTGCGGCAGCTCTCCGGCGCCGTAGGAGTCCTTGTCGGTGACCGCGGAGACCTGCACCGATCGAGCGGAGCACGCTTCGACCTCAGCCGGCGTGGCGTCCGAAGACGGCTGAGGCGCGCTCGGGGATGCCGCGGGCGCGGGCTGGTCGGCCGGCGGTGACGCCGGCGCCTCGCCGGCATCCGAAGACGCAGCCGGAGCGGGCGCGCCCGCGGCCGAACCCTCCCACGGCCGCCAGAACGCGAGCACGACGGCCGCGATGACGAGCAGCACCACGAGGAGCAGCACGAGACGTCGCCGACGGTAGACCGCGGGCGAATGACGGCGGCGGGGCGGCGTGTCGGTCATGAAGCCAGGGTAGGGCGCGGGCCGGATGCCGCCGGGGCGGCACGCCTAGAGGCGCTTGAGCATCCGGGTGTTGCCCAGGGTGTTCGGCTTGACGTGCGCGAGGTCGAGGAACTCCGCGATGCCCTCGTCGGGGCTCCGCAGCAGCTGGGAGTACACGTCGGCATCGACGATCTGCTCGCCGATCGCCTCGAACCCGCGACGCGCGAAGAAGTCGACCTCGAACGTGAGGCAGAACAGGCGGGACAGGCCGAGCTCCCGAGCGCCCTGCTCGAGCCGGTCGACGATCGCGCCGCCCACCCCGCGGTGCAGCCACTCGTCGACGACGATGAGCGTGCGCACCTCGCCGAGGTCCTCCCACATGACGTGGAGGGCGCCGCATCCGATCAGCTGCCCGTCGGCCTCGGCGACGACGAACTCCTGCACCGACTCGTAGAGCACCACGAGGTCCTTGCCGAGCAGGATTCGTCGCTGCACCCAGGGCTCGAGCATCTCGCGGATGCCGCGGACGTCGCTCGCCCGTGCGGGGCGGACGACGAAGGCCGGGTCGTCGGAGCTCACACCTCAACGATAGTCCGCGCCGGTAAGGTTGCCTCAGCCCGAGATCCCTCCCGCTTTGGAGTGCCGACGTGAGCGTGCTCCGCGACTACGCCGCCGCAGTGTCCCAGCCGACACTGCCGCTGTCGTCGCTCCCCCACGGGCCCGCAGACCTCTCGCGCTACGACGAGGTGGTCGACGCCGACGGCGGCCTCCGCCCCGCCTGGCAGTCGCTCGCGGGCCTCGCGCTGGCCCTGACGCCGTCCGAGCTGGCCCGTGTCGAAGGCGAGATCACCCGCTTCCTCGCCGATGACGGCGTGACCTACGTCCGGCCCGACAGCGGCGCCCAGCCCTGGCAGCTCGACCCCGTTCCGCTCGTCGTTGACGCGGCCAGCTGGGCCCCGCTCGAGACGGGGCTCGCGCAGCGCGCCGAGCTGCTGAACGCCGTCCTCGCCGACCTGTACGGGCCGCAGACCCTGCTCTCGTCGGGGATCGTCCCCGCCGCCGCGGTGCGCGGCCACTCGGGATTCCTCCGCCCCCTCGCGCGGGCGACGGCGGCTGACCGGCATCCGCTGCTGCTGTCGGGCACCGACCTCGGACGCGACGCCGACGGCGAATGGCGGGTGCTCGCCGACCGCGTGCAGGCCCCGTCCGGGCTCGGGTTCGCGATGGAGAACCGCCGCGTCATCTCGCAGGTGCTCCCCGATCTGTACCAGCAGAGCGACCCGCACCGCATGGAGCCCTACTTCTCGGCCCTGCACGCGACCTTCTCGGCCCTGCACGCGACGCTCGCCGCATCGGCACCCGAGGGGGTCGCCGAGCCCCGCGTCGTCGTCCTGACGCCGGGGCCGCACTCCGAGACCGCGTTCGACCAGGCCTTCCTCGCGAGGGGCCTGGGCCTGTCGCTCGTGCAGGGCAGCGACCTCGTCGTGCGCGGCGGGAGGGTGTGGATGAAGCCCACCGGCTGGCCCCGCCGGGAACCGACCGAGCAGGTCGACGTCATCCTGCGCCGCGTCGACGCGGAATGGTGCGACCCGCTCGAGCTGCGTTCCGACTCGCGCTTGGGCGTCGCGGGGCTCACCGAGGCGGTGCGCCGCGGAACGGTACGCCTGGTCAACGGGCTCGGGGCGGGCGTTCTCGAGAACCCGGCACTGCTGCCCTACCTCCCCGCCGCATGCGAGGCGCTGCTCGGCGAACAGCTGCGCCTGCCCGCCGTCCCGACGTGGTGGTGCGGTGACGACGAAGCGCGCACCACCGTGCTCGAGCGTCTGCGCGCGCAGGACCCGACGCTGCTCGTCCGGACGATCGACGGGTCGCGCCGCGATCTCGCGGGACGGGATACCGCAGCCGTCGCCGCTCGCATCGAGGCGGCTCCGCACCGATACGTCGGTCAGGAGCTGCTGCCGCTCTCGCAGGCTCCGGTGTGGACGGGTGAGGGAGCACGCGCGCGGGCTCTGATCTTCCGCGCGTTCACTCTGCGCCATGGCTCGGCCTACCGCCCGCTCCTCGGCGGCCTCGCGACGGTGCGCGAGAGCCCCGACGCGGCTCCGACCACGAAGGACGTCTGGGTGCTGAAGGCCGCCGAGGGCGACGCCGACCAGGGCCTCGTCGAGATCGGCCCGCTCCCGGGCGGCCGCAGCGCCCCGAGCATCGCTCCGCGCGCCCTCGACGACATGTTCTGGTCGGGACGCTACGCCGAGCGGGCCGAAGACCTGCTGCGACTGGTGCTCACGGCGCAGCAGCAGCTCGACCTCGCCGGGGCGGGCCGCGCCAGTCACACGAGCGCCCGCGTGCTGCGGGAGTCCATCCACCGGCTCGCCGGTCCCGGACCGGATGCCGCTGACGCCGACTTCCGGTCGCTTCTGCTCGATCCCGCGCGGGTCGGCTCGGCCGCCCACGCGCTCAGCCGACTGCGCGAGGCTCTCGACGGCGTCCGCGACCAGCTGTCCGGCGACACCTGGCGCGTCTTCGCGGGCATCGATCGCGCCTCCCGTGCGCTCCGCGCCTCATCGCACGCGCACCGCACAGCCGAGTCCGCCGGACGCATGCTCACCGTCGTGCTCTCGCTGCAGGGCGTGACGGCCAACATGATGCGCGACACCGGATGGCACTTCATCGAGGCGGGACGCTTCCTCGAGCGCGCGCTGCAGGTGTGCCACGTGCTGCGGGTCGTCGTCGACCGGCGCGACGCGCGCACCGAACGGGCCGTCCTCGAGGCGCTGCTCACCGCATCGGAGAGCATCGTCACCCACCGCCGCCGGTTCCGCGGATCGGTGCGCCTCGGCGACGTGCTCGACCTGCTGCTGCGTGACCCCGACAACCCCCGCTCCCTGGCGTTCTGCCTCGCCGAACTCCGCACGCATCTGGCCGCGGCCCCCGCCTCGACAGGCTCCACCCGGCCGGAGCGCCTGGTCGACGACCTCGAGAACCTCACCGAAGCGATCGACACGGATGCGCTGGGGGATGCCGTCGACGGCATCCGATCGCCGCTCTCCGCGCTGCTCGACGACCTCACGGCGCAGCTCGAACAGCTCGGCGACGCGATCGACGAGCTGCACTTCGAGAGCGGACCGCCCCCGGTCGCCCTGTCGTCGCTCGCCCTCATCGAGGAACTGATGGAGGCTCGCGCGTGAAGCAGTACCGCGTCTGGCACCGCACCGCCTACACCTACAGCGCTCCCGTTGAAGACAGCGTCGGGCAGTTCCACCTGATCCCGCGCGAGCTGCCCGGGCAGCGGGTGCGCGAAGCCGACGTCGTCGTCTCTCCCACCCCGGGCGACATGCGTCGCGACTCCGACTACTTCGGCAACTGGTCGACGTACTTCCACGTCACCGAGGCGCATGAGGCGCTGTCGATCGAGGCGTCGAGCGAGGTCGCGGTCACCGCTCCCGAGTACGACGCGGCGGCACTCGAGCTGCCCTGGGAGTCGGCGCGGCCGCTGCGGCATCCCGACCAGGAGGGAGCGTGGCGCGCCGCGGAGTTCGCGATGCCGTCTCCCCGCGTCGCGCAGTCGGAGGCCACCGCCGCCTACGGCGCGATCTCGCTCACCCCGGGACGCCCGATCGGCGAAGCCGCGACCGACCTGATGCACCGCATCTACACCGACTTCGACTACGACAGCACCGCGACGACCGTCACCAGCACCGTCGCCGATGCGCTGGAGAAGCGCGCCGGCGTCTGCCAGGACTTCGCGCACGTCGCGCTCGCGTGCCTGCGCTCGCACGGCGTCGCGGCACGCTACGTCTCGGGCTACCTCGCGACGCAGCCGCCGCCCGGCAAGGAGCGCGTCTTCGGCGCAGACGCCTCGCACGCGTGGCTCGCGGTCTGGCTGCCCGGCACCGACCAGTGGCTCGCGATCGATCCGACGAACGACCAGTGGGCCAACGACCGCTACGTCACGGTCGCGTGGGGCCGCGACTACGGCGACGTCTCGCCCGTCAAGGGCATCATCTTCACCGAGGCGAAGACCTCGACCCTGCGCGTCTCGGTCGACGTCGCCCCGATCGAGCCCTGACCCGCCGGGGGTGCCGTGCGCGTTCCGCCGTGCGCGGATGCAAGGGATCCGCGCCGACACCCCGGGGCGGGGCATCCAACTCCGGGGTGTCGGGCACGAGTGCTTGCATCGCGGCACGTAAGCGCGTGCCGACCGGCCACGGATGCCGCGGGCTCAGCGGCCCGCTGCGTACTCCGTCGCTGCGGCGACGAGGCCGAGGAAGAGCCGGCGGTCGGCGGCATCCTCCTCGGGATGCCACTGCACCGCCACGAGGAAATCCGACCCGGGAGACTCGATCGCCTGCGGCAGCCCCTCGCCGCTGCGCGCCGAGACCACGAGATCGTCGCCGAGGCGGTCGATGCCCTGGTGGTGATAGCTGCTCACGGTGAGCGCGCCCGTTCCGACGAGCTCGGACAGCATCGTCCCGGCCGACACCGCGACCTCGTTCCGCGCGAAGACGCCGTCGCCGAGCTGGTAGCGATCGGTGCCCAGCACGTCCGGAAGGTGCTGATGGAGCGTGCCGCCCGCGGCGACGTTGATGAGCTGCAATCCGCGGCAGATGCCGAGAACCGGGATGCCGCGCTCGCGGGCACCTCGCAGCAGCGCGAGCTCCCAGTCGTCGCGGTCAGGCCGGGCCGGATCCGTGAGGGGATGCCGCTCGGCGCCGTACAGCTCGGGCTGCACGTCGAGGCCACCCGTGAGCACGAGGCCGTCGATCCGGTCGAGCACGATATCGGCGGCAGGCCCGGGCGACGACTGTGGCGGCAGCAGCACCGCCGCGCCGCCCGATGACGTCACTCCGTCGAAGTACTGCTGCGGCAGGAAGCTCGCCCGCACGTCCCACACCCCCTGCTGCGCGCGTTCGAGGTAGGTCGTCAGGCCGATGACGGGTCGGGGCGCCGTCGTGGCGTCGTCGCTGCTCACGCGCCGATCGTAGGGCCGTCGTGTTTCGCGCCGATCACACGCGGGGAGCAGCGCGCACGACCTTCCGGTTCAGTCGCGCGACGTGTCCCGTCGACAGGCTGAGACCCCGCGAGCCGGCCGGAGACCCGCCCTCCGATGACTCCAGCCTGTTGACGGCACGCCCGACGCCGGACGAGGCCGCGAAACCAGCCGCCCGCGGGAACCCCACGACGGCGCGACACGACCCCGCGCCGCCCCTCATCTCGTGCCGTCTACAGGCGGTAGTCGAGAACCGGCGGGTAAACGGCGGCCTCGCCGGCATCCAGCCTGTTGACGGCACGGCCGACACCGGAACGGCCGGCCGACCCCGGCACGGCCGACCCCGGCACGGCCGACACCCACGGCGCCGACCCGGCGCGCGAACGCCGGAGGGGCGGATGCCGCAGCATCCGCCCCTCCGTACGACTGGTCGCTCTCGCGACCCGGTCAGTCGCCGCTCGCGGCGATGTCGGGGGTTGCGGCGATCTCGCCGGCCGCGCCGACGCCGACCGCGACCTTGCCCTCGCGCGGGGCCGTCTCGAAGACGAACTTTCCGCCCTCGGCGTCGACCTTCACGTGGTCCCCCGAGTTGAGCTCGCCGTGCAGGATCTTCTCGCTGAGCTGGTCCTCGACCTCGCGCTGCATCGCACGACGCAGCGGCCGGGCGCCGAGCGCCGGGTCGAAGCCGATCTCGATGAGGCGGTCCTTCGCGGCATCCGACAGCTCCACCGTCATGTCGCGGTCGAGCAGACGGTCGCTCAGTCGCTTCGTGAACAGGTCGACGATCTGACGGAGCTCGGCCTTGTTCAGCTGCGGGAAGACGATGACGTCGTCGACGCGGTTGAGGAACTCGGGCTTGAAGTGCCGCTTGAGCTCCTCGTCGACCTTGCCCTTCATCCGCTCGTAGCTGGTCTGAGCGTTGCCCTCGACCTGGAAGCCGACCGGACCACCGGCGATCGCCGACGAACCGAGGTTCGTCGTCATGATGATCACGGTGTTCTTGAAGTCGACGATGCGACCCTGACCGTCGGTCAGACGACCCTCTTCGAGGATCTGCAGCAGCGAGTTGAAGATGTCGGGGTGGGCCTTCTCGATCTCGTCGAACAGCACGACCGAGAACGGCTTGCGACGCACCTTCTCGGTGAGCTGGCCGCCCTCTTCGAATCCGACGAATCCGGGAGGGGCACCGAACAGACGCGAGACGGTGTGCTTCTCCCCGAACTCCGACATGTCGAGGGAGATCAGCGCGCCCTCGTCGTCGAACAGGAACTCGGCGAGCGCCTTGGCCAGCTCGGTCTTTCCGACACCGGTGGGGCCGGCGAAGATGAACGAGCCCGAGGGACGCTTGGGGTCCTTCAGACCGGCACGCTGGCGACGGATCGTGCGCGAGAGCGCCGCGATGGCCTCTTCCTGGCCGACGACGCGCTGGTGCAGCGCCTTCTCCATGAAGACGAGACGGCTGGTCTCCTCCTCGGTGAGCTTGAACACCGGGATGCCGGTGGCCTGGGCGAGCACTTCGGCGATGAGGCCTTCGTCGACCACCGCGTGCGAGGCCACGTCGCCCGAGCGCCACTGCTTCTCGAGACGCAGACGTTCGGCGAGCAGCGACTTCTCTTCGTCGCGCAGCGCGGCGGCCTTCTCGAAGTCCTGCTCCTCGCTCGCGCGCTCCTTGTCCTCGCGGACCTTCGCGATCTTCTCGTCGAACTCGCGCAGCTCCGGCGGCGACGACAGGATCGACAGGCGCAGGCGGGCGCCGGCCTCATCGATCAGGTCGATGGCCTTGTCGGGCAGGAAGCGATCGCTGACGTACCGGTCGGCGAGGTTGGCCGCGGCGACCAGTGCACCGTCGGTGATCTGCACCTTGTGGTGCGCCTCGTAGCGGTCGCGCAGGCCCTTCAGGATGTTGATCGCGTGAGGGATGCTGGGCTCGCCGACCTGGATCGGCTGGAACCGGCGCTCGAGCGCGGCATCCTTCTCGAAGTGCTTGCGGTACTCGTCCAGCGTCGTGGCACCGATCGTCTGGAGCTCGCCGCGGGCGAGCAGCGGCTTCAGGATCGACGCCGCGTCGATCGCGCCTTCGGCCGCACCGGCACCGACGAGCGAGTGGATCTCGTCGATGAAGACGATGATGTCCCCGCGCGTGCGGATCTCCTTGGTGACCTTCTTCAGGCGCTCCTCGAAGTCACCGCGGTAGCGGGAACCGGCGATGAGCGATCCGAGGTCGAGCGAGTAGACCTGCTTGTCCTTGAGCGTCTCGGGCACATCGCCCTTGACGATCGCCTGGGCGAGACCCTCGACGACGGCGGTCTTGCCGACGCCGGGCTCGCCGATCAGGACGGGGTTGTTCTTGGAGCGACGCGAGAGGATCTGCATGACCCGCTCGATCTCCTTCTCGCGGCCGATCACCGGGTCGAGCTTGTTGTCGCGCGCGGCCTGCGTGAGGTTGCGCCCGAACTGGTCGAGCACGGCCGAGCCGCCCTGCGGCGCCTGGGTCTGCTCTCCCGCGCCGACGGTCGCGCCGGCGGGCTCCTTGCCCTGGTAGCCGCTGAGCAGCTGGATGACCTGCTGGCGCACCTTGTTCAGGTCGGCGCCGAGCTTGACGAGCACCTGAGCGGCGACGCCCTCGCCCTCGCGGATGAGGCCGAGGAGGATGTGCTCGGTGCCGATGTAGTTGTGTCCGAGCTGCAGCGCTTCGCGCAGCGACAGCTCGAGGACCTTCTTCGCGCGCGGTGTGAACGGGATGTGACCGGTCGGCTGCTGCTGCCCCTGACCGATGATGTCCTGCACCTGCTCGCGCACGGCGTCGAGCGAGATGCCCAGGCTCTCGAGGGCCTTGGCCGCGACGCCTTCACCCTCGTGGATCAGACCCAGGAGGATGTGCTCGGTCCCGATGTAGTTGTGGTTGAGCATCTTCGCCTCTTCTTGGGCGAGCACGACCACGCGACGGGCACGATCCGTGAATCTCTCGAACATCGTCAGCCTCCTTTGAGCGCCGGGACTCCGGGCGCTTACGAAAGAGAGTAACCAGGCACGGATACGGGTATGCCCGTGTTCGCCGTCGGCATAGCGTTACGCGGGGTTGCGCTCGGCAGGGCCAGGACATATCGTTTTTCGATAACAACGACTATCGATATGGAGCGCCCAGAGCATGCTGGTCTTGTGGAACATCGGTCCGATCCTGGTGATCGCGGTGGTGATCGTCGTGGCGGCCACCGTGTTCGGCGTCGCTGCGGCACGCGCACGCCGTCGCGGCGAACCTTCTCCCGTCGTGAGCGTGGCACTGACACTGTCCGCGCTGTGGGCGGCCTTCAGCCTGCTCGGCGCCGCCATCTCGGTGATTCAGAACCTCGCCGCGGACGCCCCGCGCATGAGCGTTCCGGTCGCGCCGTTCTGGCCCGATCTTCTTCCGGGAGTCACGATCGACACGGGCCCGACGGCCGAGGTCGTCGGCGGCGGCTTCACGGTCGCCGAGGTAGATGTCGCGGGCATCAGCCCTCTCGCACGCGGGCTCTGGACCGCCGGGCAGGCGCTGTGGTCGCTGATACCCGCGGCGATCGCAGCGCTTATCGCCGTGGCCTGCTTCCAGCTCCTGGCCGGACGCGCCTTCACCCGCATCATCGTGCGCATGACGATGGCGACCGCTGTCATCGTGGCGGCCGGCGGAACCGCCGCTCAGGTGCTCTCGGACATCGCCGGCAGCATGGCATCGCACGAGCTGTTCGCGCGCGGCAGCGCGGGGTGGACCGAGATCCCCGGAATCGACGACCCGCTCGCCTGGTGGCCGGAAGCGACGCTCAACATCACCCTGCCGTTCTGGCCGATCGCCGCGGGCCTAGGCCTCGCCGCCCTCGCCGCAGTCTTCCGGTACGGCTCACGGCTGCAGCGCGACACGGAAGGACTGGTGTGATGACACTCACCCGCGGACCCCGCTCGGATGCTGCCGACGCGATCACCGTCCTCCTGCTCGGCACCGGCGCGGCGATCACCGTCGTCTTGACAGTCGTCGCGCGCTTCCTCGAAGTCTTTCGAGAGGCGGGCGTCGCCTGGCGGATCGACATCGACGATGAACCGTTCTCCGCCTCCGTCGGGTCGGGCACGGGGCACGTCGATGGCATCGTGCAGAACGCCCTCATCATCGCTCCCGAGGTCGACGCCGGCACCGCAGCCGCGCTTGCGGGCTCGATCGTGGTGTGGGGCATCACGTGCCTCGCCGTGATCGCCGCGGTGATGTACGTCGCACGCAGCTTCCTGCGCGGCCGGTTCTTCGTCCCGGCGACCGCTCGGGCCTTCGACGTCATCGGATGGGCCCTGGTCGGGGGAGGATTCGTCGTGATCATCCTCGAGAACATCGGGCGCAACGGCATCCTCACCACTCTCGGGGTCGATGACGTCGAGCCGCTGCACTTCCTCGACTTCTGGGGTTGGGCGCCGGTGTGGGCGGTCGGCGTGACCGTCGGCCTCATCGCGATCGCATTCCGACGCGGCGTGCGGCTGCAGCGCGACACGGATGGCCTGGTGTGAGCCCCGCAGATGAGGAAGGCCCGAGCGGGGTCCACTGCCGCCTCGACGAACTGCTGGCCGAACGGGGGATGACGCTCACACGTCTCTCCGAGATCGTCGGGGTCTCGGTCGTGAACCTCTCGGTGCTCAAGAACGATCGCGCCCGCGCCATCCGCTATTCGACGCTCTCCGCGATCTGCCGGGCGCTCGACTGCGAGATCGGCGACCTGCTGGTCCGCGCGGACTGACGAACCGGGTCGGGGTGCGGCGAATGACACCCCGACCCGGACGCGCCACGGACTACCGCGTGCTGCTGAGGTCGTGGATGAGCTCCCGCTCGTCCTTCTCCGACAGCGACGTCTGCACGACGGTGCCGTTGTAGCCGGCGAGCGCCGACGCGAACTTGTCCGTCGTGATCTTGGTCGCATAGAGCACGACCGCGGATTTCCCCGCAGAGACCGCGGACTTCACGCGGTCGCGGAATTCGGCATCCAGATTGGTCTTGTCGAGGCCCGCGAACAGCGCCCCGAACAGTCCACCGAAGACGAGCCCCGCGATGGGCACGAAGAACAGGATGCCGATCAGCGCCCCGAACAGCGCTCCGCCCGCGGCGCCGGCTCCCACCTTTCCGACGACGCCGGGGTACTCGACCTTCGTCTTCCCCTCGTCGTCGACCTTGACCAGGGCAAGGCCGGCGAGTTCGACGACCAGGTCGTTCTGGAGAACCTGAATCTCGTTGTAGGCGGCTTCGGCATCCGCTTCGGTGTCGAAAGCGATCACGATCAAATCGGCCATGAAATCCTCATTCCGTGTGGTTCGTCCCCTCGGGGCGACGGTATCTCCGCGTCGCAACAGCAACAAGGGGGGTCGCGGGCGGCACCGGAGCGTCGCCCTGCGCGCCGACGGCGGGCACTCAGAACCCGGGGAGCGACACTCAGCGGCACCGCGATGAGCACGCAATCCGAACCGGGCGTCCGCCGCGAGATGGAGACGCCTGCGAACATCTGACCGGAGCGCCGCGGCGGATCTGGCGCGTTCATGGGGGGGCGTGCCGCACGACGCTGCCCGACGCGCTCTCATACCGGAGAGGAGCGCACCGTGCCACACAGAAAACGACGTCTGCGACGAACCCCGAGGGGGAACGCGGCTCCGGAGCGACGCTCGGGGCAGCTTCTCCACCGGATCGGCTTCACCACGGCAGCTCTTCTGGGCCTGACGTTCGCCGCCGGCGCTCCCGCCAGCGCGATTCAGGATGAGGTCCGCACCGATCCCCGCGGTCTCGTCCTCGAGGGGTCGCCCCTGGTCCATTCCTTCGACACCGCACGCCCCGGCGACAGCGTGGAGGCCCGCTGGACGCTGACGGCGCACCGGCAGGCGGACTACAGCTTCGAGGGCGTCTTCGTCACCGGGGGCGACGTGAGCACACCGCTCGCCGAAGCGCTCGCGATCGAGTACGGCGTCGGCGGTGACGACGGGACGGCGACGCACTGGCTGCCCGCGGGCACCCTGGCCGACCCGGTTCCCTATTCCACGGTCACGGGCGCCTCCACGATGACGGGGCCCGGTTCGGCGAGCATCCCGGTCCGAGTGACGCTCGCCGACGCCTCAGCCCTGCCGGCGGGCCAGACCCAGAGCGTGACGGCGAACTTCGAGCTGTCGTACATCGCGGGCACACCGGGTGACTCCCCCGGCCACGGGAACGGACTGGCCGCCTCGGGAGCGCCGTCGTCCCTCTGGCTGCTCCCCTCGCTCCTGGCCGCGCTCGCCATCGTCGTCGGCCTCCTCCTGCGCCGGCGGGAGCAGGACCACGACGCACCCGGCACCTAGGTGTGCGTGCACCCACCTGGGGCATGTACCTAGGTGGGTTCTCGTCGTCACTCACATGGCCCGGCTTCGCGGCTGAGGGACCCCGCGCGATTCCTAACCTCTGAGTAGCCGCGCAGCAACGGCGACCCGGGCAGAACATCCCGGTCGGGTGCGGTTTCCCATACGAAACGAGTGGAGATGACGATGGAGAAGACGATGGAGAAGACGCAGTCGAACAAGAACCGGAAGAAGCTGCTGGCCGTCATCGCGGCGGGAGCTCTCGGTGTCGGGATGGTCGGCGTCGGAGCGAACTGGGATCACGTGACGTCCATCGTGGACAACCGGTTCTCGGCGACGGCCCCCGGAAGCGACATCGACAACATCGGAGGCGCGCTCCTCACGGTCGCCGGCGCCCCGATCGACCACGTCTTCGACACCACGAAGTACAACCAGTTCGTCGACGCGACCTGGACCGTCACCAACAAGGGCGGTGACGCGGCGCAGTACGCCGCCAGCTTCGAGACGCACGGCGACATCTCGCCGAACCTCGCGCAGAACCTGCAGGTCCGCTACGGCGTCACCGACGCCTCGGGTCAGATCACGAGCTGGGTCGCGGCCGGGACGATCGCCGAGCCGGTCGAGTTCACGACGGCTCTCGGCCTGCCCTCCGCCATCGAGGGCAACGCCTCGATCCAGGTGCCCGTGCGCATCCTGCTCGAGGACCCGACGGTCCTCGAGGGCGACGCCGGTGACGAGCACCGCGTGACGGCCGACTTCGTCGTCAGCTACATGAACCCGGCCTGACCGGCCTCGGGGGCGGCGCCCTCCCCGCGCCGCCCCCGAGCATCCCCCGGCACGCATCCTGCCCCGTGACAGACCGAAAGGACCGCGCATGATCCGCGTACTCCTCCGCAGCAGCGCGGTGCTCCTGCTCGTCCTGCTGGTGCTCCCCTTCGCATGGACGACGGCAAGCGGTGACCGCTTCGTGACGGTCTCGAGCGGCTCGATGGTGCCGACCTTCCAGGTGGGCGACGTCCTCTCGGTCCAGAAGCCGACGGGAGACGAGCTCCGGAAGGTGGGAGAGATCGTCGTCGCCTCGCTCGACCTCGGGTCCGGGCAGAGCCAGTACGTGCACCGCGTCGACTCGTTGACGGACGACGGCGCCTGGCTGCGCGGCGACGCCAACAGCAGTCGCGACCCGCAGCCGATCACGCGGGAGCAGGTGCTCGGCACGCCCCGTTTCGCGCTCTCGGGCGTCGCCGCTCGAACCTTCACGTACATGCAGAGCTTCGAAGGGCGTCTGACGGTCTCTGCGCTCGCCCTGGCGCTCTTCATCATCCCGGGTCAGCGGCGCCGCCCGCGCCCCGATGCGGAGCGCGTCGACACGGGATCCCCTCGTGAGATGCAGCTGCTCAGCTGAGACGGGGGCGCGGCGATCCTGGAAAACTGACAGCGATCAGTGCCAGATTGTGTGTGTGAGGCATCCGGCTCTCGGTCATCGAGAGCCGTCACCGCCCACGCACCGAAAGGAAGCGCGCTTGTCCGTCAGATCCCATGAGACGCATCGCATCGTCGAACTCCTCCGCCAGGGAACCAGCGTCGAACTCGTCGGGATCCGCTGGTCGGGCAGATCCGAGATCCTCAGTCAGGTGCGGAGCACCCTCGCCGATCTCGACTACATCATCCTCAACGTGGTGGGAACGGCATCCCACTCCCCCCTCGAGGCGCTGCGCGTCGCCCTCCCGCCTGCATATCGGAGAGCCGTGGCAGAGGAGGGCGGGACGGCCGCCGCGATCAGCGACGCTCTCGCCCGATACCTCTCGAGCGGCGACAGCGTCGTGATGATCGACGATGCGGACCTGCTCGACACGGCGTCGTGGTCTGCACTGATCCAGCTGCACCGGCTGCTGCGACGCCCGATCGTCGCGTCGACTCTCCGCCGCGCACTGACCGACCCGGACGAGCACCTGCTGATCAAGGCCGCCCATCCCGTCGTGCAGATCGCGCTCGAGGGGCTGCGGCTCGATGTCCTTCATTCGCTCCTGGACGAGAGGGTCGACGGATCGCTCGCGCCGAGCGTCTCGGCGCGCATCCACATGGACTCGGCCGGGATCCCCGGCCTGGCGGTGGCGCTGCTCGACGGAGCGCTGGCCCACGGTCTGGTCTGGCGTTCCGGGGACCAATGGGTCTCCGGTCCCGTTCTCTGGTCCGACGACGCACGCGGCGCCTACGAGTCGGTGCTCTACTCCTACCGGCCGGAGATCCGGGATGCCGTGGAGCTGCTCGCCACGACGGGAACGGTGGAGGTGACCGCGGCGTGGGCCCTCCTGGGCGCCGAGCTGCTCGAGGAGCTGGAGGACAACCAGCTCGTGCGCGTCACCGAGGTCGGTGCCGATCGACGCGCGATGGTCGCGGTGCACCCGCCCGGGCTGGGCGACTACTTCCGCAATCAGCCCGCCACGGCCCGGCGCCGCCGCATCCTCAGCCACGCGACCGACAGACTCGCGCAGGAGAGCTCGCATCTCGACACGCAGGCTCGCGCCCTCCTGCTCGAGCGACTCCGCCCCGCAGGCGTGCCGCAGCAGTCGGCGTCACCGACACCGGCCCCGCTGCAGCTGGCGGACGTCCCCGCGGTCTCGCGCATGTTCACCGAGGCCTTCGACGTCCAGGTCGGCGTCGCGCGGGCGCGTTGGCAGGAGGAGGGCGACCCCCGCACTGCTGTGCGATACCTCGGACTGCTCATGACGGGGCCGAGCGACCCGCGCGAGATCGAGGACGTCATCAGCCGGTGCTCCGACCTGTTCTACGGCACCAGCCGGGATCATGAGGCGGAACTGACACTGCGCCATTTCCACTCGCGCTGGCTTCTGTCGCGCGGAGCGGATCTGTCCGATGTCGTGCGCCCGCTCACGGAGAAGGTCCCGACGGGATTCGCCTACGCCGAGGCGCTCGACACACTCGCCCGCGCCGTCCGCTGGGAGATCGAGGGCGTCGCCCCCGATGACGAGCGGGTGCTCGCCGCGCGGGCGGCCGCGGGCGGGCTCGGCGCCGACATCGCCGGGGTCCTGCTCGCGGCCTGTCACCTCGTCTCCGGACGGATCTCCGACTGCATCGCCGTGCTCGACGGCCTCGACGAGGCGCAGGACGCGCTCGCGATCCTCCTGACGACCGGCATCAGCGCCAAGACCCTCTACTTCTCGCCCGACCGTGCGGTGCTCGTCCTGATGGCGGTCATCTCCACACGTGCCGGGCACGAGAGCGCGGCATCGGGGTACCGCGAGCACGCCGCGCAGATCGCCGGGGCGTCGGACGGCATGGTGCTGAGCGACCTGCGCTGGACGGAGGCGTTCTCGGTCGCAGTCAGCGGGGCGACCGAGATCGCGGCCGAGATCTTCGCCGAGGTGACGCGCGACGCCCGACGCCGCGGGTACGGTCTCGCGGCGGACCTGGCGATGCTCGCATCCCTCTACATTCACTACGACCCCGAACTCGCCGCGCAGGTCGCCGACCCGCCGCAGCGCTTGGGCGGGTCGATGTACGAGATCTTCCTGGAGGCCCGCGCCGCCGCCCACGCGCAGGACCCGGCCCGAGTCGAGGCGGCCGCCCGCGGGCTGCGCAGCGAGGGCATGGCGGCCGAAGCACTGAAGTACTTCAACCTCGCCGCGCACCTCTACCGGGATCACGGCGACAACGACCGCGCAGCGGCCTGCCGAGAAGCGGCCCGCGAGCTGGCCGACACGAACGTCAGACGGACGCGGCGCGACCGCACGGCGATGCTGCTCACACCGCGCGAACGCGAGATCGTGCAGCTCATCGCGGCCGATATGTCCAACGGCGACATCGCCGCCAAGCTGGTCCTGAGCGTTCGCACGGTCGAGAACCACATCCGCAACATCCGCCGGAAGACGGGAGCCTCCACCCGGGGCGAGATCGTCGCGCTCGCCTCGACGAACAAGCGCTGAACCGCCCCCCGCTCAGCCGAGCAGGCTGAAGCCGCCGTCGCTCGTGAGCACCTGGCCGACCAGCCACGACCCCGCCGGGCTGCAGAGCCACCCGATCAGCTCAGCGGGATCCTGGGGCCGCCCGACGCGTCCGAACGCCGTCGTCGTCAGCCAGTCGTCGAGGCCGTCGAGCGAGCGGTCGGTGGTGTCGGGGTCGAGGTAGCCCGTGTTCACCGGTCCAGGGTTCACGGTGTTGAGGATGATGCCGAGCTCGAGCAGCTCCGCGGCGACCGTTCCGGTCACGCCCGCGAGGGCGGCTTTGCTGGTCGCGTAGGCCACCTCGCCTACCATCGGCCCGTGGATCTGGCCCGAGGTCATCCACACGACGTGCCCCCGGGGCGCGTCGTAGGGCTTCGACCCCGAGATCCGGTCGCCCGGCCGGCGCGGCGCCGACGGGACGTCGGTGAAGCGGCGGGCGAAGGCCGCGGTGAGGAGGAGGGTCGCGCGGGTGTTGACGTCCCAGAACGCGTCGAGGCGCTCGGGCGTCATATCGAGGATGCTGCCGTCGTCGCCGCTCTTGGCATGGTTGCAGACGAGGATGTCGAGCGCGCCCGTCACCGCGGCCGCCTCATCGACAAGGTCGGCCGCCGCCGTCGCGACGCTCAGATCGCCGGCGATGTCGGCGAAGCTCGCGTCGCCCACGAGGTGGGAGCGGATGCCGGCCCGGACGGCATCGAGGTCGTCGCCGCCCCACGGCAGGTCGAGGTCGTGGGGCCGGTGGTGGTGGGCGACGACGCTCGCTCCGAGCCGGGCGAGAGTCGTGGCGACGGCGAAGCCGATGCCCCGGCGGCGTGAGACGCCCGTGACCAGGGCGGTCTTCCCGGTGAGCGGCAGAGCGGGCGCGGATGAGTATGCGTGCATGAGTGAACCTTTCGATCGCGTCGGCGTCGACGCGCGGATGGGGATCGGAAGCGGATTCACCGGCATTGCATGCGGCTCAGCCTAGCGAGCAGCCGCGAGGGCGTCACCCGGCGCGTGTCACCCGGCGCGGAGCAGCGGGACGCCGCGGCGGTCGAGGGCCTCCAGGCTGGTGGCCGGAGCCGCGGGATCGACGATGACCCCCGTGACCTCGTCGAACGGCAGCACCGAGAAGGGCGACACGGCGCCGATCTTCTCCTCGCTGCCGAGGACGTAGGTCTCGGCGGCACGCTCGGCGAGCACGCGCTTCATCGCCGCTTCGTCCGCATCGCCGGTCGTCAGGCCCGCGTCGGCGTGGATGCCGGTGACACCGAGGAGGAAGCGGTCGGCCCGCACCATGCGTGCGGCCTCGACAGCCGCGGCGCCGCTCGCGACCGCGGAGTGCTTGAACAGCCGCCCGCCGATGATGATGACGTCGGCTGTGTGATCGAGGAGCGCTGCTGCCACGGTCGGACTGTGGGTGACGATGGTGCAGGCCAGCGCCGGGTCGAGCGCCCGTACCGTGGCGAGGGCGGTCGTCCCCCCGTCGACGATGACGGTGCTGCCCGGTTCGATGAGGCTCGCGGCGAAGCGTGCGATGCGCTGCTTGCTCTCGGTCGCGACCGCCTGGCGAGACGCATAGTCGGCGACGGCGGGCGACGCCGGCAGCGCGCCCCCGTAGACGCGAACGGCGAGGCCGGCGGCATCCAGCTCGCGAAGATCGCGGCGGATGCTGTCTTCGGAGACCCCCAGCTCAGCGGCGAGCTCCTTGGCGATGACACGCCCGTCGGCGCGGAGGCGCGCGAGCAGCAGATCTTTCCGAGATGCAGCGAGCATTCCGACTCCTTCACGTTTGCGCATGTTGATGCATAGTATCGAAACATGACCGCACAAGCCACGACCGATTCCCTCATGATCCTCATCGCCGGGCCCTACGCCTCGGGCACCGGCGGGGATCCCGCCCTGATGCGGCGCAACCTGGCCCGACTGGAAGAGGCGGCATGGCCGCTCTTCGAGGCGGGGCACATCCCGATGATCGGCGAGTGGGTCGCGCTGCCCGTCCTCGCGAGCGCGGGAGCCTCGGGCCCCACCGACCCCCTGGCCGAGAAGGTGATGTATCCGGTGGCCCACCGCCTGCTGCAGCGTTGCGACGCGGTCCTCCGCCTGCCCGGCGAATCGCGCGGTGCGGACCAGGATGTCGCGATCGCCCGGGAGCGCGGCGTCCCCGTTTACACGGCTCTCGAGGATGTTCCGGGAATCGCCTGAAGCGTTTCACCTCACCAACGCATGAACATTCAGGAAAATCATCAGGATTTCCCAGAAACAGCCGAAACTGGCTAGAGTCGGTCGACGTGAACACTGCTCGTCGACTCCTCGCCCTGCCCGCTGCTGCGCTGACCGTCGCCCTGCTCGCGACCGGCTGCTCCACGCTCAACGCCTTCACCGGTGGCGGAGCCGCCGCCCCCGTCCGTGACGAATCCGGCGCGATCGCCGAGTCGAACGCGAGCACCGACGTCTTCGCGATCCGCGTCGGCGACTGCATGCTCGACTCGGGCACCGCCGACACCGAGGTCACCGAGACCCCCACCGTCCCGTGCAGCGAGGCCCACGACCTCGAGGCGTACCACGCACAGGACATCGACGCCGACGAGTTCCCCGGCATCGAGGCGGCCCAGACCGAGGCCGAGCAGGTCTGCTACGACGCGTTCGCGCCCTTCGTGGGGATCTCATACGAGGAGTCGGTCCTCGGTTTCAACTACTACGTGCCCACCGCGGGCAGCTGGGACGCCGGCGACCGCGAGATCCTCTGCCTCATCGGCGACCCGCAGGGTCAGGTCACCGGCACCCTCGCCGGCGCCGCGCGCTGACGCTTCTTCTCGATCGCCCGCAACGGACACCCGTCCGCTGCGGGCGATCGTCGTTTCGGACAGCCCGGCGCCGTCAGATGAGCTCGTCGACCAGCTGACGGATGCGCTCCCGGATGTCGTCGCGGATGGGGCGGACGGCGTCGATGCCCTGTCCCCCGGGGTCGTCGAGCTTCCAATCCTCGTAGCGCTTGCCGGGGAAGAACGGGCAGGCATCGCCGCATCCCATCGTGATGACGACGTCGGATGCCTGCACGGCCTCGGTCGTGAGCACCTTCGGGTGCTCGGCGGTGATGTCGATGCCGAGTTCGGCCATCGCCTCGACGGCGACCGGGTTGATCCGATCGGCGGGCAGGGAACCGGCCGAACGAACCTCGATGCGGTCACCCGCGATGTCGCGAAGGAATCCCGCGGCCATCTGCGAGCGTCCCGCGTTGTGCACGCAGACGAAGAGGACGGAGGGCCTGGTGTCGGTCATAGTGCCTCTACTCTCGCGCATCTGCGCCGCGACGGCTGCTTTGGGAGGATGAGAACATGCACGACGCCGCCCCCATCGACCTCGAGACCTGGCCGCGACGGCGGCACTTCGAGCACTACCTCCGCACCGTTCGCTGCACCTACTCGATGACGGTCGAGATCGACGTGACGGACTTCGTCGCGGCGGTGCGCGCCTCCGGGCGTCGCACCTACATCGCGCAAGTCTGGGCGATCGCGTCGATCGTCAACCGTCACCCGGAGTTCCGCATGACGCTCACCGCCGACGGCGCCCCCGCGGTGTGGCCGGAGGTCCACCCGTCGTTCACGATCTTCCACCCCGAGACCGAGACGTTCTCGAGCGTATCGGCGCCCTTCGACCGCGACTTCGCCGCCTTCCACGACGCCGCGGCCCGGGTGATCGCCGATCACGCCGGCAGCACCGAGCTCTTCCCGCAGGGTCCGCCGCCGCCGAACAGCTTCGACGTGTCGAGCCTGCCGTGGACCGACTTCACCGGGTTCAATCTGAACGTCGAGGGCGGTGGGGGCCACCTCGCTCCGATCTTCACGCTCGGGCGCTACGTCGAGCGTGACGGGCGGATGCTGCTGCCTATGGCCGTGCAGGTGCACCACGCCGCGGCCGACGGCTTCCACACCGCTCGGCTCGTCAACGACCTGCGCGGGCTCTTCGCCGACGTCGCCTGGCTCGCGGCATGAGCGGGCTGCGCGAGTGGCTGCGCTCGCAGCCCTCGCTGACGGGCACACCTCCGGTGTTCGACACCGACCGGCTCCCCGCCTCGCCGGTGACGCTGTTCGAGGAGTGGATCCACCGGGCAGCCGCCGCGGGGGTCGCCGAGCCCCACGCCGCGACCCTCGCGACGGTCGACGCCGACGGCATCCCCGACGCCCGCACACTGATCGTCAAAGACGTCGACGACCGGGGCTGGGCGTTCGCGAGCACACGGTCATCCGCGAAGGGCGGGCAGCTGGAAGCGCAGCCCGCAGCAGCTCTGGCGTTCTGGTGGCAGCCGGTCATGCGGGCCGTGCGCGTGCGCGGGCCGATCCGCGAGGCCAGCGCCGAGGACACCGCCGCAGATCTGGCCGCTCGGCCCGAGGCGGCGCGCCGGGATGTCGCTGAGGGCGACTGGGCACTCTGGCGCATCGAGGCGACCAGGGTGGAATTCTGGCAGGGCTCGCTCGATCGCCGTCACACCCGCGTCGTCTACGAGCGCGCGGGGACGGGTTGGCGGCACACGCTCCTCGGAGGTGCAGTGTGACCGTCCACTACTCTTTCGCCCCGCCCACGGCCGCCGAGTTCGCGACGCTCTACGCCGAGACGGGCTGGGCCGAGTGGTCGCTCGAAACCTTCGAACGGGCCCTCGCGGGCAGCTGGGTCGTGTGCACGGCGCGTGACGGCGACGGGCACCTGATCGGCCTCGGGCGCCTGATCAGCGACGGCGCGCTGCACGCGTTCGTGACCGAGATGATCGTGGCGACGGCAGCGCGAGGCAGCGGCATCGGGAGTGAGATCCTGCGGATGCTCGTCGCCGAGTCGCGACGGCGCGGCGTACACGACATCCAGCTCTTCGCCGCGCGCGGCCGGGCCGCGTTCTACGAGCGCCACGGCTTCGCTCCCCGCGCGGCCGAGGGCCCGGGCATGGACATCGTCGCCGAGCGCTGACCCGCTTCCGGCCGGTCGACTCGCCAGAAGCTGCGGATGCGCGGGGTGCCGGATCCGCACATCCTGGCGACTCGACGGACGGTGGCGACGGCCCCGCCACCAAGCCGATCGAGAAACCCAGGCGTCGAGTTGCCTCGAGGTCCGTGCGCCTTGCATCAAGGGTGCGTGAGTCGCCTGGCGCGTCCGACCCCAGAGTCACCGTCGGAGTTTCGCGTCCCAGTACTGATGGTTAGGGTGGCGGCATGACGCAGATTCGCAGCGGAGCCGGCGCTGTGGGCCGATTCCGCTACCGAGCTCTGGCCTTGATGGTCGCGTTGACCAATATTTTTTTGACCGCGTGCGCTCCCCGGGCAGGAGAGGCTTTGCCCGGGTACGCGGGGACGCCGACAGCTGTGGGTACACCTCTGTCCATTACCAGCGACGGCTCAAAAGTGGATGCATGGGCCGTCGGCGATCTTCTGGTGATCACCACCCACGGGTCTGGTAGTTGCCCGTGGGAGCCTGAGCTTGTCGAGATCAACGAGGAGGCGCGTCACGCCGCCATCGAAATTTCGGTGTCGAACGGAGATGGCCCGTGCACGGCGGACATGTCCCCCAGGACGTTCGAGGTTCATGCGGGTCGTGACCTCACCAGCTACACGCTTGAGGTCACGACCCGCATGGGAGAAAACTAGCTATGGAACGATGTTGAGGGCGTAGCCCGCGACGAAGACATCGTTGATCACGGCGAATGCAACGCGCGGACTACACAGCCGCCCACCGCTATCCCCCGTGCACGTAGTTGTTGCATCGAGAATGCCACTGATGATCCCAGCGGCGTACACGACACCGGCGCTTGTGGAGTAAGCAGGGCCGCCACTGTCGCCCTGACCCGCCGCGGGAGCGCCCGCATTGTTAGTGATGGTCAGGTTGTCATAGCACCCGTAGTCCCCGCCGTAGCAGAGCGTGACGTTGACGTTGGTGACCGTGTTACCGCAGACCGTTCCGCTGGGACTGCCCGAGTAACACACGGTTGCCCCCACAGGCGTGCTCACTGCTCCGGAGATCGGGTAGACCCCCGAGCCCGCGACCGTGTTAGTTCCGATGAAGATTCCGGGGACAAGCGGCCCGGTGCCCCCGCCAGTCCAAGACGCAAGGTCGGGTCGGTATCCCGGGCCTGATGGCATGATCTGCCCCTGAGCCTGTCCAATGAAGTGATTGCTGGTGGTGTTGTAGTACCACTGAGTCCCGACAGGCCCGGGCAGGCTGCAGTGGTCTGCGGAGACCATGCCCGGGTTACTGTTCCTCGTTACCCGGAATCCCGTCGTGCAACTCCAACCGCCGCCATGCATGTGAGCGCCGGAGAATCGCTGGACCGCGGGCGGCGACGGCTCATGGTTTCGCATAGTTGGAACAGCGCGGGGACCATAATCAAACGACAGGGGAATGCCGATATCCGGCAGGGCGGGGGCCGCTCTGAGTTGCTGTGACGATTCCTCCAACACCAGGTAGATCCGTGAGCCATCGAGCGCCGGTGTGGCGCTCACCACGGCGTGTCCTGATTCAAGTCGTCCGGTGTCTCCGCCGATCACCTCGCGAATGATGCCGCGCATGGTGGCGGCGTCATGCTGTGCCGCGCGGTACTCAACACCCTCGTCGATCCCATACTCCGCAAGAAGCGCCGCGACGGTCTCTTCTGGGGCGGTGGCATAGAGGAAGGTCGTCTTCGATTCGGCGTCCCACTCCGCACCTGCGATACCAATCTCAGGGTTTTCGAGTTCAAGCCGGAGAAGTCCCTCTGAGACGGAAAGAGGCACGGTTTCCTCAGTCTGGTATCGGATGTCCGGCGCGTCGGTGCGCAACTCGGGGGGCAGATCGGCAGGCTCGACCGGTGCGATGTAGCTCGGCAACTCAGGCTCGGTTTCACCGGCGGCGGAGGCGGCACCCGTGCCACCGATGGATAGTGCAATCACACATCCAGCTATCGTCGTTGCCGCCAGACCGCGGTATAACTTCATTTGCTAACTCCTCCTAACCAAGTGGGCGCACTTCTCGCGCTAATCATCGCGAACGTAGCGTGTTACGTCTGTCCCCCATTTGGGGGACGGCAGCGACGATTGTGCGAGATGGAGGCGATGCGCGTATCCCTCCCGCGCGGATACGACGAAGCGGGCAGCAACACCTCACGGGTGGCCGGCGTCGCCGGCACTGTCAGGACCTATCGGCCCGTTCTTTGCCGCGAATCCCTCAGCAGCATACGGTCCGCCAACTTCCATAAAGGCGGCTGCGCCGACGGCTCCTCCCTAGCGGCGGTAAAACGCCTTCACGGCGAAAACGTCGAGGGAGAGATCAGGACGCGAGTAGCACCAATTCCGTTGGGTGAATGGTTCCGAACATGGCATGCACAGTCAGGAAGACCAAGAGCGCCGAGGAGCGTCGCGCCGAGGCTGAGGCATGCAAGCGACGATCGCGGAACAGGTCGAGGCGCTGCGCGAGTCCGAGACGTGGGCGCGGTTCCTGACGTTCGCGCAGTCGTTCCACCGCTACAGCCTGGGAAACCTGCTGCTGATCTTCAACTGGGCCCCGAGGCGTCGCACGTCGCCGGTTACAGGACGTGGCAGAAGCTCAACCGCTAGGTGCGAAAGGGTGAGCGCGGCATCCGCATCTTCGGCGGCCGTGACGTGCGCGAGCCGGTCGACAACAAGCAGACCGGCGAGGAGGAGGAACAGCGTCGAGTAGCTACTCAGGGCCGAGGTGGGTGCGATGGCCGACGCGAGCGCCGAGCCCGCAGCACAGGTGCGCGCGCTCCTGAGCCTGCTCGCCGGCCTCGTCGACGACGCCGAACCCGCCAACCCGCCAACCCGCCCGCACCATCGCCCCCCCACGCGCCGCTTCCCTCGACGCTCACGGCCGTCCGTACCTGGTCGGTCCCCGTCGTCAACTCCCAGCCGTCAGCGCCGCTGCCTGGCGGGAGACACCCGATGATGCCTCAGTGACGCTCTGGCGCGTTCTGACCGGCGCCGCGGCCGCCAGACGGGTCATGCACGCGTTCGTGACCGAGATGATCGTGGCGACGGCAGCGCGAGGCAGCGGCATCGGGAGTGAGATCCTGCGGATGCTCGTCGCCGAGTCGCGACGGCGCGGCGTACACGACATCCAGCTCTTCGCCGCGCGCGGCCGGGCCGCGTTCTACGAGCGCCACGGCTTCGCTCCCCGCGCGGCCGAGGGCCCGGGCATGGACATCGTCGCCGAGCGCTGACCCGCTTCCAGCCGGTCGACTCGCCAGAAGCTGCGGATGCGCGGGGTGCCGGATCCGCACATCCTGGCGACTCGACGGACGGTGGCGGGGGTCAGAACTGCGACGCGGCGGCGGCGGCGTGGATGCTGCGGTCGCGGATCTCGTGCCAGGTGAGGGCGACGTTCCCGACCGGGCCGGCCGCGGTTCCCGCCACCTCTTCCACGCGGTCGAGCAGACGCCGGGTGTCGGTGCACGAGCTGATGTCGACGACGGCGAC
This sequence comes from Microbacterium sp. Yaish 1, assembly GCF_002245215.1. Classification (GTDB taxonomy): domain Bacteria; phylum Actinomycetota; class Actinomycetes; order Actinomycetales; family Microbacteriaceae; genus Microbacterium. Next base: position 1,207,382 of record NZ_NPMR01000001.1, read on the forward strand.
ATCCACGTAGCGACCGCGCGCCCGTTCGAGATCGGCGTGCAGCCGGGTGGCGAGCGCTGCCGCGGCCGCGTGCATCTTGCGTTCGGGGACGCGGTCGGCATGCCGCAGCAGGACGACCAGGTTCCGCAGCGCCGCGAGACCCGACGCGTGGGCGAGGAGGGAGTCGTAACGCTGCTTGAGCTCGACGCGGGAGCGGCGGGCCGTCGGCTCCGCCTCCAGATCCACCGTCCACACCAGGCAGGTGGGCTCGCCCGCGGTGGCGAGGGACGCGATGGCGGCCGCCATCGGTTCGGGTCGGTCACCGGCAACGGCGATGCGGGGATTCACGGGAGCCCTTCGGGTAGCGGTCATCGTCTTGCCGACCAGACTTCCCGGCGCACCTGCTCGGTCTCACGGCCGAACTCCCTCACCATATGCCACGGCGCCCGCGCCCCGGCCCGCCCCACCGCGCGTGTCATGCGTCCTCGTCGAGAGCCGCGGTATCGGTGCCTTCGGTGAACCGATGCCCCGAGCTCACCGCGGCGCGGGCGATGACGATGGCCGCCACCGCCGAGGTGATCAGCTGCAGGAGCACGGCGAGCACGACCTTGACGACGTTGTCGACGGTCGGAACCTGCAGCACCGCGCCGACCGTGATGAACGCGACGCCCAGGCCCGCCGCGGTGGCGACAGCCGAGATGCGCGCGTAGGGGTCGGGGAAGCGGCGCAGGCCGACCGCGGCGACGACGAAGATGAGCGCGCCCAGCAGAGCGAGGACCTGACCGATGAGCTCGAGGATCGTCATCGACGACCTCCCGTCAGCGCGCGGGCGAGCGAGACCGCGGCGAGGAAGGCGACGAGGGTCGCGACCAGCACGAGGTCGAACGTGCCCTCGCGCGCCAGGCGTACGCCCACGAGCGCCACGAGGCCGACCAGGCTGAAGGTGAGCAGGTCGGCGGCGATGACGCGGTCGGCGGGGGTCGGTCCGCGCAGGATGTGCACGACGGACGCGATCATGGCGATCGCGCATCCCGCCGCGGCGAGGTCCAGCAGGTTCATCTCGGTCCTCCCAGTGCGACCGCGCTCGTCATCCGGCGGTCCATGTCGGCGAAGTCGGCCAGCGCCGAATCGGTGTCGCGGTGGTACAGCGAATGCACGATGACGAAGCGCTCGCCGGAGTCATCTCGTGCCGCGCCGAGGGCCAGCGTGCCGGGAGTCAGCGTGATGAGGACGCTGATCGCGGTGACGTGCAGGTCGCCCGCCGACCCCAGCGGAAGCCGCACGACGCGTGGGGTCGCGGCCAGCCCCGGGCTGAGGATGTCGCCGAGCACTCTCACGGACGTCAGCGTGAGCTGCGCGGCGAACCAGCAGACGAAAGCCGCGAACCGGAAGGGCAGAGTGAGGATGCTGAGGATCACGGCAGCACCGCCCGGACGTACGCGGTCGTATCGAGCAGGCCGGCGGCCGCGACCTCCGCGAGCGCGAACAGCCCCTGCGCACCGAGCCCGAGGGCGAGGGTCGCCGCGGCGAGCGCGACAGCCGGCGCCGCGAGCGCGGCGCGGGTCGTGGAGCGCTGCGCCACCGCGAGTCCGCCGCGCCCGGCCGGACCGGCCGGCTCGGCCGGCTCGGCCGGCTCACCACCGGTGACCGTGCGGGCGAAGACGGCGTTGAAGATCTTCAGCATCGACAGCAGGGTGATCAGGCTCACCACGATCGCGATGACCGCCGCCGCGACCTGTCCGTCCTCGACCGCCGCGACGAGCAGCATGAGCTTCGCGAAGAAGCCCGAGAACGGCGGGATGCCGGCGAGCGACAGCGCCGCAACGCCGAAGGCGACCATCAGCACGGGTTCCCGGCCGACACGACCGCGCAGGTCGTCGAGGCGATCCGTCCCGAATCGGGTCTCGATGGCACCCGCAGACAGGAACAGCGATGCCTTCACGATCATGTGATGAAGCAGGTAGAAGATACCCGCGGCCAGACCCAGGGGCGTGAACAGCGCGACGCCGAGCAGGATGTAGCCGATCTGGCTGACCATGTGGAAGGCGAGGATCGACCGCATCCGGTCCTCCCCCACCGCGCCGAGCACACCGATCAGCATCGTCGCGCTGAAGACGGCGACGCCGATCCAGAGGTAGGTCTGGTCGCCCTCGAAGCCGACGGCGTAGATGCGGTAGATGGCGTAGATCGCGACCTTCGTGTGCAGACCCGAGAACATCGCGGTGATGGCCGGCGACGTCGACGGGTACGCGCGGGCGAGCCACCCGTGCACGGGGACCACAGCGGCCTTCATCGCGAGCGCGAAGAGGCAGACCCCGAGCGCTGCCGCCACCAGAGGCGACTCCTGAGCAGCGCCGGCGAGCTCGGCGAGGTTCACCGTGCCCGCGACACCGTAGACGAGCGCCACCCCGGCCAGGAAGACCGTGGAGACGAACAGGTTGAAGGTGACGTAGAGCCTCGAGCCGGTGACGGACTCGTCGGTGCCGCGACCGCGACGCGAGAGCACCAGAAGCCCGTACGAGGGCAGCAGCATGACCTCGATGAAGACGAAGAGGTTGAACAGGTCGGCCGTCAGGAGCGCGCCGTTCACTCCCGCCGTCAGCACGAGGACGAGCGCGGGGAAGAGCCGGTTGCGACCGGTGTCCGCGACGATCGCGAAGACGACACAGACGAGGGTGAGCAGGCCCGCCACCGTGAGCATGAGGGCGGAGAACGCGTCGGCGACGAAGGGGATGGCGATGCCGTTGGGCCATCCGCCGATCCCGTGGGCGACGACTGATCCGTCGGCTGTCGCCCACACGAGCGCAGCCGCCGCGATGAGGTTCGCCGTCAGCACGATCAGGAGCAGGACGATCGCCCATCGATGACGATGGCGCGCGAACGCGGCGACACCGCTCGCGAGGAGCGGCACCGCGACGATGAGCGGAAGCAGAGCGTCGTTCATCGGCGTCCTCCTCGGGCCGGGGCCGCGGCCTTCGCATCGTCGGGCCCTGCATCGTCGACGCCCGCATCCTCGAGCCCGGCGTCTTCGGACGGGTTGCCCGTCACGGCGAGGACGAGCAGGTAGATGGTGATCGCGAAGGCGATGACGATCGCGGTCAGGACGAACGCCTGCGGCAGCGGATCGGCCGTGGTCGCCGGATCCAGCGCCTCGCCGAGCGGCTCCTCGCGCGAGTCGATGCCGCCGGCGCTGAACAGCAGCAGATTGACCGCGTGCGAGAGCAGCACGAAGCCGAGGATGACGCGCAGCCGGTCTTCCTGCAGCAGCAGGTAGACCGCTCCGGCGACGAGCACACCGATGGTGAGGGCGAGGATCACCGGACGCTCCTTTCTGACGAACGGTCGGTTCGGACCGCATCGGCGGGAGACAGACCGAGGCGATTGATGGCGGCGAGGATGACCCCGAAGACCGCGAGATACACGCCCAGGTCGAAGACGAGGGCCGTGGTGACGTGCAGGCTGCCGATGTCGACGTGCAGCGGCCGGAGGAACGAGCCGTCGAGAAGCCCCAGCAGACCGGTGCCGACCGCGATGACGACGCCCGCTCCGGCGATCGCCAGGTAGGAACGCTCGATCCGCGGGATCTCGTCGCTCGGGGCGGCGAGGTAGATCAGCGCGATGGCCGCGGCGCCGATGAGCGCCGCGATGAAGCCGCCGCCCGGGTCGTTGTGACCGCGTAGCAGCGCGTAGGCCGACCCGACCACCATCACCGGGGCGACGATGCGTCCCACAGTGGTGAGGAAGACCGCGTTGGCGCGGGCGTCGGAGAGCGCGGCGGAGGTTCCCTCCCGCACCGGGCGGTCAACGGCTCGACGTGCCTCGAGAAGCGCCGTGATCGATACCGCTGCGATCCCCAGGACGACGAGCTCGCCGAGCGTGTCGAGCGCTCGGAAGTCGACCAGGATCGTGTTCACGATGTTGGTGCCGCCGGTCAGCTCCTTCGCCTCGCGGAGGAAGAAGGCGGCGACATCCGAGATCTCGCGGTGTCCGGTGAACACGAGCGCGGCGAGCGTCGCGGTCGCCCCGGCGGCGAGCGCGGCGATGACGGCGAGCACCCGTCGCCGCAGCCGCGACGGGCGCAGGCGGCGCGGCATCCGGCGCAGCACGAGCACCATCACGACGACGGTCAGGATCTCGACGAGCAGCTGCGTCACCGCGACATCCGACGCGCCCAGAACCAGGAACCACAGCACGACGGCGAACCCGGCCACACCCACGCTGATGATCGCGGTCAGGCGGCGGGTGGCGACCGAGACGGCGATCACCCCCGCCGCGACGAGGAGGAGCAGGAGCAGATCGAGCACGAGGAACGGCTCGTCGTAACGCGGCCAACCGCGCCACATCGCCGGAAGCGCCGCCGCGGCGGCACCGATCAGCACGATCGGCACCACGAGGTTCGCGGCGGGGGCGTCAGAGCGCGTCAGGTCGCCGACACGACGGCCGAGCGCGATGATGCCCCGCTGCGCATACTGGACGGCGAGGACGCCCGACCACCGCTGCGGTGCCGTTGGCACGGGAGTACCGCGCAGCCGGAGGCCGACCAGCGTTCCGAGCACGATCGCCGTCACCGACAGCAGCAGAGCCGCGTTCACCCCGTGCCAGAGGTAGATGCCCGAGACGGATGCCGCGTCGACGCCCGCGGCCCCCGCTGCCGCGGGTCGCACGACCGGGTCGAGCAGCGGCGCCCCCACCCCGAGAGCCAGCCCCAGGATCGCCGGGACGGATACGGCGATCGACATCACTCGAGTGTCGCGCCAGGGGCGGGCCTGCGGCCCGTGCTCACCGGGCCGAGCGGCACCGAGGCGACCGGGCAGCAGGGGAAGCACCAGGCGCAGGCTGTACGCCACCGTCAGCACGGCTCCGGCGGTGGCCACGATCGCGAGCGTCCATGACAGCGCAGGCGAAGCAGCCGTGAGGAACGAGTCGAGAAGCAGCTCCTTGCTGATGAACCCGAGCATCGGAGGGATGCCGGCCATGCTGACCGCCGCGAGGATCAGAATCGCGGCATCCCAGCGCAGCATCCCCCAGGATCCGCGGAGCTCGGTCAGGATCCTGGCCCCGGTGCGCTTCTCGACCAGCCCGACGCCCATGAACCCGGCGGACTTGAACAGCGCATGAGCGACCACGTGCGCGCTCGCCGCGAGCATCGCCGTCGGTGTGCCGACGCCGATCACCGCGACCAGGAGGCCGAGCTGACTCACGGTCGAGTACGCCAGCAGCTCCTTCATGTCGGCGCGCCGGACCGCGAACAACGCCCCCATGAGAGCTGTCCAGAGCCCGACGCCCACGAGAAGCGGCGACCAGATCGCCGCCGCGGACGCGGCTGGCGCGAAGAGCATGAGCAGGAAGATCCCGGCCTTCACCATCGCCGCCGCGTGCAGATAGGCGCTCACCGGGGCGGGCGCCACCATGGCATCCGGAAGCCAGGCGTGGAACGGGAACTGCGCCGACTTCGTCATGGCGGCGATCGCCACGAGCACCGCGACGACCGTCGCGAATCCCGGGTTTTCGCGCCACAGCGGGTGCGCGAGGACGGTGGTGAGTTCGGTGGTGCCGGTGCGCGCGATCAGGGTCACGACGGCGGCGAGGAGAGCGAGACCGCCGGCGGCGGTGACGAGGAGCGTGCGCGTTGCGGGCTCTTTCGCCGCGGGGCCCGAGCGGAGGATCAGCAGATAAGAGCACAGGGTCGTCAGCTCCCACGCCACGAAGAGGACGACGAGGTCATCGGCCAGGACGAGGCTGAGCATCGCCGCCGCGAACGCCGTCATCAGGCCGTAGAAGCCCGGCGACCGAGGCTGGCGCAGGTACGAGGTCGAGTAGACGAGCACCACCGCGCCGATCGCGAGCACCACGACGGCGAACAGCAGCGCGAGCCCGTTCAGCCGGAGGCGCAGCGCGATGTCGAGTGCCGGGATCCACGGCACTGATTCGCGGACGACCTGCTGCGGGTTCCATGCCGAGAGCACGAGCCCGAGCACCGCGAGCATGCCGGCGGCCAGAGGCCACCCCGCGTGCCGTCCGGTCAGCCGCACGAACGCGGGGGCGAGCGCCACGAGCAACCAGGCTGCAGCGACCGCGACGAGGAGGGTCATGCGCGCTGCCGCCCGGTCAGGGCGTTCGCGGGCGCGCGGCAGCAGAGGGCAGGCAGGACAGTGAGCACGGATCCTCCGGGTTCGATCGACGACTTCGTGCCGACCAGACTTCCCGGCTCACCAGCTGACAGCGTACCGGGGGTCACCTGGGGGAATCAGGTGCGCGCGAAGGCTTGACATCCCACGCATGAGTGGTTTTTCACGCGACCGGTGAGTCGCATTCGGTCGCGTCGCCCTCGCACCGGGCACTCCGAGTCGTCATACTGGCGAACATGGATTCGACGGGCATGGATGCCGTGAACGACTGGCTGCTCACGTGGGGCGACCACCTCTGGACCTGGATCGTCCTCCCGGTCGTGGTCCTCCTCGGGCTCTACTTCACCGTCCGATCGGGTGTCGTGCAGTTCCGCCTCATTCCCGAGATGTTCCGCACGCTGACCGACAAGACGCCGCAGACCGCGGACGGCAAGCCGCAGTCGGTCTCCGCCTTCCAGGCGTTCACCATCTCAGCGGCGTCCCGCGTGGGCGTCGGGAACATCGCCGGCGTGGGCACCGCCATCGCGGTGGGCGGCCCGGGCGCGGTGTTCTGGATGTGGGTCATGGCGTTCGTGGGTGGTGCCTCGAGCTTCATCGAGTCGTCGCTGGCGCAGCTGTTCAAGACGCGCGATCGCGGCAGTTTCCGCGGCGGTCCCGCGTACTACATGCAGCGCGGGCTGGGCGCCCGGTGGCTCGGCATCCTCTTCGCCGTCATCCTGATCATCTGCTTCCCCTTCGCCTTCAGCTCACTGCAGGCCAACACGATCTCGGCCACCATCAGCTCGAGCCTCGGCGGCGACCTGCCCTGGCTGCCGTGGGTCGTCGGTGGCGGCGTCGCACTGCTGACCGGGCTCGTCGTGTTCGGCGGGGTGCGCCGCATCGCCTCGGTGACCCAGGTGCTCGTGCCGATCATGGCGCTCGCCTACCTCGTGCTCGGGGTGATCGTCGTCGCGCTGCACCTCGACCGGATCGGGCCGGTGTTCGCCGAGATCTTCACGTCGGCCTGGGGCTTCAACGAGGTCGTCGGCGCGGCCTTCGGCTACATCGTGCTCACCGGCGTCAAGCGCGGCATGTTCTCGAACGAGGCTGGGCTCGGCTCGGCCCCGAACGCCGGCGCGAGCGCCGCCGTGACCCATCCGGTGAAGCAGGGGCTCGTGCAGACCCTCGGCGTCTACTTCGACACGTTCCTGGTGTGCTCGGTGACGGCGTTCATCATCCTGGTGTCCGTCCCTGATCTGGCGGGAGCCTCACGCGGAATCGACCTGACGCAGGGGGCGCTCGTCGACACCCTCGGCGAGTGGTCGAACATCGCCCTGAGCATCATCATCTTCATGCTCGCGTTCTCGTCGATCCTCGGGAACTACTACTACGGCGAATCGAACATCGAGTTCATCTCGACCAATCCTGCCGTGCTGACGGGATACCGCGTACTCGTCGTCGCCGCCGTCCTCAGCGGATCAGTGGTCGGCGCCGACCTCGTCTGGAACTTCGCCGACGGCGTGATGGGGCTGATGGCGCTGACGAACCTCATCGCGATCGCGCTGCTGTCGGGCATCGCGTTCCGACTGCTCAAGGACTACACCGAGCAGCGTCGTGCCGGGCTCGACCCGGTCTTCACGCGGGAGCGACTGCCCGGTGTCCGCGGCATCGAGTGCTGGGAGGACGAGCTCACCGTCACCGGCCCGATCGACCTGCCCGTGCGCGCCCGCCAGGCGGCCAAGCACCGCGACCACCTGCACGGGCGGCGCTGACCGGCCGGTTCGACGGCTCGTGATCGGCCGATCGCGACCGACACGCTTCGCATTCCCCCGCGAGCCCCACGCAACGCGCGGGTTGCCGCCAGGATGAAGAAATGCCGCGCGTGACCCAGACGCCCCGAACCGCCGCCCGAGGCCCGTACGCCAAGAGCGCGCGCACGCGCACGTTGATCCTCGACGCGGCCTTCGCCGTCTTCGCGAGCGCGGGCTACCGCAAGGGCTCGCTGCGCGAGATCGCCGACCGCGTCGACATGAGCGAGGCCGGGCTGCTGCACCACTTCCGCAACAAGGCCGAGCTGCTGCTGGCCGTGCTCGACCACCGCGATGACCTCGCGCGCAGCAGGTTCTCGTTCGAGGAGCACTCGGGACGCGACGCGCTCGAGGATCTCGTCGCCCTCGCCGACTACAACTCGACGATCCCGGGGGTCATCGAGCTGTTCTGCACCCTGTCGGCGGAGGCGACCTCGCCCGACCACCCCGCCCACGACTTCTTCCGGAACCGGTACGAGAACAGCCGGAAGATCGTGGTCGACGCGCTCAGCGTCATCCGGTCGGAGGGCGGCCTGCGGGCGGACGTCGACATCCCCAGCGCCGCCGCGCGGTCGATCGCGGTGTGGGACGGCCTGCAGATCCAATGGCTCCTCGATCGGACGACGCTCGATATGGCCGACGAGCTGCGCGCCTGCTTCGACGAGTTCCTTCTCGAGGACCTCGCCCCCGCCCGTCGCGCAACGCCCTGACCCTCTCCGGCTGCGCGGGGCCAACCGTCGACTCGCCAGAAGTTGCGGATGCCGGGTGCCCGCGACCCGCATAACCTGCCGAGTCGACGTCAGGAGGACGGGGCCGCGGTCGACTCGCGCCAGATCACGTGCTGGAGCGGACCGGTGGCGGACGGCGGCTGCTCGCCCCGCATGAGCGCGATGAGCCGGTCGGCGGTGCGGCGGCCGAGCTCGACGTAGTCCATCGACACACTCGTGAGAGAAGGCGTCTGGAATGCACTCGTGGGCGAGTCGTCCCACCCCGTCACGCTCACATCTCCCGGCACCGTCCAGCCGCGCTCGAGCGCTCCACGGATGACGCCGGTGGCGATGAAGTCGTTGGCGGCGATGACGGCGAGCGGGAGCGAGCCCTCGTCGAGCGAGCGGATCGCGTCCAGGCCGGACTGCGCGCTCCAGTCCCCCTCGACGACGCCGACGGACTGCACGCCCAGGCGAGCGACGGTCGCCTCATACGCCCGGCGGCGCGCATCCGCTGAGGGATAGCTCCGCGCACCCGTGATGTGCAGGAACCGGCGGTGCCCGAGCTCTGCGAGCCGCTCGACCATGCTCTCGAGCGGGTGCACGTCGAGCATCTCGCCCGAGACCCGCATGTCGTCGTCGAACTCCGCGAGCGTCAGAACCGGGACGTTGGGGTCGACCCGCACGAGATCGTCGCCCGGAACGGGCGCGTAACACAGGATGCCCTCGAACTGGCGGGAGTCGATCATCTCCAGCAGTCGCGGACGACGCTGATCCGGGGCGTTGGGGATGCTCTGCACCTCGACGTCGTACCCCGCGGCCCGCGCGCGCTCGATCGTGCCGGCGATGAGCGGAGCCGAGTGGAACGCGGTGATCGGGAGGACGGCAGCCAGGCGGCCCGTCCGCGTCGTGCGCATCGAGCGGGCGGCGAGGTTCGGCCGGTAGTCGATCTCGCGCGCTGCCTCCAGCACCCGCTCGCGGGTGGCCGCCGAGATGCCGGCGCGCCCCGTGAAGACCTGCGAGACGGTCGACTGCGACACGCCGGCACGGGCTGCGACGTCGCGGCTGGTGGGCCGTTTCCCCATGACTGCCTTTCCTGGCATGTGACTCTACCGACGTTCGTCGACGACGGCCTCTCGCAATTGATACTACGTATTACTGCTACGTACCAGTAATCGCCCCAGCCCCAGCCCCGTGCGGCATCCGTCGACTCGCCACGATGTGCGGATGCGGCGCTCCCCGGACCCACCGTTCCTGGCGAGTCGACGGAGGAGGACGGGGTCAGGGGGTCAGGGCCTGGGACCAGAGGGGGCGGTGGCGGTCGACGTAGTCGCGGACGGAGGCCCAGTGGGCGCCGTGGCCCTCGACGAACATCGTCGCCCACGGTTGACGGCCCGATCGGTGCGAGGCCTCGAGGAGCGTGAGCATCGCGTCGACCCGGTCGCTCATCGCGCGGGGCAGCTCCGCGCGCAGCGCGGCCGATGCGCCGTAGCCGTCGACGAAGGAGCGCAGGCGATCGGCGGCCACCGCCGGGTCCTCCGCGGGGTCGCCGAGGGCGAACGTCTGCGCCGCGTAAGCGAGGTCCCACAGCCGCGTGCTCGGGGCCGCGGCATCCCAGTCGATGAAGACCCAGCGCTCCCCCACGACCAGGTTCCAGGGCGCGAGGTCGTTGTGACACACCAGCTCGTCGCCCGGAGCGGGGATCGCCGTCTCCCAGATCGCATCGGCGGGGGCGACGAACGCCGCCGCCGCGTCATGGATGCCGCGGACGAGGGCTCCGACACGTCGCATCTGGTCGAGGCCCATCGGGCCCGCGTCGATCGCGAGCGTCCCGTCGACGAACTCGATCACCTGCCGGTCGGCGTCGTCGCGTCCGCGCGGCTCGGGAGCGTCGATCCCCCGCGCCCGGAGCGCCTCGACGAACGCGATGACGCTGGGCGTCGATGCCGCCCATGCCTTGCGGACGGTGTCGCCGATGCGCACCACATCCCCGCTCGCATTGCCGCCGTCGAGCCGCTCCCCCTCTCCCGCATCCGCATCCCACACGCCCCCGAGCGTAAGCCCCGTTCCCCCCCTCCATCCCCGTCGAGTCGCCAGAAACGGCGGGTCCGGGGCCGACCGCATCCGCAGTTCGTGGCGACTCGACGGGGAGGGGGGCAGGGGGCAGGGGGCGGGGGGCAGGGGGCGGGGGGTCAGGTGGGGAGGGGGATCGGGCGGAGGAGCTGGCCGGGGCGCAGGTCGTCGATGATGCCGCGGTAGGGCGCCGCGACCTCGCCGATGCGAGCCTGGCCCGCGTCGAGCGGACGATCGACGCGCATGAGGTGCACCTCGCCCCGGTACCGCCCGTAGGCGTCGAGGTCGACCTGCAGGCTGCCGCGCTCGCGCGCGTCGGCGTTGCGGATACGCGAGGGACGGATGCCGCCACGCGTCTCCTCCAACCGGAAGGATGCCGCCGCCTCCTCGACCCGGAGGCGCCAGGGCCGGTCGAGGAGCACGGATGCCGCGGCATCCAGCCCCACGACCGGCAGCGTCACCGTGCCCGTCGCCTCGAACTCGGCGATCCAGGCCGCGTGATCGTCGGCCACCGCGCCCTCGGCGCAGACGACGACCGCCTCGGGAACGAGCCGCCGCAGCTGCAGGTACGAGCGCCAGGCGTTGCGGTGCCGCTGCTCCTCGAGCGTCGGCAGGCCGAGATGCAGCGGCGCACGCAGCTCGCGCTCGCCGGGGATGAACGCGAACACCGGCATCCCCCGATCGAGGAACAGCCGCGACTGCGCCACCAGGAACGACGCCGTCAGTCCGGTCTCGGGGCGCGGGTAGAAGTTGTGCCAGCCCACGACGGGCAGCCCCGCCAGCTCGTCGAGGAACGCCGCGTCGACCGTGCTCGCGTTGACGGCGATGCGGCATCCCGAGGCCTCGGCGATCCGGCCGATCTCGTCGGCGTCGAAGCCGTAGTCGAGTCGCAGCATCGTGATGCCGCGACGCGCGAGCCAGCCCCACCCCTCATCGCCGGCCACGACGTGCTCGAGGGCGACCGGGGAGACATCGGCGCAGAAGGTCAGTCCGTCGTCGTCGTGCGCCGCGCGCAGCACGCCGCCGAACGCGGCGAGCTCACCGGTGTCGACCATGTGCAGCGAGGTGAACAGCATCCGCTCGTCGCCGGAGGCGCCGGACGCACCCGGCGACGCCGACGACGACGGCGCCGTCGCGAGCACCTGATCGATGACGGCCCGCCGCGTCTCGGCGGCATCCGTGGGGTAGATCGAGAACAGCATCGGAGCTCCCGCCTCAACCGAGCCGCTCGACCATGTGCTCCTTGAACCCGAAGAACCAGGTCAGCACGAAGCCCATGATGTACGAGATCACCAGGCCGCCGACGTACCAGAGCCACGCGCCATTCGTGATGACGGCGGTCATGAGCACGCCCGAGAGCCCGAGGGCACCGGCGCCGAACCCGCCACTGGCCTGGATGCCGAAGGCGACGAACGCGCCGCCGAAGCCGCCGCCGAGGCAGGCCGTGATGAGGGGGTAGAACAGCGGGAGCGAGACGCCGTAGATGAGGGGTTCTCCCACTCCGAGCACGCCGATCGGCAGGGCGGCGCGGATGATGTTCTTCAGCCGGGTGCTCTTGGTCTTGAGGAAGATCGCGATCGCCATGCCGACCTCGCCCGCCCCGGCCATCGCCAGAACCGGCAGCAGCTCCGTGAAGCCGTGGTCGGTGATGAGCTGCGCGTGGATCGGCGTCAGACCCTGGTGGATGCCGAGCATGACGAGGGGCAGGAACAGCGACGACAGCAGGTATCCGCCGACGACGCCGCCCCGCTCGAGGGCGAAGTCGATGAGCAGCCAGTTGATGCCCTGCATGAGCAGACCCGAGATCGGCATGATCACGAAGATGCAGATGACCGCACCGATGAGGAGCGTCACGACCGGCACGACGAAGAGGTCCGCCCAGGCGGGAACGCGCTTGCGGATCCACTTCTCGATGACCGTGAACAGCCACGCCGTGACCATGACGCCGATGATGCCGCCGAGCGCGGGCTTGAGCTCGCCGAAGAGCGGAAGGACGAGCGGCTGAGCCGGCGTGACCGTGCCGTCGGCGGCCGTCGTCGCGGCGATGCCGGCGAGCGCCGGCAGGTACGAGATGGCGCCGGCGATGAGTCCGAGCACGGGGGTGCCGCCGAACTCCTTCGCCGTGTTCAGCCCCACGATGAGGTTGAGCGAGGTGACGACGATCGTGCCGAGGGCGGCGAACACCAGGAACCACGGGTTGGCGGTGACGCTCGGGTCGATGAGCTTCCAGATGTTGCCGATCGCCACGACGAGTCCACAGGCGATGAATCCGGGGATGATGGGCACGAAGATGTTCGCGATGTGACGGAACAGCCCGTGCACGCGCGAGGTGTGCCGCGACTTCACCTTCTGCGTGTGCTGCTGCTGCAGCGTGCGCAGGTCGGTCGCCGCGTCGACGGGCTCGCCGCCGCCGGATGCCCGGGCGCCCGCCGCGCGGCTCCCCGCCGCGGCCGCCGCGATGTCGGCGACCTCGTCCTCGGGGTCGTCGACCGGAGCCTCGGCCGGAGCGTCGACGATCTCGGCGAAGGCGTCGCGCAGGCGCTGCGCGTGACCGGGACCGACGACAACCTGCAGCTGCGGGCCGTCGACGACGCCCATCACACCGGTCAGGCGCCGCAGCGCCGCGACATCCGCCTTCGACGGGTCATGCAGGTTCAGTCGCAGCCGCGTCATGCAGTTCGTGTACGAGGCGATGTTCTGCGAGCCGCCGACGAGCGGCAGGATCTCCTCGCTGAGTTCGGGGTAATCCACGGTGATTCCTTCCGGCGGACGGGGTTCGGGTGTCGGATGCTGGTGCTGGTGCTGGTGCTGGTGCTGGTGGTGGTGCTGGTGGTGGTGGTGCGACGGGCGCGGGCGGGCGCCGGCGGGTCAGGCGCGGTCGCGCACGGCTTCGCGGACGAAGCCCGCGCCCGCACTGAGCCGTTCGCGGGCGGTGGCCGCGTCGACGTCGCAGAGGATCGCGACGATCGCCGTCTTGGCATGGCCGTCGGCCTCGTCGAGCGCGCGGCGCGCAGTCGCGGCGTCGCACTCGGTCGCGGCCTGGACGATGCGGACGGCACGGGCCACGAGCTTCTCGTTGCTCGGCCGGACGTCGACCATGAGGTTGCCGTAGACCTTGCCGAGACGCACCATCGTCGCCGTCGAGATCATGTTGAGGACGAGCTTCTGGCTCGTGCCGGCCTTGAGCCGGGTCGAGCCGGTGAGCACCTCGGGACCGTTGTCGATCTCGATCGCGACGTCGGCGTGGGCGCTGATCTCGGCGTTCGGACTGCACGAGATCGCCACGGTCGCCACGCCGACACTGCGGGCTCGGTCGAGGCCGCCGAGGACGTAGGGGGTGCGACCGGATGCCGCGATGCCCACGACGACGTCGCGCTCGGTGAGCCCGATGCCGGTCAGGTCGTCGGCACCGAGCTCGCGGGAGTCCTCCGCACCCTCGATCGCACGGAACATCGCCTCGTGACCGCCCGCGAGCAGGCCGACCACCTGGGCGGGGTCGGTGCCGAATGTGGGCGGGCACTCGGCCGCGTCGAGGACGCCGAGACGGCCGCTCGTCCCCGCCCCCTGGTAGACGAGACGTCCTCCGGACGACAGGGCGGTGACGGCGAGGTCGACGGCTCTCGCGATCGCCGGGATCGCGACCGCGACGGCCCCGGCCACGCCGGCATCCTCGTCGTTCATGACGCGGAGGATCTCGTCGACGGTCATCGCGTCGAGGTCGCCCGTCAGCGGATTGGGCGTCTCGGTGGCGGGGGTCGGGTGCGGGGTGGTCACGGGTGCTCCTCGTCGGGATGCAGCACACGTCGATGCGTGCGTGGCACTTTGTTTCACACAGAGTGCTCTTGGCGGCATCTTTTGTCAAGATCTGTGGAAGACTGAACCGACTTCCCGAGGAGGCACATGGACGGCGACGTCCTCGAAGCGACCCGCGCGATCATCCCCCGTCTGCGCCCGGCTGAGGTGCAGGTGGCTCGCGCGGTGCTCGACGATCCGCCTTTCGCGGTGACCGCGACGGTCACCAGCCTCGCCGAGCGAGCGTCGGTCTCGCAGGCGTCGGTCGTCCGCTTCGCGAAGAGCCTCGGATTCGCGGGGTACCCCTCGTTCCGCGTCGAGCTCGCCCAGGAGGTCTCACGGCGAGCGATCGAGCTCGAGCGCTCGAACATCGCTGAGGGCGAGCTCAACCCCTCCGACTCCCCCGCCGAGATGGTCGCGAAAGTCGCGTTCCACGAGGCGCGAACGATCGAGCAGACCGGTCGGATGCTCGATCTCGAGGCCCTCGAGCGCATCGCCCGGGCGATCGCCGACAGCGAGCGGGTCGTCACCTTCGGCGTCGGCGCGTCGGGCCTCGCCGCGGCCGACCTCGCGCAGAAGCTGCAGCGCATCGGCATCATGTGCCTGAGCTCGCACGACACGCACGTTCAGCTTGTGCACGCGGCCCTCGCCGACGCGCGCACCACCGCGATCGCGTTCTCGTTCAGCGGCGGCACGATCGATGTGCTGCGAGCGGTCGAGATCGCCTCCGGCGCGGGAGCGTTCACGGTCGCGATCACGAACGACACCGCGTCGCCCCTCGCCGCCGCGGCATCCGCCACCTTGCGCACCCCGGCCCGCGAGGCGACCCTGCGCGCCGCCGCGCTCGCGAGCCGGATGGCGCAGCTCGCGGTCGCCGACTTCGTCTTCATCCGGGTCGCCCAGCTGCGCTACCCCGACCTCGACGCCGCCCTCAGCGCCACCCGCGCCGCCGTCGGCACCCAGCATCTGAGGTGACCTGCCCGTCGACTCGCCAGAAAGCGCGGGTCCGGGGGTGCCGGCATCCGCAGTTCGTGGCGAGTCGACGGGTTGGCGGGGCGGGGTCAGGCGAGCGTCAGGAAGAGCTTCTCGAGCTCGGCGACCGTGAGGCGGCCGGGAGGAGCGGAGGAGGCGGCCTCCCCGTCCCTGTCCGCGTCCGCCTCGGGAGCGGATGCCGCGACCTCCGCGTCCGCGTCCGCGTCGGTGATGCACTCGCGCATCGCGGTCGCGATGATGGCGAATCCCGCACGGTCGATGGCGCTGCTGACCGCCGCGAGCTGCGTCACGACATCGCGGCAGTCTCCGCCGCCCTCGACCGCGGCGATCACCGCGGCGAGCTGCCCCTGCGCACGCTTGAGCCGGTTGGCGACCTTGCGCACCGCCCGCGGGTCGTGAAGTGCACGGTTCTCATCGGTCATGTCGTCGCTCCCCGGGTCGTCGAAGTTCCCGCCACCCACGTACGGTATCCGCCATCGAGGTTGCGCACGTCGTGGCCCCGCTGCGCGAGCAGCCGCGCCGCGGTGTGGCCGCGCTGGCCGACCATGCAGTGGACGACAACGGGCCCGCCCGGGAGCTCGCCCTCTCGCTGTCGCAGCTCGTCGAGCGGGATGTTCACGGCACCGGGGATCGAGCCGGCCGTGTGCTCGGCCGGGCTCCGGACGTCGACGAGCGTCGCCCCGTCACGCAGCGCGGCATCCAGCTCGTGCCACTGCAGCGTCCGGGTGATGCCGTCAGCGATGTTCTCCGCGACGTAGCCGAGCATGTTCACCGGGTCCTTCGCCGAGCCGTAGGCCGGGGCATAGGCGAGCTCGAGCTGCGACAGCGCACTCGCGGTGAGCCCTGCCGCCATCGCGACCGCGAGCACGTCGATGCGCTTGTCCACCCCCGCCCCGCCGACGATCTGCGCGCCGAGGATGAGGTCGGTCGCCGAGTCGACGATGAGCTTCATCGCCAGCGGCTCCGCACCCGGATAGTAGGTGGCGTGGGATGCGGGGTGCGTGTGCACGATGCGATGCGGTCGACCGTCCGCGCGCACGCGGCGCTCGTTCCAGCCCACGATCGCGACGGTGGTCCCGAACAGCCCGATGATCGCGGTGCCCAGAGCTGGCGCAGCTTCGCGGGTCACGGCTCCGGCTCCCTCCCCGGATGCGGCTCCCACCCCGGCTCCCGCGATGTCATCCGCGGCGGCGCGCCCGTGCCGGTTCGCCAGACCCGCCATCGTCACGAGGACCGGCTCGCCGTCGACGTGGTCGACCTTCTCGACGCCGTCGCCGACGGCCCAGATGCCGTCGACGGACGTGCGGTGGCGCCGGTCGACCCGGATGCCGCCGGCGCGCCCGATCGCGACACCGGCAGCCTCGGCGAGGTCGCGCTCCGGCCGCACCCCGCTCGCTTCGATGACGAGGTCGGCCTCGAGCACGGTGCCGTCGCTGAGGATGACCCTGCCGGCCTCGGCGCCGGTGACGGTAGCGCCGAGCCGCAGGTCGACGCCGGCCTCGCGCAGGATCCGCGTCAGCGGCGCGGCCATCTCGGGGTCGAGCGGCGACAGGACCTGGTGGCCCCTCGACACCAGGGTCACGTGGGCACCCCGGGTGCGGAGGTTCTCGACCGCCTCGAGCCCGATGAAGCCGGCACCGACGACCACGGTGCGGGGCGCGGGCCCGGCGGCGTCCAGCACCTCGAGGACGCGATCGACGTCGTCGATGGTCCGAAGCGTGTGGGTCGGCACGCCAGCCGCTGCGGGTCCGGGTGTCGCCGCCGCACCGGTGGCCAGCACGAGCTCGTCGTACCGTTCGACCGCCTCGAGACCGCTCCGCAGATCGCGCACCGTGATCGTCCGCGCCTCGGCGTCGATCGCCGTCACCTCGTGACGCACATGGACCTCGAGCGCGAACCGCCGCGCGAGCGCCTGCGGCGTCTGCACCAGGAGCGATGACCGATCCGGGATCACCCCTCCGACGTGGTACGGCAGTCCGCAGGTGGCGAACGAGACGTGCGGGCCGCGTTCGTACACGGTGATCCGGCGGGATTCGTCCAGGCGGCGCAGCCGGGTGGCGGCGCTCATGCCCGCAGCAACTCCCCCGATGATGATCGTCCTCATGCGATCCATAATACCCCCGGGGGTATAGTCGGGTCCTGAGCTCGTCGTCGACGAGACACCGACGGAAACGGAGAACACGCACCATGTGCCGACAGGTCACCTGCAGAACGTGCGGCAAGACGACGTGGGCCGGATGCGGCCAGCACGTCGATCAGGTCATGCGCGGGGTCCCGCAACGCGATCGCTGCGCCGGCCACGACTCCCCGCCCCGCACCGGCACCTTCCTCACCCGCCTCTTCTCCCGCTGAGCCCCCACCCATCCCGTCGAGTCGCCACGAAAGGCGGGTCCGAGGGGTGCGGGATCCGCAGTTCGTGGCGAGTCGACGGGAGGAAGGGACGGGGTCAGAGCTGCAGGATGCCGTCGACGCGGCGGGGGATGCCGAGCGGGTTGGCCTCCTGCAAGGCGGCGGGCAGCAGCGCGTCGGGCACGTTCTGGTACGCGACCGGCCGCAGGAAGCGGGTGATCGCGGCGGTTCCGACCGACGTCGTCCCGACCGCTGTCGTGGCGGGGTACGGGCCGCCGTGCTGCTGCGCCCACGTCACGGAGACACCGGTCGGCCACTGGTTCCAGAGCACGCGGCCGGCCTTCGTCGCGAGCACCGGCAGCAGCTCGGCCGCCACCGCGTCCCCCTCCTCGGCGACGATCGTCGCAGTCAACTGACCCTCGAGCAGCTTCGCGACCGCAACGAGCTGGGCATCGTCGTCGTACTCGGCGACGAGGGCCGCCGGCCCGAACATCTCCGACACGAGGGCGTCGGGGTCGGCGATCACAGCTGCGGCGGTCGTCCGCAGCAGCGCGGGTGCGGGCGGCGCGTCGTCGCCCGACGAGGACGTCCCCGCCAGCACGGCGACCCCGTCATGACCGGCGGCGGCGTCCAGCGCGCGGCGGAAGCCCGAGGCGATCGAATCGTTGAGCAGCGGCGCGGGCCCCGGCAGCACGATCGAGGCGAGCGCGTCGACGACCCCCGATCCGGCGGGCACGAGCAGCAGCCCGGGCTTCGTGCACAGCTGCCCCGCACTGCCGGTGACCGAGGCGACGAACTGCTCGGCGACCTCGGCGCTGCGGCCCGCCGCGGCACCGCGCGTGACGAATGCGGGGTTCACGCTGCCGAGCTCGCCGTAGAACGGGATCGGCTCGGGTCGCGACATCGCGATGTCGAACAGCGCCCGGCCGCCGGCGATCGATCCGGTGAACGCGGCGGCACGAACCTCGGGATGCCGCAGCGCATGCACCCCGGCATCCGTCCCGTGGATGACCGTGAAGATGCCCGAGGGTGCGCCGGCGGCGGTCAGGGCGGCGGTGACGATCTCGCCCGTCAGCTGCGACAGGTGCGGGTGCCCGGGGTGGGCCTTGAGCACGACGGCGTTCCCCGCCGCGAGCGCACTGGCGGTGTCGCCGCCGGCGACGGAGAACGCGAACGGGAAGTTGCTCGCCGCGAAGACGAGCACCGTGCCGATGCCCTCGAGCTGACGGCGGATGTCGGGGCGCGGCGCCCCCATCGGATAGTCAGCGACCGCGTGATCGATGCGCGCATCGAGCCAGGAGCCCTCGGCGAGCACCTCGGCGAACAGGCGCAGCTGGAACGTCGTGCGCTTCAGCTCGCCGCGCAGCCGCGCCTCGGCGAGGTGCGTCTCGCGGCCGGCGAGGAGCACCAGGTCGTCGGCGCGCGCGTCGAGCCCTTCGGCCACCGCGCGCAGCGCCTCGCCTCGGACGGCGATCGACGCCGCTCGCCAGGCGGATGACGCGTCGGCGGCGAGCCCGACGAACGCGTCGACCTCGCCGATCGGGGTGTCGGCGACGGGAGTCGCGGTGGCGGGGGAAGCGGCGGTGGTCATGAGCGTTCCTTCCGGGGAGAGAGGTCTGCGGGGTCAGAGACGTCTGCTTGGTCAGAGACTTCTGCGGGGTCAAGGGCGTCTGCGGGGTCAGGGCGGTCGGCGAGCTCGGCGAGATCCGCGACGCGGAGGGGCGTGCCGATCGGCCGGCGGACGAGGGGCTCGACGTCGGCGGCCCGCCGGGGTCGTCCCGTCTCCCGTTCGACGAGGCACGAGAGCGCGAAGCCGCACACGCGCCCCTGGCACATCCCCATTCCGGGGCGCGCGGTCACGCGCACATCCCGGGCGTCGTCGGCGGCGAGGTCGGTCACCGTGTCGCGGACGGCCGAGACCGGCACCTCCTCGCACCGGCAGACGAGGGTGTCGTCGCGGAGCCAGGTCGCCCACTGCTCGGGCACGGGGCTCGCCCGGTGCATCCCGACCGCGAAGCTCCGACCGCGCGCGATCCGCCGCCGCAGACGCCGGGCCGATGCCATCGGCACCGCGAGACCCGCGTCGACGGCCACGGCGAGGGCCGCCAGCTCACCCTCGGCGCACGACTGCACCGCGCCTCCGATGCCGGTCGCCTCGCCTGCGGCATAAAGACCGGGAACACTCGTGCGCTGGTCGCCGTCGACGACCGCGACGAGCGATCCGTCGACGTCGATGCGGGTCTCCGCCCCGGCACCGACCACGAGCTCGATCTGCGGCGTGAAGCCCCAGCCGAAGGCGACGAGGTCGACGTCGAGGGCGCGCTCTGTTCCCGGCCGCACGCGCCCGGCGGCATCCACCCGGGCGATCGTCGCGCCGGTCACGCGTCCCTCCCCCGCGACCGACGTCACGATCGTGCGGGTGCGCAGCGGGATCCGTTCGCGGACGAATGTCGTCGCATAGCCGACGCCTTCGATGAGCTTGCCCGGCTCCTGCAGCGCGCGCAGCGGCGTCGCGGCCCAGCGCGACAGCGCGTTCGCCTCGCAGACAGCGACGACCTCGACACCCGCCCGCGCGAGTCCCGCCGCCACCGAGAGGAGGAACGGCCCGGTTCCCGCGACGACGGCGCGGCGGCCCGCCGCGACCTGGTTCGCCTTCAGCATCGCCTGCACGCCGCCGGCGGCCATGACGCCGGGCAGCGTCCAGCCCGGCACGGGCAGCTGCCGATCGTAGGCTCCGGGCGCGAGCACCACGCGCTCGGCGCGGATCGCGCGATCGACCGCCGCCGCGGCATCCATCCCGGTCACGGCGGTCGTCCGCATCAGGAACCCGCCGCCTGCCTCGCGGTCGATCCGCCACACCTGCCGGCCGGCGCGGTGGACGACGCCTCCGGTCTCGACCTGGCGGCGGAGCCGATCGCGCAGCCCGCGATAGTGCTCCCAGTGATGGTGCCCCGTGTGCTCGGGATCGGCGAAGGCATCGAGGTGCCGTTCGTCGGGATGCCGCCAGTACTGGCCGCCCGTCTGCGTGCCCGCATCGACGAGCACGACCCGCAGCCCCGTCTCGGCGGCCGTGACGGCGGCCGAGAGACCGGCGGGGCCGGCACCGACGACGGCGAGATCGGCAGGGTTCTCGACACTCACGACG
Source organism: Microbacterium sp. Yaish 1 (assembly GCF_002245215.1). Lineage (GTDB taxonomy): Bacteria > Actinomycetota > Actinomycetes > Actinomycetales > Microbacteriaceae > Microbacterium. The sequence continues at coordinate 1,228,335 of NZ_NPMR01000001.1, forward strand.
CAGCCTCCTCGGCTGGCGCCGCTGACGACGGCGCGGGCCCGGGCAGCGGCGCATCCGGGTCGTCGCTGCGGACGTCCTGCCCGCTCCGTGCGGGCGTGACGCAGGCCCGCTGCGAGCGCTGTCCGTCGACGCTCAGCAAGCAGTCGTAGCAGACGCCGATGCCGCAGAAGAGCCCGCGGGGCTCACCGCTTCCCCGCGTCGTCCGCCACGACACGACGCCGGATGCCGCGAGCGCGCCGCCCACGGTCTGGCCGGGGCGGAACGGCACCGGCGCCCCGTCGAAACGGAAGGAGCCCCCGCTGATGATCTCCGCGCTCATGCCGCGACCCGCTCCGCGAAGCGCTCGGGCCGGAAGGCGTCGAGCGGCAGGTCGGTCGTCTCACCGCGGAGCGCCTGGACGATGAGGGCCGCCGTGCCGACGGAGAGCCCGATGCCGGCGCCCTCGTGTCCCGCGGCATGCCAGAGTCCCGGAAGCCGGGCGTCCGGACCGATGACCGGCAGATGGTCGGGACAGTACGGCCGGAAACCCGAGTACGTGCGGAGGATCTGCACGTCGGCGAGCACCGGGAACAGCTCGGCGCCCGCGCGCGCGACACGCCCGACGGCCTCGGCCGAGAACGACGTGTCGAAGCCGACGCGCTCGCGGCTCGCGCCCATGAGGATCGTGCCGCTCGGCGTTCCCTCGACGACCGACGAGACCTGCAGACCCGCATCCGAAGACGCGACGTTCTGCACGTACTCGGCGGCGTAGACCTTGTGCCGCACGGTCACGGGGACGGGCTCGGTCACGAGCACGAAGCCGCGCCGCGGGAGGACGGGCAGCTCGAGCCCGGCGAGCGCGGCGATCTCGCCCGCCCACGGCCCGGCGCAGTTGATGACGACACCCGCGTCCATCGCGCCGGCGCTCGAGTCGATGCCGATCGCCCGACCGGCGCGGGTGCGGATGCCGGTGACCGTCACGCCCGTCAGCAGCCGGGCGCCGCGGTCTCGGGCGAGCCGCAGCAGGTGGTGCGCGGCGAGGACGGGCTGCACCTGGGCGTCGTCGGGATAGTAGACGCCACCCGCCATAGCGGGGTTCAGGTAGGGCTCGATGCCGTGGAGTGCCGCGATGTCGGGGACGTCGTCGGCACGGATGCCGAGCGAGCGCTGGTGTTCGGCGAGCGCGTCGAGGGCCGTCTTGCCGTCCTCGCTCGCCGCGACGACGAGTCCGCCCTTGGCCTCGAACTCCCACCTCGACGCGTGCTCGGCGAGCTCGCCGCGCCAGATGCGCTGCGAGTGGAGAGCGAGTTCGAGCTCGGGCCCGACCTCCTTGTCGGAGACGAGGAGGTTGCCCTCGCACCGGCTGGTCGTGCCGGCGGCGATCGTGCCTCGCTCGACGACGGTCACCGAGAACCCGGCCTCTGCCGCCGCTCGGGCGACCGCCGCGCCGACGATGCCCGCACCGATGACGAGGACGTCGGGGCGCCCGGGGCGATCCGTCACGTGCCGACACCGCCGTCCGCGGCATCCGAGCGCGCGGGGGCCTCTCCCGACCAGTCGGTGAGCACGTGCTCGATGTGACGGTGGACGAGGTCGCGCGCTCCCGCGGCGTCGCCCGCCTCGATCGCATCGAGCATGAGGTCGTGCTCGTGGGCCGACGCGACGAGGCGCCCCTGCTCGTGCAGATTCGCCAGTCCGAACAGTCGCGTCTGCGAGCGCAGCCCCGCGACGAGGTCGACGAGCCGGCCGTTGCCCGCGTACTGCAGCAGCGCGAGGTGGAAGTCGCTGTCGGCTGCGAGGTACTCGACGAGATCGCCCGACTGCGCGCCCGCGACGATATCGGCCGCCTTGCGCCGGAGGTCCGGCAGGGCCGAGGCCGGGATGAGCGGGGTGGCGCGCTCGACGGCGGGCGGCTCGAGCATCAGGCGCAGCTCGGTGACCTCGCGGAGGTCGCGCTCGGAGACCTCCGTGATCTGGAAGCCGCGATTGGGAATCGTGACGACGAGCCCCTCGCGGGCGAGGTCGAGCATCGCCTCGCGGATGGGCGTGGCAGAGACGCCGAACTGCTCGCCCAGGCTCGGCGCGGAGTAGACGCGGCCGGGCTGCAGCTCGCCGCTGATGACGGCGGCGCGGAGTGCGCGCGTGACGGTCGAACGGATGCTGGGCTGCTTGTCGAGCCGGACCACGTTGCGGAACTCGGGCGTGCTCATGTCGTCTCCTCCGATGCGGACCCCCGCCGCATGACCTCCATGATCCCCTGCACGACGGCGAGGTCTTCCCAGGCCATGCCGACGCCGGTGTACACGGCGGGCGCTCCGGGCCGGCGAGCGACCCCGCCGGCGACGAGCTCGACGAGGTTGGCGGGGTCGGCGAGGGGCCCGCCGTCGCGTGCCGCACCCGCGAGATTGCCGCTCTCGCGAACGGCCGAGGCGCGGGCCTCGACGACGACATCGGCGGCCCGCACGAGGTCGGCGCCGATCTCACGGTGATCGAGCCCGTGCGCCCCGACGGCGGCGACGACGGCGCTCGGCGCGATGTCGCCCAGATCGAGGACCGGCGTGCTCGAGGAGGTCGCGGTGACGACGACATCCGCGTCCCGCGCATCGGCGAGCGTCCCGGGCCGGGCGTCGATGCCCCGCTCGCGAAGGGTCGCGACGGCATCCTCGACCCGTTCGGGCGTCCGAGCGATGATCGTCACGTCGCCGACCGGCAGGATCGCCGCGAGCGTCGTCGCGTGCTCGATCGCCTGGGGGCCCGAGCCCAGCACCGCGAGACGGTCGATCCGCTGTCGCGCCCCGCGCGGGTCGGCGGCGAGCAGGTCGCGGACGGCGACGGCGGTGACCGCGGGCGTCCGCAGCGTCGTCAGCCGCGTGCCGTCGACGATCGCCGTGGGCTGGAGCGTCTCGCGATCGAACAGCAGGTACCAGGCGCTGATCTTCGGCAGCCCGAGCCGGGTGTTGCCGGGCGCGATCGTGGCGACCTTGATGCCGGCGGCATCCGGTGACTCCGACGGCATCAGCAGGAAGTCGCCCGCCGACAGCGGCGCGAAGATCCGTTCGTGGTCGGCCTCGACGTCGAGCCCCGATCGCAGCGCCGCATCGATCGCCTCGACCGCCGCGGCGGGGGTCATCGCGCGCTCGATGTCGGCCGCCGAGACGACGGGGACGCCGACCGATGGCCGGCTCACAGGACGAACCCCTCGGGGAACGGGTCGCTCGGGTCGAGCATGTACTGCGCCGTGCCGGTGACCCACGCGCGGCCGGTGATCGTCGGGATCACGGCGGGGATGCCGGCGACCTCGGTCTGCTCGACGAGGCGACCCGTGAAGGCGGTGCCGATGTACGACTCGTTGACGAAGTCGGTGTGCAGCGCAAGCTCGCCGCGGGCGTGGAGCTGCGCCATGCGCGCGCTGGTGCCGGTGCCGCAGGGCGACCGGTCGAACCAGCCGGGATGGATGGCCATCGCGTGCCGCGAGTGCCGCGCGGTCGATCCGGGCGCTTCGAGATAGACGTGATGGCAGCCGCGGATGGTGCGGTCGACCGGATGCACGGGATCGTCGGCCTCGTCGACCGCCGCCATGATCGCCAGTCCAGCGCGCAGCAGGTCGTCCTTGCGCGACCGGTCGAACGGCAGTCCGAGGTCGTCGAGGCGCACGATGGCGTAGAAGTTGCCGCCGAACGCGAGGTCATAGGTCACCGCACCGACCCCCGGGACGTCGACCGTGCGGCCGAGCCCGACGGCGAACGAGGGCACGTTGCGGATGGTGACCCGCTCGGCGTGACCGTCCGACACCGCCACCTCGGCGATGACGAGACCCGCGGGGGTGTCGAGCCGGATCGTCGTGACCGGCTCGACCACGGGCACCATGCCGGTCTCCACCAGCACGGTGGCGACCCCGATCGTGCCGTGGCCGCACATCGGCAGGCAGCCCGACACCTCGATGTAGAGCACGCCGACGTCGGCATCGGGCCGGGTGGGCGGCTGCAGGATGGCACCGCTCATCGCGCTGTGACCCCGCGGCTCGTTCATGAGCAGCCGTCGCAGCCCGTCGTTCTCGGCCATGAAGCGCTGCCGCCGCTCCTCCATCGTGGCGCCGGGCAGAGTGCCGACACCGCCGACGATGACACGGGTCGGCATCCCCTCGGTGTGGGAGTCCACGGCGTGGAAGACGTGCTTCGTGCGCATGCGGCAGCCTTTCGGTCGTCGGCGGGGCGGGTTCAGCGGGGACGGATGCCGCGGGTCAGCGGTAGCCCTTGCTCAGCACGGCCTCGGTGTCGGCGATGATACGCGCGGCGACCTCGTCGGGCAGGGCGAGGCGCGGCGGACGCGTCGTCGTGTTCGTGAGCACGCCGGCGACCTGCTGCGAGAGCTTGATCGCCTGGACGAACCAGGTCTTGGAGTCCCAGCGCAGCAGCGGGTGCAGATCGCGGTAGATCTCGCGCGCCCGCACCCAGTCCCGCGGGTCGTCGGAGGTCGAGAGCGTGTAGAGCTCGACCGTCGACGCGGGGATCGCGTTGGGGTAGCCGGCGACCCAGCCCACGGCGCCGTTGAGGCCCAGCTCGAACACGACGTCGTCGGATCCGATCGAGATGTCGAGGCCGGGCGCGAGCTCGCGGATCTCGTAGGCGTGACGGACGTCGCCCGAGAACTCCTTGACCGAGACGATGAGCCCCTCGGCGAACAGCCGCGCGAGCAGGTCGGGACGCAGGTCGACCTTCGTGTCGATCGGGTTGTTGTACGCAAGGATCGGCAGGCCGACCGCGGCGACCCGGCGATAGTGGTCGACCACTTCGTCGTCGCTCGCCCGGTAGGCGTTCGGCGGCAGCAGCATGACGGCCGGCGCGCCGTTCTCGGCGGCGTGCTCGGCGAAGCGCACGCTCTCGAGAGCGCCGTAGGCGCCGACGCCCGGGATGACGGCGGCATCGGGCGCGGCCTCGACGGCGGTGAGGAAGACGCGCTTGCGCTCCTCCTCGGTGAGCGTCTGATACTCGCCGAGCGAGCCGTTCGGGATGATGCCGGTCACGCCGTTCTGCGTCGTGAAGCGCACGAGCTCGGCATAGGCGTCGTAGTCGACGGACAGGTCGTCACGGAACGGCAGCGTGGTCGCGAGGTTGACGCCGTGCCAGGGCTTGCGGTCGGTCATGTGTCGTTCTCCGATCTGGCGATGTCAGGCGCCGGTGTCAGTGCAATTGCAATGGTATCCATTTTCGGGGCGGGCGGAAGAGTGAGTCGGTGACGCGCCTCTTCGTTGCCCGCCCGATCCGTCGCGGCGAACTCGATCACCTGCTCGCGATCCGTGAGGGCGCGGACGAAGGCTTCCTGGAACGTGGCCCAGAACGTCCCCTCGCCCTGCCATCGGATGGCGTCGACCCCCGACACGTCGTCGGTGGCGACGAGCGTGATCTCGACGGCGGCGCCGAGCTGCGTCATCCGCGCCTCACTCCGCGGGGGCTCGGTGTCGATCGCGAGTTCTCGTCGCGCGGTGCTCGACCGCCCCTGCTCGTCGATCGCGCGCGCCTCGAGCCGCACGAGGCCCTCGCGATCGACCACGACGGGGCCGTCCGCCGCGCGCCACGGATCATCGTCGAGGCGCAGCTCGACGCGCACGGCTCCCGATGCCCGCACCTCGACGGTCGGTGGCGCGGTGAACCAGCCCGACGCCGCCGGCGCGGGCGACACGGCGATCTCGATGTCCGGCGGCATGACGGCATCGGGCAGCGCGGCGGTCTCGGCGAGGAACTCCCGCGCACGCCGGGCGGATTCCGCGAACCCCGGCGCGCCATCGCCGGCCGCGAGCCCGGCGGCGACGACGACCCGGGCCTCGGACCCGCTCAGCAGATTCTCCGTCATCCCCGCTCGGCACACCGCGACGAGGCGGTCGAGCAGCTCGGCGTCGTCCCGCGGCGCGGGCTCGGCCCACAGGACGTCGACCAGTGTGGTGCCGTCGGCCCGTCGCCGCGCGGGCACCCCCGTCTCGACGCCCGCGAACCCGATCGTCCGGTCTGCGCCTCGCGAATACAGGTGGTACCGCTCGTCGGAGCCGTTCCAGACCGGTTCGTGGCGAAGCCCGGCGATCGGCACCGCGCCGGTCGCCGCGAGCGCCGCCGAGACATCGGCGACATCGGCACGGGTCGCGCCTCCCGGCATCCGCTGGGCGTTCCACGCTCGTTCGATCGTCGTCGTCGACTCGTCACGCGCGACGAGCACGTGCGGCCCGTAGCGCAGGCTGCGCAGTTCCGGATCGTCGATCGTCGGCTCGGAGCGGAGCGCGGCGGGCAGCGTCAGCTCGATGCGCTCATCGCCCTGCCACGCACGGTCGATCGTGACGACACCGCCCGGGCGCGCGTCGAACTCGATCCGGCGTCCATCGACGGCGACCTCGGCCGAGCCGGCCACCCACTCCGGGATGCGCAGGTGGATCATCAGCGGCACCGGGCGGGCCTGGGTCGTCCGCACCCGGAGCGTGACGCGATCGGCGAAGGGATGATCCTGGTCGATGTCGACGCGGATCCCGCGCTCACCCCAGCGCAGCTCGGCGGGCGTGTAGCGGGCGACCCACAGCGCGGGCTCCGCGCCGGTGCCGCGGAAGAAGATCCCGGCCTGGTGACCCACGTGGTTCTCGAGCCCGGTCCCGCCGCAGCACGTGCCGACGTTGTCGTACTCGGGCAGCGCCCCGGCATGCACCGGGAACATGTACGTCACCTCGGGACTGTCGTCGGAGTCGACCGCGCGCCGCGAGCCGAGGATGTGGTTCTGCCGCGCCCGCTCGGCGTAGTCGAGGAAGCGCGGCGCGAGCGTATGAGTGAACAGCGCCTCGGCGAGCTTGACGAGGTTGTAGGTCGCGCAGGTCTCGGCGTTGCGCCGGCCGATGTCGCCGGCGACCGTGCGCGGCGGGCCCCAGAGCTCGTTCTCCCCGGTGCCGCCGTGCGCGTACATCCGCCCCGGGACGACCTGGTCGAAGACGCCGATCGCGGCGGCGAGATACCGGCGTTCGCCGGTCAGTTCGTATTCGCGCACGTAACCGACGAGCTGAGGCAGGTGCTGGTTGGCGTGCATGCCGTCGAGGATGTCGTGCCCCGACGATGCCGCGTCGAGCAGGTCTGCCTGATCGAACGCCCGCGCCGCCGCGAGGAAGCGCGGCTCGTCGGCGATGGCGCTGAGCCGCGCGAGCGTCTCGTTCATGCCGCCGAACTCGCCCGCGATGTAGAGCGACCACATGCGCTGGCGGTGGTCGTGATCGAGCTTCTCGAGTCGCCCCGAGATCCAGTGCGCCATGCCCGTGACGACCTCGAGCGCCTGCTCGTTGCCCGCGAGCTCGTACGCGTCGAGAAGGCCCGCCATGAGCTTGTGACACGTGTAGTACGGGGCCCAGATCTCGCCGTAGGGGGCGAGATGCTCGAGCCGTGCGAACTGCCACTCCCCCGACGCGAAGAGAAGGCCCGGGTGCGAGTATCGCCCGGTGGCGGCGAGCGCCTGCTGCACCTCGGCGAGGCCGCCCACGAGCTCGTCCACGCGCGACCGGAGCTCGTCGTCGTCCTCGCCCGCAGCCGCCAGCGCGAGCATCGAGAGGAAATGGCCCGTGTAGTGCCCGCGCAGCAGGTTCGCCGTCTGCGCAGCCTCACGACCGGGATAGTCGTGCTCGCCCCACGGCTCCTCCGCAGGATGGCCGAAGCCCTCCCACGCGCCCGGAGGCTCCGCGCCGCGGGTGTCGAGCCCGGCACCCGCACGGAACACCGCGAGGAGCCGGTCGATCGGGTAGACCCGGGCGAGGTGCAGCATGCGGTCACGGGCCGGCGCGAACGCGCTCGTCGGCTTCAGTCGCACCGCCCCGTAGGGGAACGGCAGCGCGCGGGGTGCGGCATCCGTCATCGCTCGCCCGCCCACTGCGCGCGCGTCCACGCCTCGACCTCGGCGGCGGAGATCGGGAGCGCCGCCGACAGCACCTCCGAGCCCGAGCCGGTCACGAGCACGTCGTCTTCGAGGCGCACGCCGATGCCGCGCAGCTCGGACGGCAGCGTGAGGTCATGCGCGTGGAAGTACAGGCCCGGCTCGACGGTCATGACGACGCCCGGCTCGAGCGCCGCGCCCATGTAGTCCTCGTAATACGCCTGACTGCAGTCGTGCACGTCGAGACCGAGGTGATGGCCGATCCCGCAGGCGAGGTATCGGCGGTGCTGCTGGCCCTCGGGCGACAGGGCTTCGTCGACCGAGACCGGCAGCAGCCCCCAGTCGTGCAGGCCCTGCGCGACGACCTCCATCGCGGCGAAGTGGAAGTCGAGATACGCCACGCCCGGACGGATGCGGTCGAGTCCCGCGCGGTGCGCCTTCTCGACGAGGTCGTGCACGGCGCGCTGCGTCTGCGAGAACGTTCCGCTCGCGGGGACCGTGCGGGTCACGTCGGCGGTGTAGAGCGACCGGGCCTCGACACCCATGTCGAGCAGCAGCGCGGCATCCGGCACGATGTCGCCGTCGCATCGCACCCAGTGCAGGATCGGCGCGTGCGCTCCCGACCCGACGATCGTGGAGTAGCCGGGCCCGTTCCCGAACGTGCGGGCGTGCCGGTCGAACGTCCCCTGCAGCCACCGCTCGCCGAGGCCGTCGGCGATGGCTCGCGGCACCTCGGCCACGACCGCGCCGAAACCGGCGACCGTCGCGTCGACGGCCGCACGGAGCTGCCCGATCTCCCAGTCGTCCTTCACCATGCGCAGGCGGGCGAGCGCACGTTCCAGCTCGGCCGACACCTCCGCGCCGACCTCGGCGGCGAGCGCTGCCGCCGAACGCGCGGCCCAGGCGCCGCGCAGCTCGCCGTGGCGCCGCTCGAGCGCAGCGAGCGGCTCGACGGTCATGCCCAGCGCGTCGGCCCACTCCGGCAGGCCGGCCGACGGCCCGACCCAGAGCTCGCCGTGGTTCGCGTCCGAGAAGAAGCCGGCGTCGCCCGGGCGGAACGGCGGCGGCAGGTACAGCACGGCGTCATGTCCCCCGGCGGCGGGCCACAGCACGACCACGGCACCCTCGACCTGGCACGCCGTCAGCCAGACGAAGCCGCTGTCGGCGCGGAAGCCGTAGTGCGCGTCGTCGTTGCGGACGGGCGCGTGACCGGCCGCCGCCACGATCGGGTGCCCGGGAAGGGCAGCGCTCAGGCGATCGCGATGAGCGGATGCCGCGGCCGCGGCGCCCGCGGGCAGGTGCGGTCTGGTCGGCACGTCGGCCCAGTCGCGCGAGACGAACTCGGTGAACGCCGGCACCTGCGCGAGGCGCGGGTACCGCGTGCCCGCGTAGGGCGGACGGGTGGTGTCGGCAGCGGTCATCGCTTCTCTCCTCCGCGGTCTCGGACCAGCTCGCGCAGTCGCGTGAACGTGCGACCGGAGCCGATGCCGTCGTGCTCGAACTCATTCGTCACCCACGACTGCGCGTTGCCGATGCGCGACATCGTGTCGAGCTGCAGCCCGGCATCGACGTACATGTCGTCGAAGTACACCGCCGCCGCCAGCGGCACGTCGTTCGCGGCGAGCCGGTCGAGGTCGTACAACGGCGTCCAGGCGTCGCGGCCGGCCAGCGCATGGACGGCATCCCGGAACCCGCGCAGCAGACGCACCTCGTCGAACATCCAGGGGAAGGCCATCTCGCCCGTGAACAGCAGGGGCCGCCGGTCCTCGTCGAACTCGGGACGACGGTCGCGCTCGGCCTGCGCCGCCCACGCGGTCGGCCCGCTGCTCGGGTCGCCGTAGATCGATTCCTGCAAAGTCCAGAACAGCGGGTTGCCGGCGCTGGAGCTGAGCGACTGCACATCGGCGAGGAACGCCTCCGAGAGCCGGCCGGGACGGGCGAAGGCCTTCTCGACGAGCCAGTGCAGGCGCTCGTGGCCGGGCTTCATCCCGAGGTCGATCCCGAGCGACTGGAAGCGGCGCACGGTCAGCACGTCGCCGTCCGGGAGCGTCACGTCGCCCTCGGCGAGGCGGTCGGCGATGCGCGCGATCGCCTCGGCGTCCTCGGGGAATCGGCGATAGAGCTCAGCCGTCTTCGCCGCAGCGCGATCGAAGGTGCGGGCATAGACCTCGGCCGCGCGCGGCGGGGTGCCGGGGATGCCGCCGCAGACGTAGCAGGCGGTCAGCGCCTCGGGCGCCGTTGACAGGTAGGTGAGCGTGAGGAAGCCGCCGTAGCTCTGCCCGAGTGTCGCCCACCGCCGCCCGCCGTAGAGCGTCTCGCGCACGTGTTCGAGGTCGCGGACGATCGAGTCGGCCCGGTGGAGGGCGAGGAGGTCCGCGCCGGCCGCGGCGTCGAGCCCCGCGACGTCGACGGCTTCGAGGGGCGTGCTGCCCCCGGTGCCGCGCTGGTCGACGAGCACCACGCGGTAGTCCCGCAGCGCCTCGTCGATCCACCCGTCGCGGCGCAGCGGCCGCGGGTTCGCCCCGCCGGGCCCGCCCTGCAGGAACGCGAGCAGCGGAAGGTCGTCGCGCGCCCGGTCGGGATCGACGAGCTCGCGGACGAGCAGCTCGATCGTGCCCGCCGCGGCCGTGCCGCCGCTCCAGTCGAGCGGGACGGCGATGCGACGTTCCGCGACGCGGATGCCGGGCAGGTGGTACTCGTTCGTCATGACGCCTCCGTCTGGGTATCGGATGCCGCGGCTGCCGCGCGGGCCCGGCGAGCCCTCTCGGCGGCGCGCCGGCGGCGGTCCCACTCGGGGTTGATGCGGGGCACCGCGGCGAGCAGCGTGCGAGTGTACTCGTGCTGGGGGCTCTCGAAGACGCGGTCGCGCTCCCCCGTCTCCACGATGGAACCGCGGCTCATCACGGCGATGCGCGTGGCGATCTGGCGCACGACGGCGAGGTCGTGCGCGATGAAGAGGTACGCGAAGCCCTCGTCGCGCTGCAACGCGGTCAGCAGGTTGATGACCTGCGCCTGCACCGAGACGTCGAGCGCCGACACGGCCTCATCGCAGATCACCATCTTCGGGCCGACCGCGAGCGCCCGGGCGATTCCGATGCGCTGCGCCTGACCTCCCGAGAACTGCGCCGGATAGCGGTCGGAATGGTCGGGATTGAGCCCCACCCGGTCCATGAGCGACCGTGTGAACGCGCGCGCCCCACCCGGGATCTTCCGGTTCTGATACCGCAGCGGCGCCGTCACGAGTCGCTCGACGGTGTGCTTGGGGTTCAGCGACGAGTACGGGTCCTGGAAGATCACCTGGACGTCGCTGCGGAACGCCAGGAGGTCGCGCCCCTGCAGGTGCGTGACATCCCGTCCCTCGAACTCGATCGTCCCCGCCGTCGTGTCCATGAGACGAGCGATCAGTCGCGCGGCGGTCGACTTGCCCGAGCCGGACTCGCCGACGAGGGCGAGGGTCTCGCCCCGCCGGATGTCGAGGTCGACGCCGTCGACGGCGCGGAATCGGCTGCTGCGCGAGAACATCGTCGCGCCCGGGCTCGCGAACTCCTTCACGAGGCCCGTCGCACGGCACAGCGGTGTGGTCTGGTCGGTCATGCCGGCTCCTCCTCGATCTCGCGGTCCGGGTCGATCTCGTGGTCCGGCACGATCGCGATGTCGGTCGTGCGCAGCTCGCCGATCGCGTCGTCGATGCGGGGCACGGCGTCGAGCAGTCGCCGCGTGTACTCCTCCTGCGGGTCGCTGAAGACCCCTTCGACGCTGCCCCGCTCGACCATGCGACCGGCTCGCATGACGACGATCTGCTCCGTCACCTCGCTGACGACCGCGAGGTCGTGGGTGATGAGGATGAGCCCGGCGCCCGTGTCGCGGCGGATCTCGGCGAGCAGATCGAGGATCTGCGCCTGCACCGTCACGTCGAGGGCCGTGGTCGGCTCATCCGCGATGATCAGCTCCGGCTCCATGCTGAGCGCCATCGCGATCATGATGCGCTGCCGCATCCCGCCCGAGAACTGGTGCGGGTAGTGGTCGACGCGCTTCGCGGCATCCCGGATGTGCACCCGCTCCATCGCCTCGATCGCGACCCGGCGGGCCTCGCGGCGCGAGACGCCCGACCGGTGCGACCGGTACGCCTCGGCGATCTGCGTGCCGACCGTGTAATAGGGATTCAGCGATGACAGGGGGTCCTGGAAAATCATCGCGATCCGATCGCCACGGACCTGCCGCATCTCCCGGCCGGGGAGGGTCAGCAGATCGCGTCCGTCGAAGGTGACGGCGCCCGACGCGCTTCCCCCCTTCGGCAGCAGCCCCATGATCGCGAGGCTCGTCATCGACTTGCCCGAGCCCGACTCGCCGACGATGCCGAGCGCACCGCCGCGCGGGATCGCGAAGCTCAGGCCGTCGACGACGCGGGCGGTGCCGCCGGCGGTGCGGAACTGCACCGTCAGGTCGTCGACGCGCAGGAGGTCGTCCGTCATCGGCATCCTTTCGCCGCTCATGCTTTCGCCGCCGTTCGCACGCGAGGATCGATCGCCGCGTAGAGCAGGTCGACGACGAGGTTGCCGACGATGACGAAGAACGCCGAGAGCAGCGTCACCGCCATGATCACCGGCTGGTCGTTCGACGAGATCGAGTCGGCGGTGAGCTTGCCCACGCCGTTGATGCCGAAGACGGTCTCGGTGATCACCGCGCCGCCGAGGAGACCGGCGACGTCCATCCCGAAGATCGTGACGATCGGAGTCAGCGCCGGGCGCAGCGCGTGGCGGCGCCACACGAGGCTCGGTCGCAGCCCCTTCGCGTGCGCGGTGCGCACGAAGTTCTCCTGCAGGGTGTCGATGACGTTCGCCCGGGTCAGACGCGTGTAGACGGCGGCGTATCCGACCGCGAGCACGATCCAGGGCATGAGGAAGTTCAGGAACCACTGCACCGGATCGTCGGCGAACGGCACCGCCTGCGGGAACGGCAGCCATCCGAGCGAGACGACCAGGACGAACTGCAGGGCCAGGGCCAGGACGTAGTTCGGGATCGACATCGACCCGAGGGTCAGTCCGGCCACGAACCGGTCGGTGAACTTCCCCTCGCGCACGGCGCTGAGGACGCCGCCGACGACACCGCCGACGAGCCAGAGCACCGCCGCGCCGATCGCGATCGTCGCCGAGATCGGCAGGCGCTGCACGATCATGTCGCCCACGAGCTGCCCGGTCTGGAACGAGTAGCCGAGGCACGGCGCCCCGCACGAGACCGTGGCGCCGGCGATCTCGTACTCACGGCCGACGAACAGGCCCGAGAGGTACGTGAAGAACTGCGTGAGGAAGGGCTGGTCGAGCCCGAGGTTCGCGCGGATCTGGTCGATGCGCTCGGGCGTGCAGTTCTTGCCGCAGATCTGCACCGCAGGGTCGGGCGAGAGCACGAAGAAGATCACGAACGTGAAGAGCGTGACGAGGAACAGCACGACGACCATGCCGGTCGCGCGCGAGAGGACGAAGCGGGTCACGCGCGCACCTCCGCGCTGCCGACGAGCGCGCGGATGCGGTCGCCGAGGGTCGTGAACGAGAGCACCAGGAGGAAGAGGAAGGCGCCCGGGATGAGGAAGTACATCGGGTCGACGGCATACCAGGGGGCCGCCGAAGCGATCATCTGACCCCAGCTCGGCGTGGGCGGGACCACTCCGACGCCGAGGAACGACAGCCCGGCCTCGGTGCCGACGTATCCCGGCACCGCGAGGGTCGCCATCACGATGATGGTCGAGGAGAGGTTCGGCAGGATCTCGCGGAAGATGATCTGCACGCTCGACGCACCCGAGGCGCGAGCGGACTCGACGAACTCGCGCTCCTTGAGCGAGAGCGTCTGCGAGCGCACGATGCGGGCGAGGTAGGGCCAGCCGAACAGCGAGATGACGACGACGAGCAGGAGCACGCGGTTGTCCGCCGGTAGCGCCGACAGGATCGCGATCATGAAGATGAGGGCGGGAAAGGCCATGAGGAACTCCATGACCCGCGAGATGACCGTGTCGACCCAGCCGCCGAGGTACCCGGCCAGCATCCCGAGCACGACGCCGAGCACCGTGGTCAGGAGGGTGGCCGACAGCGCGACCGTCATCGAGACCTGGGCGCCGTAGACGATCCGGGCGAAGATGTCGCGGCCGTTGCCGGGCTCGACGCCGAACCAGTGCTCGGCGCTGATGCCGCCGAGTGGCCCGATCGGGATCGCGCCCATGTTGGGGTCGATCGCGCTCTGGTCGAACTGGTACGGAGACCAGCCGCTGATCTGCACGATGAGGGGCGCGAACACCGCCATGAGCAGCACGAGCACGATGTAGGCCAGCGAGAGCATCGCGGGCACATCGGTGAGGAAGCCTCGGAGGAGTTTCCGGCCGGACGCCGGACGGGATTCCACCGACTCGTCGAGAGGGGAATCACCGCCCGGCGTGGCCTCGACCTCGAGGGGGGCCGAGCTGAAGGTCATGTCAGCCCTTCGACGGGTCCTTGAGACCCACGATCGTGAGGTCGGTCATGTTGGTGTTGGGGATGTAGCCGGCGATGTTCGACCCCGGCAGGAAGATGCCGTTCTCGAAGACCATCGGCGCGATCGGAGCGAGCTCCATGATCTGCTTGTCGAGTTCGCCCCACGCCTCGTTGGCGGCGTCCACGTCGGTCATCGCGCGGATCTCGGCGATCCGCTCGTTGACGGCCGGGTCGTTCAGCTGCGCGAGGTTCTGGTTGCCCTTCTCGGTGATGGCCGCGCCGTCGAACAGCGGCGGGATGAACGTGCTGGCGCTCGAGGCCCAGTCGGGGCACCATCCGGTGATCGCGGCGTTGTTCTGCTGGGACGGCGTCGCGATGGTCTCGTAGTAGATCGAGGTGTCGATGACGTTGAGCTTCACGGTCGCACCGATGCGCTCGAGGCCCTGCTGCACGGCCTCGGCCTGCGCCTGGGCGACGGGGTTCGAGCGGATGTCGAGAATGAACTCGAACCCGTCGCCGAGCCCGGCTTCCGCCAACAGCGCCATCGCCTCGTCGACATCGCCGGTGTTGTCGTCTGACGGGTACAGGTCGTAGTCGAGGTGTCCGCTGACGGCCGGCGGGATGATCGTCGTCGCGACATCCGCCAGCTGGTTTCCGCCCGACGCGTTCTGGATGCTGGCGCGGTCGAGAGCCCAGTTGACGGCCTGACGCACGCGTACGTCGTCGAAGGGCGGCTTCGACGTATTGAGCGACATGTAGGTCGTGCAGTACGCCGGAGCGGTGATCGCGCGCTCCTGGAGCTGCGGCGTCTGGATGCGGGGCAGCGTGGCGCCTGCGATCTTGCCCGCGATCGCGTTCTGGTCGGCGCCTTGCCCGGCGATCATGCGCTCGTCGATCGTCGCGCCGTCGATGCCGATGTCGAACTGCCACTGGTCGGGGTAGGCCTTGCGGACGTCGTCGGTCTCGGGCTCCCAGTGCTCGTTGCGCACGAGCTTGATGGTGCTGCCGGGGGTGTAGGAGTCGAGCGTGTACGGCCCCGACGCGATGACGTCGTTGATGAACTCGTCGCCGCCGCCGGAGCCGACCGGGAACGGCACCGCGTTGGGCTGAGCGAGCACGTTGTCGAACTCGGGGAAGGGCGCCTTGAGATGGAAGACGATCGTCTTCTCGTCGGGGGTCTCGATCGTCGGCAGGTCCCCCGAGACGTACGGGCCCTGGTAATCGGCGGGCGCATCGATGACGGACTTCAGGTAGGGCGAGCCGATGCCGATCTGCGGGTCCCACGCGCGGGAGATGCCGAACTCCATCTCGGCGGAGGTGATGGGGTCGCCGTTGTCGAAGAAGAGGTCGTCCTTGAGCGTGTAGGTCCAGGTGAGTCCGTCGTCGGACACCTCGCCGAGACCGGTCGCGAGGTCGGGCACGATCGCGTTCGGGTCGTCGGAGTCGCCGGCGGCCTGCATCGTGAGGCCCCGGTAGAGCAGACGGTAGAACGCGTTGACGCCGCCGTCCCAGCCGCGGGCGGGGTCGAGGTACGAGAAGTCGGCGTTCTGGAGCATGTGGACGGTTCCGCCGGTCTGCGGCGTTCCGTCGGTACCGGTCTGCTGCGGCGAACCGCCGCCACCGGCGCACGCCGTGAGGGCGAGTGCCATGGCCGTTCCCGCGGCGAGGATGCCGGCGAATCTCCTGGTGGTGGTCATCGGTGGACCTTCCCTTTCTCTGCTCCATTGCGTCGAGTGCTGTCCATAAAACAACATCACGGTGCAATGTGCAATTGCACGATCACGCTGCATCCGTTCTACCGAGGTGAGCGCGGCGGGGAGGGCCGTGTGACACGATCGTCACGCGATCCGGCCGATTCTTCACATCCGCGAAACACAGCGGGCGTCGAACCGAGCGGCTCGGGGCCGCCTCAGGGAAGCGGGCAGATCGCGACCGACGCGAGGTCGCCGTCCATCTGCTCGGGCGTCCAGGGCAGACCCGCCGGCGGCGCGGTCTCGCCCGAGGCTGCGGGAGCCTTCGACGCGATCGCGGCGAGCTGCCACCCGAGCACGCGGATCGCCTCGGCCGAAGCGCGGGAGTTGTTCAGCACGGCGACGACCGTGAGGCCCGTCTCGCGATCGGCGAAGGCCACGGTCTGGTAGCCCGGGATCGAGCCGTACTGCCCGATGAGGGTTCCTGCCTGATAGGCGCCGCCGTCGACGGTGTACCAGGTCGGCACACCCTCGCCCGTCGGGATGGGGGAGCCGAAACGCTGGTCGTCGTCGAACGGACGCAGCCCCGTCGCGAGCGCGCGGGCATAGCGGCCGAGGTCGGCGGCCGTCGTCACGACGCCCGAGGCCGTGAACCCGGCCGAGGGAGACAGCGCGGTGAGGTCCGCGGCCGTCGAGCAGTCGGGCGTCCCCTCGGGCGTCAGCACGGACTGCGTGCCGTGAAGGCCGACGTCCGCGGTGCGCGAGGGCAGGGAGGAGGCCGCCATGCCGAGCGGCTCGAAGACGTAGCGCTGGAACAGCTCCGCGGCGGTGCTGTTCGAGGCGCGCTCCAGGGCCATGCCGAGGAGGACATACCCGGCATCCGAGTCGACGTAGGACGTGCCGCCCGTCGGACCCGAGGCCGCCAGGCCGTAGGCGAGGAGCTCGTGCGGAGCCCACGGGCGCGCCGGGTTCGCCTCCCACCGGCCCTGCAGACGCGGCTGGTACGACCCGAGGCCCGACGTGCTGTCGCACAGCTGCTCGAGGGTGACGACGGGGGTCGCGGGGAATCCGACGATCCACTGGGTCACGGGGTCGTCGAGTTCGACGGTGCCGTCCGCGGCCATGCCGTAGAGCACGTCGCACGTCATCGCACGAGTGACGGGTCCGGCCTTGAACGAGTCCTCGGCGGTGACATCCGTTCCGTCGGGGTTGGTGCCGAAGCCCTGCACCCACTGGCCCGACCAGGGCACCCAGACGCCCGCGATCGCACCGGCCGAGCCGGTCATCGCCATCGCACGCTCGACCGCGGCGGTGAGCTGCGCCTGCGTGTCGCCGCCGATCTCACCGTCGGCCTGCGGGGGCACGGGGACACTGCCGACGCTCGCGGGCGCGCACGCCGAAAGACCGAGCGCGAGCGCGACCGCAACGGCGATCCCCGCGCTTCGACGGCGTCGAGTCGCACGCATTCCTGAGCCACCCCCCGAGATGTATGCCTCCAGTGAATCACACCGCTCCTGAGGATCCCGCGAACCTAGGGTGGACGCATGACACACGTTTTCGACGCCGACGCCATCTCGGGCGTGCTCGGTCACATGAACGACGATCACCGCGACGACAACCTGCTCATCGCGCGCGCGTTCGGCGAACCGGATGCCGCGGCGGCGACGATGACGCACTTCGACGGCGACGGCGGGGATTGGCAGGCGGTTCGGGCCGACGGCGGCACCCGGGAACTCCGCGTGGCGTGGCCCGGCGGCCCCATCACCGAGCGCCGCGAGGTGCGCCGGGAGATCGTCGCGCTGTACGACGAGGCCTGCGCGCGACTCGGCGTGGAGCCTCGCCCGCACGACTGAGCGTTACGGATTCGTTAAGAGGTCGGCGAGAAACCTTCAGGTTAGCTGTACCTAAGTGCTATCGTCGGGCCATGCTCGAACCGATCCCCTTCTCGACCGCTCTCCGCGAGCGCTCCAGCTCTGCGCACTCCGGCAGCGAAGGCGCCGGCTTCATGTCCGACCTCATGCGCGGCAAGGGCACCCGCGACGACTACGTCGCCCTGGTCGCGCAGCACTGGTTCATCTACGAGGCGCTCGAGGACGCGGCATCCCGGATGGCCGCCGACCCGGTCGCCGCGACGTTCATCAGCGACAAGCTCACCCGGCTCCCCGCGCTCGAGGCCGACCTCGAGTTCCTGATCGGTTCCGACTGGCGCGAGCGGATCACGCCGCTGCCGACGACCGAGCGCTACGTCGCCCGCATCAACGAGGTCGGGGCCACCTGGGCCGGCGGTTTCGTCGCGCACCACTACACCCGCTACCTCGGCGACCTGTCGGGCGGCCTGTTCATCGGCAAGCTGATGGCCCGCCAGTTCGGCTTCGAGACCAACGGCATCGGCTTCTACATCTTCGGCGACATCGCCGATCCGGCGGAGTTCAAGGAGCGCTACCGCGAACAGCTCGACGCCGCTCCCTGGGACGAGGCCGAGCAGCAGCGGGTGATCGACGAGGTGCTCGTCGCGTACCAGTTCAACACCGACCTGTTCACCGACCTCGCCGACGCGAAGGCCGCGCGCGCGGCATCCGTCGTCGCCTGATTCCCGCGGGGCGTGACGGCGCCTCTCACATGCCGGCGGCGCGGACGGCGGCCATGAAACGCCGCACGTCGTGGTCGACCAGGATGTCGCTGGGGCGGAGCGGTCGCGACAGGTAGAGCCCGTCGAGCGAGGTCAGCCGCGAGAGCGCGACATAGGTCTGCCCCGGCGCGAAGGCGCCCGACCCGAGGTCGACGATCGCGCGGTCGTAGGTCTTGCCCTGCGACTTGTGGATCGTCACCGCCCAGGCCAGCCGGAGCGGGAACTGCGTGAACTCCGCCACGATCTCGCGGGTCAGCTTGCGCGAGCCCGGGTCGTACGCGTAGCGGAACCGTTCCCAGACGGCGGGCTCGACGTCGTGCTCCTCACCGTCGAGCTCCACGCGGACCGATGACCCGGCGATGCGGGTGACGGTTCCGATGGAGCCGTTGACCCAGCGCGGGCCGTCACCGGCGTAGCCCGCGACGTCGTTGCGGAGGAACATCACCTGGGCGCCGACCTTCAGCTGCAGCTCGGGGTCGGCCGGGTACGACGTCTCGCCCCGCCCGAAGTCGCCGCTCACGTCGGCCTTCGCCGTCTGCACCGGCCCCGTGAGGGCGTCGAGATGCCGCTGGTTGATGCGGTTGACGGCATCGTTGCGCGTCGCGAGAGTGATGACGGGCGGCTCGTCGCCGGTGGGAGGCGGCGGCGTGCGGGCTCCCGCCGCATTGAGGGCCGCGGCGATGTCCGCCGTGACGACGCCGTACCGGACGGCGTTGAGCATCTCCTTGAAGCCCGCGTCCGCCTGACGGTGGATCTCGCCGAGCTCCGCGATGTGCAGCGGAGCACCGACGCGTCCGAGGTCGAGCAGCCCGTCCGAGCGGATCGCGCCAGCATCCGCCTTGGGCCCCGCCCACACCTGCGCGTCGAAGAACCAGAACGAGCGGTAATGGTCGCGGATGTACTTCAGCTCGTCGCCGCGCGGCGGCACCGGCGAGAGCTGATACGGATCGCCGAACATGACGATCTGCACGCCGCCGAAGGCCTCGGAGCGCCGCCGGCGGGCTTGACGCAACGACCGGTCGATCGCATCCATCACATCGGCGTTGACCATCGAGATCTCGTCGATGACGAGCGTGTCGATCGCGTTGAGGATGCGGCGCGTCGGTTCGGACTGCTCGAGTTCGCTGTCGGCGACGAGACCGATCGGCAGCCGGAAGAGGGAGTGGATCGTCTGCCCCTCGACGTTGAGGGCGGCGACGCCCGTCGGGGCGCAGATGGCGATCTGCTTGTCGGTGTTCCACGCGAGGTGCTGCAGCAGCGTCGACTTGCCGGTACCGGCTCGCCCCGTGACGAAGACGTGGTCGCGGGTCGTCTCGATCCGGCGGAACAGTGCCTCCTGCTCAGCGGAGAGAGGCGGCAAGGTCACCGATTCATGGTAGCCACAGGTGAGCCTTCCTAGACTTGTGCTGTGCACGAGGCGCAGACGACTCCGGACGCCGCGACCGGCGACGATGAGTCGAGCGCGCCCGAGGGCGTCCGCCGCCCGGGGCGGGGTCGCCGGCGCGGCGAACGCAGCGGTCGCCGGCTCGCCCTCGACCTCACAGCGATCGGGCTCCTCTCGGTGCTCGCACTCGGTGCGCTGGGTGTCGGCGGTGTCGCCGTCTACCGCACGCTCTACAGTCCCGCGGCATTCGTCGAGCGCTACCTGTCGCTGCTGAGCAGCGGCAGCGCCGCCGACGCGCTGCGCCTGCCGGGCGTCGCGATGGACTCGGCCGAACTCGCCGCGGCGGAACTGCCGACGACGACATCCGAGGTGCTGCTGCGCCGCGCTGCCCTCGCACCCCTGTCGGACGTCTCGGTGATCGGCGAGCGCGTACGCGGCGACGTCACCGAGATCACCGTGACCTACCTCGCGAACGGTCACCGCGGCCGCACCCAGTTCGACGTCGAGCAGGACGGCTGGATCGGCATCGCCCCGGCGTGGCGCTTCGCCCACAGCCCGCTCTCGGCGATCGACCTCACGGTGCGAGGAGCCACCCGGTTCCAGGTCAACGGCTTCGAGCTCGACACCCGCCAGGTCGCACCCGAGGGCGTGGATGCCGACCCGCTCGTGCCCGTCTCGATGCTCGTCTTCTCTCCCGGCGCCTACTCGATCTCGGTCGACACCCCGACGGCGCAGACGCCCGGGGTGGCCGTGCTCTCCGATGCTCCGCAGAAGGCGGTCCCCGTCGATCTGCAGACCCAGCCGACTCCGGAGTTCGTCGAGGTCGTGCAGGACCGCGTCGACGAGTTCCTCGCGTCGTGCGCGACGCAGCAGGTGCTGCAGCCGACGGGGTGCCCGTTCGGGTACTTCGTCCGCAACCGCGTCGAGGGCGCTCCGCAGTGGTCGATCGCGGAGAACCCGAAGATCGAGGTCGTGCCGGACGGCGCGCAGTGGGCCATCCCGAGCACCCGCGCCGTCGCCCACATCGACGTCGACATCCGCTCGATCTACGACGGGCGGCTCAACAAGGTGTCGGAGGACGTCGAGTTCTTCCTGACGGGCACGATCACGATCCTGCCCGACGGCACGGCATCCATCCAGGTGTCGGCCGACCAGGGCTGAGCGCGGTCAGCGGCTCCGCGCCGCGTCGCGGCGGGCGAGCTCGGCGAGGCGCTCGTTGTACTCCTCGAGCTCGGTGTCGCCGGCACGGTCGACCTGACGGTCGCGGCGGCGCTGCATCCGGTCATCCGATCGGCTCCACTGGATCGCGACCGTGATCGCGAGGATCAGGGTGGGGATCTCGCCCACAGACCAGGCGACGCCGCCGCCGATGTACTGGTCCTCGAGCGGCGTCGGCCCCCAGGTTCGGCCCATCGACCCGAACCACTCCGCCGCGAACATCCCCGACGACATCATGATCGCGATGCCGAAGAAGGCGTGCATCGCCATGACCGCGATGAGAGTGAGGAGGCGGAACGGGTACGGCAGCCGGTAGGGCACCGGGTCGATGCCGATCAGCGACAGCACGAACAGGTAGCCCGAGATGAGGAAGTGGACGACCATCCACTCGTGTCCGATGTGGTCGTACAGCGACCAGCGGAACAGGTCGGTGTAGTAGAAGACCCACAGCGAGCCGATGAACATGATCGACGCGAACGCCGGGTGCGTGACGACGCGCGAGAACGGGGTGTGCACGGCCCAGAGGATCCACTCGCGCCCGCCGCGCGACCCGTCGTCGCGCTTGCGGATGGCGCGGGCCGCCAGCGTCACCGGCGCCCCCGCCACGAGGCACAACGGGATCGCCATCGACAGCAGCATGTGCCCGACCATGTGCAGGCTGAAGAGGTAGTCCTGGTAGGCGTTGATGGGCCCGCTGGTGACCCACAGCAGCAGGAGCAGGCCGAAGACCCACAGCGCCGTCCGGTAGATCGGCCAGCGGTCGCCGCGCTTGCGCAGGCGCCGGACACCGGCGAGGTAGAAGAACAGGCCGAAGCCGACGGCGAAGACCCAGAGCAGGTCGACATCCCACATCGTGAACCAGCGGTCGATCGTCAGCTCGGGAGGCAGCACGGTGCCGGTCAGGATCTGGGCCGGTGTCTGCTGCTCGGGAAGGGTCGTGTCGACGGGCGGAGGCGTGCGCGCGAGCGCGGCGGCAGCTCCGCTCGCGATGCCCATGAAGACGATCTCGACGGTGACGAGCAGCCAGAACACCCGCGCCGCGCCCGACGAGGCGAGCTTGGTGATGAGCCGGCCGCGATACGAGGCGCCGAGGACGCCCATCGCGATGAGGGCGACGACCTTGACAAGCAGCAGCGCGCCGTATGGCGAGAGCAGGTTGGCGGGCGAGAGGATCGCGACGGCGGCGCGGACCGTTCCCGAGACCGCGACCACGATGAAGGCGACGAGCGCGATGCTCGAGTAGCGCGACACGATCGCGACCATGTCGGCCCGCTCGACGACGGGCCGGATGATGACGAGCAGCAGCAGGCCGCCGAGCCAGACCGCGGCGGCGACGATGTGCAGGGCGAGCGCGGTGACGGCGATGTTGTGGTTCGCCTCCTCGCCGGAGTGCCCCTGGGTCGCCATCGGGATGAGGGATGCCGCCGCGAGGATGCCGACGATGAGCGTCGAGGTCCAGCCGCGGACGGCGAACGTGAGCACCGTGAGCACGGCGCCGGCGATCGTCGTCAGCAGCCAGGCGCGCCCGGCCTCGGTGTCGACGAGGAACCGGCCGAGCTGCTGGCCGAACTCCGCGCTGGCACTGGGGGCTGCGCCCAGCAGGTTGAGGAAGGTGAAGAACGCGGTGCCCGCGCTCGCGACGGTGAAGATCGCCGCCGAGATCGACGCGGTGTCGAGGGCCGTCTCGAACGGGCGCTCCCCCGCGCGCAGGGCGAACAGGGCCACGACGAGGGATCCGACCATGCCGGCTGCCGCCAGATTGACGAGCAGCTTGATGATCGGCAGACCCCACCGGACGATGGGTCCGGGGTCGAGCAGCTGCAGCGGGGCGGCGCCGCCACCGGCCGCGAGGCCGATGAGGACGACGATGAGAGCCGACACAGCGAGGATCGCCGGTCCGGCGAGACGCTGCGCTCGGGATTCCACCCCACCAGCCTACGGCGGCCGGACACCCCGGGCCTCTCAGCCTCTCAGCCTCTCAGCCTCGAGGTCCCAGGCGGGCGCGGCGGGAACGACGGAGGGGGATGCCGTACGGCATCCCCCTCCGGTGAATCGTCGTCGATTACTTGACGGCGGCCTTCAGCTTCGAGCCGGCGGTCACCTTGACGCGCTTGCCCGCGGCGATCTTGATCTCCTCGCCGGTCTGCGGGTTGCGGCCGGTGCGAGCGGCGGTGTCGACCTGCTCGAAGGCGATCCAGCCCGGGATCGAGACCTTGCTGCCCTTGGCGACGGCCTCGGAGACGGTCGTGAAGAGCGAGTCGAGCACGCCCGAGACGGCGGCCTGGCTCTGACCGGTGGCGCTGGCGATGCTCGCGACGAGCTCGGTCTTGGTGATGGACTTGTCAGCCATAGGGTTGTCCTCCAGACGGCGGACGACGGACGCGCCGCCGACAGCGTGGGTGGTTCCCGGGGGACTCGCGTCCCGCGGTTGGTCGTTCGACCGGTCCCGAATATACGCGGATTCCGCGGAATTTCGCGGATTTACCGGCATCCGGGGGTGCTTTCACCCGGCGTGTCGCCCGTTTTCGGGGCCCGTGGGACCAATGTGACGTCCGCGCGGGGTCGCCGGGGTCGGCTCGACGGTCAGATCCGGCGCAGTGCCGCGACGACCTCGGCCTCCCACCGCCGTGCCGCGGGAAGCGCTCCGACGAAGATCGGGGTGTCGTGCGTGACCCCGAGATACCGGGTCGCGCTCGCCTCGACGCCGGCGCGGCGCAGCTTCGCGGCGTAAGCCGCGCCGTCGCTGCGCAGCGGGTCGTACTCCGCGGTCAGGATCACCGCCGGCGGCAGGTCGGCGAGCGAGTCGGCACGCATCGGCGATGCGTAGGACTCGTGCGCCCGCGAGCGGTCGCCGAGATACGTGCGGGCGACCGAGACCAGCTCGCGCACGGCGATGAACGCCGGGATGCCGAGGGCGTATGTCGCGCGCAGATCGATGAATCGCCCCGTGAGGTCGGTCACCGGCACCTCGAGGATCTGCGCCGCGACGGGAAGCCGCGCCCGATCGCGGTTCATGAGGGTCAGGACCGCCGCGATGTTGCCGCCCGCCGACGACCCCGAGATGCCGACGCGGTCCGGGTCGACGCCGAGCGTCGCCGCCTCGCCGTGCAGCCACTCCCACGCGGCGTACGCCTGCTCGATCTGGGTCGGGTAGCGGTGCTCGGGTGCGAGCGAGTAGTCGACCGCGACGAGGACGACACCGGATGCCTCGGCACGGCGCCGGCACGCGGCATCCGCCGTCGGGTAGTCGATGCCGCCGATACGGAAGGCGCCGCCGCCGAGGACCAGGCACGCGGGCGCGGGCTCGCCGGCGACGAGGGTGCTCGGACGGTAGACCCGCACACGCACGTCGGGGTAGCCGGGCACCGGGACGACGTGCTCGGACGTCTCGATCGCGGGGCCCGGCGTTCCGACTGTGCGGAGCTCCTGGCGGTCCCAGGCGAGCGCGGCCTTGCGGTGACGCTCGCGCGGCGTGAGCGGGCGCTTGCCCGCGGGCTTCGCAGGGGCGGGGGTGGGGGCCGGGGCCGGGACGGGGGCGGGGGCTGGGCTGGGGGCCGTGCCCGGTACGCCCTCCGCGGCCGGAGATCGCGGGATCCGCGGCATCCGCTCGGCCACCGCTGACGTGACCGAACGCCAGGCCTGCCGCAGGAGGTAGCGCCGGTGCGTGCGCAGCCGCTCCGCGAAGAACGGATCCAACGGCATGGTCAGTCTCCGTCCGCGCGCTCAGTGCGCTCGTCGAGCTCGCGCAACCGCCGGAGCTTCGACCAGGGCACGAAGACGATCCACATCACCGACGCGATCGCGCCGCCCATGATCATCGAGCTGATGTCCATGCTCCGACCGTAGCCGTTGGCGCGGATACCCGTCCCGAACGCAGGCTCGAAGCCACCCGGTGGGCCCCGCCGACGGTTGTGGCGACGCCCAGCCTGTTCACGGCCCCGGGCCGGGGCGGGGTGAGCCAGGCACGGCCGGGGTGGGCCGGACTGGGTCGGGGTGCGCAAGGCCGGGGTGGGCCAGGGCCGGCGGGGCATGCCGAACTCCAGCCGAGCCGAGGCGCCCGAACCGGCGGCCCGAACCGGCGGACTGCGTGCCGAATACAGGCTCAGCGGGGCTCGCGCGCCCCGCAGCAGCCGGATCCCGGGGCTCAGCCTGTCGACGGCACCGACGGCACAGCCGAACTGCGCCGCACACTCCGGCCCGGGCACAGCCCGGCACGGCCGGGAACGACGAAGCCCCCGTCCCGACGAATCGGGGCGGGGGCTTCGGCGCTGTGTTGCAGGCCGCTTACCAGCTCGACTTGGTCACACCGGGCAGCTCGCCCTTGTGCGCCATGTCGCGGAAGCGGACGCGCGAGATGCCGAACTTCGAGAGGTGTCCACGGGGGCGACCGTCGATCGCGTCGCGCTTGCGGACGCGAACCGGCGACGCGTTGCGCGGGAGCTTCTGCAGGCCGACGCGGGCGGCCTCGCGGGCCTCGTCGGTCGCGTTCGGGTCGACGAGGGTCTTCTTCAGCTCGGCACGCTTCTCGGCGTAGCGGGCGACGACCTCTTCACGCTGGTTGTTGCGCGCGATCTTGCTCTTCTTAGCCATGAGATCAGCGCTCCTCTCGGAATTCGACGTGCTTGCGGATCACCGGGTCGTACTTCTTCAGCACGATGCGGTCGGGGTTGTTGCGACGGTTCTTGCGCGTCACATAGGTGTACCCCGTACCGGCGGTCGAACGGAGCTTGATGATCGGACGGACGTCCTGAGCCTTCTTCGCCATTAGAGCTTCACACCCTTCGCGATGAGGTCCTTCACGACCGATTCGATGCCGCGGGCGTCGATGACCTTGATGCCCTTAGCCGACACGTTCAGCGTGATCTTGCGACCGAGCGAAGGAACGTAGTAGGTCTTCTTCTGCACGTTCGGGTCGAAGCGGCGCTTCGTCCGGCGGTGCGAGTGCGAGATGTTGTGACCGAAGCCGGGAACTGCTCCGGTCACCTGGCACACTGCTGCCATAGTGATTCTCCTTAGTACCGTGACACCGGACGGTGCCACCCAAGATCCCTTGTCTGCACCCGCGCCTCATCCGGCCGTTTCGGGCATGTGATGGGGAGTGGGTACGTACTGCGTGCTGGAGTGCGCGCAGACAAACAGTCAGTCTAGCACGCGGCGGCGTGTCGCCTTGACCGTGCGCCCCGTCCGGAGGCGCCGGGATGCCGCGTCGGCGAGGTCTGACATACTGCCGCTATGCCGCCGGAGGTCGATGCTCCCCTTCGGCGCTGGGTCTTCCACGGAAGACTGCGGCACTACCAGGCCGATGCGCTCGAACGCGTGGATGCCTCCGGCCCGGACCCGCTGCACATCGTCGCACCGCCGGGCTCGGGCAAGACTCTGCTCGGCCTCCTGCTGGCGATGCGGCGCGGAACCCGGACGCTCGTCCTCGCTCCGACGATCACGATCCGCGACCAGTGGGCCGCCGAGGCGCGGCGCCTGGCACCGGACGCCGCCGATGTCTCGACCGCCGGCGACGCCCCGAGCGAGCTGACCGCGCTGACCTACCAGTCGCTCAGCGTGCTCGACGGCGAGAACCCCCTCGCCGCGCTGGCGCACGAGCGCTGGCGGCACGAGCTCGAGGCGGACGGCCGGTCGACGGATGCGGCATCCGCCTGGCTCGACGCTCTCCGCTCGGGCAACCGCCGCGCGTACGCAGCCGGGATCGCGCGGCGCTCCCGCACGCTGCGGCGCCGCATCGCTCAGGAGGACCCGGACGCGCTGTCGCGCGCGCTGCATCCGAATGCTCGCGCGCTGATCGAGCGCCTCGTCGACCACGGCGTCGACACCGTCGTGCTAGACGAGTGCCATCACCTGCTCGACCATTGGGCGCTCGTGGTCGCGGCGCTCGTGGCACGGCTGCGCGCAGCGGGGCGTTCCCCGCTCGTCATCGGCCTGACCGCCACGCTCCCCTCTCCCGACGACGGCAACGCCTACGACAACTACACGTCACTTCTCGGGGACGTCGACTACGAGGTTCCGATCCCCGCGGTCGTCCGCGAGGGCAATCTCGCTCCCTACCGCGAACACGTGCGGTTCGTCGAGCCGACGACGGACGAGCTCGCATTCCTGACGGGAGCAGCGACGGGGCTCGAGGTGCTCCTCCGCTCGACGTTCGCGCACGGCGACGGGGCCGATCACCTCGTGAGGATGCTCCAGCCGTCGACGGATGCCGCCGGCGACGGCGAGTCGCCGGCCGCGCCCCTCGTGCCACCCCCTCCCCCGCCCGCGCGCGGTGCGGAGAAGGACCGCGCCGACATCCGGCTGTCGCGGGCGTTCGCCGATGACTTCGCCGGATCCGAGGCTGCCGCGGCGATGCTCGCGACGGTCCATCCCGATCACCCGCTCGTCGATCGCCTTCCGGTCGCGGCGCGGCGCACGCCGACGACCGAGGAGTCGCTGCGGCTGCTGGGCCGGTTCGCGCTCGACCGCATCCTCCCCGATCCGGCCGCCCGGGAACGGTGGGAGCGGATCCGGGCGACCCTCGCCGACTTCGGCCTCTCGCTGACCGACCGGGGCCTGCGCCGCACGCGCGACCCGATCGACACCATGCTGGCTTCCTCGCTGTCGAAGGACCGAGCAGTCTGCGACATCCTGCGGCTCGAACGAGACCGGATCGGATCGCGTCTGCGCGCCCTCGTCGTCTCGGACTTCAGCGAGCACGGCAACCGCCACGGCGGACTGATCGGGCGGGCGGGCGCCATGCGGACCTTCGACGTCCTCGTGACGGACGCCGCGACCGCCGACCTGCGCTGCGCCCTGGTGACCGGATCGACGACGCGCATCGCGACGCGTCACGTCGAGTCGCTGTTCTCGGCGTGGGCGGCCGCCCTCGGCGCCGAGGGGGCATCGCCGCCATCGATCGCCGCGGTCGCGGCGCCCGATGATCCAGGGGTGTCCGAGATCTCTGCACCGGGCGTCGGCGCCGCGGGTTTCGTCCGCGCCGCCTCGATCCTGTTGGCGCGCGGCGAGCTCGACGTCATCGTCGGAACGCGCGGACTGTTCGGCGAGGGATGGGACTGCCCGGCGGTCAATACGCTCATCGACCTGTCGTCGGTGGCGACGGCCCCCGCGACCCAGCAGCTGCGCGGGCGCGCGCTGCGGCTGGACCCGGACTGGCCGGAGAAGGTCGCGCACATCTGGACCGTGACGGCGATGCTCCCGCCGTCGTCGCCGATCGACGCGTCCCCCGACCTGTCGCGGCTGGGGCGCAAGCACGAGCGCCTCTGGGGTGTGCACCGCGACGATCCTCGTCGCATCGTCCGCGGCGTCCCGGGTGTGCTGACGGCTGATCAGCGCCGTCTGCTCGCGTCGGGCCGGCCCTCGGCGCGAGAACTCGATGGGCTGACGATCGTCGAGTCGCGCGAGCGCACGCGCGCGCTCTGGCGCGTCGGCGAGGACTACCTCGACCGGGAGTCGATCGACGCGACCGTCGCGCGGCGCACGCACGAGCCGACGTTCCGGACGCGGGGACGAGCGGATGCCGCGCTCGGAGCCGGAACTGCCGCCGCGGGCGTCGTCGCCACGGCGTCGCTCGCTCTCATGATCGCGGGCGGCGCAGGCGCGGCGGGCGGCGTGGGCGCGGGCGTGGCGGGATTCGCGGGGCTCGCGGTCGGAGCGGCGGTGCTGGTCGCCACCCTCGCCGTGGGGATGCCGCTCGCCCGCGCCTGGTGGCGCTCCCGGCGCGCGCACGCCGAAGCGCCGGAGCTGTACCGCCGCATCGCGGGCATCGTCGTGGCCGCATTGCAGCGTTCCGGGCGTCTGAGCGAAGCCGCGACGCCCGAGGTGATCGTCGAACGGCCGACGGATGCCAGCGGCATCCAGCAGTTCGAACTGCGCCTGCGGAACGCCTCCCCCGACGAGCAGCGCGTCTTCGCCGGAGCGATGGCGGAGCTGCTCGGTCCGGTGCGGACACCGCGATTCCTGCTGCAGGTGGATGCCGGCGGACGGACTCCGCTCGTGCGATGGCTGCTGAAGCGAGCGTCGCGATCGAGCGCGGCGCAGTTCTTGCCGGTGCCGACGGCGTTCGGGATGTCGGGGCCGCGGATCCGCGCCTTCGCCGACGACTGGCAGCGGGCGGTGGGCCCGTGCGCGCTCCACTTCGTCGACAGTCCGGATTCGCTCGCGACACTCGCGGAGGCACGCCGCGGCGGAGCGGTCGCCGGCGACCTCGCCGTCGTCGAACGCTGGGACTGACGGTGACGGGGCGCGCGGGCGGCGGGTCGCGGGCCTGGGACGGCGACGACGGACGCGGCGGCGAGGTGAACTTCGAATGAGTTTCGGGTCCCGCGGCGCCCTGTGGATAGTCGGGCGCGATGTCGGAGGCCCATGGCAACATTAGAACATGCATTCGAATGACGGGCTCGGTAGCGGGATGGGCAGCGACGGTGACGTCGACGTCCTCGCGGCGCTCGTCGCGGATGCCGAGGGGGCGGCGGATGTCGTTCGGGCCGGTCAGATTCGTGAGGTTCGGGTGCTCGCCGCGGCGGGGGTTCTCGCCGAGAAGCAGGCTGCCGGGGCGTCGGAGAAGGTCAAGGCGCGGGAGATGGCGTTGCGCGGGATCGCCGCCGAGCTCGCCGGAGTGTTCGTCACGACCGACCGGACGCTGCAGCGCCGGATAGATGAAGCCCGCGATCTGGTCGAGAACTACCCGGTGACGATGGCGGCGTGGGAGGCCGGGCGCATCGTCCGCGGCCACGTGCGGGTCATCCAGGAGGTCGGGTGCCTCGTGCCCGTGGCGGATCGGGCGGAGTTCGAACGGGTCGCGGTCGAACGGTGCGAGGGCGAAAGGCCCAACCGGGTGCTGGAGGCGTTGCGGATGATCGCGGAGCGCATGCACCCGCGGACGTTCACCGAGCGGCACGAGGAAGCCGCCGCGGGACGGTGCGTGCGGGTGCAGCCCAGTTCGGATGGGATGTCGGATCTCATCGCGACGCTGCCGACCGTCATCGCCGACGGGATCGTCGACCGGCTCACGCGGCAGGCGCGGGAGATCATCAACGCACGGGCACAGGCTGACGCTGCGAGCGCAGGGGCGGGCGCCGGGGGCGATGCCGCCGCGAGTACCGACGCGGGGAGAGCTGACGCCCTGTTCAACCCGGACGCGGCCGGCGCCGACGGGATGGTCGACCCCACCCACGGCGACGTGTCCTCGTTCGTCGACGATGCCCGAACGATCGACCAAGTCCGCGCCGACGTGTTCAGCGACCTCCTCCTCGCCGGGACGCCCACCCTCGACCCGACCGCCACGGGCGACGGGAACGGGACACTCGGGGCGATCCGCGCGCACGTCCAGGTCGCCGTCTCCGCGCTCACGCTCATGGGGCAAGACGACGGGCCCGCCGATCTAGCCGGGCGCTCCCCCATCGACGCCGCCACCGCCCGCGAGCTCGCCGGCAACGCGACCTCGTGGGACCGGCTGCTCACCCACCCCGTCACCGGGACGGTGCTCGAATGCGACAGCTACCGGCCCACGAGCGCGATGATCAGGCTACTGCGGGCGCGGGACCGGCACTGCCGGTTCCCCGGATGCCGACAACCCGCCATCCGCTGCGAACTCGACCACACCATCGCCGCATCCGACGGCGGGGTCACCCACGTGTGCAACCTCGCGAACCTCTGCAAAAGACACCACGACGTCAAACACCACACCCGATGGCAGGTACGACAACTCCCCGGCGGCCGGCTCGTATGGACCTCACCCACCGGACGGATCTATCGCGAAGACGCACCACCGCCCCTCGTCGTCTTCACTCTGACGGTTCCACCCGATCCAGCCGACGACGAGAAATCGCCCTCCCGCTCTGGCCCGCCATCCCGGTCGCCAGGTGGCCCCGGCACGCCACCGGGGGCAGCCCCGCCGTTCTGACGGTTTCCCTTTGCGTCGCGCCGGACGCGTCAGGGTGCTCCCGCACGCGCCGGGGAATCCGACCGCGCCAGGGCACTTCCGCCGCGCCAGGGGACTTCCGCCCCGCCAGGGGACTTCCGCCGCGCCCGCGCCGCGACCAAGGGCATCGGCTGTGTGCCGCGTCGGCAGGTATCCGGCCCGAAGTCACGCAGCGCGGTCGAACGGCAGCGACCGCGCAACGCAGCGTCGGCGAGACTTCGACCCGCCGTCACGCGGCGCGGTCGAGCGTCAGCGGCGCGCAACGCAGCTTCAGCGAGACTCCGGCCCGCCGTCACGCGGCACGGTCAAGTGTCAGCGGCCGCGCAACGCTGCCTCGGCCGCACCGCGGCCCCACCGGAAAGGCGAGACCGTCGGGTCACCGGCGATCCAGAACCGCCACGGGAACGCCTCGGTCCCCGCGACTCCCGCAACCCCCACTCGCGGGCCGGTCAGGACGTCGGGTTCCGGGACGTCCCGGAGCAGCAGGCGAGCTACGGCCCCGGCCCGCTCGACCGGCACGACGGCATCGATGCCGTCGTGCGCCGGATGCCGGAGGCCGAGGGCCTCGCCGAGCCGTCCGGGCCCGCGGGCCAGATCGCGGTGGGTCCGCGCCGCGGCACGCCGCCCGTGCGCGACATCCGCGCCCTCGACGATCTCCGCCGCGCGCAGCAGCACACCGCCCGCGACTCCCGCCGGACCGCAGACGACGTTGACACAGGAATGGATGCCGTGACTGAGGTAGACGTAGAGGTGCCCGGGCTCGCCCCACATCGTGGCGTTGCGCGCGGTCTGGCCCATGCGCGCGTGCGACCCGGGGTCGGGCAGGTCGCCCGTGTCACGGCCGTGATACGCCTCGACCTCGGTCAGCCGAGCGACGACCCGCGCCCCGTCGACCACGACCTCGAGCAGGCCGCCCAGCAGCCGGGGCGCGACCTTCACCGGAAGGTGCACGAGCTCCTCACGCGTGGCCGGATGGAAACCGGGCGGCACGACGCCACCGCCGATGCTCATGGCCGCGGCGCACTCTGGCACCACGAGATGTCGAACCCCTTGAGCGCCGACACCTCCTCGCCGGTGCCGAGGTCGACGATGTGGGTCTGCACGCGTTCGGGCAGCGGCAGCGCATACGCGTCGTACGGGTTCGAGACCGCGTCGGGCGCGATGAGGAAGGCGGCGTACCGGCTGCTCGGCGACACGCACGTGTGCAGCAGCAGATCCGCCGGGGCGACCGTGAACACGTCACGCGTCGCACCGTCGGCGCCCACGACCGCTGCCGACGTCGACAGCACGGTGAACCCGTCGAGCCGCGAGAGCACGCGCAGTGTCTCGTCGGCGTTGCCGGGCAGCGCCGTGACCGACTGGGTCTCGCCGGCCGCGGCATCCGCGGCGCTCAACGGCCGCTCCTCCGCCGTCGCGAGATCGATCGCGACGAGGCCGGTGGCGCGCTGGACGATGGCTTCCGTCGACCCGCGGGCGATACCGTCGATCGTGATCGCGTTGCCGAGCGAGACGGGTTCGCCGCCGGCGGCGGAGACGAGCGTCAGGGCACCGTCGAAGCCGAGCAGGAGCACGGCATCCGTCCCCGGCACGAACCGCCAGTCGTCGACACGCGCGTCTCCGCCGGCGAACTGCAGCTGCGCCGGCTCGTCATCGGCGCTGGCATCGGTGAGCGACGCCGTGAACAACGCGCTCTCGAGACCACCCGCCGAACCGATTCCCGCGTCGGTATACGTGTAGCCGATCAGATCGCCGCGATCGGCGGTCTGCAGGTTGGTGACGAAGCCACGTCCGGGCAGGGCGAGCTCGCGCGCACCCTGACCGTCGCGGTCGGTGACGATGAGCGTCGACACGCCCTCGTCGTCGGCGGTGACGATGGCGAGATGGGTCGATGTCGCCCGGAAGTCCTCGATGTGCGGATCCGCGAACACGGGTTCCGCGTCCTCGCCGTCGAGCCCCGTGCGGAAGATGGTGTCCTCGGCGCCGCCGCGCTGCAGGATGTAGGTCTCCAGCGCCGGCGTCGAGAACGACTCCTCGATCGTGGCCGCCGGCCCCCCGCCCAGGCCCTGGACGCCGTCGATCCGCACGGTGTAGTCCGTCGCGTCACGCAGCGGCAGAGTGAACCGGATGCCGATCTGCCGCCCCGACGTATCGACGGTGAAGTCCGCGGCCGGCTCGATGTGCACCTGCGCGGGATCGATCTCCTCGAGCGACTGCGTCGTCGTCACGATCAGCCGCGATCCCGCCGATTCGATCCCGGCCCGCGGGTCGACGCTCGTCGACGTCGCACGCGGCCCCTGCACCGTCGTCAGCACGGCGCTGGTGCCGCCGACGAGGGCGAGAGCACCCACGACCGCGACCATCGCGACGACGAACCGTCGCGATCGACGCTCGCGCGTCTGCCCGCGCCGCGAGGTCCGGGCCGTCCCGTCAGTACTCATAGGGGTCCTCGGGCTCGTCGACGGTCTGCACCCCGGTCGCCTCGACGACGAGGGTGCCGTCGCGATCACGGATGACGCCGGTGACGGTCACCCACTCCCCCGTCGCGGGGATGTCGGAGGACTCCCCGATCGGGATGCTCGCGGGCTGAGCGTCGATGACGCAGTGGGTGATGACGAGCCGGGTCAGCCCGAAGCCCCCCGAGCTCGACGGCGTCACGAAACCGGTCAGGCTGATCTCGTCGCCCTCGAAGGCCTCCGGATTGGTCGCCGTCGCGAAGACGCTCGCCCACTCGCCGACACCGAACGACGACGTGTCACCCGTCGTCGCGAGGGCGACCGTGTCGGCGCCCTGGAACAGCGGCGGCGTGCCGGTGTCACGCGACATCGCGAGCTCGGCCGACAGGGTCGCGGGCGGCGTCACGAGAGCCACCGCGACGATACCCGTCGCAAGCAGCCCGCCGGTCCCCGCCGCCGCGGAGCCCAGCACGAGACGCCAATCGGGGCGCGGACGCACCGGCGCGACGGCGGCACCGGGCGCGGCGGTGTCGCC
The DNA here is from genome assembly GCF_002245215.1 of Microbacterium sp. Yaish 1. Classification (GTDB taxonomy): domain Bacteria; phylum Actinomycetota; class Actinomycetes; order Actinomycetales; family Microbacteriaceae; genus Microbacterium. Next base: position 1,262,491 of record NZ_NPMR01000001.1, read on the forward strand.
GGAGAGGGCGGTGGTGTCGCCGGAGAGGGCCGCGGCACGGGCGGCGCGACGGGAGGTCGGCGCTGCGGTCGACACCGCGGTCGGCAGCGCGTCCGGGGGCGCGGCCGGAGCCGCGTGAGGCCGATCGTGGTCGGCGTTCTCATGCTCGTGCGCGGCGGCAGCGTGAGCATGAGCGTGCTCGTGCTCGTGCTCGTGCTCGTGCTCGTGCTCGTGCTCGTGACTGTGCGCGCGGCCGTGACCGTGCAGCTCGCCGTGGTCGTGTCCGTGATCGGCCTCGGCGCCGAGCGGCAGCGCGAAGCTGATGACGGTCCCGACGAGCCCGAGCACCGACATCCCGACGGCGAACCAGGCCGACTCCGGGTTGATGTAGAGCCCGATCCGGCCCGTGACGGCGAGGGTGACGGTGATGGCGGCGAGGGCGGCGGCGAGCCCGACTCCGAACAGGCGGGTCAGGAGGGCCGATGACTTAGGCAAAGAGATTCACCATCCCTCCGACCGCGATCGCGAACAGCACGACGATCACGACGAGCCCGACGAGCACGCGGGAGCGGAACGTCGTGCGCATGAGCGCGAGCATCTTCACGTCGACGAGCGGGCCGACGAGCAGGAATGCCACGATCGACCCGGGGGTGAAGGTCGACGCGAACGACAGAGCGAAGAACGAGTCGACGTTGGAGCAGATCGACACGATCATCGCGAGCAGGATCATCGCGAGGATCGACAGGGCCGGGTTCGACCCGATCGCGAGCAGCGTGTCGCGCGGCACCAGCACCTGCACGGCGCCGGCGATCGCCGAACCGAGGACGAGGGCGGGCATGACGGCTCGGAGCTCGACGACGAACTGCGCGAGGCTCCGGCGCCCCTTGCCGCCCGGGTCCTCGGCGGCGAGCTCGCACGCCGCCAGGAACCGATCGGTCAGCAGGCCGTCGGGATCGGGATGCCGCGAGTACAGCCAGCCGATGAGGTTCGCGACGGCGTATCCGCCGAGCAGCCGGGCGATGAGGATGCCGTCGTCGAACCCGAACGCCTGGTGGGTCGTGATGATGACGATGGGGTTCACGATCGGGGCCGCGATGAGGAAGGTCATCGTCTCGGGAACCGAGAACCCGCGGATCATGAGGCCCCGCGCGAACGGCAGGTTGCCGCACTCGCAGACCGGGATGAGCATCCCCAGCAGCGACAGCACGGCGCGGCGGGCCCAGGCGCGCCGCGGCATCCAGCGTTCGATCACTCCCGGCGGCACCCACACCTGCACGACGATCGACAGCACGACGCCGAGCAGCACGAAGGGCAACGACTCGATGAGAACGCTGAGCCCGAGCGTGACCCCGTCCTGAGCCCGCGTCGGCAGGGACGGCCCGGGGGTGAGCGCGGCTACCGCGACGAGAACAGCGACGACGGCCGCGCCGATCCCGAGCGCGACGGCCGAACGCGTCGCGGGAGAGGGCGCGAGCCGTGCGGTCTTAGGCCCCGCCACGCTTCTCATCGGCTCGGGCCGCGGAGCACGCGGCGCAGACGCCGAAGATGTCGACGATGTGCTCAGCCTGCGTGAAGCCGTTGGCGGCAGCGGTGCGGTGCGCCCACTCCTCGACATCCGACGCCTGGATCTCGACCGTGAGGCCGCACGATCGGCAGATCAGGTGGTGGTGATGGCCGTCGCTCGAGCAGGCGCGGTAGATGGCCTCACCGTCGGGGCTCTGCAGCTGGTCGGCCTCACCGGAGGCGGCCAGGGTCGCGAGGGCACGGTAGACCGTCGCCAACCCGATGCCGGTGTTGTCGTCGCGCAGCGACGCGTGGAGGTCCTGGGCCGAGACGAACCCGCGGGCATCGGACAGCGCCGTGCGCACGCGCTCGCGCTGCCAGGTGTTCCGCTGAGCCATGGCGGCGAGTCTACTCGGCGCGCCTCGGCATCGGCTGGGTGCGCAGGACCCGGCCTCGGCGGGCGCCGACGATGCGGCACACCAGGTAGATCGTGAACGAGATCGTGGTGATGTAGGGGCTCACCGGCAGCGTTCCGGCAACCGCCAGCAGGATGCCGCCGACGGCCGACACCACGCCGAACAGGGCCGCCAGCAGCGGCACCGCGAGCGGCCCGGTCGCGACCCGCACGGCCGCGGCGGCGGGTGTGACGAGCAGCGCCATCACGAGCAGCGCACCGATGATGTGGACGGCGACGGCGACGATGAGACCGAGCAGCAGCATGAACCCGAGCGACACCGCGACGGTGGGCACGCCGCGCGCCGCGGCGGACTGCGGGTCGAGCGAGTCGAAGCGCAGGGGGCGCCAGATCAGCAGGAGGGCGATGAGCACGAACGCTCCGATGGCGATGAGCCATCCGAGCTGGCCCGACTGCACCGACACGATCTGACCGGTCAGCAGGCTGAAGCGGTTGGCGCTGCGGCCGTCGTAGAGGGAGAGGAAGAGGATGCCGAGGCCGAGGCCGAACGGCATGAGCACCCCGATGATCGAGTTGCGGTCGCGCGCCCGAGAGCCGAGCCACCCGATGAGAGCCGCGGCGATCATCGACCCGACGATCGATCCCGTCACGACATCGACGCCGATCAGCAGCGCGGCGGCGGCTCCCGCGAAGGAGAGCTCGCTGATGCCGTGGACGGCGAAGGCCATGTCGCGCTGCAGCACGAAGACGCCGATGAGCCCGCCCACGAGCCCGAGGACGGCTCCCGCCCACACGGAGTTCTGCACGAGCGCGAGGATGTCGCCGTAGACGGGGAGCCCGCCGAACATCGCCTCCCAGACGTCGGCCCAGTTCATGCGTGGTCTCCGTGGTCGTGGTGGTGGTGCGAGGCGTCGGCGTCCGGGGCGCCGACGACGACCAGTCGGTCGCCCGCGCGCAGCACGAAGACCGGGGCGCCGTACAGGTCGGTGAGGACGGGCGAGGTCAGCACCTCCTTCGGGGTGCCGAGCGTGAAACGGCCGTTCGCGATGTAGAGGATGCGGTCGACCTTGCCGAGCACGGGGTTGATGTCGTGCGTCACCAGCAGCACCCCGGCGCCGGAGCGCCGATGCTGGTCGATGAGCCCGACGACGGCCTGCTGGTTCGCCAGATCGAGGCTCGTCAGCGGCTCGTCGCACAGCAGCAGCTGCGGATCGTCGGCGAGGGCCTGTCCCACGCGCAGGCGCTGCTGCTCGCCGCCCGACAGCACGCCGACCGGGCGGTCGGCGAACGCCGTCGCCCCCACACCGTCGAGCAGGCGGTCGACGCGCTCGCGGTCGCGCCTGCGCGGCAGCGGAAGACCGAAGCGGTGCCCGTCGACGCCGAGGGCGATGAGGTCGCGGGCGCGCAGCGCGGTGTCGCGCGGCAGCGGGCGCGCCTGCGGCAGGTAGCCGATCGACCGGTTGCCCTTGTGCTTGACGGGCCGGCCGAGCGCCGTGATCGATCCCTCACTCAACCGCTCGAGCCCGAGGATCGCGCGCAGCAGCGTCGTCTTGCCCGAACCGCTCGGGCCGAGCACCGCGATGAGCTCACCCGGCTCGACGGTGAGGTCGAGTCCGCTCCACAGCTCACGCCCGGAACGCCGCAGCGCGGCACCACGGATCTCGAGCAGGCTCACCGGGTCAGCGTACCCGCCTAACCGATGACGATGAGCGGTCGATAGAGGCATCCAGGAGTCCACGGACGGACTCCGGGAGCCCAGGACGGGCTCCCGCTCATCCCAATCACGGAGGAATGAACCATGGGAATGCAGATCGCCACCAACGTGGGCGCGCTCAACGCCTACCGCAACCTGTCCAGCACGCAGAACGATGTGTCGAAGTCGCTCGAGAAGCTCTCGAGCGGTCTGCGCATCAACCGCGCCGCGGACGACGCCGCCGGCCTCGCGATCTCGGAAGGCCTGAAGTCTCAGGTCAACGGGCTCAACGTGGCTTCGCGCAACGCTCAGGACGGCATCTCGGTCATCCAGACCGCGGAAGGCGCCCTGACGGAGGTCCACTCGATCCTCCAGCGCATGCGCGACCTGGCTGTCCAGGGCGGCAACGGCTCGAACAACGACAACTCGCGCGCCGCCATCACCAAGGAGGCCGGTGAGCTCAGCCTCGAGCTGCGCCGTATCGCCGAGTCGACCAACTTCAACGGCATCGACCTGCTCAAGGGCGGGGAGCTGACGTTCCAGGTCGGCGCGGGCGGCACCGACAACGACGCGATCACGATCGACCTGGCCGATGTCGCGACCGCCGTCGGCACGCTCGCCTCCGCAGACGGCACCGCCGTCGGCGCCGGCTTCGTGATCACCGACAACGCGGCCGCACGCGGCACGGTCGACACGATCGACGCCGCGATCAACGCGATCTCGACCGCCCGGTCGAGCCTCGGTGCGTCGCAGAACCGCTTCGAGTCGGCCATCAACAGCCTGAACGTGTCGGCGGAGAACCTGTCGGCGGCCAACAGCCGCATCCGCGACACCGACATGGCGGCCGAGATGGTCAAGTACACCGCGGCGAACATCCTGTCGCAGGCGGGCACCGCCATGCTCGCGCAGGCGAACCAGGCCAACCAGGGCGTGCTCCAGCTGCTCCGGTAAGCCTCGCGACGGTGGGTCCTGCGCCGCCCGACGCAGGGCCCATCGCCGTCGCGGGCGCACCGCGGGAACGCGCCTGAGAGAACTGACGAGGAACCCGATGACATCCCCCCGAACCCTGACGCCCGGACTCCCCTTCCTGTGGGAGCGGGCGCGACGCGTGAACCCGAGCAGCCTCGTCGCCCGCGCGCGACGTGCGGGCCGGCGGCACGGTCGCAGCACGCTCGGCGTCGTCGTCGACATGCTCTGGCAGGCCGGCGTGCGAGGCGTCGGGTTCCAGGACTACATCGACTACGACTTCGCGATGCTCACCCGCGCCGAGCGCGCGACCTACATGACCAGCCCCGTCTCGCACCGCCTCGCGGTGCGGTTCGACGATCCGGCGTACCGGCACCTCTTCCACGACAAGATCGCCTTCAACGGCACGTTCGCCCCGCACCTGCAGCGCGAGTGGATGGTCGTGACCGACGACAACGCCGACGACGTGCGCGCCTTCGCGCTGCGCCACGGCACGATCGTCACGAAGGAGCCGATGGGACGCGCGGGACTCGGCGTGCACCGCTACCTCGCCCGCGACGTCACCGACTGGTCGCGGTTCCACCGCGGACTGCTCGACCGCGGCGAGACGCTCATCGAAGAGGTCATCCGCCAGCACGACGAGCTCGCCGCCCTCTGCGCCGGCACCGTCAACACGACGCGCGTGACGACGTACTTCGACGGCGAGCGGACGCACGTGCTCGCGATGGCCCAGAAGTTCGGCCGGGGAGCCGTCAGCGACCAGAACGCCTTCGGCGGCTTCTACGCGATGCTCGACGAGACCGGTCGAGCGACGGGCGACGGCTACGACTCGAACGACCGCGTGTACCCGACGCATCCCGACAGCGGCATCCGCATCGCCGACTTCCGCCTGCCGATGTTCGACGAGGTCCTCGAGTTCGTCGACCGGCTCGCGCGCGTCGTGCCGCAGGTGCGCTACGTCGGCTGGGACATCGCGGTCTCGCCGACCGGACCGGTGCTCGTCGAGGGCAACTGGGCGGCGGGCGTCTACGAGAACAAGCCGAGCGCGACCGGGATCCGCACGGGCCACAAGCCGCGCTACCTCGCGGCGATCGACGCGGATGCCGCCGGGTCGGCGTCGCCGCTCCCGCACGCCGCCCCGGCGCGCGCGGTGGCCTGAAGCCGGCCCGGGCTCAGCTCAGCAGAGCACGGACGGGCAGGTCCTGCCCCTCGAGGATGACCTGGGCCGCGACACCGGTGCGCCGGTTGATCACGACGGGCGCCAGGAGATTCACGCCGATGCCCTCGTCGGTCATCCGCGCCACCACGAGCACACGGGCATCCGCCGCCTCGGTCAGTCCCAGGTCGGCGACGTGCGCGTCGGAGAGCGTCGGCGCGTAGTCATCGACGACGGCACCCGGGTCGACGGCGAACAGCCGGACCCCGGGATCGTCGGCCGCCGTCAGCGTATAGAGGCCTCCGCCGCCCGCCACCTCGTCGAGGGTGAACGCCGTGTGCGGAGACAGGCCGGGCGGCGGGGCCACGAACGCGAGCGCACTCATCGGAGGAAGTCCATCAGCGTCGGCTGCATCACCCGGGCGGTGACGGCCAGGGCGGACTGGTAGACGAGCTCCTGCGACTTCAGAGCGACGAGCACCTCGACCGTGTCGATGTCCTCGACCGCCGCGCGCTGCGCCTCGAGGGACACCGTCGCGTCGGCCGCCGCGTCTTTGGCTCGCATGATCTGATTCTGCCTCGCCCCCACCGTGCCCTGCACCCCCAGCATCGCGTTCATGCGGTCGTCGATCTGGTCGATGCGCCCGCGGACGTCCGCTCCGCCCCGCAGATCGGCGACGATCGATCCGATGAGGGCGAAGACCGAGTCCTCGCCCGAGCCGAACACCTCCGCGCCGCTCGCGTCGACGCGCACCGTCTCGCCATCGGCGACGCGTCGGCGCACCTCGCTGCCCGGCACCCCCGCGAACGTGAAGTCGGCGGCGAAGGCGCTGCCCTCCGTAGTGCCGGCGAAGACCGAGCGCCCGAGCAGCGTCGTGTTCGCCTGGGCGAAGAGCTCATCGGCGATGGTCTCGAGCTCGAGCGCGATCGCCTCGCGCGCGTTGGCGTCGAGCGCCCCCGAGTTCGCGCCGCGCAGGGTGAGGTCGCGCGCACGCCCGAGCAGTGACGTCGAGGCCGAGATGGCGTTGTCGACGGTCGTCACCCAGGTGAGGCCGTCGCCGATGTTGCGCGCGTACTGGGCGTTGCGGTGCTGGGCCGCGTGGAGGTCGAGCGCGGCCGACGCGGCGGCCGGGTCGTCGGACGGAGCGGCGAACGCCCGCTGCGAGGTCGCCTGGTTCTGCAGGCGAGAGAGGTCGTTCAGGCCCGACTGCAGGTTCCGCAGGGCGGACTGCGCGAGCGTCTGCGATGTGACTCGGCTGATCATGGCGCTCCGGGTGTCAGCGGCCGACGAGGCCGGTGCGGTTGATGAGGATGTCGAGGGCCTCGTCGACGGCGGTGAGCACGCGCGCCGCCGCCTGGTAGGCGGTCTGATAGGTCAGCAGGCTCATGGTCTCCTCATCGTTGTCGACGCCCGCGACCGACTGCTGCGCGGCCGCCGCGGCGACCGCCGTCGTCTCGGCGCGCGCGGCGCGTCCCGATTCGGCGGCGGTGGCGACCGCGAGACGCGAGACGACATCGCTCCACAGCGCGTCGGGTCCGTCGGTCCGCTTCCCGATGCCCGACAGCGCGTCGGCATTGCCGCCGTCGAGAGCGCCGGAGCCGGGAGCGGCGATCGCCAGGTCGTCGCGGCCGCGGGGCACGACGCTCAGTCCGAGCGCGGCGGGCGTGTCGGCCGCGAGGGCGAAGAAGTCTCCTCCCGCGGCGCCCGACGCCGTCGCCCCGAGCCGGTGCTGCGCGTTCACCGTCGTGGCGAGGGATGCCGCGAGGTCGTTGTACGACGCCGCGAGCCCCGCCAGCACTCCGCCGGAGTCGGCGGGCGCGAGCACCGACAGGGTGCCGGCCAGCTCGCCGCTGGAGACCCCGACGGGCGGAGCACCGGGCTCACGCCAGGCGAGCACGACCGGCTCGTCCGCGCCGATGGAGCGGGGACCGGTGACCTCGAGCTCACGGGCTCGCGTGCCCGAGACGAGGGCGTTCCCGTCGACCCGCAGGGTGAGGGTGCCGTCGGACTCGACCGTGCCGACGGCGCCGGAGAGTCGCGAGACGGTCTGCGCGAGCAGGTTGCGCCGGTCGATGAGCTCGTTGGCTGAGCCGCCCGCGACGCCGACCTCGCGGATCCCGGCGTTGAGCTCGGCGATCTCGGCGGCGGCGGCGTTGATCTGATCGACCGTCAGCTCGGCGGCGTCGCGCGCCGACGACCACTGCTCGGCGACCGAGCGGTACCCGTCGGCGATGCGCGCCACGAGGGTCTCGCCGCGCGTCACGACCGCGGCGGCCGCCGCGGTGGAGTCGGGAGCGTTCGACAGGTCCTGCCACGCGGTCCACAGCTGCGAGAGCTGGTCGGCCAGACCGTTCTTGCCCGGTTCGGCGAGCGAGGCCTCGGCGCGCACCGCGGCCTGCGCACGAGCGGACCAGTACCCGGATGCCGCCAGCGTGTCGCGAACGCGCGCGTCGAGCACGGCATCGCCCAGTCGCGCGATGCCGTCGACGGAGACGCCCTGGCCGGCGATCGGACCGAACCGGGTCGCACCCGCGGGCGGCGCGACCGCCGAGGTCTCGAGCCGCTGCCGCGTGTAGCCGGGGGTCAGCTGGTTGGCGACGTTCTGTCCCGCGAGGTCCATGCCGCGCCGCGCCGCGGCGAGCGCGCTCGCGGCCGTCCCCAACCCGCTGAATGTCGACATCTGCGTCCTCACATCTCCCGGTCGACGATGCGCGCGGTGTCCTCGCGGACCCGCCCACCGCCCGTGGTGTACTCGCCTGTGCCGGACTCGAGTCCGGCGAGCGTCTCGTCCACTGCGCGGCTGGCGGCGCGCAGGTGCGTCTCGTTCGCCTCTTTGAGCTGCGAGACCTCGGCCATGCGTTCGGTGAGCGCGGCGCGGTGCTCGGCGAAGACGTCGCGCCACGTGCCGGTCGGGGCCGAGTCGAGCAGCTCCGACAGCGTGGCGGCCTCGGGCACGCCCCACTCGCGGGCCACGGCGGCGACCTCGACGTCGCGGCCGAGACCCGACTCGCGCAGCTCCTCGAGGACGCGCTCGATCTCGCGCGACGCGAGATGGATCCAGCGCGTGTTCCCGGCCTCGAGCAGCAGGCGCTGCTCCTCGAGCTTGAAGATCAGCATCTCGAGCAGCTCGCGTTCGCGCCACAGCTGCATCGACAGTTCGTTAGCTCCCAAGGTGTCCCCCTTACCTGAGCAGCCCCCCATGGACCGCATCGAACGACTCGCTCTTCCGACGAACCGTTCTGAAGCGATCATCCTCGTCTATCGGCCGATGAGTCGATCCCGTTACATCTGCTCAGGATTCCGTATGAGATCTTTCTCATTTTGCTTATGATGGCCTCAGCCGGCGTGACGGCTTCCGCGAATTCGGGCCGCGGGAGCGGGTGCACGCCACGAAAGAGGCCCCCCTTGCACATCCTCGGTCACGCGGAACGCAATCGACTCATCGAAGAGAACCTGCCCCTCGTGGGCTATCTGGCGCGGGATCTGCACTCGCGGGCGACGCACGTGCCCCTCGAGGAGCTGGCGTCGGTCGGTGCCCTGGCACTCGTGACGGCGGCCGACGCGTTCGACCCCGCCCTCGGCGTCCCCTTCGGCGCGTACGCACGTCGGCGCATCCTCGGCGCGTTCGCCGACGAGATGCGCTCGATGGACTGGGCCTCGCGCGGCATCCGCAAGCGCATCAAGGAGACCACGGCCGTGCGCGACACCCTGACCGCTCGCCTCGGCCGCGTCGCCGGCGTCGACGAGATCGCGGCCACGATGGGCCTGCCCCGTGCCGCCGTCGTCGAAGCCCTCGACGACGCCGCGCGCACGGTCACGAGCATCGACGACGCGACGGCGCTCGAGGTGCCGAGCCCGATGGTCCTCCCCGACGAGGCCGCCGTGCTGCGCGAGCGCCGCGACGTCCTCGAGCGCGCCGTGGCGGCTCTGCCGGAGCGCATGAGGGCCATCGTCCAGGCCGTCTACGTCGACGAGCGGCCCGTCAAGGAGATCGCGGCCGAGTTGGGCGTCTCGCACTCCGCGGTCTCGCAGCAGCGCGCCGAGGCCATCCGGCTGCTCCGCGACGCCCTCGAGCGGTTCGCCGCCGAAGAGCAGGCCGAACCGATCTCGCGGGTCTCGGTCGAGACCCGCGAGGCGTACTTCGCCCGCATCACCGCGATGCTTCCCCGCAGCGGCCGCGGCGTGGCGCCGGCGGCATCCGTCGCACTCTGACGCAACGCGCCGGCTAACCATCCCGCCCCCACGGTCGATAGAGCGAACGGACGGCGCGTACGCGACCGCACCGACGAACGACAGGACGGGCACATGGCGATCTCGATCGACGGCCTCGCCTCGAAACTCGACACCAAGGCCATCATCGACGCGCTCATGAACGTCGAGCGCCTTCCGCGCACGATCCTCAGCGCGAAGTCCGACGACCGCAAAGCGGTCATCGCCCAGCTGCAGGCGCTCAACGCGTCGCTGCAGTCGCTGGCGACGAAGGCGAAGGATGCCGCCGGCCCGACGGCGCTCCTGCAGCGGACGGCGACCAGCTCGGACGACAGCGTGACGGTGACGGCATCCGCCGGCGCACCGGTCCTGCGGGCCGATGTCGTCGTGGACCGCGTCGCAACGGCCCACAGCGTCGTCACGGGGCCCTTCGGCTCCGCGTCGGACGACCCGCTCGTCTTCACGGTCCTCGGCACCGACGGCGAGCCGATCGAGGTCCGACCGACGTCGGGCGCCGCGGCCGACATCGCGCACGCGCTGAGCGCGACCGGGACCGGCATCACCGCGTCTGCGGTGTCGGCGGGCGTCGACGCCGACGGCCGAGCGCTCTGGCGCCTGCAGATCACCGCGACCGAGACGGGCGCGGAGAACGCGTTCCAGGTGTTCCGCGGCGACGCCGCATCCGTCGCGGCGGGCACGGCGACCGACCTCGCCACCGAGCCCGGGTCGGCGATCGTGACGACCGGCGCGGATGCGCGCGTGCGGCTGTGGGCGGGAACCGCCGCGGAGCAGGGCGTGACCTCGGCGAGCAACACCTTCACGTCGCTGTTCGCCGGCGTCGACGTCACGGTGACCCGTGCGTCGGCCACCCCGGTCTCGGTGACCGTGTCGGCGGACGCGGCGGGCAGCGCGGCCGCCGCGAAGGCTTTCGTCACGCAGATCGCCACGCTCCTGGCGGGTATCGCCCGCGGGTCCACCGCGACCGCCGCCACGACCCCCGGCCAGCAGACGACCCTGGGCGTGTTCACGGGTGACAGCACGGTGCGCGCACTCCACCAGGCGCTCACCGGCGCCGTGCAGCTGCCCCTCGACGGGATCGCCCCCTCGACCATGGGCCTGAGCGTCGACCGGTGGGGCGCGCTGACCTTCGACGAAGAGGTCTTCACGAAGGCCCTGGCCGACGACCCCGCCGGCGTGCAGCAGGTCTTCGCCGGTGTCGCCGCCCGCGTGCAGGACGTCGCGGAGCGCTACTCCGACAAGTACGAGGGGCTGCTCACCGCCCGCATCACGGGACAGGAGTCCGAGGTGAAGATGCTCGGCGAGCAGCTGACGCGCTGGGACCTCCGGCTCGAGCAGCGGCGTGCGACCCTCGAGCGTACGTACGCCGCCATGGAGACGATGCTCTCGCGGCTGCAGACCCAGTCGTCGTACCTCGAGTCGCAGCTGTCGGCCCTGTCGGGAGCGGCGAAGAAGTGAACGCCGCCCTCCGCGCCCAGCAGCGCTACCGCGAAGAGACGATCCTCTCGGCCAGCCCGTCGCGGCTGGTCACCCTCCTGTTCGACCGGCTGCTGCTCGACGTCGAACGCGGCGAGGCGGCGCAGCGATCGGGAGACTGGCAGACGGCCAACGACCAGCTGCAGCACGCGCAGCGGATCCTCGTCGAGCTCACCGGCTCACTCGACGACAGCTGGAGCGGGTCGGCGTCGCTCCGGGCCGTCTACGACTACATCACCCGAACGCTCATCGGGGCCAACATCGGGCGCGACGCCGAGCGCACCCGCGAGTGCCGCGACCTCATCGCGCCCCTGCGCGACGCGTGGCACGGCGCGGCAGAAGCGGCGCCCGCGTGACCTGGGCCGACCTGCTCGACGGGCTCGAAGCGGAGCTGACGGGCGACCCCGTCGGCGCCCTCCCCTGGGATCCGCCCGCCGGGCTCGGCCCGCTCCCCGCGCATCTCGAGGACCGGGCGCGGGCGGTCCTGCGCGCACAGGCTGACCGGTCGCGGCAGCTGCGCGCCGAGCTCGACACCGTCCGCGGGCACCTCGATGCCCTCGACCGCATCCCGCAGCAGCATCCCGACGCCGTCTATCTCGACGTCGACGGGTGACCGGTCGCGGCTAACGGCGTCGCTGCGGCGGCCGATAGGGGATGCTGAGCACGGATCGCTCATCCATCGGCCAGGGATCGGCCACATCGTTCGACGGAAGACGCCTTCGTGCTCGAATCTGTGACCACCACCGCGCTCACGAGCGCCCTCTCGGGCCTCGCCGAGCGCCAGCGCGCCATCGCCGACAACATCGCGAACGTCAACACCTCCGGCTACCGGGCCAAGGTCGTCAGCTTCGAGAGCGCCCTGGCGCGCTCGGTCGCACGCGGCGACGGCGCCGTGACGGCCACCGTCCGCGAGTCGACCGCCCCCACCCGGCTCAACGGCAACAACGTCAACCTCGACACCGAGACGCTCGCCAACATCGAGGCGGTGCTGCGGTACCAGTTCGCGGCGCAGGCCGTGGGCGGCACCTTCAGCTCGCTCCAGACCGCGATGAGGACCTCATGACCTTCGACGCCATCGGCATCGCCGGGTCGGGCCTGACGGCCCACCGCACCTGGCTCGACGCGCTCAGCGACAACATCGCCAACATCAACACCGCCGTCGCGCCCGGCGACGACGCGTTCCGCCAGCGCTACATCGCGGTCGAGTCGGCGGGCGATCCGGGCGGCGTGCGCGTCGCGGGCGCCGTCTGGGGCGGCACGGAGGGCCGGCTCGTGCACGAGCCGAACAATCCGCTCGCCGACGCCGACGGCTACGTCCGCTACCCCGACATCGATCTCGGCGAGCAGATGAGCCACCTGATCCTCGCGCAGCGCGGCTACCAGGCCAACGCGGCCGTCGTCGACCGCGCGAAGACGACCTATGAGGCCGCGCTGCAGATCGGACGCCGCTGATGCCGCCGCTGTCGGGCATCGACGCCCTGGGCGCGGCCGCATCCGCCCTCACCTCGAGCACCCGCTCCCCCCAGCAGACCGACGGCGCCGACTTCGGCGCGAGCATCACCGGCGCGGTCGACGAGCTGCGCGCGATGCAGTCGACGTCGAACGAGCTGGCCGTCGCGGCCGTCACGGGTGACCTCGACGACATCCACTCCGCGATGATCGCGTCGTCGCGCGCCTCGGTCACCCTCGAGCTCATCGCCGCCGTGCGCAACAAGGGCGTCGAGGCCTTCAACGACATCATGCGGATGCAGGCCTGATGCCCGCCGCCGTCACCTCGCTCTGGACCCGCCTGCGCGCGACGATCGCCGGGTTCACCCTCGCCCAGCGCACGATCGCGATCATCGGCATCGCGGTGCTCGCGATGGGCGTGTTCGCCCTGGCGAGCTGGATGTCGCGTCCGACCCTCACGCCGCTGTTCTCGGGCCTGTCGGCCTCGGACGCCAGCGCGGTGGTCGAGCAGCTGCGCTCGGGCTCGATCCCCTACGAGCTGACAGACGGCGGATCGACCGTGCTCGTGCCCGAGGCCGCCGTGTACGAGCAGCGCCTCGCCGCCGCCGCCGCGGGCCTGCCGAGCGCGGAGTCGTCGGGGTACTCGCTCTTCGACAAGATGGGCGTGACGAGCTCGGAGTTCCAGCAGTCGGTCACCTACAAGCGCGCGATCGAGGGCGAGCTCGCCCGCACGATCGGCGCCCTCGAGAACGTCACGACGGCCTCGGTGCAGCTCGCGCTGCCCGAGGAGAGCGTGTTCGTCTCGCAGAAGGTCGAGCCCACGGCATCCGTCTTCATCGAGACCTCCCGCGGAGTCGCGCTGCCGCCCGAGCAGGTCGAGGCGATCGTCCACCTCACCTCGGCGGCCGTCAGCGGGATGAAGCCCGAGAACGTCGCGGTCGTGGATGCCGCCGGGCGCACCCTGTCGGCGATCGGCGGCGACGCCACCCGCAACGCCGACCAGCAGGCGGGGGCCTATGAGACCCGCATGGCCGCCAGCGTGCAGCAGATGCTCGACACCGTGCTCGGCACCGGCAACGCGACCGTATCGGTCGCCGCCGAGATGCAGCAGGCGGCGACCGAGCGCGTCGACGAGACCTACACCCCGGTCGAGGGTGCGCTGCCGGCCACCGAGGAGTCGAGCACCGAGAGCTACACCGGCACCGGGGGCCAGACCGGCGTCCTGGGCACGGAGCTTCCCGCCGGCGTCGGCGGCGCGGGCACCTACGAGTCGACGCAGACGAACCGCTCGAACGTCGTGAACAAGACCGTCGAGAGCACCTCGACGCCGGCGGGCGCCGTCGCCCGGCAGACCGTCGCCGTCGCCGTCAACGCCGACGGCACCGATGTCGTCGACGTCGCGCAGCTCGAGGCCCTCGTGACCTCGGCCGCCGGCATCGACCGGGCCCGCGGCGACCAGGTGACCGTCGAGCTCGTCGCCTTCAGCGATCAGGGCGCCGCAGCCGCCCAGGCCGCCCTCGACGCGGCTCGCGAGGCGGAGGAGGCCGAGCGCTCCGCCGAGACGCTCCGCACCGCGATCATCGCCGTCGTCGTCGTGCTCGGACTCGTCGGCGCGACGATCGCGGGCCTGGTGATCGCCCGCCGCCGGCGCGCTGCCGCTGAGGCGGAGTCGGTCATGACGCTCACGCCGGTCGACGAGCCGCTCGATCGGTTCGACGCCCTCACCCGGGGCCTCGCGACCCCGCTCCTCGACGAGGCGCCCACGGTGCCCCTGCCCGCGATGGCGGTCGACCCCGAACCGGAGCCCGACCCGGAGCCCGTGCAGGTGGCCCTCGACCGCCGTCGCGCCGAGATCGGCGACTTCGCCCGCCGCGACCCCGCCCGCACCGCCGACCTGCTGCGCCGGCTCGTCCGGGACTCGGCCGACGCATGAGCGAGCTCACCGGAACCCAGACGGCGGCCGTCGTCATCATGAACCTCGACCGGGCGCAGGCCGTCGAGGTGCTCAAGCACCTCTCCGACGACGAGGCCGAGGCGATCGCGGCGGAGATCATCCGGCTGCGCGACCTCGACCTCGAGACGACGCGCGATGCGCTGACCGACTTCCAGCGGGTCGTGAGGGGACACCTGCCGCCCGTCCGCGGCGGGCGCGACCTCGCGACGGGGCTGCTGGAGGCTTCGCTCGGTCCCGAGCGGGCCGCGGGGGTCCTGACGAAGGTGTCGTCGTCGATGACCAGCTCGTCGTTCGAGTTCCTCACCGCCGTCGAGCCGGCCCAGGTGGCCAGCATCCTCGACGGCGAGCTCCCTCAGACGGTCGCGCTCGTCATCGCGCATCTGCCGGTGGAGCGCGCCGCGGCCGTCCTCGCCGAGATCGCCGATCCCGCCCGCACCGACGTCGCGCAGGCGATCGCGACGATGGGAACCGCGTCGCAGGATGCCGTGGCCGTCGTCGCCACCGCGCTGCGCGCGCGCTCGGGTGCACTGACCACGCGCGACGCCCGCGAGACCCTCGGGGGCGTGCAGCCCCTGGTCGACATCATCAACCGGTCGGACGCGACCGTCGAGAAGGCCCTGCTCGCGAGCATCGAGGCGCGCGACAGCGCCCTGGCCGAAGACATCCGCTCGCGCATGTTCACCTTCGCCGACATCGTCGTGCTCGACGACCGCGACGCCCAGCGCGTCCTGCGCGGCATCGACGTCCGTGTGCTCGCCCTCGCGCTGAAGGGCTCGTCGGGTCCCGTCGCCGACGTGATCCTCCGCAACATGACCGAACGCAACCGCGAGGCGCTGCAGGAGGAGTCGCGTCTGCTCGGCACCGTGCGGGTCTCGCAGGTCGAGGAGGCGCGTGCGGCGATCGTCCGGACGATCCGCGAGCTCGAGGCCGCCGGCGACATCCGGGTGCAACGGGTCGAGGAGGAGTATGTCGTCTGATGCCTTCACCCGCCTCGAGATCCCGCGCCTGTCGGGTCCGTCGCTCACCCAGGAGCGCGACCGTGCCCGCTCCCGCGGTCACGCCGCCGGGTACGCCGAGGGGATGCGGCTGGCTGCGGCCCACGCCGAGCGCGACGCAGCGGAACGGGCCGAGCGGGAGCACGCGGCGGACGCAGCCGCCCGGGCGCGCGTGGCCGCCGCCGTCGCGGCGCTCGAGCGCGCGGCCGCTCGGTTCGACGCGCGCGCGGCGGAGCTGACGGCGCCCGTCGTGGCCGAGCTTCATGCGATGGCGATCGAGCTGGCGCAGGCGATCGTCGAGCGCGAGCTGTCCGATCCCGTGCGCGCGGCGCTCACGACCGCGGCCCGGGTCGAGAACGCGGTAGCGGATGGCGAGGCCGCCGAGCCGCCGGTCGTCCGACTCTCCGGCGCCGACGTCGACGTCGTCGCCTCGGCCCTCACGGGAACGCTGCCGCGATCGGTCACGATCGAGGTCGACCCGGGGCTCGCGCCCGGCGACGCGACGATCCGCCTCGCCGACGGCGCGATCGATCTGAGGATCGCCGCCGCGTTCGCGCGGGCGCGGCGGGCTCTCGAGGACAGCGCGTGAGCGGGGGCTGGTCGGCCGTCGTCGAGGCCGCGCGCCCGCTGCGGACCGGAACCGTCTCGCGGATCGTCGGCCTCGGTGTCGACATCCGCGGCGTGCCCGGGGCCGTCGGCGACCTGGTCGAGCTCGGCGGGACGACCGATCGCGGGGCGGCCGGCATCCCCGCGGAGGTCGTCGCCGCGGACCGCGGCATCCTGCGCTGCATGCCGCTCGGGGTCACCGACGGACTGCGCGTCGGCGACGCGGCGCGCGCCCTGTCCGGTCGCGCCCGCGTGCCGGTCGGCCCCGCCGTGCTCGGGCGCGTGCTCGACGGGCTCGGCCGTCCCATCGACGGCCGCGGCCCCCTCGTCGCGCCACGGGTCGACCTCGACCACGCCCCGCCGTCGGCGATGGGACGCGAGCGCATCACCGAGCCGCTCGTCACCGGGGTGCGCGCGATCGACACGCTCACCCCGCTCGGCCGCGGTCAGCGGGTAGGACTGTTCGCCGGGTCGGGCGTCGGCAAGTCGTCGCTGCTGTCGATGATCGCGCGGGGGTCGTCGGCCTCGGCCAACGTCATCGCCCTCGTCGGCGAGCGCGGCCGCGAGGTGAGGGAGTTCCTCGAGGACGACCTCGGCCCCGAGGGGCTCGCACGCTCGGTCGTCGTCGTCTCGACATCCGATCAGCCCGCCATGGCGCGCCTGCGGGCGGCCTCGACGGCGACGCGCATCGCCGAGTCGTTCCGCGACGAGGGTCAGCACGTCGTCCTGATGATGGACTCGCTCACCCGCGTCGCGATGGCCCAGCGCGAGATCGGCCTGGCCGCCGGCGAACCGCCCGCGACCCGCGGCTACCCGCCCTCGACGTTCCCCGTGCTCGCCCGACTGCTCGAGCGGGCCGGCACCGATCGGCACGGGTCGATCACGGGCATCTACACCGTGCTCGTCGAGGGAGACGACCACAACGAGCCCGTCGCCGACACGGTGCGCTCGATCCTCGACGGACACCTCGTGCTCGACCGGACGCTCGCCGTCACCGGGCACCACCCCGCCATCGACGTGCTCGGATCGGTGTCCCGGCTCGCCGGCAAGGTCGCGACCGGCGATCAGCGCCGGCTCGCCACGACGCTGCGCTCGGTGCTCGCCGCCCGCCAGGAGGCCCACGACCTCATCGGCGTCGGCGCCTACCAGGCGGGAGCGAACCCGAGGGTCGACGCCGCGGTCGCCTCCGCTCGGGCGATCGATGCGTTCCTCCGGCAAGACCTGGATGACCGCTCCCCCGCCGCCGAGTCGTGGCGCCGTCTCGGAGAGCTCGTCGCCTCGTTCGGAGACGTCTCGTGAAGCGCGGCTTCCCCCTGGCGGGGCTGCTGCGCATCCGCGGCATCCAGCAGCGTGCCGCGGCGGCGCATCTCTCGCGCGCCGCGATGGAGGAGCAGCGCACCGAGGCCCGCGATCGGCAGCTGCGGGCGGCCCTGACCACGTCGGCCGAGACGCCCGGCGACATCCGCACGCTCGCGGCCCTCGCGGCCAGCCGTGTGGCCGCCCGCAGCCTGCTGACCGACCTCGACACGCTCCGGCGAGCGCAGCGCGCGGACGTCGATGCGGCTCGCGCGGGCCTCGACGACGCCCGCCGGGCCGAGCGAGGCATCGAGCGACTGGCCGATGCGTTCCATGAACGGGAACGCGCGAGACGGGATGCCGCCGAGCAGGCCGTGCTCGACGAGATCGCGCTGCGCTCGGCGAGCGGGATGTCGG
Source organism: Microbacterium sp. Yaish 1 (assembly GCF_002245215.1). GTDB lineage: Bacteria > Actinomycetota > Actinomycetes > Actinomycetales > Microbacteriaceae > Microbacterium. The sequence continues at coordinate 1,280,623 of NZ_NPMR01000001.1, forward strand.
ATGTGTCGGATGCGCCGGGTACTCCGGGAGCACGGGCCCGGGACGAGGGGGCGTCATGAGTATGTGGGGTCTCGCACTCGGAACGTCGACCGCCGTCGCGCGTCCTCGCGGCAGCGGAGGGCCGAGCGGCGGCGACGGCGGCGGCGAGGGTGCGGCGGCGTCCGATGCCTTCGCCCTCGTGCTCGCCGGGCAGGCCGCGGTCGCGGTGCCGGTGGGCGGAGTGGACGCTGCCGGGGCCGGCGTCGGAGCGGGCGGCGGGTCGTTCGGCGTCGACCCGCACACGGGCGCACTGCAGGGCTCGGAGTCCGGCTCGTCCGACGCGGCGGAGGCGGCAGCACTCGATGACGACGCGGACGCGGCAACGGGCGATGCGGCAGTGCTGCTCGCCGTCATCAGTACGGGCACAGGCGCCGGGCCCATGAGCGGAATGTCGGGCACCGGGGTCTCGGATGATGCGGGTCCGGCTGCGGGAAGGACGAGCAGAGAACTCGGTACCGAGACGCTGACGTCGACCGCGGCTGTGCCGGTCGCCGCCGATCGCGCGACACCGCTGGCCGGAGGTGCGCTGGCAGGAGGAGCGCTGGTAGGAACGAGGGGCGCGCCGGCGGCAGGGGCGACGGCAGAGGCGCCGACAGCGCCGAAGACGGCGGAGACGGCAGAGGCGCCGACAGCGCCGAAGACGGCGGAGACGGCAACCGCGGCGGAGACAGCAGCGACGGCAGCCGCGACGGAGACAGCAGCCGCGACGGCGATGGCGACCGACGCAGCCCCGATGACGGCGCCCGAGAAGACGACAGCACGGGAGACGACGTCCGCCGGGGCTACACCCGCAGCGATGACCGCGCCGACCGCGCGGACCGCACCGGAGCCCGTGCCGGGATCCGCGGACGTGTCCGCAGCGGCATCCGTGACGCCGACGCCCGGTTCGCAGCCCGCGCCCGCTCAGCCCGGCCCGGCTCAGTCCGCGCCGGCGCAAGCGCCCACGCCCGCGCCCACGCCCACGCACGGCGCTCATGCGCAATCCGCGCCGGCCCTCGCGCCTCAGCTGCGCGGCCCCGTCCTCTCGCTCGTCGCCGCCGAGCCCGGCCGCCACACCATGGTGCTGCGCGTCTCGCCCGAGAGCCTCGGGCCGATCACCGTCACGGCGCACATCTCCGGGTCGTCGATCACCGTCGAGCTGGCCTCCGGTACGGCGGCGGCGCACGATGCGATCCGGGCGGTCCTCGGCGACCTGCGCCGCGATCTCGCCGTGCTCGCGCCCTTCTCGTCCGTGAGCCTGACCCCGGGTGACGATGCGTCACGGGTGTCGTCGTCGCTCCCGGCCCTGGCGCAGCACGCCGCGACGGGCGGAGCAGGCGGGTCGGCCGGCCAGCCCTCGGACGGCGGAGCGTCCGACGGAACGCCGCAGCAGACCCCCGACGACCCGGGTCGCGGCGGGCGCTCCGGTCACGCACCCGCTGCTCCCGCGGACCGCCCGCACGACCCCGCCCAGCCCGTGCCTCTCGAGGCCGGTCGCATCGACCTCTACGCCTGAATCGGAGAATCACCATGAGCAGCGTTCCGCCCGTCGGCGTCGTGGGTGCCACGCCCACGGCATCCGCCCCTCCCGCACCGAAGCAGACCCTCGATTCCGAGGTCTTCCTGCAGCTGCTCGTCGCGCAGATGAAGAACCAGGACCCGAGCTCGCCGCTCGACACCAACGAGATGATGGCGCAGACGACGCAGCTCGCCATGATGGAGCAGCTCGTCGCGCTCACCACCACCTCGTCGGAGCACTTCGCCCTCACGATGCGCCAGACCGCCGCCGCACTCGTCGGCCAGCAGGCCTCGTACGTCGACGCCGACGGCACGACCCACAGCGGTCGCGTGACCCAGGTGTCGTTCGAGAAGGGCGTGCCGCTCGTGACGATCGGCGGCACGGCGGTTCCCCTCGACGTCGTCTCGGGCATCGCGGTGTCGGATGCCGCGCCGCCCGCGGCATCCGCATCCTGAGCCCCCCCTGCTCCGGCAACCCCCATCACCACGCCAGCCCCACACCGAAGGACACTCCATGCTCCGCTCGCTCTACGCCGGCATCTCCGGCCTCCGCTCGCACCAGACCATGCTCGATGTCACGGGCAACAACATCGCCAACGTCAACACCGTCGGGTTCAAGGCGGGCTCGGTGCAGTTCCAGGACACGCTGTCGCAGATCGTCCAGAACTCCCGCGCCGCGCAGGCCGGAGCCGGCGGCACGAACGCCGCTCAGGTCGGCCTCGGCACCCAGGTCGCCGCGGTCCGCACGAACTTCACGCAGGGATCGCAGCAGGCCACCGGCGTGCCCACCGACCTCATGATCGCGGGCGACGGCTTCTTCGTCGTGCGCAACGGCGCCGAGACGCTCTACACGCGCAACGGCTCGTTCGGCTTCGACTCCGCGGGTCGCCTGACCACCAAGGACGGCGCGCTCGTGCAGGGCTGGACCGCCGTCGACGGTGTCGTGCCGACGGGCGGGCCGGTCGGCAACATCGCCCTCCCGGTGGGCGCGACCTCGCCCGGGCGCGCGACGACGTCCGCCGCGGTGACGGGCAACCTGCCCTCGGGCTCGGCGGTCGGCGAGAAGCTCGTCCGCGACGTCACCGTCTACGACGCGCAGGGCGAGTCCCGCCAGCTCGCTCTCACCTTCACCCGCACCGCGGGCGGCTGGGACGTCACCGACGGCACCACGACGACGCAGCTCGCCTTCACCGACGGACGCCTGACAACGACGCCCGCGACGATCACCTCGGGCGGTGTCGCGGTCGATCTCTCGGCCATCACCGGCTACGCCGACCTCAGCACCGTCAAGCTCGGCGGTCAGGACGGGCGCGCGCCCGGCAGCCTCGTGTCGTACACGCTGTCGGCCGACGGCAGCCTCGTCGGCGCCTTCAGCAACGGAGCGACATCGGTGCTCGCGCAGATCGCCCTCGCATCCTTCGACAATCCCGAGGGTCTCGAGAAGGCCGGGTCGTCGCAGTACCGTGCCGGCGCCAACTCGGGCGCGGCCGCCGTCGGCACGGCGGGCACCGACGACCGCGGCGGGCTCGTCAGCGGAGCGCTGGAGATGTCGAACGTCGACCTCTCGCAGGAGTTCACGAACCTCATCGTCGCGCAGCGCGGATTCCAGGCGAACGCCCGCATCATCACGACGAGCGACGAGGTGCTGCAGGAGCTGACCAACCTCAAGCGCTGATCGCGCAGGCCCGCAACTCCTCAGAATCCGTCCTGGTTCGGCCTCGCGGCCCGCGCGCGGCACCGGTCACGACGGATTCTGAGGAGTTGTGCACGCGGCCGCGACGCTAACCGACCGCCCCGCGCTGCCGACAGTTCCCTCGGAGCCGCCGTACCCGCGACGACCCGTTCCCCCGCGCGCTGACCGACGAGAAGGGCGACATGATCGTTCTGACACGACTGAACCGTCACCGGTTCGCCGTGAACCCCGACCTCGTCGAACGCATCCAGGCGAGCCCCGACACGACGCTCACGCTGGTCGACGGGGCGACGTTCGTCGTCGCCGAGACGATGGATGCCGTCATCCAGAGCATCGTCGAGTTCCGAGCTCGCGTGCTGGCGACGGCGCTCGGCCATGCCGCGGCACCCGACCCCGCCACGGCCCCCGCCACCACCACGGCCACCGCACCGGAGGGTGAGCGCTGATGGATCCGTCACTCCTCATCGGCATCCTGCTGGCCTTCGGCGGCCTGTGGGCGATGATCCAGCTCGAGGGGGCGAGCCTCAACGCTCTGCTCCTTCCCGCGCCGATGGTGCTGGTCTTCGGCGCGACCATCGCGATCGGCATCGCGGGAGGCACGCTCCGGGATGCCGCGGGGGCGGTGCGCGCCCTGCCGCGAGCCTTCGTCGGCATCAAGGGATCGACCGAGGCGCTCATCGACACCGTCGTGGGGTATGCCGAGAAGGCTCGCGCCGAGGGGCTGCTCGCCCTCGAGAGCGCCGTGGCCGACGAGAAGGATCCGCTGCTGCGCCATGCCCTGCAGAGCATCGCCGACGGAACGGATGCCGAAGACCTGCGGGTCGTGCTCGAGGACCGCGTCGCCACCGTCGCCGCGGAGCGCCGCACGGCCTCGCGCTTCTACTCGGCCCTCGGCGGGTACGCCCCGACGGTCGGCATCGTCGGCACGGTCGTCTCGCTCACCCACGTGCTGGAGTACCTCGACAAGCCCGACCAGCTCGGACCGCTCATCGCCGCCGCCTTCGTCGCGACCCTGTGGGGACTGCTGTCGGCGAACTTCATCTGGCTGCCGATCGGCACGCGGCTGCAGCGCCTCGCCGAGATCGAGGTCGACCGGATGACGCTCGTGACCGAGGGGATGCTCGCCGTCCAGGCGGGGAACCCGCCGATGCTGGTCGCCGAGCGCCTGCGGGCCCTCGCGCCCGAGACCAAGCCCGGCCGCGGCCGCGCGAAGGCGGCGGCCGACGAGCCAGCGGACGCCGGAGTATGAGCGCGCCGCGTCGCCGCCGCGTCATGGAGTCGTCGCACGAGGGCCCCGACGAGCGCTGGATGGCGTCGTACCTCGACATGATCACCGTGATGATGTGCATGTTCATCGTCATGTTCGCGATGTCCAACGTCGACCAGGAGAAGTTCGAGCAGCTGCGCGCTTCGCTCGCGACCGGGTTCGGGTCGGAGATCTCCGAGACCCGCGACGTCTCGGAGGGTGTCGTCGTGCCGCCCGAGCTGGTCGAGGAGGAGGGCGAGGGATTCGTCGAGACGCCGACCGCTCCGACTCCGGCCGAGCAGGAGTACAGCTCGCTCGACGACCTGCGCTCACGCCTCGAGGGCGCTCTCGCCGAGCAGGGCCTGGGCGACGCCGCGACCTTCACCATCGACGACCGGGGCCTCACGATCGGTCTCGTGAGCGCCGAGACGTTCTTCGACACCAACAGCACCGACCTGAGCGACCGGGCCCGGGCCGTGCTCGACGCCGCCGGGGCCGTGCTCGCCGCCGACGCGCACCTCATCTCGGTCGAGGGCCACGCCGACGCCCGCCCCGCTATCGCACCCTTCGCCGACAACTGGGAGCTCTCCACCGCGCGGGCCAACGGCGTGCTCGGCTACCTCGTCGACGCACGCGGGGTCGCGCGCGAGCGCATCAGCTCCGTGGGGTTCGGGTCGTCGCGGCCGCTCGCCGAGGGATCGAGCGCCGAGGCCCTCGCGCAGAACCGTCGCGTCGACATCGTCGTGCTCTCGGATGCCGACGCGCAGGTGCGCGGCGAGCTCCCCGCTCTCGCCGCCGCCGACGGCTGACTCCGCGGGCTCACCTGGCAGAACTCGCCCCTTCCCCAGCCCTGAGCAGGCACGAACGGCCAACCCAACCCAGCTCAACCCGAGCCCGCGCCCGAACCCGCGCCCACCCCGCGAAGCCCGGGGCTAACCAGACGCGCGACGCGACCGATAGTCCCCGCCGTGCAGACCGTGCCGACCGCCCCGAGCGTGCGAACCGAGGATGCCGCGACCGCGGCCCCGGAACGCTACGACTTCGGGCGACCCGCGGCGCTGTCCCGCGAGCACACGCGCGCCCTGGCGGGGGCCTTCGACGCCTTCGCGCGCCAGTGGGCGATGCTCCTCGCCGCGAAGGCGCGCGTGCGCGCGCACATCGCCCTCGAACGCGTGAGCCTCGAGACCTACGACGAGTACGTCGCCACGGTCCCGCCGACGACGACGCTCGTGCTGTGCTCCGACGCGAGCTCGGACGATCGCGCGGTCATCGAGTTCCCGCTGCCGTCGGCGCTGTCGTGGATCGTGAAGATGCTCGGCGGTGACGGCTCGCAGCGGCCCGAAGCACGCGCCCTCACGGCGATCGAGCAGGCGCTCATCCGCTCGCTCATGGACGAGACCCTCGGCCACCTCCGCACGGCCCTCGGATCCCTCCTGCCGCGCGAGCTGAGCGTCGGCGCCGTGCAGTACAACGCCGCTTTCGCCCAGGTCGTCGGCGGTCAGGACCTCGTCGTGGTGGCCCGCTTCTCGATGCGCCTGGCCGACCGCACCGAGAGCGCGACGATCGCCCTCCCCGCCGCGACGCTGCTCGAGCGCCTGTCCGACAGCGCCTCGGCGCCGCGGGCGACGAACGACCCGGGCCTCGTCCGCCGGCACGTCGAGCAGACGCCCGTCGAGGTGACGCTGCGGCTCGCGCCGCGCGCCGTCCGCCCCGCCGAGGTGCTCGACCTCGCCGTCGGTGATGTCATCTCGCTCGCGCACGCCGCCGACCGTCCCCTCGATCTCGCCGTCGACGAGCACGTCGTCGCATCCGCCGCCGTGGGGTCGCACGGCGCGCGCCTCGCGTGCGTCGTGACGGCATCCGATCTCTCCCCCGCGCTGTCCGAGGAGTCGCCATGACCAGCACCACCACCCACGAGGCCGCAGCCGCGGCGGCGTTCGCCGACCGCCTGCCGACCGCGTCGCGCATCACCGCCCGCCCCGGGACGAGCGCGGGTGAGACCGGCGACGCGGTCATCGTCTCGTCGGTCGGCGACACGAGCGCGGCCCTCGCGGTCGTGGTCCTCGACGAGTCGGCGCTCGTCGGCGCGGACGCCGCCCTGCCGCTGTCCGAACGACTCCGCGACGCCCTCGACGCCGCCGCGACGGCATTCGGGCCGAGCGTGCTCGGCGAGGCGAGCATCGGCGACGCCTCGTCGCTGTTCGCCCACCCCGCCGCGCAGGTGTTCGACCTCGTCGACGAGGATGCCCGGGTCATCGGGCGTCTCGCGGTCCGCGTGTCGCACCCCGCCGCTGCCTCGCCGCGCCGCCTGCAGCGCATCGCGGGCGTCGAGATGGAGCTGACCGTCGAGGTCGGCCGCACCCGCATGACCGTCCGCGACGTGCTCGACCTCGAGCCGGGCCGCATCATCGAGCTCGACCGCTCGGCCGGCGCCCCCGCCGACGTGAAGCTCAACGGACGGCTCATCGCCCACGGCGAGATCGTCGTCGTCGACCAGGACTACGCGGTGCGCATCACGCGCATCATCGAGAACGCGGAGGCCTGACATCGACGATCTGCTGCTCGCCCTGCGCGTCGTCGTCTCCCTCGGCGTCGTGCTCGCGATCGTGTGGGTGCTGCAACGGCGCTTCTCGCGCGGCAGCACTGGCGGGGCACGCACGAGCCGTGCGCGAGGCACCAGACCGACACGCTCGGATGCCGTCGCCGACATCACCGTCGTCGCCAAGCGCGGCATCGGGCCGAAGGCCCAGGTCGCCGTCGTCGAGATCGACGGGGCCCGTTACGTGCTCGGCATCACCGAGGGCGGGGTGTCGATGCTCGACCGGATCGACCCGACGCCCGGCACCACGACAGGGCATACCGTGACAGGGCACACCGCGACAGGGCACCCCGCGCCGGCGGATGCCGCGCACGGCGACGAAACGGCGCGCCCGGCTCTGCGGGATGTCGCGGGCGACGCGCCTCTCGCACCGCCCGTGCCCCTGCTCCGCGCGCAGGCCCGCGCCGAACGCACTGCCCGCACCACCCGCCCGGCGACCATGACCGCGCGCGATGCCGCACAGGTGCTGCGCCGGGCCCTGGGCGCGTGATCTCCGGCGGCGCGCTCGGCGCGCTCGTGCTCGTCGCCGCCTCGACGCCCCCGCCGAACGGCGGCATCTCGGTCGACATCAACGGCATCGACGGCACGCCCTCGTCGTCGGTGCTGACGCTCATCGGCATCACGCTGCTGTCGGTCGCCCCGGCGCTGCTGCTGATGATGTCGTCGTTCACGAAGATCTTCGTCGTGCTCGCGATGACCCGGAACGCCCTCTCCCTGCCCACCATCCCGCCCAACCAGGTGCTCGCGGGCCTCGCCCTGTTCCTGACCCTCTTCGTGATGTGGCCGGTGCTGACCGAGATCAACACGGTCGCCGTCCAGCCCTACGTCGACGGCTCGCTGACGTTCACCGACGCGGTCGGCGTCGGCGCCGACCCGCTGCGCAGCTGGATGCTGTCGTTCACGCGCGAGGAGGACCTCGCGCTCATGACCCGGTTCGCGGGGGCCGAGAATCCCCAGGATCCGGCGAGCGTCCCCATGATCACCCTCATCCCCGCGTTCATGATCTCCGAGCTGCGCGCAGCGTTCATCATCGGCTTCGTCATCTTCGTGCCGTTCCTCGTGATCGACCTCGTCGTCGCGGCGGCGCTGATGTCGATGGGCATGATGATGCTCCCGCCGGTGATGATCTCGCTGCCCTTCAAGATCCTGCTGTTCGTGCTCGTCGACGGGTGGGGGCTCATCCTCCGCACCCTCATGGAGAGCTACGGAGCGGGCGGATGACCGGGGGCACGCGTGAACCCTGAAGCCGTCCTCGACATCGGCATGGAGGGCGTCGTGCTCGCCGCGAAGCTGGCCGCCCCGCTGCTGATCACGGCACTCGTGGTCGGCTTCGCCATCTCGCTCCTGCAGTCGATCACGCAGATCCAGGAGGTCACGCTCTCGTTCGTGCCGAAGGCCGTCGCCGTCGCGATCGCACTCGTCGTGTGCGGGCACTGGATGATCGCCGAGGCGATCGCCTTCACGCACACCATGTTCGACCGCATCCCGCACCTGCTCTCGGGCGGCTGAGATGCAGCTGCTGCTCGACTTCGCCTGGATCGAGGCCACGGGACTCGCCGCGGTCCGCACGACCGCCTTCGTCTTCACGGCCCCGCCCTTCTCGTACGGCGCTTTCCCGGCCCGCATCAAGGCGATGGTCGCGATCGGCGTCGCCCTCGCCCTCAGCGGCACGGTGGCGCCGGGCTACCAGAGCCTCGACACCGGCGCCTTCTTCCTCGCCCTGACCGCTCAGGTCGTCACGGGGGCGCTGCTCGGCTTCCTCGTGATGACGTGCTTCGCCGTCGTGCAGTCGGCCGGCGGCCTGATCGACGTCTTCGGCGGATTCCAGCTCGCGCAGGGCTTCGATCCGCAGATGAACGTCAACGGCGCCCAGTTCACGCGCCTGTTCCAAATGATCGCCCTCGCCCTGCTCTTCGCGAGCAACGGCTACCAGCTCATCCTCGCGGGGCTGGCCCGGAGCTTCACGGCCATCCCCGTCGACGGGATGCTCGACCTCGCTCGCCCGGTCGAGCTTCTGGTCGACACGGCGTCGCAGCTGCTCGTGGCCGCGTTGCAGATCGCCGGCCCCCTGCTGCTCGTGCTCTTCCTCGCCGACATCGCGCTCGGGCTCGTCAGCCGCGTCGCCCCGGCGCTCAACGCGTTCGCGCTCGGATTCCCGCTGAAGATCATCCTGACGTTCCTCCTCGCCGGCAGCGTCATCCTCGCCCTGCCCGCCGTCGTCGGGGCGCTCACCGACCAGGCGACCGGCCTGCTGATCGGCGGAACCCGATGAACGGCGGCGCCTCATGAGCAGCGACAGCGGGGAACGCACCGAGCAGGCGAGCCGCCGGCAGCTGCGCGAGGCTCATCGCAAGGGCAAGCTGTCGCGCAGCCAGGACCTGTCCGCCTGGCTCGCGATCGGCACCGTCGCGCTGGTCCTCCCCGCCATGATCGGGGCGGGCGCGGATGCCGGGGCGGCGCAGTTCGTCGAGATCGCCGCCGTCATCCGCCACCCCGACCCCGATCACGCCGTCGCCGTCCTGTCGTCGGCGCTCGGCAGCATCCCGGCCGTCGTCGGCACGGCGCTGCTCGCCGTCGCGATCGTCGCGATCGTCGGGTCGGTCGCCCAGGGCGGCGTCCATCTGCGCGGGGTGCCGGCGCGCTTCGAGCAGTTCAACGTGCTGAACGGCGTCAAGCGGCTCTTCGGCCTGCAGGCCCTCTGGGAAGGCGCGAAGGCGCTCCTCAAGACCGCCGCCATCGGCCTCGCCCTGTGGTTCGTCATCGCCGGTCTCATGCCCGTGCTCACGATGAGCGGCGCCCACCCGATCACCCGGCTGCTCGAGATCGCCTCGAACGTCGTGACCGCGCTGCTCATCACCGCCGTCGCCGTCGGCATCCTGCTGGCCGCGATCGACGTCCTCGTCGTCATGCGCCGCAATCGCAAGCACACCCGCGTGACGAAGAAGGAAGCGCGCGACGAGCACAAGAACTCCGAGGGCGACCCGCTCATCCGCAGCCAGCGCCGCGCCCGGCAGATGGCGATGAGCCGAAACCGCATGATCGCCGCCGTCGGAGATGCGGATGTCGTGCTCGTGAACCCCACGCACATCGCCGTCGCGCTGCGCTACGAGCCCGGCAAGTCGGCGCCGCGGGTCGTCGCGAAGGGACAGGGCCTCATCGCCGAACGCATCCGCGAGCGGGCGCACGATGCCGGCGTCCCGCTCGTCCGCGACATCCCGCTCGCCCGTGCCCTGCACGGCGCGTGCGAGCTCGGCCAGGAGATCCCCGGCGATCTCTACACCGCCGTCGCCCGCGTGCTCGTCTTCGTCGACGGGCTCAAGCGCCGCGGCGCGGCACGCGGCGTCCACACCGTTCCCGAGAGGAAGGCACCCCGATGAACATCCTGAGAAGGTCGCTCGTGCCGATCGGGGTCGTCGGCATCATCATGCTGCTGATCGTGCCGGTGCCGCCGCCGATCCTCGACGTCCTCATCATCACCAACATCCTGTTCGCCCTGCTGATCCTGCTGACGGCGATGTTCGTGAAGCGGCCGCTCGATTTCGCGGTCTTCCCCTCACTGCTGCTGGTGGCGACGCTGTTCCGGCTCGGCCTGAACGTCGCCTCGACGAAGCTCGTGCTGGGCGAGGCGCACGCGGGACAGGTCATCGACGCGTTCGCCGCGATCGCCGTGGGCGGATCGCTCGTCATCGGCATCGTGGTGTTCCTGATCCTCATCGTCATCCAGTTCGTCGTCGTGACGAAGGGCGCCGAGCGCGTCGCCGAGGTGGGCGCCCGGTTCACCCTCGACGCGATGCCCGGCAAGCAGATGGCGATCGACGCCGACCTCAACGCCGGTCTCATCAGCGACGCCGAAGCGCGGCGCCGGCGCGCCGAGATCGCTGCCGAGGCCGACTTCTACGGCGCGATGGACGGCGCCTCGAAGTTCGTCAAGGGCGACGCGATCGCCGGACTCGTCATCATCATCATCAACCTCGTCGGCGGGGTCGCGATCGGCATGCTCTCGAAGGGCATGGAGGCGGGCGAGGCCCTCAACACCTACGCCCTCCTCACGATCGGCGACGGCCTCGTCACGCAGATCCCCGCGCTGCTGATGGCGGTCGCGACGGGCATGATCGTCACCCGGTCGGGGGCGGAGTCCGACATGGGCTCGGCCGCCGCGGCGCAGCTGACGCAGTCGCGCAACGCCCTGTCGATCGCGGGCGGCGCGGCGATCGTGATGTCGTTCATCCCCGGGATGCCGATGCTGCCCTTCCTCGTCATCGGCGCGACCCTGCTGCTCATCGCGCAGCGGGTCGGGCGCCGCGAGCAGACCCAGGCTGCCGAGGACGCCCCTGCCGTCGATCCTCGCGGCGTCGTCGACACCCCCGAGGAGCTGGCCGAGCGGATGCGGGTGCACGCGCTCGAGATCCTGCTCGCTCCCGACATCGTCGACCTCGTCACCGGCGGCCCCGACGACCTGCTCGGACGCGTACGCGCCCTGCGCCGCAAGACCGCGCTCGAGCTCGGACTCATCGTCCCGCCCGTGCGCACGCGCGACAGCATCGAGCTGCCGCCCTCGACCTACGTCATCCGGGTCGCCGGCATCGAGGCGGGCCGGGGTGTCGCACCTCGGGCATCGCTCCTCGCCCTCGGCTCGGGACTGGAGACCCTGCCCGGGCGGGCGTCGCCCGACCCCGTGTTCGGCATCGACGGCAAGTGGGTTCCGCTCGAGATGCGGCACAGCGCGGAACTCGCGGGAGCGACGGTCGTCGACCGGGCGAGCGTCATCATCACGCACCTCTCCTCGGTGATCCAGGCTCACGCCGCACGGCTCCTCAGCCGCGAGGACGTCCGCCAGCTCACCGAGACGCTGCGGCAGTCGAGCCCCGCAGCGGTCGAGGAGCTCACGCCGGCGCTGCTCTCGCTGGCGGAGGTGCAGCGCGTGCTGCAGGGCCTGCTCGCCGAGCGCATCCCGATCAACGACCTGACCCGCATCTACGAGGCGCTCGCGCTGCGCGCCAAGACCACGACCGACCCCGACGCCCTGATCGAGGCGGCGCGTCTCGCGCTCGGGCCCGCGGTGGCGACGCGCTTCGCCGAGCAGGGGCGGCTGCGCATCGTGATGATCGACCCGCTGCTCGAGCAGTCGATGCTCGAGGCGATGCGGCCGAGCGAGGACGGTCCGCACATCGCGCTCGACCCGCACCGGCTGGAGGCGGTCGTCGCGTCGACGCGCGCGGCGCTGGAGGCGGCAGGCCCCGGCCCCGAGCCGGTGCTCGTGTGCGCCCCGTCGCTGCGCTCGGCCGTGCGGCGCCTCATCTCGTCGCAGACCGACGGGCTGCCGGTGCTGTCGTACACGGAAGCGACGGCCGGGGGTCTCGCGATCGACACGGTGGGCGTGGTCCGGGACAGCATCGGCGACGCGCACGCCATCGCGACCGCATGAGACTCGCGTCAGGTGCGGGGCGCGCGGACCGCGTCCGGAAAGTAGGGTGATCGAGTGCTGGTGTTGACGAGACGGGTCGGTGAGAAGGTGCTCATCGGCGACGACATCGAGCTCACGGTGCTCGAGGTCAAGGGCGACAGCATCCGGCTCGGCATTGAAGCGCCGCGGTCGACCCGCATCCAGCGCGCCGAGATCGTCGCTGCCGTCGAGAACGAGAACGTCTCGGCGGCCCGCACGTCCGCGGACGAGCAGCAGGCCCTCCTGAACGCACTCGTCCGCCGCCAGGGCGAGGCCCCGACGGCGGACTGAGCGGAATCTCGGGGGCGGTTCAGCCCGCGAGCGCGCCCGAGATCGCGTCGATGTTCTGCTGCATCCAGCCGACGTAGTCGACGCCGTCGGGCATCAGCTCGGTGAACTCCAGCACGGGGATGTTCAGCTCACCGGCGAGCTTCGTGATCTCCGTCGTCTCGGCGCCGCCCGTCTGGGCGTTGACGATCACGATCCGGACCTCGCCCGAACGCAGGATCTGCTGCGCCTCGAGAAGCGTCGCGGGCGGAACGTCCTGACCCTCCTCGACGGCCTCGCTGAACGCGGCCGGAGTCGCGTTCTCGAGACCCGCCGCCGCGGCGAGATAGAGCGGCACCGGCTCGGTCACGAAGATCTTCTCGCCCTGATGAGCTGCGGAGATCGTCTCGAGCGACGTCTCGAGGCCGTTGATCCGCTCGATGAGCGCCTGGGCGTTCGCCTGGAAGGTCTCAGCCTGGGCCGCGTCCAGCTCGCCGAGCTCGTGCGCGATGTCTTCGACGAGGTGGGCGATCGTGTGCGGGTCGTACCAGACGTGCTCGTTGAACCCCTCGATGTGGTCATGACCCTCGTGGTCGTGACCGTGGCCGTCGCCGTCATCCGAGGCGTGCTCGTCGGCTTCGTCCGAGGCGTGGTCGTCGTGGCCCTTCGCCCCGGGGAAGTCGTGCGAGAACTCGACCGCCGTGAGCACGGGGGCCGTGCTGCCGCTGGCCTCGACCAGTCCGTCGAGGAACGAGTCGTAGCCGCCGCCGTTCTCGATGACGAGATCGGCCTGCGAGACCGTCAGCTGATCGCGCGCCGAGGCTTCGTACGAGTGCGGGTCCTGTGCGAGCGAGGTCACGATCGAGGTCACCTCGACCGCGTCGCCCCCGACCTCGGCGGCCAGCGAACCGTACACGTTCGTCGAGGCGACGACGCTGATCTTGCCGTCGTCCGAACCGCTCGCGGCCGGCGACGAGGTGCCGGCGCAGCCGGCGAGAGCGAGGGATGCCGCTGCCACGAGCGCGGCGGCAGGGAGGAGTCGACGGGTCATGCCGTCGATTGTACGTTACTGATAATCGTTCTCTTGACCACGGGAGAACGAGGTCAGCGGATTCCCACGTAGAAGCGCGATTCGTCACTGCGATGAAGCGCCAGGTATCGCTCGAACGGCTGCCCCTCGGCATCCCACGCGATCGACTCGATCGACAGCACCGGCTGCCCCGGGGCGAGCTCGAGGAGCTCGGCATCCGCCGGCTCGGGGACGACGGCGCTGAGCCAGCGATCGGCACCGCTCGGCTGCACCCCGAAGTTGCGCCGCAGGTGCTCGTAGAGCGAGCGGTTCTCGAGGTTGGCGCGCGCGAGCGTGGGGAACCGGTCGTGCGGCAGCACCGTGTCGACGAGCAGCCAGGGCGTCTCATCGACACGACGCAAGCGACGCAGCCGCACCACGGGCGCCCCGACCGGGATGCGGAGAGCCTCGGCGTCCGCCGCCTCGGCAGTCCCGACGGCGAAGTCGAGCACGCGGGTCGTCACCACCCGGCCCGTTCCGGCGAGGTCGTCCGACGACCCCGCCATCGATCCGACGAATCGCAGGTCGGGCCGCGCCGGCGCGACGAACGATCCGCGTGCGCGGACCTTGTAGATCAACCCGGCGCGCACCATGTCGGCGAGGGCTTCCCGGACGACCGTGCGCGAGACCCCGAAGCGGTCGATGAGCTCCGACTCGGACGGCAGCGCCTGGTCGGGCCGCAACCGTCCCGACTCGATCTCTCCGCGCAGGGCGAGCGACAGCTGCTGCCACAGCGGGAGATCGGACGAGCGGTCGAGCGTCGTCGCTGCGGTCATGGAAGCCTCCTCGATCGGGCCGTCACGGCGAGCGTATCCGGCGCCGTGTTGACACCCGGCGGCCCGCTCCCTATCTTAGTCATCACCAACTTGTCATGACAGGTTGGTTGTTACGAGTTTGGCAGCCCGCACGCCCTCGTGACATCGGCACCTCGCAACGATGCGACACCAGGAGGCACAACGATGACGTTCCCGACCACCCGCCGTCTGCTCGCCGCAGCGGCCGCGACAGCGATCTCCGCTCTCGTCCTCGCCGGCTGCGCCGGCAGCCCGACCGACGCCGCCGGCGGTGAACCCCAGGGCCTGAAGGTGGCCCTCTCGAACGGGTTCGTCAACGGCTGGCGCCTGACCCTCATCGACAAGTTCGAGACGGAGGCCGCGAAGCTCAAGGAGAGCGGCGTCGTCTCCGACTACAGCGTCGTCAACGCCCCGGGCGAGAACAGCGCGACCGAGCAGGCGTCCCAGATCCGCAGCCTCATGCTGCAGAACCCCGACGTGCTCATGGTGATCCCCGCCTCGTCGACCGCTCTCGTGCCCGTCGTCGAGGAGGCGTGCGCCGCCGGCATCACGGTCGTGATCGTCGACGCCGACATGGACACCAGCTGCGGCGTCGTCGTGCGCAACGACTACGGGCAGTGGGGCGCCGACTCGCTCCAGCCCGCGCTCGACGCGATCGGGGGCACCGGCGACATCATCCTCAACCGCGGCGTCATCGGCTCGCAGCCCGACGAGGCGTTCTACGCCCGCCAGCAGGAGATCCTCGCCGACTACCCCGACGTGGAAGGTCGCGGCCGAGGTGAACGGCTTCTGCGACGCCGCGACGGCGCAGAAGGAGATCGTCGCGATCCTCGGGTCGATGCCCCCGATCGCCGCCGTCCCCGGATGCATCGGCGGCATGGGCGTCGTGCAGGCGTTCCAGTCGGCCGGGCGCGACATCCCGGTCGTCGTGTTCGACACCGACGGCAAGTCGCTGTCGTTCTGGAAGGACAGCGGCATCGACAACGGCTCGTTCGCCGCGCTGACCGATCCCGGCCAGATCGTCGCCGCCCTCTACGCCGCGATCGCGAAGCTGCGCGGCGACGAGGTGCCCGACGAGGTCGTCCTCCCGCTCGTGCAGGTCACGCAGGAGAACCTCGACTACTGGGTCGAGACCCTCGGCACCGACGAGTACGCCGCGAACGCCTGGGACGAGGAGACCACCGACGCCGCGATCGCGGCTCTGCTGGCCGGCGAAGACGTCGCCACGCCCGCGCTGCCCTGACGCCCGCTGACACCGTGGCCGACCAGCTCGAACCAGGAGACCCGATGACAACCCTGTCGCACACCCCCGCGACCACTCCCTCGGACGTGGCGCTCGTCACGGCCGAGGCCGTCGCCAAACGGTACGGAAACACGACGGCTCTGGCCGGGATCGACATCTCGGTCGCCGCCGGCGAGATCCTCGGCCTGGTCGGCCACAACGGCGCCGGCAAGAGCACCCTCATGCGGGTGCTCGCCGGACGCGAGCAGCCCGACTCGGGCAGCATCCGCTGGCAGGCCGGCGGTGAGCCGACGAAGCCGGGCGCCGAGCAGCCCGGTGTCCGGATGATCTACCAGGAGCTCGCCCTCTGCCCCGACCTCACCGTCGCCGAGAACATCGCGCTCTCCGACGCCGGCACCCGTGGCGCGAGGTGGAATCGCCGCGCCGAGCGCCGCGTGTCGCGCAAGCTCGACGAGATCTTCCCCGGGCACGGCGTCTCGGCGCTGCGGCGGGCGGGCGACCTCACGATGGCGCAGCGGCAGATGGTCGAGATCGTGCGCGCCCTGTGCACGCCGTCGCTGTCGCTGCTGATCCTCGACGAGCCCACCGAGTCGCTCAGCATCAACGCGACCCGCCAGCTCTACGCGGCCCTCCGTCGCCTCGCCGACGAGGGCGTCGGAATGGTCCTCATCTCCCACCGGATGCAGGAGGTGCTGGCCCACGCCGATCGCATCGCGGTGATGAAGGACGGCCGCGTGGTCGAGGTGGTCTCGGCGCGCGAGACCGACGAGGACGCGCTGCTCGCGGCGATGGGCGGCGAGGTGCACGCCGACACGGCGACGGTGCGCCGGGTGAGCGCCGCGAGCGCTCCGCCGGAGATCGACGCGCGGGGCACCGTCGCCCGCATCGACGGCGGCGACGTGCCGTTCTCGGTCTCACCCGGCGAGATCGTGGGCCTCGCCGGGCTCGCCGGCCACGGTCAGGACGAGCTGCTGCACCGACTCTGGAGCAACGCGCGCGGCGTCCGCGTCGTCCGCGGGCGCGCCTACGTGCCCGGCGACCGGCAGACCAGCGGCATCTTCTCGCTCTGGAACGTCGCCGACAACCTCACCGTCTCCGCGACGCGTCATCTCGCGTCTGCCGGCATCGTTCCGCCGTCGCGACGGCGACGGCTCGCCGAGGAATGGGTGCAACGCCTGAACGTCAAGGGCGGTGCTCGGGCCCCGATCACGTCGCTGTCGGGCGGGAACCAGCAGAAGGTCATCGTCGCGCGGGCGTTCGCGACCGACGCGCCTCTCGTGCTGCTGGACGACCCCTTCCGCGGCGTCGACGTCACGACGAAGAACGAGCTGTACGCCCTCATGCGCGTCGAGGCGGCGCGCGGCCGCTCCATCGTCTGGTACTCCACCGAGAACGGCGAGATGGCCCACTGCGACCGCGTCTACGTCTTCCGCGCGGGACGCGTCGTCAGCGAGCTGTCCGGCGACGACATCACCGACGAGCGCATCATCGCCGACTCCTTCGGAGTCGACGCCGACACAGTCCAGGAGGACCGATGACCACCGACGTGCTCGCCCCGCCCACCGCGCCGCAGCGCCTGCGCGCCTCCGCCGTCAACGGATCGCCCGCGCTCCTCGCGCTCGTCGCGCTCATCGCCATCTTCGCGCTGACCGCGGCCCTGCAGCCCGGCATCCTCAGCGTGCCCGGCCTCACCCTGATGCTCATGTCATCCGTTCCGCTCGTGCTCGCCGCACAGGCGCAGATGATCATGATGGCCGTCGGTGACATCGACCTGAGCGTCGGCTACCTCGTCGGGCTCATCACGGTGATCGCCGCGACGCTGCTGCGGGAGACCCCGGCCCTCGCGGTCGCCATGATCGCCGGCATCCTCGCCGTCTACGCCCTGCTCGCGTGGGTGGTGCAGCGCCGCGGGGTGCCCTCGATCATCCTGACCCTCGGCATGTCGTTCGTGTGGCTGGGCATCGGCCTGCAGATCCGGCCGACCCCCGGCGGCCAGACCCCCGACTGGCTCTCGGCGCTGTCGACCTGGCGACCGACCTGGTTCCCGGCACCGCTCATCTTCATCGCCGCGGCGACGGCGCTGGGCTGGTGGATCACCCGGCGCTCGCTCGCCGGCGCACGCATGCGGGCGCTGGGCTCGCAGGCCGCGACCCTCGAGAAGACGGGCACGTCGCTCGTGGCGACCCGCGCGACCGCGTACGTCGCCGCAGCCGCGCTGCTCGTCGTCTCGGGCCTGCTGCTCGCCTCGCAGACCTGGTCGGGCGACATCAACGCAGCCGGCGAGTACACCCTCATGACGATCGCCGCGGTGATCCTCGGCGGCGGCACGTTCTCGGGTGGCCGGGCGCTGCCGATCGGGACGACGCTCGGCGCGATCACCCTCGGCCTCATCACCGTCCTGCTCAGCCTCATCAACCTCCCGTCCGCCCTGCAATCGGCCGCACAAGGCGTCATCGTCATCGCCGTGCTCGCGGGCCGCATGATCACCGAGAGGATCGCGCGATGACCTCCGCCTCCATCCCGCTCCCCGCCGTCCGCCGCGGCCCCGCCTGGCCGGCCTGGGGCTGGTCGCTCCTCGGCGTGCTCGCCGTGTGGGCCGTCATCATCGCCGTGCGGCCCGGATCACCCCTCGACCCGATGGCCCAGGCGCTCTCGCTCGCACCGTTCCTCGTGCTGGTCGCCCTCGGGCAGATGCTCGTCATCACCCTCGGCCCGGGCAACATCGACGTCTCGGTCGGCACCGTCATCTCGATGGCCTCGTACGTCTCGGTCGGCGTGGGCGCGACGGCGGGGCCGGTGATCGGGCTCGCGGCCGGCGTCGGCTCCGGGCTCGCCGCCGGCGCGGTCAGCGTCGCCGCGATCCTCCTCCTGCGGGTGCCGCCGATCATCGCGACCCTGGCGACGAGCCTCATCGTCACCTCCGCGACACTCCTGCTGGCGGATGCCGCGCGCGGCGGCGCCGACGCGGGCCTGCGAGCCTTCGTCACGGCCAAGGCGTTCGGCATCCCCGTCATCGCGCTCGTCGTCGCGGCCATGACCGTGATCGTGTGGCTCGCCCTCACGCGGACCCGTGTCGGCGTGGCCGTCATCGCGGTCGGCCAGAGCGTTCGCGCGGCCGAGCGGGCGGGCCTTCCGGTGGCGGGCGTGACCGTCACCGCCTACCTCGTGTCGGCGGGACTCGCGGGACTCGTCGGCGGCCTGCTCGCCGCCTTCATCTCTCCCAGCACCGTGCTCGGCAGCTCGTACATGCTCGACTCGATCGCCGTCGTCGTGATCGGCGGCACCCTCATCTCGGGCGGCCGCCCCGTACCGGCCGGCGCCTGGACCGGCGCCCTCTTCTTCGTGCTGCTGTCGGGACTGCTCAACCTCGTGGGGTGGTCGGTCGGCGCCCAGAACGTCCTCAAGGGCGTGCTCGTCGTCCTCGTCGTCGTGATCGCATCGGCGGCCACCGGAACCGGCCCCAGCTCCTTGCGCCGACTCCGCGCGAGCCTGCAGCGCCCCGCCCCCGCCCCCTCGGCCCGACGCGCCGACACCGACCCCACCCCGAAGAACAAGGAGAACATCCATGGCTGACCTCGACGACCTGCGTGAGGGAACCGACTACTCCGGCCCCGCGGCGGCCGGCACCGGCTACCCCATCAAGGGCCAAGCAGGCCAGGACTGGGGGATGCGCGCGCGGATGTCGCGCGTGTTCGACCCCCGCGACGGCAAGACCGTGATGCTCGCGTTCGATCACGGCTACTTCCAGGGGCCGACCTCGGGTCTCGAGCGGCTCGATCGCTCGATCCTCCCGCTGGTCCCCCAGGCCGACGCCCTGATGTGCACGCGCGGCGCCCTGCGCACGACGATCCCGCCGCACTCCGCGAAGGGCATCGTCCTCCGCGCCTCCGGCGGACCGAGCGTGCTCAAGGAGCTCTCCGATGAGGAGGTCGCCGTCTCGATCGACGACGCCGTGCGACTGGATGCCGCCGCCCTCGCGGTGCAGGTCTTCATCGGCGGCGACAACGAGACGAAGTCCGTCCGCAACATGACGACCCTCGTCGACGCGGGCCAGGCCACCGGCATCCCGGTCCTGGCCGTCACCGCGGTCGGCCGCGACATGGTGCGCGACGCCCGCTACTTCCGGCTCGCCACGCGGATCAGCGCCGAGCTCGGCGCCGCTTTCGTGAAGACCTACTACGTCGAGGAGGGCTTCGAGACGATCACGAGCGCGTGCCCCGTCCCGATCGTCATCGCCGGCGGCAAGAAGGTCGAGGAGCGCGAGGCGCTGCGCGTCGCATCGCGCGCCATGGCGGAGGGCGCGGCGGGTGTCGACATGGGACGCAACGTCTTCCAGTCGGAGCACCCGGCCGCCATGCTCGCGGCCGTCCGCGGGGTCGTCCACGACGGCCTCAGCGCGGACGACGCCTTCGACCTCTTCCAGACCCTCTCCCACTGAACCCTCTCGGGGCGCCCTCGGGCGCCCCGAGACCAGAAGGATGCAGCATGCCCTCGCTTCGTACCCATGCCGAGCCGACCTCGGCCGACGTCGTCGTCATCGGCGCCGGGATCAACGGCCTCGCCATCGCCCGTGAGGCCGCCGGCCGCGGCCTCCACGTCGTCGTCATCGACCGGGACGACATCGCCGCGCGCACGTCGGCGATCTCGACCCGCCTCATCCACGGCGGCCTGAAGTACCTCGAGCGCGTGGAGATCCCGCTCGTGCTCGAGTCGATCCGCGAGCGCAACATCCTGCTGCGCACGGCACCGCATCTCGTGCGCCCCTACCCCATGCTCATCCCGTTCTCGCGGGGCGCCTCGCGGCCCGGATGGCTGCTGTCGTGCGGCCTGCTGCTGCACGACATCCTGTCGCTGGGCAAGAAGCTGCCGCGCAACCGCATCGTCTTCTCGCGGCGGCTGGCCCGCGAATGGCCCTCGGTGGCCGCGGGCGGCGTGAAGTGGGGCGGCCTCTTCCAGGACGCGCACGTACCGGTCACCGAGCGCTTCGGCATCGAGCTCGCCATCGACGCGGCCAACCACGGCGCGACGGTGCTCACCCACACCCCCGTCACCGGCCTGATCCGCGAGAAGGGACGCATCGCCGGCGTCCGGTACCTCGACCGCGAGGACGGACGTGAGCGGACGCTGCACGCACCGGTCGTCGTCAACTGCGCCGGCCCCTGGGTCGACGCGGTGCTCGACCTGCAGGGCGACCACCCCCGCCGAATCGGGCCGACGAAGGGGAGCCACCTCGTCGTCGACGCGTTCCCCGGCGCGCCCGACACGTGCATCTTCTTCGAGTCGCCCGACGACGGCCGGCCCATGTTCGTGCTGCCGTGGTGGGACGGCAAGTACATGATCGGCACCACCGACCTGCCCTACGACGGCTCGATCGACGAGATCGTCGTCGACGACGACGAGGTCGACTATCTGCTCCGGGCCGTCAACGGCCTCATCCCGGCAGCCGGGCTGCGCCGCGACGCCGTGCTCTGGTCGTTCTCCGGGGTGCGTCCCCTCCCCTACGTCGCCGATCTCAGCGACCCCGCCTCGGTCAGCCGGGACAGCGAGATCGTCGTGCACACGGGCGAGGCCGCGGGGCTCCTCACCGTCATCGGAGGGAAGTACACGACCCACCGCGCCCTGGGCGAGCAGGCGCTGCGCCGGATCGAGACCGCGCTCGGGCTCGGTCACCGGCGCTCCGCGACCCGCACCGCCCGGTTCCCCGGCGCGCCGGCCGGCGATCACGGACGTTTCATCGCCGACACCGTCGCCCGCAGCGCCCTCCCCGAGCGCAGCGCCCGCCGTCTCGCCGACCTGTACGGAACCCTGAGCCGCCCGATCGAGATGCTCGCGGCGTCCGATCCGTCGCTGGTGGAGGTCATCGACGACGACAGCGGCGCGATCGCGGCGGAGGTCGTGTACGCCGTCCGCGAGGAAGGCGCCCACACGCTCGAGGACGTCCTCATCCGCCGCACCGCGATCGCGCTGAACAGCGACGTCGGCCTCGGCTGCGCGCCCCGCGCGGCGGACGTGCTCGTCGCGCACGGCGACTGGAGCGCCGAGCGCGCGGAGACCGAGCTGGCGCGATACCGTGAAGCCGCTCGGCGCTTCGCACCCCGAACCCTGCGCCCGGCATCCGCTCAGCCGACGGCCGCCTGAGCGAGAAACGAGGATCGATGAAGATCTGCGTCATCGGCATCGACGTGGGCCTCACGTCTGCCAAAGCAGCGGCGTTCGACGACGCCGGGCGGGAGATCCGCACGGTCTCGGCGCCGAACCCCCGCGTCGCGGTCTCGCGCGAGCGGCAGGAGATCGCGATGGACACGCTGTGGGACGTCGTGGCCGACGTCCTGCGCGACCTGACCGCGTGGCTCGCGGCCGACGGATGGACCGTCTCGGCCGTCGGCGCGACGGGTCACGGCAACGGCCTGTACCTCGTCGACGAGCAGCTGCGGCCGGTGCGGCCCGCCATCGCCTCGACCGACAGCCGGGCCGAGCACGTCGTCGCCGCGCTCGACCCCGCGGCGGTCGAGCGCATGCGGCTGCTCACCGGATCGCTCCCGTGGGCAGCGCAGCCGGGCGTGCTGCTGCGGTGGCTGCTCGACAACGAACCGGAATCGCTCGACCGGGCCCGCTGGGCGCTGACCTGCAAAGACTGGATCACCGCGTGCCTCACCGGCGTCGCGAGCGCCGACACGTCGGACTCGTCGGGGTGCGGCCTGGTCAACCTTCGCGAGCGGGAGTACGAGCCCGAGGTCTTCGACATGCTCGGTCTGCCGCGCGACCTCCAGCGCATCCTGCCGCCGCTGCACGCGAGCGACGAGGTCGTCGGGACGATCAGCGCCGACGCCGCCGCACGCTCCGGCCTGGCCGAAGGCACGCCCGTCGTCGCCGGGTGCATGGACTGCGTCGCGAGCCCGCTCGGGGCAGGCTCCACCGACCTCGGCGACGTCACGGTGATCGTGGGCACGTGGGCGATCAACGCCGTCGTCGTGCCGACGGATGCCGTTCCCCCGCGCGTCACGATCAACGCGCTGCTCCCCGATCCGCGCCTCATGCTGGCCATGGAGGTCGCACCGACGTCCGCGGCGAGCATCGAGTGGGCGTCGGGACTGCTCGGCGCGCGCGCCACTCTTCCGCTGACGCCGCGCGATCTGCTCGAGGCCGCGCACGGCGCACCCCCGCTGGCCGACGGGCTGCTCTTCCTGCCGTTCATCCACGGCGCACCCGAGCACCTCGGCGCCTCCGGAACGTTCGTCGGGATCAAGGGCAGCCACGGCTACCCGCACGTCGCCCGCGCGGTCGCCGAGGGCATCACGCAGTACCACCGCGTGCAGATCGAGAAGGTCGTCGCGACGGGCGCTGTCGTCACCGACGCCCCGTGGACCCTCGCCGGCGGCGGGGCGAAGAACCCGCAGTGGGCGCAGATGTTCGCCGACGTCATCGGACACGCGATGCGCCGGCAGCTCGGCACCGAGCTGGGCGCCCGGGGCGTCGCCTCGCTCGCGGCGCGCGGTGTCGGCGTCGACATGACCCCGTGGGGCGTCGAGCCCGACCCCGCGCTCGTCGTGCAACCGGGCATCTGCCGCACGGCGTACCAGCAGCAGGCCGCCCGCTTCGACCGCGTCGTCTCGTCGATGACGAGCGTCTGGGAGGCCTACGCATGACCCCGTCAACGGAGGCGTCGGCTGCGCTCGACGACATCGTGCGCGTCAGTCGCGCACTCGGCGGCGATCCCTCCTTCGTCCTCCACGGCGGCGGGAACACGTCGATCACCGCGCGGGGCGAGGACGTCACGGGCGAGCCCGTCGACCTCGTCCTCGTCAAGGGCAGCGGGTGGGATCTCGCCACGATCGAGCCCGCGGGATTCGCGCCGCTGCGTCGCGACCGGCTCGAGCGCCTGCTGCGCCTGCCGCACCTCGACGACCCGACGATGGTGAACGAGCTGCGCCAGGCCTCCCTCGACGCATCGGCTCCGACAGCCTCGATCGAGGCGTTGCTGCACGCGCACCTCCCCGGCCGCGTCGCGCTCCACTCCCACTCCGACGCGATCGTCGCCGTGACCGATCGCGACGTGCCCGACGACGAGATCGCCGCGGCGCTCGGCCCGCGGGTCGCCGTGCTGCCGTACGTCATGCCCGGGTTCCCGCTGGCGCGCCTCGTGGCCGACACCGACCTGGGCGACGCGGATGCGCTCGTCCTGCGCAACCACGGCCTGTTCACCTTCGGCGACGACCCCGACGCGGTGCTCGCCCGCCACCGTGAGCTCGTCGCCCGGGCGGTCGAGCTCTCGGGGATCGTCGCTCCCGGCCGGGCGGATGCCGAGCAACCGGATGCCGGCGAGGGCGGCATCCCGCTTCGAGGCGCCCTCACGACCATCGCGGGCCTGCGTGCCGACGTCGCACGGGCCGCCGGCCGGCCCATGCTGCTGCGGCAGAGCCGATCGCAGCGTGCCGCCGCGTTCGCTGCGCGCCCCGACCTCGAGGCAGCCACGACCCGCGGAACCGCGACCCCCGAGCACGTCATCTACACCAAGCGTCATCCGCTCGTCGGGCGCGATGTCGCCGCCTACGCGAACGCCTACCGGGCCTACGTCGAGCGCAACCGTCAGCGCCAGGACGGGCCGGTGACTCCCCTCGACCCCGCTCCCCGGGTCGTGCTCGACCCGGAGCTCGGGATGCTGACGGCGGGCGACACCGTGCGCGATACCGGGATCGCGGCCGATATCGCGGAGCACACGATCGCCGTCATCGAAGCCGCCGACGCGATGGGCGGCTACCGATCGCTCGATGAGGCGCAGAGCTTCGACATCGAGTACTGGTCGCTCGAGCAGGCCAAGCTCGCGGGCCGCCGACGTGCACCGCTCGCGGGCGAGGTCGCCATCGTCACGGGCGCCGCCTCGGGCATCGGCCGGGCCACCGCCGAGCGACTGCTCGACGGCGCCGCCGTCGTCGGGGTCGACCTCGACCCGAGCGTGCCGCACGCATTCTCGGGTGACGCCTGGCGCGGTGTCGTCGGAGACGTCGCCGACCCGGCGGTCATCGAGCGCGTCCTCGACGAGGCGGTCCGCACCTACGGCGGTGTCGACATGCTCGTCGTCGCCGCGGGGATCTTCCCGCCCAGCGAGGCCATCGCCGACATCGACGACGCGACGTGGGAGCGCGCCCTGCGCGTCAACGCCACCGCACCGCTGCGCCTCATGCGGTCGGCCCATCCTCACCTCGCGCTGGCTCCTCGCGGCGGGCGGGTCGTGCTCGTGTCGACGAAGAACGTCGCCGCCCCGGGGCCGGGCGTCGCCTCGTATTCGGCGAGCAAGACGGCGGCGGCACAGCTCGCCCGGGTCGCTGCGCTCGAGTGGGCCGCCGACGGCATCCGGGTGAACCAGGTCGAGCCCGATGCGGTCTTCGACACGGCGATCTGGACGCCCGAGCTGCTCGCGGAACGCGCCGCAAGCTACGGGCTGACCGTCGAGGAGTACCGCACGCGGAACCTCCTGCGCGTCGAGGTCACGAGCGCCAGGGTGGCCGAGGCCGTCGCCGTCTTCTGCGAGCGGCTGCCGGCGACGACCGGCGCGCACCTGAGCGTCGACGGAGGCAACGACCGGGTGATCTGACCGCGGGAAAAGCGCGCCCACGATTTCGGCGGCCCGAAGGATTCGCTCGCCCGAAATGCTGTCAATCAGGGCTTTTCGTCATTCTCGACTGCCGGCGACTGGCAAGCTCGAGAGCGGCCGATCTCCGTTCGACGGTGCCCGGGACGATCGCCCGCCATCCCGTCATCCCCGCTTCGAGGAGGAGCCATGTCGCCCTGGGCGCTCTTCATCCTGGCCGTCGGCGTCTCCGCAGATGCGTTCGCCGTGGCCCTCGGAAAGGGCCTGCAGCTGCGCGCCCACGTCGTGCGCGGCGCCCTCCTCATCGCGGGAGCCTTCGGCCTCGCGCAGGCCATCATGCCGCTGATCGGCTGGCTGCTCGGCAGCACCTTCGCGGAGGCGATCGCCCCGTTCGACCACTGGATCGCTTTCGGCCTGCTCGCCGCGATCGGCGCGAAGATGCTGTGGGAGGCGTTCCGTCCCGACGATGACGACGCGGACGCGGCATCCGGCCTGTCGGCCCGCGAGATCGTCCTGCTCGCTCTCGCGACGAGCATCGACGCCCTCGCCGTCGGGCTGTCGTTCGCCTTCCTCGATGTGCCGCTGTGGATCGCGGTCGTCTCGATCGGCCTCGTCACGTTCGCGCTGTCGTTCGTCGCCGTGCTGATCGGCCACCGCATCGGCACGCGCTGGCGCAAGCCCGCCGAGATCATCGGCGGCATCGTGCTCATCGGCATCGGCACCCAGATCCTCATCGAGCACCTGGTCGCCGGCTAGTCCCGCTGCCGAGAACATACCGTCGCGGCGAGAACGCACCACGCACGGTACGACCTCACGGCGACGGTGCGTTCTCGAGAGCGATCAGCTCAGTCGAGCAGCAGCGCGGGCTCCTCCAGGACGGATGCCACGTCGGCGATGAACCGGCTCATGCCGTCGCCGTCCACGACGCGGTGGTCGAACGAGCCCGACACGGTCGTCACGAAGCGAGGACGCACCTCGCCGTCGACGACCCACGGCTTCTGCCGGATCGTGCCCATCGCGACGATGCCCGACTCGCCGGGGTTGATGATCGGGGTACCGGCATCCATGCCGAACACGCCGATGTTCGTGATCGTGATCGTGCCGCCCTGCTGCTCGGCGGGCGCGGTCTTGCCCTCGCGGGCAGTGAGCGTCAGCTTCTCGAGGGCACGGGCGAGACCCCGCATGTTGAGGTCCTGCGCGTCCTTGATGTTCGGCACGAGCAGGCCGCGCGGCGTCGCGGCCGCGATGCCGAGGTTGACGTAGTGGCGCACCCGGATCTCGGCGCCGTTCTCGGTCTCGACCCACGCCGCGTTCACCATCGGCGTCCGTCGCACCGCCCACACGACCGCGCGCGCCATGATCAGCAGCGGCGAGACCTTGATGTCGGCGAAGTCGGGCGAGGCCTTCATCCGCTTGACGAGCTCCATCGTGCGGGTGGCGTCGACGTCGGTCCACACCGACACGTGCGGAGCGGTGTGCGCGGAGTCGACCATGTGCTTGGCCGTGACCTTGCGGACGCCCTTGACGGGGATCGTCTCCTCGCGGTCGTCCGCGGGCCCGGCCGACACGACGGCCGGCGGCACGGGGATCGTCTGCTCGCGCACCTCGGGTCGGGCGGGCGTCTGCAGGTTCCGGAAGACGGATGCCTGCGACGCGTGGTTCACGACATCCTCGCGTGTCACCTCTCCCGCGGCCCCCGTCGGCGTGACCGAGGCGAGGTCGACGCCGAGGTCGCGCGCGAGCTTGCGGATCGGCGGCTTCGCCACGACCCCCACGGCCGCGCGAACGGGCGGCTCGGCGGGCTTGCGCCGGCGCGACTGCACCTGTCCGGCTCCGCCGTATCCGACGAGGACCGAGCCGTTCTCCTCCGGCGCGTCACCGGCAGCGGGCTTGTCGGCGGGGACGGCCGGGCTGCTCGCGGCATCCGCTTCCGCGGCGGCACCCGCGATCGTGATGATCGCGGCCCCGACCTCGACGGTCGTCCCCTCGTCGACGAGCAGCTCGCCGACGGTTCCCGAGAACGGCGACGGCAGCTCGACGAGCGACTTCGCGGTCTCGATCTCGACGAGGACGTCGTTGACCGCGACCTCGTCGCCCGCGGCGACGCGCCACTGCACGATCTCGGCCTCGGTGAGGCCTTCGCCGACGTCCGGCAGGTGGAAGGTCTGGGTGCTCATGAGGGAATCCTCTCGCAGGCGCGTCGGATGGTCAGTAGGCGAGGGCGCGATCGACGGCCTCGAGGATGCGGTCGGCGTCGGGCAGGTACGAGCCCTCGAGCTTCGCCGCGGGGAACGGGACGTCGAAGCCTGACACCCGCAGCACGGGAGCCTCGAGCGAGAAGAACGCCTGCTCGGTCACCGTCGCGGCGATCTCGGAGCCCAGCGACGTGAAGCCGGGGGCCTCCTGGCCGTAGACCATGCGCCCGGTGCGGCGCACCGACTCGACGATCGGACCGTAGTCGACGGGCGAGAGCGACCGCAGGTCGACGACCTCGCACGACACGCCCTCGCTCTCGGCGAGCGCGGCGGCCTGCAGCAGCACCGTCACCATGGCGCCGTGACCGACGAGCGTCACGTCGGTGCCGCGGCGGACCACGCGCGAGGCGTGCAGCGGCAGCGCGCGCGCGGCCAGGTCGACCTCGCCCTTGGACCAGTAGCGCGACTTGGGCTCGAGGAACACGATCGGGTCCTTCGAGGCGATCGCGTCCTGGATCATCCAGTAGGCGTCGTTGGGTGTCGACGGCGACACGACCCGCAGGCCGGGGGTGTGCGTGAAGTACGCCTCGGGGCTCTCCTGGTGGTGCTCGACGGCGCCGATGTGCCCGCCGTAGGGGATGCGGATGACGACGGGGAACGACATCCGGCCCTCGTGCCGGTTCGTGAGCTTCGCGAGCTGCGTCGTGATCTGGTCGAAGGCGGGGAAGACGAACCCGTCGAACTGGATCTCGCACACCGGGCGGAAGCCGGCCATCGCGAGTCCGATCGCGGTGCCGACGATGCCCGACTCGGCGAGGGGCGTATCGAGCACCCGGCGGTCGCCGAACTCGGCCTGCAGCCCCTCGGTGACGCGGAACACGCCGCCGAGGCGGCCGATGTCCTCGCCCATCATGAGGACGTGGTCGTCCTGCTGCATCGCGGCGCGCATGCCCGCGTTGAGCGCCTTGCTGAACGGCAGCGTCTCGATGCTCATGCGCGTCCCTCCTCGAAGGATGCCTCGTAGTCGGCGAGCCACTTCCGCTGCCGATCGACGAGCGGATGCTGCTCGCTGTAGACGTGCGCGAACATGCTGTCGGGCTCGGGGGCGGTGAGCTGGTTCGTGCGGACCCGGACGTCGTCGGCGTAGGCCGCGGCCGCGGCATCCACGTCGTCGAAGAAGGACGCGGCGGCCCCGCGACCCTCGAGATAGGCGCGCATGCGTGCGATCGGGTCGCGCTGCGCCCAGAAGGCCTCTTCGTCGCTCGTGCGGTACTTCGTCGGGTCGTCGCTCGTCGTGTGCGCGCCCATGCGGTAGGTCAGTGCCTCGATGGCACGGGGACCCTCGCCGGAGCGGGCTTCGTCGAGGGCGAGCTTGGTGACCGCGTAGCTGGCGAGCACATCGTTGCCGTCGACGCGGATCGACGGCATCCCGTATCCGGCGCCGCGCCGCACGAGCGGGACCTTGGACTGCGTCGAGACGGGCACCGAGATCGCCCAGTGGTTGTTCTGCAGGAAGAAGACCTGCGGGGTGTTGTAGCTCGTGGCGAAGACCATCGCCTCGTGCACGTCGCCCTGGCTCGACGCGCCGTCGCCGTAGTAGACGATGACCGCCTCGTCGCGCTCGGGATCGCCCGTGCCGGTGCGGCCGTCGAAGACCATGCCCATGCCGTAGCCGGAGGCGTGCAGCGTCTGCGAACCGAGCACGAGCGTGTAGATGTGGGTGTTGCCGTTGCGCGGGTCGGTCGGGTCCCACCCGCCGTGGGTGAGGCCGCGCATGAGCCGGATGATGTCGATCGGGTCGACGCCGCGGATCGTGCACACGACGTGCTCGCGGTACGACGGGAAGAGGTGGTCCTGGGGCCGGGTCGCTCGCGCGGAGCCGACCTGCGCGGCCTCCTGTCCGAAGGACGGCGGCCACAGGGCGAGCTGGCCCTGACGCTGCAGGTTCGTCGCCTGGCGGTCGAAGGCCCGGACCGTCACCATGTCGCGGTAGAACGTCTCGAGCTCGGCGTCGGAGAGCGCCTCGATCACCGGCAGATAGCGTTCGGCTTCGGGCGACGGGTCGAGTGAGCCGTCGGCCGCGAGGACGCGGACGAGAGCGGGATCGAGTTCTGCGTCGGTCACCCTCCCACGCTAACGCCCCTGGTATGGCCCCATCTGCATGCGGTCGACAACGGATGCCGCGATTCGCGGTGGACGCAGCACAAGCCGAACGGGGCGGGGTCGGGCGGGGCGGGGTGGGGGCGTGTCCGGGGCCCGGATGCAAGGGATCGTGGCCGGCACCCCGGCCGGGCGGCATCCGCACCGGGGTGTCGTGACAGACGCCTTGCATCGCGGTTCGTCGAACGGAAGGGCCGGGATGCCGCGGGCGGGGATGCGGGATGCCGCGGGCCGACGGGTGAAGGGGCGGTGAGAGGATCGGCGGATGACGTCGTCGTTCGAGATCGTGACCCGCGCTACGGTGCCGGCCGACGCACTGTTCGACGCCTCGCGTGACATCGGGGCGCACGTCGCCTCGATGCGCGGCACCGGCGAGCGCGCGATCGGTGGTGTGACGAGCGGCCTGATCGGCCTCAACGAGACGGTGACGTGGCGCGCCTGGCACTTCGGCATCCCGTTCCGGATGACGTCGCGGATCACCGCGCTCGAACGCCCCCACCGCTTCGTCGACGAGCAGACCACCGGGCCGTTCCGCCTCTTTCGGCACGAGCATGTCTTCGTCGAGCGCGAGGGCACGACGATCATGACCGATCGCGTGACCCTCGCCTCGCCCGTCCTCGGCCGGCTCGCCGAACGCCTGGTGCTCGTGCCCTATCTGCGCCGTCTCCTCACCCGCCGGGCCGAGCACCTGGTGGCCTCCGTCTCCCGCTGATCAGCGCGCCGCGCACCGCGCACCGATGCGGCGTGCGCCGCGTCCGGCTGCGCCCGTGCCGCGATGCAAGGGTTCCTGGCCGACACCCCGCCGCGACGGCATCCATCACGGGGTGTCGGCGCCGATCCCTTGCATCCGCGCACGGCAGATCCGGGCGGGGGCCGCTCAGCGGGCGAGGTCGACCACGGCGGCGCCGAAGGCCTCGAGCCGCAGGGTCTCGCCGTCGAGGCGCGCTCCGGACGACAGAACAAGGATGCCGCGACCCCCGAGCGCCACGTCGCACGGTCGCCCCGCGGGGTTGAGCACGACGAGAAGCGAGCCGCCCCGCCGATAGACGAACGGGTAGCCGGTCGCCTCGACCAGCACCTCGGCCCGCGCCGACAGCCGCGGGTCGGTGCGGCGCAGCGCGATGGCCTCCCGCACGAAGCGCAGGAGGGATGCCGGATCCTCCAGCTGCCGCGCGACCGTCGGGGCGTCCAGGGCGGTGTCCCCCGGCAGGTACCGCGACTCGTGGGCCCGCTGCCCGAGCACCTCCATCGCGCCCCACGCCATCGGCGTGCGCGATCCCGCCCGCTCGTAAGTCGGGCCGAGTGACGACCCCTCGAGGGGCCCGACGCCCGGCAGATAGCGCATCCCGATCTCGTCGCCGTAGTAGATCGAGGGCATCGCCGGCCAGGTCAGCACCAGGAGGAGCGCAGCGCGGGCCTGCGCGGCGTCGCGGCCACCGCTGACCAGACGCGTGAAGTCGTGGTTCGCCGTCGGCAGCCCGACGATCCCGCGGCTGCCGGCGGCCTCGATGGCGTCGCGGGCTTCGGTCCAGGCGTCGACGAAGTCCGCGGCATCGCCCCGGCCCGCGGCGTCGGCCCATGCGTCGCGCGCGGGCCACGCCTCGTGCACGGTGCCCGAGCCGTTCTCGAACAGCGACTTCAGCGGCATCCCGTCGAACTCGCCGCCGAACTGCAGGAAGAAGTCGACGTCGAATCCGGCGGGCACGGCTCGTGCCGGATCGCCCCACTCAGAGATCAGGATGCGGCCCGGGTGCGTCCGGTCGAGGCGCCGGTGCACGTCGCGCCAGAGCTTCGCGGTCTCGACGTTCCCGGGGTCGTCCTTCACGAGCGACGCGGCCATGTCGACCCGGAAACCCGCGACCCCGCGGTCGTACCACCGGCGGATGATGTCGACGAGGGCGTCCCGGTTGCGCAACGGCCCGGGCGCGTCGACGGCCTGACGCCACGGCTCGTCCGGGTGCGGACGCGCGTAGCCGAAGTTCAGCGCGGGCTGGAAGTCGAAGAAGTTCGGCTTGTAGAACCCGCGGCCGCCTCTCGGCACCGGAACGAACCCCTCGGCGGAGACGGGGCTGAAGACGTAACGGTCGCCGGCCGGGTCGCCCTCGTCGCTCGCCGACAGCGCCTCGTCGAACCAGGCATGCTCGTCCGAGGTGTGACCGGCCACGAGGTCGAGCACGATGCCGATGCCGCGCCGCTCCGCTTCCGCGAGCAGCCGGTCCATCGCCGCGTCGCCGCCGTAGCGGTCGGCCACTCGGTCGAAGTCGGCGACGTCGTACCCCGCGTCGCGGAACGGCGAGACGAACACGGGGTTGAGCCACAGGGCGTCGACACCGAGCCAGGCGAGGTAGTCCAGTCGGGCCGCGACGCCGTCGAGGTCGCCCATGCCGTCGCCGTCGGCGTCGGCGAAGCTCTGCGGATACGCCTGATACAGCACGATGCGGTCGAGGCGGTCGGCCAGGGAAACGACGGTCATGGGCGGCTCCTTCGCAGCATCCCCCGACGACATCCTCGACGCCAGGCTTGATGTAACCGGTTACACGTGGTTAGAGTACCCGATGTATCCGGTTACATCCTCGGATTCCCGAGCAGAAACCGACCCCGACCCCGACCCCGACACGACGAAGTGAGGTGGGCCCCCGTGGCATCCGACTCCCCCGCCACCCGTCCGACCATCCGTGACATCGCTCGCGAGGCCGGGGTCTCGGTCGCGACCGTCTCACGTGTCACGCACGACGATCCGCGCGTCGTGGCCGACACCAAGCGACGCGTCCAGGACGCGATCGACCGGTTGGGCTATCGCCCCTCGGCCCTCGGCCGCGCCCTCTCGTATCAGCGCACGAACACCCTCGGCATCGTGCTGCCCGGACTCGGCGGCCCGTACTTCGCGCAGCTCATCGAGGGGGCCGAGTCGGTGGCGGTCGAGCGCGGCGTCGTCATCAACGTCGTCGGGACGCACCTGCGGCCCGACGCCGTGGGCGCCGTCCGCCAGCTCGCCGAGCGCACCGACGGCCTCATCATCGCCGGCGGCACCCTGCCGTCCGACGAGGTCGCCGCGCTCGCACGCTCCGGCCGCGTGATCGTCGTCGCCGGAGAGGCCGATGAGGCCGCGACCGTCGTGACCGACGGGCGTGCCGCCGCCGCCGAGCTCACCGGTCATCTCGCCGACGTGCACGGCTACCGCCGCATGCGCTTCGTCGGCGAGCCCTCGGGGTCGCCCGACACCGCGTGGCGCTACCAGGGCTTCCGCGACGCCCTCGATCAGCGCGGACTCGCCGAAGCGGGCGAGCCCGTACGCCTCGGCCTCGACGTGCGCAGCGGCGCCGTCGCCGCCCGGATGCTGCACGACGCCGCCGATCTGCCCGACGCACTCGTCTGCGCGAACGACGAGCTCGCGATCGGCATGCTCGCGACGCTGCCGGGGCTCGGGCACCGCATCCCCGCGGATGTGGCGGTCACGGGATTCGACGACCAGGCCCTCGCCGGCATCGCCTCCCCGCGCCTGACGACGGTGCATCAGCCGATCGCCGAGCTCGGCGCTCGCGCCGCCGCGGGAGCCCTCGGCGACGACATCCGCCCCCACACCGTCCTGGAGACCCGCCTGGTCATCCGGGAGTCGTGCGGCTGCCCGCCGGACACGGCGCCGGAGGGGATGCCCGGCTGAGAACACGACCGGTCGACGAGCGACCGGTCTCGCAGAGGAACGAGGAGGTTCCGATGAGAAGACGCAGAACACTGGCGGCGGGAGCGCTCGCCCTGACCGCTCTGCTCGCGACGTCCGCGTGCGCGAACGTGGGCCTCGAGCCCGCCCCCGAGGCACCGCCCGGGTTCATCGACGAACTGCGGATGCCGTCGGAGGCCGGCGGCTCGGTCCAGGGGCTGCTCAACTACAACTGGCTCTCGCCCAACGCGACCGTTCAGACGTGGCTCTTCGAACCGCTCATGATCCGCGACCGGTTCACGTGCGAGGCCGTGCCGTGGCTCGCCACCGACTACGAGTGGGAACGACCAGACCGTCTCGTGCTCACCCTGCGCGAGGGCGTGCAGTGGAGCGACGGCGAGCCGTTCACGGCAGACGACGTCGTGTACACCTTCATGGCCGGCAAGGAGTTCCCCGCCGCCGACAAGTCGGGCCTGTGGGGCGACTTCTTCGGCGCGCCCGCCGAGAGCGTCACGACGGCCGACGACCACACCGTCGTGTTCGAGTTCGCCGGACCCGCGGTGCCGAAGACCGACGCGATCCTGCAGAACACCAAGATCCTCCCGCAGCACATCTACGCCGAGCACGGCGACCCGACGCTCTTCGTCGACGAGCAGGGGGTGGGCACCGGACCCTTCACCCCCGAGTCCTACAACGGGCGCCGCCTCGTGCTCGAGCGCAACGAGAACTACTGGAACGCCGACCAGGTGCGCGTCCAGCGCCTCTCGCTCGAGGGCCAGTACGACGCGAACTCCGGCGCACTGAAGCTGCGCAGCGGCGCGCTCGACCTCTACCGCGGCGACATCCCGAACCCCAACCGCTCGGTCGTCGCCCCCGATCCCGAGAACGCCCACTTCTTCTATCCGCCCGACGCCATCACCGCTCTCGTGCTCAACAACGAGCGCCCGGTGCTGAGCGATCCGAAGTTCCGCGAGGCCTTCGCCTATGCCCTCGACCGCGAGGCGCTGAGCCAGCGGGCGAGCTTCGGGATCATGGAGCCGGCGAGCCAGACGATGCTGCTCCTGCCCTTCCAGGAGCAGGCGGTTCCCGAGCAGTGGCGCGGCAAGGAGTTCATCCCCTACGACCCCGAGCGCGCGAACGAGATGCTCGATGCCGCCGGCTACGAGCGCGGTCCCGACGGGCGCCGCGTCGACCAGAACGGCGAGCCGCTGTCGTTCGTCTTCAGCGTGCAGGCCGGCTGGATGGACGTCATCGCGATGGCGGACGTCGTCGCCCGCAACGCCGCCGACGTCGGCGTCTCGGTACGCATGGTCACGACCGATCCCAACGCGATCGAGGGGATGCAGAAGGCCGGCGACTTCGACATGACGATCGACTTCATCAGCGGCGGATGCCAGCGGGCGCGCGACCTCGGGGCGAAGCTGCAGGCCTCGCAGATCTCGACCGAGCAGGAGCTGCTCCTCAACCGGGCCCGCTACGTCAATCCCGAGATCGACGCCCTCATCGCCGAGTGGACCACCACCACCGACGAGAGCCGCACCGCCGAGATCGAGGCCCGGATCATCGACATCTTCATGACCGAGTTCCCCTACATCGCGCTGCAGTACGCCCCGAACCGGCTGATCTACCGCACGAACAACGCCGTCGGGTGGCCGAGCGAAGACAACCCGTATCCGGTCGACCAGCTCATCCGCGTGCTGCCGAACCTGCGCCCGCCGGGCGAGTCGGATGCCGGCGAGGCGGACGCCGGCGAGGAGGGCTGAACGATGGCCTACTACGCCCGCAAGACCGGCTATTTCCTGCTGACCCTCTGGGCGGCGATCACGCTGAACTTCATCATCCCGCGGCTGCAGCCCGGCGATCCGGCCGAGATCATGGTCCGCCAGCTCAACGGCCAGGGGGAGATCGATCCGGCGCAGGTCGCTGCCGTGAAGGCGATGCTCGGGTACTCGAACGACAACGTGTTCGTCGCCTACGTCGACTACCTGCGCCAGCTGGCCTCCTTCGACCTCGGCACGTCGTTCACCTACTTCCCGTACCCCGTGGCCGAGGTCATCGGCAAGGCGCTGCCGTGGACGCTCGTCCTGGTGGGAATCACGCAGATCCTGTCGTTCGTCCTCGGCACGCTGCTCGGGGCGATCGCCGCGTGGCGGCGCAACAGCCGTTTCGACGCGACGATCTCGGTCGGCTCGACCTTCGTCGGCAACCTGCAGTCGGTGTGGATCGGCCTCATCATCCTGTTCGTCTTCGCCTACACGCTCGGCTGGTTCCCGGCATCCGGCGGCTACGGATACACGACCCCGGGACTCACCCCGATCCACGTCGCCGACGTGATCTCGCACGGGTTCCTCCCCGCGCTGACGCTCATGGTGACGGCGCCGATCGGCTTCATCCTGTCGATGCGGAACACGATGGTGCAGGTGCTCGGCGAGGACTACATCCGCTTGGCCGCGGCCGCAGGGCTCAAAGAGCGCACGCTCGCCCTGGGTTACGCCGCGCGAAACGCGCTGCTGCCCGTCATCACCGGGTTCGCCCTGTCGCTCGGCGTGCTCATGGGCGGCTCGATCCTCATCGAGACCGTCTTCGACTACCCCGGCATGGGCCGGCTCATGGGCGAAGCGACCTCGAACCGCGACTTCCCCCTCATGCAGGCGATCCTGCTGGCGACGATCGTCATCGTGCTGACGGCGAACTTCATCGTCGACCTGCTCTACCCCCTCATCGATCCCCGGGCCCGCCGGGCCAAGGCGTGAAAGGCAGGTGACGAACGATGTCCGATGAGACCCCTCTCCCGCAGCCGGCCTCGATGCCGCAACCGGCGCGCACCGAACCGACGCGGACCGAGCCCGTCCGGACCTTCCGCCGGCGTGTGACCGACGAGGACGCGTCGACGAAGGAGGTCGTGGCGGTCGTCCGCCCCGCCCGGTGGTACGCCGTCATCTGGTCGAGCCGGAAGGCGCGCGTGGGCATCGTGATGCTCGCGGTGTTCCTGCTCGTCGCGGTGTTCGCCGATCTGCTGTCGCCGTACCGTCCGAACGATGCGACCTTCACGCCGTCGCAGGACCCGAGCTGGGCCCACTGGATGGGCACGAACACGCTCGGCTACGACATCTGGACGCAGCTCGTGCACGGCACCCGCCTCTCGTTCGCGATCGGCGTGCTCGGCGGACTCGCCACGATCGTCATCGCGATCGTCGTGGGGCTGCTCGCCGGATACCGCGAGGGCGGCCTGCTCGACGACATCCTGTCGTTCCTCACCAACCTGGCCCTCGTGATCCCGGTGCTGCCGCTCATGATGGTGATCGTCGCCTACAGCGAGACGCGCGGCCTCGGCCTGCTCGTCTTCGTCATCGCCATCACCAGCTGGGCCGGCGCATCGCGCGAGATGCGGTCGCTCATCATCTCGATGCGCAACCGCGACTACGTCACCGCCGCTCGGTTCGGCGGCGACGGGATGCTGCGCATCGTCTTCCGGGAGATCATGCCCAACATGTCGTCGCTGATTGTCTCGGGGTTCATCGGCGCCGCGACCGCCGCGATCGCCGCCGAGGCCGGCCTGTCGTTCATGGGCTTCGGCGACCCGAACACCGTCAGCTGGGGCCAGATGCTCGCCCAGGCCAACGCGAACGGCGCGCTCGTGCAGGGACTGTGGGTCTGGCTGGTCGCGCCCGGAATCATGCTGGCGCTGCTCATGACGTCGCTGACGTTCGTGAACTTCGGCGTCGACATGCTCAGCAATCCCCACCTTCGCGAAGAGGAGAAGTCATGAGCCCGGCATCCGATCCGAGCGCGGCGCCCGTGCTCGAGGTCTCCGACCTGTCCGTGCAGTACCGGCCCAAGCTCGGCGCCACGGTCGATGCGGTCAAGCGCGTGTCGCTGCGCGTCGCACCCGGTGAGTTCGTCGGGCTCGCGGGCGAGTCGGGCTCGGGCAAGACGACGTTCGCCCAAGCCGTGCTGCGGCTGCTGCGGAGCCCCGGGCACATCACGGGCGGCTCAATCCGCTGGGGCGACCGCGACGTCACGGCTCTCGATGACGACGAGCTGCGCCCCCTGCGCTGGTCGTACGTGTCGACGGTGTTCCAGTCGAGCATGAACTCGCTCAACCCGGTCGTCCGCGTGCGCAAGATGTTCGAGGACATCCTCGCCGAGCACACCGGGGCGGGCACGGCGGCGGCGCGCGAACGCGCGGAGGAGCTCTTCGACCTCGTGAGCGTCGACGCGCGGTTCCTCGACATGTACCCGCACGAGCTGTCGGGCGGAATGAAGCAGCGCGTGAACCTGGCGCTCGCCCTCGCACTGAAGCCGAAACTCGTGCTCTTCGACGAGCCCACGACGGGACTCGATGTCGTCGTGCAGAAGTCGATCCTCGACAAGATCCGCGAGCTGCAGGAGCGCGAGCGGTTCGGCGCGATCCTCATCACCCACGACATGGGCACGCTCCTCGACTTCGCCGACCGCGTCGCGGTCATGTA
Source organism: Microbacterium sp. Yaish 1 (assembly GCF_002245215.1). Lineage (GTDB taxonomy): Bacteria > Actinomycetota > Actinomycetes > Actinomycetales > Microbacteriaceae > Microbacterium. The sequence goes on from NZ_NPMR01000001.1 coordinate 1,318,587, forward strand.
CGAGGGCGAGATCGTCGAGGACATGAGTGCGCAGGATGCCGTGACCACGGGCCCGCGGCATCCGTACTCCGTCCATCTCGTCGGGTCGTACGCCGAACTGCTCGGCGAAGAGGTCGCCGGCTACACCGGAGCCGAGCTCGAAGCGCCCGTCGAGGTGTCGCAGGAAGCGCCGGTCGAGCACGCGCCCGTCATCGAGGTCGAGAACCTGCACCGCCGGTTCTCGAAGCGGCAGGGGCTGCGGACCGAGCATGTGGATGCCGTGAAGGACGTCTCGTTCACGCTCCGCGAGGGCGAGGTGACGGCGCTCGTCGGCCAGTCGGGATCGGGCAAGTCGACGATCGCCCGCATCCTGACCCGCATCGACGATCCGACCTCGGGTTCTGTGCGCTACTACGGCCAGCGCGACGGCGAGCCCCACGACATCACGGCCCTGCACGGCCGGCTCGCCCGCGAGTACCGCCGCAACGTGCAGTACGTGTTCCAGGATCCATATGCCGCCCTCAACCCCACGCTGACCGTCGGGTACTCGCTGTCGCGGCCCCTCGCGAACTTCCTGCACGTCGGGCGCCGCGAAGCCGTCGAGCGCTCGGCCAGCCTGCTCGAGCAGGTCGGGCTCACGCCGGCGGGACGATATCTCGGACGGCTGCCGCACGAGCTCTCCGGCGGCCAGCGCCAGCGGGTCGTCATCGCCCGTGCCCTCGCTGCCGAGCCCCGGCTCGTCGTCGCGGATGAGCCGATCGCGAGTCTCGACGTGTCGATCCGCGCCGAGATCCTCGAGGTGCTGCAGTCGCTCGTCGCCGATCACGGCGTCGGGATGCTGTACATCACCCACGACCTGCTGTCGGCGAAGAGCCTCGCCAACCACGCGCTCGTGCTGCGAGGCGGCGAGCTCATCGAGTCGGGTCCCGCCGACCGCGTCATCGACGACCCGCAGGCCGAGTACACCCGACAACTGCTCGATGCCATCCCCAACCCGTTCGAGAGAAGGACCGCCGCGTGACCGACACCGAGCTTCCCGAGACCGACCTGACGGAGAGTGTGCTGCCGGAGAGTGTGCTGCCGGAGAGCGTGCTGCCGGAGAGCGTGCTGCCGGAGAGCGTGCTGCCGGAGAGCGTGCTGCCGGACGACATCCGGGAGCTGACCGCGCGGGAGGTCGATGCGTCGATCCGCTGGCTGTGGGCGCACGCGACCGCCGACCTCGAGAGTCCGGGCTGCGGGCTCGTGCTCGACCGCGACGACCTGCCGGGCGTCGCGACGGTCGCGGCGACCGGTTTCGCCCTCGCGGCGTGGTGCGTCGGCGTCGAGCGGGGCATCCTCGACCGCCGCGAGGTGCGCGACCGGGTCGCGGCGACCCTGCGCACGCTCGAGGAGTCGGTGCCGCAACGCGGCGGGTTCCTCGCGCATTTCGTGGACGCTGCCACCGCCGAGCGGCAAGGGCGATCGGAGTACTCCACGATCGACACGACGCTCGCCCTGTGCGGAGCCGCGGTCGCGGCATCCTTCTTCGCGGGCGACGGCGATGCGGGGCAAGAGATCGGCGAGCGCACCGAGCGCCTGCTGCGCCGCATCGACTGGCCGTGGATCATCGACGACTCGGGCGAGAGGACCGTCGTCCGGATGGCGTGGGTCGCCGACCGCGAGGACGACTACGCCGACGGCGCCGATGCGGCCGGTTTCGTCAGCGCGTGGTCGATGACCGCCGAACAGCTGCCGATGTATCTGCTCGCGGCGGGGCACGACGAGGTGTCGACCGCGCTCGCGCGTGACCTGTGGCGGGGGTTCGACAAGCCGGTGGGGTCGTACGGCGGACACGAGTGCGTGCACGAACCGGCGGGGACTCTCTTCACGTACCACTTCCCGCTCGCGTTCTACCCGTTCCAGCGGGTGCGCGATCTCGACGGGCGCGACTGGTGGGCGAATGCGCGCGAGGCATCGCTCGCCTCGCGCGCATGGTGCGCCGACCAGGCCGGACGGTGGAAGACGTTCGCGGGCGGACTGTGGGGCCCGGCGGCCGGACTCGGGCCCGGCGGGTACGTCGTCAACGGCGCGCGCCCGGCGCTGCGCGAGCCGCATGCCGACGGCACCGTGCCGCCCGTGTCGCTCTTCGGGGCGCTGCCGCTCGCTCCCGCGGAGGTGGCTCCCGCGCTGCGCGTGCTGCGCGACGAGCACCCCGGCGCATGGAACGAGTGGGGCGCGACCGACGGGGTCAACCTCGAGGGCGATGAGCCCTGGTACGCCGAGCCGCGCTACGGACTCAACAAGGGCGCGACGGCGCTGCTGGGTGCCGCAGCCCTCGGCTCGACCCTCGTGTGGGACGCGTTCTCGCGGCATCCCTGGATCGCCCGCGGCGCCGACAAGCTCGGCTTCACCCCCGCCTGACGGACGCTCCGACACTCGGACAGGGGCGTGTCCTGCCAGGCCTCAGGCGAGAGCTGCAAGGCCCAGCCGTGACCTGGCACTTCACGCCCCCGCAACCCCGGGATATGGGCACGTACTGCCATGCCGGCAGGTCGAGGATCGGCGGCGGCGAGCGCGGGCGGTTCCGTCGGCCGCCGTGCCGCGATGCACCGCCGTGCCGCGATGCACCGCCGTGCCGCGATGCAAGGAATCGTGACCGACACCCCGGGCCGACGGCATCCATCCCGGGGTGTCGCGACTGATCCCTTGCACCCGCGCACGCGCCCGCGGGCGGGGCGGGTGGGATGCTGGTCGCATGAGCCTGCCGCACCGCGATGAGTGGAATGCCGACCCGCGAGGCTTCCGCCGATTCGAGAGGACCGTGCGCGTGGGATCGGGGGATGCCGCGTGGCGGCAGGCCCGGGCCGACCTCCTGGCGTGGCGCGTCAAGACCCGCAGCGGATTCCGGGTGGTTCCCGACGTGCCGGCCATCGTCGGCGGGCGGCACTGGCTCGAGATCGGCCGCGGCCCCCTGACGCTGCGCGAGCCGGTCGAGGTCGTCGCTTTCGTCGACGAGCCCGACCAGGTGGGATACGTCTACCTCGCGCTGCCGGGCCATCCGCTCGAGGGAGAGGAGACGTTCCTCATCACCCGGCGCGGCGACGACGTGCTCTTCACGCTGCGATCACTCTCGCGGCCCGCCCCCACGTGGTTCTGGCGGCTCGCATATCCGGCGGTCCGCGTCGTGCAGGGCATCGTTCGAACGCGCTATCTCAGCGCCCTGCGGCGCGGAGACCGCACCACGCGCTAGCGACCCGCGACCCGCGACCCGCGACCCGCGATGCAAGGGATCGTGGCCGACACCCCGGGCGGACGGCATCCTAACCGGCGTGTCGAGCCCGAAGCATTGCATCGCGGCACGCGCGAAGCTCGACGCGCGCCGGCGCCGGTCAGCCGACGACGGATGCCGCGGCCGCGACGATCCGTTCGATCGACTCCTCCTCGCCGACCGAGATGCGCACGCCGTCACCGGCGAACGCCCGCACGATCAGGCCCGCCGCGTCGAACGCCTCGGCGATCTCGAGAGCCCGTTCGCCCGCGGGCAGCCACACGAAGTTGCCCTGCGCGACCGGGATGTCCCACCCGGCCTCGCGCAACCGGTCGGCGAGCGCATCGCGTCGCACGGCGATGTGGCGTACCCGTTCGAGCAGCTCGTCCTCGGCGTCGAGGCTCGCGAGCGCGGCTTCCTCGGCCTGGGCCGTGACCGAGAGCGGGATGCCGGTGCTGCGGGCCGCATCCAGGATGCGGTGGTCGCCGATGGCGTACCCGACGCGCAGCCCGGCGAGTCCGTAGGCCTTCGAGAACGTCCGCAGGACCACGACGTTGGCATGCCCCGCGGCGAGCACGGCGGCGCCCGTCACGGCATCCGGGTCGGTCACGAACTCGGCGTAGGCCTCATCGAGGACGATGAGGACATCGGAGCGCACCCGCGCCACGAACGCGTCGAACGCCGCCTGGCTCACGACGGGTCCGGTGGGGTTGTTCGGGCTGCAGACGATGATCATCCGCGTGCGGTCGGTGACGGCATCCGCCATCGCGTCGAGGTCGTGCCCCGCATCGGCGCTCAGCGGCACCGAGACGGCGGTCGCGCCCGCGACGGCGGCGAGCCCGGGATAGGCCTCGAACGATCGCCAGGCGAACATGATCTCGTCGCCCGGGCCGCTCGTCGCCGAGGCGAGCTGGTAGAGGATCGACACCGAACCCGCGGCCACGTGCACGCCATCGGGCGCGACCGCATAGCGATCCGCGAGCCGCGCGCGCAACCGGCCCGCCGATGCGTCGGGGTATCGGTTGAAGGTCGTCGCCGCGCGCACGGCCTCGACGACGCCGGGCAGCGGGTCGAACGGGTTCTCGTTGCTCGACAGCTTGAAGGCGTCGGCGGAGGCCTGACGGCCCTGGCGGTATGCGGGCAGCGCCGCGATCTCGGGTCGGATGCGGACGGGCAGGTCGGTCACGATGCGAGTCTACGGATTGCCGCCGCCTCGACCGGATGACGGACCGGACGCCCCGTGGGAGACTGACGGCACTATGAGCCTCATCATCCGACTGATCGTCAACGCCTTCGCGGTGTGGATCGTGACGCTGATCCCGGCGCTGGAGGTGTCGGTCGTGGCGTTCCCGCCGGGCGGCGACCTGCAGCTCGTCCTCACGCTGCTGCTGATCGCCCTCATCTTCGGACTCGTCAACGCGATCGTCGGCACCGTGCTGAAGGTGCTCGCGTTCCCGCTGTACATCCTGACCCTCGGCCTGATCTCGTTCGTCATCAACGGATTCCTGCTGTGGCTCACCGGGTGGGTCACCTCGGGATGGGACTGGGGCCTGCGCATCGGCGGCTTCTGGCTCGCGGTGCTGGCGGCCATCGTCATCGCGCTGATCAACTGGGTCGCCGGCATCCTCTTCCGCCCCCGTCGCGACCGCGACCGCGACCGTCGCTGACGCGCGCACGCGCCCGCCCACGCACGGGACATCAATCGGACCTTCGCACGCGGTAGGTCGTGACCTCGGCCGGCTCGTCGCCACCGAAGGCCGCGATGCGCTCATGGACGTCGCCGACGCGGGGATCGCGCGAGGCGTCGGCGAGCGCGGCGGTGTCGCCGTAGGCGTCGATCGAGTGGGCGCCGAGCGCGACGTCCGCGATGCCCGGCGGCGGGTCGGCGACCCGTTCGACGACGATACTGCCCGCCGCGCCGGCACGATCGGGATGGCCGCCGGACTGCAGCGCCGGGACGAGATCGTCGGTGTGGCGCACCGTGACCTGGAGCGTGGCGTCGCCGGGATCCGCCTGCACGGGAGATCCGAAGGTCACGTTGCCCACGACGCGGAACGGCCCGTCGACCGCGAGGCGTGACGTGATCGCGCCGCCCTGCGAGTAGCCGACGGCGAGCACGGCGTCCCCCGGCCGCGCCCCGGCGGCGCGGAGAGCGCTGACCACGGATTCGTACGACGCCGAGCTGCGGCCCGCGTAGAGCTGCACGTTCGACGACATGTCGAAGGGCTCACGGCCGCCGAATCCGAGCGGCGCTCGGGTTCCCGCGACGTAGACGGCGAAACGGCGCTCGCCTCCCGCGAGGGTGTAGCGCTCGACGCGAACCTGATCACCCTCGCGCGGGATGCGTTCCGCGAGCGCGGCGAGTGTGCCCGGCGCCGCCGCGCCCGCCTCGCGAACCGCTGACCGCGTGACCTCGACGACCGGCGGCGGCGCGGACCCACCGCGATCAGGGGTCGCACGCCCCAGCCCCAGGGCGCCGAGAGCGGTCAGCGCGAGACCGCCCGCCGCGACCGCGGCTCCCCCGAGCAGGCCCAGTGGAACGGCGGCTCCGCCGATCTGGCGCTGGAGCTCGCCGTGCCGCAGCAGCGGCCAAGTCGTCAGCAGCAGGTCGGCGCGCGCGGCGGCCGTCGGTGAACGGTCGCGGGCCGCGAAGATCCGGCGGTCGAGCAGGTCCGTCACGCGACGGTCGCCACCCTCGGCAGCCCGTCGCGCGGCTTCGAGCTCGACGATGTCGTACACGTCTGCGGCATCCCGCAGCCTTCCGGCGAGAGCCGAGGCGTCGGCGGTGAGCTCGTCGAGGAGCTGGGTGAGGTCAGCGGCGAAGGCGGCCGCGGGCCACGCGGTCGCCTCGTGCGCGGCGAGCTCGCGTGTCGCCGTCTCGAACGTCGACCGGAGCACGTCGCAGGCCGCTGACAGGCCGACGAGCCCGGATGCCGCGAGGCGGAGCTGTCCCGTGTCGACCGCCATGACCCCGCCGTCGCGGATGTCGAGGGAGTCGTCGCTCACCGGCCTCCCGCCACGAGCCGGGCCTGCACCCGGCGCAGTTCGTCGTCGAGGCGGTCGATGCGCATCGCCGCGTCATCCGATCGCTCGCGCCACGCGGCGAGGCGCTCGCGGTAGTCGCGCGCGGCCCGGGCCCGCCAGGCCGTGTCGCGCTCGAGCTCGGCGGCGCGGCGGCGGACCGCGTCCACCTCTTCGCGCAGGGCGGTCAGGCGCGGGCGCAGCGCCGCGATCATCTCGAGCGTCCGCACCGAGGCGGCATCGAGCCGCGTGGCGTCCGGAACGAGCAGCTGAGGCGAAGTCATGCCCGTCACGATGCCGGTGCGGGGAGCCGCACGGACCGCAGCCGTGCCCGTTGGGGACGACGAACGCCGGCGATACATCTGTGCAGGAAAGGCCGCATCCTCCACAATGGGACGGTGACCCGACGCGCCGAGCCCTTCCGCGTCATGTTCGTCTGCACCGGGAACATCTGCCGCTCCCCCATGGCCGACGTGGTCTTCCGCTGGTTCGTCGACCAGTCCGGGCTCGGCGACCGTGTCGTTTCGGCGAGCTCGGGAACGGGAGACTGGCACGTCGGCGAGCCCGCCGACGGACGCACGCTCGAGGCGCTCGAACGCCGCGGCTACGACGGGCGGGGGCACCGGGCCCGCCGCTTCACGCTGACGGATTTCGACCGTTCCGACCTGATCGTCGCGCTGGACCGTTCGCACGAGCGCGTGCTGTCGAACTGGGCGCGCACGACGGCCGACACCGACAAGCTCGGCCTCCTCATGTCGTTCGACGCGCACGCCGGCGGCGACCTCGACGTGCCCGACCCGTACTACGGCGACGCCGGGATGTTCGACGAGGTGCTCGCTATGATCGAGAGCGCGAGCCGGGCGCTCTTCCGGCAGCTCGAACCCGCGATCCGCACCACGTCCTGAGCGCCCGTTCACACTGAATGGAGCCTCGTGACCTCTCTGCCCCCGCAGCCCCTGAGCCCCCTCGACGGCCGATACGCCGCCGCCGTCGGATCCCTCGCCGACTACCTCTCCGAAGCCGGTCTGAACCGCGCGCGCGTCGAGGTGGAGGTCGAGTGGATCATCGCCCTGACCGATCGGAGCCTGTTCGGCAGCTCGCCGCTCTCAGATGAGAACAAGACGCGGCTGCGCGGGCTCTACCGCGACTTCGGTCAGGCCGAGATCGACTGGCTCGCCGCGAAGGAGGCCGTCACCCGCCATGACGTGAAGGCCGTCGAGTACCTCGTCCGCGACCGGCTGTCGGCCCTCGGCCTCGACGCGATCGCCGAGCTGACGCACTTCGCGTGCACGAGCGAGGACATCAACTCGGCCTCCTACGCCCTCACCGTCAAGCGCGCCGTCGAGAACGTCTGGCTGCCGAAGCTGCACGCCGTCATCGGCGCGCTCGGCGACCTCGCCCGCGAGCACCGCGATGCCCCGATGCTCTCGCGCACCCACGGCCAGCCCGCCACCCCGTCGACGATGGGCAAGGAGATCGCCGTCTTCGCGTGGCGCCTCGCCCGTGTCGCGAAGCAGATCGAGGGCGGCGAGTACCTCGCGAAGTTCTCGGGCGCGACCGGCACCTGGTCCGCGCACCTTGCGGCGGAGCCCGACGTCGACTGGCCCGAGCTCTCGCGCTCGTTCATCGAGGGCCTGGGCATCGACTTCAACGTCCTGACCACCCAGATCGAGTCGCACGACTGGCAGGTCGAGCTCTACGACCGGGTGCGGCACGCCGGCGGCATCCTGCACAACCTCGCGACGGACGTCTGGACCTACATCTCGCTCGGGTTCTTCGCCCAGATCCCCGTCGCCGGCGCGACCGGGTCGTCGACGATGCCGCACAAGATCAATCCGATCCGGTTCGAGAACGCCGAGGCGAACCTCGAGATCTCCGGCGGTCTGTTCTCGACCCTCGCCCAGACCCTCGTCACGAGCCGGATGCAGCGCGACCTGACCGACTCGACGACGCAGCGCAACATCGGCGTCGCGTTCGGCCACTCGCTGCTCGCGCTCGACAACCTGCAGCGCGGGCTCACCGAGATCTCGCTCTCGCGCGACGTGCTACTGGCCGATCTCGATGCCAACTGGGAGGTGCTGGCCGAGGCGATCCAGACCGTCGTCCGCGCCGAGATCGCCGCCGGCCGCTCGCAGATCACCGACCCGTACGCGCTGCTGAAGGACCTCACGCGCGGTCGCCGTGTCGGCGCCCCGGAGCTCGCCGAGTTCGTGCGCGGCCTCGACATCGGCGAGCCCGCCAAGAAGCGTCTGCTCGCCCTGACCCCCGCGACCTACGCGGGCCTCGCCGACGACCTGGTCTCACGCCTCGGCTGACGCCGAAAACGCACCGCCCCGCCGAGAACGCTCGGGGGGCGGTGCGTTTTGGTGTGAACGGTACGCGCTCGGTGATCCGCTCAGCTCCGAGGCGACGACGGCGACGAGCCGGACGCCGGGTCGTCGCCGGTCTCGGACTCGTCGGGGTACAGAACCGGGCGGTCGACACGCTTGCTCACCTGCGCGGGGTCGACGGCGAGCATCAGCAGCGCGATGATGACGAGGGTCGCGATGAAGGCGATGCCGGCGACGATGAGGGCCACGACGACGGCGCGCTCGACGGACTCGCGCGGGATCGACTGGAACGCCCCCATCGACACCAGGGTGATGACACCCGAGAAGATCGCCGCGACGAACGCGAGGCCCAGCAACTGGACCGGGCGCATGATCTCGCGGCGGGTGGGGTGTTCGCCGCTCACGATGCGACCTCCGGATCGGACGAGGGGGATGACGGAACGGATGCCGCGGGCGCGAGCTCCTCGCGCCGCGGCGAGAAGCCGGCGATCCCGAGGAAGACCGCGACGACGGCGGCATAGCCGCCGAACAGCCCCACGCCGATGGTGATGCCGGTGAGCGTGAAGGCGCCGGCTTCCTCGATGACGTAGTCGAGACGGTACGCCGGGTTGACCAGGAGCAGCCCGGCCACGAGCAGCAGGGTGATCGCGCCGATGAGCACCTCATCGCGGGCGGCCGGGGCACCGGAACGTCGCCCGCGGATGCCGCCGACCAGCTCGATGACGCCCGTGACGGCGGCCCACGAGATGACGACGGCGAAGAAGCCGATCGGCGTCCGCAGCGGCGGGATGCCGGCGAGGATCGCGGCGATGAGGGTGAGGGCTCCGAGGGCGATCGGCAGCCCACGGCGGCCCGCGGGAGCCGTCAGCCAGGCTCCGACGAAGAAGATGATCGCGGTCGCTGTCGCGAAACCGCTGAACACCGACATCCCGACGGAGGCGGAGTGATCGGGCGAGAAGGTGATCATCACGGCGGCGACGGCCGCGAAAAGGGCGCGCGCGAGCTGGACATGCCGCACCTCGAAGGTGCGGGCGGCGGATGCTGCAGACACGGCGGACTCTCGCGATTCAGAACGGGATCCCCCCGATTCTACGCTTCCGCCCCGAGACGCCGCCCGCCGGGCGGCATCCCGTCCGGGAATCCTCCGGACGGCGTCGGCGTTGCCCCCGCACATGAAGGCATTGACGTACAACGAGTTCGGCGGCAACGACCGCTTCGAGATCACCGAGCGGGAGATGCCCCACATCGGACCGGACACCCTCGTGGTGCGCGTGGTGGCCGCGGGTCTGAACCCCGTCGACTACAAGGTGCGCGAGGGGTACCTGCAGGGCCTGCTCGACGTCCAGCTGCCCGCCGTCCCCGGGTGGGATGTCGCCGGAGTCGTGGAGAAGGTGGGACTGGACACCCCCGAGTTCCAGGTCGGCGACCCGATCCTCGCCTACGCCCGCGCCGACGTCGTGAGCGGCGGGTCGGTCGCCGAGTACATGGCGGTGCCCGTGCGCACGGCCACGCGCAAGCCGGACGGTCTCGACTTCACCGCGGCCGCCGCGATCCCGCTCACCGGCCTGACCGCGCTGCAGGCGATCGAGCGGTCGGCCGTCGGCGAGGGGGCGACCGTCCTCATCCACGGTGCCGCCGGCGGGGTGGGCTCGTTCGGCGTTCAGCTCGCCCGCCTGCGCGGAGCACGGGTCATCGGCACCGCGTCGGAGCGCAACCACGACTACCTCCGCGAGCTCGGCGCCGAGCCCGTCGTCTACGGCGACGGCCTGGCCGACCGGGTGCGCGAGATCGCTCCCGAAGGCGTCGACGTCGTGCTCGATTTCGCCGGCGGCAGCTCGCTCGACTCCACGAACGACCTGCTGCGCGAGGGCGGTGTCGTCACCTCGATCGCCGACCCGCGGGCGGCATCCGAGTTCGGCGGCAACTACATCTGGGTGCGCCCGGATGCCGCCCAGCTCGCCGAGCTCGCGCGTCTCGCCGCCGACGGCTCGCTGCGGGTCGAGGTCGCCGAGACCTTCCCGCTCGACGACGCCGCGGCGGCCTATGCCCGTCTGGAGGAGGGACACACCCGCGGCAAGATCGTCGTCACGGTCTGACACGGAAGCCGCCGCCAGGGGCGCTTCGCGAGAACGACCCCTGGCGGCGGCGGCGTGGTCCCTGGTAGGCAAGAGGTATGGCCACCACATCTGCACCCGAGCGTCCGACGCCGCAGCGAACGCGCGAGCGCAAGAACGTCGTTCTGACGGTGGTCACCCTGGCGGTCGTCCTCGTGATCTGCGCCGCCGCCGGAATCGGCGCCTTCGCGATGGCGAACTCCTGGTGGACGGACGACGACCCGGTCCCCTCGGCAGACCAGCAGCTGGCCGACGGGCAGTCGCGCTTCGACCGAGCCGGCATCGATTTCTTCACCCGGCAGGGGGAGGCACGACTCGACCTGACCTCGCAGACCTCGGCCGCCGACCTCGGTCTCGACGCCGACGGGGTGCGCACGATCGAGCCGATCGCGCCGGTCGCGCTCGAGATCACCGGCGGCGGTGAGGCCACCCGCTTCGGGGGCGTGTCGTGGTTCCAGCTGACGACGTCGGACGACCGAATCGTCGGGGCCACGGTGCTTCCGCCGGCGAGCGGCGATTGGCGCACCATCACGACCGATCTCCGCACGCGCGGCGCCGGGTGGGGATGGTCCGAGGAGCAGATCGCCGCGCTCGAGACCGAGCTCAGCGACGCTGCCCGCGCGGATGACAGCCAGCCTCACACGGCCGCCCTCCCTCCGGCCTCCGTCGACGGGATCACCATCGAGGCCCGCGTGACCATCGCCGCCGCCGACGGCGGGGTCGAGCTGCTGTACGTCTTCTCACGCTGACGCGGGGCTGCCCGGCTATCGCGCGGCGACCGTGATGGCCAGCTCCATCACGGGATCGTCGCGCTGATCGCGCACCACATGGTGACGTATCTCTATCGGGGATGCCGTCGGCGCGGCGCCATCGAGCGCTTCGGCGAGTGCCACGATCGGCGCCACCGCGGTGTCGACTCCGGCATCCGCGGGATCGAACGGCCACCGCACGAAGGCCTCGGTGCGCTGGGGCAGAGTTCCCGAGACCGCGCACTGCCCGACGAGCCCGCCCGGGGGAAGCTCGTCGACCGGCCAGCACAGCACCGACTCGCTGTCGTCATGTCCGCGAGGTCGCGTCGAGGTCCAGTGCGGTCCCGCCGGCACGACGCCGACCGCCGCCATCCGCGACAGCATCTCGGTCACACCCTCGCCCGGATCCGCGCCGCCCTCGCCGTCCGGTGCGCCGGCGTCCACGCGCCATCCGATGAAGTGCTGCATCGCCGCAACGCGCTCCTGCGCGACCATCGGGTGACGCAACGCCGCGAACGCGCGAAGCGCGGTGGCGTGCCGCGCGTCCTCGGCATGCCTCTCGGCGATCACCTGGGCGCGGTGCGCCTCGAGGGCTGCGCGCTCGGACGAGGTCGCGACCGCGGCCGCGGCAGCGGGCAGAGGAACGCCCGCGGACCGAAGGGTCTTCACCGAGACCCCCGCGCGCACCTGGCCCGGGGCGTATCTGCGGTGGCCGGTCACCGCGTCCACCTCGGCCGGCGGCAGCACCCCTTGTCCGTCGTAGTGGCGCAGGGCCTTGACGCTGATGCCGGTCAGCGCTGCGAATTCTCCGATGTTCATCGTCATGGAACCAGCTTGCGGGCTCCCCCGAGAGGAGGTGCAAGTCCGATGTCGGAGGCGCGCGCCAAGCTGGGCCGGTGCCCACTGCGAGTCTCGACGCTTCCGAGATGCCGTTCCCCTGTCGCGTCTGCGGCGGGCGCTCCGGCGGCATCAGCCCCGACACGGAGCACTGGGTGTGCCGGCGCTGCGGATGGCGTCTGGGTGACGCCTTCGACGCCGACCTGCCGCGCCCGGTCGTGGCCGTCGTCTACTACCTGCGATTCGGCGCCCGCGTGAAGATCGGCACGAGCGAGCGACCACGGCAGCGGCTCGCCGCGATCCGGCACGACGAGCTCCTCGCGTTCGAGCGCGGCGGGCGGTCGCTGGAACAGCAACGGCACCGCGAGTTCGCCGCACTCCGCGAGGGCGGCGAGTGGTTCACCCTCGTGAGCCCGCTGACCGAGCACGTCGAGACGCTGCGGGCGGCGGCATCCGATCCGTGGCTCGCCTACGACCGATGGCTCGGCGACGCCTATCGGCGCGCGTCGTCCTGACGCCGCGCGCGACGCCCGGGCGGACTCGGCGTCATCCCTCCGTGAGGAACTCGATCGCGGTCTGGCGGAACACCCGCGACCCCGGTGCGTTGAAGTGGTGACGATCGGGAATCTCGACGAAGCGTCCCTGCGGCGCCGCGGCGGCGAGAGCCTTCGATCCCTCGATGATCGCGTCACGAGACCCCGTCGCGAACAGCACGGGCTGCTCCGGCGCGTTCGCGGGGTCGGGATCGACGGTGCCCGAGGCGCGCATGCCGCCGGCGATCGCGAGCAGCGCCCGCAGATCGTTGCCGGGGACGCGCTCGGTGAGCCGCACGTAGTTCTGCGTGACCGGGTCGGTCACTTCGGTGCCGTTCTCGACGAGCGCGCGCACCTGGTCGATGTCGAGGCGCGCGAGCGGGATGCCGTCGGGCACGCCGCCCAGCACGCCGCGCGTGATGCGCGCGGAGAAGTCCTGCAGCACCTCCCAGCCCACGCGCGCTCCCAGGGAGTATCCGACGTACATCGCCGTGTCGACGAGATACGTGTCGAGCACCGCTTCGACGTCGGATGCGAGCTGGTGCAGGTCATAGTCGGCGGCACGATGCGGCTTGTCGCTCGCACCGTGTCCTCGCTGATCGAGGCCGAGGACGCGGAAGCCGGCGCGCTGCAGGTCGCGCACCCAACCGGTCGAGACCCAGTTGTCCTTCGTGTTCGACGCGAAGCCGTGCACGACGACCACCGTCGGAAGGTCGTCCTCTCCCCACGAGTAGGTGGCGATGCGGTGGCCGTCCTCGCCGACGAGGACGAATCGCGGTTGGGGCAGCTCGGTCAGACCGGAGGACGCGGGGATGCTCACGGTTCCATTCTCCCGCTCAGCGGAGGCGGTCATCTCTTCGCGGGGTCGTGGCCCCAGTTCATGAGCGAGTAGCGCCAGGCGGTCTCGGTGATGTCGCCCGAGGGGCGCTGTGCGAGGTGCCGGTTGACGTAGCCGACGACTTTGCGCATGTGCTTCAGGTCCGATTCGGTGAGGTCGTCCTTTTTGGTGCGCAGGAGGTCGACGATGCGCCGGCCCGACTGGTGGCCCGTCGATTCACCGCCGTCGTCCTTCTGACCGACCTCCTTCGACTCGTCGGTGTCGAGCCATTTCTCGAGCTCGGCGGGGCTCATGTTCACGGCGTCGCGGAAGTCGTGCCGCGTTTGGTCGTCGTCACTCATGGTGCGATGGTGCCCGCGGCGGCGCCCCGGCCGCATCCTCTTGACAGCGCGATGAGTCAGCTCGCTATGCCGCCTTTTCGTGGTTTCTGCCGTCGGCGGGTCGGACGTTTCCTGCACAGTTCGCGTGCTCAGCGACTTATCCACCATCGAACATATGTTTGCCATGAATGTCGTAGGGTGCTGACATTATGGGAACATGACATCGAACGGCGGTAGCGGGCTCGGGGGTGACGGTGCCGCGGATGCGTCGCCGCACGCCGAGGCGTTCTCCGTGTTCGCTGAGGCGCTCGACCTGGTCCACGCCGGGGATGTCGCGCGGGTTCGGGCGTCGGCGGAGCTGGGCCGGTCGGCGTTGCGTGAGGCGCGGCGTGACGGCGTGCGGGCGATGGCGTCGGACATGGAGTTGCGGTCGGTCGCGGCCGAAGCCGCGGGGATGGCGCGGCTGACGGATCGTCGCCTGCAGGGTGAGATCGACCATGCGATGACGGTCATTGACGACTATCCCGCGGTGTTCGAGGCGTGGGTTCAGCGGCGGATCGAGCGCGGCCACGTCGATGTGGTCGTGCGGGTCGGCGCCGGGGTGCCGGACGAGGTGCGGGATTCGTTCGCAGAGGCCGCGATCGGGGTGTGCGAGCGGGACGTGCCCTCCCGGGTGCGCGGTGCGCTGGAGGCTCTGGCGGCGAAGTTGCACCCGCAGGTGTTCACCGAGCGGCACAAGACTGCGGCGGCGGAGCGGTGCGTGCGGGTGTTCCACGGCACGGACGGGATGTCGAACCTCGTCGCCAACCTTCCGACCGTCATCGCCGCGGGGATGCTCGACCGGCTCACGCAGATGGGGCAGTCGGTGAAGGATGCCCGGGCGGCGGGCGCTGGTGGTGCCGGGGCGGCTGGCGAGGATGTTGCCGGGGCGGCTGAGCCCGCCGATACGCGGACGATGGACCAACTGCGCGCAGACATCCTCGGAGACCTCGTCCTCGGCGGAGCACCCGTCGTCGACCCCACGTACGGAACCGACCGGGCCGGTGGGCTCGGCGCCATCCGCGCACGGGTGCAAGTCGCCGTCACCGCCGAAACCCTGATGGGGCGCGACGAGCACCCCGCCGAAGCCGTCGGGGGTGCGCTGATCGACGCCGACACGGTCCGACAGCTCGCGGGGCAGGTCAGCGAGTGGGACCGGTTGTTCATCGACCCCGTCACTCGCACGCCGGTCGAGATCGACACGTACCGGCCGACCGCCTCGATGAAGAAACTCCTCACCGCCCGGGATCAGCACTGCCGGTTCCCGGGATGCCGGCGGGCCGCGATCCGGTGCGAACTGGATCACACCATCGATCACGCCCTGGGCGGGCACACCCACATCTTCAACCTCGCCCACCTCTGCCAAAGGCACCACTCGATGAAGCAGTTCACCAAGTGGGAGGTCAGGCAGGTCGGCGGCGGGGTCCTGGAATGGACCTCACCCCTCGGCCGGGTCTACCGCGAAGACGTCCCCATACCCGCCGTGTGCTTCACGATCGACACCCCCGATCCGCCACCGGACAGACCACCCTTCTGACCGCGCGGCGTCTCGGGCGGGTCTCATATCCGGCACATAGGTCGATCCGACGAGAAGGATGGGCCGACCGGCGATGCTCGGTGGTCGAACCGACCGAGGAGTCTGACGTGAACCGCATCCCCGAACCAGACCGTACGCCCGCAGGGCCGGCCTACGAGGGCCGCCTGCTCGACCGCGCCGACGACGAGGTCGTCGATCAGGGCGCCCCGTTCGACATCCGCACGTTGATGAGCCGGCGGTCCGTGCTGAGCCTCGCCGGCCTCGGCTTGGGCGCCGCGGCTCTCGCGGCCTGCACTCCCACGGCGGCGGCCTCGCCCGCCGCGTCCCCCACCGCGACACCGGCCGCGACACCCGCCACACCATCCGCGGCGACGGATGCAGAGTCCAGCCTGCCCGCGGGCGAGATCCCCGACGAGACCGCGGGCCCCTATCCCGGTGACGGCTCGAACGGGCCCGACGTCCTCGAGCGGTCCGGCATCGTCCGCAGCGACATCCGGTCCTCCCTCGAGGGCGGTGCGACCGCCGACGGCGTGCCCATGACGCTGCGGCTCACCATCCTCGACACCGCCCGGGGAGACGTGCCGTTCGCGGGCGCCGCCGTATACGTCTGGCACTGCGACGCCGCCGGCGGATACTCGATGTACTCGAACGGGATCGAGAACGAGACCTACCTCCGAGGCGTGCAGGTCGCCGACGCGTCCGGAGTCGTCACCTTCACCTCGGTCATCCCCGCCTGCTACGCCGGCCGGTGGCCGCACATCCACTTCGAGGTCTACCCGGACCCGGCGTCGATGACCGATGCCGCCAATGCCGTCGCGACGTCCCAGGTCGCCCTCCCCGAGGACGTCTGCAACGCCGTCTACCAACTCCCCGCCTACAGCGGATCGACCCGCAACCTGGCGCAGGTCTCGCTGACCTCCGACAACGTGTTCGGCGACGACGCCGGCGCCCTGCAGCTGGCCGCCGTCACCGGCGATGCGGCATCCGGGTACGTCGTCTCGCTCACCGCGCGCGTCGACACGGCAACGGCCCCGACGGCGGGTTCTGCCCCGGGCGGGACCTCACCCCGCCGGCCCTGAGGCGTTCACACCCCGGTCACGGCCCCCGGGCACCTCCCCCGGCATGACCCGGGGCACCACCGCGACCAGCACGACCATCGCGACGAGTTCGACGAGTGTCTGCGTGATCACCACGAGCGGAGTCAGCGCGAACGTCATCGGCAACGCGAGCGCGAGCGGGAGAACGACGAGCGAATTGCGCGTCACCGCGCTGAAGACCACCGAACGCCGTCGCGGGACGTCGAGTCGCGCGACACGGCCCACGACGACTCCCACCGCCGCCGCGCACGGCACGAAGGCCATGAAGATCGGCACGACAGGCGCCAGTTTCCACATCGCGTCCCCGACCGCTGCCGTCTGCGAGGCGACCGCGACGAACAGTGTCAGCATCATCACCGGCACCATGGCACCCAGGAGCCGCTGCGACACCGTCCGGACGCGCCGCGAGCGCCGAGCCGCGGCCTGAGCGACGGCGGCCAGCGTAAGTGGAACGACGATCAGCACAACGAACGCTTCGACGAACGGGCGCGGATCGATGGCCGCGACAGCCTGATCGCCGGCCATCAGCCACACATACGCGGGCAGGAGGAGCAGCTGCACGATCATGAGCAGCGGCGTCGCCGCCAGCAGCCGCTCCCGCGATCCCCCGGCGAGGCCCGCGAAGACGATGACGTAGTCCACGCACGGCGTCAGCAGCACCAGGAGCACGCCCAGCAGGAGCGCCTCGTCACCGGCGACGAACCGCGAGAGCAGCCACACCACCACCGGCACGGCGACGAAGTTCGCGATCATCACCGACGCGACGAACCGTGCGTCGCGCACGGCTTCCCGCAGTCCGGCGAGCGGGATCGAGAGGAAAGTGAGGAACAGCAGCACACCCAGCACGGGGGTCACCGCCGGCTCGGTCGCCTCGCCGAATCCCGGGATCGCGAAGCCCACCGTCGCACCGACGACGAGCGCCACCAGGAACGTCCCCGCCTGGTGCCGTTCCACCGCCGCGAGCGCCCGCATCATGCCAGCATGCCGCACGGCCCGCCAGAAGCGCCCCGACCGCCGTCGCATGAGGTGGAATGGAATCCACCGCTACGAAGGGACACCCACCATGCGCGGAGTCATCATGCACGCCCCCGGAGACGTCCGCGTCGAGGAACGCCCCGACCCGGTCATCGAGAAGCCCACGGATGCCGTCATCCGCGTGGCCGCGGCCTGCATCTGCGGCTCCGACCTGTGGCCCTATCGCGGCGAAGACCCCATCAAGCGCCCCATCCCGATGGGGCACGAATACGTCGGCGTGGTCGAGGAGATCGGCGACGAGGTCAGGGGGCTCACCGTCGGCGACTTCGTCGTCGGCTCCTTCATCGCGTCCGACAACACGTGCGAGATCTGCCGCGACGGCTACCAGTCGCACTGCGTCGACCGTGTGCCGATGGGCCGTCTCGGCTCGCAGGCCGAGCGCCTGCGCGTCCCCTTGGCCGACGGCACCCTCGTCGTCGTCCCCGGCCAGCCCACCGACGACCAGATCCGCGGCCTGCTGGCGGCATCCGACGTGCTCGGCACCGGCTGGTTCGCCGCCGTCGCCGCTCAGGCCGGCCCCGGGAAGACCGTCGCCGTCGTCGGCGACGGAGCGGTCGGCCTCCTCGGCATCCTGTCGGCCAAGCAGCTCGGGGCCGAGCGCATCATCGCGATGTCTCGCCACGCCGACCGCCAGGCGCTCGCGCGCCGCTTCGGCGCGACCGACATCGTCGAGGAGCGCGGCGCCGACGGCGTTGCTCGGATCAAGGAGCTGACCGACGGCCTGGGCGCGCATTCCGTCATCGAAGCGGTCGGCACGCAGGAGTCGATGATGCAGGCGATCCGCTCCACCCGCGCCGGCGGTCACGTCGGATACGTCGGCGTCTCGCACGACGTCGAGCTGCCCGGAGCCGAGCTCTTCGGATCGGGTGTTCACCTCCACGGCGGGCCGGCCCCGGTGCGCCAGTACCTGCCCGAGCTCATCGACCTCATCATGTCGGGGGCGATCGACCCGGGCGCCGTGTTCGACCTGACCCTGCCCCTCGACGATGCCGCCGATGGCTACCGGGCCATGGACGAGCGTCGCGCCACGAAGGTGCTGCTCACCCTCTGACCGAGGTCACTCGGTCCGAGCCGCCACGTCCCGTTCGGCCGTCTTGCGGTCCGAGCGGCGACGCCCCGCCCGCGCGATGAAGAACAGGATCGTGCCGACCGCGATGTAGCCGGCGGTGCCCAGCCACACCGGGCCGGTCTGCTGGGTGAGCAGCACGATGCTGGCGATGATCGCGAGCACGGGCACGACCCGGGGCACCGAGAAGTGCTTGTGCTCGACCTTGTCCTTCTTCAGCACCAGGACGCTGACGTTGGCCGAGAGGAAGACGAGCAGGAGCAGCAGCACCGTCGTCTCGGCGAGCGTTCCGATGTCGCCGAGCACGGTGAGGAGCATCGTGGCACCGGCGACGACGAGGATCGAGACCCACGGCGTGCGGCGCTTCGACAGCACGCGGCCGAAGGCGTGCGGCAGCAGACCCGACTCGGCGAGGCCGTAACCCACGCGGCTGGCCATGACCATGAAGAGCAGGGCGCCGTTGGCGATCGCGACGAGGGCGATGAGACTGAACAGCCACGGCGGGATGGCGACGCCGCTGGCGGTCACGACATCCAGCAGCGGGCCGGTCGACTCGGCCAGCTCGGCCGGCGGCACGACGATGACGGCGCCGATCGCGATGAGCAGGTAGACCACAGCCGCGGTGATGATGGCGCCGAAGAGCGCACGGGGGTACGACTTCGAGGGGTTCTTCACCTCTTCGGCCATGTTGGCTGCCGCTTCGAAGCCGAGGAACGAGAAGAACGCGACGATGGATGCCGCGAACGCTCCCTGCAGCGGCGGCACATCCGGGGCGAACTCGAAGATGCGCGCCGGCTCGCCACCGCCGCCGGCGAACACCATCGCCGCGACGAAGATGACGATGACCAGACCCGAGACCTCGATGATCGACGCCACGAAGTTCGTCGCGAGCGACTCGCGCACACCCCGCAGGTTGATGATGGTGAGCACGGCGATGAAGGCGATCGCCACCGGGATCGGCGGGATGTCGAACAGCGCGGCGAAGTAGTCCCCCGCGAAGGCGTTGGCGAGCGCCGCCGCCGTCGTGATTCCCGACGCCATCATCAGGAACCCCACGAGGAACGACAGGAACGGGATGCCGAACGCCTTGTCCACGTAGCGGGCGGCACCGCCCGCGTGCGGGTACTTGGTGATCAGTTCCGCGTATGTGCCGGCCGTGAGCAGCGCGACGACGAGCGCGATCAGCAGCGGCAGCCAGATCACGCCCCCGACGTCGTTCGCCATGGTCCCGACGAGGGTGTAGATGCCGGCGCCGAGCGTGTCGCCGACGATGAAGGCGAACAGGAGGGGGGTACCGATGGCCCGTTTCAGCCCAGGCCGATCGTCGACGATCGGCGCGCTGGTGTCGTTGGTCATCGCATCACTCCAGCGTGTCGTCCCGAATTCGGACAACCCCTGGCGTCGGCGCGCGATCTGTGGTTGTGCACCTGCCGCTGGCCGGCGTCCGATGCAGGCAGGATGTGAGACATGTCCGATGCCCCCGCACGCTCGTTCCTCCGCGGCGCCGCAGATCTCGCGCGCGGCTTCGGCTTCTGGTCGCGCCGGCCGGGGGTCATGGCGCTCGGACTCATCCCCGCCGCGATCGTCGGGCTCGTCCTGGTCGGCGGGCTCATCGCCCTCGGCGCCTTCCTGCCTCAGATCGTCGACACCCTCACGCCCTTCGCCGACGCGTGGCCCGAGCTATGGGCGACGATCGTGCGCATCGCCGCGGGAACGGCCCTGCTCGGCGGGGCGATCGTGCTCGTCGCGGTGTCGTTCACCGCGCTCACGCTCATGGTGGGCGAGCCGTTCTACGACCGCATCTGGCGTGCTGCCGAAGCCGACCTGGGCGGTGCCGTTCCCGACAGCCAGGGAGGGTTCTGGCGATCGGTCGGCGATGCGATCGGGCTGATCGCCCGCGGTCTGCTCGCCGCCGCGCTGGCCGCCCTCGTCGGCCTCATCCCGGTCGTGGGAGGCGTGCTGGGATCGGTCACCGCGGTGTCGCTCACGGGCTGGCTCCTCGCCGACGAGCTGACCTCGCGCGCCCTGTCGGCGCGCGGCATCCTGGCGGCCGACCGTCGCCGCCTGCGCCGATCCCACCGCGCCCGGTTCCTGGGCTTCGGGATCGCGACGCAGCTGTGCTTCCTCATCCCGCTCGGGGCGGTCGTCACGATGCCGGCCGCCGTGGCCGGCTCGACCCGTTTGGCGCGCACGGTGCTCGACGCGCGCGACTGAGGTCGACGCGCCCCGCGTCACGCGTGCCGGACCGAGTCGGGCTCCTCGTCGCGGATGTGCGCGTTCTCGATCTGAAAGGTGGAGTGCAGCACCGACACCTCGAAATGCTCCGCGACGCACGATCGCACCTCCTGCAGCACCTCGGCCGCGTGACCGTCGGTGAAGCATCGGTCCTCGACGACGACATGCGCCGTGATCGTGGGCAGACCCGACGCGACCGTCGACGCGTGCAGATCGTGCACGTCGGTCACATGGTCAAGACGCAGGATGTGCGCGCGCACATCGTCGAGGTCGAGCCCGCGGGGCGTGAACTCCATCAGCACCGAGGCCGTCTCGCGCATCAGCTTCACCGCGCGGGGCACGATGAGGGCGGCGATGAACAGGCCGGCGACGGCATCCGCCTGGGCGAATCCGGTCGTCGCGATGACGATCGCGGCGACGATGACGCCGACCGAGCCGAGGGCGTCGTTGAGCACTTCGAGGAACGCCGCGCGCATGTTGAAGTTCGCGCCGCGACTCGACGAGAGGACGGCGATCGCCACGATGTTGGCGACGAGGCCGACGACGCCGAAGACGAGCAGCTCGATCGCGGGCACCTCCGGCGGCTCGAACAGGCGCCGGATGCCCTCGATCGCGGCGTACACGCCGACGATCAGCAGCAGAGCTGCCTGCGCGAACGCAGCGATCACCTCGATCCGGCGGAAACCCCACGTGCGGCGCGCGTTCGCGGGACGCATCATGAGGTTCGCGGCGACGAGGGCGACGAGCAGACCCGAGGCATCGGTGAGGGCGTGCGCCGTGTCGGTGAGCAGCGCGAGGCTTCCCGTCACGATCGAACCCACTGCCTGGGTCACCACGATCGCGGCGGTGATGCCGAACGCGATCCAGAGCTTCAGCCGGAAGTCGGCCGGCTGCCCCGGCGGGGTCGCATCCGCCGGCGCGTGGCTGTGCCCGGCACCCATCAGCCGGCCACCGCGACGTCGGTCACCGGCCGCGGGCGGCGGAGGTGGGCGCACAGCGTGGCCCGAGTGCCGGTCGCGCGCAACAGAGCCTCGGCCGCGTCGACGAGCCCCGCCGTCGCGTCCGGCTCGGCCAGTGCGTACCAGGATGAGCGCCCCTCGGGACGGAGGGTCACGAGCCCGCATTCGAGCAGGAAGGCGACGTGCTTGCTGACGGTGGACTGAGCGAGGCCGACGTGTTCGACGAGGTCGCGGACGCGGTGCTCGCCGTACGACAGGTGCTGCAGCACCGCGAGGCGGGTCGGATCGGCGAGCGCCTGGAACAGGTGGGCGTAGATCTCGGTGGCCCGCTCGTCGAGCTGCGTCGCCTCACGCGGGGAGGAGTCAGGATTCATCGTCACAAGGCGATGATATCGCCGGATGGGCGCATCCGCCAGTGCTCGGGTGCCAGGCCTCAGACGGCCAGGGCGCGAGCCCTCCCCTCGTACACGTCGCGGTCCAGCTCCTTCCGGTCGTCCGCGACGAGCATGGCGATGAACGTGTCGCCGTTGACGTTGAGGAAGGTGCGCAGCACGCCCGCGAACCAGTCGACCGCGATCAGGAGCCCGACCCCCTCGAACGGCAGTCCGAGCGAGGTGGCGAGGAAGGTGGCGACGACGGGGAAGCCGCCCGGCACGGTGATCGTGCCCATGTTGAGGAGAATCGCCAGACCCATTCCGAGCAGGAGGGTGCCCGTATCGAGGTTGACGCCGCCGGACTGCGCGAGGAACATCACGACGATCACGTAGTTCAGCACGGCGCCGTACGACCCCATCGTCAACCCCACGGAGAGGGTGAAGTTGGCCACGGTGCGGTCGACGCCGATCTTCTCGATCGCCGTCTTGAGCACGGTCGGGTATGTCACCGCCGAGCTCGTCGTGGTCACGGCGATCAGGGTCTGCTGCGCGAGTTTGGCCGGGAGCAACGCGATGTTGACGCGCGTCCGCGCCCACACCACGGCGACGAAGAGGATGAGCAGGACGAGCACGCCGAGCAGGGTCGAGCCCAGATACCCGAGCCCGCCGATCACGACCCCGAAACCGACCGTTCCGGCGAGGTCGGCCAGAAGGCAGAAGACGCCGATCGGTGCGATCAGCATCACGAACCGGATCATCGTCAGGACGACCTGCTGGATCTGATCGAAGAAGTCGAGCACGAGCCGGTTGCCGCTGGCCGTCACGTAGACGTTCAACGCGGCGCCGAACAGCAGCGAGAAGACGATGATCGGAACCATCGCGGCGCCGGACATGGCGTCGAAGATGTTCGTCGACACGAAACCGACGATCGTGTCCTGCCAGCCCAGGGCCTCGCCGGCGGCATCCTCGAGGGACGGATCGACCGCCCCCGAGAAGTCGACCCCCGCGCCCGGTTGCAGCACCGAGCCGATGATCCAGGCCACCACGGCGGCGACGGCCGCGAAGGCGAGCATCCAGGCGAAGGTCCGCGTGGCGAGGCGGCCCATACCCGATCCGCGGAGGGACCCGATCGCGAAGATGATCGACGACATCACGAGCGGCACGATCGACATCTGGATGAGGCGGATGAAGATGTCGCCGACGAACGCGATGCCCGCCGCCGCGTCGCCCAGGACGAGTCCGAACGCGATACCCAGCAACGCCGCCAGTCCGATCTGCAGCGCGGGGCTCTTCAATGCTCTCTTCACGGTCGTCCGTCCCTCTCGAGGCCTTCCCGCCGGGCGGCGGTGAGATCGACGCTAGGTCGACGGCGGCCGCCGATGCGGAGAATTGGTAGGACCGTAACGACTCGTTTACATGATCGGAACGTCGGATGACGAGGCCGCGACCGTGACAGACTGGGCCGGCCCGCCAGATGAGGAGGATCCGCCGTGACCGACACCGCCGGAGCGAGCCTCGGCCCCCTCCCCCGCACGCACGCGCTGATCGCCGACGACATCTCACGACACCTCGAGCGCCTCATCGTGACCGGCGAGCTCAGCCCGGGAGCACCCCTGCCCCCCGAGCGCGTGCTCGCGCAGACCCTCGGCGTCTCGCGCAACGCCCTCCGCGAGGCCCTGACGCGCCTCGCCGGGCTCGGGCTGATCGAGCGGCGGCAGGGCAGCGCCAACCGCATCGCTCAGAGGGTTCCGCTCTCGGCGACGCTGGCCGGACGGATGAACGAGGTCTCGGCCGAGTTCCGCAACGCGGCGGAGTTCCGTGCCGTCATCGAGCCCCAGCTCGTCCGCCTCGCGGCTGCCCGCGTCGACCGGGTCCAGCTCGATGCCCTCCGCGAGCTGCTCGAGTCCGGCGGCGAGAACGACGCCGAAGGATCGGCGGCCCTCGACATCGCGTTCCACTCCGCCGTCGCACAGGCGACCGGCAACCCGCTGCTGGCGGCCCTCGGCGAGCTCACGGCCTCGTGGACGGTCGCAGCCCGCCTCTACTCCCACCTCGATGCCGACGGGCGACGCCTGTCGCACGACGGCCACGCACGCATCCTGGCGGCGCTCGTCGCGGGCGACCCCGACGCCGCCGAGTACGCCATGCGCATCCATCTGGCCGAGATCCGGCATCTGATCGAACGCGCCGGATCATCCGAGGCGGATGCCGCCGAAGACGCGTGAGCTCGGCTATTCGGTAGGACCAATCTGCTCGGCATCCGCTACTGTCATCTCGAACCGGCCCGCCCCGGGCCGCAACGGAAGGCCGAACGTGCGACGCAATCCCTCGACCACACGCCTCGCGCGTCGCGCCGTGGCCCCGGCACAACGCCGGACCGCCCTCATCGCGCTCATGCTTCTGACCTTCGTGACCGGCGTGGTCGACGCCGTCGGCTATCTCGCCCTCGACCGCGTCTTCGTGGGCAACATGACCGGCAACATCGTCATCCTCGGCATGGCGGTCGCCGGCGGCGACGACCTCCCGGTTCTCGGTCCGGCGATCGCCCTCGCGGCGTTCACCGCCGCCGCCTTCGCGGCAGGGCTGTTCCTGCGAACACGACGCAAGGAATGGGGCGGCGCGGTGACGGGCCTGCTCGCCGCGGGGGCGATCGTTCTCGCGGGCCTGGGCGTGACGTTCCTGATCCCCGGAGCCGTCGACTCCGAGGCGGTGGTCCTCACGGCGTCCACGCTCACCGCCGCCGCGATGGGCGCGCAGGCTGCCGTCGCCCGCAGCCTCGCCGTCGCCGACATGACGACCGTCGTGGTCACCTCGACCCTCACGTCCCTCGCGAGCGAATCATTCGTCGACGATGGCCTGCGCGGGATCTGGAACCGCCGCGTCGCCGCCATCCTCGTCCTCTTCCTGGGCGCACTGATCGGAACCGTCCTGCTGCCCCTCACCCCGGGGGTCCCTCTCCTGCTGGCCGCACTGCTCACGCTCGCCGTCGTCGTGCTCGGGCATCTCCGGCTGTTCACGCCGACCCGGCGAGAAGCGGTCGTCGCGTGAGCGTGCTGCAGCCCGGCGAGGGCGACCTCCCCGGCGACCGCTACCTCCCCGCCGGTCCCGACACCGTCCTGTGGGGGCGACTGCCGTGCGCCACCGACGCGCCGGTGCTCACGATCGCCTCGGGCACGACCGTCACGATCGACACCGTCAGCCACGAGGGGATCCTCGAGGACCAGGGGAAGGATCCCCTCGCATACTTCGGGCGTCACGGCGTCCCGCCGGAGGCAGTCCTCGACGACGCGGTCGCGATCGCGGCGTCGCTCTCCCGCGACCCCGCTCACGACGGACCGCACGTCGTCACGGGCCCGATCCACATCGAGGGCGCCCAGCCCGGCGACCTGCTGAAGATCACCGTCGAGCGCCTCGTCCCGCGCGTGCCCTACGGCGTCATCTCCAACCGGCACGGCAAAGGCGCGCTCGTCGGCGTGCTCCCGCGCGGCCCGCATCCCGTCAGCGTCTTCACCCCGGTCGAGGAACGTCCCGGCGGCCTCGTCGGCACGATGCCGCTGACCGACGACGGCCACCGTGTCGTCGAGTTCCCTCTCGCGCCGTTCCTCGGAACGATGGGCGTGGCCGTCGCCGGAGACGAGCGCCCCCATTCGGTGCCGCCCGGCGACCACGGCGGCAACCTCGATGTGAAACTGCTGACCGAGGGGGCAGCGCTCTACCTTCCGGTGCAGGTGCCCGGCGCCCTGGCCTACGTCGGCGACCCGCACTTCGCGCAGGGCGACGGCGAAGTCGCGCTCACCGCACTGGAGGCCTCGCTGCGGGCGACGCTGCGATTCGAGGTCGTCGCGCGCGCCGAGGCCCTCGCGGAGTTCGGCGAGATCACCGGCCCCCTCGCCCGCACCGACGAGTTCCTCGTTCCCATGGGGCTCGACCCCGACCTGAACGAGGCGATGCGCAAGTGCGTGCGCGCGGCGCTCGACGTCATCGCGGCCCGGTGGGGCATGGACGAGCACCTCGCATACGCCTACATGAGCGCGGCGACCGACTTCGACATCTCACAGGTCGTGGACATCGTCTGCGGCATCCACGCCCGCATCCGCGAATCCGACTTCGACCGGGTGCCTCACCGCGCCGGGGCGAGCCAAGCCGTCGCCTCACCCGGCAGCGACCCCTCCGCGACCGGGCGGGTCGACAGTGCGACTTCACCCTCGGACAGCGCGTAGGGCTCTTCGCCGAAGACGGTCACCACCTGCCAACCGTTCGGGCGAACGAAGTGCAGGACGTCGTCGCGATCGGTGTCGACCCATCGCAGATCCTCCCCGGTCTGGAAGAGACGCCGCAGCCGCAATGCCTCCCGGTAGAGGTTGAGCGTCGACGTGGGCGCGCCGTCGAGAGTCGCGACCGCGTGCTCGGCGAACCACGCCGGCTGCGGGAGGTGCGAGCCTCCGTCGCCGAACCCGAACGCGGGCTCCTCCGCCGACCAGGGCAACGGGACACGACATCCGTCGCGTCCGATCTCCGCGCCCCCGGTACGGAAGAAGGTCGGGTCCTGGCGATCGGATGCCGCGATGTCGGCGACCTCGTGCAGCCCGAGTTCCTCACCCTGGTAGATGTAGGTCGATCCCGGCAGGCCGAGGATGAACATCGTGGCGGCCGTCGCGCGGCGCAACCCCCGACCGCGGTCGAGGCCCGCCTCGTCGCCGCCGTCGATGAGCCACTGCCCGCCGTGCCGCGAGGGCATACTCGTCTCCGCCGTCGGCGTCTTCAGCCCGTACCTCGTCGCGTGCCGGACGACGTCGTGGTTCGAGAGCACCCAGGTGCTCGATGAACCCGACTGACGGGCGAGAGCGAGGTTGTCCGTAATGATCCGGCGGAAGGCCGCGGCGTCGAAGTCGGCTTCGAGCAGATCGAAGTTGAAGGCCTGGCCGAGGCTCTCCGGGCGCGCGTACAGGTGGATGCGGGTCGGGTCGACCCATGCCTCCGCGACCGCGGTGCGGGGCGGATCGTACGAGTCGAAGACCGCACGCCACTCGGCGTACACCTCGTGGACGTCATCCCGGTCGATCAACGGATGATTGCCGTCGCGCGGGATGCGGTCGAGCTCGGCCCGCGAGGGAAGCGGTTCGGTGAGATCCTTCGTGAGCATGTGCGCCACGTCGATGCGGAACCCGTCGACACCGCGATCCGACCAGAACCGGAGCGTCTCGACGAAGTCGGCCCGCACCTCGGGGTGGTCCCAGTTCAGATCGGGCTGTTCGCGAGCGAAGTTGTGCAGGTACCACTGCCCGTCCGCGACGCGTTCCCACGCCGATCCCCCGAACACCGACAGCCAGTCCGTCGGCGGCTCGGCGCCCTCCGGTCCCGTGCCCTCGCGGAAGATGTAGCGCTCGCGGGCTGCGGACCCCCGGCCCGCGGCGAGCGCTTCCTGGAACCAGACGTGCTGGTCCGAGGTGTGATTGGGCACGATGTCGACGACCACATGGATGCCGCGCTGGTGCAGTGCCGCGAGCATCGCGTCGAAGTCGTCGAGGGTCCCGAGCCGCGGGTCGACGTCGCGGTAGTCCGCGACGTCGTAACCGCCGTCGGCGAGCTCGGAGGGATAGAACGGGCTGAGCCACACGGCATCCACCCCGAGCTCCGCCAGGTAGTCGACGCGCGCCGTGATGCCTGGGAGGTCGCCCAGCCCGTCGCCGTTGGCGTCGGAGAAGCTCCGGGGATAGATCTGATAGACCACCCCCTGCCGCCACCATGGGGCGGGCTCATCATGGAGGGCGGTGTCGGCGTCGGCAGCGAGGTCGAGCGAGGTTGTCACAGAGATGTGTCCTTTCGTGGGATCGGCATGGTCAGCCCTTGACCGCACCCTGGGTGACGCCCTCCATGACCCAGCGCTGCGTGAACAGGTACGCCAGGATCGCGGGCGCCATCGCCATGAGGTACGAGGCGAAGGAGACGTTGTAGTTGTTGCTGAACTGGGTCTGGAACAGGTTCTGCCGCACCGGCAGGGTCTGCATGGCGGGGTCCGAGATGATCAGCGACGGCAGCATGAAGTCGTTCCAGGCGTAGAGGAAGGCGAAGATACCGACCGTCGCGCTCATGGGCGCGAGCAACGGGAAGATCAGCTTCCAGAAGGTCTGCCAGGTCGACGCGCCGTCGATGCGCGCGCTCTCCTCGAGCTCGATGGGGATCGAGCGCAGGAACGCGGTGAACAGCAGCACACTGAAGCTGAGCTGGAACATCGTCGCCAGCAGCACGACGCCGACCGGATTGTCGAGGCCGAGTCGACCGGTCAGCTGGATCTGCGGCAGCGCCACCACGGGGAACGGGATGAACATCGCCGCCAGCAGGTAGAAGAACGAGTAGCGGAACAGCCGGCGGTCCCAGTTGCGGACGATCGCGTATGACGCGAAAGCGGCGAGGATGATGGTCGCGACGACGGTGCCGGCGGTGACGAAGAACGAGATCGCCGCCCCGACCGGGAATCGCGTCAGGTTCCACGCCTGCACGAACCCGTCGATGCTGAAGGGCGCCGGCAGCGAGAACGCGTTGCCGTCGACGGCCTGACCGGTCGTCTTGAACGCCATCGAGATGGTGACGTACAGCGGCAGCAGCACCGTGACGGCGCAGAGGATCAGGATGACCGTCGCCGACCAATTGACCCGCTCGCCCTTCCCGGTGCGTGCCGCGCGGGTCGGACGGGCGCGACGGCGGGCGTCGACGGTGACGGCATCCGCCTGCTCGAAAGCGAGCGCGGGCTGAGAGGTGGACATCAGAACGAGTTCCTTCCGCGCGTGAGCGAGAGCTGGAGCAACGAGATGAGCACGGCGACGATGAAGAAGATGGTCGCGTTCGCCATCTGGTAGGCGTAGTCGCCGCCGTTGAAGCCCGCGATGATCGTCATCGCGACGCTGCGGGTCGCCGTTCCGGGCCCGCCGTTGGTCAGGCCCACGATGATGTCGTAGGCGTTGAGGAAGCCCTTGAATCCGAGGATGACGTTGATGACGACGTACCCCGCGACGAGCGGCACCGTGATGCGCAGCAGCTGCTGCGTCTTCGAGGCACCATCGAGATCTGCCGCCTCGTAGACGTCGCCCGGAACCGACAGCAGCCCGGCGATGTAGATGAGGAGCGTGCCGGGAATCGCCTGCCACGCCGTCACGATGACGATCGCCACCCACGCGAGGTCGGGGTTGGCCAGGAGGCTCGTCTCGAGCCAGGGAAGCCCGAGCGACGTGCCCGCGGCGGGAAGCGAGTTCGAGAAGAGGAAGTTGAAGACGTAGGCGATGATGATGCCCGAGATCACCATCGGGATGACGAAGATCGTGCGCAGGCCCGTCTTGAATCGGATGCGCGCGGTCAGACCGACGGCCAGCAGGAACGCGATGACGTTCACGACGATGACCGTTGCGATCGCGAAGCCGGCGGTGAACAGGTAGCTCTGCAGGATCGCCGGGTCGCTGAAGAGGGCGATGTAGTTCGTCAGCCCGATGAAGCGCCACTCGCCGATACCGATCGAGTCGGTGAAGCTGAAGAAGATGCCGATGAGACCGGGCACCGTGATCGCGAGCGTGAACAGCACCAGGCTGGGCAGCAGGAACAGGTAGTAGATCGGCTCGACCCGGCGGTGGCTCCGGCGGGCGCGGCGGTCGCCGCCGGTGAGGATCGTCGTCGTGGAACTCGTCGTCGCGGTCATCGCGCGCCCTCCGCCTCGTTCGTCAGCGCGGGCTGGCGGAAGGCCAGTCGCGCCCAGTCGGTGTCCATCGTGCGGAGGACGGATGCCGGGCTGTCGCCGAAGACCATCGCCTGCGCATACCCGAAGACCGGGATGGTCTTCGGCACCAGCACCGAGGGACCCTGGTAGACGCGCCCGGCGTCGTAGAACTCCTGCATCCCCGCGATGCGCGGATCGTCGGGCGGTGCGGCATCCGTCGTCGGGCTGAAGCCGAGCTGCGAGGCGTTGTAGGCCTCGATGATCTCGGGTCGGAAGAGATACTCGAGGAAGTCGCGGGCGGCGTCCTGATGACGCGACCCCTCGGGGATCATCGCCGCGAGGTCCATGTTCACCCGCACCGCGCGGTCGGCCGGGTCGTCGGTCATCGGCAGCGGGAACGTACCGAGCTCGAGGTCGGGGGCGGTCTTGGCGATCTCGCTGAACGCCCACGGGCCCTGCAGGTACATCGCCGCCTCGCCCTGCGCGAACGCCAGGTTGCCGTCGCCGTAGCCGCGGCTCGCGGCGTCGCGGTTGACGTAGGCGCCGGCCAGCTGCAGCATCCGTTCTGCGGGCTCGGCGAAGTCCTTCTCGAACGATGTGGAGGACTCGGGACCGACGTCCGCGCCCTCCGTCGCAAGCCGGTCGAAGAAGTCGAGGACGTCGACCGAGCCGCCCACGGCGTAGTCGTACCAGCCCTGACCGATGGTCCAGTCATCCTTGAAAGTCGCGTAGAACGGGGTGACCCCGGCCGCCTGCAGCGCGTCGCACACGGCGATGAGCTCGCTCCACGTCGTCGGGACCTCGAGGCCGAGTTCGTCGAAGATCGCGGTGTTGTAGATGACCGACGACGCCATGACCGAGTAGGGCAAAGCGCTCGTGCGTCCGGGGCACGTGCCGTACTGGTCCATGAGCGGCTGCAGGTCCTCGCGGGTACTCGCGGCGGCGTCGGTGCCGGCGAGATCGGTCAGCGCGCATCGCTGGACGAATCGGGCGACCTCGTAGTTGTAGTTGGCCAGCATGATGTCGGGCGGGTTGCCGCGGACGAAGCTCGCGGAGACGACATCCACACCCGACGTGTCCATCTCGACGCGCACGCGGTCTTGCGAGGCGTTGTACTGCGAGACCACGTCCTGCATGAACGTCAGCGCCTCGCGCTTGCTGAAGGTGAAGCGGATCGTCTCCCGCCCGTCCGCCGAGCACCCCACGAGCAGCGTCGCGGCGAGCGCGGCCACCGCCGCCGACGCGACGATGCGCCTCGCTCGCCTCGCCCTGTTCCACACCGGCTCCGTCACCTGGGTCCTCCGATCGCCTCATTGCGGCTCGAATCATCGCCGAGTAAATTTACTCGCCAAATCAATTGCTGAACGGCAGTATGGCAGGGCCGGATCAGAGAGGTCAACACACATGTCGACGACGATGACGACGGTGGCCGCGCGCCCCGCGAGCCACGACGCGATCCTCGCCTTCGCCTGGACCTCGGCGGAGTTCACCGCGACCGACGTCATCGCCGCGACCGGGCTGACCCGCTCCACGACGATCGACGCTCTCGACGCGCTCGTCGAGCTCGGGCTGCTGCGAGAGCTCCCCAACGCACGCCTCGCGGGCGACTACCGCAAGGGCCGGCCCGCCCGCCGGTTCGCGCTCCGCGACGATGCTGCCGTCCTGGTCGGGGTGGATGCCGGGCACGTGCACCTCACCGCGACCGTGACAGACCTCCGCTCGCGCAGCCTCTCCACCCAGCGCGCGACCCTCGTGCTCGACGGCGACGATGCCGCGACCCGCGCCCGGCGGATCATCGCCGTCATCGACGCGGCACTCGACGCCGCCGGGCGAACGCGTGGCGATGTACTCGCCGTATGCGTCGGCGTGCCGGCACCCGTCGACGGCGACGGGCGCTCGCCTGAGCACCCCCGCGGGTTCTGGGCGCGCATGAACCCCGGCCTCGTCGACGAGCTCTCGTGGGCGCCGATCGTGCGAGTCGACAATGACGCGTCGCTGGCCGCCGTCGCCGAAGGCTCCGTCGGCGCCGCGGCCGGATGCCGCGACTTCGTCGCCCTGCTCGCGGGGACGCGCCTCGGGGCGGGCGTCGTCGTCGACGGCAACCTGCTGCGGGGACGACACGGCGGCGTCGGCGAGATGGTCGCCTTCGATCACGTCGATGGGGTCGGGAACGCGGAGGGGCTCGGCACGCGTGCCGTCCAGTGGGCGACGGACGCCGCGGCGAGCGGCGAGCTCTCGCCGGAGAGCCCTCTCGCCGCCCTCGCGGGCGCCGATCTCGATGCCCGTGCCGTGCTCGAGCTCGCCGCCCGCGGCGATGCCGACGCCCTCCGCATCGCCGAACGGGTCGGAATGACGCTCGCCCGCATCGTCAGCGTGCTCGGCAGCATGTTCGACCCGCAGCGCGTCGTCGTCTCGGGTGGCATCTCCGCGGGCGTCGAGGAAGTCGTCACCGCTGCGCGCCGTTTCCTCCCCACCGACCTCGACCTGCCGGCGCCCGAGCTCGTGGCATCCGATCTCGGCGCCGACGTCGTCGTGGTCGGGGCCGTCGCCGGAGCGGCCGAAGCCGCCCGGGACGGGGCGCTCGATGTGTGGGCGGCGCGGGCGGGCGCCTAACGGAGCGGCGGCGTCAGCGGGCGCGACGGATGCGGATCGGACCCTTGGCGGTCGACGGGTCCACGACGGTACCGCGCTGCGTGATCTCGACCTCGCCGTCGGCGACGAGCCGCCGCGCGGCACGACGCGCGGGCTCCATCAGGTCGCGCCACTCCTCGCCGCCGACGGCGCGCGCGGCCTCGGAGGGACAGATCGTCGCCCCCGCGGCACGAGCGCTCAGCAGCTCCAGGATCTTCTCGCTGAGCTGCGCGTCGACAGGACGGATGCCGCGACGGCGGCAGGCATCCGAGCAGTAGCGGACCTCGTCCCAGTTCCCCGCCCACTTCGCGCGCCACTGCATCTCGCGCCCGCACGACGCGCAGGTCTTCGGCGGCGGGGTCGCGGCAGCTCGGGGCATACGCCCAGTCTGCGCGTCCGTGTCTCCGCGAGCACCGGTATTGACTCGGACACGACAGGATGGGCCCATGCGCCTCGATATCCCCACGGACGTGATCTTCATCGGCGGACGATCCGGCGTCGGCAAGTCTTCCGTCGCCGCCGAGGCGTCGCGGATCCTGGCACGTGCCGACATCCGGCACGCCGTGATCGAGGGAGACAATCTCGACCAGGCGTACCCGCAACCCTGGCGGAGCGCACTCGACCTGGCCGAGCAGAACCTCGCAGCCATGTGGGCAAACTACCGGGCAGCTGGATATTCACGCGTGATCTTCACCAACACCGTGAGCGTGCTCGAGATCCCGGCACTCAGCGCCGCGCTGGGCGGCAACGTGCGCTGCGCCGCGGTCCTCCTGACATCCTCCGACGAGACCGCCGCCCGGCGGCTCGCCCGTCGCGAGATCGGGACCGCGCTCGACGAGCACGTTCGCCGCAGCGAAGCCGCTGCCCGGCGCCTCGATCAAGCCGGGGCCGGGATTCGCCGCATCGCCACGGACGGCCGATCCGTCGCCGCGGTCGCGCTCGAGGTGCTCACCGGCGCCGGCTGGCTGCCGGCTGAGCCGGACTAGGCGAGAAGGCGCGTCTCGCAGCGAGTCTCGGCGACACCGTCGCCATCACGCTCGACGGCCCACACCGCGCCGTCGGCCGACTCGGTGAGCATCTCGACCGGCTCGCCGTCGACGTAGAGCACAGCGGCGCCCTCGTCGAGGCCGAACCCGTTCGGCAACGTCCCGTCCGCGATCGCGCGTTGGAGCGCCGGGCGCCGGTCGGGCTGCGAGTCGTAGTGCACCCCGACGGACCGGTCGACGAAACCGAGCGCATCGTCGATCACGGCGACCGGACCGAACGTCGTGGTGGGGCCGCCGACGTGCCAGCAGATCGCGCCGGCCGACGTCCCCGCCAGAACGGTCCCCTGATCCGCCGCTTCAGCGAGCGCCTCGGGCAGCCCGTGCACCCGCCACACGGCGAGCAGGTTCGCGACGCTGCCACCGGCGACCCAGACGAGATCGCTCGCCAGCACGGCCTCACGGAGGTCGGGCTGGTTCCGCCCGAACAGCCGGATGTGGACGGCGTCCACACCCAGCTGCTGCGCGGCCGCCAGCTCACGGCCCTCATCGACGCGCTGGTCTCCGGCCGCCGTGTTCACGAACGCGACACGCGGGCGACGCCCGGTGACACCCGTCAGATCCAGGGCGTACCGCTGCAACGGACTGAACTCGACATCACCCCACTGTGCGGGGCTCCACCCGCCGCACGTGGCCAGAATCGTCCGACTCCTACTCATGAGAGCATCACCTCCGGTGCGTTCCAGGCTCGCACACACGTGGTGATCGTCTTAGCCTGGCGGGATGTCGACTTCGCCGAAGGTGTACGTGATCCACGAGAACCCGGAGTGGTGGGCGCCCTTCGCCGCCGCGTTCGCCGCCGAGGACGTGCCCGCCGAGCAGTGGCTGCTCACCGACGGATCCATCGATCTGTCGGCCGAGCCGCCGCAGGGGGTCTTCTGGTCGCGGCTGTCGGCATCGGCCCACACGCGCGATCACGCGCAGTCGAAGGAGTACGGCCGCGCGGTGCTGCGGTGGCTCGAGTCGTGGGGCCGCACGGTGATCGGCGGCAGCCACGTCCTCGAGTTCGAGGTCAGCAAGGTGGCACAGCATGCCGCCTTGCGCGCGAGCGGCATCGACGTGCCCCGCACCGTCGCCGTCTTCGGCACCGACGACCTGAAGGAGCGCGCACGCGAGTTCCCGGTGCCGTTCATCAGCAAGCACAACCAGGGCGGCAAGGGTCTCGGCGTCCGCCGCTGGGACTCCCACGACGAGTTCGACGCCTGGGTCGATAGCCCCGAGTTCGAGGCATCCCCCGACGGCATCACGCTCATCCAGGAGTTCCTGTTCGCGCGCGAACCGTTCGTCACACGCGCCGAATACGTCGGCGGCGAGTTCGTCTACGCCGTGCGGGTCGACACGAGCGCGGGGAGCTTCGAGCTCTGCCCCGCCGATGCGTGCGTCGTCGACCCCGCCGCGGGCGCCGGCGGCATCCCGGCCTATCCGCCCTTCGCCTTGCGCGACGAGATCACCGCCGACCACCCCCTGGTCGTGCAGCACCGCGACTTCCTCCGCGCCGTCGACATCCGCATCGCCGGGATCGAGTTCGTCGAGACGATCGACGGGCGACTCGTCACCTACGACCTCAACACCAACACGAACTACAACCCCGATGTCGAGGCCTCGGCTCACGCATCCGGACCCGGTGAGATCGCGCGCTTCCTCGGCGAACTGCTAGCGCAGCCCCGCCCCACGCACAAGCGATAGGCCGCACCCGAGGCCGTCCGTAGGCTGACACCGTGCTCCGAAACCTCGTGATCGTCCTGGGAGACCAGCTCGAAGCCGCGCACCGCGGTGTTCCTCGCGACAATCGATAGTCTGCGCGGATGACCAGCATCGGGCGCCGACCTCTCTCGGGCATCGCCTGGCTCCTCATCGGGGCCGGGAGTGCCGCCGTCGGTCTGCTCCCGTGGCTGATCACCGGCGCACGGCTTCCCCTGCAGAACCTCGCCGCCGACCAGGCCGATCTGTCGACGCCGTTCTCGCTGCTGCCGTTCAGCCAGTACTTCCTCACCGCGATCGTCTCGCTGCTCGTCGTCGGCGGCGCCGTCGCCGGCCTTGCGGGGCGCATCCTGCGACACCGCCGCGCCCGGGGCGGAACCCGGTTCCTGACGCTCGGGGTGGTTGCGATTCAGGCGATCGCGATCGCGCAGTCGTCGGTCGTGACGGTGACGATGCTCGAGGACTCCAGCCGACGCGTCGTGTACGCCGCGGCGGTGATCGCGGTCATGCTCGTCTCACTTCTCATGAGCGTGCTCGTACTGCTTCTCGTTGCACGAGCGGGCCGGCCGGGCGCGGCGGTCGCCCTGTCGCTCGCGGCGCTCACAGCGCCCGGGTGGATCGGGCTCCCCCTGCAGGGCGTGCTCTCGCTCGGAAGCGACCCGGTCACCTCGACTGTTCTCTTGCTGCTTCGGTGGGTGCCGGCCGTCCTCGTCGGCGTCGTGATCGCGTGGTGCGGGTTCCGCACGGCCGGATGCGTCGCGGCCGCCCTCGTGAGCCTGGCCGCCCTCTGGATCGGGCCCGCGTTCTTCACCGCCGTCTCGGCCGCCGCAGGGACTCGCGTGCTCGCGCCGTATCCGGCCGAGATGGCGGATTACGGCATCGGGGTCTTCGTCATGGCGCTCACCGCCGCGGATCTCGTCGTGCCGTCGCTCATCGTCGCGGCGTGCGTCGGTGCTCTCGGGGCTCTCGCTCTTGCGGCTCTGACCAACCGGACGGACCGTGCGTGACCCCGACAGACTCCGAGAGCCGACCCGCCAGCGGTCGGGCAGCGACGCTCGCGCGCCTCGTCCACATCTCGCGGCCCGTTCTGTGGATCAACACGATCGGCACGGGCGCGCTCGGCATGTGGCTGACCGGTCAGCTCATCGACGTCGCCGCGATTCCGCTGCTGATCTGGCTGACGCTGCCGTTCAACCTGCTGATCTATGGCGTGAACGACATCTTCGATCAGGACACGGATGCGCTGAACCCGCGCAAGGGGTCGATCGAGGGTGCGCGAATCGAGCCCCGCGAGGTGAAGCTGATCGCATGGGCAGTGGCCATCACCAACGTCCCGTTCCTCGTCTACTTCGTCATCGCGCTGCCCATCGCGGCGGTCGGTCTGATTCTGCTCTACGCGGGCGTGTTCGTCTTCTACTCTGCTCCGCCGCTGCGGTTCAAGGCGCGACCGTTCCTCGACTCGCTGAGCAACGCCGCATACGGCCTGCCGTTGCTGATCATGCCGGTCGCTCTCGAGGCACCGCCGGTCTGGCCCGCCGTCGTCGGACTGCTGGCCTGGAGCGTCGCGAAGCACGCCTACGACGCCGTGCAGGACATCGACGAAGACCGCGAGGCCGGCATCACCACGACCGCCGTCCTGCTCGGCCCGCGTGGGACGGCCCTGTGGAGCGGGGCGTGGTGGCTGGTCTCGGCCGTGCTCTTCGCGCTCGTCAGCCTGCCCGTCGCGCTCGTCAACCTCGCCCTCGCCGGGATCCTCGTCGTCTGGCTACTGGTGCGCCCGACACCCGCCACCGGCCGCAGGCTCTACCCGCTGTCGATCGCGTTCCCGTACATCGCGGGCTCGGTCGCCAGCGGGCTGCTGCTCGCAGCCATGTTCCTGGGGGTCTATCCATGAGCCGCATCGTCGTCGTCGGGGCGGGCCTCGGCGGGCTCGCAGCATCCGCCCTGCTCGCCCACGCCGGTCACCGCGTGACGCTGCTCGAAGCGGCCGAGACGGTCGGCGGCAAGAGCCGACGCATCGAACTCGACGGCGAGCGCATCGACACGGGCCCATCGCTCGTCACGTTCCCGTCCGTCTGGGACGAGCTGCTGCGCCGGTTGGGCGCCGGGCCGCGAACGGGCACGGGTGCCGGTGAGCTCGACCTCGTCCGTCTGGATGAGGTGGGCCGCTACTACTACCGGGGTGAAGAGGTGTCGCTGCCCGTGCCGGAAGGGCACCCCTGGTACCCGGCGTGGAAGCGCTTCAGCGACGAGCATGCGCCCCTCGCGAGCGACGTCGCCGCACTGCTCGTCGCCGACCCGCTCGATCGCGCGTCGCTGCCCGCGCTGCAGCGGTTGCTCGCCGTGTACGGTCGGCGCCTCAGCACCCGCGCCTACCTCGACAGCCTCACCTGGATGCCCGAGGGACTGCGCGAGATCATCGCGATCCACACCCTCAACGCCGGCGTCTCCCCCTCCCGCACCCCGGCGTTGTACGCGAGCATGCCCGCCGTCATGGCCGCCGACGGGGTGTGGGTGCCCCGAGGCGGGGTGTTCGAGATCGTCATCGCGCTGCGGCGGCTGGCGGATGCCGCGGGCGTCGAGATCCGCACCGGCGAGCGCGTCACGCGCATCGACCGCGGCCGGGTCACGACCGAGCGCGGTGTGCACGAGGCGGATGTCGTCGTGAGCGGTCTCGACGCGTCACGGCTCGACGAGCTGCTCGGGCGACGGCGCCTCGCTCCCGGTTCGCCGCAGCTGTCATGCTCGGCGGTCGCGATCTACGGTGTGCTCGAGAAGCCCCTTCCCGAGCGGACCGCGGCGCACAGCGTCATCCTGCCCACGAAGCCCGCTGCCCTGCACCGCAGCCTCGCCGCGGGCGACGAGCCCGCCGACACGATGGCGTTCGTCAACCACTACCGGGCCGGCGAGATCTACCCGAACGGGCGCAGCACGCTCGCGGTTCTGCTCACCAGCCCCGCCGACGGCCAGGGCTACTCGCTCGACCACCCGTTCGTGACGCGCGAGATCGAACGCATCTCACGCGTGATGGGCCTCGACGGACTCCTCACCGACGGGCTGACCGAGACGACCGTGCTCGACCCGCGCTACTTCGGCTCGTTCGGCGAACCCCACGGCGCGCTCTACGGGGCGTCGCGACCCCTGTGGATGAGCGGCCCGCTGCACCAGCCCGCGCAGCACGACCTCCGCGCGCCCTGGCTCTGGCGGGTCGGTGCGTCGGTGCACCCGGGCGGCGGCATCCCCGCCGTCCTCGGCGGCGCGATGATCGTCGCGAGCAAGCTGCTCAAGCGGCATCCCGCCTGAGCCGGCTGACAGCGGAGGAGATCTGCTGTCAGGAGGCGACGCACAGGGATTCAGCCCTCCGAAACACAGATCTCCTCGGTTGCGGCCGTGGAAGATGAGGTCGTGCGCATCGCGGGAAGCCTCCTCCTCACCCTGGCTGCGACCGTGGCGGGCCTGTTCGGCCTCCTCATGCTCGGGCTGTCGGGCCTGTACTGGGACGGCGGCTTTCTGCTTCGGGAGTTCTCCGACTCCGACGATCTCGAACGAGCGGTTGGCGTCACGATGGGGATTGCGGGCCTCGCGGGTTGGGCCGGCCTTTCGGTCACTGCCGCGCTGGTGGGCCTTCGCGGTCGACGTCCATCCCGCGCGCGGTCGGCGGCCGTATGGGCGACCCTCGCATTCGGCGCTGTCGTTCTCCTGGGGGCGACGATCTTCGTGCTGACGTCGAACCGCCCCTGATCAGCCGGTCGACGAGGTCGTATCGGAGCTTTCGCGCGCGGGCCATCCGGGAGTGACGGCGACGCTCGAGTTCGCCCTGGTCGCTATCGAGGCAGGCGCGCGAGACGCCTCAGCCCTGGGGCGCGCCGTCGGCGTCTCGAAGCAGGCTGCCGCGAAAACGATCACGACCCTCGAACAGCTGGGGTACGTGGAGCGGCTCCCCGACCCCGGCGACGCGCGCCGCAAACACCTCGAGGTGGATGATGGAACTCGGCGCCGCGGCCTTCGAGACGATCCGAGACCGCTGGGTCGCTCGAATCGGCGCCGACGCTGCGGCTGAGGTCGAGGCCGCGCTCCGCCAGCTGACGCAGAAGTAGGTTCGCACCCGGCATCCCCGGAACGGTTCATCGGTTGGCGGGCATCGAGTTAACCTGCGTACCGCCCAGGCTTGAATCAGTCGGCGACGCCCACGTCGTTACGCTGCTCACCGCGGTGCTCGGCGGCGGCGACGATGAACGGGATGCCGACGGCAGCCGAGGTGACCAGAAGCCCTCCGGTGAAGACGAGGCCGGGAAGCTCGGCGACGTTGAAAGCGGCACGAAACAATCGCAGTCAGTCGGAGCGTCCGTACTCTTCGATGCGCGTCGCGCCCTCGGGGAGGTCACCGTTCGGCCACACCTGCGGCACGCGCACCGAGGCGTCCCACGTCGCTTGATCCCACAGCGCAGGTGGCGAGAACGCGGTCACGAGAGCGTAAGTCTCACCGGGCTGGGCTTCTTGCGAATTGTCGAGGCCGTCGACACCGAAGACCCAGGGCTCCCGGCCGTCTCCGGCGGATGTGAATCTCACGGTGAAGTCGTTCTTCAACGGCGCGTCCCAGCGGAGGTCGCCGAAATCCGTGCTTTCGACGTATCGGCTGAACTCGGACTTGAGTGCGGCATCATCCGGGTACGCCGCAGGGTCGAGAAGCAAGCGCACGTAGTACGTGTACCGCGCAGCATCCGGCATCACGCCCGACGCGGTGTCTTCCGTCTGGAAGTAGAAGGGGCGGTCCGCCGTGACCACCTCATCGAGGATCGCCTCCTCGGGAATCGTCTCGATGAAGTCGTCCACCAGTTGATGTGCGCGTTCGCGTACGTCGGCCGTCGTCGGTGGCGGCGCCGCAGGCGCGCAGCCGCTGACCGCCGCCGTGATGACGATCGCCACCGCGACCGTCACGCTACCGGTCCGTCTCGTCATCCGAGGCCTCCCCTACGACCGCGAGCTCGTGCAGGACATCACCGCGATGCTATCTGTGCCCTCTCCCCGCGACTACGCGCCCAACGGGCCACGAAGTAGAGTCCCACGCCGACCACGATGAGGATGGCGCCGAAGATCCACACCCGCAGGGTCTGCTGGCTGAGCAGCAGCAGACACGACGCGACGCCGAGCACGGGAACGAACGTCCACACGCGGAAGTGATCGTGATCGACGCGGTCGCGGCGCAGCACGAGCACCGAGATGTTCGCGCTCAGGAAGACGAAGAGCAGCAGCAGGACGACCGTCTCGGCGAGCAGCGCCAGGTCGCCCACGAGCGTCAGCAGCATCGCGACGAGCGTGGTGGCGAGGATCGCCACCCACGGCGTCTGCCGCCCGGGCAGCACGCGCGACAGAGCGCGCGGCAGCAGCCCCTGCTCTGCCATGCCGTACGTGAGGCGGCTCGCCATGATCATCGTCAGCAGCGCGCCGTTGGCGACGGCGATGAGCGCGATGAGGCTGAACAGCCACGAGGGGATGGCGACACCGCTCGCCTCGACCACCGCGAGCAGCGGTCCGCTCGAGCTCGACAGCTCTTCGGGCGGCAGCGCGATGCTGCTCGCGAGGCCGACCAGCACGTAGACCAGCCCGGCTGCACCGAGAGCGGCGAACAGCGCGCGCGGGTACATCCTCGAGGGTTCCTTGACCTCCTCGATCATGTTCGCCGACGTCTCGAAGCCCACGAATGAGTAGTACGCGATGATCGCTCCGGCGAGCACGGCCGACGCGACACCGGTGCCCTCGGGAACCTGCGTGACGCGCGACACATCCCCGCCTCCGCCGGCGAGGAGGAAGCCGACCACGACCACGACGATCACCAGCCCCGAGACCTCGATGGCGGTCATCACGAAGTTCGCACCCATCGATTCCCGGATGCCGCGGGCATTGAGCGCCGCGAGCACGGCGAGGAACACGATCGCTACCGGCACCACGGGAACCTCGACGAACGTCTGCAGGTACTGACCGGCGAAGGCGATCGACAGCCCCGCTGCGCTCACGACGCCCGCGGCCAGCATGCAGAAGCCGACGAGAAACGACACGAGCCTGTTCTTGAACGCGCGCTCCGCGAAGACGGCCGCACCGCCGGCCCGGGGGTACTTCGTCACGAGCTCGGCGTACGACCCGGCGGTGAGCAGCGCCAGCACGAGAGCGGCGAGCAAGGGTGCCCACAGCATCCCGCCCACGCGCTCGGCCAGAACCCCCATGAGCGCGTAGACACCCGCGCCCAGAACGTCACCGAGGATGAAGGCGAACAGCAGCGGTCCGCCGATTCCTCGCCGGAGGCGAGTGGGCACGGGAGTATCGGTCTTGCTCATTCCGCGAACGTTAGATCGCGGCATCCCGAAACCCGTAGCGGCTTGACACCAGACCCGCGCGTGGACGCACGTCTCGTCACGAGCGCGGCGCGCCAGTAGCGGCGTCGAGCTGACGCAGGCGCGCGGTGATGCCGACGATGCCCGTGCTCCACGCGACCGCAACGGCCACGGCACCAGACGTCGACGCGACGACTCCCGCGGGCGACCCGCCCGCCCCCGCCACGACGGCCCAGGCGATGAGTGCCAGCAGCGCGATGGCCGATCCGACCGGCAGCCAGATCCTCGCCATCTGCAGGCAAGACGCCTCTCGCGTCGCACGGTCGGTGGGCTGGTTCGCGGTGGCGGTGCTCATGGATACGACGCTATGCAGGCGCGGTTCGTCGCGCCTCCGCCGTACGGCTGAACGTGGAGGCGCCGGCATCCGGCGCACGGGTGAGGCGACAGCGTCAGCGGTAGCGCCGCGGCACCGTCCAGGGGCGGCCGAACTCGGTGTTGTACGACTCCGGTTCGAACGGGCTGTCGCCGCCGGCGGGAAAGCTCGTGAGCTCGCCGAAGACGACGCGACCGTCGACGTCGTACAGATCGACGCGCACGAAGTCGGTGCCCTCGCCGAGGCGCTCGGCGATGCTGATCATCTCGTCGAGATGCGCGGGCCGCGGGCGCTCGGGATCAGCCCAGGGCGGCCCGCCGCTCATCGGGATGCGGCTCCAGTCGGGTCGGAAGAAGTCCTGCGTGCGACCGCCGAAGCGTCCGCCGTCGACCTGGATGAAGTGGCATCGCCCATGGAAGACGAAGAACTTGTAGTCGTCCGGGATGCCGCCGTCGGCGCCGACCAGGAACTC
The DNA here is from genome assembly GCF_002245215.1 of Microbacterium sp. Yaish 1. GTDB lineage: Bacteria > Actinomycetota > Actinomycetes > Actinomycetales > Microbacteriaceae > Microbacterium. Next base: position 1,361,151 of record NZ_NPMR01000001.1, read on the forward strand.
CTCGACGATGATGCGGCGCGGCACCTGCCCGTAGACCCACTCGCGATTCGGGCCCTGCCCGTAGAGCTTGGTGAGCCAGCCCGCGGCAATCGCCGCGAGGTCGTGCGGGTTCGCCTGTTCCGGCCGCACGTGCCGATAGACCCAGCCCCAGCGCGCCTCCGGAAGCCGGGCATCCGCAGAGGCGGCGGCCGACACGACGATCGCCGCGCCGCTCCCGTGCGTCGGCTTCACGACGTAGGCGTCGGGCCAGTCGAGGTTCAGCAGGCTTCGCGGGTCATCGACGATCGCATAGGCACGGGGCAGGTACTGTGCGCCGATGACCGCGGCGACGTGGTCGCGGACGGCGGCCTTGTCCGCGAAGGTGACGATGAGGCTGCGGTGGTCGCGCAGCATCTTGTAGCGAACCTTCTCGCGGAACGTGGTCGGATTGCGCGTGCGCCACAGGCGCAGCATCCGAATCAGCCGACTGCGCTCGCGCCACCGGACGCCATCGTGCGCGGCCCGCATTCGGCCGCTCAGTCCATCCCCACGGCCATGTCGGTGAAGCGCGAGAAGTGGCCCTGGAACGCCACCGTCACGGTGTCGGTCGGACCGTTACGGTGCTTCGCGACGATCAGATCGGCCTCGCCGGCGCGAGGGCTGTCCTTCTCGTAAGCCGCCTCTCGGTGCAGCAGGATGACGATGTCGGCGTCCTGCTCGATCGAGCCCGACTCACGCAGGTCGCTGATCGCCGGCTTCTTGTCGGCACGCTGCTCGGCACCACGGTTCAGCTGCGACAGCGCGATGACGGGAACCTGCAGCTCCTTCGCGAGCAGCTTGAGCGCACGCGAGAACTCCGAGACCTCTTGCTGACGCGACTCGACGCGCTTACCGCTCGTCATCAGCTGCAGGTAGTCGATCACGACCATCTTGAGGCCCACGCGCTGCTTGAGGCGGCGGCACTTCGCGCGGATCTCGACGAGCGTCATATTGGGGCTGTCGTCGATGTAGAGCGGAGCGTCGTTGATGCGGCCACGCGTCGCGGCGACGGTGGTCCAGTCGCGCGAGTCGAGGGTTCCCTTTCGCATCGACTGCAGCGGCACGGCACCTTCGGCACTCATGAGGCGCATCGCGATCTCGCTGCGCCCCATCTCGAGCGAGAAGAAGATGGTCGGTGCGTTGTTCTTGATCGCTGCAGCGCGGGCGAAGTCGAGCGCGAGCGTCGACTTACCCATGGCGGGTCGTGCCGCGACGACGATCATCTGACCGGGGTGCAGGCCGTTGGTCAGCTGGTCGAGCCCGGAGAAGCCGGTCGGGATGCCGGTCATCTGGCCGTCGCGTCCACGCGCGGCCTCGATGTCGTCGATGGCGGCGGTGACGGCGACCTCGAGGGGAACGTAGTCCTCGGCCTTCTCGGCACCGGTGACCGAGTAGATCTCGGCCTGGGCGTTGTTGACGAGATCGACCGCGTCACCCTGGCCGTTGTAGCCCATCTGGACGATGCGGGTTCCGGCCTCGACGAGGCGGCGCAGCAGGGCGCGCTCGTTGACGATCGTCGCGTAGTAGCCGGCGTTCGCGGCGGTCGGGACGATGGAGGTCAGCGTGTGCAGATAGTCGGCGCCGCCGGCACGCTGCAGCTCGCCGTTCTTGATGAGCTCGTCGGTGACGGCCACGACATCGGTCGGCTCGCCGTGCGAGTACAGCGAGAGCAGCGCCTCGTAGATGAGCTCGTGCTTGGGCACGTAGAAGTCGGTGCCCCGGAGCGTCTCGATGACGTCGGCGACGGCATCCTTCGACAGCAGCATTCCGCCGAGCGTGCTCTGCTCGGCGAGCATGTCGTGCGGCGGGGTGCGATCGGGTTCGCGCCGTCCGCCGAGCCTGTCGTCAGAGATGTCCGCGATCGACATCCGCACCCCCGCATCCTGGCCTGTGACCCAGCCGGAGTACACGGTATGGAGGGCGTCCGACACCCGCAAACCCGCCTGTGGATAACTCTGTGGAGAGGATGCGGGAAACGCCGCGACGGTTGTGAAGAAGTCCTGTGGAAAACGCCCGGGGATACGTGGAAACTCGACGACTAACCGCCGCCTGATCAGGTGTTTTAGTTTCCCCAACCTGTGGATGAAGATTGTGGTTGAAGTCTCACTTGAAGGTTGTTCATCTGGGGACTCACTTGTGTAAAACGCCCGCCTTGTCAAGTCGGCTCCGAGCCCCCGGCGCGCCATCCTCAGTGCCTGCTCATGACGAACTCAGGGGAGCCCTAGACAGCCGTCCGAGACAGGAGTATCTTTCTTCGCCAAGCAGTACCCGACGGCACGGGGTCTCCCGTGCGAACGATGTCGACGCTCTGGGGGGAGGTGATCGCTCGTCATGGCCCAGCACCGCCGCACGCCTCGCTGGGTGCCGATCTTCGGCACCGGAGTCGGTCTCGCCTTCGCCTGGACGGCGCTCTCCCTCGCGCTCGCGCCCGCGAGTTACGCCGCCGATGAGGAGTCGGGTCCCCTCCAGGGCATCGTCTCGGCCGTCACCGATCCGGTCGACCGTGCCGTCGAAGACGTCGTCGCTCCGGTGCTCGACTCCGTGGTCCAGCCCGTGGCCCGCGTCGCAGACCCCGTCGTGCAGGCTGTCGCCCCCGTGGTGCAGTCGGCCCCTCCCGCCGTCGCGCCGGTCGTCGAACCCGTCGTTCGGGATGTGGTCGAACCGGTCGTGGAGAATGTCGTCGCCCCTGCCGCACAGCCGGTCGCGGCTGTCGTCGAACCGGTCGCAGAGGCCGCAGCTCCCGTCGTCGCGGCGGTGTCGGATACCGCGGCCCCCGTGACGGATGCTGTCGCGCCCGTGCTCGGCTCGCTGTCGCCCGTGACCGACGGGGTCGGCGCACCCCTCGCCCCCGTGCTCGGCATGATCGACGGCGCCCTCGCTCCTGTGGTGTCGGGGCTCGTTCCCGTGACCGACGCGCTGACGCCCGTCACCGACGCACTATCTCCTGTCATCGTCCCGATCACGGATGCCGTCGTTCCCGGCGGCTCGTTGCCGACGATTCCCCTGCTTCCGGTCGAGACGACCGCCCCCGGAACCGCCACCGGCTCGCCGCTGGACGCGCTCTCGGCTGCCGTGCTCGACATCCTCGGGACAGCGGCGGTGTCGAGCGCGAGCGATGGCCCGTTCGGCGTGCTCGGGGCCACGGCGGCGTCGGCACGCGCCCTCGCGCCTGCGGCCGAGTTCTTCGCGGCCGCAGGCGATAGAGCGACCGCCGTGGCGGACCACGTGCTCTCCCTCGGCGTCCCGGCGGCCGGCGACCTTCCCACCAGCGTTCCCGGTTCTGCCTCGGCAGGCGCCGGCGCTGCCTCGGGCGGCGTCGCCGCGGCCCTGTTCGCGGTCGCCGGAGCGGCGTTCCTGCTGCCCAGCCGTCGCGGACGCCTCATGAACTCGACGGGCCCCATCTCGCCCGTCTACCCCACCGACGTCTCTCCTGACTGACGAACGGCCGGCCGCGCTCGAGCGGCACGACCATCGGCGCTCAGCGCCATCCATTCGTCATTCTCAAGGAGAGAACACTCATGAACACCATCGTCTCGCGTGCCATCTGGGGCACGCTCGTCGCCGGGGGGATCACGATCCTCGGCGCCTCGGTCGCCCACGCGGCCGACACCACGGGAGAGGACGGGCTGCTCTCGGGCACCCAAGGCATCGTCTCCGTCGAGGCTCCGATCACGGTCAGCGGGACATCCGTCGCCGTCGTCGGTGACGCCGACAGCTCGACGTCCGGGTCGAGCGCCCCCGAGTCTGCACCGGCACCCAGCGGCTCGACGAGCGGCTCGGACGGCGTCGGCTCGGGATCGCAGGCGCTCATCAGCGTGTCCGTGCCCGTAACCGTCGAGGGCACCTCGGTCTCCGTCGTGGGCGACAGCACGTCGTCGACGGACAGCGGCAGCGCAACCGCTGAGTCGGCTCCCGCACCGGCCGAGGCCGCTCCGGCTCCTGCGGCCGAAACGAACGGGTCGGATGGCGTCGCTTCGGGCACGCAGGTCGTCGCTCCGGTGTCGGCGCCCATCGAGGTCAGCGGCACCGCCGTCTCGGTCGTCGGAGACGCCACCACCGACACCACCACCACCGGCGGCAACGGCGGCGCGACGGGCACCGCGCCCGAGGCGACCACCGACGGCACCGACGGCATCCTCGGCGGCACCCAGGTGCTCGCCCCGGTCACCGCACCGATCGACCTGAGCGGCACCGCCGTCTCGGTCATCGGCGACGCCACCACCGACACCACCACCGGTGGCAACACGGTCGGCACCGGTGGCTCATCGGCTGACGCGTCGACCGGCGGCTCGGACAGCGTCCTCGGCGGCACCCAGGTCGTCGCACCCGTGACGGCACCGATCGACCTGACCGGCACCGCCGTCTCGGTCATCGGAGACGCCACCACCGACACCACCACCGGTGGCAGCACGGTCGGCACCGGTGGCTCATCGGCTGACGCGTCGACCGGCGGCTCGGACAGCGTCCTCGGCGGCACCCAGGTCGTCGCACCCGTGACGGCACCGATCGACCTGACCGGCACCGCCGTCTCGGTCATCGGAGACGCCACCACCGACACCACCACCGGTGGCAGCACGGTCGGCACCGGTGGCTCATCGGCTGACGCGTCGACCGACGGCACCGACGGCATCCTCGGCGGCACCCAGGTGCTCGCCCCGGTCACCGCACCGATCGACCTCAGCGGCACCGCCGTCTCGGTCATCGGAGACGCCACCACCGACACCACCACCACCGGCGGCAACGGCGGCACCACGGGCACCACGCCCGGCGCGTCGACCAGCGGCTCGGACAGCATCCTCGGCGGCACCCAGGTGCTCGCACCGGTCACCGCACCGATCGACCTCACCGGCACCGCCGTCTCGGTCATCGGAGACGCCACCAGTGACACCACCACCGGCAGCAACGGCGGCACGACGGGCACCACGCCCGGCGCGTCGACCAGCGGCTCGGACAGCGTCCTCGGCGGCACCCAGCTGGTGCTCCCGATCACTGCCCCGATCTCGCTGACCGGAACCGCGATCTCGGTGATCGGCGATTCGACCACTGAGGTCGTCACCCCGGCAGGCCCGGGCACCGACCCGGGCACGGACCCGGGAACCGACCCCGGCACCGACCCGGGAACCGACCCCGGCACCGACCCGGGAACCGACCCCGGCACGGACCCCGGCACCGACCCCGGCACCACGCCCGGGACGGACGGCAACGGCGGAGCCCCCGCGGTTCCGACCGCGTCGAGCATGACGGACACCGCTGTGGTCGGCACGCCGGCCTCGGCAACGTCGGCTCGCCCGCTGATGCTCGCCAAGACGGGCGGTGAGACTCCGGTGGCTCTCGGCCTCGGCGCCCTGGCGCTGACGCTGATGGGGCTCGTCCTCATCGCACTGCGCCGTCGCGCGACGGTCTGATCCCAGCAGGGCACATCCGGAAACAGCGGATGCCGCGGGCCACGGCCTGCGGCATCCGCTCCGGCCTGCCCGCGGCGCACGCCACCGACGGACACGTCACCGCACCGGGATGCAAGGAATCTGCACCGACACCCCGGGGCTCGGCATCCGCTCTCGGAGTGTCGGCCCGCAAACCTGGCATCCGGGCACAACGCACATGCGAACCCGGCACCCACGAACCCGGCACGCACCCGGAAACGACGGATGCCGCGAACCCGAAGGTCCGCGGCATCCGTACGGTGCGCCAGGGATTACTTGGCGGCGACCACCTGCAGGGTGATCACGGCGGTGAGGTCGTCACGGAGGCGAATGGTCGCCTCGTGCTCGCCCACGGCCTTGATCGGCGAGGTGATGTGGATCTTGCGCTTGTCGAGGTCGCCCAGACCAGCGGTCTTGACGGCGTCAGCCACGTCGGCGGGCTTGACCGCACCGAACAGTCGGCCTTCGGCGCCGGCCTTGACCGACAGCTTGACCTTGTTCGACTCGAGGTTGTTCTTGAGGGCCACGGCCTCTTCGTGGTCGTGGATCGCGCGGGCGTCGCGAGCGGCGCGGATGGACGCCACCTGCTTCTCGCCACCGCGGGTCCAGGCCACAGCGAAGCCCTGGGGGATGAGGTAGTTACGGGCGTACCCGTTCTTGACCTCGATGACGTCACCGGCGCTTCCGAGCCCGGCGACCTCGTTCGTGAGAATCAGCTTTGCCATGTCGGTGCTCCTTACCGGCCAGCGCCGGCGTAAGGCAGGAGCGCCATTTCGCGCGCGTTCTTGATCGCCTTGGCGATCAGACGCTGCTCCTGCACCGAGACACCGGTGATACGACGGGCGCGGATCTTCCCACGCTCCGAGATGAACTTGCGGAGCGTCGAAACGTCCTTGTAGTCGATGACGCCGACGCGGATCGCCTTCGCGGGGGCCGCGTTCTTCGCGCCCTTCCGCGGCTTGCGGCGGTCGCCGGTTGCCTTTCCAGCCATTGTTTTTCCTTACGAGAGTGATGATCGGATGCCGCTGCACGCAGCATCCGGAATCCGATTCAGAACGGGGTGTCGTCGCCGTAGGAGGCGCCGCTGGTACCCGGTGCGCTCCACGCGTCGGGAGCCGAAGAACCCGGGGTCGCCCACGGCTCCTCCTGCACCTGCTGCTGCGGGCGCGACTGCTGACCGCCGCCGAAGCTTCCGCCGCCGCCACCACCGGAGCCGGATGCGGCGCGCGTGACCTGTGCGGTCGCGTAGCGCAGCGAGGGGCCGATCTCGTCGACCTCCAGCTCGATCGCGGTGCGGTTCTGGCCCTCACGGTCCTGGTAGGAGCGCTGACGCAGGCGGCCGGTCGCGACGACCCGCATGCCCTTGGTCAGGGAACCCGCCACGTGCTCGGCGAAGTCACGCCACACGGACGCGCGGAGGAACAGCGCTTCGCCGTCCTTCCACTCGTTCGCCTGACGGTCGAAGGTGCGAGGAGTCGAGGCGATCGTGAAGTTCGCCACCGGCAGGCCGTTCTGCGTGTAACGCAGCTCGGGGTCTGCCGTGAGGTTGCCCACGACGGTGATGACGGTCTCGCCGGCCATGAGCCTTACGCCTTCGCAGCCTTAGCGGGGGCGGCAGCCTTGCGAGCAGCCTTCGCCTCGGAGCGCGCCTTCTCGGCGGCGACCTGTGCGATGGCCTCCTCGGCGCGCAGGACCTTGGTGCGCATGATCGACTCGCTCAGCTTCAGCTGGCGGTCGAGCTCCTGCGTGGTCTCGCTCGTCGCGGTGAAGTTGACGACGGCGTAGATGCCCTCGTTCTTCTTCTGGATCTCGTACGCCAGGCGGCGACGGCCCCAGATGTCGATGTTCTCGATGGTTCCGCCGTCATTCGTGATGACCTTGAGGAACTTGTCAAGGTTGGGAGCAACCTGACGCTCATCGATCTCGGGCTGGAGAATCACCATGAGCTCGTACTGGTACGTGTGCGTCACTGACCCACCTCCTTCGGACTAGAACGGCTCCCGGGCGTTTCCCGGAAGCAGGAGGGTGTGTAGCACGTGCCCGACCGAGGTCGGACAACCACAACAGCTTACCTGATCGCGCGTGATCCCGCCGACCGGTCACCGGTAGCGTGGGCGCATGGAGTGGACCGCGGACGTCTCGACCGGCGAATGGCTGCGCGAACGCGTCGACGATCCGTGGCGGGGGACGTTCCACGACGTCGTGCCGCGGGGCTTCGAGGCGTACGCGCGCATCCTGCATCCGGCATCCGTCCAGTCGCGCGCGAGCGGTGAGCCGCTCCCCCCGTTCGACGAGTGGGTCGGGATGCCGTGGCAGCAGTCGCAGCAGGTGACGGCAGACCTCGTCACCGATCCCGCCACGTGGGCGGAGACCGCCGCCGCCTTCGGGAGGACGCTGCATCCGCTGGCCCAGTGGGACTCGATCGTGCGCTCTCCCGAGTTCGGCTCGAACCAGACGGCATCCCCTGACGGCCGCTGGTTCGTCGCGCCCGCGCAGGGCGATCTCGACCCGCACCATCTGGCGGTTCTCGCGCGTGAGCTCGTCGGGCACACCTCGACAGCCGATGACGTGTTCGCAGGCCTCTGGGAGGGCCGGGGCAGCCTGCTCGGCCGCATGGGACGTCAGCCCACACGCGCGTTCTTCCAGGCAGGCGACCCCGCGGATGCCGACCTGGCTCGTCACAACCGCATGCTCGGCTCGTCGTTCTCGGACCGCTTCAACAGCGTCTTCCGCAAGCCCACGTGGCAGGAGGGCATCCTGTCGCGCGAGATCTCGGAAGGACCGCGGCTGAGACTGCCCGAGCGGGCCTTCGTCTTGTTCCGTGGTGCCGTCGACGAGTTCGCCCCCGACGACTGGGAACTGCGGATGCCGTGGCGCGACCTCGCCACCGAGGCGGCAGGAGGGCCGCCGATGTCGCAGAGCCCGAGCCTGCTCTGGCCTGCAGACCGCGCGTGGGTGATGGTGTCGGAGGTCGACTTCGACTCGACGATCGTCGGCGGCTCGAGGGAGCTCGTCGACGCGATCTGCCGCTCCCCCGAGCTCGAAGCCCTGCCCCTGCCGGCCGACGCGTCCCTGTCCTGGGGAGCAGACGAGGTCAATCGATGAGCGTTCCGTTCGATCCGCGGCCCCTCCTCGAGCCGGTGTCGCCCGCCACCGCGCGCGCGTTCCGGAAGCACCTGGCCGCCAGCGGCCGGCTCCCCGGCGGGTCGGGCACCGCCGGCGTGATCATCGCGATCGTCGTCATCGTCTTCGTCGTGCTGGTGTTCGGCGGCGTCCTGTCGGCCATCGTCGGCGGCCTGGTGTTCGCCATCGGGACGCAGTCGGGTTCCGGCGCGGTTGTGTCGCTGGCGCCCGTCATCCCCCTCGTCATCCTCATCGCGCTCGCGGCGCTCATCCCGTTCTTCATCCGCCGACAGCGCGCCGCGCAAGCCGCGGTCTGGTACCGGCTCGACCGGTTCGCGCGGGCCAACGGCATGAGCTTCGAGCCGCAGCGGCCCCAGCCCCCGCTGCCGGGCATGATCTTCTCGCAGGGGTCGGGCCGGACGGCATCCAATCTCGTCCGCGGTGATCAGCCGCGCTTCGTCGAGTTCGCGAACTACCGGTACACGACCGGGTCGGGCAAGAACCAGCAGACGCACACCTGGGGCTACGTCGCGGTGCACCTGTCGACGCCCCTGCCGCACATCGTGCTCGACGCCCTCGGCAACAACGGGCTGTTCGGCTCGAACCTCCCCGTCGCGTTCGACCGCGACCAGCACCTGAGCCTCGAGGGCGACTTCGACAAGTACTTCCGGCTGTACTGCCCGCGCGGATACGAACGCGACGCGCTGTACCTGTTCACGCCCGACATCATGGCGCGCTTCGTCGACAACGCCGCCGCGCTGGATGTCGAGATCGTCGACGACTGGCTCTTCTTCTACGGCAAGCGCGACTTCTCGACCCTCGACCCGGCCACCTGGTCGTGGCTGTTCGGGGCGGTCGGCGCCATGATCGACAAGTTCGCGCAATGGGAGCGCTGGCGCGACGACCGGCTGGCGGCGCCGGCCGCATCCGGCATGGGGTCGGTGCCGGGCAGCGCGGCGGAGCCCGGGCCCGCTGGACCCGCTGGACCCGCTTCCGCGGGACCGGGTGCGGCTTCCGGCGCCGCGTCCGCGCTGCCGGTCACCCCGCCGCCGGGACTGCTTCGCCCGCCGCCCGGTGTCGCCGCACCCGGCCAGCGCCTGAAGAAGAGCGTGCCGTGGATGGCGGTGGTCGTGGTGCTGCTGATCGTCACGGTCGGCGCCATCGGGCCGGTCATCGCCTTCATCGGCGGGATCTTCGCCGCCATGCGCTGACCCGGGCGGCGGCTGTTGCCGCGGGCGCACCGCGCGCAACCCACGCGGCACGCGTGCCGCGAACAGGCTGAGCGGTCGCATCCGCCGCCCCGCTCGTCCTCGAAACGGCCTCAGCCTGTCGGCGGCACCGGACTCGCGACAGCCCCCGGAGGCACAGGGGGTCGAGCCCGTAGCCTGGGCGGATGACGCTGGAAATCAGACGAGTCGTCGATGCCGACGAGGCCGCGTGGTCGGCGCTGTACGCCGGATACCGGGGCCTTTTACCGGCTCGAGGATGATGCGTCGGCCGTGAGTCGTACGTGGGGGTGGGTGTCGCAGGGACAGCACGGTCTCACCGGCCTGGTCGCGATCCTCGATGGCGCCATCGTCGGGCTCGCCAACCTCCGTCGATTCGCGCGACCGTCCTCCGCGACGATCGGCCTGTACCTCGACGATCTGTTCACCGCGCCCGAGGCGCGTGGCGCCGGGGTGGCATCGGGTCTGCTGCGCGAGGCCGCATCCCTCGCCTCCGCCGAGGGCACCCAGTGTGGTCCGCTGGATCACCGCGGCCGACAATGCCACCGCGCGACGCGTCTACGACGGCGTGGCCACCGCGACGGCATGGGTCACCTATGACATGGAGCCCTCCGCGAGCGGCTGAATCCCCACCGGGCCCGTGCTGATGCCGCGAGAGCGCACATCCGCACGGTCATCGGGGGTCCGCACCGTGCGGATGTGCGCTCTCGCGACCGGCCGCGACCGGAAGGCCGGCTCAGCGCAGCATCCGGGCCATCAGCTTCTGCACCGTGCCGGTGAGGAACATGATGAACAGCCCAAGGTAGCCGACCGCCGGGAAAAGAAGCGCGATCGCGAGCGCCACCAGGAACAGCACGATCATCGATAGGTCGATCGACATCCCCAGACGCAGATCATCCCGCGATGCGCGGTGCAGATCGGGATGCCGTGCCAGATAGACCCGCGTGACGAGCAGGAGCGCGCTCGTGACGACGAGCGTGCCGATGTAGAGCACCTTCTGCAGGGCATCGTCGGCGACCTGGCCGGTGAGGGCGGTGACGACCGGCATCCAGACGATCGTGAGCATCCACGCGACCGTGATCCACATGAGCCCCGGGGTGATGCGCTGTACCGACACGAAGAGCCGGTGGTGCAGCATCCAGAACATCGCGATGAGCACGAAGCTGATGAGGAAGCTCTGCAGCTGATCGCGCTGGTCGACGAGCCATTCCCACGTCGTGTGGTCGTGCCCCGCGCTCTCGCCGACGCTCTCCATGAGCGGCAGGATCAGCAACGTCATCGCGATCGCGACGACCGCATCGACGAACGCCTTCGTGCGCTCGGCGCTGAGTCCCCGGATGCCGGGCTCCGGCGCGACGTCATCGCTCATGCCGAGGATGCTAGCGCCCGGCCCGCCCACGCGCGCACTGCCTGGTCGGGCTGCACCCCCGGACGAAGAGGTCTCAGCACGGGGTTCCGTCGCGGCGTGTCGAGGAACCCGTCATGAGTCGATTGCTCTGTAGGCGAGACGGAGCTTGCCCAGCGCGCGCGCATATCGGGAGCGGGCTGTCCCGGGATTTATGCCCATAACTCTGCCCGCGGCGGCGATCGACAGCTCCTCCCACACAACGAGCCGGACGAGTTCTTGATCGCGTGCGGGAAGGAGCTTCACCGCCTCGGCCGCGATGAACGCCTCATCCGGGACGGCCTCGACTGGTGTGAGAACCGCCGCGGTCCGAAGCGCCTCGTCAACTCGATCTCGACGAGCTCTGCCGCGGTGGTGGTTCGAGAGCACCTTGCGAGCGATCCCGTACGCCCACGCCCGACGCTCGTCGTCTACCACCGGGAGTCGCGAGCGATGCTTCCACAGCGCAACGAGCGTCTCCGACGTGCAGTCTGCGGCATCGTCCATCGGCGTGACGCGCCGGGCGAAGTACCTCAGAAGCAACGGGACGAGGGGCGCGACCGCTTCCTCGAATGCACGATCCCCACCCCCGGCGACGGCGGTTGTCGCGTCCTGTGCAAACTGGTCAGCGGGAGACTTTAGCTCGCTTCCGGCTGCTCTCGCCGCAGTCATCGGTCGTCCCCGTAGACCTCGTCGAAGATCTCATCCATGAGCTCGCGGCGTTCGACCCCGTCCCAGCCCGGAGCCTGCTCGTACTCAGCCGCGGCTTGTGCGGCTTCCCGGTCTCCCGCTGCGATCCGCTCCGCGAACGCCCGCATGATGTCTGTTATCCCGCCACCGTCAGTTGCTACGAGCGCAGGCCAGCCAGCTGCTTCCGCGATGACGCGAGACGCAGTCTCCTGCGCCGCGCTGTCACCCGCGTCATTCGCGGCAATCCACGCAGTCAACCAATCCTTAAACGACTCCGACTCGTAGGCCCGTCGGAGCGACGTGACCGGAGTGAGTGCATCACGGGACGAAATGCTGACGACGCGTGCGGTCAGATCCTCGCGGGTGACGCCCGGCGCCAGCGGCATCCACGTGGGATAGACCGATGCGACCACCTTGTCGAGATCGGGCGCACTCAGATCGACCCATTCATCATCACAGTCATATTCGGTCACTCCAGCGTCGACGCAGTGATCGCGATGGTCGCCGGGGTTGGGGGATCCGAACCATCCCGTCTGCGCCATAAAACCTGTCGCAGCCGCACCGGCGGGGACCCCCACCACAGTCACTGCGGCTATGGCCGCCGCGATCATCATCCAGCGTGGCCGTCTCCGTTCTGGACGCGCGCGGCGCACGGCTCGCAGCGCATCATCGTCGGAGACAGTCGCCAACGCTGCAGGGTCGGCCGCCCGCAGGGCGGCGATCAACTCGTCGTCGGCCATCATCCTCATGAGCGCTCCCATCGTGTCTGAACACTCAGTTCATGTCCGCACCAACCCGAACCGTTTCATTTCACTCGAGCGAGGTCGGCTTCGGCGTCGGCTGCATGACGACCCCGCCGATGGGACGAGCAAGAGCGCAGTCGTGCAGACGACGACAGCTGCGCGTCGAGGCTGCCGGCTCAGACCGGGGCCAGCATCGCAATGGGCGACGATGCCACAGGCAGGTAGGCGAAGCTCAGGCGCACCGCGGGGCGCTGCTTGGGCTCATCGAATCAGGCAAAAAGCCAGTCGTTGACTAGCAGTTGACTATCAGGCGCGCTGACCGAGCCCGAAATACTGCATCTCAGCCTCGCTCAGCATGCGGGAGCGGATGATGAACCGCTTCCCCGTCGGTCCCTCGACGCTGAAGCCGGCGCCGCGACCCGGCACCGCGTCGATCGTGATGTGCGTGTACTTCCAGTACTCGAACTGCGCGAGCGAGATGAACACCTCGATCGGGTCGTCAAGGCCGACGTCGAGCTCGCCGAGCTTCACGTCGGCGGGGCCGGTCAGGAACATCCCGACGGGGTAGCACATGGGGGCCGAGCCGTCGCAGCATCCGCCCGACTGGTGGAACATCAGCGGCCCGTGCTGGGCGGTGAGGTCGCGCAGCAGGGCCGCGGCGGCGTCGGTCACCGCGACCCTGCTGTACCTGTCGTTCGACATGTCGACGAGTGGATGCGGCTCAGAAGAAGCCCATCGCGCCTTCGGCGTACGACACGAGGAGGTTCTTCGTCTGCTGGTAGTGGTCGAGCATCTTGAGGTGGTTCTCGCGACCGATGCCCGACTGCTTGTACCCGCCGAAGGCGGCGTGCGCGGGGTACTGGTGGTAGGTGTTCGTCCACACGCGCCCCGCCTCGATCGCCCGGCCGGCCCGGTAGGCGGTGTCGCCGGAGCGGCTCCAGACGCCGGCGCCGAGTCCGTACAGGGTGTCGTTCGCGATGCCGATGGCGTCGTCGAAGTCGTCGAAGCTCGTCACCGAGACGACCGGGCCGAAGATCTCCTCCTGGAAGATGCGCATGTCGTTCGTGCCCTCGAAGACCGTCGGGGCGACGTAGTACCCACCGCTCAGCTCGCCGCCGAGGTCGACCCGCTCGCCGCCGGCGAGCAGCTTCGCTCCCCCGGCCTTGCCGATGTCGATGTACGACAGGATCTTCTCGAGCTGGTCATTGGATGCCTGCGCACCGATCATCGTCGCCGGGTCGAGCGGGTTGCCCTGCACGATCTTGCCGACCCGGTCGAGGCCGTCGCCGAGGAACGAGTCGTACACCGACCGCTGGATGAGCGCCCGCGACGGGCACGTGCACACCTCGCCCTGGTTGAGGGCGAAGAACGTGAAGCCCTCGAGGGCCTTGTCGTAGTAGTCGTCGCGCTCGCGCGCGACATCCTCGAAGAACACGTTGGCGCTCTTGCCGCCGAGCTCGAGCGTCACGGGGATGAGGTTCTGCGAGGCGTATTGCATGATCAGGCGCCCCGTCGTCGTCTCGCCCGTGAACGCGACCTTGCGGATGCGGCGGTGCTGCGCGAGCGGCGCGCCCGCCTCGATGCCGAATCCGTTGACGATGTTCACGACACCGGGGGGCAACAGGTCTCCGATCAGCTCGAAGAGGAACAGGATCGATGCGGGCGTCTGCTCGGCGGGCTTGAGCACGACGCAGTTGCCGGCGGCGAGCGCGGGCGCGAGCTTCCACGTCGCCATCAGGATCGGGAAGTTCCACGGGATGATCTGCCCGACGACACCGAGCGGCTCGTGGAAGTGATACGCGACGGTGTCCTCGTCGATCTGGCTGAGCGACCCCTCCTGGGCGCGCAGGACGCCGGCGAAGTAGCGGAAGTGGTCGATCGCGAGCGGGATGTCGGCAGCGAGCGTCTCGCGCACGGGCTTGCCGTTCTCCCACGTCTCGGCCACCGCGATCTTCTCGAGGTGCTGCTCCATGCGGTCGGCGATCTTGTTCAGAATGACGGCGCGTTCGGCGGGCGTGGTCTTCTTCCACGACGCGAACGCCTGCCAGGCGACGTCGACGGCGCGGTCGATGTCTTCGACGGTGCCGCGACCCACCTCGCAGAACGGCTTTCCGGTGACGGGCGTGATGTTCTCGAAGTACTGCCCCTTGACGGGTTCGACGAACTCGCCGCCGATGTAGTGCCCGTAGCGGGCGCGGTATTCCGCGACGGCTCCGCGCTGACCGGGAGCGGCGTAGACGCTCGAGACGCCCTCTTCGACGATGGTCATGTCATCTCCTCGACTCCCCGCAGCGCCGATGCTGCGGTGGTGTCGGGCACGCTACGCCGCGCTACGTTGCAACGCGTTGCACGGACCGGCGGCTCCTCCCGCAGCGGCGAGGATGCGCATCCGCACGGTCGTCGACGGCCCGCACCGTGCAAACGCGCGTCCTCGGCGTCAGGCGGGGCGAATGGAGGCGGGGAAGATGCCGCGCACTAGCGCTGCGCGAATTGTGAGCGCTAACATCTGAGCGTCGTCAGTGCTGACGGCCATGCAACGTCGCATACGAGAGGTTCCCCGTGCCCGCATCCGCTCGCCCGGCGCCCTGGCGCCACCACCGCCCATGGACGCTCGCCGTCCCGATCGTCGCCGCGCTCGTCGCCGCGCCGATCGTCATCCCGTCCGCTGTTCAGGCTGCCGAGCCGGACTCCGGGCTGGTCGTCGCCTATCCGCTCGACGAGACGTCGGGAACCGTCGCGCACGACACGTCGGGCAACGGCCGCGACGCATCGTTCGTCGGCGGCCCGACCCTCGGCGGTGCGGACGGCGTGCGCCTCGACGGCGACGACGACTACGTGCAGCTTCCCGACGATGTGATGGCCGGTCTGTCGTCCGTCACGGTGAGCACCGAGGTGCTGGTGCGTCCCGAGCAATCAGGCGACTACTTCATCTGGGGCCTGGGCAACACGACGGACTGGTTCGGCGACGGCTACCTCTTCGCCACCGGTAACCCGGCCCGCGCGGGAATCGCGAGCGGCAACTGGTCCACGGAGCAGGAGACCCGCGGCTCGGCGAACCTCGAACGCGGCGTCTGGACGACGATGACCTACACGCTCGATGCCGGCACGACGACGGCTCGGCTGTATCTCGACGGCGTTCAGGTCGCCGAGAACACGAACACCACGACCACTCCGGGTGAACTGGGCGGCGGCACGACGACCGCGAACTACCTCGGCCGATCGACGTACACCCCCGACAAGCGTCTCGCCGGCAGCCTCCGCGACTTCCGCCTGTACGACCGCGCGCTGTCGGCCGACGAGGTCGCGGGCCTGGTCGAGACCCCCGACGACCGGCAGGCCGCGCAGGCCGCGCTCGACGCCCTCACCGTCACGAACATCGACGACGTGCGCGGCAACCTCACGCTGCCGACCACCTCGCAGGGACTCGACGTGACGTGGTCGTCCGCCGACACGAGCGTCATCACGGCTGACGGCCTGGTCACCCGACCGGCCGAAGACACCACCGTTGCGCTCACGGCATCCGTGACGAAAGGGGCGGTGACGCTCACGCGTTCCTTCCCGGCCGCGGTTCGCAAGGCCGCGAACATCGGAGCCTTCGAGGGCTACACGTTCGCCTACTTCACGGGAAACTCCGTCGCGGGCGAGAACATCTACTTCGCCGCCAGCAACGGCAACGACGCGCTGTCGTGGACCGAGCTCAACGGCGGCCAGCCGTCGCTCACCTCCACGGAGGGAGAGCGGGGCCTCCGCGACCCGTTCCTGATCCGCTCGCCCGAGGGCGACACGTTCTACCTCATCGCCACCGACCTCTCCATCGGCCGGAACGGCGACTGGGGTCGAGCGCAGACGCAGGGGTCGAAGTACCTCGAGGTGTGGGAGTCGCACGACCTCGTCACCTGGAGCGAGCAGCGCCACGTCCGCGTCGCCCCCGACAACGCGGGCAACACGTGGGCGCCCGAGGCGTACTACGACGAGGCGCTCGGCGAGTACGTGGTGTTCTGGGCGTCGTCGCTCTTCGGCGAGGACGACCCGAATCACACGGGCAGCTTCTACCAGACCATGATGTACGCCACGACGCGCGACTTCACCACGTTCAGCGAGCCCCAGGTCTGGCAGGACTTCGGGGCATCGCGCATCGACTCCACGGTGCTCAAGGACAACGGCACCTACTACCGGTTCACGAAGGACGAGGCGAGCACGACCGGATGCCGCGACATCATCCAGGAGTCGTCGACCAGCCTGACCGCGGTCGACGATCGCAACGCCCCCGGCTGGAACGCCGCCGACCCCGCCTGGAAGCTGATCGACAGCTGCATCGGTCGCGATGCCGGTCTCGGCGCCGTCGAAGGCCCCACCATCTTCGCGGCGAACCCCGGCGACACCTCCGGCTCGAACTACTACCTCTTCGTCGACGAGTACGGCGGACGCGGCTACATCCCGCTGGGAACCGATGACCTCGACGCGCCGGACTGGCAGGTGCCCGCGAGCTACCGCCTGCCCGCGAGCCCCCGCCACGGCACGGTGATGCCGGTGACCGCGGCCGAGCTCGAGACGCTGCGCGCCAACCTGCCGCAGCCCCTCCCCGCGAACGAGAAGGGCGAGCTGCTGCGCTACGACTTCACGGATGCCGCGGGCGCGGTGCTGCACGACCGGTCCGGCGCCGGGCGCGACGCCCAGGTGCGCGGCGGTGCGACCTTCGCCGACGGCGCTCTCACGTTCGACGGCACCGACGATTACGTCGACCTGCCCGACAACGTCCTCGTCGGTGTCGACGACATCACCGTGGAGGCCGAGCTGCGGATCGACCCGGCCCAGCGCACTCCGTACTTCCTCTACGGTTTCGGCAATACCGGCGGCGACGGCGCCGGCAACGGCTACCTGTTCTCGACCGGCGACCAGTACCGCGCGGCACTGACCACCGGCAACTGGAGCGGCGAGCAGAACGTCACGTCGGGTGCGGCGCTTCCGCGCGACCGCTGGGTGCACCTCACCTACACGCTGAGCGGAAACACGGCTCGGCTGTATCTCGATGGCCAGCAGGTCGCCGAGAACACGAACGTGACGGTGCGCCCCGGCGACATCGGCGGCGGCAGCACGCTGGCGAACTACCTGGGCAAGTCGGTCTACAACGCCGACAACCTCTTCCGCGGTCAGATGCGCGAGTTCGCGCTGTACAACCGCGCGTTGACCCCCGAAGAGATCGTGCAGAACTCCGGCAACTCCAGCGCGCTCGGTGCGGTGAGCCTGCAGGATGCCGGTGCCCTCAAGGTCGCCCCGTTGGTCGACAGCGACGCCCGCACGGTCGTGTTCCCGGTGAACCGCGGCACGGATGTCACGCAGCTGCGCCCGGTGTTCACCACGGCATCCGGCACCACAGCCACGCCCCCGTCGGGCACCGTGCACGATCTGAGCACCCCCGCCACGGTCACCCTGACGACACCGGGACAGCCCGACGTCGTCTGGACGCTCGAGGCCGTGGAGATGAAGAGCCCGGTGCTGCCGGGGCTGTACGCCGACCCGAACATCGCCGTGTTCGGCGACACGTATTACATCTACGCGACCACCGACGGCACGCCGGGCTGGGGCGGCAACACGTTCTACGTCTGGACGTCGAAGAACCTGATCGACTGGACGCGGTCGGACGAGCCCATCCTGAAGCTGGACGGCGCGAATGGCAACGTTCCGTGGGCCACCGGCAACGCGTGGGCTCCGACGATCATCGAGAAGGGCGGCAGGTACTACTTCTACTTCAGCGGGCATGAGCCGAACGCGAACCGCAAGATGATCGGTGTCGCCGTCGCCGACAGCCCCGAGGGTCCGTTCACCGCTCAGGCGGAACCGATGATCACCAACGCGGAGGCCGTCAACAGCGGTCAGGCGATCGACCCGGCGGCGTTCACCGATCCCGCGACCGGGAAGTCGTACCTCTTCTGGGGCAACGGACGACCCGTCTACGGCGAGCTGTCCGACGACATGCTGAGCGTCAAGGAGGAGACGATCACACCGATCGAGGGACTGACCGACTTCCGCGAGGGACTCTTCCTGAACTACCGCGACGGGACGTATCACCTGACGTACTCGATCGACGACACCGGTTCGGAGAACTACCGCGTCGGATACGCGACGTCGACGAGCATCGACGGACCGTGGACCTACCGCGGGATCCTCCTGCAGAAGGACCCGTCGCAGGGCATCCTCGGCACCGGGCACAGCTCGATCATCAATGTCCCCGGCACCGACGAGTGGTACATCGCCTACCACCGGTTCGCGATCCCCGGCGGCAACGGCACCAACCGCGAGACGACCATCGACCGCCTCGAGATCGGCGCGGACGGGCTGTTCCAGACCGTCACCCCGACGCTCGCGAGCGTCGACCCGCGCGAGGTGCCCGGCACGACCGAGCCCAACCCGACCGAGCCCAACCCCACCGAGCCCACCCCGACGGAGCCCGGCAAAGCGGCCCCGGCCGTCTCGGTCTCGGCCACGACGGTCGAGCGCGGGCAGTCGGTGCAGGTGACGGTCACCGGACTCGAGGCCGGCGATCAGGTCGCGGCCGAACTGCGCAGCGACCCGATCCGGATCACCGGCATCCCGGTCGCCGATGCGAACGGGCGCGTCGCGTTCGACGTCCGCATCCCCGCCGATCTGGCCACGGGCGGTCACACGATCGTGGTCTTCGGCGCCGACGGTCAGGTGATCGGCAGCGTACCGATCACCGTCGTCGCTTCCGGGCAGTTGGCCGTGACCGGTGCCCAGGCGCCGCTCGGCGCGGCGTTGCTGGCAGCTCTCCTGCTCGTCGCTGGAGGCGTGCTGTGGTCGGTTCGGCCTGCACGCCGGGCCGGCATCGCCTGACACCGGCGAGCCCCGACGTGAACGGGCGGCGGCCTCCTCTTGGGAAGGTCGCCGCCCGTTTCGACAGCCCTCAGCGCCGGCTGCGTCGCGTGACGAAGCCCTCCGCCTGCTTCGACTCGTGTGCCACGCGCACGCCGTAGCGGTAGGCGAGCTTGCCGCCGAGCCATCCCGACGCACTGAGGGTCAGCAGGCTCACGGCACTGAAGATCACGCCGGCGATGGGGATGTCGTCGGTCGAGGTGCGCAGGAAGAGCTGGAACAGGTAGGCACCGCACACCACGAAGTTCAAGCCCATGTGGATCGTCGCCGTGCTCGACGAGCGCGTGCGATCGGGGATGCGGAGGTAGTCGAAGATCCCCAGCACGATGGCCACGAGACTGCCCACGAGACCGATCCCGATGAGGACGCGTGAACCCACGGCGTACGGAGTGGGGTCGGCGACGATCAGGCCGATGATGTCGAAGACGAAGCTCGCGATCCACGCCCCGATCGGAATCGTGACGGCGATCGGGTGGAACGGGTGTCCGTAGGGGCCCGCCAGGGGGTTCGCAGGCCGCTTGTCGGGACGGGTGTCCAGGTCGGTCATGATCTCTCCTCGGTCAGGGCAGCGGTTCCAGGCCCTCGGCCTGGGTCGTCTCGGTCGCGACGCGGACGCCGAAAGTGTGGGCGAGCTTGCCGCCGAGCCACCCCGACACCGACAGCAGGGCGAGCCCGACGAAGCTCGCGATCATCGCGAGGGTCGGCACCGTCTCCTCCTCGACACGCAGGGCGAGGCTGCCGGCGAACACCGCCATCGCGATGAGGTTCAGGATCATGTGGGTCAGCCCCGTGGCGCGCGCGGGGGTGTCCTTCGGGATGCTGCTCCAGTCGATCAGCCCCAGCACTGCGGCCACGACGGCCCCCAGAAGACCGATCGCGATGAGGATGCGGGCGCCGAGCGCGAAGACGGCGGCATCCGGACTCATGACGGCGATGACGTCGAAGACGGATGCCGACACCCAGGCGCCGATCGGCAGGATGATCGCGATCGCGTGGAACGGATGCCCGTAGGGCCCCGCAATGAGCGACCGCGGGTACTTCGCCCGTGTGAGGGGTGCGGTGTCGACCATGGCGTCTCCTCTCGTTCGACGTCCCGACCGTACGGGCGTTCCCCGGTGCCGCACGTACCGGGTTGACAAGCCCGGCGCGCGACCTCTACGGGCCGGAGCGGAGCGCCCGCTCCACGGCGTCGACCAACGAGCGGTACCGCGGCAGCGACGCGAGGTCGTCGAGCATCACCACCCGGCCCGCGGCATCCGCCAGCGGCACCTGCCAGTTGGGATACTCGTCGTCGGTTCCGGGCTGATTCTGCACGCGCTTCTCGCCGACGGCGTCGACGAGCGAGACGCCGAGGAGGCGCGAGGGCGATGCGGCGAGGAAGACGTGGAGCGCCTCGACGACCTCCTGCTCGCTCGCGCCGTCGGAGATCAGCCCGCGGGAGCGCAGCTCCGCCAGCATCCGGTCGCGCTCGCGCTCGAAATCCGCGAGCTCGTCGTCGACCGACCGGGTCAGCAGGCCGAGCCGGGCACGCAGCGCGACGTGCTCGCCGTCGAGGTACCCGGCCGTGGGCGGCAGG
Organism: Microbacterium sp. Yaish 1; assembly: GCF_002245215.1. Classification (GTDB taxonomy): domain Bacteria; phylum Actinomycetota; class Actinomycetes; order Actinomycetales; family Microbacteriaceae; genus Microbacterium. Next base: position 1,382,225 of record NZ_NPMR01000001.1, read on the forward strand.
TCGTGGGTGTTCACGGTGGCGAGCACGTCGGTGCGGTAACGCTCGGGAGCGAGCGGCCCGCCCGCGTCATCGGTCTCGAACCACAGCACCGACGTCCCGAGGATGCCCCGCTCCGCGAGGTAGTCGCGTACCCACGGCTCCACGAGCCCGAGGTCCTCGCCGATGATCAGCGCGCCCGCCCGGTGCGCTTCGAGCGCGAGCACGCCGATCATCGCCTCATGGTCGTAGCGGACGTACGTGCCCTCCCCCGGGCCGAGCCCCTCGGGGATCCACCACAGGCGGAAGAAGCCGAGGATGTGGTCGATGCGCAGGGCACCCGCATGGCGCAGAAGCGATCGGAGCATGTCACGCAGGGGCGCATAGGCGTGCTCGGCGAGGGCCTGAGGCAGCCACGGCGGCTGGTTCCAGTTCTGACCCTGCTGGTTGTACATGTCGGGGGGTGCGCCCACGACGACGCCCGGGGCGTAGAGGTCGCGCAGCGACCACGCGTCGGACCCGGCCGTCGAGACGCCCACCGCGAGGTCGTGCATGATCCCGACCCGCATTCCGGATGCCGCGGCCGCGGTCGCGGCGTCCGCGAGTTGCTGATCCACGACCCACTGCAGCCACACGTGGAACGCGATGCGGTCCGACAGTCTGTCGCGCAGCTCGGCCACCGCGGGATCGTCGATCGCGACCCCCTCCGGAAGACGCTCGCCGGTCGCCGCCTCGTGCTCGCGGACCGCGCACCACAGCGCGAAGTCGGCGAGGGCGGTGCCCTGGGAACGAGCGAAGGCGTCGCGCTGAGCTCGTCGCGCCGGCGAGAGGGGAACATCGTGGATGAGCGCGAGAGCCTCGCGCTTGGCCGTCCACACGAGGTCGCGGTCGATACGCTCAGGGTTCCCGTCAGTGCCGGCAGCGCTCTGCTGCAGCCGCGTGAATCGCTCCCGCGCCGGATCCGAGAGGTATGCCGCTTCGGGAATGAGCTCGGGACGGATGTAGAGCGGCGCGAGGAATCGCCGCGACGACGGCAGGTACGGCGACGGCTCGATCGGCGTGGTCACCTCCGCGGCGTGCACCGGATTGATCAGGAGGTAGTCGGCGCCCGACTCCCCCGCGATCGCGGCCAGGTCGGCCAGGTCGGCGAAGTCCCCCATTCCCCACGAGCGACGCGAGCGCACGGAGTACAGCTGAGCCATCAGCCCCCACGACCGCCGTTCCGCACCGCCCGGGGGCGGTGTCAATCGCCGGGGCGTGACGACGAGCGTGCCGCTTGCGAGGAGTTCACCCGCTCCGCCGTACTGTCGCGCCTGGATCGTGTGCCACCCCAGCGGGACGTCGGCGGGCACGGCGACCCGCACGCGCCAGCGCGTCCGGCCGTCGACCGTGCGGGCGACCGGCTGCTGCTCGGGTATCGGCACGGGACGGATCGAGCCGTCCTCCAGCACGAGCGCGACCTCGACGTCGGAGCCATCGGCGACGTGCAGGTCGATCGCCCCGCTGCCCTGACGCACGACGGTCGACGCGGCCACGAGTCGGCGCCAGGGTTCCGCTGCTCGCTCCGCGAGGGCGTGCTCGACGGCCTCGCCATCGGCGGCCGCCACGCCCATCGCGGCGAGCACCGCACGCAGTGTCGTGCCGGGCACGTGGACCTGCTCACCGGAGAACGACCAGTACTCCGTCGCGATTCCGTAGGCCTCGGCGAGCGAGACGAGCGCCTCGTCGGGGGCGTCGCCGTCAGCACGCGCGTCGCTCATCGTCATGTCCTCGTCTCCTCGTTCCATCCCGCCCTCACGAACCCGTCACCCGCTCGAACAGGCCGGGGTAGCTGAGCACGAAGCCGTCCGCGTCGACCGTGAGCGTGCGTCGGAAGTCCCGGTCGGTCGATTCGAAGCAGTACGAGCGCGGGCCGACGCGGGTGTAGCGCTGGCGCCCGAGCTCCACCTCGAGCGACGGAACCTGCACCCACGCCACTTCGATGTCGGCACGGCTCCCGACCGCCAGTCCGAGACGCCGGATCGGGAGCGCATTGGTGGCGGGCGTCGCGGTGATGTCGAGGTCGGTCGCACCGGCGAGGTCGGGCCTCTCCTCGCCGTCGACCGTCCAGGCACCGTCGACATGCTCGATCTGCGTCGATCGTTCACCCGATGCGATCGATGCGTGGCGGAAGGTGCCGTCTGATTCCAGACTTACCGCGTAGCGACACGGCTCGTCACCGCCGTCGACCTCTCCGACGATGCGGATGCCGTCATCGGAATATTCCGTGATGCATCGCTCGATCGTCTCGACGGAACCGATGCTCGTCCATGAGATCCGTGTCGTCCTCACGCGCCGCCTCCTCTCGATGTTTCACGTGCAACATCGCGTCGCCATCCTGTCAGCGGCTCGGCGGCGACGGAACGGTCACTCGTCGGGGTTGCCGAGCGCGGTCAGCCGTGCGACGATGCCCGCCCGCTTCGGTGACCGCGCCGGCAGCATTCGCAGGCATAGCTGCAGGATCTCCGCGTCGTCGGTGCCCTCGTCCGTCTCGACGTACGCCAGGAGCACGTCTACCGATGCTTCGGCCAGCAGCGCCTCGCGGAGCGATGCGCGGAGGCGATCGCGAACCTCCTCGGTCCCCGGAGCGCACGAGTCGGGCAGCACGGGGCCCGGATACGCCGCGAGCGCGACGCGGTGCGCGCCACGGTCGAGCAACGAGGCCACCTGTTGCGCATCGGTCTCGAGGTCCGCGGGCAGACGATACGGCCGCGACAGGGGCACGAGGTGCGGCGCGACTCGCTCGAGCATCCGCCGCAGCCGCACCATCTCGGGGCGGAGCGTGTCGGTGGCGTCGGGACCGTAGACGAGCTCGGCGAGTCGTTCCGCCGACAGCCCCTGCCGGTGAGTCGCGAGCATGAGCAGGATGTCGGCGTGCCGGGCCGACACCTCGACGACCCGCTCACCGCCGACACCCGCGATCTCGAGGAGCGCGCGATCCCTGCCGAGCACGCGGAGGGTCGAGGCCGTCGGAACCGAACCCGCCCGACTCCGGGATCGCGTGAAGCCGCGCGGACGCTCTGCCCGAGAGCGCAGCCGGGCGACGAGAACCTCGCTCTCGATCGCACGTGCCGTCGCGTCGACGAGCAGCCGTGCCTGGGGACTAGCGGCCTCCGCACGGCCGGTCACGTCGATGACCCCGAGCAGTCGGCGGGTCTCCGGGTCGTGCACGGGAGCGGCCGTGCACGACCAGGGCTGCACGAGGCGATTGAAGTGCTCGGCACCCCGGATCTGCACCGATCGGTCGAGCTGCAGCGCCGTCCCCGGTGCCGAGGTGCCCACAGCGGACTCCGACCAGTTGGCCCCCGCGACGAAGCCCATGTCGCCCGTCAGGGTTCGGACGCTCGTGTCGCCCTCGACCCAGAGCAGCCGGCCGGCGGCATCCCCGACGGCGACGACGACCCCGGAGTCGGGGCTCGGGACGAGCAGCGCACGGACCATGTCCATGACGCCGGCGAGCGGGTGCGCGCTGCGATAGGCGGCGAGCGCGCGCTCGTCGAACTCGAGCGGAGGCAGCGCCTCGGCACCCACCAGGTTCGCCATCGACCGGCGCCACGAATCGCGGACGAGCGACCGCACGTCCTGCAGGCGGCGTTCGGCATCAGATCCGGCCAAGAGCTCGTCGTGCGCGCGCTCGATCAGCAGACGGGACGACTCGGGTGCGACATCCCACTGCGCGGACCACGACGAGGACACGGGCGACTCCGATCGGCGGTGAAGGAGCGCCCTCAGCCTAAGCCGGACGGGCTCCTCGCGGTAGGGCCCGTGGGCTCCTCACGCCTCGGAGCGCGCGGCCCACCACTCGCGCAGGCGCCGCTCCGCGGCATCCTCGCCGATCATGCCCTCGTCGAGTCGGATGTCGAGCAGGAACCGGTACGCCTCGCCCACCTCGCGGCCGGGGCCGATGCCGAGGATCTCCTGGATGCGGTTGCCGTCGAGCTCCGGGCGCATGGCGCCGAGCTCTTCCGCGGCCGCCAGCTCGTCGATGCGTCGCTCGATGTCGTCGTATGCCGACTTCAGGCGAGCCGCCTTGCGCTTGTTCCGCGTCGTGACATCGGCGCGGGTGAGGATGTGCAGTCGCTCGAGCTCGTCGCCCGCGTCGCGGACGTAGCGCCTGACGGCCGAATCCGTCCAGGCACCTTCCGAGTAGCCGAAGAACCGCAGGTGCAGTTCGACGAGGCGGCTCACCGACGAGATCGTGTCGGAGTCGAAGCGCAGGGCCTGCAGGCGCTTGCGCGCCATCCGGGAGCCCTTGATGTCGTGGTGGTGGAAGCTCACTCCCCCGCCGGGCTCGAGCTTGCGCGTCGCGGGCTTGCCGATGTCGTGGAGGAGCGCTGCGAGGCGCAGCACCACGTCGGGCTCCGCGCCGGGATGCCGCTCGTGCTCGAGCTCGATCGCCTGGCGCAGCACCGTCAGGGAGTGCTCGTAGACGTCCTTGTGGTGATGGTGCTCGTCGATCTCGAGGCGCAGCGCCGGCACCTCGGGCAGCACGAGCTGCATGAGGCCGGTGTCGACGAGCAGCCGGATGCCGCGTGCGGGATCGTCGGTGCGCAGCAGCTTCACCAGCTCGCCCTGCACCCGCTCGGGGCTCACGATCGAGAGCGTCTCGCGCAGCTCGGTCATCGCCTGCCCGGTGGCGGGATCGAGCGAGAAGCCGAGCTGGGAGGCGAAGCGGGCGGCACGCAGCATCCGCAGCGGGTCGTCGCCGAAGCTCACGGCCGGATCGCTCGGCGTCCGCAGCGTCGTCGCGACGAGATCCTCGACCCCGCCCGTCGGGTCGACGAGGGACGGTCCCGGAACCCGCAGCGCCATCGCGTTGACGGTGAAGTCCCGGCGCGCGAGATCCTGCTCGAGCGTGTCGCCGAACTCGACCGTCGGCTTTCGGGTCACGCCGTCGTAGCTGTCCGCTCGGTAGGTCGTGATCTCGATCTGCTCGCCGCGCACCTTCGCACCGATCGTGCCGAAGGCGCGACCGATGTCCCACGTCGCGGTGGCGAGGGGCTCGACGACGCGCAGGATGTCGTCGGGTCGGGCGTTCGTCGTGAAGTCGAGATCGTTGGTCGCGCGCCCCAGCAGCGCATCTCGCACGGGACCGCCGACGATCGCCAGCTCGAAGCCGGCGCGCTCGAAGGCGTCGGCGAGCGTCGAGACGACCGGAGATGCTGCCAGGGCGCCCAGGCGCGCGACACCCTCGGCCATGTTCAGCATGCGTCCGAGCCTACCGGGCTCGTCCGCCCCTCCCCCAGCGCGGGATCAGTCCGCGAAGCGCAGGAAGCCCGTGAACAGCAGCTCGCGCACGCGCGGCAGCAGGTCGGCGCGGAGCGCTGCGGCATCCACCTCGAGCAGGTCGGCGATCGCGGCGACGAGCACGCCGACGGGCAGGTCGCCGTCGCTGGCTCCGACGAGCGCCGCGAGGGCCGGATCGACATCGAGCACCCGTCCGAACCCCGCGCCCTGACGCAGCTCGATGACCTGCGGATCCTCCGCGCCCGGAGTGTGATGGCGTGCCTCGGTCACATCGGGTGCGACCCGCAGCACCGCGGCATCCAGGTCGGCGTCGGTCATGCTCGAGAGCCGCTGCCACGCGTCGAGCGACTCACCGATGTGGGGACCGAGAGCGCCGGGAATGCTTCCGGCGATCCGTTCGTAGCGAGCGAGGGTCGGGATGACGGCCGGCCGGTGCAGCGTGACGTAGCCGAATCCCACCGCGGTGACCCCGCGGGCGGCGAAGTCGTCGAGCCACGCCTGCACGAGCGGCGCGTAGGCAGGCGAGCCGGGCGCGGTGCCGCCGTCGCGGACCCACAGCTCGGCGTAGGCGAGCGGGTCGAGCTGCTCGCGTTCCACGACCCACGCATCGAGGGCGACGGACGACTCCGATACCCACGAGCGCACGCGGTCCAGACCGTCCTCGCCGGCACGGTACTCCCAGTTGCCGAGCAGCTGGGCCACGCCGCCCGGAGCCAGCACCGAGCCGACCTCCCGCACGAACGCGGCGACGAGGTCGTCGCCCGACATGCCACCGTCGCGGTACTCGTATGCCGGTACGCCCTCGACGCGGGGAGTGATCACGAAGGGCGGGTTGGACACCACCCGCCCGAACTGCTCGCCGGCGACCGGCTCGAAGAGGCTGCCGAACCGAGTCTCGATCCCATCGACGTCGTTGAGGAGGGCGTTCAGGCGCGTGAAAGCGAGGGCGCGCTCCGAGATGTCCGTCGCCACGACGTGGTCCCCCGCGCGCCGCGCACGAAGAGCCTGGATGCCGCACCCCGTGCCGATGTCGAGCACGCGTCCCACCGGGGATGTCAACTGCAGCCCCGCGAGCGTCAGCGAGGCGCCGCCGACGCCCAGGACATGGCCCGTGGGCAGCGGCCCGCCCACCGCTGCCTCGTCGAGGTCGCTCGCGATCCACCAGTGGCCCTCGCCCGCGGCATCCGAGATGTCCTGCGGTCGCACCAGGGCGTCGGGTACGACGAGGTGGCCGTCGAGGTGGGCGAGCCCGAGCTCCGTGAGGCCCGCCGCCCCGAGCGAGGGCAGCGCGGCGTCGACTGATGCGCGGGGCGCCGGCCCTCCCAGGAACAGCAGGCCCGCCAGCACGGCCAGCGCGTCGGTGCGGCCGGCCAGCACGCGCCGGGCGGGCTCGATGAGCCCGTGACCCACCGCGGTGTCGACCATCCCGCCCCAGAGCGCACGCAGGGCGTCGGCGCGGTAGCCCGCGGCATCCAGGTCGGTACGGAGCGCCGCGCAGCGGCCGGCGTCGGGGTGCAGGGTCACTCCCCCATTCAACCGTGCGGGCAGTCGAATAGCCGCACGGCCCGGCCCGCCTCGGATGACGCACAGCGGGGCCGCCCTAGACTCTGTGCGACCCTGCGGTCGGGTATCGCAGCGGGTCGAGAACCGCCATGACCGACATTTCCCCTGCCACCGCCCGCGCCCGTCGCGCCCGTCGCGGTGCCCGCGTGCTCGGCTGGCTCGCGGCTGCGGCGATCGTCGTGGCACCGCTCGCGTCTCCCGCGTCCGCTCTCGCCGAGACGCCGCCGAGCCCGGCCCCCAGCGCCAGCCCGACACCGGACGCCAGCCCGACACCCGGGACCCCGGGGGTCGCCTCGCTCATCGCCGCGCCCGCCAACGGCGGAACCGTCGCGACCGGCGCCGACGCGGTCATCTCGGTCGATCAGCGGAACGGGTCGCCGCGCGCACTTCCTGCCGGCACCGTCTCGGTCTCCCTGTCGCGCTCGGCCCTGACGTCGCAGCAGGCGGTCGTCGACTGGCTTCGGCCCGGCGACGACGCGGCAGAGGCGCTCCCGGTCTTCGAGGAGGTCGCCCGCGCCGATGTCGCCGAGCTCGCGGCGGGTGACGAACGCGCCACGAACGTGTCGATCTCCGCCACCGAGAAAGATCTCGTCGGCCTCGCCCCCGGCGTATACCCGGTCGCCGTATCCGGTCCGGGTGGTTCGTCGCGCACTGTCATCACCGTGCCCCGCACCGACGCCCCGCCGCGCTCGACCACCGTCATCGTCCCGATCACTGCGGGAGCCCGCACGTCGGGACTGCTCACGGCGACCGAGCTCACCGAGCTCACGGCCGAGAACGGCTCCTTGAGCGCGGTGCTGGACGCTGTCACGGGCACCCCGGCGGTGCTCGCCGTCGACCCCGCGATCGTCGCGTCGATCCGCGTCCTGGGCTCGAGCGCGCCGGCAACCGCGACGGGCTGGCTCTCGAGCCTCATGGCGCTGCCCAATGAACGGTTCGCCCTGCAGTTCGGTGACGCCGACCTCGCGACGCAGGTGCACGCCGGTCTGACGGCGCCGCTCGAGCCGACGACCCTCGCTCCCTACGCCGATCCGGCGAACTTCAGCTCCGCCGGGTCCACCACGGCCGCAGCCGTACCCGATCTGCGGCAGCTGCTCGCCGTCGGAACCGCAGCGAACACCGTCCGCGACATCTTCTGGCCCGCCGGCGGCACCGCGGGACCCGACGTCGTCGCGGCCATCGATGCGCAGGCCGGGGCGGACGCCGACGCGCTCACCCTCGTGCCGTCCGACACCGTCTCCGGCGGCGACGGCGGCGTCCGCGCCGCAACGGGCGAGGCCGATCTCCTCATGTACGACCACCTGGTCTCCGCCGAGCTCGCACGCGTCGCGGCGGCATCCGACGACGCGCCGCTCCGCAGCGCGGAACTCGCCGCCGCCACGGCGCAGGTCGCGCTGAGCGGCGAGGGCCCCCTCGTCGCGACGATCGATCGTCCCGCGACGAGCTCGCGCGCCGGTGTGAGGACGGCCATCACCGCGATCACGGGCGCCACGGGCGCCACCCCGACGTCGCTGCAGGATCTCCGTGCTGCAGCGCCCGCGCAGGTCACCGTCGCCGACATCCCCGCCGATGCCGACCGCGTCGCGGCCCTGCAGCGTTTCCTCGCCGATGAAGAGCGCCTCGCGACCTTCGCGACCGCCCTGGTCGAACCCACCCAGCTGACGGCGCGCGAACGCACCGCCATCCTGCAGCTGATCGGCGACGCGTGGCTGACCGAGCCGACCGCGTGGGCGGCCGCCGTCGCGCAGCACGAGGAGAACACCGAGAGCACGCTGGATGCCGTCGGCATCGCGAACCCCGGCACCATCAACTTCCTCGCCACGAGCGCCCCGATTCCCGTCACGGTCCGCAACGACCTGCCCTGGCCGGTCTCCCTCGTGCTGTTCGCCGAGACCGGGGACCCCCGTCTGATCGTGCAGAAGGCGACGGTCGTCGAAGCGGGCGCGCAGCAGAACACCCGCGTCGACGTGCCGGTCGAGGCGCGCGTCGGAAGCGGTGAGACGACACTCAGCCTGCAGCTGCGGAGCACCGCGGCCGTGCCGATCGGAGCGCCCGAGGCCATCGGCCTCACGGTGCGCGCGGAGTGGGAGTCGGTCGGGATCACCGCGATCATCGTGATCGTCGTCGTCCTCATCGCGGGCGGCGTGATCCGAACGGTGCTGAAGCTGCGACGCCGGCGGAGCGAGAACGCAGCGCAGCAGCACGACACCCCCGAACAGCAGGAGAGCACCGAGTGAGCGGAATCGGCCGGGCAGGAGCGGTCGTCGCCGCGGGAACACTCGTCTCCCGGGTCACGGGCCTCGTGCGCAACATCGTGCTCGCGGCAGCGCTGCCGGTGATCGCCACCAGCGCGACCGGCGGGGCAGCCAATGCGTTCGCGATCGCCAATCAGCTGCCGAACAACATCTACGCGATCATCTCGTCCGGCCTTCTGGCCGGCGTCATCGTCCCGCAGATCATCCAGGCGGCGAAGCATCGCGACGGCGGCAGCGCCTTCGTCTCCAAGCTCCTGACACTCGGAACCACCGCCCTGTTCATCACGACGGTCATCGCCGTCGTCGCGGCGCCGCTGCTGGTCGTGGCGTTCGGCTCCCGGCTGAGCCCCGAGGCCTCGGCGCTGACGCTGGCATTCGCCTACTGGTGCCTGCCGCAGCTGCTCTTCTACGGTATCTACGCCCTCCTCGGCGAAATCCTCAACGCGCGCGGAGTGTTCGGCCCCTTCGCCTGGTCGCCGATCGTGAACAACATCGTGTCGATCATCGGCTTCCTCGTCTTCATCTGGCTCTTCGGCGTCCAGGAGGACGTGGTCGGCTGGACTCCGACGATGGTGGCTGTCATCGCCGGCACCGCGACGGCGGGCATCGTCGCACAGGCGGGCGTGCTCCTGCTGTTCTGGCGCCGCGCTGGCCTGCACATCCGTCCCGACTTCCGGTGGCGAGGCATCGGGCTGCGGCACATCGGCCGCCTCGCGGGCTGGACATTCTTGATGGTCCTGGTCGGCCAGCTCGCCGGCCTCGTCCAGTCGACTCTCGTGAGCGCGGCATCCAACGCCGGTGCCTCAGTGGCGGCGATGTCCTACGCGTGGCTGGTGTTCATGCTGCCGTTCTCGGTGATCGTACTGTCGATCGGAACGCCCTACTTCACCCGTCTGAGCGCGCATGTCGCCACGGGGCGACCCGATGCGCTCCGCTCCGATCTGGACGCCGCCACCCGAACCATCGGGATCTTCATGGTCGGTGCGCTGGCCGCGATTGTGGCAGCGATTCTGCCCATCTCGCGCGTCTTCACGGACGGTCCGCAGACGGCGGCGACGTTCGCCTGGGTCCTCGCCGCGTATCTTGTCGCTCTGCTGCCGCTGTCGTTCCAGTTCGTGCTGCAGCGCACCTTCTACGCCCACCAGGACACGCGGACACCATTCGTGTTCACGTTGGTGCAGGCGATCCTCGTCGCCGCGAGCGCCGTCGCGGCCTATCTCCTGTTGCCCGTAGAGTATCTTGCCGTCGGCATCGCGCTGGGGCAGTCGCTCGCCAACATCGTGCAGCTGGTGCTCGCGGTCATCCTCCTGCGCCGGAAGATCGGCCCGCTCGGCCTGGGCGGTGCGGTACGCGGCGTTCTGCGCTTCGTCGCCGCCGGCATCCCCGCCTGCGCCGCCGGCTGGGGCGTCTCGCTGCTCCTGGCACGTGTGTGGGGATGGACGATCGAGACGGTCGCCGCAGCGCTCATCGGCGGCGCCGTCATCGGCCTGGCGACCCTCGTCGTCTACGTCATCCTCCTCGCGGTCCTCCGTGCGCCGGAGCTCGGCACAGCGGTGCGCACGGTGCGCCGCATCCTCGGCCGCTGACACCCCTGCCCCACGGCCGCCGGGGAATGCCCCGCGGCTACCATGGGTTGGACGTGTCGGGGTATCCGCGACGCGGATTCCAGACCCCAGAAAGGGATGTCGACGTGCGACAGGTCATCATCATCGGATCCGGCCCGGCCGGCTACACGGCCGCGATCTACGCGGCACGCGCGAACCTGAAGCCGCTGCTGATCGCGAGCTCGGTCGAAGCGGGCGGCGAGCTGATGAACACCACCGAGGTCGAGAACTTCCCCGGCTTCCCCGAGGGCATCATGGGGCCCGACCTCATGGCCAAGATGCAGGAGCAGGCCGAGAAGTTCGGCACCGAGGTTCTCTACGACGACGTCGTCGAGCTCGACGTCGACGGCCCCGTCAAGAAGGTCACCCTCGGCAGCGGCGCCACCCACGAGGCCGACAGCCTCGTCTTCGCGACCGGTTCGGCGCCGCGCAAGATCGGCATCGAGGGCGAGAGCCGTCTGTCCGGACGCGGGGTGTCGTACTGCGCCACCTGCGACGGCTTCTTCTTCCGCGAGCGCACGATCGCCGTCGTCGGCGGAGGCGACTCGGCCATGGAGGAGGCGACCTTCCTGACGAAGTTCGCCTCGAAGGTGTACGTCATCCACCGCCGCGACGAGCTGCGCGCCTCGAAGATCATGCAGAACCGCGCGATGAACAACGACAAGATCGAGTTCATCTGGAACAGCGAGGTCGCCGACATCCTGGGTGAGGATGCCGTCACGGGCGTCGTCCTGCGCGACACGGTCGACGGCTCGACCCACGAGCTCGCGCTCGACGGCATCTTCGTCGCGATCGGATACGACCCGCGCACGCACCTCGTCCACGGGTCGCTCGACCTGACCGAGCACGGCACCGTGTGGGTCGACGGCCGCTCGTCGCGGACGTCGGTCCCGGGTGTCTTCGCTGCCGGCGACGTCATCGACCCGACCTACCGCCAGGCGGTCACCGCCGCCGGAAGCGGCACGGTCGCAGCACTCGACGTCGAGCACTACCTCGCCGCCCTCGGTGAGGCGTCCGAGCCCGCAGCCGACAGCTCGCCGCTCCGCGGCCGCCCCGACGAAGGCCTCGAGTCGCTCGTCGCCGAGACCGAGACGAACGACGAGAGCGACGCTGCCTGACGGCTGCACCGCGGAACAATTCCCGCGCCCGCGTCGTTGACGTAGGCGACACCCTTTCGAAGGAGATCACCATGACCGCCAAGGCCACGACCGAGAGCACCTGGCAGCAGGACGTCCTCGACGCCGATGGACCCGTCCTCGTCGACTTCTGGGCCGCATGGTGCGGTCCGTGCCGCATGGTCGGACCCATCCTCGACGAGATCGCCACCGAGCACCCCGAGAAGATCACCGTGCTCAAGCTGAACGTCGACGAGAACCCCAACCTCGCCATGCAGTACCAGATCACCTCCATCCCGGCGATGAAGGTCTTCAACAAGGGGGAGGTCGAGAAGACGATCATCGGCGCCAAGCCGAAGTTCGCTCTCGAGCAGGACCTCGCCTCGTACATCGGCTGACAGCCATATGAACGGAGCCCCGGTCGGATCACTGATCTGACCGGGGCTTTTTTCTATCGGCTCGGGTTCACGACGCCACTCAGGACGCGTCGGCTCTCGTCGCGGCATCCCACCGGCGATGCGGTTCACTGCCCAGCAGCCGCCACACGGCGCGGGTCAGCTCGGGGTGATCCATCGCGATCTGGCGCAGGACGCGGTAGTTGCGGGCCGAGCTGGGACGACCACCGCCGTAGGCGGCGATGTTCTCCGCCCGCAGCATGAGGACGACGAGCTCGTCGACCGAGGGCAGCTCCTCCATGAACTCCCACGGGTCTTCACCCGCGCGGAGCCGCTCCTCGACGAGCACCGACAGTTCATCGGCGGCCTCAGCGCGCAGCAGCTCGACGCTGGCTCGCTTGGGGTTCTGCTCGTCGTTCACCGAACAAGCCTACGTCGCGCCACCGACACCGGCGTCAGCGTGCGCCGTATGCGTCCTCGCCCAGCTCGGCCAGGATCCGGTTCAGGTCCTGGATCGTGGCGAAGTCGACCACGATCTGGCCCTTACGTGCGCCGAGCGAGATCTTCACCTTGGTGTCGAGGCGATCGCCGAGCCGTCCGGCTACCTCGTCGAGGTGCGCGCGAACACCCCCCGCCTTCGGGGCGGGCCGGCGGGTGCCGGCGGCCTCGATGGTCTTGGCCGCGGCTTCCGCGGCCCGGACCGAGAGGTCTTCGTTGACGATCTTGTCCGCGAGGCGCTGCATCGCGTCGGCACCGTCGACGGAGAGGATCGCCCGGGCGTGACCCGCGCTGAGGACACCCGCGGCGACACGTTGCTGGACCGGAACCGGCAGCCGCAGTAGGCGGATGGTGTTGCTGATCTGCGGCCGCGAGCGTCCGATCCGGGTCGCGAGCTCCTCCTGCGTGATCCCGAAATCCTCGAGCAGCTGCTGGTAGGCGGACGCCTCTTCCAGCGGGTTGAGCTGCGAGCGGTGCAGGTTCTCGAGCAGCGCGTCGCGGAGCAGATTCTCGTCCGACGTGTCGCGCAGGACGGCGGGGATGGCCGTGAGTCCGGCCTCGCGGGCAGCACGCGTTCGGCGCTCGCCCATGATCAGCTCGTACTTGCCGTCCTCGTTCGTGCGGACGACGATCGGCTGGAGCACACCGAACTCTCGAACGCTGTGGACGAGCTCCGCGAGGTCGTCGCTGTCGAAGTGCGTACGAGGTTGCCGCGGGTTGGGGACGATCTCGTTCGGATCGACCTGGATGAGGGCGGTCCCGGGGATCGAGACGAGCTCGGGGGCATCATCCTTCGCCGCCTCAGGGGATGCCGGGGCCTCGATGGTCGCCGTCGCGCCCTTGGCACCCGGGAAGAAGACGTCGACGGGGCGCGCCTCCGTCGCCTCCGACGTCGGGATGAGTGCGCCGATTCCTCGGCCCAATCCGGTGCGCTTGGCCATCAGGCTTCTCCCTTGTTTCCTTGTGCTGCAGCAGACGCTCGCTGGGCGATCTCGACGGCTGCCTCGCGATATGCCACCGCGCCGGCCGATTGACCATCGTAGGCGATCACCGTCTGCCCGAAGCTCGGTGCCTCCGAGACGCGCACGGAGCGCGGGATCACGGTACGCAGCACCTCGTTCGGGAAGTGCGACCGCACCTCCTCGGCCACCTGCTGCGCCAGGCGCGTGCGCCCGTCGTACATGGTCAGGAGGATGGTCGAGAGGTGAAGCCGGCTGTTCAGATGCTTCTGGATCATCGAGACACTGCCCAGCAGCTGGCTCAGGCCCTCCAGCGCGTAATACTCGCACTGGATCGGAATCAGCAACTCGTGCGCAGCGGTGAAGGCATTGATGGTCAGAAGCCCGAGAGAAGGCGGGCAGTCGATGACGACGAAGTCGATGCGGTCCTCGGTCGACGCGAGATAGTCCTCGACGGCCGTGCGCAGTCGATGCTCGCGCGCGACCTGCGAGACCAGCTCGATCTCGGCGCCAGCGAGATGGATGGTGCTCGGCGCACACAAGAGATTGGGTGACTCCGGGCTCACCTGCACGATGTCGGACAGCGGGAACTGATCGATCAGCACGTCGTAGACACTGGGGATGTCGGCGCTATGCGGGACCCCGAGTGCCGTCGAGGCATTCCCCTGGGGATCGAGATCGATGACGAGCACGCGAGCACCCAGGGAGGCGAGGGAAGCAGAGAGGTTGACCGTCGTCGTCGTCTTACCCACACCGCCCTTCTGGTTCGAGACGGTGATCACACGCGTCTCGCTGGAAAAGTCGATCGATACGGCATCCAGCGCGCGCCGCCGCGACGACAGATCGGCCAGTTCGCGCGCCAGCGGAGAATCGAACGTCAGCGACGCGCGGCCCGATTCCGGTTCTGCCATTCGTTCAACTCCTCAGTTCCTGATCTCACTCTACGGATGCCCTCTGACGTTTCACGTGAAACGGGCGATGGTGATGTTTCACGTGAAACGTGGGCGAGGGGTACTCCGACGTTTCACGTGAAACATCACCTGACGGTCGCGCGAATGACCCGCGTGGGTTCCGCGAGCACCGACTCCCCTACCGTCTCCACGCGGACATCGCGAAGCCGGAACCGACGAAGCACTTTCTCGGCGGCAGCGATCTCCGCCTCGGCGTTCGCGCCCTTCAACAGGATGAGCTCGCCGCCGTCCCGCACGAGCGGAGCGGTGATCGGGACGAGCGTGCGCAGCGCGCTGACAGCCCGCGCAGTCACGGCGTCGAGGGTGCCAGCCCCACCCCATTCCTCAGCTCGTGTGCGAACGATCTCGACATTATCGAGCCCGAGTGCGGAGACCTGCTCGCCGAGCCACGTGACGCGCCGCTCCATGGTTTCGATGAGCACCCATTCGACGTCGGGTCTCGCGATAGCCAGGACGAGGCCCGGAAGACCGGCGCCGGAACCCACATCCCCAACGCGGCCGTTGAACAAGGGTGCTGCGGCAGCGCAGTTCAGAATGTGTCGCGTCCAGAGTCGCGGCAGCTCCAGGGGTCCGATCAGCCCTCGCTCCTCGCCGTGCTCTGCAAGAGCAGCGGTGTAGCGCCGGGCGAGGTCCGCTCGCGACCCGAAGAGCATCTCGACCGCAGCGACGGGCTCCTGCTCGATCACGGGTGTTTCACGTGAAACATCAGCCATGACGGATGACGGTGTGGCGATCCACGCCCTCGCCGTACGACTCCGAGACGACGCCACGCTCGGAGGCGATGTCGTGCACCAGCTTGCGCTCGTAGCTGGACATCGCCGGCAGCGACGCCTGCGATGCGCCGGCGTTGAGGCGCTCGACAGCCCGGTCGACCAGACGCTCGAGTTCGCGCCGGCGCGCGTCGCGTGACCCGCCGATGTCGAGGATGAGGCGCGAGAAGCGTCCCGTCTTCGTCTGAACCGCGATCCGCGTCAGCTCCTGCACCGCCTGCACGACATCCGGATGCGACAGCACCCGGAGCGCGCTCGGGTCGTCAGCCTCCACCGATACGTAGGCGCGACCGGCCCGCACATCGAGGTTGAGGTCGCCGTCGATGTCGGCGATGTCGAGCAGACCTTCGAGGTAGTCAGCAGCGATGTCACCTTCGCGCTCGAGCTCTTCGACGGTGGCGTCGGGGCGTTCGGCCGTCGCGGACTCGGTGGGGTTCGTCATGATTCCTCGCGTAGTTCGATCTGTTCGATGCGGATGCCGGCAGGGTCAGCCCTGCGAGCCGTCCTTGTTCGACTGCTTCTTCGCGCGCTGCTTGCTCATCGGCTGCTGGCGCTTCGGCTGAGCCGCGCGCGCACGCTCGGCCTCTTCGAGGAGTCGCTGCTGTTCGGCCTCGTACTTCTCCATCGACACGACGCGCCCCTTGGAATCGAGCGCCTTGCCCTTGCGTGCGAGGCGTTCCTCGCGGGCCTTCGCGGCCTCCGAACCGGGGGTCGGCAGGTTCCGGATGACGATGAACTGCTGGGCCATGGTCCAGATGTTCGAGGTGAACCAGTACATGACGACGCCGAGCGGGAAGAAGACACCCGAGAAGATGAACGCCAGCGGAAGGACGTAGAGCATGATCTTCTGCATCTGGTACGCCTGGCCGGTCTTGGCCTCGGGCGACAGGTTCTTCGAGATGATCTGCAGCTGGGTGATGAACTGCGACGCGATCATCAGCACGACCAGGACCACGAGGATCGTGACGGTGGCCGTCTGCCCGAGGTTGATCGCCTCGATCATGTTCGTGTGGAGCGGCGCCACATCGAACAGCTGCGCGTCGTAGAACTGCTTCGTCAGGTCGACGTTGAGCAGACCCACGCCGCCCACGCCCCACTCCGCGTGCTTCTTGACGTCGCTCAGCGTGTAGAACATGCCCAGCAGGATGGGCATCTGCACGAGGAGCGGAAGACAGCTCGACACCGGCGTCGTGCCGTGCTTCTTGTACAACGCCATCGTCTCGCGGCTCATGGCCTCGCGGGACAGCTGGTCGCGCTTGCCGCGGTACTTCTCCTGGATCTTGCGCATCTCGGGCGCGAGCTCCATCATCTTCCGCTGACTCTTGATTTGGCGCACGAACAGCGGGATCAGGGCCGAACGCACGACGATGACCAGACCGATGATCGACATGACCCAGGTCGCGCCTGCGGCGGCCGGCATCCCCAGAGCCGTCAGGACCCAGTGCCAGAAGACCAGGATCGCCTCGACCAGGAACTTGAACGGCCACATGATCGTGCTGAAGAAGTCAGCACCGCCGGGAGGAGGAGTCGTCGGGGTCGGCACGACGGGAGTCGGCGTGGCGAGGAAGAGATCCAGCACGGGATCAGTCCTTTCTCGGCGGCACGACGAAGCCGTGCCTGGTCAGGGTGTGGCGGAAGTCCCGGTGGGCGGGGACGTCATCGACGCCCCCCGCTGCCCACGGGTGGCATCGGGCGAGCCGGGCGGCGGCGAGGGCGGACCCCTTCGCGAGACCGTGCTGCTGCACGGCTCCCACCGCGTACGCGGAGCAGCTCGGGTAGTACTTGCAGACGTCGCCGTACAACGGCGACACGACGGACCGGTACGCGTGGAGCAGCGCGATACCGGCATTGCGCGGGATCAGGGGGACGGCGCGAAGAACGGATGCCGCGGTCAGATGACCGTCGCCGACGGAGGCCGTCGGCAGCGTCGACCAGCTCATACCGCCGCACGTCGTCGCAGACACCGTTCCACCTCGTCTCTCAGATCCGCGAAATCCGAGCGCGCCGCAGACGGGAGCGCTCGGATGACGATGTCGGCGCCCTCGCGGACGTCGGGGAGGGCCTGCGCGCAAACGGCCTTCAGCCGTCGGCGCACTGTGTTGCGCACGACGGCTGATCCGACTTGCTTGCTGACGATGAAACCGAAGCGGGGAGCACGGCTCGCACCGGTGGACACCACGTAGGTCACGGTGTGCGCACCGGCACAGCGAGCACCCCCGCGGACGACGGCCTTGTAATCCGCCCCGCGCGTGATCCGGTTTCCGCGCGCCAGCACAGAAGAGGCTGTGTCAGGCCGACAGCTCGGTGCGGCCCTTGCCGCGGCGAGCCGACAGGATGGCGCGACCGGCGCGGGTGCGCATGCGGGCGCGGAAGCCGTGCTTCTTGGCGCGGCGGCGGTTGTTGGGCTGGAACGTGCGCTTGCTCATAGGGATCACTCCGGATCGGCGGTCACCGGAACGCTTCAGACCGGGGACACGGGGGTACAGGACTGCCCTCGCGGGCATAAGTCAACCGACTAAGGGTACGTCGCGTTCTCCTGTAACTCAAACCGGAGCGACGGGAACCCGCAATTATCCACCGCTGTGCACAGGCCCTGGCGGCGACACGCGGGCCGGAACTACAGTGGATTTGGCGCTCCCGACACCGCATGACTAGCGTGTCACGGGCAGTTATCCACAGCTATCCCCAGTTTGGCGCGTAGCTGTGTGGACAAGCATCGATCATCCGCGGGGGAACTCTTGGCTCAGCACGATCTCCCGGACGTCCCGGTGTGGAACGCGGTCCTCGACCTGCTCGCCGACGATGACCGGGTGACCCCCCAGATGCAGGGGTTCCTGAGTCTCGCCGTCGCACAGGGTGTCATGGGAGGAACGCTCTACCTCGACGTTCCGAACGACCTCACCGCCGCTCAGCTCAACAAGCGGCTGCGTCAGCCCATCATGGAGGCCCTCGCGCACGTGCACGTCGAGCCGGGTGCCTCGAGCTACCGCGTCGTCGTGAACCCCGAGCTCGCCGACGCCCACCTGACGGCCCCGATCCCCGTTCAATCCGCGGCCGCGCCGGCGCCGCTGCGGCCGGCCGGCGAGGAATACGTCGAGGCCCCCGCCTCGACCTCCCGCCATGACACGCGGCTGAACCCGAAGTACACGTTCGACAACTTCGTCATCGGCCAGTCCAACCGGTTCGCCCACGCGGCCGCCGTCGCCGTCGCCGAGGCTCCGGCCAAGGCCTACAACCCGCTGTTCATCTACGGCGACTCGGGCCTCGGCAAGACGCACCTGCTCCACGCCATCGGCGACTACGCGCTCAATCTGTACACCGGCATCCGCGTCCGGTACGTCTCGAGCGAAGAGTTCACCAACGACTTCATCAACTCGATCGCCAACAACCGCGGATCGGCCTTCCAGGCGCGCTACCGCGAGGTCGACATCCTGCTGATCGACGACATCCAGTTCCTGCAGGGTCGCGCCGAGACCCAGGAAGCGTTCTTCCACACCTTCAACACCCTCCACGACCACGACAAACAGGTCGTGATCACGAGCGATGTGCCCCCTCGCCACCTGACCGGCTTCGAAGACCGCATGCGCAGCCGCTTCGAGTGGGGCCTGATCACCGACGTCCAGGCGCCCGACCTCGAGACCCGTATCGCGATCCTGCGGAAGAAGGCGCAGTCCGAGCGCCTCCTCGTCCCCGACGACGTCCTGGAGTACATCGCCACGAAGGTCTCGTCGAACATCCGCGAGCTCGAGGGCGCCCTCATCCGGGTGTCGGCGTTCGCGAGCCTCAACCGCTCGAACCTCGACATCTCGCTCGCGCAGACCGTGCTGCGCGACATCGTGGATCAGGATGACGCGAACGTCATCTCCCCCACCGACATCATCACCGCGACCGCGCAGTACTTCCGTCTCTCGGTCGACGACCTCTACGGCTCGAGCCGATCGCAGGCCGTGGCCACCGCACGCCAGATCGCCATGTACCTCTGCCGCGAGCGCACGAGCCTGTCGCTGCCGAAGATCGGGCAGCTCTTCGGCAACCGCGACCACACCACCGTGATGTACGCCTACAAGAAGATCAGCGAGCTCATGAAGGAGCGTCGCTCGATCTACAACCAGGTCTCCGAGATCACGTCCCAGCTCGGTCGACGCTGAACTCAGCTTGACAGGGCTCGCACGACGGCCCATCATGCGGTTCTGCACAGTGTGGAAAACCTGTGGATAACTTTGATTCGTCGTCGAAGAGTTGTGAACGAATCACACATCTCCTGTGGATCGCCGCTCGAGACGGATCCGTCGGCGCTCGACGTCATCCCACGCTCATCCGCAGCCGGCTCACAAGTTACAAACGTGTGGTTCCCCTCTGCCGACTGGGATCGAGCGAGTTGTCCACAGTTTCCACAGCGGAGATGAAGAAGACAGTTAGATCTAGAGATTTTGCGATTCGATCACCTCGACGCCGCTGAGGCCGCTCCGAACCCCGCTTCGGGAACGGCTCGAGTTGGGCACTAGCATGGGAGAGCTTTCATCCACGACAAGGGAGCGCCAGTGAAGTTCCAGGTCAATCGCGACGTCTTCAGCGAGGCTGTGTCGTTCGTCGTGAAGCTCCTCCCCCAGCGCAACCCGCAGCCGATCCTCGCGGGTGTGCTGATCGAAGCCACCGACACAGGTCTGTCGCTGTCGGCGTTCGACTACGAGGCATCCGCACGCACGACGATCGAAGCCACCGTCGACGAGCCCGGCACGATCCTGGTGCACGGCCGTCTGCTGTCGGAGATCGCCAGCCGCCTCCCGAACGCACCCATCCAGATCGCCGTCGACGACGACGGGATCCTGCTCACATGCGGCTCGGCGCGCTTCACCCTCGCTTCGATGCCGGTGCAGGAATATCCCGCGATCCCCGAGGTTTCGGGCGAATCCGGTGTCGTGCCCGCCGAAGACTTCGCCACGGCGATCTCGCAGGTCGCATTCGCGGCATCGCGCGACGACGTGACGCCCGTCCTCACCGGCGTCCAGCTCGAGGTGAGCGGTACGCAGCTCAGCCTCGTCGCCACCGACCGTTACCGCGTCGCGCTGCGCGACATCCCGTTCGACAGCGGGATCGTCGCCGACGAGAACACGACCACGGCTCTCGTCCCCGCGCGCACGCTGACCGAGGTCGGCAAGACCTTCGCCCATTCGGGTGACATCACCGTCTCGTTCTCGGGCTCCGGAGACCGCGAGATCATCGCCTTCACGGCCGGCAACAAGACGGTCACGTCGCTGCTCATCAAGGGGAACTTCCCCCCGGTGCGGCGCCTGTTCCCCGAGGCGACCGATCACCACGCGGTCGTCAACACGGGTGAGCTCATCGAGGCCGTGCGCCGCGTGGCGCTGGTGCTCGATCGCTCCGCTCCGCTGCGTTTCACGTTCGGCGCGGACGGGGTCTCGATGGATGCCTCCGGAACCGAGCAGGCGCGCGCGACCGAATCGGTCGATGCGACGCTGACGGGCGAGGAGGTCGTGATCGGCCTCAACCCGCAGTACCTCCTCGAGGCGCTCGCGGCGGTCAAGAGCGAGTTCACGCGCGTCACGTTCACGTCGAGCGAGAACGCGAACAAGCTCAGCCCGATTCTCATCACACCGCAGACGTCGGGTGGCGTGGAGTCGTTCAAGTACCTCCTGCAGCCCAACCTGCTCCTGCGCTGATCATCCGGGGCAGGGCCCACCTCGGTGGACTGTCGGAGACGCGAACTAGGGTGATCTGATGATCGTCGAGCAGTTGAGCCTGGTGGACTTCCGCAATTACGCGGCCGCCGAGCTCTCTCTCGCTCCCGGGGCGAACGTCTTCGTCGGGCGCAACGGCCAGGGCAAGACGAATCTCGCCGAGGCCATCGGGTACTTCGCCACGCTCGGCTCCCACCGGGTCTCGCAGGACGCCCCGATGGTGCGCGACGGCGCGGATGCCGCCTTCGTCCGGGCCCGGCTCGCCCACGGGCAGCGGCGCGTCCAGCTCGAGGCCCAGCTCAATCGCTCGGGATCGAACAAGGCCCGGGTCAACGGATCACCGGTGCGCACCGCCGAGCTCCCCCGATACGCGCAGGTCGTGCTCTTCGCGCCGGAAGACCTGCAGATCGTCCGAGGAGACCCCTCGGCTCGTCGTCGCTTCGCCGATCAGCTCCTCATTCAGCGCGCACCGCGCCTGGCGGGTGTGCTCGCCGACTACGACCGGGTGCTGAAGCAGCGCAACGCGCTGCTGAAGTCTGCCCGGGCGCGCGGCATCCGGGGCGACGGTCTCTCGACGCTCGAGGTGTGGGACGACAAGCTCGTCACCCTCGGCACCGACGTCATCCGCGCTCGCCTGCGGCTGGCTGCCGAACTCACCGGTCCCGTCGCCCGCGCCTATGCCGCGATCGCCGGAGCCGACCACCGCCCCCAGCTGCAGTGGGCACTGTCGGTGGGCGGCGCCGATCCGGAAGAGGACGACTCCCCCGCCGATTCCGGTGTCGCCGACGCCGCGGCGATCGAGCAGCTCTTCCGCGCCGCCCTCGCCGATCGTCGCGGGACCGAGCTCGAGCGCGGCATCACGC
The DNA here is from genome assembly GCF_002245215.1 of Microbacterium sp. Yaish 1. Lineage (GTDB taxonomy): Bacteria > Actinomycetota > Actinomycetes > Actinomycetales > Microbacteriaceae > Microbacterium. The sequence goes on from NZ_NPMR01000001.1 coordinate 1,404,179, forward strand.
TCGTCGGCCCGCATCGCGACGATCTGATCCTGCGCATCCGCGATCTGCCGGTGAAGGGCTACGCGTCGCACGGCGAATCGTGGTCGGTCGCGCTGTCGCTCCGCCTCGCGTCGGCCGAGCTGCTGCGCGCCGAATCGACACTCGGTGATCCCATCGTCATCCTCGACGACGTCTTCGCCGAGCTCGACGCCGATCGTCGCGCACGACTGGCCGGCATCGTGGCCGATTACGAGCAGGTCATCGTCACGGCGGCGGTCGCCGAAGACGTTCCTCTCGATCTACGCGCCCGCACCGTCCGCGTCGAGGCGGGCACGCTGCATGAGGATTCCGATGCTGCCGTCTGACGAGGCTCCCGAGACCATCTCCACCTACCTCCGTCTCCGCGGACTCGAACCGTCGGGCCGGTGGAAGAAGCGCCGGCGGCAGCGGACCGATGACGACGAGAACCAGCCCTTCACCTCCGGGCGTGATCCGAAGGGGCTCGGTGACGTCATCGCCGACCTCACTCGTCAGGCCGGGTGGGACGCGCAGCTCTCGCGTGAAGACCTCGTGCTGCGCTGGGCGGAGGTCGCGGGCGAGGAGACCGCCAGGCACGCCTCCCCGGTCGCGCTCTCCGACGGTGTGCTGACCGTGCAGTGCGACTCGACGGCCTGGGCGAAGAACCTCCACCTGATGCGCACCGTCATCACGACGCAGCTCGTGAAAGCGTTCCCGCAGTCGGGCGTTCAGTCGGTGCGTTTCGTAGGCCCGGACGTCCCCTCCTGGAAATGGGGCCCCAGAGCCGTTCCAGGCCGTGGCCCTCGCGATACCTACGGCTGAGCCACGTCCCCAGTCGTCGAATCCGACTTTCGTTCGCCATACGGGCGCTGAGCGCCGTGTGAGAGCGCCCGAAAGGGTAGACTGGACGGGACTGACCGAACCGATGTGGAGCGCTCGAAACCTATGACGTCTCAGAATCCCGACAGCGTTCCCGAAGACCCCGAAACCCCCGATGTGGCCGAGGCGACCTCGGCCAAGGTCCCGAACGAGTACGGCGCCGACGCGATCCAGGTGCTCGAGGGCCTCGAGGCGGTCCGGAAGCGTCCGGGAATGTACATCGGATCCACCGGTGAGCGTGGCCTGCACCACCTCGTCTACGAGATCGTCGACAACGCCGTCGACGAGGCACTGGCCGGCTACTGCGACACGATCCACGTGACGATCCTCGAAGACGGCGGTCTCCGCGTCGTCGACAACGGCCGCGGCATCCCGGTCGATCCGCACGCCTCCGACCCGACGAAGTCGACTGTGGAGGTCGTGCTGACGGTCCTGCACGCCGGTGGAAAGTTCGGCGGCGGCGGGTACGCCGTCTCCGGTGGACTCCACGGCGTCGGTTCGTCCGTCGTCAATGCTCTCTCGACGCGCTTCGAGGTCGAGATCAAGCGCCAGGGTTCGGTGTGGCGCCAGACCTTCGCCGACGGCGGCAAGCCGCAGGCCCCTCTCGCGAAGGGTGAGGACAGCGACGAGACCGGAACGACGGTCACCTTCTGGCCCGACGGCGACATCTTCGAGACGATCGCCTTCGACTACGACACTCTTCGCACGCGCTTCCAGCAGACGGCGTTCCTGAACAAGGGGCTGCGCATCACGCTGACCGACGAGCGCCCCGAGGCGGCCGTCGTCGTCGACCTCGAGGAAGGTGGATCCGAATCGCAGCAGCGCCACGACGACTTCCACTACGAGCGGGGCCTCGTCGACTACGTGGAGTACCTCAACAAGCTGCGCAAGAGCGAGGTCGTCAACGACGAGATCATCGAGATCGAGTCCGAAGACACCGTGCGTCACATCTCGCTCGAACTCGCGATGCAGTGGACGACGAGCTACACCGAGAACGTGTTCACCTTCGCGAACACCATCAACACCCACGAGGGCGGCACGCACGAAGAGGGCTTCCGCGCCGCGCTGACCACGCGCGTCAACGCGTACGCCCGCGACAAGGGCCTCCTCAAGGAGAAGGACGACAACCTCACGGGTGACGACATCCGCGAGGGCCTGACCGCCGTCATCTCCGTCAAGCTCTCCGAGCCGCAGTTCGAGGGGCAGACCAAGACGAAGCTCGGCAACACCGAGGCCAAGGCGTTCGTCCAGAAGATCGTGGGCGACCAGCTCACCGACTGGCTCGACCGGAACCCCGCCCAGGCCAAGCGGGTCATCATGAAGGCCGTGGATGCCGCGACCGCGCGCCTCGCGGCACGCAAGGCGCGCGAGACCGCCCGCCGCAAGAGCGTCTTCGAGTCGGCGTCGATGCCCGACAAGCTCAAGGACTGCACGAGTAAGGACCCGTCGATCTCCGAGATCTTCCTCGTCGAGGGCGACTCGGCCGGCGGTTCGGCCGTGCGCGGCCGCGACCCCGAGACGCAGGCGATCCTCTCGCTGCGCGGCAAGGTGCTCAACGTCGAGAAGGCGCGGCTCGACCGTGCCCTCGGCAACAACGAGATCCAGGCGATCATCTCGGCGTTCGGCACCGGCATCGGCGAGGACTTCGCCGTCGAGAAGGCTCGCTACCACAAGATCGTGCTGATGGCGGATGCCGACGTCGACGGGCAGCACATCACGACGCTGCTCCTGACCCTCCTGTTCCGCTACATGCGCGGGCTCATCGAAGCGGGCTACGTCTACCTCGCGATGCCGCCGCTGTACCGGCTCAAGTGGACCAACGCCGATCACGAGTACGTGTTCAGCGACAAGGAGCGCGACGCGCTCCTGGCCGAGGGGCTCGCCAACGGCAAGCGCATCCCGAAGGAGTCGGGCATCCAGCGCTACAAGGGTCTCGGCGAGATGAACCCGAAGGAGCTGTGGGAGACCACGATGGACCACAGCACGCGAACCCTGCGCCAGGTGACGATCGACGACGCGGCTGCCGCCGACGAGATCTTCTCGGTGCTCATGGGCGAAGACGTCGAATCCCGCCGCACCTTCATCCAGCGCAACGCCAAGGACGTCCGCTTCCTCGACATCTGATCGAGCCGAGCGACATCGAGAAACTGAGAACGTATGTCTGACGAAGAACGTCCCGACCTCACTCCTGCCCACAACCACGGCAACATCGACCAGGTCGACCTCCAGGTCGAGATGCAGCGGAGCTACCTCGACTACGCGATGAGCGTCATCGTGGGACGAGCGCTCCCGCGCGTCGAGGACGGCCTCAAGCCCGTGCACCGGCGTGTCATCTACGGCATGTACGACGGCGGATACCGCCCCGACAAGAGCTACTCGAAGTGCGCCCGCGTGGTCGGCGAGGTCATGGGTCAGTACCACCCGCACGGCGACAGCGCGATCTACGACGCGCTCGTCCGCCTCGTGCAGCCGTGGTCGCTGCGCTACCCGCTCGCAGACGGACAGGGCAACTTCGGGTCGCCGGGCAACCAGGGCGCCGCGGCCCCCCGGTACACCGAGACCAAGATGGCGGCCCTCGCCATGGAGATGGTCCGCGACATCGACGAGGACACCGTCGACTTCGAGGACAACTACGACGGCAAGACGCAGGAGCCTGTCGTTCTGCCTTCGCGCTTCCCGAACCTGCTCGTCAACGGTTCCGTCGGCATCGCCGTCGGCATGGCCACGAACATCCCGCCGCACAACCTGCGCGAGGTCGCCGAGGGCGCGCTGTGGTCGCTCGAGAACCCGGACGCGTCGCGCGAGGAGCTCCTCGAAGCCCTGATGTCGCGGATCCACGGTCCCGACTTCCCCACCGGGGCGCAGATCCTCGGCACGAAGGGCATCCGCGAGGCGTACCGCACCGGTCGCGGCTCCATCACGATGCGCGCCGTCATCGAGGTCGAGGAGATCCAGGGCCGCACCTGCCTCGTGATCACCGAGCTCCCCTACCAGGTGAACCCCGACAACGTCGCGCTGAAGATCCGCGACCTCGCCCGTGACGGGAAGATCACCGGCATCGCCGACATCCGCGACGAGACGAGCGACCGCACGGGCCAGCGGCTCGTCGTCGTCCTCAAGCGCGACGCAGTGGCCAAGGTCGTGCTCAACAACCTGTACAAGCACACGCAGCTGCAGGAGAACTTCGGCGCCAACATGCTGGCGATCGTCGACGGCGTGCCCCGCACCCTGCCGCTCGACGGTTTCATCTCGCACTGGATCACCCACCAGATCGAGGTCATCGTCCGTCGCACGCGCTACCGCCTCAACGAGGCCGAGAAGCGCATGCACATCCTGCGCGGATACCTCAAGGCGCTCGACGCCCTCGACGAGGTCATCGCGCTCATCCGCCGCTCCCCCACGGTCGAGGAGGCGCGAGAGGGACTGAAGACCCTCCTCGACATCGACGACCTGCAGGCCGACGCGATCCTGTCGATGCAGCTGCGCCGCCTCGCGGCGCTCGAGCGTCAGAAGATCATCGACGAGGCGACCGAGCTCGAGCTGAAGATCGCCGACCTCAACGACATCCTCGCCACTCCCGCGCGCCAGCGCTCGATCATCGGCGAGGAGCTGACCGCGATCGTCGACAAGTACGGCGACGAGCGGCGCACGCACATCCTCCACGGGTTCGACGGCGACATGTCGATGGAAGACCTCATCCCCGAAGAGGAGATGGTGGTCACGGTGACCCGCGACGGCTACATCAAGCGCACGCGGAGCGACAACTACCGCTCGCAGCACCGCGGCGGCAAGGGCGTCAAGGGCGCCCAGCTGCGCGCGGACGACGTCGTCGAGCACTTCTTCGTCACGACGACGCACCACTGGCTGCTGTTCTTCACGACGAAGGGCCGCGTCTATCGCACCAAGGCGTACGAGCTTCCCGAGGCCGGTCGCGACGCGAAGGGCCAGCACGTCGCGAACCTCCTCGCTCTCCAGCCCGGTGAGGAGATCGCGCAGATCCTCGACATCCGCGACTACGCCGCTGCGCAGTACCTGGTGCTCGCGACCCGCGACGGCAAGGTCAAGAAGACCGCGCTGACCGAGTACGACACCAACCGCCAGGGCGGTGTCATCGCCATCCGCCTGCGCGGCCAGGACGACGAGGCCGGCGGCGACGAGCTCGTCAGCGCCCTGCTCGTCGACGAGGGCGACGACATCCTGCTCATCACCGGCAAGGGCATGTCGCTGCGCTTCGCGGCCACCGACGACGCGCTGCGTCCGATGGGCCGATCGACCGAGGGTGTGAAGGGCATCTCGTTCCGCGAGGACGACAGCCTGCTGTCGGCATCGGTCGTGCGCGACGAGGGCTACGTGTTCGTCGTCACCGACGGCGGCTACGCCAAGCGCACCTCGGTCGACCAGTACCGCACCCAGAGCCGCGGCGGCCTGGGCATCAAGGTCGCCAAGCTGAACGACGATCGAGGCGTCCTCGCGGGCGGTCTCATCGTGTCGGAGACCGACGAGGTCCTCGTGGTTCTTGCCAGCGGCAAGGTGGTACGCTCCTCCGTGGCCGAGGTCCCGGCCAAGGGTCGCGACACCATGGGCGTCGTCTTCGCCCGGTTCGGTGACGACGACCGCATCCTCGCCATCGCCCGGAACGGCGAGCGTGGACTGACCGAAGACGCGGCATCCGAGGATGCCACCGCCCCGGATGCACCCCCGTCCGCGGATACCGAAGAGAGTGGTTCTGACGCATGAGCACGGTCGCCGACAAACTCGCCAAGAAATCCACGAGCAAGACCAGCGCCAAGCAGGTCCGCCTGCGCCTCGTCTACGTCGACTTCTGGTCGGCCGTGAAGCTGTCGTTCCTGGCGGCCGTGGCTCTGGCGATCGTCACGGTCGTCGCGACCTTCCTCGTCTTCATGGTGCTCAGCACCACCGGTCTCATCGACCGGGTGGACGAGCTGTTCGTCGCGTTCTCGAACGGCGACTTCTCGATCAAGCAGTTCCTGAACCTGCCGCAGGTCATGGCGTTCGCGGCGGTCGTGGCCATCCTCAACCTCATCGTCATCACCGTGCTCGGCGCTGTCGTGGCCGGCATCTACAACGTGATGGTCAAGGTCACCGGCGGACTGCTGGTCGGCTTCACCTCCAATTAGTAGATTCCCGGATCATCGGGTAAAGTCTTGGAGGTTGCCGGCGCGTGAAGCGCGTCGGTACGGGGCTATAGCTCAGGCGGTTAGAGCGCTTCACTGATAATGAAGAGGTCCCAGGTTCAAGTCCTGGTAGCCCCACCCCGAACCCCCTCGGGGCCTTAGCTCAGCTGGTAGAGCGCCTGCTTTGCAAGCAGGATGTCAGGAGTTCGAATCTCCTAGGCTCCACAGGCAAGACGCCGGGTATCCGTTCCCACGGATACCCGGCGTCACTGTTTCGCCGGCGCGTACGTCAGCGGGTGAGCAGCCTCAGACCGTATGCCTGCAGGATCTCGTTGACCGGCTGGAAGTACGTCGTGCCGCCGGTGCTGCAGTTGCCCGATCCACCGGACGTGACGCCCTGCGCCTGGTTTCCGGCGAGCAGCGAGCCGCCGGAATCACCGCGCTCGGCGCAGACCGACGTGCGGATGAGGCCCGAGACGGTGCCCTCCGCGTAACGGACGCTGCTGTTGTAGGCCTGCACCTGACCGCAGTGCCAGCCCGTCGTGGAACCGGAGCGGCACACGGTTGCGCCGACGGCTGCGGGCGTCGATCCGGCGACGGCGACAGCGCCGCCTGCGTAGTCGGAGACAGTCCCGACGGGGGTGTGCGACGGCGTCGCGACCCAGGCGTAGTCATCACCCGGGAAGCTCGAGCCGCGGAACGTCCCGTAGTTCGTCGATGCCCCTGCTCGGCCGCAGTGGCCGGCGGTCACGAACCCGCCCTCGACGGCGAAGCCGACCGAGCAGCGCGAGGTGCCGTTGATCGTGTACGCGATCCCGCCCTGGATGGTCGCGAACGTCTCGGGTGCCTCGGCAGTGATCTCCACGCGCACCGCGTCCGCGGGGGCTCCGATCTGCGCGGCGACCTCGGATGCCGCGGCATCGCCGAGGGTCTCGACGACCACCTGATTGGTGGTCACGTCGATCCACCATGATGTGACGTCGCCGACAGGGCCGGCTTCGGACAGACGGGCGGAGATCGACTCGAGATCGTCGATCGAATAGGCGACCTCGACGGGGACGGCGCCCGCGTTCTCGGCTGCCTGCCGCGCGTCCGCTGAGGTCACGGCCGTGTAGATCGTCCGCGTCGACTCGTCGAGCCAGGAGCCGGCATAGGCTGCACCGGTCTCGTCGGCGAGTGTGGCGGTCGTGGTGTTCGCGGTGTCCTGGAATGCGAGGACGTCGAGGGCGCCGGCGGTGTCGGTGCCGAGCTCTTCGGCCATCGCCGAGAGCAAGCCAGGATCGACGCCGGCGGAACCGTCGTCGGGGCCGGGCGTCTGTGCCGACGCCGGGGCGGTCATGATGCTCGTGAATGCCAGGCTCAGGGCGGCGATGCCCAGAGCCGAACGGGTCGTTGATCTCACGGGATGTCCTTCCATCGGGGGGAATGAATGGTGGGTACCCACTGGCATCAAAGCATCCTCAGGGCGTTTTGCGAAGGGGCTGCCAGGAAACTTGGACGGAATGTAACAACCCGCGCAACAATCGGCGAAAATCAGGAGTGGGCGTGGTCCGCCCGCTCTGCACCAGCCTCCGTGCTGATGGCGATCCCGTCCATGACGACGGCAACGACCTCCGCGGCCAGCGTCGGCGTCACCGGCAGATGCCCGAACAGCATCCGGTAGTAGACGGGTGCGGCGAGCATGTCGAGGATCAGGGGGATGTCGACATCGGGGCGGATGTCGCCGCGCTCGATGCCTCGCCGCAGCGCCGCTTCGCTGGAGGTACGGCGGGGATGGAACAGTCGGTCGAAGAACTCCTTCTCGAGCTCCGGGTCGTGTGCGAGGTCCGCCACGAGCGCCGGAAGGACCGAACGACCCATCTTTTCGCCGAAGGACGGGCTGAGGGAGCCGATTCCCTCGATGAGATCGCACCGGGTGCATCCGGTATCGGGTGTGGGCTGCGCGCCGAGCTGATCCAAGAGCGCGCTGACGATGAGGTGCTGTCGCGATCGCCACCGGCGTCGGAGCGCCGGGGTGTTCGTTCCCGCCCGGGAGGCGACGTCTTCGAGGGTCAGGCCGCTGTAACCGCGCTCGGCGAGAACCTCGAGCGTCGCACGCCGGATCGCCTCGTCGATGCGCGGATCGCGAGGTCGCCCGCGACTGGGGCGTGCGTCGTGAGCGTCAGAAGCGGATGATGCCACGCTCACACGATAGCCGTTTATATTGTGTTCTAGCATCGAATGAAAATGACAGCGAGAGGATCGAGATGCCGGAACATCGGGAGAGTACGTCGTCGCCATCGTCCACGGCACGGAGCCGGGTCTTCGATGCCCGCCACCGGGGGCTCACCGCGGGCATCCTGCTCTCCGTGGGAATGGTCGCGTTCGAGTCGCTCGGTGTCGCGACCGTCCTGCCCGTGATCGCACGCGACCTCGATGGGCTCGGCGCCTACGGTTGGGGGCTTTCGGCGCTGATGCTCGCGAACATCGTGGGAACCGTCACCGCGGGCCACATGGCCGACCGGCGGGGAGTGGCGCGTCCGCTGGCGCTCGGCATGCTGGTCTTCCTCGCGGGCTGCGCGATCGCCGGCGCCGCAGGCTCCTGGTCGCTGTTCCTGGTGGGGCGGGTGGTCCAGGGAATCGGTGTCGGAGCGGTGATGGCTGCGAGCTACACCGCGATCGGACGTGCGTATCCGGAGTCGCTCCGAGCGCAGATGTTCGCATTGCTGTCATCGGCGTGGACGATTCCCTCGCTCGTCGGACCGCTCCTGGCGGGGATCGCCGCCGACCTCGTGGGTTGGCGTTGGGTGTTCGTCGCGATGGTGCCGCTGATCATCGCGGCCATGGCGCTCACGCTCCCGCGGCTGCGGCGGATGGCGGACGCCGGGCCGGCTCACACCCAGACGCCGACCGCCGGCGGGGCACGGTGGTGGCGTGGGCCCCTCGCCAGCTCGCTCCTGCTCACCCTGGGAACGGCGCTGCTGCTTCAGGCTCTGCTGTTCGGAGACCTCGCGCTGATGGCGGTCGGTGCGATCCTCGGGCTCGGCGTCGCGCTCGTCGCGTTCCGCCGGGTGACGCCGGAGGGAACCCTGTCCGCCCGCGCCGGTCTCGGGGCCGGCGTGATCGTGCGTCTGCTCCTCAGTGGCGCCTACTTCGGAAGCGAGGCGTTCCTCCCGCTTGCGTTCCAGGAGCTGCGCGGGCAGACTCCGGCAGCGGCGGGACTGGCGCTCTCGGCGGGCGCCCTGACCTGGGTGGCCGGTTCGCTGCTCCAGGCCCGGTGGGACCGCCGCCATCACGGTCGCCGTTCGCGCGCGGTCGCCGGGGGAGCGGCTGTTCTCCTGCTCGGCACAGTCGCCATCGCCGTCACCGCTCTCGTCGACGTGGTTCCCGCGTGGTGCGCGATCGGTGGCTGGGCCATCGGGGGACTGGGCATGGGCATCGCCTTCAATGCGTCGACCACGGACACGATGGAACAGGCCCCTGACGGACAGCAGGGCCAGGTCAGCAGTGCGCTGCAATTGGCTCAGACTCTCGCCACCGCCGTCATCGCGGGCGTGGGCGGAGCGATCGTCGCGTCGGCGACCGGCGCAGCCGAGAGCCTTCCCGCAGCGATCGCGACCGTCTTCGCGGTGACCGCCGCGCTCGCGGCGCTCGCGCTCGCACTGTCGGGAAGACTGCGACCTGCGGCGGGATGAATGAGGTCGAGAAGCCGGTCAGGAGTTCTCGATGAGCCCGGCGACGATCTCGGTTGCGGTACCGGATGCGTCGATGAGTCCGAAGAAGTGCACGGCCCCGTAACCGAACTGGTATTCGCTGACGACCTCGTCATCGACGGGATACCCGTCTTCGTCGAAGGAGAACAGGAACCGGTATCCCGCCTCTCGCACCGCAGCCAGGCGGGACTCTTCGTGCTGGATTCGTCGTGGCTCATCCGCGATGCGGATCAGGGACGGGGCGTCCCCGTCTGCGATTGCCGGCTCCAGCGCGCGACCGACGAGGAACGGATGCACCGCCACCTCTTCCTCGGCGCGCGTCGAGGGGGCGTGGAGGAGCACGGCGACGGCGATGTCGGGGTAATGGTCGTCCGGGTCGCCGATCTCGAATCCGCGGCGAACGAACACCGAGAGCTCGCGATCATCGAGCCACGGCGCCGTTCCCGCGGCCAGGGTGAGCAGGTAGTCGTGCGTATTCAGGAGCGGGTCGTTCACGAGCACGCTCGGGGGCTTCCCGCCCAGGCGTGACCCGCTCACGGCGTCGGCGATCGCGACGTCGAATGCCTGCTCCATCCGACCATCGTATGAGGGCGGGTCGCCGGTCCCGCGACAACGAAAGCGCGGCGATCGGCGTCTTCCCGAGGCTGGCGCGACCGGTCAGCTCGATCAGCGCGAACGCTGCTCCGTGATGTCGGCGACAGTCGCGCCGTGCGCGGCGATGAGAGCATCGGCGTCGACGAAGAGGCTGTAGCCGTGCGCGCCGGCACCCATCGCGATGCGCCGCCCCACGATGGATGAATCGGCGAAGACCGGCCAGTCATGAGTGCTGCCGATCGGCACGATCGTGCCGCGTTCGTACCCGGTGGCCGCCAGGGCGAGCTCGGGCTCCGGCAGGCGCAGTTTGTTGACTCCCACGAGCGCCCGGAGCTTCGGCCAGGAGATCACCCGGTCACCCGGGACGAGCGCGAATAGGTAGGTGTCGTCGCTGCGTTTGATCACGAGGGTCTTCACGATGTCGTCGGGCTCGAGTCCGAGGAGCGCCGCGGCCTCATCGAGGCTGGAAGCGTCCGGACGCGGTCGCACGACGACATCGAGCCCACGCTCGGCCGCGGCGAGGCGGACCCGAGACGTGGGCTCGAGATCTTCGGTCATCCGATTCAGGCGTCGGGAGCGCGCAGCGGGTCGTCGGCAACCCACAGCTCGTCGTCGGCGCGAAGCGTCTGCCAGGCGGCGTAGAGCACGCCGGCGGCGGCAGCGACACCGAGGATCAGGGCGATGACGCCGCCGGCGCCACGCTTCTTCTTCGGCTCGGGCAGTGCGGCACGCGACTGGAACTTCTTCGTCGCCTTCTTGCCGTACTTGGCGGCCTTCTTCTTGACCGAGGTCAGGTCGAGGTCGACGCCGCGGCCGTGGGCGAGGCGCTCACGCGTGTCGTTCGCGGCATCCCACACCGAGAGGGCGCCGCCCACGACGGCACCAGCGGCGGGGATGAGGGCGCCGTTGTAGACCTTGCGGGTGGCGCGGACGCTCTTGTCGACGTACGGCGCCGCGTACTGCTCGTAGGTGTTCTGAACGGCGGGCTTGACGTGCTCGCGGTTGTAGTTGCCCAGCTGGTGGCCGGCGTCGCGTGCGACTTTGGCGGCCTCTCCCATCAGGACCTGCTGCGACTCCCACAGGGTGTTCGCCTGCTTCTGGAGCTTGCGGAGTTGCTTCTTGCGCTTGCGGCTGAGGCTCACGTGGGCCCTCCCTGCATCGTGGGACGTTTTCCCTCATCTTGCCAGAGAGCGCCCCAGCCAGCAGGGCATTGACAGGTGCGAGAATGGCACACATGCCTCAGCACACCGCAGTAGCGACGATCCACACCAACCACGGCGACATCGTCGTCAACCTTTTCGGCGACCAGGCCCCCCGCACGGTGAAGAACTTCATCGGCCTCGCCGACGGTTCGCAGGAGTGGACCGACCCCGCCACGGGCAAGCCTGGCGAGGGCCCCCTCTACACCGACGTCATCTTCCACCGCATCATCCCGAACTTCATGATCCAGGGCGGCGACCCGCTCGGCCAGGGCATCGGCGGCCCCGGCTACAACTTCGACGATGAGATCAGCCCCGAGCTGGACTTCCAGAAGCCCTACATCCTCGCCATGGCCAACGCCGGACTCCGCCGCAACGCGATCACCGGCAAGGCCGAGGGCACGAACGGCTCGCAGTTCTTCATCACCACCGACCCGACCCCCTGGCTGCAGGGCAAGCACACCATCTTCGGCGAGGTCGCGGATGACGCGTCGCGTCAGGTCGTCGACACGATCGCCTCGGTGAAGACCGGCGCGCAGGACCGCCCGGTCGACCCGGTGGTCATCTCGTCGATCGACGTCGTCACGGTCTGAGCGGTACGTGAGCGCGTCCGAGCTGCGGAGCAACCCCGACAATTTCTGTTACCGGCATCCCGACCGGCAGAGCTTCGTGCTCTGCCAGCGGTGCCTGCGCACCATCTGCGCGGAATGCCAGACGCAGATGCCCGTCGGTGTGATCTGCCCCGAATGTCTGCGTGATCAGCAGAAGAGCTCGGGCGCGCCGCGTCCCCGCCGCGCACCGCGCATCCTGCGTGCGGTGCGGTCCGACGATTCCCGCCCGCTGGTCACCTACGGGATCATCGGCGTAACGTTCTTCGCCTTCGTCGTCGGACTCATTCCCGGCGCGGGCGCCGTGGTGCAGTCGCTGCTGGCGCTGTACCCGCCGCTGCTCTACCCGCAGTTCAGCGGCACCTTCCAGCCCTGGCGTCTGTTCACGGTGCTGTTCGTGCACAGCGGCTTTTGGCACGTCGGGCTCAACATGCTCGCACTGTGGATGCTGGGACGCAGCCTCGAACCGATGCTCGGACGAGGTCGTTTCCTGTGGCTCTACCTGCTCAGCGGCCTCGGGGGATCCGTCGCGGTCGTCCTGTTCGGCTTCACGTCGGCGGTCGTCGGAGCATCGGGTGCGATCTTCGGACTCTTCGGCGCCCTGCTCGTGATCGGCCGCCACATCGGCGCCAACATCACGGGCATCGCCGTCGTCCTCGGGATCAACCTCGTCATCACGTTCCTGCCCCTGCTCACGAGCGGGCTCGGTGGCGGTGGCGGCGTCCAGATCTCATGGCAGGCGCATGTCGGCGGACTGGCCGTGGGAGCGCTGGTCGGACTGATCTACGCGCGCACCCGGACGATCCGACGTCGGAAGCTTCAGATCTGGTTGCTCGGCGCTACCGCCGCGGCCCTGATCGCCCTGCTCGCCGTGCCGCTCGCCCTGTACTGACGGAAGTTATCCACAGGTCTATCCCCAGGTGGGGATGGAATCACACCGGTGTGATTCCATCCCATGTGGAGAACTGCTCAGCGCCACCGAGTGGTCATGAGGAAGCCCACGAACGCGATCCCGAAACCGATCACCAGGTTCCAGCCGCCGATGCCGGGCACGGGAAGGGTGGAGTTGCTCAGGTAGAAGACGAGCACCCACACGAGTCCGATGAGCATCAGTCCCAGCATGATCGGCTTGAACCAGACCGGGTTAGGTGCGTCATCTGCGGGGCGTCGCTCCACGGTCGGGTCGTCGTGGTCGCTCGAAGATGCCATGGGAGAATCCTAGCCGTCGGACCTCGAGTCGCCCGGGCTCACCCGTCAGGACTCCCACAGGCCCGCCGTGAGACAGTAGGAGAGTGCTCCGCCTCGGTGATGGCATACCGAATCGAGAGGGGCCGACATGCCCGCATGGTGGGAACAGATCGTGCACGCAGTAACCGGCCGCGTCAGCCGGCACGATGACCTGCCCGATCTCCGGCAACTGCCGTCCCGGGCGGTGAGACTGGAACGCACTCACTATCTGGTCAATGATCGCGAGCGACAGAGCCGTCATCCCCGCGCCTACGTCCTGCGTACCGAAGTGGACGCATCTCGGGGGAGCGGCAGCGTCGCCGCTTTCTCGAACGGTCGTGGCGTGGGGTATCTGCCGCAGTCGGTCGCGGCCGAAATGCACCCGCTGCTCGATGATCTCGGAGGTGCCGCCGTCGTGAACGGCGCAGGTGCCAGAACCGGCAGCATCCGCCTCTGGATCGATGTCCCGACGACTGGTTCGGTCCGCGGCCTCGTCGCCGCAGTGAGATCTTCCAGAGCCGGGGGATAAACTCTGCGACTGTGGAGAGCACCCGTACGCCGACCCGACGCTCACGTCGGTCGCAGGCGCGTCCGCGGCGACGCGTGAGTGTGATCAGCGTGTTCGGCGAGCTCCTCCTGACCGCCGGCGTCGTGATGATGCTCTTCGTGAGCTGGCAGATGTGGTTCGGCGACATGATCATCGGTTCGCAGAAGCAGGCGGAGGCCGCCGCGCTCGCGCAGCAGTGGCAGGCGCAGGCTCAGGAGACGCCGACCCCCTCCGAGACTCCGACGGGCGATCCCGAGACCCCCGAGCCGGCAGCCATCCCGGTGCTGGCGGAGCCCGACCCCGGCGCGGAGTTCGGCATCATGTACGTGCCGCGCTTCGGTTCCGACTGGCAGTTCACGATCGCCAACGGCACCGGCAAGAAGGCGATCCTCGACCAGGGGCGCATCGGGCACTACGAGGGATCGGCGATGCCGGGCGCCGACGGCAACATGGCTGTGGCCGCCCACCGCTGGACCTCGGGCGCACCCTTCGACCCGGTCGACCGGCTCGTCGTCGGCGACGCGATCGTCATCCAGACCCAGGACGGCTGGTACACCTACCGCTTCCGCAATGTCGAGTACGTGCAGGACACCGCCATCGAGGTGCTCAACCCGGTTCCGCAGCAGGTGGACGTCAGCGCCAACGGCAAGTACCTCACCCTCACGAGCTGCGCGCCGAAGCTCAACATGCTCGAGCGCATCATCTCGTACGCGGTCTTCGACGAGTTCACCCCGACGTCGGCCGGTCCGCCGGCGTCTCTGACAGAGGGAGTCTCCGCCTGATGTACGGAGCACTGTGGCGAGTTCTCCCCGGGCCGTGGTGGCTTCGGGTGGTCTTCCTGCTGATCCTCGCGGCCGCGGTCGTGTACGCCCTGTTCTTCTGGGTCTTCCCGGCCATCGCGCCGTTCTTCGCCCCGGGCGAGGAGTCGACGGTCGGGTGACCACCGTCCTCGTGATCGACAATCACGACAGCTTCATCCACACCCTGGTCGGGTATCTCCACGAGCTCGGCGCCGAGACGGAGATGGTGGAGTCGGATGCCGTGCTCGACCCCTCCCGCCTCCTGGCAGGCTACGACGGCGTCCTCGTGTCGCCCGGGCCGGGGGCTCCCGAGGACGCGGGTGCATCGATCGCCGTCGTACGCGCGGCGGCGGCATCCGCGGTTCCCCTGATCGGGGTGTGTCTCGGTCATCAGGCGATCGCCGTCGCCTTCGGCGCCACCGTGGGCGAGGCGCCCGAGCTCATGCACGGGATGACGTCGGACGTGCGGCATGACGGGTCGTTCCTCTTCGACGGACTGCCCGACACCTTCACGGCTGGCCGGTACCACTCTCTCGCCGTGGACCCCGCGACGCTTCCGGCCGAGCTGCAGGTGACCGCCCGGGCCCGGGGCGGCACCGTCATGGCAGTCAGCCATCGCGACGCGCCCATCGTCGGCGTGCAGTTCCACCCCGAGTCCGTGCTGACCCAGGGCGGCTACCGGATGCTGGGCAACTGGCTGGGCTCGCTCGGGCTGACCACCGCGCGGGAGCGTGGCGCACGGTTGCATCCGCATCGACGGGACACGGGCGCGACCTGATCCGGCGAGACGGAGCTCAGCTTCCGGTGCAGACCCGCAGCGTGACGGTCGATCCGATCGGGACCTCACCCGGTGCGAGCGACTGCGACGAGACCGTGCGTCCGCCGGTTCCCGCGGCGCAGCCCGGATCCTCGACCACCTCGGGGATCAGCTGACGCGATTCCTGCTGCAGCTCGCGCTCGGCGGCCTCGACGGTGTACCCGGTGAGGTCGACCAGGGTCACGGTGCCGCTCGCGACCACGAGGTTGACGGACGATCCCATCGCGAGCGCCGAGCCCTCGGGAGCGGAGGCCTCGATGACCGTGCCGGCGGGCAGGGTCGGATCGTTGCGCGATCGCACCGTTCCCAGTTGCAGTCCGGCGCGCTGCAGCGCCTCGGTCGCTTCGGTGCGCGAGAGGTTCTGCAGCGTCGGGACGGTGGCCATCTCCTGGCCGGTCGAGACGTAGACGGTGACGCGCTGTCCGGGGGACAGGGTGATACCCGCGGCCGGTTCGGTTCCGATGACGTCGCCTGCCGGCACCGCGTCGTCGCTGCGGTCGGAGCGGACGGGATTGAGCTCGGCCTCTTCGATCAGGTTCTCCGCGAGGTCCCAGGACTTGCCGGAGACCTCGGGGACGGTGCGCGAGGTGCTGGGAACGGTCGTCCCGGTGTCGCGGAAGGCGAGCACCCAGATGAGCACCGCGATCAGCAGCGCTGCCAGCACCGCGACGCCGGCCCAGATCCAGCTCACAGGCGGCCCGGACTGCGTGCGGCGCATGGTGTTGTCGGTGCTGAGCTGACGCAGCGACCGTGCCGTCTCGGCCGCATGGCGCGGATCCGGTCCGTACAGCTCGCTCGCGAGTGCGCCCATCTGACGCTTCGTCGGCTGCTTGCCACCGACCGCCTGGTCGAGCGCGGCCCGGAACTCCGTGGCGTCCTGGAATCGCTGGAACGGACTCTTCGCAAGCGCACGCAGCACGACCGCATCGAGCGCCCGCGGTACCTCGTCGACGACCTCCGACGGCGGCAGCGGCGCCTCGCTGACGTGCTGGTAGGCGACCGCCACCGGCGTCTCGCCGCGGAAGGGCGCGCGGCCGGTGAGCAGCTCGTAGAGCACGACACCCGTCGAGTAGAGGTCGGCGCGCGCGTCGACGGGCTCGCCCTTGGCCTGCTCGGGGGAGAAGTAGGCGGCCGTGCCGATGATCGCGGTGGTCTCGGCGACCGTGGACGACGAGTCCGACACGGCACGGGCGATGCCGAAGTCCATCACCTTGACGTTCCCGGCGTCGGTGATCATGACGTTCCCGGGCTTGATGTCGCGGTGCACGACCCCGGCGCGGTGGGAGTACTCGAGCGCCTCGAGGATGCCGTCGACGTAGCGCACGGCATCCGCCTCGGGGAGCGGCCCGGCCTCGACCATGTCCTTCAGCAGGCGACCCGTCACGAGCTCCATGACGATGTACGGGACGGAGTGCTCGCTGCCGTCGGGGTCGGTCTCGGTGTCCTCACCGGCGTCGAACACGCGCACGATCGACGGGTGGGCCATCCGCGACGCCGCCTGGGCCTCCAGACGGAACCGCATGCGGAAACCGGGGTCGTCCGCCAGCTCGCGCTTGAGCACCTTGATGGCCACGTCGCGCCCGAGGGTCACGTCGTACCCGCGATACACGCTCGCCATGCCGCCGCGCCCGATGGGCTCGTCGATGCGGTAGCGCCCTGACAGCACACGTTGCTCTGCCGACACGTCACTCCCTGCGTTCGACTCGTACTCGGATGTTGGACTCATGGTCGAACCGGGTCAGCCGTTGCTTCCGCCGCCGTTCCCGTTGCCGCTGCCACTCCCGTTCCCGCCGCCGTTGCCGCCGCCGTTGGCGGGCTGGCTCGGCTGCGGCGACTGTGCCGTCTGGATGGTCGCGGCCGCCTCGGGGGAGACGGGCGAGGTGCGGTCGCCGCTCTCGCCGGCGCACGTCACGGTGTAGGTCACCGAGAGGGCCCCGGAGTCGCCGACGGTGACCGGTGCGGGGCGCTGGTTCAGGCTGAAGCTCGACGTGGTCTGGCCGTTGCCGAACGTTCCGCCGGAGACCGTGAAGCGGTACTCCGAGGGCGTGAGACCCGCCGGGCAGGAGTAGCTCGACCACATCACCTGCACGGTGGAGCCCGCGGTGACGCTGGTGACGGTCTGACCGTTGGACTGGATCGTCGGAGCGGCGGGTGCGCCGAGCGGGCTCTGCTCCGCGTACGACGTCAGGGTCACCGAATCGGTGGGCTTGACGTTGCCGAGCGGAACCACGTCGTAGACCTGGCCGACCTGGTCCTCGCTCGGAGCGGGGTTGCCGGGTGCACAGGTGACGTTCTCGAGGCCCGCGCGGGCGGCGACCGCGAGGGCGTCCTCGCACGAACGCCCCGTCAGCCCCAGCCCGTCGACGTTGATCGTCGTGGACGCGCTCGGACTCGCCGGGGTCGACGGCGTGTTGGCCGGGGTCGAGGGCGCCGACTCGGTCGGCGTCGTGGGAGCGGGCTCGGGGTCGCCGTTGCCGGAGAGCAGGGCGAACAGGGTGCCGCCGAGCACGATGACGAGCAGGGCGATGAGAGCGACGAGGGGCCAGGTCCACCGGCTGCGCTTGCGCTTGGGGGTCTCGGCCAGGTTGTCGTCCGCGGCGGCCGCTTCGGACGCGGCGCCCGCCGCACCCGCGGCCGCGAGTCCGGCACCGGCCGCGGCGGCCCCGGCCGGGAGCAGCAGCGTCGCGGTGTCGCCTCCCTCGGCGGGAAGCAGCTGCGTGACGTCGCTCGTGCCGGCACCGGCCACGATCGCCGGAACGGCGGCGTGGGCTGCGGCCAGATCACCGCGGCGGAGAGCGGATGCTGCGCGCGCGACCGCCGACGCGGAGGCCGGACGGTCGTCGGGCTTCTTGGCGATCATCGCGAGGATGAGCCTCTGCACCGGGTCGGAGACGGTCGCGGGAAGCGGCGGGGGCTGCTCGTTGATCTGCGCCATGGCGATCGCGACCTGCGACTCACCCGTGAACGGGCGCTTGCCCGCGACGGACTCGTACGCGACGATGCCGAGCGAGTAGATGTCGGTCGCCGGGGATGCCGGGTGCCCCGAGGCCTGCTCGGGGGAGAGGTACTGCACCGTGCCCATGACCTGACCGGTCGCGGTCAGCGGCACCTGGTCGGCGATGCGCGCGATGCCGAAGTCGGTGATCTTCACGCGGCCGTCGGGCGTGATGAGGAGGTTGCCCGGCTTGATGTCGCGGTGCACGAGGCCCGCCGCGTGAGCGGCCTGCAGTGCCGACGCGGTCTGGGCGACGATGTCGAGCGTCTTGTCGGACGACAGCGAGCCCTCGCGCTCGAGGATCGTCGAGAGCGCCTCACCGGGAACGAGCTCCATTACGAGAAAAGCGCTGCCGTTCTCCTCGCCGTAGTCGAAGACGCTCGCGATGCCCTCGTGGTTCACGAGCGCGGCGTGGCGGGCCTCGGCGCGGAAGCGCTCGAGGAACCCGGGATCGCCCATGTACTCGTCTTTGAGGATCTTGATCGCGACGGTGCGGCCGATGACGTGGTCGGTGGCTTCCCACACCTCGCCCATACCGCCGATCGCGATCCGCGAATCCAGTTCGTAACGCCCGCCGAAGCTCACGCCTTGCATGGGTCTCATCTGTTCAGCACCGCCTCGATAACCTTCTTCGCAATGGGGGCTGCGATCCCGCTGCTCGTCCCGGCCTGCCCCTGGCCGCCCCCGTTCTCGACCATCACTGTGACGGCCACCTGGGGGTTGTCCGCCGGCGCGAAGCCGGTGAACCACAACGTGTACGGATCGCCTGGACCGTGCTCCGCAGTGCCCGTTTTTCCGGCGACATCGACGCCGTCTATTCTTGCACCGCTCGCCGCACCGTCACGGACATTGGCGACCATGAGCGTGCGCATCTGCTCAGCGACATCCGTGCTGAGAGCGCGTTGGAACTCGCTCGGCTCGAACTTCTCCTGCACCGTCAGATCGGGTGCGACGACGGAGTCGAGCAGCTGAGGCTTCATCACCATCCCGCCGTTCGCGATGCCCGCCGAGACCTGGTTGATCTGCAGGGGCGTGGCGGTGACGTCGCCCTGACCGAAGCCGGACAGCGCCGTGCGGGCGTCGTTCAGTCCGCGAGGGTACTGCGACGCGGTGGCGAGAAGCGGGATCTCCATCTCGCTGTTGAAACCGAACTTCTCGGCCTCTTCGCGGATGGCGTCGTCGCCCAGTTCGACCGCGAGCTCGGCCATCGGGATGTTGCAGCTGAGCCGCAGCGCGGTCGCGAGCGTCACCGTCTCGCCCGGGCCGCAGGTGCCCAGGTCGAAGTTGTGGAGCGTGTTGCTCGTGCCCGGGATCGTCCAGGTCGCGGGATTGGGGAACGTCGACTCGGGCGTGTACTTGCCCGACGACAGCGCCGCCGAGGTCACCACGAGCTTGAAGGTCGATCCCGGCGGGTTGAGGTCGCCGCCGATCGCGCGGTTGAACAGCGGCTTCAGCGGGTCCGCCGCGAGCTCGTCGTACGCGGCGTTGACGCCGGCCGAGTCGTGCGATGCGAGCAGGTTGGTGTCGAAGCTCGGGCTCGTGACCATCGCGAGGATGCGGCCCGTCGCGGGATCGCTCGCCACCACGGCGCCCTCGTAGCCCTGCAGGGCATCGAAGGCCGCCTGCTGGATCTTCGGGTCGATCGTCAGCAGCACGTTCGAGCCGCGTGCGGGCGCACCCGAGATGATCTGCTCGAGGCGAGCGAGGAACTGCGTGTCGTCGGTGCCCGAGAGCGACTGGTTCATGATCTGCTCGATGCCGGACGAAGATCCGAGCACCGGGTTGATCCATCCCGTGATGGGCGCCCACATGGCGGCATCCGTGTACTGCCGCTGCCACGTGTAGAGGTCGCCGCTCGGCACGGATGCCGCCACGACCGAGCCGCCCGCGATGATCGACCCGCGCTGAACCTCGAACGAGTCGTACAGCGTCCGCCGGTTGCCGGGGTTCTCGTTCAGCGCCTGGGCCTGGATCACCTGGATCCAGCTGGTCGAGATGAACAGGGCGAGGAACATCGCCAGCATCACGAAGCTGAGGCGTCGCAGTTCCTTGGTCATCCGATCACCACCCGGGGTCGAGAGCGAACCGCATCCGAGATGCGGAGGAGGAGGGCCACGATGATCCAGTTCGCCACGAGCGACGACCCGCCGGCAGCCAGGAACGGTGTCGTCAGCCCCGTGAGCGGGATCACGCGGGTGACGCCGCCGACCATGATGAACACCTGCAGCGCGATCGTGAACGACAGGCCGGTCGCGAGGAGCTTGCCGAAGTCGTCCTGACCGGCCAGGCCGATGCGGACGCCGCGGCTCGTGAAGACCATGTACAGGCACAGCAGGGCGAAGAGGCCGATGAGGCCCAGCTCCTCACCGAGGCTCGGGAAGATGTAGTCGCTCTGCGAGAGCGGCGTCATCCACGGGCGGCCCTGGCCGAGCCCCGTGCCGATGAAGCCGCCCTTCGCGAGCCCGTACAGTCCGTTCACGAGCTGGAAGCTTCCGCCGGCCGCGTCGATGTTCGCCGGGTCGAACGGGTTCAGCCAGTTCTGGAACCGCCCCTTGACGTAGGGGAGCACCTGCGAGGCGATCGCTCCGCCCGCGACCACGAGGGTCAGACCGATCATCACCCAGCTCGTCTTGCCGGTGGCGACGTAGAGCATCGCGACGAACATCCCGAAGATGAGGGTCCCGGTGCCGAGGTCGCGCTGGAGCACGATGATGGCCAGCGAGATCGCCCAGATGACCAGCACCGGGCCGAGCTCGCGGGCGCGCGGCCACGTGATGCCGAGAAAACGGGTGCCCACCGATGTGAGCGATTCGCGCGTGCGCACCAGGTAGCCCGCGAAGAAGATCGCGAGGGCGATCTTCGCGAGCTCGCCCGGCTGGAACGAGACGATTCCGCCGATCGACACCCAGACGTCGGCACCGGCTTCGACGCCCAGACCCGGGACGAAGGGCAGCAGCAGCAGCGCGATGCCCGCGAAGCCGAACACGTAGGTGTACCGGAACAGCACCCGGTAGTTCCGCAGGGCGATGACCACGGCCAGCGCGGCGGCGAGGGCGATGGCGCACCAGACGATCTGTCGCACGGCCAGCATGTCCCAGCCCTCGGACGTGCCTTCGAGATCGATCCGGTAGATCATGGCGATGCCGATGCCCGACAGGAGTGTCGCGATCGGAACGACGAAGGGATCAGCGTCGCGCGCGCGCAGGCGCAGCACCACGTGGATCGCCAGCGCGAGCGCGTCGAGCACGGCGCAGTAGACCAGGAACGAGGAGTCGATCGCGTCGTTCTTCCCGAGCTGCACGAGGGCGAGCGCGGCGGCGTTGATGACGAAGGCGAACAGGAGCAGACCCAGCTCGCGGTTGCGCTGCGTCTGCGGCATCCGCAGTTTGCGCAGAGCCTTGATGACCGAGGTGTCGGCCGATACGGCGGTGCCGGTCACGATGATCCTCCGTCCACGCGCAGGTTCGCGACGATGGCTCGAGCCTCGGCGAGCGAGTCGGCCGTGATCGTCTGTTTGACCAGGTCCAACTGATACGGAGCCAGGTCGGCGAGGGCGATCCCGGTGTCCTCCTCGGGCGAGGAGAGCGAGATCGGTCCGATGCTCGGCGGGATGCCGCGGTAGATCACGACCGTGTCCTCATCGACGCCCACGAAGAAGCGGGTCTGCGTCCAGCTGTAGGCGCCGAACAGCACGACGCCGATCGCCGCGAGGATGACGATGAAGCCCGCGAACCAGGTGAGCCGGCGCCGGCGTGCGCGGCGGCGGTCCTCCTCGATCAGCTCCTCGAGGAACTCCGCGGCCGGTTCGAAGTGCGTCGGTTCGTTCGCGGCCTGGCGGGCAGGATGCAGCCAGCTGCTGCGCTGCGGACGCGCCGCAGGCACCTCGATGCCGAGGGGGTGAGAGGCGGAGCCCACGACCGTCGGCGGTCCGCTGAAGAGCGGGTGCTGGCCTCCGACGTCGACGATGACGATCGTGACGTTATCGGGTGCCCCGCCGTCGAGGGCCTGCTTCAGGAGGCTGTCGGCCGTGCGGCCCGGAGCCCAGCCCTGTCCGAGCGCCTTCGCGGTGTGCGCGTCGTCGACGACGCCCGACAGTCCGTCGGAGCACAGCAGCCACCGGTCGCCGGGCTGCGTGGGCATGATGAACGTGTCGATCTCGGGATCGGGATCCATGTCGCCCAGCACGCGCATGAGCACCGAGCGGCGCGGGTGGTAGCGGGCCTCCTCGGGAGTGATGCGGCCCGAGTCGACCAGGCGCTGCACGAACGTGTGGTCCGTCGTGATCTGGGTGAGCGTCCCGTCGCGGAACAGATACAGGCGCGAATCACCGATGTGGGCGATGACGGCGTACTCGTCGACCATGACGAGCGCGCTGACGGTGGTGCCCATGCCGGCGAGCTCGGGGCGCACCTTGACGGTGCTGATCAGCTCCGCGGCCGTGTCGGCCAGCGCCTCGCGCAGCGCCGCCTCGGCCTCGGTCGTCGACGAGAAGGCGTGGTCGAGACTCTCGAGCCGTCGGACCGCCAGGCTCGACGCGACGTCACCGCCCGCGTGACCGCCCATGCCGTCGGCGACGACGAACAGGTTCGAGCCGCAGAAGCCCGAGTCCTGGTTGTTCGAGCGCACCTTCCCGGTATGCGAGATGGCGGCGCTGGAGCCTTGGAAGACCATGCGTGCGGGCTACTTCCGCAGTTCGAACGTCGTCGCGCCGACCTTGATCGGCGCCCCCACGACGACCGGAACCGGAGAAGCGACGCGCTCGCCGTCGTGCCACGTGCCGTTGGTCGAATCGAGGTCCTGGATCATCCACTGGTTGCCCCACAGCACCAGACGCGCGTGGTGGCTCGACGTGTAGTCGTCGCGGATGACGAGACCCGACTCGCTCGAGCGGCCGATGGTCAGCGGCTCGGAGCCGAGCGGAAGCTCCAGGCCGGCCTTGGGGCCGCTCGTGATGACGATGCGCGACACGGCGTCGGTCGTCGCCTTTCCGCCCTTGCCTGCCGGGGCCGGGGTGCCAACCGCGCCGACGGCGGCGGTGGCGGCATCCGGAGACGACGTGGGGGGCCGGGTGACCGCGGGGCTCGCCGCAGGCGCGGCGCCGGCCGCCGCCGGCTCGGGGAGCTTGCGCACCTTCACGCCGAACAGGTCGGCGCGCAGCGAGTACACGACGGCGAACACGAAGAACCACAGCAGGACCAGGAAGCCGATCTGCAGCAGCAGGAGGGTGAGCGGACTCATCGGGCTTCACCTCGCGTGTCGTACATGCGGGTCGCGTCGGCCGCCGACATCCGCGGACGTGCGGGAGCCTGGGCCTGCGGGACGACGCGGAAGACGATGTCGGTGCGACCGATGCGCACGACGCCGTCCGACGGCAGGGCGGCCTCGCTGACGCGCGCGCCGTTGAGCTGGGTGCCGTTGGTGGAGCCGAGGTCGCGCACCATGGCGCGCTCGCCGTCCCAGAGGATCTCGACGTGCTTGCGGCTGGTTCCGGCATCCGGAATGGTGATGTCGGCGTCGCTGCCGCGCCCGATGACGGTGCGGGCTGCGACGATCGGATGACGCGTCCCGTCGATGTCGAGCACGGCCTGCCACGACACGCGGGCGCCCGCGTCCGAGTTGGAGTCGACGCGGACGGTGCCCGTCGACAGCTGCGGGTCGGCCTGGAGCGTCACGGTCACGGCGCCCGAGAACGAGTACCCCTGGGCCTTCGCGTGCTTCTCGACCATTCCGCGCAGCTCGTCGAGGAGAGCCGGCCCGATCGCGTTCATGCGCTCGGCGTCGTTGTCGGACAGGCGCACCGTGAAGGCGTTGGGCACAAGGATGCGGTCGCGGCTGACGACCGCGGCCTTCTTGTCGAGTTCGCTGCGGAGGGCCGAGGCGATCTCCACCGGCTGGACGCCGCTGCGAAAGGTCTTGGCGAAGGCGCCGTTGACGGCACGCTCGAGACCCTTCTCGAAGCTGTCAAGTAGTCCCACTGGGCTCCTCAGGCAGGCGGATGGTTGCTTCATCGTAGTCAGCGAGGCTGAACGGACCATGCATTGGGCCTCCGATCGCGGCTCAGGAGCCGCCATCGGCGTGATATCCTCGGGAAGTTGAGTTCGTGCAAACACGTTCTCGCGCGAGTGGCGGAATAGGTAGACGCGCTGGCTTCAGGTGCCAGTGCCCGCAAGGGCGTGGGGGTTCAAGTCCCCCCTCGCGCACAGTGAGACGAAGGCCTCCGACCGGGAAACCGGCGGAGGCCTTCGGCGTTCGATCCCGATTCTCTTATCGAGCGCACATCTCGCGCCGATACGTTCGCGCGGTCGCCGCCGGCGGCGCCGTGTGTTGACGAACCGGGAGAGCCGATGCCCACGACTGTTCTGCTCGTGATCGGCCTCGCCTTGTTCATCTGGGCGCTGTGGAGCCGTCTGTTCCGGCGGGCGAGCGTCAACGGGCCGATCGTCATGACGGCCATCGGCCTCGTCGCGGGGGCGCTCCTGCCGACGCAGAACCTTCTGTTCATGGAGTCGAAAGTCACGCTCGTGCTGGCGGAGGTCGTGCTCGCGTATCTGCTCTTCGTCGACGCCCTCGATGTCCGGGGCTCGTTGCGCTCGCAGTTCACGGGCGTCCCCGCGCGACTCCTCGGCATCGGGCTGCCGTTGTCGCTGCTGCTCGTGCTCGCGGTCGGTCTGATCCTGCCGCTCGGTCTGTCGATCGCCGTGATCCTGGCGATCGCGTGCATCGCGGTTCCCGCCGACTTCGCCCCCGAGACCTCGCTCGTTCGTGACAGTCGCGTGCCCGCTCGGGTGCGTCGGTGGTTGAGCGTCGAGAGCGGTTACAACGACGGCCTCGTGTCGCCGCTGCTGCTCGGCGCCCTCGCCTTCGCCAGCGCGGGGAACACCGGTGACGCGGGACGAGCCTTCGCCGTCGCGGCACCCGCGGGCGTCATCGCGATCGTCGTAGGCGGACTCCTCGGCCTCGGCATCGGCGTCACGACGCGGTTCGCCGATGACCGCGGTTGGACCGAGGCGCAGAGCATGCGGATCGCCTTCGTCGCCGCGCCCGTCGTCGTGTTCGCGGCGGCCGTCATGCTCCACGGCAACGGCTTCGTGGCCGTCTTCGTGGCCGGGTTCGTGATCCGCGTCACACGAGGGGCCAACGGCATCCCGCGGGCCGAGCTCGCGCTCCTCGAGGACCTGAGCTGGCTCGCCAACCTGCTGCTCTGGCTGGCGTTCGGCTTCGCCGCGATCATCCTGCTCAGCGAGACCTACGACTGGTGGCCCGCGATCGTCCTGGCGCTGGTCGCGCTCACCGTCGGCCGCTTCGTGCCGGTGGCTCTGGCCCTTCGGGGCAGCAACGCCACCGCCAAGGAGCGGTTCTTCATCGCCGCCATGGGGCCGCGCGGCGCGGCATCCATCGTGTTCGGCCTGATCGCGGCCAACGCGCTTCCCGGCGAGGACGGCTTCCTCGTGCTCGCCGCCACCTGCATGGTCGTCCTCGGCAGCGTCGTGCTGCACGGGATCGGCGGCCCGCTGCTCGTGCGACGTCTCTGGGGTGCACCGCGAGCCGACCATGACCGCCAGCCGACAGTGAAGGAGTCCTCGTGAACGCAGCCGTCCGACAGGTCGATCTCAGACCCGCCGACGAGAACGAGCGGATGTCGTTCGCCCGGCGACTGCAGGCGTCGTTCGCGCTCGCCGTGACCGACAGAGGCCCGAGCGCGGACGTCCCGACGCCCTCGGACCGCGAGGTGTTCGCCTCGTTCGACGACCCGGCCTCGGGGGTGTTCGACATTGTGACGGAGGGCGAGGTCGTGGGCGGCGCGGTCATCGCGGGCGACGACGATCGCCGCTCGCTCGAGCTCTTCTTCATCGATGCCGGCGCTCACGGGCGCGGGCTGGGGCGTGCCGCCTGGCGAGCGATCGAGGCGCGCTACCCGGACACCCGGATCTGGGAGACCCACACCCCCCACTTCGAGGTGCGCAACATCCACTTCTACGTCAACGTGTGCGGCTTCCACATCGTCGAGTTCTTCCACCCCGGGCATCCGCTCGAACACCCCGGCGAGGCGCCGGGGGACGAGGACCACTCGCCCGAGGTCGACGAGGACGTGCCGGAGCTGATGTTCCGGTTCGAGAAGGTGATGCCCCGCACCGTTACGACGCCGGGGCCTCCAGGGCGACCTTCGGCTTAGCCCAGGAGCGGCCGCGCGTGTCCTTGAGGATGTCGTACTCGACGTCGACGTGCGGCTCGATCGCGCTGTACTTGTCGTTCGGGGCGCCGATCACGAGCTGGAAGCCGAGCCCGCGCCACGCTCCGATCGCACGCTTGGTGAAGTGGGCGTCGGCCTTGATGAGGGCCTCGTCCATGAAGACGGGGGCGTAGCGGGGGCGCTCGGCGCTGGCGTCGCCGAGCTGGTAGCGGAGCGCCGCGCCGACGATGAAGGCGATGAGCTCCTGCGACTCGCCGCCGGATTTCTCGCCGATGTGGTCGTACAGCGCGACGTGCTTCTTCGTCACGGCATCCACGCGCTCGGCGCTCACGCGAACGTGGTTGCGCACGTCGATGAGGTCGCCGAAATCGGGTGCCGACCGCCGCATGTGCCCGATGAGGCGCGACATCCGGCGGTAGGCGTGCTCGCGCTCGTCATCGGTCGTGGCGTTCTCGATGAGCCCGCGCACCTCGCGCAGCTCGCGCCGGAAGCGCCGGCGGGGCTCGGACTGGTTCTCGCGCGTGGTGATCTGCAGGCGATGGTCGTCGTCGTAGAACGGCAGGTCCTGCATGATGCGGTTGATCGGCTCGATGCGATCACGGATCTCGCGGATCGATCGGCTGAGCGTCGAGTCGAGGTTCGTGAGGTCGTTGCCCGACAGTTTGAGGAGGCTGTCACGCCACTCGGCCTCGAGCTCGTGCAGCCCGCTGGTCTCGAGCGCCTGGAGAGCGCGTTCGAAGTCGTCGATCGAGGTGTCGGGGTCGGGCAGCAGGTTCGGATTCGGCCACCGCTCGAGGAAGCTCACCATGATGCGTCGCAGGCCATCGCGGCTCTCGTCGAGGGCGTCGACGGCCGCCCGTCGGTCCTCTGCGAGGCGCTGCGCGGCCGTCGCGAGTGCTGCGGAGAAGCGGTTCAGCGCCTCGGACGGGCTGGCGTCCGAGGTCGGCCCATCGAGATGGAATCGCTCGTCGAGGAACGCGGACTGTGCGGCGGAGAGAGTACGCCCTGCCCGCTCGGCGTCGTCGAGCACGGACTGATCCGAATCGACGTCGTCGATCACCTCGGCCCAGTGCGCCTCGATCTGATCGCGCTCGATCGACACGCGGGCGATCTCGTCGCGCAGGCGGGCGATCCGGTCCTTGATGTCGGAGATCCGTCGCTGCACATCGGCGATCTCGGGGTTGGCGGCCGTGACGTCGCTCTGCACGCCGATCCAGCGATCCCGTCCCGCGGTGACCGCCTCGACATCGACCTCTTCCCAGGTCAGGTCGGTGATCTTGGCGTACACGGCAAGGCGCGAGTCGACCGTGTCGAGCTCGGTCTCGGCGGCCTTCCGCTCCCGCAGGGCGTCGTCGAGACGGCGGCGAGCGTCGTCGACGAGACGTGCCACGTCGTGCCGGCGTCGCTCGTTCGAGAAACCGAGGACGTTCTCGCGGCCGTGGCCGCCATGCGCGCCGCGGTTTCCCTGCGCGACCTGTCCCGTGATCGTGAGCGCCATGCGGTGCTTCGGCAGCTCGGCGCTGGAATCGACGCAGACGTATCCGTGACGGGTCTCGAGCCGCTCCTGCAGCCAGCCGGTGAACGGCGAGCTCTGGTAGTCGAGACGCCCGGGCAGGGTCTGCGGGTCGAGGTTGGCGACCGGCTCCAGGCCGGCGTGCACGCCCTCGAAGCGCAATCGCACGGGGGTGTGGACCGATTCGATCGCCGCCCGGAACCGTCCTAGATGAGCGGTATCGATCAGCACCGTCGTGGCGAAGCCGCCGAGCGCGAGGTTGAACGCCTCTCGCCACGGCTCGAACTCAGTGCGCACCTCGACGAGCTCGCCGACGAACGGAAGGTCGGCTGTCGTGAGCCCGGCGGCCTCCGCGAGCCGCTCGCGCGACTCGTGCAGAGCGGGTGGGATGTTGCCGTGACGAGAGGCCACGCGCTCAGCCTCCGCCTCCAGTTCTGCGACCTCGATCCGCGCGGCTTTCGCTGTGGACGCGGCTTCAGCGAACGCGGAGCGAGCACGGGCCTTCGCATCGGAGTCGGCGAGCTCTGCCCGGGCGCGGGAGATGAACGCCGTGAACTCGTCGCGGTTCGAGAGTTCGACGCCCAGACCGCGGAGGGCAACGTCGAGCGCCTCGCGGTGTCGCCGGACGTCGGTGAGCCGCCGCTCCACCTCGCGCAGTTCGCGCTGCGCCGTGGCCAGGCGATCCCCGCCGGAGAGCCGGAGCACGTCGATCAGGCCATCGCGCTCCGCCTCGGCGCCATCTGCGAGAGCACGCTTCTCGCGAAGCGTGACCTCGGCCGCGGTCTTGCGTTCGCGCAGCTCGGTCTCGACGTCGCGCAGCATCCCCAGGCGTCTGTCGGCTCGCCAGAGGGTGGCGAGCGACCCGGCATCCGAGAACGAGCCGACCTCGTCGATCAGGTTCACGCGCTCGGCGGCGGCGGCCATCTTGGTGCGCAGCTGCGGGATGGGTGTGAGCGCGGTCACCTGCTGCCGGGCCGTCAGCATGCGCATGCGCGTGCTCTCGAGTCCGTCGAAGTGCGCGACGACGGCGTCGGCCGTCTCCATCGTCTCGGGCTCTTCGAGCACGAGACGCTTGTAGAGGTCATCGACGGTCGTGATCTGCTGCCCGGCCTGGATGCGGGCGAGCAGACTCATCGCCTTGGCACCGGCCCCCGCTGCCCCGATGCCCAGCACCGCGTGCAGGCGGGCCGAGAACTCGCGGTCCGTTCCCACGGGCTCCAGGCCGGCGTCACGCACGGCGGCGTCGGAGAGGCGCTGCGCGGCGGCCGGTTCGAGCGAGCGGAGGTCGAAGGCCCGATCGGTCGTCGCCCGCACGCGCACGGTGTCTTCGAGCACGCGAGCGCTGGCCGGGATGTACCAGGCGCGCAACGCCGTGAACTGCGACCCGTCGTGATCGATCCACGTCATCGAGACGGCGGTCCAGGTGTCTTCGCCGTCGCCGCGGAGGACGGTCATCTTCGTGCCGTCCTCGGTGCGCGACTCGTCGATCTTGCCGCGGCCGTAGGAGAGGATGTTGCGCTGCTCGGAGCCGCGCGGACGACCGGTGACGCCACCGTTCGAGGCGCCGTTGAACGGAGTGGTGTGGGGCATCATGAGCGCGATGTACGCGTCCATGAGCGTGGACTTGCCCGACCCCGAGCCACCGCACAGAAGAGTGGCACCGGGGGAGAAGCGCACGCGATGGGCGCCCTCGTAGCCGCCCCAGTTGATGAGCTGAAGGTCTTCGGCGAGCCACTGCTGGCCGCGGGATGCCGCCGGGATGAGCCCGAACAGCGTCTCGAGCATCGTCACAGCTCCTCCTCCTGAGGTTCGTCGTCGCCTTCTTCGTCTTCCTCGGCGGTGATGCCACCCGTGTCGTCCGCCCCCGACCGGTCCCGCAGCCACTCGCGCAGTTCGCGCAGCTTCTCGGCGCTGAGGACGATCTCGACGAGCGGACTGATGCGGAAACGGCCCGTCGTCTCCTCGTCGACGATGCCGTCGCGGGCGAGCCGGTCCATCGCCTTGCGGATGAGTCTCTGTCGCTTCGCGGTGTCGCCCTCGGCATCCGCGAAGTAGCTCATCACGGTCTGCTCGACGTCTTCGATGTCGACCCGGGCAGCCGGCTCCCCGGCCGCCGATTCCCGCTGGTACACCGTGCGCAGGTGCACGAGGACGAGGGTCTCGGAGCGCGTGTATGCAGCATCCCGAAGCAGGATCGGAACATCGAGCTCGTCCGAGCGCACCTGTTGCTTGTAGGCGACGCCGCGGTCGTGGTCGATCACGAGCCGCACGAACAGGTCGTTGAGGCGCGATTCGACGAGCTGCTGATTGTCGAGGAGGGCTGTCCACTCCTCGCGGTTGCGGTCGGCGAGCACGAACCGCCGCTGCAGCAGGTGGACGAGCACGCGGCGCACCGCGGGATCGAGAACTCCGCGATCGCCGGGGAAGAGCTCGCCGAGATCGTCCTCCATCGCGGCGGGCTCGACGAATGCGCCGTCGCCCGGGGCCTCGTCTTCAGCTGTGCCGAGGGTGGCGGTGTCAGTCATCGTTGGACTCCTTCGAGGTGCGGGCGGTCACGGACCCGAAGGCGAAGCGCCGGGTGGTTCCGTCCGGGCGACGCGCCTCGACCACCGAGAGGTCGTCGCCCTCGCGCATGCCGTTGCGGTGGGCGATCTCGAGGAGGCCGACCAGGTCGACCGGGCGGCGCACGTCGTCGTCTGCGGCGAGGAAGGCCTCACCCAGGTCGAACTCCTCGCCGAGGGCCGCGACGTGTGCCTCGAGCTCGGCGTAGCGCGGACCGCCCCACGCGCGCGTGTCGGCATCCAGAATCTCCGCGTCTTCGTCGGACGCTGTCAGCGGTGCCGGCGCACGGGGCGGGCGGATGTCGGTCGTCGACTGCCGCAGGTGGCGGATGTCTGCCGTCGGCAGGCTGCGGACCGGGTCGACCGTGGCCTCGGACGACGTGCTGTGCGTCCAGACCTGCAGGCCGGCCATGACATCCCGAAGCAGATCGTCGACGTGGCGATCACGGATGGGGTCATGGGTGCGCACCTGCGCGGTGATGACCCGCGACGCACGGCGCTGCGCGGTCAGAACCTCTTCGACGCCGAGTTCGACGCGCCGTCCGATCGCGTCGAGCTCGGCGCGCTGCTCGGCGTCCATCAGGCGCGAGAAGGGCTGCGTGAGCAGAGTGTGCAGCTGATCGGTGAGGCTGTCGATGCGTTCGGGATCGCCGATCAGCCTGAGCGCGCCGGCGAACGCCCGGCCTTCCGGTGTGGACTGCATGACGTACTGCCCGCGCTGCAGGTACTCGCGCAGCACTTCGCCGGTGGGTCGAACATCGCGCCGGAGGTCGGCGACGACATCGCGCTGCATGGCCTTGATCGACTCCGCGACGCGCGTGAAGTCGGCGGGCAGCTCACGTGCCAGGTGCAGCACGTTCTCGGCTTCTTCGAGCAGCTGCTCGTCGTCGATCGGCTCGGACTCCCCGAGCTGCAGGCGTGCGATCTCGGCGTCGAGCGCGTCGCGTTCGCGGATGAGGCGCGCGAGGCGCACTTCTGGGTCGGTCTCGGCGTGGTCGGAGAGTCGCTCGACCGCCTCGAGGAGCGTGCGGACGCGCGAGTTCGACACGCGAGTGCGGCCGCCGGTGGTGCGTCCGGTGATCTCCAGCGCGCCCACCGCATGCGCCGTCAGCCGGTAGACCTCGACGTCGCCGTCGATCTGGGGGACGAGCCATCCCACCCGCACCCAGTAGCGGCAGATCTCACGGGCTGTGCCGGCCGGCAGCGCGCGGTCGTCCTCGTCGTATCCGGCCGCACGCAGCTCGTCGAGGATCTCGGCGACTTCGGCGTGCGCATCCGAGATCTCGACGGACGGCCGGTCGACGGAGAAGACGAGCGAGAGCGTTGCGACCACGAACGGCGCGTAGCGGCCGTGGAGGAGATCGAGCGTGGGGGTGCGGAACGCCGACAACGCACGCACATATGCGGCCTCAGCGCGAGTACTTCCCATCCATGCAACAGTATCCGGCGCGCCGACATCGAGCCGTCGCGTCAGATCCCGTCGAGCGTCGGCGAATCGCGCCATCCGCGCGTTCGCGACCGGACGCAGAACACCGGTGGGGGCCCGAGCCTACGTGCCGGCTGGGGCGTTGTCGTATCGGAGTATGTCGCCGGGCTGGCAGCAGAGCACCTCACAGAGCGCAGAGAGCGTGGAGAAGCGGACGGCCTTCGCGCGACCGTTCTTGAGCACGGCAAGGTTCGCTGGCGTGATTCCTATCGCCGCGGACAATTCAGCGACGGTCATGCCGCGCTCGTCCATGAGCCGGTCGATGTCGACGACGATCGGCATCAGATGACCTCCGCAAGGTCGTATCGCATGGACGCGGACTGCCGAAGCAGCGTGAACAGCACGGCCAGGATCAATGTCGCCGCGGCACTGACTCCGATCGCGGCGAGCATGCCGAGCATGAGCGCCGGCGGCGTGACGTGCGCGGCGTTGAGCACCACGAACATCGCGAGGGTGCTGAGCCCGATCGCGGCGGGGCACCACGTCAGCGCGCGCACCCACGCGAAGGCGTCGGTCGTGAAGATGCTGTCGTCGCGCACAAGATCGAGCAAGCGCCACGTGACGATGACCGCTGCCTGACCGCAGGCGATGACGAAAGCTCCCCACCCGATGATGACGGGCTCGATGCTGGCGACCTCCGCGTAGGCGCTGGCGAGGCCGGCGACGTTCGCGGGGATGATGAAGAGCTGGAGCGCGAGCCCGATGAGGGCAAGTACGGCGAAGACGATCTTGGCGGTGGCGATCAGGGTCCGGTTCATATCGCGCTCCTTCACTAGGTATCGAGAAACGATAGATCGTTTCTCGATAGGTGCCTACCCCCTGGGCGCGTAGCGGCCGGGATGCCGGCCGGGTCAGCTGGCTCCACAGCGTGAACCAAGTACCTGGCGATGGTCGGCTTTAAACGATCGCTTACGGCAGGCTCGTGACATCGACGAGCAGCTGCGCGACACGCCGGGGACCGATCCGCCGAAACCCCCTGCCGAAACCCCCCGCCGAAACCGATTCGCACCGAAACCTCAGCAGTAACGTTTTCGGCATGGCACATGAGGTCGGCAACGCCCGAGTTTCGAAGCGGGAGCAGGACCCGAACGCGCAGGCCGCCGAGCTCCGGGTCGCTGGCGGCGAACGTGTTTTCATCGATCACGGCGAATCGAGCAGGGGGTTATCGGCTGAACCCCAGGTAAGCGGGATGTCTCGCCCTGAGGAAACGAGTGATCGCAGAATTCAGATGAGATCAGGGGTGGCGGCGCTCCACCAGTACCGTGTCGCGCCATTTGCCCGACCAGGGGCCGTAGGTCATGTACGCGATGCGTTCGCGGTAGCCGATACGGCGGAAGCCGGCACGCTCGTGGAGGGCCAAGCTGGCGGTGTTCTCGGGGAAGATGCTTGCTTGCACCGTCCAAATGTCAGCGGCGTCAGCTGCGCGTAGGAAGGAGGTGAGAAGTGCCGTGCCGACGCCGCGGCCGTGGGCGCGATCGGCAACATAGACGGAGTGTTCTACCACTCCGCGGTAGACCTCGCGTCCAGAGACGCGGGACGCAGCAACCCAGCCGAGGACTGAGCCGGCGGGATCGGTGGCGACGAGCCGGCCAACCTGGAGCTTTCCTTGGTCGAAGTCGGCCCAGGATGGGGGTTCGCTTTGGAACGTCGCGTTTCCGGCGACGATGCCTTCACGGTAGATCGTTTCAACCTCGAGCCAGTCCCTCTCGGTCAGGGCTCGTACGGCGATGTCGCTCATGCGCGGAGGGCGCGGGATGCGGCGTCGAGAGCGTCGGTGATGACGCGGTAGTAGGCCCATCGGCCGCGCTGCTCGCGGGTGACGAGACCGGCGTCGACGAGCTGCTTCATATGGTGCGACACGGTCGGCTGCGAGAGGCCGACGGGCTCGGTGAGATCGCAGATGCACGCCTCCCCATCGGCGGATGCGGCGATCAGAGACAGCAGGCGCACGCGCGTGGGGTCGCCGAGCGCTTTGAATGTCCGGGCGGTGCGCTCAGCATCTTCGAGCGAGATCACGGCTCCGGTCACCGCAGAGCAGCAGGTTTCGCCTTCCGCCGAGGAGAGAAGCGGGAGCTGTGCAGTCATCATGCAATCCTCTCATGACACATTGACAATCATCGATGTATAGATGATGCTCGATCAATCGATGTTCGTCAATGAATGGATGAGGGTGCTGTGAAGAACGTCTTGCCGGTGGCTGTGATCGGTGCGGGCCCCCAGGGTCTTGCCGCGGCTGCGCACTTGGTCGAGCGAGGGGTGCCTGTTGTGGTGCTCGAGGCTGGCGCTTCTCCGGCGGCTGCGGTCGCGGAGTGGGGGCATGTGCGGCTGTTCTCCGAGTGGCCTGAGCTGATCGACGCGGCGGGCGCTCGTCTCCTCGACGGCTCGGGGTGGCAGGCTCCGACGACGGGGTACCCCACTGGGGTGCAGTGGATCGAGAGATACCTCGCGCCCCTGGCTGCTGTCCTGGGTGATCGCGTTCGCTTCGGTGCCCGGGTGACGGGAGTTTCGCGGCTCGGCCGGGACCGCCTTGTCGATGCTGGCCGCGGGGATCAGCCGTTTACCCTTCACGTCTCGCCTGCTCGAGGGGAGGAGTATCGGATGCAAGCCCGAGCTGTGATTGACGCGTCCGGCACCTGGTCGACCCCCAACCCGGCGGGAGCTGACGGGCTCCCCGCCATCGGCGAGGCGGCGTCCGCGGACCTGCTCTCGTACCGCATCCCCGACTTTCGTGACCGTGCTGGTTTCGCGGGCAAGCACACCGTAGTCATCGGTTCGGGGCACTCCGCCGTGACGGCCGTGCTGGCCCTTGCCCGCATGGCTCGCCGGGACCCGTCGACGACGGTGACCTGGGCGCTGCGCCGAGCGGCCGTCGGGAACACCTTTGGTGGGGGTGACGCTGACGAGCTGCCCGCACGAGGCGCGCTGGGGATTGAAGCGAAAGAGCACGTCGATGCCGGCCTGGTCTCCCTCGTCACGGGGTTCCGGATCGAACATGTGACCCGTGACGGTGAGCGTCCCGTCCTAGTCGCCGAGGATGGTCGCACTCTCACGGCCGACCGGGTGGTGGTCCTCACTGGCTTCCGCCCCGACCTGTCGTTCCTCTCCGAGCTGCGGTTGGAGCTGGACCCGACGTTGCAGGCGCCGGTTCGGATCGCCGCGGAGGTCGATCCGAACGTCCACTCCTGTGGTTCCGTCGCCGCGACCGGAGCCGCCGACCTCGCTCAGCCCGAACCTGACTTCTACCTCGTCGGGGCGAAGTCCTACGGCCGTGCGCCGACATTCCTCGCGCTCACCGGGTACGAGCAAGTCCGCAGCGTTGCAGCTGAAATCGCGGGTGACCGCGCAGCCGCCCGCCGCGTCGAGCTCGTCCTCCCGGACACTGGTGTTTGCGGCGGCGCAGGGCTGTTCGATGCGTCCGGGGCTTCGCTAGGAGGGGCGTGTTGCGCGCCTCCGGCATTGCAGATCGGGCGGGCACCGGCATCGGTATGAGAACGCAGGGGGGGGCAGGCCGGCGGCCTGCCCCCCTTCTGCTGTCAGCTCAGTGGGTAAGGAGAGTCGACTGGATCTTGTTGGACACCGCTTCGCGCAGCGGACGGACCGCGTCGGCATCCCAGGACTCAGGGTTGGGGAACGACCATTCCAGAACCTCCCCGCGCGGAGCGCTGGGCAGCGCCAACCCGGGCTTCATGAGGACCACGACGTCGGCAGCCTCCAAGTCAGCAGGCGTTACCGCGCGGGGCACGCGCCCCATTATGTCCATCCCCAGCTCGGCAACGGTCGCGGCGATAGCAGGGTTCACCGTCTCGGCCGGGGCGAGACCGGCGGATGCTGCGGTGAAGCGCTCCCCTGCGAGGTGCTCGAGGAGAGCGGCGCCGAGCTGAGAGCGGCCGGCGTTGTGCTGACAGATGAACAGGACGGTCGGTTTCATGCGGCTCTCCTCGGTACGTTGTGGTGTCGATGATCAGAATTGCGCCCTACATAGGCGTCTGTCAATATAGATACATGTCGATTCAAGAGGTTGAGCTGGTCATCGTCGGGTCGGGCCCCTCGGGATACACGGCGGCGGTGTACGCGGCGCGGGCCGGGCTCGCCCCCGTTGTCATTGCGGGTTCTGTCACCGCGGGCGGTGCGCTCATGACGACTACGGAGGTGGAGAACTTCCCCGGGTTCGTCGATGGCATCCAGGGCCCTGAGCTGATGGACACGATGCGCCGGCAGGCCGAACGCTTCGGCGCCCGCATCCTCCTCGACGACGCGATCCGCGTCGATCTCGAATCCGACACGAAAGTCATCGAGACCGGCGCCGGGCACACGTTCCACGCCCGCGCGGTGATCCTCACCATGGGGTCGGCGTACCGGAAGCTGGGGCTTGCCGACGAGGAGCGCCTGTCGGGTCATGGCGTGTCGTGGTGTGCGACGTGCGATGGGTTCTTCTTCCGGGACCAGGACATCCTCGTG
Organism: Microbacterium sp. Yaish 1; assembly: GCF_002245215.1. Lineage (GTDB taxonomy): Bacteria > Actinomycetota > Actinomycetes > Actinomycetales > Microbacteriaceae > Microbacterium. Next base: position 1,440,878 of record NZ_NPMR01000001.1, read on the forward strand.
GTCGGTGGCGGTGACTCGGCCATGGAGGAAGCTCTGTTCCTCACGCGGTTCGCGCGGAAGGTGACCGTTGTTCACCGCCGGGACTCGTTCCGGGCGTCGAGGATCATGGCGCAGCGTGTGCTCGAGGACCCGAAGATCGACGTCGCGTGGAACAGCGAGGTCGCAGCCTTGCAGGGCGACGAGAAGGTGCAGGGAGTTCGTCTCCGCGACACCATCACCGGGGCCGAGCGTGACCTTCCTGTGGCGGGCGTGTTCGTTGCGATCGGCCACGATCCCCGTTCCGAGCTGGTCGCTGGACAGGTCGCGACGGACGCCGATGGGTACGTGCTGGTCGAGCACCCCTCCACGCGCACCTCGCTCACCGGGGTGTTCGCGGCCGGCGACCTCGTTGACCACACCTACCGGCAGGCGATCACGGCCGCCGGCACTGGATGCGCGGCCGCACAGGACGCTCAGCACTACCTCGCCGCGCTCGACATCCCCGCGCTCGCTTCGGCGGAGGCTTTCGCGTGAGCAACGCAGTGCCCGCAACTCGCCGCCTCTCGACCCTCGACCGTTGGTTGCCGCTGTGGATCGGCTTGGCGATGGCCGGCGGCATTCTCCTCGGCCGGTTTGTCCCGGGGCTGTCCGAGCTGCTGTCACACCTCGAGCTCGGCGGGATTTCGATCCCGATCGCGCTCGGGCTGCTGATCATGATGTACCCGGTGCTCGCGAAGGTCCGCTACGACAAGGTCGCCGCCGTCACCGGCGATAAGAAGCTCCTCGTTTCGTCGCTGGCCCTGAACTGGATCGCTGGGCCGGCGTTGATGTTCGCCCTGGCGTGGGTGTTCCTGCCGGACCTGCCCGAGTACCGGACGGGGCTGATCATCGTCGGCCTCGCCCGCTGCATCGCCATGGTCGTGATCTGGAACGACCTCGCCTGCGGCGACCGGGAAGCGGCCGCCCTGCTCGTCGCGATCAACTCGGTGTTCCAGGTCATCGCTTTCTCGATCCTCGGCTGGTTCTACCTCACCGTTCTCCCCGGCTGGCTCGGCCTCGACAGCCAAGGCCTGGACGTGTCCGTGTGGCAGATCGCACTCAACGTGCTGATCTTCCTCGGCGTGCCACTGGTCGCCGGGTTCGCGTCCCGTCTTATCGGGGAACGCCGCAAGGGCCGCGCCTGGTACGAGGGCTCGTTCCTGCCCACGATCGGGCCGTGGGCGCTGTACGGGCTGCTGTTCACAATCGTGCTGCTGTTCGCCCTCCAGGGGGAACAGGTAACCTCCCGGCCGCTCGACGTCGTGCGGATCGCAGTCCCGCTGCTGGTGTACTTCGCCGTCATGTGGTTCGCCGGCCTCATCACCGGAAAGACCCTCGGGCTGGGCTACGCCCGTTCATCGACGCTTGCATTCACCGCGGCGGGCAACAACTTTGAACTCGCCATTGCCGTCGCGATCGGCACCTTCGGTGCCACGTCTGGGCAGGCCCTCGCCGGTGTGGTTGGACCGCTGATCGAGGTTCCTGTGCTCGTCGGCTTGGTCTACGTCTCCCTGTGGGCCGCGCGAGCATGGTTCCACGCCGACCCCTATGCGATTCCCGAACCCGCCCTGGAAAGGACTCGATGATGAGCGCCCCCACGACCGCCACAGACGACACCTGTGCCCCGTCCCCAACGCACGCGATCGGAGACGACGCGGCCGCGGCGATCGCCACCACACTGAAGGCGCTGTCCGATCCGCTGCGGTTGCGGATGCTGTCCGCGATCGCGACCGACGCGCGCGGCGAATCGTGTGTGTGTGACCTCGCGGAACTGGCCGAGGTGTCCCAGCCCACCGTGTCGCACCACCTCAAAGTTCTCCGCGACACCGGCGTGCTCACCTCCGAGCGACGTGGCACGTGGGTCTGGTACCGAATCGACCCGGCGCTCCGCCCGGCCGTGACAACACTGCTGGACTCGTTCGCGCCCGCCGCCATCGCCCCCGCTCGCGCAGAGTATGCGGGCCTCGAGAATGTTGACGACGCCCTCACCCACCTGGCCGAAGCGCTCAGTCAGGACTACCCCCAGCTCAACGGCAGCCTGGTGGCAACCATCGTCCGCGAGTCCTACACGGGCCTGGCCAAGAGCGCCCGGGTGAAGAACCATTTGCTATCTCTCACCGAGCGGTTCGCGCGCCAGCGCCTCATCGACATCACCCGTGACCGCGCGCATGGACGGCCGCAAGTGCTGTTCGTCTGCGTCGCAAACGCGGGCCGCTCCCAGCTTGCTGCGGCGCTGGTGAATCAGCGCTCGGGCGGCGCCGTCGTGGCGCGCTCAGCCGGATCGACCCCGGCCGCCGAGATCCACCCCCACGTGCAGCCCCTCATCGATGAGCTGACCGTGGGCTACGACGAGCCGCGGTTCCCGAAACCGCTGACCGATGACGCAGTCCGCGCAGCTGACGTCGTCATCACCATGGGCTGCGGCGATGTCTGCCCCATCATCCCCGGCGTCCGCTACGAGGACTGGACCGTCGGTGACCCCGCCCTCGCCTCCGCGGAAGGCGTCGCCGCTATCCGCGACGACATCGCCCAACGCGTCGACGCCCTGCTTGCCACACTCACCTCCACCCGCTGACCGGAGCCACCATGACCGACACCAAGCCTTCCGTCCTCTTCGTCTGCGTCCACAACGCCGGCCGCTCACAGATGGCCGCCGGATTCCTCCGCGACATCGCCGGCGACCGCATCGAAGTCCGCTCCGCCGGGTCCATGCCAGCCGACCAGATCAACCCCACCGCTGTTCAGGCGATGGCCGAACTTGGCATCGACATCACCGCGGAACAGCCGAAGGTTCTCACCACCGAAGCCGTGCAGGCCTCCGACGTCGTCATCACCATGGGCTGCGGCGACGCGTGCCCCTTCTTCCCCGGCAAGCGTTATGAGGACTGGAAGCTCGACGACCCCGCCGGGCAGGGCATCGACGCTGTCCGCCCCATCCGCGACGACATCCGTGCGCGTATCGAGCAGCTCGTGAGCGAGCTCGTCTGACATGGCAGCACCTCACGCATGACGGAGGCCCGCACGCCTGAGCGTGCGGGCCTCCGAGCGGGGATCAGACGCGCTGGCTGATCGTTCCATCCGGGTTGCGCTTGGCAGTCGACTCGGTCACGAACCGGCCAGACGAGGCCGAACGGTGCACCGTCGTCGAGTTGCTGGTGCCGGAGCCCACCCGCTCGGTGGTGGTCTTATCGGGCCAGCGGGCGGTGGTTGCCTTCGACACGAAACGGCCGGTCTTGGCGGAGCGGTGAACGGTTCCCATGAGAACTCCTTCTTTCGGTGTCAGGTGCCGTGAGGAGGATTGCCGCTGGTGCGCGGCTGCTGACGCCGGTACAGTCAGTGCTCTGGATGAGGCCTGACTTCTCAGGGCTTGTGAGCCGTCCCGTTGCAGCGGGGCGGCGTGTTCCTCGCGACTCGCTCGATCTATGGCTGCTGTCGCGGTATGACCGACCGCCGTCTCCCGTGGGGTTCGCACGAGAACCCAGTGAGCCTGGGTGATTGATCGAGCGGGTTCGGGCTGCCCGTCCTGGTGGCCGGCGCTAGAGCTCACTGTCGGGGAGCTGCCTATCAGGGACGGCTCACCAAGCAGCGACGGGCGCGATGGTGGTGGCTCCCGCTGGCCTCCGGGGGCGATGTCAGCGCCCGCAGGGAACGCTCGCCGTCTCAGTTTCGGGTCCTGCCTGCGCGCCGATTTCGAGCTGTCGCGTCAGATCCCGTCGAGCGTGGGCGGCAGGGCGAACACGAGCTCGTCGATCTCCTCGCCGCGGGCGGGGGCGTAGGCGCGCTGCCGGCGGATCTCACTGAAGCCGTTCTTGGTGAGGACGGCGATGGATGCCGCGTTGTCGGCGGCGACCCGCGCGTAGAGCGGGCGCTCCGCCTCGCGGGCGACCAGCAGTCGCAGGGCGGCGGAGGCGACACCGCGACCCTGCGCATGGCGGGTGATCCAGAAGGTGACCTCGCGGTCGCCGTCCACGGTGAAGGCCGCGGCGGTGCCGGCGAAGCCGCCGTCGTCGGTCACGACGAACATCGAGACCCGGTCGTCGGCGCGGTGGCGCTCGAGCCACGCGTCGAACGCTGCCCGGTCGGAGGGGTCGTCGGCGGTGAACGCGGCCTGCGCGACCGCATCCGGGTCGCGCATCATCTCGAAGACGGCATCCGCGTCGTCATCGTCGAAGGGGCGGAGATCCACGTGAGTCACACCGGCACGCTACGCGGATGAAATCCGTCTCATTTATGGGTATCGGTGCGCGGCGAAGATCAGTACGCTTATCCCGTCACGCATCGCGTGACGTATCCGGGGGGATCCGTCGACGCCCGGGCGCTGCATTTCTGGCACGCAGCCCGGGCGTCGAATGGGGAGTGCCTCGACGCTCAGCCGGCAGGAAGCAGCTGCGTACGCAGCTCGTCGATGTCGGATGCCACGGCGATCGCGCCGTTCGCCTCGTCGGGGGTGCTGAAGCCCCACGACACGAAGATGACGGGGACGCCGTTCGCAGCGCCGCCCTCGACGTCGTGGTGGCGATCTCCGATGAGAACGGGTCGCGACACGTCGACACCATCGGCGGTCAGACGCCGGAGAGCTTCGGCCACGATGTCCGACTTCGAGCTCAGCGTCTTCTCGTCGCTCGTGGCTCCGACGATCTCGCGCAGCCGCGGTGCGAGGCCGAAGTGCTCCATGAGTGCGCGCACCTGGATCTCGGGCTTCGAGCTCGCCGTCGACTGCGGCACGCCCGCCTCATTCAGCTCGACCATGAGGTCGGCGACGCCGGGGTAGAGACGTGCACCGGTCGTGTAGCCGTCGGCCTTGCCGAGCACGCGGTAGAACGAGACCGCCTCGGTGGCCTTCTCGGGCGTCATCCCGAGGTTCGTCTGGAACGACTCGTGCATCGGCGGGCCGATCCAGTGGATGAGCTCCTCGCGCGTCGGCGCGGGGTGGCCGAAGTGCTCGAGCGTGATGGTGAGGCGGCGGAGGATGCCTTCGGACGCATCGACGACTGTGCCGTCGATGTCCCACAGCACGCAGGAGAACGGCGATCGGGTCATAGGTCCCACCCTATGTGCGCGATGACGCGGAGTACGGCGCGAGGGTGCCGTCCACCATCTCCAGCACGCGGTCACAGTGTTCGAGCACGTCGTGGTCGTGGGTCACCATGACGACGGCAACATCGGCGCGGTGCGCCTGATCGGCGAGGAGCTGCACGACCTCGTGGCTGCGGGCACGGTCGAGGGCCGCGGTCGGTTCATCTACGAGCAGAAGTGCCGGTGAGTTGACGAGGGCGCGGGCGATGCCGACCCGCTGGCGCTCGCCGCCGGAGAGCTGACCGGGCCGGTGGTTCGCCCGGTGGCTCATTCCCACCGCGTCGAGGAGTGGCGCGGGGTCGACCGACGCGTTGCGGGCGATCCGTCCGGCAAGGCGGAGCTGATCGGCCGCGGAGAGGGCCGGGATCAGATTGCCCGACTGGAACACGAACCCGATGTTGTCGCGGCGGAACCGCGCGGCGGCGTTGCTTCCCAGACGCCCGAGATCGGTGCCGTTGACCTGCACGGTGCCGGAGTCGGCGGTCGTCAGAGCGCCGGCCACCGCGAGCAGTGACGACTTGCCCGAGCCGGACGGTCCGACGATCGCCACGATCTCACCGGGGGCGACCGTCAGCGAGACATTGTCGAGAGCGCGGATGCGGGTGTCGCCGTCTCCACGCTCGAGGGTGACGTCGCGGATGTCGAGGGCGGCGGTGCGTGTGTCAGCGGCGGTGCGGGTGCGAGTGGGGGTGGTCATCGCTGTCCTCCGAGGGCGGTGAGGGGGTCGACGCGGGAGATCCGGAGCACCGCCGCGGCGGCGCCGACGAGTCCGAGGGTGATCGTGAGCACGCTGGCGATCGCGATCGGTCCGGCCTCGAGGTTGAAGGGCATCGCGTCGGGCATGAGGGCGCCAAGCCCGACGCCGGTGCCGATACCGATCGCCGTGAACCCGACGAGGAGGATCGCGGCCTGGGCCATGCTGTCGCGCAGCAGATAGGCGCGGGAGGCGCCGACGGCGCGGAGGATGGCGATCTCACCGGTGCGCTGGATCGTCCAGACGGTGAAGAACGCGCCGACGACGAGCGCGCAGATGGCGTAGAGGAAGACCTGGATCATCATCAGCGTGAGCGTCTCGGCCTCGTAGCCGGGCGAGGCGTTGAACGACTCGGTGCGCGACATCGACATCGTGCCGGCCGCTTCGTCGATGACCGCGAGGTCCGTTTCGGCGGGCGCTTCGACCGCGACCACGCTGGAGTAGTCGTAATCGAGAGTCGCGATCTGGTCGGCCGTCGGGGCTCCGGGCTGAGCGGTGTTCGACGCGATCAGACGCCAGGTGTCGATCGGGAGGTAGGCGACGTCGACGTGGCCGAAGGTCGCCTGGCCCTCGGTGAAGCCGACGACGGTGAGCTCGAGGCCGATGCGGTCGAGCGTGATCACGGTGCCGATCTCGACGCCCTCGCCAGCCAGCGGCTCGGAGACGACGATGCCGGCGAGGTCATCGCCCACAGAGGTGCCGCTGGAGACGGAGGGGTCGAGGAAGCCGCCGGGCTCGATCCCGAACAGGGTGAGGTCGATCTGCTCGTCGTCACCGATCGTCCCATTGACGATGCTCACGCCCATGGGCTCGGCCTCGGCGACCTCGTCGGCGTCGCGCCAGGTGGCGAGCTGCTCGCCGTCGACGAGCGAGCGGCTGAAGGCGTTATCGGTGATCGTGCCTTCGTCGAAGGCGAAGGCGGTGGCGCGCATCGACTTGAGTCCCGAGACTCCGTCGTTCACAAGACCGGAAGAGAGGCCCGAGAGCAGCACGACGAGCACGGCGATCAGAGCGATCACGACACCCATCAGTGTGAACCGGCCTCGGGCGAACCGCAGTTCGCGCACAGCGAGGAACATCATCACGTCCTAAAAGGAGCAAGGTGGCGGGCACCACTGAGCCGACACAATGTCGGCATCTTCCTGACAGTGTGTCACTAACTTTGGACGAGGTCAAATTTCGCTGTGCACGCCCCTGTCGAGAACCCCGATGACTCCCGCGGTCACGTCATCGGGGTCGACCCCGTGCTCCACGAGCTGCATGCCGGCGGTGATGACGCCCTGAACGAGCGCCGCACGGGTTGCGGCATCCGGGATTCCCAGCTCCTCGAGAAGGTGACGCAACGGCGCCGTCAGGGCGTCGTGCATCGCCATGATCGCCTCGACGTTCTTCGGTGAGATGTCGGTCTGCTGAAGCCCCGTGGCGAGCGTGTGCTTGCCGTCGGCCGTCATCCGGATCGTCGCTGTCACGTACGCGTGCAGGCGAGCGCGGCCGGGGGCTGCGGCATCCATCGCGGCCTCGAGCTCCGCACCCCACTCCTCGAACGCCTGCATCGCGATCGCGGCGAGGAGGTCGTCCTTCGACGGGAAGTACTCGTAGAAGCTCGACCGGGACAGGCCCGCCCGCTCGCACACCGAACGGGGGGTGATGGCGGCGACCCCGGCCTCGGCGATGATCGCCTTCGCCGAGGCGAGGAGGGCTCCGTGTTGAGCGACGCGGTGTTCTGCGACGGTCGCAGCGGTGATCTTCGGCACCGCCCCATTATGGTTCTCGCCTATGAGACCCGCCGGGTAGCTATGCGGGTGGCGGGAATGTCTCGCGGCTCCCGCGCGCTGACATCCTCATGACGACATCCAGCACGTCCTCAGCCCACGCTTCGGGCACCTTCCGCATCGGCGGCGACCTCGAGGTCAACCGCCTCGGCTACGGCACGATGCAGCTCACCGGCCCCGGCGTCTGGGGTCCGCCGAAGGATCACGACGAGGCGATCCGCGTGCTCAAGCGCGCCGTCGAGCTCGGCGTCAACTTCTTCGACACCGCCGACTCGTACGGCCCCTACGTCGCCGAGGAGCTCCTCAAGGAGGCGCTGCACCCCTACGGCGACGACGTCGTGATCGCGACGAAGGCCGGACTCACGCGTACCGGACCCAACGAGTGGCCGCCGCTCGGGCGCCCGGAGTACCTGCGTCAGGAGGCCGAGATGAGCCTCCGCCGCCTCGGTCTCGACCGCATCGACCTCTTCCAGCTCCACCGCATCGACCCGCAGGTTCCCCTCGAAGACCAGGTCGGCGAGCTGAAGAAGCTCCAGGACGAGGGCAAGATCCGTCACATCGGACTCTCCGAGGTCACCGTCGATGAGGTGAAGGCCGCGCAGCAGATCGCGACGATCGTCTCGGTGCAGAACCTCTACAACCTGCAGAAGCGGGATGCCGAGGAGCTGCTCGACTGGTCGACGGAGCAGGGCATCGGCTTCATCCCGTGGTTCCCGCTCGCGACCGGCGGCCTGACCGGTGCCGACTCGCCGCTCAGCGAGCTCGCCGAGCGCAAGCAGGCATCCCCGGCCCAGATCGCGCTCGCCTGGCTGCTCAAGCGCTCGCCGGTGATGCTGCCGATTCCCGGCACCTCGAGCGTCGCGCACCTCGAAGACAACCTCCGCGGCGCGGAGATCGAGCTCACCGACGACGAATTCGAGGAGCTGTCGAAGCTCGGTTCCTGACGGAATGGCGCGAGGCGCATCCGGACCGATACCGGCCGGGTGCGCCTTCGTCATCGGCGCGGGATCAAGCGTCGGCGCAGATCAGGTGTCGAAGCCGACGAAAGACCACCGCTGCGCGGCATCCGCGCCGAGGTCGAGGAACACGGCGGTGAACTCGTTGTTGACGCCGTCCTCCCAGAACGTCAGCGCGGCACGACCCGGCGAGACCGCGATGGAGGCGAGCTCGGACGGTGGACGCGGGCCGATGAGGGCGACGAGCGCCGGGAGACGGCGCAGCACGTCCTCGACGAGTGGAGCCACACGCTGGTCGATGTCCACGCGATCCCGTCCACTCAGCCAGATCCCGAGTTCACGCGCTTCGCCCCGAAAGAGGTCGCACCCGTACTCCACGATCCCATTGAGCTCGCTCTCGAAACGCAGCTCCTGCCGGCGGAACTCCTCGACCGTGTCGGATGCGTCTTCCATGCGCGAAGCCTAGGCGGCGCGAGCGAAGCGGTGGGTCCGCGGCGCGGACGGATCAGAACAGGCGCGGTGCGCCCGACTCGATGCCCTTCATGGCGTCGTAGTCGAGCGTGACGCAGCGGATGCCGCGGTCGGTGGCGAGCACCTTCGCCTGCGGCTTGATCTCCTGCGCCGCGAACACGCCCGACACGGGCGCGAGGTGCGGGTCGCGGCCGAGCAGCTCGAGGTAGCGCGTGAGCTGCTCGACGCCGTCGATGTCGCCGCGGCGCTTGACCTCGACGGCAATCGTTCCGCCCGCGGGGTCGCGCAGCAGCAGGTCGACCGGTCCGATCGCGGTCGGGAACTCGCGGCGGACCAGCGTCAGGTCTTCACCGATGACCTCGACCTGCTCGGCGAGCAGGCGCTGCAGATCGGCCTCGACGCCGTCCTTGATCAGACCGGGGTCGACGCCGAGCTCGTGCGACGAGTCGTGGATCATCTCGTAGATGCGCACGACGAGGGTGTCGCCCGACTTCGCGTGGGTCACCCGCCACTGCTCGACGACCTGCTCCTCGACATCCGGATCGTCCTCCGGCGTCTCGACGGTGAGCGTGCACGGCGGGCTCATCCAGTTCAGGGGCTTGTACGACCCGCCGTCGGAGTGCACGAGCAGGCTGCCGTCGCCTTTGTGCACCAGCAGCCGAGTAGCCAGCGGAAGGTGAGCATTGAGGCGCCCCGTGTACTGGACGGAGCAGCGGGCGATGACCAGACGCACCCGTCGAGCCTAAGCGCTCGGCGCGCTCATCGCAGATGCGCGGCGACGGTCGGGATGAGGATCGGTGCGTTCACGGCGGCGTGAAGCACCATGCAGGCGACGAGGTTGCGGCGCCAGAGGTACAGCGCGTAGATCGCCACGGTTCCGCTCGCGTGGGAGAGCAGCCACTCGATTCCGAAGGTGAACAGATGTGGCACGACGAAGAACGGAAGCGTCGTGGCGACGGCGACCCAGCGTCGCCCGGTGAGCTGGGTCAACCGTTCCAGCGGATAGCCGCGGAACAGGATCTCTTCGCAGATCGCGGCGCTCAGGATCATCGCGACGACGGTCAGGACGGGGAGGGCGGCGATGGTCGCCGAGCCCGAGTCGGGCGCCGCCTGCGGACGGATGAGCTGCGCGAGCCAGCTCCAGGTCATCGCACCGCCGAAGAGGATGAGTGCCCACTCGAGGTCTTTTCCTGTCGGCCGAACGATGCGGATCGACGTGAGCCGGCTCCGCTCGACACCGAAGACCCACGCAAGGACGAGCGCCGTCGCGAGCAAGTTCCAGAAGATCGAGGCCGCCGGTCCCGCGAGCCCGATCGCCGCGAGCAAGGGACGCGGGTCGGCTCCGGCGGTGCGGAGGATGGGCGGCAGCCACATCGGCGACCACGCGAGCCCGATGCCCACGAGCGCGGTGACCCACGCGCGTGCGCGGGCGCGCGTGCGTTGCGATCGCGGTGCCGCGACGGAGTTCGATTCCGGTTCCACGAATGCAGACTAGCTGCTCTAGAGTGTGTGCTCTAGTAACGATCGGAAGGCTATCGTGGCTCCCGTGCCACGCCGCCGCGACCCCGAACGCTTCGAAGAGCGGCGTGGGGTGATCTTGGATGCTGCGGCCGCCCAGTTCGCGGCATCCGGATACGCGGCCGCCACCACTGCGTCGATCTACCGTCGCGCCGGAGTGTCGTCGGGCACACTGTTCCACTACTTCCCGACGAAGCTCGACCTCCTCGTTGGAGTGCTGGAGCTGGGGCGTGCGGAGACGGCTCGAGCGCTCGCGGAGATCACCGGAAGAGCCGCAGGCGCGGATGCCGTTCTGGCTTATGCCGCGCAGGTCGAGGGGGAACTCGCCGACGAGCTGTACCCCGGGCTCGTCCGGGCGATCGGCGACGTCGAACGGCTCGAGCCCGTCCGCGACGCGCTCGCCGCCGAGACCGCGGCGATCGACGACTTCCTCAGGCGGCATCTCGCCCTGGCGTTCGACGCCGACCCGGCGAGGTGCGCCGGCCAGGCTCGCGCGATCCGCTGGCTGCTGGATGGTGCAGCAGCCGACGCGCTCGCCGCGCCCGTCCCGGCTGGCTCCCTCGTCGACGCGGTGCGCGTTCTGCTTCGCGGCATGGGGGTGCGGCCGCCCAAGTCGTGAGCTGGCCGCGCCCGCATCCGCGGGTTGTGCCGTCCTGCGTGGGCTGTCCCGTCGTGGCTGGGTGTGTCGTCGACCGCCGGTTGTCCCGTCGTCAGGCTCAACTGCCGTTGAAGCCCCACTGGCGGCCATTGAGCACGGTTGAGTCTGTCGACGGGACGGCGCAGCTCCTCAGGCGGCCCGCGTCGCCATATGGCAGGGGGGCTCGGGCGTCCGCCCGGGTGTGCCGCGCCGGCACCCCGTGAGCCTCGGAGCGCGGGCATCAGCGGTGCCGTCACCAGGCTCAGTGGATGCGAGGGGGCCGCAGGCCGGCCACAGCCGCGGTTGAGCCTGTACACGGGACAGGGTTGGCTCCGCTCGCGCAACCTGCGAGCCTCGTCGCTTCCGGATCCGCTGTGCCGTCGACAGGCTGAGCGGCTGTTGTGGCGCCGCAATCCGGGCGCAGACCCGGCTGAGCCTGTAGACGGCACGGCCCAACGGGACCGGTCAGTAGTGCCCCTTGCCGATCACGGCGTGCCGCACCCCGCCCCGCGGATCCGCGACGTCGCCGGCGAAGCGCGGAATCACGTGGATGTGGGCGTGGAAGACCGTCTGTCCGGCGGCGACGCCGTCGTTGAACCCGACGTTGTACCCATCCGGGCGGTGACTCTCGTCGAGCTGCGTCTTGATCAGGGTGATGAGGCGCGTCGCTTCGCGGAGCTCGTCCCCGGTCGCGTCGAACCAGCTCGCGATCCGCCGCTTCGGGATGACCAGCGTGTGCCCGGGCGACACCGGATTCGCATCGCGGAGCGCGAAGACGAGATCGGCCTCGGCGACTCGGTCCGCCACGGGCACCATCTCGAACACCGAGAGCGACGTCATCCGTCCACTCAACCGGATCGGCGGTGAAGCTGTCAGCCCAGCCCAGCCCAGCCCACCCGGCTGCCCGGCATCAACCGAGGTCCCAGTTCGGCCGGGAAAGGCGGCGGGGTACCCGGCCCAAGCGGGACCTCGCCGCGTGAGAGCGCGGGACGGGTCAGTGGCGGCCGGCGCCGACCTTGGCCCCGGGCAGCGGTTTCGCGGCCGACGAGGCGAGACCGGATGCCGCCACCAGCACCACGAGGATGAACAGTGTCGGCAGCAGGCCGATGTGGTCGCTGATGAACCCGAGGATCGGCGGTCCGCACAGGAACGCGACGTAGCCGATCGTGGCGGCGGCGCTCACGCGCGCGGCTGCGCGGGCGGGGTCGTCGGCGGCGGCGGACATCCCGAGCGGGAAGCCGAGCGACGCCCCGATGCCCCACAGTGCCGCGCCGACGAAGACGAGCGGCAGGTTCGGGGCGAGGATGAACAGCAGGATGCCGGCTGTCGCGGCGACCGCGAGCACGCGCAGCGTCGCGACGCGGCCGAAGCGGTCGACGAGGGGTCCGCCGAAGACGCGAACGACGGTCATCGACACGCTGAAGACGGTGAGGGCCGCGGCGCCGATGGCGGCGGTTCCGCCCTCGTGCTCGACCACGCCGAGCGCCAGCCAGTCGTTCGCACCGCCCTCGGCGAAGGCCATGCCGAGCATGATGATGCCGAGCGTGTAGGTCCGCGGCTCGCGCCAGGCCGACAGCGAGACCGCGAGTCGCTGACGCCACCCGCGCGCGGGGGAGTCGCCAGGCGCCGCTTCCGGCCCCGCGGAATCGGCGGCGACGGCATCCGTGACCGCCCGGCGGGGGACGTTCGCGATCGCGACGATCGCCAAGACGACGATGAGCGCGGCGATGGTGACGGCATGGATGGCGACGCCGATGCGCAGGCCCGCGGCGATGGCGCCGAGCCCGGCGCCGATCACGGTTCCGAAGCTGAAGAAGGCGTGGAACAGCGGGAGGATCGTCTTGCCCGACTGCGTCTCGATGGCCGCGCCGTCGACGTTCATCATGACGTCGAGGCACCCGTTGCCGAACCCGAAGAGCGCGAGCCCGACGATGAGCATCGCGTAGGAGTGGAAGAAGCCGCTGCCGAGTCCGAGGATCGCGAGGCCGATCGACAGGGTGATCAGCACGCCGAACATGCCGGTGCGGGTGCCGAGCCGGGCGATGATGACCGAGCTGGCCGAGAGCCCGAGGATCGAGGCGATCCCCATCGCGAGCAGCGCCAGACCGATCTCACGGTTCTCGATGCCGAGGTCTTCTTTGATCGTGGGTACGCGCGCGGCCCAGGTGGCGATGCTCAGGCCGCTCGCGGCGAAGATCGCGAAGACGGCGTTGCGCCAGCGCAGGTAGACGGAACGGGAGAGCACATCGGTCACCGGGTCAGCGTACCGAATCGATTCGATGTTGCACTACGGCCAGGTACGATCGGGGCGTGAACGCACGTCGGCCCACCATCTCGGACGTCGCGCATGCGGCCGGGGTCTCGCCGTCGACGGCATCCGTCGTCTTCAGCGGCAAGACTCCCGTGAGCGAAGCGACCCGCGCGAAGGTCCTCGCGGCCGCCGCCGAGCTCGGATACCTCGGACCCGACCCGCGCGCGGCGTCGCTCCGGCGCGGACGCAGCGGGATCATCGGGGTGGTCAGCGGCGGCCGGCTCGGCAGCGTCTTCGGCGACCCGGTCATGCGCACGACGATGGACGCGCTCGCCGACGCGGTCGCCCCCATCGGCGCCGGCCTGCTGCTGCTGCGCGAAGGCAGCGTCGTCGCGGGCGAGCCGACGCTCATGACGGCTCCCATCGACGCCGCCGTGCTGATCGGATGCAGCGCGCTGCTGCGCGATCATCTCGCGAGCGTGCGCGCCCGCGGCATCCCGGTCGTCGTCATCGAGGGTGACGGGGGAGAGGGGGTGCCCCGCATCGCGCTCGACAACCGTGAGGCTCAGCGTCTGGCGGCCGAGCACGTGCGCGACCTCGGGCACACGAACGTCGTCGCGGTCACGATGCCGGTGCGGTGGGGATCGGAGTCGGGCTGGCTCTCGCGCGACGACGAGAGCACGGCGTCGGTCGACGTGGTGGCCGACCGGCTCGCCGGATTCCGCGACGTCTTCCCGGATGCCGCCGCCTACGCCGCCGTCGACAGCTCGATCGACGCCGGCGCCGCGGTCGGTCGCGCCCTCTTCGGCGGCGACGGTCCCCGCCCGACGGCGATCGTCGCCCAGAGCGATCTGCTGGCCGTCGGTGTCCTTCGCGCCGCAGAGGAGGCCGGTCTGCGGGTGCCCGACGACGTCAGCATCACGGGCTTCGACGGCATCGTCGTCGACGGCCTCGCACCGTACGAGCTGACCACCCTCGTGCAGCCCGCGTGGCAGAAGGGGCGCGCTGCCGGCGAGGCCGTCGCCGCGCTGCTCGGCGGCGACACGCCCGACTCGCAGTGGTTCACCAGTACGTTCCGCATCGGGAACACAACGGCGCCGGTCGCCGCCGAATCTTAGATCGCGGGGCGCAGGACCGTCATCCTGTCGGTAAGATGGATGACACGACCCCCCACGCCCAGAGGAGGCCTGTTGCTGATCTTCCTCGGTGCGTTCGCGGTTCTTCCGTTGGTTCTGCCGTGGTTGATCAAGCGGATCGGCGCCCGCGCATTCTTCGTCGCAGCCCTGCTGCCCATCGCGGCATTCGTCGATGCGGCCCGCCGCGCTCCTGAGATCCTGAGCGGTGGCATTCCGTTCGAGTCATACGCCTGGATCCCCCAGCTCGACATCGCGCTGTCGATGCGGATGGACACCCTCGCGTGGATCATGACGCTCATCGTCACGGGCGTCGGCGCGCTCGTGATGATCTACTGCCGCTGGTACTTCGACGGCAAGAAGGTCGGTGTCGGGCAGTTCTCCGCCGTGCTGCTGGCCTTCGCCGGCGCCATGTACGGCCTCGTCCTGACCGACGACATCGTCGTGCTGGTGATGTTCTGGGAGATCACGAGCGTCCTCTCCTATCTCCTGATCGGCTTCTACAACGCGCGCGGCGCGAGCCGGCGCGCGGCCCTGCAGGCTCTGCTCGTCACGACCCTCGGCGGACTCGTGATGCTCATCGGCGTCGTCATGCTCGTCGTCCTCTACGGCACGACGAGCCTGAGCACGATCGTCGCCTCACCGGCCCCCGACGGCGCGCTGCTGAACATCGCCATCGCGCTCACCCTCGTCGGCGCGCTGAGCAAGTCGGCGATCTTCCCCTTCCACTTCTGGCTTCCGGGTGCGATGGCCGCACCCACGCCCGTGAGCGCGTACCTCCACGCGGCGGCGATGGTGAAGGCGGGCATCTACCTGATCGCCCGCCTCGCCCCGGCTTTCGCCCACGAGGACCCGTGGCGCCCGATGGTCATCGGACTCGGCGTCTTCACGATGCTGCTCGGCGGGCTGCAGGCGCTCCGCGAATCCGACCTCAAGCGCATCCTCGCCTTCGGCACCGTCAGCCAGCTCGGCATGCTGACGGTCGTGCTGGGCTACGGAGAGCGCAACTCCGCTCTCGCGGGCCTGGCGCTGCTCGTCGGACACGCGCTCTTCAAGTCATCGCTGTTCCTCGTGGTCGGTGTCATCGACCGGCAGCTGTCCACTCGCGACATCCGTGAACTCTCCGGGGTGGGCCGGCAGGCGCCGACGCTCGCGGTCTTCTCGATCATCGCGATCGGGTCGATGGTCGGCCTGGCGCCCACCGTCGGCTTCGTCGCGAAAGAGGCTGCGCTCTCGTCGCTGCTCGAGGGCGGCACCGCCCCCGAGGCCCTCGCACCGCTGATCGGCATCGTGCTCGGCTCGCTCCTGACCACCGCTTACGGCGCACGCTTCGTGTGGGGCGCGTTCTTCGCGAAGAAGGATGCCGCCGGCCAGGCCCTGCCCCGCACGGAGTGGCCCGACCCGCCCATCGGGTTCCTCGCGGCGCCGGTGCTGCTGAGCGGCCTGACGATCGTCGGCGGTGTCGCCGCGCCCCTGCTCGACGTCGCGTTCTCCGGCTACGCCGACACGATGCCCGAGGTGGCCGGCGCCGACGGCTACGAGTACCACCTGGCCCTGTGGCACGGACTCGAGCCGGCGCTGTTCCTCTCGATCGGCAGCATCCTCGCCGGTCTCGTGCTGTTCTGGTTCGTCGGACGGCGCGACGGCACGCAGCGTCGCTGGCTTCCCTTCACGGCGGTGGACGCCTACAACGGCACGGTCCGCGCGATCGCGCGGACCTCGGTCTGGACGACGTCGCTGACCCAGCGCGGATCGCTCCCCGTCTACGTCGGAACGATCTTCGTCGTGTTCGTCGCGGCCGAGGGCACCGCGCTCATCGCGCACGGCGGCTGGCAGGCAGACCTCGCCGCGTGGCACTCGCCGATGCAGGTCTTCGTCGCGCCGATCATGATCATCGCGGGCATCATCGCCGTGCGCGCCCGCAAGCGTTACACGGGCGTCGTGCTCGTGTCGGTCACGGGGCTCGGCATGGTCGCGCTCTTCGCGTCGGCCGGTGCGCCCGACCTCGCGCTGACGCAGATCCTCGTCGAGACCGTGACGCTCATCGCCTTCGCGCTGGTGCTGCGCCGCATCCCCTCGCGGATGGGTGACCACAACGCCTCGGTCTGGCCGATCGGGCGCGCGCTGCTGGGCATCGGCGTCGGCGCGACGATGGCTCTCGTGGCGATCGTCGCGACCAGCGCCCGTGTCGCCGAGCCCATCTCGACCGCGTTCCCCGACCTCGCCTACGAGATCGGTCACGGCAAGAACGTCGTCAACGTGACCCTCGTCGACCTGCGCGGCTGGGACACGATGGGCGAGCTGTCGGTGCTCATCCTCGCGGCGACGGGCGTGGCGTCGCTCGTCTTCGTCACCCACCGTTCCGACACGCTCTCGCGCGCGATCTCGTCGCTGCCGACGGGAGCGCTCCGTACGCGTCGTCCGCTCGTCGAGACGGCGGAGGGGCCGCGTCCCCGTGCGGGCTCGGGCTCGTCGCGGCAGGCCTGGCTCGTGGGCGGTCAGAAGCTCCGGCCCGAGACGCGCTCGATCATGCTCGAGGTGATCGTCCGCATCCTGTTCCACACGATCATCGTCGTCTCGCTCTACCTGCTCTTCGCCGGCCACAACCTGCCCGGCGGCGGCTTCGCCGGCGGGCTCGTCGCGGGGATGGCGCTCGTCATGCGCTACGTCGCGGGCGGCCCGTACGAGCTCGGCGCCGCGGCTCCCACGGATGCCGGGCGGCTGCTGGGCGTCGGGATGGCGCTCGCCGTCGGCACGGCCGTCGTCCCCCTCTTCTTCGGCGCGCCGGCCCTCACGAGCACCTTCTGGGAGGCGGAGCTGCCGGTCCTCGGCCATGTCGAGTTCGTCACCTCGACGATCTTCGACGTCGGCGTGTATCTCGTCGTCATCGGACTCGTCCTCGACGTGCTCCGCTCGCTGGGCGCTGAAGTCGACCGCCAGCGCAAGGAGCGAGAGGAGCTCGCCCGATGAACGTCTCGCTGATCCTCATCATCGTCATGGGTGTCCTGTTCGCCGCCGGCGTCTACGCGATGCTCGAGCGCAGCCTGACGCGCGTGCTCATCGGGTTCCTGCTGCTCGGCAACGCGGCCAACCTGTTCCTCCTCGTCGTCATGGGCGCGCCCGGCGTCGCCCCGTTCTACGGCTCCGCCGACGACCCCTCGGAGTTCAGCGACCCGCTGCCGCAGGCCCTGACGCTCACGGCGATCGTCATCACCTTCGCGGTGTCGGCGTTCCTGCTGGCCCTCATCTACCGCTCCTGGCAGCTCGGCCAGGCCGACACGGTCGAGGACGACGAGGCCGACCTCGCCGTGCGCGGCCGGGTCACCGAGGACGACGAGGGCATGGACCAGGAGATCACCGATGAGGATGACGACGCCACGACAGACTTCGTCGGCGACCAGACCTCGCCCATCACCGTGCTGCACTCGCGCGACTTCGACGCGCTGCGCGACGATGCGCCCACCGATCGCCCCGGAGGAGACCGATGAGCGCCCTGGTTCCCCTCCTCGTGACGCTGCCCCTGCTGGGGGCTGCGGTCGCGCTGATCTTCGGTCGCCGCCGTCGTATCCAGGTCGGCGTCTCGATCGTCACGCTCACCGCGACGCTCGTGATCGCGGCGGTGCTGCTGAACGTCATCAACGCCACCGGCGTGCCGATCGCGGTCTCGGTGGGCGGGTGGCCGATCCCCTTCGGCATCGTGCTCTACGTCGACCGGCTGGCCGCCTTGCTGGTGGTCGTCTCGAGCGTCGTCCTGCTCGCGGTTCTGCTCTTCTCGGTCGGCCAGGGCGCCGCCGACGGTGACGACGAGACGCCGGTCTCGATCTTCCACCCGTCGTACCTCATCCTCTCGGCGGGCATCTTCAACGCCTTCATCGCGGGCGATCTGTTCAACCTGTACGTCGGGTTCGAGATCCTGCTCGTCGCGTCCTACGTGCTCATCACGCTCGGCTCGACCGAGTCGCGCATCCGCACGGGCGTCGTCTACATCGTCGTCTCGCTCGTGTCGTCGATCCTGTTCCTCTCCGCCATCGCCGCGATCTACGGCGCGCTGGGCACCGTCAACATGGTGCAGCTCTCGCAGCGGATGACGGAGCTGCCGCAGGAGACGCAGCTCGTGCTGCACCTGCTGCTGCTGCTCGCGTTCAGCATCAAGGCCGCGGTCTTCCCGCTGTCGTTCTGGCTGCCCGACTCGTATCCGACGGCTCCCGCGCCCGTCACCGCGGTGTTCGCGGGCCTGCTGACGAAGGTCGGCGTGTACGCGATCATCCGCACCGAGACGGAGATCTTCCAGGACAACAGCGTCAACACGCTGCTGCTGATCGTGGCGCTGGCGACGATGATCGTCGGGGTGCTCGGCGCCGTCGCGCAGGCCGAGCTCAAACGCATCCTGTCGTTCACGCTGGTGAGCCACATCGGCTACATGATCTTCGGCCTCGCGATCGCGACGCCCGCGGCCGTCGGGGCGACGATCTACTACATCGTCCATCACATCGTCGTGCAGACGACCCTCTTCCTCGCGGTCGGTCTCGTCGAACGCCGGGCCGGGTCGACCTCGATCCTGAAGGTGAAGGGCCTCATGCGGGCAGCGCCGCTGCTGGCGGTGCTGTACTTCATCCCGGCGATCAACCTCGGGGGGCTTCCGCCGTTCTCGGGCTTCATCGGAAAGTACGCGCTCTTCGATGCGGCCGCCGACGAGGGCACCCCCCTCATGTACGTGCTGATCGTCGCGGGCATCATCACCTCGCTGCTCACCCTCTACGCCCTGATGCGTGCGTGGAACCTCTCGTTCTGGCGCGAGAAGGACGAGGTCGGCGAGGGTGAGAGCGAGACCGACTCGCGTATCGCCTACCTCGGGGATGCCGAGGGGGCCGACGTCCAGACCGAGAAGCGCGTCATCCCGCGCATCATGACGACCGCGACGGCCGGAATGGTCGCGGTGACCGTGGCGCTGACCGTCTTCGCCGGGCCCCTGTACGACCTGTGCGCCGCCATCGGAGAATCGCTCCTGCAGCCGGTCACGATCAGTCAGCTCGAGCAGGAGGTGCAGTGATGATGGGCGAGGCCAAGCGCAACGCCGCGACCGCACTCTGGCGACAGCTGCCGTTCTTCGTCTGGCTGGTCGCGCTGTGGATGCTGCTGTGGGGTCAGTTCACCGTGCTCGCGGCGCTGACCGGCATCGTGGTGGCCCTCTTCGTGACGCGCGTGTTCCGGCTGCCGCCGGTCGAGCTGTCGGGCCGGGTCAACATCTGGTGGGGCGTCGTCTTCTTCCTCGAGTTCCTCCTCTCGCTCGTCAAGGGATCGCTGCTGGTCGCCTGGCAGGTCATCGATCCGCGCCGTCAGCCGGGCGCCGCGATCATCGCCGTGCCGCTGCGCACCGATGACGACCTGATCATGACGCACGTCGCGGTGACGGCATCCCTCATCCCCGGCTCGCTGATCATCGACATCGACCGCGACCGCCGCATCCTGTACGTGCACGCCATCGGCATCCGCACGCAGGAGCAGCTCGAGCACCAGCGGCGCGAGATCCAGCACTGGGAGGAGCGCATCGTCCGGGCGGTCGGCTCGAAGGAGCAGGCGCACCAGCTGTCGGACCTGCGGAGGGAGCGCTCATGACCTGGCTCATCGTCGCCATCTCGGTCGTCTTCGCCGTCTCGGCGCTGCTCACGCTGTGGCGCATCATCGTCGGCCCGTCGATCCTCGACCGCGCCGTCGCCTCGGATGTGCTCCTGACGCTCGTGATCTGCGCGCTCGGCGCCGAGATGGCGATCAACCATCACACCCGCACCTTGCCCGTGCTGCTGATCGTCGCCGCCGTCGGCGTGTTCGGTTCGATCTCGATCGCGCGCTTCGTCGCGCGGAAGGACAACACGGACGCATCATGACCATCACCGACGTCATCGCCCTCGTGCTCGTCCTCATCGGGGCGCTGCTGTGCCTCACCGCGGCGATCGGCCTGCTGCGTTTCCGCGACGTGCCGACCCGCCTTCACGCGGCCACGAAGCCGCAGGTGCTCGGCTTCATCCTGATCTGCATCGCGGTCGGCGTCTCGCTGCACTCGTGGCCCGTCGTCGCCTTCCTCGTGCCGGTGGCCCTGATCCAGCTCGCGACCGCACCGCTGTCGGCCCACATGGTCGGACGTCAGGCGTACCGCAACAAGAAGCTCGACGGCGACTCGCTCTTCGTCGACGAGTTCGCCGACGCTCCGGCGCCGAGCGACACCCGCGACTGAGGCGCGACGACGCGCTAGCCGGCGAGCGAGTCGAGGTGGCGCGTGAGCACCTCGTCGGCGTCGACGGCCGTGTCGTTCGACGAGGTCCAGATGAGGTGCAGCGCCAGCCCGTCGAGGAGCGCGTGCAGTCGCTCCGTCTCGAGGTCCGGGTCGAGGTCGGGCGCGAGCTCTCCCGCTTCGGCGAGCTCCTGCAGCGCGGCGGCACAGACCCGATGGACGCCGTCGTGCAGCTCGCGGGCGTGGCCCTGCAAGCCGTCATCGGTGAGCGCGAGCCGGTTCAGCTGCAGCTGAACCAGGAGCTCGGTGCGCCGCGAATCGTCGAGCGGCAGCAGCTCGAGCATCCAGCGCATCGCGCGTTCGCGGCCCTGGCCGGTCACGGCGAGCAGGCGGGCCGTGACGTCCTGTTGCAGTCGCTCGAAGCAGAACCGGCGCAGCTCATCCTGCGTGGGGAACGCGCGACGAAGGGACGCGGTGGCGATCCCCGCCTCGTCGGCCACCCGCCGCACCGACAGAGCCGCGATCCCGTCGCGCGCGAGCACCCGGAACGCGGCGGCGGCGATCTCGTCGTTGCGGTGGTCGTGGTCGATCAAGCGGGGCATGCGATCATCATCCCGCAGTCACGGGAGCACGTTTGGGCCACACGGAGTAGCTGATCGCCCACAGCAGATCGATTCCCACGATCACCCCGAGGATCGGGAAGAACCCGAGCAGCTCCGAGGTGCGGTCCGCGTCGCCGACGATGAGGATGAGCCCACCCAGGATCGCTGCCGCGATCGCCGATGCCAGCAGCGTGCGCGGGACGTCCTTCCAGCAGGCGACGGCATACGCCGCGCCGTACAGCGCGGGGCGCGGGGCCGCGCCCCGGAAGCGCGTGGCGACCTTGGCGTCGGCCCAGGCGATCATCCGGTGCCCGTACGCGACCGAGATGCCGATGTAGAGCGCGGCGAGGCCGTGGTGCCAGGAGGCCGTCCCGCCGCCGAGCAGGTCCGCCGCGACGAGCAGCAGCAGGATGAGGTCGATCAGCGGCGCTGCGACGAGCAGCATCGCACCGAGTCGGGGGCGGTTGAGGGCGTAGCGGGCGATGAGGCCCGCGATGATCGCGACCCAGAACCCCACCTCGCAGGCGATGATGGCGGCCAGAATCATGGACGAGTCCTCTCGAGTCAGGGGGATGCCGTGATGCTAGCACGCGCGTGTTAGCAAAATCATGTCACTCGGCGACCCGGAGCGGGCCCGAGTCGTATTGACTGGAGGCATGACGCACGCCCCGCCTGACACCCGGGTCCCCCCTGTGGAGACGGCGCCCGTGGTCGTGGCGACGGGACACCGATCATGGGAGAACCTCGCGCGGCAGGCGATCGTCGCCGCCTTCGTCGTCGGAGCGGCCATCGCGAGCGCGGCCGTGCCCTGGCTCCCGGTGACAGACGCGCCGAGGATGTGGCAAGGAGCCGCTCTCGCCGTCGTGCTGCTGGCCCTGGGGGCTCTGATGGCGCGGTGGCCGGTGCTGCGACGCGCGGAGCTGATCATCCCGATCGGCGACTTCGTCGCGATCGGCCTGCTGCGCTTCGGCACGGGCGACACGCAATCCGTGTTCCTCGCGATCGTCGTGCTCCCGGTGATCTGGATCGCCGCCGGGCCCGGGCGCTGGCGCATCCTCGTCCCCCTCGTCGGCGTCTGCGTCACCCTGCTGCTGCCGCTCGTGCTGGCGCCGGGGCAGGCGCTCACCGCGAGCGAGCTCGTCCGGCTGATCATCGCCGTGCTCGTCTACGCGGCAGCGGGCGCCGTCGTCAATGAGCTGTCGCGCCGCTCGCTGCAGAAGCTCACGGCGTCGCAGTGGCACCGGCGTCTGGCCGAGGCCGAGGTGTCGCAGGCCGCCGTCGTCCAGCGGTCTCTGCAGCCGGTCGACGGCTCGGACCTCCCGCCGCGCTTCCGCGTCGCCGGGATCTGCGTGCCGGCCCGGACGGTCGGCGGCGATTTCTACGACTGGTACGCCACGCCCGACGGCGGCACGGCCTTCACTCTCGGCGACGTCATGGGCAAAGGCGTCGGCCCCGGGATGATCGCCGCCGCGGTACGCACCGTCATCCGCAGCAACGTCGACGATGCCGACCCCGCCGCAGCTCTGCGGCGCGCCGCCGTCGGCCTGAACACGGGTCCCACCGACACGATCGGCACCCAGTTCACGACGTGCTTCCACGCGCGGATCAGCCCGGACGGGATGCTGCGCTGGGTCGATGCCGGGCATGGCCTCACCATCGTCCGCAGCGCCGACGGCACGAGCGTCTTCCTGCGTTCGGGACAGCTCCCCATCGGTGTCGGCACCGGCTGGACCAGCGATGAGGTCGCACTGCGACCCGGTGACAGCGTCATCAGCGTCAGCGACGGCGTCCTCGACCTCTTCGGCGGGTCCCTCGACTCGATCGACCGCTACCGCGACTTCGTCACCGGTCGCGACGACATCGACGCGGTGGTCGGCGAACTCGCCGCTCGTGCCGCGCAGAGCGAGCAGGAGGACGACGTCACGGTGATCGCGGTCACCTGGGGTGCGGCCTGAGGCCGCGGTCGACGCTCAGAACGCGCGGTTGCGCACCAGCTCGAGCGCGGCCTGCTCGTACCAGCTGCCCGCCGCGGGCCCGCCGTTGCAGGTTCCGTCGCTCTCTCCGGGACGCTTGATCCAGAGCAGGGCGTCGAGCCCGGAGCCGTCCGTGCCGACGCTCGGCGGCGTCCCGAGGCCCACCCCGGTCGGGTTGCACCACGTTCCCTGCCATCCGCGCCCGTTGCGCGACGTGTCGATGACGTATCGCGGGGTGCCGCCCAGGAGGGCGCGCAGACGCTCCGCGTATCGCTGCTCGTCAGCGGTCGGCGAGAAGTTCGACACGTTGGTGGAGAAGCCCCGGCCCTCGAGCACCCCCGCGTCGCGCAACCGCTGGGCCATCGTCTCGGGCGGCACCCAGTTCGCGTTCCCGGCGTCGACGTACGCGGCGACGCCGGCCGCGGTGAGGGCACGGACGGCGTCGCCGATCAGCGTCGCCCGCGGACCCTGGCCCGCGCAGTCGCCGAGCATCGCCAGGGCGTCGGGCTCGACGATGACGGCGGATGCCGTGCCGCGCAGTGTCTGCGCGATCAGCCGTGCCCACGCGCCGTAGCGTTCGACCGGGAGCCCGCCCTGCGAGTAGGCGGAGCAGTCGCGGGCGGGGATCGCGTACATGACGAACGTCGCGACTTTGTTCTGCGCGGCCGCCGCCGCGGTCTCCGTCTGGAGCACCTGTACGAGCTCGGCGTCGCTGTACCACTCCCCGAGCCAGGTCGCGGTGGGCCGGCTCGCAATGACCTCGAAAGCGTCGGCCTCGACCGTCCGGCCCTGAGCTCGCGCGTCCGACACCGCTTGGGCCGCAGCCGAATGTGTCGGCAGCGCGGCTCCGCGCGCGAGTGGGTTCGGGCCGGAGCTCAGGGCGGCCGACGGGCCCGCGCCCCGCCGGGTCTGCTCGTGGGCGCTCGCCGGCGCGGCGTGGGCGATCCCGACGGTCACCGCGAGAGCGAGCACCGCCGTGATGGCCGAGAACATCCGCAGAACGCTTCGCATGATCGACATCCCTCCGGCAACGATGCCCCGAGACTATCGGGATGCCGTGCGCTCGTCAGCGGCCTCGCGCGACCTCCGCCCGGATGATGTCGGCGAGGTCGGGCCTCCGCCCGAGCACGCGCGGCCGGTCGGCGGATCACGAACGGAGTGAGTCCGCGGGGTCGCCGAAGTGCGTGCGGATGTGCTCGCTGATGACGCGCCGGCCCTCGTCCTGGTCGCCCGCGCGCAGGGCATCGAGCAGTGTGCGGTGCTGCGCGCCCACGGCGTGCGGGTCGGTGTAGTACGACGCGTCGCGCCGGAAGTACGCGCGCACGCGGGGCTGGATCGTCCGCCAGATCTGCAGGCAGTGCTGCTGGCCGGAGAGGCTCACGATGGCCTCGTGGAACCGGGCGTCCTCGTCGGCGAGCCGGCCCAGGTCGCCGGCCGACGCCGCATCGTCCATGCTCTCGATGATGGTCGCCAGCGCTTCGGCATCGTCATCCGTGCACACCTCCATCGCCTTCGCGAACGCGAAGCGCTCGAGGGCGAGGCGGACGGGAACGAGGACGTTCTCGATCTCTTCCTGCGAGACGCCGAGCACCTCGGTGCCGCGGTAGGGGTAGGAGACCACGAGCCCCTCCTGCTCCAGCTGCCGGAGAGCTTCGCGGATGGGCGCGCGACTGGTCCCGAGCTGACTCGCGAGCTCGAGCTCGGTGAGCTTGTGGCCGGGTTCCAGGTCGCCGGACGTGATGGCCTCGCGCAGCACATCGGCGACCTGCTGACGGCGGGAAGCGGGCGAGATCGGCGGAAGCGGGGAGGGACTCACTCAGTCACCGTAGCAATCCCACGGCCGTTGTCGACAATGCCCGGGACGGCCCGCTACGGTGTTTGTCGACAATCGACACTGCGGATTCCGCGGTGAGGAAGGCGGATCAGATGAAGATCACCGAGATCAAGATGTGCGGACTGCGCGGTGCGACCCCGGAGGGTGGGTGGACGCACGAGCACGGACCCGAGGACGTCATCCACACCTTGATCGCGGTGCACACCGACGAGGGCGTCATCGGCGTCGGCAGCTGCTACTCGAGCGAGGCCCTCGTCGGGGCTGCGCTCGAGCTCCTGACCCCGCTCGCCATCGGCGCGGACCCGCGCGAGCCCGAGCGGGTGAGTCAGACGCTGGCGGCCCATACCTTCTGGATGGGGCGAGGGGGCGCGGTCGCGCACGCCATCAGCGGGATCGACATCGCCCTGTGGGACATCCTGGGGCAGACGGCGGGACTTCCGGTGGGGATGCTGCTCGGGGGCGTCTACCGGTCGCGCGTACGACCGTATGCGTCGCTGCTGATCGAGGATCCTGCTCCGCTGCGCGACACGCTCCACGAGATCGCGGCGGACGGTTTCACCGCGTTCAAGATCGGGTGGGGCGGGTTCGGACGCCGCGACAGCCGATACGACGAGGATGTCGTCGCCGCGGCGCGCGACGCGATCGGACCCGATGCCCTGCTCGCCGTCGACGCCGGTGGGTCGGATGGATTCTGGTCGGGCCGATCGGCGTGGGCGATCCGCACCTCGGCGATGCTCGCCGACTACGACGTCGTGTGGTTCGAGGAGGCATTGGCGCCCGATGACATCCAGGGGTATGCCGCTCTGCGTTCCCGAGCCGGTGTACCGATCGCCGGCGGCGAGGTGCTGACCCGGCGCCAGGACTTCGCGAGATGCCTGCGGGCCGGGGCCTTCGACATCGTGCAGCCCGACACGACGAAGAGCGGCGGGCTCAGCGAGTCACGCCGCGTCGCTTGGCTGGCCGAGGAGTTCGGGGTGCAGCTCATCCCGCACGGGTGGAACACAGCGATCGGGCTGAGCGCGGATCTGCATCTCGTGTCCGCTGTCGCCGGCACCGACCTCGTGGAGTACCGCACGGGCTCGGCTTACATCGACGGGCTGCTGGAGACGCCTCCCGAGCTCGACGCCGACGGCATGCTCGCCGTGCCCGAGGGGCCGGGGCTCGGCATCCGGCTCTCGCAGGAAGCCCTCGACCGATGGGGCACGCGGCCCGATCTGCTTCGGCCGAGCGCGAGCCCGTGAGCGCCGAGGGTCAGTGCGCGGGCGCGTCGAGGATCAGCGTGCGCATGCCCGCGCGCGAGGCGGCCAGCGCGCCGACGGCGCTGTCCTCGATGGCGAGACAGCGATCGGCCCGGGTCGCGAGGAGGGATGCCGCGCGGCGGTAGAGGTCGGGATGCGGCTTCGGCCGGTCGCGTGGCGTCCATCCCACCAGCGGCACGTCCGTCAGCAGGGGCAGCGCGCAGGAGACGGTGTATTGCAGCCGCTCCTGCGCGCTGTTGCTGACGATCGCGATCGGCACGTCGGCGCGGACGAGTTCGAGGGCGAGGTGGTAGGTCGGCTCGATGGGTCGCAGGCTCTCGTCGAACGCCGCCCGCAGGCGCCGCCAGTACTCGGCATAGACGACCTCGGTCGGGGGAAGTGCGGGATTCGTGGTCCGCAGCGTCTCGAGGCGCTGCTCGAAGCTCAGGCCCTCCGCGTCGGCTCCCGGGGCTGCCACCACACCCAGGTCGTCGGCGAGAGCGCCCCAGATGCGGTGGCCGATGGGCTCCGAGTCGACGAGGGTGCCGTCGCAGTCGAAGAGCACCGCGTCGATGTCCTGCCGTCGGACGAGATCGATCACGGCAGTGCCGACGTTGTCGACGCGGGTCCGCTCCGGGGTCATCGGGTCACGTGTTCCGTCGGCGTTCACGTCCACCATTCCGCCACTCCTCGCTCGCGTGTCGATTGTCGACATTCTAGCGGGATGGGCCCGGGGTGAGTCAGCCGATGAGGCTCGGCTGCAGGTCGCGCAGCGTGCGACCGTGCGTCATCCGGGCCACGCCGATCGCGGCGAGCACGAGCGCGCCGGCCATCCACGCGAAGAGCACCGCGAGATCGAGACTGACCCGGCTGAGGTCGCCCCCATACATCCACTGCCGCATGCCGTCGACGACGTAACCCATCGGCAGAACATGGTGCAGGGCGGCGAGCGGTGCCGGCAGGGTCTGCCAGGGGAAGGTCCCGCCCGCCGTGACGAGCTGGAGGACCATCAGCACGAGGCCGATGAACTGACCGACCGATCCCAGCCACACGTTGAGCGCGAGGATGATCGCGGCGTACGTGAACGACGCCGTGATCAGCATCCCGAGCGTGCCGACGGGGCTCGAGAAGTTGAACCCGAGCGCGATCGACAGCACCCCGAAGAGGACGATCATGCCGATCCCGCCGAGCATCGCGGGAGTGAGCCAGCCGGCGAGGGTCACGCGCAGGGGCGAGCGCAGCGCGGTGACCGCGCGGCGGGAGACGGGCTTGACGATGAGGAACAGGGCGTAGATGCCGATCCATCCGGCCAGGGCGGCGAAGAACGGCGCGAGGCCCGCGCCGTAATCGCCGGCCTTCGCGAGGTTCCCGGAGTCGACCGCCACCGGGTCGGCGATCGTCTGCGCCTGCTGATCGCGCAGCTCGGGAGTCGAATCGGGCAGCTGGGCCACGCCCGAGCTCAGCCCATCGCGCAGGGTGACGAGCCCGCCGTCGAGGGTTCCGAGCCCCGACGCGAGCTGACGCGCGCCCTCGTCGAGCTGAGCGGCGCCGGTCGCCGCCTCGTCCGTCGCCGACGCGAGCCGGCCGGCCCCCGACGACACGGATGCCGCACCGTCGGCGGCCTGTGCGGCGCCGCTCGCGAGTTGAGCGGCCCCCGAGCTGACCTGGGCCGCCCCCGCGGCGAGACGGTCGATCTGACCCGTCGCCTCGTCGACGCGCGTCGCGCCCGACTGCAGGCGCTCGCCGATCGGATCGAGGCGGGCGAGGACCTCCGCGATCTGCGCCTGGTCGAGTCCCCCGTCGGCGAGCAGGGCGGCGATGTCCGTGCGCACCTGCGGGAGCTGGCCCGCTGCATCGTCGACGGCCGCGCGAACGCGGTCGGCGTAGCCGGCCAGCTCGGCCGTGCCGTCGGAGACCTGGGCCGCGCCCGACGCCAGATCGGACGAGCCCTGAGCCAGGGTGCGGGTGCCGTCGGCGAGCTGCGACGCGCCGCCGGCGAGCTGGTTCGCGCCGTCGCGCAGCTGCACGGCGCCGCTCGAGAGCCGCCCGGTGCCGTCGGCGAGCTGGTTCGCGCCGTCGAGGGCCTGACCCGCACCGTCGACGAGCTGGTTCGCGCCGTCGGTGGCGTTCTGCAGCTGGACGCGGATGTCGGCGATGCCGGTGAGCAGCCGCGACGCGGCCTCGCGGCCGACGAGCTCGGCGACCGACGAGCGGATGCGTTCGACCGCCTGCGAGCCGATCGATGAAGCGAGGTAGTTGTTCGCGTCGTTGGTCGCGAGGAGCAGCGTCGCCTGCTGGGGCGCGTCGCCGGCCGCGCTCGTCAGGGCGCGCGAGAAGTCTTCGGGGATGGTGACCGAGAAGTCGACCTGGCCGGTGCGCAGAGCCTCCTGAGCCTCCGTCGCGTTCATGTCCTTCCAGCCGAAGGCGCGGCCCTCGACGAGCTTGTCGGTCACCTCGGACCCGTAGTTGACGGTGCCGTTGCCGTCGCTCGCGGGCGCACCAGCGTCGAGGTCGACCAGGGCCACCGGGATGTCGGCGAACTTGCCGTACGGGTCCTGGTTGGCCCAGAGGTACAGGCCGCCGTAGAGGACGGGAACGAGCATGAGCGCGATCAGGGCCACCACCGACATCCGGGTGGCCGTCAGCCGTCGCAGCTCGGCGCTGATCAAGGCGGGGATCTTCATCGGGAGGCCTTCGGACGGGTGCCGCGTAGCCGGATGCCGCTGGGCACCAGGCGTCGATGCGGCGCGAGGGGGTCGGTTTCAGTGAGGAGCGTCGCGGCGGCCTCGCCGGCGATGACGAGCACCGCGAGTCCGCGCCCGGCGAACTCGCGCGCGAGCGTCCACCAGGCGTGGGGATCGCCGCCGTGGCGGTCGGGGGAGACGAGCACGATGCCCTCGACGCCCGGGCGCAGGACCGCGAGCTCGAGCAGCATCCGGATGCGGTCCGTCGCGGGCACGTCCCCGATGGGAACCCGCGAGTACGAGCGCAGGTCGTGCTCGTCGAGCCACCGTCGCGCGGAGATCGGGTCGGCGAGGCGGCCCGCGAACATCAGCTCCTCGCTCACCACGCCGACCGTGGAGATGTTCGGTGGCGGGTCGCTGACGTCGGGAGCGTCGATCAACGCGGTCTTGTGTCGCAGGGTGCGCGCCGCCCGGGCGCCGTCGAGCAGGACGGTGCCGCCGTCGGGCCGCATCCGTCCGCTCGCGATGAGGCCCAGGACGGTCGGTCGCTGCTCGGTCTCGGCGATCGCGAGGGTGGCGCGACCGGTGCGGAACGACAGGCTCGTGGGCGGCAGCGCGAGATCCTTGCGGCCCTTCGCGACCTCGCGCAGTTCGACGCGCATCAGGAGCCCGTTCCGACCACGTCGGCGTGTGCGTCGATGAGGGTGGCGGCATCGCGCCACGAGAGACCCGCGATCGACAGCACCGCTCGGACGACGAGCGAACGCGCCTCGGGCGACGAGGCGTCGAGGCGCACGATGACCGTTCGGGCGGTCTCCTCGATGAGGCGCGCGAGAGTCGGCGCCGCGACATCCGTGCGGAGCGTGCCCTCGTCCTGACCGCGGCGCACGAGCGCCATCAGCGCTCGGCGGAGCGGGGCGAGGGCCGCGGCGGAGTCTTCGACGTGCCGCTCGTCGAGGGCGACGGCCGCGGCGACCTGCACGTGCGAAGCCTCGCCCCAGAGCCGGCCCGTCAACCGGGCGAGGGCGACGGGGACGGGCTCGGTGTCGAGCCGCAGCCCGGGGTCGGTGGCGATGGCGTTGAACCGCTGCGCCCCCGACGCCACGAGCTCGCGCACGAGGGCGTCACGGTCGTCGAAGTGGCCGTAGAGCGCACGGCGGCTGAGCCCGGCGGCGCGGGCGATCGCGTCGACGGAAGCACTCGGGTCGAGCGCGAGCGTGCGCGCAGCGGCGGAGAGCAGGCCGGCGCGATTGGCGGCGGCATCCTTCCGCGGACGACGGGGGGAGACGGTGTCGGTCACCCGTCGATGATACGAACCTGCACATGCATGTGCAAGTTATAAGAGTGCGCGCGTGCTGCGGGTCAGTCGGCGCCGAAGTCGAACGACGCGGACTCGCCCGCGGCATCCACTCGCTCGGCGAGGTCCTGGTCGGTCGGCTCGACGTTGCCGGTGATCTCGGCCGCACCGCCGCGCTCGAGGTCGCCGACGAGCTCGGCCGTCGGGCCGCCGATGAGGCCGATGCCGGCGTAGTGCTCGAGGCGCGAGCGCGAGTCGGCGATGTCGAGGTTGCGCATGGTGAGCTGGCCGATGCGGTCGGTGGGACCGAAGGCCGAGTCGCCGACGCGCTCCATCGAGAGCTTCTCGGGCGAGTACGACAGGTTGCGGCTCTCGGTGTTGAGAATGGTGTAGTCCTCGCCGCGGCGCAGGCGCAGCGTCACGGTGCCGCTGATGGCGGAGCCCACCCAGCGCTGGATCGACTCGCGCAGCATGAACGACTGCGGCTCGAGCCAGCGGCCCTCGTACATCAGGCGGCCGAGGCGGCGACCCTGCTCGTGGTAGGTCGCGAGGGTGTCCTCGTTCAGGATGCCGTTGACGAGGCGCTCGTACGCGATGAAGAGCAGCGCCATGCCCGGGGCCTCGTAGATGCCGCGGCTCTTGGCCTCGATGATGCGGTTCTCGATCTGGTCGCTCATGCCCAGACCGTGGCGGCCGCCGATCGCGTTCGCCTCCATGACGAGCTGCACGATGTCGGAGTACTCGACGCCGTTGACGGCGACGGGACGGCCCGCCTCGAACGTGACCGAGACGTCCTCGGTCTCGATCTCGACCGCCGGATCCCAGAAGCGCACGCCCATGATCGGCTCGACGATCTCGAGCGAGACGTCGAGGTGCTCGAGGGTCTTCGCCTCGTGGGTCGCGCCCCAGATGTTGGCGTCGGTCGAGTAGGCCTTCTCGACCGAGTCGCGGTACGGGAACCCGTGCGCGACGAGCCACTCGCTCATCTCGGTGCGGCCGCCCAGCTCGGTGACGAAGTCGGCGTCGAGCCACGGCTTGTAGATGCGCAGTGCGGGGTTGGCGAGCAGGCCGTAGCGGTAGAACCGCTCGATGTCGTTGCCCTTGTAGGTGGAGCCGTCGCCCCAGATGTCGACGCCGTCCTCCTTCATGGCGCGCACGAGCATCGTGCCGGTGACGGCACGGCCGATCGGCGTGGTGTTGAAGTAGGTGCGGCCGGCCGAGCGGATGTGGAAGGCACCGCACGACAGGGCGACGAGGCCCTCCTCGACCATCATCGGCTTGCAGTCGATCAGGCGCGAGCCCTCGGCGCCGTACTGCAGCGCGCGGCCGGGAATCGAGGCGATGTCGTCCTCGTCGTACTGGCCGAGGTCGCCGGTGTAGGTGAAGGGGACGGCGCCCTTGTCGCGCATCCACGCGACCGCGACGGAGGTGTCGAGACCCCCCGAGAAGGCGATGCCGACGCGTTCGCCGACGGGCAGGGACTGGAGGACCTTCGACATGGGGACAATCCTACTGAGCGGGGGCGCGGCCGTTGTGCGGGCCCCGGGCGGGGTGAGGGGAGGGCAGGCGTGCGCCAACTCCTCAGATCCGGCGGGATCGGCCGGGGTTGGGCCGGGAAGGGGGAGCGGGCGGCCGGATCTGAGGAGTTGCCGCAGGCGGTCAGCCCTTCGTGACGGGGACGACGAGGCCGCCCCAGGTCTCGTTCTCGAAGTCGGCGACCTCCGACGAGGTCAGCAGATCGTAGAGCGCGACGATGCGGGGGTCGTCCTTCAGGTCGGGACGCGTCGCGAGCACGTTGTAGTACGGGCTGCCCTCGCCCTCGGTGAGGATCGCCTGGTCGGCTGTGAGGCCCGCGGGCAGCGCGAAGCTGATCGTCACGAAGGCGGCGTCGACGTCGGGCACGGCCTGGGGCAGCGTCGCGTTCTCGATCTCCTGGAACCGGAAGTCGCGCGGGTTGTCGGTGATCCCGGTGAGGTCGGCGACGTCGTCGGAGACCTCGATCAGGCCCTCCTGCGCGAGCAGCTTGAGTGCGCGGCCCTCGTTCGTCGGGTCGTTCGGGATGGCGATCGTCGCACCGTCCTTCAGGTCGTCGAGGCTGTCGACCTTGCTCGAGTAGAACGCGGCGGAGGGCAGGTAGGCCTCGCCGACGCTGATGAGGTCCGACCCGGTGTTGGTGTTGAAGTTCTCGAGGAAGGTCGAGTTCTGGAACAGGTTCGCGTCGATCGAGCCGTCGACGAGCGCCGTGTTGGGGGTGTTGTAGTCGGTGAAGGGCACGAACTCGATCGTCAGCCCGAGTTCGGCCGCGCCGTTCTCGGCGATGTGGTCGAGGATGTCGCCGGCGGGCGTCTGCAGCGCGCCGACCTTGAGCGTGCCGAGGCCGTCGCCGTCGGCGCCGCCCGACTCGGATGCCGGCGAGCCGGCGCATCCGGCGAGCAGGAGGGCTGCCGATGCGACGGCGGCGATGAGGAGCGGGGTGCGAGCGGTGCGGGCCGTGCGGGACATGGAGGGTTCCTCTCGGGATGACGGTGCGGGCGGTGCGGTGCGGTGCGGTGCGGGGGGGGGGGGGGNGTGCGCTCGGGGCGGCGGTGCGGACACGGGGCGAGCGGCGGGCGAGGCGCCGGGCACCCCAGCTCGCGAGGCCCTGCAGCACCATGACGATCGCGAAGATCACGACGATGACGCTGACGATGTGGATCCAGCTGTACTGCTGGTAGCCGTAGCGGATCGCGACGTCGCCGAGGCCGCCGCCGGCGACGGTGCCCACCATCGCCGAGAAGTTGATGATCGAGGTGACGGTCGTCGAGAGGCCGAGCAGCATCGCGGGCGCGGCCTCGGGCAGCAGCACCTTCGTCACGAGCTGCCAGCGGCTCGCCCCGAGCGATGCGGCGACCTCGAGCAGTCCGTCATCCACTTCCTTGATCGCGATCTCGACCATGCGGGCGAAGAACGGGATCGCGACGACCGACAGGGGCACGATGGCCGCGGTCGGCCCGATGAAGGTGCCGACGATGAGCCGGGTGAAGGGGATCAACGCGACCATCAGGATGATGAACGGCACCGACCGGCCGAGGTTGACGATGAAGTCGAGCACGCGGTTGATGACGAGGCCGACGCGGCGCGAGCCGAACGGGGTCGCGAGAAAGCGCCCCTGCTCGGTGCCGACGAGCACGACGCCGAGCGGCAGGCCGATGACGATCGTCGCCAGCAGCGCGACGCCCACCATGTAGAGCGTCTGGCCGGTGGCGACCAGCAGCAGATTGAGCAGTTGCTCGTTCACGCGGCATCCCCTCCCTGCAGGACGTCGACGATGAGACCCTGGCCGCGCAGGTCGGCGATGACGGCGGATGCCGCGACCGCGGGCACTTCGAGGCGGGTGCGGCCGGCCTGCGTGCCGGCGATCTGCTCGACGAGGGCGCCGAGCAGCGAGACGTCGACGTCGTGGTCGCGGGCGATCCGCGCGATGACGGGACGGTCGGCCGTGCCGCCGGCGAACGTGATGTCGATGACCGTCGCGCTCGGGTCTGCTCCCGCGGGGATCGGCCCCAGCGGGAAGAGCTGCGACGTGAGGCGCGAGCCCGGCGTGCGGATGACGTCGGTCAGGCGACCGCTCTCGATCACGCGGCCGTGCTCGATGAGCGCCGCCGAGTCGCACGTCGACTTCACGACATCCATCTCGTGCGTGATGAGGAGCACGGTGAGTCCGAGCTCGGCGTTGATGCGCCGGTAGAGGTCGAGGATCGAGGTCGTGGTCTCGGGGTCGAGGGCGCTCGTCGCCTCGTCGGAGAGCAGCACGCTCGGGCCGCTCGCGAGAGCGCGGGCGATGCCGACGCGCTGCTGCTGCCCGCCCGACAGCTCGTGAACGGCGGCGTCGCCTCGGTGGCCGAGGCCGACGAGGTCGAGCATCTCCTGCGCGCGGTCGCGCCGCCGGGCCCGGGGGCTGCCGTCGAGTTCGAGGGCGAGTTCGACGTTGCCGCGCACGGAGCGGCTGCCGAGGAGGTTGAACCGCTGGAACACCATGCCGATGCGACGGCGTGCCGCGCGCAGGCTGTTCGCGTCGAGGGCGGTCAGATCCACCCCGTCGACGACCACTCGGCCTGTATCCGGACGCTCGATGAGGTTGACCATGCGGGCGAGCGTGCTCTTGCCGGCGCCGGACTGGCCGACGATGCCGTAGATCTCCCCGGAGGGGATCTGCAGCGAGACGTCGTCGACGGCGGTCAATCCGCCGTACGTCTTCGATACGTGCTCGAGCGCGATCACGGTCGGGCCTTTCGGAGGTCTGCGCCGTCGGGTCGCCGGCGTCACCCCCGAGTTTCCCGGTGTTCTCCCGCCGCACCGAATTCCCGTTACCCCAGATGTCGCCCTCGCTTGCCCGCGCGCGAGCGCGTACCGTCGCCGCGAGCACGTACCCCGCACGGTGCGTTGTCGCCGAGAGGGTGCGTTCTCGGCGGATGCCGCGCGCCGCGGACGGACGGTCGGATGCCGCGGACGTTCGGTCGGGCGCAGGTTCGGCCGCGGCGGGAGCATCGGAAGCATGACCTCGACTGCATCCGTCCCCCTGACCCACGAGAACGCCGCGCCCATGAGATACGGCGGGCTCATCGTCGTCATGCTCATGGGCTTCCTCGTGGTCACCGCGGAGTTCCTCCCCAACGGCGTGCTGACCGAGATGGCCGCGGGCCTCGGGGTGACACCCGGTCAGGCGGGCCAGACGGTGACGATCACCGCGCTCGCCGGACTCATCGCGGCCCCGACGATCGGCCTCATCTTCCCGCGCCTCGATCGCCGCGCGCTGCTCGTGGGGGCCGCCGCGGCGGCATCCGTCTCGAGCATCGTCGTCGCGCTCTCACCGCACCTGATCACGATCCTCATCGCGCGCTTCTTCCTCGGCGCCTCGATCAGCGCGTTCTGGTCGATGTCGATCACGGTCGCCGCCCGGCTCGCCGGGCCGGAACGCATCGGCCGGGCGATGATGTTCACCTCGGCAGGCGTGTCGCTCGCCACCGTGGCCGGTGTGCCGCTCGGTGTTCTTCTCAGCGAGATCCTCGACTGGCGCATCGCGTTCGCCGTCGTCGGAGCGGCGACCGGGGCCGTCGCGCTCGCCGTGCGCCTCACCCTGCCCACGGTGCCGGCGGCGGCGGCATCCAGTCTGCGGCTGCTCGTCGACTCGCTCCGGCGCACCGGCGTCGCGGCGGGCATGATCGGCCACGTGCTCGTCGTGCTCGGGCACTTCCTGGCGTACACCTACATCCGGCTGGCGCTGGAGCGGGTCCCGGATGTCGGCGCCGAGACGATCGTGCTGCTGCTCGCGGTGTTCGGGGCGGGAGGGCTCGTCGGGAATCTCGTCATCGGGCTGCTCGTCGACCGGGCGTTCCGCGTCCTCGCCGTCACGGCGCCGGTCGTCATCGCCGCGGCGCTCGCGCTCCTGGTGCTGCTGCCGGGGTCGATCCCGGTCGTCGTCCTCGCGGTGTTCGCCTGGGGCTTCTTCTTCGCGTCGTGGCTCATCATCGTCAACACGTGGGTGGGACACCGGATGCCGGACCGGCTCGAGGCCGGTGGCAGCCTGACGGTCGTCGGGTTCCAACTCGCGATCGTGCTGGCGGCCGGATTCGGCGGGCTGCTGGTCGATCTCGTCGGCGTCGTCGCGATCGACATCGTCGCCCTCACGCTGCTCGCTGTCGGCGCGGCGCTGTTCGGGTGGGTCGTGCGGACGCACGAGGCCGACCGGATGCCGCGCGCCTGACGGAACGGTCGGCCGCTGACACCGCGGGTGGCGGCGCTGTCGTCGATGCGTCAATGCAGCGACGGCGCCGCCGCCCGCGCGCGCCACAGCGACGGCGGCATCCCGGTGTAGCGGCGGAACGCCCGGCTGAAGCCCTCGTCGGAGCCGTAGCCCAGCGCGCGCGAGGTCTCCGACACCGAGGCGCCCGACTCGAGCATGCCCTTGGCATGCTTCATCCGGATCTCGGTGACGTAGCTCGCGGGCGAACGGCCGTACGCGCGTCGGAAGCGCGCGGCGAACACCGTCCGCGACATGGCGCTCAGGCTCGCCAGCTGGTCGATGGTCCAGTCGCGACCGGGCTCGGCGGCGACGGCCTCCGCGGCGCGGCTGAGGAAGGGGTCGACGGCCGGCGCGGGCCAGGCGGAGGCGCCGCGGGCCGGCGCTGCCCACGCACGGATGGCCGCCAGCAACACGGTCTTGATCATCATCTGGCAGATGACCGCGTCTCCGGATCGCCCCAAGGGGGTACCGGTGCCGAGGTGGCTGACGAGCGCGGCAGCCGCGGGCTCGATCTCGACGAAACCGTCGACGAAGACGAACGGCGGCAGCGGGGTCACGGCGGCGAGGGAGACGTCGGCGGGGACGACCGTCAGCTCCGCGCCCGACTGCGACGTCAGCGAGGTCGGGCGGCATCCGAGGCTCAAGAAGGCGTCGCCGGCGAGGAGCGTGCGTGCGCCGGTCGGGGTCGCCGCCTCGCCGGACGGCCCGGCGACCGTGCAGCTGGTGCCGGATGCCGGATCGCCGGTGATCTCGCCGGTCAGCACGTAGACCAGCGTCGCGTCGCCCGTGCCGAGCTGCAGCGATCCGCCCGGGTCGAGACGTGCCCCGTAGGCCGTGCCCGGACGAATCTCGAGGGATGCCAAAGCCTGTTCGAGCGCGATCACGCTGTCCCCAACGCCGCGCCGAGCGGGCTCATTCCGCCGCCGCCGCCGCGTGCGTGCGTGCGTGCGCGAGAACGTACCTCCGCCGCGAGCACGCACCCTGCACCGTGCGTGCTCGCCGAGAGCGTGCGTTTTCGCGGGGCAGGCCGGCGCCGCCGGGCTCAGCCCAGCGAGACGCCGGTGATCGTCACGGGGGTCGCGGGAGCGCCGTCGGGCGCGCCGCCCTCGGCGCCGGCGGCGGCGACCTCGCGCACGACGGCGAGGCCCGCTTCGTCGAGCGCGCCGAAGACGGTGTACTTCGCGGGCAGCGGGGTGTCCTCGTACACGAGGAAGAACTGCGAGCCGTTGGTGTTCGGGCCGGCGTTGGCCATCGCGACCGTTCCGGCCGGGTAGGTCTCGCTGCCGTCGAGCTCGTCGGCGTAGTTGTAACCCGGCCCGCCGCGTCCGGTGCCCGACGGGTCGCCGCACTGGAGCACGAAGATGCCCGAGGTCGTGAGGCGGTGGCACGGCGAATCGTTGTAGTAGCCCTGCTCGGCGAGCGAGACGAAGCTGCCCACCGTGCACGGCGTGCGGTCGGCGTCGAGGGTCATCGGGATGTCGCCCGCCGACGTCTGCAGGACGGCCGAGACCTGCCCCGACACCTCGGCCTCAGCGGGCGGCGGGGTCACATCGCGCACACCGCCGGCGGCCTCGACGTAGGCGCACGAGCCCTCCGGGACGGTCTCCGCCGTCGGCATCGTGTCAGGCTCGGCCGGCGTCGGCGACGATGCGCATCCGGCGAGAGCGAGAGCCGACAGGACGAGGAGGGCGGAACCGAGACGAGCGCGCATGGTCCGAGCCTACGGTCTCGGATGCCGCCTCACGGGCAGGCCTCTCGACGTCGTTCGGTCTTCATGACGGACGCCCGGATGCCGGATCTGGTCAGCACGCGGCGCGAGTGGCACGATCGGACCGTGACGCCCGCGCCGCGGGCCGCGGAAGGGGTGGCGATGGCTGACAGCACGGCGGGCGGTGCCGGGTTCTCCGACGAGGAGAAGGCGGCGATGAAGCAGCGGGCCGAGGAGCTCCGCTCGACGAAGGGGCTCAAGGGCGCCGCGAAGCTCGCGAAGGAGCTCGAGGCGTGCATGGACGCGATCGACGCCCTCGAGGGGATCGACGGCGAGGTCGCCCGCATGGTCCACCGGATCGTGTCGGAGGAGGCATCCGACCTCGATCCGAAGACGTTCTACGGGTTCCCCGCGTACGCGCGGGCGGGCAAGGTCGTCATCTTCGTGCAGCCCAAGTCGAAGTTCGACACCCGCTACCCGACGCTCAACTTCGACGAGACGGCGACGCTCGACGACGGGTCGATGTGGCCGACGTCGTTCGCGATCGTCGAGGTCACTCCCGAGGTCGAGGGTCGCGTGCGGGATCTGGTTCGCGCAGCGATCGACTGACCGCCGACGCCCGCGAGACCCGCGCCAGCCGCGGTTCTCGCGTCGCGGCGACGGCGATCGCCGTCAGCAGCGCGGGCACGGCGAGACCGAGCAGAGTCCCGGCCGCGACGTCGTGCAGGTAGTGCGCGCCCTCGAACAGCCGGCCCGACAGCACGAGGAGCGCCGCCGCCACCGCCGTCCATGTCGCCCACGCCCGGTGCGCCGCGACCGCGATGACCCAGACCGCCCCCATCGCGAGCACCGAGTGGTTCGAGGGGAAGGAGTAGTCCGTCGCGTCGCACGCGGTCAGCGCAGTCCACCGGGTGCACGGACGGGCCTGCATCAGAGCCACCTTGACCATCTCGCTCGTCGCGTACGCGATGACGACTCCGCCCGCTGCGGCGATCGAGAGGATGCGGTGCCGCGGGGCGCCCCTGAGCGCGACGGCCAACGCGACGACCGTTCCGACGGCGAGAAGAGACAGGAACACGTCCGACAGGTACGCGGTCGCCGGAAGCGCGAGTCCCGCGTTCATCGCCCGGCGCGTGACCTGGACGCTGAGGCTCACGCCCCACCACGGGATGAGCAACGCTGCGGCTGCGATGGCGGCGACAGCGGACAGGGGGAGTATCGACGATCGAGGGATGGCGGTGCTCACTCCAGCAACGGTAGGAAGCGCGCCGCTGCGCGGCATCCGCTCGCAGGCTGAGTCGCATCGTCCGCGCGGTGTATTTCCGCCTCAGGAGAGCAGCGCCTCCGCACGCAGCGTGAGCGCGATCGCGACGAGCGTCGACAACAGGCCCGAGGCGAGCAGGAGGCCCGGATGGGCGAGGCCAATCACGATCTGACGGGTCCGCGGCGCCTCCGCCAGGAAATGCTCCGGGATCCGGTGGCGCGTGGGCACGGCCGACCAGCCGCGCAGTCGCACGAGGTAGCTCGCGTAGCGGATGATCAGCACGCAGTACAGCAGCACGGTGACCGGCGGCACGATGCGGGCGAAGAGGTCGCCGGCGGCGATCCAGGCCGTCTCGATGTTCGTGCCGCTCTCGTCGGCGAGCTGCACGGCGATCGCGCCGCCGATCACGACCGAGCCCAGCCAGAACACGAAGGCGCTGAAGAGCGCGAGGAACCGCGCGAAGAAGTGGGTCAGGATCGACGGTTCGTATTCCAGGTGCGACCTCGGCGTCTGCGACAGGACGATGAGCGTCGCCACGAGCGGGGGCAGCGCTGCGGTGAGGGTCAGGGTCGCGCGCAGCCAGTGCGGGCCGCCCAGGAGGTCGCAGACGATGAGCAGGAGGACCACCGCCATCATCCACAGCAGGCCGAGGGCCGTGGGGTGCGAGGTCACGAACGACGGATGATGCTCCTCCAGGCGGGCCCCGGCTCGTTCGACGAGGCGCCGTCCCCGATCGTTCGTCGTCACGGGTGGATGCTATCGCCGGTGACGCCCGGGCGGGCAGGGAGTAGCCTGGACGTGTGAGTACCGTCCGTCTGCCGATGCCCTCCGGGCGTGAGGGGGTCTCCGGCGCGCTCAGCGCCGGCGGCACAGGCGCGGCATCCTTCGTCCTCCTCGCCGGTTGATCCGGCGCGCGTCGCGTCGACCCATGTCCGCGACGCGCTCTCCCGGTCCCGGGCGACGACTCCGTCGTTCCGGGATGATCCGCTCACGACCGTCCACGCGCAGCCCGTTCCGGGCGCCGGCGCGCCGGTGGTGCGCGAACGCGTACTCAGACAGGACCCTTTCCATGTTCGCCCTCACCGCGAAAGCCATCCGCTCCTCGTTCATCAACGTCTCGCTCCGCGAGCGCAATTCGCTCGTCGTCCCCGCCGACCTCGGGGACGTCGACTGGTCTACCCGTGACTACTACGGGTGGCGCGACCCCAAGACTCCGCTGCTCGGGTTCATCGTCGCCGAGGTCGACGGCGAGGCCGTCGGCCTGCAGCTGCGTCAGGCAGATCAGGCCACGCGCACCCGCCCGCAGTGCTCGTGGTGCTGCGATGTCACCCTCCCCAACGAGGTCGTCTTCTTCTCCGCGAAGCGGGCGGGAAAGGCCGGTCGTGCCGGAAACACCGTCGGGACGCTCCTGTGCTCGGGGTTCGAGTGCTCGCGGAACGTCCGGCGCCTCGACCCGCCGCCCTACCTCGGGTTCGACGCGGCAGCGGCGCGCGATCGCCGCATCGCGACGCTGCGGGCCAACGTCGACGCGTTCTTCCGCGATCTGCGCGACGGCGCCTGAGCCGCCCCGCACCCGGCGTCCGGCTTCTCCTCAGCGAGGTGGGGCCGGGCGCCGGCGGTCTCGCTGATCAGGTCGTCGTCGAGGCGATGTCCGTGAGCAGCGCCTCGGCGGCCAGCGCGTCGAGCGACAGGCCGAGGCTCGCGGCGACGGCGGCGACGGTCGCGAACGACGGGGTCGCCAGCCGGCCGGTCTCGATCTTGCGCAGTGTCTCGGGTGATACGCCGGCGGCTGCGGCGACCTCCGTGATCGACCGGTCTCCCCGCGCTCGCCGGAGCTGGGCCCCCAGGCGACGGCCGCGCTCGACGGCTTCGGGCGTGAGCGCGCGACGAACCATCATGCGCTCATCGTAGCGGTATAGTTTGACCGGTATTTTTATACCGGAGGAGCGCACCATGATCGAGATCTTCACACCGCGCGAGGTCGACCGCGCCCGCGAGACGGGAGCCATCGTCGGCGGCATCCTTCGCGACCTCCGCTCGCGGGTGCAGGTTGGCACGAACCTGCTCGAGATCGACGAGTGGACGCGCGAGCTCATCGCCGACAACGGTGCGGCGTCCTGTTACGTCGACTATGCGCCGTCGTTCGGGCGTGGACCCTTCGGGCACTACATCTGCACGGCCGTCAACGACGCGGTGCTGCACGGGATGCCGCACGACTACCGCCTCGCCGACGGGGACCTCCTCACGCTCGACCTCGCCGTCACGAAGGGCGGCCTTGCGGCCGACGCCGCGATCAGCTTCGTCGTGGGGAATCGGCGCCCGGAGGGGGCGGCGGCTCTCATCGACGCGACCGAGCGCGCCCTGGCGGCGGGCATCGAGGTCGCACGCGCGGGCAACCGGGTGGGCGACATCTCGCGCGCGATCGGCAATGTGCTCTCGGGTGCCGGATACTCCATCAACACCGAGTTCGGCGGGCACAGCATCGGGACGGTGATGCACGGCGACCTGCACATCCCCAATACCGGGCGGCCGGGCAGGGGCTACATCCTGCGGCCGGGGCTGCTCATCGCGATCGAGCCGTGGGTCATGGAAGACACGAACGTGCTCGTGACCGACGCGGACGGGTGGACGCTCCGCAGTTCGACCGGATGCCTCACCGCCCACACCGAGCACACGATCGCCATCACCGACGGAGCGGCCGAGATCCTCACCCTGCCGCGGTGACCTCCGTCGGCAGGACGCGGGCGCGGCGGCGGGTGACCCACACCACTCCGAAGCCGACGGCGACGAAGCCGATCGCGATGACGACGACGTACGCCGCGACCGACCCCCATCCGCCAGGGCCGTTCGGATTCAGGAACGGGTAGGGGTACCAGTACGGCTCGCCCGTCGTGGGGTTCGTGACGAGCGGGCCTCGGACGAGCGTGTAGGCCACCCACAGCAGCGGGAACGCCACCACGACCCATACGACCTGCCAGCGAAGGGCGCGGCGCCGGGCGCCGATCAGCAGGTCGAGCACGAGGAAGATCGGGCCGATCAGGTGCAGCACCTCGTTCGACCACGGCACCGGCTCGGATCCCTGCGGGAGCGTGATCCCGCGCAGGAGCGCGTTGTAGACGACTCCGGTGATGACCATGTACGCCGTGGCGCAGGT
Source organism: Microbacterium sp. Yaish 1 (assembly GCF_002245215.1). GTDB lineage: Bacteria > Actinomycetota > Actinomycetes > Actinomycetales > Microbacteriaceae > Microbacterium. The sequence continues at coordinate 1,483,229 of NZ_NPMR01000001.1, forward strand.
GAGCGCGGCGGAGAGCCCGAGTGATGATTCCGGCCCGGCGCGGCCGATCAGTGCGCGGACGCCCGCCGTCGCAAGGACCACCGCCGCGATGACGTTCGAGAGGATCGTGAAGAAGCTGAAGAAGTTCGCGAGGACGGTCGCGACGTCGCCGCCGGACTCGGCGGTTCGCGTCAGTGACACGGTCAGCTGGGTGATGACGGCGGCGAGGATGACGACGGCCATCGCCAGCCGCAGAAGCGACCACACCGTCGCCTGCCTCGAGCTCTGCACGTGGGCACACTATCGCTCGCCCGCCGTACGTGAACGCATGTGGCGGCGGCGCGGGATGTCGTGTCCGGTCACGGCTAGCGTCGCGATGCGGCATCCGCGGGCATGGATCGGCGCGTCGACGCGTTGGGTCCGACGGCGACCGCGGCGAAGGCAGCACGCGGCGCGCGCGAGAGGACGAACCCGATGACCATCACCACCCCTCCTGTTCTGGGAGACGCCGACGTCCGCGACAACGCCGCGTGGCATTCGCTGACCGGGGCGCACGCGCACCTCGCGATCGGCGACGACCTCGTCCGCCGGTATCCCGACGACGTCGCCGGCTTCGTGGGAGTGCGCACGTGGGACGACCCCGCGGTGTGGGACTCGCTCGCGGCAGTGGTGGGATCGGGCAACGAGTTCAGCATCAGCACGCCCGACCGTGCGGACGCCGCGGGCGTCGCCCCCTCTGCGCCGGAGCTGCCGGAGGGGTGGGTCCGGACGTTCGGCGGCGCGGGCGTGCAGCTCGTCGAGACGGACCGCCTCCGCCCGCGACCGGACGACGAGGCGGTCGAGTTGGGGGAAGCGGATGTCGCCGACATGCTCGCGCTCGTCGAGCGCAATCGGCCCGGTCCCTTCCGGCCGCGCACCTATCTGCTCGGCCGGTACATCGGCATCCGGCGCGACGGCCGGCTGATCGCGATGGCCGGAGAGCGGCTGCAGCCGGGCGAATGGACCGAGATCAGCGCCGTCGCGACCGACGAGGCGTATCGCCGGCAGGGGCTCGCGTCGCGGCTGGTGCTGGATGTCGCGTTCCACATCCAGCAGCGGGGTGGCCGAGCGATGATGCACGCCGCGGCGTCGAACGTGAACGCGATCGCCGGGTACGAGAAGCTCGGATTCGAGCTTCGGCAGCGGACGAACTTCACGGGCGTGCGCGTGCCCTGACCGGCGGTTCCCGGTCGGCGATTCCTCCCCAGGTGTGGGGTCTGACGAGTTTTGTGTATCGTACGTTTGTTCGATGTGAATGTCTGACCCGGCTGCCACAATGGGAACATGTCAGCGAACAGGGGTGGCGGCTCGGACGAGATCGAGGTCTCGCCGCACGGCCCCGCGATCGCGGCGTACGGCCAGGCGCTCGGGCTGGTGCATCACGCGGAGGTCGCGTCGGTGCGCGCTCTGGCCGAGCTCGGGCGTTCGGCGCTTCGCGAGGCGCGCCGTGACGGGGTTCGTGGGATGGCGTCGGACATGGAGCTGCGGTCGGTCGCAGCCGAAGCGGCGGGGCTTGCCCGGCGGACCGACCGGCGCCTGCAGGCCGACATCGACCATGCGTTGACGGTCGTCGACGACTACCCGACCGTGTTCGCGGCGTGGGAGGAGCGGCGGATCACCCGCGACCACGTCGACGCGGTCGTCACAGCGGGCACCGGGCTGCCCGACGAGGTGCGGGGCGAGTTCGAGGTCGCCGCGATCGCGGTGTGCGAGCGCGACATCGCCACCCGGGTGAAACCGGCCCTGCGAGCTCTCGCGGAGCGGCTGCACGAGCGCACGTTCACCGACCGGCACCGCGACGCCGCCGCCGGACGGTGCGTGCGGGTCTCACACGGCGCGCACGGGATGTCGGATGTCACCGCGACGGTCCCGACCGTGATCGCGGTGGGGATGCTCGACCGGCTCACGCAGATGGGACAGTCCGTCAAGGACGCCCGGGCGGATGCCGCAGGCGCATGCGAGCCCGCCGATACGCGAACGATGGATCAGCTGCGCGCAGACATCCTCGGTGACCTCGTCCTCGGCGGGGCGCCGGTCGTTGACCCGACGTATGGGATCGACCGGGCTGGTGGGCTCGGGGCGATCCGCGCACGCGTGCAGGTCGCCGTCACCGCCGAGACGCTGATGGGGCGTGACGAGAACCCCGCGGAAGCGGTGGGCGCGGGGCTTGTCGATGCCGACACGGTCCGACAGCTCGCGGGGCAGGTCAGCGAGTGGGACCGGTTGTTCATCGACCCCGTCACTCGCACGCCGGTTGAGATCGACACGTACCGGCCGACCGCCTCGATGAAGAAACTCCTCACCGCCCGGGATCAGCACTGCCGGTTCCCGGGATGCCGGCGGGCNCCGCACGCCGGTTGAGATCGACACGTACCGGCCGACCGCGTCGATGAAGAAGCTCCTGATGGCCCGGGATCAGCACTGCCGGTTCCCCGGATGCCGACGGGCCGCGATCCGCTGCGAACTCGACCACACGATCGATCACGCCCTCGGCGGGCACACCCACATCTTCAACCTCGCCCACCTCTGCCAACGGCACCACTCGATGAAGCAGTTCACCAAGTGGGAGGTCAGGCAGGTCGGCGGCGGGGTCCTCGAATGGACCTCACCCCTGGGACGGGTCTACCGCGAAGACGTCCCCATACCGGCGGTGTGCTTCACCGTCGACACCGCGAACCCGCCGCCGGATGCCGCATCCGGCGCGCCACCCTCGGGACAACTGCCGCCCTTCTGACGCCAGCCGCGCCAGTCGATCCGGGACCGCCCCGCAGCATGCGGGGTGATATCCCTGCGTGCGTGCAGCCGCACGGGCGCGCCACCCCAGCCCGTACGAGCGAGCCCTCGCTGGGTCGTCAGCTCTTCGCGCCGGCGAACGCGAGTGTTCCGCCCAGCCCGATCATCATCACGCCTCCCGCGCTCGCGAGCGTCGACATGCGGCGCGGTGAGGTGGCGAACCACGCGCGCGCCGTTCCCGCCGCGAGCGCCCACAGGCTGTCGCTCACCACGGCGAGCACCTGGAAGATCAGGCCGAGCGCGAGGAGCTGCATCCAGATCGGACCAGCGCCGGGGGCGACGAACTGCGGGAGAGCAGCCACGAAGAACGCGATCGTCTTCGGGTTCGTCACACCGACGACGAATCCCTGAGCAAGCAGGCGCATCGGCGACGTACGCACATTCGACGGCGTGCGCACGTGCGCGTGACGGTGGCGGATCGCCTGCACCCCGAGCCACACGAGATACGCGGCGCCGACGATCTTGATGGCCGTGAAAGCGACGACCGACGACGCGACGATCGCGCCGATCCCGAACGCCACCGCGAGCAGGGCAGGGACGTTCCCGAGCGCGTTTCCGAGCACGCTCAGCACGCCGGCGCGACGCCCGAGGGCGATCGATCGGCCGATGACGAACAGCACACCGGGGCCTGGGATCACGATGATGACGACAGCCGCGAGGAGGAACGCCAGCAGGTTCTCGAACGGGATCACGAACGAACGCTATCGGCCCGAGGAGTCGCCTGTATTACGCCATGTCTCCGTGCGTGTCGCCGTGTGTGGCGGCGCCGCGACAGCGGCGCCCGCGCCGCTCTACTGTCGGGCGATCCGCAGCATCCGCTGCATCCGCGCCGTTCCGAGGAGATCCGCATGACCGACACCGTCTCGCGCGTCGACCGCAGCATCGGCGACACTGCGCCGACCGCGCCGCGCGTCGATCTCGGCGACATCCCCGTCGTCCGCACGCGGCACTGGTTCCGCTGGGCGATCGCCGCGATCATCGTGTTCGTCGTCGCGCAGTTCCTGTGGTCGCTCGTGACGAACGAGAACTACGAGTGGGACTACTTCGCGCAGTACTTCTTCTCCGACCCCGTGCTGCAGGGACTCGGCCTCACCCTCGTCTACACGGCAGTGTCGGCGACGATCGGATTCCTGCTCGGGACGGTGCTCGCGCTTGCGCGGCTCGCCAAGTCGCCGTTGCTGAACGCCGCGGCGTGGAGCTTCATCTGGTTCTTCCGCTCGGTCCCCCTCGTGGTGCAGCTCGTCGTCTGGTACAACCTCGGCTACCTCTACCCGACGCTCGGGCTCGGCACGCCGTTCACGACCGACTTCTGGATCGTGGAGTTCCCCACCGTCCAGCTCATCAGCGCTTTCGCAGCGGGCGTGCTCGGCCTGAGCCTTCATCAGGCGGCCTACTCCGCCGAGATCATCCGCGGCGGCCTGCTCTCGGTCGACCAGGGTCAGCTCGAGGCGGCCGCCGCCCTCGGCATCCCGCCGCGTCGCCGGCTCAGCCGCATCGTGTTGCCGCAGGCCATGCGGTCGATCATCCCGAACGCCACGAACGAGGTGATCGGGCTCGTCAAGGGCACCTCGGTACTGTTCGTCATCGCGATCCCCGAGCTGTTCTACGCGGTGCAGGTGATTTACAACCGCAACAGCCGCGTCATCCCGCTGCTGCTCGTCGCGGTGGTCTGGTACACGATCATCACGACGGTGCTCAGCATCCTGCAGTACTACATCGAGCGTCACTATGCGCGCGGATCGGTACGGGTGCTGCCGCCCACGCCCGTCCAGCGCGCCCGCCATTGGATCGCCGTGCAGTGGGCCCGCCTCGGCGACGACGCCCCGGCACCCCGCCCGCTCGCGGCCAACCACGTCACCCCCGGAGGAGAGTCATGACCCGCGGGCTCGTCGAGATCCACAACGTCCACAAGAGCTACGCCGGCGTCGAGGTGCTCGGCGGCATCGACCTCACGGTCGAGCCGGGCGAGGTCGTCGCGATCCTCGGCGCGAGCGGCTCGGGTAAGTCGACCCTGTTGCGCACGATCAACCACCTCGAGACGGTCGATCGCGGATCGGTCACGGTCGACGGCGAGTTCATCGGCTACGAGCAGCGGAACGGCAAACTCTACGAGCTGCGCGAGAAGGCGGTGCTCGAACGCCGCACCCAGATCGGGATCGTCTTCCAGAACTTCAACCTCTTCCCCCACCTCACCGCCCTCGAGAACGTCACCGAGGCGCCCATCGCGCTCGGCCGGCTGTCGAAGGACGACGCCCGTGAGCTTGCGCTCGGCCTGCTCGACCGCGTCGGGCTCGGCGACAAGGCCGGTCACTATCCGCGCCAGCTCTCGGGCGGGCAGCAGCAGCGCGTCGCGATCGCGCGGGCGCTGGCACTCAAGCCCAAGGTGATCCTGTTCGACGAGCCGACGAGCGCACTCGACCCCGAGCTCGTCGGTGAGGTGCTCGACGTCATCCGAGACCTCGCGCAGCTCGGCACGACGCTCATCATCGTCACTCACGAGATCGGGTTCGCCCGCGAGGTCGCCGACCGCGTCGTGTTCCTCGACGGCGGCCGGATCATCGAGCAGGGCCCGCCCGCCGAGGTGCTCGTCGCGCCGAAGCACCCCCGCGTGCAGGAGTTCCTCGCCAAGGTCCTCGCCTGAGCTTCCCCCACCCCACCCGCACCCCACCTTTTCGAGAGAGACCCACAGCATGGCCATCAGCAAGAAGCAGGGCATCGCCGCCGGACTCGGCGTCGTCGCGGTCGCGGCGATCGTCGGCGGCATCGTCACCGCCGTGAACCTCAACCGGCCCGCCGAGGCCGAGGCCGCCGCGCCCGCACCCACGACGGCGAACGTCGCGACCGACGACATCCACTGGGTGCACCTCGACGAACCCGTCGCCGAGGCCGTCGCCGCTCTCGAGGCGAGCGGGTTCGAGCCCGTCGAAGAGGGGAAGTTGACCGTCGCCCACTCCGCCTACCTGCCGCCGCTCGGCTACATCCCCGAGGGCGAGACCGCGGCCGCCGGAACCGAGCCCAACATCGGATCGCTCATCGCCGAAGCGCTCGGCCTTGAGTACAACCCGGTGGTCGTCGCGTGGGCCGATTGGCCCCTCGGCATCCAGTCGGGCAAGTACGACCTCATCACCTCGAACGTCACCGTCACGGAAGAGCGCAAGGAGCTCTACGACTTCGCGAGCTACCGCGAAGACCTGCTCGGCTTCTACGTCCGCTCCGACAGCGACATCGACAAGATCGAGGAAGCCGCCGACATCTCGGGCCTGAAGATCGTCGTCGGCTCGGGCACCAACCAGGAGCAGGTGCTGCTCGCCTGGAACGAGGAGCTCGAAGCTGCCGGCGAGGCTCCCGCCGAGCTGCAGTACTACGACGACAACGCCGCCGCCGTCCTCGCGCTGCAGTCCGGCCGCGTCGACGCGACCTTCGGCCCCAACGCAACCTCGGCCTGGTCGGCCCGGGAGACCGGCGACACCAAGCTCGTCGGCCTCGTGCCCGGCGGCTGGCCGCAGACCGCGAACATCGCCGCGGCCACGGCCAAGGGGAGCGGCCTGATCGAGCCGGTGTCGATCGCGCTCAACGCCATCATCGAAGGCGGCCAGTACGACGAGGTCCTCGAGACCTGGGGGCTCGAGTCCGAGCGCGTCGAGAAGAGCGAGATCAACCCGCCCGGACTCCCTGCGTCGTGATCGGGTCTCGGTGAGAGGTAGCGTCACCTCGTGACTTCGACCGCGACAGCGCTCACCATCCGGCTCGTCCGCACCGAGGAGTTCGCTCGGGCGGGCGAGCTGACCGCGCGTGCCTACCAGCACAGCTACGGTGAGCTCTCGGAGCAGTACCTCGCCTCGTTGCGCGACGTCGCCGCCCGCGTGCGGAGCGGAGATGTGTGGGTCGCCCTGGATGACGGCGGGCATGCCGCGGGGGCCGGGGAGGCCGCGGGCGAGCCCGAGATCGTCGGGACAGTCTGGGTCGCTCGGCCCAACCGGCCGCTCGCCGGGGTCGCGCAGCCCGGTGAGACGGACTTCCGCCAGCTCGCCGTCGCCCCTGAAGCCCGGGGCCGCGGGGTCGGCGAGGCGCTCACCCGGCACGTCATCGAGCTGGCCCGGCAACGCGGATCCCACCGTGTGGTCATGAACAGCGGGCCGGAGATGACCGCGGCGCACGCCCTGTACGCCAAGCTCGGCTTCACGCGCCTGCCCGAGCGCGAGGGGCGGTTCGAGGTCGAGCCCGGCCGCTTCATCGACCTGCTCGCGTTCGGATACGACCTCGCGCCGGAGCCCGCCGCGTCGGCCGACGCCACTGCCGGCGGCTCGGCCACGACGTGGCTGTTCGAGCACATCGACTACGACGACCCGCGTGCCGTGGCGCTCCGCGCCGAGATGGACCGCGAGGTCGGCCCGCGCTACGCCGACCGGTTCGACGACGCCGACCCCGAAGCCGCTGCCCGGTCCGCCCGCGCCTTCGCGATCGACCCCGCGACGATCGTGGCGACGGTGCTCGTGACGGATGCCGCGGGCGCGGCCGTCGGCCACGGCGCACTGCGCGACCTCGAGCACGACGGCATCCGCGACCTCGAGATCAAGCGCGTGTATGTGCACCCTCGGGCTCGCGGCCTCGGTGCGAGCCGTGCGCTGCTCGCCGAGCTCGAGCGCATCGCCCGCGACCGGGGCGCGGAACGCGTCATCCTGCAGACCGGCGACCGCCAGCACGACGCCGTCGAGCTCTACGAACGCCTCGGCTACACGCCCATCCCGATCTACGCCCCGTACACCGAGTACGCCTTCTCCCGCTGCTTCGCCAAGCCCCTGTAGCCCCGCGCCCCCGCGCCCCGCCGCCGAGCACGCACCGTCTCCGTGAGCACGTACGGTGCAGGGTGCGTTCTCGCGTTGCGGGTGCGTTTTCGCTGCATCATCCGGGTCGGATTTCCATCCGTTGCGGGCTCGGCGACGAAGACACTAAGCACGGTAGGAGTGATCTGCCGATCGAGAGGCGACAGCGATGGCGAAATCGACCGCATCCGCGAACGAGGCGAAGACCCGGCGCTGGGTCTGGGGCCTCTGGAGCGCGCTCGCCGGCATCGTCAGCGCGGCCGCCTTCCTCGCCGTCGCCGAGCTGATCGCACTCCTCGTCGCGCGCGAGAGCAGCCCGATCCTCGCCGTAGGCGCCTTCGTCATCGACATCGTGCCGCAGCCCCTCAAGGAGTTCGCGATCGCGACCTTCGGCTCGGCCGACAAGATCGTCCTGCTGGGCAGCCTCGCGCTCGCCGTCGTCATCGCCGCCGCGATCGCCGGCATCCTGCAGTTCTTCGTCCGGCCCTTCGGCGTCATCGTCATCGCCCTCGCCGGCGTCATCTCGACCGCGGCGATCATCACCCGAACCGGCGCCAGCCCCCTCGCGTTCGTGCCGCCCGTGATCGGGACGCTCGTCGGGATGCTCGTCCTCGTGTTCCTCATCACGCGCCTCCGTCGGTGGGCGGGCGCCGCGGATGCCGCCGATGCTGGCGCCCCCGCCGCCACCCCCGCCGACACCCCCGCCGCGGATGCCGCGGAGCAGCGTGGGCTCGGCCGCCGCTCGTTCCTCGTCGCGACGGGAGGCGTCGGCATCGCCGCGGTCATCGTCGGCGTCGGTGCACGTTTGCTCAACGCGACGTCCGCGTCGGTCGACGCGCTCCGCCGCGAGCTGCGCATCCCCGAGCCGCGGTCGACCGTCACCATCCCCGACGGCGCCGAGCTCGAGGTCGAGGGCATCTCACCGCTCATCACCCCGAACGCGGACTTCTACCGTGTCGACACGGCGCTCACCGTGCCGTCGGTCGACCCGAACACGTGGCGCCTCGTCATCGACGGCATGGTCGATCAGCGTGTCGAGCTGAGCTTCGACGACCTCGTCGGCATGGGCCTCGACGAGTACGCCGTGACGCTCACCTGCGTCTCGAACGAGGTCGGCGGCGGGCTCGTGGGCAACGCCATCTGGCAGGGCGTTCCGATCCGCGACATCCTGCGCATGGCGGGCCCGCAGGCGGGCGCCGACATGGTGCTCTCGAAGAGCGTCGACGGCTACACGGCATCCACCCCGCTCGACGCCCTCACCGACGACGCGCGCGACGCGATCTTCGCGGTCAGGATGAACGGCGAGCCGCTGCCGCTCGAGCACGGATTCCCGGTGCGCATGGTCGTGCCCGGGCTCTACGGCTACGTCTCGGCGACGAAGTGGGTCACCGAGCTCAAGGTCACGACCTTCGAGGCCGATGAGGCCTACTGGACCCCGCGCGGATACGCAGCCGAAGCGCCGATCAAGTTCTCCTCCCGCATCGACACCCCGCGCACCGGTACCCCGGTCGCCGCGGGAACCGTCGCGATCGCGGGAATGGCGTGGGCACAGACCGTGGGCATCGAGCGGGTCGAGGTGCGCATCGACGACGGCGACTGGCAGGCCGCGACGCTCTCCACCCCCATCAACGCCGACACCTGGGTGCAGTGGGTGCTCGAGTGGCAGGCCGAAGCGGGCACCCACTACGTCGAGGTGCGCGCCGTCAACAAGAACGGCGACACGCAGATCGAGGAGCGCGCCCCCATCGCCCCCGACGGCTCGAGCGGCTGGCAGCGCGTCCTGGTGACGGTCTCGGCCTGACCCCCGGCTCCCCCTACCTCCACCGTCGACTCGCCACGAAAGACGGATCTCGGACCCCCCGCATCCGCGCTCTCTGGCGACTCGACGGGGCGAGCGCCGAAGCCGCGTCGAGGACGGCATCGACGATCGCACCGGCCGTGCGGTCGGTCTGGCGGATCGACAGGGCATTCGAGTTCGGGCGGGTGAACGCACCGCCCTCCGGAAGCGACGTGAAAGCGCCGAGCGCGAAGACGGATGCCGTCGGCGCACCGTCCGCCGTCAGCACCCGGCCGTCCGCGTCGGTCAGTATCCGCAGCCCGGTGCCCTGCCGCCGGGCGAGCGCACGCAGCACGGGATTATCGCTGAGAGCGGCGCCGGCTCCGGGCAGCCACGCGTCGACGAGGCTGCGGGCGACCGTCTCGCCGGGGACGCGGCGGCTCGAGGCGACGAACCCGTGCCCCGGTTCGACGCGCACGTCGACGTCCGGTCCGAGGAACCGCACGACCCCAGCGTCGGCCAGGGCGAGGAGCTCGCGGAGGCGATGCGGGGGCGGCCCGCTGGCGACGTAGCTGAAGAAGGTGTGCCACCGCACCGGCAGCGACATCGTCCGCGAGTGCTCGTTCCATCGTTCCGCGGGGATCTCGGCAAGCGCGAGGAACGACAGCAGCGCAGCGAGGAAGACGCCCTGCGCGGCGCTGCGTTCCGGGGTCGTGCGCAGCTGCAGGTCGGTGGCGATGTGCGCGCGCACCCGTTGGTGCGCGTCCTCGCGGTCCTCGAAGGTCGCCTCGGCGAACGGCCGGTCGAGCGACGCGACGTCGAACCGGTCGAGGGGGTCGGGAACCGCCGCCGCGATCGCGTCGAGCAGGGCGGGGTCGTCCCACGCGTGGGACTGCAGCACCGCGCGGAACGTCGGCCAATCGCCCGCGACGCGATCGGGATGCCCGGTGAACAGCTCGCGGTAGTGCCCGTGCAGCAGCTCGCCTGCGATGAGCGGCCAGACATCCGCTTCGAAGTCGACCTCGCGGGGCCGCGCGAGCAGCGCATCGACGGCCGCAGGCGTCAGCACCTCGCGCTGGGGTGCATCGCCGCGCAGCATCGACGACACCTTGGAACGGTAGGGCACGCCGCGCCGCGATCCGAGGTGCAGGCGCGGCTCGCTTCCCGACGGCACGTACCGCATCCCGTCGCGGTCCTCGAGAAAGCGACCCCCGCGGCCCTGGGTCAGCAGCACGACGAGGTCGACCGCGGCCAGCCCCATGCCGCGCACGATCACGTCCTCTCCGGGAGCAAGGCCGGACAGGTCCGCATCGGCGGTGAAGGCGGGCGGCACATATTGCAGCCGCTCGCGGTGCGCTCGGGCGATGAGGCGGGCGGTCGCCGCATCCGGTTCGCGTCCGTTGTGACCGACCGCGTAGACGACCGCGTCGGCGTCGAGCTCGAGCCCGTTCGCCAGCGTGACCCGGTTCGCCTCGCTCACCTGCACCACCGCGTCGCGGCGCCATCGCACCGTGACGCCCGGGGGCGCCTCGGCGACCGTGCGGCGGAAGAACCACTCCAGGTAGTAGCTGTGCAGGCGCCGCGTGGGAAAGCTGTCGCCGCGCAGCCCGCGCGCCTCGGCCGCCACCACCTCGTCGTCGATCTCGATGCCCCGTCCGGCCGCGGCCAGCTCGCCGCTGCGCCAGAGTTCGGCCCATTCGATGAGCGAGGGCCCCGGACGGATCGGCCCATCGATCGCGCAGCTGTCGTCGGTGAAGACCGTGACGTCGCGCGCCATCGAGTTGAGCTTCAGCAGCGGCGACTGCGCTCGCCGCCAGATCCGGCCGCCGCCCGGCGGGTGCGGGTCGATCAGCTCGACGTGCAGGCGCGGAGCGCCGACCGCGCGTGCGTCGGCCGCGCCCGCGGTGACGCCGAACCGCGCGACGATCCGCTCGAGGAGCATGATCGCGCGCGGGCCGGCACCCACGAAGACGAGCCGGTGCACGCTCACGCCGGCACGGATGCCGGGACCGTGGGCACCGCGGCCGGCAGCCCGAGCAGATCCCGCAGCGTCGCACCCTCGTCGTACGAATCGCGGTACGACCCGCGCTCCTGCAGCAGCGGCACCACGCGCGTGGCGAACTCGTCGAGGCCGTGGGGGGTCAGGTGGCCGACGACCGTGAATCCGTCGGTCGCCCGCTCCTGCACGTAGCGGTCGATCTCGCCGGCGATGTGCTCGGGGGTGCCCACGAAGGTGTGCTTGGCGCTCAACCGGATGACGAGCTCCCGCACGCTCAGACCCTCGGCCTCCGACAGCTCCCGCAGCGACGCGATGCGCGCCTGCACGGCTCTGTGTCGGTTCGCCCAGCCGCGCGCGGTCTCCGAGCCGGTGTCGGGCTCGATGTCGGGCAGCGGTCCGTCGGGGTCGTAGCCGCTGAGGTCGCGGCCCCACACCTGCTCGAGGTAGGTCAGCGCCTGCTCGGGCCGCACCTGCTGCAGTGCGATCTCGCGCGATCGCTCGCGCGCCTCGGCATCCGTGTCGCCGATGACGAACGTCGCGGCGGGCAGGATCTTCAGCGAGTCCTCGTCGCGGCCCCAGGCGGCGAGGCGTCCCTTGACGTCGTCGTAGAACACCCGTGCGGCGTCGAAGTCCTGGTGCAGCGAGAAGATCACCTCGGCGTGCTCGGCGCCGAAGTCGCGCCCGTCGGCGGAGTCGCCGGCCTGCACGATGACGGGGCGCCCCTGCGGTGACCGGGGCACGTCGAAGAGGGCGTCGACATCGAACTGCGGGCCGGCGTGACGGATGCGGCGGGGCAGCGCCTCGCCCTCGTCCCACGAGTCCCACAGCTTCTTCGACAGCGCGGCGAACTCCTTCGCGCGCTCGTACCGGTCGGCGTGGTCGAGGAACCCGCCGCGGCGGAAGTTCGCGCCGTGGAAGGCGTCTGAGCTCGTCACGGCGTTCCATCCGGCCCGGCCGCCCGACAGGTGGTCGAGGGTCGCGAGCTGGCGGGCGAGCTCGTACGGCTCGTTGAACGTCGTGCTGAGCGTGCCGACGAGACCCACGTGATCGGTGACCGCGGTGAGCGCGGCGAGGATCGCGAGGGTGTTGGGTCGTCCGAGCACGTCGAGCTCGTGCACACGGCCCTTGTGCTCGCGCAGTCGCAGGCCCTCGGCGAGGAACACGTAGTCGAAGAAGCCGCGCTCGGCCGTGCGGGCGAAGTACTCGAAGGCCGCGAAGTCGATCTGGCTTCCCGAGGCGGGATCGGTCCAGACCGTCGTGCTGTTGACGCCGGGGAAGTGGGCGGCCAGGTGGATCTGGCGGGGCGAACGGCTCACAGGGCGACCTTCTCTCGTGCCGGGGCGGAATCGTGCGTCGGGGCGGCGTACCGGCTGGCGGGCCGCGGCAGGCCGAGTCGGCCCCGCAGGGTGGCCGCGTCGTCGTCGCGCAGCACGCGGGTTGCCCGCAGCAGCGGGGCGATGCGCTCCGCGATCGCGACGACATCGTCGGGCTGGCGTGCGGGACGCAGCCGCACGCCGTCGACGCCGGTCTCGGCGAGGGCGCGGAGGTGCTCGGCGACCTCGGTCGGCGTTCCCGCGACGATGCGCGCGTCGGAGCGGAACTCGGCCCCGGCCAGGTCGTCGAGCCACGCGAGGGCGTCGCGCGCGGCGGCCGATGTCTCCTCGACGAGGACGATCACGTCGGCGAACACGCGCAGTCGCTCGCGAGAGCGGCGCAGCTCGGCGGCGGCGCCGTCGAGCTCGGCGAGGATCCCCGTCGCGGCGCCCGCGTCATGCGGGGTGACGAAGACGACGTCGGCGTGCTCGGCCGCGAGGCGGAACGGCACCGTCTGGTGCGCGAGCACCGAGATGATCGGGCGGCCCTGGGGCGAGCGGGGCACGATCGAGGCGCCGGTGATCGAGAAGAACTCGCCCGCGAAGTCGATGTTGTGGATGCGGTCGGCGTCGACGAAGCGGCCGCTCGCGGCATCCCGGATGATGGCGTCGTCCTGCCACGAGTCCCACAGGCGCCCCAGCGCGTCGGCGACCTCGCCCGCCTCGCGGAACCCGGTCTCGACATCGATCTCGTCGCGTCGCCCGAAGTTCGCCCGCTCGGCGGCCGATCCGCCGACGACGAGGCGGACGCCCGCGCGGCCGCGGCTCGCGACGTCGAGCGTCTGGATGCCGGTGGCCACATGGAACGGCTCGGTGTGCGTCGTCGTGACCGTCGGGATGAGGCCGATCCGCTGGGTGAGCGGCGCGAGCGCCGAGGCCAGCAGCACCGCGTCGATGCGCCCGTGCAGGCGTCGCGGGTCAGGGGCGCCGGCGTCCTCGGAGCGGTCGGTCAGGGTGAGCGCGTCCTCGATGGTCGCGAGAGTGACGCCCGCTCCGTCGAGGAGACGCACCTGGTCGGCCCAGTGGCGCGGTGTCGTGAGCGACCGCGGCGTGAGGTCGGACTCCCGCCACGCGGCGGGGTGCCAGCCGGCTCGCTCGAGAGCGACGGCGAGATGGATGCGGTGAGACATGAGCCCACTGTCGACCTCACCCCGAGCAGTGCCAAGGCCGCCCGTCATCCGGCGACACCTGTCGTAACAGGGGTTCGCGGCGCGAGCTCAGGTCACGAGGTGCGCGGCCGGTAGCGCGTGGCCACGGCGCCCGAACGGAAGGCGGTGCGGTCGACCGCTTCGAGTCCGATCTGCTGATGCAGGCCCGCGAGCAGCGTCGGTCCCCGCCCCGCGACGACGGGCTGCACGAGGAACTCGAACTCGTCGATCAGCCCCAGGTTCGCCAGGGCCGTCGGCAGCGCCACGCCGCCCACCCAGAGCCCGGCACCCGGCTCGGCCTTCAGCGCCCGAACGGCCGTCTCCAGGTCACCCGAGAGGAGCTCGGCGTTCCAGTCGGGATCCGCGAGGGTCGATGACACGACGAACTTCCGCGCGCCGTCGATGGCCTCGGCGAACCGGATCTCAGCCGCATCCATCCATTCGGGCCACTCACCCGAATCCGGGCGCCGCCAGGCCGCCGCCATCATCTCGTACGTCACCCGGCCGAGCAGCAGCGCGTCGACCCCGGCCATCTGCGCCGTCCAGAAGTCCATCGACTCCTCGTCGGGCGGCAGTCCCGCCTCGTGGTGGCAGCAGCCGTCGAGCGTCACGTTGATCGAGTATCGGAGAGGTCTCATGCCGCATCCTGTCCGCGGCGGTTGGCGCCGCGACGCCAGTCTGGACCCGTTGGCGGGCGCGCGCCACGGTTGCCGACCGGTAGCGTCGGGCGGATGGATCTCCAGCGCGCCGCCGACCTCGCCATCGCCCTCGCCGGAGAGGCCGGTGACCTCGCCGTCGCCGAGCGGGCGACCGCCCGCATCGAAGCGAAGGGGGCTGGTGCCGACCTCGTCACCCATGTCGACCGCGAAGCCGAGCGGCGGATCGTCGCGGCCCTGCGCGACACGTACCCGGAGCATGCGATCCTCGGAGAGGAAGCGGGCGAGCAGGGCGCGGAGGAGAGCGAATGGCGCTGGCTGATCGACCCGCTCGACGGCACGCACAACTACGTGCTGGGGCTCGACGTGTACGGCGTCTGCATCACGCTCTGCCAGCGCGAGCGCCCGGTGGTGGCGGTCGTCCACGACTCGCCTCGGCGCCGCACGTTCTGGGCCGTCGAGGGCCGCGGGGCGTTCGTCGCCGACGCTTCCGCGGAAGCCGGAGCCAGGCCATCGCGCCTCGTCATCGACGGGGAGAGCGAGCTCTCTCGAGCGACCGTCGCTTTCACCCAGGGCTACGAGGTCGGCCACGACGACCCGCGCCGCAACGAGCTGTTCGACCGCCTCGAGCGCCGCACGAAGCGGGTGCTGCGCAGCTGGGCGCCCTCGTCCGACTGGGCGCTGCTCGTGACCGGCGGACTCGGCGCCCTCGTGGCCTACCGCAACGAGATCTGGGACCTCGTCGGCGGCGCGCTCATCGCGACGGAAGCGGGCGCGGCATCCTGGACCTCCGCCGACGGCGACCTCGTCGTGGTCGGCCGGCCGGATGTCGTCACGGCGCTGCGCGAGCTCGTCACTCGCTGACCGGCACGACGATCGGCAGCTCGCGCACGGGCACGAGCACGATGTCCTGCACCTTCCAGTCGAGCTCGACGCAGCCCTCGCGCGCCGCCTCCAGCTCGTCCAGGCTCGGCATCCGTCCCCTCCTCGGCACGACGAACGACTCGACGTGGAACACGTGGCCCTCGTCACGCACCCGGCTGCCCGCCGCCGACACCCACGGCAGACCCGCGAGGTACGCGTCGATCTCCCCCGCGAGCGGATGCGGCTCGGCGTCGTCGAACGTCGTGGCGCGCGCGTCCATGAGATCGACGATCGCGGCCCGCAGGTTCTTCAGCCCGTCGCGCAGGATTCCCGACGCGATGAAGAGCGCCGCCGCCGCATCGAGCCACCACAGGCCGAGCCCGATGCCGGTGACGCCGACGATCGACCCGACGGCGGTCATCCAGTCGGCCTTGTTCATGTCGGCGTCCGCGTAGAGCACCTTGTTGTGCAGCTCGCGCGCCAGCTTCAGTTTCGCGCGCCCGAGGAGGACGGGCGGCACGGCGGTCATCGCCATCACGCCGATCATGAGCCACCCGAGCCAGATCGACGCGCCGAACAGCTCGACCGTCCCGATCGTCGGGTGCTCGCCGCTCAACAATCCGATCCCCGACTCGATGATCAGGTAGGTGCCCATCGTGGTCAGGGCCACGGCCGCGACCAGGTGGCCGACCCCGACCGAGCGGTGATAGCCGTAGGGATGCTTGAGCGTCGGCCGACGCCGGTTCACGCGGATCGCGATGAGGAACGCCAGCGGCGGGATGAACGACAGCAGATCCTCGATCCACGCCGCCTTCATCGCCTGCGAGTTGCCGAGCACGAGGAAGACGAGGGTCACCGTCACCGCGAGGAACCCGATCGTGATCCACTCGAGCCGCACCGCACGGCGCAGCACCTCGACCTGGCGTTCGGGCAGCTCGGTCTGCCCGAACCGCACCTCCGACCGGTTCACAGCTCGCCCGCCTTCGCCCGCTCCGAGAGGAATGTCTCGAGGCGCGACAGGAACGCGTTCTCACCGAGCGGCACGAGCATGACGACCTTGAGCGTGCTGCCGTCCTTCGCCGTCGCCTCGGCGTAGGGGCGGGTGACCCCCGCCTTGTCGGTCCACGGCGTCTGGTCGGTGATGCCGCCCGCGATGAGGTCGAGCCCGCCGTTCTCGAGCTCGCGCACCAGTGCCTCCTCCGACCCGACGGTCCATTCCACGTCGGCGTCGAGCGACTCGGCGAAGGCCCGGATCGCGTCCGGCTCGCTGCCCCGTGGCTCGTCGCCGTCGACCTGCACCCATTCGCCGTCGGGCGAGACGCCGGCCCGGAGCGTTCCGCCCTCGACCGAGGCGAGCGTGCCCGACGGGTCGGTCGGGATCGACAGCCCGCACCCCGTGAGCGCCACCGATGACGACAGCATCAACAGGACCGCGCCGACCGCTGCGGCGAGTCGATGGTGCATGAGACCCTCCTCCGTGCGTGTCCGTTTCGCGTGGGATTCGCGCCCCCACCTTGGCGCGCGTGCCGCGATCTCCGTAAGGGGGTTGCGTCCGTGTCGATAGGATGGGGTGCAATCCCTCCTCGACAGAAAGGGAGATCCGCATGCCGGGAATCGTCATCGTCGGCGTCCAGTGGGGCGACGAGGGCAAGGGCAAGGCCACCGACCTGTTGGGCGACCGCACCGACTGGGTCGTCAAGTTCAACGGCGGCAACAACGCCGGGCACACCGTCGTCATCGGTGACGAGAAGTACGCCCTGCACCTGCTGCCGAGCGGCATCCTCTCGCCGGGCGTCAACGCCGTCATCGGCAACGGTGTCGTCGTCGACCTCGAGGTGCTGTTCGCCGAGCTCGAGGCGCTGTCGGCGCGCGGGCTCGACATCTCGCGCCTCAAGGTGAGCGCCAACGCCCACCTGATCACGCAGTACCACCGCACGCTCGACAAGGTGACCGAGCGCTTCCTCGGCAAGCGTCAGATCGGCACCACGGGCCGGGGCATCGGACCGGCCTACGCCGACAAGATCAACCGCGTCGGCATCCGGGTCCAGGACCTCTTCGACGAGAACATCCTGCGGCAGAAGGTCGAGGGAGCCCTCGACCAGAAGAATCACCTGCTGGTCAAGGTCTTCAACCGCCGTGCGATCACCGCCGACGAGATCGTCGAAGACCTGCTCTCGTACGCCGATCGCCTGCGCCCCATGGTCTGCGACACGGGCCTGCTGCTCAGCGACGCGCTCGACAACGGCGACGTGGTCGTCTTCGAGGGCGGCCAGGCCACGATGCTCGACGTCGACCACGGCACGTACCCCTTCGTCACCTCGTCGTCGGCCACCGCGGGCGGCGCCGCGACCGGATCGGGGGTCGGCCCCAATCGCCTCGACCGCATCGTCGGAATCGTCAAGGCGTACACGACCCGCGTCGGCTCGGGTCCGTTCCCGACTGAGCTGTTCGACGAGAACGGCGACTTCCTCCGCTCGCGCGGCTTCGAGTTCGGCACGACGACCGGCCGTCCGCGCCGCGTCGGCTGGTACGACGCCCCGATCACCCGGTACGCCACGCGGATCAACGGCATCACCGACCTCGTGCTCACCAAGCTCGACATCCTCACGGGGCTCGACCGCATCCCGGTCTGCGTCGCGTACGACGTCGACGGCGAGCGGTTCGACGAGGTTCCGGTCAACCAGTCCGACTTCCACCACGCCAAGCCGATCCTCGAGTACTTCCCCGGCTGGAAGGAGGACATCTCGACGGCACGCACGTTCGACGACCTCCCCACCGCGGCTCAGGAGTACGTGCTGGCGCTCGAGAAGATGAGCGGCACGCGCATCTCGGTGATCGGTGTCGGGCCCGCCCGCGACGCCGTCATCGTCCGGCACGACCTCGTCGACTGACGTGCGGCTGCTGCTCGGCGGCTACACCGCCGACATGGGCGGCGAAGCCGCCGGCCTGGGACTGCTGCACGCCGGTGATCCCGATGGTGCCACCGCGGACGGCCAGCTCTCGCTGCGGCGCGAGGTCGTCGCCGCATCGTCGCCGTCGTGGATTGCCCGCCATCCGCGCCTGGACGTCGTCTACGCCGCGCTGGAGTTCCGCGGCGAGGTGCAGGCCTACCGGCGCACCGGCCCCGACTCGTGGACGCCGCTCGGACGCCCGGTGGCGGCCGGCGAGGCGGTATGCCACGTCGCCGTCGCGCCCGACGGAGCATCGCTCATCGCGAGCTGCTGGAGCGATGGCCGGGTCGTCCGCATGAGCATCGACGCCGCCGGCATCCCGTCCGCGCCCGTCATCGCGCCCGCCGCCGTCGACCCGTACGGGCCCGACGCGCCGGCCGAGCCCACGGCGGACGACATCGACCTCGCCGCCGCCGCCCGGGCGCTCCGAGAGGCTGCGGGGCCCGAGTTCGCCCACCTCGTGCCCGGTTCGGAGGAGACGGCGCCGCGGCATCCCGCGTCTGACCAGGATGCCGAGGCTGCGCGTCCGTCGCGATCGCACCAGGCGCGGTACCTGCCGGGCGGCCTGATCGTGACGACCGACATGGGCCTCGACCTCGTGCGGTTCTGGCGCGACGGCCCGCGCGGGCTCCGGCTCGTCGAGCAGGTCGCCCTGCCGCTCGGCAGCGGACCGCGCCACACGCTCTGGCATCCGAGCGGTCACCTGTACGTGCTCACGGAGCTCTCCCGCGAGGTGTTCGTGCTCGCCGCCGACCGCGAAGGACGATGGCGCATGCTGTCGGCGACCGGTCTCGTCGGGGCTCTCGACGACGACACCGCCGCGGAGATCGCCATGACGCCGGACGGCGAGACGATCTACGCCGGCGTCCGCGGCAGCAACACCCTCGGTGTGCTGCGCGTGCGCGGCGCCGGCGACCGGCTCGAGCAGCTCGCGCTCGTCGACGCGGGTGTCCACTGGCCGCGCCACCACGTCGTCGTGCGCGACACGGTGCTGGTCGCCGGGCAGCTCTCGAGCGAGGTCGTCTCGATGACGCGCGACCCCCGCACCGGCGTTCCCGGTCGGGTACGCCACCGCGTGACGGCGCCGAGCCCGACCTGCATCCTGCCGATGGCCTGATCGGGTGCCCCCACCGCGGGGCTCAGTGCGGCAGCTTCTTCGCGTCCTGACGCGGGATCACGATCTGGTTGATGATCAGCAGGATCGACGCCGTGACGGGGATCGCGACGAGGGCGCCGAGCAGGCCGAGCAGCGTGCCGCCGACCAGCGCGCCGATGACGACGAGTGAGCCGGGCACCGAGACGGTGCGGTTCATGACGCGCGGCGTCAGGACGTATGCCTCGACCTGCATGTAGAGGAGGTACACGGCCGCGAAGATGATCGCCTGCACCGGAGCGGTCGGATTCGTCAGCAGGGTGATGACGGAGGCGCCCACCCAGAAGATCACCGTTCCGACGAGGGGGATCAGGGTGATCGCGAACGCGAGCACAGCCATGAGGGCGGCGAACGGGACGCCGAGGATGGTGAGCACGATGAAGGCGAAGGTCGCGTTCATGAGCGCGAGCACGACCATGCCCGACAGGTACCCACCGATCGACTCGGTGATCTGGCGGGTCATGTCGGCGACCGTGGCCCGCGACCGGGCCGGCGAGATGCGCACGAGAGCGTTCTTCATGCGTGGTAGCGACGCGAGGAAGTACAGGCTCAGCACGAGCACGATGATCGAGCCCGAGATGGCTGTCACGACGTTGACGCCGACCTGCAGCAGGCCGCCGCCGATCGCGGCGATGTTCGACGGATTGGTGACGAAGTTCTGCACCTCGTTGATCACGTCGCTCAGGCTGTCGCCGAAGGTGTCTTCGGCCCATCGGACGGTGTCGCTCTTCAGCACGTCGTTGACGATGTTCGGCACGTCCTTCGCGAACTGCTCGACCTGGCGCACGACCGGGGGCAGGACCACCCACAGGATGCCGGCGATGATGAGCGCGAGGGCGGCGAAGGTGATGACGATGCCCCACGCTCGCGGGATGCCGCGGCGCACGAGGAGCCGCACGACCGGGTCGAGCGCGAGGGCGACGAACAGGGCGATCGCGACGTAGATGAGGACCGTCGACAGGCTCGAGATCGCCAGGCCGAGCACGATCGCCGCGAGGGCGCCGAGGGTCAGGAAGAAGCCCGCGGCGAACGGCCGGGAGAGTGCACCCCAGATGGGCTGGTCGCGTGTCGCCGGCTCGGACACGGGGACGGTGGGGTCCACGGGCGCGGTGCCGGTCGAGCGAGGCTTCGTCATGGTCACACTCTAGAGGCGGGGTCCGCGCTTCGTGAGGGGAGGGGCGGAGGCTGCCGAGCAGATAGGGTCGGCGGGGGAGGAGCCACCATGACCGACGCCACGACCGAACTCCATCGCCTGCGCGCGAGCATCGACAACATCGACGCCGCCCTCGTCTTCATGCTGGCCGAACGGTTCCGCTGCACGAAGCAGGTCGGCGAGCTCAAGGCGACGCACGGCATGCCGGCCTCCGATCCGGGTCGGGAGGAGCGGCAGATCGCCCGGCTGCGGCGTCTCGCCGAGGAGGCGGACCTCGATCCCGAGTTCGCTCAGAAGTGGTTCGGTTTCGTCGTCGCCGAGGTGATCCGCCACCACCGCATCGCGGCTGAGGACATCGCGGACTGAGTCTCAGTCGCCGGGCGCGGCGAGCCGCCGGATCGACTGCTCGATCGCGGCGCGCTGATCCGCGTCGAGGTCGAGAAACCCCGTTGCCCGGCTCACCCACAGTCCCAGTGCCGCCGCCACGGCGGTCAGCTGCGCGGGTGTGGCGTCGTCGGGCTGTAGCCAGTGCGCCCGGATGCTCTGCCATTCGTCGTGCATCCGCCGCCCGCCGAGGGTCTCGACCGCGAGGCGCAGTTCGGCGGGTGTGGCGTCTCCCTCGAGCATGCCGGCCACGAACGCGGCGAACCGGTGCGGGGCATCGTCGGGTTCGTCGGCCAGATGGGATGCCGCCGCCTCGGCCCATCCGTCGATCAGCCGGCCCGCGACGGCCTCGAGGATCAGCTGCCGGGTCGCGAAGTGATAGACGATGCCGCTCTTGGTGAGACCGGTCCGCGCCGCCAGGTCGTCGTAGGTGACCGATTCCGCGCCGGAGCCCGCGAACAGCTCGACGGCCGCGTCGAGGATGAGCTCGCGGTTACTCGGTCGCACGGGGGACTCCGCTCGCCGCGGCGTCACCGGCCCGCCACATCGCGAGCGGACCGGCCCCGTCGGGCCAGGGCAGCCGCGTGAGCGGAACGAAGCCGTGCCGGCGGTACAGCGCGGTCGTGCGGTCGTTCGACGACTCGAGGTAGGCGGGAGAGCCCTGGGTGTCGATCAGCTCGAGCCGAGCTGCCAGCAGGGTTCCCCCGATGCCGCCGCCGACCGCGTCGGGCGTGACGCCGACCGCCTTGAGGTACCAGTGCGGGACGGCGGGCCGGTGCGCGTCGATCGTGTCCGACACGCGGAGGGCGCGCGCCAGGCCACCGATGCCGATCGCTCGGGCGTACTCCGGCACGGCGGCCGTGCGCATGCCGGTGTCTCCCGGAGGCGACCACACGGCGACCCCGATGAGCCTCCCGGTATCGGGATCGCGCACGCCGTCCACCGTGCCGCTCTGCAATGGACCGCCCAGCAGGATGGCTCGGAACAGGCGGTGGCGCGCCCGCTCGTCGTCGGCGCGCTCCTGCAGCAGTGCCCGCGTCGGGGCATCGTTCGCGAATGCGCGGGTCAGCAGCTCTGCCGCGACGTCGATCTCTCCGCGGGTGACCGGGGTGACGGTGCGGGGCGTCGTTCGAGTCATGCCGTAACTGTACGTGTACTGCACATAGAGTTGCCTGTGAGTCATCCGCCACTGCGGGCCCGTGCGCGCGCGTTTATCGGAATGGCCGGTCAGCGGTCAAATCCCCGGTTCGATTTGCGACCTGCCGTCGAACGTGAAACCTTGGATGAGGCCCGCCGCGGGCCACTACCCGACCAGTCCGCGGTCGCTGGTGGCAATCCCTGAGGTGCCAGACCGGCGAGCGTATGGTCGGCGGCCTGTGCTCGTGGATCCGACATCTGCAGCCGAGACGCCGTCGCGAGACGCGCGCCAGGAGGTCGCCACCCGGGCGTAACCGATGCAGCCTGCACCGGCTGCCGAGGTGACCTGTGACCAGTCCGTCTTCTTCGGGGGAAACGACCTCCCCCGCTCTGGAAGCCAAGAATCTGTACAAGGTCTTCGGGCGCAACCCGAAGTCCGTCGTCGAGAAGCTGCGGGCCGGAGCCCAGCGCAACGAGATCGCCGACGCCGGGACCGCCGCCGTCATCGACGCGTCCTTCACCGTTCAGCCCGGCGAGATCTTCGTCATCATGGGCCTCTCCGGCTCGGGGAAGTCGACTCTCATCCGCATGCTCAACGGGCTGCACGACGCCACCGCGGGAACGATCACGGTGAAGGGCGACTCGATCACCGACGTCGCGCCCGCTCGCCTGCGCAGCATCCGTCGTGAGCGCATCGCGATGGTCTTCCAGCACTTCGCGCTGCTTCCCCACCGGACCGTCGCCGCGAACGTCGCCTACCCGCTCGAGCTGCGGGGTGTCGGCAAAGCCGAGCGTCTGGCCAAGGCGGAGGAGATCCTCGCCCTCGTCGGGCTCGAAGGGTGGGGCGACAAGCTGCCCTCGGCGCTCTCCGGCGGCATGCAGCAGCGCGTCGGCATCGCGCGCGCCCTCGCCGCCGACAGCGACATCCTGCTCATGGACGAGGCCTTCAGCGCACTCGACCCGCTCATCCGCCGCGAGATGCAGGAGCAGCTGCTTGAACTGCAGCAGAAGCTGCAGAAGACGATCATCTTCATCACGCACGACCTCAACGAGGCCATGTTCCTCGGTGACCGCATCGCCGTCATGCGCGACGGCCGCATCGTGCAGATCGGCACGCCCGAGGACATCCTCACCGACCCGGCGAACGACTACGTCGAGCAGTTCGTGCAGGACGTCGACCGCGCCCGCGTCCTCACCGCCGCGAACGTGATGGAGCGGCCGCGCCCCGTCGTCGCCGAATCCGCCGGTCCGCGCGTGGCCCTCAAGCAGATGCGGGATGCCTTCATGTCGGCGGCCTACGTCGTCGGGCGTGACCGCAAGCTGCTCGGCGTGGTCACCGACCGCGACGCCGTCAAGCTCGTCCGTCGCGGCGAGTCGGCGCTGTCGTCGGTCATCAAGCCCGCGCCGCAGACCGTGAGCCAGGACGAGGTGCTCATGAACCTCTTCGTCCCGGCCGTCGAGTCGCCGCTGCCGCTCGCCGTGACCGACGCGGAGGGGCGCCTCGTCGGCGTCATCCCCCGCATCACCCTGCTCGCCGCCCTCGGCCCCGGCCCCGGCGCGACGGAGGAGATCACGATTCCGCTGCAGCCGATGCCGCAGGCCGCGATCGACGAGGTGCTCGCGGAGGCGACCGCCGTCGACGGCGCCGCCCTCCAGAACGGGGAGGTGCGCTGATGGACGGGTTCCGCATTCCGCTCGGCCAGTGGGCCGAGGTCGCGGTGGACTGGATCCGCGACAACCTCTCGTGGCTGCTCGGCGCCGTCTCGACCGCCGTCGGCTGGCTCGTCGGCTCGCTCGCCGACCTGCTGCTGAGCGCACCGATCGTCGTCGTCATCGTCATCGCGGCGCTGCTGGGCTGGTTCCTGCGCTCGTGGAAGTTCGCGATCGGCACCGCGATCTCGTTCGCGATCATCCTCGGCGTCGGCCAGTGGGTCACCGCGATGCAGACCCTCGCGCTCGTCGTCATCGCGACGATCATCGCCGTCGTCATCGCCGTTCCGCTCGGCATCCTCGCTGCGCGCAGCGACCGCTTCAGCGCGGCCATCAAGCCCGTGCTCGACCTCATGCAGGCGATGCCCGGGTTCGTGTACCTCATCCCTGCGATCGTCTTCTTCAGCATCGGCTTCGTCCCGGGCCTGGTCGCGACCGTGATCTTCGCGCTGCCGCCGGGCGTGCGCCTGACCGAGCTCGGCATCCGCAGCGTCGACTCCGAGACCGTCGAGGCCGGGCACGCGTTCGGCGCGACGCCCGGGCAGATCCTGCGCGGCGTCCAGCTGCCCCTCGCGATGCCGACGATCATGACCGGCGTCAACCAGGTGATCATGCTCGCGCTCTCGATGGCCGTCATCGCCGGTATCGCCGGTGCCCCCGGGCTCGGCAAGGAGATCGTCCAGGCGATGTCGACCGTCAACATCGGCACGGGTGTCGAGGCGGGCCTCAGCGTCGTCATCCTCGCGATCTACCTCGACCGCCTGACCTCGGCCCTGGGCGACATGAAGGGCCAGAAGGGCTCGATCCTGGGCCTGATCGGGCGTCGTCGCACCGCGGCTGCCGCCGCGACCGCCGCGGAGAAGCGCGAGCTCGCCCCGGCCGCCTGAGCCGCGGCATCCCGAACGTATCCTCCCTGCACCACCCATACGGAACGAATGAATCCATACGGAAGGCACACGATGAACAAGCGACACCTCACCGGGATCGTGGCGCTCGGCGCCGCGGCATCCCTCGCCCTCGCCGGCTGCGCGAGCGGTAACCAGGCCGAAGGCGGCTCTGGCGAGAGCGGCGACAGCAAGGGCACCATCACGCTGGGCTACCTGCCCTCCTGGACCGACGGCCTCAGCACGGCGTACCTGCTCGAGAACCAGCTCGAGCAGCTCGGCTACACCGTCGAGATGCAGGAGCTCACCGAGGCGGGCCCGCTGTACGCCGGTCTCGCGCAGGGCGACGTCGACATCTACCCGTCGGCCTGGCCCGAGCTCACCCACGCGTCGTACATGGAGCGCTACGGCGACCAGATCGACGACCTCGGCGCGTACTACGACAACGCCAAGCTCACGATCGCGGTGCCCGAGTACGTCGACATCACCTCGATCGAGGACCTCGCCGCGAGCGCCGACCGCTTCGGCGGACAGATCTACGGCATCGAGCCGGGCGCCGGGCTGACCAAGCAGACGCAGGAGTCGATGATCCCCGAGTACGGCCTCGACGGCACGTACGAGCTCGTCACCTCGTCCACCGCGGCGATGCTGACCGAGCTCGACACCGCGATCGCCGCGCAGCGCGACATCGTCGTGACCTCGTGGCGTCCGTTCTGGGCCAACGAGCGCTACGGCCTCAAGGACCTCGAGGACCCGCGCGGCGCGATGGGCGACACCGAGGCGCTGCACTTCCTCGCGACGTCCGGCTTCGCCGACGAGCACCCCGAGGCCGCCGAGCTGATCGGGAAGATCAAGCTGGACGACGAGCAGTACGCCGCGCTCGAGGACATGGTCGTCAACCAGTACGGCAAGGGCAAGGAAGCCGAGGCGATCACCGCCTGGCTCGAGGAGTACGGCAGCCAGGTCGACGGCCTGCAGACCAGCTGACCTCCTCGTCTGAGTGACGACGAAACCCCCGGGGGCTCCTCCCGGGGGTTTCGTCACTCCGGCCGATCACCGCGCGACGGGCGGTCGCGCCGCATCCTGTTCCACATCTCGGTCGAGCGGGTGATGGCGCGCTGCGCGTTGTCGAGGAGGTCTTGCGCGACCTCGGCCCAATCGGGCGAACGGTCGTCGGGCTCGGGAAGCTCGCGAGGCGTGCCCTGCCGCGCAGCGCGCTCCGCGGCGTCGAAGGCGTGGGTCGCGCGCCGGACGGCTTCGCGATAGGCGCTGTAGTCGGCCGGGGCCATACGAACATCGCGCGAGGCCGGTCGCAGCCACGACGCCTGCTGGTGCTCGCGCAGGAAGAGGTCCATCGGCGGCCAGCGGGCATCGAGCATCATGGGGAACCCGATGGCCTTCGCGGCATCGGTCTCGTAGTCCATCCACCGCGCCAGGAGTGCGTCGTGCTCGGCCATCAGCCGGGCCAGCGGCATCCGGTCGACCTCCTTGCGCGACGCGGGCATCATCGCGCGAGCCGCCTGCACGCCCGCGCGCCGCGCCTTCAGTTCGGCGACGGCGGCCCGCGCCTGGCGCTCGGCGATCTGCAGGCGGCGACGGGCCTCCGGCACTGCACCGGCCGTCGCCCGCGGCGTCGCCTTCTCGGCCTGGGCGCGCATCAGCTCGGCGCGCGCGACCTTCAGCTGCGCACGGGCGTGCGTGACGCCCTGCTGGGCGCGCCGGAGGTCGAGCTGGGCCGCATCGAGCTCGAGGCGACGCTGCGACGGCCGTCCGCGGCGCAGGCCGGCCCAGCCGAGGGCGCCCGCGCTGGCTCCCGCCGGCGCGATCCACCACCACTCGGCCGCGAGCGCGAGGATCGGATCCACCTCTTCAGCCTACGCACCTCGGCGCGTCCAGTCTTCGTGCCGACTGGGGATACACCTGTCGGATCGGTGGTGCTGGTGCGCGGTCGAACCGGCTGTGAGGCCACACCAGCCCCACGAGTCCTGCAGCTGTATCAGCCGAAGAGCAGCGCGAACACGGTCGAGCCGCCGCCCACGACGATGAGCGAGACGATCGCGACCCACGCGGTCACGCGCATGCGACGCGAGCGCCCGCGGGCGAAGCCGGCATACTCGTCGTCGTCGCCCTGGGGCGTCAGGTCACGGCCGCTCATGACGCGCTCATGACGCGGGGACCTCGTCGACGATCTCGCCGAACGCGGCGGGCAGGGTCGCGCGTGACGTGGCGCGGATCTCGGCGACGGGCACCGAGAACAGGCCCTGGATGTCGAGCACCGACTCGACGCCGTCTGCGGCATCCGTCACGCCGATGCGGATGACGGGGTAGTTTCGTCCCTCGCAGAGCCCGCGGAACTTCACGTCCTCCTCGCGCGGCACCGAGACGATGACGCGGCCGGTCGACTCGCTGAACAGCGCGGTCGCGATGTCCACGCCGTCGCGCTCGACGATCTCGCTGAGCCAGACGCGGGCGCCGACGCCGAAGCGCGTCGTCGCCTCGGCGAGGGCCTGGCCGAGGCCGCCCGTCGACAGGTCGTGCGCGGCCGAGATGAGTCCCTGCTGCGACGCGGCCTGGATGAGGCCGGCCAGACGCTTCTCGGCGGCGAGGTCGACCTGCGGGGGACGTCCGCCGAGGTGGCCGTGGATGGTGTCGGCCCAGGCCGATCCGTCGAGCTCCTCGGCGGTCGTGCCGAGCAGATAGATGTTCTCGCCGGCATCCTGCCAGCCCGACGGGATGCGGCGGGCGACGTCGTCGACGATGCCGAGCACGCCCACGACGGGGGTCGGGAAGATCGGCTGGTCGCCGGTCTGGTTGTAGAACGAGACGTTGCCGCCCGTGACCGGCACGCCGAGCTCGAGGCACGCGTCGGAGAGACCGTCGACGGCCTGCCCGAACTGCCACATGACCTCGGGGTTCTCGGGGCTGCCGAAGTTGAGGCAGTCGGTCACGGCGGTGGGCACGGCACCCGTGACGGCGACGTTGCGGTACGCCTCGGCCAGGGCGAGCTGCGCGCCCGCGTACGGGTCGAGCTGGCAGTAGCGGCCGTTGCAGTCGGTCGCGATCGCGAAGCCGAGGCCCGATTCCTCGTCGACGCGGATCATGCCGGCGTCGTCGGGGAAGCTGAGCGCCGTGTTGCCGAGCACGTAGTAGTCGTACTGGTTGGTGATCCAGCTCGTGTCGGCGAGGTTCGGGCTGCCGACGAGCTGCAGGAACTGGTCGCGGAGCGCCTCGCCGTCCGTGGCGCGCGGGAGGGATGCCGCCGAGTCGGCCTGCAGGCCGTCGATCCAGGTCGGGTAGGCGACGGGGCGGTCGTAGACGGGACCGTCGACCGCGACGGTCGAGGGGTCGACGTCGACGATCTTCTCGCCGTGCCAGAAGATCTGCAGGCGGCCGTCGCCGGTCACCTCGCCGAGCACGCTCGTCTCGACGTCCCACTTGCCGACGACGGCGAGGAAGGCGTCGAGCTTCTCGGGAGCGACGATCGCCATCATCCGCTCCTGGCTCTCGCTCATGAGGATCTCCTCCGGCGTGAGCGAGGGGTCGCGTAGCAGCACGTTCTCGAGGTCGACGCGCATGCCCGATCCGCCGTTGGCGGCGAGCTCGCTCGTGGCGCACGAGATGCCGGCGGCGCCGAGGTCCTGGATGGCCTCGACGAGTTCGCCCGCGTACAGCTCGAGGCAGCACTCGATGAGGACCTTCTCGGCGAACGGGTCGCCGACCTGCACCGCGGGGCGCTTGGTGGGTCCGCCGTCGGCGAAGGTGTCGGACGCGAGGATCGACGCGCCGCCGATGCCGTCGCCGCCCGTGCGGGCTCCGAACAGCACGACCTTGTTGCCGGCGCCGGTGGCGTTGGCGAGCTTGATGTCCTCGTGGCGCATGACGCCGACCGCGAGGGCGTTGACGAGCGGGTTGCCCTGGTAGACCGAGTCGAAGACCGTCTCGCCGCCGATGTTCGGCAGGCCCAGGCAGTTGCCGTAGAACGAGATGCCGCTGACGACGCCGTGCACCACGCGGGCGGTGTCGGGGTGGTCGATGGCGCCGAAGCGCAGCTGGTCCATGACGGCGACGGGGCGCGCGCCCATCGAGATGATGTCGCGGACGATGCCGCCGACGCCGGTCGCGGCGCCCTGGAACGGCTCGATGTAGCTCGGGTGGTTGTGCGACTCGACCTTGAAGGTCACCGCCCAGCCCTCACCGACGTCGACGACGCCGGCGTTCTGACCCATGCCCACCATGAGGCGGGTCTTCATCTCGTCGGAGACCTTCTGGCCGAAGCGGCGCAGGTAGTTCTTGCTCGACTTGTACGAGCAGTGCTCGCTCCACATGACCGAGTACATCGCCAGCTCGCCCGAGGTGGGGCGGCGGCCGAGGATCTCGCGGATCTTCGCGTACTCGTCGGGCTTGAGGCCCAGGGCTCCGTAGGGCTGATCACGCTCCGGAGTGGCGGTGGCGTTCTCGACGGTATCTGCGACAGGGGTGCTCACGCGGCTGGACTCCAGGACTCGGGATGCCGGACGCGATCAGTCTAGTTGGCGGGAGGAACCGTCGAGTCGCCAGGAAATGCGGATGCGGGCGGTCCGGTACCCGCGCTTTCTGGCGAGTCGACGCTCAGGAGGGCGCGTTGTAGGCGCCGAAGAGACCGGTGCCGTGCTCGACGAGGGCGTCGTACGCCTCGCCGTAGGTCGCGGGCAGCGTGCTGCCGGGGTCGAAGCGCGACGTCAGGAGCCCGAGCAGTCCGCGCGCGGGCGGGGTGAGCGGGCGCTTGTGGTGCTTCTCGTCGGGGGCCTTCGCCGAGCCCTTCTCGGGATTGGGCGGCACATACAGCGACTGCGGCTGCGGCCAGGTGTAGGGCTGGCGCGGCGTCGTGAGGTTGACCGCGTTGAAGATCGGGTTCGCGGTCTCGTCGCGGACGTTGAGCGGCCGCAGCCCGTGCAGCCGGCACAGCGTGTTGATCACCGAGCCGTGGTGCATCTCGTCGTGGATCACGGTTCCGGCGGCGGTGTACGCGCTCACGACGATCGCCGGCACCCGCAGACCGAGACGGTCGAACGCGAAGCCCATCTCGCCGGGCCCACTCGCATCCGGCGGCGGCGCGGCCGGCGGGGGGACGTGGTCGAAGGTGCCGCCGTGCTCGTCGAAGGTGATGACGAGCGCCGTGTTCATGGCGTTCGAGCCGGAGGTCGACGCACTCGTGCGGATCGCGTCGTAGACGTCCTGGGCGAGCTTGTCGCCGGCGCGGACGTCGCTGTCGGCGCTGTTGGTGATGCGGATGCGGCTGCCGTCGGGCAGCTCGAGCTCGCCCTCGCGAGTCGCCCCCCACGGCGGATGCATGTCGTTGTGGTTGAAGACCATGCGCGGCTCGATGAAGGCGTAGTCGGGCAGCTTGCCGTTCGCGGCATCCTCGTAGAACTGCTCCATGACGCGGAAGTTCGTCTTCCAGTACCGCTCGAGCACGGGCGCGTGGAGCATGCCGGTGAGGGATACGAGCTGCGTCGCGTCGTAGTAGACGCGCCACGACAGGCCGGCGTCCTCGAGGCGGTTGAAGATCGTGGGAGCCGCGGGGGCGTTGATCCACTTGTCGTAGTTGTCGCCGGTGTGGTTGACGACGTAGCCGTGCGAGGTCGAGGCGTGGAAGAAGCTGCGATTGCAGAAGGTCTGCGAGGGCACGCCGGCGAACCAGCGGTCGTAGACGGCGAACTCGCGGGCGAGCGTCGAGATCACCGGCAGCATCTCCGGCGAGAAGCCGCCCATCGCCGTGGCGTACTCGTCGGCGGTGGGCTCGCGCTTCTTCGCGAGGCGGTAGTTGACGATGTAGTCGTGCACGAACCCGTCGTTGCGCGGCGCGCTCCCGGCCGCGGGGGCGTTGTAGGGCGGCTGCAGTCCGTTGCGGGCGATGTCGGCGTTGGCGGGCGGGTCGATCGTCCCGAACAGCTGCGTGTTGACGTGCGGGTAGGTCTCGCCGGGGTCGGGCTGCGGCTGCTGCATGATGTGGTCGGTCGCGCCCGTGTAGACGTGCGCGGGCACGACGGTCCCGTCGGGCGCGGTGTTGGCGTAGTCGCCCTGCAGGATGCCGTCGAAGTCGGCCGCGCTCTTCTCGTCGGCCGTGTAGAGGTGGCCGAGCAGGTTGTCGAAGCTGCGGTTCTCGAACATGAGCACCACGACGTGGTCGAACCCGGCGACGCTGCGCGCCGCGAGGGGCGCGAACTCGGGCGGATGCGCGGTCATCGCCGCCGTCACGGCCGCGCCGGCCGAGCCTCCGACCGCGAGGCCCGCGGCTCCCAGGCCCGCACGACGGAGGAAGTCGCGCCGCGAGGGCCGGCGGCTCGCCCAGGAGGCGTCCGTCTCGTCGCGATCGGCGTCGGTCACGGGTCCCCTCCCTCCCTGGGTGCTCGGCGATCAGGCTACCCTCACACCATGGACGACGGCCTGCGTTTCGATCGAGGAGCCCGATACGGCGCGGCGATCGTCGCGGCGATGTTCGCCACGTACCTCGCCGTGGCATCCGACTTCTCCGCGATCGTGCAGGCGGAGATGTACGCCGGCACCATCACGAACGACATGCCGTACGTCGACACGCTCCAGTTCGTGCTCGTCGTCGCAACCCTCGTCGCCGCGTTCGCCGTGCTGCCGACCTCGCCGATGCGTCGCGTGGGAGGTGTGACCCTCGCGTGCGTCGCCCTGTTCCTGTGGGCGACGTTCGGGCTGCTGCGCGGCGCCGGTCATCTCGCCCACCTCGACCCCCTGTGGGCGGTGGTGCTCAACCAGGGGTTCATCGCATTGCTGGCCGGGGTGGGCGGCTGGGTGATCGCGCGCGGCCGGCATCCGCTGTCGTGGGTCGTCGTGATCGTCGCGCTCGTGCCGCCGATCGTCGGCCCCCGGCTGGTCGAGGCGAACGTCACGAGCGGCGGCTATGCGCTGGCGATGCAGGGCATCGTCATCGTCGGCGGGCTCGCCGCGACGTGGGCCGCCGTCGGGATCGATCGATGGGTGCGCCGGCGAGTCAGTGGTCGGGATGCAGCGACGCGTCGGCCGGCACGCTCCGCCACGACACGAACCGAACCGTGAGACCGGCGCGCGTCGGCGCGCAGCAGAACGGCCCGGCCGCGACCTCCGCCTGAGGATCCAGCGGCGCCACCCGGACGAGCCGCCAGCCCTCGTCGTCGACGCGGGCCCGGATCGTGACGGCGTCGCCCGACCGGCTCGCGCGCACCGTGACGACGCGACCGGCCCAGTCGGCGACGGGGGAGAGCGACCAGTCCGACATCCCGCGCGTCACCACCGCGCCCAGGCTGTCGGCACCGTCGCTGTGCTCGATGCCGGCCTTGATCCAGGTCTCGTCGTCGACGCGCAGGAAGACGCCCGCCTGATCGAACTGGGCCGAGAAGTCGAGCACGAACGCGACCTCGACCGCGGTGTCGGGTGCCATCGGCGCGAGCAGGGCGTGCTCGTCGTCGTGCACGAACCCGTACGACGTGACGCGCCAGGCATCGCTGCCCTCGCGCGCCGTGACGAGCAGGTCGTGGCCGTCGAGCGCCGTGTCCGCGGGCTCGGTGGTCCATGAGCCC
Organism: Microbacterium sp. Yaish 1; assembly: GCF_002245215.1. Taxonomy (GTDB): domain Bacteria; phylum Actinomycetota; class Actinomycetes; order Actinomycetales; family Microbacteriaceae; genus Microbacterium. Next base: position 1,515,617 of record NZ_NPMR01000001.1, read on the forward strand.
GCGGACCAGTCGATGTCGGTCATGTGATTCCTCTCGGGTCAGTCGCGCAGCTGGGCCAGCAGCGCGGCGTGGTCGGTGGTGCCGGCGAACTCGACGATGCGGCCGCCCGCCACCCGCAGGAACCCGAACTCCGCCACGTTGACGTGGCGGCGGGTGGGCCGGATGCCGCGGAACGGGCCGGTGTGCGTGCCGCTGGCGCGCACGTGCGCCGCGATGCGGTCGTCCTCGACGACGAGCTGGATGCGGCGCACCTGCCAGTCGGGGAAGGCGTCGAGCACCTCGACGACGTCGGCCATCCAGGCGTCGGCTCCGCCCGGCAGGTGGGCGCGCCGCACGTTCGGGTCGATGAACGAGCGGATGGCGCCGAGGTCGTGACGATTGCAGGCGTCGAGGTACTCGGCGTACCAGGCGTGCATCTCCCACGGCTCCATCCGCCCATTATCGGCGGGTGGTGACCGGGTACCCCGCCGTCAGCGGGTGGCGGTGGCGTTCTCGTAGGCCCGCATGGCGGCATCCTGTGCGTCCGCGAGCGCTTCCTCGGCGGTCTTGTCGCCGAGAAGCGCCGCCGTCACGGCGTTGTTCAGCTCGTTCTGGATGTCCTGCCCGGCGGGGGAGGATCCGAACGACGTGCCGTAGTCGACCACGTCGTAATAGGTCGCGACGACCTGGTCGAAGCCCTCGTCACCCGACGGAGTGACCCACTTCTCGCGGATCTCCCGGTCGGGCTGCGGCGATCCCGTGAACAGGCCCGTGTTGGCACCGCCGTCGGCGGTGCGTGTCGCGGCGCGCGCTTCGCCCGCCGCGTTCCACGCCTCGCCGCTGGTCAGAGCCGAGACCCATGCGCAGGCTGCCGCGGGGTTCTTCGCTCCGGCCGGGATGACGAAGGCCTGCCCGCCGGAGACCGAGAACGGCTCACCGTCGCTGTCGCGGAACGGCACGGCCTCGATGTCGATCTGCTCGAGGTAGGGCGAGAGCACGTTCGGGTACCACTGCGCGTTGACCTGTGCACCGACCTGGTCGGTGACGTACTGGTTGGCGTCGCCGAACGTGTCGAAGGCGTCGGTGAAGCTCTTCACCTGCGCGAAACCGCCCTGCGCGTCGTTGATGCGCTGCAGCAGCTCCATGCCGGCGAGGTTGCTCGGGTCGTCGAGGGTCGGCACGCCGTCGTCATCGGTGAGCTGGCCGCCCGCCCCGAGGATCCACAGCGCGGACTGACCGGTGGACACGGGGTCGAAGCCCAGGCGCGTCGGCACACCGCCGGACTCCTGATACATCTTCTCGATGGCGGCCAGCAGGACGTCGGGCTGCGAAGTGTCGATCTCGTCGGCCGTCACGCCCGCCGCATCCATCACACGCTTGTTCAGGATGATCGCCGGCGGCTGGTAGAACTGCGGCGCTCCCCACACCTGGTCCTCATAGCGCACGTCGTCGACGACCGACTCGTACCAGCGGTCGTCCGCGTCGACATCCTGTGCCTCGAAACAGCTGTCGAGCGGCAGGATGAGGCCCTGTGCCGCGTACTGCGTGACGTAGCGCCGGTCCATCTGCACGACGTCGGGAACGTCGCCGCTGGCGATGCGGGTGGTGAACTTCTGCGAGTCGAAGGCCGTGGCATCCAGCTGCACGTCGACATCCGACAGCTGCTCCGCCGCGTAGTCGAGTCTCGCGGTGCCGACGTCGTCGGCGTTCTCGAAACCCCACGCCGCGAGGGTTCCGGTGGGGGTCGCGGAGAAGTCGACGTCTTCCGCGGTGCCGGCGTCATTGCTGCATCCCGCCAGCACGATGACGGATGCCGCGGCCACCGCGGTCGTCCCGATCAGTCGATTGCGCATGTGATTCCTCCTGTCGTGGTCCCGCGCGAGCACGCGGGTCATCCCTTGCGGCCCTGGGTCGCGACGCCTTCGATGAAGTAGCGCTGTCCGAAGGCGAAGAGGATGAGCATGGGCAGCGTGACGATGAGCGAGGCCACCATCACGTACTGGTAGTCGCCCTGGCCGCCGGCGGTCGGGCTGTACTTGGTCATCGCGTACGCGATGCCGAGTGGCGCGGTGAACTCGTCGACCGACCCGGCGTTGAGGTAGATGAGCGCGGACTGCAGGTTGTTCCAGCTCGCCTGGAACTCGAACAGGAACACGATCACGAACGAGGGCACCGACAGCGGCATCGCGATACGCCAGAAGAGTCCCCAATAGCTCGCGCCGTCGATGCGCGCAGCCTCGAAGAGCTCGCGCGGCAGACCGAGGAAGAACTGGCGCTGCAGGAAGATGTAGAACGCCGATCCGAAGAGGTTGGCGCCCCACAGCGGGACCCAGGTTCCGAGCAGGCCGGTCTCCTTCCAGATCAGGTAGACGGGGATCATCGTCACGGCGCCGGGCAGCATCATCGTGGCGAGCACCAGTGCGAACAGGAGCTTGCGTCCGGGGAACGAGAAGTAGGCGAACCCGAAGGCGACGATCGAGCTCGAGATCGACACCGCCGTCGCCGCCAGCAGCGCGATCGCGACGCTGTTGAACATCCAGCTGAGCAGCGGGAGCTGGTTCCACACCTCGGCGTAGTTCTCGGGCACGAAGGTCTGCGGGATCAGGCGGTTGTCGAACACCTCGCCGCGGGGCTTGAAGCTCGCCGCGAGCAGCCACGCGAACGGGTACAGGAACAGCAGGGCGAAGCCCGTCGAGATCGCGGCGAGCGTGACGCGGCCGGCGACGGTCTTCGGGGTGCGGAACCTCGTCGCCATCAGCGGTCGCCCTCGTAGTAGACGAAGCGGTTGCCGAACTTCACCTGGACGACCGTGACGGCCATGATGATGACGAACAGCAGCCAGGCCATGGCCGCGGCGAACCCGAAGTTGAACTGCCGGAACGCCTGCTGGAACAGATGGATGGCGTAGAACAGCGACGCCTCGGGCGACGCGTTGCTCTGGTCCCGCCAGAACAGCAGGTAGGCCTGGTCGAAGACCTGGAATGCTGCGATGGACAGCACGATGACGTTGAAGAACATGGCGCCCGAGATCATCGGCAGCGTGATGGAGAAGAACTTCCGCACCGGGCCGGCGCCGTCGAGGGATGCCACCTCGTACAGCTCGACGGGGACGTTCTTGAGCGCTGCGAGGAAGATCACCATCGTGCCGCTGACGGTCCACAGCGCCATGATCACGATGCTGGGCTTCACCCAGGCCGGGTCGACGAGCCACTGCGGACCCTGGATGCCGATCGCCGCGAGTCCCTGGTTGATCGCGCCCGAGTTGCCGTTGAGCAGAAGGAAGAACACCGCTGCCGTCGCGACCGCCGGCGTCATCTTCGGCAGATAGTAGAGCGTGCGGAAGATCCCCGCGCCGCGACCCATCCGGTTCAGCAGCAGCGCGAGCACGAGGGCGAACATGATCTCGAGCGGCACGGCCATGACCGCGTAGAACAGCGTGTTGCCCAGGGACACGGCCACGCGGGGGTCTTCGAAGAGCCGGGCGTAGTTGTCGAAGCCGATGGGGCGCGAGGAGTTCGTCGCGAGGTTGTAGCTGCTGAACGATATGTACAGGCTGTAGACCATCGCGCCGACGGTGAAGACGAGGAAGCCGATGATCCACGGCGTCAGGAAGAGGTAGCCCGCCAGCGCCTCGCGCTTGTTGTACTTCTGCCGGATGCGGCTCGGCCGTGTGGCGCGGACCGTCGTCGGTCGCGCGCGAGCGGTGATGCTTATGTCGTCCTCCGGATGCCGTCATGCCCGCAGGACCTGGTGGAAGCCGTCCTGTGAGGCCGAAGCTAGGAGTCGTAAGAACCGCTTCCCCAGTGGCTTGACACGGCGGCATCCCTGGGGAAGTGCCCGTCGGGGAGCGCGGGGCCGGGGAGCACGGCGCGACGGTTCCGGCGGTGGGTGCCACGGAAGACGGCGAACACGAAGAGGGCGTCGATGACGATCCAGGTCGCCCAGGAGACCGCCATATATCCCCAGTAGCCCTCCGTCGACAGCTCGGACAGCGGGGTCATGACGTTGTACTGGGCCATCTGGAACAGGTTGTTGAAGAGGGCATGGGCGAACACTGCCGGCCAGACGCTCTCCGAGAGGTAACGCAGCGCGCTGACGAGGACCGCGGCGAGGAGGAGGTCGACCGTCTTCGACACGACGTCCCGGAGCGCCAGCTCGCCCGCCGTGGCGTACGCGAGGGTGAGCGGGAGATGCCACGCGGCCCACAGGGCAGCGATGATCGCTGTCGTCGTCGCGAACCCCCGTGGGGAGAGCAGGGTCGTGAGGTAGCCGCGCCACGCGAGTTCCTCGCCAGCGACCGGGATCATGAAGATCAGCGCGACCGGGAGCGTGAGAAGCGCCGCCGTCGTGGCGCCTTCCGCCCACCTGACGTCGGCGAGGCCCGCCGCTCCGGTGATGAGGATCGGCGCGAAGCACGCCACGATCAACGCCGCGAGCGCGAGGGACGAGGTGCGCACGATCGCCGTTCCGCGTCCCCGCACGGGCATCGCGGACAGCGCCCACACCGTGGGCTGGTCGACGGTCACCCGATTCGAGCGTCGCGCGCGGTAAGCCGCGTGCAGCGCCAGCACCGTCAGAAACGGCACCCACTGCAGCGCCAGGGTCAGACCGGTAAGGTAGCCGGGATCCGCCCCCAGGTAGACCGGGGCTGACGCGAGGCACACCGCCAGCAGGACGACGGTAGTGAACGTGAGGAGAAAAGGGCCGGCCGGGGGCATCCCCGGGACGCCGCCCGGGCGGGGAATCGAGGTCACGCGACCGAGGCTAGAGACCTCCCCGCCGGGGCCGCAGGGGAGCTATCCCTACGGTTTTGTCGGGATGAGCCCCGCCGCGACGACCTCGACCTTGAAGCCCGCCGCGTTCTCGAGCCAGCCGGCGTAGTGCTGCGGGCCGCCGGCGTGCGGGTAGCGCTCCTGGTACAGCGGCATCCAGCCCGCGGACGGGGCGTCGGCCATGATCGCATCGACCTCGGCGGGGGAGCCGCCGTGGAAGGCCAGGTGATTCAGGCCCGGCCGCCGACGGTCGTGCTCGGTGCCGACCGTGTTCGGTGACGTGGTGAGCGTCAGGTAGGCCCCGCTCGCCGCCCACGACTCGCCCTGCGGCCACGTGCTCTCGAGGTCGAAGCCGACCCGCCGAAGCAGCCAGCCCCATTCGGACCGTGCGCTCTCGATGTCGCTGACCCAGAGCTCGACGTGATGGAAACCTGCCATGGTTCCAGTCTCGCGCAGCAACCGAACCCGACCGAAGTATGAGGGCGACGAACGGATGATTTCTGATCTGCGCTCGCCGATACGCGTGGGACCAGTCACGTCGTCGCCCTAGCCTCGCCTCATGATTCGTTTCGCCTCGTGGTCTTTCGCGCCGGTTACCGGGCTTCTCGCGCTTGTGATCTGGCTCGGCCTCGCAGGGCTCGACCGCCTCGACGTCGTGCCGCTGCGCGACGAGGCCTTCGCGACCTCGGCGTACGGCGTCGCGGTGATGGTCGGGTTCGCCGCCGCCATCGCGCTCGCTCGCGTCCGTCCGACCTGGGCGATCATGCTGACGATGGTCCTGCTCGTCGTGCAGCTGTCGTTCTGGCCGGCGCGCTTCAGCCAGCTGAGCTGGATCGGATACGCCCTGTTGCTGCCCTTGCCCGTGTTCCTCTCTCGGAGCACTCCTCCCGAGCGGCGCCGTCGCATGTTGGCGGCCGTCCTGGCCTGCGGCGTCGCGGTGGGCGCGTTACTGACCGTTCCCGCCCTCTCCATCTCCGGCCGGTGGGGCACCGTCAGTGGCAAGGAACTCGCGGGAGGTCTCGACGCCGTCGCTGTGTGGGGCGCAATCAGCGTCGCGGCCGCCTGGTTCAGCTGGCGTGCCGGACGACCGCGCGCCGTTCCTGTCGATCGGCCCGAGCACGTTGCACCCCCGACTGCCGTGAACGGATGCGCCGTGCTCGCCGTACTCTCGCCGCGCGAGCGTGAGGTGTTCGACCTCGTCGCCCGAGGCCGGTCGAACGCGGAGGTGGTTGCTCACGCGTTCATCAGCGAGGCGACGGTGAAGACGCACGTCGGCAGCATCCTCAGAAAACTGGGGCTCTCCTCGCGGAGCGAGCTCATCGCCTTCGCATGGGGCAACCGGCTTCTCGAGCCCGCCGTTGCCGCCGACCGGCAGGACTCCGACTGACAGATGCGACCTACAGCGTCGCGGTCATCTGCACGCGCGGGCCGAGGGCGTCGAGGCCCAGACGCTTCTCGGTCTCGGCCAGCATGAGCTCGACGTCCGTGCGCGGTTCGGTGACGACGAAGCCGAGGCGCTCGTAGAACGGGGCGTTCCAGGGCACCTCGGCGAAGGTGCGGAGCGACATCCGGTCGTGGCCGCGGTCGCGGGCGTGCGCCATCGCCGCCCCGACGAGCGTGCGGCCGTACCCGCGGCGACCGTGCTCGGGCGACACCGACAGCTGTTCGAGGTGAGCGTGGCCGTCGAGCTCGAGTACATGGACGAACCCCGCGACCACCCCGTCACCGACGTCGGCGACGAGCAGGAACCCCGGCTCCGCGGCGCGAGAAGACCCGGGTGGGGCGGGCCACCAGGTGGGCGGGTCGAGCAGATCGCGTAGCAGCGCGTCGGCGTCGTTCTCGATGCCCTCGAGGAGGGCCAGCTCGTCAGGGCGCGGCGGGCGGATGTCGAGGGGCACGGCCCGATCGTACCGAGCGACGTTCAGTCGACGACGAGCCGGTAGCCCATGCCGGACTCGGTCAGCAGGTGCTCGGGATGCGCGGGATCGGCTTCGAGCTTCTTCCGCAGCTGCGAGACGTAGAGCCGCAGGTACCCGGTGTCGTTGACCTGCTCGGTGCCCCACAGCTCCTTCAGCAGGTCCTGCCGGGTCACGAGCGCCCCGGGGGTCCGCGCGAGAAAGTCGAGCATCCGCCACTCGGTCGGCGTGAGGTGCACGCGCTCGCCGCCGCGCGTGACGGTCTTGGCTGCCCGGTCGATCTCGACGTCGGCGAACCGCACGACGGCGACGGATGCCGCGCCCCCGGCCCGCCGGGTGAGCGCGCGCAGTCTCGCGAGCAGCTCGTCGATCTGGAAGGGCTTGGTGACGTAGTCGTCAGCCCCGGCGTCGAGCGCCGCCACCTTGTCTGCCGACCCGGTGCGCCCCGAGACGACGATGATCGGCACGGCGCTCCATCCCCGCACGGCCTCGATCACGGCGACGCCGTCGAGGCGCGGCATCCCCAGATCGAGGACGACGACGTCGGGGTGCTCCGAGGCAGCCGCGGCGATCGCGGCGGCTCCGTCGCCGGCCGCGACGACGTCGTACCCGTGGGCGGCGAGCGTGATGCGCAGCGCCCGCACGAGCTGCGGGTCGTCGTCGGCGAGGAGGACCTTCACCCCTCGATCCTGCCCTCTTGCGCCGCCGACGATGCCACGGGCAGCTCGATCACCATGGTGAGGCCGCCGCCGGGGGTCTGCTCGGGGACGAGCTGACCCCGCATCCCCTCGGTGAAGCCCTTCGACAGCGCGAGCCCCAATCCGAGCCCGGTCGTGTTGTCGGTGTCGCCCAGCCGCTGAAAGGGCGCGAACACGTCGCCGTGGCGTTCGGGCGGGATGCCGGGTCCGTGGTCGATCACGCGGATCTGCGCCCGCCCGCCCAGCGAGCTCGTGCTGATGCGCACCGGCGTTCCGGCGGGCGAATGGCGGTGGGCGTTGGTCAGCACGTTGACCAGCACCCGCTGCAACAGCACGGGATCGGCGAGCACCGGCTCGATCGCCTCGTCCAGCGCGAGCTCCACCACAGCGGGCCCGAGACTCAGCTCGTCGACGGCGGCGAGCACGGCGTCGGCGGTGTCGACCGGTCGCAGGGCGACGGCGAGAGCACCGGCCTCGATGCGGCTCACGTCGAGCAGGTCGGTCACGAGCGAGGTCAGCGTGCCGAGGCTCTCGTCGGCGGTCGTGAGCAGTTCCTCGCGGTCGGCGTCGTCGAGCGCGGGTCCGGCAGCCCGCAGCCCGCCGAGCGCCGCGACGGCGGCGGCGAGGGGACGCCTCAGGTCGTGGCTCGCGGCGGACAGGAGGGCGCTGCGTACCCGGTCGGTCTCGGCGAGCACCGACGCCGAGCTCGCCGCCCGCTGCAGATCGGCCTGCTCGAGGGCCGCGGCGAGCTGCGCGACGACGACATCCAGCAGCCGGCGTTCCGAGCCGTCGAGCTGCTCCGACTCGCTGCCGTGAAGTTCGAGCACGGCGTCGCGTCCCACGCCGACGCGCAGGTGGCGGTCGTCGCGCACGGGCTCGCCGTCGGCGGCGATGACGGTTCCGTCCGATGCGACCAGGCGCGCCCCCGACATCCCGAACGCCTCGCGCGCCCGCGCGACGAGAGCCGGGATCGAGCCGTCGCCGCGCAGGACGCTCCCCGCGACCGCCGCGAGCAGCTCGGCTTCGGCGGCTGCTCGCCGCGCGGCCCGCGTGCCGCGGGCTGCACGGTCGACGATCACGCTCACGAGCAGGGCGATGACGACGTACAGGATCAGCGCCCACGCGTGCAGCGGATCGGAGACCGTCACGGTGTACAGCGGCGCGACGAAGAAGAAGTCGAGCGTCACCCCCGACATCACCGCCGCGAAGACCGCCGGCCACAGGCCGCCGACGAGCGCGACCACCACCACGAGCAGCTGATACGCCAGCACGTCGCTCGTGATCGACTCGGGGCTCCGCAGCGCGACGAGCAGCCAGGTGAGCAGCGGCCCGCCGGTCAGCGCGACGACGAAACCGAGGATCCGGCGCCGCACGCTGAGGGCGCCGCCGGCCACGCGCGGCAGGGTGAACCTGCCGCCGGCGGCCGCGTGCGTCACGACATGCACGTCGATGTCGCCCGATTCGCGGATGACGGTGGCGCCGATGCCCGGACCGCTGAGAGCCGCCGCGAGCCGTCCGCGACGGCTGACGCCGACGACGAGCTGCGACGCGTTGACCGACCGGGCGAACTCGACGAGGGCGGCGGGGATGTCGTCGCCGACGACCTGGTGGTAGCTGCCGCCGAGCGACTCGACGAGGGCCCGCTGGGCGGCGAGGGCCGCCGGGTCGGCGGTGCGCAGCCCGTCCTGGCCCGACACATGGACGGCCAGCAGCTCGCCGCCGGCCGACCGGTCGACGATGCGGGCCCCGCGCCGGATGAGCGTCTCGCCCTCGGGCCCGCCGGTCAGCGCGACCACGACGCGCTCGCGCGCCTGCCACGTCCCCCGGATGCCGTGCTCGGCGCGGTAGTCCTGCAGGGCGCTGTCGACCTCGTCGGCGAGCCACAGCAGCGCGAGCTCTCGCAGCGCCGTCAGATTGCCGAGCCGGAAGTAGTTCGACAGGGCGGCGTCGATGCGCTCGGCCGGGTAGACGAGGCCGGCGGCGAGGCGGTCGCGGAGCGACGGCGGTGCGAGATCGACGAGCTCGATCGGGTCGGCCGAGCGTACGACGGCATCCGGCACCGTCTCGCGCTGCGCGACGCCGGTGATCTGCTCGACGACGTCGCCGAGTGACTCGATGTGCTGGACGTTGACGGTCGTGATGACGTCGATGCCGGCATCCCGGAGTTCCTCGACGTCCTGCCAGCGCTTCTCGTTGCGCGATCCGCCGACATTGGTGTGGGCGAGCTCGTCGACGAGCGCGACACGCGGGGCGCGGGCGAGCACGGCCTCGAGGTCCATCTCGTCGAGCGTGACGCCGCGGTGCTCGAGGCGGCGGCGCGGAACGATCGGCAGGCCCGCGGTCATCGCGGCGGTCGCGGCGCGGCCGTGGGTCTCGACGATCGCGACGACGACGTCGATCCCGGCATCCTGAAGCCGGCGTCCCTCCTCGAGCATCTCGTAGGTCTTGCCCACGCCCGGCGCCGCTCCCAGCAGCACCCGCAGCCGTCCCCGCTTCACGGCATCACCCTAGTTCTCCGCGTGCCCTGGAGAGCTCATCGCGCGAGGCCGTCCAGCGCCGCGTTCAGCTCGACGACGTTCACCCGCGGCTCGCCCAGGAACCCGAGGTCGCGGCCGGCCGTGTGCTCCGCGACGAGGTCGCGCACCTCGGCATCCGACAGTCCGCGCTCCGACGCGACGCGGGCGACCTGCAGCTCGGCGTACTCCAGCGAGATGTGCGGGTCGAGGCCCGACGCCGAGGCGCTGACGGCATCCGCGGGCACATCCGAGACGTCGACGCCCTCGCGGTCGGCGATCGCCGTGCGCCGCTCCTCGATGGCTGCGACGAGGTCGGCGTTGTTCGGACCGAGGTTCGAGCCGCTCGAGGCGGCCGCGTCGTAGCCATCGCCGGCCGCCGAGGGGCGCGACTGGAAGTACTGCGGCAGGGCTTCGCCGTCGGCATCGGTGAACGACTGGCCGATCAGCGACGAGCCGACGACCTGGCCCTCCGCATCACGCAGCAGTGATCCGTTCGCCTGCGCCGGCAGCGCGAGACCGACGAGCGAGATGAGCAGGGTGTAGCCGACCCCGAGGACGAGGGTGAGAACGACCATCGCGCGGACGGCGACGGCGGAGGTGCGCAGTGAGGCGCGAGCGGTGGACATGACAGGTCTCCAGGAGGGGGCTCAGAAGCCCGGGATGAGGCTGACGACGAGGTCGATCAGCTTGATGCCGACGAACGGGGCGATGACGCCGCCGAGCCCGTACACGACGAGGTTGCGGCTGAGGATCGACGAGGCGCTCGCCGCGCGGTATCTCACGCCGCGCAGCGCGAGCGGGATGAGCACGATGATGACGATCGCGTTGAACACGATCGCGCTCGTGACGGCGGATGCCGGGGACGACAGCTGCATGATGTTCAGCGCCGCGAGCCCCGGGAACACCCCCATGAACATCGCGGGGATGATCGCGAAGTACTTGGCGATGTCGTTCGCGAGCGAGAACGTCGTGAGGGCGCCGCGCGTGATGAGCAGCTGCTTGCCGATGCGGACGATGTCGATGAGCTTGGTCGGATCCGAGTCGAGGTCGACCATGTTGCCGGCCTCCTTCGCCGCCGACGTGCCCGTGTTCATCGCGACACCGACGTCGGCCTGCGCGAGGGCGGGGGCGTCGTTGGTGCCGTCACCGGTCATCGCGACGAGGTGACCGCCCTCCTGCTCCTTGCGGATCAGGGCGAGCTTGTCTTCGGGCGTGGCCTCGGCGAGGAAGTCGTCGACACCCGCCTCTTTCGCGATCGCGGCGGCGGTCAGCGGGTTGTCGCCCGTGATCATGACGGTGCGGATGCCCATCGAGCGCAGCTCGTCGAAGCGTTCGCGCAGGCCGTCCTTGACGACATCCTTCAGGTGGATGACGCCCAGCAGCGTCCCCGCGCCTTGCGGGTCGAGGGTCGCGACGGCGAGCGGCGTGCCGCCGGACTGCGCGATCGCGTCGGCGTGGTGCAGCAGCTCGGCGCGGGCCTCGGCCGAGACCGGCCGCGCCGAGGCGTCGAGCCAGGCGAGCACCGACCCCGACGCGCCCTTGCGCACCTGCGTGCCACCCGGCAGGTCGACGCCGCTCATGCGGGTCTGCGCCGTGAAGGCGACCGCCACGGCGTCGCGCGGCAGCTCGGCCACGACGTGCTGCGAGGCGGCGAGTTCGACGACCGAGGTGCCTTCGGGCGTCGGGTCGGACAGCGACGACAGGGATGCCGCGCGGGCGAGCTCCGCACCGTCGACGCCGGTCATCGCGACGAACTCCGACGCGCGGCGGTTGCCGTAGGTGATCGTGCCGGTCTTGTCGAGCAGCAGGGTCGTCACGTCGCCCGCTGCCTCGACGGCGCGGCCCGACATCGCCAGGACGTTCCGCTGCACGAGCCGGTCCATGCCCGCGATGCCGATCGCCGACAGCAGGGCGCCGATCGTGGTCGGGATCAGGCAGACCAGCAGCGCGACGAGCACCGGGATGCTGACGGGCGAGGCGCTGTACGACGCGATGGGGTTCATCGCCAGCACGACCACGACGAAGACGATCGACAGGCTCGCCAGCAGGATGTTGAGGGCGATCTCGTTCGGCGTCCGCTGCCGCGCGGCGCCCTCGACGAGGGCGATCATCCGGTCGACGAAGGTCTCGCCGGGCTTCGAGGTGATCTTCACGACGATGCGGTCCGACAGCACGCGCGTGCCGCCCGTGACGGCGCTGCGGTCGCCGCCCGACTCGCGCACGACGGGAGCGGACTCGCCCGTGATGGCCGACTCGTCGACCGTCGCGATGCCGTGCACGATGTCGCCGTCGCCGGGGATCAGCTCGCCGGCCTCGACCAGCACGACATCCCCGAGCCGGAGGTCGGCCGAGGGCACATCCTCGGTCGCGGCGCCGCGGGCCGCGGCATCCGTCCGCTCGTCGTACGAGACGACCCGCCGGGCGGTCGTCGTGGTGCGGGTCTTGCGCAGCGCCTGGGCCTGCGCCTTGCCGCGGCCCTCGGCGACCGACTCCGCCACGTTCGCGAAGAACACGGTGAGCCACAGCCAGATCGCGATGCCCCAGGTGAACCCCGCCGGGACGGCCGTGCCGCCCGAGGTCTCGGGACCGCCGAGGAACGGCTCCGCGATCGCGATCGCCGTCGTCAGGGCCGCGCCGACCCAGACGAGGAACATGACGGGGTTCCGCCACTGCGCCGCGGGGTTGAGCTTGCGGAGGGCGCCGGGGAGGGCGGCGCCGACCTGCTCGAGGCTGAAGGCGCCGCGGCGGCGGGTCGCCGCGGTGGTGGCGTCCGGGTCCGCGGCGGACGGGCCGGATGAGGGCCGGGTTTCGGTCAGAGGGGCAGACATCAGGAGAGTCCTTCGGCGAGGGGGCCCAGGGTGAGGACCGGGAAGTAGGTGAGCGCGGTGATGATGACGACGACGCCGGCGAGCAGGCCCGCGAACTGCGGACGATGCGTCGGGAGCGTGCCGGCGCTCGAGGGCACGGTGTCTTGAGCGGCGAGCGACCCGGCGAGGGCGAGGACGAGCACGATCGGGATGAACCGGCCGAGCAGCATCGCGACGCCGAGCGCCGTGTTGAGCCACGGGGTGTTGGCGGTGAGACCGGCGAAGGCCGAGCCGTTGTTGTTCGCCGCGGAGGTGAACGCGTAGAGGACTTCGCTGAGGCCGTGCACGCCCGGGTTCCAGATCGAGGTGCTCTCGACGTCGGCGCGGACGGCCGGGATCGCGAAGCTCAGCGCGGTGCCGGCGAGCACGAGCGCCGGCGTCACGAGGATGTACAGGCTCGCGAGCTTGATCTCGCGCGGCCCGATCTTCTTGCCGAGGTATTCGGGCGTGCGCCCGATCAGCAGACCGCCGACGAACACCGCGAGGATCGCGAGCACCAGCATCCCGTACAGCCCTGAGCCGACGCCGCCGGGCGCGATCTCGCCGAGCATCATGTTGAGCATCGGCATCATGCCGCCGAGGGGCGTGAAGCTGTCGTGCATCGCGTTGACCGCGCCGGTCGAGGTGAGCGTCGCCGCGCCGCCGAACAGCGCCGACGCGGCGACGCCGAACCGGGTCTCCTTGCCCTCCATCGCGGCGCCGGCGAGCTGCGTCGCCGTGCCGCCGCCGGACGCCTCGGCCCACGAGCCGAGGGCGATCGACGTGAGGAGGATCCCGCCCATGACCGCGACGATCGCGTAGCCCTGGCGGTCGTCGCCGACGATGCGGCCGAAGGCGCGCGGCATGGCGAACGGGATGACGAGGAGCAGCAGGATCTCGAACAGGTTCGTCCACGGCGCCGGGTTCTCGAACGGGTGCGCGGAGTTCGCGTTGAAGAACCCGCCGCCGTTCGTGCCGAGCAGCTTGATGGCTTCCTGGCTGGCGACCGGTCCGCCGGGGATCGACTGCGCCCCGCCGGCGATCGTCTGCACGTCGGTGAAGCCCGCGAAGTTCTGGATCACGCCGCCCGCGAGCAGCACCACGGCCGCCACGATCGCCATCGGCAGGAGGATGCGGCCGAGCCCGCGCACGAGGTCGACCCAGAAGTTGCCGATCGTGCCGGAGCGGCGATAGGCGAACCCGCGCACGAGGGCGATGGCGACGGCCATGCCCACCGCGGCCGAGACGAAGTTCTGCACGGCCAGGCCCGCGAACTGCACGGTGTAGCCGAGCGTCGTATCGGGCGAGTACGACTGCCAGTTCGTGTTCGTGACGAACGAGACGGCGGTGTTGAACGACAGGTGCTCGCTCGGCGCGGGAAGACCGAGGCTGAAGGGGAGGAGCGGCTGGAGGCGCTGCAGCCCGTAGACGATCACGACGCCGACGAGCGAGAACAGAAGCACGCCCCGGGCGTATGCCTGCCAGGTCTGTTCGGCGCGCGGGTCGACCCCGATCAGGCGGTACACGCCCCGCTCGACGGCGAGGTCGCGCGGCGAGGTGTAGACGCGGGCGATGTAGTCGCCGACCGGCCGGTACAGCAGGACGAGGATGAGGACGAGGGTCGCGATCTGCAGCGACGCGAACCCGATCTGCGCGGCATCCACGTCAGAACCGTTCGGGCCGCACGAGGGCGACGACGAGGTAGACGATGGCGGCGACGGCCAGCACCGCCGCGAGGAGCGAGAAGACCATCACAGCTTCTCGACCCCCCGGGCGATGAGGCCGGCGAGGGCGAAGAGCGCGAGGATCGCGGCGAGATAGATGAGGTCGAGCACGAGACCCGATGCAACACCCCGTCGGATGCCGCGACCGCGGTCCTCACGGAATCCATACGGCCTCGCGCCCGCTCCTCACGCCGCCCTCACGGTTCGATGGCGATACATCCGTCGGACGGGCGGTGCTGGTGTCGCCTCGTACCTGCGCAAAGACGACACCAGCACCACCGGTCCTGCAGATGTAGCGCAAGCCCGGGCCTCCCGGCCGGATCAGGCGGCGGGGTCAGGGGGCGAGCGGCGGCATCTCGTCGTCGATGACCCCGATGCCGACGGCGTGGTGGCTCGGCTCCTCGTCCTTCTGTTCGGGGGCCTTGGGCTCTTCGCCCGGCTCCTTCGCGACGCTGGGCTCTTCGAGCTCCTCCGTCGAGGGGTTCTCGTCGGGGGCGTGCTGGGCGCCCTCGTCGGCGTGCTCGGCCTCGTTGTCGTGGTGATCGGTCATGTCGTACTCCCTTCCACTTCCAGCGTGCGCCGATCCGGCCGCCGATGTCACCGGCTTGACGTAGGGTCGCGGGATGGACCCGGAAGCGCGGCTGCACGAGCGCAAACGCGAGCTCACCGTGCAGCTCGACCGGCTGGATGCCGACGACGACAGCCTTCGTCACGACCGCGCCGACGCCACCGCCGACGACGAGCACGACCCCGAGGGGTCGACGCTGTCGGGGGAGTGGCAGCGGGTCGAGGCGCTGCGCCGCGCGGCGCGGGCCGAGCTCGCCGAGGTCGAGGCCTCCCTCGCCCGCGTCGCCGCGGGCACCTATGGCGTGTGCGCGAGCTGCGGCCGCGACATCCCGGTCGAGCGCCTCGAGGTGCGCCCCCACGCGACGATGTGCGTCACCTGCGCTTCGCGCTAGCCACGCCCGTAGCTGTCCACGCCGCCCGCGTCCGGCCGAACGTCGGCGAATCGCGCGAGATTCGGGCGGATGCGGCATCCCGGTCCGAGTTTCGCGCCGATCTCCGAAATTCGTTCCGCCGCGGGTGTTGACACCGACCACCCCGAGCCCTAACGTACAACCAAATGGTTGCACGAAACGAACCCCGGGCGAGCGAGCGGAGCGAGCTGAGCGATGACGACATCGACCGCCTCTTCCACGCGCTCGCGACGGCGACGCGTCGCGACATCCTCCGCCGCACGATCGAGCACGAGCAGTCGGTGTCGGCGCTCGCGGCCGACTACGACATGTCGTTCGCCGCGGTGCAGAAGCACGTCGGCGTCCTCGAGACGGCCGGCCTCATCGTCAAGCGGGCCGAGGGGCGCGAGCGCCTCGTCCGCGCCGATCCGGCCATGATCGCCCGCGCGCGGGCCCTGCTCGCCCGCTACGAAGACCTCTGGCGTGCCCGCGTCGACCGGCTCGACGCCCTGCTCGCCGAGCCCGAAGACTGACACCCGCAGGCCCGCACACCCACCCACGCGCACCATCCGTTCGAAGGAGAATCCGATGCCCGTCACCGACATCACCACCGATGCCGAGAACCTCACGATGACGCTCGTGGCGGATGTCGCCGCGCCCGTCGACCGCCTCTGGCGCGCGTTCACGCAGCCTGCACAGCTCGAGCGCTTCTGGGGTCCTCCCGGCTGGCCCGCGACCTTCACGCGGTTCGACTTCACCCCGGGCGGACGAGCGCAGTACGCCATGTCGAGCCCGCAGGGCGAGAAGTCGCGCGGCACCTGGGAGTTCATCGCGATCGACGAGGGCCGCAGCTTCGAGGTGCTCGACGCGTTCGCCGACGAGAACGGCGAGCCGATGGAGCAGTTCCCCGCAATGCGCATGGTGTTCTCGTTCGAGACGACCGACGCCGGCTCGCGCCTGACGAACGTCACCTACTTCACCTCGGCCGAGGGGCTCGAGCAGGTCATCGCGATGGGCGCCATCGAGGGCTCGCGCCTCGCCATGGGCCAGCTCGACGCGGTCGTGCAGGACCTCCGTGCCTACGCGCAGGGGCAGGGCACGCGCGTCGAACTGCTCGACGACACGCACGTGCGCATCACCCGGTTCATCGACGGTCCGCGCGAGCTCGTCTGGCGCGCGCACCACGAGACCGAGCTGCTGAAGAAGTGGATGCTGGGTCCCGACGGCTGGACCATGACGGTCGCCGAGCCCGCCACCGAGGTCGGCGGGACGTTCCGGTACGCGTGGGAGCAGGAGGGCGCTCCCGAGACGGCGTTCGGTTTCGAGGGTGAACTGCTGCAGCTCGACGCGCCGCGCCGCGAGGTCACGACCGAGCGGATGTCGGGAGTCGAGGGGCCCGGCACCGTCAACGACCTGCAGCTGTACGAGGAAGACGGCGCGACCCTGCTCACGCTCCTCGTCGAGTATCCCGACAAGGAGACGCGCGACACGGTCCTCGCCACCGGCATGGCCGACGGCATGGAAGACTCCTACGCCCGCCTCGAGGCGGAGGTGCTGTCAAAATGATGGGGTGACCGAACCCGTGATCGCCCTGCAGAATCATCCCGGCGACGTGGAGTTCCCCGTCCGCCCTCGGCGGCGGTACACGCGGATGCTGGACGCGCGGCGCAAGGCCGACCCGAAGGCCATGCGCAAGCGGGCCCTCCCCGTGACGGCGATCGCGGTGCCGATCGGCATCCTGGGCTTCGTGCTGTCGTACGTGTGGGTGGGCAGCGAGGATTTCGGGAACAACCTGTTCGGTCTCTTCCTCGGGATGTGCGCGGGCCTGCTCGTCGCGTCGATCGTCCTCGCGGTGCGCGACGCCCGCGCTCCGCGCAACGCGCAGCGGCAGTATCTCGCGCTCGCCGCGCGGAGTCCGCTCACGCCGCGGCAGCAGCAGATCCTCGCGCTCGACGCCGCCAGTGACTTCTCGATGCGCGGGTGGAACTCGTCGCTCGCCTTCACACCGACCTTCGCGGAGCTGCCGCAGGACCTGCGTGCCAAGCACCGTGACGGCGCCGATGGATCGCCGTGGTTCGCGATGCCGCTGCCCGGCATGCAGCAGCTCCGCGCTGCGCTCGACGAGCAGTTCAAGATCGTGTCGCGCTCCGACGCCGAGCTGCTGGTGGCCGACACGCTCGCCCGCGGCGTCCTCTCGACACGGTTCGCCGAGGTCGCGCGGAGCGATGCAGCCGAGCACATGATGTCGCGCATCGCGGCCCTCACCGACCTGCCGGTCTTCGACATCCACGATCTCGCGCGTGGCGACGAGGAGCGTCCGCCCCGGCTGCTGCTGGCCGCCGACATCGAGCGCGCGATCGGCGGTGTCCGCTACGCCTACGTCGCCGGCTACCTGACCGCCGACGAGGCGTGGGCGCTGCTCGAGCCCCTCGCGACGCGCGCGTTCACCACGTACCGCGATCGCGACGAGTACTGGCGCGAGGTCGTCATCGCGACGGCGTTCCGCACGGACTCGCTCGAGTCGGTGCAGCGCCAGCGCGAGACGCTCGCGGAATTGCAGCGATCGGACTGGCCCGCGGCATCCGTCGCCTGGCCCGCGGCCTGACCGGCGCCCGGCTTGCCCGGACGCGGCGCGCGTTCAGGCCCGGCCGAGACCGTCTTCGAGGGCGACCCAGGCGAGCATCGCGCACTTGACGCGCGCCGAGAACTTCGAGACGCCCGACAGGGCCGCGGCATCGCCGAACGTCTCCTCGTCGAGGGGGATGCTGCCCCGCGAGCGCAGCGCTTCGCGGAAGCGTTCGATGAGGGCGGCCGCGTCGGCCCGCGTCATCCCGGCGCCCTCAATCTCCTCCTCGACCAGCGCGGCGAGCATCGACGCCGAGGCCTGCGAGATCGAGCAGCCGGTGCCCTCCCACGAGACCTCGGTGATGCGGTCGCCGTCGACGGCGACGCGCAGCGTGATCTCGTCGCCGCAGACGGGGTTCTTCTGGTGCGAGTCGGCGTGCGCCGCGTCGCCGACGTCGTGGAGCGGGTTGCCGACCGGGTGCTTGGAGTGGTCGAGGATGAGCTCCTGGTACAGCGAGTCGAGCCCGGTCATGCGTGCGCCCCTTCGGCCTGATCGGTGACGCCGAAGAAGCCGCGGATGCCGCGCACCGCGTCGAGGAACAGGTCGACGTCGTCCTCGGTGTTGTACAGCGCCGTCGAGGCGCGGACGGATGCCGTCATCCCGAACTGCCGGTGCAGCGGCGCGGCGCAGTGGTGTCCGACCCGCACGGCGATGCCCTGGGCGTCGAGGAACTGTCCCGCGTCGTGCGCGTGCACGCCCGCGACGTCGAACGACCACAGGCCCACGCGCTCGGCGCCCGGTGCGTCGCCGAGCAAGCGGACGCCGGGGATCTCCCGGAGGCCCGCGCCCATGCGCTCGGCGAGGGCGACCTCGTGCGCATGGATGTTCTCGGGGCCGACGTCCTGCAGGTAGCGCACGGCCGCGGCGAGACCGATCGCGGGACCGACGGCCTGCGTTCCCGCCTCGAACTTCTGCGGAGCCGGAAGGTACTCGGCGTGGTCGAGCGTGACGGTGGTGATCATCGACCCGCCGGTGAGGAACGGCGGCAGCGCGTCGAGCACCTCGGCCCGGCCGTACAGCCCGCCGATCGCGTAGGGGCCAAGCATCTTGTGGCCGCTGAACACGGCGAGGTCGACGCCGAGCGCGGGGAGGTCGAGCGGCAGATGCGGGGCCGACTGGCACGCGTCGAGCACGGTCGTGGCTCCCACCGCCTGCGCGAGCGCGACGATCTCGGCGACCGGGTTGACGATGCCGAGCACGTTCGAGACGTGCGTGAAGGCGACGATCCGGGTGCGTTCGCCGACGATGGATGCCGCGGCATCCAGATCGAGCGTGCCGTCGGCCCGCGCCGGGATGTGGCGGAGCACCGCGCCGGTGCGCGCGGCGAGCTCCTGCCACGGGATGAGATTGGCGTGGTGCTCGATCGCCGTCGTGACGATCTCATCGCCCGGGGCCAGCGCGTAGGGGGCGGACGCCGGCGCGCCGCGGCCGAGCGTTGCGTTGCCGATCGCGTAGGCGACGAGGTTGAGGCCCGCTGTCGCGCCGCTCGTCCAGACGAGCTGCTCGGGCTGGGCGCCGACGAAGCCGGCGACGGCGGCGCGGGCATCCTCGAAGAGATCGGTCGCCTCGGCGGCGAGGGTGTGCGCGCCGCGGTGGACGGCGGAGTTGGCGTGCGTGAGGAAGTCGCGCTCGGCGTCGAGGACCGCGGTGGGCTTCTGGCTCGTCGCGGCGGAGTCGAGGTACACGAGCCGGTGCCCGTTGACCTGCTCCGAGAGGATCGGGAAGTCGGCGCGCAACGACACCGCGTCGAGCGGGCTGACGCGCGGCGAAGCGGCGGGAACGGCGGGAGAGCTCACCCCTCTAGGCTACGCCCGCCCGTCGGGCCGGGCTCGGGCGCGGGTCGGCGGGCGGCGAGAACGTACCGCCGCCACCAGAACGCACCGTGCCGGGTACGCGCTCAGCGAGAGGGTGCGTTCTCGCGGCGGCCCGGGCGCCGGGCCCCGGGTCAGCGCTCGTCGGGCGAATCGGTGTGTGCCACGAGGCCGTAGGTGGCGGAGGCGCGGCCGGCGCGGTCGTCGCCGGGCATCGGGCGCGAGCGCCGACCGTAGACGATCTCCGACGAGTCGAGCAGCCAGGGCACGAGGGTGATCTGCACGCCGTGCACCATCATGAGCTGCTGCGCGATGCGGCGGGCGCGCCGGTTGTGCAGGAACGTCTCCCACCAGTGCCCGACGATGTACTGCGGCAGGTAGACCGTCACCACCGACGAGCCGTGCTTCTCGCGGTACTTGCGGATGAAGGCGGCGAGGGGAGCGGCGTACTGGCGGTAGGGCGACTCGATGATGACCAGCGGCACCGGCATCCGGTGCACCTCCCAGTCGGTCTGCACCTCCTGCGCGGATTCCTTCGACACCGCCACGTGCACGGCGATCGTCTTGTCGTGCTTGGCCGAGAGGGCGTAGTCGACGGCCTTCGCGACGGGCTTCTGCAGGCGGTTCACCAGGACGAGGGCGACGTCGCCCGTCGAGCCGTAGTGCACGTCGTCGTCCATCGCGATCTCGTGCTCGACGTCGCGGTAGTAGCGGCTGACGCCGACCATGAGGAACGCCAGGATCGGGATCGCGATGAACACCAGCCAGGCCCCGTGGGTGAACTTCGTCACGGTGACGATGACGAGCACCGCGACGGTGAAGGTCGCGCCGATGCCGTTGATGAGCAGCCCCCGGCGGGCCTCCGCGCGGTCGGCGGCGGTGGAGGGATGCAGCAGCCGCAGCTCGCGCCGCCAGTGCTTGACCATGCCGACCTGGCCCAGCGAGAACGACACGAACACGCCGATGATGTACAGCTGGATGAGCGTCGTCAGGTCGGCCTGGAACACCACGAGCACCAGGATCGCGGCGAGCCCCAGGATGATCATGCCGTTGGAGAAGACGAGTCGGTCGCCCCGGGTGTTCAGCGACTTCGGCGCGTACCCGTCGCGGGCGAGCACAGCGCCCAGCAGCGGGAAGCCGTTGAACGCGGTGTTCGCAGCGAGCAGCAGCACACACGCGGTCGCCGCCTGGATGATGAAGAACGGGATCGACCCCATGCCGAAGGTGGCAGCCGCGATCTGGGCCATGAGGCTCGGCTGCGGTTGGTTGACGCAGTCGAAGCCGACGAGGGCGCAGGGATCCTCCGCGTAGTGGACGCCGGCGATGAGACCGAGCGCCGTCAGGCCCGAGAACAGCAGGATGGCGATCGTGCCCATCATGACGAGTGTCTTCTGGGCGTTCGCGATCTTCGGGGCACGGAAGGCCGGCACACCGTTCGAGACGGCCTCGACACCGGTCAGGGCCGAGCAGCCGCTCGAGAACGCCCGCAGGATCAGGAGGATGAGCGCGACCTGGCTGAGGCTCTCGGCCTCCATCGCGAACTGCGCGCTCGAGGCGACGGGGGCGTCGCCGAGCAGCGTGCGGATGAGCCCCGTCGCCACCATGACGCCGACGGAGCCGATGAAGATGTAGGTCGGCACGGCGAACGCGGACGATGCCTCGCGGACGCCGCGGAGGTTGACGATGATGATGAGGACGACGAACCCGACGGCCAGTTCGACCCGCCAGGGGGCGAGGCTCGGCAGCGCCGAGATGATGTTGTCGACACCGGATGCCACCGACACGGCCACCGTGAGGATGTAGTCGACCAGCAGTGCGGCCGCGACGACGACTCCGGCCTTCTCGCCGAGGTTCGTGCGCGCGACCTCGTAGTCGCCGCCGCCCGACGGATACGCCTTGATGAGCTGCCGGTAGCTGAGCACGACCACGATGAGCAGGGCCACGACCGCCAGTGCGACCCACGGGCTGAACGCGAGCATCGCCGTGCCGCCGATCGCCAGGATCATCAGCAGTTCCTGGGGTGCGTAGGCGACCGACGACAGGGCGTCCGAGGCGAAGATCGGCAGCGCTCGGCGCTTGGGGAGGAGCTGCTCGTCGAGCTTCTCGGAATCGAGCGGATCGCCGATGAGGATGCGCTTGGCGATCGGCGTGGAATCCTCGCCGGGCTCGCGACTGTCAGTGGTCACGGCGGGCGACATTACGCCTGGCGCGGCATCCTGCGCAATCTCGCCGCGCCGAGCGTCACCAGAGTGTTGCCGAACCGCGTCTTCCGCTGACCTAGAGCCGCGAGTACGGGGCGTAGTCGATGGCGGTCACGTGCGTCGCGTCGGGGTCCGAGTCGGCGAAGACGCTGTAGGTGAGGTCCTCGGTCGACCCCGCCTCCGGCCAGCGGCCCGTGCGCTCGATCTCGAAGGAGAACCGCAGCCCGCCGTCCCGGAACTCCGACTCATCGTCGGGGCCGGCCGCGCGCGCGGCGTCGACGTCCATTCCGATCGCGAGGCCGAACTCAGGAGCGAGCGCGACACCTCCCACCTCATTGGCGGTGATCGCCGCGCGGGTCGGGATGCCGTACTCGTTCCGCGGCTTGTCGCCGGGGACCTCCACCATGTCGTAGAGGGTGAAGCCTCGCCAGTCGTAGATCGTGTAGTCGGGGAAGTGATTGCCGTCTCCGGTCTGGACGCCGAGCTCGGGCTCGGCGCCGAACGCCTCGGTCAGTGCGGCGACGGCAGGCCCGACCTCATCGCGCCAGCGGAACTCGAGCAGCGCCGATCCATCGTCGGCGAGGATCGTGAAGCCGGTCGCCGCCATGACCACCTCGGCCGCGACGGGAGCCGCATCCGTCGGCGGGGGTGTCGGCGTGGGCGTCGGGGTCGGCGCCGGTGCCGCGCTGGTCGGTGCAGGGGACGACGGTGCCGCCGCAGGCTCGTCGTCACGCTGCGTGAGCAGGAACACGACGACCGCCGCCACGACCAGCAGCACCCCCGCCACGATCGAGAGCACGATGAGGGGCCGCCGCGGTGTCGCTGTGGTCATACTCGCCATCCTGGCAGGGGAGTCACCGACGGCGGCATCCCGGGGCGGTACACGGATGCAACGAATCGGTTACGACGCGCCGGGTACGGATGCCGCGCCGCGGCGTGTCGGCGACGATCCCTTGCATCGCGGCGCGGGGCCCCACCCGGGGACCGACCCGCGACCAGGTCAGCGGCCGGCGCGGAAGGTGTAGGTGACGGTGACCTTGCTGCCCTCGACCGTGACGGCTGCTCCGAAGCGGCGCTGCCCGTCCTGGTAGAAGGTGTTGCGGTCCGAGCCGAACACGAACGAGCCGCCCTGGCCGGAGTCGGGACCGAGCGCCGCGACCTCGTCGGCCGACATGTCGAGCTCGACGCCGAAGTCGTCGGTCACCGGCACGTCGATGTCCGAGTCGTAGGAGATGAACGTCGGTGCCGGAACCTCGGCTCGCGGACGGTTGCTCTCGCTGAGGTAGACGTCGTAGAGCCGGAAGCCCTCCCACGCGTAGATCTTGTACGCGTAGTTCTCCGCGTCACCGTTCTGGAAGTCCTCCGTCGGCGCCGCGCCGAAGAGTTCGGTGAGGGCGGCCACGGCCGGGGCCGCGTCATCCGCCCACGCGTGGGTGAAGACCGTCGAACCGCTCGCGTCGCGGATGGTGAACCCGTCGGCTGTCACCGCGACGCCCGACGTCGCGGCTGCGCTCGGGCTCTCCGACGGCTGCGGGGTCGCCGACGACTGCGGGATCGACTGCGTCGCCGGAGCCGTCGGCACCGGGTCGGCCGCGGGCTCCTGACGCTGCGACTGCTGCGACAGGTAGATCGCGAACACCACGACGACCGCGACGACCAGCAGGCCGGCGATGCTGGAGAGGATGACGAGCAGACGACGATCGCCGCCGCCGCCGTCGTCGCTCCGCTCTGCCGGACGCGGCGCGAGGGGCTCGTCGGGCCAGTCCGCCATGACGGACGGCATCCCCGACCCCTTCTCGCGCTTGGGGCCGGGCTCGCGCGACGCGCGGGGCTTCTTCGCGCGGGGCTCGCGGGGCCCCCGGGGTTCGCGGGGCTCCCGCGGCGCCTTCTCGCGCTTCGCGCGCTCGGGCTTGGCCGGCGGCTCGTAGGGCTCGAAATCGGCGAACGGGTCGTTGGGGTCGCTCATGCGAGGAACTCCTTGGCTGCCACGACGAGGTTCTCGACGCCGCGCTCGATCGTCGGATGCATGACCGGCGCGAAGAACGGGGAGTGGTTTGTGGGGATGTCGCGCTCGACGGTGCCCGCCGCGACGGCATCCGCGAACTTCTGCGGGTCGACGCCGCCCCAGAACCAGAACACGAGGGGGACGCCGGCCTCGCGCGCGAACCACGAGACGTCCTCGCTTCCGGTGAACATGCCGGGGTCGACGACGCTGCCCTCGCCGAACGCGCGCTCGAAGGCGGCGGTCAGACGGGCCGTCGCGGTGTGGTCGTTGATCGTCGGCGGCAGGGTGTGATCGGTCGTGATCGTCGGCTCGGTCTCGGCGCCGGATGCCGCGGCCTCGGCGCGCACGATCCGCTCGACCTTCGACATGACGCGCTCCCGGGCCGCGTCGTCGGGGTATCGCAGGCTGAGCTCGAGCTTGGCCTCGGCGGGGATGATGTTGTTCTTCAGGCCGGCGTGGATCGAGCCGACCGTCACGACGGCGACGTCGCGAGGGTCGACCTCACGCGAGACGATCGTCTGCAGCCGCATGACGGTGGCCGCCGCCATCACGACCGGGTCGATCGTGGAGTGCGGGCGCGAGCCGTGTCCGCCGCGGCCGTGGAGCACGACCGTCAGGCCGTCGGATGCCGCCATCTGCGTGCCGGGTCGCACGCCGATGACACCGGCGGGCAGCGGCGTGACGTGCTGGCCCAGCACGATGTCGGGCTTCGGGAAGCGGTCGAGCACGCCGTCGGCGATCATCGCCTGCGAGCCCGCGCCGTACTCCTCGGCGGGCTGGAAGACGGCGACGACGGTTCCCGACCACTCGTCGCGCGTCGCGAGGAGCTGCTCGAGCGCCCCGAGGAGCGCCGTGACGTGCATGTCGTGGCCGCACGCGTGCATGACCGGCACGTCGTTGCCGGCCGGGTCGACGCCGCGCGCCGTGGAGGCGTAGTCGAGGCCGGTCTGCTCGGGAACGGGCAGGCCGTCCATGTCGGCGCGGAGCCACACGACGGGACCGTCTCCGTTGCGGATCGCGGTCACGACACCGGTGCGGCCGATGCCCTCCTCGTACTCGAGACCGAGCTCGCCGAGCCGAGCCGCGATGACAGCGGCCGTCCGCGTCTCCTGGAACGACAGTTCCGGGTGCCGGTGCAGGTCGGTGTAGAGGGCGTCGAGGTCCAAGGCCATGCTTCGAGCCTACGGGAGGGTGCCTGCGCGCCGCCCGGGCGCCGTTGCGGGGCCCGCGGCGCGACTCAGGCGGGTGGCGCCGTGCTCGACCGCTCCACGAGGGCGAAGTCGAGGTCGGCCGGGGGCTCGGACGCCGCCCCGCGCAGCGCGGCGATCATCGCCGAGGCCACACGCTCGCCCTGCCGTCCCGGGAACTGGTCGACCGTCGTGAGGCCGAAGAACCCGCCGAGGTCGTGACCGTCGACCCCGATGACCGACACGTCCTCCGGCACGCGCAGCCCGAGCTCGCGCGCCGCCAGCATCGCACCGATCGCCATCTCGTCCGAGGCCGCGAAGATCGCCGTCGGTCGTGCTTCCGCGTCGCGGAGCAGCCGTGTCGCGGCGTCGTGCCCTCCGGCCATCGTGA
This sequence comes from Microbacterium sp. Yaish 1, assembly GCF_002245215.1. GTDB lineage: Bacteria > Actinomycetota > Actinomycetes > Actinomycetales > Microbacteriaceae > Microbacterium. The sequence continues at coordinate 1,541,245 of NZ_NPMR01000001.1, forward strand.
AGTCCCCGGCGGCGAACCGGTCATCACGCACCGGCAGGCCGGCCTCGGCCAGGGCCGCCTCGAAACCGCGGCGACGCTGCGACGGGATGTGGAAGTCGCCCTCGAACTGCGGATGCAGACCGATGTGGGCGATGTCGCGGTGCCCGAGGCCGAGCAGGTGCTCGGTCGCCGTCCGCGCCACCTCGATCTCGTCGACGGTGAGCGATCGCAGGCCGGGCAGCTGCCCGCCCATGGCGATGACCGGCAGGCCGAGGTCGCCGAGCTGCGCGATCTCGTCGCGCGCGAGCGCCATCGACACGACGATCACCCCGTCGACCCGCTGACGTCGGAGGGAGGTCGCGAACACCCGGCGGCGCTCGTCGGCCTCGGCGGTCAGGGCGTACAGCGCGACGTCGTAGCCGTCGCGCTGGAGTGTCGCGGCGATGCCCGTCAGCACGCGCGAGAAGAACCAGCGGTCGAGGATCGGCACGAGCACACCGATGTTGCGGGTGCGTCCGGACGCGAGGCTCGATGCCGCCGACGAGACGACGTACCCGAGGTCGGATGCCGCACGCAGCACGCGCTCGCGCGTCGTGGGCGACACCGGGCCGCGGCCGCTGAGGGTGCGGGAGACGGTCGCCGTCGAGACCTCGGCGCGTCGCGCGACGTCGTCGATGCCGACCATCTCCCGCTCCTCTCGTCAGCTCGCGCGGATCCAGACCGCCGCGTCGACGGGCAGCTCGGAGCCGTCTCCGGCGCTCGCGGCGAGGCCGGCGACGCTCGAGACCAGGATCTCACCGGCGGGCAGTGCGACCGCGCTCGTGCCGGTGTTGGCGACGACGAGCACGTCGCCGTTGCGGAACGCCACGACGTCGTCGCCCAGCTGCAGGTCGACCCACTCGAGTGATCCGGCGCCGAGGTCGTGCCGGCGGCGCGCCGCCAGCAGTTCGCGGTACAGCGTCAGCGTCGAGGTCGGGTCGCCGTCCTGGGCGGATCGGGCCAGCCCCTTCCAGTCCTCCGGCTGCGGCAGCCACGAGGCGCCCGTGGGGCTGAAGCCGTAGCCGGGGGCGTCGGCCTCCCACGGGATCGGGACGCGGCATCCGTCGCGGCCGTAGCGCTCGCCGTCGGTGCGGAACCAGGTCGGGTCCTGGCGGGCGTCGTCGGGCAGGTGCACGACCTCGGGCAGCCCGAGCTCCTCGCCCTGGTAGAGGTACGCCGAGCCGGGAAGGGCCAGCATGAGCGTCGTCGCGGCGCGGGCACGGGCGAGGCCCACGACGGGGTCCGGCTGGCCGGGGGAGTCGGGTCCGAGGCCGTGACCCTGGGGGTTCTCGGCCGTCAGCGCCAGGCGGGAGGCGTGGCGGACGACGTCGTGGTTCGACAGCACCCAGGTCGCCGGCGCGCCGACGGCGGGGAAGGCGCGCAGCGACTCGGAGATCACCTCGGTGAGATGGTCGGCGTCCCACTCGGTCTGCAGGTACGGGAAGTTGAACGCCTGGTGCATCTCGTCCTGGCGCACCCACAGGGCGGTCTCGTCGACCGTGGGCAGCCACGCCTCGGCGCACAGGGCCCGGTCGCCTTCGTACTCGGCGAGGATGCGGTTCCATCGGCGGTAGATGTCGTGCACGCCCTCCTGGCCCCAGTAGGGGACGTCGAGGCTGTCGCCGCCCATCGATCCGGCGTCCTCGGCCGGCACGAAGTCGGGCAGGCCGTCGGACTTGACCAGTCCGTGGGCCACGTCGACGCGGAAGCCGTCGACCCCGCGGTCGAGCCAGAAGCGGAGGATGCGCTCGAACTCGTCGCCCACCTCGGGGTTGGCCCAGTCGAAGTCGGGCTGGGTCGAGTCGAAGAGGTGCAGGTACCACTGGCCCGGCGTGCCGTCGGGGTTCGTCGTGCGCGTCCAGGCGGGGCCGCCGAACACCGACTCCCAGTTGTTGGGCGCCTCGTCGCCGTTCTCGCCCTTGCCGTCGCGGAAGATGTAGCGCGCGCGCTCCGGGCTGCCCGGCTCGGCGGCGAGGGCCTTCTGGAACCACGCGTGCTGATCCGACGAGTGGTTGGGGACGAGGTCGACGATGACCCGGATGCCGCGGGCGTGCGCCTCCTCGAGCATCGTGTCGAAGTCGGCGAGCGTGCCGAACAGCGGGTCGACGTCGCAGTAGTCGGAGACGTCGTACCCGGCATCCTTCTGCGGCGACCGGAAGAAGGGACTCAGCCACACGGCGTCGACGCCGAGGTCGGCGAGGTCGCCCAGGCATGAGGTGATGCCGGCGAGGTCGCCGATGCCGTCACCCGACGCGTCGGCGAAGGAGCGGGGGTAGATCTGATAGATGACGGCGGTGCGCCACCACTCGGCGCCGGGCCGGGAGATCCCGATCGGGGCGAGGGTGGATGCCGCCGTGTCCACGGAGGAGGAGGTCATGGCGCTCACTCTAGTGCAAGCGCTTGCAGTCGCGCCGTCACCGTCGGTGGCCTCTCGAAACGGGCCTAGGGTGGTTCGGTGACTTCCGACCCCCTCGAGCACGCCGAGTCGCTCATCGCGCTCATCCCGGACTTCCCCGAACCGGGCATCCTCTTCCGTGACATCTCGCCGCTGCTCGCCGACGCCACCGCGCTGCGCAGCGTCATCGACGCGATCATCGCGCCCTTCGCCCGGGAGTTCGACGTCGTCGCCGGCGTCGAAGCACGCGGATTCCTCATCGCCGGCGCCGTGGCCGCCGCGAGCGGCGTCGGCATGGTGCCGATCCGGAAGGCCGGCAAGCTGCCGCGCCCGGCGGCATCCGTCTCGTACGACCTCGAGTACGGTCAGGCGACGATCGAGATGGCGGACGACCTGCCCCGCGGTACCCGCGTGCTGCTCGTCGACGACGTGCTGGCCACGGGGGGAACCCTGCGTGCCGCTCAGCGCCTGCTCGAAGGCCTCGGGCACCGGACCGTCGGGACCGCCGTCCTGATGGAGCTCACCGAGCTCGGCGGGCAGGACGTCTGCGGTCCGGTGCACACGATCTTCCGCGTCTGACGCCGTCCGCGGATCGGATCCGCGCGGCCGTGGCGCCGGCGCCGTCTATCATCGGTGCCGTGGGAGCCGATCGCGCGGAGGCCGACCTGCCCGCGTCGATCGGGCGGAGGCTCCGAGCGCTGCGCGCGCGGACCGGGCGATCGCTCGCCTCGGTCGCCCGTGAACTGGGCATCTCGGCCAGCGCGCTCTCGCAGATCGAGACCGGGGCCATGCAGCCCTCGGTGCACCGGCTCGTCGAGCTGGTGGGCGTGCTGGGCGCGCCGGTGTCGGCGATCTTCGACGATCACGCCGTCGCGGCCTCGCCCGACCCGGGTGCGCCGGGCGACCTCGCCGAGCCGGTGCCCGGGGTGTTCGTCGCCCGGAGCGGCACCGAGACCACGGCCCACCTCGGGCAGGGCGTGACCTACCGCCGGCTGACCCCCGTGCCCATCCCCGGCGTCGAGCACTTCGAGTCGACCTACCCGCCCGGCGCGAGCTCGAGCGCCGACGGCGGCCTGCTCGTGCACGCCGGCTACGAGAGCGGGCGGGTGGTCAGCGGAACCCTGACCTTCGAGTTCGTCGACGGCGAGGTCGAGCTCGGCCCCGGCGAGTCGCTCTCGTTCGCGGCATCCCGTCCGCACCGCGTCGCCAACCGCACCGACCGCGTGGCCGTGGCGACGTGGCTCACGGTCGTGGGCGCCACCGCTCCCGCCGCCGACTGACCCGCGCCGGGCATCTTCACACCGTCGTTACACGGCGGAAACCAGCCCGCGCGCGTTAAGTCATAGCTTCATGTCTCAGCTCCACCTCACCCAGGCTCCACCTCGCCGGGGCATTGCGCCCCTCCCTGGAAGGCACGCACATGACAGCTCCCGACAACACCCTCGCCCCGGTGACGGCGCCGCACGACCTCGTCGCCGCCGCCGGCCATCCCGGGGGAGGAGGCGACGTCCGGCCCGGCTACGACCCGCGGCTGGCGAACGAGGATCTCGCTCCGCTCCGCAAGCAGAAGTGGACCTGGTACAACATCTTCGCCTTCTGGATGTCGGACGTGCATTCCGTCGGCGGCTACGTCACGGCGGGCTCGCTCTTCGCGCTCGGCATCGCCGCGTGGCAGGTGCTCGTGGCTCTCGTGGTCGGCATCGTCATCGTGCAGGTCTTCGCGAACATGGTCGCCAAGCCCAGTCAGAAGACGGGCGTGCCGTATCCCGTGGTCAACCGCGCCATCTTCGGGGTGCGCGGCGCGAACATCCCCGCGGTCATCCGGGGCATCATCGCGATCGCCTGGTACGGCGTGCAGACCTTCCTGGCGGCGCAGTCGCTGAACATCATCTTCCTGAAGTTCATCCCCGGATCCGCGGCACTGCTCGACGTGAGCTTCCTCGGCCTCTCGGCGCTCGGGTGGATCTCGTTCTCGATCCTCTGGGTCGCCCAGGTCGCGCTGTTCTGGAACGGCATGGAGGTCATCCGCCGCTTCATCGACTGGGCCGGTCCCGCCGTCTACGTCGTGATGATCGTGCTCGCGGTGTACCTCGTCAGCCAGGCCGGCTGGGAGAACATCGACCTCAACCTCTCCGACCCCGCCGCCGCACCGCACGACGTGTGGGGCACCCTCGGACTCATGGCGATGGCCGTCGGCATCGTCGTGGCGTACTTCGCGGGGCCGATGCTGAACTTCGGCGACTTCGCGCGGTACGGCCGGTCGTTCAGCCAGGTCAAGAAGGGCAATTTCTGGGGCCTTCCGGTGAACTTCCTGTTCTTCTCGATCCTGACCGTGCTGACGGCGGCCGCGACCGTGCCGGTGTTCGGCGAGCTGCTGCTCGACCCCATCCACACCGTCGAGGCGATCGACACCCCCTTCGCGATCCTGCTCGGCGGGCTGACCTTCGTCACCGCGACGGTCGGCATCAACATCGTCGCGAACTTCATCGCGCCCGCCTTCGACTTCTCCAACGTCGCGCCCCAGAAGATCTCGTGGCGCATGGGCGGGATGATCGCCGCGGTCGGATCGGTGTTCCTCACGCCGTGGAACTGGTACTCGGACGCCACCGCGATCCACTACTCCCTCGGCATCCTCGCGGCCCTGATCGGTCCGCTGTTCGGCCTGCTGATCGCCGGGTACTACATCGCGGCCAAGCAGCGGATCCGCACCGACGACATGTTCACGATGAGCGAGAGCGGGGCGTACTGGTATCGGAAGGGGTACAACCCGAACGCGATGAAGACGCTCGTCGTCGCCGGCGTGCCGACGATCCTGCTGGCCATCCTGCCGAAGACCTTCGCCGACATGGGGCTGTTCGACGTCTCGTGGATCGGGAACTTCACCTGGTTCATCGGGTGCGGTCTCGCGTTCGCGGTGTTCGTGCTCTTCGAGCGTCGCGACCCGCAGGTCCCCACGTTCGCGGGCGAGACCGAGGGCATCTCGGACGGCACCCTGCCCGAGCCCGCGCCGGGGTCCGTCGCGTGAGGATCACCCTGATCAACCCCAACACCTCCCGGGCGATGACGGCGAAGATCGGCGCCGCCGCCCGGGAGGTCGCCGGGCCCGGGGTCGAGGTCGTCGCCGTGAACCCGACCGACGGCGCGGCCGCGATCGAGAGCCACCTCGACGAGATCGCCGCCGCCCGCTCGGTCGTCGAGATCATCGAGGCCGACCTCGCCGCCGGCGGCAGCGACGCGTACGTCATCGCGTGCTTCGGCGACCCCGGGCTCGACGCCGCGCGCGAGCTCGTCGACGTGCCCGTCATCGGGATCGCCGAGGCTGCGATGCACGTCGCGACCCTGTCCGGCCGTCGGTTCGCCGTGGTCACGACGCTCGGGCGGACCCTCGGCCGGGCGCGCGATCTGCTCGCCCGGTACGGGATGACCTCGGCGTGCGCCTCGCTCGTGGCCTCCGGCATCCCCGTGCTCGATCTCGAGGACACCGGCTCGGACGCTTTCGAGCGCATCGCGGCGCTGTGCGCCGCCGAAGTGGCGGGCGGGGCCGACGTCATCGTGCTCGGGTGCGCCGGGATGGCCGACCTCTGCCATGCGCTGTCGGAGCGGGTCGGCGTGCCCGTCGTCGACGGGGTCGGTGCCGCGCTCGGGCTCGCGTCGGCGATGGTCCGGATGCGGGTGGGGACGAGCAAGCGCGAGGAGTACGCCGCCCCGCCGCGTCGTCACGAGAGCGTTACATCGGGGTGACCCCGGCGGCGGTGTTAACCCATAGCTTTATATTCGACACGGATGCCGCATCCCGCGACGCCCGTTCCGACCCGGGAGATCTCGTGACCGCACCGCCCTCATCGCGCTTCGTCGTGCGTGCCCGCCGCGTCTTCGACGGCTCGGACCTCGTTCCCGCGGCCGTCGTCGTCGAGGACGGGCTCATCACCGCCGTTCTCGACGAGGACGCGCCGGTCGCGGATGCCGCGGACCTGCGAATCCCCGCCGACGCCGTGCTGCTGCCGGGGCTCGTCGACTCGCACGTGCACGTCAACGAGCCCGGACGCACCGAGTGGGAGGGCTTCGGCTCGGCGACGCGGGCCGCGGCGGCGGGCGGCGTCACGACGATCGTCGACATGCCGCTGAACTCCATCCCGCCGACCACGACCGCCGCGGCGCTCGCGGTCAAGCGGGCCGCCGCTGCGGCATCCGCTCGTGTCGACGTCGGGTTCTGGGGCGGGGCGGTGCCCGAGAACCTGGGTGCGCTGGCGCCCCTCCACGAGGCCGGCGTGTACGGGTTCAAGTGCTTCCTCGCGCCGTCGGGCGTCGACGAGTTCGGCCACCTCGACCGTGTCCAGCTGCGCCGTGCGATGGCGGAGGTCGCCGAACTCGGCTCGCGGCTCATCGTGCACGCCGAGGACCCCGCGCTGCTCGGCGCCGACGGAGCGCTCGGCCGCGGCTACGGCGCGTTCCTCGCGTCGCGTCCGGCCACGAGCGAGGCGTCGGCGATCGAGGCCGTCATCGAGGCCGCACGCGAGACCGGTGCCCGTGCCCACATCCTGCACCTGAGCGACGCGCGGTCGCTGCCCGCCATCCGGGCGGCCCGTGCTGCCGGCGTCGACCTCACGGTCGAGACGTGCCCGCATTACCTGACGATCGTCGCCGAGGAGATCCCCGACGGCGCGTCGGAGTTCAAGTGCTGCCCGCCCATCCGCGAGGCCTCGAACCGCGACCTCCTGTGGGAGGGGGTCGTCGACGGCACGATCGACGCGATCGTCAGCGACCATTCGCCCTCGACCGTCGACCTCAAGCGTGCGGGTGACGGCGACTTCGGCCTCGCCTGGGGCGGCATCTCCGGGCTGCAGGTCGGGCTGTCGGCGGTCTGGACCGAGGCGCGCGAGCGCGGCATCCCCCTCGAGACGATCCTGCCGCTGTTCACGACGGGTCCCGCGGCCGTCGCCGGCCTCGACGCCGTCGGGCGCATCGCCCCCGGTGCCCCGGCGCACCTCGCCGTCTTCGCACCCGACGACGTCGTCCACGTCGACGCGCGCGAGCTGCGTCACCGCAACCCGATCTCCGCCTACGACGGCCGCGTGCTGACGGGACGGGTGCGCCGGACCTGGCTCCGAGGCGAGGTCGTGTTCGAGTCGGGAGCGGATGCCGCCGCCGCCGTCGCCCGCACGGGAGATCCAGGGGGCCGGCTGCTCTCGAGGAGCGGCGCCCTCGTCGCGGTCGGGCAGGGCGCGTCGTGACCGGCCCCGCCGAGGACATCCCCGCCGCAGACATCCCCGCCGACCTCGCGGCGGCCTTCGCGGACTACGAGCGCGCGATCGTCGAGAACGACCTGGCGGCGCTCGACGCCGCGTTCGCACCGCGACCCGACACGATGCGCGCGGATGCCGCAGGCCTGCTCGTCGGCCACGAGGCGATCAGCGCGTTTCGTGGTGCGCGGGGCGGGGTCGCGGCCCGCGAGATCGAGACGATCGAGTACCGGCCGCTCGCGCCCGACGTCGCGCTGCTGATCTCGGTCTCGCGCTACGCCGCGGGCGGGACCGGCCTGCAGACCCAGCTCTGGCAGCGCATCGATGGCCGCTGGCTCATCACCGCGGCGCACGTGACACCGCGTCCGCAGGCGTTCGACCGGTCCATCTGGCGCGCCGTCGGCGACCCGCTGCACCCGGCTGCCGGGGAGGGGCCGCTCGCGGGGCTGACCGTCGCGGTCAAGGACCTGTTCGCGATCAGCGGCGACCGCATCGGGGCCGGAAACCCGACCTTCCTCGATTCCGCGCGGCCCGAGACGACGACGGCACCCGCCGTCGGCGACCTGCTGCGCGGCGGGGCGTCGCTGCGCGGCATCGCCCGCACCGACGAGTTCGCGTACTCGGTCGCCGGCGACAACGCCCACTACGGCACCCCGCCGAACGTCGCGCTGCCCGGGGCGCTCCCGGGCGGCTCATCGAGCGGGCCGGCATCCGCTGTCGCGGCGGGTCACGCCGACATCGGCCTCGCGACCGACACTGCGGGATCGGTGCGCGTGCCCGCCTCGTACCAGGGCCTGTGGGGTCTGCGGACCACGCACGACCTCGTGCCCCGGCAGGGCATGCTGCCCCTCGCGCAGAGCTTCGACACCGTCGGGTGGCTGACCCGCGACGGCGCGACGCTCGAGCGCGTCGCCGAGTGGAGCCTCAGCTACGACGGGTCGGAATCGACCGAGAACGTCCTCGGCGAATCCGCCCACGACCTGCCGTGGCGCTTCGTCGTGCCGGAGGAGATCGTCCGCGCCGCCGAGCCCGACACCCGGCGCGCGTTCGCGGCCCTGCTCGACCGCCTCGCGGCATCGGCCGAGCCCGCCCCCGTCACGTCGGCCGCGATCGGTGATCTCGACGAGTACCTCGACCCGTTCCGCGTCGTGCAGGGCGCGGAGGCCTGGCGCAACAACGGTGCGTGGCTCACGCGGCATCCCGGAGCCACGGGAGCCGCGGTCGCCGACCGCTTCCGCGCCGCCGCCGCCGTGACTTCCGACGACGAGACCCGGGCGCGCGCCGCGCTCGAACCCCTCGCCGACCGGCTGCGCTCCCTCACCGACGACACGGTGCTGCTGCTGCCGACCGTGCCGGGTGCCGCGCCGCCCCGCACCGCGCGCGGCGAGGCGCTCGACCACGTGCGCCGCGCGACGCTGCGGATGACGACGCCCGCCGCCGTCGCCGGTCTGCCGGCGATCTCGATTCCGCTGCTCACCGTGCCGTCCCCGCTCGGCGCCGCGCCGGTCGGGGTCAGCCTCGTCTCGCGAGCCGGCACCGACCTCGCCCTCGTGCGGCTCGCCCGCCGCCTGTTCTCGCTCCTTGACCCCCGGATGGACCCCCGATGACGACCCCGACCGTTCACATCCCCGGACCGATCGATCCGCCCGCGCGTCTGCTGATGGGCCCCGGGCCGATCTCCGCCTACCCCAGCGTGCTGTCCGCGATGTCGGCCGCCCTCGTCGGGCAGTACGACCCCTTCATGACGCGCACCATGACCGAGACGCAGGAGCTCTACCGCGCGGTCTGGAACACCCGCAACGATGCCACGATGCTCATCGACGGCACGAGCCGCGCCGGCATCGAGGCGGCGATCGTCTCGCTCGTCCGGCCCGGCGACCGCGTGCTCGTGCCGGTCTTCGGACGCTTCGGGCACCTGCTGGCCGAGATCGCCGAGCGTGCGCTCGCCGAGGTGCACACGATCGCGACCGAGTGGGGACAGGTCTTCACGCCCGCCGCGATCGAAGAGGCCGTCGTCCGGGTCAAGCCCACGCTGCTCGCGCTCGTGCAGGGCGACACCTCGACGACGATGAACCAGCCGCTCGATGAGATCGGCGCGATCTGCGCGAAGCACGGGGTGCTGTTCTACTCCGACGCGACCGCTTCGCTCGGCGGCAACGAGTTCGACGCCGACGACTGGGGCCTGGATGCCGCCACCGCGGGGCTGCAGAAGTGCCTCGGCGGTCCGAGCGGCTCGGCGCCCATCACGCTGAGCGAGCGAGCCGTCGAGGTCGTGCGCTCACGGGCGCGCATCGAAGCCGGCATCCGCGAGCCCGGCGACCCCGACGCGGCCGACTTCGTCAGGTCGAACTACTTCGACCTGGGCATGATCCTCGACTACTGGGGTCCGCGCCGGCTCAACCACCACACCGAGGCGACCTCGATGCTCTACGGCGCCCGCGAATGCGCCCGTGTTCTGCTGCTCGAGGGGCGAGACGAGGTCATCGCGCGGCACCGTCTCGCGGGTGCCGCGATGCTCGCCGGCGTGCAGGCGCTCGGGCTCACGGTCTTCGGCGACGTCGCGCACAAGATGAACAACGTCGTGGCCGTCGAGATCCCCGAGGGCGTGCCCGGCGACGAGGCGCGCGCCGCGCTCCTCACCGACTTCGGCATCGAGATCGGCACATCGTTCGGCCCGCTTCACGGCCGTGTGTGGCGCATCGGGACGATGGGCTACAACGCCCGGCAGGACGCCGTGCTGACGACCCTCGCCGCCCTCGAAGCGGTGCTGCGCCGCTACGGTGCCGCGGTGCCGGTCGCCGGTGGTGTCGAAGCGGCGGCGGACGTCTACCGGGGACGCTGAGCCGTGGCATCCGCTCTTCTCTCCGTGTCGCCCGAACGCATCGCCGCCGCAGCGCGTCGCGTGATGTCGCGCTGCGACGAGCTGGCCCGCATCAGCGCCGCGCCCGACCGCATCGAGCGCGTGTACCTCTCACCCGAGCACGCACGCGTCAACCGTCTCGCCGCCGAGTGGATGCGCGAGGCCGGCATGACCACCCGCCAGGATGCCGCCGGCAACCAGCTCGGCCGGCTCGACACCGCCGGCGACGAGCCCGCGCTCATGATCGGGTCGCATCTCGACACGGTGTCGGACGCGGGGCGCTACGACGGCATCGTCGGCGTGCTGATGGGCATCGAGGTCGTGCGGATGCTGCGCGAGCCCGCGGGCGACGACGGATCGTCGTGGCGCTCGCCGCTGCCCTTCGCGCTCGAGGTCGCCGCCTTCTGGGACGAAGAGGGCACGCGCTTCGGCAAGGCGCTCCTCGGCTCGTCGGCGGTCGGCGGCGTCTGGGACGACGACTGGTGGACCCTCGCCGATGCCGAGGGGACGACCCTCGCCCAGGCGTTCCGCGAGTTCGGTCTCGACCCCGCCCGGATCGGCGAGGCGTCCCGCCGCCCGGGTGAGCTCGTCGGGTACCTCGAGGCCCACATCGAACAGGGACCGGAGCTGCACCGCCGCGGTGAGTCGCTCGCGGTGGTGTCGTCGATCGCCTCGGCGCGACGGTTCCTCCTGTCGGTCGAGGGGGAGGCGCGGCATGCCGGCGGCACGCCCTACGACATGCGCCGCGATGCGCTGCTCGGCGCGTCCGAGGCGGCTCTCGCCGTCGAGCGGGTGTGCCGGGCCGAGCACCACATCATCGGGACGGTCGGCCAGTTCGAGGCGTTCCCGGGCGGCGTGAACATCGTGCCTGGCGAGGTGCAGTTCTCCCTCGACCTGCGGGGCGAGTTCGACGGTGAGCGCGACCGCGTGTGGCGCCGCCTCTCGGCGGAGCTCGACGAGATCATGGGGCGCCGCGGACTGCGCTGGCAGCACCGCGAGATCCACAACGCCGCGGCGGTCGCGTGCGCGCCGCTCTTGCAGGACGTCGTGCGGGAGGGCATCCGTGCGACCGCCGGCGAGGCGACCGACGAACCGCCCGCGATCTTCAGCCGAGCCGGGCACGACGGCATGGCCCTCGGTGGCCTCACCGACATCGGGATGCTGTTCCTGCGCAACCCCGACGGCATCAGCCATCACCCCGACGAGGACGTCTCGGCGGCCGACGTCGCCCGCGGCATCCGGGCCCTCGCAGAGTCGGTCCTGCACCTCGCCGCCGATCGCCGCGCCGCGGCCTGACCCGCCCCGCCCTACCGAGCCCCGCCGCGCCGTGGCTCGACTCGCGTGCCGTGCGCAGGCTGGACGGGGCTCGGGGCGATCTTCGGGGCGCCTCCGCCACCCGCATCCTGTGGACGGGACCGCGGGCCGCGAGCACGAACCGGCCCCGCGAGCTGCCGGGGCTGCGGGGACTGGCTCCTGCTCCGACCACCGACAAGCCGCGCCGCACGCCTCGGAACGGACCGGATTCAGGCTGAACCCGTCGTCAGCGGGGCAGATGTCGCATTCGAGGGCTTTCAGCCTGTTGGCGGCACACCGCAGAGACGAGCGCCGCGCCGCGGCGTGACCCGTCAGGCGTCGACGATGTTGACCGGCTCCTCGCCGGCGGCGAGGCGCTCGATCTGGGTGCGGACGAGCTTCGCGATGCGCGGACGCATCGCGTCGGCCGCCCCGCCCACGTGCGGCACGACGAGCACGCCGGGGGCGCGCCACAGCGGGTGGTCCTCCGGCAGCGGCTCGGGGTCGACGACATCGAGCGCTGCGCGCAGGCGCTCGGCCTGCAGCTCGGCCACGAGCGCGTCGGTGTCGAGCACGGTGCCGCGACCGACGTTGACGACGAGTGCGCCGTCGGGGAGCAGCGCCAGCTCGCGGGCGCCGATGAGCCCCTTCGTCGGCTCGCCGCCGGGGAGCGTGATCATGAGGATGTCGGTGCGCGGCAGCAGCTCGTCGAGCTCGTCGATGCCGTGGATGTGGACCCCGTCCTCATCGCGCGCGCGGGACGCGACCGGGACGATCGTCGTCTCGAAGGGGAGCAGGCGGGATGCCACGGCCTTGCCCACGCCGCCGTAGCCGAGCACCAGCACCGTGCGGTCGGCGACGCTGAGGCTGAACTGCGGTGCCCACCGGGCCGATTCCTGGTTGCGGACGTAGTCCGCGAGGTCGCGCTGTGCGGCGATCGTGAGGCCGACCGCGATCTCGGCCGTCGCGGTCTCGTGGACGCTCGATGCGTTCGCGAGCCTCGTGCCCTCGGGAAGGTACGCGCCCATGCCCTCGTAGCCGATCGACTGGCTCTGGAGGAGCCCGACCTCCACGCCGTCGAGCGCGCTGAGCAGCCGCTTGCCCGACATGTAGGGCGGCACCACCATGTCGAACGCATCGCGGGGTGCCGGGGAGTGGAGGTCCCAGACGACAAGCTCGACGCCGTCGGGGAGAGGGCCGATGTCAGCCGCCAGCTCATCGGTGGGAACGCTGACGACGACGCTGCGGGGGGATTCGCTCATGCCCCCAACGCTACCGACCCCGCACTCAGACGCGGGCGAGCACCGCGGCGACGGCCGACGTGAAGAACGTGAGTCCGTCGGTACCCGAGCGCATCGCCTCGGTGGTGTTCGGGCCGAAGCCGGGCTCGACGGCGTGCTCGGGATGCGGCATGAGTCCGACGACGTTCCCGCGCTCGTTCGTGAGGCCGGCGATGTCGTCGAGCGAGCCGTTGGGGTTCACGCCGCGGTAGCGGAAGGCGACGAGGCCGTCGCCCTCGATCTGCTCGAGCGTCTCGGCCGAGCAGGTGAAGCCGCCGTCGGCGTTCTTCAGCGGGATGACGATCTCCTGGCCGGTCTCGAAGCCGCTCGTCCAGGCGGTGTCGGCGTTCTCGACGACGAGACGCTGGTCGCGGCGGATGAACTGCTGGTGGGCGTTGCGGATCAGGCCGCCCGGCAGCAGGTGCGCCTCGACGAGCATCTGGAAGCCGTTGCAGATGCCGAGGATCGGCATGCCCTTCGCGGCGGCGTCCTTCACCTCGGCCATGATCGGCGCGAGCGCCGCGATCGCGCCGGCGCGGAGGTAGTCGCCGTAGCTGAAGCCACCGGGCAGGACGAGCGCGTCGACGCCGTCGAGGTCGTGCGAGCCGTGCCAGAGTGCGACGGGCTCGGCACCGGCGAGGCGGACGGCGCGCTGCGCGTCGCGGTCGTCGAGCGAGCCCGGGAAGGTGATGACACCGATGCGCGCGGTCACTCCACGACCTCGATGTTCACGACGTCCTCGATGACCGAGTTCGACAGGATCTCGTCGGCGATGCGGCGAGCGGTCTCGAGCGTCGCGTCATCGGCGCGGTCGACGGTGAGCTCGAAGCGCTTGCCGATGCGGACGTCGGAGAAACCGGCGACGCCGAGGCGGGTGAGGGCCCCCGACACCGCCTTGCCCTGCGGATCCAGCAGCTCGGCCTTGGGCATGACGTCGACGACGATGGTGGGCATTGCTCGCTCCGGAGGTCGCGGGATGGGTGCGCGACCAGTCTACGGGTGGGATGCCCGCCTCGTTCGCCGCATCCGGCCGGTCTCGTGACCGGATCGTGACCATCGTCTTCGGTAGTGCTGTCTTGTGCTCTTGGGAGCGCTCCCGTATGGTCATGGTCAATCGGTGAGAGCGCTCCCATAGTCGGGTGCGAACCGCCGCGCACCAGATACCCGCAATCACGAAGGAGTGACACGTGAATTCACGCGCACTGCGGCGGATCGGCCTCGTGGCCGGCGTCGCAACCACCTCGGCCATCGTCCTCGCCGGATGTTCGGGCGGAGGTGACCAGGCCGCATCCGGTGGCGACTCCGACACCGTCACCCTCGCGACGTTCAACGACTTCGGCTACACCGACGAGCTGCTCGCGGAGTTCACCGAGGAGACCGGCATCAAGGTCGTCCACACCAAGGCGGCGACGTCGAACGACGCGCGCACCAACTTCTTCCAGAAGCTCGGCAAGACCGGCCTCGCCGACGTCGAGGGCGTCGAGGTCGACTGGTTCCCCGAGATGATGCAGTACTCCGACCTGATCGCGCCGGTCCCGGGCGAGCTGAAGGGCCGCTGGCTCGACTGGAAGGAGAAGGCCGCGACGGATGCCGAGGGCAACCTCGTCGCGTACGGCACCGACGTCGGACCGCAGGCTATCTGCTACCGCGCCGACCTGTTCGAGGCCGCCGGCCTTCCCACCGACCGCGAAGAGGTCGCGAAGCTCTTCCCGACGTGGGACGCCTTCTTCCAGGTCGGCAGCGACTACGTCGCCAAGACCGGTCAGCCCTTCATCGACTCCGCGAACTCCGTCCTCCAGGGCGTCGTGAACCAGCTCGAGGTCGCGTACGAGGAGCCGGACGGCACGGTCATCGCGACCGAGAACCCCGACATCCGCGCGGCCTACGACACCGTCGTCGACAAGGCGATCCCGATCGCCGCCTACCCGGGACAGTGGACCGACGACTGGTACGCCGCCATGGCCAGCGGCAAGTTCGCCGCGATGCTGTGCCCGCCGTGGATGCACGGCATCATCGAGGGCGAAGCGCCCGACATCGCCGGCTGGGACATCGCCAACGCGTTCCCCGAGGGCGGCGGCAACTGGGGCGGTTCGTACCTCGTGGTCCCCGCGAACGGCAAGAACCTCACCAACGCGCAGAAGCTCGCCGACTGGCTGACGTCTCCCGAGACGCAGATCAAGGCCTTCAACAACGCCGGTACCTTCCCGAGCCAGCCCGAGGCGCAGTCGAGCCCCGACCTGACCGGGTTCGTCAGCGAGTACTTCAACAACGCACCCACGGGTGAGATCGGCATCGACCGTGCCAACGCGATCACCGTGACGACCTTCAAGGGTCCGAAGTACTTCCAGTTCCACGACGCCCTCGGCAACGCGATCACGCGCGTCTTCGACGGCATCGAGGACAAGGAGACCTCCTGGAAGACCTGGGTGAACGAGGTCGGAAGCTTCTGACCCGCCCCGCCGGGGCGCACCGCATCGCCGGTGCGCCCCGGCGCTCCCCGCTCACGCACCCGAAGGACGATCGTGACCACGACACAGCAGCGCCCGGCGACGCGCTCCCCCCGAAACGACGACGGCGGTCGTCCCCCGCGGGTCATCTCTTTCTCGCAGAAGCTCAGCAAGTGGGACATCCGCTTCTCGCCGTACCTCTACATCTCGCCCTTCTTCATCATGTTCGCGATCGTGGGGCTCTTCCCCATCGCGTACACCGCGGTGATCTCGTTCATGGACTGGGACCTCATCCGCGGCGAGGGTGAGTTCATCGGATTCGACCAGTACATCTGGATCCTCTCGCAGCCCCACTTCTGGACCGCGCTGCGCAACACGTTCAGCATCTTCCTGCTCTCGAGCGTTCCGCAGCTCGTGCTCGCGATCTTCATCGCGGCCGTGCTCGACCGCAACATCCGCGCTAAGACGTTCTGGCGCATGGCGGTGCTCGTCCCCTACGTCGTCGCGCCCATCGCCGTCGGCCTCATCTTCAACGCGATGTTCGCCGACCAGTCGGGCTTCATCAACGGCATCCTCCAGTCGATCGGCATCGGCGCCATCCCCTGGCACGTCGAGCCGTTCTGGAGCCACATCGCGATCGCGACGATGGTGAACTACCGCTGGATGGGCTACAACACCCTCATCCTGCTCGCGGCCATGCAGGCCGTGAACCGCGACTTCTACGAGGCCGCCACCGTCGACGGCGCCGGGCCCGTGCGGCAGTTCTTCTCGATCACCCTGCCCTCGCTCAAGCCGACGCTCATCTTCGTCATCATCACCGCCACGATCGGCGGTCTGCAGATCTTCGACGAGCCGCGCGTGTTCGACCAGGCGGGCCGTGGCGGCTCGGCCCAGCAGTGGCTGACCATCACGCTCTACCTCTACGACGTCGGCTGGGGGCAGTGGAACTTCGGGCGCGCCGCCGCCATGGCGTGGATCCTCTTCCTCATCATCGTGCTGATCGGACTCGTGAACCTCGTGGTCACCCGGACCCTGGTCCGAGACGAGGGGCTGAGGCGCGAGCTCAGCAAACGGCAGCAGAAGCAGCAGGCCAAGCAGGCGCAGCGCGCGCTGAAGGAGAACCAGGCATGAGCACCATCGGCACTCCCGCCCCTCTCGCCACGGTGGAAGAAGGGATCCCGACCGCTCGCGAGCAGCGTCGCGGAGCCCGCGCCCGCCGCATCCGCGGCAGCCGGCCCGGGATCTGGACCTACGGCATCCTCGGCGCCGTCTTCCTCTCGGCGGTGTTCCCCCTGTACTGGTCCTTCGTGATCGGTTCGGGCGACTCCACCACCCTCCGCAAGCCCTTCCCGTGGATCCCGGGTGGGAACTTCATCGACAACGCGCTGTCGGTCATCTCCAACCCGGCCGTCAACTTCTGGCCGGCGCTGTGGAACTCGATCTACAGCTCGTTCCTCATCGCCGCCGCCGTCGTGATCACCTCGACACTCGCCGGCTGGGCCTTCGCGAAGCTGCGCTTCCACGGCGGTCCGGCGCTGCTGGTCTTCGTCATCGCCACGATGGCCGTGCCGCAGCAGCTCGGCGTCGTCCCGCTCTACATCCTGTTCTCCGAGCTCGGCTGGACGGGGCAGATCGGCGCCATCATCATCCCGGCGCTCACCAGCGCCTTCGGAGTGTTCTGGATGACGCAGTACCTGCGCCAGGCGGTGCCCGACGAGCTGATCGAGGCCGCGCGCGTCGACGGCGCCTCGATGATCCGCACGTTCTGGACCGTCGGCATGACCGCGGCGCGTCCGGCCGCGGCGATGCTGTTCCTCTTCACGTTCGTCGGAGCGTGGAACAACTTCTTCTGGCCGTTCATCGTGCTCGACCGGCAGAACCCGACGCTTCCCGTGGCGCTGTCGCTGCTGCAGTCGAACTACTTCGTCGACTACTCCGTCGTGCTCGCGGGCGTCATCCTCGCCACCATCCCGCTGCTGCTGCTGTTCATCTTCGCGGGCAAGCAGCTCGTCAGTGGCATCATGGCCGGGGCGGTGAAGGGATGACCCTGAACCTCGACCGCACTCAGCAGGAGAACATGAACGCTTCGCGCAGTTTCCCCACCAACTTCCTCTTCGGGGCAGCCACCGCGGCGTACCAGATCGAGGGCGCGGCCTTCGAAGACGGTCGTACCGCGTCGATCTGGGATGCGTTCGCCCGTGTTCCCGGTGCCGTGATCAACGCCGACAACGGCGATGTCGCGTGCGACCACTACCACCGCTACCGTGACGACGTCGCGCTCATGAAGGAGCTCGGTCTCGACACGTACCGGTTCTCGACCTCGTGGTCGCGCGTGCGCCCCGACGGCGGCCCGCTCAACCCGAAGGGCGTCGACTTCTACGAGCGGCTCGTCGACGACCTGCTCGGCGCCGGCATCATCCCGTGGCTGACGCTCTACCACTGGGATCTGCCCCAGGCCATCGAGGAGCGGGGCGGCTGGACGCTCCGCGAGACGGCCGACCGTTTCACCGAGTACGCCCTCGACATGCACGATGCTCTCGGCGACCGCGTGCACCACTGGACGACGCTCAACGAGCCGTGGTGCTCGTCGTTCCTCAGCTACACCGCGGGAATCCACGCTCCCGGACGGTTCGACATCGGCGACGGCATGCTGGCCGCGCACCACCTGCTGCTCGGTCACGGGCAGACCGTCGCCGCGCTGCGCGAACGCGACTCGTCGCTGTCGCTCGGCATCACGCTGAACCTCACGGTCGCCGAGCCCGCTGACCCTGCCGACGCCGCCGACGTCGACGCGGCGCGACGGATCGACGGCCAGTTCAACCGCTGGTTCCTCGACCCGATCTTCCGGGCGGCCTACCCGGGCGATATCGTCGCCGACATCGAGAAGGTGGATGCCGCGGCGGTCGCGCGCTGGCGCGATGCCGTGCGTCCGGGCGACGAGGCGATCATCGCGCAGCCGCTCGACGCCCTCGGGGTGAACTACTACCACGGCGAGTTCGTGGGCGGTCGTCCCGACCCGAACCCGCCGACCCCGGGAGACGCTCCGACCGATCGCAAGACCGGGTCGCCCTGGCCCGCCGGTCACGACATCTACTGGCACGAGCGGGGCCTGCCGCGGACGTCGATGCACTGGGAGGTGCAGCCCGCCGGGCTGACCCAGCTGCTCGAGCGTGTGTGGACCGAGTACGCCCAGCCCGTGGGCACGATCCTCTATGTCACCGAGAACGGCGCCGCCTACGACGACGAGCTCGTCGAGGTGGACGGCGAGAAGACGGTTCCCGACGCCGAGCGCACCGAGTTCCTGCGGGTTCACCTGGGCGCGATCCTCGATGCGCAGGAGGCCGGTGTCGATGTGCGCGGCTACTTCTACTGGTCGCTGCTCGACAACTTCGAATGGGCCTGGGGCTACGAGAAGCGCTTCGGGATCGTGCACGTGGACTACCACACTCAGGAGCGGACGCTGAAGGACAGCGCGAAGGAGTATCGTCGGGTCATCGCAGATCGTGCGATCGACGTTCCCGCCGCGGCGGACGCCGCCCGGACCGCCGTCCCGAGGTAGCCCACCTGTGATCTCCGACCAGAACCGGACGGCCGCGACCATCGAAGAGGTCGCGGCCGTCGCCGGTGTATCGCGCTCGACCGTGTCGCGCGTCGTCAACGGCTCGACCGCCGTCAGCCCCGCCGCCCTCGAGTCGGTGCGCCGCGCGATCGCCGAGCTCAACTACGTCCCCAACCGCGCGGCGCGTTCGCTCGCGAGCCGGTCGACGATGGCGATCGCGCTCGTCGTCCCCGAGGACACCAACCGCGTGTTCGGCGACCCGTTCTTCGCCTCGGTCGTGTCGGGCATCAACTCGCGCATCAGCCGCAGCGACTACGTGCTGAACCTGATCATGGCCAGCGCCGACCCCGGAGACAAGACCGCTCAGTACGTGCGCAGCGGCGCCGTCGACGGCGCGATCATCGTGTCGCACCACACGAGCGACACATTCATCGAGCGCATCGCCGCGGCGATCCCGGTCGTCTACGGCGGCCGTCCCGTGCGGTCACGACCCGGCGACTATTACATCGACGTCGACAACGTCGCCGGTGCGCGGGATGCCACGGCCTACCTCATCGGCCGCGGATGCCGGCACATCGGCGCGATCACGGGTCCGCCCTCCATGCCCGCCGGCGTCGACCGTGCCGAGGGCTACCGCGCTGCGCTCGCCGAGTCGGGTCTTACGCCGGCTCCCGTCGTCCAGGGCGATTTCACGACCGAGTCGGGTGCCGTCGCCATGCGCGCCATCCTCGCGGCGGGGGAGCCGCTCGACGGCCTCTTCGTGGCGAGCGACCTCATGGCGCGCGGTGCGATGCAGGTGCTCGCGGCCGAAGGCATCCGGATCCCCGACGAGGTCGCGGTCGTGGGCTTCGACGATTCGCCGGTCGCGCTGACGACCGAGCCGCAGCTGACGACCATGCGGCAGCCGTCGTTCACGCAGGGCGAGTGCATGGCCGACGTGCTGATCGCCCGGCTCGCGGGGATGTCGCCGCCCGAGGTGACGATCCTCGACACCGAGCTCATCGTGCGCGGCTCGGCCTGACGCTCCCCGGGTGTTGCCGAGTGCACGGGTAAACGCCGAGTGCACGGCATCCTCGCGTCCGAAAGTCGTCCTTTCGACAGGATGCCGTGCACTCGGGCGCGCTGCGCTTACTGGGGGTCTCCTCCCAGGGGGCCTACGGCGGGGATGGGGCCGCCGTCGTCGGCACCGGTCTTGCGCCAGCGGGCGATCGCGTTGCCCGCGTGGTAGATCACGAGGGCGGCGACGGTGCCGAGGACGATCGCGCCGAACTGCAGCGAACCGAAGTTCATCGCGAACCCGGCGATCGCGATGACGAACGACACCGCGACAGTGTACTGGTTGACGGGGCGCGAGAAGTCCACGCGGTTGTCGACCCAGATCTTGATGCCGATGACGCCGATCAGGCCGTAGAGGGCCGTCGTGACGCCGCCGAGCACGCCCGCGGGGATCGTGTTGAACACCGCCCCGACCTTCGGCGAGAACGCGAGCAGGATCGCGACGGTGCCGGCCACCCAGTACGCGGCGGTCGAGTAGACGCGGGTCGCGGCCATGACGCCGATGTTCTCGCCGTAGGTCGTGGTGCCCGAGCCGCCGAAACCGCCCGCGAGGGTCGTCGCGACACCGTCGGCGATGAGGGCGCGACCGGTGTGCTTGTTGATCGACGGGTCGTCGGTCATGGTGGCGACGCCCCGCACGTGGCCGACGTTCTCGGCGATCAGCACGAGCACGACCGGCAGGAACATCGGCACGATCGACCAGGCCGCGGCATCCCCGATCGCCACGAGATGGAAGTCGGGCAGACCGAACCAGGCGGCAGCCTCGACGGCCTCGAACTCGACCTGCCCGGTGACGGCGGCCACGACGTAGCCGACGATCACGCCGAGGAAGATCGAGATGCGGCCGAGGAATCCGCGGAACAGCACGCTGAACAGGATGACGGCGCACAGGGTCACCGTGGCGACCTCGGGCTGGAGCTGGAAGTTGTTCCACGCGGCGGGTGCGAGGTTGAAGCCGATCAGCGCGACGATCGCGCCGGCGACCACGGGCGGCATGAGCTTCTCGATCCAGCCCGTGCCGAAGGCCTGCACGATGAAGCCGACCGCCGCGAGCAGCAGGCCCGCGACGACGACGCCGAGGAGCGCCTGGGTGATCTGCTCGGCGGTCTCGAGGCGGTTGCCGCCGTTGAGCGCCGTGATGGGAGCGATGAACGCGAACGACGATCCGAGGTAGCTGGGCAGCTTGTTGCGCGTGATGAGCAGGAAGACGAGGGTGCCGAGACCCGAGAAGAGCAGGGTCGTCGAGACCGGGAAGCCGGTGATGATCGGCACGAGGAACGTCGCACCGAACATCGCGACGACGTGCTGCGCGCCGATCGCGATCGTGCCGGGCCAGTTCAGGCGTTCGCCGGGCTTGACGACGGCGCCGCGCGCGACGGTGCGGCCGTCGCCGTGGAGGGACCAGATGGGCATGGGACTCCTCGGAAAGGATGAGGGATTCGGGATGGAGCGCGAGAGCGGCCCCACCCTATCTGTGAGATCCCTGGATGCCGCGTCGGCGCTCCGCGGGGCGGCCCGACCCGTGCCGTGAAGTACCGAACCGGCGTCAGCCCGCGAGCGTCTCGAGCAGCTCGCGGTACTTGGCCGCGGTGCGCTCGACGATGTCGGCGGGGAGGGACGGGGGAGTGCCGGTCTTGTCCCATGCGCCCGCCAGCCAGTCGCGCACGATCTGCTTGTCGTAGCTCGCCATGCGCTCGGCGGGCGTCGTGCCGGTGCGCCAGGCCTCGGCATCCCAGTAGCGCGAGGAGTCGCTCGTGAGGACCTCGTCGGCGAGGGTCAGCACGCCGTCGGAGTCGAGGCCGAACTCGAACTTCGTGTCGGCGAGGATGAGCCCCTTGTGCTCGGCGACGGCGGCTGCGCGCCGGTAGATCTCGAGCGACGCGTCGCGCAGCGCGGCCGCGGTCTCGGCGCCGACGAGCTTGACGGAACGCTCGAACGAGATGTTCTCGTCGTGCTCGCCGAGGGGCGCCTTATAGGCCGGGGTGTAGATCGGCTCGGGAAGCCGGTCGCCGTTCTGCAGGCCGTCGGGAAGACGGATGCCGCACACCGTGCCGTTGTCGGAGTACTCGGCCCAGCCCGTGCCCGTGAGGTAGCCGCGCACGACGCACTCGATCGGCTGCATGTCGAGCTCGCGCACGACCATCGCGCGGCCCGCCACCGCGGCCGGCGGCTCGACGCCGGCGAGCAGGTGGTTGGGTACCCGGCGCCCGCCGTCGCCGCCCGCGAGCTGGGCGAACCACCACAGGCTCAGGCGCGTCAGCAGCTCGCCCTTGCCGGGGATGCCGGGCTCGAGCACGTGGTCGAACGCGCTGACGCGGTCGCTCGCGACCACCAGCATCCGGTCGGCCGGGCCGTCCGCCGGGCGATACAGGTCGCGGACCTTGCCGGAGTAGACGTGCTTCCAGCCGGGCAGATCGAGGGCGCTCACCCGGCCATTATCCCGGAGCGTGGAACCCCGCGACGACTCGTGAAAAAGGGCGTATAGTCCACATGGACTAATCGAGAGGGGGTGCCATGCCGGATGCCGTCGACCGACTCACCCCGCTGGGGCTGATGCTGCTCGCGCTGCTGCACGAGGACGACATGCACGCCTACGAGATGGTCCGTCTGCTCCGCGAGCGCAAGGCCGACCGGCTCGTCGCCCTGACCCACGGGACGATCTATCACACGGTCGCTCGCCTCGAGCGGCAGGGCTTCATCGCCGAGGTCGGCACCGATCGCGACGGCAACCGTCCGGAACGGACGACCTACAGGCTCACGGAGGCCGGCGCCGACATGATGATCGCGTGGGTGCGGCGCGAGCTCCCCGCCGTCGACCGCCCCGATCGTTTCCGCGTCGCGCTGGCCGAGTCGCACAACCTCGACCGCGGCGAAGTCGTGGCGCTCCTCAGCGAGCGGCGGGACGCCCTGGCGGCATCCCTCGACGCGCACCGTCAGGCGCGCGATCACGCGATCGAGCGCGGCTCGTATCCCCAGTTCTGGATCGAGGTGCACCGCGAGACGGCTCTGCTGTCGGCGGATGTCGCCTGGCTCGACGAAGCGGTCGAGTACATCCGTCGTCCCGACACCGTGTGGGGGGTCACCGACCTCGCCCCGACCGACCGCTACCTGGCACAGAGAGAAGCTGCCCGCGCATGAGCGAGAGAACCAGCACCGTCCGCGTCCCCGAAGGCGCCGCGCCCGCCGTCAACCCGTGGCCCGCCCTGTGGGCGATGGTCATCGGGTTCTTCATGATCCTCGTCGACACCACGATCGTCTCGGTCGCGAACCCGGCGATCAAGGCCGCGCTCGACCCGTCGACCGGCAACCTCGACAACGTCGTGTGGGTCACCTCGTCGTACCTGCTCGCGTACGCCGTGCCGCTGCTGGTCACCGGCCGTCTGGGCGACCGGTTCGGGCCGAAGAACATCTACCTGATCGGGCTTGCGATCTTCACGCTCGCCTCGCTCGCCTGCGGGCTCTCGGGCTCGCTCGCCGTGCTCGTGATCGCGCGCGCCGTGCAGGGTCTCGGCGCCGCCCTCATGACCCCGCAGACGATGGCCGTCATCACCCGCACGTTCCCCGCCGAGCGCCGCGGCGCGGCCATGGGCCTGTGGGGTGCGACCGCCGGTGTCGCGACCCTCGTCGGACCGCTCGCGGGCGGCCTTCTCGTCGACGGCTTCGGGTGGGAGTGGATCTTCTTCGTCAACATCCCTGTCGGCGTCGTGGCGTTCGTTCTGGCGTGGCGCCTGGTGCCGCAGCTCGAGACCCACCCCCACCGCTTCGACGTCGTGGGCGTCGTGCTCAGCGCGATCGGGCTCTTCCTCATCGTCTTCGGTCTGCAGGAGGGCGAGCACTACGAGTGGGCCGCCGGCATCTGGGCGATGATCGCCGCGGGCGTCGTCGTCATGGCGGTGTTCGTCTGGACGCAGGGCCGGACCAAGAGCGAGCCCCTCGTTCCGCTCGAGCTCTTCCGCGACCGCAACTTCGCGATCTCGAACCTCGCGATCGCCGCGGTCGGGTTCACGGTGACGAGCATGGCGCTGCCCATGGCGTTCTTCACGCAGCTCGCGCGGGGCCTCACACCGACGCAGTCGGCGCTGCTGCTCGTCCCGATGGCGGTGCTCTCGGGCGCGCTCGCACCGTTGGCCGGCCGCATCCTCGACCGGGTCGACCCGCGTCTGCTGCTCGTCCCCGGTCTGACGCTGATGGTCGTGGGCCTCGTCGGCTACGCGCTGCTCATGAACACCGAGGCGCCGGTTCTGCTGCTGCTCATCCCTGCCGCGATCATCGGTGTCGCCAACGCCGGTATGTGGGGGCCGCTCGCCACGACCGCGACCCGCAACCTGCCGCCGCGTCAGGCGGGCGCCGGCTCGGGCATCTACAACACGACCCGCACGGTCGGCTCGGTGATCGGCTCGGCAGCGATCGCGGCCTACATGCAGTCGCGGCTGACGGCGAACCTGCCGGGTGCCGGGGATGCCGCGAGCGGCGACTTCGGTGGCGGCGGCGCGATGCCTCCCGCGATCGCCGAGGGCTTCTCCGCCGCGATGGCGCAGGCCATGATCCTGCCCGCGATCGTCATCGGGGTCGCCGTGATCGTCGTGATCTTCCTCAAGCGCCCGGCGCACCTCGCGAAGCGCTGAGAGCCGGCCTCTGACCAGTGCGGTCAGAGGCCGGGCTCGAGGGGGTCGTCGCCGCGGGGTGTGAGGGGGGATTCGACGTAGATCTGCATTCCTTCGGCGCGGTCGGGGACGGTGGTGTTCCAGATCACCCGGACGAACCACCCCTCGCTGTCGTCCTCGGCGCGCCGGTATCCGTCGGAGAACGAGGTTCCCTCGTTCCGGGTTGCGATTCGTTCGTAGGTGAATCCTTCGGAACGGAGGTATGCGTCGATGATGGCCGCGACGCGCTCGGACGTGCCGACATCGTCGATGAAGCTGCGTTCGTCGACGATGCGCCAGTACCCGTATCTGGCTTCTTCCCGGCCAGGAAGTGTGTCCAGGAAGGCCCATCGGGACTCGACGTATGGTCCGATGCGGGTGAGGTCTTTAGGCACCTGTTCCGCGATGGCGGTGTAGAGGCGTTCCGTTTCGTCTCGGTATTCCACGGCTCTGCTGTTGACGAACATCGAACACCCTCCCAGCACGAGAACGAGAGCCGTGGCGAGACCGGCGGTGAGCGTGCGGAGGGTTCGGTTCATCGGTGGGGTCAGAGGCCGGGTTCGAGGGGGTCGTCGCCGCGGGGCGTGAGGGGCGACTGGACGTAGATCTGCATTCCTTCGGCTCGGTCGGGGACGGTGGTGTTCCAGATCACCCGGACGAACCATCTGCCCCCGTCCTCGTCGACGCGCCGGTACCCGTCGGAGAACGAGGCTCGGTCCTCTGTGGTGCTGATTCGCTCGTAGGTGAATCCTTCAGAGCGGAGGTATGCGTCGATGATGGCTGCGACGCGCTCGGACGTGCCCGGTTCGTCGATGAAGTTGCGCTCGTCGATGACGCGCCAGTACCCGGACCGGGCCTCCCTTTGAGGCAAGAGCGTATCCAGGTCCGCCCACCGGGATTCGACGAATGGCTCCCCGTCGGTGACTTCCGTGGGCACCTGTGCCGCGATGGCGGTGTAGAGGCGTTCCGTTTCGTCACGGTATTCCACGGCTCTGCTGTTGATGAACATCGAACACCCTCCCAGCATGAGAACAAGAGCCGTCGCGAGACCGGCGATGAGTATGCGGCGCATGGTCACTCGATTCTCACGTATCGCGGTTGATAGCCGTCGATGAGGTAGCCCGGTAGGGACACCGGCCCGTCCGGCGTCATGATGATCTCGTCCGGGACGAAGAGCTCAGCCTCGCCGCCGGTGACGACAGCGGCGACGTTTTGCATCGCGGTTGAATCGGGCATGAAGACGCTACTGTGGCTGTCGACCATCGGTGGCTGCCCGTTGCCGGGCTCGTTGTACGCCTCGAGCCAGGGGCTATCAGGGTCGGCGGCGTCGATGCGCCCGGTCTCGAGCCGCGTCACCCCCGGCGCCGTGAGCGTCGAGGGGCCGTGGACGAGGTCGACGAACGGGAGCGGACCCTGCAGAAGACCCACGACGGCGTCGTTGCGCGCCATCAGCGCGTAGTGCGGAACATCGCCGGTGTGCGGGAAGTCCGCGATCGTCTCGTTCCCCTGTCCGAGCCCCGCGGCCGAGACATAGACCACCTTGTCAGCCTCCAGACCTGCTGCCTCGGCGAGCCCCACCGTCGCGCCTCCGTAGGAATACCCCACCATCGACAGGTCGGCCCCCGCGGGCCGAGCGATCGCGTTCGTGAAAGCGGCCAGACGCGGAGCGAGAGCATGGGAGTAAGACGCGTCGACGGCTTGGGAGAGGTCCTGGGGAAGCGCGCCACCAACCCACTGGAACACAGCCGTGCGCGCGGTTCTCGTCGCGTCCGAGATAATCCATCCTTGCTGGCCGATATCAGCAATGTTAGAGCCCGTTCCTGGCACTGACACCGCTACGTGTTCGACCCAGTGAGGGATATCTCCGGTGGCAGGGTCGAGCAGACCGTAATAGACGGCGATCGCGTCTCGTGAAGGATCAAATACAGCCAGCTGAGTACCCTCGACGCGCTGCCGGGTGCCTCCTTCGTCGAGAAACGATCCTTCGCTCTCGAGCATCGCCCGCCAGGCGTCGATGTGTCGCTGGTTCTCGGCGAGGGCCTGCCGGAGAAGTATTCGATCCTCTGGCGCGGTCCGCGGGTCGTCGAGCTGCATCCGGATGCGAGCGTTCTGGGCCTCTTTCGCGGCGACCGCCGTTTTCATCGATCGCTCGTTCGCGGCGAACCGATCAGCGAGTCGTACCCCGTCCAGGTTCCCGACGAGAAGCGGAACGCTCGCGACGAGTGCCGCCCTCGTCGCGAGATCGGTCGCCGCCCACCACTCGCGTACGCGTTCTGCGTCGGGAGGTGTGTCTCGAAGCAGATCGAGCCAGCCCGGATGCAGCGCGAGCAGCGGCGCGGCCTGCGTGCCGCCGTGAGCCGACAGCCGACGCAGGATGGCCATGTCGATGCCGTCGGCGAAGCGCGCGTGCTGGGCTGTCGCAGACGCCGCAGTCGTGACGGCTCCGGCAGATCCCGTAGCGATGGCTCCGGCGGTCACATGCCAGGGCGGGGAGGAGATACGCGACAGCCGCTGTTCGCATTCATCGACCGCGTCGTCGATCAACCGCCGGATCCGTACGCATTCGTCGCGAAGTCGCTCGTTCTGCTCGTACTGACCGGGAGCCCACGCGTCGCTCGCCCCCGCGTCGGCGCCGAGGTCGGTGACACCGTCGCGGTGAGCATCCACCTGTCGATGCAATGCGGACATCTCGCTCTCGAGCGCCCGGATGCGGCCCCGGGCGATGGCGAGCGCGTCGGCCAGAGACTCAGCGGCATCCGCCATCCCCCGAATGCCTCGGCCAGGTCTTCGCCCGCGTCGTGCACCGGCGTCATCGACGCGGCCAGTCTCGGAGTGTCGGGGGTCTCGTACGACAGGGTGATTCCCCGCCACGCGGCGACGGCGTCGTGCGAGCGTTCCGGAATGCCGGCCACCGCTTGGCGCAGCGTCTGCGCTGACTGGGCGAGCGCGTCTGGATCGGCCGGGAGAGTCGGGATCTCGGCGGTCGAGATGAGC
Organism: Microbacterium sp. Yaish 1; assembly: GCF_002245215.1. Taxonomy (GTDB): domain Bacteria; phylum Actinomycetota; class Actinomycetes; order Actinomycetales; family Microbacteriaceae; genus Microbacterium. The sequence continues at coordinate 1,569,030 of NZ_NPMR01000001.1, forward strand.
GTCATCGCGGCCCGAACCCCCGTCCCGAAGCTTCCCCGAGCGAGCGACGTGCGCCCGTGGCTGCCGACGCCGCAGCGCCGGTGGTCGCGGTCATCGCCTCGTCGCTCTCCACGAACGCGAGCGTGGCGCGCTGTGCGGCATCCAGGATCGCGCGGCCTCGCCCGATCATCCCCGGTCCCGTCAGGCGCCGAGGCTGCGTGACCATCGCTGCGCGCTCGCGGAGTCGAGACAGCGAGCCCAGAGCGCCGACCACATCGTCTGCCGCGTCGAGAGACCTGTCGACGGAGACGGACAGATCGTCGATCGCGGCTGCCGTCGTTTCTGACACCCGCATCACGGCGGCGACGTCCACCGAGTATTGAGCCACCGTTGGACGGTATCGCGCTCCGACAAACGCGCAAGGGCTGCGCCGCCGCGTGACGTCAGTCCGCGACGCGGGCGGCGATGTCGGTGCGGTGGTGCGAGCCTTCGAGGCTGATCTCCGCGAGGGCGCGGTAGGCGCGGTCGCGGGCCTGGGCGAAGTCGGTGCCGCGGGCGACGACGTTGAGCACGCGCCCACCCGTGGCGACGAGCCCGTCGACCGACTCGGCGGTCGCGGCGTGCGCGAGGTGCACGCCCTCGACGGATGCCGCGGCGTCGAGCCCCGTCAGCGCCCGGCCGGTCATCGGGTTCTCGGGGTACCCCTCGCTCGCGAGCACGACGGTGACGGCGGCATCGTCCGAGAACGTCGGGTCGGGCTCGGACTCCAGTCGCCCGCTCGCCGCGGCCATCAGCAGCTCTGAGAGCGGCGAGGTCAGCCGCGCGAGCACGACCTGCGTCTCGGGGTCGCCGAACCGCGCGTTGAACTCGATCACCTTGATGCCCGACTCGGTGAGGATCAGGCCCGCGTAGAGGAGGCCGATGAACGGCGTGCCCTCGGCGTCGAGGTGGCGGATGACGGGCTCGGCCACGTCGCGCGTGACCTCGGCGACGAATTCGGCCTCGCTGCCGAACCGATCGGCGAGCCAGGGGAGCGGCGAATAGGCGCCCATGCCGCCGGTGTTCGGGCCGGCGTCGCCGTCGTAGGCGCGCTTGTAGTCCTGGGCGGGGCTGAGGGCTCGCACGGTGTCGCCGTCCGAGACGAAGAAGAGCGACACCTCGGGGCCGGCGAGGAACTCCTCGATCAGCACCGGGCCGCTCGCGAGGTAGGTGTCGGCGTGGGCGAGCGCCGCGTCACGGTCATCGGTGACGATGACGCCCTTGCCGGCGGCGAGGCCGTCGGCCTTCACCACGTGGGGGGCGCCGAGCTCGTCGAGCGCGGCCTCGACCTCGGCGCGGCTCCGCGCGCGCACCGCGCGCCCCGTGGGCACACCGGCCTCGTCCATGACGCGCTTCGCGAAGGCCTTCGACCCTTCGAGCTGCGCGGCGACCTTTCCAGGCCCGAAGACGGGGATGCCGCGTTCCCGCAGCGCATCGGCGACACCGGCGATGAGCGGGGCTTCGGGCCCCACGATGACGAGATCGACGTTGGCGCTGCCGGCGAACTCGGTCACCGCGACCGGGTCGTTCTGGTCGAGGCCCGGGACGATCTCGGCATCGCGCGCGATGCCGGCGTTGCCGGGGGCCGCGAGCAGGTCGTGACCTGCGCCTTCCGCGGCGAGAGCGAGGATGATGGCGTGCTCGCGCGCGCCCGAGCCGAGGACCAGGATCTTCACCCGGCCAGCCTACCGACCGGGCTAGCGTGGAACCCATGGCCCGCAGCATCCTCACCGCCGATGGTCGCGCCGCGCTCGCCGCCGTCGCTGCCGCCGATGCGTCCGGCGAGAAGCCCGCCCGCACCGACCTGGCGACGGCCGTGCGCTACCTGTTGCAGCTGCTCGTCGAGAAGGCGCCCGGCAACTCGGTCGAGATGCGGGTGCCGCCCTTCGGCGCCGTGCAGGTCGTCGAGGGTCCTCGACACACGCGCGGCACTCCCCCCAACGTCGTCGAGACGGATGCCGCGACCTGGATCGCCCTCGCCCTCGGCGACCTCGCCTGGGCCGATGCCGCGGCCGCGGGCCGGCTGCGCGCGTCGGGCACCCGCGCCGATCTCGGAGCGCTGCTGCCGCTGCGGCCCTGACGCCGGCTCCGATAAGGTTAGGCAAGCCTGACCTTATCTCTGGAGTCTGCTGTGCGCTCTTCCCTTCTGACCCGGGCCCCCCTCGGGGCGCTCGCCGCCGCGTCGATCGTTCTCGGTGTGGCGAGCCCCGCCCTCGCGATCGGCGACGCCGCGCCCGTCGAGCACCGGACCGCGGCGACCTCGCCGCCCGCCTGCGACATCACCGACGCGACCGTCACGTGGGGCTTCAAGGAGTCGTTCCGCTCGTACATCTCCGGCTCCATCGCGAAGGGGGCATGGGAGCCGTTCGGCGGCGTCGGCTACGAGACGCCCGCGTTCACCTGGACCGGCGGCACGGGCAGCTACGACCCCGCGACCGGCACCGGCTCGATCGCCTTCCCCGGCGGCATCCGGTTCACGGGGCACGGTGGCCTGCTCGACTCGACGGTCCAGAACGTCACGCTCGAGATCGCGCCGGCGGCGGGGCGTGTTCTCGTCGACCTCGCCGGAGTCTCGATGGAGAGCGCGCTCGCCGGCGACGACACCGTCGTCACGACGCCCCAGGTGCCGCTCGTGACCCTCGACCTCGCGGGTATGGAGAGCGCGGTCTCGGGGGACGCCGTCACCCTCGCCGCCGCGGATGCCGCCACCGCGATCACCGAGGAGGGATTCGCCGCCTTCGGCAACTACGAGACGGGCACCGCGTTCGACCCGCTGTCGTTCACCGCGAGCGGGGTGTGCGCGGCCGCCACTCCGACGGCGGAGCCATCACCCGTCGTCGATGCGTCACCCGCCGCGGATGCCGCGGAGGCGGGCGATGGCGAGAGCGGATCGAGCGACGCGCTCCCGGTCGCGCTCCTCGCCGCGATCGGCGGTGCGCTCGTTGCGACGATCGGCGGGTCGACCGCAGCGATCGTCGCCTCGCGTCGCAAGCAGCGGAAGGCCCCCGCCGGCGGTGGGCCCGCCGATCACGCCGACGACGGGCCGGCCGCGTGAAGCTGCGGAGGCTCCTCGTCGCGGCGCTCGCCGCTGCGGCCCTGTCGCTCAGCGCGTGTGCTCCGGCGGCGACGTCTCACAGCGAGGCCGCGGGGCAGGTCGTGATCGACCGACCCCCGCTGAGCGAATTGGCGCCGGTGCCCGACCCGCGCTCGCTCGAGGGCCCCTCGACCGCGGTCCTCGCCGACGCCGCGGTCGAGCCGGTCGTGACGGATCCCGCCCAGAGCCTGCCCGTCACCGTGACCTCGCACGATATCACCGGCGATGTCGAGGTGACGGTGACGGACACCTCGCGCATCATCGCGATGGACCTCTCCGGCTCGTTGGCCGCGACCGTCTGGGGTCTCGGTCTCGGCGGCGATCTCGTCGGCCGCGACGTCTCGACGACGTTCCCCGGCGCGGCGGACCTACCGGTCGTCACGGGAAGCGGACACACGGTCAATGCCGAGTCGATCATCGGCCTTGCCCCGACTCTCGTCATCACCGACGGCAGCATCGGGCCGGTGGACGTCGTGCAGCAGCTGCGGGATGTCGGCATCACGGTGGTCTTCGTCGAACGCTCCGCCTCGTTCGCGGGCGCCGCCGATCTCGCGCGGTCGGTGGGCGACGTGCTCGGCGTGCCCGACGCGGGCGAGCAGCTCGCCCAGCGCATCGCGAGCGAGGTCGACCAGACGCGTGCTCAGATCGCCGCGCTTGCACCGGAGGCCGCGGCGGACCGGCTGCGCATGGTCTTCCTCTATCTGCGCGGCACGGCGGGGGTGTACTACCTCTTCGGCTCCGAATCGGGCGCCGACCAGCTCATCGCCGCGCTCGGCGGGGTCGACGTCGCCGGCGAGCTCGGCTGGAGCGGGATGCAGCCTCTCACCGACGAAGCGATGGTCGCCGCCGACCCCGACCTCATCCTCGTGATGACCGCCGGGCTCGAATCGGTCGGCGGCGTCGACGGCCTGCTCGCCGACAAGCCCGCGATCGCGCTGACCGCAGCCGGCCAGCATCGCCGCTTCGTCGACATGGCGGACGGACAGATCCTGTCGTTCGGGCCGCGCAGCGCGGGGGTGCTCGACGCGCTGGCGCGCGCTGTCTACGCGCCCGATCCCGCCTCGTGAGCGGGCGTGCCGCGGGCCGACGCGGAGTTCTCGTCGCGATCGTGAGCGCGGCGCTGCTCGTGGTGGGCGTCGTGCTCTCGGCCGGGCTCGGTCAGCTGCCGGTCGGGCCCGCCGAGGTCGTCGGGTCGTTGCTCCGCGCCATCGGCATACCCAGCTCGTGGGCGCCGACCGAGCCGCTCATCGAGCAGACGCTGTGGCAGATCCGTTTCCCGCGCGTCGCGATGTCCCTCCTGGTCGGCGCGCTGCTCGCGGTCGCCGGTGCCGTCATGCAGGCGATCTTCGCCAACCCGCTCGCCGAGCCGGGAGTCGTCGGTGTCTCGTCGGGCGCAGCCGTCGGCGCGGCCGCCGCGATCACGCTCGGCGTCTCGTTCCTCGGGCCGTGGTCGATCGCGGTCTGCGCCTTCGCGGGCGGTCTCGTCGCGACCTTGGTCGTCTATGCCGCCGCCCGCGCGCAGGGCCGGACCGAATCGATCACGCTCATCCTCACGGGCATCGCCGTCAACGCGTTCGCGGGGGCCGCGCTGGCGCTCCTGATGTTCGCGGGAGACACGGCGTCGCGCGAGCAGATCGTGTTCTGGCAGCTGGGCTCGATGAACGGCTCGCGCTGGACGGAAGTCGCGGTCGTCGCCCTCGTCGGAGCGCTCGGCACCGCGGCATCCCTCGCTCTCGCGCGCCGCTACGACCTTCTGGCGCTCGGCGATCGCACCGCCGCCCACCTCGGTGTGCGCGTCGAGGCACTGCGGGTCGGGTCGATCGTCCTCGTCGCCCTGCTGACCGGCGTCGCGGTCGCGTTCGTCGGCATCATCGCGTTCGTCGGCCTCGTCGTGCCCCACATCATCAGGATGCTGGTCGGACCCGCGCACCGTGAGCTCATCGCCCTGTCGGCGATCGGCGGCGGGGTCGTGCTCGTCTACGCCGATCTCCTCGCGCGGACCATCGTCGTCTCGGCAGACCTGCCGATCGGCATCCTCACGTCGCTCGTCGGCGGACCGTTCTTCTTCTGGCTCATCCGCCGCACCCGCCGCACCGCCGGGGGCTGGTCGTGACCGGGGTCGCCGTCGAGGTGCAGCACGCGAGCCTGCGGTTGGGTGACGCCACGATCCTCGACGACGTGACGGCGGATGTCGGCTACGGCCGGCTGCTCGCCCTCGTCGGGCCCAACGGCGCCGGCAAGTCGAGCCTGCTCTCCCTGCTGACCGGTGACCGCGCGCCCACCTCGGGTGACGTCGGTCTCGACGGGCGCCCGGTGGGCCAGTGGTCGGCCCGCGAGCTGTCGCGACGGCGGTCGGTGCTTTTGCAGGCGAACCAGGTCGCGTTCTCGTTCACCGCGGGCCAGGTCGTCGCGATGGGGCGAACCCCCTGGATCGGAACCGAGCACGCCCGCTTCGACGACGCGCGTATCGCTGAAGCAATCGAGCGGGCGGATGTCGCGCACCTGCTCCATCGCGCGTTCCCGTCGCTCTCGGGCGGCGAGAAGGCACGCGTCTCGCTGGCCCGCGTGCTCGCGCAGGACACCCCCGTCGTTCTGCTCGACGAGCCGACGGCGGCGCTCGACCTCCGGCACCAGGAGGACGTCCTCCGTGTCGCACGCGACCTCGCCCGTGACGGGCGCGCGGTGGTCGTCGTGCTGCACGACCTGTCGCTCGCCGCGGCGTATGCCGACGAGGTCGCGATGATCGATGGCGGCCGGCTCGTTGCGCGGGGCAGCGCCCGCGAAGTGCTCACGGCGGAGCGGGTCACGGCCGTCTACGGCACCGAGGTGCGCGTGCTCGACGATCCGGACACCGGCCGCCCCGTCATCCTGCCGCGCCGTCACGCCGAGCACTGACTATCAGCCTCTTCACAAAACCTGATTAGGTAAGGCTAAGCTAACTCAAGTCGCGTGCCCGACGCGCGAGCTTCACCTGCATCGAGATTCGGAGGGTTCCCATGATGAGAACCAGGAGGGCGGCGCTGCAGCGTCCGCTCGCGAGCGTGCTGACCGGCGCGCTCATCGCCATGGCCGCCGTCGTCGGCGTCGCCGCACCGGCAACGGCCGCCGGCCCCACCCTGACGACGTCGACCACCGTCGTCGCGAACGAGAAGATCACGGTCGCCATCACCGGCACCGGCTTCGAGGTCGCCCCCCAGTACCCGGGCCAGCCGAGCCGGCACGCCTACGTCGCCCTCGTCGAGAAGGGCGACCTGACGGTCGACCAGGCGACCACGCCCAACGCCTCACTCGACGTCTCGGCCGCGGGCGAGATCACCGGAAGCCTCGACCAGACCGCGAGCGAGCTCGATCGCACGAAGGCCTACGAGGTCATCTCGTGGCCGTCTCGTTCGTTCCCCTCCGAGGCGAACCTCCTCGCCCGCGCCGACGTCTCGATCGACTGGGACGCGCTCTTCCCGGCCGTCGCCGAGTCGACCACGACGACCCTGGCGGCCTCACCCGACGGAACGGCCGTCGAGGGCACCGACGTCACCCTGACGGCGACGGTCTCGCCCGCGGCATCCGGGTCGGTCTCGTTCACGGCCGGCGATGCGTCGCTCGGCTCGGCTCCGGTCGACGGCGGCGTCGCGAGCATCGTCACCTCGTCGCTCGCCGTCGGCACGCACAGCATCGCGGCCGCGTTCACCCCGGCTGATACCACGGCCTACTCCGCCTCGACCGCGCCGGCGCTGAGCTACGCGGTCACCGCGAAGGCGAGCGAGCCCGAGACTCCGGCGCGGGTGCCCACGCTCACGCTGTCGAAGTCGACGGGGCTCGACCCCGCGGGTGAGGAGATCACCGTCACGGGCACGGGCTACGACCCCGCCCAGCCGATCTACCTCACGACGTGCACCGACCGCCCGCTCGCAGAGGTCGACTTCGCCTTCATCGCGGCGGGATGCACGAGCGGCGCGAAGCTCGTCACCTCGACGCCCCGCACCGACACCATGGTGAAGTTCGCGGAGGACGGATCGTTCGAGACCACGCTGACGGTCGCGCCGAAGGGCGAGACCACGGCGGTCTACACGATCGCCGACCACACCGGCATGACCAACCGCACGCAGGACGCGAAGGCGGTCGTGTCGTTCGCGACGACCACGCCGACCGAGCCGCTCCCCGCGCCGACGCTCACGGTCACCCCGAACACGGATGTCGACCCGAGCGGTGCCACGCTGACCGTCGAGGGACGCAACTACCGCCAGAGCGAGGTCGGCGCCGGCTTCGCGCTGCGCTTCGGCTGGGTCGCCGAGACCTGGAAGCCCAGCGAGGGCGCCGCGGATGCGGCCCGCCCGTCGATCTCGTACGTCCGCGTGTCGGGTGAGCCGACCGGCGACGCCAACCTCTCGTGGACCGAGAACGCCGACGGCACGGTCGACTTCACGTGGACAGTCCAGGTCGATGAGAAGTCCGCGAACGAGAAGCGCCCCGGCGACGACTACCGCCTCGGTGTCTTCACCTTCGGCAACAAGGCGTCGCAGGGCCTGCAGCCCGACAACGAGCTCTTCGTGCCCGTGACGTGGGCCGCGGTCGCGTCGCAGCCCGAGCCGACGAAGAGCCCGAGGATCACGGTGACACCGAACGCCGACCTCGACCCGGCCGTGGCCAACACGCTCACGGTCTCGGGCACCGGTTTCGTCGGCGACAGCGCCGTGAACGGTGCGTACGTCGTCTTCGGCGAGAAGTCGCTCTGGGCCGGCGCCGGCCCGCTGCCCGCCGAGGGCTGGGTGCAGCTGGCCTGGGTGCGCCCGGGCTCGATCGTGGGTGGTGCCTTCACCGTCGACCTGACCGTCCCCGCCGGCTCGCTCGACCCGACGAAGAGCTACCACGTCGCCACCTCCGCGGCGCATGCGCTGTCGATCACCGACCGCACGCTCGACACCTTCGCCGACGTCACCGTCGCGCAGCCGGCGGCCCCGTTCGTCGCGTTCGCGGGCTCGGCGACAGTCGCCCAGGGCGGAGTGCTCGCGTTCACCGGCGGCGGTTTCACGCCCGGCGACGTCGTCACGGCCGTGGCGCACTCCGAGCCGGTCACGATCGGCACGGCGACGGCGGATGCCGGCGGACGCGTGTCGTTCTCGTGGGCGGTTCCCGCCGGCTTCGCGACGGGCGACCACACGCTCGAGCTCAGCGTCGGCGGTGCCGTCGCGGCATCCGCGCCCTTCCGGGTCACGGCTGCCGCTGTCGCCGCAGCCGTCGAGTCGCCGGCCGCGCCGTCGTGCGTCGCCCGGTCGGTCTCGGGAGCGACGATCGAGTGGGGTGTGAAGGAGTCGTACCGCTCGTACATCACGGGCCCGATCGCCAAGGGAGAGATCTCCGGTGGGTGGGGCAGCGGTTCGGGAGCGTACAGCCCCGAGAACGAACGCGGTCGCGTCAGCTTCGGCGGCTCGGTTCACTACACCGGCCACAGCGGTCTGCTCGACATGACCCTGTCGAACCCGCGGGTGCAGATCACCGGCGCGAACACCGCCTCGCTGATCGTCAACGTGCAGTCGAAGGGATACAACGGGTCGCCGGATGTGAACGCGAACGGCGTCGTCTTCGCGACGCTCTCGCTGCCCGCCGCCACGACCACCGCCGACCGGATCAGCTGGACGGGCGCATCGGCCACGCTGACGGCAGCGGGCGCCGAGGCCTTCGCCGGCTTCTACTCGGCCGGCGAGGCGCTCGATCCCGTGAGCATCGCCTTCCCGCTCGGCGCCGAGGTGCCGTGCGACGCCTCGACCGACGCGACCCTCGCCGCGACCGGTGGACAGGCTCCTGTCGACACTCTGTGGCTGGGAGCCGGGATGCTGCTGATCGGCGTGCTCGCCGTGTCGTTCACGCGTCGTCGTCGCAACCTGCTCTGACGACTCGCTGAGCCCTCTCGTCGCACCGCCCGGGCATTGCTCGGGCGGTGCGACAATGGAGTCATGGCTGAGGAGATCACCGAACGGGTCGAGTCGGCGCGCGTGCGTCGCGTGCCCAAGTACAGCGTGTTCCTCCTGCTCGGCGCCGCGGCGGGCATCATCGCCGCGCTGGCCCTGACGTTCGGCATCCCGGACGAGGGAGTCAGCACCAACACCGGCCTGCAGTACTCGGCGGGGCAGGTGTTCGGATTCATCGCGCTCGGCGCCATCCCCGTCTGCATGGCGATCGCGGGCGTCATCGCCCTCGTGCTCGACCGCGCCGCGCGTCGGCGCACGCGCGAGGTGCGTATCCTGCACGAGCGCGTGCGCACCGTCGACGACGCCTGACGCCGGGCTCGCTCCGCGGGTCAGGCGATCTCGGCGATGATCGGTGCGATCGCGGCGTCGAAGGCCACGACGTCGCTGCGCAGCCCGTCGGTGACGGCGATCGTGAGCGCGCCGATCCACCACACGCCGCGCTGGCTCAGCGGCAGCACCTGCACGTTCAGCTCGAACGAGTGCGCCCGCCGGCCGATACGGCGTTCGTGCTGCGCGAGCGCCCCGGCGTACGCGCGGTAGGCGACGGCGCCGGCTCCCGACGAGCGCGAGGTGTACCGGGCGTGCACGTCACGCGCGAAGGCGACAGCCTCGGCCGCATGCGGCCGCATCTCGTGCTCGAGCCGCTCGAATCCCTCGGTCGGCAGCGCGACGAGCGTGTCGAAGCCGTCGACGAGATCGAGCGGCACGGGGGAGGGATGCGCGAGCGGCTCGACCGTCATCTCCCAGTACGCTCGCCACTGCCGCTCGAGCTCGGCCTGCGTCTCGGGGTCGCGCTCGACGGATGCCGGCTCGATGCCGCGCAGGTGCGGCAGCTCGTCCGGAGTGCGGATGCCGAGCACCTGGCGCAGGTACAGCGCGACGACGACCGAGGGCGCGGCATCCTCCCGCACCACCCACTCGGGAGACTTCGCCGCGCTCATGGCGCCAGTTTAGAGCGGGGGTGACGGGGTGCGGCCGGTGCCGAGGCGATGACGCTCGACACCGGCCGAGGCGTCACTCGAACTCGATCGACGCGTGCTCGTTGTTCAGCACGATGACCGGCGTGATGGGGGAGTATCCCGCGCCGCGGATGACGCCCGTGTCGATGCGGAGCAACGGATGCCCCGCGTGCACGCCCTCACCCTGCTGGACGAGTGCCTGGAACCCGCGGCCCTTCAGGTCGACGGTGTCGATGCCCACGTGGATCAGCAGCTCGGTGCCGTCGTCGAGGGTCATGCCCACGGCGTGACCGGTCGGGAACACCGTGGTCACGGTGCCGTCTGCGGGGGCGACGACGGTGTCTCCGGACGGGTCGATCGCGAGGCCGGGGCCCATCGTCCCCTGCGAGAACATCGGGTCGGGAACCTGCGCGAGCGGCACGACCGCGCCGGCGATGGGCTGGCGCAGCCGCACGACGGCGGGAGCGGTGGTCGTCACCGCCCCGTCGGCCTGCGGCGACGCGGATGCCGCGGGCGGCTCGACCTCGCGTCCGGCGAGCACGTCGTCCATCGCGTCCTTCACGAACTGCACGTTGAGTCCGTAGACCACCTGCACCGACTTCGCGCCCGAGATCATCGTGCCCGCGGCGCCGGCGCGCTTGAGCGCATCGCTGTCGACGCGCGACGTGTCGGCGACCTCGAGCCGCAGGCGGGTCGCGCAGTTGTCGAGCTGGACGATGTTCTCCTTACCGCCGAGGCCCGCGATCATCTTCTCCGCGGTGGGGCCGTAGCCCGCGTCGCGGCCCGCGGTCGCGGCATCCGCGTCGAGCGCGTCGTCGTCCTCGCGGCCCGGCGTCTTGAGCCGGAACTTCAGGATGAGGAACCGGAACACCACGAAGTAGACGACGAACCAGAACACGCCCATCACGGGGATCATCCAGGGGTTCTGCGCCAGCGGGTTGAACCAGCCCAGCACCAGATCGATGAAGCCCGCCGAGAAGCCGAAGCCCATCCGGGTCGGAAGCAGCGCCGCGATGAAGACCGAGATGCCGGTGAAGACCGCGTGGACGAGGTACAGCCACGGCGCGAGGAACATGAACGAGAACTCGAGCGGCTCGGTGATGCCGACGAAGAACGCGGCGACGGCCGACGAGAGCAGGATGCCCGCCACGACCTTCTTGCGCTTGTCCTTGGCGGTCACGTACATCGCCAGGGCGGCGCCCGGCAGGCCGAACATCATGATCGGGAAGAAGCCGGTCATGTACTGACCCGTCACGCCGTAGACGCCGTCGCCGTTCGCGCCGCCGAGGAAGTTGTTGAGGTCGTTGATCCCGGCGACGTCGAACCAGAACACCGAGTTCAGGGCGTGGTGGAGGCCGAACGGGATGAGCAGGCGGTTGAGGAACCCGTAGAGCCCGGCGCCGACGGGGCCGAGGGTGGCGATCCACTCACCGAAGGTCACCAGACCGCCGTAGACGAACGGCCACACGAACAGCAGCACGACGGCGACGACGAGAGATATGCCCGCCGTGACGATCGCGACCGAGCGCTTGCCGGAGAAGAACGACAGGGCGTCGGGGAGCTTGACGTCCTTGAAGCGGTTGTAGGCCCACGCCCCGATGAGGCCGCAGATGATGCCGACGAAGACGTTCTTGATGTTCCCGAACGCCGGATCGACGTCGGCGACGTCGGCGATGCCGAAGAACTGCGCGACCGTGGCGGGGGCGAGGAGCGTCGTGACGGTGAGCCACGAGACGAGGCCGGCGAGGGCCGAGGTGCCGTCGGACTTGTCGGCCATGCCGATCGAGATGCCGATGGCGAAGAGGAGTGCCATGTTGTCGAGGACGGCGCCACCGGCGGCGAGGAGGAACGCCGAGACGATGTTCTCGCCTGCTGCCTTGTCGATCCAGTTGCCGACTCCCATGAGGATGGCGGCGACGGGGAGCACGGCGACCGGCAGCATGATCGACCGGCCGAGTCGTTGGAAGAATTTCACGGGTCACTCCGATGTGCGCGAGGGAACGGGGTTCTGACAGTATTGGTTAAGAACGTTTCCGAATTATTTCTCGGGAACTGTACTCGATCGGGGAACGTATGACTACGACGTCAGCGGAAGGCGCTGCTTCGCCGAGGGCGCGCGGCCGCCGCATCCGTCCCGAGGATGCCCGCAGCAACAACCGTCGCCTCGTCCTGCAGGCGCTCCACCGCGAGGAAGGGCTGTCGCGCGCGGACATCGCGCGTGCGACCGGGCTCTCCCGCGTGACGATCTCCGATCTGGTCGGTGAGCTCGTCGACGAGCAGCTCGTCGTCGAGAGCGGCCGTGGACACCGGTCGGGGCCCGGCGCGCCCTCTCGCGCGCTCGCGCTGTCGCGGTCGTCGCGCAACGTGGTCGCCGTGTCGATCTCGAGCGGCGACACGATCGAGGGTGCGGTCGTCGACCTCGGCGGAGGTGTGATCGCCCGCGAGGTCGTCGAGCGACGCGGCGCGACCGGGCCGGAGGCGCTCGCCGTGCTCGGTGACCTCATCGATCGGCTCGTGCGCGCAGCCGAGGCCCCCATCCTCGGGATCGGCGTCTCGACGCCGGGGGTCGTCGACGGCGCGGGGGTCGTCCGCGAGTCGTCGCACCTCGACTGGCGCGACGTCGAGCTCCGCGGCATCCTGTTCGAGCGCACCGGTCTGCCGGTCTCGGTCACCAACGGGCTCAACGCCGCCGGCATGGGCGAGCTGAGCTTCGGCAAGGTCGACCACGACCTGTTGCTCGTCCGGATCGGCGCCGGCGTCGGAGCCGCGGTCATCATCAACGGCGCGGTCGTCCACGGACGCAACTGGGCTGCGGGCGAGATCGGCCACGTCGTCGTGACGGAGGGCGAGGGGCCCGTCTGCGCGTGCGGGCGGACCGGATGCCTCGAGGCCTGGCTCTCGGTGCCGAAGCTCGAGGCGCGGCTCGCCGCGGCGCCCGACGCCGAGGCCGCGCTGCTCGTTCGCCACGAGGCGGGGCGGTGCCTCGGCGTCGCGCTGTCACCGCTCGTCGCGACACTCGGATTGACGGATGTCGTGCTGAGCGGGCCGGCCGAGCTGATCGATGGTGAGCTCATCGGCGCTGCGCGCGACGCGATCTCAGCCCGCGTGCTGCCGATCCTCTTCGACGACCTGACCGTGCGCCTCGCCGAGACGCACGGCGACCTCCGGCTCCGGGGAGCGGCGGCCCTCGTGCTCTCGGAGACCCTGGGACTCACCTGACCCGCGGCGCGGAATCCGCCCTCCAACCGACCCCCGAAAGAAGGAAGAGCCATGGCTGAAGTCGTCATCGTCCCCAGCGAGCAGGAGGCGGGCCGACTCGTCGGCGACGCGATCGTCGACCTCATCCGTCGGCGTCCGGATGCCGTGCTGGGACTCGCGACCGGGTCGACGCCGCTCGCGGTGTACCGGCACCTCGCCGAGCGCGTGCGCGGTGAGGACATCGACGTCTCGCGCGTGCGCGGGTTCGCGCTCGATGAGTATGTCGGGCTCCCCGCTGGCCACCCGGAGAGCTACCGCAGCGTCATCGAGCGCGAGGTCGTCGAGCCCGTCGGGTTCGATCCGGCCCGCATCGAGGTGCCGCACGGCGACCTCGACGGCATCGAGACGGCGGGCGAGCAGTACGAGGCCGCCATCCGGGCCGCCGGTGGGGTCGACCTGCAGATCCTCGGCATCGGCCGCACCGGGCACATCGGCTTCAATGAACCGGGCAGCTCCCTCGCCTCGGAGACGCGCGTGAAGACGCTCACCGAGGAGACGCGGGCCGACAACGCGCGCTTCTTCGACTCGCCCGACGACGTGCCGATGCACTGCATCACCCAGGGCATCGGCACCATCCTGCGCGCGCGCCACCTCGTGCTGCTCGCCTTCGGCGAAGCCAAGGCGGATGCCGTCGCCGCGGCCGTCGAGGGACCGGTCAGCACCTCGGCGCCGGGCTCGGCCGTGCAGCTGCATCCGCATGTCACCGTCGTCATCGACGAGGCCGCCGCAAGCGCCCTCGCCCAGACGCGCTACTACCGGCACGCGTGGGCCAACAAGCCCGCCTGGCAGGGCATCTGACCCGGGACCTCTGCGACCCGCGAGCGCCGACCGCGGCGAGCCCGCAGCCGAGGCTCGGGCTTGCTGCGCCGCGAACAGGCTGAGCGGCGCAAGCCGCCCGCCAGGCGGGGTTCGGTGCGGTTGAGCCTGTTCGCGGCACGGCTCGCGGCGTCGGCGCGGCTGGTCCGGCGGTAGGGCAAGCCGGGGGTGCGTGGTTCGGTGGGGCCCTGGGCCGCCCGACCGACTGTCCCGCCGACAGGCTGAGCTGCGCCTCGCCGCGCCGCTGAGGGCCGTCGGCCCGCCTGAGCCTGTTTGCGGCACGCCCGCGAGCCCCGCCGAAGCGGCCGATTCAGGCCCGCGAGACACGCCCGGCGCTCGGCCGCCCCGCGGGCCGGTACTCTGGATGCCGTGGCCTCGAGTCCCACTGATCCCTATACCCAAGCCGGCGTCGACACCGCGGCGGGAGACCTCGCCGTCGAACTGATGAAGTCGGCGGTCCGGCGAACCCACGGCGACGAAGTCCTCGGGGGTGTCGGCGGTTTCGCCGGCCTCTTCGATGCGACCGCGCTGCTCGGCTACACGAAGCCGCTGCTGGCGACCTCGACCGACGGCGTCGGCACGAAGGTCGCGATCGCGCAGGCCATCGACAAGCACGACACGATCGGGCAGGACCTGGTCGGCATGGTCGTCGACGACATCGTCGTGGTCGGCGCGAAGCCGCTCTTCATGACCGACTACATCGCGTGCGGCAAGGTCGTGCCCGAGCGCATCGCCGACATCGTGCGCGGCATCGCCGACGGCTGCTCGGCCACGGGCACCGCGCTCGTCGGCGGCGAGACGGCCGAGCACCCGGGCCTGCTGGGCGTGAACGACTACGACGTCGCGGGTGCCGCGACCGGTGTCGTCGAGTCCGAGCAGGTGCTGGGCGCCGATCGGGTGCAGGACGGCGACATCGTGCTCGCCCTCGCCTCGAGCGGCCCGCACTCCAACGGCTACTCGCTGATCCGCCACATCATCACGGGCGCGGGCATCGGCTACGGCGACCAGGCCGCCGACTTCGGCCGCACCTGGGGCGAGCAGCTGCTCGAGCCGACGCGCCTGTACACCTCGCCGCTGCTGCGCCTGATCGGCGAGCTCGGCGACGGTATCCACTCCCTCAGCCACGTCACGGGCGGCGGCATCGCCGCGAACCTCGCGCGCGTCCTGCCGAAGGACACGTGGGTCGACGTCGATCGCGCGACCTGGTCGCCGTCGCCGGTCTTCCGCGTGCTCGCCGACCTCGGCGGCCTCGAGCTCGAGCGCACCGAAGGCACCTGGAACCTCGGCATCGGCTTCTTCGCCGTCGTGTCGCCGGCGGCAGCGGATGCCGCGATCGCGGCGCTTCGCGCGGACGGCATCGACACCTGGCAGGTCGGTGTCGTCTCGACGGGTCCGCGTCCCGCGGGCGACTACGAGCAGGGCGCCAAGGGCGTCGACGGCGGGGCCGTGCGCCTCGTCGGCGGGTACCGCGAAGCAGGAGTTAACTGACCCCCTATGTGCGGAATCGTCGGAATCGTCGGGCAGTCCCCGGCGAACCAGGAGATCTACGACGCCCTCCTGCTGCTGCAGCACCGCGGCCAGGACTCGACCGGCATCGCGACCGCTGAGAACAGCGGCGTCTTCCACATCTTCAAGGCCAACGGCCAGGTGCGCGAGGCGGTCCGTACCCGCGACATGCGTTCGCTGCTCGGCAACATCGGACTCGGCCACGTCCGCTACGCCACGAAGGGCACGGCGTCGAGCGAAGAAGAGGCGCAGCCTTTCTACGTCAACGCCCCGTACGGCATCGTGCTGGTGCACAACGGCAACCTGACCAACACGCGCGAGCTGACCGACGAGCTGTTCCGCAAGGATCGCCGCCATCTCAACACGAGCTCCGACACCGAGCTGCTGGTGAACGTGCTCGCCAACGAGCTGCAGGCCACCATCTCGGGCCTCGACCTCGACCCAGACCAGGTTTTCCAGGCCGTCGAGCGCGTGCACGAGCGAGTCGAGGGCTCGTACGCCGCGATCGCCCTGATCGCCGGGCACGGCCTGCTGGCCTTCCGCGACCCGTTCGGCATCCGTCCCCTCATCCTGGGCACCCGCCGGGCCGAGAACGGCCGTGACGAGTGGACCGTGGCATCCGAGTCGCTCGTGCTCGAGAACGGCGGCTTCGAGGTCGTGCGCGACATCGAGCCCGGCGAAGCGGTGTTCATCGACGCCGAGGGCACGCTGCACACGCGTCAGTGCGCGCAGCAGACGCAGCTCGCACCGTGCTCGTTCGAGTACGTGTACCTCGCCCGCCCCGACTCGATCATGAACGGTATCTCGGTCTACGAGGCCCGCCTGCGCATGGGCGAGCGTCTCGCCGACACGATCGCGAAGTACACCCCTCAGGGCGCGATCGACGTCGTCATGCCGATCCCTGATTCGTCGCGTCCCGCGGCGATGCAGGTCGCGCGCAAGCTCGGCATCGAGTACCGCGAGGGCTTCTACAAGAACCGCTACGTCGGCCGGACGTTCATCATGCCGGGCCAGGCCGTGCGCAAGAAGAGCGTGCGCCAGAAGCTCAACGCGATGTCGAGCGAGTTCAAGGGCAAGAACGTCCTCCTCATCGACGACTCGATCGTGCGCGGCACGACGTCGAAGGAGATCATCCAGATGGCCCGGGATGCCGGTGCCAAGAGCGTCACGTTCGCGTCGGCTGCGCCTCCCGTGCGTTACCCGCACGTCTACGGCATCAACATGCCCTCGCGTCACGAGCTGATCGCGCACGACCGGACGATCCCCGAGATCGCCGAGGAGCTCGGCTGCGACTATCTCGTCTACCAGGAGATCGACGACCTGAAGGCCGCGATCGTCGAGGGAACGGACATCGTCGACCTCGACATGAGCTGCTTCGACGGACGCTATGTCACGGGAACCGTGAGCGAGGAGTACCTGAACTGGGTCGAGGGCACCCAGCAGTCGTGACTTCGCTCTGGCGGGGGCGCGTCCTCGCGTTCCTCGGCGTCATCCTCGTCGCCTTCTCGCTGCGCTCGGCCGTTGCGTCGCTGTCGCCGATCCTCACCGAGATCGACGCGGACCTCGGCGTGCCGTCGTGGGTGGCCGGCCTCATCGGCGCGGCGCCGCCGGTGTGCTTCGCGGTGTTCGGGGTCATCACCCCGATCCTCGAGCGGCGGTTCGGCCTGCAGCGACTGGCCGTCGCCGCGATGGTCGTCGCGGCGGCTGCGCTGCTCGGTCGCGCGCTCGCGCCGGATGCCGGCATCCTGCTGATCGCCACGACCGTGCTGTTCGCCGCGATCAGCATCGGCAACGTCGTGCTGCCGCCGCTGATCAAGACGTACTTCCCCGACCGGGTCGGCACGATGACCGCGGTGTACTCGACGATGCTGGCCGTCGCGGCTTTCGTGCCGCCGCTCGTCGCGGTGCCGATCGCCGACACAGCGGGATGGCGGTTCTCCCTCGGACTGTGGTCGGTGTTCGCCGTGCTCGCGGTGATCCCCTGGCTCGTGACGCTGCGCCGGTCGCGCGTCGCGGCGGCCACGGCGGATGCCGTCATCGCCCCGCCCCCGTCGCCGAACGTGCTCAGCCGCCTCGTGCGCCTGCCGATGGCGTGGGCCGTCGCCGTCACCTTCGCGGTGTCGGCATCCAGCGTCTACGCGTCGTTCGCGTGGCTGCCGATCATCCTCGTAGACCTCGCGGGCGTATCCCATGCCGCCGCCGGTTCGCTCCTCGCGCTGTTCGGCGCGATGGGCTTGCCGTGGTCGATCATCGTGCCGCTCGTCATCACGCGCTGGCAGCGGCTCGGCGTGATCTACGCCGTCGCGGCGTCGGCCGGGCTCGTCGCCGTCGCGGGGCTGCTTCTCGCGCCGGGGTCAGCGGTCGTGCTGTGGGTCGTGCTGCTGGGCACGCCGCAGATGCTGTTCCCGGCTGCGCTGGTGTTCATCCAGCGCAAGGCGAGGACGCACGAGGGCACTGTCGCTCTGAGCGGATTCGCGCAGAGCGTCGGCTACGCCGTGGCAGCGGTGTTCCCCATCTCGTTCGCGCTCCTGCACGAAGCGACGGGCGACTGGACGGCCCCGCTCATCATGGTCGGTGTGCTGATACTCGCTGCGATCCCCGCGGGGATCGTCGTCACGCGTCCCCACACGATCGAGGACGAGTGGGAGCAGCGCCACGGCGCATGGTGATGAGCCCGGTCAGGCCTTCTCGTCCTCGTACTCGTCGGAGTACTGGTCAGCCCACTTGTCGACGTACTGATCGTCGTCGGAATGAGCGAGCTCCTTCTCGAGCGAGGAGAAGTTGACATTGTAGGTGTCGTACTTCAGCTCACGCGCGATCTTGGTGTGCTTCGCCTTTTGACGGCCACGCCCCATGCGAGACCCCCTCATTTCTGAGTCACGGGCTGTTCAGCGGTGCCCGGAGCATTTCACGATCCGGCGCTGCGCCGGGGAAGAGTAGCATCAAGAATAACACGGGGGCCCCGAGCCATCGCCGGTGCCGCCGCTGAGACAGGGGGCGACCATGGCCGATCAGCACTCCGCAGGCGACGAGAGCCGCCTGCCGTCGACGCCCGTCATCGCGGGAGTCATCCCCGGGCAGTCGCCCCGCGTCGTGGTCGAAGCGGCCCGATACGCCTCGATGCTCGGCGTCGGGCTCGTCATCGTGCACGTCGACGTCACGCGGTTCGTGACCTACGAGGACCCCGACGGCTACGTCCACACGGCTCCCATCGACCTCGGGGCGGTCTCGAGCGCGGCGCAGCTCGAGCAGATCCGAGCGGCCGCGGCGGAGGCGCTCCGGTCGTCCTCCGTGGAGTGGACCGTGCATCAGCTCGTCGGAGACCCGGCGCTCGCGATCAAGCACCTCGCCGACCGGCTCGACGCGAAGCTGCTCGTGGTCGGTACGCGCCGCCGCGGCATCGGTGAGTCGATCCGCGAGTTCTTCACGGGCTCGGTGGCGGCGCGGCTCGCACATCGTCAGCAGCGCCCGATCCTGGTGGTGCCGCAGGGGCAGACCGTCGCAGACGACGAGGACCTCTGGCCCGAGCCCTGAGCGGCCCGGAGCAGAGGTCCTCGTCGCGGTGCGACGCGGCATCGCGCGTCGTCAGCCCCGCAGGGCGCGCAGCATGTCTTCACGGGTCCGGGCGAGCGCTCCGACGAGGTCGTCGACGACGGATGCCGTGACGTCGCCGTCGCGCGCGATGTGCGAGCGCAGGTCGGCCTTGACGTTCGCACGGAACTCGGCGATCGCGGCATCCGCCCGCTGCGCCTGCGCGCGGGCTTCGGCGCGCGGGTTCTCGGTCGGCGACGGACGCGTGGCCGTCTCGTGATCGAGGTTCGCGGCCGCCGCGAGGTCGGCTTGGAGGCTCTTCATCGCGGCGCGCACACTGCCCCGGACTTCGTCGGCGATGAGGCGGATGCTGTCCGCCAGGCCGGCCTGGATGCCGTCGAGGTCATGGCGGCGGGCCGAGAGCTCGTCGCGACCGGCATCCGTGATCTCGTAGATCGTCTTGCGACCGTCGACGGTCTTGGTCACGAGTCCCTCGTCCTCGAGCTTGGCCAGGCGGGGGTAGATCGTGCCGGCGCTCGGCGAGTACGTCCCGCCGGTGCGCTCGGTCAGGGCCTGCATGAGGTCGTAGCCATGGCGCGGCGACTCGTCGAGCAGCGACAGCAGGTAGAGGCGCAGGTCGCCGTGGGAGAAGACGGGCGGCATCGTCAGTGCTCCTCGCGGCGGTCCGCGTCGTCTTCGGCCGGGGTGGGCTCAGCGGGGGTGGGCTCGGCCGGGGTGGTGGGCGCCGCTTCGCCCGCCACTTCGGGCGTGCTGCTGGCGGTGACGTCGGTGGCGGTGGATGCCGCGCGCCGCAGAACGGTCAGGTCGCCCGAGACCGAGTTGGTGCGGACATCTACGAACGATCCGCTGAGTTCACCGGTCGAGCCGGCGAAGCTCGTCAGCGGCCCGGCGCCCTGACCGGAACGCACGACCCCGTCGATGAGCACGCGTCCGCTGACGCTTCGCACCTGGTAGTTCGCGGGCAGGCTCTCGTCGAGGCGCACGGTCGCGTCGCCGCCCACGGTGTGGAGCGTGATCGACTGGATCGGACCGGACGAGTCGACGAGCATGGCGCCCGACACGGTGTCGATGTCAGCCGCGCGCAAGGTGCCGATCGCCGACACGTCGCCCGACACGGACTTCGCAGTGAGCGCTCCGGTCAGCTCGCGAGCCTGTACGTCGCCCGAGACGGCGTTGGCGTTCACGTCGCCCGTGATCCCGTCGATGATGATGTCGCCCGAGACGGTGTTCACCCGCGCATCGGCCGTGAGACCCGACACGAGCGCGCTCGCGCTGACGACGCCGAGCGTGAGGTCGGTGCCTCGCGGGACGGCGACGCTGATCTCGGCTTTCGGCCCGGACGACCCGAAGTTGCGGAAGACCTGCGTGAAGTTGTCCCAGCGCAGCTGCGGGTGGTCGATCTCGACGACGTCGCCGGTCGCTTCGATACGGAGATCCTTGCCGGTGACGGCGTGCACCTCGATGCGGACGCCCGGTTCGTCGTGGGCGACGATGTCGATCTGACCTCCGACCATGCTCACCTTGAGCTTGCGGATGTCGTCGATGTCGATCACCCGCGTCTCGTCGGGGTGGACGATCCATTTCTGCAGTGTCATGGCGCTTCCCTCTCTCAGGCGACGGCTGCCGCGAACTATTCGCGATATATCGCGTGTGCTGACGGTAACACGATATATCGCGATTCGTCCAGAGGTCCTCGGAGCACGTCGCCGTGCGGCTCCGGAAATGCAGAACGCCCCCGCCGAAGGCGGAGGCGTTCGCGCAGCGCGGCGGTCAGACGCGCTTGTTGCCGCTGATCACTCGGAAGAGGAACGCGATGAGCGCGATCACACCGACGATCAGAGCAACCCAGAGCAGCCAGCTCAGGGCGCTGTTCAGGCCACTGACGATCGCGAGCACGATCGCAACGACGATGATGATGATGAGGAAGATGTTCATGGGGGCTCCTTGTCTGTCTCCCAATGTCCGTCCCACTGCGAGACGTTCCGACCCCGTGAAGGGCTGACCGCAACGTTAGAGAATGCCGAGCGTAAGTGCCGAGGCCTTGACGATCGATTCACTGCGGTGGTACTGCCCGTGCGCGACGCGGGCACGCGCGAGCGCGCAGGGCGCACGCACCTCACCCGGTGGACTCGTCAGAACGGCGGAGGCCCGGGGTCGGGTGGCGCGGCGATGGTGAAGGCGACGAGTGGTGGTGGTGCGTCTTCGCGGTAGACCCGTCCGGTGGGTGAGGTCCACACGAGCCGCCCGCCCGGGAGTTGTCGTACTCGCCATCGGGTGTGGTGTTTGACGTCGTGGTGTCGTTTGCAGAGGTTGGCGAGGTTGCACACGTGCGTGGCTCCGCCGTCGGAGGCGGCGATGGTGTGGTCGAGTTCGCACCTGATGGCGGGTTGTCGGCATCCGGGGAACCGGCAGTGCCGGTCCCGCGCCCGCAGCAGTCTGATCATCGCGGCGGTAGGCCGGTAGCTGTCGCACTCCAGCACGGTTCCGGTGACGGGGTGGGTGAGCAGCCGGTCCCACGAGGTCGCGTTGCCCGCGAGCTCGCGCGCGGTCGCGGCGTCGATGGGGGAGCGGCCGGCCAGGTCGGCGGGCCCATCATCCTGGCCCATCAGTGTCAGCGCGGATACCGCGACTTGCACGTGTGCGCGGATCGCTCCGAGCGTTCCGTCGCCGTCACTGGTCGCGGTGGGGTCGAGGGCGGGCGTTCCGGCGAGCAGCAGGTCGGAGAACACGTCGGCGCGGACCTGGTCGATCGTTCGGGCATCGTCGATGAACGATGACCCGTCGCCGGTTCCGGCGTCGACAACTTCGTCGGCCTGTGCCCGTGCGTTGATGATGTCCCGTGCCTGCCGCGTGAGCCGGTCCACGATCCCGTCGGCGATCACAGTCGGCAGCGTCGCGATCAGGTCCGACATCCCATCCGAACTGGGCTGCACCCGCACGCACCGTCCCGCCGAGGCTTCTTCGTGCCGCTCGGTGAAGCTCCGCGGGTGCATGCGTTCGGCGATCATCCGCAGTGCCTCCAGCACCCGGTTGGGCCGTTCGCCCTGGCAGCGCTCGATCGCGGCGCGTTCGAACTCCGCCCGTTCCGCCGCGGGCACGAGGCACCCGACCTCCTGGATGACCCGGACGTGGCCGCGGACGATGCGCCCGTCTTCCCACGCCGCCATCGTCACCGGATAGTTCTCGACCAGATCTCGCGCCTCGTCGATCCGCCGCTGCAAGGTCCGGTCGGTCGTGACGAACACCCCAGCGAGCTCGGCGGCGATCCCGCGAAGCGCCATCTCCCGCGCCCTGACCTTCTCCGACGCGCCCGCTGATTGCTTCTCCGCGAGAACCCCCGCTGCCGCGAGCACCCGAACCTCACGAATCTGCGCCAACCGCGCAGCATCCGCCGCTCCCTCGGCATCCGCGACGAGCTGAGCGAGGACGTCGACGTCACCGTCGCTGCCGATCCCGCCGCCATACCCATCGTTCGAATACATGTTCTAATTTTGCCACGCACCTCCGACATCGCGCCCGACTATCCACAGGAGCGCCACGCAGGGTTACGCCCTCCCGCGAATGCCTGTCAAGCACCTGCGACGACCCTCGCGACGGTCGTAATCTCGGCCTGACGAAGAGGGGAGACCGCAATGCCACAGGGACGCGGATCGAACAGTCTCAAAGACCCCGAGCTCTACGAGGAGCTGCGCGAGGACGGTGCCTCGAAGGAGAAGGCCGCTCGCATCTCGAACGCCGCCGCCCGTGACGGCCGCAAGAAGGTCGGCAGCCGGGGCGGGCAGTCCGGCGACTACGAGGACTGGACCGTCGATGAGCTGAAGAAGCGCGCCAAGGAACTCGGCATCTCCGGGTACTCCGGCAAGAAGAAGGCGCAGATCATCTCGATGCTGCGCAACCACTGAGGTGGCCCGACTCGTCCGGGTCCGGCCCGATGTGGATGCCGGCATCCGGCGTATCCGCTCGGGCAAGGGCTTCCGGTATACGGATGCCGACGGCGGGGCGGTCGGGCGGCGCGACCTCGCCCGCATCCGAAGCATCGTCATCCCGCCTGCCTGGAAGGACGTCTGGATCTGCGCGGATCCGCAGGGGCACATCCAGGTCGTCGGAACCGATGATGCGGGCCGCCGACAGTACATCTACCACCCCGACTGGACCCGCAGTCGCGACAAGGGCAAGTACGCCCGCGCGCTGCAGCTCGCCGAATCCCTGCCGCGCGCCCGATCCCGGGCGACCGCGTCGTTGCGGCGCACCGACCTCGACCGCGAGCGCGTCCTCGCCGCGGCATTCCGGCTGCTCGACCGGTCGGCGCTGCGCATCGGTTCGCAGCGCTACCTGCTGCAGCACGGCAGCCGCGGGCTGACGACGCTCCGGCGCCGCGACGCCTCGGTGGCCGACACCGTCGTGAGCCTGGCTTTCTCGGGCAAGAGCGGGCAGCGGCAGGCGCTCGAGATCCCCGACCCCGATCTCGCGACGGCGATCATGCTGCTGATCGAGGGGCGGCCCTCGTCGCCGTTGCTCGCGTGGCAGCGGCAGCGCCGGCGGGTGCCGCTCACCCCGAACGACGTCAACGCGTATGTCCGTGCGCTGACGGGCGGCCCATTCACCGCCAAGGACTTCCGCACTCTCCGGGGCACCGTCGTCGCGGCGGACGCCCTCGCACGCATCGGCATCGCTGAGACGGCCCGGGCCGTGCATCAGGCCGAGGTCGAAGCCGTGCGCGCCGCCGCGACGGCGCTGGGGAACACCCCCGCGGTCGCGCGCAGCTCGTACATCGACCCGCGCGTGTTCGAACGCTATCGCTCGGGGATGCTGCTCGACACGACGGTCTCGCCCGAGACGGCCATCCGTTCGCTCGTCCTCGGCTGACGCGCGGCTCGCGCGAGCACGCCGAACCGCCACGCCGAACCGCCACGCCGAGCCGCCACGCCGAAACGGCCCGGGCCGCACGAGGCGACACCGGGCCGTTCGAAACGCGCGACGCGTCAGCGGCGCTGGGGCTCTCCCGAGGTCAGGAGGGCGTCGGCCTTCGAGCTGAAGAACCGGGTCGCCCACATCATGACGGCGGCGAGGAACGCGAACAGACCCAGCGACACCACGCCCCAGGCTCCGCTCTCGGTCGGGACGGCCTCGTTGATCCCCGTGCGCATGATCGGGGCGACGAAGCCGCCCAGGTTGCCGAGGGAGTTGATGAGGCCGATGCCGGCGGCGGCCGCGGCGCCGGTGAGGAACGAGGTCGGGAACGACCAGGTGATGGGGCCCGTCGAGAGGAACGCGGCGACCGCGACGGTGATCGCGATGATGCCGAGCAGGCCCTGCCCGTTGGCTCCGGCCCACGCCGACACGAGGATGGCCGAACCCGTCACGAGGAAGAACAGAGCACCCCAGACGCGACGCCGGCGCACGGTGTCGGCGTGCTTGCCGACGTAGTAGCAGGCGAACAGGCCGACGGCCCACGGGATGGCGGACACGAGGCCGACCTGCCAGCCGACCGACTCTCCGATGAGGTTCGACACCTGCTGCGGAAGGTAGAACGTGGTGCCGTAGACGGCGATCTGCAGGCAGAAGTAGATGACGGTGAAGTACCAGACCTTCCAGCTGATGAGCGCCGCGCCGATGCCGCGGGGCCCATCGGATTCCTTCACCGTGTCTTCGTGCTCCATCACCGCCTTCAGCGCGGCCTTCTCGTCGTCATCGAGGAACTTCGCCTTCTGCGGTGAGTCGACGAGGAAGAACAGCGCCGCGATACCGGCGACGACCGCCATCATGCCCTCGACGAAGAACATCACCTGCCAGCCGGCCCACGGGGTGACCTGGTCGCCGATGCTGATCAGCCCGCCCGACAGCGGGGCGCCGAGCATCTGCGAGAAGGGCTGCGCGAGGTAGAACAGCGCGAACATCTGCACGCGGCGCTTGTTGGGGAACCACTGCGCGAGGAACATGATGACGCCGGGGAAGAGGCCCGCCTCCGTGACGCCCAGGAGGAAGCGCAGCACGATGAACATCGTCTCGCCGTTGACGAAGGCGAAGAGCGAGGCGACGATGCCCCAGGTCACCGCGATGCGGGCGAGCCAGAAGCGCGCACCGAACTTGTCGAGCAGCAGGTTCGAGGGGATCTCGAAGAGGGCGTAGCCGATGAAGAAGATGCCGGCACCGAGAGCGTAGGCCCCCGCGGAGATGCCCCGGTCGACCTCGAGGGCGGACTCGGCGAACCCGACGTTCGTGCGATCGAGGAACGCGACGAAGTACAGGATGATGAGCATCGGCATGAGCCGGTAGGTGGCCTTCTTGATGCCGCTCGCCAGGTGCGGGCTGCTCAGCAGCTCATTCGCGACCGTGACGTTGGCCCGCGTGGCGGGACCGTAGTCCGATGAGGACACAGTGACTCTCCTTCGAGTTCGTGTGGGTGTGACGGGGTGACGAGGCGGCGGTTCAGCCGCCGAGTGAGGGGATGATCAGGACGAGGCCGACGACCACGCAGATCACCCCGATGGCCAGGAACCCGAGGCGTCCGCGGGACCAGTTGCGGTTCACGGGAGTCTCAGTGCATGTAGAGGCCACCGTCGACGTTCAGGGTCTGGCCCGTCACGAATCCGGCGTCCTCGCTGATCAGGTAGGCCACCGCCGCGGCGATGTCGGTGGGGGTGCCGATGCGCGGCAGGACGCCGTCGGCGGCCATCGCCTCCTTGCGCTCCTCCGTCAGCGTTCCGCCCATGATGTCGGTGTCGATCGGGCCGGGCGAGATGACGTTCGCCGTGATGCCGAGCGGGCCGAGCTCGCGGGCGACCGAGCGCATCAGGCCGATCACGCCCGCCTTCGCCGCCGAGTAGGGCGTCTTCGAGAAGGTGCCGCCGCCGCGCTGCGCCGACACCGACGAGATGCCCACGAGGCGCCCCACGCCGTTCGCGACGAGGGTGCGGGCGACGCGCTGGGTGACCCAGTGCACGCCGTCGAGGTTGATCGACTCGACGCGGTGCCATTCCTCGGGGGTGACCTCGAGGTAGGGGATGGGGGACGAGACGCCGGCGAAGTTCACGAGGGCGACGATCTGCGGCAGCGACGCCTCGAGCGTGTCGATCGCGGCGACGGCCTGCTCGCGGTCGGCCACGTTCGCGCCGACGCCGACGGCCCGCACGCCGTGGGCCTCGGCGACCTCGGCGGCGGTGCGCTCGGCGGCCGCGGCGTCGACGTCGACGATGCCGATGTGCCAGCCGCGTTCGGCCAGGTGGAAGGCCGTCGTGCGGCCGATGCCCCGGGGGCTCGCGGCGCCGGTCAGGATGACGGTGCGCTCAGCGGGGAAGACGGATGCCATGGCGTGTTCTCTCAGTCCTGTGCGGGGTGGATGGGGGCGGGGCCGAGCTCGTCGATGAGCTTCT
Source organism: Microbacterium sp. Yaish 1 (assembly GCF_002245215.1). GTDB lineage: Bacteria > Actinomycetota > Actinomycetes > Actinomycetales > Microbacteriaceae > Microbacterium. The sequence goes on from NZ_NPMR01000001.1 coordinate 1,595,569, forward strand.
TCATCGCGACGTACGCCTTGTTGCGGTAGGCGATGAGCTCGGGCGTGCGCTCGGCGGGGACGTCGAGGAACCCGGCGCCGGACTTCGTGCCGAGCTTCCCGGCCGAGACGAGCTGGTCGAGGATGGGCGGTGTCGCGAACCGCTCGGGGAACTCCGTCTGCAGCGACGCGTAGCAGAAGGCGTACACGTCGAGTCCGGCCATGTCGGCGATCGCGAACGGCCCGAAGAACGGCAGGCGGAAGCCGAAGGTCGTGCGCACGATGGTGTCGATGTCCTCCGGCGTGGCGACGCCCTCCTCCACCAGCTGCGTGGCTTCGTGGAAGAGCGCGTACTGCAGGCGGTTGAGCACGAACCCGGTCGCATCCTTCACTCGGGCCGTCTCCTTGCCCGTCGCGGCGACGATGGCCTCGACGACGGGGAGGACCGTCTCGTCGGTGCCGGCGTGCGGGATCAGCTCGACGCCGGGGATGAAGGGGGCGGGGTTCGAGAAGTGCACGCCGAGGAAGCGGCCGGGCTCGGTCACGGCTTCGGCGAGGCGTCCGATGAGGATCGTCGAGGTGTTGCTGCCGATGATCGCGTCGGGCGCGGCCGCAGCCGAGATGCGGCGGAGGGTCGCGTGCTTGATCTCGATCTTCTCGGGCACGGCCTCCTCGATGAAGGAGGCGCCGGCGACGGCATCCTCGATCGTCATCGCCGTGATGCGCTCCGCGATGACGGCGCTGGCGTCGGCGGGGAACAGGCCGTCGGCGGCGAACTGCGCGGCCTCGGCGATGAGGCGGTCGCGGTTGCCGCGGGCGACCTCGATGTCGACGTCGGCGATGCGCACGTCGGCGCCGGACAGGGCGAGCGACTGCGCGATGCCGCCGCCCATGTAGCCGCTGCCCACCACCGCGTACACGGGGCGTTCGTTCTCGGTCATGACGTTCTCCTCGTCGGTGTCGGTCAGGCTCCGGCGGTCGCCGGAAGCAGGGAGGTCAGGTAGTCGCGGTTGCGGGCGCAGACGCCGAGGCTGTCGCCGCCGTACTGCTCCATGAGGAACGGGCCGCGGAACCCGAGCTCGAGCGCGCGGGCGACCATCGCCCGGTAGTTGATGAGGCCGAGCTCCATGCTCGTCGGCGTCGAGGTCTGCCAGCTGCCGTCGGCCGCCTCGTCGCGCGCGTAGTTCTTCATGTGCCAGTAGTTCGCGTAGGGGAGGGTCTTCTCGTGCATCTCGCGCCAGTCCTCGATGGGACGGTGCAGGCGCACGAGGTTGCCGATGTCGGGGTTGAGGCCGACGTTGTCGAGCCCGATCTCCTCGATGAGGCGCACCGCGCTGTCGGCGGTACCGAGGTAGGTGTCCTCGTACATCTCCAGCGACATCGGCAGGCCGACGGATGCCGCGTGCTCGCCGAGTTCGCGCAGCCGGCGCACCGCGAGCGCGCGGGTGTCGGCGTCATCCGGGTCGACCGGGCCCGGCGCGGTCCAGAACCACAGGGCCGCGCGCTGCGCCTCGCTGAAGGGCTGGTGAAGGCCGGTCGAGAACACGCGCATGCCCAGTTCGGCCGCGGCGTCGATGGCGCGGTGCGCGTACGCGAGGTTCTCTTCGCCCTTGCCCGGCTGGATGACGCTCTGGCGCTGCACGTGCACCGAGACGAGCTCGATCCCGTGGCTCGTCGCGATCGACGTCAGCTCAGCGCGGCGGGACGCGGTCAGTTCGGACGGGCGGATGTGGCTGTCCGCGATCTCGATCGCGGTGAAGCCGAGCCGCTCGACCTGCGCGAACATGTCGTCCCAGGTCTCGGCGGGTGCGTCGTGCAGACGCGTTCCGTCTGCGGCGACCGGGGCGAAGCCGTGCATGCAGACCGCGATCGGGCCGGGCGTAGGGGCGGACGGGTGCGACGGTGCATTCATGGCGACTCCATTGGCGAGCGGGTCCGGCTGAGGACTCCCGTAGATCCTATAGGAAATAGAGAACGCTGCAAGAGGGAGTTCGCGGCGAGGGGCTCAGGCCTGCTCGAGTCCGAGCGATCGCTGGCGCACCTGCTCGAGGTGGTGGAGCATCGATCGCTCGGGGGCGTCGGGGTCGTCCGTGGCGAACGCGTCGACGAGAGCCTCGTGCTCGGCGATCGCCTCGCGCACGTCGGTCACACCGTGCCGGACCGACTGCCGCATCCGGTGCAGCTGGGCTCCGAGGGTCTCGGACATCTCGGTGAGATACCGGTTGCCGCAATGGTCGAACACGACCCGATGGAACGCGGCGTCCGCGACGAAGTAGGCCGCGGTCAGCTCGAGGTCGGCCGTCCCGGCGTTCAGGGCCTCGATGACGCGCTTGCCGATGCTGCGGTGCTCTTCCTCGGCGGCGCGGAGCTCGTCGATCATCTCGGGGGATGCGGGCGTCGCGAGGCGCGTGGCATGCGTCTCGAGCATGATGCGGGCGTCGAAGAGCTCGCGCAGCTGGTCGAGCCCGAGGGGCGGTGCGACGCGGTAGCCCCGCAGCGCCTCGCGCGTGACGAGTCCGGTGCGCTCGAGCTGCACGAGCGCTTCGCGCACCGGGGTCTGCGACACGTCGAGCTGGCGCGCGATGGTGTCGATAGACAGGCGGCGACCCGGGACGGCCTCGCCGCTGAGCAGCAGCTGGAGGATGCGCTCGTAGACGTGATCGCGCAGGCCGCGCCGCTCGATCGTCGCATCGAGTCCCCGCAGGTTGCCGTCCCGTGATGCGGTCATCGTCCCTCTTCCGGTTCGCACGGAGCGCACCTCACCCCGAGAGGGCGTCCACCTCATCGAGGATGTCACGAACTGCGCGCGGGTCGTGCGCGAACCGGCCGAGGAACAGGCCGTCGACGTCGTCCGAGATGGTCGACAGCAGCCCCGGCCCCGCACTGCCGCCGTAGATGATCGAGATCTCGCGATCGGCGGCGGCGATTCGAGATCGCAGGCCCGAGCAGACCGACCGGATGTGATCGGATGTGGCGGGCGCCGGAGCGCCGATCGCCCACAGCGGTTCGTAGGCGATCACGACCGCGCCGGTGGCGCCCGCGCCGTCGGCATCCGCGAGGGCGCTGCGCACCTGCTGCGCGCACGTCGAGATCGCGGCGTCGATCCCCGCCTCGTCCTCCTCGCCGACGCAGACGACCGGGACGAGCCCGTTCCGCAGCGCCGCATGAGTCTTCGCGGACACCACGCTCTCGGTTTCGCCGAACAGACGGCGCCGCTCGGCATGGCCGACCTCGGCGTAGCGGCATCCGAGCTCGGCCAGGACCGCTCCCGAGACCTCACCGGTGTAGGCGCCGGCGTCATGGGCGGCGAGGTCCTGCGCCCCGATCGCCAGGCGCCCCGCGCGTTCGAGAGCGCCGGGGATCGAGGGGAACTGGGGTGCGACGAAAGCCGTGACGCGGTCGCGCGCCGCGTGCTCCTCGAGGATCGCCGCGACCTCCGACACCCAGGTCAACGTGCGGGCGTGCGTGAAGTAGGTCTTGAGGCTCGCGCCGATGATCATCGGGCGGACCTCACCCCTCTTCGTACGCGCAGATCTCGCGCACCTTCTCGGCCGAGGCGCTCGAGGTGTCGAAGGTGTAGGTGAGCCACTCCGCCGCGAGCCGCCGCGCCAGCTCGATTCCCACGACGCGCTGGCCCATGCAGAGCACCTGGGCGTCGTTCGACAGGATCGATCGCTCGACCGAGTACGAGTCGTGCGCCGTCACGGCGCGGATGCCGGTGACCTTGTTCGCCGCGATCGCGACTCCGAGCCCCGTGCCGCAGATGAGGATCGCGCGGTCGGCCTCGCCGTCGCGCACGCGCTCCGCGGCGGCCGTCGCGACCGCGGGGTAGTTGGTGTGACTGTCGGCGTCGACACCGACGTCGATGACCTCGGCGACGAGGGGGTTCGCCTCCAGGTCGGCCTTGATGCGTTCTTTGTACTCGTAGCCGGCGTCATCCGAGCCGACGATCAGTCGCAGTGCCATGTCAGGCGTCCTCCTTCAGGACATCGAGAACCGTGCGGGTCACCAGCGCGAACGAGACCGCGCCGGGGTCGGGGGTGCCGAGGCTCCGGTCGCCGTGCGTACGGGCACGACCGAGCCGGGCGGTGAGCTGGGCGGTCGCCTCGGCGGCGGCCTGTGCGGCGTCGGCGGCGGTGGCCCACGCGTCGAGCAGGGCATCGCCCTGGGCGAGTCGGTCGCGGAGCGTGTCGGCGAACGGCACGATCGCGTCGATCATCGTCTTGTCGCCGACCGTGGCCTTGCCGAACGACATCACGGCATCCTTCATGCGCCCGACGCCCGCGGACAGCAGGGCGGCGTCGACCGCGTCGTCGTCGCCGAGGGCCGCGCCGAGGTCGAGGAGCATCTCGCCCCAGATCGCGCCCGACGTGCCGCCGCCCTTGTCGGCCCATGCGTCGCCGGCGTGCTGCAGCGCCGTCCGGGCGCCCGCGCCGGCGGCGACGGCGCGTGAGGCGGCGGCCGCGGCTGCGCGACTGCCGCGCTGCATGCCGATGCCGTGGTCGCCGTCGCCCGCGATGCGGTCGATGCGTCCGAGCTCCTCGGCCTGGTCGTCGAGCATCGCCGCGACGGCGTCGAGGGCGCGGGCGGCGACGGCGGCCGCGCGGCGCGACGCCTCGGATGCGGGCGCGATCGCCTGCCTCTCGTCGTCATCGTCATCGTCATCGTCGGCAGCGGCCACCGCGACGCGGCCGTCGATCGAGCCGCGACGGAACGCCGGGGTGTCGCATGCGGCGTGCCACAGCCGGTCGAGCTCGTCGTCGAGCCAGAGGAGGGTGAGCGAGACGCCCGCCATGTCGAAGCTCGTGCAGAACTCGCCGACCTCGGGCGAGACGACCTCGACTCCCGCTTCGGTCAGCAGGCGGTCGACGGCCGCGTACACGACGTAGAGCTCCTCGTACTTCACGGAGCCGAGACCGTTCAGGATCGGCACGACGCGACCGGTCGGAGCGGCGCCGTCCGGTCGTTCTTCGAGCAGGCGCTCGACGAGCAGCTGCGCGAGCTCGGCGGCGGTGGGGATGTCGACCTCGTCGATACCGGGTTCGCCGTGGATGCCGAGACCGACCGCCATGCGTCCCTCGGGCACGGTGAAGAGCGGCTCGGTCGCGCCGGGGAGCGTGCAGCCGCCGAAGGCGACCCCGAGCGAGCGGGTGCGGTCGTTGGCGAGCCGGGCGAGGCGCTCGACGTCGTCGAGGTCGAGGCCCTCCTCCGCGGCCGCGCCGGCGATCTTGAAGACGACGAGGTCGCCGGCGATGCCGCGCCGCTTCTCGCGCTCATGAGCGGGGGCGCTGGAGATGTCGTCGGTGACCGTTACGGTGCGGCAGTCGATGCCCGCCTCGCGAAGGCGGTCCTGGGCTTGGGTGAAGTGCAGGACGTCGCCGGCGTAGTTGCCGTAGCTGAGCAGTACCCCGCGGCCCTCGTGCGCGGCCTTCGCGACGGATCGCACCTGGTGGGCCGAGGGCGACGCGAACACGTTGCCCATGACCGCGCCGTGCGCCAGGCCGGGGCCGACGAGCCCCGCGAACGCGGGGTAGTGGCCGCTGCCGCCCCCCACGACGACAGCGACCGTCGGCTCCGCGCCGCGGGTCGAGCGGACGACGCCTCCCGTGACGGGGCGGACCCACCGGGCGGATGCCGCGACGAAGCCGGCGACGGAATCCTCGACGAACTCGTCGGGGTCGTTGAACAGACGCGTCATTGCGTTCTCCTCTGCGTCGGGGGAGCGGACCTTTCGTCGATCCTATAGGAAACGAGCTCAGGCGCGACCCGGAGTGGCGGCATCGGTCCGTGTATCCGGGGGTCTACGGTGGCGACGTGGTCGAGCGGGCGCGCATCTCGCCGCTCACGCTGGTCCTCGTCGTGATCGGCGGTGCGGCCGGCGTCGCCGTGCGAGCCGCGCTGACTCTTCCGTTCACGGGATGGGCTCACCCCCTCGCGGTGCCCGCTCTGACGCTCGGATGCAATCTGCTCGGCTCCTTCCTGCTCGGCGTCGTCGTCGGCCGGTGGGCGGTCAGCCGGCCGCGGCTCCGCGCGTTCGCGGGCACCGGTGTGCTCGGCGGCTTCACGACATACAGCGCCTTCGCGGTGCAGTCCATCCAGGTCGCCACCGCCGCGCCCGTCGTGGGCCTGGCCCTCGTCGTGGTGAGCCTCGTGGGCGGACTCGTCGCTGCGGCACTCGGGCTGGCCCTCGGTACCCGTCGCGAAGAGGGGGCGGCATGAACGGGGTGAGCGGCGGGATGCTGGTAGCCCTCGTCGTCGCGGGCGGTGCCGGAGCCGGCATCCGATACGTCCTCGACGTCGTCCTCACGCGCGGCCGGCGAGACGCCTTCCCCGTCGGCATCCTGATCATCAACGTCACCGGCTCCGGGCTCCTGGGATTCCTGACGGGGCTCGGCACGCTCGTCGCGCCCGACTGGCTGGCCGTGCTCGGGGTCGGGCTGCTCGGCGGATACACGACGTTCAGCACGGTGTCGGTCGAGACGCTCCAACTGGCGCGGCGGGGCCGCCGCGACTGGGCGATCGTCAACCTCGTCGGCACCTTCGCCATGGCCGTCGTCGCCGCAGCGATCGGCATCGTCATCGGGGGATTGCTCCCAGGCTGAGCCCACGCTTCGTCGACGGCCCCGTGGGATACTGAAGCCGATACATCCATGTATCGACGAGCGCATCGCGCTCGCCTGCACCACACCTACAGCGCCGGTCCGGTGCGCCCGAGGGAACCCGTGTCGAAACTCGCCGTCCTGAGCCTGAAGAACCGCGCGCTCATCGCGCTCATCACGATCGTCGCCGCGGTGTTCGGCGGCCTCGCGCTCACGAACCTCAAGCAGGAGCTCATCCCCTCGATCGAGCTGCCACAGCTCTCCGTCGTCACGACCTACCCGGGCGCGTCGCCCGAAGTCGTCAACACGGATGTCTCGACCCCCATCGAGACGGCGATCCAGGGCGTGCCCGGGCTCGAATCGACGACGGCGACCAGCTCGACGAACGCCTCGATCATCCAGGCCTCGTTCACCTATGGCACCGATCTGGCCACGGCGGAGCAGAAGATCCTGCAGGCCATCAACCGGATCAACAGCCAGCTGCCCGACGGGGTCACCCCGAACGTACTGAGCTTCTCGCTCGACGACCTGCCCGTGATCCAGCTGGCCGTCACCGGCTACGACGACGCCGAATCGGTGCAGGCCCGGCTCGAGAGCACGGTCATCCCCGACCTCGAAGACGTCGACGGCGTCAACGCGGCCCAGGTCGTCGGCGGCCGGGTCGAGCGCATCACGATCACCCCCGACCAGACCGCGCTCGCCGAGGCCGGCTTCACGCAGCAGGCCATCCGCGACGCGCTCGACCAGAACGGCGTGCTGTTCCCCGGCGGCGAGATCACCGAGGGCGACCAGTCGCTGACCGTGCAGACCGGCGCGAAGATCGCCTCGGTCGACGAGCTGTCGGCGCTGCCGCTCGTGCCGACGGATGCCGCGCAGCTCGCCGGCGGCACGACCACGATCGGCGACGTCGCCACCGTCGCGCAGGAGCCGTCCCCGATCACCTCGATCTCGCGCGTCGACGGCGAGCCCGCCCTGACCATCGCGGTCACGAAGCTCCCCGCCGCCAACACCGTCGACGTCTCGCGCGGCGTCCTCGACGCGCTGCCCGCGCTCGAAGACGACCTCGGCGGCGACGCGCAGTTCACGGTCGTCTTCGATCAGGCGCCGTTCATCGAGCAATCGATCGAGGCCCTCGCGCAGGAGGGTCTGCTGGGCCTCGTGTTCGCGGTGCTCGTGATCCTCGTGTTCCTGCTGTCGGTGCGCTCGACGATCGTCACCGCGATCTCGATCCCGACGAGCGTGCTCATCACCTTCGTCGGCATCCAGGCGTTCGGCTACTCGCTGAACATCCTCACTCTCGGTGCCCTCACGATCGCGATCGGCCGAGTCGTCGACGACTCGATCGTCGTCATCGAGAACATCAAGCGGCACTACGTCGAGGGAGCCGACAAGCTCGCGGCCATCACCCTGGCCGTCCGCGAGGTGGCCGCCGCGATCACCGCCTCGACGATCACGACCGTCGCGGTGTTCCTGCCGATCGCCTTCGTCGGCGACCTGACCGGCGAGCTGTTCCGGCCCTTCGCCCTGACCGTCACGATCGCGATGTCGGCGTCGCTGTTCGTCTCGCTCACGATCGTCCCGGTGCTCGCGTACTGGTTCCTCCGCCCGGGCAAGCCCGTCGTCACTCCCGACGGCCGGCGCATCGACCCCGAAGACCCCGAGGCGCCGCCGTCGCGACTGCAGAAGGCGTACCTGCCGATCCTCCGCTGGACCCTGCGTCACTCGGCCGTCACCCTCGTGCTCGCGGTTCTCGTGCTCGGTGGCACGCTCGCCGCCGTGCCGCTGATGAAGACGAACTTCCTCGGCGACTCCGGTCAGAACACCTTCACGATGACGCAGACGCTCGGGCCCGCGGCATCCCTCGAAGCGGAGGATGCCGCCGCCGAGCGCGTCGAGGACGCGATCACCGGCCTCGAGGGGATCGACGCCGTGCAGGTGTCGATCGGCTCGTCCGGATCTCAGCTGCGCGACGCCTTCTCGGGTGGAGGCGGCGGAGTCACCTACTCCATCACGACCGACAGCTCGGCCGACCAGCTCGACGTCCGCGACCGCGTGCAGCGCGCCGTCGCCGACCTTGAAGGCGTCGGCGACATCCAGATCGCCGCGGGCGGCGGCGGATTCGGCTCGAGCGACATCGAGATCGACGTCACCGCGCCCGACCAGACGGCGCTGCGCGAAGCGACCGACGCGGTCGTCGCCTCGCTGCAGGATGCCGACGGCGTCAGCCAGGTCACATCGAACCTCTCGGCCTCGCTGCCGTACATCGCCGTGACCGTCGACCGCGACGCGGCGGCATCCCGCGGTCTGTCGGAGGTCGCGGTCGGCGGCATCGTCTCGGGCACGATGCAGCCGCAGTCGATCGGCACCGTCGAGATCGACGACACCTCGCTCACCGTCTACCTCGCGGCGTCGCAGGCGCCCGCGTCGATCGACGAGCTGCGGCAGCTGACGATTCCCACGGCCGGCGGTCCCATTCCGCTGCAGGACGTCGCAACCGTCGAGCAGAGCGAGGGGCCGACCTCGATCACGACGCAGCGCGGTCAGCGCACCGCGACGGTCACCGTGACGCCCGCGGGCGACGACCTCAACGCGGCATCCGTCATCGTCTCGGACGCGCTCGACACTGTCGAGCTGCCGCAGGGCGCGGATGCACGGATCGGTGGCGTGCTGACGCAGCAGCAGGATGCCTTCGCGCAGCTCGGACTCGCCGCGCTCGCCGCCATCCTCATCGTCTACATCGTGATGGTCGCGACATTCAAGTCGCTGCGGCAGCCGCTGCTGCTGCTCATCTCGGTGCCGTTCGCGGCGACGGGAGCGATCCTGCTGCAGATCGCCACGGGCGTGCCGCTCGGCGTCGCCTCGCTCATCGGTGTGCTGATGCTCATCGGCATCGTCGTGACGAACGCGATCGTGCTCATCGACCTCGTGAACCAGTACCGCGAGAAGGGGCTGTCGGCCCACGACGCGACGATCGCGGGAGGATCTCGCCGTCTGCGACCGATCCTCATGACCGCGCTCGCGACCATCTTCGCGCTGACGCCCATGGGGCTCGGCATCACCGGCCACGGCGGGTTCATCTCGCAGCCGCTGGCGATCGTCGTCATCGGCGGGCTCATCTCGTCGACGCTGCTGACCCTGCTCGTGCTGCCGACCCTTTACAACCTCGTCGAGGGAGCGCGCGAGCGCCGCGCGGCGCGGCGCCGGGGTGAGGGTGCGGGTTCGGGTGCTGGTGTTGGTGCTGATGCTGGTGCTGGTTCGGCGGGGGACGGGGCGTCTGCGGTGCCCATGACCCGGCGCGAGCGGCGCCTCGCGGAGGCGGCTACGGCCGAGCCGACCCACCTCGTCGTTCCGGTCGACGGTTCGCCCGATGCGCCGACGCACCTCGTCATCCCCGTTGCGCCGGACGACCACGACCACGACCACTCCGGTGAGGGTGATCGCGCGGGCGCCGGCGGTGCTGGCGGTGTCGGACGGACGGTGGATTCCGGTGAGCCGGGCGTCGGGTCGTCCCGTCGACAGGATCAGCGCATCCCCGGGCCTTCCCGGGGACCTCGTCGCCGCCGTCTGGCCTGATTGCGGCACGCTCCCGGGCTGAGCCGGGCTGCCGCGCTGCTGGTTGGCCGGGCTGCCGGTTCGCGGGTTTGTGGGGTCGGGCCGTCCCGTCGACAGGCTCAACGCGCCCCGGGCCCCGTCGCGGATCCGGTATCCACCGTCTGGCCTGATTGCGGCACGCCGCGGGCTGAGCCGGGCTGCCGCGCTGCTGGTTGGCCGGGCTGCCGGTTCGCGGGTTTGTGGGGTCGGGCCGTCCCGTCGACAGGCTCAACGCGCCCCGGGCCCCGTCGCGGATCCGGTATCCACCGTCTGGCCTGATTGCGGCACGCCGCGGGCTCGCGCCGGGGCCGCTGCGCCGCCGGACGCGCCCAGGGTGCTCGGCGTGGCGGGACACCCGTGCGCTCGTCGGCCGGGTTGCCGCGATGCAAGGGATTGCGCCCGGCGCGCCGTGGTCGGGAGCGATGCGCCGGGGTGTTGCGCCGGAACCCTTGCATCTCGGCCCCCATTGCCCCCACCCCCAGCCCCCACCCCCACCCCCCAGCCCCCAGCCCCCAGCCCCCAGCCCCCGGGGCCCGGGGCCCGGCGGGCGGATTCTCAGGCGGATGCCGTATCGTGGGCGGGTCGGCTCTGGGCAGCGCGTGATCGCGACAGGTTTTGTGAGTCCATGGGGCCGATGGTGAGCGCCGATCGGCGCGCATGACCATCATGTGAATGGCCCCCGGCCGACGGATGTCCGGGTTTGCCCGCGTGCGCGCGGGCGCTGTTCTCGTGCAGAGAACCCAGAAGGACACACCCATGCCCAAGAACAAGAAGCCGGCCGGCGGCCGCGCGCAGAACTTCGAGCCCCGCTACGGCAAGAAGACCTCGTACCAGGACGCGAAGCGTCGCCCTGGCCAGTCCTCGGCCGGAACCCCCGGCAGCAAGAGCCCGGGGCACCGCGGTTACCGTGCCGAGAGCGAAGACACCGGTCGGAAGAATCGCTGGTCCTCGCAGGACCGTGCGGGTCGTGACGAAGCGCGCGGCATCCGTTCGCAGGCCCGTGACGACCGCGGCGGACGTGGCGAGCGCTCCTTCCGTGATGACCGGGGTGGTCGTGACGACCGTGCGCCTCGCGAGCAGCGGGGCTACGGAAACGACCGCCGCTCGGATGCCGGTGGCCGGCGCCCCTACGAAGCGCAGCCTCGCGACGACCGCCGGACGTTCGGTGACGCCCGTCCCTCCTTCCGCGACGACCGTCCGCGTCGCGACTTCGGCGACCGACCGGCCCGTTCGTTCGATGATCGTCCCCGTCGTGACTTCTCGGACCGACCGAACCGCGATGACCGACCGCGTCGTGACGACCGCCCCGCGCGTTCGTTCGACGATCGCCCCCGCCGCGAGTTCGGCGACCGCCCGAACCGCGATGACCGTGCGCGCCGCGACTTCGGCGACCGACCGGCCCGTTCGTTCGATGATCGCCCCCGTCGTGACTTCTCGGACCGCCCGAACCGCGACGACCGTCCGCGTCGTGACTTCGCGGACCGCCCGCGCCGCGATGACCGCCCCGCGCGTTCCTTCGACGACCGCCCGCGCCGCGACGACCGCCCCGCGCGTTCGTTCGAGGACCGTCCCCGTCGCGATTTCGGTGACCGCCCGAGCCGCGATGACCGTCCGCGTCGCGACTTCTCGGACCGTCCCCGTCGCGACGACCGTCCGGCGCGTTCGTCCGATGACCGTCCCCGTCGTGATTTCGGTGACCGCCCGAACCGTTCGGACTGGAACGCCGAGACCAAGTCGAAGGCCCACCAGGACCACGTCGACACCGTCCACGAGCGCCTGCAGGCGGAGGCCGTGGATGCGGCATCCGTCGCCCAGTCGTCGTTCGCCGACCTCGGCCTCGGCGACAACATCGTCCGTCAGCTCGAGGCTCTCGGCGCGGCATCCCCGTTCCCGATCCAGGCGGCCACCATTCCGCCGATCCTCGAGGGCAAGGACGTTCTCGCCCGTGGCCGCACCGGTTCGGGCAAGACCATCGCGTTCGGTGCTCCGCTCGTCGAGTCGATCCTGCGCAGCCAGGCCGGCAAGCGCCGGGAGTTCGGGCGTTCGCCGAAGGCACTGATCCTCGCGCCGACGCGCGAGCTCGCGCTGCAGATCGACCGCACCGTCCAGGCGATCGCGCGCAGCGTCGGACTCTTCACGACGCAGATCTACGGCGGAGTGCCGCAGGCGCGTCAGGTCGGTGCGCTCAAGAAGGGCGTCGACATCATCATCGGCACCCCCGGTCGCATCGAGGACCTGCAGAACCAGGGCAAGCTCGACCTCTCCGAGGTGGGAATCGTCGTCCTCGACGAGGCCGACCACATGAGCGAGCTGGGCTTCCTCGAGCCGATGCAGCGCATCCTGCGCCTCGTCCAGGACGGAGCCCAGAAGCTGCTCTTCTCTGCGACGCTCGACCGCGAGGTCGCGGCGCTGGTCGACGAGTTTCTCGTCGAGCCCGCCGTCTACGAGGTCGCGGGCGAGAGCCAGGACACGTCGACGATCGACCACCGTGTGCTCGTCCTCGACCACCGTGACAAGGCCGAGATCCTGAACTCCCTCGTCGACCGCGACGGCAAGACCCTCGTCTTCGCGCGCACCCGCGCTTACACGGAGATGCTCGCCGAGCAGTTCGAGGATGCCGGGATCGCGGCGGTCGCCCTCCACGGCGATCTCAACCAGGGAAAGCGCACGCGCAACCTGCAGCGCCTGACCGACGGCAAGGTGCGAGTGCTCGTCGCGACGGATGTCGCTGCCCGCGGCATCCACGTCGACGACATCGATCTGGTGATCCAGGCCGACGCTCCCGACGAGTACAAGACCTACCTGCACCGCGCAGGACGCACCGGTCGTGCCGGTCGTTCGGGCGCGGTCGTCACCCTGATCACGCGTCAGCGTCGTCGTCGCATGACCGAGATGCTCGAGCGGGCCGAGATCGACGCGCCCTTCGACGATGTGCGTCCCGGTGACGACATCCTCGAGGAGGTCTCGGGTCGCCAGCTGGCGAACGTCGACGCCTGACCCGACGCCGGGCTGACGCCCCGCCGAGCGCTGCGACCTGACGGTCATGGCGTTCGGCGGGGCGCTTCCGTTGGGCGCGGCGTCCGCGGGGTGTGCCGTCCACAGGATGAGAGGCCGTCTGGGCCGCTGGGTCGACTCCGGATCAGGTGTGAGCCTGCTGGCGGCCCGGCTCGGCTCGGCCCGGCCCGGCCCGCGGCCGTGCGCGTGGGCGGGGCTGCCCGCCCGGCCCGCGGCTGGTGCCGCGACCCGATGGCTCGCGGCTGGTGCCGCGACCCGATGGCTCGCGGCTGGTGCCGCGACCCGATGGCTCGCGGCTGGTGCCGCGACCCGATGACCCCGCGGTCCGTGCCGTGGCTCGTGGCGCCGCGACTCCGCGGTGAGCGCCGCGACTCCGCTGCTCGTGCCGTCTGCAGGCTGAGCGGTGGTTCCCGCCCCGCGGCGGTCCCGGATTGTGCTCTGAGCCTGCTGACGGCACGAGATCGGACGGCACGAGATCGGGCTGCAGCGCTCCCGGCATGGTCGAGGCGAGGCGTGCCGAGGCCTGGCGCCGCTCGGCACTGGCGCCGCTCGGCACTGCCACCGCTCGGCACCGCCGCCGATCTCGTGCCGTCCGCAGGCTGAGCGCTCCCGACGGAGGTGCGATAGGTCCCGGTGGCGGGTAGAGCCTGGAAGAGGCACCGAACCGAGCCCGGCGGCACCGTTGATCCGCGGCGGGAACCGGCGGCACAGTAGACGCGCGGCGCGAGCACAGCAGACGCGCGGCGCGAGCACAGCAGACCCGCGGCGCGACGCCCCAGCGGCGGGACGCCCCGAGCCGCACCCGACGCCGCGATGGATCGCCGCGGGGCCCGCGGGCTCAGAACGGGCTCAGAACAGGGTCGGAACGGATGCCGCGGCAGCGGCCCGGCCGCGCGAGGTCGTGACGACCGGCCCCGGCCGGAACCGCCGGGTGCTCGGCTGCGCCTCTTCCTCTTCGAGGCCGCCGCGAAGTCGATGCCGTGCGAGCAAGGGCCGGACTCGCGCTGCGAGCATCCGCCGGTAGCCCTGGGGCGCCTGCACAGAGGCCCCGGGGTACAGGCCGCGATACGCCGGAACGAGATCCGGCCGCTCGCGCGCGAGCCACTGCTGGAACCACGGCTTGACGCCTGGCCGCAGGTGCATCGCGCCGTAGACGACACGGGCGGCACCGGCGTCCGCGATGCGCCTGAGCGCGTCGTCGAGCACCTCTACCGAGTCGGTGAGATGCGGCACGATCGGCATGAGGAAGACCGTCACCCGGAATCCCGCGGCGCTCGCGGCTCGCACCGTGTCGAGGCGCGCGGCGAACGTCGGCGCGCCGGGCTCGAGCAACTGGCGCAGCGGCTCGTCGAGCACCGCGATGGACATCGCGAGATCGACCGGCACGGAACGCGCCGCCTCGGCCAGCAGCGGCAGATCGCGTCGCAGCAGCGTGCCTTTGGTCAGCACCGAGAACGGCGTGCCACTGTCGACCAGTGCCGTGATGATGCCGGGCATGAGCCGGTAACGGCCCTCCGCCCGCTGATAGGGATCGGTGTTCGTGCCGAGGGCGACCTGCTCGCGCGCCCAGCTCGGCTTCGAGAGCTCGCGACGCAGCACGTCGGCGACGTTCAGCTTGACGACGATCTGCGAGTCGAAGTCGGCGCCGGCATCCAGGTCGAGGTACTCGTGCGTGCCGCGGGCGAAGCAGTAGACGCAGGCATGCGTGCAGCCCCGGTACGGGTTGACCGTCCAGTCGAACGGCATCGCCGACGGGCCCGGAACCCGGTTGAGCGCCGAACGCGACATGACCTCGTGAAAGGTGACGCCCGCGAACTCGGGCGTCGTGACCGACCGCACCAGGCCGTTGAGTGTTTCCAGGCCGGGGAGGGCAGCGGCATCCGTCACGCCCATCTGCTGCCCCTGCCATCGCATGAGAAGATTCGAACAGAGATTCGAAGCAATGTCAATCGCTGGGGAGGCGAGACCCGCGGTCGGCGGGCACGCAGGGCAGAATGAAGGCGTGGCGCACCCGACCGAGCCCGAGACGCGTCGCTCGCGACGCGAGCGGTCGCCCCAGACGCGACCCCTTCCGACGCGCCGTGAGCTGCGTGAGCGCGGCCTCGCTTCGGGGTCCGCCATGTCGCGTCCGACCGAGGACGCCGCATCCGCGCCGGCGCGCGAGGGCGGTGGCTCGTCGGAGCCCGGCGTCTTGACGGCATCCGTACGCCTGCCGGCATCCGTCTACGTCCGCCGCCGCGCCGTCGCCGGCGCTGCCGCCCTAGCGCTCGTCGGGCTCGTCGTCGCGGGCGCCACCGGCATCACCTCGGCGCTGAGCGGATCGGATGCCGCTGCCACCGACCCCGTCGCCGCACTCCTCGGAGACTCGGCGGGCGATGTGCCCATCGCGTCGACCCTGCCCGCGCCCGCGCAGTCCGGCGGCGCAGACCCCGCCGCTCAGCCGGCTGACGATGCGGCGACGGATGCCGCGGCCACGAGCGACATCTGTTCAGCGCCGGGCTTCGCAGAGGCGCTCTCGTCCGGCTCGGACGCCGACGTCATCGCCGCGGCCGGGGGAGCCGAGCCGTTCCGCGCCGCGATCGCCGCCGGTGCCGCCTCGTGCATCGACCTGCACGAGGCCCGTCGCACCTGGGTCGTGGTCAACAAGCTGAACGCGCTCAACCCGATCGACTACTGGCCCGAGCCGCAGGCGCGCGCCGAGGGCGTCGAGCGGACCAGCGGCGGACACATGCGAGCCGACGTGGCGGCAGCCCTCTCGCAGCTCGCGGCAGCCGCGCGCGACGAGGGTGCGGGCGAGATCGGGGTCAACAGCGGGTTCCGCTCGTACGACTTCCAGGTGTCGACGTATCGCAACTACGTCGGGCAGCTCGGCCAGCGCAACGCCGACCTCACCAGCGCGCGCCCCGGTCACAGCGAGCATCAGACCGGCCTCGCCGTGGACGTCGTCGCGTGCGATGGGGGGTGTGGTGCCATCGAGCAGTTCGGCGGCACGGCGCAGTCCGACTGGGTCGCCGCGAACGCGCATCGCTTCGGCTTCATCATCCGCTACCCCGACGGCTACACCGACACGACCGGCTACGAGTACGAGCCCTGGCACCTGCGCTACATCGGCCCCGAACTGGCGGCGCTCTACGCCGACGCCGGCTACCGCACCCTCGAAGACTTCTTCGGGATGCCCCCGGCCCCGGCCTACGCCGACTGACCCGGCGGGCCCGGCGCTCGCGCCCGCTCGTCGACTCGCCAGGTTCTGCGGATGCTGCTCAACCCGCATCCGCATTTTTCGGCGAGTCGACGGAGGAGGGAAGGGGGAAGGGTGAGAGGGGTCAGGCGGGGGTGCGGCGCCGGGCGAGGGTCGCGACGCCGGCGGCGCGCAGGCGGTCGCCGATCAGGATGCCGAGCCACGTCGCTCCGACGCAGCTGGCGATGCAGAGGGCGACGAACCCGATCAGCACGGGCGCGGTCATGCTCCACAGATCGAACGACTGCGCTGCGAACACGGGATACGTCGCGCCGATGATCGCGGCGCCTGCATAGTTCAGCCATGTGTTCCAGCGCCGGTAGAGCGTCGCGAGGAACGGCAGTTCGGGGAAGAACGACCAGTAGAGCATCGTCGCGACCGATCCGATCGTGAAGAACGGCGCAAGCACGAGTCCCGAGATCAGCCCCACGAGCAGCCCCGCTCCCGGGCGTTCCAGCAGCCTGAGGGCGATGACGGCGGGCAGAACCCACAGCCCGGCGACCGCCACCGTCGCGAACGGCACCGTGAGGAACAGGGTCGTCGACGCGACCCACGCAGGCGCGAGCAACGCGGTCGCCGCGACGCCGATCGCGGCGCACGTCAACAGGTATGCCGTCGAGACACGCGCGGCGCGCGATCGCGGTGCCGCGGTCATGCTCGCGTCTCCCGCTCCGTCGTGGCTCGGCGTTCATCATCCGGCGCGTGCTCGGATGCCGCCTGGGGCTTGGGGGTCGGCGAGCCCGCGCCCTCACGCCAGTAGCCGACGAGACTGATCTGCTCCTTCGGGACGCCGTGGTCGGCGATGAGCATCCGTCGAGCGGTGGTCGGAAGCGACTGCTCGCCGACGATGAAGGCGTGAAGCGGCTGCGCCGGCAGCGCGTCTGCGGCCAGCCCGCTGAGCGTGGCGAGGGCGGCTGACCCCGGCTTCGCTTGCGGATCGCGGAGGAGCCATCGGACCTCGACCCCGGGCGGGGCCTCGAACTCGAGGACGTCGTCGCTCGACGGGGCTTCGATGAATGCGGTTCCGGATGCCGTTGCCGGAAGCGACGCGCAGATGGAGGCGACGGCCGGTGCCCCCGTCTCGTCGGCGACGAGCAGCACCCGGTCGACACCTCGCTCGGGGTTGAAGCGCAGCCCCTCGTCGATGATGACGACGCTTTCTCCCTCGTGGGCCTGCGAGGCCCAGCGTGAGGCGGGGCCGGCGGTCGGTCCCGAGCCGTGCAGCACGAAATCGACGTCGATCTCGGCGCCGCCCGACGGCCCCGCCGGCCGGTACGCGCGCACCGAGTAGTTGCGCATGACCGGCCGTTCGCCCTCGGGGATGCGGAGGTACTTCAGGTACCCGAACAGCTTGTTCGCCTTGGCCGGGATGCGATCGAGTGCCTCATCGCCGCCGAGCGGCAGGAAGAGACGGAACCACTGGTCGTAGCCGAGCGGTACGAACCGGTCGATGTCGCCGTGGCCGAATGTCACCCGCATCCAATGAGGAGTGAGGCGTTCGGTGCGCACCACCTCCAGACGCACCAGGCCGGGCGTCGTGGGCTTGACGAGTTTGCGGGTCATGCGCAGCATCCTTTCCGGGCTCGCCACAACCCGTCGACTCGCCGACAAATGCGGATGCTGGCGCTCCCGCATCCGCGATACGTGGCGAGTCGACGGGTGTGGCCGGCATCAGGGGGTCCAGGGGAAGAGGGCGACGAGGATCGCGGCCGAGGCGATCCAGAAGACCGCGACGAAGACGACATCGCGCCGGCGGAACGGCACGAGGTGCCGCTCGGTGCGATCGCGGTGAGCGCCGAAGGCGCGCGAGTCCATCGCGAGAGCGACGCGTTCGGCGTGGCGGATGGCCCCCGCCAGCAGGGGGACGACGTAACCGCCCCACCTCGCGATCGCCGCGAACGGCCCCCGCCCGCCGTGCGCGCCGCGCACGCGATGCGCCTGTCGGATGAGGTCGAGCTCGTACCCGAAGCGCGGCACGAACCGGAACGCCGCGAGCGCCGTGTAGCCCACCCGGTACGGCACACGCAGCTGCTGGACGGTTGCCCGCACGAGGTCCGGCCCCGTCGTGGTGAGCCCGGCGATGAACGCCAGCGCGGCGATCGCGCCCAGCCGCAGGCCGGTCGCCATCCCGATCTCCAGCGCCCCGGCGTGCAGGCTCCACGCGCCGAGCTGGAGCAGCACCGGGGTGTCCGCCACCCGCGCCGCGTCGACCCACAGCGACATCCCGGCGCCGACGAGCAGGATGCCGATGGGCACGGCGACCGCGAGCAGCAGAACGGTGCGGACGGTCCAGCGCGCGCCGGCGAACAGCACCGCGTACGCGAGCGCGAGCAGCGCGAGAGGCGTCACGAGGTCGCGCGTGAAGATGAGGGCGACCATCGCGGGCAGCGGGGCCGCGAGCTTCGCCAGCGGGTTGAGCTGGAACAGCAGCCGACGCGAGGGCGGTGCTGACGCATAGGGATCGAGTGCGGTGCTCGCCGTCGCGCTCATCGCGGCTCCCGAGGCAGATCGCGAAGACGCGCGACGCCCGCCAGCTCCGGGAAGGTCTCGAGCCCGTGCAGGGCGCGGCGCAGCGGCGGCATCCGAAGCGCCGCGGAACGCAGCAGCTCCTCGTCGCCGAGGATGTCTGCGGTCGGACCGTCGGCGACGATGCGGCCGTCTCCGACGACGACGCAACGCTCGGCGTACTCGCTCACCAGCTGCATGTCGTGCGTGACGACGATGATCGTCGTGCCGTCGCGGTTGAGGTCGCGCAGCACGTGCAGCAGCTCATCGGCGCGGGCGCGGTCCTGGCCGAACGTCGGCTCGTCGAGGGCGAGCACGGGAGCGCCGGCGATGAGGGCCGTGCCGACGGAGAGCCGGCGCTTCTGGCCGCCGGACAGCAGGAACGGATGCCGGTCGGCGTGCGCCTCGAGGCCGAAGCGGTGCAGCATCCGATCGACGCGCTCGCGGATCTCCTCGGCGGGCACCCGCTGTCGGCGCAGGCCGTGGGCGAGCTCGTCGAAGACGGTGTGCGCGACGAACTGGTGCTCGGGGTTCTGGAAGACGAACCCGACGCGCTCGGCCACCGCCCGAGGATCCGCCCGGCTCGGGTCGATCCCGCCGATGTCGATGCGCCCCCGCGGACTGGGGACGACGCCGGCGATCGCCTGGACGAGGCTCGTCTTGCCGGCCCCGTTGGCCCCGACGATCGCGACGAACTCGCCGGCCGCGACCTCGAGGTCGACGTCGTGGAGCACCGTCGCGCGGCCGCGGCGCAGCGTCAGGGCACGCACCGAGACCGCCGGCGTCGGCGCGTGCGCCGGAGAATCGCGCGAAACTCGGACCGAACCGGAGGTCTCCCCCGACGATGCCGCGATTCTCCGATTCTCGGCACCGGATGCCGCGGCCTCGAGCCCCGCGCGCAGCTCTTCGGGTGTCAGGGGGAGCGGGTCGAGCGGATAGCCCGCTTCGCGCAGGTGCAGGGCCGCGATGGTCGACACCGGCAGCCATACCCCGATCTCGTGCAGCTCGGCCGCCCGTTCGCGCAGCACCGCGTCGATCGGACCGTCGGCGATGGTGCGACCGCCATGGTCGAGCACGACGACACGGTCGGTGAAGCCGATCGCCGCGTCGAGATTGTGCTCGACGAGCAGGATCGCCCGGTCGCCGGCGGCAGCGATCTCGCCCAGGGCGGCGTAGACGTCTTCGATGCCCTCGGGGTCGAGGTTCGCCGTGGGCTCGTCGAGCACGAGCAGGGGCGACTCCATCGCGAGCGCGCACGCGATCGCGAGGCGCTGGCGTCCGCCTCCGGAGAGACGGTCGGGGTTCTCGTGCCGCCGCTCCCAGAGCCCCATTCGGCGCAGCGCCCGCTCGCTCCGCGCGAGGACATCGTCGACGGGCAGCCGCAGGTTCTCGGGGCCGAAGGCCACCTCGTCGAGCAGGGTGCCGGTGACCAGCTGCGCGTCGGGGTCCTGGAAGACCATGCCGACGCGCGTCGTGAGCCGGGGGATCGGGGTGGCCGTGGCATCCTCGCCCGACACGAGCACCGTGCCCTCGGTCGTCGCCGGGATCGACTGCGGGATCAGCCCGTTGAGCGTCAGTGCGACCGTCGACTTGCCCGAACCGCTCGGCCCGAGGAGCAGCACGACCTCGCCGGGAGCGACGGAGAACGAGGCGCCGCGGGTAGCCGCGGCATCCGATCCCTCGTAGGTCACCGCGAGATCGCGCACAGCGAGCAACGGCGCGGATGCGGTCGCGGCGACCGGCGTTCCCGCCGTGGCGGCACCGGATGCGGCGGATGTCACGGGCGTCCTCGGATCGGATCGGATGCGATTAGCTTAGCCGACCCTAACTTGGCCCGGAAAGGCCGGCGGGGGTGCTCAGCGACGGGCGACGCCGGCGCGGCGCAGGCCGACGCCGATCCACAGCCCGATCGCGGTCCAGACGACGGGGCCGAGCACGGCGAGAGTCAGGTACGTGATCTGGGCCCACAGCGGGAGGGCGCTGAGGTGAGCGGCGAAGAACACCGCGAGGGCGACGACGACGCCGATCACGAGACCCGAGACGAAGAACCGCCACGGCGCCCACGAGCGGTAGCGGACGAGCGCGGCGACGCCCTCCTGCAGACCGCCGAACAGCACGGCGGTCCCGAGGAACTGGAACGTGTAGGGCGGCGCGACCGCCGACGACGCGAGCGCCGCGATCAGGTGCGTGATGAGCGCGACCCAGGGCAGGCGCAGGGTCTCCTGCGCGACGATCCCGGGCAGCACGTGGATGCCGAGGAGGAAGCCGTAGACGATCGGCAGACCCGTGATGACGGGGGCGGCGAGCCATCCTTCGATGCCGCCGAGCAGACCCGTGGCGACTCCGATGGCAGCGCAGACGAGCAGAACGCGCGTGGAGAGACGGGATGCCGGGGCCACCCGCCCAGCCTATGGGACGCGCGCACGGCGCCTCCCTCCCCGGCCGTGAGAAATGCGCCGGTCGGGGCGCTGCTTCCGTGACCTGAATGAAAGCCGAGGGTTCCTTGTGTCGGAACTGTGAGCTAGGTTGACTTCACCGCGCGCCGACGACGCCGCGCGGACTGCTCATCCATCCCCCCACTGGAGCGCACATGGTTCGCACCACCCTGCGAACAGTCGCGGCCCTATCCCTGGCCGCACTGTTCACGAGCTCTGCCGCAACGGCATCCTTTGCTGCAACGGGAGAGGGGGTGAACATCCCGGTTCCGATCGAGAGCGAGAGCGGGCGCTACATCGTCCTGCTCGATGAGGCTCCTGTCGCGACCTATGAGGGCGGCGAGGCCGGCCTCGCGCCGACCAAGCCCGACGAGGGCGAGCGTCTCGACGCTCAGTCGCGCGCCGTCACCGACTACTCCGGCTTCCTCGAGCAGCGTCAAGAAGAGGTCGCGAGCGAGGTCGGCGCGACGCCCGACGCGACCTACCAGACCACCCTCAACGGGTTCGCGGCTCAGCTGAGCGCCGACCAGGCGGGCAAGCTCGCCGCCAAGAAGGGCGTGCTCGGCGTCTTCCCCGACGAGATCCGTCACGTCGACGCCGTGCCGTCGACCGAGTTCCTCGGGCTCGAGGGCGCCGGCGGCGTCTGGGAGAAGGTCGGCGGGATCGACGCGGCGGGCGAGGGTGTCGTCGTGGGCGTCGTCGACACGGGCATCGCGCCCGAGAATCCGGCGTTCGCGGGCGACGCGCTCGGAACCTCGCCGGGCGAGCAGCCCTACCGCGACGGCGACGAGGTCGTGTTCACGAAGGCCGACGGCGGCGAGTTCCGCAGCACGGTCGTCGACCAGGGCGCCGGAACGAAGGATGCCTGGGACCCGTCGCTCCTGAACACCAAGCTCATCGCCGCGCACTACTTCGGCGACGGCGCCGCCGCCAACGGGTTCTCGTTCGCCGACGACCACCTGTCGCCGCGGGACGGCGACGGACACGGATCGCACACCGCGAGCACCGCCGCGGGCAACAACGGCGTCGAGGCCACCGTCGAGGGAATCGACTTCGGCTCGATCTCCGGCGTCGCACCGGCTGCCAAGGTCGCGTCGTACAAGGCCTGCTACGTCGGGCCCGACCCGCTCGTGACGACCGACGACATCTGCGCCCTGAGCGATCTGCTGGCCGCGATCGACCAGGCCGTCGCCGACGGCGTCGACGTCATCAACTACTCGATCGGCGGCGGCTCGGCCACGACCGTGCTCGCGCCGGAAGACATCTCGTTCTTCAACGCGGCTGCGGCCGGTGTCTTCGTCGCGACGAGCGCCGGCAACTCCGGACCCGACCCGGTCACGGCCGACCACGCGTCGCCGTGGTACGCCACGGTCGCGGCATCCACGATCCCGACGTGGGAGGGCACCGTCCGGCTCGGCGAGGAGGGTGACACGTCCGCCGCGCAGTTCGCGGGAGCATCCGTCTCGGTCGGCTTCGGCGACACGATCTCGGGCCCGTCCGTGTTCGCCGGCGATGCCGGCCTGGCCGGCGCCACGACACCCGAGCTCTGTCTGCTCGGCTCGCTCGACCCGGCGAAGGTCACCGGCAAGATCGTCGTCTGCGACCGCGGTTCCAACGCCCGCATCGAGAAGTCGCAGGCGGTCGAAGAGGCCGGCGGCATCGGCATGATCCTGACCAACGTCACCCCCGCCTCGCTCGACAACGACTTCCACTCGGTTCCCACCGTGCACGTCGCCGACACCGCCCGCCCGGCCGTGCTCGAGTACGTCCAGGGCGGCACCGACCGCGTCGTCACCCTGATCGGCGAGAACGTCACCGGCACCGAGACCCCGGTTCCTCAGGTGGCGGGCTTCTCGAGCCGCGGACCGATGCTCGCCGACGGCAGTGACGTCATCAAGCCCGACATCACCGCTCCCGGCGTCGCGATCCTCGCGGCCACCGAGAACGGCATCGGCGAGGACCCGACCTTCGGCATCCTCTCGGGCACCTCGATGTCGTCGCCGCACGTCGCCGGACTCGCCGCGCTCTACTTCGGCGAGCACCCTCAGGCGACGCCCGCCGAGGTGAAGTCGGCGATGATGACCACCGCGTACGACACCGTGGATGCCGCAGGCGGCACCGTCACCGACCCGTTCACGCAGGGGGCCGGTCAGACAGACCCGACGAAGTACTTCGAGCCGGGACTGCTCTACCTGAACGGTCCGGCCGACTGGGCTGCCTACCTGCAGGGCCTGGGGCTGCGCGACTTCGGTGTCGACCCGATCGACCCGAGCGACCTCAACCTGCCGTCCATCGGCGTCGGTGCGCTCGGCGCGCCGCAGACGGTGACCCGTACGATCACGGCGACCGAGGCCGGGACGTACGAGGCGCAGGCATCCGTTCCCGGCGTCGACGTGCAGGTCTCGCCGTCGTCGGTGACCCTCGGGGCCGGCGAGTCGGCCACGGTCGAGATCACGCTGTCGCGCGTCGACGCTCCGATGGGCGAGTGGGCCACCGGCTTCCTCACCTGGACGGGCGGGGCGAACGACGTGCGCTCGCCGATCGCGGTGTTCCCGGTGCCGGTCGATGCTCCCGAGTCCGTGTCGGGCACCGGCACGACCGGCTCGGTCGACGTCACGGTCGCGCCGTCGCTGACGGGTGAGATCGACCTCGGCCTGTCGGGTCTCGTGCCGCAGGAGCTGCGCGTGAACCCGGACTTCCCCGAGGTGCCCGGCCACTCCGGTGACCAGGACTCGTTCTACGACGAGGGTGAGGCCGGCTTCAACACCTATGAGATCGTCGACGTCCCGGAGGGCACCGAGTTCGCGCGGTTCGCCGTCGAGACCGAGGCGACGGAGACGACCGACCTCGATATGACCGTGTACCGCGTGGTCAGCCCCGACGACCTGCGCTACTACGAGCAGTGGTCGTCGGCGACGGCATCCGCCAACGAGGCCGTCTCGCTCACGACTCCCACCGCGGGCACGTACCTGGTCAAGGTCAACCGGTACTCGTTCAGCGAGCCCTTCACCTACGACCTCACCACTGCGGTCGTGGCGGCGGGAGCGACGGGCGGCGAGTTCACCGCGTCCCCCGACCCGCTGCCGACGGTGCAGGGCGAGAAGGCGACCTACACCCTGTCGTGGGCGGGCCTCGAGCCCGAGACGTCGTACCTCGGCGTCGTTCGCTACGGCGAGTCTTCGATCCGGACGATCGTCGAGGTCGAGTCGGGCCAGGGGGCGCCGGTCGCGGTCGTCGCTCCCGAGGTGTCGGGTTCGGCGAAGGTCGGAGGCACCTTGAAGGCGACCGCCGGTGAGTGGGACCCCGCAGAGGTCAGCGTCGCCTACCAGTGGCTTCGCGGTGGTGAGCCCATCGAGGGTGCCACCTCGGCGTCGTACAAGGTGACGCGCGCCGATGTCGGCACGGCGCTGTCGGTGCGGGTCACCGCGACGGCGGAGGGCAACCCCCAGACCGGAACCGCGGTCTCGAACGAGGTGTTCGTCAAGTTCGCCTCGGCGACCACCGTGTCGCTCAACCGTTACGTCGGAACGGCCTCGCAGCCCTACGTCGTCTCGGTGAAGGTCACGCCGACCGGGGGCGCCCCCGCGACGGGAACCGTCGACATCTGGGTGAACTCGACCCGGTACAGCGCGGATGTCGTCGACGGCACGGCGCGGGTCGAACTGCCCCGGCAGTCGCGCGGGCTGAAGGTCGTCGTCGCCACCTACAACGGCAGCGACACGATCGAGGGATCGCTGGGGCTCAGCGGTTTCGTCGTCCTGTGGTGATGACCGGCTGACGCACTGCGGTGCGGTCGCGCGGGGCGCTCGGACTTCGGTCCGGGCGCCCCGTCGTCACGGGCGACCCGACGTCGTGTTTCAGGCGGTGAGGGATGCGGCGAGCGTGCGGCCGGCGCTGACGGCATCCCGCTCGGCGTTCGCGCGCAGCTCGGCGGCCGCTTCGGTGAAGGCGTCGAGCGCGGGGTTCACGCCGACGAGCGTGAAGGGACGGTGGACGACCGTGAGGTCGAGCCCCCAGACGTCTTCGAAGACGCGCCGAAGCCACCCGGTCGAGTGGTCCCAGCCCTCCTTGGGGCTGCCGGCCTCGTAGTTGCCGCCCAGCACCGTGACGAGCGTCGCCGGCTTGCCGCGCAGAGCGGTTCCCTGCGGGTCGATGCGCGGGTCGGTGTAGGCCAGGTCGAACCACGTCTTCACGTGCTGCGAGACGCCGTAGTTGTACAGCGGCACGGTGAAGAGCAGGGCGTCGGCGCCGATCAGCTCGTCGGCCAGCTGCTCGCGCAGCGCGATCGCGTTGCGCTGGCCATCGGTCTGCTGATCGGCGGGCGTGAAGCCCGCGGTCACGGCGTCGCGCCAAGCAGTCGCGGGGATCGGGTCGGCGGCGATGTCGCGGCGAACGACGGAGCTGGTGGGGTGGGCGGCGAGCCATTCGGCCTCGACGAGGTCGCCCAGCTCACGGCTGGCCGAGGTGGCGGGGAGGATGCTGGCATCCAGGCGGAACAGGGTCATCCGCTTCTCCGATCAGAGTGGCTATGAAAAACAAAGCGGCTTCGGGAACGGTAGCACACGTACGATGGAGGCATGACCGAGCCCCATGACGCGCGACAGTGCGACGCCGCGGTGTCGCACGCGTTCTCAGTGCTCGGCAAGCGGTGGAACGGCATGATCGTCGACGTGCTCGGACAGGGCGAGCTCTCGTTCGTCGGCCTGCGTCGCGCCGTCGCCGGCATCAGCGACGCGGTGCTCTCCGACCGGCTCACCGAGCTCACCGATGTCGGACTGGTCGTCCGGCGGGTCGAGCCGGGACCGCCCGTCGCGGTCACCTACGCGCTGACCGAGGCCGGCTCGCGCCTGGTGCCGATCCTCAGCCAGCTCGGCGAATGGGCCGACGGCAACCTCACGCGGCGCTGAGGCCGTTTCAGGAAGTCTTGGTCGCGGCCTCCTGCGCCGGAGTCCAGGCGTAGAACGTCCCGTCGCTCTCCGCCACCGCCCACTCGGCGCAGACGGAGACGCGATCGATGGCGTAGACATCGGGAGCCGAGGCGATCTCCATGGTCGGAGCGGAGGTCCGCTCGACGTCCTCGCACCCTACGAGGCCCGTGTCGCTCGAGAAAACGATCGACTCGGCCTCGGCGCGGGTCGACACGACCCGTGTGATCTCGCGAGCGTCGGGCGGCAGCCACGCCGGTGCTTCGCCGCGCGCCTGCGCGAGTTCCTGGGCCGTCGCGTAGGAGCTCTCCGCTCGACCGTAGGCGACCGAATCGATGGCGGCGCAGCCCGACAGGGTCAGCAGGATGGCTGCCATGCCGAGGGCGGCGGCGCCGGGCGGGAGGTCACGGGGAAGGCGGGGCTTCGTCATGACATCGACGCTACGAACCGCCGTCGTCCGCGTCGTCGCTCGCCTGGATGAGCGGCATCAGCCTCGCGGATGACGTCACGCCCGTCGCCGGCGACGTGAACAAACGCCAACCGTTCAGTTGGATTCTGATAGCGTTATTCCAACCGAACGTTTGGAGATCCTCATGCGACCGCTTCCGCGACCTCTGCAAGCACTCGTGACGTGGGCCGTGATCCTGCCGCTCTCGCTCGGAGTGTCGGCTCTCATCGCTCCGATGACCGCTGGCTGGCCCGATGTCGCGAGGACAGCTTTGGTGATCACAGTCGTCGTGCCGCTCGCTGTGTTCTGGGCAGTGCCTCTGCTCGCTCGCGCCGTGCAGCGGATGCGGGGCACTCCGGCTGCGGTGATCGCGGCGTCGTGTCCCGCCCCGGGCCTTGCGCGCAAGTCGTCGACCACGTCGGCCTGCGCGACGGATCCGGGCGAGGCCTCCGGTCGCGGCGGCGGTCACTTCCAATCGCCTTCCCAGGTGTAGAGATCGTCGGTGACGGCGTACTCGCGAAGCTCGGCGATCCTGCCGTCGCGCTGGGTCGCGATCGTCGCTCCCAGAAGCGTCCGGTCCTCACCGTTCTGGTGGTACTCGAACCGCCACTCGGCGACGAGGCGATCTCCGGCCTGGAACTCGTTCGTGATCGTCCAGTCGAGCACGCGTGACCCCTGCTCGTTCCACTTCTCGCACCACTGCCGCACGCGTTCCCGGCCGTAGTACACCGGCCCGAAGCTCTCGGTGATCACGACATCCTCGGTGACGGTCTCGACGATCCGCTCGGTGTCGTTGGTCTTCCAGGCTGCGATGTAGTCGGTGAGAGCGCTCATCCGACCATTCAACAACCGTGCTTCGCCCGCGCGGACCCGGCGCAGTTTGCGCCGACAGCGAAGGTGACTCCTCCGTGTCGGTCGGCGCCTGTTGACTGGCGGGCATGAGACGGGTCCCCGCTCACGGACGAGCTTTCGCGCGGCCCCGACCGGGCTCGGCGCTCGGGGCTGACGACGGACGAGGAGCAGGAGGGCCTGGCCGCCGTCCGCTAGATCGTTCACGTCTCCTGGCGCGCGGCCGAAGCTGTCGGCGTCGACACGCCGCGGGCAGGGCGCCGCTACGGTGTGGGGGTGAGATCGCCCAGCGCTTCGGATGCCGACGGAGACGAGCAGATTCGGTATGTGCCTCTGCGCTCAGCCGATGAGTACTGGGCGGCACCTCAGCGGCGCCAGGCCCGTGAGCTGGAAGCGCGCTGCGCAAGACGTGATCGATGAAGTGCTCGACCTCGTTCGGGCAGACGGAGTGGGCGGCGAGTCGTTCCCCTGGGAGGAGTATGCGGAAGCCGCACGAGTGCGCGGCATCGAGCTGGAGCCAGCGGAGCTGAAGGGCCTCCCGTACGCGGTGCTCATCTCAGACGAGGTGACGAAGATCTTCGAGTTCTGACTCCGCGCTCAGCTCTAGGCTGGTCGGCCGCGCCCGGCTCGCCCATAACGACTTCTCGCTGTCGTGCAACGTTCGACCGAGGTCCGGCCATGTACTCGGTGAGCACCGAGGAGGACTCCATGGACACATCGATTGATGACCTGTTGCGGGCAAGTGCCCCGTAGCGCGTATCGACGGACGGAATGGTCGCGGTGACCGGCGACGACGCGACAGCCGCGCGGGTCGCGGAAGCATGAGCCCCGGGGTCAGAGCCGCCGGCGGCGGGGCGTCAGCCGCACGTGCGGGAGCGGCGGGGCGGGGATGCGCTCGTCGCCGTGGCCGACGACGTGGCCGAACCGATCGGATGCTGTTTCCCACTCCTCGCGCGCGACCTCGATCTCGTCGTGGCTGCGGCCGACGAAGTTCCACCACATGACGATCTCGTCGCCGAACGGCTCCCCGCCCAGGAGGAACACCGTCGCCTCCTCGTCTCCGGCGGTCAGACGGATGCCGCGGCGTCCGTCGCCGAGGTACAGCAGAGCGCCGGGCGCGACGGCATCCTGCGCCCCAGCATCCGCGTCAGCATCCGCCGCATCCGTGCCGTCGACCCGCACCGATCCGAAGACCGGTACGACGGCGTACTCCCACGCGGTCTCGAGGGGCAGGTCGACGACCGCCCCGGCGGGCAGTCGCAGTTCGGCGCCGACGATCGGCGTGTGCATCGTCGCGGGCGAGGCGCTTCCGGCGAGCTCGCCGACGACGACGGTCGCCGTGGCCCCGCCGCCGAGGTCGAGCTCGGGCAGGCCGACGTGACGCTCGAAGTCGGGGGCGCCGTGGCGACGTTCCTCGGGGAGGGCCACCCACAGCTGCAGGGCGTCGAGCGGGATCGGCTCGTCGCCGACCGAGTACTCGGAGTGGGCGATGCCGGCACCGCTGGTCATGATGTTGAGCGCCCCGCGCTCGATGACGACGTCGCTGCCGAGCGTGTCGCGGTGGTGCACCTCGCCGGCGAGCGGCCAGGTGACGGTCTGCAGTCCGATGTGCGGATGCGGCTCGACACGCATCCGCGTGCGCTGCGGGCCGAACCGGTCGAGAAAGCACCAGGCGCCGACAAGCGGCAGATCGCGCTGTGGCAGAAAGCGGTGCACCGACATCGCCCGCACACCGCCGAGCGGCACCTCGCGCGCCTCGAGCAGCGCCCGCCGGGGCCCGGGGGATCCGGCCCCCGGGTCTTCGTCGACGGGCGCCGTCTCGGCGTCGAAGCGGGTCACGCCGACGGTTCCGCCGGGGCAGCGGCGTCGGCGGCATCCTCGTCGCGCCACGCGATCTTCAGGCCCGACACCTCGTTCTCACGCAGGAACTTCACGATGAACGGGCACTCGGGAACGACGGTCTCGCCACGGCGTGCGACGTCGGCGAGGGCATCGGCGGCCAGCGCCTTGCCGAGGCCGCGCCCACCGAAGGCCTTGTCGACCTCGGTGTGATCGAACACCAGGCGCCCCTCGTCGTCGCGCCGGAAGGCGGCGAAACCCGCGGTCACGTCGCCGACGTGGAGGTCGTAGCGGTCCTGCTCGTCGTTGCGGATCACGGTGGGGGTCTCGTCGGTCATGGTGATCTCCTCTCGATCACCTCCACGGTAAGGCCGGTCGAGACCATTACGACCGAATACCGGGATTGCCTCGGAGCGTCCGCCTAAGCTGGGAAAACGCAATGAAGCGCCTTCCCCCAGGAGAACCGATGCCTCGATCCTCGTCCGACATCGCCACTGATCCGAAACTGCCGCCGGTCGCCGTCTCCGACGAGCAGCACCGTGCCGCCGCGCGCTGGACGCCGCTCAAGGTCGTGATCTGGATCGCGATCGCCCTGCTCGGCGGACTCGCGTGGGTCATGCTCGCCGTCGTCCGCGGCGAGACGGTCAACGCGATCTGGTTCGTGTTCGCCGCCGTGTGCACCTACCTCATCGGGTACCGCTTCTACTCGAAGGTGATCGAGCGCTACCTGCTGCGCCCCGACGACCGGCGGGCGACACCGGCCGAGGTCAAGCAGGACGGCAAGGACTACGTCCCCACCGACCGCCGTGTGCTCTACGGCCACCACTTCGCCGCGATCGCCGGCGCCGGTCCGCTCGTCGGTCCGGTGCTCGCCGCGCAGATGGGCTTCCTGCCCGGGACGATCTGGATCATCGTCGGCGTCGTCGTCGCGGGCGCCGTGCAGGACTACACCGTCCTCTTCTTCTCGATGCGCCGGGGCGGCCGGACGATCGGGCAGATGGCCCGTCAGGAGCTCGGGCGCATCGGCGGGACCGCCGCGATCGTGGCATCCCTGCTCATCATGCTGATCATCGTCGCGATCCTCGCGCTCGTCGTGGTGAACGCGCTCGGCGAGAGCCCGTGGGGCGTCTTCTCGGTCTCGATGACGATCCCGATCGCCCTCTTCATGGGCGTCTACCTGCGCTACCTCCGGCCCGGCAAGGTCACCGAGGTGTCGATCATCGGGTTCGTGCTGCTGATGGGCGCGATCATCGCGGGCGGATGGGTCGCCGACACGGCCTGGGGTCAGGAGATCTTCCACCTCGACCGCACCGTCATCGCGTGGGGCATCATCATCTACGGCTTCATCGCCGCGGTGCTGCCGGTGTGGCTGCTGCTCGCTCCCCGCGATTACCTGTCGACCTTCATGAAGATCGGCGTCATCGTCATGCTCGCCGGGGCGATCGTGCTCGTCCGACCCGAGATCTCGGTGCCGGCGGTGACGATCTTCGGCGAGAACGGACTCGGCCCGGTGTTCGCCGGCCCGCTCTTCCCGTTCCTGTTCGTCACGATCGCCTGCGGCGCGCTCTCGGGATTCCACGCGCTCATCGCCTCGGGGACGACGCCGAAGCTCGTCGAGAAGGAGCGTCAGACGCGCTTCATCGGCTACGGCGGCATGCTCATGGAGTCGTTCGTCGCGATCATGGCGCTCGTTGCCGCGATCTCGATCGACCAGGGCATCTACTTCGCGATGAACGCGCCCTCGGCGGCGACCGGGGGCACCGTCGAGGGTGCGGTCGCCTTCGTCAACTCGCTCGGTCTCACCGGGGTCGAGATCACGCCCGATCTGCTGATCTCGACCGCGGCCGACGTCGGCGAGGAGTCGATCGTCTCGCGCACCGGCGGGGCGCCGACCCTCGCCCTCGGGCTCGCGCACATCATGCAACAGGCCCTCGGCGGCCAGGCGATGATGTCGTTCTGGTACCACTTCGCGATCATGTTCGAGGCGCTGTTCATCCTCACCGCCGTGGATGCCGGAACCCGCGTCGCCCGCTTCATGCTGCAGGACTCCATCGGCGCCTGGATCCCGAGATTCCGCGACGTGTCGTGGCGTCCGGGCGTGTGGATCACGACGGCGATCATGGTCGCCGGGTGGGGCGCCATCCTGATCCTCGGCGTCACCGACCCGCTCGGCGGCATCAACACCTTTTTCCCGCTGTTCGGCATCGCCAACCAGCTGCTCGCGGCGATCGCGCTCGCCGTCGTCCTCGCGATCGTCGCGAAGCGCGGGCGCTCGTACGTGAAGTGGATCTGGATCATCGCCGTGCCGCTGGCCTTCA
Source organism: Microbacterium sp. Yaish 1 (assembly GCF_002245215.1). Classification (GTDB taxonomy): domain Bacteria; phylum Actinomycetota; class Actinomycetes; order Actinomycetales; family Microbacteriaceae; genus Microbacterium. The sequence goes on from NZ_NPMR01000001.1 coordinate 1,627,309, forward strand.
CCGCGGTCGTGACGATCACCGCGTCGGCGTACAAGATCTTCTCGCCGGTGCCCGCGATCGGCTACTGGGCGAACCACTTCCGCTACCGCGACGCCCTCGCGTCGGGCGACGAGAGCCTCGGGCCGGTGGCGACGGTGGAGGCGGTCATCCGCAACACCGGCGTCCAGGGCACCCTGTCGATCGTGTTCGTGGTCCTCGCGATCATCGTGATCGTCTCGGCCGTCGTGGTGGCCGTTCGTGCGATCGTGCGCGGCGGAGGAGAGGAGACCGAAGACCCCGCCGTGCCTTCTCGCCGCTTCGCGCCCGCCGGCTTCATCCCCACCGCCCCCGAGCGCGAGCTCGAGAGGGAGTGGGAGCCGCTGCTCGCCGAGGAACGGGCCGAGACCGCCCGCCGGGGGCACTGACCGATGACGCTCGCGCACAACTCCTCAGAATCGGCGCCTCTCGGCCCGGGAACCGCGGTTTCCGCGCCGCCGCGCACCGGATCGAAGGAGTTGTGCGCGCGCGCCGGTCGGGCCGTCCTCCGCGCCGCCCGCGCCGTGCACTGGTACGTCACCTCGCTCATGGGCGACAACGCGTATGCGACGTACCTCGCGCACCAGCGCCGGACGCACCCCGACACCCAACCCCTCACCGAGCGGCAGTTCTGGCGCCAGCGCATGGACGACCAGGACCGCAACCCGGGTGCGCGCTGCTGCTGACCGGGTGACCATGGAGGAATGACCCGCACCCCCGCCGCCTCGCGCGCTGCCCGTTCCGCGTTCGCCGCTGGCCTGGCCGGGATGCTGGCGCTCGCCGTCGGCTGCGCCCCCGAGCCCGGGACCGGCCGACCCGTCGACCCCCGTCCCGAGCTCGACAGCTCCCGCCAGCCCGACCCCCACAGCCTCACCCGATCCCGCCGCGGCTCTCGGGCTCGAGGGCTGCGTCGGCCAGGTGCTCATGGTGGGCACGCCCGTCGACACGGTCTCGCCGGATGCCGCAGCGGCGATCCGCGATCGCGGCGTCGGCGGCCTCTTCCTGCACGGCCGCTCGAGCTCGGGAGTCGAGGCCACGGCGGCTCTCGTCGCGCAGTTCCGCGACCTTGCGCCGGAGGGCTCGCCGAAGCTCTGGGTCGCGACCGATCAGGAGGGCGGCGAGGTTCAGGTGCTGAGCGGACCCGGGTTCGACGAGATGCCCTACGCCATCCGGCAGGCCGACCTCGGCCCCGACGCGCTCCGCACCGCGGCCACCACGTGGGGCGGGCAGCTGGCGGCTGCGGGCATCGACGTCAATCTGGCCCCCGTCGCCGACATCGTCACGAGCGCCGACACCCGATTGAACAACCCGCCCATCGGTGCGCTCGGCCGGCAGTACGGCTACGACGAGCAGACGGTCGCCGCGGGCGCCGGCGCGTTCGCCGACGGGATGCGCGCATCGGGCGTGCTGCCGACGTTCAAGCACTTCCCGGGGCTCGGGCGGGTGGATGCCAACACCGATTACACCGCGGAGGTGCTCGACACGGCGGTCTCGGCGGACTCGCCGGATGTCGACGTGTACCGCGCGCTCACGGAATCCGGCCCGTCGCTCGTGATGGTCGGCACGGCGCGCTATCAGAACATCGATCCCGACCACCCGGCCGCGTTCTCATCGGCGGTGCTCGACCTGCTGCGCGACCGCGTCGGCTTCGACGGCGTCGTGATCACCGACGACCTCTCGGCCGCGGCCGCCGCGGAGATCGTCGCGCCGGGCGATCGGGCCGTCGAGGCGCTGTCGGCGGGGGTCGACATAGTGCTCGCGTCGGCCGATCCGACGGTGCTCCCCGCGATGTACGACGCGGTGCTTTCGCGGGCCGAGTCCGATCGGGAGTTCGCCGCGCGGGTGGACGAGTCGTGCGGCCGGGTGCTGGCCGCGAAGGATGCCGGCGCGGCCGGCTGATGCTGCGCGTGAGGCGGTCGCCCGCCCCACCCGCCTCGGCTCAGTCTCCCGCGAGACGCGCGTGCGACCAGGTGCTCGTCGCCGAGCCGTCGGTCGCCGTCAGCTGGAACGATGCGTCGTCGAGATCGAAGCCGAGCGTGACCGACGCGTCGGCGGCATCCCACCGCAGCTCGCCGTGCGTGTCTCGCACGTCGTGCGAGAACGTGCCGGCGAAGGCGGGGTGGGTGGCGCGCAGCCGGAGCGCGTCGAGCTGGAGCCCGACGACCGGTCGCGCCAGAGCGGCCTCGATTTCGTCGGGTGTGTAGTGGTGCCGGTTGACGTCGCGGCCGACGCCGGTGGCCGTCAGCAGCTCCATGTCGTTCTCGCCGGCGAGGAGCCCGACGTAGTACACCTGCGGGATGCCCGGCGTCATGATCTGCAGCAGCCGTGCGAGCGCATAGCGCCGGTCGTCGCGGCCGAGAGCGTCGTAGAACGTGCAGTTGACCTGGTACAGGTCGAGATTGGATGCCGCGGCCCCGGTCGCCTGGCGGCTGGTACCGCCGCTGGCGTCGTGGATCGCCTCGACGAGCGCGTCGATCTGCGCGGGTTCGAGGAGTCCCGGCTCGCCGGGGGCGAGATCGCTCACGCCGACGTCGATGATGCCGATGCCGTCGTGGGTGTCGAGGACCGTGATGGAGTTGGCGGGTCGGATCTCGAGCCAGCGCTCGAGCGGGCGTGAGTCGCGCGCGTGCAGCGCGTGCAGCACGAGGGGCGGCAGCGCGAAGTCGTAGACGTAGTCGACCGTCCGCGCGATGGCGATCTGCTGCGTGTGGTGGCCGTGGATCTCGAGCAGCACCTGGGCGCCCCGAGCGTGGGCGAGCTCGAGGATGCGCTGCGTGTAACGTTCGGTGGCCTCCGTCATGAAGCAGCTCGTGCCGGCCTCCTTGCCCGTGTAGCCGACGGCGTCGAGCCGGAGCATCGAGGTGCCGCCCGCGACGAGCGCGTCGATGACCGCGGTCAGGTACTCCCAGGCGGCGTCGGTGCGGAGATCGATGTCGATCTGCTCCGACGTGAACGTGGTCCACACGAGCCGCATCCGGTCGCCGAGGACGATGGCGGTGAAGGGGAGGCCCGGGCGCGGGCGGTAGATGCGGGTCAGGTCGGCCTCGGTGACGCCGCCGGGGAAGACGGAGTCGAGCGTGAGGAACATCGGCGCGAACGGCGAGGCATCGCCCCGTCGGCGGACGTCGGCGAAGGCTGCCGAGTCGGCGGAGACGTGGTTGACGATGAGGTCGCTCATGACCGTGTGGGTCTCGCTCAGCGCGCGGACGTCGTCCCAGGTGCCCAGCCGCGGATCGATCGACGCGTGGTCGACCGGGTCGAAGCCGGCGTCCGCGCCGTCGAACGGGGTGAAGTAGGGCAGCAGGTGCACGCCGCCGAAGGCGCCGGACAGCCGGGTCGCGAGCAGGTCGCGGATGCCGGCGACGGTGCCGCCGAGGCGGTCGACGTAGGTGATGAGCTGGGGGGAGTCAGGGTTCATGGGTCGGGAGTTCTTCCGGGGGTCAGATGCGGTGGAGCAGGCGGCGCAGCCAGTCTTCACGGGCGCGCCGCGCGTCGCGCGCGAGGACGGTCCACGGCGCGAGGAAGTCGAACGCGTGCGCCCCGCCGGGCCAGACGTGCAGCTCGGCGTCGCCGCCGTCGGCCCACATCCGGCGGGCGAAGGCGACGCACTCGTCGCGGAACGTCTCCGCCGAGCCGACGTCGATGAAGGTCGGAGGCAGTCCAGCGAGCGAGTCGGCCACGGCGGGCGACGCGTACGGCGGGACATCGCCGTCGACATCGGCCAGGTAGGCGGCCCAGGCGGTCGCGTTGGCGTCGCGGTCCCACGAGCCGTGACCCGCCATCTGCCGTGCCGAGTCCGAGTCGGAGCGGTGGTCGAGCATGGGGCACAGCAGCACGAGGCCCGCGATGCGCGGACCGCCCCGATCGCGGGCGAACAGGGCCGTGGCCGCGGCGAGACCGCCCCCGGCGCTGACCCCCGCGACGATGATGCGGTCGCCGTCCAGGGCGGCGGGGGCGTCGGGCCCGGCCAGCCAGCGAAGGGCGGCAGCGGCATCCTCGAGGGCTGCGGGGTACGGGTGCTCGGGGGCGAGCCGGTACTCCACCGAGACGACCGCGCAGCCGGTGCGCTCGGCGAGCTCCGCCGTGGCCGGCATGTCCGAGTCGGCGTTCCCCGCGATGAGGCCGCCTCCGTGCAGGTGCAGGATGACGGGCGCCGGCCGGCGCACGACGGCGGGCGTGTAGACGACGACGCCCACCGGCGGGTCGTCCTCACGCCACCCGGGGACGAGCAGCTCGTCGCGATCGAAGGCGCCGTGCGCGGTGAGCTCGGCGAGCGGAGCCGCGACCCCCGACTCGCGCACGCGCGGGATCTCCGCGCTCGTCATCGACACGACCACGAGGTCGTCGAACTCGACGAGAGCACGCGCGACGGCGTCGTCGAAGGGCGGTCGTGCGACATCCGTCATCCCTTCACCGCCCCCTGCAGCAGAGCCGCCACGAACTGACGCTGGAAGATGAGGAACACCAGCAGCGTCGGCAGCAGAATGAGGATCGACCCGGCGCACAGCAGCGGGATGTCGGTGCCCCACTGGCCCTGGAACGCGCCGAGCGCTCCGGCCATGGTCCGCTTGGTCGGGTCGTCGACGAGGACGATCGCGAGCAGGAACTGGTTCCAGGTCCACAGGAACAGCAGGATCGCGAGCGACGAGATCGCCGGGCCCGACAGGGGCACGTGGATGCGCCAGAACAGCTGCCATGTCGTGGCGCCGTCGATGCGCGCGGCCTCGGTGAGCTCGTGCGGCATGTTGACGAAGTGCGCCCGCATCCACATCACGGCGAACGGCATGAACAGGCCGATGAGCGGCAGCACGATCGCCAGCTGGGTGTTGAGGAGGCCGTAGCCCTTCATCTGGTAGTAGATCGGCACGATGATGCCCTCGAAGGGCAGCGTCAGGCCGAGGACGAACAGCACGAAGATCGCACGGGCGAAGGGCACCCGCAGGTGGCCCAGCGCGAACCCGGCGAGTGTCGCGATGACGAGCGAGATCGGCACGACGCCGAGCTCGATGAGGGCGCTCGATCCGAGCATCTTGAGCATGTCGGCCGACTGGAACGCGAGCGCGAAGTTGTCCCAGTGCGGGGTCTCGGGCCACGACAGGCCCTTGGGGTACGTGCCGGGCTCGTGGAGCGCGGTGACGAAGAGCGTGATGAACGGGATGATCGTGAACGCCATCACCACGATCAGGACGATGCGGCCCGTCCAGGCCTCGACGGCGGAGGTTCTCATGCGTCTTTCTCGCTTCCGCGCGTGATGCGGTTCAGGGGCAGGACGATCACCAGCACGAGCACCGTCAGCACGACGGCGAGGGCCGACGCCTGCCCCACCTCGCGCTGGAAGAACGCCAGGTAGTAGATCTCGAGACCGGGCACGGTGGTCGAGCCGCCGGGACCGCCCTGCGTGGAGATGTAGATGATGTCGAAGCTGCGGAGGGCGTTGATCACCGTGATGAGGATCGCGACGCCGAGTTCCTGGCGCACCGCGGGCAGCGTCACCGTGAAGAACTCCCGAACGGGGCCCGCACCGTCGATGCGGACGGCCTCGTAGAGCGCCGGGTCGATCTTGGTCATGCCCGAGAGCATGAGCAGCATGCACAGCCCGAGCGAGACCCACGCTCCGATGACGCCGACGGCGGGAAGGGCGGTGTCGAAGTCACCGAGCCACGCGCGGGTGACGCCGCCGAGTCCCACCAGGCGCAGGGCCTGGTTCACCAGGCCGTCGGCGGCGAGCAGCCACGTCCACATGATGCCGGCCGCGACGAGGGGGATCACCTGCGGCAGGAACAGCACGGTGCGCGAGATGCCGGCCAGACGGCTGCCGCCGAGCTTGCGGATCAGGGCGGCCGAGACGAGCCCGAGGATGACCGGCACGATCGAGAAGTACAGGATGAGCTTCAGCGCGTTGAGGATCGGGACGAGCAGCGTCGAGTCGGTGAAGATCCGGATGTAGTTGTCGAAGCCCGCCCACGTCGCGGTGGTGATCCCGTCCCAGTCGTAGAACGAGTACTGGACGGTCGAGCCGAGGGGGATGAGCACGAACATCGCGTAGGCGATGAGCGCGGGGGCGATCAGGGCGAGACCGATCGACCTCTCGCGCAGGCGCCGCATGGTGACGCGGCGCCTGCGCGGCCGAGAGGCCGACGAGTCCCGGTTTGCCCGGCGGTCGCCGAGCTGTCCGGTGACGGTCATCGGGGCGGCCTACTCCTTCTTCTGGCTGAGGTAGTCGGACTGCACCTTGGTCAGCAGGCCGTCGGCGGTCTGCTTTCCGGCGAACAGCTCCTGGAGGTTCGGCGTCAGCGTCTTGGCGTAGATCGACCCGGTCGCGTTGGCGATGAAGTCCATCGAGCCGTTGTTCGCCGAGAGCTCGGCGCCGGCGGCGAGGGTCTCGGCGGTGACGCTGCCCTCGGCGATCTCGGGCATGAAGGCGTCGGCCGGGCCCATCGGGTGCGATCCGCCGGACTCGACGGCGATGGTGCGAGCCTTCTCGTCGGTGGCGACCCAGTTGAAGAAGAAGGCCGCGCAGTCGGGCTCGTCGGCGTAGGCCGAGACGCCGTACGTCGTCGGCGCCGACATCGCGCCGACCTGGCCGCCTGCCTCGACCGGGGGCATGAGGAAGAAGCCCACGTTGTCGGGCATCTGCGCGTCGAGGTTGCCCGACTCCCAGTCGCCGTTGAAGATGAAGACGCTCTCGCCGCCGATGAAGCGGCTCATCATCTGCGAGTAGTCCATCGAGTTGATGTCGGGAGCGAAGTAGCCGGCATCGATCCAGCCCTTCAGGTGCTCGGCCGCCTCGAGGTTCTCGGGGGTGTCGATCGTGGCGTCGTCCTTGAGGAAGATCCAGTCGTTGATCTTGCTGGGCTCACCGTACGAGGCCATGAGCGCCTGCAGCGGGAAGGCGAGGCCTCCGGTCGCGCCGCCGTTGAACTGCGCGACGGGCGTGAGCCCGGCATCCTTGGCCGCCTGCAGGTAACCGTCGAGCTCGGCGAGCGTCGCGGGCGGCTCGGTCATGCCGGCCTGCGCAGCGAGGGTCTTGTTGTAGAAGACACCTGTCACCGAGTAGTTGATGCCCATGCCGTACAGCGGGCCGTCGCCGCGCTGTCCGTTCTCGTCGACGCGCAGCTGCTCGAGCTGCGACGTGGGCCACTGGTCCCATCCGTAGGCCTCGGCGTAGGGATCGAGGTCGTAGAGCAGGTCGCTGTCGACCAGGTCGACGATCGTGGGGAGGCGCATGATGTCCGGCGGCGAGTCGACCAGCACGCGGGGCGCGTTCTGGGTGATGACGGCGAACTGGTCTTCGCGCAGGTTGACGGTGACGTTCGGGAACTGCTTCTCGAACTCGGTGGCGAGGTCGCTGAAGACCGGGAAGCCCGTCTCGACGTAGGCGTCGAGGGTGACGTCATCCGTTCCGCAGGTCGTCTGGATCGGACCGCCGGATGCCGCGCCTTCGCCGGCGGGTGCGGCGCTCGGCGGAGCGCAGGCCGAAAGGGTGACCGCGACGGCGAAGCCGGTCGCCGCGGTGGTGAGAACACGTCGTCGCATTCGTGTCGACATCATCGTCTACCTTCTGTGGGTGGTGGAGGGGCAGGTGCTGCTAACACGAAATAGCACCTGGGCTAAAACGTACTAGCCAGTGGCGGTTCTTCGCAATCGCGGCATACTGAAGCTGCACCGGAGCGAGAGGGGGAGAGATGAACCGCAAGCGCGTCACGTTGGCGCAGGTCGCCGCGGAGGCCGGGGTCGCGGCATCGACGGCATCCCTCGTGCTCGCCGGACGCGGCAGCGAGCTGCGTCTGTCGCGGGCGCTCCAGGAGCGGGTGCGCGCGGCCGCCGAGCGGCTGGGATACCGTCCGAACGCCGTCTCGGTCGGGCTCCGCACGGGCAGCACCCGCACGCTCGCCTTCATCTCCGACTCGGTTGCCTCATCGCGCCTGGCCGGCGAGATGATCAAGGGCGCCATCGACGCCGCCCGTGCCCGCGGGTTCCTCGTCTTCGTCGGCGAGACCGGCGGCGACGTCCAGCTCGAACGCCAGCTGCTCAACGCCATGTTCGACCGGCAGGTCGACGGCCTCGTTCTGGCGTCGATGATCACGCACCGCCGGGCACTGCCGCCCGAGGCGACGCGCAGTCCCGCCGTCCTGCTCAACCTCGAGGTCGACGGCGCGACGGATGTTCCGCGGGTGCTCCCCGACGAGTACGCCGCCGGTCGCGAGGCGGTCGGTCACCTGCTCGAGCGCGGCCACCGCGACATCCACCTCATCGGCGCCGGCCCCACCGAGGACGACGTGCCGCCGTTCTCGCTCGGCGCGCAACAGCGACTGCACGGCATCCTCGACGCGCTGCGGGATGCCGGGCTCGAGCCGGCATCCGGAAGCCCCGTCATCCAGTGGCTGCCGCCCGAGGGATTCCGGCTGACCTCGCAGCTGCTCGACGGAGGAGTCGTGCCGCAGGCCCTGATCTGCTTCAACGACCGCCTGGCGATGGGTGCGTACCAGGCGCTCGGCGAGCGGGGCCTCGCGGTGCCCGACGACGTGTCGGTCGTCTCGTTCGACGACGTCTCGTTCGCCCAGTGGCTGCGGCCGGGGCTCACGACCTTCGCGCTGCCCCACCGGGCGATGGGCAAGCGAGCCGTCGAGCTGCTCATCGACCGCGTCGAGGCGGCGAAGGATGACACCGGTGCGGGCGATGAGGCGGTCGCACCGTCGCTGCTGCCCATGCCGCTGCGCGTCCGGGCGTCCGTGCGAGAGGTCGACGCGGCGACCGCCGTTCCACGGGCGTAGGGCAGACTCGAGGGATGACCTCCGCGCCGCTGCTCGACCTCATCGGCCCGGATCCCTCCGACGACGCGATCTACGACGCCTTCACCACCTGGGCGGAGGGGCGCGGGCTCACGCTCTACCCGGCGCAGGACGAGGCGGTCATCGAGCTCGTGTCGGGGGCGAACGTGGTGCTGGCCACCCCCACCGGCACGGGCAAATCGCTCGTCGCGGTCGCCGCGCACGCGGCATCCGTCTCCCGCGGCGGGCGCACGTACTACACGGCTCCGATCAAGGCGCTCGTGAGCGAGAAGTTCTTCGCACTCGTCGAGATCTTCGGGGCCGAGAGAGTCGGCATGGTGACGGGCGATTCGTCGGTCAACCCCGAGGCGCCGATCATCTGCTGCACGGCCGAGATCCTCGCCAACCTGGCGCTGCGCGAGGGAGCCGGCGCCGACGTCGACCAGGTCGTCATGGACGAGTTCCACTTCTACGGCGACCCCGATCGCGGCTGGGCCTGGCAGGTGCCGCTGCTGACCCTGCCGCGCGCGCAGTTCCTGCTGATGTCGGCCACGCTCGGCGACGTCACCGACCTCGCCGACGACCTCTCGCGTCGTACGGGGCGGCGGACGGCCCTGGTCACCGGCGTCGAGCGGCCGGTGCCGCTGCACTTCTCGTACGAGCGGCGCCCCGTGCACGACGTGCTCGAGCGGCTGCTCGAGGAGCGCGAGACCCCGGTCTACATCGTGCACTTCTCGCAGGCCGCCGCGCTCGAGCGTGCGCAGGCGCTGTCGAGCGTGAAGATCACGACGCGCGAGCAGCGGGATGCCATCGCCGAGGCGATCGGCGGATTCCGCTTCACGACCGGCTTCGGCAAGACCCTGTCGCGCCTCGTGCGGGCGGGCATCGGCGTGCACCACGCCGGGATGCTGCCGCGCTACCGGCGCCTCGTCGAGACGCTCGCCCAGCGCGGGCTGCTGAAGGTCATCTGCGGCACCGACACGCTCGGGGTGGGCATCAACGTCCCGATCCGCACCGTCGTCATCACCGCGCTGTCGAAGTACGACGGCACCCGGATGCGGCAGCTCACCGCCCGCGAGTTCCACCAGGTCGCGGGCCGTGCGGGACGCGCCGGGTTCGACCCGCACGGCAACGTCGTGGTGATGGCGCCGGAGTGGGAGATCGAGAACGCCGTCGCCCTCGCGAAGGCCGGCGACGACCCCGCCAAGCGCAAGAAGATCGTGCGCAAGAAAGCGCCGACGGGCGTCGTCAACTGGGGCGAGGGCTCGTTCGAGCGGCTCGTCGAGGCGCAGCCCGAGCCGCTCACGCCGCAGTTGCAGCTGACGGCGGCGATGCTGCTCAACGTCATCGGGCGCGGGGGCGACGTGTTCGGCAACGTCCGCTCGCTCGTCTTCGACAACCACGAGCCCCGCGCCCGGCAGTACGCCCTGGCCCGCCGGGCCCTGGCGATCTTCCGGACCCTGGTCGCCGCCGGCATCGTCGAGGTCGTGCGCCCCGCTTCTTCTGCTTCTGCTTCTGCCGTCGACTCGCCACGGAATGCGGATGCGGGGGGTGCGGCATCCGCAGTCTCTGGCGAGTCGACGATCAGGCTCACGGTCGACCTGCAGCCGAACTTCGCGCTCAATCAGCCGCTGTCGCCCTTCGCGCTCGCGGCGATCGAGCTGCTGTCGCCCGACGACGCCGAGACCGGCACCGGCCACTACGCGCTCGACGTCGTGAGTGTGATCGAGGCGACGCTCGACGACCCGCGCGCGATCCTGTCCCAGCAGGAGTACAAGGCCCGCGGCGAGGCGGTCGGCGCGATGAAGCGCGACGGCATCGAGTACGACGAGCGGATGGCGCTGCTCGAGGAGATCACCTGGCCCAAGCCCCTCGCCGACCTGCTCGCCCAGGCGTTCGAGACCTTCGCGTCGAGCCAGCCGTGGGTGCGCGACTTCGAACTGTCGCCGAAGTCGGTCGTGCGCGACATGTTCGAGCGGGCGATGTCGTTCGGCGAGTTCGTGTCGTTCTACCAACTCGGACGCAGCGAGGGCCTCGTGCTGCGCTACCTCAGCGACGCGTACCGGGCGATCCGCCAGACGGTGCCCGCAGAGGCCCGCACCGACGACCTCATGGACCTCATCGAGTGGCTCGGCGAGCTCGTGCGGCAGGTCGACTCGAGCCTCGTCGACGAGTGGGAGTCGCTCGCGCACCCGACCGACGACCCCGACGCTCCCGTCGTGCCGCCCGCGCCGCCGTCGGTGCTGACGAACCGTCGCGCATTCACGGTGCTGGTGCGCAACGAGATGTTCCGCCGCGTTCAGCTCGCTGCCCTGCAAGACGACGAGGCGCTCGAAGCCCTCGACCCCGAGGTCGACTGGCCGGAGGTCCTCGACCGCTACTACGACGACCACGACGAGATCCTCACCGGTGGGGCGGCACGCTCGCCGGGGCTCTGCGTCATCGACGAGTCCGTGGCCCGCGACGGCATCTGGCGCGTCGAGCAGATCATCGACGACCCCGCCGGCGACCACGACTGGCGCATCCGGGCCGAGGTCGACCTCGAGCAGTCCGTCGAGGCCGGGACCGCCGTGGTGCGCGTGACCGAGGTCATCCGCCTCTGACCTCGGGGTCGTCGGTCGCGCCGTAGACAGGCTGTGCGGTACTTCCGGGCGGCCGCCGTGTTGGCGGGCCGCGGTGCCGAGGCCGGCCGGCTGTATTGGGGCCGGGCCGGGCGGCTGTGGTGGGGCCGGGCCGGGCGGCTGTATTGGGGGCGGGCCGCGCGGCTGTGTTGGGGGCGGGCCGCGCGGCTGTGTTGGGACGGCCGTTGTGCCGTCGACAGGCTGAGCGTGGATCTCAGTCGAGTTCGGGGTCGATTGAGGCCCCTGAGCCTGTTCGCGGCACGTGGCACGCGGTCGAACGGGGCCAGGCGAGTGCGATGCGCGGCTCTCGCTGTTTGCGACGGTTGACCAGGGCCCGACGGCAGCAGCCCGGCTCTGACCGCTGTGCCCGTGCCGGTGCTGTGCCTTGCCGTGCCGTCGACAGGCTGAGCGTGGATCTGAGTCGGGTTTGGGCTCGGGTGAGGCCCCTGAGCCTGTTCGCGGCACGTGGCACGCGGCACGCGGCCGAGACCGGCTCTTCCGGTTTCCGTCGGTGCTCGGGCTCTCCTCCGGGATTCCAGACTCCGGGCTGTGCGGCGAAACCGCGCCTCGCGTCGGTGCCGTCGACAGGCTGAATCTGACCTCGGCGCCGGCAGGGGGCCGGATACGGCGGCTGAGCCTGTTTGCGGCACAGAAGTCCGGCGGGCGGTGCTCGGGCGGTGGCCGGCCGGCTTGGGCAGAGCCGCGCTCCGGCCGTGCCGTCGACAGGCTGTACGTGAGTTCGGGGTGCCGCGGCCGCCGATACGAGCGGCTCAGCCTGTCGACGGGACGGGACGGGACGGGACGGGGTGGGGCGGGACGGGCGAGGACGAAACGGGACGGGCGAGGTGGGGGCGGCGACGGCGGGGCGCCGGCCACAGCACGCGCGCTCGATCATCGGATGTCGCGGGCCCGGGGCATGATGAGGGCGTGGCCACACATCTCGGGTTCCTGCGGGCGATCAACCTCGGCGCGACGCGCGTCTTCCCGAAGGACGACATCCGCCGGGTGACCGAGGCCGCCGGCTTCGAGAACGTCGTCACGCACATCAACACCGGCAACATCCGCTTCGACACGCGCATGCGATCCCGCGCGAAGCTCGAGCAGACCCTCGAGCGGGCCTACGCGGCCGATCGTGGCTTCGACGTTCCGACGATCACGTTCCGCGCCGACGAGTTCGCCGCACTCGCCGCCGAGGCGCTCGCCGTGAGCGCGGCGAACCCGGGCCTGGCCCGCCATTACGTGTACCTGCTCAAGGACGAGCTCGACGCCGACACCGCCGACCGGGTCGAGTCCCTCGCGACTGCCGCCGGTCGCATGCTCGTGCGCGGCCGCGCCGTCCACGCGCTGCTCGAGCCCGGATACCAGGACGGCACCGTCGATCCCCTGGGCGCGGCGAAGCTCCTCGGCGTCGCGACCAACCGCAATCTCAACGTCGTCGTGACGCTCGCCGAACGATGGTGCTGACGACAGTCGCGGCGACTCCGCACCTGTGAACGCACGGAGCGGGATGTCGGATGCCGCGGCTATCGTGAATCGAGTGAGTCGAGAGCAGCAGTCCTGGGATGCCGATCCCTACGCCGACCTCGACTGGAACCCCGACGAGTTCGCCCCGCCCGAGGATTTCGACGCGCCGCCGCCCCCCGAGTTCGACGGCTACGGCGCTGCCGTCGCCCGCGCCACCCGCGACCGCGCCGACGCCGCGGCGTCGAGCGATTCCCCGCCCTCGGCCCGCGGCACCGCGAACCCGGCCCGCGCGGCGGCGCCGTCGCGCTCCGCGCCGACGGCGGCCCCGGCCGCCGTCCTCTCCCTCGCGCGCCGCGACTTCACCGGCGCCGACCCCCGCACCGTACTCAAGGAGGTCTTCGGCTACGACGACTTCCGCGGCGACCAGGGCGACATCGTCTCGCATGTCATCGGCGGCGGGGATGCCGTCGTGCTCATGCCCACCGGCGGCGGCAAGTCGATCACCTACCAGGTGCCCGCGCTCGTGCGCCCGGGAACGGGACTCGTCGTCAGCCCGCTCATCGCGCTCATGCACGATCAGGTCGACGCCCTGATCGCCAACGGCGTGCGGGCGGCCTATCTGAACTCCACGCAGTCTCCGGGCGAGCGCGCGGGCGTCGAGCAGGCCTACCTCGCCGGTGAGCTCGACCTGCTCTACGTCGCTCCCGAGCGCCTGAGTGTGCCGCAGACGACGCAGCTGCTCCAGCGCGGCGCTCTGAGCGTCATCGCGATCGACGAGGCGCACTGCGTCTCGCAGTGGGGGCACGACTTCCGTCCCGACTACCTCGCCCTCGGCGACCTCGACGAGCGGTTCCCCGGGGTGCCGCGGATGGCTCTCACCGCCACCGCGACCCGCGCGACGCACCAGGAGCTCACCGAGCGGCTGCGCCTGCCGCAGGCGCGTCACTTCGTCGCGAGCTTCGACCGACCCAACATCCAGTACCGCATCGAGCCGAAGGTCGACCCGCGGAGGCAGCTCGTCACGTTCATCCGCTCGATGCCCGAGGGGTCGGCTGGCATCGTGTACGCGCTCAGCCGCAAGTCGGTCGAGCAGACCGCCGACTACCTGGCCGCGCAGGGTCTCGACGCGCTGCCGTATCACGCGGGGCTGCCGGCTGAGATGCGGGCGAAGCACCAGTCGCGGTTCCTCCGCGAAGACGGTGTCGTCATGGTCGCGACGATCGCGTTCGGGATGGGCATCGACAAACCCGACGTGCGATTCGTGGCGCACATCGATCTGCCGAAGTCCGTCGAGGGGTACTACCAGGAGACCGGGCGCGCCGGACGCGACGGCGAAGCGTCGATCGCCTGGATGGCCTACGGCCTGGGGGATGTCGTGCAGCAGCGGCGCCTCATCGATCAGAGCCCCGGCGACCGCACGTTCAAGATGCGCATGGGGCAGCACCTCGACGCGATGCTCGCCCTGTGCGAGACGGTCGCGTGCCGTCGCCAGAACCTGCTCGGTTATTTCGGCCAGGACTCCGAGCCGTGCGGCAACTGCGACACCTGCCTCACCCCACCCGACACCTGGGACGGTCTGATCCCGGCGCAGAAGCTGCTCTCGACGATCGTGCGGCTGCAGCGCGAGCGCAACCAGTCGTTCGGCGCCGGCCACCTCGTCGACATCCTGCGCGGCGCGTCGACCGAGCGCATCCGCCAGCAGCGTCATGACGAGCTGGCGACCTACGGCCTCGGGTCCGACCTGTCCGACCAGGACTGGCGCAGCGTCATCCGGCAGCTGCTCGCCCGCGGCATCCTCGTCGCCCGCGGTGAGTACGGCGTACTCGCGGTCGGCGACGCCGGCGCGCCGGTGCTCAAGGGCGAGGTCGGCGTTCCCCTGCGGCGCGATGTGCTCGGACGGGGGCAGAACAGCGGCGGATCTCGCGTCCGCAAGGCGGCCGCGGCCGAGCAGGTCGCCGAGGGCGACCGCGACCTCTTCGAGGCCCTGCGCGCGTGGCGGGCCGAGCAGGCTCGCGAGCAGGGCGTGCCGGCATACATCGTCTTCGGCGACGCGACGTTGCGCGCTCTCGCCGATCGCCGCCCCCGCACGTCGGCCGACCTCGAGGGGATCACCGGCATCGGGGCGAAGAAGCGCGAGGCCTACGGCGACGCGGTGCTCGCGGTCGTGGCATCCCACTGACGGGCCGCCTCCCAGTGACGGGCCGCCTCCCACCGACGCGCCGCCTGCTGACGCGCCGGATGTCGCGGTCGCACAATCTGGGTCGCCGACGTACCGGCATCCCGTTGTGCTGATCGACCAACCCGCTTGGTGAGGTGTTGTGGAAGTCCTACCGTGATTATCGACTCCGATCCTTCCGACGTCGAAAGGCACGCGATGACCGACGCCGCTGTTCGTCCCCACAAGCCCGCAACCGCTGACCGCACGCCGGCCGGGGGTGCCCCGACCGCGCCCCACACCGCCGCCGAGGCTCATGAGCCCCGCATCGACATCGACGCGGTCACCGACATGCTGCTCGGAACGTGGGCGGCGACGCGTCGCGAGGCGCGCGAGATGATCAAGGACCCGGTGTTCTGGCAGATCCCGGGCGAGCCGATGGCCGAGCACCGCGAACGCGTGCTCACGCAGCTCCACCTCCTCGTCGAACGCGGTGCCTCGGGCCGCGGCTACCCGAAGGAGTACGGCGGCGACGGCGACAACGGCGCGAACCTCGCCGGCTTCCAGGAGCTCGTCCTGGCCGACCCCAGCCTGCAGATCAAGTCGGGTGTCCAGTGGGGTCTCTTCGGCTCGGCCATCCACCAGCTGGGCACGAAGCCGCATCACGATGCGTGGCTGCGCGACGCGATGGAGATGCGCCTGCCGGGCGCGTTCGCGATGACCGAGACCGGGCACGGATCGGATGTCGCGGCCATCGGCACGACCGCCACGTACGACCCCGAGACCGAGGAGTTCGTGATCCACACGCCGTTCCGCGGCGCATGGAAGGACTACCTGGGCAACGCCGCCGTCCACGGCAAGGCGGCGACGCTGTTCGCTCAGCTCATCACGGGCGGCGTGAACTACGGCGTCCACTGCTTCTTCGTGCCGCTCCGCGACGACGAGGGCAACTTCCTGCCCGGCGTCGGCGGCGAAGACGACGGCGTGAAGGGCGGTCTCAACGGCATCGACAACGGTCGGCTGCACTTCGACCACGTGCGCATCCCGCGCACGAACCTGCTCAATCGCTACGGCGACGTCGCGCCCGACGGCACCTACAGCTCCGACATCGCCAGCCCCGGCCGCCGGTTCTTCACGATGCTCGGTGCCCTCGTGCAGGGCCGCGTGTCGCTCGACGGCTCTGCCACGACGGCATCCGCGCTCGCGGAGTACATCGCCGTGACGTATGCCAACCAGCGCCGGCAGTTCGACTCGGGCGCCGGCACGGAAGAGGTCACCCTGCTCGACTACGGCCGGCACCAGCGGCGCCTGCTGCCGCGGATCGCGCAGACCTACGCGCAGTACTTCTCGCACGACGAGCTGCTGCAGGCTTTCGACGGCGTGTTCTCGGGGCGCACCGACACTCCCGAGCGGCGCGAGAACCTCGAGACCCTCGCCGCGGCGCTCAAGCCGCTGTCGACGTGGAACGCCCTGGACACCATCCAGGAATGCCGCGAGGCCTGCGGCGGCCAGGGGTTCCTCGCCGAGAACCGCATGGTCGACCTGCACCACGACCTCGACGTGTTCGCCACCTTCGAGGGCGACAACAACGTGCTCCTTCAGCTGGTGGGCAAGCGTCTGCTCAGCGACTACGCCAAGCAGTTCAAGGGAGCGGACGCGAAGGCCCTCGCGAAGTTCGCCGCCGTCTCCACCGCCGAGCGCGTCTTCCACGGCGCCGGGCTCCGCCGGCTCGGTCAGTCGGTCGCCGACTTCGGGCAGACGGCGCGATCGGTCGAGCTGGGGCTGCGGGCCGAACAGCAGCACGAACTGCTGACGGGCCGCGTCGAGCAGATGATCGCCGACATCGCGGCCGCCCTCCGGCCCGCGTCGAAGATGTCGCAGCAGGATGCCGCGGCCGTCTTCAACCAGCACCAGTCGGAGCTGATCGAGGCGGCTCGTGCTCACGGTGAGCTGCTGCAGTGGGAGGCCTTCGCGCAGGGCGTCGAGCGGGTCGATGACGAGGGTACGCGCCAGGTGCTGGTGTGGCTGCGCGACCTCTTCGGCCTGACCCTCATCGAGCGGCACCTCGCCTGGTATCTCATCCACGGTCGTCTTTCGACCCAGCGCGCGGCCGCCGTCACGAGCTACATCGACCGGCTCTGCGCGCGGCTTCGCCCGCACGCCCAGGATCTCGTCGACGCCTTCGGGTTCGCCCCCGAGCACGTCCGGGCGCCCATCGCATCGGGCGCCGAGGCGGAGCGCCAGCGCGAGGCGCGCGAGTACTTCGCAGAGCTCGCCGCGTCGGGCAGCGCGCCGGTCTCCGAGAAGACGCTCGCGAAGTCGGCCAAGCGGGGCTCCTGACCGGATGCCGCCCCGCCGGCCCCCGCGGGGGATGTCGGCGGGGCTCGCTAGCCTGACGGGATGGCGCACGACCTCATCACCGGACCCGACGGTCTCGCTCGCTGCGGCTGGGTCGGTGACGATGCGGAGTACCGGCGCTACCACGACGAGGAGTGGGGTCGTCCACTGCACGGCGACCGTGCGCTGTTCGAGAAGCTGAGCCTCGAGGGTTTCCAAGCGGGGCTCAGCTGGATCACGATCCTGCGCAAACGCCCCCGTTTCCGCGAGGTCTTCGCGGGCTTCGAACCGGCGCGGGTCGCCGCATTCGGGGCGACCGAGATCGCGGCCCTGATGGCGGATGCCGGCATCATCCGCAATCGAGCGAAGATCGAGGCCACCATTTCGAATGCGAGGCTGCTGCTCGACGTCGCCGACGGCGAGTTCGACGAGCTGATGTGGTCTTTCGCGCCCGGCGCGCCGCGGCCCCGCCCAGCGACACTCGCGGAGGTGCCAGCGGTGACCGCCGAGTCGGAAGCGATGAGCAAGGCCCTGCGGCGGCGCGGGTTCCGGTTCGTCGGGCCGACGACGATGTACGCGCTCATGCAGTCGGCCGGCATGGTCGACGACCATATCGTCGGATGCCATCGAGCTCTCGCTCTCGATGCCGCGAAGCCCCACAATGGGGAGGTCCGCATCGAGAGGATGTCCGATGGCCGCCGCATCCGCTGAGAACGCCGCCGATTCGCACGAGGTCATCCGTGTCCGCGGCGCCCGTGAGAACAACCTGGACGGCGTCGACGTCGACGTCCCGAAACGACGCCTGACCGTCTTCACCGGGGTCAGCGGATCGGGCAAGTCCTCGCTCGTCTTCGGCACGATCGCCGCTGAGTCCCGGCGTCTGATCAACGAGACCTATCCGACCTTCGTCCAGCAGTTCATGGCGCAGATCGCGCGTCCGGAGGTCGACGCGCTCGAGAACATCAGCCCCGCGATCATCGTCGACCAGGAGCGGATGGGCGCGAACGCCCGATCGACCGTGGGCACGGCGACCGACGTGCACGCCATGCTGCGCGTGCTGTTCAGCCGCATCGGCGAGCCGTTCGTCGGCTCACCGCAGGCGTTCTCGTTCAATGTGCCGTCGGTGTCGGGGGCGGGGGAGATCACGGTCGCGGTCGGAGGCGACGCGGGCCGAGCGGAACGACGGTCCTTCCAGGTGACGGGCGGAATGTGTCCCGACTGCGAGGGCCTCGGCGAGGTCAGCGACATCGACATCGACGAGCTGGTCGACCGGTCGAAGTCGCTCAACGAAGGGGCCATCCGGGTTCCGGGCTACAGCGCCGACGGCTGGATGGTGCGCGGATACAGCGAATCGGGGCTGCTCGATCCCGACAAGCCCGTGGCCGACTACACGGATGCCGAACTCGCGGACTTCCTCTACAGAGAGCCGACCAAGGTCAAGATCCAGAGCATCAACATGACCTACGAGGGGCTCGTGCCCCGCGTCACGAAGTCGATGCTGCAGAAGGATCGCGACGCGTTGCAGCCGCATGTCCGGGCCTTCGTCGAGCGCGCGGTGAAGTTCATGCCCTGTCCGGCATGCGGCGGAACGAGGCTCAACGCCGGGGCGCGGTCGGCGAAGATCGCCGGGGCGAGCATCGCCGACGCCGCAGCCATGCAGATCACCGACCTCGCCGAGTGGCTCGCATCGATCGATGCGCCGGGCGTCGAGCCGCTGCTCGCCGGGTTGCGGGCCACCGTGCAGTCCTTCATCGACATCGGACTGGGATACCTCTCGCTCGATCGGTCGTCGGGCACCCTGTCGGGCGGCGAGGCTCAACGGACGAAGATGATCCGGCATCTCGGATCGAGCCTGACGGACGTCACGTACGTCTTCGACGAGCCCACGGCCGGGTTGCATCCCCACGACATCCAGCGGATGAACGACCTGCTGCGCGGCCTGCGCGACAAAGGCAATACGGTGCTCGTCGTCGAGCACAAGCCCGAGGTCATCGAGATCGCCGATCACGTCATCGACCTCGGGCCCGGGGCGGGTCGCCACGGCGGGAGGGTGCAGTTCACGGGATCGGTCGCCGAGCTGCGGGCTTCCGACACGCTGACGGGCCGGCACCTCGATCACCGGGCCCAGCTGAAGCCGGCGGTGCGCTCGGCCACCGGCATCCTCGAGATCCGGGGCGCGACGGCCAACAACCTCAGGTCCGTCGATGTCGACATCCCGCTCGGGACTCTCACCGTCGTCACCGGTGTGGCCGGCTCGGGCAAATCGTCGCTCATCCACGGCAGCCTCGCGGGGCGGGAGGGGGTCGTCGTCGTCGATCAGTCGCCGATTCGCGGCAATCGGCGCAGCAGCCCGGCGACCTACACGGGACTGCTCGATCCGATCCGCTCGGCGTTCGCGAAGGCGAACGGGGTCAAGCCGGCTCTCTTCAGCGCCAACTCGCAGGGGGCGTGCCCGGCCTGCAAGGGACTCGGCGTCATCGTGACGAAGCTCGGCATCACCGCGTCCGTCGAGACGGAGTGCGATGTCTGTCAGGGGTCGGGGTTCAGCCCCGAGGTGCTTCGATACACCCTCGACGGGCGCACCATCGCGGACGTGCTCGCGCTGAGCGCGGCGGGGGCGGCCGAGGCGCTGCCGGCGCGCGTGGCGGGCGGCATCCTCTCGCGCCTCATCGACGTGGGCCTCGGGTACATGACGCTGGGGCAGGCGCTCAGCACGCTCTCCGGCGGTGAGCGGCAACGGTTGAAGCTCGCCATCTCGATGGCCACGTCGGGCTCGGTCTACATCCTCGACGAGCCGACGACGGGACTGCACCTCGCCGACGTCGACAACCTTCTCGCGCTGCTCGACCGCCTCGTCGACGCCGGGAACTCCGTCATCGTCATCGAGCATCACCAGGCGGTCATGGCGCACGCCGATCACATCATCGACATCGGCCCGGGCGCCGGTCGCGACGGCGGGCGGGTCGTGTTCGAGGGGTCGCCGGCCGACCTCGTCGCGGGCGCCGACACCCTCACGGCACAGCACTTGGGCCGGTACGTCGGGACGAGCGGGGGATCGGGGCGATGATGCACACCTTCGAGATGGTTGACATGGGGAGAACTCCCCATGTCAACCGACAAATCCGGCACCCCTCCTGACATAGGGTGGTTCCGCAGTTCAACCAGTGCGAGCCCGGAAGCCGGGCCCATCACCGTCGCCCCGGGGGGAGCCGAGCCCAATGACGTCGACCTCGTGGCTGCGGGCACGCCCGCGGACGTTCCTCTCCGCCGGAATCGTCACCGTCGCCGCGCTGACCATCGGGACCCTCGCCGTCGCGTACAAGGGCGAGCCCACGACCGAGGTCGACCTCCACGACGGCGGCGTGTGGGTGACCAAGCAGTCGAGCCTGCTCGTGGGGCACTACAACAACGAGTCCCGCGTGCTCGACGGCAGCCTGCGCACGACCTCCGCCGAGTACGACGTGCTCCAGTCGGGCCCGCGTGTCGTCGTGGTCGACGCCGACGGGTCGGCGATGTCAGCCGTGGACCCCGCGAAGGTCGTCCTGTCGGGCACCGCCGAGGTTCAGCCGGGAGCGCAGATCGCCCTCGGCTCCGACACCGTCTCGGTGCTCGACGCCGCCGGAGACCTGCGCACCGTGCAGTTCGCGGGTGTGAACGGCTTCAGCTTCGAGGGCAACGAACCGATCGCCGAGCTCGGTGAGAACGCGACGGCGACTGTCGGCACCGACGGCACGATCTATGCCGCGTCCGCCGCTGGCGCGTCCCTCTACGCCTACGCGCCGATCGGCGACGGCACCGTCGCCCAGACGGCCGAGCGCCGCCTCGAGGGCATCGCCGAGGATCACGAGCTCGCGATCACGTCGCTCGGGCAGACACCGTTCGTCCTCGATCGCGAGACGAACGTGCTCTACGGCGGCGACGGATCGCAGACCGATCTTCCTCCCGATGCGCTGCTGCAGCGTCCGTCCAACTCCGCAGAGACGCTTACCGTGAGCACGCGCGGCGCGTTGCTCCGCGTGCAGCCCGGTGGTCAGACGACGACGATCGAGGCCGGCGCCGAGGGCACGCCGGCGGAACCGGTGTACGTCGGGGGCTGCGCCTACGGCGCCTGGTCGGGGTCGGGCGTCTTCGTCCGGGACTGCGCGGACGATGCCGACGACGTCGTGCAGAAGATCGAGGGCATCGACCCGTCGGCCAAGCTCGAGTTCCGCGTCAACCGGGATGTCGTCGTGCTCAACGACGTGTTCGGCGGTGCCGCCTGGCTGGCGAGCGAGAACATGCAGCGCGTCGACAACTGGACCGACATCACCCCGCCCGAAGGCACCGGCGACGAGGAGCAGGAGACGACCGAGGAGACGGTCGAGACCGCGCTGCCCGAGCGCACGGACGAGAACACGCCGCCGATCGCCGTCGACGACTCGTTCGGCGTGCGTCCCGGTCGCACGACCGTCCTGCCCGTCCTCTTCAACGACACCGATGCCGACGGCGACGTGCTCGTAGCCGAGGCGACGAGCAAGCCCGCGTTCGGTGAGATCTCGCAGATCCAGAACGGCGGTGCGCTGCAGATCGCGGTGCCGGATGACGCTTCGGGGTCGACGTCGTTCACTTACACCGCCGACGACGGCCGCGGCGGCGAAGCGTCCGCGACGGTGCGGCTCTCGGTGCGCGGCGACGACGAGAACTCCCCGCCCGTCCAGCAGCGCATCACGCCGGTCACCGTCGAGGCCGGCGGCACCACGTCCTACAACGTCCTGAGCGAGTGGATCGACCCGGACGGCGACGACATCTTCCTGAAGTCGGTCCAGCCCGACGGCGGCGACGAGGCCGACTTCACCTCCGACGGCCAGATCACCTATCGCGCGATCGGCGCCGTGCAGGGGCGCAAGGACGTGCCCATCGTCGTCTCGGACGGCAAGGATGACGGCCCGGGAGTCCTTCGGATCGACGTGCGCCCGCCCGGAACCACCGTCCCCGTCACCAACGCCGACCACGTCGTGACCCGGGTCGGCCAGTCCGTCACGGTCTCGCCGCTCACCAATGACACGAGCGCGGGCCGCGAGCCGCTGCGCCTGACGCGCGTCGACGAGGTCGAGGGTGCGACGATCCAGCCCGACTTCGCTGAGCAGACCTTCACCTTCACCTCCGATGTCGTGAACACGTACTACGTCGACTACCTCGTGTCGGCGGGGCCCAACAGCGTCCCCGGGCTCGTGCGCGTCGACGTCCTGCCGGCGGCGGACACCAACCTCCCGCCCGTCGCGGTGCGAGATGTCGCGCTCCTGCCGACCGGCGGCGACGTGCTCGTCAACGTCCTGGGCAACGACACCGACCCGGCCGGCGGCATCCTCGTCGTCCAGTCGGTGACCGCCGACCCCGAGGGCGGCGTCACGGCGGCCGTGCTCGGTCACGAGACCGTCCGCATCACCGACCAGGGCTCGCTCAGCGAGCAGACCCGCGTGTCGTACACGATCTCCAACGGCGATCAGTCGGCCACGGGCGAGATCGTCGTCATCCCGATCCCCGCACCCGACCGGCTGCGGCCACCGGTCGCCAACAACGACACGGCGGTCGTGCGCGTCGGCGACGTCGTGACGATCGACGTGCTCGCCAACGACACGCATCCCAACGGCGACACGCTGCACGTCTCGCCCGACCTCGTGCCCCCGCTCATCGACGAGGCCGACGGCCAGGTGTTCGTCTCGGAGGACAAGCTCCGGTTCCGCGCCGGTGACGAGCCCAAGACCGTCAACGCCACGTACGAAGCGGTCGACAGCTCGGGTCAGCGTGCCGGCGCGTACGTGACGATCCAGATCCTGCCGCGCCAGGATGACGCGAACGCCGCCCCGCGCCCCCGCGACCTCACCGCGCGCACGCTCAGCGGATCGAAGGTCACGATCCCGGTGCCGCTCGACGGCATCGACGAGGACGGCGACTCGGTCGAGCTGATCGGCATCGCGAGCTCGCCGAGCAAGGGCCGCATCGTCGAGACCGGATCGAACACGTTCGTCTACGAGGCGTTCGACACGAGCGTCGGCTCGGACTCGTTCACCTACCGGGTGCGCGACCGCCTCGGCAAGGAGGGGACCGCCCGCATCCAGGTGGGCATCGCGCCTCCCGAGACGACCAACCAGGCGCCGTATGCCGTCAAGGATGCCGTGATCATGCGGCCCGGTCGCCAGGTGGCGGTCTCGGTGCTCGCCAACGACTCCGACCCCGACGGCGACCAGTTCGGCTTCGCCGCCGACGCGCTCGAGGTGCCGGATGTCGACGGGCTCGCGGCCGAGGTGTCGGGAGAGCAGGTCGTCATCACCGCGCCCGACGTGCCGATGAACACGAGCATCCAGTACACGATCGAGGATGCGCGCGGGCTGACGGCGACGGCCCCCGTGCAGATCACCGTCGACCCCGACGTGCCGCTGCAGCGTCCCATCGCCCGCGACGATCGCGTGCGCGCCGAGGACGTCGATGAGAACGGCGTGGCCGAGGTCGCGGTGCTCGACAACGACGACGACCCCGACGGCACCCGCAGCGCGTTGCGCGTGACGCTCGGTACCGGCGGCGAGAACGCCACCGTGCGCCCGAACGGAACGGTGTCGGTGCCGCTGACCGACGAGCGTCAGCTCATCACCTACTTCATCACCGACGAGGACGAGCTCACCGCGGCCGCCTTCATCCACGTGCCCTCGCTCGCCGAGCTTCCCCCGAGCCTGATCTCGACCGAGGCGCTCGTCGTGAAGAGCGGTGAGACCGTCGAGCTGCCGCTGTCGGAGTACGTGCGCGCCTCGGGCGGACGCGACGTCGTCGTCACGGAGGCCGAGAAGGTCGCCGCGGCCCACTCCGACGGGGCATCCCTCGTCAAGGACGAGCGGACCCTCGTCTACACCTCCGCCGCCGACTACTTCGGTCAGGACGCCCTGACCTTCGAGGTCACCGACGGCTCCGGTCCTGATGACCCCGAGGGTCGCAAGGCGACCCTGATGATCCCCATCACCGTCACGCCGCCCGACAACCGGCCGCCGACCATGATCGGCGCGCAGATGGAGGTCGCCCAGGGCGAGGATGCGCGGACCCTCGATCTCGCCGCGCTGGCGACCGACCCCGATCCGGGAGACGCCGAGAAGCTGCGGTTCGCGATCGTCGGCAGTGCGCCCGACGGGCTCACGGCGCGCGTCGACCGATCGGTGCTGTCGGTGGAGGCGAGCACCGACGTCGCCAAGGGGTCGTCCCTGCCCGTGCAGGTGAGCGTCACCGACGGTGAGTCCGACCCGGTGACGGCGACGATCACGGTCACCGTCACCGCCTCGACGCGCCCCCTCGCCACGGCGAACGTCGATGTCATCGAGCAGGCCGACCAGGGCAAGACCATCTCGGTTCCCGTGCTCGACAACGACGTGAATCCCTTCCCCGGAACGCCGCTGAAGATCGTGGGCGCGTTCAGCGAGTCCACGGGCGGCGACGCCCGGGTCGCAGGTGACCGGGTCGAGGTGACCAGCCGCGCCGACTTCGTGGGGACTCTGGTCGTGCGCTATCGGGTCCAGGACGCAACGGGGGACCCCGACCGCGAGGTCGACGGTCAGATCCGCATGACCGTGCAGGGGCGTCCGGACGCGCCCGGCAAGCCGACGGTGACGAGCGTCGAGAGCCGCACCGTGGTGATGTCGTGGTCGCCGCCCATCGACAACGGCGCATCGATCACCGGTTACACGGTGCGGTCGACCTCGGGTTCGTACACCCGCGAGTGCCGTTCGACGACGTGCACGCTCGACGGGCTGACCAACAACGTCGAGTACAACTTCGTGGTCACCGCGACCAACCGTGTCGGCGAGTCCGACCCGTCGCTGCCGTCCGAGACCGCGCGTCCCGACCAGCGGCCCGACACCCCGAACCCGCCGACCCTCGCCTTCGGCGACCGCAGCCTCGACGTGTCGTGGACGGTTCCGCGTACCGAGGGTTCGCCCGTCGAGAGCTACAGCCTGCAGATCTCGCCGGCACCGCCCTCCGGCGTCGCCGAGAAGACCGGCGTCACCGGTACCCGGATCACGTGGGACGGCCTGCAGAACGGCGTGCAGTACCAGGTGCGCGTGCGGGCCCACAACCGCGCACCGGAGCCGTCGAGCTGGAGCGTCTGGTCGCAGGCGATGGTGCCCGCCGGCAAGCCGGACGCGCCCGGCGCGCCCTCGACCCAGCGCCTGAACCCGGTGGGCAACCGGTCGCAGATGCAGGTGAGCTGGAACCAGCCGGCGAACAACGGCGACGCGATCGCGGGCTACCAGCTGCAGGTGCGCCGCGGCGGCGCCACCGTCGACACGATCAGCGTGCCCGCCGGCCAGACGAGCCAGGCTGTCACCGTCGACACCTCCACGACCGACTACACCTTCGTCGTCCGCGCCCAGAACAAGGCGGGCTGGGGCGAATGGAGTGCGGCATCCGCACCGCGTCGCGCCTTCACCCCGCCGGGTGCGCCGACCGGCATCAGCGCGAGCGAAGGCGACAACCGCGTCACCGTGTCGTGGACGGCGGGGCCGCTCAACGGCGCGAACCCAGGCGAGGTCACGTACCAGTACTCCGTCAACAACGGCGGCTGGCGCAGCGACTGGGTCGGCGGCGGCAACGGCGGATCGGGCACGATCGGCAACGGCCAGGTCAACAACAACGGCACCTACACGGTGCGGGTTCGTGCCGTCGCGACGGCGGACGGATCGCGCTACGAGGGCGAGCCGTCGGCGGCATCCAACCAGGTCGCGCCGTACGGCCAGATCGGCAATCCCTCGGCGAACGCCACCCGCGACGGCAACCGGGTCACGCTGTCGTGGTCGTCGCCCGCACGCAACGGACGCGACGTCACCACGGAGATCAGCATCAACGGCGGCGGCTGGCAGCGCGTCGACGCGAGCGGATCGAGCCAGCGCGGCGACGTCGGCTACAGCAGCACGCAGACGATCGAGGTCCGGACGTCGGCCGCGGGCAGCAACACGACGACGGCTCGCGCCCAGGTCCGTACGCCCGATGCTCCGCCCCCGCCCAAGCCGCGCGCGTACCTGACGAAGGGCTCACCGGTCGGCGGATGCGTCAACGGGTGCTACTACTTCGTCATCAACACCGAGAACTTCCCGGCGGGCAGCTACCAGATCGACTGCATGCGGAACGGCAGCGCGTTCAACGACTACAAGGGCCCCTTCCGCCTCGAGGCGAACGGCTCCACGCAGATCACCTGCCACCTCGGTGCGGACGGTTACGACGCCTGGGCCGTGATCCGCGGCTGGGGCGATACCGAGCACACGCGCTGGTAGTTCCGGCAACCCTCCATCCCCGGCATCCACTCATCACGAGGAACGAGAACGAACGAATGAGCATGACACCCGAGCAGGCAGCGTGGTTCCGCGACACCTTCGCGCGCCTGATCGACAACGTCGACGCCGCCCTCCTCGGCAAGCGCGAGGTCGTCGCCCTCGTCCTGTCGGCGATGATCGCCGAGGGGCACGTGCTGCTGGAGGATGCACCCGGCACGGGCAAGACGAGTCTGGCGAAGGCGATCGCGGCGAGCGTGCAGGGCACCTCGACGCGCATCCAGTTCACGCCCGACCTGCTGCCCTCCGACGTCACGGGTGTGACGATCTACGATCAGGCCAACAAGCGCTTCGAGTTCCACCGCGGACCCGTCTTCGCCTCGATCGTCCTGGCCGACGAGATCAACCGTGCCTCGCCCAAGACGCAGTCGGCGCTGCTGGAGGTCATGGAGGAGTCGCGGGTCACCGTCGACGGCGTCGCGCACGAGGTCGGTCGCCCGTTCCTCGTCATCGCGACGCAGAACCCGATCGAGCAGGCGGGTACCTACAAGCTGCCCGAGGCCCAGCTCGACCGCTTCATGATCAAGACGTCGATCGGCTACCCGACCCTCGCGGTCTCGGAGCGCATCCTCGTCGGCGCCGTCGACCGCAACCCGTCGGCGAGCCTCAAGCCGGTCATCACGACGCGCGCGGTGGGCGAGATGGCCGACCTGGCCGCGACCGTCCACATCGACCCGGTCGTCGCGCGGTACGCCGCGCAGATCGTCGAGGCCACGCGCGAGGCGTCGGCGACGCGCCTCGGCGTCTCGGTGCGCGGCGCCATCGCGATGATCCGTATCGCCAAGGTGTACGCGGCCGCGCAGGGACGTCACTACGTCGTGCCCGACGACATCAAACTGCTCGCGCTGCCGGTGTGGGCCCACCGTCTCGTGCTCGACCCCGAGGCGGAGTTCACCGGCACGACCGCCGAGACGGTCATGAACAACGCCCTCGCCGACGTCGAGGCCCCCCTCGCGCGAGCGGACGCTTGATGGCCACACCCCCTGCCGCCTCGACCCCGACGCGCCGACCGCGCCGGGGCCGAGGCGCTGCCGGCGGCGAGGGTGCGGCCGACCGCGCGGCGGGTGCCGGCGCCGACTCCCGCACCGTCGGCGACACGACGCGAGACGCCGACGCGACCCTGCGGGTGGGCACGACGACCCTGTCGGCCGACGCCGCCCCCGTCAACGCGGAGACGCCGTCGCGGCTGGTCCTCTGGCTCGAACGCCTCGAGTCGTGGTGGGCGGTCGCGCGCCGCGGCATCCGTCTGGTCACGCGAACGGTCCGTCCGCTGGGCTGGGTGCTGCTGTTCGCGACCGTGCTGCTATGGGTCGTCGCGCTCAGCTTCGGCTGGCAGGAGATGGTCATCGCCGCCGTCATCCTCACCGCCATCGTCGTCATCAGCGTGCCGTTCCTCTTCGGCGGCACGGCGTACGACGTCGACCTCGATCTCACGCGCACCCACGTGGTCGTGGGCGAGCGCGCGATCGGCGGACTGACCCTCGTCAACGGCACGTCGCGCTCGATCCTGCCGTCGCGGGTGGTCCTGCCCGTCGGGTCGGGTCGCGGCGAGTTCGACGTCCCGCGGCTCGCGCCCCAGGCCGCCCACGAAGAGCTGTTCGCCATCCCCACGACCGCCCGCGGGGTGCTCGCGGTCGGCCCGGTCAGTGTGCTGCGCGGCGACCCACTCGGACTCTTCGAGCGCAGCAGCGACCGCCGTCAGGCCGTCGACCTCTACGTGCATCCGCGCACCGTCCCTCTCGAGGGGCTCTCGCTCGGGCGCCTGCGCGACCTCGAGGGGCTTCCCTCGTCGCAGCTGGCTCGTGACGACGTGTCGTTCCACGCGCTGCGCGAGTACCAGCCCGGAGACGACCTGCGTCACGTGCACTGGAAGTCCACGGCACGCGTCGGCGACCTCATGATGCGTCAGTACGAGGAGACGCGCCGGTCGCACTTCGTGCTGGGGCTCTCGACGTACGCCGGCGACTACGCCGACCCCGACGAGTTCGAGCTCGCGATCTCCGCGGCCGGCTCGATCGGACTGCGCGCCCTGCGCGATTCCCGCATGCTCGAGGCGCGCACGCAGCGCGGTCCGCTCCGCACGCAGGGGCCGCGTCGCCTGCTCGACAACCTGTCGGCTCTCGAGCACTCGCGTCAGCGCGACGGGGGCATCGTGGCCCTCGCCGGGACGATCGCGATCAACTCGCACGGCATCGCCATCGTCGTCCTGTTCTGCGGCTCGGGTGCCGACCCCGCCGAGCTCAAGCTCGCCTGCTCGCGACTGCCCCAGGGCGTCCGGGTGCTCGCCGTCGTCGCCGACCGCTCGGCCGACGTGCCGCTGCTGCGCCGCGTCGGCGACGCCGACGTCATCTCCATCAGCGCGCTCGACCAGCTCGCGCCCGCGATGCGGAAGGTGCTCTCGTGATGTCGCCCGCCCGCCGCCGGCTCGTGCTCGACCTCGTCGCCGTCGCGCTGCTCCTGTCTGTGGCGATCGTCGGCTTCGGGCCGACGTTCGACGGCGGTGCGTACCTCGTCGCGGGATTCGGCGCACTGGTCATCGGCGTCGGCATCGCCTGGGTGTGCGCCCGCCGCCGCTGGGGCGTGCTGCTCACGGCGGGCCTGACCGTCGCGGCCTACTTCATCTTCGGAGGCGCGCTCGCACTGCCGCAGACGGCGCTGTTCGGCGTCATCCCGACGCTCGACACCTGGACGCAGCTCGCCCTCGGCTCGGTGCAGTCGTGGAAGCGCCTGCTCACGACGGTGGCTCCGGTGGCGCCCTACGACGGGCACCTGATCGTCCCGTTCCTGCTGACGCTCGTCGCGGCCGTCCTCACGGCTTCGCTCGCGCTGCGCCTGCGTCAGGCGGCGTGGGCCCTGATCCCCGTGACCGCGTTCCTCGTCACGCAGATCCTGCTCGGGATGACCGAACCCGCCGTTCCCGTCCTGCAGGGCGTCGTCTTCGCCGTCGTCGCATCGGTGTGGCTCGCGCTGCGGCAGGCGTGGGACCCCGACAACGCCGCCGTTCGCATCGAGCCGACGGCGACCTCGGATGCCGCGACCCTCCGGCACACGCGCCTGCGTCGCCTGATCTCGGGAACCGCCGTCGTGGCCGTGGCCGTGGGCGCGGGCGTCGCGACCGCCGCCGTGGCCAGTCCGCCGTCGACGCGGTACGTGCTGCGTGACATCGTCATCCCGCCCTTCGACGTCAAGCAGTACCCGAGCCCGCTGCAGGGCTTCCGCGGTCTCGTGCGCGATGACGCGGAGACGCCGCTGTTCACGGTGCAGGGTCTCCCGGAGGACGGCCGCATCCGCCTGGCGACGATGGACGCCTACAACGGCATCGTCGTCAACGTCTCGGACGAGGGTGCGGGATCGTCGAGCTCGTTCACGCCGCTCCGTTCGAACATGTCGCCCGACGCCGAGGGCGTGCCCGGGCAGCTGCAGTTCGAGATCGACGAGCTGCGCGGCGTGTGGCTCCCCGACGCGGGGGCCGTCCGCTCGATCGAGTTCGAAGGCGAACGTGCCGACGAGCTGCGCCGCACCGCGCACTACAACGACGCCACCGGGACGGCGGCCGTCACCGCGGGGCTCGCTCCGGGCACGACCTACACGGTCGACACGGTGTTCCCCGTGCTGCCGACGGACGAGGCGCTCGCCGACGTCGCGTTCGCGCCGGTGAAGATGCCGAAGCAGGAGGGCATCCCCGACGGTCTGTCGCAGATCGCCACGGATGCCGTCGGTGACGCCGATACGCCGATCAAGCAGGTCCGCGCGCTGGTGGACTGGCTCTCGACCGACGGGTACTTCAGCCACGGTCTCGAGGACGACCCGTACTCGCCCTCCGGTCACGGCGCAGCCCGCATCACGAGCTTCTTCGGCGGCGACGAGATCATCGGCGACGACGAGCAGTACGCCGTCGCGATGGCCCTGCTGTCGGCTCAGCTGGGCATTCCGGCGCGGGTGGTCATGGGCTGGCACCCCGACGAGGGCGATACCGCCGACGAGTTCACCGCGACCGGCGACAACGTCCACGCGTGGGTCGAGGTCGCGTTCGAGGGGTACGGGTGGATCCCGTTCGACCCGACGCCCGACGAGGACAACGAGCCGAACGAGCAGACGACGACTCCGCGGGCCAACCCCAAGCCGCAGGTGCTGCAGCCGCCGCCTCCCGCTCAGGAGCCGGCGGAGCTGCCGCCCGCGATCGCGAACGACCGCGACCAAGAGGAGGAGGACGACCCCGGCTTCGACTGGATCGGCGCGATCCTCGCCCCGGTCGGCATCGGCATCGGCGTCCTCGCGATCATCTTCGCGCCGTTCGTGATCATGGGCGCCGTCAAGACCGCCCGGCGCACGAAGCGGCGAAACGCCGACAAGCCCGCAGACCGCATCTCCGGCGGCTGGGACGAGCTGATCGACCGCGCGGTCGACCTCAATGCGCCGGTCGCCTCGGGTGCGACGCGCACCGAGAGCGCACGGGTCGTCGCCGCAACCATGGACCAGCCCGACGTGACCGCACTCGCGACGTCGGCCGATGCGCGCGTGTTCGGACCGGGCGAGCCCACCGCAGAAGACGTCGACGCCTTCTGGCGCGAGGTCGATGCGATCGTCGTCGGCATGAGCGGTCGCGTGTCGGTGTGGCGCCGGCTGCGCGCTCGCCTCAGCCTGCGCTCGCTGCTGCGGGGCCGGACGCGGCGCCCCCGGAAAGGCGGAGCATGAGCGCGATGATCTTCGACACCGAACCGCTCGCGGGGGTCCCCGACATCCGGAGCGGCGCGCGTGCGCTGCTGTTGTGGGATGACGGCACTCGCACCGCCGTATACGGTCGTACCGTCTTCGGCCGGGACCCTCACCGCGGCGCCGGAGCCGACGCGATCGTGCTCCGCGACGAGACGTTGACGCTGTCGCGAACGCACTTCGAACTGGTTCCCCTCGAGCCCGGCGGTCTCGCCGTCATCGACCGCGCGTCGACGAACGGGGTCGTCGTGACCCGCGGAAGCGACGGCGTCCCGGTGGTGCCGGGGACGCAGACGGTGCTCCGCAGCGGCGACCGGCTCGACCTCGGTGATCGCTGGCTCGTCGTCGAGGTCATGCGGTGACGCCCATGTCGGTGCGGGTCGGTCACGGCGCAGCCACGCACGCCGGGCTGCGCGGGCGCGCGAACGAGGACTCCTACCTCGCGGCAGCACCCGTCTTCGTCGTGGCCGACGGCATGGGCGGGCACGAGGCCGGGGCGCGGGCGAGTGCGGCTGCGGTGGCCGAGTTCGAGCCGCTGGTCGGCGTCGCCGCGGTGTCGAACCAGGACGTGCGGGCTGCCATCGAACGGGCGCGGGCGAACATCGACGCCCTCGCCAGCGGCCAGCGAGCGGCCGGGACGACCCTGACCGGGGTCGTGCTCACCCGTGTGGGAGACGCCGGTTATTGGCTGACGCTCAACATCGGCGACTCGCGCACGTACCGGTGGGCGCGCGGCCGCCTCGAGCAGATCAGCGTCGACCACTCCGTCGTGCAGGAACTCGTCGACTCGGGGCAGATGGACGCCGAGACCGCCGCGCGACACGCACGGCGCAACGAGATCACCCGAGCGCTCGGGGCCGGCAGCGCCGGGCAGGCGGATTTCTGGATGCTGCCGGCGGAGAGCGGCGACCGCATCCTCGTCTGCTCGGACGGTCTGTCCACCGAGCTCGACGACGAGCGGATCGCCCGTATCCTCGACGAGGAGACCGAGCCGCAGGATGCCGCGCAGCGACTGGTCCACGAGGCGTTGCTGCACGGTGGTCGCGACAACGTCACGGTGATCGTCATCGACGCGCTGGGCGACGGCGGTGACGATGTGTACGACACCGTGCCGTCCGCCCAGCCGGATGACGCAGACATAGACACCCGGCCGCGCGCAGCGGCCGCAGGGGGGAGAGGCTGATGGTCGAGGTCCGCTACGTTCCGGCGACGGGCGCGGAGCACTGGCGCGTCGCACTCGCGCCCGCGGCGGCCGTCGCCCTGCCCGCGAACGTGTCGATCCCGACGGTCGAGGCCGTGTGGCGGCGGCTGGAGGAGCGAGGGATCGGTGCCGTCATCGAGGCCCTCACCGGCGCGTTCGGCACCTCGCTCGCGGCCATCCCCGACTTCATCCTGGCCATCGTCGAAGGTGATGGGCTCCGTGTCGCGGTGCGCGGGCCGGTCGAGCTCGTCGTCGAGACCGAGTCCGGGCCGCTGTCCGTCTCGGGGCACGGGGTCTCGACGTGGGCCGAACGTCACATCCCGGGTGTCCGGCGCGCGTCGGCTCTCTTCGCCGAGGCGGCGGACGAGGCCGCGTCGCTCCCCTTCGTCGAGGGCGTCGTCGCGGCGGACTCCGTCACCGTCGACCTGACGGACGCTCGGCCGGGCGTCCGCTCCGCGAGCCCCTTCGTCGCAGCGCCGACCGCACCCCCGCGTGCGCCGGCGCCGGTGCCCGCGCCGGTGCCGGTGGTCGCCGCCCCGGCAGCCGCCGCCGAGGCACAGCCCGAGCCCGCCGCAGTGCCCGAGCCGCGCGTCACTGCGCCCGCGACTGAGGCCGAGGCGGGGCCGGCGGACGACGACATCCCGTTCGACGAGTCGCCCGGCGCCCAGACCTTCGTCCCGCTCGGCGACACGGCCGCCGCCGACGAGCACGCGATGATCTGGGGAGAGACGGTGGTCCGGCCGACGCTGCCCGCCGAACAGTCCGACCCGGCCGACGCGGCCCTCCCCGCCGACGACGCCACCGTCGTGTCCTCCCCGGCCGGTCCGGCCGGTGATCACGACGGCGAGACCATCGCCGTCGCCGACATCCGCAGCGCGCGACGGGGCGAGCCGGCGGTCTACGAGTCGACCGAGATCGTCCCGGCTCGTCGCCTCGCGCGGGGCCGTATCCGTGTCTCGGACGGGCAGGTCGTGGAGCTCGACAACACCGTCATCGTCGGACGGCGTCCGCGGTCGTCGCGATCCACGGGCGACATGCTCCCCACGCTCGTCGCCGTCGAGAGCCCCGAGCAGGACATCTCGCGCAATCACGTGGAGATCCGGGCGGAGGGCGAGCACGTCCTCGTGGTCGACCTCGACACGACGAACGGCTCGGTGCTGCTGCGCGGCGGCAACGACCCGGTGCGGCTGCATCCGAACGAGCCGACGATGGTCGTCTCGGGCGACGTGCTCGACATCGGTGACGGCGTCACGATCGCGTTCGAGGACCTGCCGTGAGCGCGAAGCGGCCCCCGGCGCCGCCGCCAGAGCTGCCCGGGTTCACCTACCTCGAGCTGCTCGGTTCGGGCGGCTTCGCCGACGTCTACCTGTACGAGCAGCACCTGCCTCGCCGCAAGGTCGCGGTGAAGGTGCTGCTGCCGGAGCGGATGGCGGGCGGCTCGGTCGAGCAGTTCACCGCCGAGGCGAACGTCATGGCGATGCTGTCGACGCATCCCGCGATCGTGACGATCTACCAGGCCGGTCTCGCCGACGACCAGCGGCCGTACCTCGTGATGGAGAACTGCCCGCGGCCGAACCTGCAGGTGCGCTACCGCGCTGCGGCGTTCTCGGTGGCCGAGGCCTTGCGCGTGGGCATCCAGGTCGCGGCTGCGGTCGAGACGGCGCACCGTGCCGGCATCCTGCATCGCGACATCAAGCCGGCCAACATCCTCGTGACGGAGTACAACCGGCCCGCGCTGACCGACTTCGGCATCGCGACGACGACCGACGGCGCCGACGAGACCGCGGGGATGTCGATCCCCTGGTCGCCGCCCGAGGCGTTCGGCGAAGGCGCGGATTCGGGCGTGCGCTCCGACGTCTACGCGCTGGGCGCCACGATCTACACGCTGCTGGCGGGCCGTTCTCCCTTCGAGCAGCCCGGCGGCCGCAACGGCGCCGCCGATCTCATCCAGCGGATCGAGACCGCGCCGCTCGAGCCCCTCGACCGCGCCGACGTGCCGCCGTCGCTGCAGCAGGCGCTCGCTCGTGCGATGGCGAAGAGTCCCGCGGCGCGCTTCGACAGCGCGGTGGCGTTCGCCCGTGCGCTGCAGCGCGTGCAGATCGAGCTCGCCCATTCGGTGACCCCGATCGACATCCTCGACGATTCCCCCGACGCCGAGGAAGAAGAGGATGCCGACGGCGAGCTGACGCGCGTCCGCGGCATCGTGAGCATCGAGCCGACGACGGCGCCTCCCGCCGGGTCCACGCGCCGCAAGGGCGGGGCGAATGCGACCTCGCCGTTCGCCCCGACCGCCTCGGGATCGCCGTTCGCCCCGGCGGCCCCCGACGAGACCGTGCTGCGCCCCTCGGCACGTGCCGGGCAGGACGCCACCGTCCGCCGTCCCCGCACGGTCGAGCCGGCCGCCGATCACACGGTGCAGCGCGGGGCGACGGCGTCCGGGGCGACCGCGAGCGCGACGGGCCCGGATGCCGTCGCGGTCGCGCCAGGGGAGGGAACCCCCACCGGCACGGCCCAGGAGGTCGCACCGGGGCGCTCGCGGTCGTGGCTGTGGATCGCCCTCGGCGGCGTCGCCGCGGCGCTGATCGTGGCCGTCGTCGTGGTGGCGAGCATGCTCCAGCCGTCCACCCCCGCCGAGCCGCAGGCGAGCGAGTCGCCCTCCAGCGCGCCGCAGGACCCGCTCGCCGGCTTCGTGCCGCGTGTCGGCGACCTCGCGGGCGCGGCGGCGGGTGCCGACGTGACGTTCACCTGGACCAACCCGAACCCCGCCGAGGGCGACTCGTACCTCTGGTACCCCGTCACGCTCGACGGGGCGAGCGCACCGCAGCGCGTGGAGCACGAGACCGTCACCGTGCCGGCCGACCCGTCGGGCCGGACCTGCATCGAGGTGCAGCTCGTGCGCGCGAACGGCGGGGCAGGGGATGCCGTGCGGGGCTGCACGCCCTGACGCCGCGTCAGCCGCGGCCGGGCTTGTCCTGATCGCGCTTGCTCTCCCGCTCCTCGGCCTTCTTCTGCTCGTCGGCGGCCTTCTTCGCCTCCTGCTCGGCCTTCTTCGCCGCCTCCTCGGCGGCCTTCCGGTCGGCCTCCGACCCCGGTCCTGGGCCGGTCGTGTCCTCCACCGGCGGGGCGGGCTGTTCACCGGACTGGTCCGACTGATCGGTGACGACGGTGGCGGGCTCGGTCTCCTCGGTGGGCGCCGGCTCCGGGTCGGGAGACTGTTCGGTGTCGGCGGGAGTGGTCGGCGGGGCTTCGGGCGCCGCACCCGCAAGACCGAGGCCCGTGAGCGTGGCCGCCGCGAGAGCGGCGGCGGCGAGCCCGCCGATGAGGCCGAGTCGCGCGCGCGAGGGGTGACGACGCGCTGACGGGGCCGGGTCGGGTGCGGCCTCGGGGAGGATCCGCGTCGGGCTGGTCGGGCTGGTCGGGGTGATGACGGCCGCCGCCGGGAGCGTCGCCGCCGCGGCCGCCGCAGGGATCACGGGACGAGTCGGTGCCGCGGGTCTGCGGGCCAGGTCGGATGCCGCCGCGAACACCTCGGCCGCACTGGGCCGGTCCTCCGGCCGCATGGCGGTCATGCCGCGCAGCAGGGCGACCCACCCGGAGTCCAGGGTGTCGGGGATCTCGGGTGCGACGGTGAGTCGTGCGAGTGCTTCGCCGAACCCCTCGGCGCGGGGAAAGGCGCGCTGGCCGGTCAGCGCTTCGAGCACGACCAGGCCGAGCGCGTAGATGTCGGCGGGCGGAGCGGGCGGCGCCCCGGTGAGCTGTTCCGGGGAGAGGTACGCGGCCGTTCCGATGACGGTTCCCGGCTGGGTGAGCCGAGCGGCGTCCACGAGCACCGAGATCCCGAAGTCGGCGAGCTTCGCGCCCGATCGGTTGCCGAGGGGTGGCACCGGCGCCAGGAGGACGTTCGACGGTTTGATGTCGCGGTGCACGATGCCCGCGTCGTGCACGACGTGGAGCGCTTCGGCGAGGTCGGCCGCGAGAGCCGCCGCGTCACCGGCCGGGAGAGGCCCCTCGGCGATGCGCGCGGCGAGGGTCGGGCCGTCGACGAACTCCATGACGAGGTACTCCGCGCGGCCCGGAGCGAGCTGCGCGTCGTAGAGCGTCACGAGAGCGGGATGGTTGAGCGAGGCGAGCACGGTCATCTCGCTGCGCGCGCGGGAGGAGGTGCTCGCTCCCTCCATCTCGGGGCGCAGCAGCTTGATCGCCACGGTGCGCCCGAGGAGGACGTCCTCAGCCCGATGGACCCGGGCCATGCCGCCGTGGCCGACGCATTCGCCCAGCCGGTATCGACCGTCGAGCATCGCCTCCGTGGGCGGAGGTTCGTTCGTGACCATGGCGTCCTCCTGCGACCGCATCCCCGGGTCGGATCGGCCACGCTCAACCGTAGAGATCGCCCGGCCGCATGCCAGGGTCTTGACACCGGGCGGCGGAGCGGGGCGGATGCCGCGGGTCAGACCTGGCGCGAGCCGAGCACCTTCACGATGACGGACCGACGGCGCAGCTCGGCGATCGTCCTTGTCTCCTCGTCGGCGTTGCGGCCGAGCGCGTGCACGTCGGAGACGACGACGACGTCACCCGCGGTCAGGTGACCGAACAGTCGCGACAGGCGCTCCTGCCAGCTCTCGCCCGTCTCGGGGGCCGGATGCCGGAAGCCCTCGATCGGAACGCCGAACTGGGCGAGCGCGTCGCGCTGAGCCACGATGCTCGGCATGTCGTCGCGTGAGACGACGAGGCCGACGAGGCGAGCTCCCGCGGGGCGCGCGGCCCACCATTCCGGACTCGGCTGCAGCGCCGCGAAGCTGTCGGGCAGCTCGTCGACGGGGGAATCGGGCAGCGCGATCGTACGCGTCTCGGCGTAGTCCGCCGCCGGGCGCGTGGTCCGGTCGTCGTCGGTCGGGGTGCTCACCTTCTCATTGTCGCCGACGCGAGAACGGTTTTCACCACGAGTTCGCCTCAGACGTCGTTCTGACGCATCTCCAGGCTCACCTGCTGCGCGTCGAGCCGGCGCTGCGACTCGCGCAGCACCTCGGACGAGAACGCGCCCTCTCGCGACAGCTCGAGCAGTCGCGAGCGCATCGCGCCGATGAGCAGCAGCTGCAGCTCGCGGGCGAGGGCACCGGCATCCTCGTCGGCCGCGTGCTCGAGTCGGCGCCGCGCGATCGTCAGGGTGCGGGCATCCCATCTGCCGCCCTCCTCCACGGCGAGCGTCGGGTCGGCCAGCCGGTCGAGCGCGGCCGTCCGCAGCTCGGCGTCGAGCGCTTCCTCCTCTTCGCGCAGCAGTGACGTGTCGGCGGCCGCGCTCGGGATGCGCAGCGCCCGCACCAATGCCGGCAGGGTGAGGCCCTGGAGGAGCAGGCTGATGACGGCGACCAGGAACGCGGTGAGGATGAGGAGCTCGCGTTCCGGCGTCTCACGGGGGAGGGTCTGCGCCGCGGCGAGGGTCACGACCCCGCGCATCCCGGCCCACACGATGATCGTGCCGTGCTTCCAGCCCAGCGGCGATGCCTCGTAGTAGTCGAGGTCGTTGAACGCCCGGGTGACCCGGCTGCGCATGCTCTCCAGACGCCGGCGCGTGGCCCCGGGGTCACGGCCGCGCCCGGCGAAATCGGGTGGCAGGCTGTCGAGGCGCTCCGAGATCTGCTCGAGGCGGTCGCGCTGGCGCAGGCGCGCGCGACGCCCCTGGAAGAAGATGAGCCCCGCGACGTAGACGGCGCGGATGGCGAGCAGGATCGCGAGCGAGCCGAGGGCGAGCAGGATCGCCTTTCCGGGACCGCTCTGCTGCCGGAAGTTGTCGTCGAGGATGCCGCGCAGCTCGAGCCCCATCACGAGGAAGACCCCGCCCTCGAGGACGAGCTCGACCGTGCGCCAGTTGATCTCGTCCGAGACCCGCTGCTCGGCGGTGAAGCGCCGTGCGGCGCCTTGACCCGTGGTGATGCCCGCCGCGACGGCGGCGACGAGCCCCGAGCCGCCGAGGTGCTCGGTCGGCAGGTACGCCACGAAGGGAACGATGAACCCGAGGGCGGTGGCGGCGACCGTGTTCATGCGCGCCCGGATGCGCAGGTTCAGCCCGCCGACGACGACCCCCACGATCACGGCGGCGACGATCCCCCAGACGAAGGTCCCGACCGTGTCGGCGAAGGCGAACCCGCCGGCGACCGCGGCGATCGCGCTGCGCAGCAGAACGAGGGCGGTGGCGTCGTTGATGAGGCTCTCGCCTTCGAGGATCGTCACGACCCGCGGTGATATGCCGAGCCGCTTGACGATCGAGGTCGCGACGGCGTCGCTCGGGCTCAGCACCGCCCCGAGCGCCACGGCCAGCGGAAACCCGAGCTGGGGCAGGACGAGGGTGAGGAAGCCGCCGATTGCGAGCGCGCTGATGACGACGAGCGCGACGGCGAGCCCCGAGATCGACGGCAGGTCGCGCCGGAACTCGACCGCGGGCAGGCGCACGGCCGCCGCGTAGAGCAGGGGAGGCAGCACACCGACGAGGATCAGCTCGGGGTCGACCTCGAAGTCGTCGAGGATCGGCAGCCACGACGCGGCGAGCCCGACCGCGACGAGGATCAGCGGACCCGCGACGCCCAGGCGCTTCGACAGGGATGTCGAGAGCGCGATCGCGACGACACCGAGGATGAGTCCGGGCAGCAGTTCCACGCGTCCGGGTGCCCGTCAGAGGATGCCGAGGGCCCGGACGGCGTCGCGCTCGTCGATGAGCTCGGCGACCGAGGCGTCGAGCCGTGCCCGGCCGCGTTCATCGAGCTCGAGTCCCGTCACGACGCGATAACCCGAGCCGTCGCTCGTGACGGGGAAGGAGCACACCAGCCCCTCGGGCACGCCGTACTCGCCGCGCGATACGACGGCGGCCGAGGTGCGCCGGCCGTCCGTGCCCAGCACGTCGTCGCGCACGTGACGCAGCGCTGCGTTCGCGGCCGATGCGGCCGACGACGCGCCGCGCACCGAGATGATCTCGGCGCCGCGCTTCGCGACACGGGGCACGAACTCGTCGTCGAGCCAGGCCCGCGCGGCATCCGTTCCGCCCAGTCGGTCGGCGAGCGCGTCGATCGCGGGGCGCCCGGCGACGGTCGCGGTGGCGATGTCGGGGAACTGCGTGGCGGAGTGGTTGCCCCAGATGACGACGCCCTCGATGTCGGTCACCGGCACCTCGAGCTGTGCGGCGAGCTGCGCCACGGCGCGCTCGTGATCGAGGCGGGTCATCGCGCTGAAGCGCTCGGCCGGCACGCCTTCGGCCGCCGACGCCGCGATCAGAGCGTTCGTGTTGGCGGGATTGCCCACGACCAGCACGCGGACATCGGATGCCGCGGATGCCGCGATGGCCGCGCCCTGCGGGCCGAAGATGCCCGCGTTGGCGGCGAGCAGGTCGCCGCGCTCCATGCCGGCCGATCGGGGCCGGGCACCCACGAGCATCGCGATGCTGGCACCCGCGAACCCGGTGCGCGCGTCATCCGTGACCTCGACCGAGCGCAGCAGCGGGAACGCGCAGTCCTGCAGCTCGAGCGCGGTCCCCTCGGCGGCGCGGACGCCCTCGGGGATCTCGAGCAGGCGGAGGTTCACGGGCCGCTCGGGGCCGAGCATCTCGCCGGCGGCGATGCGGAACAGCAGGGCGTAGCCGATCTGACCGGCCGCGCCGGTGACGGTGACGGTGGTGGCGTCCATGTGCCGAGCCTATTCCTGCCGCCGGGCGGGGCGCGTGGCGGAGCGCGACGCGGTCGCGGATGCAAGGGATCCGGGCCGACACCCCGTGATGGATGCCGCACGGCCGGGGTGTCGCGGCCGATCCCTTGCGTCGCGGCGTGGTGAACCGGACCACAGCGGCGGATCCCGGCTCGTCGCCGTGCGGCGACGCGGTGGGCGACGCGCCGCAGGTACGGTAAAGCGCATGAACGAACGCGACCGCGGAGCCGCACGGTGAGCGTGTCGGCCGCCCTGGCCGGCATCCTGTATCCCGAGATCGAGCCCTACGAGACGGGCTTCCTGCTCGCCGGCGACGGCCAGCGCGTCTATTGGGAGCAGTCGGGCAATCCCGAGGGCAAGCCGGTCGTGTTCCTGCACGGCGGCCCCGGCGGCGGAACCTCGCCGTGGCACCGCCGCTTCTTCGACCCCGAGGCCTACCGGATCATCCTGTTCGACCAGCGCGGCTGCGGGAAGTCGACGCCGCACGCGAGCGATCCGGCCGCCGACCTGCGCTACAACACCACGTGGCACCTCGTCGCCGACATCGAGCTGCTGCGTCGCAACCTCGGCATCGACCGGTGGCAGGTCTTCGGCGGCTCGTGGGGGTCGACGCTCGCGCTCGCCTACGCGCAGTCGCACCCGGATGCCGTCTCCGAGCTGGTGCTGCGCGGGATCTTCACGCTGCGGCGCCACGAGCTCGAGTGGTTCTACGAGGGCGGGGCGGCGGCGCTGTTCCCCGACCTGTGGGAGGACTATCTCGCCCCTGTCCCGGTCATCGAGCGGAGCCGACTGATCGAGGCGTACCACCGGCTGCTGACCGATCCCGATCCGGCGGTGCACGTTCCCGCCGCCCAGGCCTGGACGCGCTGGGAGGCCTCGACCGTGACCCTCCGTCCCGACCCGGAGCTGGTGGCCGGGATGACGGAGGCCGAGTCGGCGACCGCGTTCGCGCGCATCGAGAACCACTACTTCCTCCACGGCGGATGGCTGCGCGAGGGGCAGCTGATCGAGGATGCCGCGTCGGGCCGCCTCCGCGGCATCCCGGGTGTCATCGTGCAGGGCCGCTACGACGCGTGCACGCCTCCGATGACCGCGTGGGACCTGCACCGGGCCTGGCCCGAGGCCGAGTTCGTCATGGTCGACGATGCCGGCCACTCGGCCGGTGAGCCCGGCATCGCCGCAGCCCTCGTCGCCGCAACCGACCGCTTCGCTCGCTGACCCGCACCGCGCAGCGCCGCCACCGTCGCCGAGAACGCACCGCCGCCGCGACAACGCACCGCGGATGGTGCGTTATCGCGGGGAGAGTGCGTTCTCGGCGGAGCGGGCCGGGGGCCAGTGCACCGATACGTCGAGGCGTCGGCGGGTGGGGGCGGACGCCGGGGACACGAGCATCGGGAGGAGCGCGGCCATCGCTTCGCGGCCCAGCTCGTCACCGTCCACGTCGATCGCGGGCACGTCGTCGGCTCCGATCGCCTCGGCCACCAGGCGTTCCGCGCTGACGACGATCTCGCCGGGCGAGGCGACGCCACGGGCGCGAAGCGCGAAGACGAGCCCGAGCCCGATCGACGTGGCGTAGGGGACGACGGCGGTCGCGCCCGAGTCCATGACCGCGTCAGCGGTCGCGACACCCGCCGCGAACGTCGCCGGAAAGGGGCCGAGCGCGGTCAGCTCGACGCGCTCGCCGACCGCGGCTTCGATCGCGGCCGAGCGCTGCCGGTCCTGCCACGAGCCGTCCGGCCCGCCGAGGTACACGATTCCGCGGTGCCCGGCGTCGGCCAGGCGCGTCGCGAGCTCGGCGAAGGCGCTCGCGGTGTCGGCCACGATCGAGGTCATGCCCGCGATCTCGCGGTCGACGAGGACCGTCGGTCCGAAGGCGCCGGCGGCGCGCACGATGTCGTCGGGACCGCGCGGGGCGACGAGGATGCAGCCGTCGACCTGCCGAGCGAGGCGTTCGAATCCCTCGAGCCCGTCGACGTCGTCGAGCCGGTGCACCGCGACCGTGAGCTGCAGGTCCGACTCGCGCGCACGTTCCTGGGCCCCGGCGATGATCGGCGTGAAGAAGGCGTTGTCGAGGGTCGGGACGACGAGCGCGACGATGCCGCTGCGTCCTCGGGCGAGGTGGCTCGCCGCTCGATTGGGGATGAAGCCGAGCGTCTCGGCAGCGGCGCGCACCCGCGCGACCGTCTCGGGCGCGACGAGGTCGGGGCGACTGAGCGCCCGGGATGCCGTCGACTTCGACACACCCGCGTGCGCGGCGACATCGGCGAGTGTCGTCACCGCGCCCCCCCTTCATCCCGCCGCTTCGTCCCGCCGCCGCATGGCGCGACGGTCCGCTCATCCTACTGAGCCGAAGCAACCGGTTGCGTCGCCGTTGGACGGCGGTTTTACACGGTGTTAACACGAATGGTCGCAGGCCTCCCCGCGTGGGCTCTACGGTAGAAACAACCGGTTGCGCAACCGGTTGCGCCCGCACCCCTCGCACGAACGGAGTTCGCTCGTGGTTTCACGCCGCACCGGACTGCTGGCCCTCCCCGGGCTCGCGCTCCTGCTGGCGGGGTTCCTCATCCCGTCGATCGCGATGCTGTTCGCCCCTCCCGGCGTCAGCCCGGTCGACATCCTCGAACGCCTCGGTCGGATGCTGACCGACCCGTTCGATCTCGCGATCATCGGGCGCACGGTCGGTCTCGGCCTCATCGTCACCGTGATCTGCATCGTGCTGGGGTTCCCGATCGCCTACCTGCTCGCCCGCTCAACGTCGCGCTGGTCGGGTGTGCTGCTCGCCCTCGCGATCTTCCCGCTGCTGCTGAGCAACGTCGTGCGCACCTTCGGCTGGCTCGTGCTGCTGGGGTCGAACGGCGCGATCGGGCAGCTCCTCACCGGCCTCGGCCTCGTCGACCGTGCACCGCAGCTGCTCTACACCGAGCTCGCGATCGTGCTGGGTCTGACGCAGCTCTTCCTGCCGCTGGCGATCATCTCCTGCTACTCCGCCGTCGCTCAGGTCGACCCCGGACTGGATGACGCCGCGCGCGGTCTCGGCGCGAGCCGCACCCGCACCTTCTGGGGCATCGTCGTGCCGCTCTCGGCGCCGGGCATGGTCGTCGCGTCGACCCTCGTCTTCGCGGGGAGCGTCACCGCCTACACGACCCCCTACCTGCTGGGCGGTTCGAGCCAGCGGATGCTGTCGACGCAGCTCTACTCGTACTCGAGCGTCACGATCGACTGGGCGGCGGCCAGCGCGACGGCCATCATCATGACGGTCCTCGTCTTCGCCGTGTCGGGCCTGTCGGCCGTCGCCGGACGACGGGGGGCCACCGCGTGAAGACGAGTCGTCCCGTCGCGGCATCCCTCGCCGTCGCCGGATACATCATCATGATCGTGCCGATCCTCTTCGTGGTCGCCACGGCGTTCACGGGCGGACGCAGCCTGCGCTTCCCGCCCGAGGGCTTCTCGCTGCAGTGGTTCGAGGCCGCGCTGAACTACGACCCGTTCATCAGCGCGCTGCTGTCGAGCCTCCAGCTCGCCCTCATCGCGACGGTGCTCGCGCTGCTCATCGGCGTCCCGGTGACGCTGGCCATCCACCGCGGCCGGCTGCCCGGCAAGGGACTCGTCGAGGGGCTGTTCCTCTCGCCGCTCATCGTCCCCGAACTCGTCGTCGGCCTTGCGCTCTATCAGCAGCTGATGATCGGCCTGCGCCTCGACAACTTCCCGGTGCTGCTCATCGGCCACACCGTGCTGATGCTGCCCTACGCGGTGCGGGTCACCGGAGCATCGCTCGCACTCGCCGATCCCGGCATCGAGGAGGCCGCCCGCGGCCTCGGCGCCTCGCCGCTGCGCGCCTTCTTCTCGGTCACGCTGCCCTTGCTGCGCCCCGGCATCTTCTCGGCCGGACTGCTGAGCTTCGTCACCTCGTTCAACAACGTGCCGCTGTCGCTGCTGCTGCAGAGTCGTGACTTCCGCACGCTCCCCGTCACCATGCTCGACTACGTCCAGCAGAGCTACGACCCGATGGTCGCAGCCACGAGCACCATCATTCTCGCGGGCACCGTCGTCATCGCCGTCATCGCCGAGCGCACGGTCGGCTTCGCCCGCATCTTCGGAGGGATCAACCGATGACCACCGCAGCAGAGTTCGTCGGGGTGACCCAGCGCTTCGGCGACTTCACCGCCGCCGACGACATCGACCTCGCCATCCCGTCGGGGCAGCTCACCACGCTGCTCGGGCCGAGCGGATGCGGCAAGACCACCTCGCTGCGGATGCTCGCGGGCTACACGCAGCCCACGTCGGGCCGCATCATGATCGCGGGCGAGGACGCCACCCGCACCCCGCCCGAGCGGCGCGGGCTGGGCATGGTGTTCCAGTCGTACGCGCTGTTCCCGCACATGAGCGTCGCCGAGAACGTCGGATACGGCCTGAAGCTGCGCAAGGTCCCGGCAGC
Source organism: Microbacterium sp. Yaish 1 (assembly GCF_002245215.1). Lineage (GTDB taxonomy): Bacteria > Actinomycetota > Actinomycetes > Actinomycetales > Microbacteriaceae > Microbacterium. The sequence goes on from NZ_NPMR01000001.1 coordinate 1,672,057, forward strand.
GGAGCGCCGCCGCCGGGTCGAGGAGTCGCTCGACCTCGTCGGTCTCGGGCACCTCGCGGCGAGCCGGCCCAAGAAGCTCTCGGGCGGGCAGCAGCAGCGCGTGGCCCTCGCCCGTGCCATCGCCATTCGCCCGACCCTGCTGCTGCTCGACGAGCCGCTGTCGAACCTGGACGCGCGACTGCGCGTGCAGATGCGCGCCGAGATCCGCCGCATCCAGTCCGAGACCGGCCTCACCGTCGTGCTCGTCACGCACGACCAGGACGAGGCGCTCGAGATGTCGGACCGCATGGTCCTCATGCGCGACGGTCGCATCATGCAGGAGGGTGCGCCGTCGGAGGTGTTCACCGCTCCCGCGAACCGTTTCGTCGCGGAGTTCCTCGGCTACGAGAACTTCCTCGCCGCCGCGGACGGGACGCTCACGACCGTGCGTCCCGAGCACCTCGCCCTCGGCTCTCCCGCCGACGGCACCGGGCTCGCGCTCGACGGAGTCGTGCTCGACGTCGCCTACCGCGGCGTCGACCGTCTCGTGACCGTCGAGACCGCCGACGCCAGCGGCGCGGCCGTTCGTCTCATCGCGGATGTCCGCGACGAGGCCGTTGCCGCACGCCCGGGCGACCGGGTCACCGTCACCGCTCCCAGCGCCCGCCTCATCCGTCTCGCGGCCTGACCTCCGCAGACATCCCGCTCCACACGTTCCACCCGCACCAGCACCCGCACCCCTGCGGCCCGCCCGCAGAGCTCCGAGAGGAACCCGCATGATCCGCACCCGCACCAGCCGCGTCCTCGCGGCATCCGCCGCCGTCGCCGCCACGGCCCTCGTCGTCACCGGTTGCTCCGGCGGGGCGGGAGACTCCGGTGACGGCGGGTCGAGCGACTCGATCGTCGTCAGCGCGTTCCCGTTCGGGGTCGAGCAGTTCCAGCAGGCGATCGTCGACCCGTTCACCGAGAAGACGGGCATCACGGTCGAGATCGAGACCGGCTCCAACGCCGACCGTCTGTCGCAGCTGCAGCTCGCCGGTGGTGACGCAGGGATCGACGTCATGCTGATCTCCGACACCTTCGCAGCCTCCGGCCAGGAGAAGGACCTGTTCCAGGACTTCGACGAGTCCGACGTCCCCAACCTCGCGAAGATCGCCGACTTCGCCGTCGAGGAGGGCTACGACGGCCCGGCCTACAGCTACCAGCTCAACGGCACGCTGTACAACACCGACGAGCTGGATGCCGCGCAGGCCGCCGACTGGTCGCTCTACGCCGACTCCGCCTACAGCGGCCGCCTCGCCTTCCCCGACATCGCGGTGACCGCCGGTCAGCTCGCGGTCTCGGGCGTCGCGTCGACCTTCGGTGACGGCCCCTACGACATCGACACCGCCTACACGACGATCGGCGGATGGGCCCCCAACATCCTGCAGTTCTACTCGTCGTCGACCGAGGTCACCAACCTCCTCACGCAGGGCGAGATCGTCGCTGCCGACGCCCTCAGCGGCTTCGCCACGACGCTCATCGCCTCGGGCGAGCCGGTCGCGTGGACCGCGCCCGCCGAGGGTCGCTACATGGCGACGAACCGTGCCATGATCCCCAGCGGAGCGAAGAACCTCGAGGGCGCGTACGCCTTCATCGACTACCTGCTCTCGGTCGAGGCGCAGACGGCGTCGGCCGAGATCGTCGGCGACCTGCCCGTCGCCCTCGACGCCACGATCCCCGCCGAGATCACCGCCGTGGTCGGTGACATCGCGGCCGACCCGATCGCGGCGGGCTACGCCACGCTCGACCCTGCCGAGATCGTCCCGAACCGCGCCCAGTGGGTCGAGCGGTTCGCGCGCGAGGTCGCCTCGCGCTGATCCAGACCGCCCGGCCGTCGAGCACCCCCCCATCCTCGGCGGCCGGGCCTCTTCCCGCGGTTCTCCGACCGCATCGCTCCACGACGCACGAACGGCACCATGACCTCCGCAGCATCCCTCCCCGCCGAGTACCTTCAGCGCCTGCCGAAGGCCGACCTGCACTGCCACCTCATCGGCACCGTGCGCGCGTCGACGTTCGCGGAACTCGCCCGCCGGGAGTCGCTCGAGCTGCCGGCCGACCCCGAGCGCATCTTCGCCGACATCAACTCGCTGCCGCCCGACCCGGCGCTGTACCGCAACACGCGCATCCCGGTTCCGCAGCAGCGCGGCGCCGATGAGCCCGAGGTGTCGTACTCGCTCTTCCAGGTGTCGAACTGGGTGGTCGAGGTGCTCCGGGATGCCGACGACCTGACCCGCATCGTCTACGAGGCGTTCGAGGACGCCCACCGCCGCAGCGGCACCCGCCACCTCGAGCTGTTCTTCGACGCGCTGCCGCCGCACCTCGAGTCGCTCGGATACCTCGGCGCGGTCGAGGCCTACGCAGAGGGCATCCGCATGGCGGAGCGCGACTTCGGCATGAGCGGGCTGATGATCCAGGGCATCGACCGCAGCCGCAGCGGCGAGGAGGCCCTCGCCGTCGTCCGCCGCGTCGTCGACAACCCGCATCCGTACGTCGCGGGCATCGGTCTCGACAACCTCGAGACCGCCGGTCCGCCCGAGCGTTTCGTCGACGCCTACCGCCTGGCGGGTGAGGCCGGCCTCGGCCGTACGGCGCACTCGTCCGAGCACGCGCCGACTGCGGTCAACACCATCACTTGCCTCGACCTGCTCGGCTGCGACCGCATCGACCACGGGTACTACGTGCTCGAGGACGACGCCGTCGTCGAGCGGATGCGCGAGGATCAGGTCGCGTTCACCGTGGCCTCGACCACGTCACGCCGCTCGTGGCGGCCCTGGCGTCGCGCGTCGATCGCCGCGATGCTCGAGGCCGGGCTCAACGTCATCCCGTGCTCGGACGACCCGGGCATGTTCCCCACGACCCTCGCCGCGGAGTACGAGATCGTCGCGGACCAGATCGGCGCCACCCACGAGCAGGTCCGCCGCATGGCGATCTCGTCGTTCGAGGCATCCTGGCTGCCCGCCGAGCAGCGCGCCCGTCGCGTCGCCGAGGTCACCGCCGAGATCGACGCCCTCGACGCCGAGTTCGCACTCTCGGTCTGAGCCGCACGCCGCGCGCGCCGAGAACGCACCGTCGCCGCGAGAACGCACGGTTGAGGGTGCGTTCTCGCGGCGAGCGTGTGTTCTCGGCGGGATGGCCCGCGCCGGATGCGGAGGTCAGCGACCGCCGCGGCGGCCGGCGCTGTTCTGGCGCACGACCGAGCCGACCATGAGCTTGCCGCCCGCGGCACCGCCGTTCGACGACGCGCGACGGCCGGTGCGGCGCGGGTTGCCCGCGGGAGCGGCGTCGCGCGTCTCGCGCGGCGCGCGGTCGGCGGTCTGACCGCCGCGCGAGGACTGCTGCCCACCGCGGCTCTGCTGCTGGTCGCGCTGCCCGCCCGCGCGTGCGCCCTGGCCGTCGCGGCCACCGGCAGCGCCCTGGCCCTGACCCTGGCCGCGTCCGCCGCGACCGCGGCCACCGCCGGAGCGACCGGCGCCGTTCGACGAACCGCCCTCGCGGGCATCGCGCGCGGCGCGCTTGCGCTGGGCGTTGGCGCCCTGGCTCGTGCCGCGGGGTGCGACCTCGACGGGGGCCGGGGTGACGTAGGGGGCGACCTTTCCGACGAGGGCGACGACCTCGGGCGATTCGGCCGTGACCGTGATCGGGGTGACGGCGATGGCGGCCTTGCGGAGCAGATCCTTGACGTCGCGCTCCTGGCCCGGCATCACGAGGGTGACGACGGCGCCCTCGGCGCCTGCGCGGGCGGTGCGGCCCGAACGGTGCAGGTACGCCTTGTGCTCCATCGGCGGGTCGACGTGGACGACCAGCTCGACGTCGTCGACGTGCACACCGCGCGCGGCGACATCCGTCGCGACGAGCACCTTCGCGGCGCCCGACGAGAACGCGGCGAGGTTGCGGTCGCGCTGCGGCTGCGAGAGGTTGCCGTGCAGATCGACCGAGGGGATGCCCTGCGAGGTCAGCTGCTTGGCGAGCTTCTTCGCGGCGTGCTTGGTGCGGGTGAAGAGGATGCGGCGGCCCATGCCCGACGCGAGCGTCTTGACGACATCCTTCTTCTCCTCGGCGCCGGCGAGGTGGAACACGTGGTGGGTCATCGCGGCGACGGGCGAGTGCGCCTCGTCGACCGAGTGCAGCACCTCGTTCTGCAGGAATCGCTTCACGAGCTTGTCCACGCCGTTGTCGAGCGTCGCGCTGAACAGCATCCGCTGTCCGTCGCGCGGCGTCTTGTCGAGGATGCGGGTGACAGCGGGGAGGAAGCCGAGGTCGGCCATGTGGTCGGCCTCGTCGATCACCGTGATCTCGACCGAGTCGAGCGTCAGGTGGCGCTGCTGCAGCAGGTCTTCGAGGCGGCCCGGGCAGGCGACGACGATGTCGACGCCTGCGTTCAGCGCCTGCACCTGTCGGTTCTGGTTGACGCCGCCGAAGATGGTGGTCGTCTTCATGCCGTAGGCCGCCGCGAGGGGCTCGAGGGTCGCGTTGATCTGCGTCGCGAGCTCGCGGGTCGGGGCGAGGACGAGGCCCAGGATGCGGGCAGCGCGGCGGCTGCCGCCGGCCAGCTCGCCACCGAGGCGCGCAGCCATCGGGATCGAGAAGGCGAGCGTCTTGCCCGAGCCGGTCTTGCCGCGGCCGAGCACGTCGCGTCCGGCGAGCGTGTCGGGAAGCGTGTCGACCTGGATCGGGAAGGCGGTGGTCTTGCCGTCCTTCGCGAGCGCTTCGACGAGGGGAGCGGGCACGCCGAGCGTGCGGAAAGTGGTGTCAGTCATGAGGGAGCGTTTCTCCGGGCGCACGTCGGCGCCCTGATCGGTGGCCCGGATGCGGGTGCGCATGCGGGGTCGCCGTACGAAAGAGTCCGCGGGATGCCGGTCGTGACCCGGTGGGGCGGAAGGCGTTCTACGACGCGTGCGGCGCGAGCGCGCCACAAGAACCCTCAGCCTATCAGTGCTCGCCTGTCCGTCGGCCCGGACCCCGGCGGCGGTCGGTATGCCGCGATGCAAGGGATTCGGCCCGACACCCCGGCCCAACGGCATCCGTCACGGGGTGTCGGCCCGGATGTCTTGCATCCGCGCCCGGCGCAGAGAGCGCAGTGCGCCCGGGTCAGATGAGCGAGAGCTCCCGCAGCTTGGCTGCGACGTCGTCGTTGCTCGGCTCGACGTGGTGCGTCGCGTCGGGGTAGACCACCACGGGGATCTGCGTGCGGCCCGAGATCTCACGCGCGACGTCAGCCGCGGCAGGCTCCGCCTCGAGGTCGATGTAGGTGTAGTCGACGCCGAGCTCGTCGAGCTGAGCCTTCGTGCGGCGGCAGTCGCGGCACCAGTCGGCGCCGAACATCGTGATCGTGTCGGTGGAAGCGGTCATGCCTCCAGGGTACGTCCGCCCCGAAGACCCGGGGGCGGGCAGCGTCCGCCCCGATCCCGCCCAGCGCGTACCGTTCACGCGAGAACGCACCGCCCCGCGAGCTATCTCGACGAGGCGGTGCGTTCTCGGCGCGAAGGGCTCAGTACTCGGCGGCCCGGGCGCGCTCGGGGGCGGCCTCGAGCACGGCCGGCACTCGCTGGCTCTTGGGCGCGTACACGACGAGCGCGTGGAACACGAAGCGCACGACGAACGCCGCGATCAGGGTCAGCCCGGCGGCGATGACGCTCGGGATGTGCGCGTTCTCGACGAGCACCCACAGCACCGGGATCCGGATGATGGCTTCGGCGTTATTGAAAGCGAACGACTTCACGAACCGCTGCGTCATGCTGCCCGATTCCGAGCGCATGTCGGAGAAGACGAGGTATTCCAGCAGCAGGAAGTTGCCGATGATCGTGATCTCACTGGCGATGATGGATGCCGGCAGGTAGTCCATCCCCAGGCGGATGAGACCCCACATGATCACGAGATTCGCGATCGCGCCGACACCGCCGACGAGGGCGAACGCCGACATCCGCCCGAAGCGGAGCATCAGCAGCTGCGTCAGGAACCGGATGCCCTGCGTGAAGGTCGCCTTGGACGAGCCGGCGTATCGCGGCGCGAAGGCGAACGGCACCTCGGCGACGCGCATGTGGCGCCGCGCGAGGATCTCGAGCAGGATCTTGAAGCCGCGCGGACGCAGCGCGTCGACGTCGATCGTGTCGCGGTCGACCAGGAAGAACCCGGTCATCGGGTCGCTGCACTCGCTGAGCTTCCGCGGGAACATCGCCTTGGTCAGCAGCGTCGACGCGCGCGAGACGGTCGTCCGCGTGGCGTCGGCGAGTCCCCTGGAGTCGCCGCCGGCGATGTAGCGCGAGGCCACGACGATGTCCACGTCGCCGCGGTCCGCTCTTGCGAGCAGCCGCGGGATGTCCTCGGGCGGATGCTGCAGGTCGCCGTCCATCACGAGACACCACGACGAGTTCGCGGTGCGGATGCCTTCGACCACGGCCCCGCCGAGTCCCGCGACCGGCTCGTCGCGGTGGACCAGGCGCACCGGGAAGTCGGCGGTCTTCGCCGCCCGCTCGATGATCGCGGGGGTGTCGTCGGTCGAGTCGTCGACGAAGACGACCTCGATCATCCGGTCATCGACCGCGTCGCCGATCCGTCGCAGCAGCTCCACGACGTTCGGACCCTCGTTGAAGGTCGGGACGACGATCGTCAGATCCATGGAGCGCTCGCAAGTCGAAACGGACGGGGGAATTCACACAGTACTGAGGATTCATATGCGTACAAGCGGTTGACTCTTTGGATATCGCCTGAGATTCACCCGATGGCCTTCTTGATGTCATCCACGGTCATGCCGTAGTTGACCCGCACCACGGGCAGGGCCAGCTTGTCGGTTCCGATCGAGACGTAGCCGGGCTCGATGGTGCGAGCCATCTCGAAGCCCGCGTCGGCGACCGCCCGCTTGGCGGCGTCGTTGTAGTGGCCGAACGGATAGGCGACGACCTCCTTCGTTCCGCCGAGCACGTTCGCCGAGGTGTCGAGGTCGGAGACGATCTCGTCGTGGGTCCAGGTGACGATGCGGCCCTTGCCGTCGGCGCCCGCGGCGTGCATGTCGTGGGTGTGCGAGCGTTTGAGCACGTAGGGCGTGAGCTCGGGGCCGGCCCCGTTGACCGTGATCACGAAGGATGTCGTCATCACCCGGTACTTCTCCACCAGCGGCACGGCGAGCTCGAGCCACGACGGGTCGGCGTCGTCGTCGGTGATGATCACCGAGTGGTCGGGCAGGAAGAGCCTGCCGTCGATGAAAGCGCTCAGCTCCGGCCACGTCGGCAGGTAGAACTGCTGCTCGGAGATGTAGCGCAGGTGGGCTTCCCAGTCGCCGACGTAGGCGTAGTTGCCCCGCAGCCAGCCGGACTCGCCCTCGGGCTTGGTGGTGAACTGGTGGTACATCAGGATCGGGATGCGCGTCTTCGCGGCGGCGTTGTCGGCGGCGCTCATCCACGCGGCGTGAACGGTCCGCTGCTGCGCGTCGCAGGCGACGGCATCCGCGCCGTTGAGCCGGCCGGGGATCGACAGGGCCGCGGCATCCTCGGCGGTGTCGTACCAGCCGGCGAACACCATGCCCTCGCGGGCGGGGATCGGAAGCGACGCATAGGGCTTCCCCTGCGTCTCGAGCACCGGGGCGATGTCGATCGCGTCGCCGGTGAACGACACGGCGCACGCGTTCGGGTCGTTCGCGTCGGCGACGAGCTGTTCCGCCGGCGACAGCGGTTCGGGGGTCGGCGTCTCGGCGTCGGGCGTGGGAGCGGCCGCGGATGCAGCCGGGTCGGGCGCCGTGCTCGCGCGCTGCATCGCGTCGACGGCGAACCAGCCGCCGACCGCGGCGACGAGCAGGATTCCGGCGACCGCCGCGCCGATGCCGATCGCCCGGCGCTTGCGCTGTCGCCGCGCGTTCGAGCGTCGCGTTGCGGCCATCGTTACTCCCCCTGTGGTGCCCGGTGCGTCCGTCGAATACTAGGGCGCGCGCCTGAGGATGCACGGCCGATGCGACACTCGCTCCCGCTGCCCGAGAAGTCCGGTGCGCGGGCGCTCCAGGCTGGTGCTACAGTGACCTCACTACGACCACAGGGCGTAACCGACTAGTCGGGCGGAACCTGAGATCGTCACCGGATTCTTCGTGAGTCCGACGACGACCTCAGGTTTTTTTGTTGCCCGAAACCGAGCAGGAGGTCACTGATGACCGCATCGACACCACCCGCGCCGCCGCACGACCGCGACGCGATCTCGAGCGAGATCCTCGAGGCGATCGGGGGCGCCGGCAACGTGCGACGCGCCTGGCACTGCATCACCCGGCTCCGCTTCGACCTCGTCGACAACGGTCGCGCCGACCTCGACGCCATCCGCCGTTCCGGTGTCGCCGGTGCGCAGTTCAGCGGGGAGCAGCTGCAGGTGATCGTCGGCACCGACGTCGCGGCGCAGTACGCGTCGCTGTCGCGCCTGCTCGACGGTGCAGCCGCAGCCGCGGCACCCGCCCCGGTCGAGGCGCCCGCCGCGGCGGCATCCCGATTCTCCCCGCGCCGCCTCGTCAATCTGCTCTTCGAGACGTTGTCGGGGATCTTCACCCCGATCCTTCCCGCGATCGTCGGTGCCGGTCTGCTGAAGGGGCTCGTCGCCATCGCCACCCAGGCGGGCTGGCTCTCGGCGGGCAGCGATCCGCACCAGGTGTTCACGCTCATCGCCGACGGGGCCTTCGTCTTCCTGCCCTTCCTCGTCGCGGCATCCGCCGCCCGCCGGTTCGACACCGACCTGTCGCTCGCGCTCTCGGTGCCCGCGGCGCTGATGTATCCGACGATCGTCGCGGGCGCCGGCGCGATCGCGGACGGGGGCCCCGCGGGACTCGACCTCTACGGCCTCGCCATTCCGTTCGTCGACTACGCGAACTCGGTGATCCCCGCCATCCTCGGCGTCTACGCGCTGTCGAAGGTGCACCGCCTGATCGACCGGATCGTTCCGGCCGTGCTCAAGATCGTCGTCACCCCCGTGCTCACGCTCCTCATCGTCATCCCGCTCACCCTCATAGCGCTCGCGCCGCTCGGGCACTACGCGGGCGTGTACGTCAGCGACGCGGCGGTGTGGCTCATGCAGAACGGCGGCGTCTTCGCCGGGATGCTGCTCGGCGGTCTCATGCCGCTCATCGTGATCACCGGAATGCACTACGCGTTCTTCCCGACGACCTTCCAGTCGCTCGCGACGCGCGGATACGACGTCATCCTGCTGCCGTTCAACCTCGTGGCCAACCTCGCCACGGCCGGCGCGACCATCGCCGTCGCGATCCGGGTGCGCAGGATGCGCGCTCTGGCACTGTCGACGGGGTTCACCGCCTTCCTGGGCATCACCGAGCCCGCGATCTATGGTGTGACGCTGCGCCTCAAGCGTCCCTTCTTCTTCACCCTCGCCGGCGGCGCGGTGGGCGGTGCCTACGCCGGCCTCTTCGCGCTGAAGACGTACGGCTTCGCGGTGCCCGGACTCGCGTCGCTGCCGCTCTACGTCGCACCCGACGGCTCCGCCAACCTGATGCACGCTCGCATCGCGATCGCGCTGTCGTTCACCGTCGCCTTCATCCTCACCCTGCTCTTCGTCGAGCCGCGCCGCCGGACCCCGGGCACCGACGGGGCGGAGGCCGGTGCCGCGTCGTCTCGCCGCGCGCCGAACTCGTCGCCGCGATCCGGGGGAGCGTGGGATGCCACGATCGCGGTCGCCCCGCTCGCCGGACGCGTCATGCCGCTGTCGGCCGTCCCCGATCCGACGTTCGCCGACGGGCTGATGGGGCCCGGGGTCGCCATCGCGCCCCGCGGCACCGAGGTCGTCGCGCCCTTCGACGGGACGGTCGAAGCCATCGCCGCGACACGGCACGCCATCGGCCTGCGCGACGAGCGCGGCACCGAGATCCTCATCCACGTCGGCATCGACACCGTGACCCTCCCCGAGGGAGCCTTCGCGGTCCATGTGGAGCAGGGGCAGCGCGTGCTCGCCGGTGACCGCCTCCTGTCTTTCGACACCGCCGTCATCGAGGCCGCGGGGCTGAGCTCCATCACGCCCGTCGTCGTGACGAACGCGGGCTCGGCCGGCGACATGTCGCCCCTCGTCGAGCCGAACGGAACCGACGTCGACGCCGGCGAGCCCCTCTTCGCCGTCACGCCCGCGCGGCGTGATTTGCCGGCCACCCAGACCCATTCCCGAGAACAAGGAGAGAACTGAGATGACAACCTCAGCCGCATTCCCCGCCGACTTCCTCTGGGGCGGCGCGACCGCCGCGAACCAGATCGAGGGCGCTGCTCAAGAAGGGGGCAAGGGTCTGTCGACCTCCGACTTCGCCCGCTTCGTCCCGCCGATGGCGGACGGCAGCGTCATCGACTTCACGTTCGACGCGACCTCGCAGCAGGTCGAAGCCGCGCTCGCGGGCGAGGACGACCCCCAGACGCTCTATCCGAAGCGTCACGGCATCGACTTCTACCACCGCTTCCGCGACGACATCGCGCTGTTCGGCGAGCTGGGCTTCGGAGTGTTCCGGATGTCGATCTCCTGGGCGCGGATCTTCCCGACCGGCTTCGAGGAGGAGCCGAACGAGGAGGGCCTCGCGTTCTACGACCAGGTGTTCGACGAGCTGCTCGCCCGCGGCATCCGGCCTCTGGTCACCCTGTCGCACTACGAGATGCCCATCGAGATCTCGCGCCGGCTCGACGGCTGGCTGAGCCGCGAGACGATCGGGCTGTTCGAGCGGTTCGCCCGGACGGTGTTCGACCGCTACGCCGACAAGGTGAAGATGTGGATCACGTTCAACGAGATGAACATGAACCTCACCAGCGTCTACACCGGGGCGGGCGTCTTCCCCGACCGCGTCGCCGGACGTGAACTGCAGGCCGCCTACCAGGCGACCCACCACCAGTTCCTCGCGGCGGCGAAGGTCGTCGCGATGGGGCACGAGATGATGCCCGACGCCCAGATCGGATGCATGATCTGCCGCCTCGAGACGTACGCGGCCACCTGCAAGCCCGAAGACGTCATGCGGGCGACGCACGAGGACAACCTCAACCTCTTCTACCCGGACGTGCAGGTGCGCGGCGAGTACCCGACCTACATGAACCGGTACTTCGCCGAGAAGGGCATCGAGATCGTCACCGAGCCCGGCGACGACGACATCCTGCGCGCCGGCACCGCGGACTTCATCTCGATCAGCTACTACATGACGTACCTCGCCGAGGACCGTCCGGATGCCGATGACATCTCCGGCAGCCTCGTGAGCAAGCTGAAGAACCCGTACCTCGAGCTCAGCGCCTGGGGCTGGCCCGTCGACCCCGTCGGGCTCCGCATCGCGCTCAACAAGCTGTGGGGGCGGTACGGCAAGCCGCTGTACGTCGTCGAGAACGGCCTCGGTGCCGTCGACACGGTCGCCGAGGACGGCGCGATCCACGATGACTACCGCATCGACTACCTGCGCAAGCACCTCCTGCAGGTGCGCGAGGCGATCGCCGACGGCGTCGACGTGCGCGGCTACACCTGGTGGGGGCCCATCGACCTCGTCAGCTGCTCCACCTCGCAGATGACCAAGCGGTACGGCTTCATCCACGTCGACCAGGACGACTACGGGCGCGGTACGCTCGCCCGGACGAAGAAGGACTCCTTCGCCTGGTACCAGCGGGTGATCGCCACCAACGGCGCCGCACTCGATTCCGACGACTGACCACCACGACGAGCGAGACCCGACATGCTCACTGTTCACAAGGTGCTGAACAACAACGTCATCCTGTGCGCGGATGAGCACGGTCAGGAGTACGTCGCCACGGGACGCGGGATCGCGTTCCTGCTGCCGGTCGGAGGGGTGGTGGATCCCTCGAAGGTCCACCGCCTCTTCGTCAGCACCGACAGCGAGCACGGTGTGCGGCTGGCGTCGCGCATCGCCGCGCTTCCTCCGGCGGACGTCGAACTCGCCATCGTCGTCGCCGAGGCCGCGGGGGGCGAGTTCGGGTCGCACATCGTCGACCGGCTCGTCGTCCCGCTCGCCGACCACCTCGGCGCCGCGTTGCAGCGGCAGCGGGCCGGCATCGGGATCGACTACCCGCTGCAGTGGGAGACGCGAGCGTTCCACCCGCGGCAGGTCGAGTTCGGGCGGCGGGCGGTGGACATCGTCGAGGAGCAGACGGGGGAGCGCCTGCCCGACATCGAGGCCATCCCCATCGCGCTGCACGTCGTCAACGCCGAGCTCGGCACCGATTCGGTCATGGACACGATGGACATGACCGGCACGGTCGCGTCGTGCATCGCGCTCGTGCGCGGTGAGCTGAGACTCGACGGCGCGTCATCCGATCACGCCACGGCGCGGTTCGCCAGCCACCTGATCCACCTGCTGGCACGCCGCCGCACGGGCAAGCGGCCCGTCGACGAACTGGCGCCGTTCCTCGTGCCCTTCGCCGCCGAGCATCCCCGCGAGTACGCATGTGCGCGGAAGGTCGCGGCCGAGATCTCGCGGGCAGGCGAGCCGGATATCGACGAGGAAGAGGTGCTTCTGCTCACCCTCCATATCGTCCGGCTCGCGCTCGATGCGAAGAACGGCTGACCCTTCGCAACCCCCTTCATGTCGGTGCCGCGCGGCCGGTAAGCCTGATGCATGACCTCGTACGCAGCTCCCGCGGGTTCGGGTCGGGTGCGCGTCGGCATCTCGGGGTGGCGGTACGCCGGGTGGCGCGGTGACTTCTACCCCACGGGACTCGCGCAGCGGCGCGAGCTCGAATACGTGGGCGAGCGGATGTCGACGGCCGAGCTCAACGGGTCGTTCTATTCGCTGCAGCGCCCGTCGAGCTATCAGCGGTGGCGGAGCGAAGTGCCCGCGTCGTTCGTCTTCGCGGTCAAGGGCTCGCGCTACGTCACGCACATGCTGCGCCTGCGCGGTGTCGAGACGGCGCTGGCGAACTTCTTCGCCTCGGGAGTGCTCGCGCTCGGGCGGCAGCTCGGTCCGGTGCTCTGGCAGCTTCCCGAGCGCGAGGAGTTCGACGCCGCCGTACTCGCAGAGTTCTTGGCGCTCCTGCCGCGGACGACGGGCGAGGCCCTCGCGCTCGCCGAGCGGCACGACGAGCGCCTCGACGGCCGCGCGTGGCTCGAGATCGAGGACGACCGGCCGATCTGCCACGCTCTCGAGCCTCGGTCGGCCGGGTTCGGGACGGATGCCGCGCTCGCGCTGCTCCGTTCGCACGACACCGCTCTCGTGGTGGCGGACACCGCCGGACGCTTCCCCCGGTTCGAAGAGGTCACGACCGCGGGGCACGTGTACGTCCGGCTGCACGGCGCGACCGACCTGTACGCCAGCGGGTACACCGACGCCGAGCTCGACGAGTGGGCGGACCGCATCCGGGGATGGGCCGACGGCTCGGCGGCATCCGATGGTCGTCCGCGCGACGTGTGGGTGTACTTCGACAACGACGCGCGGGGGAGGGCGCCGCACGATGCCGTCGCGCTCGCGCGGCGGTGCGATGCGGCATTCATGCGTGGTTGAAGCCCGGGGGCGTTGCGCTCATCTCGGTGGATTAGGGTGACCGGATGTTCCGCAAGACCCGCTCCGAGCGTGAGCGAGAGCTCGACGACGTGCTTCGCGCCATCGCCGACCACCCGCTGTCCTCCGAGGAAGTGCGGCAGGCGAATTCGCTTATCGAGCAACTCGACGGTGAAGATCCGTCGGTCGTCAACGACTCTCTCGCGAGCCGCGGTCTTCCGTCGCTGGATGCTCTGGGAAAGATGCAGCTGAAGCACGGGCTCGCCTTCGGCCGCCTCCATCGGCGGCGCTACAAGCTCGAGAAGAAGCTCGGCCGAACCTGAGCCTCTCGCCCGTCGGTGCGATGCGGCGTTTAGGCTCGGCGGGTGACCGATCGGGATGGCGCGTGAGCGCGCAGCCGGCACCGTGGGTCTGCCCGACCTGCGGCGATCCGCTGCGCTTCGAGATCCTCGACGACGAGGCGTTCCTCGTGGCATGGTCGTGCCTGAACTGCGGACTCGTCCGGGTCACCGAGCCGGTCTGAGCCCGAGGCGTCTCCGTACCTCGGCCAAGGTGCAGAGGTATCCGCTCGACGCCGCCCCGCCCCGGGCCGTAGGGTCGCTGACATGTGCGGGCGATTCGCGAACGACGCCAAGACGGACGAGCTGATCCGGGAGTACGTCGCCGAGGGTGGCGACCCCGAGGAATGGGTGAAGTCCTGGGCCGGGGCCTACTCGATCGCGCCGACCGAGGATGCTCCGATCGTCCGCGACCGGGGCGAAGGGCGGGTGCTGGAGCTCGTCCGCTGGGACTGGCAGAAGCCGGCGAATCGCCCGCGGGGCGGTCCGATCATCAACGCGCGGATGGAGAAGCTCGGCCAGGGATTCTGGGCGCCGGCGTTCAGCGCGGCTCGGTGCATCGTTCCGATGCGGGGCTACTTCGAGTGGACCGGCGGCAAGACCCCGAAGACCCCGCACTTCCTCCACGGCGACGGCTTGCTCTCGGCTGCCGGGCTCACCTGGTCGATGGAACTGCCGACCGGCGAGAAGACGCGTTGCTTCGTCGTCATCACCCGCGAGGCTCGCGATGCGAGCGGACAGGTGCACGACCGGATGCCGGCATTTCTGACACCGGATACCTGGGATGCCTGGCTGACGCCCGAGAAGGTCACCGGTGACCGCAAGGCGGAGACGCTCGCGATGCTCGAGCACACGTCCGGTCAGGTCGCCTCGACGATCCGCGAGCACGTCGTCGACCGGAAGGTCAGCAACTCCCGCACGGTCGATCCCGCAGACCCGACGCTGCTCGAGCCGGTGGCCTAGCGATAGGCGCCTTGCACGCCCCGCCACCAGCCCGCCCCGCCAACCGGTCCCACCGGATCCAGCTCCTCACCCAGAACCTCGAACCTCTCCGGCACGGCACTTTCGCAGCCCCCGCAGCCCCGGCCGCACCAGCGCACCCATCTACCAGCAGCTGCACACCGACGCGATCGCACCCTGCCTGAACTCTCCACCCGTACCGGGCTCGACGTCCATCGCACCCGCAAGGCCCTCCGCCGCCTCGCTAACCACGGGCTGGTGGAACGCCCCGATGCCGGATGCATCCGGGCGACGCGTTCCGCCGACAGAGCGCAGATCCACGCGATTTCCCGCCGCGATGCGGGCTCACGCTTCGCGCCGCTGATCCTCGTGCTTGCTTGGGAGAAAGCACCCGGCTTTCTGGTTAGCGCTCGATCACGAATAGGTCGCGCTCGAGAACTTCGATCAGTCCTCGGACAGACCCTTCGCGCTTGTTTGGGACGAAGTACGTCCATGTCAGAACCCCCACGATCGCGGCAGCTGGCAGCAGGCCGGCACCCGCGATCGGAGGTACGACCTGCATGGCTGCTGAGAACCGTTCCACCGCCATTCTCGCCATCTCGATCGGCTCAGCCGAGTCCACGGGCGGCGATGCAGATGCGAGGACCGTCACCACGCCGACGTAGACCGCGACAGCCAGTGCACCTGGTCCTGCGATGAGCGCGGCGATGCCGACGGTGTCGCGGCCCTGAGCCTCGAACTTCTGGAGACGACCGCGCAAGGATGTGAGTACGTACCGGATCTCGTGGGGCGTGCGGTCAGGATCACTCTTCCAGAGATCAACTAGCTTGGCCGCTGCCGGC
Organism: Microbacterium sp. Yaish 1; assembly: GCF_002245215.1. Taxonomy (GTDB): domain Bacteria; phylum Actinomycetota; class Actinomycetes; order Actinomycetales; family Microbacteriaceae; genus Microbacterium. The sequence goes on from NZ_NPMR01000001.1 coordinate 1,687,656, forward strand.
CAATCTAGCCCAGGTAACGCTGAGAGGTCGTGTTGCGATCCTTTCGGACGTGATTTGAACATTCGCTCAACCTACCGTTGCAACGCACGCGCGATGCAAAGCCAGCGGAAATGCTGCCCGTAGGCGACACCCGCAAAGCGTCCGCAGCACCATCGCGCTGCGCGCGCTGTTTTGCCGTGAAACGCGAAGCCCTCACCCAGAGCGACCGTGCCGCCGCGTTCCAGCAGCTCGCGTTCGAGGGGCTGAGCGTGACCGCGATCGCCAAGCGCACCGGCACCAAGACCGAGGAGGTCAAGACCGCCCTGACCGTCGCCCCATCGCGATCATCGAGCAGACCCCCACCCAGGCAGGACGCGTCGCCCTCGCGATCATCCTCGGCGGGATCGAGAGCCACACCAGCAAGAGCACCTCGCGCTACCCCACCGCTGCCGACGCCGCGTACTTTGCCCAGCTCACCGCGTGGGGCGACGCGCTCACCGACGTCGAGCAGATCGTTACCGCCGCTGCAGAGGGCGACCAGGACTGAACCACCCAAGGGCCGCTCGTGCGGCCCTTCGGTGGCCATCGCATCCAAGAAAATCGAAGCCAAATGGCCATCTTGCTTCCCAAAGGGACGCCTAACGCCCTTCGGGCGCATCTCTCTACTGCGCGGTGCGGTTCGTGGGGCCATCGCCGGTCTTCAGACCGGTCGGTGTAACCCGAACCACAGCGACAGTCGGCTGAGAAGCGATCAGCTCCTCCACATGAATCCCCAGCAAACCGACCGCCGCCATGCCGCCCGACGGATCATCGTCGATCTCTCCGAGCGCGAGCAGGGCGTCTGCCGCCATCATTCGCGCCATGGCGGCAACGTCCTCTTCCGATGCCATCACCTGAACGGGGGGCCCACCGGGGCGGGAGAGGAGGAAGCCTTGGTCATCAACATTATCGAGGCGAAAAGCCTCGCTCAGCGTGGCTTCCAGCTTTTTCCGATGACTCACGACTTCCTCCTCATGCATTACTCGTTGCCCGTGCAGTGTCCAGTCGCAGGGAATGCTGTGATGATGTTGTTGCTACGTACCCCCGCCGCGACGCGAACGATTGTGGTGCCCACCGTCTGATTGTTCTGCGTGTTCACAAGGTAGATCTTCCTGGAGTAGCACTTCGAGTCATTTGAGGGCCTGTCCTTCACGACCTCTGGACTTGCCAGCGCGCCGTTGATGCCGATATCAGCAACGTCTCGCCAGTTCTGTCCAGTGAGGGCGGACTTGCTCTCCCAGTCTCCCTGATGTCCTGCCTTGATGTGGAAGTACCCAAAGTTCGCGTTCCCGCAGCGCAAGATCTTCCCCTGCGGGAAAGAGCGCACAACCTTCTGCGGATCGACCCCGACACCGCAGCCAGCCCAGGTTACAGGGTCAGCGGCGGCACTGAAGGCCTCTGATCGAGCCTGCGCTGCCTCAACCCCAGCCGGCGACGGGTCCGCGGTCCAGATGAGCTCGGAGGCTGCCTCAGGGGGTGCCTCGGGGGACGGCTCCGCCGTTGTGGCGTGTGCTGTGGTTGCGGCGGACGATAGCAGCATCCCTAGGCCGAGTGCGGCAAGGAGGGTCAGCGACCGGCGTCGATGGGTTCGTAACATGCGGATCTCCTTCTGCGTATCTCGTGGTCTCGTTCTCTGGAGTGAGATCGAGATGAGTCACGGTTGGTTGCTAGCATTCGCTCGGCAGAAGTCAGATCCCATGTGATTCGCGCTGTGGATTTTCTCCTGTGGCGGCGCTACTATCCGTCGCTGCCGGTCGATCGGAGGCAAGGGAACCACCGCTCGTGAAGGTTGAGAACGTTCGACACGCGGATCAGCGTGCTAAGTCGCGGGTTCAAGAGTTTGGCGCCGGAGGACGGGTCCTCGAATCGTCTGTAGGTTGAGAGTGCGATGCCCGAGTCGAGGGCAACCCGCTCCTGCGATAGCCCGTCGTGGCGGCGCGTCGACCACAGTTGTTCTCTTATGGCGCAGAGCACGGTGAAACGCTGAAATTCTTCGAGACTTTCTGCCATCGGCATGTCAAGCGGCCTGAGTCGCATGGTCTGTCGGCCTTTCCGTGGGGTCATTCTCAGCCTCCTACAGCTTGTGAAATCCCGCTACCCCTCCCCGCCACCTCTTCGCACTCAGCTGCGAGCGTTCCCTGTCGCCATGTTCGCGATGGGCAGCGGCTTCATCGCCCGAGGTGCGATCAGTGAGAACTTCGGCCTCACAATGAACGGCTACCCGCAGCCCGACTACGACACTTTCAGCAGTCGCCTCCTCGGGCTAGCCGATCCCATGATGGCCGGGCCTACCGAAGAGCTCGTGCTTATGGCTCTCGTAGTCACGGCCCTCCGCACCGCTGGTTACTCGCGGTGGGCCGTGTGCGTGACCGCCGTCGCGGTGCGTGTTCCGTTCCACCTCCACTACGGGTGGGTAGCGCTCGGCCTGACCGTTCGGGCCCTGCTGATCATCGTCCTTCACTGCCGGACCAACGCTCTTTTCGCGATCGTGCTCGCTCACGCCGCGTTCAACGGGCTGAACTACCTCGACGATCTCGGCGTCGCTATCAAATGGTTGCTGATCTTCTCTGGCCTGGCGATCGTCTGGTAGAAGTTTCACAAGCGCCTGCCCACCGGGAAACGTGCACGCTGATCACCGAGGCGAGCCGGGCACAGGGGTTGCTGCCGACGCCCAGACCCAGGCGCGGTGCTCGACCTCGCCGACGAGAAACCGGATGGCCATGGCGTCCGCCGTCCACCGGCATGCCTGCCCATCGACCCACACCGGAGTCGCACCGAACCGCACCCACGCACGGGCTTTGGCTTCGGGTCGATCGTGACCGGCTCGGTGTCCAGGCCGATTTCTCGCGGGAGAGAGACTGGAGTGGGCCGGCGTCTCGCGCGATGCGCTCGAGGATCTTCGCGTCCATCCGGCGGTCGACCGCCGCGGCGTAGCGCCTGTTTGTTCCCATCCCGACGCCCTGCACCCAGGGTAGCCTGATGCGAACATATGCTCGATGAGACCGATGCGCGATCCGGCAGGACGCGCCGTCGCCGGCTACGTCAGTTAGCGGCGTTGTACGCGTCCGTGACGGCCTGGGGGTGCGGCCCCGCTTGTTCACCTCGTAGCCGTTCTCAGCGGCCCAGCTGCGGATCGCGGAGAGGTCGCTCGCACCGCGGCTGCGCCGTGTCCCGTTGCGCGCCGGTCGTCCGCCTGCAGCCTTCCGGCCGGCGGCGATGTATGGCTGCAGCAGCTGTTCGAGCTTCTCCCGGTTCCCCTCGGACAGGTCAATCTCGAAGTTCTGCCCCTGATAGGCGAACGTGACCGTTTCAGCGTCCTCGGTGCCGTCAAGGTCATCGGTGATGTAGACGATGCTGCGCTGTGCCATGCGCCCGACGCTATCGCAGCGATATCAGCCACAACACCGTGCAGCTGGCGGCACGCGCTCATTTGAGTGGACGATCCGCGTTCCGCGGATCGCGGCGCCCGCACCCCTGCGGGGCGCTCGTATTTCCGCCTGGAAGCCTGCGGCATCGTACGGCTCCACATCAACCGGCTGAAATGGGCAGCGACGCTCACTGCCTGATTCAGGCCGCCTCGCGAGTAAGGGAAACCGCTCTACAGGGCGCAGCGAGCGGCTATGCGCCCGAGCCTGCCCACGATGCGAGCAAGGGTTCGACCGCCAGATCGGTAAGAATCTTGATGCGGTCGAGCCCATCCGGGAGCGCGAACGCCGTCGCCGCCAATCCCATAGAGACAGCCCACAAGATCTGCGCCTGATCCATAATGTCGATCGACGGCGCGTGCGGATGGTTCCGGACCCACTCCGCCAGGGTCTCCTCAGTGACGGCGATTACACCGTGCGCTGCGGCAAGACGGCGATCCGTTGGAACATCAACGCCACCCATACCGTGCATGAAGAGGAACATGCGCCGATGCTGTTCTGCGAATCCGAGGTAGGCGTCGACGAGGGCTCGGGGCGAGCGATGGGGATCCTGCATCACGGCGTCTCGTAGCGTTGCTGCTAGCCGGTCGTATGCATCGATCATGACGGCGTCGAGGAGATCCGACTTGTCCGCAAAGTGCTGATAGACGATGGGGGCCGTGTAGCCGATCTCGGCGGCAACGCGGCGCACGTTCACCGCCGATGCTCCCTCGGAAGCGACGATGTCTCGTGCCGCGAGGAAGATTCGCTTTCGGTTACTGGCATGCAACTGCTCTCGTCGAGAGGTCACTGCGGATCGATCTCCTTGCGCGCGCCGGCAACCGACGGGACGACTTCAATGGGCATAGACCGACCCGCGAGCGGGATCGGACGTCGCCGATGATCAAGATCGCATCACACTACCTCGCGGTCCCGCGAGGCTGGTGGGCACACGCGGGACCGCACTAAAGATCGCGCTCGAACGCTGCGCGGTCAGGAACGCCTGCTGTTGCGGATACGCCACCGCGACCAGGCGAGAAGGAGGACCGCCACCGCGAGCGTCGTCAGAGCGAAAGCAACACCCGGTAGCACTGACGGAGCACCGGTTTCGGCGAGCATCCCTGTCTTGCTCGGAACGGCGTCGGGGCTGGGTGTGGAGGTCGTCACACTCGGAGATGGCGTCGGGCTCGATGCGGGAGTTGGGCTGGGCGGGGGAGTCGAGCCGGGCGGGGGAGTAGGCGTTGGAGTGGGCGTTGACCCCTCGCCCGTTCCGTCACCTCCCTGGCGGACGACGACCGCGTTGACGGGCGTCCCCGATGTGTTGCCGACGACGATGGTGGCGCTGTTCTTGTACGATCCCGCAGTTCCTCCGTCTGTTACCCGCGTGGCGAACTGCACGTCGTAGAAGTAGCCCTCCTGCGTGACGAACGTCACGCTGTCGGGGGTGCTGGTGTAGGACGAGCGATCGGCGGGGGCCCAGGGGCCGGGGACCTCGACTCCGCCGCTGTTGACATAGGTGCCGGGAGCTTCCCACAGGGTCGGCATGGACTCTCCCGCGATCTGAGTGACGAGTTCCTGATTGCCGCCGGGGGTGTCGGTCACGGTTACTGTGTTGCCGCCCACCATTCCGTCCGGTCCACTGCCGATCGTCACCGTCCATCGGATGTATCCGGTAGCGGGGTCATAGTTGCCGCCCTTGGCGTTGTCGCGGCCGGCGAATGCGCAGTTCTCGGTGCACGGACCGCCGGGGGCGGGGGGCGGTGTCACGACTGTCGTCACCGAGGTCCCGCCGACATCGAAGGTCACGGTCTCTGAAGAGTTCACCGTCTTCAGCACCGTCACCCAGAAGCGAAACGTGCCGCGCAGGTCCACGGGATTCGCCGCAATGTACGCCGACGACAGGGCGCAGTCGAGCTGAGTTGCGGTGACCGTGCACTGGCCGACCGCCGCACCCTGCGGGTCAGTGAGAGTGAATGCATCCGAGCGCCCCTGCAGTTCGGAGGGGAGGTCGATCGTGAATCCCGCCGGTGACGCAGGGTTGTCTGGCAAGGACCAATTCCCTGTGATCTCTGCACTCGATCCCGACTGGACCGTGCTCGAAGTGAACGACAGGGCATCGATCTGAGCGTTCGTCGTGTATCCACCGACTCCTTGTGCCGAAGCCGCTGGGGCCATCAGCGCTGTGATGAGAGCGAGCCCGCTGACCAGGGGTGTCCAGCGGCGGCGCTGCGCCGGAGGGCGCTCAAGATGGGATGGTGCGGGTCGCATGCGGACCTCCTCGGGTTCTTGCGCAAGCCGTTCGACGGGATCTCTCGGTCTGCGCGATCGGCCGCAACGCAGAATGCTAACGCGGTGTTTTTTCTATCACTGTTATACACATGTTGGCCAACGTTGTCAGCGGTGTTGCAACGCTGGGCTTCCCAGCGTGCGCTCTGCGTGATCGAAGCAGTCATCCATATGGCGTAGCCACCGGGCGCAGCGTCGACCTCGGACCTCTTGAGGCTGGCTATGGCTGACGGAGCTCGATCTGCTGGGTAAACCACAAGCTGTCGGCGTTAGCCCAGTACTCGCAGATGCGATTGTCGTCGTCGACCCGCAGCGTGTCGGTGCCGAAGAACTCCACGGCACGCCCCGCAGGAGCGGTTGCACTCGGGAGGGTGCCGGAGTAGGTGCCGTTCGCCCGCCACCGAAGCGCGATCACGTTGCCATCTCGGAACGGCCCCAGTTGCACGGTAAATCGCAGGTCGAGCAGCACCGCGTGGATGCCGCGGATCCACCCGTTGAGACCATCTCGACCCCGCGTATCGCTAGGGGCCCCACCCATCAGGGGCGCGGCGTGAGAGACGAACCGCTCGGCGACGATGCGTTCGGTCAGGGCAAGATCGCCGTTCCAGAGGGCGACCCACGCGTGCGCCAGATCGTGCGTGGTGTTCATGATGCATCCTTTCGGGGAGAGCGAGGGGAGTGGGATATCAGGTCGCGGGTGAAGACCGCGGCGAAGCGTAGGAATGCACGACGGCGACGCAGGAACGTGAACCCGGTGCCCCGGACGGAAGCGCCGTTTCTCACGACGTCGAGAGGCAGGATGCGCAGGTGCGTCGTGAAAGCCTGTGTGCCGTCCGCGGCGCGGACGGTGAGTGCTACTCGCGTCGTGGAGCGGTAGCGCGCGAGGATGCCGCGACCGACCTGCTTTTTCACGCCGACGGCCGTCCACTCGCGCTCCGTGCCGTCAACGAAACGAAGGTCATAGCGCATCAGGTAGTCGCGGCCGGGCGGGAAAAGCTGGAACGTGCCTGTCACTGCGTGAGTGCCCGGCAAGTCAGCCAACGACAGCGTTCCAGTGACGTCCAGATGCCGCAACGGATCCTCGTTGAAGCGGGCGAGGCTGGGCATCGACAACGTGACGTCGAGACATCCTGCGCCGGGCCTGTCCAGCGGCACTTCGCGGATGGTTTCGTGGATGGTGACGCCGTCTTCCTCGGTGACGTATCTGCGGCGCTGCATCCATGCGGATGCTGCGTCTTCGGGAACGGGTAAAGGTCGTGTGGTGGTCATTTCGGGTGCCTGCCAATGGGGGTTGCCGAGTGTGGTTCGGATGAAGAGCTCAATGGCGCGCTCGGCGGTGGCGAGGATTGTGGCCGATGGGTTGACTCCTGTCGAGCCGGGCAGGGCGGCCCCATCCATTACGTACAGGCCGGGGTAGCCGTGCACCTGTCGATCGTGTCCGACCACTCCGTTGTTTCTGTCGGTGCCCACGGGGACGCCACCGAGTGCATGGACGGTGACGGGGGTTCTCAGCAGCGACCACGTCGCTACTGGGTGGACTCGGCTCTTGAGGAGTCGAGCGACGGCGGGACCGACACGCTCCTCGGCCGCATATAAGCGGGCCTGGCGGCGATTGATCCATCTCAACCGCAGCGCTCCGTGGCGGTCGAGAGTCAACCGACCGCTACCGGCATCGTGCCCCATCGACAGCAGAGCGACGGTCTTCTTGTTGTCGAAACCACGGAGCCGGCGCCACCGCTGACGAAGCCGGCGCAACGGGAGCGCGTGGTGTAGAAGCTCCGAAACGACAAGCGGGACGGCACCGTCCTGAAGCTGGAACCATACCGGTCGTGACCGTTCCCAGACGTCGAGAATCGTCGTCGTCGTGATGGTGGGACCCGTGGTGAGGTCACCGGGAACGTGGCGCAAGTTGCTCATGGCGAGGTAATCGCCGTTGCCTGAGAATCGTGTGCCGAGGTGCCTCGAGAGAAGGGGAAGAGTGCCATCGACATCGCGCGCACGCAGCAGCAACTCGGTCGACGCCACCGCTCCGGCAGCGAGGAACAGATAGCGAGCTCTCCAGTGCGCCGTGGTGCCATCAGACGACCTGGTCTTCACCGCCCAGGCGTCCCCATCCTGCTCCAGCCGGATCACCTCGGCGTCGGTGACGCTCTGCGCGCCGTGCGCTTCCGCGACGGCGAGGTAGTTGTGATCGAGTGAGTTCTTGGCTCCCTGGTTGCAACCTGCGACGCAGTCTCCGGAGAAGGTGCAGCCGCGTTGTGGGCTACCGAAGCGGTTCGGCTGCCACATGAGCGGGTCGCCGAACCGGACGGCGAGATTAGGGCGAAAGGTAGCCGAGGCGATCCCCATGTCTTTACTCAGCCCCTCGATGGTCGCGGTGCGATCCGGTACGCGCCCCGTAGACGGATCCGTTTGCACGGGAGTCACCTCGAGCATCGACGCGGCGAGGTCGTAGTAGCGATCGAGCCCGGCGCGGCGCACGTCAGCCGTCCATCGATCGTCGAGCGTCTGATCGACGGGTCGGGCGAATACATTCGCGTAGGCGAGGGACCCCCCACCCCACCCGGCCGCCTGAACCGAGATCATTGACCGCAACCAGCGCACGTCATAGAGCCCTCGCCCTCGTGCCCACAACCATCCGTCGTTCAGAAGAGGCGTGCGTGGAAAGTCGCCCGGTCTCCAGCGACGCCCACGTTCGAGCACCGTCACACTGAAGCCCGCCTGGGCAAGCCGCGCAGCGGTGACGGCGCCACCGAAGCCGCTTCCGACGACCAGAGCATCGGTTTGCACGGTCTGCTCGATCACCGCTTCTCCAGGAGGGTCAGCCGGGGTGGATGACCCGGGGTCGTCCACCCCGGCGGGAATCACGGCGTCGGCGCGGCGCTGCCGCGGTAGACAGGCAGATCTCGCACCAGCTGAGTCAGAGCTGCATCGCCGTCGTAACGACGCCGATGCAGCTCGGCGATCCGGTCGCCGATCTCGGGTTCAGCGTCATCGGTGATATCGAAGGAATCGAAACGCTCGAGCAACGGCAGGCCGATGCGATCAGTGTGGGCGTGAGAGGGAGCCATGAGGTACTCCCAGTACCCGTCCAGGTCATCGATGACGAAGACGGCGCCGTACTCGAAGTCGCCACCGAAGTCCGGACCGACAACGAACGAGCGCACCGCCTCGATCTGCTCGCCCTGGTTGCGGAGGCTTGCGAGAGCTTCGGCCTTCTGCTTGGCGCTGACGCCCTCCTTGAACGTGAAACGGTTGCCGTGATAGATCACTTGTTCTGTCCTTTCTTTCGGGGACGCCCGGCATCGGACGATGCGCGAGACGAGGAGAGAATCTCCGGCACAGCGAGGGCGAGGGCCACGGCGGCTACGACGGCACCTCCGTATGCGAAGGTCGCCCCGATACCCGCGAGGTCGACGAGTGGTTGCGCGAGGATCGGCGAGACGAACTGCCCGGCGAAGATCGCCGAAACGAGCCCGCCGAGCAACACCCCGCGACGTGCTGAGCCCGCGAGTTCGCTGATCCAAAAGTTGAGGTTCGGGACTGTTACACCGACACCGATCCCGCCGACGAAGGCGCCAAGAAGCGGTCCCACCCACGACGCCGGTGCGCCGACGCCGATTACCACCCACCCGATGCCGAGCAGACCGAGGCCGACCGCGGCAACCGTCGCGGGTGCCATGCGGCGCCGTAAGGCGGGGAACCACAGCGAGCCGATAACTCCGGTTGCCATGCTCGCTGCGACCACGAAGCCCGTGGCCGTCGTCCCCACACCAAGATCATCAAGGATGAACGGCAACTGCGTCGGGGCGAGGAAGAACACCGCCGTCGAACCGAAGGCAAGTGCATAGATACTGACGATCGATGTGACGCCGGGTCGTAGACCGGCATCCAACTCGTCGACCTGGACTTGACCGTCGAGGGGAGGAGCGAGGCGGGTCGCCAGCACGAGCGGTATCAACAGCAGCGCGACGGCGTAGATGCCGAACGGTGCGCGCCAGTCGACAGTGCTAAGCCAGCCCGCGAGCGAAAGGAAGACGACGCCACCGAGGCTGGCGAAGAGTTGCTGCCCGCCGAGCAGTCGCGCACGCTCCTCCCCTCGCCACAGGCTGGCGATGGTGGTGCTAACCGCTGTCATAATCGCCCCCACACCCACTCCCAGCACGATGCGGCTGACCAGAAGCGGCAGAGGATCGGTGACGATCAAACCCGCCGACCCGCTTAGTGCGTACAGCATCAGTCCCCCGAAGAGCACGGGGCGCGTGCCAATCCGAGATGCCAAAGTCCCGGCGAGCGGAGCAGTTAGGGCGATCGCTGCTGAGGTGATCGTGATGACGATTTTGACCAGGAGATCCGCGCCAGGCACGGCCTCATAAGCCACACGCATCGCTGGCAGGCTCGGCGAGATCACCGCCGCGGCCATGATCGTGAGCGTCGACGCCGCCAGCACGGTCGCTGCGGTCTTCCGGGTCGGTGCCTGCACGATCTGGGATGCACCGAGGGGTGCGGTGATGCGCTGACGGGACATGTGGTTCACCTCCACCTCTAAATATAACAGCGTTAGATTTTCTGGCGGAAGGGCACAGTTGACGGTGGTGGCACTTGTCGGGCGGCCGCAGGGGCATGCAGCTCTTCGACCCAGGTAGCCGGGGGATCCGGCCTTCTGGGTGACGAGCGTCCCGCGCTACTGCAGTCGTTATGACCCGGAGCTCCCGCATCGGACTGCCGACGAAAAGCCATGGGAAGGGACATGCTCCCGCGTTCGTCCTGACGGGCAGGCTGACGGCGCCAGCTTCAAGCCGCGATGCTGAGGGACACCCACGTGGCGGGCGCTTGGCGTCGCCACGGGCGAGGCCAAGCCGGGTGCTGGCGGACGAGGTCTATCTGTAGCTGGAGAATTCCAGCAGGTTCCGGTCGGGGTCGCGGATGTAGACACTAGTCATCGTCCCGAGCGCGCCGGAGCGCATGATGGGCCCACTTCGATCGGGATGTCTGCGGTGACGATTGCCGTGCGCATTGCTTTGGGGTCGGTGTTGACGACGAAACAGAGGTCTGCGCTGCCTGGGGTAGGGTGTGCCGCCGCCGGCTGAAAAGAGTGTCCGTGTTCGTGGAGGTTGATCTTGCTCCGCCCAAACCGGAGTGCGTGGCGGCCGTCTTCAACGACGTGTTCGAAGCCCAGCCGTTCGTAGAACGCCACCGACTCGTCGATGGATCCGACGGTAAGGACAAGATGGTCGAGTCGATCGATGAGCATACGTCCTATTGTGTTCGCCAGGTTCCCGGATGGTTTGGGCTGAGGCAGTGGCTACTCGGTCGCCGCGAGCGGCGTGGCAGTGAAGCGGGATAGGAGTGCCGCGAGCGTCGCTCGCTCGGCATCCGACCAGGTGCGTGTGTGATCGGCGATCACGGCCTCCAATCGACATCGAGTCTCGGCGATGGCAGTGCGTCCCCGCGGCGTGAGCGACAGAAGTGCTTGACGTCGGTCGCCCGGCCCAGGCTGCTGGGTTACGAGGCCGGCTCGGATCAATTCGGTGGCTCGTCGACTCACAACCGAACGGTCGAGGCCGAGCCCCGGAGCCAGGTTCGCCGCCGAGAGCGGCTCGCTCGATCGAGCCAGGGAGCTCAGGATCGGGTAGTTCGTCTCGGTGAGGCCCGGCGCCACGCCGAGTGTGACGGCCCGATAAAGACCACTGCGGAACCCGCGCGTGAGGATGACGCCCAGGGCGTTCGCGATCGTTGCTGCCGAGCTCATGACTAGAGCGTATGTGTGCAAGCCGCACGCGTCACTGATACGGTGACTGTGTGCAGATTGCACAGATGGGAGATTCGTCATGGCTGACATCGCAACAGCGCTGACAGCGCTCCTCAATGACCGAGACAGCTCGGTCGACGAGACCATCGATCGGCACTTCGCTGAAGGCTATCGGCAGAAGACAGATGGGCTCTGGAGTGATCGTGCGCAGTTCACGGACCACATCGCGCATCTGCGGGCGATTGTGGCACACGCTGAGGTACGAGTTCTCGACGAGCTCGTCCAGGGCACCGCGTACGCGGACCGGCACGAGGTCCACGTCACGAAGACGGACGGGACGCTCGTCGTGCAGGAGGTCTACCTCTTCGGCACCCTTGCGGAGGATGGACGGTTCGCGGAGGTCCACGAAGTGACCCATCTGCTTCGCGGAAACGAGGCCGACCGGAGCCTGGGGACCGCCTCATAGATTTGGAGCTGGGACCTACTCTCGCGGACATCGCCATCGAGCCGGAATCAGGTTAAAGGCGGAAACTACTTCGACGGCCGTCGCTGAACTCATCGCTCGAGTTGTCCTGCGAACTGCGAAGCGAGCCGAACTGCGGAACACCGTCGGAGCGTGAAAAGGCTACTTTGGGGGTTCTTCGGTTACGTGTGTCAACCAGTCCCACAGCTCGAATAATGGTCCGGTTGCGAGTTCATTGATCGTCCGTGTCCCATGCTTCGTGGTTCTCGCGATGCCGGCCTCGCGGAGGATCCCGAGGTGGTGTGAGGCCCGGAACCTCGTGATGCCGAGGCTGATCGCAAGCTCGGTGATCGACATTCCCTCCACGCCGTCGATCCAGCGGTGGGTCATCGACGCCGGCCTGCTCGTGGAGGCACCAAAAGGCGCCACGGGATCGAGCTGTTCTGCGAAGCCGGGGGTCTGCATCAGTGCTCCTCGTCGCGCTCGCCCGCCAGAGCCTGGACGCCGCCCCAGAAGTCGGCCGCCGCCGCCGCGGGCTCGAGAAGCGCAACGCGGACCGCCCGCGCGTGCGCCGGCCGAGCCCGGCCCGCCCTGTCGCGACCGTCATCAGTCGCGACGATCTGCCGGCGGGCAGCGCCGCCCGACGTCGCTGTGCTCACGAGAAGGCCCCGCGCCGCCATGCGGCTCAGCTGCCGAGAAAGCCGGCTCCGATCCCAGGCCAGTGACGCGGCAAGCTGGTTCTGTCCAAGCGTGCCGTCACCCAGCTCAACAACTCGAGTGAGCACCGCAAAATCGGGGCCGGAAAGCCCGGACGCGGACTCGATCGCCCGCTCGACCGCTTCGTTCACGGCGGCCTGGGCATGCTTCCATGCCTCCCACTGAAGGGTCTCCGCAGCGCTCAATGAGGTTGACATGGAAACAAACCCTCCTACTATGTGTACGTGACAACATCAGGGTATCCGACTCAACACCATGCCGTGCTCATCACCGGCGGTGGCGACGGCATCGGATTCGGGCTTGCCCGCCGCTACGTCGAACGTGGTGATCGCGTCATCGTGACGGGCAGGCGCGAAGAGCGCTTGGAAGCCGCAGCGGCGAGCGTTCCGGGGCTCGAGACGTACGCGAACGACATCGGATCGCCGGAAGCGCGGGAAGCGCTCGCAGCGCTCATCGGCTCGACGATGCCCGACCTGGACACGATCATCAACAACGCCGGCGTGCAACGCCGCGTGCCCCTCGCCTCTGACGACGAGCCCTGGAGCGCAGCCCGAGCCGAGATCGAGATCCTCCTCGACGGCCCCATTCACCTCAACCGACTCCTCATCCCCCAGTTGCTCGACAGTGGGCGCGACTCGCTCATCGTCGACGTCACCTCGGGGGGTGCGTACTTGCCGCAGACGTTCGCGCCCGTGTACAGCGCGTCCAAGGCCGCCCTGCACAGCTACACGGTGAATCTCCGATGGGCGCTAGCGGAAACGAGGATCGGGGTCACGGAACTCATCCCGCCCGCCGTGGCCACCGCCCTCGCTGGGGAGAGGGATCGCCACGGTGCCGACGTCGACGAGTTCTGCGACACCGTGTTCCCCCTCCTTGACGGCAGTCACGATGAGGCCGGATTCGGTTTCACCGCATCCGACACCTTCCGTTCTCTCCTCGACCTCCAACGCGAACTGTTCGAGGCCTCCACAGGCCCGTCCACCGTTGCGCGCTACCGGGAGGCGTCCGCATGAGCGCCGATCAGAACAAGCGGATCGTGCAGCGCTACTACGACCTCGTTTTCGGAGGGCGAGTGGGCGCAGGCTGACGACCTCGCGGGGTGGACAGGAGGTGACGGCGCGAACGCAGGCCGCCTGCGGGGAGACAGGGCACCGGTCCCGCCGGCTTGGAGCCTCACCGCCGATGAAACACATTGCCGGGCCCGCCGGCTTGGTCTCTCATCGCAACCCCGCTGCTACGCAGGCGGGGGGTCATTGCTTCTGCGTAGATCCTAGATCACGCGACGGACCACTGGTCAGGAACGATCGATTCCGGACGGCGACGGCGACAACCGAGGAAGACGTCGGGCTTGTTCGGCGTGTCTTGCGGGGCTCTCATACAAGGGTATGGACACTGGCTCTGCACCCGCCTTCCGTTTTCTCCCGAGGAAGGCAAACCATGAATCTCTTCTCTTCTGACTGGCAAGCAGCCGTAACGGTTGCGGTTTCCGTAATCGGACTAATCGCGACGTTGTACACCGCTTTTGGCTCGACCGCGCGACGCCTCCGCAGCGATCTCACTACAGACGTCAAACTTGTTGCCGAGCTCGATGGTGATGTGAAAGATGACCTTCAAGAGAGCGTCACCGAGCGTTCCTACCGCCTAGTCGCGGCTACCCGCTATTCAAGTCTGACGTGGTACGAGGCTGGGCTTGCTCTCTTGCTGGCCCCGGTGTTCTGGCTACTGTTCAGTACGCCCGGTCAACTGCACGCACTTGCTGAGGACGACGCGGTCGAACCCATACTGAGGTGCTCGATCGCGTCGTAGCCGGCGAGGTCGCCCGGGATGCTGAACCCTGAGCGACGGGATGAATCTGCCTTTTGGTAGGCCACGGCAGAGCTGTGTGCCGTGACGCCATGCGGGACGTTCACCGTGTAGTCGTTCATGGGCCCGACCCTAGCGAGCGCTACCTCGGCTCAGTAAACCGCTCCCCTGTTTCGTCGCAGCTGACAGGCGGAAACCTTGCTGCCGGCCGACGCGGCTAGCGAATGGGTGACCTTGCGGGCGTTCCGATTCGCTTCGCTCGCTCGACGGTCGGGGGATCGGAGCGTCGTGCATGAGCCGAAAACCGATCCTCACCAGGGCAAAAGCAAAACCCCCGCCATGTAGAAGCTAGGCGAGGGTTTCTGGGGCCGTTGTAATGACGGTCCGTGTGGCTCCGACGGGCGTCGATCCCGTGACCTCACGATTTTCAGTCGTGCGCTCTACCAACTGAGCTACAGAGCCGCATGGCGTCAGAGATGCCATGTCCTAGACGAAAGGCCCTCTGAAGACAAAGGGCCTGTCGCTCGGAGCGACCCTGACGGGACTTGAACCCGCGACCTCCGCCGTGACAGGGCGGCACGCTAACCAACTGCGCTACAGGGCCATGCTTATTAAGTTGTGGGAGTGACCCCAACGGGATTCGAACCCGTGCTACCGCCGTGAAAGGGCGGCGTCCTAGGCCGCTAAACGATGGGGCCGAGCGAACCCAGACCCGGGAGTCAAACGTTCACGCTTACCGAGGGACAAGCATATGCGATCCGGCGCCGATGTGCGAATCGGGGGCGTGGCGTCCGCCGCCCGGGCGTGTCTGCGGGGCACAATGGCCCGGTTCGCGCGCGCCGGACGCAGCCCCGACGCTTTCGTCGATGTGACGTGTGTTGCTACTGTGAACGAAGTTGCCCACGCGATATGGAGGATCACCCGCGTGCGATACGAGAGCCTCGACTCCCCGGAAGACTGCGGTTGCGCCCCGACGCCCGCAGAGAGCAAGAAGCTCTCGCAGCTGATCTCGCGTCGCGGCGCCCTCGGCCTCGGCGCCGTCGGCTTCGTCGCAGCGACGGCGTTCCTCGCCCCCGGCATCCCCTCCGCCTTCGGTATCGAGGGCTACCCGTCGTGGGATGACGTGCAGCGCGCCAAGGGTAACGAGGCCGCGAAGGCCGCTGAAATCGCGCGCATCGAGAAGCTGATCGCCGACCTCACCGCCGACGTCGCCTACAAGCAGGCCGAGGCCGAACGGCTGGGAGCCGAGTACGCCAAGGCGCAGGCCGACTTCGAGGATGCCGCGTACCGCGCGACCTCGCTTCAGGAGCAGGCCGACGCCCAGTCGGCAGCCGCTCTCGAGGCG
The DNA here is from genome assembly GCF_002245215.1 of Microbacterium sp. Yaish 1. Taxonomy (GTDB): domain Bacteria; phylum Actinomycetota; class Actinomycetes; order Actinomycetales; family Microbacteriaceae; genus Microbacterium. Next base: position 1,703,444 of record NZ_NPMR01000001.1, read on the forward strand.
GCCCGCCGAGCCGGAAAGCTCGCGGCGCAGCTCTACCGCAACGGCGGCGACGACACGAGCCTCAAGCTCTTCTTCTCCGACTCTGCTGCGAGCGCCGATGATCTGCTCGCCCGACTGGGCACGATGGACAAGCTGCTGCAGGCGAACCGCGGCGTCTACACGGATGCCGTCGCCGCCCGCGAGACCGCGCAGAGCCTGAGCGACCAGGCCGGCGTGGCCCGTGACGAGCGCGACCGCCTGCAGAAGGAGGCGGAGCAGAAGCTCGCCGCCGCTCAGGAAGCAGCAGCGGTCGCCCAGGCCGCTCTCGAAGAGCAGACCGCCAACATGGCGACCCTGCAGGCTCAGCTCGCGGCGCTCAAGGATGAGACGGCGGCCACGGTCGCCGGCTATCAGGCGGGGGTCGAGGAAGAGCGTCGCCGCGAAGAGGCCCGCAAGCAGCGCGAGCGCGAAGAAGCAGCCCGCCGTGCGGCCGAGGAAGAGCGTCGCCGTCAGGAAGCAGCAGCCAACGCCGGCAACAGCGGCGGCGGTGGCGGCGGAGGCGGCGGAGGCGGCGGTGGCGGCGGTGGTGCTGGTCAGGTCCAGCCCTCCGGATGGGTCCGCCCCGGCCCCGGCTACATCAGCTCGTGGTTCGGCAACCGCGGCACGATCTGCTCGAACGGGTACTGCACCACGGGCCACCGCGGCATCGATTTCGCCGGCGGTTGTGGCGCGCCGATCTATGCCGCCGCATCCGGGACGGTCGTCCACGCCGCCTACACCGGCGACTGGGGCAACTACATCAAGATCGACCACGGCGGCGGCATCATCTCGGGCTACGCGCACATCCAGAACGGCGGCTATAACGTCGGATACGGACAGCGCGTCTCAGCCGGACAGGTCATCGCCTACGCCGGCAACACCGGCATCTCGCAGGGCTGCCACCTGCACTTCGAGATCTACCAGGGCGGCGTCCGCATCGACCCGGCGCCGTTCCTGCGCAACCGCGGCATCTCGGTCTGAGCCTCAGCGCTCACGAGCTCGGAACGACGAAGGGGCGGATGCCGCAGCATCCGCCCCTTCTCGCGTCCGGGTGAGACTCAGAGCGAGTTGGGCGCTTCGCCCTCACCCTGCGTCTTGGTCTGGCCCTCGTGCTCCTCGAAGCGCTCGAACGCCTCGGCGACGAGACGCTCGGCCTCGGCGGCGTTCGCCCACTCGTCGACCTTGACCCACTTGTTGGGCTCGAGGTCCTTGTAGTGCTCGAAGAAGTGGCCGATCTCGTTCTTGGTCCAGTCGTCGATGTCGTCGACATCCTGGATGTGGGCCCAGCGCGGGTCCTTCGCCAGCACGGCCACGACCTTGTCGTCGCCGCCGGCCTCGTCGCTCATCTTCAGCACGGCGACGGGGCGGACCTTCGCCAGCACGCCGGGGTAGACGTCGCGGTCGAGCAGCACGAGCACGTCGAGCGGGTCGCCGTCTTCGCCGAGGGTGTTCTCGAAGAAGCCGTAGTTGCTGGGGTATCCCATCGGCGTGAACAGCACGCGGTCGAGGAAGACCCGGCCGGTGCCGTGGTCGACTTCGTACTTCACGCGGCTGCCGCGGGGGATCTCGATGACGGCGTCGTACGCGCCCATACGTGTGCTCCTTCGATAAGACGGTGGGATGCCGCCGTCCAGCCTACTTCGCGCCGCCCGCCGTGCCGTATACAGGCTCAGCGCGGGTTTCGCGCCCGAGGTCGAGCTGTCGACGGCCCCCAGCCTGTTGACGGCCCGAGCCCCCGGGTGACGGGCGGGTTCGGCGGGTGGCGGTGGCCGGTGCGCCTCCCCGCGTCGTGCTGTGCCGTCCGCAGGCTCAGCGCCGACATCAGGCTGCCGCGGGGGTCCTGATACCCGCTGAGCCTGTTGACGGCACGGGCCCGGCCGCCCGGCGGGGCACGGGCCCGGCCGCCCGGCGGGGCACGGGCCCGGCTTCCCGGACGGCGGGAGCCCAAGCGTCGGCTGCCGAGCGGCACGGGGCCGGCTGTCGGTTACCGGCTGTGCCGTCCGCAGGCTCAGCGCCGACATCAGGCTGCCGATGGGGTCGCAACGCGAGCTGAGCCTGTTGACGGCACGGGCTCGGCCGCCCGGCGTCATGGGCCCGGATGCCGGACGGCGCGACCCGTGAGCCTGACGACGGCACAGGCCCGGTTACCGTAGGGGCGTGCCGTCGCTGAACCCCGCCCTCGCCGAGGTCCGTCGCGCCGTGCGCGCGTCGCTGTCGGCACTGCCCCTCGGCAGCACCGTGATCGTCGCGCTCTCGGGCGGCCCCGACTCGCTGGCGCTCGCCGCGGCGACCGCCTTCGAGGCGCCGAAGCTCGGCCTGCGCGCCGCCTCGGTGACGGTCGACCACGGGCTGCAGGCCGGCTCCGACGAGGTCGCGCTCGCGGCCGCCCGCACCGCCGCGGAGCTCGGTCTCGACCCGCTGGTCGTGCGCGTCGAGGTCGGCACCGCGGGCGGGCCCGAGGCCGCGGCCCGTGAGGCGCGCTACGGCGTGCTGCGGGATGCCGCGCGTGACGCGGGCGCCGCCGCCGTGCTGCTGGGCCACACGCTCGACGACCAGGCCGAGACGGTGCTGCTCGGGCTCGCTCGAGGTGCGGGCTCGACGAGCCTCGCGGGCATGGCGCCCGATCGGACCGACGTCGACTCCGGCGTGCGGTGGCTCCGCCCGCTGCTGGCGGTGCGGCGAGAGACCACGGTCGCGGCGTGCGCGGCGGCTGGGCTCGACCCCTGGCTCGACCCGCACAACCGCGATGACCGCTTCCGGCGGGTGCGGGTCCGCGAGCGCGTGCTGCCGCTCCTCGAAGCCGAGCTCGGTCCGGGCGTGGCCGAGGCGCTCGCCCGCACCGCCGAGCAGCTGCGCGAGGATGCGCAGGCCTTCGACGACATGATCGCCGAGACGATCGAAGACATCGTCGAGCCGGCCGAGGCGGGCATCGCGATCTCGGTCGCCGCGCTCGCCGCCAACCCGCCGGCGCTCCGCCACCGCATCATCCGCCACGTCGTGCAGAGCGAGTTCCACGAGAGCCTGACGCGCAGCCAGACCCTCGAGGTCGCCCGGCTCGTGACCGACTACTCCGGCCAGGGACCGATCGACCTTCCCGGATGCCGCGCCCGCCGCGTCGGCCGACTCGTCGAGTTCTCGGCGGGCGGGAGCGGCGCCTAAACTCGTCGCATGCGTGCCGCCGAGATCGCCGACCAGCTCACCGACGTCCTCGTCACGGAGGAGGAGATCCAGGCCAAGCTCGCCGAGCTCGCCGCCCGGGTCGAGGCCGACTACGAGGGCAAGGAGCTCATCCTCGTCGGCGTCCTCAAGGGCGCCGTGATGGTCATGGCCGACTTCGCCCGCGCGCTCAAGCGCGACATCACGATGGACTGGATGGCGGTGTCGTCCTACGGCGCGAGCACGAAGTCGAGCGGTGTCGTCCAGATCCGGAAGGACCTCGACGCCGACCTGCACGGCAAGCACGTCCTGATCGTCGAGGACATCATCGACTCGGGCCTCACCCTCAGCTGGCTGCTCGAGAACTTCCAGTCGCGCGGTGCCGAGTCGCTCGAAGTGCTCGCGCTCCTGCGCAAGCCCGAGGCGGCGAAGGTCGAGATCGACTGCCGGTACGTCGGCTTCGACATCCCGAACGACTTCGTCGTGGGCTACGGCCTCGACTACGCGGAGAAGTACCGCAACCTGCGGGATGTCGCGATCCTCGCGCCCCACGTCTACAGCTGAGCGGTCTTCGCGTGGCGGCTCCCGGTACGCCCAAAACGAACGCACAGAGCCCGCATAGTCGTCGCGGGGTAGCCTGATCGCACCATGGACGTCAAGAAAGTCACGCGCAACCCGCTGATGTACGTGTTGCTCATCGGCGCGCTGCTGCTGATCGGCTTCATGCTGATCTCCAGCCTCACCGGCGCGAAGCAGATCACGACCCAGCAGGGCTTCGAGCTGCTCAAGGGCGACACCGTCACGAAGGTGCAGACCACGGACGGCGATCAGCGCGTGGATCTGACGCTCTCGGAGGACTTCGAGGGCTCGAAGCAGGTGCAGTTCTACTACACCTCCGCGCGTGCCGACGAGGTCGTCGCGGCCGTCGACGCGGCGAACCCCGCCGACGGGTACAACGACGTCGTGCCGCGGGCCACGTGGTTCGACGGCTTCCTCTCGCTCATGCTGCCGCTCGTGCTGCTGGGCCTGCTCTTCTGGTTCCTGATGTCGAGCGCGCAGGGCGGCGGCAGCCGCGTCATGCAGTTCGGCAAGTCGAAGGCCAAGCTCGTCACGAAGGAGACCCCGACGGTCACCTTCGGCGACGTGGCCGGCTCCGACGAGGCCATCGAAGAGATGCAGGAGATCAAGGACTTCCTGAAGGACCCGACCAAGTTCCAGGCCGTCGGCGCCCGCATCCCGAAGGGCGTGCTGCTGTACGGCCCTCCCGGAACCGGTAAGACGCTCCTCGCACGCGCTGTCGCGGGCGAGGCGGGCGTGCCGTTCTACTCGATCTCGGGCTCGGACTTCGTCGAGATGTTCGTCGGTGTCGGCGCGAGCCGCGTTCGCGACCTCTTCAAGGAGGCGAAGGAGAACTCTCCCGCCATCATCTTCATCGACGAGATCGACGCCGTCGGCCGCCACCGCGGTGCCGGCATGGGCGGCGGTCACGACGAGCGCGAGCAGACGCTCAACCAGATGCTCGTGGAGATGGACGGCTTCGACCCGAAGGTCTCGGTGCTCGTCATCGCGGCGACCAACCGCCCCGACATCCTCGACCCGGCGCTGCTGCGTCCGGGCCGCTTCGACCGGCAGATCGGCGTCGACGCGCCCGACCTGAAGGGCCGCCAGAAGATCCTCGAGGTGCACGGCCGCGGCAAGCCGCTCTCGCCCTCGGTCGACCTCGCCGTCATCGCGCGCAAGACTCCGGGCTTCACCGGCGCCGACCTCGCGAACGTGCTGAACGAAGCGGCGCTCCTGACCGCACGCTCGAACGCGCAGCTGATCGACATGCGCGCTCTCGACGAGGCGATCGACCGCGTCATCGCCGGTCCCCAGCGCCGCACGCGCGTCATGAAGGACAAGGAGAAGCTCATCACGGCGTACCACGAGGGCGGCCACGCCCTCGCCGCCGCGGCGATGAACCACTCCGACCCGGTCACCAAGGTCACGATCCTCCCGCGCGGCAAGGCGCTCGGCTACACGATGGTGCTGCCGCTCGAGGACAAGTACTCCGTGACCCGCAACGAGCTCCAGGACCAGCTCACCTACGCGATGGGCGGACGCGTCGCCGAGGAGGTCGTGTTCCACGACCCGACGACCGGTGCCTCCAACGACATCGAGAAGGCGACCGGTATCGCCCGCAAGATGGTCACCGAGTACGGGATGACGACCGAGGTCGGCCCCGTCAAGCTCGGGTCGTCGTCGGGCGAGGTGTTCATGGGCCGCGACATGGGGCACGGACGTGACTTCTCGGAGCGCATCGCCGAGCGCGTCGACGCCGAGGTGCGGCTGCTGATCGAGCAGGCCCACAACGAGGCGTACGAGGTCATCAACGCCAACCGCGACATCCTCGACAAGCTCGCGCTCGCCCTGCTCGAGGAGGAGACCCTCGACCACCTGCAGCTCGCCGAGATCTTCAAGGACATCAAGAAGCTCCCGCCGCGCCCGCAGTGGCTCTCGAGCCAGGACCGCCCGGTGTCTACCCTTCCCCCGATCGACGTTCCCAAGCGACGCGAGGAGGCCGGGCTGGCGGCATCCACCGTCGCCGAGACGGAGGCCGAGGCCGCCGCCGAGCGGGCTCCGCACCGTCGCCCCTCGGGGCAGGCTCGACCCGCGACCGCGTAGGCTCGGGGCGTGGCCGTCGATCGCGAACGCGTCGCCGCCCTCGTGCGCGACCTGCTCGAGGCGATCGGGGAGGACCCCGACCGTCCCGGGCTGAAGCAGACCCCGCAGCGGGTCGCCGACGCGTACGCCGAGTTCTTCTCGGGAGTCGGCGCCGACGCCGCCGAACCGCTCGCACACACGATCTCGGTGGCGCGAGGTCCGGCACCCGACACGCTGCCGTCGGGCGCGGTCATGGTGCGCGGCATCCGGTTCCGCTCGTTCTGCGAGCACCATCTGCTGCCCTTCGCGGGCCACGCCCACATCGCGTACCTGCCGGGCGAGCAGGTCGTCGGGCTCGGCGCGCTTCCGCGCGTCGTCGACACCCTGGCGGCGCGGCCGCAGGTGCAGGAGCGTCTGGGCGAGCAGATCGCCGACACGATCGCGGGTGCGCTCGACGCGCGCGGCGTGCTGGTCGTGCTGGATGCCGCTCACGAGTGCGTCACGATGCGCGGCGGACGTCAGACGGATGCCTCGACCGTGACGGTCGCCGCGCGCGGCGTCTACACCGAGCCGGCCGAGCGGGCCGAGCTGATCGCCCTGATCTCGGGCGGTGCGGCATGACGGCGATCATGGGCATCCTCAACATCACGCCCGACTCGTTCAGCGACGGCGGGCGGTACCTCGATCTCGACGCCGCGATCGGCCATGCCGAGACGCTGCGTCGCGCCGGCGCCCACATCGTCGACGTCGGCGGCGAGTCGACCCGCCCGGGCGCCGAACGCGTCGACCCCGACCTCGAGCGCGGACGCGTCGTCCCGGTGATCGAGGCGCTCGCGGCGCTCGGGATCGTCGTGAGTGTCGACACCATGAACGCCGGTACCGCCGCAGCCGCCGTCGCCGCCGGGGCCCGGATCGTCAACGACGTCTCGGGGGGTCTGGCCGATCCCGATATGTTCGCCGCTGTCGCGGCATCCGACGCAGACGTCGTCATCGGACACTGGCGCGGACACTCGACGGACATGTACGCCACAGCCCGCTACGAGGACGTCGTCGGAGAAGTGGTCGCCGAGCTCCAGGAACGCGTGAGCGCGGCGGCCGCGGCCGGCATCGCCCCCTCGCGCATCGTCCTCGACCCGGGCATCGGCTTCGGCAAACGGGGCGAGCAGAACTGGGCCGTGCTGCACCGCCTCGACCGCATCGTCGGGCTCGGCAAACGGGTGCTCGTCGGCACGAGCCGCAAAGGCTTCCTGCGCGAGGCGATCGGAGACGCCCCCGGCGCGGACGGCACCGACGCGGGCGCCACCGATATCGACCGTCGCGACCTCGCGACCGCCGTCACGAGCGTGCTGGCCGCCGACGCCGGTGCGTGGGGCCTGCGGGTGCACGATGTCGCGACGACCCGAGACGCGCTGGCGGTGCGCTCGCGGTGGCGGGAGGGCTCATGAGCGATCGCATCACGCTGCGCGGCATCCGGGCCGTCGGGTACCACGGCGTCTACGAGCACGAACGACGCGAGGGGCAGGAGTTCATCGCCGACGTCGAGCTCCACCTCTCGCTGGCCGACGCCGCCGCGAGCGACGACGTCGCCGACACCGTCCACTACGGGGAGCTGGCCGAGCAGGTCGCCGCGATCCTGTCGGGCGAGCCCGCGGACCTCATCGAGACGGTCGCCGACCGTATCGCCCTCGCGGCCCTCGCTTTCGATCGCGTGGATGCCGTTGCCGTGACCGTGCACAAGCCGCAGGCGCCCATCGCGGTGCCGTTCGGCGACGTCAGCGTGACCCTCACTCGACGACGGGAGAACCGATGAGCCGCCGCCTCGCCCAGGAATCGCCCGAGGCCCGTCCGGCCGAGAACCCCGCCGCGCGACGAGCCGTCGTCGCGATCGGCGCGAACCTCGGCGACCGGGCCGAGACCGTCGCGGGCGCGATCGCGGACCTCGACCGGCTGCCGCTGACGCGGGTGGTGCGCGCCGCCGAGCCGATCGAGACGGTCGCGCTGACCCTCGACGGCCCGGATGCCGCGGCCCCCGCGTATCTCAACTCCGTGGCCCTCGTCGAGACCAGGCTCGCCCCGAGCGTGCTGCTCGGCTACCTGCACGCGATCGAGGAGCGTCACGGCCGGGCCCCGCGCTCGGCCGACCAGGCCCGGTGGCAGGATCGCACGCTCGATCTCGACCTCATCGCGCACGGCGACGTCGTCTGCGACACCCCGGCCCTCGTGCTGCCGCATCCGCGTGCTCACGAGCGCGACTTCGTGCTCCGGCCGTGGCTCGCGGTCGACCCCGACGCCGTGCTCTCCGGACGCGGGCGCGTCGATGCGCTGCTGGCGTCTCTGCCCGGGAGCGCGACGTGAGACGCACGTCTCCCGCGACCCTCATCGTGTCGGCGGTGCTCGGCATCGCCGCGGGGTTCGTCATCGATCAGGTGCTCACGGGTGCGGGCCGCGCGACATTCACCCCGTCGGTCATGCTCCCCGTGCTGTTCGTGCTGCTGGGAGTCTCGGTCATCGCCCTCGCCCTGCCGATCCGCCGGGCGACCCGGGGCCAGGCTCCGCGGGTCGACCCGTTCCGGGCGGTGCGCGTCGCGATGCTCGCGAAGGCGTCGAGCATCGTCGGGGCGCTCGTCGGCGGTGTCGGCGTCGGCCTCCTGCTCTTCCTTCTCACACGGCCGGTCCCGCCGTCAGTAGGCTCAACGGGAGCGGTCGTCGCCGCGATCGTCGGAGCCGTGGTGCTCGTGGCGGCCGGCGTGATCGCAGAACAGCTCTGCACCATTCGGAAGGACGACGATGACGACCAGCCCGGACCACCCGAGCCCGACGCCACTCCCTCCCACCACTGACGCTGCGGAGCCGAGCGCGATCGACGCCACCCTCGATGCCGGCACCTACGACCGCATCCGCGAGCCGCGCGGCGCCGGGCGCCTCGCCCTCGAGCAGGGCGTGTGGCACCAGATCTCGCGGAAGTACCTCGCCGTGCAGCTGATCAGCAACGGGTTCATCCTGGCGATCGTCGTCGCGGTGATGCTCGTGCTGCTCCTGGTGGCCGATCAGTCGTGGGCGCTGATCCCGGGCATCATCCTGATCGCGCTCACCGTCGCGGGCATGGCGATCCTGCCACGCCAGGTGCGCTCGATCGGCTACCAGCTCCGCGAGGACGACCTCGTCTTCCGTCGCGGCATCCTGTGGCAGCGCATGGTGGCCGTGCCCTACGGGCGGATGCAGCTCGTCGACATCACGCACGGGCCGCTCGATCGCGGCTTCGGCATCGCGCAGTTGAAGTTCGTCACCGCCGCTGCGGCGACGGGCGTCGTGATCCCGGGCCTGACGCAGCAGGCCGCCGAGGCGCTGCGCGACCACCTCATGTCGGTGGCGGAATCGCGGCGGACCGGGCTGTGACCGATCCCGTTCCGACCCCGCCCCCGGCCGGCGCGGCGGTCTCCGCTCCGCCGTCCGAGCTCGTCCGCTCTCCGCTCAGCGACGGCGAGTGGCACCGGCTGCATCCGCTGACGCCGCTGCTGCGCGGCGGACTGGCGCTGCTCGTGGTGCTCGGCATCGTCGTCGCGAACATGCGCGATCGGCTCGTCAGCATCTTCGTGCCGGCGCTCGCGCCCGACGCCCCGATCGAGGAGTGGGAGGAGTACGAGGCCGCCGGCGATCCGATCGGCTGGGTGCTGGCGAACAACCTCCTGCTGATCGCCCTGCTCGTCACCCTCGGTGTGCTCGCGCTCATCATCGGGGCGTTCTACCTGTCGTGGCGCTTCCACACCTTCCGCATCACCGATGACGACGTCGAGGTGCGCAGCGGCATCCTCTCGCGCACGCAGCGCCGCGCGCCGCTCGACCGGGTGCAGGGCGTCAACCTCACCCGCCCCGCGGTCGCGCGGCTTCTGGGCGCGGCGAAGCTCGAGATCGTCGGCGCGGGCACCGACGCGAACGTCAAGCTCGAGTACCTCTCCACCGGCAACGCCGAGACGATTCGCGCCGACATCCTGAGGCTGGCCTCGGGGCAGCGCCTGGCCGAGCAGCGGGCTGCCGCGGCAGCGGCCGGCGGCGCGCGCATCGCGGTGGCCGACACCGTCGCCCGCGGCATCACCGGTCTCATCGAAGGCGACGATGCGGATGCCGCTGAGCCCGAGTCCGTCGTGCGCATCCCGCCCGGGCGACTGATCGGGTCGCAGCTCGCCAGCTGGGGCACCGTCGTGATCCTCGCGGGCGCCACCGCGCTCGCGATCGCCCTGTCGCAGGGCGTGTTCTGGGTGCTCTTCGCCTACTTCCCGGCACTGCTCGGTTTCGGGGCGTACTGGGTGCGGACGATCGTGAAGTCGTTGCGCTACTCGATCGCGCCGACACGCGACGGCGTGCGCGTGACGTTCGGACTGCTCACGACCGTGTCGGAGATCCTGCCTCCCGGACGCATCCACGCGGTGGAGATCACGCAGTCCATCCTCTGGCGCGGATTCGGGTGGTGGACGGTTCGGATCAACCGCATGACCGGCCGGAGCGCGTCCGACACGACGACCGATCAGTTCACCACGGTCCTTCCCGTCGGCACGCTCGCCGACGTCGAGCGGGTGCTCGGCCTCATCCTGCCGTCGGTCAGCGAGGAGGAGCGCGCGGCGATCGTCCGCGACGGTGTGCTCGGCGGTTCGTCCGCCGGGGGATACGTCACGACGCCGCGGCGGGCACGCATCGTGCGTCTGCTGTCGTGGCGGCGGAACGGTCTTGCGATCAACGGCGACCTGCTGATGCTGCGACGCGGGCTCATCTGGCGCATGCTCGCGGTGCTGCCGCTCGCGCGGCTGCAGTCGGTCGCGCTGCACCAGGGCCCGGTCTCGCGCGGGCTGCGGGTGGCAACGCTGCGCGCTCACACGGTCTCGGGTCCGGTGCTCACCGCCGTCGCGGGCATCGACCGCGATGACGCGATCGCGGCGTTCGAGCGGGTCGCCCGGGTGGCCGTCGCGGCGGCGGCATCCGACCGCTCGCACCGCTGGGCGGAGACGACGGATGCCGCTGGAATGACGGATGCCGACGCGCTGACGGATGCCGTCGAGCCGGTGACGCCCGTTCCGGCGCCCAGCCCGAGTGCCGGCCCCAGCCCCGTGCCGCCTCCCGCGGGGGAGACGTCACCGGAGAGCGGGCGATGACCGCGAGCTCGCGCCTGGGCGTCGGCATCATCGGCGCGGGGCGGGTCGGACCGGTGATCGGCGCGGCGCTCGCGGGTGCCGGCCACGCGCTGACCGGCGTCACCGCGGGGTCCGACCGGGAACGCGTCGACGCGGTCATCCCGGGGGTGCCCGTGCTCGACGCCGACGAGGTCGTGCGCCGGAGCGAACTGGTCGTGATCGCGGTGCCGCACGATGAGCTCGGTCCGCTGGTCGGCGGTCTCGCCGAGCTCGGCGCCTGGCAGGTCGGGCAGCTCGTGCTGCACACCGACCCCGGGCATGGGCTCGACGTACTGGCGCCGGCGGCCGCGCGAGGAGCCATCCCGCTCGCGGTGCACCCGGCGATCGCCTTCACCGGATCGACCCTCGACCTGCGCCAGCTCGCGGGCGCCTACGCCGCTGTGACCGCGCCGGCTGCCGTCCTGCCGATCGGACAGGCGCTCGCCGTCGAGCTGGGCTGCGAGCCCGTCGTCGTCGCCGACGCCGACCGTCCGGCCTACGGCGAGGCGATCGCGACCGCGACGCAGTTCGCCGCGTCGATCGTCCACCAGTCGGCCGCGTTGCTCGAGGATGCCGGAGTCGACGCCCCGGGGCGCTTCCTCTCGACGCTCGTGCATTCGACGGTCGACCGTGCGCTCACCGCCGCGGGCCGGGGCGCTGACCCCGACGACGAACTGCTGTGAGCGACGTCGAGCTCGCCCGCATCCCGGCCGGAGAGCTGCCCGTCGCCGGCGCGGGCCGGGGGCCACGGGTCGAGTCCTTCGAGATCGGCGTCTATCCCGTGACCGAGGAGCAGCTCGGGGAGGTGCTCGGGGTCACCGCGGCGCACCCCCGCCGCCCGGCCGTCGCGGTGTCGTGGCTGCGGGCCGTGCGCTTCTGCAACGCGCTGTCGGAGTGGGAGGGACTCGATCCGGCCTACGCCGTCGACGGCGACGAGGTGCACTGGTACGACGACGCCGACGGGTACCGGCTGCCGACGGAGATCGAGTGGGAGTACGCCTGCCGTGCGGGTTCGCGGGCGGCGCAGTACGGACCGCTCGCCGAGATCGCCTGGACCGCGGCCGACAATCTCTCGTCGCCGCAGAACGTGGGCAGGCGGCATCCGAACCTCTTCGGCCTGTTCGACATGCTCGGCAACGTCTCGGAGTGGTGCTGGGACCTCTTCGCGCCCGACACCGGCTCGCGCGACCGCGTGTTCCGGGGCGGCGGGTTCGCCGACGCCGCGACATCCGTGCGGGCGGGCACGCGCCGCGGGGCGCGCGCCGACAGCGCGCACGACGACATCGGCCTGCGCGTCGCCCGCGGCGCGGTCGCGTAGCCGGTTGGCTCGGCGCTGCCGGCGGCGTTCTGGGTGCACATTCGTCGGACCGGCGGTGCTGGAGTCGTGCCGCGGCGCCGCCCAGGCGACACCAGCACCGCCGGTCCGACGGGTGTATCGCCGAGCACCGGTGCATCGCGAAGCAGCCGCGGTGCGCTCGGTAGACTGGCACGTCGAATCCCGAGGAGTTTTTCTGTCATGAGCGACGCGCCCGTGCCCCCCGTCGACGACGCCGACGACGTCATCGAGCAGAAGGCCGTGCGCCTCGCCAAGCGCGAGCGGCTGCTGAGCGAACGAGCGGATGCCGCCGGCGGCGCCTATCCCGTCGCCGTGGCCGTCACCGACACCATCCCGGCGCTGCGCGAGCGCTACGCCGACCTCGAGGCGGGCGCCGAGACCGGCGTGACCGCATCCGTCGCGGGACGTGTCGTGTTCAGCCGCAACACCGGCAAGCTCTGCTTCGCGTCGCTGCAGTCGGGTGATGGCAGCCGTATCCAGGCCATGGTCTCGCTCGCCGAGGTCGGCGACGAGTCGCTGCAGGCGTGGAAGGAGCTCGTCGACCTGGGCGACCACGTCTCGGTCACCGGTCAGGTCATCTCCAGCCGCCGTGGTGAGCTGTCGATCATGGTGTCCGCCTGGCAGATCGCGTCGAAGGCGCTGCTGCCGCTGCCGAACCTGCACTCCGAGCTGAGCGAGGAGAGTCGCGTGCGCTCGCGCTTCCTCGACCTGATCGTGCGCGACACCGCACGCGAGACCGTCGTGGCCCGCGCCAAGGTCAACGCATCGCTGCGTCGCACGTTCGACGAGCACGGCTTCCTCGAGGTCGAGACCCCGATGCTGCAGGTGCAGCACGGTGGCGCCGCCGCGCGCCCGTTCATCACGCACTCGAACGCCTTCGACACCGAGCTGTTCCTGCGCATCGCGCCCGAGCTGTTCCTCAAGCGCGCGGTCGTGGGCGGCATCGACCGCGTGTTCGAGATCAACCGCAACTTCCGCAACGAGGGCGCCGATTCGACCCACAGCCCCGAGTTCGCGATGCTCGAGGCCTATCAGGCGTACAGCGACTACAACGGCATCGCCGATCTGACGCAGGAGCTCATCCAGAACGCGGCGATCGCCGTCGCGGGCTCGACGACCGTCACGTGGGCCGATGGCACCGAGTTCGATCTCGGGGGCGAGTGGGACCGCATCTCGATGTACGACTCGCTCTCGGCCGCCGCGGGGCGCGACATCACGCCCCAGACCTCGCTCGAGGAGCTCCAGGCGCTCGCCGCGGAGGTGGGCGTCGTCGTGCCCGAGAAGGTCGCGACGCACGGCAAGCTCGTCGAAGAGCTCTGGGAGCACTTCGTCAAGGGCGGGCTCGAGCGCCCCACCTTCGTCATGGACTTCCCGGTCGACACGTCGCCGCTCGTCCGCGAGCACCGCACGATCGCGGGTGTCGTGGAGAAGTGGGACCTCTACGTCCGCGGCTTCGAGCTGGCGACCGGCTACTCCGAGCTCGTCGACCCGGTCATCCAGCGCGAGCGTTTCGTCGAGCAGGCCAAGCTCGGCGCCCGCGGCGACGACGAGGCGATGCGCGTCGACGAGGAGTTCCTGCGCGCCCTCGAGCACGGGATGCCGCCCACCGGCGGCATGGGCATGGGCATCGACCGCCTGCTCATGGCCATCACGGGGCTCGGCATCCGCGAGACGATCCTCTTCCCGCTGGTCAAGTAACCGTCGATTCCTGCGAGTTCAGAAGGGCCGTCCGGGTTTCCACATCCTGGTCCGGCCGGGCTCTGCTCCGCCTCGCCCGGCGCCAGCCTGGTCTGCATGACCACGACTGTTCGCGCCGCGGATGCCGCGCACTTCCTCTCTCTCGTTCCTCATCTGCTCGGCTTCGCTCCGAGCCGCAGCCTCGTCGTGGTGCCCTTCGCGGGGTCGCGGAGCCTCGGGGCGATGCGCGTCGACCTGCCGGCCGGCGCGCTCGGTGACCTCGACAGTGCCGCCGCGACCATCGTGGGAATGGTGTGCCGCATTCCGGATGCCGATGCCCTGACGGCGATCGCGTACGTCCCGGAGTCGGCGGCTGACGGGTTGCCGGGGGTGCCCGTCCTGGCGGCGGTGAGCCGGGCAGCCGACGTCTGCGGCGTGCGGGTCGTCGACCTGCTGACCGTCGCGACGGACGGCTGGGGATCGCATCTCGATTCGTCGTGCCCGGCGGGTGGCAGGCCTCTCGCCGAGATCGAGCGGGCCGCTGCGCGGCACGGCGATCCGGGCCCCGGTCCCGCGGTCGATCGCGATCACGCATCGGGCGCCGAGCTGCCGCGGCGCAGCGCCGCAGAACGCCGCGTGGTGGGCGGCGCGCTCCGCTCGCTCGAGACGGCGCTCGCGGTGGTGTGCGGTATCCCGCGGGTGGGCGGCGGCCGGCGGCATGAGCGCGACGCGGGGGCGGAGGGCGGCGTCGACCCCGCTGCGCTCGAGGCGGCGTGCGAGCTCGACGACCCGCCGCGACTGTTCGAGCGGGTGCTCGCGGGCGATCCCGCCGAGTTCGACCCCCTCGTCGTGGCGCTGCTGGTGTGGTGCCTGTCGCGCCCGTCGCTGCGCGATGTCGCCCTCGTGCAGTGGGCGACGGATGCCGACCGTGGCGAGGACGCCCTCGAAGCGCAGCGCCGGTGGGAGCGAGGCGAGGAGTATCCCGAACGGCTCGGGCGCATCATGTGGGGCGACGGCGACAGGCCCGACCCCGACCGCCTGCTCGCCGCGCTCGCGGTGGTGCGCGAGGTCGCCGCGCTGGCTCCGCGACGACTGCGGCCCGGACCGCTCGCGCTGTGCGCTTGGCTCGCCTGGGCGCTCGGTCGATCCACGCACGCGGCGTCATACGCCGAGCGTGCGCTCGAGATCGATCCCGATCACGGGCTCGCAGAGATCCTGCTGTCGTTCGCGCAGATCGGCCACCTGCCCGACTGGGCCTTTCATCAGCGGGGACACGTACGATAGGGGGCATGGACGAATACGTGAGCGCGGTCATCTGGTCGCTGTTGCCGACCCTCGTGGTCTCGGTGCTCTTCGTCTTCGTCCTCCGCGGCATCCTGCGCATGGATCGGACCGAGCGCCGGGCGTACGCGAAGATCGAGGCGGAGGAGCGCGCAGCTCGAGGGCTCGCGCCCGCGCCCGACAGCTCGACCCCCTGAACCCGTGGGATGAGCGGTTGCGCCCGATACGCTGATTCCGAGGAGATCGGAGGGGCGGCGTGACGATCGAGTTCACCGCGTTCGAGTTCCCCGGCTGGTGGCTCGTCCTGGTCTTCATCGCCGACCTCATCATCCGCATCACCGCGATCATCGTCGTTCCGCGCAACCGGCGCCCCACCGCCGCCATGGCGTGGCTGCTGGCGATCTACTTCATCCCGTTCGTCGGGGTCCTCCTCTTCCTCCTCATCGGCAACCCGCGCCTGCCGCGGAAGCGGCGCCGGATGCAGCGTGAGATCAACCAGTACATCCGCGAGACCAGCGAGGGGCTCGACTTCGGCACCCTCCGACCCGACGCCCCCGCGTGGTTCACCTCGGTCGTCACGCTCAACCGCAATCTCGGTGCGATGCCGCTCGCGGGCGACAACGGCGCGGAGATCATCTCCGATTACGAGGAGAGCATCCGCCGCATGGCGGAGGAGGTGCGCAAAGCCGAGCGTTACGTGCACGTGGAGTTCTACATCCTCCAGTCCGACAAGACGACCGACGTCTTCTTCGCGGCGCTCGAAGAGGTCGCCGCGCGCGGTGTGACCGTGCGTGTGCTCCTGGACTACTGGGCCAACCGCGGCAAGCCGAACTATCGCGCCACGGTGAAGCGCCTCACGGCGATGGGTGCGGACTGGCACCACATGCTCCCGGTGCAGCCGCTGCGCGGCAAATACCAGCGCCCCGACCTTCGCAATCACCGCAAGCTCATCGTCGTGGACGGCCGGGTGGCGTTCACGGGGTCGCAGAACATGACCGACTCGACCTACAACCTCAAGAAGAACATCAAGCGTGGCCTGCACTGGGTCGACCTGATGGTGCGGGTGCAGGGTCCCGTGGTGGCGAGCATCGACGCGGTGTTCCTCTCCGACTGGTACAGCGAGACCGGCTCGGCGCCCTCCGAAGACGTGGGTCTGTTCGAGCTCGAGAGCGGGCCGGGCGACCTGGACTGCCAGATCGTCCCGTCCGGGCCCGGGTTCGAGTTCCAGAACAACCTCAAGCTCTTCACCGCCCTGCTGTTCGCGGCGCAGAAGCGCGTGATCATCGTCAGCCCGTACTTCGTACCCGACGAGGGGCTGCTGCTGGCGGTGCAGACGGCCTGCCAGCGCGGACTCCAGGTCGAGCTGTTCGTCTCGGAGGAGGGCGATCAGGCGATGGTCTACCACGCCCAGCGCAGCTACTACGAGGCGCTGCTGCGGGCGGGCGTGAAGATCTGGATGTACCGGAAGCCCTACATCCTGCACACGAAGAGCCTGACGATCGACGACGACGTCGCCATCATCGGTTCGAGCAACATGGACATGCGCTCGTTCGGTCTGAACCTCGAGATCTCCATGCTCGTGCGTGGCGAGGAGTTCATCGCCCAGCTGCGTCAGGTCGAGGACCAGTACCGGTCGCTCTCGCGTGAGCTCACCCTCGAGGAGTGGATGAAGCAGCCGCTGCGCTCGACGGTGCTCGACAACCTCGCGCGCCTGACCTCTGCGCTGCAGTGACCTGTTTCTGAGACGGTGCGCGCTGGCGCGACACTTTCGGGATGACGGAAGGATGAGACCATGACGACGACACGCACGACCGCGGCATCCGCTCTGCTGCTCCTCTCGGCGCTCGCGCTCGCCGGCTGCGCCACGACCCCCGGCGGGGCCGCGCCCGGCACCTCCGCGTCCGGCGCGCCCGGCTCGGCGGCGCCGTCTCAGGACGCCGACGTCGAGGCGGCGTGGCTCGACGGCGGGCGTGCCGTCGGTCTCGTGACCTACGGCAGCTCCTCGTGCCAGCCCGTCGTCGGCGAGGTGACGGCGTCGGGACAGACGGTGACCGTCGAGCTCACCGACCCCGAGGGCACCGCCTGCACGCGTGACTACGTGCCGCGAGCGTCGTATGTCGGGCTGCCGGCGGGCGTCGACCCCACGCAGGACGTCGACATCGTCGTTGCCGGGGGATACACCGGTGACGCGGAGCTCGACGGGGTCGCCGGGCTCACGGCTCCCACGGGCGAGCTGATCGGCGACATGGTGCCGAGCGCCGGCTGGTTCGACGATGCGGGCCTGGTGCTGCTCACCTGGGGCTCGTCGAGCTGCCCGCCCGTCTTCGAGACCGTGGCCCTCGACGGAGACACGGTGCGCGCCACGGAGGCCGCCGGAGCCGCCGATCAGGTCTGCACGATGGACTACGCGCCCCGGCTGAGCGTGCTCGGGGTCGAGGGCGTCTCGGACGACGCCCGTCCGGGTGAGATCGTGCTGGTGTCGCCCGCGGGCGACGAGCAGCGCATCGCCATCATCGGCTGACGCCGCTCAGCCCGCGTGCCGCTCAGGCCATCGTGTCGAGGATGCCGGTCAGGTCGTCGTAGGTCGTCCGGGGGTTGAGGATCGCGAACCGGGCGTTCGTCCGACCGGCGTGGCTGCTCGGGGTGACGAACGCGTGCTGACGCTCGAGCAGATCCGACGACCAGCGCGCATAGTCCGACCGCTCCCACCCGACTCGCTCGAACACGACGACGCCGAGCTGCGGGCGGCGAACGAGGGTGAGCTCGGGTCGCCGCTCGATCTCGACCGCGATGCGCTCGGCGAGCTCGATCGACCGCGTGATCGCATCGCGGTACACGTCGGTGCCGTACGTCGCGAGCGAGAACCACAGCGGAAGACCCCGCGGCCGGCGAGTGAGGTGCACGGCGTAGTCGGACGGGCTCCAGTCGGAGGTCTCGGTCAGCGTGTCGAGGTACTCGGCGTGCTGCGTGTGCGCCCGTCGCCCGAGCTCGGGGTCGCGGTAGATAAGTGCGCACGCGTCGAACGGGGCGAACAGCCATTTGTGGGGGTCGACGATGACCGAGTCGGCGTTCTCGACACCGGCGAAGCGGTGGCGTGCGACCGGTGAGAGCATCGCGGCGAGTCCGTAGGCCCCGTCGACGTGAAGCCAGACGCCGTGCTCGCGCGTGACCGCCGACACCGAGGCGATGTCGTCGACGATGCCGAAGTTGGTCGACCCGGCGGTCGCGACGACGGCGAAGACGCTCTCGCCGTGCTCCGCGAGGGCGGCGCGCACCGCCTCGCCCCGCAGCATGCCGTCATCCGCGACGGGTACCGCGACGACGTCGACGTCCATGACACGGGCGGCCGAAGCGATCGAGGAATGAGCCTCGGAGCTGCAGACCACGCGCCAGCGCTCGGGTCGGATGCCGCGGGCCCGGGCGGTCTCGCGAGCGGCAACGAGCGCGGACAGGTTGCCGAGCGTGCCGCCCTGCACGAAGACACCACCGGCGCTCGCGGGCAGCCCGAACTCGTCGGCGAGCCAGCGCAGCACCTCGTTCTCGGCGTGCACGGCACCGGCGCCCTCGAGCCACGATCCGCCGTAGAGCGCGCTCGCCGAGACGACGAGATCGAACGCGGCGGCGGCCTTCGACGGCGCGCTCGGGATGAAGGAGAGATAACGGGGGTCGTCGGTCGAGATGCACGACGGGGCGAGGATGTGCTCGAAGACGCCGATGGCCTTGCGGGCGCCGATGCCGTCCGCGTCGATCGTGCGCCCGGCCAGGCGCCGCAGTTCGGGCAGCGGCAGGGGCTTGTCGAGCGGGGTGTCCTCGGCGAGGAGCCGGCCGCGCGAGTACTCCAGCACGAGGTCGACGATCGCGCGGGTCTCATCGGTGACGTCGTGCATGCGGGCGGGAAAGCGCTCGGTCATGGGTCCTCCTTGCGTCGAGGGTAGTTCTGTCGGGCGGGGCCGGGGCGGCGCGTCCGGGGCGGGGCGGTCAGGTCAGCGGCGGGGTGCGCGGTGGTGCGACCCGGCGAGGGGCGAGCGCCTCGACGGCCGCGCCGAGGCGGAGCAGTGCGCTGTCGTCGTACGCGCGTCCGGCGATCGTCAGGCCGACCGGCATCCCGATGTCGGGGAGGAGTCCCATCGGAACCGTCACGGTCGGGATGCCGAGGTGGCGGATGGCGAGGTTGCCGTTGGCGACCCAGGTGCCGTTGCGCCACCCGATGTCGGCCGACGCGGAGTTGACGTCCATGTCGGCGGGAGCGACATCGGCGACGGCGGGGAAGACGACGGCGTCGAGGCCCGCGGCATCCATCCATTCCTCGAGGTCGACGCGCCGGGTCTCCTCGAGTCCGCGGAGCCCGGCCTCGAGATGCGGGATGTCGGTGAGCGCCATGCCCGGGTGCGCGCGGACCCAGCCGGGGTACTCGGCGATGTCGTCGTCGAAGCCGTCGTAGCGGTCGGGCAGGGCGCCGTCGGGATGCGGGAAGATCCGCGCTCCGTCGACGCCTGCGAGACCGGGGAGGGCGGGGTCGCCGTTGGCGCGGAGGAAGTCGTCCCAGGCCCACGCCGACAGATCGACGATCTCGCGGCGCAGGTACTCGGTGCTCACGCGTCCGTTCGTCGCGATGGACCCCGCGCCGGGCCGGTCGTTCTCGTAGCGCGACACGACGGGGAAGTCGGTCTCGACGACCTCGGCTCCGGCTGCCTCGAGGTCACCGCGGAGCATCCGCCACAGCGCCTTCACGCCCGGCCGCGTCTCGATGCGCTGCCCGGTCGGCCCGCCGATGCCGGGGGAGTCGGCGGTGCCGGCATCCGGATCGGCGCCGATGTACATGCGCGGGATGCCGATGCGCCGGCCGGCCAGCACGGCGCGGGCGTCGGCGGGGCTCGCGACGGCGAGGTCGCGGTAGCTCGGCGGGCGGACGGCCGAGGCGGCCGGGATCTCGACCCAGGGCTGCATCCGCCAGAAGTCGCCGCGAGGGTCGGGATCGTCGGCGACGACGATGTCGAGCACGGCGAGCAGATCGGCCATCGTGCGGGTGTGGGGGACGACGACATCCATCGTCGGGACGAGCGGCCAGTTGCCGCGCACCGAGATCACACCGCGCGACGGGGTGTAGGCGCAGAGAGCGTTGTGCGAGGCCGGCCCGCGCCCGCTCGACCACGTCTCTTCGCCGAGCCCGAACGCGGCGAAGCTCGCTGCGGTGGCCGTTCCCGAGCCGTTCGACGATCCCGACGCGAACGGGGCGGTGAGATAGTCGGCGTTGTACGGGCTCTCGGCCCGCCCGTAGAGACCGCGCTGCATGCCGCCGTTGGCCATCGGCGGCATGTTGGTCAGCCCGAGGCAGATGGCGCCGGCGTCCCGCAGTCGCTCGATCGTGAAGGCGTCGCGCTGCGCGACGAGGTCCGCGAACGCGGGGCTTCCGGCAGCGGCGGTCAGGCCGCGCACGAGGTAGCTGTTCTTCGCGGTGTAGGGGATGCCGTCGAGCGGGCCACGGCTCTCACCGCGCGCGCGACGCTCATCCGACGCGCGGGCTTCGGCGAGGGCATCCGGGTTCCGCACGACGATCGCGTTCAGTGCGGTGGCGGTATGCGGGCCGTCGTAGGCGTCGATCCGGGCGAGGTAGGCCTGGACGAGCTCGACAGCCGTGGCGTCGCCGTTCGCGAGTGCCGCCCCCAGCTCACCGATGGAGGCCTCCCAGACCTCGATCACCGCTCTGTCTCCGCTGCTCTTCTCGTCGAGTCGCCAGGAAGTGCGGGTCCGGCGGGGGCGGCATCCGCAGAGTTCGGCGAGTCGACGGGGGAAGGGGAAGGGGAAGGGGAAGGAGAGGGCAGGGCGGGCTGCTGCTGCGTGATGCAGTGGATGCCGCCGCCGCGGGCGAAGAGCGGCCGGGCGTCGACGGTCACGATGCGACGGCCGGGATAAGCGTCGGCGAGGATGCCGCGGGCGCGGTCGTCGGCCACGGGGTCGCCGAAGCCGCAGGCGATCACCCCGCCGTTGACGACGAGGTGATTGACGTAGCTGAAGTCGACGAAGCCCTCGTCATCGCGCAGCTGCGCGGGGCCGGGCAGGTCGACGATCTCGAGGCGCCGGCCGGCGGCATCCGTCGCGGCTTCGAGGGCGGCGCGGATCTCGGGCATCACGGCGTGGTCGGGGTGCGCGGGGTCGGGCTGCGCGTGCAGCAGCACACGGCCGGGCGCGGCGAAGGTCGCCACGATGTCGACGTGGCCGTTCGTGCCGAACTCGTCGTAGTCGCGCGTGAGCCCGCGGGGCAGCCAGATGGCCGTGTCGGCGCCGATCGTGCGCAGCATCTCGGCCTCGACGCGCGCCCGGTCGGCGAAGGGATTGCGTCGCGCGTCGAGCTGGACGGTCTCGGTCAGCAGCACGGTGCCCGCACCGTCGACGTGGATGCCGCCGCCCTCGTTGACGAGCATCGAGCTGACCAGCTCCGCTCCGACATGGGCCGCGACGAGGCGGGCGTGCTCGGCGGAGAGACGCCAGTCTGCCCAGTCGGGAGCGCCCCACCCGTTGAAGATCCAGTCGACGGCACCGAGCACGCCCGGCCGGTCGTCGTCGACGACGAATGTGGGACCGTGGTCGCGCATCCAAAACTCGTCGACGGGCGTCTCGTGCTGCTCGACCCCGCTGCCGAGGAGGTCGCGCGCTCGCGCCGTCTCAGTCGGATCGACCAGCATCGAGACGGGCTCGAACTCGGCCACGGCGCGGGCGACCGCGGTCCAGGCGGCGTACCCTTCGGCGCGATCCGCCTCGGTGTCGCCGAGGGTGAACCCGACGCGCGGGAAGGCCATCCAGGTGCGCTCGTGCGGCGCGGTCTCGGCCGGCATCCTCCAGGGCATCGCGTTCCTCCGGATCTAGTTGATCAGTTGATCAATTGCTGGGAAGCGTACAGACTGGCGGGCATGGCGTCAAAGGATTCCGCGGGGCGAGCGCGGCTGAGCGGAGAACAGCGCCGCGCGCAGATCGCCGCCGCCGCCGAGCGCATCGCCCGCGAGCAGGGACTGAGCGCGGTGACCCTCCGTGCCGTCGCGGCGTCGGTCGGCGTCGGCCCGGCGCTCGTCGCGCACCATGCCCCGAGCATGGACGACGTCGTGGCCGGTGCGTTCGACACGATCGTCGCGGCTGAACTGCGCGATCTCGTCCTGATCGCCGATAGGGCGAGCCGGGCTGTTCGCGACGCCGGTGACGGCCGCACTCCCGCTTCGAACACCGACGCTGATTCCGGTGCCGCGGCAGCCCTCGCGGCTGTTCTCGCCACTCTCCTCGACGGGTCGCGTGCGGACGTCACCCTTGTCTGGGTGCAGTCCTGGGCTCTCGGCGGACGCAATGCTGCGCTCGCCGAGCGGGTGCGGGCCCAGATGGATGCCTGGACCCGCTTCCTCGCCGGCATCGTGCGGTCCGGCGTCGCATCCGGGTGCTTCCGTGTCACCGATCCCGAGGCCGTCGCCGCGCAGTTGCTCGGCATGATCGACGGACTCAACGCGCACGCCCTCGTGTCGTGGCGTGACGCGGACGAGCGCTCACGCCTGATGGCGCTGTCGGCGGGAGCGATGCTCGGGATCGACGCGGAGACGCTGCTCACAGGCGATGCTGCACTTCCCCACCCATAACAGTCAGCACGACCCGGCCGCCGAGCAGCGAGCCCGGGCCGTCCCGGAACGGGTCGATGTCGAGCACCGCGAAGTCCGCGACGCAGCCAGCCTCGAGTCGGCCCCGGTCTTCGGCGCCGACGACGGACGCGGCGGCCTCGCGGGTGGCATGCGCGATCGCCTCGGCGAGCGTCACCGCCCCCGCAGGGTCGTAGGGTTCGAATGCGGGATCGAGAGCCGAACGGCGGGTAGCCGCGACGTACAGGTTGGCAAGGGCATCATGGGGTGCTGTTGGGGCATCGGTCGAGAACGCCAGACGTGCGCCGGCATCGAGATACTCGCGCCAAGGGAAGGCGCGTTCGGTCCGCTCGTCGCCGAGCATCGCGGCCCAGTTGGCGAAGATCGCCGGATCGGCGTGAACGGGCTGCATTGATGCCGTCACGCCGAGTCGTGCCATCCGCCCCGCCGTTTCGTGCGCCGCGTACTCGAGGTGCTCGATGCGGTGGCGGCGAGAGCGGTTCGGCTCTGCCGCGGCGGCGGCCTCGAGCGCGTCGAGAGCGATGTCGCTCGCGCGGTCGCCGATGGCATGCAGGGCGATCTGCAGACCGGCGGCATCGGCTGCGGCGACGACGGGATCGAGGTGATGCGCGGGCCAGATCGGCTCGGCGTTCGAACCGTCGGCGTAGGGATGCCGCATTGCGGCGGTGCACGCGTCGATCACGCCGTCGAGCACGAGCTTGATCCCGATGATCCGGATCACCGCGTCCGAGGTCTCACGGGCCAGCTCGGCCGCGCGTGCGACCTGGGCCAGGTTCTGTTCGTGGTCGCCGGTGTTGACGACGAGCCAGTGCGCGGACACCCGCAGGGGGAGCGTCCCGCCCCGGCGTGCAGCGGCTCTCCGGAGCGCGGCGAGTGCGCGGTCATCGAAGGCCATGTCGACGACCGTCGTCACGCCGCTCGCGACGTAGGCCGCCAGCATCCGCTCGACGGCGTCGTCGCGGTCGGCGTCGGTGGACACCTCGGCGAGCAGGCCCCAGGCGAGCTGCTGGGCGGCGGTCTCGTACAGCATCCCGTCCGCGTGCCCGTCCGCGTCCCGGGAGATCCGGCCTCCGATCGGGTCGGGGGTGTCGTCATGGATGCCGAGCTCGGCGAGCGCGGCTGAGTTGACCCAGCATGAGTGCAGGTCGTTCGCATCGAGGTAGACCGGGACGTCGCTGACGACGGCGTCGATCATCGCCGCGGTCGGGCGCTGCGGGCCCACGGAATCGAACAGCCATCCCCGGCCGAGGATGCGGGTTGCCCGGGGTGCAGTCTCGCGAGCCGCGCGCAGCCGCTCCTGTATCTCGGTGAGGTCCCGCGCGTCGGTGAGCTCGACTTTGCCGAGCGCCTCGCCGAGCATGACCAGGTGGGTGTGGACGTCTGCGAACCCGGGGACGACGAGACGCCCGCCGAGGTCGACCGCTCGAGCATCGGCGCCTGCGGCGGAACGCGCACCGGAATCGTCGCCGACGAACGCGAGGCGCCCGTCGTCGACCACCAGGGCCTCCGCCCACTCGGCATCCGTCGCGCCGGTGAAGATCCGACCGCCGGTGTAGAGCTCGCGCGTCATGCCGCGACCTCGGTGTCGCGGACGAGGGCGGTCCGTGAGTCGACACGTTGCGAGACCCGCGCGATCGCTGCAGCGGGAATCGCCAGGGCGAGGCTCGCGACCGCCAGGACGGTGACGAATCCGACGTAGCCCGCGATGCTCACGATGGCCGCACCGATGACGGGCGTGAGTGCGGAGCCGACGAGGTACACGGCCATGAGCGGACCCGACCAGCGGCCGGTCTCGTCGAGTGCGGAGGCCGTCGCGACGAAGAACATGAACGACATCGCGTAGACGGTGTTCCAGATGATGAACACGGCGATGAACAGGGTCGGGTCGGTGACGAACCCGAGTGCGATCTTCAGCGCGCCGCCCGTCACCAGCAGCACCGTGAGGGGGATGACCCGCCCGAAGCGGTTGCCGGCGATCATCAACCCCACCGAGCCCAGCAGGCCGCCCGCGGTCGCGCCGCTCAGCGCTACACCGAGCCCTTCTGCCGTGAGGCCCGTCTGGTCTCCTCCCATGACGCCGGCCATGGCCCACAGCGAGTCCTCGCTGGCGGCCCAGAGGGCGAAGACGACCAGGATGCCGAAGCCGGCCCAGGCGGCGCGGGCCTCCGCCGGCCGACGTACGCGCAGGGTGCCGGTCCTGGGGATCTCGATCGGCATTGCCTCTGCCGGGGCGGCGGGACCGCGGTCGTCGGACATGGGGGCCGCAGGCAGCCAGCGCGAAGCCGCGAGACCGAGAAGCGAGAAGACCGCGAGGGTGCCGAACACGTCGATCGCGGCCAGGCCCATGAGCGGAACGATCGCGAGGACGATCGTGATGACCCCCCGGTTGGCCAACCCGTAGAAGCCGGCGGCGCGGTCGGGATTGCGGAAGGCGGCCAGCGCCGCACCCGACGCCGCCACAGCCCCGCCGGCACCGAGCCCGCCGATGAACAGTCCCGCTATCACGAGCGCGCCTATGCCCCCGAGCGCGGCGGCGCCGAAGCCGATCGCACCGAGCCCCAAGCCGACCCGCGCGACCGCGAGGCGCCGAGGGCCTGCGCACAGCGGCGCGATCGCGAGCCCGGCGACGGCGGTCGCGAGCAGCGTCGCGGTCACGATCCAGCTCGCGGTGAGGGTATCGAGCTCGAGCTCTTCCCGGAGCGCC
This sequence comes from Microbacterium sp. Yaish 1, assembly GCF_002245215.1. Lineage (GTDB taxonomy): Bacteria > Actinomycetota > Actinomycetes > Actinomycetales > Microbacteriaceae > Microbacterium. The sequence continues at coordinate 1,729,055 of NZ_NPMR01000001.1, forward strand.
GTGATCATGTACGGCGAGAGGTTCACTCCGAGGTAGCCGGCGATGCCGATGATGAAGGTCGAGCTCGCGGTGGGCCAGCGCAGGGGGACGCGCAGGGACAGGTCGGTCATGGGTTCTCCTGTTCGTTCGGGCACGACGGTGTGCGGAGGCGAGGTCTCGCGGGTTTACCGAACGGTATTCGGTTATTGTTACCACCACGTGACGGATCTGAGAAGGGCGGATCTCGCGATTACGCTGAGGCTGAGCAGATCCGAAGGGAATCCGATGCCCCGACCCCGGCAAGCGCTGCTGTCGCCAGACGTCATAGCCGACGCCGCGATGGCGCTGATCGACTCGGGGTCGCCGTTCGGGGTCAACGCCCTCGCTCGCAGGCTCGGAGTCACTGCGTCGTCCCTCTACCACCACGTCGACGGCCACGACGCGATCATCGAACTCGTACGGGGCCGTCTCGTGCGCCGGTACACCCCCGACCTTCCCCGCGGCACCTGGGAGGAGATCGTCGAGCGGACGGTGCGGCTGCAGCGTGCCATGTATGCCGGTCATCCCGCGCTCGTTCCGCTCATCGTCGGCAAGACCATCACTGATGAGGGGGTCATCGAACAGTACGACGTCCTTGCCACGGCGCTCGTCGAGGGAGGCTTCCCGCGCGCGGACGTGCTCTCGATCGTCGCCGTGATCGATTCGTTCGCTCTGGGGTTCGGTCTCGACCTGGCCTCGCCGGAGAACATCTGGGAGCCCGAGAACGACACGCGCACGCTCGGCGCCCTCATCGCCGACGGGCCGAGCGGTCGCGAACGCAGCGACCGCGCTTTCGAGGTCGGGCTCGCCGTGCTGCTCGACGGACTCCGCTCGCGCCTCGCCGCGAGCGCGCCGCCTGACCCGGAGCACTGAACCGCTGTCACAGGCGGCGTCGATTCTCAACCCGTCGGCGGGTGGGGCGCTGGGCCCCTACGGTGGGAGCACGCACGCGAGGGGGACACGGCCATGTCACATCGAGCACTCGTCCTGACCGGATCGGGTCGGTACGCCGACCCGTGGCATCCCTTCGCGGAGGTCGGGGCCGAGGTCGCCGACATCCTCCGCCACCGCGACTGGGACGTCGCCGTGTCGGACGACGTCGACCAGGGCATGGCGAACCTCGAGGGTTACGACCTCGTCGCGGTCTGCGCGGGCGATCCCTGGCGCGGCGGCAGCAGCCTGACCCGCGGCGCCCCGCCGTCGTCGGTGGCGGGATTCGCCGCGGCGCTCGAGCGCGGCATCGGAGTGCTGGCCGTGCACTCGGCCGTCTCGTCGCTGCGCGATTATCCGGAGTGGGCACCGGCGCTCGGCGCGATCTGGCTGCCCGAGCTCTCGTTCCACCCGGAGGCGGGCGAGATGACGGTGCAGGTGGAGCCGGAAGCCGTGCCCGTCGAGGTTCCCACGACGTTCCACACGCACGATGAGCGCTACTGCGCGCTGCAGCGGCTCGGGCAGCGAACCGTCGTGGCGTGGCACGAGGGCGACGGCGCGAAGGAGGCCGCGGCGTGGGTGCGGGAGTACGGTGGCGGCCGCGTCGCGGTCGACGTGCTCGGTCACGACGCGCGCGCGTTCGAAGCCTCGGGGCACCGCACGCTCGTCGCCGCTCTCGCGGCTTGGGCGGTCGCGGGCAGCTGAGTCCCCCGCGTGAGACGTTCTGAGGCGTCAGCGCAGCGCAGCGCGGTACCGCTCGACGACGACGGCCGCCACCGCGTCGTCGGGGGCGAGAGGGTCGGTCACGACGTCGGCGCCGGCGCCCGCGATCACGCCCGCGAAGTGCCCGGGCGCGAGGACGTAGCTCGCGGCGAAGACTCGCCTCGCCCCGGCGGAGCGCGCGGCCGCGACCGCGGCGCCGATGCGGATGCCGGCTCCGGCGGCGAAGCCCACCGACACCGGCATCCCCAGGTGCGCGGCCAGCAGCTCGGCCATCGCCGCGACGTCGACCTCGGCCGCCGGGTCGGACGATCCCGCCGCTGCGAGCACGACGGCCTCGGCGCCCGGCTGCGCGCCGCCCGCGCCCAGGCCGGCGGCGCGCAGTCGCTCGGCGAGCAGACCGGCCAGCAGGTCGTGCGGTCCCAGTGCGGGCGTCGCGAGGCACGGGCCGTGGGCCGCCGCGACCGCGCGCGCGATGTCGACCCGCGTGTGGAAGCCGGTGGAGAGCAGCAGAGGCACCACGACGGATGCCGCCCCCGCGGGCACGCCCGCCACGACGGCGTCGATCTCGGGCTGCTGCACGTCGACGAACGCCTCCTCGACCAGCACCCCCGGGAGCATGTCTCGGACCCGGGACACCACCCCGGCGATCGCGGCGCGCCCCTCGCGGGAGCTCGTCCCGTGGGAGCAGGCGATGAGGACCGGCGTCATGGTGTCGCTCCCGTCGTCGTGAGGTCGAGGCGGTAGCCGCGCTTGACGACCGTCCGGATGAGGCCGGAGCACCCGAGCGCTTCGCGCGTGCGGGCGATCGCGACGTCGAGGGCGTGGTCGCCGGCGCTCGAACGCGGAAGCGACCGCTGCAGGTGGGCGCGGCTGACGACGCCGCCCGCCGCGGTGAACAGCGCTTCGAGGATGAGGGTGGAGGTCGGTGAGAGCGGGATGACGCGGCCATCGAGAACGGCGGCCGCGCTGCGCAGCTCCAGCCGTCCCGCCGGCGTCGGGAGCGAAGGCGCGTGCCCGCCGCCGAAGTGGGTGACCACGGCACGGACGAGCGAGCCCAGCCGCCCGCGCTCGGCGATGAGAGGTTCCGCTCCGGCGCCGCGGAGGGGAGCCGCGGTGATCGGCCCGACGGCCGCGAGAAGCAGCCGCCGGCCCCGCGCCCGCCGGACGATCTCGTCGATGACACCCTCCCGCCGGGCCGTCGCGATCCATTCCGCTGCGCCCGGAGCGGACGTGAACAGCACGGCGTCGACCTCGCCCTGCGCGGTCGCGACGACCGAGCGCGCGACGGCCGCCGGATCCGGCGGCGGCCCCCACCGGTACACCGTGAGGCTGACGACATCCGCGCCCGCCCCCGTGAACAGTTCGTCGAGGCCGTCGGCTCCGGAACCGTGATGCTGCACCGCGACGCGGCGACCGCGCACGCCTTCGGCGAGCAGGAACTCGCCGAGCTCGCCAGAGGTCTCCGACTCGGCGACCCAGTCGGCCAGCAGGCCCGCTTGCTGGATCGCGCCGCGCGCCTTGGGCCCGCGGGCAACGATCTGGGCGCCCGCGAAGGCGTCGTGCAGATCGTCGAGGAGCCCGGCTTCGTCGGCTGCCTCCATCCAGCCCCGGAATCCCACGCCCGTCGTCACGACGACGACATCCGGCGGATCGGCGATCAGCGAGCGCGTCGCCGAGATGAGAGCCTCGTCATCGATGTGCGGCACGATGCTCAGCGCCGGGGCATGGCGCACGGTCGCTCCGTGCCGCTCGAGCGCCGTCGCGAGCTCGTTCGATCGACGATCGACGGCGATGACGATCGTGCAGCCGCCGAGGGCGGCCGAGAGCGCGGGACGGACGGACTGGTTCACCGGATGGCGCGCTCCCGCTCCTCGGCCGGCGCGAGCAGCAGGCCCGCTCGGGCGACCTCGCCGATCACGATGACGGCGGGATTCGCGACGCCGGCGGCTGCGGCATCCGCGAGCACCGTCGCGAGCGTCGATCGGGTCGTGCGCTGCTGCGGCGTGTGCCCCCGCTCGACGATGGCGACCGGGCGCTCGAGAGGAGCACCCGCGGCCCGCGCGGCCTCGACGATGCGCGGCAGTGCGGCGACGCCCATCAGGAAGACGGTCGTGATCGCGTCGTCGCCGAGCGCCGCCCGTGTCGACGTCGTGATCGGCCCCTGGCCGTTGGCGACGTGGAGCCCGCCCGAGACGCCGCGGTGCGTGACGGGGATGCCGGCGGCTTGCGGCACCGACACGATGCTCGTCAGCCCCGGTACGACTTCGACCGGGATGCCGGCCGCGTGGCAGGCTGCGACCTCCTCGCCACCGCGGCCGAACACGAACGGGTCGCCGCCCTTGAGTCGAACGACGCGCTTGCCGGCGCGGGCATGGGCCACCAGCAGGGCGTTGATCTCGTCCTGTGTCACCGGGTGGTGGCCGGGCTGCTTGCCGACGTCGATGACCTCGACCCCGGGCTCGAGCTCCTGAAGAACGTCGACGGGGCCGAGCCGGTCGGCCACGACGACATCCGCTTCGGCGAGGAGGCGCCGGCCCCGCACCGTCATGAGGTCGGCCGGACCCGGGCCGCCGCCGACGAGATCGACCCGGCCACCGCCGCGGCGGCGTCGGCGCAGCGGCAGCATCCCCGCACGCAGCGCGGCGGCGATCGCGTCGCGCAGGCGCACGGCGCGCCGCGGGTCGACGCCCGCGTCCGAGGCGACCCCCACGATGACGTCGCCGCTGCGGGTCTCGGCCGCCAGCCGCGCCGAGCCGTGAGCCCCGTCGGAGGTGTTCACGCAGAAGATGCGGTCCGATTCGCACCACGCCGCGACCGCGGCATCCACCCGGGGGATGCCGGTAGCGGTGTGCACGAGCCACGCGTCGGCGATGTCGTCCGGCCGCACGTCGCGCGGCAGCCAGGTGAGGCCGTGCGCGGTCACGACACCCCGCATGGCGTCGCCGAGGGCGGGGGACACGACCCGGACGTCCGCTCCTTCGTCGAGGAAACGGCCGATCCGCCGCGCGGCGACGGCGCCGCCGCCGACGAAGACGACGCGGCGGCCGGTGAGCGAGAGCCCGAGCATCGTCGTCATACCGCACCTCCGTCGCGGATGAAGACGGTGCCTTCGCCGTCGACGGTGACCGGCCAGACCGGCAGCATCCGCTGCTCCTTGCCCTGGGTGTCGAGGCACGCACCCGTCCGCAGATCGAAGACCTGCTTGTACATCGGCGACGCGACCGTGGGGGCGTCGCCGCGGGTGCCGACGATCCCGCGCGACATGACGTTCGCGCCGCTGTACGGGTCGAGGTTGGCCGTCGCGTGGACACGACCGTCGTGCAGGAGGAACAGGGCGATCTGCCGGTCTCCGAGCAGCGCCGCACGGCCACGCTCGACCTCGAGGTCGTCGAGCCGGCACACCGCCGTCCACGCCGAGCTGCGGCTCCGCGCGCGGGGCGCGCTGCCGGTCTCGGTCGCCGTGTCGTCCACCAGGGTCATCGCCGCACCTCCAGGGTCGTGCCGGCGATGAGCACGCGGTCGTCCGTGCGTTCCTCGGCGGTCGCGGGCCGCGGCTGACCTCGCTCGACGGTGTACGCCAGCGACGGGTCGGGAGTCGTCGGCGCGTTGACGAACGACGCGAACCGCCGTAGCTTCTCGGGGTCGGCGAGCGTCGCCGCCCACTCGTCCTCGTACGCGTCGATGTGGCGCGCCATCGCGGCATCCAGATCGGCGCAGATCCCGAGCGCGTCGTCGAAGATGACGGCGCGCAGACCGTCGATCCCGCCCTCGAGGTCTTCGAACCACGGAGCCGTCCGCTGCAGCCGGTCGGCCGTCGAGATGTAGTACATCAGGAAGCGGTCGATCGCCCTCAGGAGGGCGTCGTCGTCGAGGTTCTCGGCCAGCAGCACCGCGTGACGCGGAGTGAACCCGCCGTTTCCGCCGACGTAGACGTTCCACCCGGTCTCGGTCGCGATGACCCCCACGTCCTTGCCGCGGGCCTCGGCGCATTCGCGGGCGCATCCCGAGACCCCGAGCTTGAACTTATGGGGAGCGCGCAGTCCGCGATACCGCAGCTCGAGGCGCACCGCCATGCCCACGGAGTCCTGCACGCCGTACCGGCACCAGGTCGACCCGACGCACGACTTCACGGTGCGCAGTGACTTGCCGTACGCGTGACCCGACTCGAAGCCGGCCTCGACGAGCCGCCCCCAGATCGCCGGCAGCTGTTCGAGCCGGGCCCCGAAGAGGTCGATCCGCTGGCCGCCGGTGATCTTGGTGTACAGGTTGAAGTCCTGGGCGACCTGCGCGATCACGAGCAGTTTCGCCGGGGTGATCTCGCCGCCCGGGATGCGCGGGACGACGGAGTAGCTGCCGTCCTTCTGCATGTTCGCCATGACGTGGTCGTTCGTGTCCTGCAGCGTCGCGTTCTCGCCGTCGAGCACGTGACGGCCGGTGAGGGTCGACAGGATGCTGGCGAGCGCGGGCTTGCAGATGTCGCATCCGCGCCCCGCGCCGAAGCGCTCGATCACGGCGCTGAACGTCGTCAGGCCCGACACCCGCACCGCGTCGAAGAGCTGCCGGCGCGACAGGTCGAAGTGCTCGCAGAGGGCGTTGCTGACGGTCGCCCCCGACTTCGCGAGCTCGGCGCCGACCAGCTTCTTGATCATCGGGACGCACGAGCCGCACGCGGCTCCCGCCTTCGTGCAGGCCTTGACGGCGGCGACATCCGTGCATCCCTCGTCGTGGACGGCCGAACGGATGCCGCCCGCCGTCACGCTGTTGCACGAGCAGACGAGGGCCGCATCGGGCAGTTCGCCGGTCGGGGCCGCGACGCCGCCGTCCGGCATCAGGTAGGCGACCGGGTCGCCGCCGAGCGCGCCGCCCACGAGGGGACGCAGCGACCCGTAGGCCGACGCGTCACCGACGAGGATGCCGCCGAGCAGCGTCTTCGCGTCGTCCGAGAGCACGAGCTTCTTGTAGACCCCGGCCACGGGGTCGGCGTACACGACATCGAGCGCTCCGGGCGTCTCGGCGAACGCGTCGCCGAAGCTCGCGACATCCACGCCCGACAGCTTCAGCTTCGTCGACACGTCGAAGCCGCCGAAGCTGGCCTCGAGCCCGAGCAGGCGCGTCGCGGCCACCTCGGCCATCGCGTAGCCGGGAGCGACGAGCCCGACGCACTGCCCGCCGAAGCTGGCGACCTCGCCGATCGCCAGGATGCGGGCATCCGAGGTGTCGCACCCCTCGTCGATCACGACGCCGCCGCGCGGGTCGACGGCGAGGCCTGCGGCGCGCGCGAGCTCGTCGCGGGGCCGGACGCCGACGGTGAAGACGACGACGTCGGTGCGCTCCCACGTGCCGTCGCGGAACTCGAGCCCGACCACCTGGCCGGTGCGATCGGCGTCGAGCCGGGTGGTCAGCGCCGAGGTGCGCACCGCGATTCCCCGTGCCGTGATCAGGCGGCGCAGGGCATCTCCGGCCGGAAGGTCGAGCTGAGCCGACATCAGCCTGTCGGAGGACTGCACGACGGTGCAGTCGACGTCGAGTCCCTGCAGGGCGCCCGCCGCCTCGAGGCCGAGCAGGCCGCCGCCGATGACGGTTCCGGTGAGCGGCCGGCCGAGCTCGGCCGACCGGCGCTGCACGAACGCCTCGAGCGCTTCGACGTCGTCGAGGGTGCGGTAGACGAAGCAGCCCTCGTGGTCGTATCCGTCCACCGCCAGCCGGGCCGCGTACGAGCCCGTCGCGAGCACGAGCCGGTCGTAGCCGATGCGCTCGCCGGAATCGAGGAGCACCTCGCCGGCGTCGCGGTCGATGCCGGTGACGGTGCGCCCGCGGAGGAACCGCACGCGCGCGTCGTCGAACGGCGACCGATCGAGCTCGAGGTCTTCGGTGGAGGCGCCGGCGAAGAACGACGTCAGCCCGACCCGGTCGTAGGGGTGTCGCGGCTCGTCGCCGACGACCGTCACCCGCCAGGTGTCGTCGGCGCGGCTCAGCAGGCTCTCGACGAAACGGTGGGCGACCATCCCGGCACCCACCACGACGACGTGTCGGGTGGGGCCGGTGGAGCTCATGTCGTGACCGTACGCGGGCGAGGTTGCGGCGCCGTCAGCGGCGTGTTTCCGGCTGTTTACGGTGCGGACCATGCGTCACACCCGGGCGGTTGCGGGCTCGGCGGCGGCCGGCTCGGCGATCCCGGTCGCGCGGGTTCGCTTCGGCGCGCGCACGCGGCGCGGTGAGGTCGGCCGGCCGTAGGTGAAGTAGAGCGGGATCGCGACGAAGACGAGGCCGCCGACGAGGTTGCCGAGCACGGTGGGGATCTCGTTCCAGATCAGGTAGTCCATGATCGTGAAGTCGCCGCCGAGGAGGAGCCCCGAGGGGAACAGGAACATGTTCACGATCGAGTGCTCGAATCCCATGAAGAAGAAGAGCATGATCGGCATCCACATCGCGAAGATCTTGCCGATGACATCCTTCGAGATCATCGCCAGCACGACGCCCGTCGCGACCATCCAGTTGCACAGGACGCCGCGGACGAAGAGCGTGAGCATGCCCGCCGCGCCGTGCTCGGCGTAGCCGACGGTGCGACCCTCGCCGATGTGGCCGATCGCCTGGCCCACCTCGTTCGGCGGGGTCGAGAACCCGTACGTCACGACGATCGCCATCAGCACGGCCACGGTGAAGGCGCCGATGAAGTTGCCGAGGAACACCAGCCCCCAGTTGCGCAGGATGCCGCCGAGCGTCACCCCCGGCCGCCGGTCGAGCCAGGCGAGCGGTGCGAGCACGAAGACGCCAGTCAGCAGGTCGTAGCCGAGCAGGTACAGCATGATGAAGCCGATCGGGAAGAGCACGGCGCCGAGCAGCGGCATCCCCGTCGTCACGGTGATCGTCACGGCGAAGGCGGCGGCGATCGTGAGGACGGCGCCGCCCATGATGGAGCGGATGAGCGTGTCGCGGGTCGACAGCATGACCTTCGACGCGCCCGCGTCGATGACGGTCTGAACGAGCTCGGTGGGCTTGACGTAGGACATCGCGTCCTCCTTCGGTCGAGAGCCGGTGGGTATGGTGCTCGACGCTAGAGGCGGGGTGTTTCCCCGGCGGTCTCGCTGATCGTCCGTTCCGTTACCTCTTTCTCTCTTCGGGCCGTCGGTGGTTGTGAGATCGCCGGCTCTGGTGGCGATTCGGGCGGGGTGGTGCAGAGTAGCGGTGTGCCCGTCGTCTCCGCCCTGTACCGCTATCCCGTCAAGGGGTTCACGCCCGAAGCGCGCGACGCGCTCGTCGTCCAGCCCGACGGGCGGATCGCCGGTGACCGGGTGCTCGCGTTCCGCTTCGCCGACGCGGTGGAGCCGGAGGATGCCGATGGCCTCGAGTCGTGGCCGAAGAGCCGCGGCCTCGCGCTCATGGACTTCCCGGCGCTCGCGCGCGTGGCGCTGGACTTCGACGCCGACGCGCGGCGGCTGCGGCTGAGCGTCGATGGCGCGGTGCTCGCGGAGGCGGGGCTCGACGACGCCGGGCGGCGCGAGCTCGAGGAAGCCGTGACCGCGTTCGTGCAGGCGTCGGGCGACGCGCGACGACTCGACCGCGAGGGGGTGCTGCCGCTGCGACTCGTCGGCGACGGCGCGACCTCGCGCTTCCAGGACCGGGCGCGCGGCTACGTCTCGCTGCACGGTGCCGCCTCGGTCGAGGACGTGGACGCCGCGGTGGCCGCGCCCGTCGACAGTCGGCGGTTCCGCTCGAATATCGTCGTTTCGGGTGCCGGGGCGTGGGATGAGCTGGGGTGGAGCGGCCGCATCCGCATCGGCGACGTAGCGTTCGACGTGCAGCGCCCCATCGGGCGGTGCGCCGCGATCATGGCCAATCCCGACACGGGCGAGCGCGACGCGCGCCTCCTGCGCGTGCTGACGACCGAGTTCGATCAGGCGGAGCCGACCCTCGGGATCCTGCTCCTGCCCGCCGACGGCGGGGGAGTGGTGCGGGTGGGCGACGAGGTCGTTCTCGAGGGCTGAGTCGGGGTGTCGGCATCCGGCTGTGCGAGCCGGGATGCAAGGGATCCGACACGGCACCCCGGGAGGGATGCCGCCGACCCGGGGTGTCGGGCACGAAGCATTGGATCGCGTTGCGGGCGGGCGGGCGGGCGGGCTGGCCCGACCGATCGATCGAGCCTGGCCGTCGCCAGACCTGCCGTGCTAGTTTCATTGCACGCACTGACATTGCGGCTAGTGAAACATCGACCATCTCGACGGGGAGACGGCTATGGCGACGAGTATGGAACTGCGACGGTTCGCGACAGATATCCTCGTTGCTGCCGGGATGCGCCGGCAGAACGCCGACGTCGTCGCGGCGGTGATGATCGGCGCCGATCTCTCAGGTGTCCACTCGCACGGGGTTGCGCGCCTTCCCGTCTATCTGCAGCGCGTTGACGCTGGCGTCATGGTCATCGATCCGGAGATGACGGTGTTGCGCGCTCGCGGCGCGACCGCCCTCCTGGACGCCGCCAACGGGTTCGGCCAGGTGGCGGCCACCCGGGCGATGGCGCACGCGATCGAGCTGGCTCGCGACCACGGTGCCGGAGTCGTCTCGGTCGCCCGGTCGAACCACTTCGGCGTCGCCGGACACTACGCGCGTGCCGCGGCGGAGAGTGGATTCGTCGGCATCGCGCTCACGAATGCGTCGCCAGCCATGCCGCCGTTCAACGGCACCCGTCGGGTGTTGGGCACCAACCCCATCGCGATCGGTATCCCCTCGCGCAGTCGCCCCCTTGCCGTCCTCGACATGTCGTCGACGACGGTCGCGCGCGGCAAGATCCGGCGCGCATTCGACAACGGTGAGACCGAGATCCCCGCGGGCTGGGCCACCGACTCCGGCGGCGTGCCGACGACGGACCCCGCCGTCGCGCTGACGGGCAACCTCGCGCCACTCGGCGGCCCGAAGGGCGCGGGTCTGTCGCTCGTGATCGATCTGCTCGCGGGCGCTCTGTCCGGCACGGGGCCGGCGGGCAGCGTCGTGGGTCTGCCCGACGCGTCGGCGGCATCCGGCACCGGCCACCTGCTCATCGCGCTCGATCCCGAGGCTTTCGGCGGCGCCGAGCGATTCGACGCCCTCGTCGAACGGTCGCTCGACGACGTCGCAGGCATGGATGCCGCAGACGGAGGCCGCGTCTTCTATCCCGGCCTCATCGAGCACGAGCATCGCGAACGCGCCGAGCGCGACGGCATCCCGCTCACGGACGCCGATCACGCCCGCCTGCGCGTCCTCGCCGACCGTTTCGGGCTCGCCGAACCACCCCGCTGACCACCACGATGCGCGCCGCGAGTTCGGCGCCGAAGGAGAAGAACATGACCGAGAACACGAACCTGATCGAGCGCCTGGGTGCGCTTCCGACAGCCAACGTCGCAGACGCGATGGAGCGGCTGGGCGTCGTCGACGCCGAGATCGGCCCGGTGTGGCGCGGTGCCCGCGTCGCCGGCCGCGCCGTGACCGTCGAGGTCGCCGAGGGAGACAACCTCGGCATCCATCGCACGCTCCCCGACATCGGCCCCGGTGACGTCCTCGTCGTGAACGGTCACGGCGCCCGCAACCGCGCGCTGATCGGCGAGCTCGTCGCCGAGCGGCTGCGGGTGCGAGGGTGTGTCGGGATCGTCATCGACGGCGCGGTGCGCGACGCGGAGGAGCTCGGCGAGCTCGGCTTCCCGACGTTCGCACGATCGGTCACGCCCGCGGGGCCGTACAAGAACGGTCCGTGGCGCCATCACCGCGCCGTGGCCGTCGGCGGCGTCGTCGTCGCCCCCGGCGACATCGTCCTCGGAGATGCGGACGGCGTGGTGGTCGTCCCGGCTGCGGAGGCCGAGGAGGTCCTCGGTCGGGCGGAGGCCAAACACGCCGACGAGTCGCAGATCAGGGAGTCGATCGTCGCGGGCTGAGCCGGTCCCCGCGAATCGTGCCGACCTTGCGAGAATGAGGTCATGCCCGATACCCCGGATGCCGCGAACCAGCCGACCGTTCGCAGCGTCGAACGTGCGTTGGACATCCTCGAGATGCTCGAACGCTCCGACGGCCCGCTGCGCCTGGTCGATCTGAGTCGAGGCACCGAGCTGCATGCGGCGACCGTCCTCCGGCTCGTCGGCGTGCTGCACCGGCGCGGCTTCGTCCAGCACGACGACACCGGGGAGTACCGCTTGGGTGTCGCGGGCCTCGGCATGGCCCACCGCTACCTGCAGTCCGACCCGCTCGTCGTGCGGTCGCGCCCGCACCTGCAGGAACTCGCGCGCACCACGGGTCTCACCGCCTCGCTGTACGCCCGTTCGGGTGAGTCGCGGGTGCTCGCGGCACGCGTGGACGGACGCGATCCGCTGCGGTACCAGCTGCCCCTCGGGCGGCGGCTGCCGCTGTTGGTCGGCGCGGGGCGGACGATGCTGGCGTTCCTGCCGGATGATGAGCGCGAACGGGTGCTCGGGCACGCGCGCGAGTTCCGCACCGCCGGCGGAGAGGTCGTGACGCCCGAGCTGCTTCGCGCGTCGGTCGACGGCATCCGAGCTGCGGGTTTCCACATCTCGGTGTCCGAACGTGACGTCGGCGTCGCGGCCGTCAGTGTGCCCGTCCTCGACCGCGAGGGCGCCGTCGTGGCCGCCGTCTCGGTGCTCGGCCCGGACGAGAGCACGACCAGCGAGGCGCTCCGCGGGTGGGCCCCGGAGCTGCGCCGGGCGGCTCACGCCATCGCTCTCTCCCTCTGACCCTCGGCTCTCGACTCTCGCCTCGGCTGCCACCGGCGCGGCATTCGACGCGTGACGTGCCACGTCCGGCCGGCGGAGGCGTCGGCTGGTCATGTCCGCTTGACAAGCGCATCATGCATCCTGTGAAATGACGTTTCACTTGACGCAAGCCAACTGTGTCTGACGAAACATTGTCGCCGCCAGGTGACCACCATCGCGAGCAAAGGAGCTGCGAGTGATCAACGATGATCCGACCCCCACGACGGAGGTGCCCTCGTGCCCGTAGCCGTCATCGCCCTCTTCGTCTTCCTCGCGATCATCGTGGTGTGGAACGTCGTGGTGAAGCGCAGCATGGCCGAGGCGATGCTCCTCGGCTTCGTCGCGACCGTGCTCTTCGCCGGATTGCAAGCGCCCCAGGTGGCGCGTGACGCCATCGTCGACGCGAGCTCGAACGAGGTCATGTATGCGGCGATCGCATTCATCTTCATGACCTACCTCGTCGAGCGGACGGGGACGATCGCTCGCCTGATCGAGATCCTCACGAGCCTGCTGGGCGGACTCCGCGGCGGGCCGGCGATCGTCGACACCGTCGCCTCCGGCGCTATGGGAGCCGTGGCCGGCGGTTCCAACACCGGCAATGCCGCCACGAGCGGCGTCATCACCGGCCCGTGGATGACGCGCACGGGGTGGAGCAAGGCCCGAGCCGCGACGGTCATCGCCGGCAACGCGGGGCTCGGCGCAGCGCTGCCGCCGAGCGCGTCGATGGTCATCATGATCGGATTCGCAGGCAGCCTCGTCACCACGAGCTCCGTCTACCTTGCGCTGTTCGTCGCCGGCGTCTACCAGTTCCTCATCCGGATGCTGCTGATCGCGTGGTTCGTCCGCCGCGACGGCATCCGCAAGGTCGCCGGCGAAGAGCGTCCCGCCGTCGGTCCGGCGGTGCGCCGCAACTGGACCTCGATGCTGATCTTCCTCGGCGCGATCATCCCCGTCTCGATCACGATCGGTCCGCTCGCCGACTTCCTGGCCGCGTCCCCCCTGTCGGACGCGATGGGCTCGGTGTCGCTGATCACCTGGATCCCCGTCCTCATCATCCTCATCAGCGCGGCCGTCGGCTGGCGTCAGCTGCCGCGCACCGGGCGCGAGTGGTGGGAGTTCTTCGGGGGTGCGGCGTCGAAGTACTACGCGATCGGTGCCCTGCTCTTCTTCGCGATCGCGGCGAGCGAGGTGCTCGGGTCACTCGGTCTCGCTGACGACGTCGACGCATTGCTCGGCAACCTCGACATCCCCGTGTGGCTGCTCGTGGCGCTCGTCGGATTCTTCGTCGTGCTCGTCGCCGGCCCGCTGTCGTCGACTGCGACGCTCAGCGCCGTCGGCCAGGTCTCGCTCGTGACCCTGGTCGCCGCCGGGGTCGACCCGCTCCTCGCCGTCATCGCGATCCTCGTGTTCGCCTCGACCGAGGGCGCCTCGCCGCCGGCATCCGGTGCGATCTTCGTCGCGAGCGGCATCACCGGCGCGAGGCCGGAGCAGACCTTCATCCCGCTCGTCGTCTACTACGTCCTGCCGTTCTTCGTCCTCGGCGTCCTGATCGCCGTCGGCGTCGTCCCCGTCCCCATCACCTGAGAGGCATCCTCATGCGGAAAACGCTCGATAGAACCGTCACGGGAGTCTTCGCGCTCGCCATGATGGCGTTCCTCGCGCTCGCCTGCGCGCTCGTGCTCACCCAGATCGTCGGGATCGTGTTCGTGCTGCCCGACCTCGTCGTCGCCGCCGAGGTGCTCTTCAAGGGGCCGGCCATCGTGGGAGCGGTCGTGGTCTCGCTGCTCGGCTACGCGCTGTTCAACATCCGCGGCGAGAAGCCGGTGGAAAGCTGATGGGCGCTGTGAACGCCGCGCGAGACGAGGCCGGGAATGCGATCACTCTGGCTGTCATCGGGCTCGGCGAGGCCGGGCGTCTCTATGCCCAGGGGGCTGTTGCCGCGGGATATGCCGTGACCGGGTACGACCCGTTCGCCCCCGAGACGCCGGAAGGGGTCAGGCGTGCGGCGACGCTCGCGGAGGCGGTCGCGTCGGCCGAGATCGTACTCACCCTCACCACCGCGTCGTTGTCGGAACAGATCGCGGCCGAGGCCGCGCCGCACCTGCGGGCCGATGCGACCTACGTCGACTGCACGACCGCTTCCCCGGAGGTGCTGCTGCGCGTCGCTGAGGTCATCGAGACGGCTGGGCCGGCGTTCGCGGATGTCGCGATCCTCGGGCCTGTTCCCATCCGGGGAGCCGCAACCGACGTGATCGTGTCCGGATCGGGGCGTGCCGTGGCGATCGAGACGCTGCGCTCGTTCGGTGCCTCCGTCGAGGACGGGGGCGAGGTCGCGGGAGACGCGTCGGCGCGCAAGCTCCTGCGCAGCATCCTGATGAAGGGGCTGGGTGCGATCATCACCGAGGCGCTCGCGGCCGGGCGGGCGGCGGGATCGGAGCAGTGGATCCGCGATCAGATCGCGCGTCAGCTTGCCGGAGATGGACACGCGGTGGTGGAACGCCTCGAGCGGGGGACGCGCACCCATGCGGTGCGGCGCGCGCACGAGATGGCGGCCGTCGCGGATTACCTCGAGTCGCTGGGCGTCGCTCACGACATGGCCACGGCCACCCAGCGCACGCACGAACGCGTCGCCGCCGAGAAGGAGTGACGCCGGGCCGCGGCATCCGTTCGTCGATGCCGCGCGAGGCCCGACGCTCTACCCGGGCGACGGGGCCGACCCGGTGGACCCGGTGGAACCGGTAGTGGCGGCCAGCAGCGACCGCTGGATGGGGCGGTAGTGCTCGACGACCGCGCGCTTGTAGCCCTCGACGCCGCGGCGCTCTGTGCGACCCATGGTGTGACCGCCCGGGAGGAGCGGGTCGAGGGTCATCCGGTGACGATCTTCGAACCGGCGGGGGAGCTGGCGGCTCGCGTCGTGTTCCTCCATGGCGGCGGGCTCGTGGCAGGCAACCGTTACGACGGAGTGGACACGCTCCTCCGGCACGCCGGGACGCTCGGGCTGGAGGTCTGGAGCGTGGAGTATCCCCTCGCGCCGCAATCGACGCTCGGCGAGATGGCGCGGGTCGCTCTGGCGACGATCCGCGCGGCCCGTGACCGGCGACCGCTGCTGCTGGCCGGGCAGAGCGCCGGGGGAGCGGTGGCGGCCACGGCTGCCCTGCGGTCGCGCGGTTCCGCGTCGACCGCAGACGGCCTGATGCTCATCTGCCCGATGCTCGCCCGCGCCGATGAGCTCTCCGCTCGTCAGTTCGCGGATGATCCGTCGTGGAGCGCGCGCAGCAACGAGACGGCGTGGTCCGCCGCGCTCGGACCGGATGACGCGCCGCCGGCCGAGTCGCCCGATCTCACCGGGTTGCCCGCGGTCTACCTCGACTCCGGCTCCGCCGAACTCTTCCGGTCCGCCATCCTCTCGTTCGCCGACCGCGCCTGCAGAGCCGGCGTCGCCACCGAGCTCCACGTCTGGTCGGGGGCCTTCCACGCCTCCGACTGCGTGGACGAGAGTGCTGCGCTGTCGTCCCAGTCCCATGACGCCCGACGCGACTGGATCGAGCGGTGGCTCCGAGACGAGCTCTGAGCGGCTCGCTTCCCCGAGCAGACCGACGGCCCGGCCCATCAGAGAGCGCGCGTCTCGCCGCCGTCCACCCGCAGATTCTGCCCGGTGATGTAGGACGACTCCGCCGTCGCGAGGAACCGGACGACGCGGGCGAGCTCCGCGGTGGTCTGGGCCCGTCGGAGCGGGATTCCCGCCGTCCACGCCTCGGGCACGGCCGAGATGTCCTCCTTCGTGAAGCCGGGAAGGACGTTGTTCATCCGGATGCCGTGGGGGCCGTACTCGGTCGCATAGAGCTTCGTGAACGAGGCGAGGGCGGCGCGCATCGTCACCGACACCGGGAAGGACGAACTCGGTTCCAGCGCGCCGGCCGTGGAGATGTTCACGATGGTGCCGCCTCCTCCGGCGAGGAGGTGGGGTGTGACGAGGCGGGCCATGCGTACGACGTTGAGGAGGTAGAGGTCGACCCCGTTCAGCCACTCGTCGTCGGTGATGCTGAGAACGGGCCCGCGTGCGGCGTGCCCGCTGCTGTTGACGACGGTGTCGATTCGGCCGAATCGCGACAGGGCGAGGTCGACGAGCGCACTCAGATCATCGACGTCGGTGTTGACCCCGTCGATGCCGACCCCGCCGAGGGATTCGGCGAGTTCGCGCCCGCGTCCCGAGGGGGAGAGGACGGCGACGCTGTGATCCGAGGCGAGTTCGCGCACGCACGCTGCTCCGATGCCGGAGCCGCCGCCGACCACGATGGCGACGGGTTTCGTGACGTACTCACGGGGTTCAGCCATGCGCGGACCCCGCAGTACGGCGGGTGATGAGCGATTCCATGGCGTCCGCGGCGAGTTCCGCGTAACGCGCGAAGTCGACGTCGTCGCCGGCGGCTGCGGCTGCGCGGAACCCATCCGTCAGCGCGCGACCCATCATGGCCAGATCCCGCGCCAGCGCGTCGGCGGCTGCGTCATCCATCTCGGGCAGGTCGGCCCGCAGCTTCGTCACGACGAAGCCGAACATCTCCCGCCTGATCTCCAGATACCGCTGCCGCGCCAGATTGTCGGCGAGTCGACGCTCGAAGGCGAACACGAGGCCGATGCTCCAGAACGCCGCTGCGGGGTCGCTGTCTCCGGCCGAGGCCGCTGCCGACCCGCTGATGCTGCGGTGCAGGAATTCCCGGATCCCGCTCACGTCGGCATGGCTGGTGCGCCACACATCGAAGCAGTAGTCGAGCAGCTCGACGAACAGCTGTTCCTTGTTCTGAAAATGCCAGTACACCGACCCGATGGGCAGCCCCGCCGCTCGCGCGACATCCGCCATCGTCGTGCCCTCGTACCCCGCCGCCATCGCCCGCCCCAGCACTGCTTCCAGGATGGCGCGCTTCGACTCGGCCGACGCCTGGTGAGCTCCGCGCCTCGTTGTCACGGGTTTCTCCTCCGCCGTTCGAATGACTTGACACCACGGGGCGCCGGCCACGATCATAACAACACGTTCTAGAACCACGGTTCTAGAACTCGCGTTTCAGTGACGCGCATGCGGACGGCGAAGATGCCCCGCTACTCCAGAGACAGAGAGGCCTCCGTGAGGATCACAGACCACATCGCCGACTCGAAGATGAGTTCGCTCCAGATCCGCGCCGTCGTCATATCGATCGTGCTCGTCGTGCTCGACGGCTACGACGTCGCCCTGACGTCGTTCTCCGCGCCCTATCTCGAGCGTGGGCTGGCCGTCTCGAAGACCGAGCTGGGGCTCGTCATGTCGGGCGCCCTCATCGGCATGCTCGTCGGTTCCATCGTCGTCGCGCCCCTGGCGGATCGAATCGGTCGCCGCAAGATGGGGGTCATCGGCGCGAGCACCATCGCGATCGGTATGTTCATCGGCCCGTTCGCCTCGGCAGAGCTCGGGACGGGTCTCCTCGTCGTCAGTCGGATCGTCACCGGCATCGGTGTGGGCGCCCTGGTATCGGTCGTCGGCGTGATCCTCTCCGAGTACACCAACAAGCGGGTCTACCCGTTTGTCATGGCCGTCTACGCGGCGGCGATCAACATCGGCGGCCTCCTCGGCTCCACCATCGTCGGGCCGATGCTGGCCGAACACGGCTGGCAGCTCGGCTGGTGGGTCGGGTTCATCCTCAGCGCGATCGCCGCCGTGGCGACATTCCTGCTTCTGCCCGAGTCGCTCACCTGGTTGGCCGCTGGACGGCATCGTGACTCCCTGCCGCGTCTGAACGGAATCCTCACCAAGATGGGTCAGCCCGCGATGTCGGCTCTCCCCGAGACGCAGACGGTCACCGTCGTGAAGGCGCGCGGTGCGCTCCGCACCGTCTTCACCGGCCGTCTGGGGGTGCACACGTTGCTGATGATCGTGGGCTACGTCGCCTACATGGTCAGCTTCTACTTCATGACCAACTGGGCGCCGGCCTCCGTCGCGAGCGCGAACGCCGACCCGGCACTCGCGCCGCAGCTGGTCGCGGCGTTCAGCCTCGGCGGCATCGTCGGAAACGTCGTCTTCGGCCTGCTCGGAAACCGCATCAATCTGCGGATCCTCACCCCGATCTTCCTCGTGTTCGCCACCGTCACGCTGGCGGCCTTCGGAGTCATCGGCCCGGCCATGCCGACCGCCTGGTGGGCTCTGTTCGTCGCGTCGTTCTTCGTCTGCTCGGGCACCGCGGGCTTCTACGCCATCGTTCCCAAGCTCTATCCGACGCTGGCCCGGTCGACGGGATACGGCATCGTCATCGGCGCCGGCCGGTTCGGCGGCATCGCCGCCCCGATTCTCGGCGGTGCGGTCTTCGACGCAGGCTGGGGGATGGGCGTCGCGTTCACGGTCTTCTCGATCCCCATGCTCGTCGCCGGCGTCTTCATCCTCGTTCTGCACGCGGATACGAAGCGCATCGCGGCGCGCGAGGCCGCCGCCCCCGTAGCCACAGCGGCCTGACGGCCGCGCCCTCCACCGCACCACGCCGGCGTGACGCCGGCCCGAACAAGAGGAAACAACACATGACCCTCGCCGTCGCAGCACTGTCCCACGCGCCGTCGTTCGGCAACGTCGATCCCGGTGGCTCGACATTCGCCGAGATCACCCGAGCGATCGATGACGTGACCTCCTTCGTCACCGAGTTCGACCCCGAGGTGGTCGTCGTCTTCGGCCCCGACCACTTCAACGGTCAGCTCTACTCGAACATCTCGCCCTGGGTCGTCGGGGCCCAGGCCGAAGGTGTGGGCGACTACGGCACCACAGAGGGCCCGATTCCGGTGGATGCCGAGGTCGCTCGGGAGCTTCACGCCCGGGTCCTCGAGCAGGGCATCGAGATCGGCCGGTCCGAGCGCATGAAGGTCGACCACGGCATCATGCAGCCGGTCAACTTCCTGTTCGGAAAAGAACTGACCCGGCCGATCGTTCCCGTCTTCGTCAACTCGCTCGCTGTCCCGCTCACCCCGATGCGGCGGGTGCGCGAGATGGGAGAGGCATTCGGTCGAGCGGCGCAGGCCCTCGACAAGCGCGTGCTGTTCCTGGCCTCGGGCGGCATCTCGCACGACCCGCCGATCCCGCGCTGGGACGGCGCCCCGGGCACCCTGCGTGAGCGGCTCATCGACTACGCGCCGAGCCGGGAGGAGCGGCTGCAGCGCGAGAGCATGATCGTATCGGCGATCCAGAAGATCGCCGACGGCGAGGGATCGAGCGACCCGCTCAACGAGGAATGGGACACCCTGCTGCTCGACACCTTCCGTTGCGGTGACCTCTCGGCCGTCGACGAGTGGGACAACACGTGGTTCCTCGCCGAAGGCGGCTCGGCGGCACACGAGATGCGCAGCTGGATCGCGGCGTACGCGGCGTTATCCACCGCCGGCGCGTACGAGTTTCCCGTCGACCGCTACTGGGCGGTCAAGCGGTGGGCGGCGGGCTTCGCGATCCAGGCGGCTCGGACCGCATGACCCGGGATCGAAGGTGCCGCCCCGTGACGTTCTGGGAGGCGCTCGCCGACCTGCCGCACCGCCTGCACTACGTCGATGTCGGGCCCTGGCGCACCCGTGTTCTCGACGTCGGCACCGGCGATGAGGTCGTGGTCCTCGCGAACGGAACGAGCGGTCACATCGAAGCGTGGACGCAGAACGTCCGCGCTCTCGTCGAGGGCGGTTACCGGGTGGTGGGATACGACTACCCGGGCCACGGCTACACGACCCTCACCGAGCGCGACCTCGAGATCGCCGACTACGAATCGCACCTCGCCGGTCTGCTCGACGCGCTCGGTCTGGCGCGCGTGCATCTCGCGGGAGAATCCCTCGGCGGGTGGCTGGCCGTGAAGTTCGCCATCGGCCGGCGGGATCGGGTGCGCTCGCTGGTGCTCAGCGCGCCGGGTGGCCGCGTCGTGGGTGACCAGCGCGTCGACAAGGCTCAATCCGTCAGCCGTGCGGCGGTGACGGATCCGACCTACGAGAACGTGGAACGCCGTCTGCGCGTCGTCATCCACGATCCCGAGATGATCACCGGGGAGCTGGTCCGGGTCCGCCAGGCGATCTACCGCCGAGACCCCGACGGCGCCAACATGGCGCACATCTCCGTCCTCCGGCAGCCGGAGGTGCGGTGGCGGAACCGGTTGACCGACGAGGACCTCGGCGCGATCGACGTCCCGGTCCTGTTCATCTGGACCGACCACGAGCCGACGGGAGATGCCGCCGAAGGCGCGCGCCTCGCGTCGCTCATCCCGCGCGGCGAGTTCCTGCTCGCCGAGGGGGCCGCCCATTGGCCGCAATGGGAAGCTGCGGAGCTCGTCAACGCCGCGATGGTCGCCTTCCTCGCGCGGCACGGAGGTGACGCGTGACCCGGGATGACGGGGCGAACACCGTGCAACCCGTCGTGCCCGCGGAGGTCATCCGCGAGATCGCTCGCGAGCTCCATGACGCGCGCGTGGGGGTGCGCACCATCCCGTACGTGAGTCCCCGCTTGCCGGAGCACGACCTCGGCTCGGCGTATGCGATCTCCGCCGAGCTCGCCGCGCTGCGCGAACGCGAGCTCGGGGTGCGCCGGGTGGGCCGCAAAGTCGGTCTGACCAATCCGCTGGTCCAGGCGCGCGTCGGGATCGACGAGCCCGACTACGGCATCATCCACGACGACATGGTGTTTTCATCGGGCACGACGCTCTCGGCATCCCGGTACAACCGTCTGCTCATCGAGGCCGAGGTCGCCTTCGTCCTCGGCCACGACATCCTGGAACCGACGCTCGAGGCGGTCGTCGCGGCCATCGATCACGTGACACCCGCGTTCGAGATCGTCGATTTCCGCTACGCGGGGAGTGTCGGAAAGATCGTCGACACCATCGCGGACAACGCCGGATGCAGTGGTCTCGTCCTCGGTGAAGAGCGACACCCGTACGGCAGCGTGGACCTGCGTTCCGTCGAGATGGTGATCACCGCCGGCGCCGACGAGATCACGCGCGGCGTCGGCAGCAACGTCCTCGGCGACCCGGTGAACGCCATCGTGTGGCTGGCCGAGACCGCCATCCGCACGGGTGAGCCGCTGCGGGCAGGCGAGGTGCTGCTGTCCGGTTCCGTCGGGTACATCGAACCCTGGCCGATGGACGTCGAGTGCGTCGCGGCGTTCACGGGGCTCGGCCGCGTCGTCGCAACAGTTGATTCGGAGAAATGACATGACAGATCACCGCCCCGTGGACCCCATCACCCGGATCGAGATCGAGCAGCTCATCTGCGAGATGCTCTACCGCCTCGACCATGACCAGGCAGACACGACCTGGGAGCTCTACACGTCCGACGGTATGTCCGTCGGACCGATGGGCGACATGGATCGCGAGGCGATCAGGTCTTGGGGTGCTCAGCGTGCAGCGCGCACCGACATCGTCGGACGCCACTTCATCGGCGGCATCCGGTTGACGCAGGATGGCGACGAGGTCGAGGGAACCGTGCAGTACCTCACCTTCCGCGACACCAACACGCCGGTCACCCAGCCCGCCTCCGTCGGCGAGTTCCGCGAGCGCTATCGCAAGGTGGACGGGCGCTGGCGATTCGTGCGTCGCGAGGTCGTCCCGATCTTCGGTGGTCAGGCGGCGGCGGCGCACGCCGCTCGTCTTGCTGCCGGCGGGGACGTCGAGCGATGAAGCCCCATGACCTCGGCGGACGTCGGCCGGTGCTGTTCCACCAGGCGCTGCCCTCGCTCTCCGAGCCCGAGTGGGCGGTCGCCGCCGGGTACGACGGTGTGATCCTCGATCTGCAGCACGGGGAACTCGGCCTGGAAGCAGCGTGCGGCATCCTGCGGTCGCTCCCGCGCGCCTCCGCCTACTCCTACGCGAGGGTGGGTGGCGTCGACGCGGCCGTCATCCTGCGGCTGCTCGACAGCGGGGCCCGGGGGATCATCGCGCCCACCGTGGAATCCCGGGCGCAGGCGGAAGCGCTCGTCGCGGCGACCAAATATCCCCCGGTCGGCAATCGCAGCATCGGCCCTTCTCGCCCCGGGCTCTACCCGGGCGAGAGCTACACCGAGGCAGGGAACGTCGCGGTCTCGGCGATCGCTCAGATCGAGACGCGCGCGGGGATGCAGCACGCGGAGGAGATCGTCTCGACACCCGGCCTCGACTCCATCTACATCGGCCCGGCCGACCTGGCTGCCTCCCACGGCCTGCCGGCTCGGGGCGACTGGGAAGACGGCCCGGTGTGGGATGCGATCGGACGGCTGCGCGAGCTGACCACGGCGCATGGCGTCACGCTCGGCATCTATTCCGGCCGGCCCGCGTACACGGCCGATCTGTTCTCGCGGGGCCTCGTCGACTACGTCGGCCTCGGAATCGACCTCGTCCTGCTGAACCACGCGTTCCAGGGCGCCATCACGGCGCTGGCGACAGCGCGATCTTCGGAGAATGCCTCATGAGCGAGTCCACGGACGTCCTCGTCATCGGTGCCGGTCCCGTCGGACTGACCATCGCCAATCTTCTCGGCCAGCACGGCGTGAACGTGCTCGTCGTCGACCGGAACGACGAGCTGATCGATTATCCGCGCGCCGTCGGCATCGATGACGAGGCGCTGCGGACGATGCAGACTCTCGGACTCGTGGATCAGGTGCTGCCGCACACCATCCCGGATCAGAAGATCTACATGATCAACGGCGCCCGGACGATCCTCTCGGAAGTCAACCCGACGACTCGCGAGTTCGGGTGGCCGCGGCGCAACGGTTTCGTGCAGCCTCTCGTCGACCGTGTGCTCCTCGAGGGGCTCGATCGGTTCCCATCCGTCGATGTGCGCTTCGGCACCGAGGTGGTCGATGTCGAGGAAGAGACGGATGCCGCCGTGGCGGCGCTCGCCGACGGCACGAGCGTGCGCGCGAGCTACGTCGTCGCCGCCGAGGGAGGAGCATCCGCGACGCGGAAGCGGCTCGGCATCTCGTTCGATGGCGAGACCCGTCCCAGCGACGGGATCGTCATCGACGTCGCGAACGACCCCATCGGCACTCCCCACGCGGTGTTCGGCGGCGACCCGGCCCGCAGCTACGCCACCATCGCGCTGCCGCACGGCATCCGGCGGTGGGAGTTCACGTTGCAGGAGCATGAGGACGCCGCGCTCGTCGACGACGACGCGTTCGTCTTCGAGCTGCTCGCCCCGCACGTGCCCGACCCCGCTCGTCTCGACATCATCCGCCGCCGGGTCTACCGGCACCATGCCCGGGTGGCCGGCAGGTTCCGCGATGGGCGGGTCTTCCTCGCGGGCGACGCAGCGCACGTCATGCCCGTCGTCGGAGGCCAGGGATGGAACTCGGGCATCCGGGACGCGTTCAATCTGGGCTGGAAGCTCGCGGCCGTGGTCACGGGGGTCGCCGACGATGCGCTGCTCGACACGTACGAGCAGGAGCGCCGCGGCCATGTGACGCAGATGGTCGCGGTGTCGCTCGGCATGGCGAAGGAGATGACCGACCACGACCCGGTGGCCGCCGCCGAGCGCGACCGCATCGCCGCCAACCGCACTCCGGAGGAGCGGGAGGCGCAGCGGCGGCAGGCGTTCAAGCCGCAGCCGAAGTTCGATGCCGGCGTGGTCGTGCACCGGGCTTCGCCGACGTACAAGTCGTTGCCGGACCGTGACGCCACCTGCAACGCCGGGTCGATCTTCCCGCAGCCGTGGATGGCCGACGCCAGCGGTCGGGAGGTTCGTCTCGACGACGCCACCGGCCAGGGATGGCGGGTACTGATGTGGAACAACGACCCCTCGGTCTTCGTGACGGAGCGGACCCGAGAGGTGCTCGGGAAGCTCGACGCCCGCCTCGTCCAGATCGTGCCCCGCGCGCAGCTCACGTGGGCCCGCGAACGTGCCGGAGCGGATGTCATCGTGGTGGGCGACCGGGGCGGGGAGGAGAGCCTGCAGGCCTGGTTCGACGCGCACCCCGTCGGTGCGGTCGTCCTGCGTCCGGACCACGTCATCGCCGCGGAGTGTCTGGCTCAAGAGCTGGAGGACGTGTTGATCGAGGTCATGGCAGCGGCCTCAGTGTCACTCGACATGCCCTGATCGGACGGATCGACGCGGCGTGAGGACGAGCCGGGATGCAAGCGATCTTCTCGGACACGCCGGGTGGGATGCCGCGGCGCCGGGGTGTTGGCTGGAAACCCTTGCATCCCGGCACGGGCGGGGCGGCTCGACGGCAACCGCACAGATGCGAAAGGGACGCGACCGGTGGCCGCGTCCCTTTCGCAGTGGAGGGGCTGACGGGAATCGAACCCGCGCTATCTGCTTGGGAAGCAGATGTTCTGCCATTGAACTACAGCCCCACGCACCCGGAGGTGCTCGGTCAGCTTACCCCACAGGGCCCGGACCGCCCGAAGCCGGACCACCCGGTGCACCAGGAGCAGCCGGCCCACCCGGCCCACCCGGCCCGTACCCGCCCGGCGCGGGCGGAGCCTGCGGATACGGCGGCGCCGGGCGCGGACCGGCACCATAACCACCGACACCACCGCCACCGGCACCCCCGACACCGCCACCACCCGGGAACTGCCCGCCGCTCTCGCGCATCGCGAGCAGCATCCCGTTCTTCACCGCCGTGCGCATCAGCAGGTAGCTCACCCAGAGGATGAGCGCGATCGTCCCGAGGTAGATCGCGATGCCGAGCACGATGAAACCGATGCCGAAGGCCGCCGCGGGCCCCGCGTAGTCGTTGTACATGGCCCGCACACTATCGCTCGAGCGGGCCGCGCACGACCCCTGGTCACCGCTCGATCGCGACCTCGACGATCCGCCGGTCGGATGCCGCGACGCGGTGCACCTCGCCGACGATCTCGGTCGCCGCCTCGGTCTCGCGCTCCGCGCACGACGGTCCGACCCAGAGCTCGATCTCGCCGGGCTCGACGATGCGCACGCCCTCGCGTCCGGTGAAGGCCAGCCGCGTGGTGGGCACGTCGAACGAGACGGTCGCCTCGGCGCCGGCGTCCAGCTCCACCCGGGCGAAGCCGAGCAGCTGCGCGACCGGACGCGTCGCGCTCGCGTGGACGTCGCGGGCGTACAGCTGCACGAGGTCGGTGCCCGCGCGCTCGCCCGTGTTCCGCACGCGCACGGTCGCCGTGAAGGCGTCTCCGGCCGAGACCGACTCGGTCACCGACAGACCGGCCCGCTCGAACGTCGTGTAGCTGAGCCCGTGCCCGAACGGCAGCGCGGGGGTGCTGTCGGCGCTCGTGATCTCGTTCGGCCCGCCGAGGATCGGGTGCAGGTAGCTGTAGGGCTGCGAGCCCGACGAGCGGGGGAGCGAGACGGGAAGGTGACCCGACGGCGAGACCTCGCCGCTCAGGACCGCAGCGATCGCGGCACCCCCCTCTTCGCCGGGGAAGAAGGTCTGCAGCGCCGCCGCGACGGCCCCCTCGCCCGAGAGCGCCCAGTCGATCGCGTACGGCCGCCCCGACAGGACGACGAGCACGACCGGGGTGCCCGTCGCGACGAGGCGCTCGACGAGCTCGCGCTGCACGCCCGGCAGCTCGAGCGAGTCGGCGTCGTTCCCCTCGCCGACGGTGCCCCGCCCGAACAGTCCGGCCCGGTCGCCGACGGCGACGATGGCGACATCGGCCGCGCGTGCGGCATCCTCCGCCTCGGCGAAGCCCGACCGGTCGTCGCCCTCGGCCTCGCAGCCGCGCACGACGGTGACCTCGGCGTCAGGCATGGCGTCGACGAGGGATGCCGCGAGCGTCGGGATCTCGAATCCCATCGGCACGCCCGGGTGGTGGGCGAGCACGTGGTTGGCGAACGAGTAGCAGCCCATGAGCGCTTCCGAGCTGTCGCCGTTCGGTCCGATCACGGCGACGCGGCGGGGCGACGCGAGCGGCAGCACGCCGTCGTTGGTCAGCAGCACGACCGATTCCTCGGCGAGGCGACGGGCGACGGCGCGGTGTGCGGGCGAGTCGAGGTCGATGCTCGCGGGCGGGTCCTCGAAGGTCTCGTCGAGGAGGCCCAGCTCCTCCTTCTGGATGAGCACGCGACGCACGGCGCGATCGATGAGCGCCTCATCGACCTGACCCGCGCGGACGCGCTCGGCGAGCGGTCCGACGTAGGCGTCGCCGGTCGGGAGCTCGACGTCGATGCCGGCCTCGAGGGCGAGCTGCGCGGCCTCGCCGCGGTCGCGGGCGACGGCGTGCATCGTCTGGAGGAAGGCGACGGAGAAGTAGTCCGACACGACGGTGCCGTCGAAGCCCCACGTCTCGCGCAGGAGGTCGGTGAGGTAGGCGGGCGTCGCCGCCACCGGCACCCCGTCGATCTCGGCGTACGAGTTCATCACCGAGCGCACGCCGCCGTCGCGGACAGCCATCTCGAACGGCGGCAGGAACACGTCGGCGATCTCGCGCGGACCGGCGTGCACCGGCGCGTGGTTGCGCCCCGCCTGCGAGCCGGAGTAGCCCACGAAGTGCTTCAGCGTCGCGTGGACTCCCGTGCTCTGCAGGCCCCGCACGTATGCGGTGCCGATGACACCCACCACGTACGGATCTTCCGCGATGCACTCGTCGACGCGGCCCCAGCGGGGGTCGCGGATGACGTCGAGCACCGGAGCGAGCCCCTGGTGGATGCCGAGCTCGCGCATCGACTCGCCGATGAGCGCCCCCATCTCCTCGACGAGCTCGGGGTCGAACGCCGCGCCCCACGCGAGGGGCGTGGGGAAGGTCGCCGCCTGCCACGCCGCCAGCCCCGTCAGGCACTCCTCGTGCACGAGGGCGGGAATTCCCAGACGCGTCTCGCGGACGAGGCGGCGCTGTTCGTTCCACAACCATGCCGCCCGCTCGATCGGGTCGACGGGCCGTGTGCCGTAGACGCGGGTCAGCTGGCCGAGGCCGTGGACGGTCGCGTCGGCGTAGGCGGTCGACGACGCCATCTCGCCCGCCATCGGGGCGACGACCTCATCGCCCTGGTCGACCCAGAAGCCGACCAGCTGGGCCAGCTTCTCGTCGAGGGTCATGCGCGCGATCAGGTCGGAGACGCGCGTCGAGACGGAGATATCGGTGAGGGTCACGGTTCGTGCTTTCTCTACGGGGGATCAGCCCTTGACGGCGCCGGTCAGGCCACCGACGATGCGGCGCTCGAACAGGCTGAAGAACGCCAGGGCGGGAAGCATCGACAGGGATGTGAAGGCGAGAACCTTCGCCGTGTCGACCGAGTACTGCGACGAGAACGCCTGCACGCCGAGCGGCAGGGTGAACGTCGCCTCGTTGTTGAGGATGAACAGCGGGAGCAGGTAGCTGTTCCAGCTGCCGATGAAGGCCAGGATGCCGACCGTGATGACGCCGGGAACCGACAGGGGCAGCACCATCCGCCAGAAGAACGACAGGCGCCCGCATCCGTCGATGAACGCCGCCTCCTGGATCTCGTCGGGGATCGCCCGCAGGAACGGCACCAGGATGATGATCGTCATCGGCAGCGCGAACGCGATCTGCGGCAGGATGATGCCCGCGAGCGAGTTCATGAGGCCGAGGTCGCGGATGACGATGTACAGCGGCGTGATCGCGACGGTGATGGGGAACATCAGGCCCGAGGCGAAGACGGCGTACAGCACCCCGCGGCCGCGGAACCGGTACCGGGCGAGGATGTAGCTCGCCATGAGGCCGAGCAGCACGGCACCGATCGTCGTCGCGCCGGCGGCGATGGTGGAGTTGAGCACCTGCTGCCAGAACTGCGAGCCGGTGAGCACCGCCAGATAGTTCTCGATGTTCCACGGCGACGGCCACCCGGCGGGGTCGACGGTGATCTGGGCGTTGCTGCGGAAGCCTCCGATGATGATGTACAGCACCGGCGCGAGCATGAGTGCGATCACCACGAGGGCGACGAAGTACACGACGGGGCTGCCCCAGGGCAGGCGTTCCTTGCGGCGTCCGCGACGCCCGGTCGGTGCCGGCGCGACGATCGCGCGCGTGGCGGGGGAGGTGAGGGCGGTCATCGCTCCTGCTTCCCTTCGGTGATGGCCCCGGCGGTGTCACGACGCAGCACGTAGCGCTGGTAGATGATCGCGACGACGAGGGAGATGAGGAAGATCACGACGGCGACGGCGTTTCCGTAGCCGTAGCTGCCGGCGTTGCGGCCGTTGACGACCATGTAGGTGGCCATCGTCGAGGTGCCCGCTGTCGACGCGACGTACTGACCCCAGATGATGTAGACGAGGTCGAACAGCTGCAGTGCGCCGATGATCGACAGGAACGCCCAGATGCGCAGGGTCGGGGCGAGCAGCGGCAGGGTGATCCGCCAGTGCATCTGCCAGTAGCCCGCGCCGTCGAGGGCGGCGGCCTCGTAGAGCTCGTCGGGGATGCCCTGGAGGCCGGCGAGGAAGAGGATGACGGCGAAGCCGACGTACTTCCAGGTCAGGATGCCCATGAGGGTCCAGATGGCGATCGAGGGGTCGGCGATCCAGTCGCGTGTGAGCGCCCCCAGGCCGAGCTGCTCGAGGGCCCCGTTGAGGGCGCCCTGGGTCTGCAGCATGAGCCCGAAGCCCGTGCCGACGACGACCTCGGCGATGACGTAGGGCACGAAGATCAGTACGCGGATGATCGACTGTCCCCGCATGCGGCGGTTGAGCAGCAGGGCGAGCAGGACCGCGACCGGCCCCTGGAGGACGAGGGATGCGACGACGATGATCGCGTTGTGGCTGAGGGCCTCGACGAACGTGGGGTCGGTGAGGATCGTGATGTAGTTCTGCAGGCCGACGAACTCGGTGGGCGGCCCGTAGCCCTGCCAGCGGAAGAAGCCGTAGTAGGCCGCCATCACCACGGGGAAGATGACGAACCCGACGAACATCACCAGGGCGGGGCCGACGAGCACCGCGATCTCGAGGCGACCCGACCAGCCCAGGCCTCGGCGGCGCCGGGAGGGCGAGGGCGTCGTGGTGACGCCCTCGCCCCGGGCCGCGAGATCCACGCCGCCGGCGGAGTCCGCGACGGCTGTCTCGCTGAGCGACATGATGCGGATCAGCCCTTCTTCGCTGCGTCGGAGACCGACTGGATCATCTGCTCGGGCGTGCTCTTGCCCGCCAGCAGGTCGACGACTGCGACGTTGAGCGCGTTGCCGACGTTCTGCCCGAGGACGGTGTCGAGCCACTGCGAGACGAAGGGTGCCTTGTTGTACGCGGCGAGGACCTCCTGGAGGTACTCCTCCTCGACCGCCTCCTGCGCGACCGAGTTCACCGGCGGGGCGTTGAACGCCTTGTAGTAGGCCTCCTGCTGCTCGGCGCTGGCGAGGAAGTTCAGGAAGTCGGCGCACTCCTTCGGGGCCTTGGCCGAGCAGGAGTATCCGTCGACGCCGCCCATGATCGAGCCGGGCTCACCCGCCCCGCCCGACAGCTCGGGGAAGGGGAACCACGCCAGGTCGGGCAGCGGCTGCTCGTCCGGCGTGAGCGACGCGATGACGCCCGGGTTCCAGGCGCCCATGAGCTCCATGCCCGCCTGGTGGTTGGCGATGAGGCCCGCGCTGCTGCCCGCGCCCTGCTGAGCCGAGGTCGTGAGGTAGCCCTCGTTGAACGGCTGCAGCTGGGCGAAGTCGGCGAGGTCCTCGGCCGACTTCAGCCAGCACTCGTCGCTGAAGTCCTTCGAGTCGCCGGTCTTCTCGATCGTCTCCGGGCTGCACTCGCGCAGGGCGAAGTTGTAGAACCAGTGCGCCGCCGGCCAGGCATCCTTCGCGCCGAGGGCGATGGGCGCGATGCCGGCATCCTTGAGCTGCCCGACGACGGTCTCGAGGTCGTCGATCGTGGTGGGGGTCTCGGTGACTCCGGCCTGCGTGAACAGGTCGGAGCTGTACCAGAAGCCGCTCGGGAGCACCGCGAGCGGCATCGCCCACACCTTGTCCTGGTAGGTCTCGGCCTTGAACGAGCCCTCGGAGATCTCCTCTTTGGCGGTGTCGCCGATGAGGTCCGTGAGGTCCATGAGCTGGCCGGCCTGCACCATGGCGGCCATCTTGCCGCCGCCGCGCTGCAGGAAGATGTCGGGCGGGTCGCCCGCGTTGAGCGCGGTCTGGAGCTTGCCGTCCATGTCCTCGTTCTGCACGGACTGCATCGAGATCTTGACGTTCTCGTTCTCCGCCTCGAACGCGGCGATGGCGTCCTTCCAGAACTCCTGGCCGGGGCCGGTCGTCGAGTTCTGCCAGAGCGTCATCTCGACGGTGCCGTCGGCGCTGCCTCCGTCGCCGTTGCCGCTGCAGGAGGTGAGGGCGAGCGCCCCCACCGCCAGGACGGCTGCCGTGACGGCCGCCTTGCGGCGAGCCGTGATGGTGCGTGCCATGTGATTCCTTCTCTCTTCGTTGAGTGGACATCTGCCGATGAGCGCGCCGCGGCCGGGCCCGGGCTGGGCTGCTCGAACCGCCGAGCGGCGATGCTCGGTGTCGTCGGACATTCGCTGGTGCTGTCGGACACCGAAAGTTTGCGCGGGCAACAAAGAGGTGTCAAACGTTTTCGAAAACGGTTTCCATTTCGGGCTAGCATGCGGTCATGGACCGACGACGACCCACCATCCACGACGTCGCGGAGCGTGCCGGCGTCTCCGTGTCGACCGTGTCGAAGGCCGTCAACGGGCGTTACGGGGTCGCGACGGCGACCGTGGATGCCGTGATGGCGGCCGTCGCCGAGCTCGGATACGAGTCGAGCCTCATCGCCAGCAGCATGCGTTCACGCTCGACCGGTGTGATCGGCGTGCTCGTCGCCGACTTCGAGCCGTTCAGCGCCGAGATCCTCAAGGGCGTGGGCGAGGCTCTTCGCGACACCAGCTACGACCTGCTCGCCTACTCGGGGTCGCGCGGTGACGAGGAGGGGTGGGAGCGCCGGTCGCTGTCCCGCCTGAGCGGAACGCTGATCGACGGGGCGATCATGGTCACCCCGACCGTGGTCAAGGCGAGCGCCGACGTCCCGCTCGTCGCGATCGACCCGCACACCGGTCCGGCCGATGTTCCCATCGTCGAGAGCGACAGCTACGGCGGCGCCCGCGAGGCGACGGCCTACCTCATCGGCATGGGGCACACGCGCATCGGCTACATCGCCGGGCGCGCCGACCTGCGCTCGTCGATCGCGCGCGACGCCGGATACCGTCGGGCGCTCGCCGACGCCGGCATCCCGTTCGACGCGACCTACGTCGGCTCGGGGCGCTATCGCGAGGCGACGGTGCGCGAGGTCGCGATCGAGATGCTGTCGTCGCCGAACCGGCCCACCGCGGTCTTCGCGGCGAACGACGTATCGGCCATCGCGATCCTGCAGGTCGCCGCCGAGCTCGGGCTCGAGGTCCCCCGCGATCTGTCCATCGTCGGATTCGACGACATCCCCGAGGCGACACGGCTCCCGGTCCCTCTCACGACGGTGCGTCAGCCGATGGGGCGGCTGGGCGCCGCCGCCGTCCAGATGCTGCTGGCCCTCATGCGCGGCGAGACCCCGGCCGCCACGCACCTCCGGCTCCCGACGAAGCTCGTCGCCCGGCAGACGACCGCACCGCCGGTGCGGCAGCGGGCCGGATGACGGCCGGATGACGGCGTCGCACCGCGTCGCGCTCTAGGCTGTGTGCGTGCTGCTGAGTGATCGCGACATCCGTGCCGGAATCGATCAGGGCCGCATCGGCCTCGACCCGTGGGATGCCTCGATGGTGCAGCCCTCGAGCGTCGACGTGCGCCTCGACCGATACTTCCGGCTGTTCGACAACCACAAGTACCCCTTCATCGATCCGGCGCAGGACCAGCCCGAGCTGACGCGCCTGATCGAGGTCGAGCCGGACCAGCCGTTCATCCTGCACCCCGGCGAGTTCGCGCTGGGGTCGACCTTCGAGCAGGTGCGCCTCGGTGACGACGTCGCCGCGCGACTGGAGGGAAAGTCGTCGCTCGGGCGTCTCGGCCTCATCACCCACTCGACGGCCGGGTTCATCGATCCCGGGTTCTCCGGCCACGTGACGCTCGAGCTCGCCAACGTCGCGACTCTGCCGATCAAGCTCTGGCCGGGCATGAAGATCGGTCAGCTCTGCTTCTTCCAGCTCAGCTCGCCGAGCGAGAACTCCTACGGATCGGGCCCCTACGGCAATCGCTACCAGGGGCAGCGCGGGCCGACGGCATCCCGCTCCTTCCAGAACTTCCACCGCACCGACGTCGGCACGAACGACGCCGGGTCGCGCGGCGCCTGACGCCCGGTCCGAGATGCACGACGGCCCCGGGGTGTGAACCTCGGGGCCGTCGTTCGGGATGTCGCGGATCAGGCGGCGTCGCGCCCGGCCGCGAAGCCCGCCGTGAAGCCGCGTTCGAAGGCGCGCTCGCCGCGGCGCGGGTGCTCGCCGTGCCGCGGGTGGTCGCCGAAGCGAGGGCCGCAGCCGTGGCCGTGACGGTGACCGTGGCCGTGCCCGAAGCCGTGCCGGCCGCGAGGGCCGAATCGGCGCGGTGAGCTCTCGTCCCAGCCGAGCTCACGGGCGATCGCCTCGAGCGAGGCGAGGGTGGTGGCGTAGTCCGCGTCCGTCACGGTGCCGCGCACGCGATCGCGGACGCCGCTCACGAGCGCGTGGATGCGGTCGCGTTCGCGCCGTCCCTCTTCGGTGATGATCCAGGCTCCGTCGCGCTCGACGGCCCAGCCGCGAGCTGCGAGGGAGCGGACGCGCTTGCCGCCCCGCTGCACGCGCTCGGCGAGCCCGGGGATGTCGCGCTCGCCGGCCAGGACGTTCAGAACCGCCCAGTCGCGGCGGTCGAGCCCTTCGGCGGACAGCGTCCGATGCATCTCGGACGACAGGGCCGTCTCGGCGGCGCGCATCCAGAAGGTCAGCGACCGCGTGCGCGGTTCGGGAGTCTCGGAGGTGTTGTCGTGCGTGTTCATGGTGTTCCCTTCGTGGGTCGGTGCGTCCGACCCGAGATGTATGTCATGTGTCATGTATATGCACTATGACATGCAGATGAAGTGCATGTCAAGTCGCATGTATTCTCGGAGCATGACGGCCTCCGACGACCCACAGATCGATGCCATCGCCGACGCCCTCGGTCGCCTGCGCGGACTGCGGCGGCTCGGGCCGGGCGTCGAGCGCGGATCGCATGCTCACGGACCGTTCGGGGTTCACGGCGGTCACGGCCCGCACGGCCATCACGGCGGCCCGTTCGCCGAGGGACGCAGCAGGATGGCGGGGCTCGCCCGCCTGCGCATGCTCGAGGCGCTCGTCGCGGCATCCCACCCGCTGACCGTCAGCGAGATCGGCGAGGCGATCGGTGTCGACCAGCCGCGTGCCTCGCGGCTCGTGCAGCAGGGGGTCGACCTCGGCCTGGTCCGCCGGGAAGCCGACCCCGACGACGCCCGCCGCACCCGCATCGCGCTCACCGACGAGGGGCGCCGATTCGCGCAGGGCGTGCGGGGTGAGCGTCGCGCGGCCCTCGGCAGCGCGCTCGACGGGTTCACCGACGACGAGCGCGCCGAGCTGGCCCGACTGCTCACCAAACTCGCCGACGCCTGGCCGCGCCCCTGACCCTTAGCCGGTGTGACCACCGAGGGCAACTGGCCTTCCCCGCTTTGCGTCGCGCCGGTATCCTGCCACCCTGGTTCGGTGAGTACCGAGAATCAGCCCTCTCCCGCAGAACGCATAGCCGCGGTATCCAGTCCGGGCACGATCGCCCGCTGGGTCTTCTGGCCCGCCGCGGTCGTGATCGTCGGGTTCAGCGCGTTCGCGATCATCTTCCCCACCACGGCCGAGTCGTTCTTCGGCGCCATCCAGACCTCGATCGTCGACTCGTTCAACTGGTACTACGTCCTCATCGCCGCCTTCTTCGTCGGCTTCGCGATCTTCGTGGGCTTCAGCCGCTTCGGCGACATCAAGCTCGGGCGCGACGACGACGAGCCCGAGTTCTCGACGGGCTCGTGGTTCTCGCTCCTCTTCGCGGCGGGCATGGGCATCGGTCTCGTCTTCTACGGCGTCAGCGAGCCCCTCAGCCACTTCGTCGACCCGCGTCCGGGCGTCACCGGCACCGAGCAGCAGCTCGCGCAGAGCGCTCTGACGCAGACCTACCTGCACTGGGGCGTGCACGCCTGGGCGATGTACGTCGTCGTCGGGCTCGCCCTCGCGTACGCGATCCACCGTCGCCGCCGCCCGATCTCGATCCGCTGGGCGCTCGAGCCGCTGCTGGGCAACCGTGTCCGCGGCGCCGCCGGCAACGTCATCGACGCGGTCGCCCTCGTCGGCACGCTGTTCGGCGTCGCCACCTCGCTCGGCCTCGGCGTCATGCAGATGGGATCCGGGCTCGAGTTCATCGGCCTCCCGCCGATGAACGACGCGATGCTCATCGGTCTCATCGCGATCGTCTCGGTCTTCGTGCTCTTCTCGGTCATCTCCGGAGTGACGAAGGGGATGAAGTGGCTCTCGAACTTCAACCTCATCGTCGCCGGCCTGCTGCTGCTGTTCCTGCTCTTCGTCGGACCGACGCAGTTCCTGCTGCGCGAATGGGTGCAGTCGATCGGCGCCTACATTCAGAACTTCATCGGCCTCTCCTTCACCGTCAGTGCTCTCCAGGGAGCCGCGGGTGAGGCGTGGCAGGCGCAGTGGACGTCGTTCTACTGGGGCTGGTGGATCTCGTGGGCACCCTTCGTCGGCATCTTCATCGCTCGCGTCAGCAAAGGCCGCACCGTCCGCCAGTTCGTCGCCGGCGTGCTGCTGGTCCCCACGCTGATCGGCATCCTGTGGTTCGCCGTCCTCGGCGGCTCGGCGCTGTACCGCGAGCTCGAGCAGCCCGGGTCGATGCTCGCGGCAGACGGTTCGGTCAATCTGCAGGGGGCCCTGTTCCAGCTGCTCGAGAGTCTGCCCGCTGGCGGAGTGCTGACGATCGGAGCCATCGTCCTGATCGCGGTGTTCTTCGTCACCTCGGCCGACTCGGGCGCGCTCGTCATGGGCATGATCGCGACCGGCGGAAATCCCGAGCCGCCGCGCTGGGTGCGCGTGTTCTTCGTCATCACGACCGCCGCCCTCGCGAGCGCCCTCCTGCTCGCCGGCGGCCTGCAGGCGCTGCAGACGGCCGCGATCCTGATCGCCCTGCCGTTCTCGATCGTGATGCTGCTGATGTGCTGGTCGACGGTGCTCGCCTTCCAGCGCGAGCGCCGGGCGTACGCCCGCGCGGAGCGGGCGCAGTTCATCGAGCGGATCGGCGACCACTACGGGCTCGAGGTCGAGGAGCCGAACGAGCGGGGAGTGCGCTTCCCGTGGATCGGCGGCAGGCGCAGCTGACACGGCCGCAGCAAATCGTCGCGACGGCGCCGGGCACGACCGCTCGGCGCCTTCGTCGTACGCTGGGCGGATGCCCCCGGTGTCTTCCGCCCGTCTGACCGATGTCCCCGCCGAGACGCTCTACCGCCTGCTCTGGCTGCGGGTGAGCGTCTTCGTCGTCGAGCAGGCCGCTGCCTATCCGGAGCTGGACGGCCGCGACCTCGAGCCCGACACCGAGCTCTTCTGGATCGAAGACGACGGGCAGGTGCTGGCGACACTCCGGCTGCTTCGCGATGCCTCGGGAAACGCCCGCATCGGCCGCGTGGCGACCGCGGCCGACGCGCGCGGCCGCGGTCTGTCTGCCCAGCTCATGCGTGCGGCGGTCGAGCGCGCCGGCGAGCGGTGGCCCGGGGCTGCGATCGACCTCGACGCGCAGAAGCACCTCGCCGACTGGTACGGGAGGTTCGGGTTCGCGATCAGCGGGCCGGAGTTCTCCGAGGACGACATCCCGCACGTGCCCATGCGCCGCGTCGCCTGAACCCGGTCAGCGGATGCCGGCCTGCTTCGGCAGTCGCACGAACAGCAGCAGCACGAGTCCGAGGAGCAGCACCACCGCGATGCCCAGCACGCCCCAGATGATGCCGCCGAACCAGGCGATGAACAGCGCCCACATCGCGGGGGAGAGGAAGCTCGCGACGCGTCCGGTCGTGGCGTAGAGGCCGAAGATCTCACCCTGCATCCCCGGCGGCGTCACCCGGGCCAGCAGGGAGCGGCTGGCGGCCTGCGCCGGGCCCACGCACCCCGAGAGGATCAGCCCGGCGATCCAGAAGACGATCGATCCGGCATCCTGCAGCACGAACAGCAGCACGGCGACGGCGATGAGACCCGACAGGGTCGCGACGATCACGGCGCGTGCCCCGAACCGGTCGTCGAATCGTCCGGCGACGATCGTGGACGCACCGGCGACGAGGTTCGCGGCGATGCCGAAGACCATGACCTCCGTCGCGGAGAACCCGAAGGCACGCGCAGCCAGGACGCCTCCGAAGGCGAAGACGCCCGCGAGCCCATCGCGGTAGACCGCGCTCGCGAGGAGGAACCAGAACGTCGGACGCTCGGTGCGATAGAGGCGGACGATGTCGGTCACCAGATGCTCGTACGCCGCGAGGAACCCGATCCTCTCGGCGCTGTGCGGTGCCGCGCGCTCGGGCACGTTCACCAGCAGGGGGATGGCGAAGACGATCGTCCACACACCGCAGCCCACCGCGATGAGCCGGTAGGCGAGACCGTTGCTCGTGTCCATCCCGAACCAGTCGGCGAAGGTCAGGGCGACCACGAGGGCGAGCGCGATGATGCCGCCGATGTAGCCGAGCCCCCAGCCCAAACCGCTGACTCGTCCGATCGTGCGGGGTGTCGAGACCTCGACGAGCATGGCGTTGTAGTTGACGCCCGCGATCTCCGAGACGACAGCGCCGAGGGAGAGCACGATCGCGCCGTACCAGAAGAAGGCCGGGTCGGCGAAGGTGAAGAACAGGGCGAACTGCAGCAGCGCGAGGACGACGGTGAACACCCCGAGCCAGCGCTTCTTGCGCCCCGACCGGTCGGCGGTCTGTCCCAGCACGGGGGCGAGCAGCAGGATCAGGATGCCGGCGGCCGTCGAGGCCACGCCGTAGCCGCTCGCCAGCTCGGCCAGTGCCGCCTCCTTCACCGGGTCGGTGTCGGGCAGCGCCGCGATGTCGGCGGGGAGGAACGAATCCGAGACGAGGAACAGCGACGCGAAGACGAAGGTGAGGATGACGGAGTTGAAGGGCTGCGTGGCCCAGTCCCAGAGCGCCCACGACACCACGGCCTTGCGGGAGATCGGCTGCTCGTCGACGTCACGGGTCCGCATGGCCGCGATGCGCCCGAGGGCCTGCGTGTCGGCCGCCGTGGGAGGCGCGGGCACGCCGGCATCGGGTGACTCTGGGGAGCGGCCTGCGCCGGGTGGGTCGGTCTCGGGTGACATGCCGGGCACGCTACGACCTCTCCGTGAACACTCGGTGCCGCCGGTCGGCGGCGCGCCGCGTCATCGCGACGGGGTCAGCGTATCCGTCGCCTGGCGGGCGAGCGCGCTTTTCAGTCGCGACGCGCGAACCGGTAACCGATGCCGCGCACCGTCTCGATCCAGCGGCCCGTACGGCCGTCGTCGCCGAGCTTGCGTCGCAGGTTCATCAGGTGCACCTCGACCGCGTGGAGATCGTGTCCGCTGACGTGCTCGCCGTGGGCGCCGCTCTGCCGGCGCAGCATGAGCGCGATCCACGACTTCTCGATGACGTCGCCGGGGCGCTGCATGAGCGCCTGCAGGACGTCGAACTCGGAACGGGTGAGATCCAGCGACCGGCCGTCGAGCTCGACGCGGCGCGAGCCCGGGCTCAGTCGCAGTCCGCCGGCTTCGAGCCACGCCCCCGGCGCCGACTCGCCGGACTGGAGGGTGCGCGGGCGGCGCATCAGGGCGTCGATGCGGGCGCGCAGCTCGTAGGGGCGCCAGGGTTTGATGACGTAGTCATCGGCACCGCTGCGGAACCCCTCGACCGTCGCGGTCTCGTCGTCGACGGCACTGATGATGAGCACGTACCCGTCGTGGAACGCGCGGATGCGGCGGACGGCCTCGAATCCGTCGATCCCGTCGAGCTTGACGTCGACGGTCGTGAGGTCGGGACGCAGCAGGCGGACCGCGTCGACGCCGGCCGGACCGTCGGGGAAGGCGTGCACGGCGAAGCCGTGCTGCTCGAGGGTCTGGGTCAGCAGCCGACGGAGGTCGTCGTCATCCTCGATGACGACTGCGCTGCGAGTCATGGCCGCCTCCGTGCGCGCGGGAACGCTCGACGACCGCCCATCGCGGGCTCGATGTCGACGAGAGGCGAGTTCGGGTTCACGCTTCTTGTCATGGGTGGACTCAACATATAGCGCCCCCCTGGGAGGATCCGATGATCCGGCCTCAGGGTTGCTCAGCGTTACCTCAGGTCATCGTCACCGGCTCACACGGTCGAGTCACGAACTTGATACGACTGGACTCAAGTTCTCTTGACAGGCTTTTCCGCCGCGAGTACAGTTGAGTCATCGCGGCTCAGGTTGGGCCGCCGCAGACTTCCGATCCATTCGAACCGCAAGTAAGGAGACAACTCATGGCACGTGCAGTGGGTATCGACCTGGGCACGACGAACTCCGTCGTGGCCGTCCTCGAGGGCGGCGAGCCCAAGGTCATCGCCAACGCCGAAGGGCTCCGTACGACCCCCTCGGTCGTCGCGTTCACCAAGGACGGCGAGGTCCTCGTCGGTGAGACCGCCAAGCGGCAGGCCGTCACCAACGTCGACCGCACGCTGACCTCGGTCAAGCGCCACATGGGCACCGACTGGAAGACCCAGTCGATCGACGGCAAGGCGTACACGCCGCAGGAGATCTCGGCCCGTATCCTCCAGAAGCTCAAGCGCGACGCCGAGCAGTACCTGGGCGACACCGTGACCGACGCCGTCATCACCGTCCCCGCGTACTTCAACGACGCCGAGCGCCAGGCCACCAAGGAGGCCGGTGAGATCGCGGGCCTCAACGTCCTGCGCATCATCAACGAGCCGACGGCCGCCGCGCTCGCCTACGGGCTCGACAAGGGCAAGGAGGACGAGCTCATCCTCGTCTTCGACCTCGGTGGTGGCACCTTCGACGTCTCGCTGCTCGAGGTGGGCAAGGACGACGACTTCTCGACCATCCAGGTGCGCGCCACCGCCGGTGACAACCGCCTCGGTGGTGACGACTGGGATCAGCGCATCGTCGAGTACCTGATCAAGCAGTTCAAGGACACGACCGGCGTCGACGTCTCCGGCGACAAGATCGCCCTGCAGCGCCTCAAGGAGGCCGCGGAGCAGGCGAAGAAGGAGCTCTCGAGCTCGCAGTCGACCTCGATCAACCTGCCCTACCTCTCGCTCACCGACTCGGGCCCCGTGTCGCTGTCCGAGACGCTGTCGCGTGCGAAGTTCGAGGATCTCACCAAGGACCTGCTCGACCGCACGAAGAAGCCCTTCGAGGACGTCATCCGCGAGGCCGGCATCAAGGTCGGCGACATCGACCACGTCGTGCTCGTGGGTGGTTCCACCCGCATGCCCGCCGTGTCGGAGCTCGTGAAGAAGGAAGCCGGCAAGGAGCCCAACAAGGGCGTGAACCCGGACGAGGTCGTCGCCGTCGGCGCCGCGCTGCAGGCCGGTGTCCTCAAGGGCGAGCGCAAGGACGTCCTCCTCATCGACGTCACCCCCCTGAGCCTCGGCATCGAGACCAAGGGCGGCATCATGACGAAGCTCATCGAGCGCAACACCGCCATCCCCACCAAGCGCAGCGAGACCTTCACGACCGCCGACGACAACCAGCCGTCGGTGGCCATCCAGGTCTTCCAGGGCGAGCGCGACTTCACCCGCGACAACAAGCCGCTGGGAACGTTCGAGCTCACCGGCATCGCGCCGGCCCCGCGCGGCATCCCGCAGGTCGAGGTCACCTTCGACATCGACGCCAACGGCATCGTGCACGTCTCGGCGAAGGACAAGGGCACCGGCAAGGAGCAGTCGATGACCATCACGGGCGGCTCGTCGCTTCCCAAGGAGGACATCGAGCGCATGGTGCGCGAGGCCGAGGAGCACGCGGCCGAGGACAAGAAGCGCCGCGAGGCCGCCGAGGTCCGCAACCAGGCCGAGACCCTGTCGTACTCGATCGAGAAGCTCATCGCCGACAACGCCGACAATCTCCCCGAGGACGTCAAGTCCGAGGTCCAGGGCGACGTCGACGCGCTGAAGACCGCGCTCGCGGGCGATGACGACGACGCGGTGAAGACCGCGTTCGACAAGCTCAACGCATCGCAGGGCAAGCTCGGCGAGGCGATCTACGCGCAGGGTCAGGCCGACCAGGCGCCGGGCGCCCCGACCGACGCTCCGACCGGCGACGCCGGTGCGACGGCATCCGATGAGGACGTCGTCGACGCCGAGGTCGTCGAAGACGAG
This sequence comes from Microbacterium sp. Yaish 1, assembly GCF_002245215.1. GTDB lineage: Bacteria > Actinomycetota > Actinomycetes > Actinomycetales > Microbacteriaceae > Microbacterium. The sequence continues at coordinate 1,769,639 of NZ_NPMR01000001.1, forward strand.
GACGAGAAGAAGTAATCATGACCGACAAGGACTTCGAAGAGCCGCACGGCGATGACGAGGTCCTCGGCGAGGAGGGGTCGGACGCCCAGGCGTCCGGCCCCGACGCGCACGAGGCCTCCGGAGCATCGGATGCCGCGGATGCCGCGGCTGCGGACGACGAACTGACCATCGACGACATCCTCGGCGCGACGCAGTCCGACGAGGCGGCCGTCGCCGAGGCGCCGGCCGAGGAGCACGACCTGCTGCTCGACCTCAAGCGCGTGCAGGCCGAATACGCCAACTACCGTCGGCGCACCGAGGACCAGCGCGAGGCCGAGATCGAGCGCGCCAAGGGCTCGGTCGCGAAGGGCCTGCTGCCCGTGCTCGACGACCTCGACCGCGCCGACAAGCACGGTGACCTCGTCGAGGGATCGCCGCTCGCGGTGATCGCGGACAAGCTCCGCGGGGTGGTGGCGCGCTTGGGCGTCGAGTCCTACGGCGCCGCCGGCGACGCTTTCGACCCGCAGCAGCACGAGGCGATCTTCCAGGCGCCCACTCCGGGCACGGCCGAGCCGACGATCCTCGAGGTCGTCGAGGTCGGCTACCGCCTCGGCAGCATCGAGCTGCGTCCGGCGAAGGTCGTCGTCGCCGTGCCGGCCGAATAGGAGGCAACGACATGGCCAGTCAGGACTGGTTCGACAAGGACTTCTACAAGGTGCTGGGCGTCTCCAAAGACGTCTCCGACAGCGACCTGAAGAAGACCTACCGCAAGCTCGCGCGCAAATACCACCCCGACTCGACGCAGGGAGACCCCGCGGCCGAGGCGAAGTTCAAGGAGATCAGCGAGGCGTACTCCGTGCTCTCCGACAAGGAGCAGCGCGCCGAGTACGACCAGATCCGGGCGATGGGGTCGGGCAGTGCCCGCTTCACCGCGGGTGGCCAGGGCGCCGGTGGCTTCGAGGACGTCTTCAGCGCCTTCAACCAGGGTACGCGGGGCGGCGCCGGAGCGCGCGGCGCGGACTTCGACGACATCTTCGCGATGTTCAACCAGCAGACCGGGCGATCCAGCCGCTTCGGGTCGGGCGGCTTCGGCCGCTCGACCGGAGGGTTCCAGGGCTTCGGCGGGCCGCAGCGCGGCGCCGACGTCACGGCTCGGACGACGCTCGACTTCGCGACCGCGGTGCGCGGCGACACCGTCACGCTCCAGGGCGAGGACGGCAAGCCGTTCAAGGTCAAGATCCCGGCCGGGGTCAAGGACGGACAGAAGATCCGGCTGCGCGGTCGCGGGCGTCCCTCGCCCGACGGCGGCGAGTCGGGCGACATCGTCGTGACCGTGACGGTCCGGCCTCACCCGGTCTTCACGCGCGACGGGCTCAACCTCCGTGTCGTGGTGCCGGTGACCTTCACCGAAGCCGCTCTCGGCGCCACGATCGAGGTGCCGACGCTGGGCGGCGACCCCGTCAAGCTGCGGGTCGCTCCCGGCACCCCGTCGGGCCGCGTCCTGCGGGTCAAGGGGCGCGGCGTGAACACGTCCAAGGGCACGGGCGATCTTCTGGCCGAGGTCCAGGTCGCCGTTCCCGCCCATCTCGACGAGGAAGCCCGAGCGGCCCTCGAACGATTCGCGGAGGTCGAGCCCCGCGAGAACCCCCGCGCCGACCTGATGAACAAGGCGCGCGGCTGACCCACCCGCTGTCGGCCTGCCGCACCCGGATCCCACGGAACGGGGCGGCGGGCCCGACGGCGACACCCTCGAGGCCCAGGAGGTGACCAACCATGGCTGAAGACGACATCGACGAGGACGCCCCGATCTTCGCGATCGCGGCCGCGGCGGAGCTGGCGGCCATGCACGCGCAGACCCTCCGGCAGTACGACCGACTGGGGCTCGTCGTGCCGGGGCGCACGCAGGGCGGGTCGCGACGCTATTCCCTGCGGCACATCCGTCAGCTGCGGGAGGTGGCGCGGATGTCTGCGGAGGGCATCAGCCTCCCCGCCATCGCGCGCATCCTGGAGCTCGAGAACGAGGTCGCGGGACTCCGTCGCGAGGTGCGCGACCTCGAGCAGCGCCTCCGCGAGGAGATGCAGCAGCGTCCCGGCGCGCGGGTGTTCGCCGCCGGTGCCACCGGCGCGGTCGTGACCCTGCGTCACGGGGCGCGTGTCCGGCGTGCGACGGAGGTCGTGCTCTACCGCCGTCCCTCCGACCCGCCCGCGCCCGCGCAGCGAACGGCGGAGGAAGCTCTGCAGCAACGCATAGGAGATTGAGAAAAGACGTTCATAGTTTGGACGGATCCCCCCGTTTCGCGCCCTCGGGCGCCCGGTTCCGTTCCGAAGGATCGTCTCTCATGCCGAACGCCACCGTTCCCGCTTCCGTCCCCTCCACCGCCGCCTCGGTCGGCCTCCTCATCCTCCGCGTCGCTCTGGGCGGCATCTTCATCGCCCACGGCGCGCAGAAGATCTTCGAGGACTCCCTGCCCGCCACCGCCGACGCCTTCGCGGGCATGGGTGTACCGCTCGCCCCCGTGCTGGGCCCGGCTGTCGCCGTGCTCGAGCTCGCCGGCGGCATCCTGCTCGTCCTCGGCCTGCTCACGCGGCCGATCGCGCTGCTGCTCGCGGTCACGATGGTCGTCGCGCTCGTGCTCGTGCACCTGCCGGCGGGATTCTGGGCCGCCGACGGCGGCTACGAGTACGTCGCGGTCCTCGCGGCCGGCGGTGTCGCTCTCGCGCTGACGGGAGCCGGGCGTCTCTCCGCCGACCACGCGTTCCTGCGCGGCCGCGCCCCCCGCTGGCTGGCCTGACCCCGTCCCCCCCGTCGTGCGCGACGTCGTGCGCGGGGTCAGGCGGGTGGGAGGCGGAGGGTGCCAGCCGACTCGTCGAGGGTCAGGTCGTCGACGACGCGCAGCGAGCGCGCGAGGTGATCGAGCTCTTCCAGAACCGTGCCCACGCGCTCGCGATCGCTGCACACGGCCGACAGGGTCACGAGGTGGGTTCCCGTGTCCCACGTGTACGAGACGAACGGCGGCGTCCGCGGATCAGGCGGCAGCGTCATCACGAGCTTCTCGCCCGCCCCGAGGTAGGGGGAGCGGAAGTCCTCGGTGTCGTCGTACTCCATCGGCATCATCGCTCGCGCGGTCCGCACCTGCGGCGTCGCCTCCTGCATCTGCGCGAGGACGACGAGCAGCTCGGGGTCGGCCTTCCACATCCAAGCCCGCACCCGACCGTTCGCGCGGCGCATGAGCATCGGCACCGCCTGGCTCGCGGCCCACGCGGCGAAACGCCCGCCCGGGCGCGGCGTGGCGCCCATCGCGGCGTTCGCCTGGCTCAGCAGCATCCCGATGGCGCGCTTGCGCGCGCGGCGTCCGGAGAATCCGAAGGATTCCGTGACGGGTACCCAGCGGGCGGGGTCGGCATCGGCTTCGAGTCGGGCCATGACCCCAGCCTAGGGATGCCGCCTGAGTGCTCGCCCCCGTCTTCCGTGCAGCCCGGCGCAGGCCCGCGTCGCCCGGTTTCCCCCAACGCCGGGCCGCCTCCCGGAAGCCCCAAGACCGCTCGGGTAAGCTCGGGCGCGCCGCGTCGGCCACAGCCGGCGGCACTCCGCCGTACAGATTGGGCCTGACCCGTGACCGAATCCACGACGACCGAGGGTGTTCCCGCCGACAGTACGCGCGCGCCGCTGACCATCGTGATGGGCGCCGACACCTTCGCACCCGACGTCAACGGCGCCGCCCGTTTCGCCGAGCGGCTCTCCGCCGGCCTCGCCGCCCGCGGTCACGACGTGCACGTCGTGACGCCGAGCGTGAAGCACTCGCAGTCGGGCGTCTTCACCGAGAACATCGAGGGCGCCGACCTCACCGTCCACCGCCTGCCCGGGTGGCGCTGGTACCCGCACGACTGGCTGCGCTTCGTACTGCCCTGGCGCTCGAAGCACTACGCACGGCGCGTGCTCGACTCGGTCAAGCCCGACGTCGTCCACAGCCAGTCGCACATCGTCATCGGGCGCGGGCTCACGCGCGAGGCGCGCAAGCGCGGCATCCCCGTCGTCGCGACCAACCACGTCATGGCCGAGAACGTCATCGACTTCACGACGCTCCCGCCGTTCCTCGACAAGATCATCATCAAGCTCTGCTGGGACGACGCCAAGCGCACGTTCCTGATGTCGCGCGCCGTGACGACTCCGACGCGCAAGGCCGCGGAGTTCCTCGAGGACACGATCGACATCTCGGGCGTCATCCCGATCAGCTGCGGCATCGACAAGCGCAATTACACCCCCGACCTCACGCCGCGGGAGCACCGCCGCATCCTCTTCGTCGGACGTCTCACGACCGAGAAGCACGTCGAGGTCACCCTGAAGGCCGTCGCCAAGCTCGCCCCCGAGCTGGACGTCCACTTCGACATCGTCGGTGGCGGCGACCAGCGCCGGAACCTCGAGCAGACCGCGCAGCAACTCGGCATCAGCGACCGCGTCACGTTCTACGGGCGCACCGACGAGGCCGACCTGCGGGCGGCGTACACGCGAGCCGACGTGTTCGCGATCGCGTCGATCGCCGAGCTGCAGTCGATCGCGACGATGGAGGCCATGGCCTCGGGGCTGCCCGTCGTGGCGGCGGATGCCGTCGCCCTGCCGCACCTCGTCCAGTCCGGTGTGAACGGCTACCTCTTCGAGCCCGGAAACGTCGACGATCTCGCCGACAAGCTGCGCCGGGTGCTCACCGCCTCTCCCGAGGAGTACCTGCGGATGCAGCAGGCCTCGCTCGAGGGCGTCGAGATCCACGACATCGAGCGCACTCTCGACACCTTCGAGAAGCTCTACCGCGGCGAGCCGCTCGACGCGTGACGATGCGGCTCTTCTTCGACGCGCGCTACATCCGCACCGACTTCCACGACGGCATCAGCCGCTTCTCGCACGAGCTCGCCCACGCCGTCTTCGCGGCGGCTCCCGCCGAGGAGGTCGAGGTCACGTTCATCGTGCACGACCCCGCGCAGGTCCCCTTCCTGCCGGAGGGGGCACCGCACGTCGTGCTGCACGCCCCCACGTCGATGCTCGAGCCGTTCGCTGCCCTGCGGCTGAACCGGCATCGGCCCGACGTGGTCTACTCACCCATGCAGACGATCGGCGCGCTCGGCCGGCGGTTCGCCCTCATCCTCACGCTCCACGACACGATCTACTACCGACACCGCACGCCTCCGCGTGACCTGCCGTGGTTCGTGCGCGCGGGCTGGCGGCTCTTCCACCTCTCGTACGCGCCGCAGCGTGCGACGCTCAACGCCGCAGACCTCGTCGCGACCGTCAGTGAGACGAGCAAGCGGCAGTTCGCCGACGTGAAGCTCACGAAGCGCGAGGTGGTCGTCCTGCCCAACGCGCCGCAGCGTCTGGCGGACCTCGCGCCGGCGACGGCGATGCCGGGAGCCGCCAAGCCGCGCAACATCGTCTACATGGGCTCGTTCATGCCCTACAAGAACGTCGAGACGCTCGTCCGCGCGATGCAGTGGCTGCCCGGCCGGACGCTGCACCTGCTGAGCCGCATCTCGGACAGCCGGCGCGCCGAGCTCGAGAAGCTCGCGCCCGCCGACGCCCGTATCGTCTTCCACGGCGGGGTGACGGATGCCGAGTACGCGGCGCTCCTGGCCGATGCGGGCATGCTCGCGACGCTGAGCCTCGACGAGGGGTACGGGCTGCCGATCGCGGAGGCCCTCGCGCTGGGGGTGCCGGCGGTGGTCAGCGACATGGAGATCTTCCACGAGGTCGGCGGGGACGGTGCGCTCTACGTGCCGCCCCGTGACCCGCGCGCGTTCGCGGCGGCCGTCGAGTCGCTCGACGACGATGACGCTCGTGCGGCGCTGGTCGCGGCGGGTCGTGCGCACATCGCCCGGTTCACCTGGGCGGAATCGGCGTCGCGACTGCTCGCGGCATCGCGTCGCGCCCGCGCGCTCCGCGCCCGCTGACCTCGGCTGATCCCTCGACACGGCGCCGGCTGGCGGTGGGGCGCGTCGGGGCGGCCTCGTCCCGCGGCGGCATGCGCGTCGCGTCGGTGGGCACTCGGCGGTAGCCGTCGCGCGCGACCACTGCGAGGGTGCCCGTCACCGCGGCGATGACGACGAGGGCGACGGCGAGAAGAAGCATGTCGGAATCCATGGCAGAAACGCTACGATGGGCGTCATCCTGCCGATACTGGCGGAGATGACGGTATTCGGAGGATTCCTGCCATGCACACGGTCGCCTGCGTCGTCCAGCCCGGATTCGCGCCCTTCGAGTTCGGCCTCGCCTGCGAGGCGTTCGGTCTCGACCGCAGCGACGAGGGGATCCCGAACTTCGACTTCCGGGTCGTGGCGCCCGATCCTGGCGTGGTCCCGGCCAATCTCGCGTTCTCGCTCAACGTCGACGCGGGACTCGAGTTCGCCGACGAGGCCGACCTGGTGATCATCACGCCTATTCCGCGCGAGAGCTGGGATGCCGTCGACGAGCGGGTCACGGCGGTGGTTCGCCGCGCGGTCGAACGCGGGGCGTGGGTGCTCACCGTCTGCAGCGGCGCGTTCGTCGTGGCGGCGGCGGGTGTGCTCGACGGCAAGCGCGCCACGACGCACTGGCGCTACGCCGAGACCATGGCGCGCATGTATCCGCTCATCGAGGTCGACCCCGACGTGCTCTACGTGCAGTCCGACCGGATCATCACGTCTGCCGGCACCGCGGCGGGGCTCGACGCCTGCCTGCATCTGCTGCGGATCGAGCTCGGCGCCGAGGCGGCGAACACGATCGCCCGGCGGATGGTCGTCCCGCCTCTCCGCGACGGCGGGCAGGCCCAGTTCATCGCACGGCCGCTGCCCGAGGCGGCGTCGCTCTCGCTCGCGCCCATCACCGACTGGATGATCGCGAACCTCGACCTCGACCTCTCGGTCGACCTGCTCGCATCGCGCGCTCACATGTCGCCGCGGACCTTCGCGCGGCGGTTCAAGGCCGACTACGGCACGACCCCGGCGGCGTGGCTCGGGCGGCAGCGGATCCTGCGGGCGCAACGCCTGCTGGAGCGCACCGACCTCGGGCTCGACCAGATCGCGGCGGACAGCGGATTCGGGTCGGCATCGGTCCTGCGGCAGAACTTCGCCCGGGCTCTGGGGCTCAGCCCGAGTGCATATCGAGCTCGGTTCGCGTGCACCCCCGAGGCGGCCTCGGCCGCGGGGGCGGCAGCGGAGGCCGTAGCGTCCTGAGCGTCGCGGTGATAAACTTGAGTCACACAGGCTCAAGTTTGAGCCGAGAGATTTCAGGAGAGATATGAACGCCACACAGCAGCCCGGACAGGAGGAGGCGCAGAGCGCCCTCGAGCAGTTCGGCATCAACCTCACCGACCGGGCCCGGCAGGGCAAGCTCGACCCCGTGATCGGGCGTGACAGCGAGATCCGCCGCGTCAGCCAGGTGCTCACGCGACGCACGAAGAACAACCCCGTCCTCATCGGCGAGCCCGGCGTCGGCAAGACCGCCGTCGTCGAAGGCCTCGCTCAGCGCATCGTCGCGGGCGACGTCGCCGAGAGCCTCAAGAACAAGGAGCTCGTCTCGCTCGACATCTCCGCGCTCGTGGCCGGCGCCATGTACCGCGGCCAGTTCGAGGAGCGGCTGAAGAGCGTGCTCAAGGAGATCACCGAGTCGGACGGCCGCATCATCACCTTCATCGACGAGCTGCACGTGCTCATGGGCGCGGGCGGCGGCGAGGGCTCGGTCGCGGCATCCAACATGCTCAAGCCCATGCTCGCCCGTGGCGAGCTCCGCCTCATCGGCGCGACCACCCTCGACGAGTACCGCGAGTTCATCGAGAAGGATGCCGCTCTCGAACGCCGCTTTCAGCAGGTCTACGTCGGTGAGCCGAGCGTCGAGGACACCATCGCGATCCTCCGCGGCCTCAAGGAGCGCTACGAAGCCCACCACAAGGTCGCGATCTCGGACGGTGCGCTCGTGGCCGCGGCATCCCTCTCGAATCGCTACATCCCGGCCCGGCAGCTGCCGGACAAGGCGATCGACCTGATCGACGAGGCCGCGTCGCGCCTGCGCATGGAGATCGACTCCGCGCCGCTCGAGATCGACGAGCTGCGCCGCCACGTCGACCGGCTGAAGCTCGAGGAGCTCGCGCTCAAGAAAGAGAAGGATGCCGCTTCGCGCGAGCGTCTCGAAGCCCTGCGCGCGACCCTGAAGGACGAGCAGCAGAAGCTCGACGACCTGCAGGCGCGATGGGAGCGCGAGCGGGCGTCGCTCAACCGGGTCGGTGACCTCAAGACGCGTCTCGACGCGGCGCGTGTCGAGGCCGAGCGCGCCCAGCGCGAGGGCAACCTCGAGAAGGCGTCGCGCCTGCTGTACGCCGAGATCCCCGCGCTCGAGCGCGAGGTCATCGAGGCGGAGCGCGCCGAGACCGCCGTCGACGGTCCCGAGCGGATGGTCAACGAGCAGGTCACCGACGAGGACATCGCCGCCGTGATCGCCGCGTGGACCGGCATCCCCGTCGGGCGTCTGCTGCAGGGCGAGACCGAGAAGCTCGTGCGGCTCGAGTCCGAGCTCGGCAAGCGCCTCATCGGGCAGAAGACCGCGGTCAAGGCCGTCGCCGACGCCGTGCGCCGCTCGCGCGCGGGCATCAGCGACCCCAACCGCCCCACCGGCTCGTTCCTGTTCCTGGGGCCCACGGGTGTCGGCAAGACCGAGCTGGCGAAGGCGCTCGCCGAGTTCCTGTTCGACGACGAGCACGCCATGGTGCGCATCGACATGTCGGAGTACGGCGAGAAGCACTCCGTGTCGCGGCTTGTCGGTGCCCCTCCCGGGTACATCGGCTACGAGCAGGGCGGCCAGCTCACCGAGGCCGTTCGGCGCCGTCCGTACTCGGTCGTGCTGCTCGACGAGGTCGAGAAGGCGCACCCCGAGGTCTTCGACGTGCTGCTGCAGGTCATGGACGACGGCCGCCTCACCGACGGCCAGGGCCGGACGGTCGACTTCCGCAACGTCATCCTGATCCTGACGTCGAACCTCGGATCGCCGATCCTCATCGACCCGACGCTGAGCCTCGAGCAGAAGCGCGAGCAGGTGCAGATCCTGCTGCGCCAGGCGTTCCGGCCGGAGTTCCTCAACCGCCTCGACGACACCGTCATGTTCGAGGCTCTCAGCCAGGACGACCTCGCGCAGATCGTCGAGCTCTCGGTCGACGCGCTCCAGCGGCGCCTGAAGGACCGGCGCCTCTCGCTCGCCGTCACGCCCGACGCGCGTGCCTGGCTCGCCGAGCGCGGCTACGACCCCGTGTTCGGGGCCCGGCCGCTGCGCCGTCTCATCCAGTCCGAGATCCAGGACCGCCTCGCGATGGCCATCCTGTCGGGCGGGGTGCGCGACGGCGACATCGTGCGGGTCGACGTGGCCGCCGACGGGTCGGCGCTCGTCCTCACGAGTGCCGGTCCCGCGGCGGAGCCCGCCGGTGCCGGTGCCGCCGGTGCCGGAGGAGACGACGACGTGATCGAGGCCGAGCTCCTCGACGACTGATCGATTGCTCGTCCGCGGCGTCGCGTGCGGCCTTCGGGCTGCTGGACGTGCCGTTGACAGGCTGAACGGCGAGAGACCGGCACGGCGGGGTCCCTGAGGGCTGCTCAGCCTGTTCGAGGCACGGCCCGGACCGGGGCGCGCGGAGCCGTGCCGTGCCGGGCCGGGGCCGCGGGCAGAGGCGCGCCGAGCCGCCGGCGTCCCGAGATCGCGTGCCGTCGACAGGCTCGACGGCGCCCGTGAGGCAGCCGCGGGCGCGGAGGCGGTCCAGAGCCTGTTGGCGGCACCGCCCGCCCGGCGAATCGCGGGCCACGACCGCACCACGACCGCACCCTGAGGGCACCTACGCGACGGGCCGGTGCCCTCAGGGTGGGCACGGGGGCACTCATTTCGGCTGCAGTGACGGTGGCGGCGGTGTGGCCGGATGTGGTCGGTCAGGCGGTTGCCGGTGGTGAGGTCGAGGTGCGGATCTACAACATCAACGAGATGCACGCGGGCTCGCTGGAGATCACGGCCCGGGAGGGCACCCGGATCACGGGTGGGCGGACGAATGTCGGCAACCTCAGCCTCGTAGTCGCCGAGGACGGTCGTTCGGCGGTGAGTTCTCGGGCCATCAACGGCTGGGGTGCAGCGGGTGCGAGCGCGTGGGTGACGCTGCAGGTCGATCCCGACGCGGCTACCGGGTCGGTTCTCGCGGGCGGCCAGGGACGGGTTATCAATAGTGTCGGTGTGCCCAACATGGTGATTTCGATCGCGGTGGAGGTGCTCGGGGCTCCCGAGATCACGCAGCATCCGCAGGACGTGAGCGTCGTCGAGGGGCAGGGAGCCGTGCTGAGCGCCGCTGCGTCGGGGCATCCTGCTCCGACCGTGCAGTGGCAGACGTCCACGGATGCCGGGACGTCGTGGGTCGACATCGCCGGCGCGACCGGCGCGGAGTTCTCCATCGACGACGCGCGACTGGCGATGGATGGCACTCTCTACCGGGCGATCTTCACCAACAACGCGGGCACCGCCGTCACGGAATCCGCTCGCCTGAGCGTGCGGGAGGTGCGCTACCTGAACCTCTCGGTGCGCCCGATCGTCCGGCTCGTCGACACCCTCTGAGTCCGTGGTCTGAGCCCCTGACCCGTGCCGCGAACAGGCTGAGCGCAGCCGCGACGCCGGATTCCGGGGTCTGCGAGGTGCTCAGCCTGTTCGCGGCACGCGGCGACGTGAGAGTGTGGGGGAATGCGCACGGTCCGGGCCCTGTGGGGCGCCTCACATCCCGGGCCCTCCGTCGTGGTGACGGCCCTCGCCCTCGCGCTCGGCCTCGCGGCGGGGCTGGAGCCCTGGCGGCTGGTGGTGCTCGTGGCATCCGTGCTGTTCGGTCAGCTCTCGATCGGCATCTCGAACGACGCGATCGACCGCGAGCGCGACCGCGCCGTCGGGCGCACCGACAAGCCGCTCGTCCGCGGTGAGGTCTCGAATCGTGCGGCGTGGATCGCGGCCGGAGCGTCCGTCGTCATCGCGCTCGTTCTCTCAGCGGTACTCGGATGGGGGATGCTGCTCGCCCATGCCGTGACGATCGTGTCGGCCTGGTCGTACAACCTGGGGCTGAAGTCGACGCCGGTGTCGGTCGTTCCGTTCCTCGTGAGCTTCGGGCTCTTCCCCTCGCTCGCGACCCTCTCGTCGCCCGACCCCGCGCTCGCTGCCCCGTTCGCCGCCGTGGCGGGGGCGGCCCTCGGCGCCGCGGTGCACCTGACGAACGTCCTCCCCGATCTCGAGGACGACCGCGACACCGGCGTGCGCGGGCTGCCGCATCGTCTCGGAGCGCCCGCCTCGGTGCTCGTCGCGGTGGCTGGGATCGTCGTCGCCGCGATCGCGGTCCTCGTCGGAGGAGGCAGTCAGAGCGTGCTCGCCTGGCCGTTCTTCGGCGCCGTGCTCGCGCTCGCGGTCGCCGTCGTCGTGCGGATGCGGCTGCGGGGTCCTGACCGCACCGGGTTCCGCCTCGTCATGGCCGCGGCTCTCGTGCTCGCCGCCCAATTGGTCGTCGCCGCCGGCTCGCTGCGCTGACCCGCGCATCAGCGGGCGGCGGCGTCGAGACCCATCGCATAGGCGTTCGGGACGAGCGAGCCGGTGGCGGCGAGCACGCGCCCGAGCATCCGGGTGCGCACCGCGTGCGTGGCGGCGCCGACGGGGCGGCCGAGCCGCATGTTCACCGCCGCCAGGCGGCCCGCGGTCCGGGCCGAGCGCAGGCGGTCGCGCTCCCACTCCGCGAGGCCGGCGACGGGTTCGATCCCGGTGCGGATCCAATCGGCGAGCAGCGGCGCGAGGGTCGCGGCGTCGAGCAGGCCGAGGTTCATCCCCTGTCCGCCGATCGGGCTGATCTCGTGCGCGGTGTCGCCGATGACCGTGACCCGGCCGCGGCGCAGAGCAGGCGCGAGCACGCGCCGCACGCGGAAGCCGGTGGCGCCGGTGAGAGCGTCGGCGGCATCCGATTCGCCGCGATCGCGCATCGCTGCGCGCAGGCGCTGCAGACGCGCCTCGGGCTCGTCGAACGCGGTGTCATGCGGCCCGGGCGGCGCGTCCCACGCCACGAAGCGACGGCGGGCGTCGGGCAGCGGGAAGGACTCGAGCACGCCGGACGCCGCGAGGTGCACGACGGCGACGTCGGCGTCGGGTCTTCCGGGCACGTGCGCGTCGCTCATCAGGTACCGATCCGGATAGCCCGTGCGTCGCACGGCGTTCGGCCGGAACACGAGGTCGCGCGCGCCGACGCCACCGGCGATGACGGCGAGCGGCGCCGACAGCTGCCCGGGCCCGCGGGCGCCCGAGGTCTCGAGCCGCACGTCGGCGGGCCCGGGTGTCACGCGGGTGACCGCGACTCCGCGCAGCGGCGACGGTGCGCCGAACGCGAGAGCGCGCTCGGTGAGGGCCTGCGGGAGTGTGGCGACATACGGATGCCGCACCGACAGGCGGTCGAAGCGGACGACACCGAGCAGCGTGCCGTCACTGCGGGCCTCGCCGCGCGACACGCGCACCGCGTCTGCAAGGATCCGGTCGGTCGCGCCGCCCTCCTCGAGCGCGGCGAGGACGGGGGCATGGAGCCCGATCGCGCGCGAGCCGTCGCCGGTGCGCTCGCGCCGCTCGAGCACGGCGACGTCGACGCCCCGCCGCGTGAGCTCGGCGGCGAGCAGCATCCCGACGGGGCCGGCGCCGACGACGATGACGTCAGGCACGCCCCGCTCCCACGGCGAGCACGCGGAACGGTGCCGGTCGCACGACGTGCCACTCGCCACGACCGGCCAGCGTCGTCCGGAGCTCCCGAGCACGGTAGCTGCGCCGGATCGACCGCAGGCCGTCGGTGCGCAGGAACGTCCCCTGCTGGAGCGGCAGGATCCCGGCGGCGTAGAGCGCGTACGCTGCGTGCCCGCGCTCGATGTCGGCGTGCAGGACGACGCCCCGAGACAGGGCGAGCGAGTCGGCGATGAACGCGTCGAGCTCGGACGCGCCGAGGTGGTGCAGCACGTGATTCGAGATGACGGCGTCGAAGCGCTCGCCGCTCGCGCGCAGCGCGGTCGAGTCGGTGCTGCGGAACTCGAGATCGGGCCGACTGCGCTCGCGCGCGACGGCGAGGGCGCGCGGATCCGGGTCGATGCCGAGCCAGCTGACGTCGAGGCCGTCGCGTTCCGCCAGCCGCGCCAGCCGGGCGGTGACGTCGCCGCCGCCCGATCCGATGTCGAGGACGCGCGCGGGACGATCCAGGCGCGCCAGGGCGGGACGCAGATGGCGACGCCATACGGTTCCCCAGCCGCTGACCGCGCGGTTGACGATGTCGAAACGGCGCAGGGTCTGCGCGAGGGCGTCCGGATCGCAGTCCGGGTCGTCCATCAGCTCGCGCAGGTCGACGTCGCGGTGCCTCAGGTCCATGACGCGACGGGTTCCGCCCGCACGGCATCCGTCGGCACGGTCTCGGCGGCCCCGGTGCCGGCTCCGGCCGCGACCCCCGCCGTGAGGAGTGCGGCCTCCATCGTGAGTCCCGGCCCGAACGCCAGCGTCGCGATCGTCTCGCCGTCGCGCAGGCCGTCGCCCGAGAGCAGCGCGCGGAGGATGAAGAGGATCGTCGCGCTCGACATGTTGCCGTAGTCGCGCAGGACCGCCCGCGATGCGGCGAGCGCCTCGGGCGGCAGCTCCAACCCCGACTCGACGCGGTCGAGGACGGCTCGGCCACCGGGGTGCACGGCCCACGTGTCGACCCGGGCGTCGCCGATGACGTCGGCCACCGCGGCGCGGATCTCGCGACCGATGATGCGCGGCACCTCGGCCGTCAGCACCATGTCGAAGCCGGCGTCCCCGATCGTCCAGGTCATGTCGCGCTCGCCGTCGTCGGTCACCGCGGTCGCGAACCGGTCGAGGTCGAGCCACCGCTCACCGCGGCGAGCGGGATCGGCGCTGACGACCGCCGCGGCCGCGCCGTCGGCGAACAGCGACGCCGCGAGGATCTGATCGGGGTCGTCGGCGATGCGGAAGTGCAGCGTGCACAGCTCGGCGCAGACCACGAGCACGACGGCGTCGGGCTGGGCGGCGCACATGCGTGCCGCTGCCCGAAGCGCCGGGACGGCGGCCGCGCAGCCGATGAATCCCAGGTGGTAGCGCTCGACGGTCGTGGGAAGGCCGAGGTCGCGCACCAGCCGGTAGTCGGGCCCCGGCGCGTACATGCCGGTGCACGACACGGTGACCACATGCGTGATCTCTCCCGGCGCGACGGATGCCGCCGACAGGGCCTCGCGCGCCGCGCGCGCCGACAGCTCGGGGGCGAGGGCGATATAGGTGTCGTTGCGCGTGCCCGTCGAGGGTGAGAGCAGCGCTCCGTCGTCGGAGATGACGGGAAGGGATGCCGGGTCGCCGGCGGCCGGGCCCGCGGCATCCGATCGCGCGGTTCCGGGCTCGAGCGCGTCGGCGAGATCGGTCAGCACGGTGTGCCGCGTCTCGATGGCCGAGGCGTCGAACGCCGCGCGGACCAGTCGCTGCGACAGTCGTCCTATGCCGGGCTGCGCGGCGAAGAGGTCGCGCACGGCGTTCTGATGGAGCACGGCCGGCGGCACGGCGGTGCCGATCGACAGGATGCGGGCGGTCATGCTTGACGATAACCGGCCGGCGGCCCCGGAGGCGCGGGGGTGTCGCACCTCACAGCCCTCGTCTATGGTGCGAGCGCCCCCGTGCGACGCCGGCGGGCGGCTCAGTCGTCGATGACGACCGATTCGACCACGGGCCGGCGGGTGCGGGGCGAGAGCTCGCGCTCGCGGACGGCGGCGGGGGCGGCGTCGATGTCGCCGAGGTCGCCGACGGCCATGACGGTGACGGGGGTGAACGGGGCCTCGATGCCGAGCTTCGCCGCGAGGGCGGCGGCGTCGAATCCGGTCATCTGGTGGGTGTAGAGGCCGTCGGCGTGCGCCTGCACGGTGAAGTGCGCGGCGGCCTGGCCGAGGTCGTAGAGCGCGGTGGGCACGGGCTTGCCGTTGTTCTCGGTCTGCGCGATGAAGACGATGAGCGCGCCCGCGGGGCCGGCCCAGGCCTGGTTGAACTCGACGAGCGTCGAGACGACCTTCTCGTGGGTCTCGGTGCCGCGACGAGCGACGACGAAGCGCCAGGGCTGCGCGTTGAAGGCCGACGGGGCCCAGCGCGCCGCCTCCAAGGCGCTCGCGAGGGCGTCCTCGTCGACGGGGGAGACCTCGTCGTACAGGCGCGTGCTCCAGCGGGCGGCGAGGATGTCGAGGACGGGGGCGTCGGTCTCGGCGACGCGCTCTTCGATGAGGGACATGGGATTCTCCCGGGTTCGTGCGGACAGCGTCGGACTCCATCGTCCCGTCACGTGCGAACCACCGCGCGTTCGCCGACATTCCCCGTCACGAGAAACTCATCGCCGTCCTCCGGGGTGGGCCCGGAGGACGGCGATGCGGCGGCAGGGCGGGGCTGCCCAGCGGTGTACGGCTCAGCGGCGCAGGGCCTCGCTGAGCTTGACGCGGGCGCCCATGCGCAGGAGCGAGTTCTCGTAGATCTTCGCCCCGACGAGGATCGCACCGACGCAGGTCAGCAGCAGGATCGCGAGCGAGAGCAGCGGCTCCCACCACAGCGCGTCGCCGAGGAACAGGCGCATCGGCATGCCGACCGGTGCCGAGAAGGGCACGTACGACATGATCCCGAGGATCAAGGGGTTGTTCCAGGCGAAGATGACGAGGAAGTACGGCGCCATCACGAGCAGGATGAGCGGGGTCGTGGTCGCCCCGATGTCCTCCTGACGCGAGACCATCGCGGCGGCCGCGGCGAAGAGCGCAGCCAGCAGCACGAAGCCGAACAGGAAGAACACCGCGAACCAGGCGATGGGGGCGCCGATTCCCGTCAGCAGCGCGGTCTGATCAGTGACCGTGAGACCGATCACCGCGACGGCGGCGAGGATGAGGATCTGCCCCATAGCCAGCACCGTGTTGCCGATCACCTTGCCCGCGAGCAGAGCCCGGACGGGCACGGCCGAGATCAGCAGCTCGACGACGCGCGTCTGCTTCTCCTCGACGACCGACTGGGCGATCGTCGCGCCGAAGGTCTGCGCCGAGAGGAAGAAGATGGCGCCGAAGCCGATCGCGACGATGTAGCCGAGGAAGCCGGCGTCGCCGGAGGGGTCGAGCAGCTCGACCTTCGGCAGCTGCGCGAGCGCCAGGAGGATGCTGTTCGACACCGACGTGTCGCCGATGACGACGTAACCGGTCGGGGCCGACGCGTCGGCGACGATCGCGGCGTCGACGTCGCCGTCGCGCACCGCGCTCTCGGCGGCGGCGCGGTCGGCGACATCCTTCACGTCGAGGCCGGGAGCGTTCTGGACGTACGAGGCGGCGTCCGGGGTCACCGCGACGGGCGAGCCGCTGTCGTTGCCCGCCGAGAAACCGCCCCAGATCACGAGCGCGAGCGCGCCGAGGAAGAGGATCGCGAACGAGATGACGAACGACTTGCTGCGGAGCTTCGAGCCGATCTCGCGCTCGGCGACGAGCCACGTGCTCTGGGCGAATGAGGGGGATGCGGTGCTCACGGGGCGACCTCCTGGATGACGTCGGTGAAGATCTGGGCGAGGGACGGATGCCGCGGCGTGAAGCTCGCGACGTCGCCGTGCTCGACGGCGCGGCGCAGCACGCGCTGCGCGGTCTCGTCGGCGTCGACGTCGAACAGGGCGTAGCCGCCGTCGAACTCGACGACCTCGACGCCCGGCTCGGTGCGGATCCAGCCGGCGTCTCCGGTGGAGACGAGCTCGTAGCGGTGACCCTGGTGCTCGCGGCGGAGCCCGTCGCGGGTGCCGGCGGCGCGGATGGTGCCGCCGGCGATGATGACGAGGTCGTCGCAGAGGCGCTCGACGACGTCGAGCTGGTGCGACGAGAACAGCACGCCGACGCCCTGGGCCGCCCGCGTCTGCAGGACACCGGCCACGACGTCGACGGCGAGGGGGTCGAGCCCCGAGAACGGCTCGTCGAGGATCAGGACCTCGGGGTCGTGCACGAGAGCGGCGGCGATCTGCGCGCGCTGCTGGTTGCCGAGCGACAGCGTCTCGATGTTGTCGTTCAGCCGCTCCCCGAGACCGAGTTCCTCGAGCAGGGTACGGGCGCGCGACGTGGCCTCCGGCTTCGAGAAGCCGTGCAGCCGGGCGAGGTAGACGATCTGCTCGAGCACCTTCATCTTGGGATACAGCCCGCGCTCCTCGGGCATGTACCCGAAGCGGCGGCGGTCGGCGGCGGTCACCGGCGCCCCGTCGAGGGTGACCTCGCCCCGGTCGCGCGAGAGCACGCCGAGCATGATGCGCATCGTGGTGGTCTTGCCCGCCCCGTTGCCGCCGACGAAACCGGTCAGGCGCCCGTCGGGCACTCGGAACCCCACGTCGTCGAGCACGCGGTGCGTGCCGTAGTTCTTGGTGATGCCGCTCAGTTCGAGCATTCCGCCTCCTTAGCCGATGACTCCACGCTAGGGAGCGGGCGGGGGCGGGCGGATCCCCCGTACGGCGGATCGTGCCGCGATCCGCCCCGCCCGGCGGGGGAGCCGCACGGGGGAGCGGGGGCGGGCGCGGACCGCGTCAGCGGCGCAGGTAGGTGATGACGGGGTGCCCGTCCCGGGCGTCGGCGGTGACCTCGGCGGCCACCCCGTAGACGTCGGCGATGAGCTCGGCGGTCAGCACATCGGCGGGGGCTCCGGCGGCGACGACCCGGCCCGACCGCAGCACCATCACGGCATCGCAGTACATCGCCGCGAGGTTCAGGTCGTGGATCGCGACGATGCACGTGACAGGCAGGTCGCAGACGAGCTCGAGCAGGTCGAGCTGATGCCGGATGTCGAGGTGGTTGGTGGGCTCGTCGAGCAGCAGCTCGCGCGGCTCCTGAGCGAGAGCGCGGGCGATCTGCGCGCGCTGGCGCTCGCCGCCCGAGAGGGTGTGCCAGAGCCGGTCGGCCCGATCGGTGAGACCGACGTGCGCCAGGGCGCGGTCGATCGCCGCCTCGTCCGCCGCCGGGTCGCCGCCGAAGGCGGCGCGGTGCGGGATGCGGCCGAGGCGCACGACCTCGCGCACGGTGATATCGACCTCGGTGTCGGCGTGCTGCGTCACGGCGGCGACGGCGCGCGCGACGCGTCGCCGGCCGAGAGAGGCGAGGTCCTCGTCGTCGAGGGTCACGAGACCGGCATCCGGCCTGACGAGCCCGTGCAGCAGGCGCAGCAGCGACGACTTGCCCGATCCGTTGGGGCCGAGCAGGCCGAGCGTCCGCCCGGGCTCCGGGCGCACGCTCACGCCGTCGACGACGAGCGTTCCCGAGCGCGTCCACGACAGGTCGCGTGCGGCGAGGGTCATGCGCGGTTCCTCCGGCGGGCGAGCAGGGCGATGAAGACGGGCACCCCGACCAGGGCGGTGCCGACGCCGACGGGGAGGGGGGTCGGCGAGAAGGCGACGCGCGAGCCGGCATCCACCCACACCATGAAGACCGCTCCCGCGACGATCGTGGTGGGGATGAGGCGGCCGTGGCGCGACCCGACGAGCAGGCGTGCCATGTGCGGCAGCACGAGGCCGACGAAGCCGATCGCGCCGGCGACGCTCACGAGGGTGGCGGTGATCAGCGCCGTCGTGACGAGCAGGATGCCGCGCGTGCGGGCGATGTGGATGCCGAGGGAGGCTGCGACCTCGTCGCCGAAGACGAACGCGTCGAGCGCCGAGGCGTACCGCAGACACAGCAGAGAGCCCAGCGCGACGACGACGGCGCACAGCACGACGTCGTCCCAGCGGATGCCCTCGAGTGAGCCGAGCAGCCAGAACATCACGCCGCGCGTCTCGTCGGCGTCGGCGAACGCGAAGATCACGAGCGAGGTGAGCGCCGAGAACAGCTGCGTGCTCGCGACGCCGGCCAGGACCACGCGGTCGTTCCCGCCCCCGGCGAGGCGCGAGAGCAGGAGCACCACCGCGAAGGCGACGAGCGCGCCGATGAACGCGCCCCCGGACAGGCCGAGGGCGGCGCCGCCGAGACCGAGCACGCCGATCGCGACGGCGCCGGTGGAGGCGCCGGAGGAGATGCCGAGGATGAAGGGCTCCGCGAGGGGATTGCGCAGAAGCGACTGCATGATGACGCCGCAGAGCCCGAGCCCCGCACCGCACGTCGCGGCGACGAGAGCGCGCGGCAGCCGCTCCTCCCAGACGATCGCGTCCTTCGCGGCCTTGACGGGGATATCGGTCAGGCCGAGGTGATTGGTGACGATGTCGCGGACGTTGACGAGCAGGATGTCGGCCGGGCCGAGCGTGATCGCGACGCCGACGGACAGGACGAGCAGCAGGATGCCGCCGCCGAGCAGCGCGGCCGTGGCGAGGGGGCCGCGGGTGCGGGCGCTCAGAGCTCGTCCCGGTGCTCGTCCATCCAGCTCTCGATCTTCTCGAGTCCGTCGACGAAGCGGATCGAGGGGTTCAGCTCGGCGCCGTGCAGCGCGATGTAGCGCTGATTGCGCACCGCGTCGATCGTCCGGGTCAGGGGATCCGATTCGAGGAACGCGACCTTGTCGTCGAGCCGGTCGCCGGGGAACCGGTCGCGCTGCAGGTCCCCGAGGACGAGCACCTGCGGGTCGCGGTCGACGAGGTCCTCCCAGGTCGTGGCGGGCCAGTCGTCGTCGAGGTCGGCGTAGACGTTGGTGAACCCGGTCGTCGAGGCGAGCAGCGCCGCCGATCCGAGCCCGCCCGCGACATACGGGGTCTTCGTGTCGGCGAACCAGAAGGCCACGGTCGCTCCGGCGGCGTCGATGCCTTCGGTCGCCGCCGCAGCCCGCGAGCGCAGGTCGTCGACGAGCTTCTCGGCCCGATCGGACACGTCGAAGATCTGACCCAGCTCGGTGATCTCCTGGTAGAGCGCGTCGACGGTGAGCGCTGTGGTGCGGGTGCCGCCACCGTTGATGCTGACGCCGTTGTCGCAGTCGGTCGGCGAGAGGTAGCTGCCGATCCCGGTCTCGTCGAACCGGTCGCGCGTCGCGACGCCGCCCTGCGTGAAGTGCCGTCCGAACGAGGCGGTGACGAAGTCGGGGTCGGCCCCGAGCACGACCTCGTAGGTGGGCGCGTTGTCGGCCAGACGGGGCACCTTCTCGTTCGCTGCGGCGAGCGAGGGCAGGATCGGGTCGGTCCACGAGGCCGTGCCCACGATCCGGTCCTCGAGCCCGAGCGAGAGCAGGATCTCGGTCGAGTTCTGATCGAGCGAGACGATGCGCTGCGGCGCGGCCTCGACGGTGATCGAGCGGCCGCAGTTCTCGATCGTCAGGGGGTAGGTGGTCTCCCCGTTCCCCGCCGGGGCGGCCGCGCCGGCGGGGACGACCTCCGACGCGCCGCATCCTGCGAGGACGAGTGCGGCCAGCGGGATGACGGCGAGGCTGGCGAGAAGGCGATGACGCACGGGTGACTCTTTCGTTCGGGGGATCCGCCGGTTCGGGACACGGGGACGGCAGAAGGATAGCCTCGCCTAACCGGCATCCGCCAATCGCCGTGTTGGCGGATCGGACCCCCGGGCGCGATGATGCGAGGATGCCCGCACCCATCGAGCGCTACGCCCTTCTCAGCAACTGCCGCAGCGCCGCCCTCGTGTCCGACTCGGGCGATCTCGACTGGCTGTGCCTTCCCCGCTACGACTCGGGCTCGATCTTCGGCGCGCTGCTGGGCGACCGCTCCCACGGATGCTGGAGCCTGCGTCCGCGTGACCCCGGCGCCATCGCGACGCGGCGGTACGACGGCGACACCTTCGTGCTCGTGACCCGGTGGGAGTGCGCCGACGGCACCGCCGAGGTGCACGAGTTCATGCCGGTCCTCGACGGGGTCGATGCGGTCGTCCGCCGCGTCGTCGGTGTCGTGGGCGAGGTCGACTTCGTGAGCGAGGTGCGGTTGCGGTTCGATTACGCACGGGCCGTTCCCTGGGTGCGGCAGATCGGCGCGGCGGACACCTCCGATGCGCTGCCGACGGGCGTCCTGCTCGCGGTGGCCGGACCCGATGCCGTCACGCTGCGCGGCCCTCGGCTCGTCGCCGAGGACACGATGCACCGGGGCGAGTTCCGCATCGGTGCCGGCAGCACGGTCGACTCGGTGCTGCGCTGGGAGCCGTCGTACCGCGAGGTGCCTCAGCCCTTCGACGTCGACGACGCCCACGAGCGAACCCGCGCCTGGTGGACGACCTGGGCGCGGCGCATCCGCGACGGCGGCCGATGGGGCGACCGGGTGCTGCGCTCCATGCTGGTCCTGCGTGCGCTCACCCACGCCGAGACGGGCGGTATCGTCGCCGCCGCGACGACCTCGCTGCCGGAGGACTTCGGCGGTTCGCGCAACTGGGACTACCGGTACGTCTGGCTGCGCGACGCCGCTCTCACCCTCGAGGCCTACATCTCGCACGGCTATCTCGAGGCCGCGGCGCGCTGGCGCGACTGGCTGCTGCGGGCGGTGGCGGGCGATCCCGCCGACGTTCAGATCATGTACGGCATCGCGGGGGAGCGCGACCTGCCCGAGCGCGAGCTGGACAGCCTGCCCGGCTACGCGGGATCCGCGCCCGTGCGCATCGGCAACGGCGCGGTCGACCAGTACCAGGCCGACGTCGTCGGCGAGGTGATGGTCGCTCTCGAAGCCGCCCGCATCGCCGGCGTCACCGAGACCTCGTTCTCGTGGGCGCTGCAGCGCGCGCTTCTCGATCAGGTCGTCGCCTGGCTCGACCGCCCCGATCACGGCATCTGGGAGATCCGCGGCGAACCGCAGATGTTCACCCATTCGCGCGCGATGATCTGGGCCGCGCTCGATCGCGGCGTCCGGGCCGTCGAGGAGCACGGACTCGACGGGGACCCCGCCAGGTGGCGGACCCTTCGCGACCGCGTGCGCGCCGAGATCGACGAGCGCGGCGTGGATGCCGCCGGCGGGCACTTCACGCAGCACTTCCGCACCGACGAGGTCGACGCCTCGTTGCTCCTGCTCCCGGCCGTCGGGTTCTGCGCCCCCGACGATCCGCGCATGCTCGCGACCGTCGCGCGCATCGAGAGCACGCTGCTGCGCGAGGGCCTGGTGATGCGCTACCGCACCGAGGCCGGCGTCGACGGGCTCGCCGGCACCGAGCATCCCTTCCTCGCCTGCTCGTTCTGGCTCGTCGAGCAGTACGCGGCGACCGGACGCATCGATGACGCCACCCGGCTCATGGACCGCCTGTGCGGGCTCGCGAACGACGTCGGGCTGCTGTCGGAGGAGTACGACGTCACCGGAGGAAGACAGGCGGGCAACACCCCGCAGGCGCTGTCGCATCTCGCGCTCGTGGGCGCCGCAGATGCGCTGGCGGGCCACGGCGGACGCGCGGCGCACCGCCGATGAGCCGATCCGGGCCGCCGACCGGCGCCGCCCGGGCGTTCATCGTGCGGATATGCGCGGGGCCTATGATGCCCGGGTGACGTCTCTTCCGGCATCCCCCCGAAGCTCGACGCGACGCCAGCGTTTGGCGGCGTTCGGCCGAACCCGTCGAGGTCTCGTCACCGGATTCGTGGCCTTCCACGCCGCCTACATCCTCGCCCTCCTGCCCCTCATCATCGCGGGCGGCACGGAGGGCGATCTGCCGCTGTACCGGCAGTGGGCGCAGGATGCCGTGCAGGGCACCTGGCCCATCATCGACTTCGAGTGGGTGTACCCGGCGGGGGCGCTGCTGCCGATCGTCGCGCCGATCGCGCTCGGCCCCTACCTGTACCAGCTCGTCTGGCTGCTCATGCTCGCCGGTGCCAACTGGCTCGCACTCGCCGCGATCGCCGGCGCCCGGTTGCAGCGGCGCTCGGCTTACCCGGCCGCCTGGTACTGGCTGCTCAGCATCCTGCTTCTCGCCCCCGTGTCGATGCTGCGCCTGGAGGGGTTCGCCGCACCGCTCGCCATCGCCGGGCTCGTCTGGGTCTCGCGGCGGCCGGTCGTGGCCGGAGCGCTCATCGCGCTGGCGACCTGGATCAAGGTCTGGCCCGCCGCCATCGCGGCCGCGGTGGTCGCCGTGTGCCGCAGCCGCTGGTGGGTCGCCCTGGGCGGCATCGCGGCCAGCGTCGTCATCATGGTCGCCGTCGTCCTCGCGGGCGGGTCCGCCAACCTCTTCAGCTTCCTGACGATTCAGGGAACACGGGCGCCGCAGCTCGAAGCGCCCATCGCAACGCCCTGGGTCTGGGCGACGATCTGGGAGATGCCCGGCGCGCGGATCCAGCAGAACTACGAGCTCGCGACCCGCGAGGTCATCGGGCACGGGGCCATGGCTGCCGGAGAGATCGTGGGGTGGCTCATGATCGCCGCGTTCGTGGCGATCGCCCTGCTGCTGGTGCGTGCGCGGATGACCTGGGTCGCCGGCGCACCGCGCACCGAGGTCGCGGAGGGACGCCTCGTCGTGCTCGGGGCCTTCGCCCTCACCGCGGCGCTCATCGTCTTCAACAAGGTCGGCTCGCCGCAGTACATGCTGTGGCTCGCCCCGATCGTCGTGGTCGGGCTTCTCGTCGACCCCGACCGGTGGCGGACGCCGGCGAAGTGGATGGCGGTGACGAGCTTCCTGACGACCCTCGTCTTCCCGATCTTCTACATGCCGCTCGTGCACGCCGACCCGTTCGCGGCGAGCCTCCTCCTCGCGCGCAACGTGCTGCTCATCGCCCTGTTCGTGTGGAGCATCCAGGCGCTCTGGCGGGTCGCGATCCCGCGAGCCGCCCGCGACATCGCGGTGCCGCTGCCCCGTCCCTCGCTCTCGCCCGTCTCCGACCCGGCCTGAGGTCGCGGCGGGTCAGGCCCACCCGTTGCGGTGCGCCAGGACGACGGCGGCCACCCGGTCGCGCGCCCCCAGCTTGATGAGGATGTTCGACACGTGCGTCTTCACCGTCGCGTCGCCGATGAACAGCTCTCGGGCGATCTCGGCGTTGCTGAGCGCCCGCGCGAGGAGGCGCAGCACCTCTGCTTCGCGCTCCGTGAGGCCGTGGTCGGCGGGCGTCGACGACGGTGGCGAAGTGGGTGCATCGGCCGCGGGCGCCGCGCCGGCCGGGCCTCCCGCGAATCGCTCGATGACCCGGCGCGTGACCTCCGGAGCGAGGAGGGCATCGCCGGCGGCCGCCACCCGGACGGCGGCGGCGAGTTCTTCGGGCCCGGCGTTCTTCAGCAGGAAGCCGCTGGCTCCGGCCTGCAGCGCCTGAAACAGGTAGTCGTCGCGGTCGAAGGTCGTCACGACGACGACCGCGCTGGAGTTCTGCGGGTCGGCGACGATGCGACGGGTCGCCTCGAGCCCGTCGAGGACCGGCATCTGCACATCCATGAAGACGACGTCGGGCCGCAGCCGGGCGACCGTCTCGACGGCCTCGGCGCCGTCGCCGGCCTCGCCCACCACCTGGATGTCGCCGCTGGCCTCGAGGATCATGCGGAACCCGGCCCGCATGACGGCGTGATCGTCGACGAGCACGACCGACGTGGGGGTGGGCGTGATGGTCGTGCTCACGCGAGAACCCCCTCGGTGCTCGGCTGGGACGACCGCGCGCCCGCGGGAACACGGGCCCGGACGAGGAAGCCGCCGCGCGGCCGCGGTGCCGCCTCGAGCCATCCGCCCGATGCGGCCGCGCGCTCGCGCATGCCCACGAGACCGAGGCCCGGTGTCGACCCGAACCGCACCCGCCCATCGTTGGCGACCTCGAGCTCGATCTCGTCGCCGTCGAACCGCAGGCGCACGTCGGCCCGTGCGTCGGGTCCGCCGTGGCGGCGGGCGTTCGTCAGCGCCTCCTGCGCGATGCGGTAGAGGTTCACCTGAGCGACCTCGGATGCCGCCACCGGCTCGCCCACGACGCTGAAGGTGGTCGGCATCCCGTTCTCCTCCGAGTAACGCACGAGCTCTTCGATCGCGTCGAGCCGCAGCGTCGAGTCATGCGGCGCGGCGGCATCCGGCGTCCGCAGCGTCTCGAGCAGCTGCCGCAGCTCCGTCAGCGATGCCCGTGCCGACTCCTCGACCACGGTGAGCGCGCGCCGCGCCGCGTCGGGGTCGCGGTCGAGCACCGTGCGTGCGGCGCCGGCCTGCACACCCATCGCCGAGACGTGGTGCGCGACGACGTCGTGCAGCTCGCGGGCGATGCGGACGCGGTCGAGCGCGACCGCCTGGGCCGCGGTGATCTCGCGCTCGTGCTCGAGCTCGCGGGTGCGCTGTTCGAGCTCCTCGCGGCTGAGCGCGCCCGCGTAGGCCCGCTCGCCGAAGGCGAAGGCCCCCGCGAAGAAGACGACGTTGAAGAGGAACTGCAGCATCATCATCGCCGCGACCGGGGAGAACAGCGAGAACTCCGCGGCGCTGTCGCTGCCCTGATCGCTCGCCGCCTGGAACATGGCCGCCAGCAGCCAGAAGAACATGCCGATGATGACCACGACGCGGACGATCATCGCCCGGCGCCGGTCGACGACCCAGGCGCCGACCGAGTACATCGCGATGAACAGGGCGATGCTGCCGACGTACATCTCGGGGACGTGCACCGACATGCCGATGAAGTACACGACCGCGACGGCGATGAGCGACACCTCAGGGATGCGGCGACGCAAGGCGAGCGGCGCCGTCAGCGCGACGCAGTAGAGCAGGCCCCAGCCGAGGTGCGGGGAATCGTCGCCCCAGACCTGGGCGACGCTTCCGAGCCAGGTGCTGAGGATCGCGCTCACGAGCAGCGCGGCGGCGAGCCACAGGTCGTTGCGCAGCTGCTCGGGCGTCGGGGCGAGACGCTCGTCGGGAACGGGGGTGGCCACGGACATGCCTTCCACGCTACGGGGCGCACCGGGGCGCGGCATCCCCCGCGCGGGGGAGCCCGGGGGCCGGCGCGAGGGTCAGAAGATCATCGGGCGATCGTCGTCGTCGCCACCGTCGAGGTCGAGGTCGACGACGACGGGAACGTGATCGCTGGGCGCCTCGCCCTTGCGCTGGTCGCGGTGGATGGCTGCGCCCGTGACCGCGTCGGCGAAGGCCGGCGAGCCGAGGATGAAGTCGATGCGCAGGCCCTCGTTGCGGGGGAAGCGCAGCTGCTTGTAGTCCCAGTAGGTGAACCCGGTCGGGACCAGCGGGCGCACCGTGTCGGCGAGCCCGGCATCGAGCAGCGCCTGGAAAGCGGCGCGCTCGGCCGGAGACACGTGGGTCGTGACGCCCTCGACGAGCGTCGGGTCGCCGACATCCTCGGGGGTGGGGCAGATGTTGAAGTCGCCGGTGAGGGCCAGGGCGAGGTCGGGGGATGCTGCCAGGGTGTCGCGCGTGTACTGCTCGAGCGCCTGCAGCCAGTGCAGCTTGTAGACGTAGTGCGGGTCGTCGAGCGACCGGCCGTTCGGAACGTACAGGCTCCACACTCGGACGCCGCCGACCGTCGCGGCGATGGCCCGCGCCTCCTGCGGCGCGTCGGGACCCTCGTGGCCCTTGAGGAAGCCCGGCATTCCGGGGAAACCGATCTGCACGTCGGTCATCGGCTCGCGGCTGGCGATCGCGACGCCGTTCCACTGGTTCAGGCCGTGCAGTTCGACGTGGTAGCCCGCCGCCTCGAACTGCTCCATCGGGAACTGCTCGGGCTTGCACTTGATCTCCTGCATCGCCAGGACGTCGATGTCTTCGTTCACGGCGAAGCCGACGATGCGGTCGACGCGAGCGCGGATCGAGTTGACGTTCCAGGTGGCAAGACGCATGCCTCCAGCCTATTCGGCGCCTCGGACGTCGCCGGCTGCGCGGCATCCGGATACCGTCGGGGGATGGCCACGCGACTGCTGCTCATCGCCGACACGCACATCCCCGGGCGGGCGCGGGCGCTGCCGGATGCCGTGCTCGCCGCGGCGGATGCGGCGGACCTCATCGTCCACGCGGGCGACTGGGTCGCGGCATCCGTCCTCGACGAGCTCGAGCGGCACGGCGAGGTGCTGGGGGTGTGGGGCAACAACGACGGAGCCGACCTGCGCTCCCGGCTGCCCGAGGTCGCGCGTCGCACGATCGAGGGAGTCCGGTTCGCGGTCGTGCACGAGACCGGCGCCGCGCCGGGGCGCGAGCGGCGGATGGATGCGGCCTACCCCGACGACGACGTGCTCGTCTTCGGGCACAGCCACATCCCCTGGGACACGACGACCCCGCGCGGGCTCCGGCTGCTCAACCCCGGCTCGCCCACCGACCGGCGCCGCCAGCCGCACAAGACCTTCCTCGCGCTCACGGTCGACGCGGGCGAGCTCCGCGATGTCGACCTCGTCGTGGTGTGAGCGGTGGCGGTCGGCGGGGACGGGCGGCACAGGGCGTGGGCGGGTCGCTCGTAGAATCGGGGTCATGACCGTCGCAGGCACGCCCGAGCTCGAAGCCGACCGCCAGGACCTCATCCGGCTGATCCAGGACGAGGCGGTGTTCCACGGCGACTTCACCCTCTCGAGCGGCAAGAAGGCGACCTACTACGTCGACATGCGGCGGCTGACCCTCGACCACCGCGCTGCGCCCGCGATCGGCCGCATCATGCTCGACCTCATCTCGGACATCGACGGCGTCGTCGCCGTCGGCGGCCTCACCCTCGGCGCCGACCCGATCGCGAACGCCGTCATGCACGAGTCGGTGCACTCGGGTCGTCCCCTCGACGCGTTCGTCGTGCGCAAGGAGCCCAAGGACCACGGCCGCGGCCGCCAGATCGAGGGCGCGGATGTCGCGGGCAAGCGCGTCGTCGTCGTCGAGGACACCTCCACCACCGGTCAGTCCGCGCTCAAGGCCGTCGAGGCGCTGCGGCGTGAGGGCGCCGAGCCCGTCGCCGTGGCCGTCATCGTCGACCGCAAGACCGGCGCGCAGTCGGCGGTCGAGGAGGCCGGCCTGCAGTGGCTCGCTGCGATCGACCTCGACGATCTGGGCCTCGCCCCGCAGTAAGGCGCTTCACCTGGCAGCATCCGCCGCTTCCTGCCGCGTGAGGGGGCATGAACTGCCAGGCGAACCGCCCCGCGGAGGAATAGTGCGCGGGGCCGAGGCGGTTGCGATCGGGTATGAGCCTGTACGAGCCCGCCGTCTTCGGCGCCCTGAACCTGTCGAACCGCGTCGTCATGGCGCCGCTCACCCGCACTCGCGCGGGCGAGGACGGCGTCCCCACCGACGTGATGGTCGAGTACTACCGCCAGCGTGCGGGGCAGGGGCTCATCGTCACGGAGGGCACGTGGCCGGTCGTCGAGGGCAAGTCGTACCCCGGGCAGCCCGGCATCCAGACCGAGGAGCAGATCGCGGGCTGGCGACGCATCGCCGACGCCGTCCATGAGGCCGGCGGCACCATCGTCATGCAGCTGATGCACGGCGGACGCGTCTCGCACCCCGACATCACCGGTGCCGACCGGGTCGTCGGTCCGAGCGCCTTGGCCGCGCCGGGGCAGACCCGGACTCCGAAGGGCAAGGCCGACATGCCGATCGCCCACGCCCTGACCGGCGAGGAGATCCCCCTCGTCGTGGAGCAGTTCGCGCAGGCCGCGCGCAACGCCCTCGCGGCCGGGCTGGACGGCGTCGAGGTCCACGGCGCCAACGGGTACCTCGTGCACGAGTTCCTCTCGCCGGTGTCGAACGTGCGCGACGACGAGTACGGCGGGTCGCCCGAGAATCGCGCGCGCTTCGCGGTCGAGGTCACGCGGGCCGTGGCCGCAGCCGTGGGAGCCGACCGCACCGGCATCCGCCTGTCGCCGCAGCACAACATCCAGGGCGTGCTCGAGCACGACGACGCCGACGCCCTCGCCACCTACACGGCTGTCGCCGAGGGGCTCGCCCCGCTCGGGCTCGCTTTCGTCGACGTGCTGAGCGCCGACCCCACGGGCGACCTCGTGCAGCGCATCCGCCGCACGGCCGGCGCGCCGTTCATCCTCAACTCGGGCTTCGGGTCGCCCACGACCCGCGAAGAGGCCGAGACGCTCGTGACGTCGGACTGGGCGGATGCCGTCGCCGTCGGCCGTCCCGTCATCGCCAACCCCGACCTGGCGGCACGGTGGCAGCAGCGCGCCGAGCTCAACGAGGCGCGGCCCGAGCTCTTCTACGGCTCGACCGCCGAGGGCTACACCGACTACCCGTTCCTCGACGAGGTGCGCGCCGGCGCAGTCTGACCCGGGGTGCCCGGGCTCCCTGGTTCGCGGGCGCATCGCATGCCCGAGCCCGACCCGTCCCGTCCCGTCCCGTCCCGTCCCGTGCGCAGGCTCAGCCGCGAGGTAGGGCGGCCGGGGGCGTCCCGGATGCCGCCGAGCCTGCGCACGGGACGAGCAGTCGGCGGTTCGGCCTCGTGTCGACATCGAGTCGAGGCCCGACCCGCCGTCCTGGGCGCGGGTCCGCTGCGTCCCGTCGACAGGCTGAACCGGGGTAGGCGCGCCCCGGAACCAGGCTTACCGCCGTCGAGCCTGTCGGCGGCACGGCCATCGCGCCGCTAGGACCCCTCCCCGGCCCGGGGTGTCTCGTCCATCGCGTCGTCGAAGCGGCGACGTGCGTCCTCGATGCGGGGCATGTGCTCGTACGCCCAGGCGAGGATGACGTCGACGGGCGGACGCAGCGTCTTGCCGAGCGGCGTGATCCGGTACTCCACGGCGACGGGCCGGGTGCTGAGGACCACGCGCTCGACGATCCCGTTGCGCTCGAGGCGCCGGAGGGTCGCGGTGAGCGACTTCTGCGTCACGGCGGGGATCGCCCGCCTGAGGGTGCTGAACCGGGCGGGTGCGTCGCACAGCTCGTTCAGCACCGCGAGCGACCAGCGGTCGAGCACCTGGTCGAGCAGCTCGCGGTGCGGGGCCCTGATCTCGAATCGGTCCGTGGCGGCGGGGGCGGTATCGGTCACGCTACCCAGTCTCGTTGAAGTGACCTCCGAACACCAGGTATCCATGAGATACCAACGTTGATGCGAGGAGCTTCACATGACCGTCCGCCTGTCGTCCCCCGATTCACTGATGCAGCCCGTTCCGTACCACCACGTCGCCCTGGCCACGGGAACCCGCCACGTCCACGTCGCCGGCCAGATCTCCCGCACCGCCGATGGCAGGCCCGTCGCTCCGGGCGATCTCGCCGGTCAGGTCGCCCACGCCCTGCGCAACACCCACGCCGGGCTGGCCAGCGCGGGCGCGGGGCTCGGCGACGTCGTCCGCTTGACCTTCTACGTCACGGGGTGGGCGCCCGATCGCATCGCCGATTTCATGGCGGGTGTCCAGGAGGTGGCCGAGGAGATCGGGTTGCCCACGCCGATGCCGCCGGCCTCGCTCATCGGGGTCGACTACCTCTTCGAGCCCGACGTCCTCGTCGAGGTCGAGGCCACCGCGATCCTCGACTGACTCCCGGCGGCCGGCCCCGGGCTCAGCCCCGGAAGACGGGCAGCTGCGAGGCGAGGCCGAGCAGCAGGCCGAAGAACATGAGCAGGATGATGCCGCGCCGCGTCGACCCGCGATTGGTGCCGTCGGTGCCGATCTGCTGGTTGCGCACGAAGATGATGAGCGCGATCAGCAGCACCGCGAGCCCCGTGAGCGCCAGGACGATCGACATCACTCGTCGTCTCCGCCCCGTCGCCGGACGAACTGCACGATCACGATCACGAGGGTGGTCGTCAGCATGAGCGCGACGCTGATCAGCAGCAGGTTCTGCTCGAACTCGTTCACAGGATGCCCGGGTCCTCGGTCTCGTACGGCTCCGCCTCGAGCAGGTCGGCGACGGAGTCGAGGATCTCGTCGGGACGGAAGGGGTAGCGCTCGATCTCGGCGTCGTCCGAGATGCCGGTGCGCACGAGCACGGTGTGCAGGCCCGCCTCGATGCCCGCCACGACGTCGGTGTCCATGCGGTCGCCGATCATGCCGGTGTTCTCGGAGTGCGCTCCGATGCGGTTCATCGCGGAGCGGAACATCATGGGATTCGGCTTGCCGACGACGTACGGGCTCTTGCCGGTCGCGTGCGAGATGAGGGCGGCGAACGAACCGGTGGCGGGGACCACGCCCTCGGGGGTCGGGCCCGTGGCATCCGGGTTCGTGATGATGAAGCGTGCGCCGGCGTTGATGAACCGGATCGCCTTCGTGATGGCGTCGAACGAGTAGTTGCGCGTCTCGCCCACGACGACGTAGTCGGGGTCGGTCTCGGTCATGATGTAGCCCGCCTCGTGCAGGGCCGTGGTCAGGCCCGCCTCGCCGATCACGAACGCCGAGCCGCCGGGATGCTGCGACCGCAGGAAGTCGGCCGTCGCGAGCGCCGACGTCCAGATGCGGTCCTCCGGAACCTCGAGCCCCGACCGCGCGAGACGCGCGCTGAGGTCGCGCGGCGTGAAGAAGGGGTTGTTGGTCAGCACGAGGAACGGCGTGCCCGTCTCGCGCCACTGCGCGAGCAGTTCCGCCGCACCCGGGATGGGGTGGTTCTCGTGGACGAGGACGCCGTCCATGTCCGTGAGCCAGCACTCGATATCGGCGCGTGTCCGCATGGCCCCAGCCTAGCCGTGGCGATCCGGCCGTAGTCTTCACTCGTGGCCCGCGACGACTGGAATCCCCGCAAGCTTCCCGACCTGTCGGGCAAGCGGTACCTCGTCACGGGTTCCAACGCGGGGCTCGGCTACTTCGCCACGCTCCAGCTCGCCTCCGCCGGGGCTCACGTCATCATGACCGGTCGCAGCCCGCAGCGCCTCGCGACCGCGCGCGCCTCGGTCGCGCGCTCTCTTCCCGAGGGGGTGGGCTCGATCGAGACCCTGCTGCTCGACACGAGCAACCTGGGTTCCGTCCGCGCCGCCGCGGCGACCGCGCGCGGGCGCAAGCCCCTCCACGGTCTGCTTCTGAACGCCGGTGTCGTCCACCCGCCCCGGCAGCGCCGCACGACCCCCGACGGCCATGAGCTGGTGTTCGCCACCAACGTCCTCGGCCATTACGCGCTCGCGGGGGAGCTGCTCATCGCGCTCGCCGCCGGTCGCGGCCGCATGGTGTGGGTCGGCTCGGTGTCGACCTCGATCTGGAAGTACGACCCGACCGACATCGAGCTCGAGAGCGACTACTCGCCCTGGCGCGCGTACGTCCAGTCGAAGGTCGCCACGACCTCGCTCGGCCTCGAGGCAGACCAGCGCCTGCGGGCGGCGAGCGTGCCCGTCTCGAGCCTGGTCGCCCACCCCGGGTATTCCACGAGCGGGCGCACCCGCGGCATCGCGGGGATCAACGAGCCCACGCGCATGACGCGCTTCACCGACAACCTCCAGGTCGCCGTGACGCAGTCGAAGGAGCGCGGGGCGTGGCCGCTCGTGCGCGCGCTGGTGGATCCGGATGCCGCGGGCGGCGAGTTCTACGGCCCGGCCGGTGTGCTGCGGGGCGAACCGCGCGTCGCGACGCCCGCGGCGATCACGCGCGATCCCGAGATCGCCGCGCGCCTGTGGTCGTACTGCGAGCACACGACCCGCACACCGTGGCCGTATCTGAAGGCGAGCCGGACGCGCGCGAGGAGCTGATGGCGCTCAGGCGGTGACCCAGATGGCCGCGGCGGCGCCCGGCGGCAGCACGACGGAACCGCCGCCGTCGAGCTGGACGCTGTCGCGTCCGCTGACGATCAGGGTGTGACCGACGTCGATGCCGCGTTCTTCGAGCGCTCGCAGGAGCGCCGGGTCGCGGTCGCTCACGCGCAGGATGCGGCCCTCGTGGCCGATCGTGGCCTCGGCGAGCAGCACGAACGGCTCGCGATGAACCTCGCCGTCGGCGTCGGGGATCGCGTCGCCGTGCGGATCGAAGCGCGGATCGCCCAGTCGCTCCGCGATGCCCGCCAGCAGGCGGTCGCTGATGGTGTGCTCGAGCACCTCGGCCTCGTCGTGCACCTCGTCCCAGGCGTACCCGAACTCCCGCACCAGCCACGTCTCGATGAGCCGGTGACGCCGGATGATGGATGCCGCCCGCCGGCGGCCCGTCTCGGTGAGCGTCACCGGGCCGTACGGGCGATGCGACACGAGGTCTTGCGAGGCGAGCTTGCGCACCATCTCGGTGACCGTCGACGGTGCGAGCCCGAGCATCGCCGCGAGCTGCGACGGGGTGATCGGCGCCGACTGCCACTCGGTGTGGTGGTAGATCGTCTTCAGGTAGTCGTCGACGGCGGGGGAGGGCACACTCCAGATTATCCGCGGCGGCGGGATAGCCTGTCCCGGTGACCCGCCCCGACCCCGCCGACGCCGACGCGGAGCCGCAGCTGCCGGTGGGTGTGGGGCCGTGGCCGGGCGGCCCGGACGCATGGCCCGACGACCCCCGGTACGACCCGCAGCTGCTCGCTGACGGCGACCGGCGCAACGTCGTGGACCAGTACCGCTACTGGCGGCTCGAGGCGATCGTGGCCGACCTCGACGAGCATCGGCATCCCTTCCACGTCGCGATCGAGAACTGGCAGCACGACATGAACATCGGCTCGATCGTGCGCAGCGCCAACGCGTTCGGCGCGGCGGAGGTGCACATCGTGGGACGCCGGCGCTGGAACCGCCGCGGCGCGATGGTCACCGACCGCTACCAGCACGTCCGCCACCACGAGGATGTCGCCTCCTTCGCCGCGTGGGCCCGCGAGAACGACCTCCCGATCGTCGCGGTCGACAACGTCGCGGGGTCGGTTCCGGTCGACCGGGCCGATCTGCCCGAGCGGGCCGTGCTGATGTTCGGTCAGGAGGGGCCGGGGCTCTCGGCCGAGGCCGTGGCCGCGGCATCCGTCGTCGTCGAGATCACGCAGTACGGCTCGACCCGATCGATCAACGCGTCGGCGGCCGGCGCCGTCGTCATGTACGAGTGGTGCCGGCGCTGGGCTCGGTGAGCCCACCCCGACCGGAGGTCACCGCTCGGGGTGACGGTCGGGCGTGACGGCGTAGACGAACAACCCCGTCGCCGATGCGCTGAGCTCCACCGTGGCGTCGGCGGGCACGTCGCGGATGCCGTGAGCCTCGGCGTTCTCGTCGACCGCCGCGCAGGTCACCTCACCGCTGTCGAGGGTCTCGCCGTTCACCGTCACGGTGTAGGTCAGCCGACTGCCCGAGCCGGTGACGCAGGCGATCGTCACGACGGCGGGGGCCTCGCCCGCGGAGACCGAGATGATCGGTTCGCCGCCGGGATCGAGGACACCCGCCTCGCGCTGAGTCCACGAGGCGCCGCCGAGCGCGTTCTCGGGGATGACGGTGTCGGCCCAGCGCTGGGCGTCGTCCGCGGTGGGACGGGGGAGCGTGCGTGCATCGTCGGACGGGGTCGCGACCTCGACCGGCGGAGTCCGTTCCGCGCAGCCGGAAGCGAGCATCCCGACCGCGAGCACGGCGATGCCGGCGGTGGCGACAGAGGTGAGCTTCGGCATGCCGCCACGGTACGGGCCGAGGCTGAGGTTCGCACGTGAGCGAGGTTTCGACCCGATCACAGTTTCGCGCGGACGGCGCCGTTCACACGGCGATGCGCAGCCACGCGCCCCGGCGCACGCGCCAGCCGAGCGTGAGCAGTCGGGCGATCATGTACACGCCGAAGAACGCCGCCGCGAGCCAGGCCAGGCCCGCCGCGCCGTCGGGATGCAGCGCCCCGATGATCAGGAGCGCGGGGATGAACGGCACGAGGTTGAGCCCGCCGGCGAGGGCGAGGTAGCGCGCATCGCCCGCGCCCATCAGAACGCCGTCGAGGACGAAGACGACGCCGCACACGGGCTGGGCGATCGCGAGGACGAGCAGGGCCGGCTGCACGAGCGCGGCGACCGCGGGATCGCCGGTGAACAGCAGCCCGATGACTCCCGACGTCGCCGCGATCAGACCGCCCACGAGCACTCCGAACCACGCGCCCCACGCGACGGTCCGCCCGAGCACGCGCCGGACGAACGTCTCGTCGCCGGCACCGAGACCGCGTCCGATCAGAGCTTGCGCGGCGATCGCGAGGGCGTCGAGCGCGAAGGCCGCGGTCGAGAAGATCGTGAAGGCGACCTGCCACCCGGCGAGCTCGCTCGTTCCCAGTCCCGTCGCGACCGCGACGGTCGCGAGCAGCGCCGCCCGCAGCGAGACCGTGCGGAGGAACAGCCAGCCGCCCAGACGCGCCGACCCGCGCATGCCGTCGGCGCGCGGCCGGAGCGACGCCGAATGCCGGGCGGCGAGACGGCCGATCACGACGGCGTAGGCGCCGACCATGCCCCACTGGGCGATGACGGTGCCCATGGCCGATCCGGCGATCCCCCACCCGAAGCCGTAGATGAACAGGACGTTCAGCAGGGCGTTCGCCCCGAATCCGAGACCGGCGATCCACAGCGGGGTGACGGTGTCCTGCATCCCGCGCAGCAGCCCGGTCGCCGCGAAGACGACGAGCATCGCCGGAAGCCCCCACATCGACAGGCGCAGGTAGGTCTCGGCATCCGTCGAGACGGCCTCCCCGGCGCCGAACAGGCCGACCAGCAGCGGGGTCGCGAGCGAGCCGGCGGCCGCGAGCACGGCGCCGAGACCGAGCGCGAGCCACAGCCCGTCGATCCCCGCGCTCACCGCGCTCGTGGAGTCGCCCGCCCCGAAGCGGCGCGCCACCGCCGGCGTCGTCGCATACGCGAGGAACACCATCAGGCCCACGATCGTCTGCAGCACCGCGCCCGCGATGCCGAGGGCCGCCAGCGGCACGACGCCGAGGTGGCCGATGAGCGCGGCATCGACGATGAGGAACATCGGCTCCGCGATGAGGGCCCCGAGGGCGGGAACGGCCAGCCGCAGGATCTCGCGGTTGAGCGTGGGCGCCATGAGACGAGCCTAGGGCTGCGTCGCCGCATCCCCGGTTACCGTTGATCATCGGCCGAGGGAGAGGACGGGGATGCGGCTGCTCAAACGCCTGGCGATCGCGCGCCTGCACGCGCGGCTGCCGACGTGGGTCCGCGTCGTCGTCGCCGCGGCGGCCGTCGTGCTCGGCGTCGTCATCGTCATCCGCCCCACGACCGCTCTCGACGTCCTCGCCTGGCTGATCGGCGGCGGAATGGCGCTGACCGGTCTGCTCGAGCTCACCGGACGGGAGGGCGAGGCGCACCGGCCGCGCTGGCGCACGGCGACCGGCGTCGCCTGGCTGGTCGGTGGAGCGATCGTCCTCCTCGCGCCCGGACTGACGGTGCGCGTCGTGGCCGTCGTCGTGGGCGTGCTGCTCCTCGGGGGCGGCATCCTCGGCGTCATCGCGGCGTTCGGGCGGGGACGGACGTGGGATGCGCGCATCGCCGACGCCGCGTTCGGGGCGTCGGGCGTCATCTTCGGCGCGCTCGCATTGTTCTGGCCCGACATCACCCTGCTGGTGACCGCCGTCGTCTTCGGCGCCCGGCTGATCATGAGCGGCGTCGTCGACCTCTGGACGCGGCTGCGCCGCCGCCGCGACGACCGGGCCGCCGACCGTTCGGGCGCGGACGGACCTCCTCGTCGGCGCTGGGGGCGCACGGTCGTCGCGATCGCCTCGGTCGCGCTGGCGGTCACCACGACGATCGTGACCGCGCCGCTGCGCGAGGGATCGACGGTCGTCGACGACTTCTACGCGGCGCCGCGCAACCTGCCCGACGAGCCGGGACGTCTCGTGCGGGCGGAGCCGTTCGAGGCGGGCATCCCGGCGAGCGCCCGGGGGTGGCGCATCCTGTACACCACGACGGGCGTCGACGGGGAGGTGCGCGTCGCGAGCGCCATCGTCGCGGTGCCGCGTGAGGGCGACGGGCAGTGGCCGGTGATCGACTGGAACCACGGCACCACGGGGTTCGCGCAGCACTGCGCCCCGTCGCTGCAGCCGCGGGGACTGTGGGCGGGGGCGTTCTACATGCTGCCGCGAGCCATCAAGGAGGGATGGGCGGTCGTCGGCACCGACTACATCGGACTCGGGACCGAGGGGCCTCATCCGTACCTCGTCGGCCTGCCGAGCGCGCACGCCTCGCTCGACGCCGTGCGCGCGGCGCGCGAGCTCGAGGAGGCCGACCTCGGAGCGCGGACCGTCGTGTGGGGGCATTCGCAGGGCGGCGCTGCCGCGCTGTGGACGGGCGCCGTCGCCCGGGAGTACGCCCCCGAGGTCTGGGTGCGGGGCGTGGCCGCGCTCGCTCCGGCGAGCGACCCGGCGGCTCTCGTGCAGGGCATCTCCAGCGTCACAGGCGGGAGCATCTTCGCCTCCTATGCCTTCGCCTCGTTCTCGGCGATCTACCCCGAGATCGAGTACCGCGACTATGTGCGCCCCGGCGCCGAGACGGTGCTGCGGCAGATGTCGGAGCGGTGCCTGTCCGACCCGACGATCGTGCTCTCGGTGGCTGCCGCGCTCGGGATGAGCCGGGATCCCGCGCTGTTCTCGCGGTCGCCGGCATCCGGGGTGCTCGGTCGTCATCTGCGCGAGAACACGGCACCGCTTCGCTCCACGGCGCCCGTGCTGCTGGCGCACGGCGGAGCCGACAGCGTCATTCCCGTGCAGACCCAGGCCGCCTTCGTCGACCGGATGTGCGCGGCGGGTCAGGACGTCGATTTCCGCACGTACGCGGGGTTCGAGCACGCGGGAGTCGTCGAGCGTCCGTCGCCCCTCATCGACGAGCTGTTCGACTGGACGAGGGACCGTTTCGCCGGCATCCCGGTTGCCGAGGGATGTACCACCAC
The DNA here is from genome assembly GCF_002245215.1 of Microbacterium sp. Yaish 1. GTDB lineage: Bacteria > Actinomycetota > Actinomycetes > Actinomycetales > Microbacteriaceae > Microbacterium. The sequence continues at coordinate 1,807,149 of NZ_NPMR01000001.1, forward strand.
AGAACGCTGAACGCCCTCGGAAGTTCCTGTCGTCCGGTCGGCCTAGCATGGGTGCCATGACCGACCCCGTCCTCCCCTCCGGTATCGACATCGCCGAGCTGAGCCCCGAGATCCGACCGCAGGACGATCTGTTCCGGCACGTCAACGGCAGCTGGCTCGAGCGCACCGAGATCCCCGACGACAAGGCGCGCTGGGGCTCGTTCCACGTCATCGCCGAGCAGGCCGAGAGCGACGTCCGGGCGATCATCGACGACGCGACGTCGGCCGAGCCGGGCACGGTGCAGCGCAAGATCGGCGACCTGTTCACGAGCTTCATGGACACGGCCCGTATCGACGAGCTCGGCGCCGAGCCGCTGCGCCCGCAGCTGGCGCGGGTCGACGCGGTCGACTCGATCCCGGCGCTGCTGAGCACCGTGGGCGAGCTCGAGCGCGAGGGCATCGGCGGCATGATCGGCACATTCATCGAGCCCGACCCGGGCAACCCCGAGCGCTATGTCGTGTTCTTCGTCCAGGGCGGGCTGTCGCTTCCCGACGAGAGCTATTACCGTCTCGACGGCTTCGCCGCCACGCGCACCGCGTTCCGCGGCTACGCCGAGCGCATGCTCGAGCTCGCCGGCGTCGAGGGCGCCGCGGAGCAGGCCGACCGCATCGTCCGGCTCGAGACCGAGCTCGCCACGCACCACTGGGACAACGTCCGCAACCGCGACGCCGTGGCGACATACAACCTGCACACGTGGGACGAGGTGCGAGCCCTCGCGGGCGTCGACCTCGACCCGTGGCTCGAGGGTCTCGCTCCCCGGCACCGCGACGGCTTCGCCGAGATCAACGTCAACCAGCCGAGCTTCCTCTCCGGGCTCGGCACGCTGCTGACCGACGAGCACCTCGACGACTGGAAGGCCTGGCTGCGGCTGCAGGTCGTGCGTGCGTCGGCGCCGTTCCTGCCCGACGCGTTCGTCGCCGAGAACTTCGCCTTCTACGGGACGCAGCTCACCGGCGTGCCCGTGAACCGCGAGCGCTGGAAGCGGGGCGTCAGCATCGTGCAGGCGGCTCTCGGTGAAGCGGTCGGCGAGATCTACGTCGAGCGGCATTTCCCGCCGCAGGCCAAGGTCGAGATGGATGCCCTCGTCGACAACCTGATCGAGGCGTACCGGCAGTCGATCACGGGCCTCGAATGGATGACGCCGGCCACGCGCGAGCGTGCGCTCGAGAAGCTCGCGGCCTTCACTCCGAAGATCGGCTACCCCGACCGCTGGAAGGACTACTCCGCGCTCGAGATCGATCCCACCGACCTCCTGGGCAACGTCCTGCGCTCGACCGAGTGGGAGTACGAGCGTCAGCTCGCCAAGCTCGGCCAGCCGATCGACCGTGACGAGTGGCACATGACGCCGCAGACGGTCAACGCCTACTACAACCCGCTGATGAACGAGATCGTCTTCCCCGCGGCGATCCTGCAGCTGCCCTTCTTCTCGTCCGAGCGCGACGCCGCGGCGAACTACGGCGGCATCGGTGCGGTCATCGGCCACGAGATCGGGCACGGCTTCGACGACCAGGGCAGCGCCTACGACGGCACCGGCGCGCTCAACGACTGGTGGACCGACGCCGATCGCGCTGCGTTCGAAGACCGCACGCGTGCACTGATCGACCAGTACAACGCGCTCGTGCCGCGGGGGCTCGGCGAGGAGCACACCGTCAACGGCGCGCTCACGATCGGCGAGAACATCGGCGATCTGGGCGGCCTCGGCATCGCCCTGAAGGCGTACCGGCTCCACCTCGCCGCCACGATGACGGAGGAAGAGCTGGCCGAGGCGCCCGACGGCCCCGTGATCGACGGCTTCACGGGTGTGCAGCGGCTGCTGCTCAGCTGGGGCCAGATCTGGCAGCAGAAGGGGCGTGACGCCGAGACCATCCGGCTGCTGACGATCGACCCGCACGCCCCCAACGAGTTCCGTTGCAACCAGATCGTCCGTAACATCGATGCGTTCTACGACGCATTCGGCGTGACCGAGGGAGACGAGCTGTGGCTCGCGCCCGAGCGCCGCGTCACGATCTGGTGATCACCCGAACCGAATCGCTCAGACTGACTCCGACGGAGACGAGAACATGACGGTGGACGGATCCGAATCCTCCTCCGGGACCGCCCGCTCGCGCGCGGAGCGGCGCGCCGGCGCGCGCCCGCGCCGTCGCTCCGGCGTGCCGCGTCGAGGGTTCGCGTCGACCGAGAAGGCGCTCGACGCTCTGGCGGCATCCGGGGCGCGGGTGTCGGTGCGGGTCAGCGACCTCGACCGGGGCACACCGGTGCTCGCGGGCGACGACTTCGTCACGCTGCCGGTCGCGGGCATGGGCATCGTCCCGTTGCTGATCGAGGTGGCGGCGCGCTTCGAGGCCGGAACCCTCGACCCGCTCGAGATCGTCGATCGGTCGACCGTCGGCGACGTCGCGGTCGCGGGGCTCTGGCGCCATCTCGCGGCGCCCGCGCTGCCGCTCGGCGATCTCGCGGTCCTGGCCGCGTCGACCGGCGACGCGCTCGCCGCCAATGCCCTGCTCGAGCGGGTCGGCCTCGATGCCGTGCGCGCGCGGATCGGAAGCCTCGGGATGCCGCGCACCGCGCTGCTCGACCGGTTCCGCGACAGCCGTGGGCCCGACGATGCGCCGCATTACGCTCTCGGCACGGCGCGCGAGCTCGCCGCGATGTTCGCGGCCCTCGTCAACACCGACGTCGTCTCGCCCGGCGTGAGCGCCCAGGTGTCCGAGTGGTTGAGTCTGAACCACGATCTGTCGCTCGTCGGCTCGGTGACCGGACTCGATCCCTTCGCGCACGACGACGACAAGCACGAGCTGCTGTTCGTCAACAAGACCGGTCGGGCCGACGGCATCCGCGCCGAGGCCGGTGTGCTCGCCGGCCCCCGTGCCGGGGTGTCGTACGCGCTGCTGGTCGGGTTCGACGACCTGTCGATGAGCGACCGCCTGCGCGCTCATGAGGCGTTCCGCGCGTTCGGATTCGACCTCATGGAGTACGTCTTCTGACACGCGTCCGGGGAGCATTAGCCTGGGGGAGTGAGTTTGCTGGACCCCCGAGAAGCCGCACGACGTGAACAGGCCAAGTATCGGGGGACCGCCTCCGCGCTGACCGCGAGCCTGATCTGGGGCATCCTGTCCGTCGCCGCCGCGGGCGTCGTCGGGTTCGCCATCGGCGGCATCTTCGAGCAGCTGCGGGTCGTGAACATCAACAGCGTGTTCGGCACCCGCGACACCGGCGTCCCCCTGGCTCTTCGCGGGTGGGGCCTGCCCGTCGGCATCCTTCTGCTGATCGTCTGCATCGGGCAGTACGGCAAGTGGAACCACCGCTTCAGCCCCCGTGAGAAGGGCTACGCCGCGATCGGGCCGCTCACGATCATTCTGGCCGGGTTGGCGATCGGCACGTGGGTGGCGACGACGATGTGGATCGCGCCCGACGCGGTCGGCGTCGCCGTCGACCCGACGTTCGGACAGAATGAGCCGTGGGGCGTCGGCGAGTGGATCCTGTACGCCGGCCAGTGGTGGCTGCCCGGTCTTTTCGCGCTTCTCGCGGTGCTCAGCTACATCGCACGGGTGCGCTCCCTCGCGACGCGCCGCCGCAACAACGCGGTCATCTCGCGCCTTCTGGCCTCCGGCTCGCGCGTGGACGCGGAGATCGTCGACGCACCCCTGCCGGCGCACGACGCGTCGCGGATGGCCGCGTCGCTCGTGGCGAAGTTCACCGATGCCGTCGGCACCGATCGGTGGGTCACGACCATGGTGCTCATCGCGCCACGCGAGGTGCCGGCGGTCGGCGATACGCGTCCGCTCGTGTTCGATCCCGCCGACCCCGGCGACACGACGCGCATCTTCCTGTCGCCGACCGGTAAGACGGGCCCCGACGACTTCGAGCCGGTGCAGCCCGCGAGCTGAGACCCCGCCTGCGAGCTGCCGCCCGGGCTAGCGAGAGACCCCGCGCGCGGTCAGAAGACGATCGTGTGGTTGCCGTGTCGGATGACGCGGTCCTGCGCGTGCCACAGCACCGCGCGTGAGAGCACCTGGCGCTCGACGTCGGCGCCGCGGCGGGCGAGCTCGGCCGCGGTGTCGGCGTGGGTCACGCGGATCGTGTCCTGCTCGATGATCGGCCCCTCGTCGAGGTCGGTCGTGACGTAGTGGCTCGTCGCGCCGATGAGCTTGACGCCGCGTTCCTTGGCCTTCTTGTAGGGCTCGGCGCCGATGAAGGCGGGGAGGAACGAGTGGTGGATGTTGATGACGGGAACGCCCAGCTTCTCGAGGAAGTCCGACGACAGGATCTGCATGTAGCGGGCGAGGACGACGAAGTCGACGTTGCCGACGAGCAGCTTCAGGATCTCGGCCTCGGACGCCGACTTGTCGGGGCCGGGCGTCGAGGGGACGTGGAAGAACGGGACGTTGAACGAGCGGACGTCCTCGGCCGAGGTGGTGTGGTTCGACACGACCATCGGCACCGTCACGGGGAGGTCGCCGCGGCGGTGGCGCCACAGCAGGTCGAGCAGGCAGTGGTCCTGCTTCGAGGACAGGATCGCCATGCGCTTGGGCACCGACTGGTCGGTCAGCGACCACTGCAGATCGAAACCGGCGAGCGTCTCGCCGATCTCGGCTTCGATCGACGGGCGGTCGACCGCGAAGTTCGGCCGGTGGAAGACCACGCGGCAGAAGTAGGCGCCTCCGGTCGGGTCGTCGGAGTACTGGTCGAACGCGACGATATTGCCTCCCACACGGGTGACCATCGCCGACAGGGCGGCGATGATGCCCGGCTGGTCCTGCCCGTGCACGATGAGGCAGGCGTGGGCGGGGTGGAGCGCAGAGTCGGTCATCCTTCGATTCTGCCCTGTCCGCCGGGCGGTGCCGGCACGCTCAGCCCGTCGACTCGCCAGATTCTGCGGATGCGGCAGGTGCGGCATCCGCGTTTCCTGGCGGGTCGACGGGGAAGGGAGGGGGAAGGGGGGTCAGTCGACGTCTAGGTAGTCCTCGATGACGAACGCGGCCTCGCCGGCGTGGGTCGCCGGGAAGAGGTGCCCGCCGCCCTCGAGGGTCACGAGGCTGACGAGGCCGGGAGCGGCGGCCTGCAGACGCTCGCCGTTCGCGGGCGGCAGCACGTCGTCGTCGCCGCCCTGGATGAGCATGACGGGCACCGTCGGGGCCAGCGCCCGCCACTCGTCCGCCGAGACCGAGGCCGCGGCTGCCGCCTGCAGCGGCTCGAGGTCGGTGCGGGGCTCGTCGCCCTCCGCGCCGAGCAGCAGCACGCCGTCCACGCGGTCGGTGTGGTCGATCGACACGATGCGCGCGACGGCGCCGCCGAAGGCGTGCCCACCGACCCAGGCGTCGCCGAGTCCGACGTGGTCCATGACGTCGACGACATCCTGTGCCAGGTCGTGCAGCGTGACGCCCTCCGTCTGGGCCGTGCGGTAGCCGACCCGCAGGATGCGGAAGTCCTCCTCGGCCAGCACGTGCGCGAGGGTGCCGAGAGCGGCGACGTTGCTGTACCCCGGGATCAGCACCAGGACCGGCTCGCTGCCGGCATCCTCGACGTAGGGGATGGCGCGGCCCTCGGGCTCGAAGATCTGCGGCTGTGTGTCGGTCATGGCTCCCTCTCGCGGTGTCCTGCGACCTTTCACGCTAGTCGAATCGGCTGGGCGCCCGCGGTCGCGGATGCAATGGATCCTGGTCGACACCCCGCTGGTGGATGCCGTTCCCCGGGGTGTCGTCGATGATCTCTTGCATCGCGGGCCGGCCGCCGCGGGGAGGAAGGGTCAGACGCGCGAGGCCGCGATGCGGGCACCCTCGCCGAGCGAGGCGAGCTTGGCCCAGGCGATGTCGGGGTGGATGCGGCCGCCGAGCCCGCAGTCGGTCGAGGCGATCACGCGGTCGGGCCCGACGATGCTCGCGAAGCGCTCGATGCGCTGAGCGACGAGCTCGGGGTGCTCGACGACGTTGGTCGCGTGGCTGACGACGCCGGGCACGAGCACCAGGTCATCGGGCACGGACGTCTCCGCCCACACGCCCGACTCGTGCTCGTGGCGGACGTTGCCGGCCTCGAACGAGATCGACCCGACGTTCGCCTCGAGCACGACGGGCAGGATGTCGGCGAGAGCGACGTCCGTCGTGTGCGGTCCGTGCCACGAGCCCCAGCACAGGTGCAGCCGCACGAGCTCCTTCGGGAGCCCCGCGATCGCGTGGTTGATGGCCTCGATGCGGATGCGGGTGAACGCCCGGTAGTCAGCGATCTCGGGCTCCGGGTTGATCTGGTCGAAGTTCTCGGCGAGCGAGGGGTCGTCGAGCTGGACGATGAGACCGGCGTCGGTGATCGCCTTGTACTCCTCGCGCAGGGCGTCGGCCCACGCGAAGATGTGCTCCTCGTCGGCGTCGTAGTACTCGTTGCGCACGCGTGCGGCCGAGCCGGGGGCGATCGCGGTGAGGAAGCCCTGCTCGCCGTCGCGCAGCGTGGCCTTCAGGTTGGCGATGTCGGATGCCACGGCCGCGTGCCCGCGGTAGGCGATCGGTCCGGTCGTCGTGGGGAACGCGGTCGCGGTCGCCCCCGCTTCGACGGCTTCGGCGTAGACGGCGGGGAAGAGCTGCCGGTCGCGGCGGTCGAGGAACGAGGTGAGGCGGATGCGGCCGGGCTCGGAGCGCACGGGCGGCTCGTTGAACGCGTTGACCTCGGTCAGCGACAGGCCGCTCACCCGCTGGAACGAGTACGACCACCACGCGCCGTAGTCCACGGCGTTCGACATCGCCTTGCCGAACTCGCCGTCGCCGACCTGCGTCACGCCCGCCTCGCGCTGGCGCGCGACCACATCGGCCACCGCCTGCGCGGTCAGCTCCGTGAACTCGGGGCTCGACTGCAGGGTGAAGCCGTCGTCGGCGAAGGTGCGCGCGCGGTTCGCGTCGATGAGGGCCTGCGTGCGGGGGAGGCTGCCGGCGGTGGTCGTGGTGATCTCGGTCATGAGCGTCGCTTTCTCATCGGGTGCGCCCGCGACTCTAGCGCCGGGCCCGCAGCGGCCCGGCATCCGGCCGTCATCGTGTGACGATGCCGCCCGCGCGGGCGCTCACCAGACGATGCCGCCGCCGACCGAGATGCCGCCCCACGTCAGCAGCACGAAGATGCCGGCGAACACGACCGGGGCGATGCCTGATCCGCTGCGGGCGAGGCCCTTCAGGAGTGCGATCACGACGAGCACGGCGGCCACGAGCGAGAGGCCCCCGCCGAGGACGAAGCCGATGAACAGCGGGATCGGCATGAGGATGAGCCCGAGGAGGCCGATCCAGAAGGCGGCCCAGGCGGTGGGGTTCGAGCGGCGCACGGCGGAGGAGGACATGCCTCCATTCTCCCGCGTGTGTCAGCGGACGTCGCGCATGAGCGCGAGCACCGGCTTTCGGGCCGCGGCGAGGGCGAGGCCGAGGACGATCGCGATGGCGGCGAGGATCGAGAAGTAGGGCACCTCGTTCTCGGGGTCGTAGAAGGGCGCGAGCAGTCCCGAGATGGCCGTACCCAGCGAGACCGAGAGGAAGAACAGCGCGACCATCTGCGTCTGGAACCTCGCCGGTGCGAGCTTCGTCGCGGCCGACAGCCCGACGGGCGAGATCAGCAGCTCGGCGACGGTGAAGACGAACAGGATGCCGACGATGGCGAGCAGCGGCGTCGCCGAGGGGCCGTCCGAGGCGAACGGCAGGAAGAGCAGGAACGCCAGTCCCATGACGATGACGCCCGCGGCGAACTTGATCGGCGTCGAGGGCTGACGTGTTCCGAGCTTCGTCCACAGGGCCGCGAAGACCCCCGAGAGGATGATGATGAACACGGGGTTGATGGAATTGACCCAGTCCGGCGGCATCTCCCATCCGAGGATGTTCCGGTCCAGCCGCTTCTCGGCGTAGATCGGGATGACGGTGAACTGCTGCTGGTACAGCGACCAGAAGGCGACGCTGACGATGAACAGCGGGATGAAGCCGTACACGCGCGACCGCTCGGTCGAGGTGATCCGGGAGCTCGAGATGATCACGGTGAAGTAGGCGATCGTCGCCGCGATGACGACGATGACGACGACGAGCGACAGGTTGTCGGCCCGGATGACCCCGAGGGCGATGAGGAGCGCGATGGCCGCGATCGCCGCCACGGCGATGCCGATGACCAGCGGGTAGCGCGACCGGGGGAGCGGGTTGGGAACGCGACGCGCGGCCTCGGGGAGCGACCGGCGTCCGATCGCGTACTGGATCAGGCCGATGGTCATGCCGACCGCGGCGGCCCCGAACGCCCAGTGGAAGCCCAGGCTCGTGCGCAGGAAGCCCGTGAGGAGCGGCCCCGCGAAGGCGCCGAGGTTGATGCCGAGGTAGAACAGCGAGAATCCGGCGTCGCGGCGGGGGTCGTGCTCGGAGTAGAGGGATCCGACGACCGCCGTGGCGTTCGCCTTCAGCCCGCCCGAGCCGAGCGCGACCAGCACGAGTCCGACCGCGACCGACAGCAGCCCCGGGAGCACCGCGAGCGCGACGTGGCCCGCGACGATGATGATCGCGCTGAAGAAGAGCACGCGCTCGGAGCCCAGCAGGCGATCGGCGATCCACGCGCCGAGGATCGTGGAGAGATAAACCGCTCCGCCGTAGGCGCCGACGATGCCGAGGGCCGTGGGCTCGGGCAGGCCCGCCCCGCCCTGCGAGACCGAGAAGTAGAGGTAGTAGACCAGGACGATCTGCATGCCGTAGAAGCTGAAGCGCTCCCACAGCTCGACGCCGAAGATGTGCGTGAGCGCCCAGGGCTGCCCGAAGAAGCGGCGGTCGTTCCGGCTGTCGCCGGAGGGATGGGGGCGGGATGCGGTGGTGGCTGCGTCCTCGTGGCTCATGGATGCCGACGATACGCCGCTCAGGGCAACGACGGGCGCGCCTCGTGCGGATCGCGGCGTTGCGGTATGCACAGCGCGACGGCGAGAGCGATCACGGCGGCGCCCAGGCCGAGGGCGAACGACATCTGGAACGCCGCCGGTGTCGGCACGGCCACACCGTCGCGCTCGAGGGAGAACGCGGCGAGCACGGCGCCGATCAGTGCCGCGGCGGTGCTCGTCCCGAGCGAGCGGAACAGGGCGTTGAGCCCGTTCGACGCGCCCGTCTCGGTGGGCGGCACCGAGCGCATGATGAGCATCGGCATGCCGGCGTAGCCGAAGCCGATGCCGACGCCGATGAGGAGGTTCGCCACGAGCAGGTGCCACACCTCGGAGGCCCACACGAGGGAGAATCCGTAGGCGAGGATCAGGGCGATCGAGCCGAGCACGAGCAGCAGCCGGGGGCCGACGGTGCGCGCCAGGCGTCCCGAGAACGGCGAGAGCACCATCATCACCAGGCCCGCCGGCATGACGATCAGGCTCGCCTGCAGCAGCGTCAGCCCGAAGCCGCCGACCGCTTCGGGAAGCTCGAGCATCTGCGGGTACGACACGTTCGAGGCGAAGAGCGAGAAGCCGATCGCGACCGACGCGAGGTTCGTCAGCAGCACCGCCGGGCGAGCGGCGACGCGCAGGTCGAGCAGCGGATCGGCGATGCGCAGCTCGAACCAGCCCCACACCAGCAGGACGAGGATGCCGCCGAGGCCGCATGCGAGGGTCGCCGCCGACGTCCAGCCCCACGTGTTCCCGCGCGAGACGGCGAGAAGCACGCCGGTCAGACCGATCGCGAGCCCGATCGCCCCGACGAGGTCGAAGCGGCCGGGCGTCCGCAGCACGCTCGGCGGAACGATGAGCACGACCAGCACGAGCACGATCGCGCCCAGGCCCGCCGACATCCAGAACAGCACGTGCCAGTCGCTCGTCTCGGTGATGAGCGCGCTCACGGGCATGCCGACGGCGCCGCCGACGCCGAGGGTCGCCGACATCAGCGCGATCGCCGCGTCGACGCGGTTCTCGTGCAGCACGTCGCGCATGATCGAGATCCCGAGCGGCACGACGCCCGTCACCGCGCCCTGCAGTGCACGCCCGACGATCACGCCGACGATGTCGGTCGACAGCGCCGCGACGATCGACCCGACGATGAGCAGGCCGAGCAGCACGAGCACGATGCGGCGCTTGCCGTACATGTCGCCGAGGCGCCCCGCGATCGGTGTGAAGACCGCCGCGGCGAGCAGCGTGGCGGTGACGACCCACGCCGTGTCCTCGCGGCTCGCGTCGAGCAGTTCCGGCAGCTTCGACTGGATCGGGACGACGAGCGTGAACATGAACGACGAGGCCAGCCCCGCGATGGCCAGCACGGCGACGATCGCACCCTGCCGCGGCATCCGGGTGAGTCTTCGTCGTTGGTCGTCGCCCGATGCCATCCCTTCAGGCTATCCGCGGCGGCGTAGGGTGGGCTCATGAGCGAGAGCGTTCCCCCGATCGAAGCCGACGTGCCCGCGGGGATCGACATCCGCCCCCTCGAGACCGTCGCCGACATCTTCGCCGGCGCCGCGGTGCTGCGCGAGGTGTGGGGCGGCGACCGCGATTCGGTGCCCACGAACCTCATGCGCGCCCTCGCCTACTCCGGCAACTACGTGGTCGGCCTCTTCGACGGCGACCGGGTCATCGGGGCATCGGTGGCGTTCTTCGCCGAGCCCGGAGCGCGGTCGATGCACTCGCACGTGACCGGTGTGCTGCCGGAGTACCAGCAGCAGGGGCTCGGACGCGTGCTCAAGCAGCACCAGCGGGCGTGGGCCTTCGCGCGCGAGGTCGGCACCATCACCTGGACGTTCGACCCGCTGTTCGCACGCAACGCGCACTTCAACCTGCAGGTGCTCGGAGCCCGCATCAGCGACTACCTCGTCGACCAGTACGGGCTCATGGACGACGGCATCAACCGCGGCGAGGTCACCGACCGTCTCATGGTGACGTGGCCGCTCGCCGCGCCGCCGCAGGAGCGTCCGTCCGACGACCGGATCGTCGCGACGATCGAGGTGCCCGACGACATCCACGCCATCCGGGCCACCTCTCCCGCTGAAGCCGACGCCTGGCGCGACCGCGTGCGCGCGCAGTTCCTCGAGCACTTCGCGGCCGGGCTCTCCGTCGGCGGCTTCGACGACGAGCGCGGCTACCTCCTCGTCCGGCCCTGACCTGCGCCCCGCGCGGCGCGGTTACTCCGCGCCGGCGTCGCGCCAGTCGTCGGACTCGAGGTGCGAGCCGGCCTGCGGTCCCATCTGCAGCATCCCGCCGTCGACGACCCAGGTCGCGCCGGTGACGTACGACGATGCGGGCGAGGCGAGGAAGGCCACGACGGCGGCGATCTCCTCGGGCTTACCGGGGCGCGGGATCGGGATGCCGGGACGGTGGGTCTTCTCGGCCTCGTCGCCCTCCATGTCGTTGATGGGGGTCGCGATCTCGCCCGGCGCGACCGAGTTGACCGTGATGTCGCGGGGGCCGAGCTCCTGCGCCATCGTCTTCACGAGGCCCTCGAGCCCGTGCTTGGAGGCGACGTAGGCGGCCGAGCCGACCCGCGGCTGCGAGCCGTGGACGCTCGTCACCGCGATGATGCGGCCGCCGTCGCCGGCATCCGCCATGAGCTTCGCGGCTGTCTGCATTCCGAGGAAGGCGCCGTCGAGGTTGAGCGCGACGACCGTACGCCAGCCGTCGAGGTCGAGGTCGAGCACGGGTCCGCCGGTGCCGCCGCCGGCGTTGTTGACGAAGACGTCGAGGCCGCCGAGCTCCGCGGCGAGGTGCTCGATGACGCCGGGCACCTTCTCGAACTCGGTCGCATCGAACTGCGCGACGACGGCCTTGCGACCCCGGGCCCGGACGCCCTCGGCGGTCTCGTTCGCGCCCTCCTCGTCGGAGTGCCAGGTGACGCCGACATCCATGCCCGCGTCGGCGAGGGCGAGGGCGGTCGCGCGACCGATCCCCGAGTCGGAAGCGGTCACGATGGCACGGCGAGGAGTGAACGTCATGCCCCGACGCTACGAACCCTCGGCGCGGTGTCGCACCCGGTTGACAAGCGCGAGCGGCAACTCCTCAGATCCCGGTGTCCGAAGACGACGAAGCCCCGTCATCACGCGGGAGGTGAGACGGGGCGTCGTCGGATCTGAGGAGTTAGCGCGGGGTCACTCCGCCGAAGGCTCCGCCGGAGCCGGAGCCGGAGCCGGAGCCGGAGCCGGCGCCGCCTCGTCCTCGCGCAGGCCCTGGGCGACGCCGCGGCCGGTGGCCTGGCCCTGGATGATCTGGCGCAGATCGATGCCGGTCGTGGCCTGCACGGCGTCGAAGGTCGCGCGCATGCTCGACGCGCTCTCCGAGGCGATGTGGCTCGATGCGCCGTCGCCGCCGAGCACCGTGATGGAACCGACCTTGTCGAAGCCGCGGGCGAACTCGGTCATCAGCGGCACGAGGGCCTCGATCGCGCGCTGGGCGAGCAGGGCCTCCTGGTTCTGGGCGATGGCGGCGGCCTCGGCCTCGATCGCCTCGGCGCGGGCCTCACCGGCCAGGCGCACGGCGTCGGCCTCGGCCTGGGCGCGCAGGCGCGTGGCCTCGGCCTCTTGCGCGGCGATCTGTGCGCGGGCCTCGGCGGCCTTGACCTCGGCGTACGCGTCGGCGTCGGCCTTGCGCTGGCGCTCGTAGAGCGAGGCGTCGGCGACCTTCTTGATGTCGGCGTCGAGCTGGGCCTGCCGGTTCTCGGCGGCCTGCAGCAGCACGTCCTGCTCGCGCTGCGCGCGGGCGAGGGCCTCGGCCTGCTCCGCCTCGGCGCGTGCGCGGCCGACCTCGGCGGAGGCGGCGGCGGAGTTCTTGTCGTACGCGGTCTGCTCGATGAGGTTCGCCTCGTCGGTGGCGAGCTGACGCGCCTTGACCTCGCGGGCGGCGTTGATGCGGGCGACCTCGGCCTCGCGGCGCACCCGCTCGACCTCGGTCGCGCCGAGGGCGTCGATGTAGCCGTTCTTGTCGGTGATGCCCTGGATCTGGAACGAGTCGAGGATGAGGCCCTGAGCCAGCAGGTCGCTCTTGATGCCCTCGGCGATCTGGTCCGACAGCTTCTGGCGGTCCTTCATGAGCTGCTCGACGGTCAGCGTCGCGACGACGCCGCGGAGCGCGCCCTCGAGCTGCTCGGTCGTGAACTGCTCGATCGCGCCGTCCTGCGACAGGAAGCGCTCGGCGGCGCGACGCACGAACTCCGGGTCCGAGCCGATCTTCACGAGCGCGACGCCCGCGACCATGACGGTGACGCCGTTGGATGCCTGAGCCGTGGGCTCCATCTTGATCTGACGTGCGCGCAGCGAGATCATCTCGGCGCGCTGGGTCAGCGGGTTGACGAGGGCGCCGCCTCCGGTGATGACCGAGATGCGCGAGGAGTCTCCCGCCGCGTTCTTCTGGTTGCGACCGACGACGACGAGCGCCTGGTCGGCCTTGGCGACCTTGTACCAGGCCCGCACCATGATCAGCAGGAAGATCAGAAGGATGATGACGGCGATCACGGCGATGCCGCCGATCACGAGCGCGCCTCCGGCGAATAGAGCTTCCATGCTGACCTTTCCCGTGCGTAACGATGTGTGCTTCGACCGTATCGGGGTCGGCCTGCGCGGCGCGACTAGAATCGGGGATGCCGTTGTCTGCGGCATCCGCGCCGCTGGCGCATCCCGAAAACGACCATGAGGAGCCACCTGTGGCCGAGCAGTCCCGCCTCGACAAAGTCATCGCCCTCGCCCGTCACCGCGGGTTCGTCTTCCAGGCGGGGGAGATCTACGGCGGTTCGCGCTCCGCGTGGGACTACGGTCCCCTCGGCACCGAGCTCAAGGAGAACATCCGCCGTCAGTGGTGGCAGACGTTCGTCCGCGGCCGCGGCGACATGGTGGGCCTCGATTCGTCGATCATCCTGCCCAAGCGCGTCTGGGAGGCCTCCGGCCACGTCGCGACCTTCACCGACCCCCTGGTCGAGTGCCTGCAGTGCCACAAGCGCTTCCGGGAGGACACCCTCATCGAGGACTTCGAGGCGCGCAAGGGCCGCAAGGCCGAGAACGGGCTCGGCGACGTCCCGTGCCCGAACTGCGGCACGAAGGGTCAGTACACCGAGCCCAAGTCGTTCTCGGGTCTCGTGAAGACCTACCTCGGCGTCGTCGACGACGAGACCGGCCTGTACTTCCTGCGCCCCGAGACCGCGCAGGGCATCTTCGTGAACTTCTCGAACGTGCTCACCGCGAGCCGCAAGAAGCCGCCGTTCGGAATCGGCCAGGTCGGCAAGGCGTTCCGCAACGAGATCACGCCGGGCAACTTCATCTTCCGCACGCGCGAGTTCGAGCAGATGGAGATCGAGTTCTTCACGCCGCCCGCCGAGGCGCAGCAGTGGTTCGAGCACTGGGTCGAGGCGTGCTGGAACTGGTTCATCGAGCTGGGCATCGACGCCGACAACATGCGGCGCTTCGACGTTCCCGAGGACGACCGCGCCCACTACTCCGCCGGCACGATCGACGTCGAGTACCGCTTCGGATTCCCGGGCAAGGAGTGGGGCGAGCTCATGGGCGTCGCGAACCGCACCGACTACGACCTGGGCAGCCACTCCGAGGCATCCGGTCAGTCGCTGACCTACTTCGACCAGGCATCCGGCGAGAAGTACACGCCGTACGTGATCGAGCCCTCGTTCGGCCTGACGCGCGCGATGATGGCGTTCCTCGTCGACGCCTACGACGAGGAAGAGGTGCCGAACGCGAAGGGCGGCGTCGACACCCGCACCGTGCTGCGCCTCGACCCGCGCCTGGCTCCCGTGAAGGTGGCCGTGCTGCCGCTCAGCCGCAACGAGCGCCTATCGCCGCTGGCGCGCGAGGTCGCCGACGCGCTCCGCGGCCGCGGCTGGAACATCGACTTCGACGACGCCGGCGCGATCGGGCGCCGCTATCGCCGTCAGGACGAGGTCGGCACGCCGTTCTGCGTCACCGTCGACTTCGACTCGCTCGACGACCGCGCCGTCACGGTCCGCGACCGCGACTCGATGGCACAGGAGCGCATCGCGCTCGATGCGCTCGAGGGCTATCTCGCCGAGCGCCTGCGCGGCGCCTGACGCACCGTCGGGCGGAGAACGACGCGAACCTCGGAGCCATCCTGCGATGGACTCCGAGGTTCGCGCGTTTCTCCGACGTTCGCGCCTGAGGGCGGGCTCGCGGGTCAGCGGGTGCGGCGGCGCCGCAGCGCCAGGAACAGTCCGCCCGCGGTGAGCAGCACCGCCGCGGCGAGCGCCGCGCCCCACGGCAGTTCGCCGCCCGTCGCGCTGAGGCTGCCGCCCCCGCCGGACGTGCCGCCGCCCGCGCCGCTGCCGCCCGTGGCGCCGCTCACGACCGTCACGGCAACGCGGATGTCGTCGAACCCGGGCGATGTGATGACGAGGGTGTGCTCTCCGACCTCGAGGTCGCGGGGGATGGCGACGGCGAAGCGCACCCCGCCCGACGCATCGGCCGCGGGGATGCCGCTGACGACGATCGGATCGCTGTAGAGCGTGGCGCCGATCTGCTGCTGCGGCTCGAGGCCCGAGACCCGTACGGGCAGCGATCCGCCCTGCGCCACGCGGCCGTCGCCGATGTCGACCGTCGCCCACGCGTCGGGTTCGCCGGGCTCGCCGGGCTCGCCCGGTTCTCCGGGCAGGGTCACCGACTCGACGAGGTGCACGACGCCCCACCGCGAGGTGGTCTGGTAGCCGGTGCCGGTCGGCTCGGCCCACGTGTGCACGGCGAAGCGCGAGCCGCCGCGGGCGTCGTTGACCTGCGCGTCGAAGCCCTGGAAGGTGCCCGCGCCACCGAGCGGAACGTCGCTCTGTCCGCCCGACTGACCGACGAGGTCGATGGCCGCCTCGACGATGTACCCGTTCGCGGTGCGCGCGGTCGCGCTCTCGAGCAGCCGGGACCGCTGGAGCGCCTCGTTGCCCGTGCCGAAGGTGACGTCGCCGTCGACGGTGATGCGGATCTGCGTGTCGTTGGGGCCGTACGCCCCGCTCTTGGTGTTGCCGAGATCGAGGAAGATCTCGACGCCGTCGCGGTTCCAGGGGTCGCTGTTCGACGTGTCGATCTCGGGGTCGACGACCTCGAACAGCGTGTACAGCACGTTGTCGCGCCAGAGCGTGCGGACCGTCGCCTTCGCCCCGGCGGCGTCGCCCTCGACGCGCTTGGCGGTCTCGATCCGCGGGGCGGCGGCCCACGCGTCGTCCACGACCGCGTCGACCGTGATCCCGTCAGCGCGGGGGATCTCGAGGTACGACAGCTCCTCGTAGAAGGTCAGCTGACCCGTCGCCCCGGCCGAGTTCCATGATCCCGCGAGCCCGTCGGCACCGAAGACGCGGACGTCGAACGCGGCTGTCGCGCCCACGGCGGGGGCTTCGTGCGGCAGCCGGACGACGGAGTAGAACGCGCCCTCGGCCTCGACGGTCCGTCCTGCGAGGTCGCCGCCGGCGCCGAAGACGGCCTGCCCGTCGCCGTAGGTGAACTCGATCCGCTCGGGGCGCACGTTCGAGCGGACCAGCACCGTGAGATGGTCGTCGCTCCAGCGCGTCTGGAAGCCGCCCGCGTCGCCGGTGAGCGGATGCTCTGGCAGGTTGCGCCACGCGGGGGAGTCGACGATCGCCCCGTCGAGGTCGACGTCGCCGCGGAACACATCCGCGGTCGTCACGAGCGGCGGCAGCCCGTCGTCCTGGCCGATCGCGCCGAAGAACGCCGACTTCGCGCTCAGGTCGCCCGCGAACAGCAGCGGTGCCTGCTCCGAGCGCCACGAGCGGGCATCGGTGAGCCCCCAGACGGTGACCGAGTACAGGCCCTCGGATGCCGGCGCTCCGGCGTGGTAGTCGCGGAACACGTCGAACGCGTCGCGGTAGTAGTACCCCTGGCGCGCGAGGTTCGCGGCGGTGGCGGGATTGACCGTGACATCGAGCTCGGTGACGGCCTGCATGAGGCCGAGACCGGCGAACCGGTCGAGCGTGCTCTCGAGAGCGCTGACGGGGGTGTTGATCGAGACGTGGAACTGGTGGCCCACCCCGTCGAGCGGCGTCCCGGCATCCAGCATCCGGCGGATGAGGGCCTCGTACTGCGTGCCCTTGGCGTCCTGCTCGGTGTTGTAGTCGTTGATGAACAGCTTCACCGGCCGGTCCGAGCCCGGGGCGGCGTAGTCGACGTTGAACGCCTGGTCGGCGAGCCGGAAGGCGAGGTGGATGAACTCCTCGCCGAGGACGTCGTGCCACCGGCTGGTCCGCAGGCCGTCGGGCGTCACCTGGTCGGAGATGACCTCGTTGACGACGTCCCACGCGACAAGGGGGTTCGTCTCGGATCCGAAGAGGCCGTAGTCGTCGGCGATCGAACGGGCGACATCGTCGATGTGGGTCGCGAGCCGGTCGCGCAGCAGCTGCTTGTCGGCCTCCGAGTCGGTGAGCTCGCGCCCCGACGCATCCTGGAAGAACCAGTCCGGGGTCTGGGCGTGCCACAGCAGCACGTGCCCGTAGAGGCGCAGGTCGCTCGCGGCGGCGTAGTCCAGCAGCGCGGTGGCCTGCGGGTGGCGCTGGAACTGCTGCTGGTCGTCGTACCAGGCCTCGACCTTCATGTGGTTCTCGGGCGTGATCTGGTCGAAGTGGTGCCGGAGCAGGTCGGATGCCGCACCGCCGGTCTCGCGCTGATCGATCGCGACGCCGACGGGGAAGTCGGTCGTGTTCTTCAGCGGCGTGAGATCGAGGTCGCCCTCGCCGGCCTCGGGCACCGTGACCCGGACCTGATCGACGAGGAACGGCGAGGTGTTGCCGGAGTTGTAGCGGGCCTCGATGTAGAGCTCGGCTGCGGCGTCGTATCCGGGGATGGTGATGTTGCCGGCGACGGTCGTCCATCCGGCCGCCGAGACGCTCTCGGCCTGCAGGAGGTTGGTGTAGGTGACCGTACCGCCGTCGTCGGTGCGCATCGAGACGGTGAGGCCCTGGCCGGGGTCTGTGCCGGGGGCGAAGCGCATCGCCGCCGAGAACGCGTGGGTCTGTCCCGCGAGCAGCGTGTCGGCGACATCCAGGAGGATGCCGTCGCCTTCGTGCGTCCGGTCGGTGACGAGAGCCGCGTGCGACGACTCGTCGGCTCCGCCCGGCACGGCCTGGACGGTCGGTCCGGCGCCGCTCGACCCGACCCGCGGCTGCCAGGCGCCGAGGGAACCGTCGTCGAACGTGCTCTCGATCAGGACGGTGCCGGGGGCTTGGGGACCGGTTCCGGGTTCCGTGCCCGGACCGCCGTCCGTCGCCGTGACGGTGACGTCGTCGATGAGGTAGGTGTACGCGGCAGCGCCGGTGATGTCAGCCGTGCCGAGGTAGAGCCGGACGCTCTCCGTCGTCGCCGGCGACGTCCACGTCCCGGTGACGGTCGTCCAGTCGTCGGCGGAGATAGTCGTGTTGCCGATCCAGGTGTATCCCGGGACCCCGACCCAGCGCGCCTGGGTGTCGGGCGTGCCCGGGGCGAGCCGGACGCGGGCGCTGACCGTGTAGGTCGTCTCGGGCTCGAGGACCCCCGGCGCGGTCTGGACGCCGACGTAGTCCGCGTCGCGATCCTGCACGACGAGGGCTCCGTCGGCGTAGCCGAGGGTCGAGTCGCCACCGCCGCTCTGCGTCAGCCCGTCACCGAGCGATGGAGTCGAGAAGTCGTTGGCGATGACGGGGGCGGCGGCGGTGGGGGCTGCGGCGGCTCCCGTCGCGGCGAGCAGCGGTGCGGCGAGGGCCGCGGTCGCCGCGACTGCCAGTATTCGGGGTCGACGAATTCGCATGGTTCGAGCGCTCCTTTGCGCAGACCGGGGGAACGGATTGTCGACTACTCAAACATATCCGCCGTGTTCCGCCAGCCTTTTCGAAAACCCCCGGTGATCAGGAGCTCGCAGCCTCCTTCGCAGCGGCTTTCGCCGCGCGCTTGTACTCGCGCACCTTCGTCAGCGACTCGGGCGAGACGATGTCGGCCACCGAGCGGAACGAGCCCTCGTCACCGTAGGAGCCCGCCGCCTCGCGCCAACCGGCGCCCGTGAAGCCGTACTGCTTGCCCAGCAGCGCCAGGAAGATCTTCGCCTTCTGCTCACCGAACCCCGGCAGCGCCTTGAGCCGCTTCAGAACGGTGGGGCCGTCCGGGTCGCCGGAGGTCCAGATCGCCGACGCGTCGCCGCCCCAGTCGTCCACGATCGTCTGGCACAGCGTCTGCACGCGGCCGGCCATCGACCCGGGGAACCGGTGCACGGCGGGCGTCTGGCGGAAGACCTCGACGAACTCCTCGGGGTCGTAGCCCGCGATCGTCGCCGCGTCGACCGAGCCCGCGCGCTCGCGGATCTTCAGCGGCCCCGTGAACGCCGTCTCCATGGCGATCTGCTGGTCGAGCAGCATCCCGATCAGCAGCGCGAGCGGGTTCTCGGTCAGCAGCTGATCGGCGGCGGCGTCGTCGGTGATGTGCAGGCTCATGCTCTCCATGTTCTCATCGGCGAGACGGCAGGATGGGGGGATGACGGATCTCGTGACCCACGCCCACGACACCCGCGTCGTCGTGGTCGGCGGGGGAATGGCGGGCATCGTCGCGGCTCTCGAGTGCGCGCGGCTCGGCCTGCGGGTCACCATGATCGAGGCCGGCCCGCACCTCGGCGGCTCGCTCGATCGCGCGACGCTGGGCGACCTGACGGTGGATGCCGCGGCCGACGGCCTCCCGGCGTCGGCGAAGACCCTCGCGACGCTGATCGACGAGGTCGGGCTGGCCGGTGACCTCGAGACCGCCCGCGACGACGAGCTCTGGCTCGGCGCCGGTCCGGCCGGGCCCGCGCCGGCACCCGCCGAGACCGTGCTCGGCATCCCCGCCAATCCGTGGGCCGAGGACGTGCGGCGGCACATCGAGACGCGCGGTGCCTGGAGGGCCTATCTCGACCGTGTGCGCCCGCCCCTGACCGTCGGGCGGCGCCGCAGCCTCGGCGAGCTCGTGTCGTCGCGCATGGGCGAGCGTGTGCGCGACCGCCTCGTGGCGCCGTACGTGCTCGCCGTCCACGGCGTCGCGCCCGAGTACATCGACGTCGACGCCGCCGCCCCGTCGCTCAACCCCGCGCTCACGCGGACCGGCTCGCTCAGCGGCGCGGTCGCGCAGACCCTGCGCCCCGGTTCACCCCGGCGCCGGGCTCCGCGCGGCGGGCTGTTCCGCCTGATCGATGCGCTCGACGCACGCCTGCGGGACTACGCCGTCGACATCCGCACCGGAACGGCCGTGACGGAGATCCGTCGGGAGCGCGACACGTGGCTCGTGCGTGCCGAAGGCGTCGAAGAGCCGGTACCCGCCGATCTCCTCGTCGTCGCGGCAGACGAAGACACCGCCCGCCGATTGCTGTCCCCGCACGTCGAGCTTCCCGCGAGCGCCGAGCCGCGCCCGCAGCCGCTGGACGTCGTGCTTCTGCGCATCGCGGGAGTCGCCCTGCCCGATCGCGGGTCGCTCATCGTCGGCCCGGGGGCCGCGCCGGTCGCCGTGCGTCCGATCTCGCGGACGTGGCCCTGGATCGGCGAAGCGCTGGCCGAGGGCGAGCACATCCTCCGGGTGACGGTTCCGTACACCGGCGCGCCCGACGCGGATGTCGTCGAGACCGCCCGCGCCGCGGCATCCGAGCTGTGCGGAGCGGCGATCCCGGCGGACGCCGTCCGAGTCTCGGCGCGCCTCACCTACTCGCGCGCGGCACCGGCGTCGCTGCTCGGTCACGACGAGGCGGTCCACAGCATCCGTGCCCGCGCACGCTCGGTGCCGGGGCTCGCGCTCGTGGGCGGGTGGCTGGCGGGCAACAGCCTGGAGCGGGTCGCCGCCGACGCGATCGCCGAGGCCGACGCGGCGCGCCACGCGGTGCTGTGGCGCGGGGTCGATCCGGCATGATAGTCGGCCCCGCTCGGTTACGGGAGTGGATACCTGAGGCGGCATACGGCGATAGCCTGGGACCACGCAGCAACGTCGAACGTGAGGAGACCCCATGAGGGGCAAGATTGGCATCGCCGTCGGACTCGCCGCGGGCTACGTGCTCGGGGCACGCGCCGGGCGTCAGCGCTACGAGCAGATCAAAGACAAGGCCCAGCAGGTCTGGGAGCTCGATCCCGTGCAGAAGCAGGTGGGTAAGGTCACCGAGCTCGGCAAGTCCGCCGCCCTCGCCGTCCCCAGCGTCGTCTGGGACAGCGCGAAGAAGGTCGTCAAGGCCGCGAGCAAGAGCGGCACTCCCGGTGAGAAGCTCGACGCGGCCGTCTCCGAGGGCGAGAAGGCCGCCGGTGACGTGCGCAAGGCCGCCGAGCGCGACGCGCGCAAGGTCGCCGACGCGAGCGCCGTGGCGGACAGCTGAGATGAGCACGCCCCGCGGATTCCGCGACCGCGCCGACGACAGCCTGTTCACCCTGATCGGCGAGATCCCCGAGCTGGTCCGCAACCTCGTCGTCGCCGAGATCGACTCGGCGAAGGCCTGGGCGAAGAAGACGGGCAAGGATGCCGGCCTCGGCGGCGTCTGGTTCATCGTCGCGCTGTTCTTCCTCTTCTGGACGATCCCCGCGATCGGCGCCTTCGCGATCATCGGACTGTCGTCGTGGCTGCCCGCCTGGGCGGCGTCGCTCATCGTCATCGGGATCCTCCTCGTGGTCGCCGCCGTGTTCGCGGTGCTGGGGCTCCTGCGCTTCAAGCGCTTGAGCTCGCGCCAGAACCCCGCCCAGGCGATCTCCACCGACGCCAAGATCGTGAAGGAAGTGGCCGATGAGTTCTGAGCTCCCCGACACCGCCGTACCGCTGGGTATCACCGATCCGGTCGAGAAGGCGCGCGCCGAGCTGAAGGCCGCGCTCGCCGCGATCGAGCACAGGGCGAACCTCCCCAAGCGCGCCGTCATCGCGACCGACCGCGCCAGCCGTGAGGCGCGCGCATACGCGCAGCGCAACCCGGCCGGCGCCACCGCGGCCGCGGTGGGCGTCGCCGTCGCGGTGGGGGCCGTGGTCTGGGGCATCGCCCGACTGATCGCGCGCTGACCCCGTCGGGTCCGCCCATCGGGCGGGAGGCTATCCGTTCTCGGCCAACCGAGTCCGGATCGATACCTCCCGCCGCCGCCTCGCGTCCGCAGCGGAGTATGCTCGGACAACGAGGCAGCGGCGATGGAGCGGATGCTGCCGATGTTGCGCATTCGGGCTTGCACCGCCCGGAGAAGGAACGTGCGTCGGCCGCTCTTCCGGGGGCGGTCGCGCCTCACGAGAGCCACCATATGCATGTCGAGCCCGGCCCCGCAGAGCCGCAGAAGCCCCTCCGGGGGTGGCGTGTGCTCGTGCCGCGCGGAGGCCCCTGGGGAGACCAGGTCGCGGCTCTCCTGCGTTCGCACGGTGCCACGCCGGTCATCGCGCCGCTCGTCAACTTCGCGCCCACGACGGATGTCGCCGATCTCGAGGGGGCGCTCGCCGAGCTCGCGGCGGGGGCTTTCGACTGGATCACTCTGACGAGCGCGACGACCGTCGACGTCCTCTACGCCTACCGGGCGGAGATCCCGGCGCACACGCGCGTCGCCGCGGTCGGCGAGACCACGGCCGCCGCGCTGACCGCCGTGGGCTACCGCGTCGATCTCGTGCCGGACGAAGACGATTCTGCGGCGGGCCTGGCCGAGCAGATCCTCGCCATCGAGCCCGAGCCCACGCGCGTCCTCGCGCTGCGCAGCGAGGTCGCCAAACCGGTCCTGACCCGGATGCTCGTCGAAGCGGGCCACGACGTCCGCAGCGTCGTGGCGTACCGGACCGTCGGCGTCCCGGTGACCGAGCGCATCGCCGCCGATGTCGCGAGCGGGCGCATCAACGCCGTGCTCGTGACGAGCGGCTCCGTCGCCGAGCAGGTCAGCGAGCAGTTCCCCGACCTCCCCGCCTCGACCCTGATCGCGGCGATCGGCCCCCGCACGGCGCGCGACGCACGCAAGCTCGGTCTCGCCGTCGATGTGGTCGCGGCCGAGACGACGATCTCGTCGCTCATCGACGCGATCGCGCGCCAGCCGGCGCCGGCATCCGACGCCCCCGCGCCGTGACGTGATCGCGGTCGCGATCGTTGCCGGTCTGTGAGCATTTCGTGAGCGTCCGACTGGCAGACTGAGATGCATGGTGACGCTTCTGCTCGACTCCGCTCAGCTCGAAGTCGTGCTGTCGGTGACCGAGCGCGCAGCGGCATTCCGTCAGCGGAATGTCCTGGTGTCACGGGAGAACATCGCGCGCGTGCAGCTGACGGATGACGCCTGGTCGTGGCTGCGCGGGGTGCCGCGTCCGGGGCTCCTGGTGCCCGCGGTCATCGCGGCGGGTTCCTTCGAGTCGGCCGGTGGCACCGATTTCGTGCTCGTCCGGCGTCGCCGGCCGTCGGTCGTGGTCGATCTCGAGGGCGACCACGAGTTCCAGCGGCTGATCCTGACGACGCGGCACGGGGTCGCGCTCGTGCGTGCCCTGCGCCTCGAGGTCGAGGACGAGCCCGCAGACGTCGCGGATCTGGTCGATCAGGCGACGTCGCGCCGCCACGACACGGCGTAGCCGATCACGGCGAACACGACCGCGTAGGCCGCGAGCACGAGCCCGCCCGCCCACCATTCCAGCGGCTGGCCGGCGCTGCCGCCCATGGCGGCGTAGATGCTGTCGCCCGCGAGCGCATCCGAGGCGGCGCCCGGGAGGAAGCGCACGACGTCGGCCAGCCCGTCGACCATGCTCGCCCCCACGCGGGCGATCGGCTCGACGAACTGGGTGAAGGCGAGGATTCCGACGACGGCGGCGATCTGGTTGCGGATCAGGGTGCCGAGCGCGATGCCCACGAGCACCCAGAGCACGAGGGCGAGCAGCATCCGTCCGAGGAACGCCCAGGTCTCGGGACGGCCGAGCTGCGGGTCGACGCCGAACAGGGCCAGCATCCCGCCGCCCGCGGCGACCGTCGACCCGACCGCGGCGACGCCGAAGACGAGGCCCATGACGATGCCGGCGATCATCTTGGCCGCCAGCGCGACGCCGCGCCGGGGCGTGGCCAGGAAGGTCGGCGTCAGGGTCTTGTGGCGGTACTCGCCGGTCACGAGCAGCGAGCCCACCACGAGCGGGAAGACGTATCCCATCGCGGTCGCGAGTCCGTAGATGAGGCTCGGCAGTCGCTCACCGAGCCCGGTCGGCAACGATGTGGTGCCGGGAAGGGAACCGTTCTCGCCGGCCGCGAAGACAGCGGCCATGCCGCCGGCCGTTCCGCCGATGTACAGGACGAGGACGATCAGGAGCACCCACCAGACCGAGGTGGAGAACTGCTTCGTCAACTCCGATCGGGTCGCGTTCACGAGGTTCATCGCGTCTCCTCCCCGGTCGCGGCCGACGGGTGGACGCGCGCGCCGCTCACCAGTTCGAGGAAGACCTCCTCGAACGCCGGCCCCTTGCGTTGCAGCGCGGTCAGGGCGATGCCGGCGTCGGCGGCGATGCGTCCGACCGTCGGGGCGTCGGCCCCGCGCACGGCGAGGCCGGTACGACGTTCGTCGCTCTCGAAGCCGGCGGCCGAGATGGCGCGGCGGAGCGCTTCACGGTCCTCGGCGTCGACGACGGTCGCGATCTCGTCCTGCGGCACGACGTGCTCGATGCCGCCCTGGTAGACGAGACGCCCGCGCGTGATGATCATGAGCGAGTCGACGGACTGCTGCACCTCGGCGAGCAGGTGCGACGAGACCAGCACGGTGCGGCCCTCGGCCGCGAGGTCGCGGAGGAATCGGCGGATCCAGCGGATGCCCTCGGGGTCGAGTCCGTTCGTCGGCTCGTCGAGGACCAGGACGCCCGGGTCGCCGAGCAGGGCGTAGGCGAGGCCGAGGCGCTGCCGCATCCCGAGCGAGAACCCGCCCACCTTCCGCCCGGCGACGTCGCCGAGACCGACGATGCCGAGGGTGTCGTCGACGCGCGCGGCGGGGATCCCGGCGGCGTGAGCGTAGACCCGCAGGTGCGCCGCGGCGGAGCGGCCGGGGTGGAAGCTCGAGGACTCGAGGACGGCGCCGACGGTCTGCAGCGGGTGCTTCAGATCGCGGTAGCGCTGGCCGCCGATCGTGGCGGAGCCCGACGTCGGGGCGATGAGCCCCAGGAGCATGCGCAGCGTCGTGGTCTTGCCGGCGCCGTTGGGTCCGAGGAAGCCGGTGACCGCGCCGGGTTCGACCCGCGCCGTGAGACCGTCGACCGCCGCGACGGGGCCGAAACGTTTGGCCACGTCGCTGAACTCCAGCACCTGTCCGTCCGCCATCGCGCCCCCTCTCGCCGGGTGGTTCGGCTCCCATCCTGCCCGACACGCCGCGTTCACCGCGAACTCCGGGCGGTAGCGTGGCGAGGGTGACCGACGCCGCAGCATCCGATTCGCGTGTCCGGGCCCGTGTCGATCGTGCGCTCGGACACCTCACGCTCGACCGCCCGCGAGCCATCAACGCCCTCGACCTCGGCATGATCGAGAGCCTCGCCGCCGCGCTCGACGAGTGGGAGCACGACCCGGGTGTCGATGCCGTGCTGCTCGATGGCGCAGGCGAGCGCGGGCTGTGCGCCGGCGGCGACGTCCGCGGACTCTACGACCAGATCGTCGCGGGCGATGTGGCTGAGACGGCCCACTTCTTCCGTGCCGAGTATGCGCTCAACGCGCGGATCGCCTCGTATCCGAAGCCCGTCGTCGTCTTCGCCGACGGCGTCACGATGGGAGGCGGCATCGGGCTCGCCGGCCACGCGGCGGTGCGCGTGGTGACCGAGCGGTCGCGCCTCGCGATGCCCGAAGTCCGCATCGGGTTCACCCCCGACGTCGGCGGCAGCCTGCTGCTCGCCCGCGCGCCGGGACGCGTGGGTGAGTACCTCGCGCTGACCGGCGAATCGATGGATGCCGCCGACGCGATCTACGCCGGGTTCGCCGATCACCTCGTCCCGTCCGAGCGGCTCGACGATCTGCGCGACGCCCTCGTCAGCCGCGCCGACCCGCAGACCGCGACCGAGCTCGTCCTCCTGTTCGACGAGACCGCCGGGCCCGCTCGCCTCGAGGCCGCCCGGCCCTGGATCGACGACGCCTTCGCCGCCGACTCCGTCGCCGAGATCATCGACCGGTTGCGAGAGCGCCCCGAGCCGGACGCGCGAGCGACGGCCGAGCTGCTCGCGACCCTGCCGCCGACCGCTCTCGCCGTGACGCTCGCGGCCGTCCGCGCGGCGCGCGAGCGGAACGAGCTCCGAAACGTCCTGGCGCAGGAGTACGGTCTCGTGCTCTGGTTCGCCACGACGCAGCCCGACCTCGTCGAAGGCATTCGCGCCCGGCTCGTCGACAAGGACGGGACGCCGTCGTGGTCGCCGGCATCCCGTGCCGATCTCGCCCCGGATGTCGTGGCGCAGGCGTTCGCGTTCGAGCCGGCACCCGCCCTCTGGACTGACTGAGGTAATAGTCTCGGGATGCTGTGCTTCCGCGCCGTCCCGGGGCTGCGCCGCACGAGGGAGGGTTCGTGTTCGACAGTCCGCTGTCCGCGTCGGCATACGACGTGCTCGGGGTCGCGCCCGACGTCGACGACGAGGAGCTTCGCCGCGCCTACCGCCTCCGGCTGCGGCAGACGCACCCCGACACCGGCGGCGATGCCGTGAAGTTCGTGCAGGTGCAGCGCGCGTGGGATCTCGTCGGCACGGCCGCCGCCCGCGCCGCGTACGACCGCGGTCACGGTTTCGCCGACGCGCCGACGTTCTCGCCCGATGCCCCGACGTGGCGGCCGCCGCAGCGCCCCGCCGACACGCGCCCGCGGGCGCGGTCGTTCGGTCAGCCGGGCGGCTGGCGTCGCGAGCGCTACTTGACCCTCATCCGGGAGTGGGTCGGACGTGGCGCACCGGTCGAGGACCCCTACGACCCCGCCCTCGTCCGCACCGCGCCTCACGAGATCAGGCGGTTGCTGGCCGATGCGCTCGCCGAGGAGGCGACCGCCCGGGTCGTCGCAGACCTCGGTATGGGCTACACCGTCTGGCACGACGTCGCCGCCGATCCGCGGGATCCCGAGGCGAAGCTCGACCACGTCGTGCTCGGGCCCTCGGGGCTCTACGCCGTCCTGTCCGAGGACTTCGGCACCCCCGTGCGCACCCGGCGGGGCGAGTTGATCGGCGAGTGCGTCGACTCGCCGATCGCGACGCTCGTGCACCGGACGCGCGCGCTCAGCCGCGCGGCTCGGGTGAAGTTCAGCGGCGCGATCGTCGTCCTCCCCGACGACGACGTCGTGCAGGCCCTCGAGGAGCTCGGACGCGTGCGCGGGCTCGCCATCGCCGTGGTCGGCCGCTCCGCGCTCGCCACCGTGCTGCGCCGGGGCGTCGCCGGTGCGCGCGAGATCGGCGGCAACGAGCTGTTCGACGTCCGCACCCGCCTGCAGCAGACGGTGCGCTTCGTGTGATGTTGCGAGAATCGCTGCGCGCGGCTTACGACACGGTCGCTGCCGCCTACGCAGCCCTGTTGCCGGACGCGTCGTTCGAAGCCCCGGCGGATCTCGCGGTGCTCGAGCGCTTCCTCGCCCAGCTACCGCACGCCGCGCGCGTGCTCGATGCCGGGTGCGGGTCGGGGCGGATGCTGCGAGAGATGCGCGACCGCCGCCCGGACCTGCGTCTCGTGGGCGTCGACCTCTCGCCCCGGATGATCGAGGAGGCTCGGGCGGACTGTTCGTTCGCCGATCTGTACCTGGCGGACCTCGCGGAACTTCCGCTGGCTGACGGATCTGTCGCCGGGGTGCTCGCCTGGTATTCCGTGATCCACGCGAACGCCGACGAGCTCGCCGCAATCGCCGACGAGACCGCGCGCGTCACGACGGCCGGCGGACTCGTCCTCCTCGGGTTTCAGAGCGGCAGGGGAACGCGGCGAATCGAGCGTGCCTACGGTCACGACGTCGCCCTGGATGCAGTCCTGCACGATCCGCAGGATGTCGCGGCGGAGCTCGTCGCTCACGGATTCACTGTGCTCGAAGCGTTCGAGCGGTCGGCACGGGATGGAGAGCGCCATGCGCAGGGGTTTGTGCTCGCGCGTCGCGAGGTCAGTCCGCGAGGCCCCACAGCTGCAGCGGGTGGCTGAGGCGCCACCAGACGTCCGGGTCGGGGATGTCCGAGGTCAGGCGCAGGGTCGTCGTCGCCGAGCCCAGCGGGCCGGTGAGCGTCAGCTCGCCCGCGGTGTCGCCGGCGTCGCGCGAATCGCCGAGCTCGACGTTCGCGGCGGCCTGAGACGACTGCGTGTTCCAGAGCGCGACACGGACGTCGGACTCGGTGACGATCTCGGCGGTCGCGCCCCACGCGGTGGTCGCGGTGCCCGCGACGGTTCCCGCGGGAAGGGCCGGTGAGGCCGCGATCTCGCTGATCGTGCGATCGAGCAGCGCGGCCGTCGCGGAGTGACGGGTCTCGTCGTCGGGCTGATCGAGGGCGGTCGCGTACACGCGGACGTTGACACCGTCGACGTCGGTGTCCTTCGCGGCGACGAGGTTGTACGAACCGAACAGGCTGCCCGTCTTGACGCCGACGACCGCGGGGTCGGCGAGCAGGGCGTTGGTGTTCTCCACGAACCCGGCGCCCGGCAGCTCGACCGAGCGCTGCGCGACGATGCCCGAGATGACGGGGTTCGACATCGCGGTCTCCGCGAGGGCGATGACGGATGCCGGTGACGCCGTGTTCTCCGGATCGATACCGCTCGAATCGACGACGGTGACACCGCCCAGCTCGTGCGCCTGCAACCAAGCGTTCGCCGCCTCGACGTAGGCGTCCTCGTCGGGCCAGAGCTCGGACACGAGGCGGTCGGCGTAGTTGTTCGCCGAGCCGATCAGCACGCCCTGCAGCAGCTGGTACTGCGTGAGGACGCCGTCGACCGGGACGTCGAGCGCCGACTGGTCGTCGGCGAGGTAGGCGCGGTACTCCCGGCGGTCGGCGGAGGTGAACGCGAACTCCGGGCCCTGCTCGCCGTCGGCGAGCGGCATCCGGTCGAGCACGACGAGGGCGGTGACGAGTTTCGTGATGCTCGCGATCGACTCCGGCTCGCCGGATGATGCCGACACTGCTGCGAACCCGCCGACGGCCGTGGCCCCGGCGCCCTCGGCCGGCCACGCGGGCTGCGCGACGGGAGCGGCCGGCGCCGAGAGGGCGGCCGGCAGGATGGCGGGCGCGACGGCGTCCAGGGGCCACAGCAGCGTCGCCGCCGTGTATCCGCCCACGGTGAGCACGGCGATTCCCAGCGTCGAGAGCACGGCCGGTGCGGCCGAGCGTCGCGGCGGCTCGGTGAGCAGCTCGGCGTGCGCGAGCGTGTACGGGCCCGCCGAGGCGGCGGCGTCGCGACGGCCGTTCCCGCTGGCGACGGCGTCGTCGTCGAGCCACGCGAGGGCGACGCGCGGGGCGGGAGAGGTCACCCGCCCAACGTACAACGCGCGTGCGCCGATATACTTCATCGACAACCACGGGAGTCCGGTGAGCCGGGCTGAGAGGAAGCGATCCACGCTTCGACCGTCGAACCTGATCCGGATCATGCCGGCGCAGGGAGGAGAGAGAGAATGCACGCTGCTGCGTCCACCACCGAGTCCGATCGTCGCACCGGGCGCACGCCCGGCCGCTTCCGCTGGCGCGTCGTCGACATCGTCATCGCGAGCGTCATCGGCGTCGCCTGCGCCGCGGTGTTCCTGCTGTGGAACGTCGCCTACCAGGGGCCGTCCGCCGCGCTGACGCCGTTGCTCCCGGGCCTGCAGGGGCTGCTCGCAGGGCCCTGGCTCATCGCCGGAGTTCTCGGTGGCCTCATCATCCGCAAGCCCGGCGCGGCGCTCTACGCCGAGCTCCTCGCAGCGGTGATCTCGGCGCTCGTCGGCAACCAGTGGGGTCCGCTCACGATCGTCTCCGGCCTCGTGCAGGGACTCGGCGCCGAACTGATCTTCCTCGTCTTCCTCTACGCGTCGTGGCGTCTTCCGGTCGCGCTCCTCGCGGGTGCCGGGGCGGGCCTCGCGGGCGGCATCAACGACCGTGTCCTCTGGTACCCCGGTGCCGACACCCTGTTCACGTCGGTCTACATCGCCTCGACGACGATCTCGGGCGCGGTCATCGCCGGCCTCGGCGGGTGGCTCATCACCCGTGCCCTGGCACGGACGGGTGCCCTCAGCAGGTTCGCGGCCGGGCGCGAAGCCACCGCCCGCGTCTGACGGTGGGCGAGGACGCCGGCGCGGCGCGGCCCGCGACGCTCGAAGCCCGCGGCTGGGGGTGGCGCTATGCCACACGTCGCGCGTGGGCCGCGCGCGAGATGACGTTCCGGATCGACGCCGGCGAGCGGGTGCTGCTGCTCGGAGCATCGGGATCGGGCAAGTCGACGCTGCTGCAGGGCCTCGCCGGTGTGCTCGGGGGAGCGGACGAGGGCGAACAGGAGGGTGCGCTCCTCGTCGACGGTCAACCGGCGGCGGACGCCCGGGGCCGCGTGGGGCTGGTCCTCCAAGACCCCGACAGTCAGACGATCCTCGCGCGGGTGGGCGACGACGTCGCCTTCGGATGCGAGAACCTCGCCGTGCCGCGCGACGAGATCTGGCGCCGCGTGCGCGCTGCTCTGGATGCCGTCGGGCTCGACGTCCCGCTCGACCGGTCGACCGCCGCGCTGTCGGGAGGGCAGAAGCAGCGCCTCGCGCTCGCGGGCGTCGTCGCGATGCAGCCGGGCGCGGTGCTGCTCGACGAGCCCACGGCGAACCTCGATCCGGCCGGTGTGATCGATGTGCGGGACGCCGTCGCCCGCGCGCTCGACGCCACGGGGGCCACCCTCGTCGTGATCGAGCATCGGATCGACGCGTGGCTCCCGCTCGTCGACCGGGTCATCGTCCTCGCACCCGGCGGCGGCGTCGTCGCGGACGGCGACCCGCGGACGGTGCTGACCGAACGGGGCGCGGAGCTGGCGGCCGCGGGGGTGTGGGTGCCCGGCATCCGTCCGGTCCTCCCGCCGCGGCCGGCGACCTCGCCCGGTGACGCGCTGCTGTCGGCCGACCGCCTCGTCGTCGGGCGCACGGTTGGCGTGCCGGTCGCGGGCCCCCTCGACCTCGACCTGCGCGCCGGTGAGGTGCTCGGCGTCGTGGGGCCCAACGGCGCCGGCAAGTCGACCCTCGGGCTCACGCTCGCGGGGCTGCTCCCCGGGCAGGGCGGCGCCGTGCGCGCGGCGGACGAGCTCGCGGCGGGCGCGGCTCTCGTCCGCCGCTCTCGGCGACGCGACCGCGCGGACCCCGCGGACCCCGCGGCGTGGACCTCGACGGCGCTGCTGACGCGGATCGGCACCGTGTTGCAAGAGCCGGAGCACCAGATTTTGCGCTCGTCGGTCCGCGACGAGCTCGAGGTCGGGCCGCGCGCTCTCGGGCTCGAGGACGCCGAGATCGCGGCGCGCGTCGACGAGCTGCTCGAGCGGCTCCGGCTCGCCGCGCTCGCCGGGGCCAACCCGTACACGCTGTCGGGCGGCGAGAAGCGCCGTCTCACCGTCGCCGCGATGCTGGCGGCGCGTCCCCGGGTGGTGGTCCTCGACGAGCCGACCTACGGTCAGGATGCGCGCACCTGGTCTGAGCTGGTCGCGATCATCGCCGCCCTCCGCGACGGAATCGACGATCGCGGCCCGCGCGGGGTCGTCGCGATCACGCACGACGACGCCGTGCTCGACGCCCTCTCGGCACGCCGGTTCGCGCTGGCGGCGTCCGCGGGAGTCGGCGCATGACGGCCGTCGCGCAGCCCGCGGCCGTCCGTCGCGGGGTCGCGGCGCTCAACCCCGTGGCGAAGCTGCTGGCTGCGCTCCTCATCGCGCTGCCCCTGGTCATCACGATCGACCCGGTCTCGGCCGGCGTGGCTCTGCTCCTCGAGCTGCCGCTCCTGCTCGCATCGGGCGTCGGCTGGCGCCGATTCTGGATGCGGACGCTGCCGCTGTGGATCGCCGCACCCGCGGCCGCGGTCACGATCTCGCTCTACGGGGAACGGAGCGGAGCCGAGGTCTTCGCCTGGGCGTTCGTCCACGTCAGCGAAGGATCTCTCGCGCTCGGACTCGCGGCCGCGCTCCGCGTCCTGGCGATCGGGCTGCCGGCCGTCGTGCTGTTCATCACGGTCGACCCGACCGACCTCGCCGACGGGCTGGCCCAGATCCTGCGCCTTCCGGCGCGATTCGTCATCGGGGGACTCGCGGGGATGCGGATGCTCGGCCTGCTCGCGGAGGACTGGCGCGCCCTCGCACTCGCGCGACGGGCGCGCGGGGTGGCCGACGCCGGACGGCTGCGGCGCGCTCTGGGGATGGCGTTCGCGCTGCTCGTGCTCGCCATCCGGCGCGGTTCCGCCCTCGCGACGGCGATGGAGGCGCGGGCCTTCGGTGCGCCCGCGCGCCGCACGTGGGCGCGGGAGTCGCGGCTCGCGGCATCCGATGTCGCGGTCATGGCGGGCGGGCTCGTGATCTCGGTCACGGCGGTCGCGGTGTCGGTCGCGGTGGGCGCGTTCCACCCGATCTTCGGGCCGTCCTGAGATCGGCCCGTCCTGAGATGGGGCGTCAGGCCGCTCCGACCGTCGTCTCCGCCAGCCGCCGAGCGAGCGCCTCCTCCACGACGAGCTCGGTGATCAGTCCCGCCGCGAGCGCGCCGCGCAGCGCGTCGAGCTTGGTGAGGCTCGACACCGCGCACAGGCGACGGGGGATGCGGCGGATCGCTTCGAGCGACGGGCCGCTCGAGCGGGCGTTGAGCTCGATGCCGGTCGCCGAGCCGTCGATGCGGTAGAACACCGTCGCGCAGTCGCCGACGACGCCGTCGCGCAGCAGCGAGCGCAGGTCCTCGCCGGTGAGGTAGCCGCCGGCGTAGACGTGCGACGGGACGTCGGCGTGAGGCGAGCCGAGCCCGAAGACGAACACCTGAACGCGCGACTGCGCGTCGAGGACGCGCCGGATCGACCGTTCGCGCCACAGCAGCTGCTTGGTCAGCGGGTCGTCGAACAGCGCGGGCACCGGGAACTGCTGCACGTCGGTGCCGAACGCCTGCCCGAACCGCTCGAGGATCGCGCCGGAGTACGAGATCCCCGACGTCGACTCGTTGGCCGCGCCGTTCATCTGGACGATCTGCGAGTCGTGCAGCCGCTTGGTCGGTAGATGGCGGGCGATCGCCGACACCGTGGCTCCCCACGCGATGCCGATGCTGGCGTCGGGGTCGAGGGTCGACGACAGGACGTGCGCCGCCGTGCGCGCTGTGCGCTCGAGCCGTTCGGCGTCGTTCGTGCGCGGGGGCGTGCTGACGACGTGAACCGAGATGCCGAAGCGCTCGGACAGGCGCCGGGCCACCACGGAGTTCGCCTCGTGCGGCGAGTGCACCGTGATCTCGACGAGTCCGATGTCGCGAGCGTGAGCGAGCAGGCGCGACACGGACGAGCGCGAGAGCGCCATCTCGGACGCGATCTGATCCATCGTGCGGTCCTGGACGTAGTACAGCTGCGCCGCGCGCAGCGCGTCCCGTGTGCGTGCCTCGGCCTCGGCATCCGCGCTCATCGTCATCCGTCCTGCACATTCGTGCATCGCCGCGGCGCCGGTGCACGTTCGTGCATGACCGTTGCGCATTCGTGCGGTGAACCCCAGTGTAGATCGGGACAGCCGTGGAAAAGGATGCAGTATGACCGAGTCGACGCCGACCACCCGAGCGAACATCCGAGCCCTGCGCGAGCGCCCCCATGCCGAGGTCCTCGTCATCGGCGGAGGCATCAACGGGATCGCGACGTTCCGCGACCTCGCCCTCCAGGGGGTCGACGTGGCCCTCGTCGAGCGCGGCGACTACGTCAGCGGCGCATCGTCCGCGTCGAGCCACATGATCCACGGCGGTGTGCGCTACCTCGAGAACGGCGAGTTCCGTCTCGTGAAGGAGTCGGTGACCGAGCGCAACCGCCTCGTGCGCAACGCGCCCCACTTCGTCAAGCCGTTGCCGACGACGATCCCGATCCACCGCACCTTCTCCGGCATCCTCGCCGCCCCGTTCCGGCTGCTCGTGACGCACGGCCGCGGCAAGCCGCGCGAGCGCGGCGCACTGCTGATCAAGGTCGGTCTGATCATGTACGACACTTTCTCGCGCGACGGGGGATCGGTGCCTCGTCACCGGTTCCGCGGCCGCCGCAGCTCGCGGACGCAGTTCTCCGAGCTCGACGAGCGGTTCCGCTACACCGCGACGTACTACGACGCCTCGATGCACGACCCCGAGCGTCTCGCGCTCGACGTCCTGCGCGACGGCGCACGCGAGGACTCCGCCCGCGCGGCGAACTACGCTCCGGTCGTGGGCGCCGACGGATCGTCGGTGATCATCCGCGACGACGTCACGGGAGAGGAGTTCCCGTTCACGGCCGACGTCGTCGTGAACACCAGCGGGCCCTGGACCGACCTGACCAACACCGCGCTCGGCACTCCCACGCGCTTCATGGGCGGCACGAAGGGGTCGCACATCGTCCTCGACAACACCTCGCTGCTCGAGGCGACCGGCGGCAACGAGATCTTCTTCGAGGCCGCGGACGGCCGCATCGTCCTCATCTACCCGCTCAAGGGCCGGGTCATGGTCGGGACGACCGACATCGACGCCGACCCGAGCCGCCCCACGGTCTGCACCGACGATGAGATCGACTACTTCTTCGATCTGATCGGCCAGGTCTTCCCCGACATCGCCGTCGACCGCTCGCAGATCGTCTACACGTTCTCCGGCATCCGTCCCCTCCCGCGGCACGACGACCTCGCTCCGGGATTCGTCTCCCGTGACTACCGCATCGAGAAGGACCGTCTCGGCGACGTGCCCGTCCTCAGCCTCGTCGGCGGGAAGTGGACGACCTTCCGCGCTCTCGCCGAGCACCTCGCCACCGACGTCCTCGAGCTGATGCGGCGTCCGCGCCGCGTTGCGACCACCGACCTCGCGATCGGCGGCGGCGCCGGGTACCCGCGCAGCGTCGCTCAGCGTCGGCGCTGGATCGAGGCCCACCGCGGTGCGCACTCGGCCGAGTTCGCCGACCGCATGCTCGAGCGCTACGGCACTTACGCGCAGGAGGTGCTCGCCGCGCTCCCGGTCGCTCAGCAGGAGCTCGAGCACGCCCCCGGCTACTCGGTCGAGGAGATCGCCTTCCTCGCCGAGCGCGAAGAGGTGGTCACGCTCATGGACCTGCTGCTGCGCCGCACCTCGATCGCCTTCGTCGGCGGTGTCTCGATGGAGACCCTCTCGGAGGTCGCCGAGGCGGCCGCTCCGGTGCTCGGCTGGGACGCGGAGACCGTCCGCGCTCAGGTCGAGGAGGCCGCGCAGGCTCTCGAACAGGCCCACCGCATCGACGTCCGCACGTCGCGCCTCGCGCCTCTCCCCGCCTGACGCGCTCACAGACCCGGCGAGGCCCGACGCCGGATCACCCTCGGGCCGCCCTCTCGCACGGCGACGCCGCCGCGCGATGATTCTGCAGAAAGGTCGACGCTGACATGCACGACATCAATCTCGGGCTCTACTTCGTGTCGGAGCTCGTGGGAACGGCGATGCTGCTCCTGCTCGGCGGTGGCGTGGTCGCCAACGTCATCCTCGCCAAGTCGAAAGGCCTCGGCGGCGGGACGCTCATGATCAACTGGGGCTGGGGCCTGGCGGTGTTCGCCGGTGTGCTGGTGTCGTCGTACTCCGGCGCCCAGCTGAACCCGGCGGTGTCGATCGGGCTCCTGGTGGGCGGGAAGATCGAGTTCGTCCAGTTCCTCGTCGCGATCGCCGCCCAGTTCGTCGGCGCCTTCCTGGGCGCCGTGCTCTGCTGGCTCGCGTACCACGACCACTTCGACGCCGAGCCCGACCCGGCCAACAAGCTCGGCGTCTTCTCGACGGGCCCCGGCATCCGCGCCTACGGCTGGAACCTCGTCACCGAGATCATCGCGACCTTCGTGCTCGTGTTCGTCATCTTCGGGTTCGCCGATTACGGCGACATCGAGATCGGCACGCCGGGGTCGCTCGGACCCCTCACCGCGGTGCCGGTCGCCCTCCTCGTGGTCGGCATCGGCGCCTCGCTCGGCGGCCCCACCGGCTACGCGATCAACCCCGCCCGTGATCTCGGTCCGCGCATCGCGCACGCCGTGCTGCCCATCAAGGGCAAGAGCTCGAGCGACTGGTCGTACGCGTGGGTTCCCGTCGTCGGACCCCTCATCGGCGGTACGCTCGCGGCACTCGCTGCCGGCGCCCTGCTCGGCCTCGCCTGACCCCCTCCACCGAACCGACAACGCGAAAAGACAAGGACGTCACATCATGACCGACTACATCATCGCCCTCGACCAGGGCACGACCTCGAGCCGCGCGATCATCTTCGACAAGAAGGGCTCGATCATCTCCGTCGGGCAGAAGGAGCATGAGCAGATCATGCCGCGGGCGGGCTGGGTCGAGCACGACCCGATCGAGATCCGCGACAACATGCGCGAGGTCATCGGCATCGCCCTCGGCCGCGCCAACCTCACTCGCCACGACATCGCCGCGATCGGCATCACCAACCAGCGCGAGACCGCCGTCGTCTGGGACAAGAACACCGGCATCCCCGTCTACAACGCCATCGTGTGGCAGGACACGCGGACGCAGCCGATCGTCAACCGGCTCGCCGGTGACGCGGGCGTCGAGCGATACAAGGACATCGTCGGCCTGCCGCTGGCGACCTACTTCTCGGGCACCAAGATCGTCTGGATCCTCGAGAACGTCGAGGGTGCGCGCGAGAAGGCCGAGGCCGGTGACCTCATCTTCGGCACCACCGACACCTGGGTGCTGTG
Organism: Microbacterium sp. Yaish 1; assembly: GCF_002245215.1. Taxonomy (GTDB): domain Bacteria; phylum Actinomycetota; class Actinomycetes; order Actinomycetales; family Microbacteriaceae; genus Microbacterium. The sequence goes on from NZ_NPMR01000001.1 coordinate 1,843,820, forward strand.
GAACCTCACCGGCGGCCCGTCGGGCGGCATCCACGCGACCGATGTCACCAACGCCTCGCGCACGCTCTTCATGGACCTCGAGACCCTCGAATGGCGCGACGACATCCTCGCCGACTTCGGGGTGCCGCGCTCGATGATGCCCGAGATCCGTTCCTCCAGCGAGGTCTACGGCGAGGCCCGTGAAACGTCGCTGCTGCGCGAGACGCCGGTGGCCGGCATCCTCGGCGATCAGCAGGCGGCGACCTTCGGGCAGGCGGCCTTCGACGCCGGCGAGAGCAAGAACACCTACGGCACCGGCAACTTCCTGATCTTCCAGACCGGAACCGAGATCGTGCGATCCGAGAACGGTCTGCTCACGACGATCGGCTACAAGCTCGGCGACGGCCCCACCCACTACGCGCTCGAGGGATCGATCGCCGTCACGGGGTCGCTCATCCAGTGGCTGCGCGACCAGCTCGGCATCATCTCGACGGCGCCCGAGGTCGAGAAGCTCGCGCTGTCGGTCGAGGACAACGGCGGCGTGTACTTCGTGCCCGCGTTCTCGGGCCTGTACGCGCCGTACTGGCGGCCGGATGCCCGCGGCGCGATCGTCGGGCTCACGCGCTACGCGAACCGCGGGCACCTCTCGCGGGCGGCGCTCGAAGCGACGGCCTTCCAGACGCGCGAAGTGCTGGATGCCGTCAACGCCGACTCCGGCGTGGACCTGGCTGAGCTGAAGGTCGACGGCGGCATGATCGCCAACGACACGCTGATGCAGTTCCAGGCCGACATCCTGGGCGTCCCCGTCGTGCGGCCGGTCGTCGCCGAGACGACCGCGCTCGGCGCCGCCTACGCCGCGGGTCTCGCGGTCGGGTTCTGGAGCGACCTCGACGAGCTGCGGGCCAACTGGCAGGAGGACAAGCGCTGGACGCCGAACGACGACGCCCCGGAGCGGGAGCGCCAGCTGCGGCTGTGGAAGAAGGCCGTGACGAAGTCGATGGACTGGGTCGACGACGACGTCCGGTGACGCCCGGCGTCAGAGCGGGAGCGCGAAGCAGACCGAGCGCGGCATCGTCTCGACGTAGGGCTCGTAGACGGGGATGCGGCTGAACCCCATCGACGTGTAGAGCGCGAGGGACTCGGGCTGCTGGAGGCCGGTCTGGAGGATCACGCGCTCGGCGCCGTCCGCGCGTGCGGCCTCGAGCGCCACCGACATGAGTCCGCGCGCGATGCCGAGCCCGCGGAACGCGGGCACCACGATGAGCCGCTTGATCTCCCACTCGTCGCCGAGCCGGCGCAGGATGACGTGCCCCGCGGGGGCCTCGTCCGCGCCGGTTTCGGCGACGAGGGCGATCAGCGTCGCGACGATCTCGTCGGGGTGCGTCGCGAGCGCGCGAGCGCGGGCGCGGCGTCGCTCCTCGGGCTCGTCGCCGTGGAAGCCGTCGTAGCGAGCGCCGAGGTCATCGTCGAGCTGTCGGCGCAGATCACGGGCGCGGGGATCGTCGTAGGGGGCGTCGATGATCCGCCAGGTCAGGTCTCGTTCCACAGCGACCGATAGTAGGCCAGCCGCTCCGGGTCGGGACGCACCCCGTATGCGGCGATGAGCGCGTCCTCCCAGCCGGGACCGTAGTTCCACTCGGTGCTCATCGCGGCGACGGCGATGTCGGCCCACCGGTCGGCGACGCCGAGGGCCCCCAGGTCGACGTGCGCGAGCCACCGTCCGTCGTCGTCGACGAGGGTGTTCGGGCAGCAGGCGTCGCCGTGGCAGACGACGAGGAGGTCGGGCTCAGGCGGCTCGCGGAGGGATGCCGGCACGGCGATGCCCCGGGCCGCTGCGGTGCGCAGCCGGTGCTCGACGCCCCAGTCGAACGGGCAGCCGGCGACGGGCAGGGCGTCGTGGAGGGCGCGGAGCCCCTCGCCGACGGCGCGCACGGCGGTGGCGGGATCCGCGACCCAGCGGGGATCGACCGCCGACCGGCCCGGCAGTGCCCGGGTCACGAGCCACTCGGTGTCGCCGTCCTCACCGGTCTCGACGACCTCGGGCACCGGCGTGAACCGCCCGGCCCATCGCAGGCGCTCCGATTCGGCGCGCATGGACGTCTCGAGGTTCCGCGGACCGATCTTGACGACGCGGCCGTCGTCGGTGCGGAACGTGAGGCCCCCGATCGCGTTGCGCCACAGCGGCGTCGCTCTCGCGCTGCGCGTGAGCCGTCGCAGCCGGGCGGAGAAGTCCGGCGGGACCGGGGCATCCGGCGGCAGCAGGGTCACAGGCCCATCCTGCCCGCCCGTCCCGCCCCGCTCGGTCTCACCCGCCGCATCCCTGCAGCGTGCCCCGACATCCGCTGCCGCCGGGCGCGGTGCCGTAGCCGGCCCCGGGCGTTCTAGGGTGGAAGGGCGAGTTCGAAGGAGAACACATGCAGATCGCGGGAGTCTCCGCCCTCATCACGGGCGGCGCCGGCGGACTCGGCGCGGCCACGGCGCGGCGCCTCGCCGCCGACGGCGCGCACATCACGATCGTCGACCTGCCGGGGTCGCCGGGCAGTGAGGTCGCCGCCGAGCTCGGCGGGCGGTTCGTCCCCGCCGACGTCACGGATCCGGACGAGGTCGCCGCCGCCGTCGAGACGGCCGGCCGCACCGCGCCACTGCGGATCGTCGTCAACTGCGCCGGGATCGCGCCGCCCGCCAAGGTGCTCGACCGAGAAGGGCACCCCACCCCGCTGCCGGACTTCGAGCGCGTCATCCGCATCAACCTCGTCGGCACCTACAACGTCGTGGCCCAGGCCTCGGCCGCGATCGCTCGGACCGAGCCGACCGAGACCGGCGCTCGCGGCGTCATCGTCAACACGGCCTCCGTCGCCGCCTTCGAGGGCCAGATCGGGCAGCCGGCCTACGCCGCGTCGAAGGGAGCGGTGCACGCGATGACCCTGCCGATCGCGCGGGAACTCTCGCGCTACGGCATCCGCGTCTGCACCATCGCCCCCGGGATCATGCAGACGCCCATGATGGCCGGGCTGCCGGATGCCGCGCAGCGCTCGCTCGGTGAGCAGGTGCCGTACCCGCAGCGGCTGGGTGCGCCGGAGGAGTTCGCCGCGCTCGCCGCCCACATCGTCGACAACGACTACCTCAACGGCGAGACGATCCGTCTCGACGGCGCGATCAGAATGGCACCACGATGACCGACACCGCATCCGACACCGTCCTGCTGCGGCGCGAGGGCGCGCTCGCGCGCATCACGCTGAACCGTCCGGCCTCCCTCAACGCCGTCGACGCCGAGATGGCCGCCCGCTGGCGCGAGGTCGCCGCCGAGGTCGCGGCAGACGCGTCGATCGGGGCCGTCATCCTGGATGCCGCGGGCCGCGCCTTCTGCGCTGGCGGCGACGTCGTGTCGATGTCGACCTCCGGGATGGGCGGCACGGCGGTCACCGAGACGGCCCGCGTGATCCACGACGGCATCACGTCGCTGACCACCGCGGCGGTGCCGATCGTCGCCGCCGTCCAGGGGGCGGTCGCCGGGGGAGGGCTCGGCATCATGCTGGTCGCCGACTACATCGTCGCATCGCCGTCGGCGGTCTTCGTCAGCAAGTACGCGAACATCGGGCTCACTCCCGACCTGGGTGTGTCGACCCTGCTCCCTGCCGCGATCGGCCAGCGGCGGGCCCTGCAGCTGCTGCTCCACGACACGGCGCTCGACGCCGCGACCGCGCTCGACTGGGGGCTCATCGCCGAGGTCGTCGACGATCCGGCAGCTCGCGCCCAGGAGCTCGCCGGATCCTGGCTGGACGGCGCGACGACCGCGTTCGGGCAGGCCAAGCGCCTCGTCCGCGAGGGCGCCGGGCGCACCCTCGCCGAGAACCTCGACGACGAGGCGCGGACGATCGGAACGCGCTTCGACACCCCCGAGGCGCGTGTTCGCATCGACGCGTTCGCCGCCGCATCCGCTCGCCGCACCCGAACCGAGGAGAACCGATGACCGACGCGAAGCCCCTGGCGGGCAAGACGCTGCTGATGTCGGGCGGAAGCCGCGGCATCGGCCTGGCCATCGCCCTCCGAGCCGCGCGCGACGGCGCGAACATCGCGCTGCTCGCCAAGACGGATCAGCCGCATCCGAAGCTCGAGGGCACCGTGCACACCGCCGCCGCCGAGATCGTCGCGGCGGGAGGCCAGGCGCTGCCGATCGTCGGCGACGTGCGGGACGAGGACTCCATCACCGAGGCCGTGCTGAAGACGCAGGGCGAGTTCGGCGGCATCGACATCGTGGTGAACAACGCCTCGGCGATCGACCTGTCGGGCACCCTGGAGCTGGGCACGAAGCGGTTCGATCTGATGCAGGCTGTCAACGTGCGCGGGACGTTCCTGCTGTCGCGGGCCGCGATCCCCGTGCTGCGCGACGCCGCGAACCCGCACATCCTGTCGCTGTCGCCCCCGCTCAACCTCTCGCCGAAGTGGCTCGGCGCGCACACCGGCTACACGCTCGCGAAGTACGGCATGACGATGGCGACCCTCGGGATCGCCGCGGAGTTCGCCGGCGACGGGATCGCCGCGAACACGCTCTGGCCCCGGACGACGATCGCGACGGCGGCGGTGCAGTACTCCCTCGGCGGCGACCGGATGATGGCCGCGAGCCGCACGCCGGAGATCTACGCGGATGCCGCCTACGAGGTGCTCGTCCAGCCCGCGCGCGAGTACACGGGCCAGACGCTCATCGTCGAGGACGTGCTCGAGGCGTCGGGCGTGACCGACTTCTCGGGCTACGCGGCGGTGCCCGGCACGCCGGACAGCGAGCTGTTCCCCGACGTCTTCCTCGACTGAGACGGCGCCGACCGGCCGGCTCAGGCGTTGAGGTCGATCCGCATCCCGACGCCGCGCTCGTGCGCCGCATCGAGCAGGACGGCGGCCACGGCGACGTCCTGCGCGCCGATGCCGACCGAGTCGAAGAGGGTGATCTCGTCGTGGTCGGCGCGGCCGCGCACCCGACCCGTGAGCACCTCGCCGAGGGTGCCCACGACGTCCTCCAGAGTGACGGCGCCGTCGGACACGGCGAGGAGGAGGTCGCCCGATTTGGTCTCCGCCGTCGCACGGTCGTCGACCCACACGGACGACCGGGCGAGCGCGGCGCCGTCGACCTCGCGCTCGTCGGGACGCGGGCGCGCACCGACGACGTTGAGGTGCTGACCCGGCCGCAGCCACGCGCCGGAGAGGATCGGATCCACCGACGGGGTCAGCGTGCAGACGACGTCGGAGGCGCCGACGACCTCGCGCGGTGAGGACGCCGCGACGATCTCGCCGTCCCAGTCACCCGCGCGCTCGACGTCGGCGGCGAAGCGCGCGACGGTGTCGGCCGAGCGCGACCAGACGGTGAGGCGTTCGAACGGGCGCACGGTGCGCAGCGCCCGGACATGCTCGCGCGCCAACGCCCCCGCCCCCAGCAGGCCCAGGGACCGGCTGTCGCCGCGGGCGAGCGCCCGGGTGGCGACGGCGCTCGCGGCCGCGGTGCGCACGCGCGTCGGGACGCGGCCGTGCAGCAGCGCGACCGGGGCGCCGTCGGCGCGGTCGACGACGAGGATCATCGACCGCTGGGTCGGCAGGCCGCGTGCCGCGTTGTCGGGGACGTCGGCGAGCAGCTTGACCCCCGCGAGGCCCGCCGCGTCGGAGACCGCGGCCATGAGGATGAACCGTCCCGTGTCGCCGGGGGTCGCCATCGAGGTGGGGCCGGGCTGGTGCGCCCCGCCGTCCGCGATCTCCGCGAACGCCCGCGCCACGGCCTCGAGGGCGGCGTCGCGGTCGACGAGGGACTCCAGCTCGGACGCCCCGAGAAGCAGCGTCACGCGGTCACCTCTCCGGTGAGCTCGAGCCCGTCGGCGACGACGACGCCGCGGTAGAGCACGGTGCGATCGGGGGACCGGTCCATGACCGCCGCGGTGACCGTGTCGCCCGACACGAGCACGAGGTCGGCCGGGTCACCCACGGCGAGCCCCGGGCGGTCGGCCGCACCGTTCAGGCCCGGCGCCCGCCCCATGACGGAGCGGCCGCCGACCGTGGCGATCGCGACGCAGTGCTCGATGTCCTCGTCGCGGCGGAAGCCGTTGGTGAAGGCGAGCTGCCACGTGCGGTCGAGCATGTCGGTGTTGCCGTAGGGCGACCAGTAGTCGCGCTGGCCGTCCTGACCGAGCCCCAGACGGATGCCGTACTCGGCGAGCAGCAGCGTCGGGAGAGGTGTCGGCGGGGCGATCGTCGCCATCGAGATGCCGAGCTCGCGCATCTCGTCGAGAAGGGGCCGCAGCTGCGCCTCCGGCAGGCGGCCGAGGCCGTACCCGTGCGAGATCGTGACCCGCCCCTGCATCCCCGTCGCGCGCGTTCGCTCGATGATCAGCTCGGCCGAGAACTTCGCCAGCTGATCGGGCTCGTGCAGGTGGATGTCGATCGGGGCGCCGTGCCTCTCGGCGATGCCGAAGACGATGTCGAGATGCCGCACGGGGTCGCGGTCGAGCGCGCAGGGGTCGATGCCGCCGACGACGTCGGCTCCGCGCGTCATGGCCTCATCGAGCACGTCGGCCGAACCCGCCTCGCGCAGCAGGCCCGCCTGCGGGAACGCGATGATCTCGACGTCGCAGCGTCCGGCATTGGCCTCGCGTGCGGCGACGACCGCGTCGAGGCGCTCGTGACCGGCGTCGACGTCGACCTGCGCGTACGTCCGGACGGCGGTCGTGCCGCGGGCGATCGCCCGCTCGAGGGTCGTCGCGACCCGCTCCTCGATCGAGGCCTCGGCCTCTCGCCAGTTGCGGCGGTCGTTGAGCATCATGTTCCAGACGCCGGGTGAACCGGTGTGGGGGCGGAACGGCAGGCCGATGCGCGTGGAGTCCAGGTGCACGTGGACGTCGGCGAACGAGGGGATCAGGATGCGGCCCCGTCCGTCGACGACGTCCGCGGCGGTGGTGTCGGCCGTGCCGGGGGCGGCGGTGCCGGTGATGACACCGCCGTCCACGATCACATCGGTGGTCGCGCCGCCCCAGGGGCGTACGCGGGAGAGGATGGTGCGGGTCATTCGAAGCTCGTCTCGGTGAAGTCGTACAGGCCGTCGGCGCGGGGGGTCCACTGCAGCGACGATCCGGCGGCGAAGTTGTTGGCGGGGACGTACAGCGGCACGAAGTAGACCTGCTCGTTGCTGTAGCCGAGCAGTTCGGCGAAGACGTCTTCGCGCTCGGCGCCCTCGACGCCGCGCTGGCGCTCGGCGAGCTCGGTGGTCGCGGGGTCGAGTGCGTAGTTGTTGTTGCCCGCCGGCTCGTAGAAGTCGGTCAGGGGCAGGTCGCCGTCGAGGGTGGAGGGAGCCCATGTGTTCAGGTAGATGCCTTGCATCTCCTTGCCGCGGACCTTGAGCGTGTGGCTCTGCTGGTCGGCGCCGCGCATGTCGACGGCGATGCCGACGGTCTCGAGGTAGCCCTGGATGCTCTGGGCCACTTCGCTCGAGAGCGGGATGCGGCCGTCGGTGGCGTAGTCGAAGGGGATCGGGGTGCCGTCGTACCCGGCCTCCGCGAGCAGCGCGCGCGCCGCCTCGGGGTCGTAGCCGATCGCCGCGACGTCATCGGAGTAGCCCTCGACGGCGGGTGCGAGCATCGCCTTCGCCGGCTCGGCGAGGCCGGCCAGCAGCGAGTCGACGATCGCCTCGGTGTCGATCGCGTGGCCGATGGCCTCGCGGACACGGACGTCCTGGAGCGGACCGGCCGTCGAGTTGGCGCCGAGGAAGACCACGCCGTTCGACAGCGCCGAGAACACCTGGGCGTTGCCGGCCGACTCGATGCTCGAGACCTGGGTCGGACCGATCTGAGCCACGTCGAGGTCGCCCGAGAGCACGCCGCTCGCGCGCGACTCGGCGGACGAGACCGGCTGCAGCGAGATGGTCTCGATGGCGGGCGCCTCGCCCCAGTAGTCCTCGTTGCGCACGAGGTCGTACGAGACGCCCGGGGTGATGCGGTCGAAGACGTAGGGGCCCGAACCGATCGGCTCGCGGGCGTAGGCGTCGGGACCCATCTCCTGATAGGTGTCGGCGGGGACGATCGAGATGAGCGAGGTGTTGCGGGGGAACGCCGAGAAGGGCTGCTTCAGGACGAAGCGCACCGTCAGGTCGTCGACCTTCTCGACGCGGTCGACCGACGAGAGGTAGGCGTAGTTCTCGCCCGTCGGGTCGCCGAGGATCGTCTCGTACGAGAACACGACGTCGTCGGCGGTGATCTCCTCGCCGTTGCTCGCGGTGACGTCGGGCTGGAGCGTGAACTCCCATTCGGTCAGGTCGGCGTTCGCGGTCCAGTCGGTCGCGAGCTTCGGCACCATCTCGCCGTCGGCGGTGATCTTCACGAGCTGGTCGTGCGTGTGGAAGAACACCGACAGCACAACCAGGGCACCCGAGCGGATGGGATCCATCGAGGTCGGGTCGGTGGGCAGGGCGGCGGTGATGGATGTCTGGGCCGAGCCCGAGGCGGAGCCACCGGACGGCGAGTCGAACCCGCCGGCGCAGCCGGCGAGCACGAGGGCGCCGAGGGTGAGGAGGGATCCGCCGGCGAGAGCGCGGCGGGAGGTGCGTCGGGTCATGCGAGTGCCTTTCGAGCGGTGAGACGGGGAATGGCGTCGAGGAGGGTGCGGGTGTAGGGATGCTGCGGGTCGGTGAAGACGTCTTCGGTCGGGCCGTGCTCGACGATGCGGCCGCCCTCCATCACGACGACCCGGTCGGCGATGCCGCGCACCACGCCGAGGTCGTGCGAGACGAAGAGGTAGGCGAGCCGGTGCTCGCGCTGCAGATCGCGCAGGAGGTCGAGCACCTGCGCCTGGATCGACACGTCGAGCGCCGAGACCGGTTCGTCCAGGAGCACGAGCGCCGGGTCGAGCGCGAGAGCGCGGGCGATCCCGACACGCTGACGCTGTCCGCCGGAGAGGCGTCGGGGCAGCCGGTCGTCGAACGACGGGTCGAGGCCGACACCCGCGAGCAGCTCGCGGACGCGGTCCGGGCTGTAGGCGTGCCGCACGCGAAGCGGCTCCGCGACGGATCCGGCGACGCTGACGCGGGGGTCGAGGGCCGACGAAGGGTCCTGGAAGACGATCTGCGCCCGGGCGCGCTCCGCGGCGGAACGTCCGGCGATGGCGGGGGCCGCGGCCGTGCCCGCGATCGTCACGCGGCCCGACGCGGCCGGGGTGAGCCCGAGGATCGCGCGCAGCAGCGAGGACTTGCCGCATCCGGACTCGCCGACCACGGCGAGGGTCTCGCCCGCCCGGATCTGCAGCGAGACGCCGTCGACCGCGCGCACGGTGCCACCGCGCCGGCCGGGGTACTCGACGACGAGGTCGCTCACCTCCAGCGCGATCTCTGCAGCAGGATCGACCACTGCGGCCGACGCGCGCGCGGGCGGTTCGTGCGCCGAGGGGACGGCGGCGAGCAGCATCCGCGTGTACTCCTCGCGCGGGGCGGCGAGCACGTCGGCGGTCGCGCCCCGCTCCACGATGCTCCCGGCGCGCATGACGGCGATGTCGTCGGTGTGCTCGCCCACGAGACCGAGGTCGTGCGTGATGAGCGCGAGCGCCGAGCCGGTGCGCTCGCGCACCTCGTCGAGCAACGCCATGACCTGCGCCTGCACCGTCACGTCGAGCGCCGTCGTCGGCTCGTCGGCGATGAGCAGCAGGGGGTCGTGGGCGATCGCCATCGCGATCATCGCGCGCTGCCGCATCCCGCCCGACCACTGGTGCGGTCGGGCTGCGGCCCGCTCGGCGGCGTTGCGGACCCCGACCGACTCGAGAAGCTCGACCGCGCGCCGCCGCGCGGCGCCGCGGCCGAGGCCGGGCGCGTGCACCCGGACGGCGCTCGCCACCTGCGCGCCGACCGCGCGCAGCGGGTTGAGCGACGACATCGGGTCCTGGAAGATCATGGCCGCGACGCGGCCCCGGCTCGACCGCAGCTCGCGGTCCGTGAGTGCCGTGACGTCACGCCCGTCGAGGAGGATCCGGCCGGCCGTCACGCGCACGCCCTCGGGCAGCAGCCCCATCGTCGCGAGCATCGTCAGGCTCTTGCCCGACCCGGACTCGCCGACGATCCCGAGCGCGCGGCCGCGCCCGACGTCGAGCGATACGCCGGTCACGAGCGGCCGGGGGCCGGTGGGGGTGACGGCCTCGAGGGACAGATCCTCGATGGTCAGGACGGATGCGGTCATCGCCGGCCTCCCTTGCGCAGCAGGGCGCCGCGCGCCTCCGCGGTGAACTGCTGACTGACGAACTGGGCTCCCGCGACGGCGAGGAACATGACGAGTCCGGGCAGGATGACCAGCCAGGGGTCGGTGGAGAGGTACTTCTGGCCGTCGAAGATCATCGCGCCCCAGCTCGGCGTCGGCGGCTGGACGCCCAGACCGAGGTATTCGAGCGACGCCTCGATGAGGACGATGGTGGCGATGTCGGTGGCGGCGATGATGAGGGTGTGCGGCCACACGTTGGGCACCACGTGGCGCGTGATGGTCCAGAGGGTGTCGGCGCCCTGCGTCAGCGGGGCGACGACGAAGTCCTGACGTCGCAGCGCCGCGGTGATGTTGCGCGTCACGCGGGCGTAGCCGACCCACCAGGTGCAGCCGACGACGAGGATCGTCAGGCCCGCGCTCGGCGAGACGACAGCGCAGATGGCGATGAGCAGCAGCACCACCGGCATCGCCAGCACCGTGTTCGACAGGACCGAGAGGCCGGCTTCGACCTTGCCCCCGAAGTAGCCCGACACGATCCCGACGGTCGTCCCGATGAGCGCGTTGAGGGCCACGATCGCGAGGGTGATGCCGAGGGTCACCGACGACGCCAGGGCCACCCGGCTGAACAGGTCACGGCCGAGCGGGTCGGTCCCGAGGGGGTGGGCCGGGTCGGTGAACGGCGGCAGCAGAGCCCGCGACAGGTCCTGACCCATCGGGTCGAACCCCGGCAGCACCGGCCGGAGCGCCGAGAGGGCGATGACGAGCCCGATCATGGTGAACCCGACGACGGCCGAGGGACGCAGCCGCAGGCGCGGGGGGCGCGGGGCGGTCGCGGGCGACGCGGTGACGGGGGCGGGAGCGACGGGCGTGAGGGTCATGAGTGAGCCGTCCGGGTGTCGATGCGGGAGACGAGGACGTCGACCAGGGTGTTCACGAGCACGAACATCAGGGCCACGAAGAGCAGGCCGGCCTGGACGATGGGGAAGTCGCGCTGGCTGACGGCGTCGGTGAGCAGGCTGCCGAGGCCGGGCCAGGCGAACACCACCTCGACGACGACGGTGCCGCCCAGGAGTCCGCCGAGGTTCAGGCCCGCCATGCCGAGCACGGGGGCGAGTGCGTTGGGGAGCATCTGCGTGAGCAGGATGCTCGCGCGGCTGTGCCCCTGCGCGAACGCGGTGCGGACGTAGTCCTGTTCGGCCTGCTCGCTCAGTGCGGCGTCGAGGAGGCGCAGGTACATGACGAACTGGCCCGTCGCGAGCGTGATGACGGGGAGCACCAGGCTGGCGGGGCTCGTCCGGCCCAGCGAGGGCAGGGCCCCGAGCAGGACGGAGAAGACCAGCACGAGCAGGAGGGCGAAGAAGAAGTCGGGGACCGACTGCCGCACGGCGCCGCTCCAGCCGACGATCGCGCGCAGCAGGCGGCTGCCGGTGAGCTGGATGGCGAGGGCCGCGATCAGCGCGAGGGCGAAGCCCGCGATGAAGGCCCAGAAGGCGAGTTCGACGGTCGCCGGGACGCGCTCGAGGACGAGGCCGAGGGCCGACTCGTGCCGGCGGTACGAATCGCCGAAGTCGCCGACGAACAGGCCGCCGAGGAAGTCGAGGTACTGCACGATGACGGGCCGGTCGAAGCCGAGGCGCGCGTTGAGCGCGTCGACGTCGGCGGCCGAGGCGTTGTCGGGCAGGAGCAGCGCCCCGGGCGCGCCGGTGAGGCGCCCGAGGACGAAGCCGACGGTCACCACCAGGAAGATCGTGGCGACGGCGAGGCCGAGGCGGCGGAGGAGAAAGGGGAGCACGAGCAGGACGCTATGGCACGTCGGCTCGCGGACCGGGCCGCGTAACGAACACGCAACACAACTCTTACGCTCGTGACACTTTGGCGTACCGAATCGCGTCTTTATGCAGCATCAGCGGGCTGAAATGACGATCCGGGATACCAAACCGGGATTGCCGCTTCGGCCGCCCGACCTGCCAGGATGGTCGGATGGACGACGAGACGGATGCCGCGGGGCGGCGCATCGCGCACGCCCTGCGGGAGCGGATCATCACGGGCGACATCGCGATGGGCGACAAGCTCGGCGAGCGCGACGTCGCCCTGCAGCTCGGCGTCTCGCGGGTTCCCGTCCGCGAGGCGCTGCAGCTGCTCGAGTCCGAGGGCTTCGTGTCGTCGTCGCACCGGCGGGCCGCGATCGTTCACACCTTCACGCTCGACGACGCCGTCGAGCTGTTCGACATGCGCATGCAGCTCGAGCCCTTCGCGGCATCCCTCGCCGCCCGCAACGCCGCGGCCGGCGCCGACACGACCCACTTGGTCGCCGCCCTCGAGGTCGCTCACGTCGCGCACGACGAGGACGCGCCGGCCTCGACCCGCAACTCGGATCTGCACGAGGAGATCTTCGCGCTCGCCGGCCACCGCCTCCTGCTGCGGATGAGCGGTCAGCTCACGGGCCGCACCCGCTGGCTGTTCCGCCTCACCCCGGAACGCGACACGGAGCGCCGGTGGGACGAGCACGACGAGATCGTCGAGGCCATCCTCGGCGGGCACACGGATCTCGCGTTCGCGCTCGCGGCCGCCCACGTCGAGCGCGGGCGGGTCGAGTCGATGCCCCGTCTGGCCGAACGGCTGCCGGCCGAGCCCGTGCGGCGTCGCCGTCGCGGCGCGTCGGCGCGCTGACCGCGCGTCCGGCGCAGCCGATCAGCCGAGCGGCTTGCGCAGGAAGATCTGGAAGGTGCCGTCGCCCTGCGGCACGCGCTCGGACTCGGCATACCCCTCGCGCTCGTAGAGGCGGAGATTGGCCTCGCTGAGCGAGCCGGTGAACAGCTCGGCCTCGCGCGCACCGGCCTGCCGTCCGCGTTCCTCGACCGCGGCGAGCAGCGCGGTGCCGAGACCGGATCCCTGCTGGTCGGGGGCGATCGCGATGCGCCCGATCAGCAGCAGCTCACCGTCGAGGCGGGCCCGCGCCGCTCCGACGATGCGACCGTCGTCGAGGGCGACGCAGCCGAGGTTCTCCTGCAGCTCTGCCCGGAGCTCGTCGAGGGTCTGCGTCAGGGGCGGCATGTCGGCCGCGTCGTAGATGAGGGCTTCGGAGACGAACGCGGCTCGCTGCAGAGTCAGCACTTCACCCGCGTCAGCGGGGTCGATGGGGCGGATGTCGCGGTCGCCGGCTTCGCGGGACATCAGGCGGCCGTCTCGGGGTCGATGATGCCGTGGCGGACGAAGGCGTTCCAGATGCCGTCATCGAGGACGCCGGTGGTGACCTCGCCGGCGATGCGCTGCAGCTGCGGGTCGGCCTCGGCCATCGCGATCGCGGTGCCGCAGACCTCGAACATCTCGACGTCGTTCCAGCTGTCACCGATTCCGATGGCGTCGGCGGCGTCGCGGCCGAGATGGCTCAGCATCGCCTGGATGCCGGTTCCCTTGTTCGTGCCGCGCATGCCGACCTCGCCGTTCGACCCGGTGGGCAGAGGCATGCTGCCCGGGATCACGTGGAACTCGTCGCCGAGGGCCCGCTGGGTCTTCTCTACGGCATCGGGGTCGGAGCTGACGAACACCGCTTTGGCGATGTGGTCGAGATCGGCCTCCTCGACCGGGGCGAAGCGCGGCGCGGCCACGACGTCTTCGGCGAGGGCCACGGTGGAGAGGTCTTCGGCGTGACGGCGCCGGCGTTCGGTGATGAAATCGGCGATGAACGACCGCACGCCTTCGCTCGCGTAGACCCCGGCGTGCGACTGGATGAAGTACCGGGTGCCCTGCTCGTCGAAGTAGGCCATGACGCGCTCGACGGCGGCGCGGGGCATCAGCTCGGCGAGCACCGTCTCGTCGCCGGAGACCGCGAGGGCCCCGCCGTTGGAGATGGCGCCGTCGAAGCCGATGTCGAGCACGCGGGGGTTGATGTCGCCGGCGGCGCGTCCCGTGCAGAGGTAGACGAGGTGCCCGCGTTCACGCGCGGCGCGAACCGCTGCGATCGTCGAGGGGGCGATCGTCTCGCCGTGCGCGAGGATGGTGCCGTCGACGTCCAGGAAGATGATGCGAGATTGCGACGTCACCCCTCCAGCGTAATGCGGCGATCTAGAGTGACGGCATGTCCGACGTCGCGACCGCCCTCGCCGACCGGGTGCTGCTGCTGGACGGCGGTCTGGGTACGACCCTCGAGGCGGGAGGACACGACCTCTCCGATGAGCTGTGGTCGGCGCGCGTGCTGGCGGAGGCTCCGGCGGACGTCCGCGCGGTGCACGCCCGGTTCGCCGCTGCCGGGGCGGACATCCTCACCACGGCGTCGTACCAGATCGGGTTCGACAATCTGGCCGCGGCGGGATTCGACGCCGCTGGCACCCGCCGGCTGCTGGACCTGTCGGTGCGGGTCGCCCGCGAGGGCGGGGCTGAGGCCGGGCGGGAGGTGCGGGTGGCTGCATCCGTCGGCCCGTTCGGTGCGACGCGGGCGGACGGCAGCGAGTACACCGGCGACTACGGTCTCACCGTCGCCCAGCTCGAGCGGTGGCATCGTCGTCGACTCGACGCGCTCGTCGCCGCCGGGCCCGACCTGCTGGCGGTCGAGACGATCGCCTCGCCGGCCGAGGCCGAGGCGGTCGCGCGTGCGGTCGAGGGCATCGGCATCCCGACATGGGTCGCGCTGTCGGCGGCGAGCACGGCGTTCGACGACGCGTCGCTGCGCGAGACCCTCGCGGCGATCTCGCGCGTGCCCGGTGTCGTCGCCGTCGGAGTCAACTGCTGCCCGCCGGCCGCCGTGGCATCGGCGCTGACGTCGGCCGCGGCCGCGGCCATGCCGTTCGTCGTGTACCCGAACAGCGGCGAGTCATGGGATGCCGATTCGCGCGTCTGGACCGGCGAACCGGGCCACGCGCTGGCCGACGCCGAAGACTGGATCCGGGCCGGCGCGCGCATCGTGGGCGGATGCTGCCGCACGATGCCCGACGACATCGCCGCTCTCGCCCGCCGCATCAGATGAGGCCGTGGCGGACGAAGGCGTTGTGGATCCCGTCGTCGTCGATCGCGGTCGTGACCTCGTCGGCGAGGGCCTGGACCTCGGGCGCGGCGTTGCCCATCGCGATCGCGGTGCCGCAGACCTCGAACATCTCGGCGTCGTTCCAGTTGTCGCCGATGCCGATCGCGTCGGCGGGGTCGACGCCCAGGTGGGCGAGCACCTCCAGGATCGCGGCGCCCTTGTTCACGCCGCGCGGCGCCACTTCGCCCGAACTGCCCTCCGGCAGCGGGATCGTTCCCGAGACGACGGCGAAGTCGGGGGCGAGCTCGGCGAGCAGGTCGGCGACCGCCTCCGCGTCGTGGCCGAGGATGACGGCCTTGGCGACCTCGGCATCCGAGAAGTGGACCTCGTCGTCGAAGGTCTTCATCCCGACGCTGAAGAACTCGAGCTCGTCGGGGTCGGCCCCGGCGGCCTGCGCGTCCTCGATGTGGCGGGCGCGGTCGCGTTCGAGGCGGTCCGCGAGCAGAGCCGGCAGGCCGGGGCTCGCGAACATGCGGTCGAAGGACTGGTAGTACCAGTGGATGCCGCGGGCCTCGAACGCGGCGCTCAGGCGCGCGACCTCGTCGGCGGTCATGAGCCGCGACACGATCAGCTCGTCGCCGACCCCGGCGAACGCGCCGCCGTTGGTGACGGCGCCGTCGAAGCCGATGTCGAGGATGCGGCCGCGGAGCTCGGCCATGCCCCGCCCCGTGCTCAGCAGCACGAGGTGGCCGTTCTCGCGGGCGCGGCGGACGGCGGCGACGGCGGATTCGGGCAGGTGGGTGCCGTCCTGCAGGAGCGTTCCGTCGACATCGAGGAAGACGGCGCGGCGGCGGAAGTCGGACGAGGTCATGCGATCCCCTCTCGGATGCGGAGAAGGGCGCGGTCGCGGGCCAGAAGGAGGGCCCCGCGACCGCGCCCGGTCGGGTCGGCGTCTCAGCGGGTGAGCGAGGCGCCGTTGGTGCGGATGACCTCGGCGTACCAGCCGAACGACTTCTTCTCGTAGCGCTCGAGCGTGCCGGTGCCGTCGTCGTTGCGGTCGACGTAGATGAAGCCGTACCGCTTGCTCAGCTGCGCGGTCGAGGCGCTGACGAGGTCGATGCAGCCCCACGAGGTGTAGCCGAGGACCTCGACGCCGTCGGCGATCGCCTCGCCGACCTGCACGAGGTGGTCGTTGAGGTAGGCGATGCGGTAGTCGTCGACGACCGTCTTGACACCGTCGACCTCGACGAGCTGGTCCTTCGCGCCCAGGCCGTTCTCGACGATGAACAGCGGCTTCTGCCAGCGGTCCCAGAACTGGTTGAGCACGAGGCGCAGGCCCACGGGGTCGATCTGCCAGCCCCACTCGCTCGCGTCGAGGGTCGGGTTCGGAACGCCGCCCATGATGTTGCCCTCGCCGGTGACCTTCTTCGCGGGGTCGGCGGTCGCGGCGACCGACATGTAGTAGCTGAACGACACGAAGTCGACCGTGTTGGTCAGGTCGTCGCGGTCCTCGTCGGTGATGTCGAGCTCGATGCCCTTCTCGGCGAGGGTGCGCAGGAAGTACCCGGGGTAGGCGCCGCGGGTGTGCACGTCGCCGTAGACGAGGTTCGAGTGGTCGAACGACATGACCTCCAGCGCGTCGGCGGGCGACGGCGAGAGCGGGTACACGGGCATCGACAGCACCATGCAGCCGATCTGAGCGCTCGGGGCGACCTCGCGCGCGATACGCGTCGCGCGGGCCGAGGCCACGAGCTCGTGGTGCATGGCCTGGTAGAGCTGCTGCTCCGTCAGCTCGTCCTTCGGGGTGTTGATGCCGCCCGACATGAAGGGCGCGTGCAGGAGCGAGTTGATCTCGTTGAAGGTCAGCCAGTACTTCACCCGGGCGCCGTAGCGCTCGAAGAGGGTGCGGGCGTAGTTCTCGTAGAAGCCGATGAGGCGGCGGTCGGTCCACCCGTCGTAGGTCTCGGCGAGGTGGAGCGGGGTCTCGTAGTGCGAGATGGTGACGAGCGGCTCGATGCCGTGCTTCTCGAGCTCGTCGAGGACGCGGTCGTAGAAGGCGAGGCCCTCTTCGTTGGGCTCGGTCTCGTCGCCCTTCGGGAAGATGCGGCTCCAGGCGATCGAGAAGCGGAAGGTCTTGAAGCCCATCTTGGCGAAGAGCGCGATGTCCTCCGCGTAGCGGTGGTAGAAGTCGATGCCGACGAGCTTGAGGTTGTCGGGGGTCGGCTCGTCGGTGCGGGCGCCGACGATGCCGCGGGGCATCACGTCCTGCACCGAGAGCCCCTTGCCGCCTTCGTCGTAGGCGCCCTCGAGCTGGTTCGCGGCGGTCGCGCCGCCCCAGAGGAATCCGTCGGGGAAGGTGGTGGTGCTCATGGCTCTCTCTCGTTTCGTATCGCTTGTCCCGATGGTGACGGGACTGTGTATCGCTGGTCCCGCGGGTGGCGGGACGGGTGGGGGAGGGGGCGCGGTCGGGTTCCGCGCCCCCTCGGTCGGGGCGTCGGTCAGTTCGCGAGCGCGGACTCGACGGAGACCGCCGTGAACAGCGGCTCGCCGTGCGCGATCGGGCCGGACGCCTGGTCGGTCAGAGCCGGGTACAGCTCGCCGTTGGTGACGATGACGGGCGTCGTCAGGTCGTAGCCCGCCCGCTCGATGGCGTCGCCGTCGAACTCGACGAGCAGGTCACCGGCCTTGACCTCCTGGCCGGTCGTGACCTTGACGTCGAAATGGGCGCCCGCGAGCTTGACCGTGTCGATGCCGATGTGGATGAGCACCTCGGCGCCGTCGGCGTGACGCAGGCCGATCGCGTGTCCGGTCGGGAACGCGGCTGCGACGGTCGCGTCGAACGGGGCGTAGACGGCGCCGGAACGCGGCTTGATCGCGACGCCGTCACCGAGGCTGCCCTCGGCGAAGGCCGCGTCGGGGGTCTCGCTGAGCGGCACGACCGTGCCGTCGACCGGGCTGAGAACGACGACGTCGTTGCCGGATGCCGCCGGGGTGGCCGCCGGTGCGGCATCCTCTTCGGGCTCCTTGAAGCCGACGATCGCGGTCAGCAGGAACGGGATGGCGATCGCGGCGGCGAGGCCGATGATGAGCATGACCATGTTCCCGTTGCCGAACAGGGCCGGGAGGGCCAGCCCGGAGGGCACGACGAACGCCGTCGAGAACACGCCGCCCATCGCGATGATCGCGCCACCGATCACACCGCCGACGATGCCGAAGGCGAAGGGGCGCTTGAGCGGCAGGTTGATGCCGTAGATGGCGGGCTCGGTGATGCCGGCGAGGAAGCCCGACAGCGTCGCGGGAGCCGCGAGCGACTTGAGGTTCTTGTTGCGGGCGCGCACCCAGACGCCGGCGACGGCAGCGGCCTGCGCGAGGACGGCCGCGAACACGGGGCCGATGAGGAGGATCTGACCGGTGGTCTGGTACTCGAGCGTGAACAGCGGCACGAGGCCCCAGTGCAGACCGAAGATGACGAAGACCTGCCAGAAGCCGCCCATGATGGCGCCACCGGCCCACGGGGCGTTCTCGAAGACCCAGCCGATGCCGTTGCCGAGCGCGCCGCTGAGGATCGCGGAGATCGGGCCGATGACCACGAAGACGATCGGGACGGCGATGAGCACGACGATCATCGGGGTGACGAAGCGGCGCACGGCGCCCGGGAGCTTCGCGTAGAGGAACTTCTCGGCGTGGCTCTGCAGCCACACGATCACGATGATCGGGATGACGCTCGAGACGTAGGTGACCATCGTGAAGGGGATGCCGAAGAACGTCAGCCCCTCGGCGCCGACGAGCGGGGTGATGGTCGGGTAGAGCAGCGCGGCCGCGATCGCGAAGGCGGTGAACTCGTTCGCCTTGAAGTAGCGCGCCGCGGTGAAGGCGAGTGCCATCGGCAGGAAGTTGATGAGACCGTCCGACAGGGCGTTGAGCACCGCGTAGGTCGAGTTGTCGGTGCCGATCCAGCCGAAGGTGACCGCCGCGGCGAGGAAGGCCTTGAGCAGACCGGTGCCCGCCAGCGCCCACAGCAGCGGCGTGAAGATCGCCGAGATCATCGAGATGAAGCGGTTGAAGAGGTTGCCCTTGGGGCCCTCGGATGCCGCGGCGTCGGAACCGGCGCCGAACTTCGAGATCTTGCCGATCTCGGCGAACACGTCGGGGACGTCGTTGCCGATGACGACCTGGTACTGGCCGCCGGCCTGGGCGACGGTGACGACACCGGGCACGGCCTTGACGGCGGCGGTGTTCGCCTTGGACTCGTCCTTCAGCACGAAACGCAGACGCGTTGCGCAGTGGACGAGGGAGGTGACGTTCTCCTCGCCGCCGACGCCCTCCAGGACGCCGGCCGCGGTCTTCGAGTAATCCATCGGGACTGCTCGCTTTCTGCCGCAGCATCGCGGCACTCGGGTGGAGGAAGCCGCCGTATCCCTGTTTCCGGGCAACAAAAAAACCTGAACTCGTTCACCGCCGATCAAAGCGATGTGAGTTCAGGTTTTGCCCGCTGCCGCGGTAACAATCCGGAGACTTCCGCAGGGCAGCGACGCCCTGCGAGGGTCACGGTACCACGCGTGGGGAGTCTTCGCCAGCGCCGTTGGCCCCGACCTGCGTCGCGAGCCGCTCGACGTGGACGATGACGTAGAGCAGCTCCTCGTCGGTCAGCTCCGACTCGGTCGCGGCGCGGACGTACGCCTTGACCTCCTCCGCGATCGCGTACGAGCGGGGATAGCTGTGCTTGGCGAACTCGAAGAACGAGGTGTCGGCGCTGCGCAGCATCGTCTTCGAGACCAGGCGCTGCAGCAGGAACTGGATGTGCAGGATGAAGCGCGCGTAGTCGGGGCTGTCGGTGTCGAGCTTGACGCCGAGGCCGTTCTCGACCGTCATGACGACGTGCTGCAGGCGGCGGAACAGCAGTGCGGCCGTGCCGTTGGGTTCGTCGCGCGTCGCGTTGAGCAGGTGCATCGTGAGGAACACGGCCTCTTCGGCGGGCAGCTCGCGATCGAGCGACTCGGAGATCGCCGTGGCCATGCGCTGCGCGGCCGAGAACTCGTGGGGATGCAGCACCCGCAGCTCGGGCATGTTGGTGGCAGGGATGCGGATGCCGTTGTCGAGCCGTTCGAGCACGAACTGGATGTGATCGATGACGGCCATCGTGAAGAACCGGTCGAGGTGGTGGCCGAGACGGCGCTCCGCCTCGTCGACGGCGCGGGTGACGGCTTCGACGACGGGGTAGGGGACATCGGTGAGCAGCTGTCGCTCGCGGTCACCGGCATCCCCCGCATCAAGGATGAAGGTCTTCTCGACCTTGTCGGGGTCGAGGGTGTCGGAGGGCTTCAGCTGGAATCCGAGTCCGCGCCCCATGAGCACGCGTTCGCGGCCGTGCTCGTCGAGGGTGATGACGACGTTGTTGTTCAGCACCTTATGCACGACGGTGCCGCGCGGGGGCGGGGCGACGTCGTCGAGGTTCATGGCTGAAGTCTAGAGCGGAGGGCTCGGGAGCCGCCGGGCGCGGCGAATGCCGGCGGCCAGCCTTCGCGCAGCCGGCGCCGGTACCCTGGATCATATGACCGATTCTGATCCCGTGCGCTCCACCAAGCCGCGTCAGGTGCGCCCCGCGACCGAGGGGTGGTCGCAGCAGAAGGACGAGTCCGGTCGCCCCCTCCTGCAGTTCGCGAGCCCGAAGCGCGGCAAGCCGCCCGTCCACCTCGCCGACCTCACTCCCGAGCAGCGCGTCGAGAAGGTCACGGAGCTCGGTATGCCCGGCTTCCGGGCCAAGCAGCTCGAGAAGCACTACTTCCGGCACTTCACCTCGGATGCCGCGGAGATGACCGACCTGCCCGCCGCCGGGCGCGACAAGCTCGTCGCAGGTCTGCTGCCGCCGCTTCTGACCGAGGTGCGCCGACTCGAGACCGATCGCGGCGACACGATCAAGTTCCTGTGGAAGCTCCACGACGGCGCTCTCGTCGAGTCGGTGCTGATGCGCTACACCGGCCGCATCACGCTGTGCGTGTCGAGCCAGGCCGGGTGCGGCATGAACTGCCCGTTCTGCGCGACCGGCCAGGCGGGCCTGACCCGCAACATGTCGGCCGCCGAGATCATCGAGCAGGTGGTCCGGGCGAACCGTCTCATCGCGGACGGCGGCCTCGGCGACCCGCGCAAGGTCGGGCACGAGGGCGAGCGCGTCACCAACATCGTGTTCATGGGCATGGGTGAGCCGCTCGCGAACTACGCCCGCGTCATGCAGGCGGTGCGCACGATGGTCGACAAGGATCACGGCATCGGCATGAGCGCGCGCGGCATCACGGTGTCCACCGTCGGCCTCGTGCCCGCGATCCAGAAGCTGACGAAGGAGGACATCCCCGTCACCTTCGCCCTCTCGCTGCACGCCCCCGACGACCAGCTGCGCGACGAGCTCATCCCCGTCAACTCACGCTGGAAGGTCGACGAGGCGCTCGACGCCGCGAAGGCCTACTTCGACGAGACGGGCCGGCGGGTGTCGATCGAGTACGCCCTCATCAAGGACATGAACGACCACGCGTGGCGCGCCGACCTCCTCGCCGAGAAGCTCAACGCGCGCGGTCGCGGCTGGGTGCACGTGAACCCGATCCCGCTGAACCCCACGCCCGGCTCGATCTGGACCTCGTCCGAGCCCGAGGTGCAGGACGAGTTCGTGCGACGGCTCAACGAGGCCGGCATCCCGACGACCCTCCGCGACACGCGCGGCAAGGAGATCGACGGGGCGTGCGGTCAGCTCGTGGCGACCGAGGACGACCAGCGCGCGGCAGACACCGTTCCCGCGGGTTGAGGTCATAAGACGCAACTCCGGCCCGTCCGGACCCACCGGGAGGTAGCGTTTTCCCATGGTTGAGTATCGCTACCTCGGCAACAGTGGGTTCAAGGTCTCGGAGATCACGTACGGCAACTGGGTGACGCATGCCTCGCAGGTGGAGAACGACGCGGCCATCGCGACCGTCCACAAGGCGCTGGACCTCGGCATCACCTCGTTCGACACGGCGGACGCTTACGCGAACACGGCCGCGGAGGTCGTGCTCGGCGAGGCGCTGAAGGGTCAGCCCCGCGAGACGCTCGAGATCTTCACGAAGGTGTACTGGCCGACCGGCCGCAAGGGGCCGAACGACCAGGGCCTCTCGCGCAAGCACATCTTCGACAGCATCAACGGGTCGCTCCGCCGTCTCGGCGTCGACTACGTCGACCTCTACCAGGCGCACCGGTACGACTACGAGACGCCGCTGGAAGAGACGATGCAGGCTTTCGCCGACATCGTCCGCCAGGGCAAGGCGCTCTACATCGGCGTCAGCGAGTGGACCGCCGAGCAGCTGCGCGAGGGTCACGCCCTGGCGAAGCAGCTCGGGTTCCAGCTCGTGTCGAACCAGCCGCAGTACTCGGCGCTGTGGCGCGTCATCGAGGGCAAGGTCATTCCCACCTCGCAGGAGCTCGGCATCTCGCAGATCGTCTGGTCGCCGCTCGCGCAGGGCGTGCTGACGGGCAAGTACCAGCCGGGCCAGCCCGTGCCGGAGGGATCGCGCGCCACCGACGAGAAGAGCGGCGCGAACTTCATCAAGCGCTTCCTGAACGACGAGGTGCTCACGGCCGTCCAGAAGCTGAAGCCGATCGCCGACGAGGCGGGCCTCACCGTCGCGCAGCTCTCGCTCGCGTGGGTGCTGCACAACGAGAACATCGCGGCGGCGCTCGTCGGCGCCTCGCGCCCGGAGCAGCTCGAGGACACCGTCAAGGCCTCGGGCGTGAAGCTCGAGCAGTCGGCGTACGACGCGATCAACGACGCCCTCGCCGGCGTCGCGGTGACCGACCCGGCCGAGACCGACAACGTCTCGCCGAAGACGCGCCCGGCCTGATCCGGGCTGATCGTGGTCACGACGAGCGCCGGCATCCTGCCCTACCGCATCGCTGCGGACGGCACGGTGTCGGCGCTCGTCGCGCACATGGGCGGGCCGTTCTGGGCCGCCAAGGATGCCGGGGCGTGGTCGATCGTCAAGGGCGAGTACGATCCCGACAGCGAGGCGGCGCTGGACGCGGCCCGTCGCGAGTTCCGCGAGGAGCTCGGGCTCGAGCCCCCAGACGGCGAGTACGCCGAGCTGGGCACGTTCTCGTACTCGTCGGGCAAGCGCATCACCGTGTTCGTCGTCGACGGCAGTGCCTTCGATGCTTCGGATGCGGTCTTCGGGGAGTTCGAGATGGAGCGGCCGCCGCGGTCGGGACGCACGGCGTCGTTCCCCGAAGTCGACCGGGTCGAGTGGGTCGACCTCGACCGCGCCCGCGAGCTGCTGGTGAAGGCTCAACGACCGGCCCTCGATCGGCTCGACCAACTCCTGGATGGGGAGAACTCCCCATCGCCGTGACCGCCCGAGTGTTCCTATGCTGTTCCACGACAACCTGGGGGGACCGCAATGGCCGACGGCGTAGACATTCCGCTCGACTCGATGCAAGCGCTCAGCGATGCGCTGAGCGACATCATCGCCGAGTTCGAGGACGCCGGCTCGCGCACCGGTGACCTGGTGGGTGCGATCGGCAACCCCCAGGGCGACAGTCGTCTCGCCCGTGCCGCCGAGGACTTCGAGTCCGAGTGGGACGACAAGCGTGAGACGCAGCGCCGAAACCTCGAGGAGATGAAGAAGCGCCTCGACGACGCCCGTGAGGGCTGGGAGCAGGCCGATCTGGAACTCGCGCAGAGCATGGAGTCAGCCGAATGACCGAGAACTCGTTCATCTACTCCCGTGAGGAGATGCCCTCGACGCCGGGTCGTCGGCGGGTGCGCAAGATCGAGGGTGATCCCGGTGCGATCAGCGCACGGGCGGCCGACATCGAGTCGCTCGGCGACAAGATGGCCCGTGCGGCGGCGACCCTTGAGCGGTTCGCCGACGGCACCGTGGGCCGTGGCGAGTCGTTCGAGGCGGTCCGCGAGCAGGCGAAGGAGGTCTACGAAGACCTGCAGACGGCGGCTCGCCGGTACCGCCCCAGTGGCACCGCGCTGGCGGCGTATGCGACCGCACTCAGCAGCGTCCAGGCCGACAGCGACTGGCGGGTCGACGGTGCGAACCGGACGTGGCCCGAGGTCAACGAGGCATCGCGCGCCCTGAGCGGTGCGGAGTCCGACCAGCACGAGTTCGACACTCAGGAACGCCTGCATCCCGACGTCGAGCAGACCGGCACGCGGCCCAGTACCGCCGGCGCGCAGGCCGCGTTCGACGCCGCGGTGTCGTCGTGGGAGGCCTACTGGGGAACCTACGACGCGCCTGTCGAGACATGGGAGTCGGCCTACGACACCGCCGTCAACAGCCTCGAGCGCACGAACGCCGACGGCGTGTCCGACAGCTTCTGGGACAACTCGATGCCCTTCGTCGAAGGGATGCTGACCGTGCTGTTCTACGTCGGCATCGTCCTGCTCGTCGTCGCGTTCTTCGTGACGGGTCCGCTCGCCCTCCTCGCGGGAGTCCTCGCGGCGGTGGCGGGCGTCCTCTCGCTGCTCGGCGAGATCGCGAAGCTGAATGCCGGACGCGGTGACTGGACGAGCGTCGCGCTCGCCGCGGTAGGCATCATCCCGTTCGGGAAGCTCGCGAAACTGGGCGACGTGGCCGCGGGTCTCACGGGCTCGGTGCGCTTCCCCCGCCTCACGGCCGCGTTCCGGCTCGGCGGTGAGGAATTCGCGCAGTACGGTCGAGCGCTGGATTCCTTCGTCGAAAGCCGGATGCCGGGTCTCTTCAACCGTTTCGACGACGCGGGTCAGCTCGTCTACCGCTCGCCGCACGGCCTCAACTCGCAGAACATGTTCCGCGGGCTGCAGACTCCGCTGTTCCTCGCGCAGGGCAACGGGTGGGTCGGCAGCATCCGCGGCGGATGGCAGGCGCTCGCGGGCAATCCGACGAACCTGGCGCAGGCGATCGGCGGCAGCGTCGACGCCTACACCGACATCGTCTCGACGCTCCGTGAGGGTCGCGATCGCATCGCCGCCGCGCTGTAGTGTCGGAGGGTGATCGGAGGCGCATGATCTCTTCGGATGCCGCCACCGCCGGCGTTCTCGGCCCGGCGCTGCTGTCTGCTCGGCCCGACCCGGAGCTGTGGTCGCTCGTACCCGTCGTCGAAGAGGCCGACCGCTGGCTGCACGGGCTCGTCGAGACGCACGGGCACGGCAACGAGCAGCGCATCGTGGACGCGGGGATACTCGCGCTCCGCACGCAGGTCGAGACCGACGCAGCGCTCGTCTTCCTGCTTCACGACGACCGGGCCGCGACCGTCGCATCGCTCGCGCTCTTCGCCTACGCGGACGTGCCGGCGCCGACGGATGCCGCTGACGCACTCCGTGTCGCCGAAGCGCTGACCCTCACGCCGTGGCAGGGCGAAGTGATCGATGTCGCCCCCGGGGATCACCGCGGATGGCGGGTCACCGTCCTCGAGTCCGCGAGCGGCGCTCCGGACGCGGACGAGGCAGTGCCGGAGCCTGAGGTGTTCGTCGCCGACTTCGTGTCGACCCTGTACTTCCTCGACGTGGCGGGAGGGCTCGTCATGGCCGTTCTCTCGCCGCTCCGGCCGGAAGCCGCGTTCCTGGCGCAGCGTGCTGCCGAGCAGGTCCTGGCGACACTCGAGGCGGTTCCCGCATGATGCCGGTGTCGGACGAGCAGGTCGAGACGCTGGTCGCGCGCGCCAAGCCCCGCGTCGAGTCGGCTATGGCCCTCCCGCAGTTCACACCCGGCATGGCCGAGGTCAACGTGTTCGACGTCGCCGGCCAGCGAGCCGTGGCTGATCGCGCGTCAGACGCCGTTCGCGACCTCGGCTCCGAGGCGGTGCGCCGGGCCAAGAGCGGACTCGTCCGCGATTACGGCGCGCGTAATCCCGAGCGCGGCTGGATCGGCTTCGCGATGTTCCTTTCCGTCGTGGCGAGCGTGCTGGCGGCTGCCTTCGCGTCGGGCATCCGCTCCGATCCGGCTGACGTGGCGATCGTGGCCACCATCCTCGCTGTGGTCGGCGCCCTCGCGAACGCGGTCTCACTCGCGGGCTCGAGGCTGCGACCGCTGAACCGGTTCGTCCTGCGCATGCAGCTCGTGACCTGCGTCGCCCTGGCTGCCGCGGTGGCGCTGAGCTTCTCCAACGGGCTCGTCGGGCCGGCCACGGCGCAACTCGTGTGCCTGGTCATCACGGTCATCGTGGGCATCGTCATCGTCGTCGTGCGCCGGCGCGACGACAGCGCGACCGAAGAGATCGACCTCTGCGTCGAGCGCGCCTATCTGAGCGCCATCGACGAGGTGGAGGCGGGGGCGCGCGAAGCGCAGCAACGGCTGGATGCCGAACTCGATCCAGGCACCGCTGCGGCGATCCTGCGCGTCCGCACGGTGCTGTTCGCCGACCTCGGCAAGCGCAATGCCGCTCTCGCCGCGTTCGACCCGTCCGCCCCGGTCGGTTCGGCGCTCATCGCCGCGAAGACCGACCCCGATCGCTGGCTCCCGGCTGCGCTCGCCAAGACGCGGAAGCGGCCGGCCCGCTAGTCCTCACCGATGAGCGACGTCGAATTCGCGGCGCAGCTCGCCGCCGTCCGCGCGGAGATCGCGCCGGCGCTGCCGCGGAACGTGGAACCCCGCACGGTCGAGCTCGCTGCGTTCAGCGCGGTCGGCGAGCGTGACCTGGCCCTGCGCGTGTGGCGCCGGGCGCGGCAGGCGGCCGACGATGCGCGTCGAGCTATCGGACGACGTCTTCGTGCCCGCCACGGTGCGAGGCACCCGGGCGGGTGGCCGCTCGCCGCGCTGTTCGTGGGAGCGCTGTGCGCGGCCGTGGCCGCCGCTCTCGGCAGCGGTGCGCGCTTCGACCCCGACGACATGGCGACGGCGACGGCCGTCCTCGCGGGCGTCGCGGCTATGGCATGCGTCGTCGTCATGATCGCGGCCCGCGGGCGGGCGTTGAACCGCGCCGTCATCCGCATCCACGGGGTCGTCACCGTCGGGCTTCTCGTCGCCCGGGTGCGCGACGCCGCAGACACCGAAGCCGTCGACACGGCGGTGAACGTCGGGCTGGCCGAGACGCCGCCCGAGGTCGAAGCGGTATCGCTGCGGTTGCGCTCGGAAGTCGCGGTCGCGCTCGGGCCCGAGCGTGCGCGCCGCATCGTCGAGCTGCGTGGGTCCCCGAGGTGATGCGCGATGCGATCTGACACAACCGGCTCGATAGGCTGGCACCCCCGACGGAAGGAACCCTTATGTCGCTGCGCGCGGAGCTGATCGGTGAGACCGTGAGCGAGCCGTCGTTCGCGGTGCTCCTGCCCACCGGCTGGGAGGCTCACACGCCCGACTTCGCATCGGTGGATGAGCGTGTCGACGCCGCCGTCGCGGCGCTCCCGGTCGCTTCCCGAGGTGCCGCGCTGGCGGCGCTGCGCGAGTCGGTGGCTTCGGCCCGTGCCGAGGCGACTCGCGCCGATGTCATCCGGGTCTTTTCGCCGTCGCAAGCCGGCGAGGACGACGCGATCCCGGTCTCGCTCGTCGCCTCGTGGCTCGTCGCACCCGCGGGAGCAACGGCATCCGATCTGGGGGCGACGATGGTGCAGCGCTACAGGGCTCGACCGCTCGACGAGCGCGGGACGATCCTGAAGTGGTCCGCGGCGAAGACCTCCACGATCGAGGGTGCGGAGGTGCGCACTGCGGGTCACGGCTATCTCATCCGCGTGCCCGACGAGCAGAAGCGAGCGCTCGTCTTCCGATCGACGATCCTCCAGCGTGTCGACGGGACCGAGATCCCCGACGGCATCGATGCGATGGAGCTCGTCTGCGACGCGATCGTTGCGAGCGTGCGCTGGAGGAAGCGCGCCTGACCGTGACGGACGAAGAGTCGATCAGAGTCGCAACCGAAGCCGCGCGTCGCAACGTGCACGGAAGCCTCGCTTCGCGGTCCTTCCACCCGCGCGACGCAGAGATGCTGGTATTCGACGCCGCCGGTCAGCGGGCGCACGCTGTGGAGATCTGGCACGCCGCTCGCTCGATCGGCGAGGAAGGCAACAAGTCGGCCCGGGCCGCGCTCCGCCGCCGCTACGGCGGTCGGGCACCGGGCGTCGGGTGGATCGGGTGGCTGCTGGTGATGGCTGCGATCTGCGCCGCCCTGGCGCTCGTCATGTCCGCGGGCTTCCGCGTTCGCGCGGAGAACCTGGAGGGGGTCGTCGTCGCGTTGAGTGTCGCCGCTGCCGTCCTGGTTGCAGCGACACTCTTCGGCGCGCGCTTACGGGCGACCGACCGTGCCCATGGCCGCATCCTCGTGACCGTGTGCGGTGCGCTCGTCGGCGCGGCAGTGCTCACGCTCGGTCGCGGCGCCGTCGTCGGGGGCGCCATCGTCGAGTCCTCGGCACTGGTCGCGCTGGCGGCAGACCGCCGACCGGCTGGGCCCTGAGCTTGCGGCCGCGATCGTTCGGATCCGCACTGCGGCGTTCGCCGAGGCGCCCGTCTCGCCCCACGGTCTCGATCTGGCGCGTTACGACGATGCGGTTGCCGCCGGTGGTGTGATCATCAGCGACTTCGCGGACCCCCGGGTCTGGCTGCCCCGCGCCCTCGCCGACAAGCTGTGACTCAGGGTCAGCGCTTCTTCTTCGGCGCTTCCGAGACGTCGAGCTTCTCGTGCAGCCCGCCGAGCGACGACCACGCGCTCGCCGTGCCCTTCGCGGCGTGCTCCGCGCCGCGCACGGCTCGCTCGTCGGCCCACTCGTTCAGGACGTGGCCGCGGTGCCCCCGGACGTGCTCGAGGATGACGTCGGGCAGCCCGCGCGCACGGCGGGCGTCGCGGGCGGCGATGAGCTGCTCGAGGATGTCGCGGTTCTTCGTCGGCGCGCCCGTGGAGGTCTTCCAGCCGCGGCGCCGGTGGCCGTCCATCCACGACGCGTACGTGTCGATCGCGTACTTGGAGTCCGCCTGAACGACGAGCTCGCGGACGTCGGGGTGGTCCTCGATCGCCTTCAGCAGCCCGAGGAGCTCGCCGATGTTGTTGGTGCCCTGCGGGATGGCTCCGGCGGCCCAGTGGCCGTCCTCGCCGACCCAGGCCCAGCCGGTCGGTCCGGGATTGCCCTTGCAGGCGCCGTCGGTGGCCACGGTGTATCGGTCGGAACTCACTCGGGCAAGGGTACCGGGGCCCGACTGGATGCGGTTTCTGTATACGTTCAGAACTGATTCGTGCGGTTCCAGCCCGCCACCGCGCTCTTGTGTATACAATCGCGGCATGGTGGCCGAGGGTGGAGCGCGAGCGGGAGAGCGCGCGTACGCCGCTCTGCTGACCGAGATCCAGAACGGCGACCTCGCGCCCGGCGCGGTGCTCGGCGAGGTGGAGCAGGCGACCCGACTGGGCGTCAGCCGCACGCCGCTGCGCGAGGCCCTGCGACGGCTCGCGGCCGACGGCCTCGTGCGCCAGGCCTCACCGCGGGTGACGGTCGTCGCCGACATCGATCGCGACGACATCCGATCGCTCTTCGAGGTGCGGCGTGCGCTGGAAGAGACCGCCGCACGGCTCGCGGCATCCCGGGGCGACGCCGCGCTGTTCGCCGAACTCGCCGCGGCGTTCGAGCGCACGGCGCAGCCTGAAGCGCCAGCCGCGGGCGACCCGGACGCGTACTACGCGCTCATCGCACGCTTCGACACCGCCCTCGACGACGCGGCCGGCAACGCCTACCTGACGTCGGCGCTCACGAAGGTCCGCGCTCACCTCGTGCGAGTTCGCCGCCTCGCGCGCGACAACCCGGCGCGGCTCGCCGCGTCGATCGGTGAGCACCGGCTCATCGCGAGCGCGATCGCGGCCCGCGACGCCGACCTGGCGGCCCACGCCACCCATGTCCACTTGCACAACGCCCTGACCAGCATCCTCGACTCCCTGGAGGCATCCGCATGACCGTCAGCCATCACGTCCGCGTC
The DNA here is from genome assembly GCF_002245215.1 of Microbacterium sp. Yaish 1. Lineage (GTDB taxonomy): Bacteria > Actinomycetota > Actinomycetes > Actinomycetales > Microbacteriaceae > Microbacterium. The sequence continues at coordinate 1,873,855 of NZ_NPMR01000001.1, forward strand.
CATCGCAGCGACGAGGAGTTCGCGCGCGAGGACCAGCTCGCCTGGAAGATCGCGGAGGTCGCCGTCGACCCCGTCGAGGTCGAGCCCGCCGTCGTCGAGATGATCGTGAACCGCATCATCGACAACGCCGCCGTCGCGGCGGCATCCCTCACCCGGGCGCCCGTCAGCTCGGCCCGTGCGCAGGCACTCGACCACCCGGTCTCGCGGGGAGGTGCGGGGGCGAGCGTGTTCGGTGTGACCGACGTCACCAGCCCCGAGTGGGCCGCGTGGGCGAACGGCGTGGCGGTGCGCGAGCTGGACTACCACGACACCTTCCTGGCCGCCGACTACTCCCACCCCGGCGACAACATCCCGCCCATCCTCGCGGTCGCCCAGCACGTCGGCGCCGACGGCGCGGCGCTCGTCCGAGGTCTCGCGACCGGCTACGAGATCCAGATCGACCTCGTGCGGGCCATCTGCCTGCACAAGCACAAGATCGACCATGTCGCCCACCTCGGGCCTTCGGCCGCCGCGGGCATCGGCACGCTGCTGGGCCTCGACACCGCGACGATCTACCAGGCGGTCGGCCAGGCGCTGCACACGACGACCGCGACGCGGCAGTCGCGCAAGGGCGAGATCTCGACCTGGAAGGCGCACGCGCCCGCGTTCGCCGGCAAGCTCGCGGTCGAGGCCGTCGACCGTGCGATGCGCGGCGAGACGAGCCCGAACCCGATCTACGAGGGCGAGGACGGCGTCATCGCGTGGCTGCTCGACGGACCGGATGCCGCCTACGCGGTGCCGCTGCCGGCGCCGGGTGAGCCCAAGCGCGGCATCCTCGACTCGTACACGAAGGAGCATTCGGCCGAGTATCAGGCGCAGGCGTGGATCGACCTCGCCCGCAAGCTCCACGGCGAGCACCCCGAGCTGCTCGACCCGGCGAACGTCGAGAGCATCGTGCTGCACACGAGCCACCACACGCACTACGTCATCGGCTCGGGCGCGAACGACCCGCAGAAGTACGACCCGACCGCGTCGCGCGAGACGCTCGACCACTCCATCCCGTACATCTTCGCGGTCGCGCTGCAGGACGGCGGCTGGCACCACGTCGACTCGTATACGCCCGAGCGAGCGGCCCGCCCCGACACGGTCGCCCTGTGGCAGCGGATCACGACGGCCGAGGATGCCGAGTGGACGCGGCGCTACCACTCGGAGGATCCGGCGGAGAAGGCGTTCGGCGGACGCGTCGAGATCCGGATGGCCGACGGCTCGACGATCGTCGACGAGATCGCCGTCGCCGACGCCCACCCGCTGGGGGCCCGGCCGTTCGCCCGCGAGGACTACATCCGCAAGTTCCGGATCCTCGCCGAGCCGGCGCTCGAACCGGCCGAGATCGAGCGCTTCCTCGACCTCGCCCAGCGCCTGCCCGAGCTCACGGCTGACGAGGTGCGCGAACTGAACATCGTCGCGCGCGACGGAGTCATCGCGTCGGCGCCGAACCCGCGGGGGCTGTTCTGATGCTGTATTCGCGGACCACGGCGGCCGACAAGCGCCGCATCCTCCGGGAACGACTCGCGAGCGGTGAGACGCTGCGCTTTCCGGGAGCGTTCAACCCGCTCTCGGCCCGACTCGTCGAGCAGCACGGCTTCGACGGCGTGTACGTCTCGGGCGCGGTCATCGCGGCCGACCTCGGACTGCCCGACGTCGGCCTCACCACGCTCAGCGAGGTCGCCGGACGCGGACAGCAGATCGCGCGGATGACCGAGCTTCCGGCGATCATCGACGCCGACACGGGCTTCGGCGAGCCGATGAACGTCGCCCGCACGATCCAGACGCTCGAGGATGCCGGGCTCGCCGGCTGCCACATCGAGGATCAGGTCAATCCGAAGCGTTGCGGCCATCTCGACGGGAAGAGCGTCGTCGACGAGAACACGGCCGTGGGCCGCATCCGGGCTGCCGTCGACGCCCGGCGCGACGCGAACTTCCTCATCATGGCGCGCACCGACGTTCGGGCGATCGAGGGGATGGATGCCGCCGTCGACCGCGCCCGCGCGCTCGTCGACGCCGGAGCCGACGCGATCTTCCCCGAGGCGATGCGCGACCTCGCGGAGTTCGAGGCGATGGCGTCGGCCGTCGATGTGCCGATCCTGGCGAACATGACCGAGTTCGGGAAGTCGGAGCTGTTCACAGTGGACCAGCTGCGCGACGCGGGCGTGCGGATCGTGATCTGGCCCGTCTCGCTGCTGCGCATCGCGATGGGGGCGGCGGGCCGCGCGCTCGACGAGCTCACGACGGCCGGGAATCTCACCGCGAAGCTCGATGAGATGCAGCACCGCGCCGACCTGTACGACCTCGTCGACTACGAGGGCTACACGCGCTTCGACTCCTCGGTCTTCGACTTCACCCTGTCGACTCGCCAGAATGAGTCGATCGACCGGGGCTGAGACCCGCGAATTCTGGCTACTCGACGGAGAGGGAACAGAACATGACCGAGCAAGACATCCGCAAGGGGCTCGTGGGGGTCGTCGCCGATGTGACGGCGATCTCGAAGGTGAATCCGGAGACGAACTCGCTGCTCTACCGGGGGTATCCGGTGCAGGAGCTCGCCGCGACCCAGCCGGTCGACGCCGTGGCGCATCTGCTGTGGCTCGGCGAGCTGCCGAGCGATGACCAGCTCGCCGAGCAGCGTCGGCGGGCTCGGCCGCACCGGGCGCTGCCGCCGGAGCTGCGGGAGGCGATCGATCGGATGCCGGTGGACGCGCACCCGATGGACGAGGTGCGGACCGCCGTGAGCGTTCTCGGTGCCCTCGACACCGCCGGCGCGGCATCCGTGCTCGACGCGGTCGGGACGCCCGAACGCAACCTCGAGCGCAGCCTGCGTCTGTTCGCGGTGCTGCCCGCCATCGTCGCGTACGGACAGCGTCGCCGTCGTGGCCTCGACATCGTCGAGCCGCGCGACGATCTCGACGACGCGGCGAACTTCCTGTGGATGACCTTCGGCGAGGAGCCCGATCCGGTCGTGGTCGACGCCTTCAACCGGTCGCTGATCCTCTACGCCGAGCACTCGTTCAACGCCTCGACGTTCACGGCTCGGGTCATCGCCTCGACGCTCAGCGACCTGTACTCGGCCGTCGTCGGGGCGATCGGTGCGCTGAAGGGACCCCTGCACGGCGGCGCCAACGAGGCCGTGATGCACGTCTTCGACGAGATCGGGGATGCCGCCGCCGTCGAGGACTGGCTCGACCGGGCGCTCGCCGAGAAGCGCAAGATCATGGGCTTCGGTCACCGCGTCTACAAGCGCGGCGATTCGCGGGTGCCGACGATGAAGGCGGCGCTCGACGCGCTGGTCGCCCACTACGACCGCCCGGATGTCGCGGAGCTCTACGACACCCTCGAGCGCGAGTTCACCGGACGCAAGGGCATCTATCCGAACCTCGACTACCCGTCGGGGCCGGCGTACAACCTCATGGGCTTCGACACGGTGACCTTCACGCCGCTGTTCGTCGCGGCCCGCGTGGTCGGATGGACGGCGCACATCATGGAGCAGTACGCCGCGAACGCGCTCATCCGGCCGCTGTCGGCGTACGACGGCCCCGACGAGCGGCACGTCGACGGGTACGTCGCCGACGAGGCCGAGGTCGAGGCAGCAGAGCGCCCCGAGGAAGCCGCCGGCTGACGGCTCCCTCGGGGCTGGTTCAGGCGGATGCGGGCGGGTCAGGCGGCTCGGCGGCGACGCGCCGCGACCAGCAGGCCACCGAGCGCGAGAGCGAGGATGCCCGCCACTGCGAACCCGATCGGCGCGGTCCCGCCGGTGACGGCGATCGTCCCGGCCGGCGCGGCCGTGACCGTCACGCCGACCTCGATCGGCGTGAGCGAACCCGACGTCACGACGAGGCGGTGCGCGCCGACCTCGAAGTCACGCGGGATCGCGATCGAGAACACCGTGCGGCCGGAGGCGTCGGCCGCGGGGATGCCGCTGACGACGATCGGCTCGCTGAACAGTGTCGCGGCGATCTGCTGGCCCGGCTCGAGGCCGGTCACGGTGACGGCCAGCGTGCCGCCCTGCGTGACGGTGCTGCTGCCGAGCTCGACGGTCGCCCACGGCTGTGCAGGCTCACCGGGCTCGCCGGGCTCACCGGGCTCGCCGGGCTCGCCGGGGGCGCCGGGCCCGGGGAAGCCGGGCTGCTCGACCGGGGGCTGCTCGCCGGCGAGGTAGGCGCGGTTCGCCGGTGCGGGTGACACCGGGCCGACGGCGGCGAAGAACTCCACCGTCGCCTGCAGGTCGACCTGGCCCGAATCCGCCGTGCCGGTGCCCGTCGCGAAGGTGCCGAAGTTGTCGCCGCCGCCCGCGAGGAACGAGTTGGTGACGACGCGGATCTTCGTGGTGGTGTCGTCGAGCGCGAGCTGCTCACCGTTCAGCTGCATCGAGCGGATGTGCGAGCCTCTCGTCGCCTCGGGGGCGTACTCGAAGGTGAAGCCCTTCGACACGCCCATCGCGAGCTTGGGACGCGACGCTCCGTCCGGCTGCCACTGCTCCTCGAGCACCTGCTTGATCTGTGCCGGGGTGAGCTCGAGCGTGACCAGGGTGTTCGCGAACGGCTGGACGTTGGCGACCTCCCGGTACGACACAGCGCCGTTGTCATCGCCGAACAGCAGGTCGGCGCGCAGGCCGCCCGGGTTCATGAACGCCACCTCGGCGTCGCGTCCGCCATAGGCGGGGTTCTGCGACGTGGCCCACAGGTAGACGTCGGCGACGGTGTTGCCGAGCGTCGAGTGCACGCCGCGGTCCTCCGAGCCCGACGCGGTCTTACCGCGCAGGATGTCTGCGGTGATCGAGCCGACCTGTACGCGCCCCTTTTCGTCTGCCACGCGCACCGCGTCCGCGACGACCTGGGCCGTCTCGGTGTCGGGGTAGGCGATGTACTGGCCGACCGTCGTGTCGTACAGCGACACCGTGCTCGGGGTGATCGACTCGAGGTCGCCGGCATCCGTCAGCTCGATGTCGAGCGAGCCGAGCGTCGTGCCGTACTGGTGAGCCTGGATCACCGGGCGGCCGCCGATCTCGCACGCGTACTTCTGGTGCGTGTGAGCGGAGACGATCGCGTCGATGTCGTCGGACGCACCGCGGACGAGGTCGCCGAAGTCGCCGGTCTCGGTCGCGATCGCGGCGCAGTCGGAGCCGGCGGATCCCTCGTGGGCGAGCAGCACCACGATGTCCGCGCCCTCGGCGACGGCGTCGGCGGCAGCATCGTTGGCCGAGGCGACCTGGTCGCGGAACTCGATGCCGGTGATGCCCTGCGGGCTGACCATACCGGCGGTCTGCTCGGTCACGGTGCCGACGAATGAGACCTGCGTGCCGTCGACGTCCTTGATCGTGTACGGCTTGAGCGCGTGCTCGTCGGTGCCCTTGCGGAAGACGTTCGCGCCCAGCGCGAAGTCGCTGAAGGCACCGGCATCCGCGTTCTCCTCGAATCGAGGGATGACACGCTCGGTCAGGTCGTCGAACCCGCGGTCGAACTCGTGGTTGCCGACGGCGCTGACGTCGAGGCCGGCGGTCTTCAGCGCGTCGATCGTGGGGGTGTCCTGGTCGATGAACGATTCGAACGCCGATGCGCCGATGTTGTCGCCCGCCGAGACGAACAGCGTGTTCGGGTTCTGCCGTCGGAACGACTCCACGGCCCCTGCCAGCACCGCGGCGCCCGCCACGCCGTTGGACTCCGGCACGAGACGGCCGTGGAAGTCGTTGATCGTCAGGATGCGGATGTCGGGCTGCGTCACCGGAGCGCCGCCGAGGAGCTGCTCGATGCCGTACACGGTCGTGCTGCCCGACACCTCGTTGCCCACGACGAGGAGAGCCTGTCCCGAGGGCGAGCGATGGGCCGGGATGAACTGGATCCCCTCGGGGCCGAGGTCGCCCGCAGCCGGCGAGTCGGCTGCGGCGCTGAAGTCGCGGTTGTTGACGTACGTGACGTAGGCCGGTGCCTTCGGGTCGGTGATGTCGTAGACGATGACGCCGCCCACGCGCTCGAACCCGATGAAGGCGTACGTGCGCCCGCCGACCGTGCCGATCGAGAGATTCTCGGGCTCGGGGCCCTTGTCGTCGCTGCGTCCCTCGAGGTTGGCCTCGGTGTGGTTCGAGTTGACGTACTCGGGCGCGACGCGGGCGAGGATCCGCTCGAACTGGTCGCCCGAGTCGAACACGAGCGTGCCGTCGGTGCCCCAGATCGAGAACGAGCGACCGCCGAAGGAGTACAGCTCGTCGTAGCAGCTGCCGTCGGCGCGCAGCCCGTTCTCGATCGAGACATTCAGACGTCCGAGGGCTGCATCCCCGAGCTGCGCGGCGAGGGGCGAGTCCGCGCAGACGGCGGGAAGGCCCTTCTTGCCGAGATCCTTCACGCGGACGGCTTCGACGTATTCGCCCCATTCGCGGGCGTCGCCCTCGTTCGCGGTGACGAGGTAGGTGGTGGCCTTGCCGCCAGCCGTGGCCGAGTACGACTGGATGCCGTCGGGCATGTACATGCCCTTCAGTCCGGCGTACTCGGTGATGTTGATCGCGCCGTCCTTGTCGCTCGCGTCGAGCCCGTTGCCGACCGCGCCGTGATCCTTGAATCCGAGCGGGAGCACCTTGGTGATGTCGGCCTTGGCGAGGTCGACGACGGCGATCGCGTTCGCCTCCTGCAGGGCCACGTAGGCGGTCGTGCCGTCGACGGTGATGTACTCCGGCTCGAGGTTGCGGCTCACACGATTGGCGGTGAGGGGCTTGTCTGCCTGGTCCGGTGCGGCGACGTCCGGTCCGAACACGCGCACGCCGGCGGGAAGCGTCTTCGAGCCGCCGGCCTCGAACGCGCCGAAGCCCGCGATCCGCACGGCCGACTGCGCGGGCGCGGACACGGTCTTGGGGAGAGCGACGACGCCGATCGAGCCCTCCGGGTCGACCGAGAAGTCGTCGGCGGGCTCGCCCTCGTTCGCGACGACCGCGTAGGCGCCGTCCTTCGAGATCGTGACCATGTCGGGCAGTGCGCCGACGGAGACCGAGCCCAGGCGGGTCGAGGCCGCGTCGTCCGCGTTCGCGTCGAAGAACACCAGCGTTCCGTTCGCGGTCTTGTCCTCCGCCTCGAAGGCGACGACACCGAGGCCGTCGTCGCGGATCGCGAGGGAGTTCGCCGTGCCGGCATCCGAGATGGTGAACAGCTCGACCGGCGCGGTCGGGTCGCTGTTGTCGAGTACGGTCACCGAGCCGGCCTGCGCGTTGACCACGTAGAGGCGATCACGGTACGACTGGACGATCTCGGCGGCCGACTCGTCGAAGACGCCGGTCTCGTGCGTGCCGATCGGTGTGAGCGCGAGTGTGGCGCCCGGAGCGGAGTCGGTGATCGGATCGCTGACGATCGCAGCGGATGCCGTGGTGAGCGGGGTCAGCGCGAGGGTGCAGGTGAGCGCGGCCGTCGCGACGGCGGCGAGCGTGCGGGGAACCGTGCGGCTCCGGGCAGGCGAAGGCATGGGTGTCCTCTGGTCGGGTGAACGGGTGCAGGTCGTGAGTACTCCGCGGACGTGTCCGGGATGTGAATGCCCGGCAACCGGCCGGAGACGCACGGTGGGGCGCGTGGCACGATGAGGGGATGAGCGACTACACGACGATCATCAGCGAGACGCGAGGACGCGTCGGCTGGCTGACCCTGAACCGGCCCGAGGCTCTGAACGCCTTGAACTCGACGCTCGTGACCGAGCTCGCCGACGCGGCGACGGCCTTCGACCGGGACGAGGCGATCGGGGCGATCGTCGTGACCGGCTCGGAGCGCGCGTTCGCGGCGGGCGCGGACATCAAGGAGATGGCGGGAAAGAGCGCGCGGGATATGTCGATGGACAACCCCTTCGCCGCGCTCGAGGAGTTCGCCCGGGTGCGCACCCCCGTCGTCGCGGCGGTCGCCGGGTTCGCGCTCGGCGGCGGGTGCGAGCTGGCGATGATGTGCGACATCGTGCTGGCCGCCGACACCGCGGTGTTCGGGCAGCCAGAGATCGACCTCGGCGTGATTCCGGGCATCGGTGGGACGCAGCGGCTGGCGCGTGCGATCGGCTACTACAAGGCCGCCGAGCTCGTGTTGACCGGGCGGCGGATGCCGGCGGACGAGGCGGAGCGTGCCGGCCTCGTGTCGCGCGTTGTTCCGGCGGCGCAGCTGCTCGACGAAGCCGGCGCGGTGGCCGATCGGATCGCGTCGCGATCGCTCCCTGTCGCCTATGCCGCAAAGCAGGCGCTGCGCGCCTCGCAGGAGACGACCGCGGCCGAAGGCCTGCGTCTCGAACGGACGCTCTTCGCGTCGCTGTTCGCCCTCGAGGACCAGAAGGAAGGCATGGCGGCCTTCGCCGAGAAGCGCAGCCCCGAGTTCCGACACCGCTGACCTTCTGCGGTGCTGCTCGAACGCGGGTCCGCCGCACGCCGACGGGTGACGTTGATCGTGATCGTCGGCGTGGCCGTGGTGCTCGCGGCCGCGGGGGCGGTCGCGTCTGCGCGCTGGATACTGAGTCTCGATGCGATGCGCGGGTTCGTCGAGCGGTACCCGGGCGCATACTCGCTGCCGGCTGGGGCGCCCGTCGGGATTCCGCCGTGGCTCGCGTGGCAGCACTTCTTCAACGCCTTCCTGATGGTGCTGATCATCCGCACGGGTCTGCAGGCGCGGAAGGAGAAGCGTCCGAGGGTGTTCTGGTCGCCGCGGGGCCGTCCGAAGCGCCGGACGAGCCTCACGATCTGGTTCCATCAGGCGCTCGATGTCCTCTGGATCGGCAACGGCGTCGTGTTCGTGATCCTGCTCTTCGCGACCGGACAGTGGATGCGCATCGTGCCGACGAGCTGGGAGGTCGTGCCGAACGCGGTGTCGGCGACGTTGCAGTACGTGTCGCTCGACTGGCCGACGGAGAACGGCTGGGTCAACTACAACAGCCTGCAGCAGCTCGCGTACGCCACGACCGTGTTCGTCGCAGCCCCGCTCGCGGTGGCCACCGGAGCGCGGCTGAGCACCGTCTGGCCACGCGGCGACGGGAGGATCAACCGCCTGTATCCGATCGAGTGGGCGCGACGTCTGCACGTGCTGGTGATGCTCTTCTTCGTCGTCTTCATCGTGACCCATGTCGCTCTCGTCCTGGCCACGGGAGCGCTCCGCAACCTCAACCACATGTATGCCGCACAAGGATCGGCGGACCCGACGGCCTACGCCGACAACTGGACCGGCTTCTGGCTGTTCGTCCTGTCGCTCGGCGTCATCGTCGGTGCGTGCGTCGCCGCTCGTCCCGCCGTTCTCGTACCGATCGCGCGCCTGTTCGGCACGACCGTCACCCGTTGACGCGCGTGGATGCCGCGCGGTGTCGCAGCCCTGACCGGCTTGGCCGCCGTCAAAAGGGTGGCGGTTCATCCGGCGGTGGTCCGCCGGTTCCGGCATCCGGTGGAGGATCGGGGGTGGCGATGGTGAAGCACACCGCGGGTATGGGGACGTCTTCGCGGTAGACCCGGCCGAGGGGTGAGGTCCATTCCAGGACCCCGCCGCCGATCTGCCGGACTTCCCACTTGGTGAATTGCTTCATGGAGTGGTGTCTTTGGCAGAGGTGGGCGAGGTTGAAGATGTGGGTGTGCCCGCCGAGGGCGTGGTCGATGGTGTGGTCGAGTTCGCAGCGGATCGCGGCTCGTCGGCATCCGGGGAACCGGCAGTGCTGATCCCGGGCCATCAGGAGTTTCTTCATCGATGCGGTGGGCCGGTACGTGTCGATCTCGACCGGTGTGCGGGTGACGGGGTCGATGAACAACCGGTCCCACTCGCTGACCTGCCCGGCGAGCTGGCGGACCGTGTCGGCGTCGACGAGGCCGGCGCCGACTGCTTCGGCGGGGTGCTCGTCGCGCCCCATCAGGGTTTCGGCGGTGACGGCGACTTGCACGCGTGCCCGGATGGCGCCGAGCCCGCCGGCCCGGTCGGTCCCGTAGGTCGGATCCACCACGGGTGCTCCACCGAGGACGAGGTCGCCGAGGATGTCGGCCCGCAGCTGATCCATCGTCCGCGTATCGGCGGGCTCAGCCGCCCCGGCAACATCCTCGCCACCCGCCCCGGCACCACCAGCGCCCGCGCCCGCCGCCCGGGCATCCTTCACCGACTGCCCCATCTGCGTGAGCCGGTCGAGCATGCCCGCGGCGATGACGGTCGGGAGGTTGGCTACGAGGTTCGACATCCCGTCCGTGCCGTGGAACACCCGTACGCACCGCTCCGCCGCCGCGGTCTTGTGCCGCTCGGTGAACACCTGCGGGTGAAGCCGGGCCGCCAGAGCCTCCAGCGTCCCCCGCACCCGGGAAGGCACATCCCGCTCGCACACCCCGACCGCCGCTTCTGCATACGACTCCCGCACCTCATCCGGCACCCCGGCACCCACCCGCACGACCACATCGACGTGGCCGCGTTCGATCCGCCGCGCAACCCACGCGTCGAACACCGCGGGGTAGTCGTCGATGACCGTCATCGCGTGGTCGATCTCACCCTGCAGGCGACGATCCGTCAGCCGCGCCATCCCCGCGGCTTCGGCCGCGACCGACCGCAGCTCCATGTCCGACGCCATCCCACGAACCCCATCACGGCGCGCGTCGTGCAGCGCGGCGTGGCCCAGATCGGCCAGCGCTCGGGTGCGGGCGACGTCGGCGGCGTGCGAGAGCTCGAGCGCCTCGGCATACCGCGAGAAAGCGAGCGCCTGCGACGGCGCGGGGGTTCCGCGTCCCGTTTCGCCACCCCGGCCATTCGCTGTCATGTTCCCATCATGCCAGTGGGTTACGACATCCACGTCGAACATATGTACGATTGTGGGTAGCTCGCTACTGAGCTCGACCGGGGAGGAAAGACGCCGGTCACGCCGAACAGCCGACGCCGAACAGCCGACGCCGAGCAGCCGAGGCCGCTAGCCGAGGCCGAACAGCCCGCCGCGGCCAGTCAGCCCGCCGCAGCCGGGCGGGCCGCAGCGGGGGCGAACTCCGGCTCAGCGGACGAAACGGACCTCGGTCAGCGTCTCGCCGAGGAAGGGCTCGGTGTGCGTCTGCCCGTCGAGCGTGAAGCCGTTGCGCTCGTAGAAGCGGTGCGCGCGGGGGTTGTCCTCAGCGACCCACAGGTAGATGCCCTCGTCCTTCTCGACGGCGGCGTCGAAGAGGCGCTGGCCGATGCCGGTGCCGTGCCACGCGTCGAGGAGGTAGATGAAGTAGAGCTCGCGCATCCGAGGGGCGTCGCGATCGCGAGCCGGGCCCGACCCCACGAAGCCGACGATCTCGCCGCGGACCAGCGCGGCGTGCATCCGGAAGTCCTCGCCCTGCGCAGCCCAGTGCGTCCACAGCTCGGCGAGTCGCCGGGGCGAGACGCTCTGGAGTGCGGCGGTGCTGATGAGGTGGTCGTAGGTCTCGTGCCAGCAGGTCGCGTGCACGCGCCCGAGGGCTTCGGCGTCGACATCCCGCACCGGACGGACGACGATGTCGGTCTGCAGTTCGGCTTCCATGGCCAGACTCTACGCGCGGGGGGCGGTGGCGTGAAATCGAGCGAGGCGGGTTGCGGCCGGGGTCATCGGGCACCGGCCCCGGCCCCGTCGCCGACCGCAGCCGCGGCCTCGTCGCTCGTCGCCGCCTCGATCGAGACCAAGCCGACCTCTCCGGGCGTCCACCCTGCCGCGGCCAGGCGGTCGCGGAGCGCCTCCTCGACGGCAGCCTGGTCGCCGTCGATGCGCACCCGCGTTCCCGTCCGCATCGCGTCGACGACCGCATCCGGATCGAGCGTCCGAGCTGCCGCGACCAGGTCGTCCTTCATCCGATCCGCCCGGGCGGGGCCGAGCGCGGCGCGCACGATGTCGAACGAGACCAGCGCGACCGCCCATGTCGGTCCCCGTTCGCGTTCGAGCCTCGCGGCGGCACGCTCGCGCTGCGCCGCCAGCGCCGCGCTCCGGTCCGACAGGATCATCAGCAGCGCGACTCCGGTGAGGAGCACGAGCGCAGCCCCGGCGACGGTCGTGGGCACGACCGACAGTGCCGCGCGGTAGAGGGGCGAATCCCATCCCGCCGTGAGCCCGACGACGGCGCGGCACACGGAGAAGACCCCGTACGCCGCCATGGTCACCGCGAGCAGCCGGGACCCGCGTCTCGCGGCGATGGCCGGCTGCCTCGCGGCCGCGCTGGTCAGCCCGCAGGCGACAGCCACGACCACGACCTTCACCGCGAGGGATGCCGGCATCCCGACCGTCGTGGACACGACGCCGACGACCGCTGCGAGCGAGACCGCGATGCCGGCGCGGGCGAAGACGCCGCCGCTCAATGAGCCCAGTCCGGCGAAGACCAGACCGGGCGCCAGAACCATGGCGATGTCGCTGATGACGAGGGTCGCGGCGTCGCCGGTCTTCGTGTGCACGAGGTACAGCAGGCTCGCCGCCGTCGCCGAGAGTGCCCCGACGATGCCGAACCGCAGCAGTCCGCCACGGCGGCGCCAGCTCGGCCGCAGGGCGAGCAGCCCGACGAGTCCGGCGATGGTCGCCAGGCACGCGCAGACCAGCGCGACGCCTGCTGTCAGCACGGCCCCCACCCCCTCGCGCACCGGCCCGTGAGCGCGCTCACTCGCAACCTACGCGCTGCGAGGGCCGGGAGAAAAGCTCCTGAGCATCCTGGTGTCGAAACCGGCCTGCTATGGTCGTGTCCCGACACGGGGTGCCCGCGACCGCGAGCTGAGATCAGACCCGTCGAACCTGCTCCAGTGCAATGCTGGCGAAGGGATGTCGAAATGCGCGATGTCGTGCCCACCGTCCGAGGACCGGAAGCGGCGCTCCGAGCGCTGCGGGATGCCGTTCCGCTCACCCACTGCGTGACCAATGCCGTCGTCACCGGGTTCACCGCGAATGCGCTGCTCGCGCTCGGGGCGAGTCCTGCCATGGTCGACATCGCCGGTGAAGCGGGGATCTTCGCCGGGATAGCCGACGGCGTCCTGGTCAACCTCGGTACCCCGAATCCGCAGCAGCAGGCCAGTGCCCGAGAGATCGTGGCGGCGACGCGACGGTGGGTGCTCGATCCCGTCGCGGTCGGGATGCTGCCGATCCGCACCGCCCTCGCGGCGGAGCTCGTCGCCGCTCGTCCGGCGATCATCCGGGGCAACGCCTCGGAGGTCGCGGCGGTCGCCGGCGGCGGCTCCGGTGGGCGCGGCGTCGACAGCGTCGACGATCCTGACTCGGTGCAGGCTGCGGCCGCCGACCTCGCGCGCCGGACCGGGACGGTGGTCGCGGTGTCGGGAGCGGTCGATCTCATCACGGACGGCGAGCGGGTCGCGCGGGTACGCGGGGGAGATCCCCTGCTGACCCGAGTCACCGGCGGAGGCTGTTCGCTGGGCGCGACGATGGCGGCCTTCCTCGGCGTCGTCGAGCCGTTCTCGGCGGCGATCGCCGCGTCGGTCGTCCACAAGCAGGCTGCCGAGGCCGCGGCATCCGCCTCATCCGGCCCCGGCTCGTTCGCCGTGGCGTTCCTCGACGCGCTCGCGGCGCTGACCCCCGGAAACCTCGACGAGTCTCGGGTCGAGACGCACCTCGCGGCCGCGGCCGCGGAGGCGACGCGGTGACCCGCCGGGTCGATCTCGCTCTGCACCTCGTCACGGATGATCGGCTCGATGTCGACGCGCTGCCGTCGATCGTCGACGCCGCCATCGACGGGGGCGTGACCGTGGTGCAGCTGCGCGACAAGAGAGTGAGCGCTGCGGAGCTCATCCGCCGGGCCCGGATGCTGTCGGACGTGATCGCCGGACGGGTCCCCCTGCTCATCGACGATCGTGTCGACGTCGCCCTCGCCGCGCGCGACGCCGGGGCACGCGTCGACGGGGTGCATCTCGGCCAGAGCGACATCCCGCCCACGACCGCTCGGCGAGTCCTCGGGGCGAGCGCGGTCATCGGGTGGACGGCGAACACCGAGGCGCACCTGCGGGCCGCTCATGCGATGCCGGACGGCACGCTCGACTATCTCGGGGTCGGGGTGATCCGGCCGACGGCGACGAAGGCCGACCACCCGCCGGCCCTCGGCGTCGACGGATTCGCCGAACGCGCCGCGGCCACGCCGCTCGCGTGCGTCGCGATCGGCGGCGTCCGGCCCGACGACGTCGCTCCGCTCCGGCGCGCCGGAGCCGCCGGGGTCGCCGTCGTCTCGGCGATCTGCGGAGCGGCCGATCCTGCCGCCGCGGCCCGTGCCTTCGCCCGCGGGGCGGACCGGTGACCGCGGGGGCACCGGCGCCCCGGGGGCCTCGCGTGCTGAGCATCGCCGGCACCGACCCCTCGGGCGGCGCCGGCATCCAGGCCGACCTGAAGTCGATCGCCGCGATGGGCGGCTACGGCATGGCCGTCGTCACGGCGCTCGTGGCGCAGAACACCCGCGGTGTGCGGGCGGTGCACGTGCCTCCGGCTGAGTTCCTGCGCGCGCAGCTCGACGCCGTGGGCGACGACGTCGAGATCGACGCGATCAAGATCGGGATGCTGCACTCCGAGCCGCTCGTCGCGGTCGTCGACGACTGGCTCGCCCGCCGGGGCGATGACCTCGTCGTGCTGGACCCCGTCATGGTCGCCACGAGCGGCGACCGCCTGCTCGACACCGCCGCGGAGGCTGCGATCCGCGCCCTCTGCCGGCGCGCCGCCCTCGTGACGCCCAACCTCCCCGAACTGGCGGTCCTGGCGGAGGAGCCGGTCGCGCGGTCGTGGCCGGATGCGCTCGCGCAGGCGCAGCGCTTCGCCCGTGCGTCAGGTGCGGCCGTGCTCGTCAAGGGCGGGCATCTCGCCGGCGAGGACTGCCCCGACGCGATCGTGACGCCGGACGGCGTCGCCGCAGAGGTCGCGCGCCGCCGCATCGCCTCGACCAACACGCACGGCACCGGGTGCTCCCTGTCGTCGGCGATGGCGACGCTCGGCGCGAGCGGAGTCGACTGGACCGACGCCCTCCCGCGCGCCACGGCGTGGCTGGCCGGTGCGATCACGGCGGGCGCGGCGCTCGGCGTCGGGCGGGGCAACGGCCCCGTCGACCACCTGCACGAGCTGCGCCCGCACCTCCCGTCGCCCGTGTCGTGGACAGAGCGCGCCTGGGCCGAGGCCGCTCCGCTCCGGGCAGCCGTCGACGCGTGCGCCTTCGTCGACGGGCTGCGCACGGGATCGCTCGATGAGCAGGTGTTCGCCTGGTACCTCGAGCAGGACGCGCTGTACCTCTCGGAGTACGCCCGCGTGCTCGCCCGCGCGAGCGCCCTCGCCCCGCGAAGCGAGGAGCAGGTGTTCTGGGCGGAGGCCGCCGCCTCCGCGATCGCGGTCGAGTGGGAGCTGCACCGCTCGCGGATCGGAGCGGATGCCGCCGACCCCGGCCCCGTGACGCTCGCGTACACCGATCACCTGCACGCCGCATCCGCCCGCGGCTCGTACGGCGAGCTGGTCGCCGCCCTCCTGCCGTGCTTCTGGCTCTACTCCGATACGGGCGAGCGGTTCGCAGCGGCATCCCACCCGCAGCATCCCTATCGGGACTGGCTCTCGACCTATGCCGACCCCGCGTTCGCCGCGTCGACCCGTGCCGCGATCGAGATCGTCGACCGGGCCGCCGCAGACGCATCGGCGTCCGAGCGCGAGCGGATGAGCGTCGCGTTCGCGAGGTCGATGCGACACGAGCTCGCCTTCTTCGAGGCCCCCGTCGCAGCGCTGGTCGGCGGAACGCGGGCGGGAGGGGCTGTGCGCGGGGCCTAGTCTGTGCTCATGCCGAAGGGAAGAGCCGGCCGAGCCACCATGAAGGATGTGGCGGCGCTCGCCGGAGTCTCGGCGAAGACGGTCTCCAACGTGCTGACGGGCACCGCGGTCGTCCGTCCCGAGACGCAGCAGCGCGTGGAGTCCGCCATGCGCGAGCTCGACTTCGTGCCCAATCTCAGCGCCCGCGGCCTGCGGAACGGCCGCTCCGGTGTCATCGCCATCGCGCTGCCGGATCTCGCGACGGCGTACTCCGCCGAGATGCTGCATCACCTCGTCGATGCGGCGCACCAGCGCGGCTATGCGGTGCAGATCGAGGAGACGGCGCTCGAGCCCGAGCGGGAGCGCGACCTCGTCTCGCGGGCGCGACAGCATCTCGTCGACGGTGTCGTGCTCAACCCGATCCGCATCGAGGACAGCGTGGTCGACCGCGACGAGCGGCTGCCGCCCGTCGTGCTCATCGGCGAGGTCGAGCAGCACGTCACCGACCGGGTCCTCGTCGACAGTCGCGCGGGGGCTCGCGACGCCGTCGCGCATCTGGTGGCGCGGGGGGCGCGGCGCATCGCCGCGATCGGGGGCGACGACCAGCCCGAGCTCGCCACGGCGACGAGCCGCCTGCGCCTCGCGGGCGTGCGCGATGCGCTGGCCGAGGCGGGCCTCGCGCACGACCGGCGTCGTGAGATCAATGTCCTGCCGTGGAACATGGAGGCCGGCGCGATCGGTGTCCGGACGCTGCTCGAGCGCCGGGTCGACGTCGATGCCGTGCTCTGCTTCACCGACTCGATCGCGGTCGGCGCGCTGCACGAGCTGGCGCGTGCGGGCTTCCGGGTGCCGGACGACGTGCTCGTGTGCGGCTTCGACGACATCGAGCAGTCGCGCTACACCACGCCCGAGCTGACGACCGTGTCGTTCGACCGCGTCGAGTTCGCGCGCGCGACCATGGCGCTCCTGGAGGAGCGCATCGCGGCGCGTGACATCCCGGTCCGCGCCGTCGCGATCGCGCATCGCGTCGTCGCCCGGGCCAGCACGGGTGCGTCGCCGCGGGGCGTGTCCGCGCAGCGGTGACGTCCGGCCGCAGCGCGCGGATGGCAGCATCCGGCATTTTTCTTGCGCATTGATTACATCGATGTAAAAGTAGGAGAGTCCTTGGTTGTCACGATGTCGTGCCGTCACAAAGGAGTGACCGATGGCCCCACCCCTCGAACTCAGTCGGCGCCGGTTCCTCACCGGAGCCGCCGCCCTCGCCGGAACCGCCTTCCTCGCCTCGTGCGCCGGTCTCCCCGGCGCCACGGGTGCTCGCACCCTCCAGTTCTGGCACCTGCTCTCCGGCGCCGACGGCGTCACGATGTCGGGCCTGATCGACGGCGTCAACGCCGCGCAGTCCGACTATCGCGTGCGCCCCACGGTGCTCGCCTGGGGAGAGCCGTACTACACGAAGCTCGCGATGGCGGCCGCGGGCGGGCGAGCGCCCGACGTCTCGGTCATGCACGCGTCGCGCGTCGTCGGCTATGCGCCGGGCGGGCTGCTCGACACCTGGGACACGGGGCGCCTGGCCGACCTCGGCGTCGACGCGAGCACCTTCACCGACGCCATCTGGCGAAAGGGGTTCATCGGCGACGACCTCTACAGCGTCGCGCTCGACGCGCACCCGTTCATCCTGATGTACAACACCGACATCTGCGCCGAGGCGGGCGTGCTCGACAGCGACGGCAAGCTGCTGCCGATCACGTCGCCCGACGACTTCCTCGAACTCGGACGGGCCGTGGCCGCGGTCTCGGAGTCTCACGGGCTGTCGTTCGGCTATCTGGGCGACGGTGCGCAGATGTGGCGTCTGTTCTACACGCTCTACACGCAGCACGGCCTCGAGATCGAGCTGCCCGAGGGAGGCACGGCGGAGATCGACGAGGATGCCGCGGTCGCGGCGCTCAGCTTCATGCAGCAGCTCCTCGACGACGAGATCGCCTCGCGCAGCGCCGACTACCAGAGCGCGATCGCCGAGTTCGCCACCGGCCGCAGCGGACTGTTCCTCACCGGCGTCTGGGAGCTGCGCTCGATGCAGCAGCAGAATCTGCCGATCGACGCCGCGATCATCCCGGCCGTGTTCGGCACCCCGTCGGTCTACGCCGACTCGCACTCGTTCACACTGCCGCACCAGAGCGCACCCGACGAGGAGACCCGCGATCTCGTCTACCGCTTCGTCGCCGACATCCTGAAGGGCTCGTTCGACTGGGCAGGCGCCGGGCACATCCCCGCCTACCTCCCCGTCACGCAGTCCGCCGCCTATGCCGACCTGCTGCCGCAGGCGCACTACGCCGAGGCCGCAGAGCTCGTCCGGTACGACCCGCCGGCGTGGTTCACCGGCTCGGGCTCGCGCTTCCAGGCCGACTTCGGCGCCGCCGTGCAGAACGTCCTGCTCCAGGGCGCCGACCCGGCCCAGGCGATCGCACGCTTCCGCGCGGGGGTCGACCTGCGCCTGCAGACGCCGAACCCGGCCGCACCGGAAGGAGCCCGCGCATGACCCTCGACACCGGATCCGGCCGCGCCGGTCTCGCCGACACGGCCGCGACGCGGACGATCGTCACCGGCGACCGCACGCGGCGGCACCGTCACGTCGGCGACCGCGGAGAGCAGCGCATCGCCTGGACCTTCCTCGCGCCGTTCCTCGCCGCCTTCCTTCTCTTCCTCGTGTGGCCCCTGCTGCACGGGCTCTATCTGAGCTTCACCGACCAGTCGCTGACGGGCGCCGGCGGCTCGTTCATCGGCATCGCGAACTACGTCGAAGCGCTCGGTGACCCCGTCATGTGGCGCTCGCTCGGCAACACCGCCTGGTTCACGGTGCTCTCGACCGTGCCGCTGGTCGTGCTCGCCCTCGTCATGGCGCTGCTCGTGCAGCGCGGCCTGCCCGGGCAGTGGCTCTGGCGGCTGTCGTTCTTCATGCCGTACTTGCTCGCCTCCACGGTCATCTCGCAGATCTGGGTGTGGATCTTCAACCCGCAGATCGGCGCGGCCAACGGCATCCTCGAGGCGTTCGGGCTCGAGCCGATCGCGTGGCTGCAGAACCCCGACACCAACATGCTCGCGATCGTCGTCGCGACGGTGTGGTGGACGATCGGCTTCAACTTCCTGCTCTACCTCGCGGCCCTCCAGAACATCCCCGAGACCCAGTACGAGGCCGCATCCATCGACGGTGCGGGGGAGTGGCGCAAGCTCTTCTCGATCACGATCCCGCAGCTCGGGCAGGTCACCGTGCTGATCGTCATCCTGCAGGTGCTGGCTTCGCTGAAGCTGTTCGATCAGGCGTACCAGATGCTCGGAGGCATCGCGAGCGAGACGACCCGCTCGATCGTGCAGTACATCTACGAGTCCGGGTTCGTCGGGTACCGCTTCGGCTACTCGGCGGCGATCTCGTACGTCTTCTTCGCCGTGATCGTCCTGATCGGCGTCATCCAAGCCCTCGCCACCCGTCGCCGGAAGGAGCACTCATGAGCGCCGCCACCGCCAGCTCCACAGCCACGCGCGCCGTCGTCGCCCCGGGGGTCGGCCCCGATCCGCGGAGCCGCAAGCCCGGTCAGCGCCGATTCAGCGCGATCAACGTCGTCGCCTTCATCGCCCTCGCCCTCATGGCGATCGGCTGGCTGCTGCCGTTCCTGTGGGCGGTCGCGACGGCCTTCAAGACCGAGACGGATGCCGCATCGGGCGCCGGCGGCTGGGTGGGCGAGAGCGGGCCCACGACCGAGGCGTTCACCTCGATCCTCTCGCAGGGCAACGTCTGGGTCTGGGCCGGCAACAGCCTCTGGACCTCCGCCGTGATCACCCTCCTCACCGTCGCGATCTCGGCCGTGGCCGCGTACGCGTTCTCGCGGCTGGAGTTCCGCAGCAAGAAGTTCCTCTACGGCGCGGTGATCGCCTCGATCGTCATCCCGCCGCAGGTGCTGATCATCCCGCTCTTCTACGAGATGCTCGCCTTCAACCTCGTCGACACCCCGTGGGGCCTGATCCTGCCGCAGGTGGTCGCCCCGGCGATGGTGTTCATCCTCAAGAAGTTCTTCGACCAGGTGCCGATCGAGCTCGAGGATGCCGCGCGGGTCGACGGCGCCGGACGCTTCCGGGTGTTCTGGTCGATCGTGCTGCCGCTGTCGCGGCCGATCCTCGGCGCCGTCGCGATCTTCATGTTCATCGGCGCGTGGAACAACTTCCTCTGGCCATTCCTCATCATCAACGACACGACCCTCATGACCCTGCCGGTGGGACTCCAGACCGTCATCAGCGCTTACGGCGTGCAGTACGCGCAGGTGATGGCCCAGGCCGTGCTCGCCTCCGTGCCGCTGATCGTCGTCTTCCTGGTGTTCCAGAAGCAGATCGTCCGCGGCGTCGCCACGACCGGTTTCGGCGGTCAGTGACCGGCGCGCCCGCGCCGTCGCCCGCCCCGGCATCCCCACCCCGAAAGAACAGGAGCATCATGCCCCGCGCCCGCATCGTCCTCGATCGCGACTTCACCGTGGCCGACGTGCCGCGCCGCCTCTTCGGCTCGTTCGTCGAACACATGGGCCGCTGCGTCTACACCGGCATCTACGAACCCGGTCACCCGCAGGCCGACGACCGCGGCTTCCGTCGCGACGTCCTCTCGCTCGTGAAGGAGCTCGGCGCCACGGTCGTCCGCTACCCCGGCGGCAACTTCGTCTCGGGCTACAACTGGGAGGACGGCGTCGGTCCCGTCGCCGACCGTCCGCATCGGCTCGACGGCGCCTGGCACACGGTCGAGACCAACGCGTTCGGGCTCCACGAGTTCGTCGACTGGGCGCGCGAGGCCGAGGTCGAGGTCATGGAGGCGGTCAACCTCGGCACGCGCGGTGTCGACGAGGCCCGCGCGCTCGTCGAGTATGCCAACCACGCCGGCGGCACGTACTGGTCCGACCTGCGTCGCCGCAACGGCGCAGCCGCCCCGTTCGACATCCGCCTGTGGTGCCTCGGCAACGAGCTCGACGGGCCGTGGCAGATCGGCCACAAGACCGCGCACGAGTACGGCCGGCTCGCGCAGGAGACGGCCAAGGCCATGCGCCTGGTCGACCCCGACATCGAGCTCGTCGCGGTGGGGTCGTCGAACCGGCAGATGCCGACCTTCGGCACGTGGGAGCACACGGTGCTCACCCACGCGTACGACGAGGTCGACTACATCTCGATGCACGCCTACTACCAGGAGGACGGGGGAGATGCGGCATCCTTCCTCGCCGAGGCGGTCGACATGGACGCCTTCATCGACGGCGTCGTCTCGACGATCGACGCGGTGAAGGCCGCGGGCAAGCATCGCAAGCAGGTCGACATCTCGTTCGACGAGTGGAACGTCTGGTATCAGCGCGGCCTCGACACCGAGGACCAGCCGCACATCGTCTCGGCGTCGAAGGAGTGGCGTGCTCACCCGCGCCTCATCGAGGACACCTACAACGTCACCGACGCCGTCGTGGTCGGGACGTTCCTGCACAGCCTGCTGCGTCACGGCGACCGCGTGCGCATCGCCAACCAGGCGCAGCTGGTCAACGTCATCGCCCCGATCCGCTCGGAGGAGGGCGGACCGGCCTGGCGACAGTCGATCTTCTGGCCGTTCGCCCGCATGTCGCAGCTGGCGCAGGGCCGCGTGCTGCGCCTCGCGATCGATTCCGACCAGACGCCGACGGCGAAGTTCGGCGATGTGGATGTCGTCGACGCGGCCGCCACGTGGGACGAGGCGACCGGCCGCGTCGCGCTGTTCGTGGCGAACCGCTCGCTCGAGTCCGAGACCGAGGTGTCGCTCGAGCTGCGCGGGCTGGGGGCCTCGGGCGTCGCGTCGGCCGAGGTGCTGACGGTGCCCGAGGGCGGCGACCGGCGGTCGGCCAATACGGAGCACGACCAGGATGCCGTCGGCCTCGTGCCTCTGCGCGGCGTCGGCCTCGACGAGGGCGTGCTGCGGGCGACCCTGCCCCCGCTGTCGTGGGCGGTGATCGTGCTCGACACCACCCGCGCCTGACCGCCACGAGGGCCGACGCTTTGTGGAGGGAGTACAACGGATGCCCGTGGAAGCACCGGTGATCCGATAGCGTCGGCCCTCGTGAACGTGTGGCTCCGGACCCTGCTGACGATCTGGCGAGCGAAGCGACAGCTGCGCAGGAACGGCCCGCGACCGCTCATGGCGGTCGGCCGGGTGAAGCTGCGGACGCTGCCGACCGACATCGATCTGCTCGGGCACATGAACAACGGGCGGTACGCCTCGCTGTTCGACCTCGGCCGGTTCGACCTGCTGGTGCGCAACGGCATCTGGGACACCTTCCAGGAGAAGGGCTGGTACGGCGTCGTCGCGAGCAGCACGATCACCTTCCGGAAGTCGTTGAACCTCTGGCAGCGCTTCACGATCGAGACGCGCCTGCACGGACACGACGACAAGTCGGTGTACATGGTGCATCGTGCGGTCGTCCGCGGCGAGGTGTACGCCGAGATGGTCGTGCGGTCGCGGTTCCTCCGTCGCACGGGCGGCATCGTGCCCCTCGACGAGCTGTTCGACGTGCTCGGCCGACGCGACGACCTGCCGCCGCTCGAGCCGTGGATGACCGAGTGGGCCGCCGCGACGGCGCTGCCGTCGACCCGCGCCCAGGCGCCCAGCGTCTGGGAGTGATCCCCCCGGGCGAGGCGCCGCCTCGCGGCGGCACTCGCGACATAGGCTGACGGCATGTCCGACACCGCTTCGTCCGGCACCACCCCGCCGGGCTTCCCCGCCGACGATCCCCTCGCCCAGCAGGCAGTGGACCTGGCTCGGAAATGGGTGCACACGTCGGCCGATTTCCCCGCGGATGCCGCCGCGCAGCGCCTCGCCGGCGTGCTGCGCGACCCGAACGGGCTGCCCTTCACGATCGGCTTCGTCGACGGTGTGATGCGCCCCGAGAGCGTGACCGCCGCAGCGACCCGGCTGCACCACGTCGCCCCGCTCGTCCCCGAGTTCCTGCCGTGGTACCTCCGCGGTGCCGTGCGCGTCGGCGGCGCCGTCGCCCCGATGCTGCCGACCCCGGTCGTGCCGATCGCCCGCACGGCGCTGCGCGAGATGGTCGGACACCTCGTCGTCGACGCTCGACCCCACAAGCTCGGCCCGGCGATCGCCCGGATCCGCGAGTCCGGGGCCCGCCTCAACCTCAACCTCCTGGGCGAGGCCGTGCTCGGCGAGGACGAAGCCCGCCGCCGGCTCGCGGGCATCCACGAGCTGATCCGCCGCGACGACGTCGACTACGTGTCGGTCAAGGTCTCGGCGATCGTCAGCCGCATCTCGATGTGGGCGTTCGACGAGGTCGTCGCCGATGTCGTCGAACGGCTGCTGCCGCTCTATCTGAGCGCTGCCGAGGACGGCACCTTCATCAACCTCGACATGGAGGAGTACCGCGACCTCGACCTCACGATCGCCGTCTTCACCCGCCTGCTCGAGGACGAGCGGCTTCGGGGCCTCGAGGCGGGCATCGTGCTGCAGGCCTATCTGCCCGATGCCGCCGACGCGCTCGACGAGCTGACGGCGTGGGCGCAGGCCCGCGTCGCCGCCGGGGGAAGCCGCATCAAGGTGCGGCTGGTCAAGGGCGCGAACCTCGCGATGGAGCGCGTGGACGCGACGATCCACGGCTGGCCGCTCGCGACCCACGCGAGCAAGCTCGACGCCGACGCGATGTACCTCCGCTGCCTCGACCGCGCCCTGCGGCCGGAACGCAGCGCGGCGGTGCGGCTCGGCGTCGCCGGCCACAACCTCTTCGACATCGCCTACGCCTGGCTCCTCGCCGGCGAGCGCGGCGTGCGCGACGACATCGAGATCGAGATGCTGCTCGGCATGGCTCAGGGTCAGGTCGCCGCGGTCACGAGCGACGTGGGCCACGTGCTGCTCTACGTGCCGGTCGTCCGGCCCGACGAGTTCGACGTCGCGATCAGCTACCTCGTCCGCCGGCTGGAGGAGAACGCCTCGAGCGAGAACTTCCTCTCCGCCGCGTTCGACCTCGCGACCGATGCGAGCCTGTTCGAGCGCGAGCGCGACCGGTTCCTCGCCTCGCTCGAGCGCGCGGCCGACCCGGCGCTGCCCAGTTCGCCCAACCGCACGCAGGACCGCACGCTCTCGCTCCGACCCATCGCGCCGCAGCGCATCACGCGCGACCCCGCCGAGGGTGACGACGGTCTCACGCAGGCGGTGCTCGGGATCGCCGACGCCGCCGGCCGCTCAGACGACACGACGGCGCTGGGCCAGCGCGACGACGTCCTGTTCGGCGGTGAGCGTTTCGTCGAGACGGCGGTGTACGCGCCCCGCGAGACGCGCCGCGCACCGGCATCCGGGGCCCCCGGTTTCGCCAACACCCCCGACTCCGACCCCGCGCTCGCGGTCAACCGGGAGTGGGCCCGCGGCATCCTGTCACGGATCGCCGGGAGCACGGCCGGTGACGAGACGATCGCGGCGGCGCGGGTCGACGACGCCGGAACGCTCGACGAGATCGTGGCGCGGGTCGGGTCGGCGGCATCCGCCTGGGGCGCGATGGCGGCAGCCGACCGCAGCGCCGTGCTGCTCGCGGCCTCGCGAGCGCTCGAGTCGCGCCGGGCCGAGCTCATCGAGGTCGCCGCATCCGAGACCGGCAAGGTGCTCGCCGAGGCCGACGTCGAGGTCAGCGAGGCGGTCGACTTCGCCGCCTACTATGCGGCGACGGCGCGCGAGCTCGACCGGGTGAGCGGTGCCGTCTTCCAGCCGGCCTCCGTGACGGTGGTCACCCCGCCGTGGAACTTCCCGCTCGCCATCCCCGCCGGCGGCGTGCTCGCGGCCCTCGCGGCCGGCTCGGGCGTCGTCTTCAAGCCCGCGCCGCAGGCCCGGCGCTGCGCGGCGGTCGTCGCCGAGGCGCTGTGGGATGCCGGTGTGCCCCGCGACCTCCTCGCGCTGGTCGACATCGACGAGGGCGATCTCGGCCGACGCCTCATCACCCACCCGTCGGTCGACCGCGTCATCCTCACCGGTTCGTGGGAGACGGCGGCGCTGTTCCGGTCGTGGCGGCCCGAGCTGCCGCTGCTGGCCGAGACCAGCGGCAAGAACGCGATCATCGTCATGCCCTCGGCAGACCTCGATCTGGCCGCGTCCGATCTGATCAAGAGCGCGTTCGGGCATGCCGGTCAGAAGTGCTCCGCCGCGTCGCTCGCGATCCTCGTCGGGCCGGTCGGCCGGTCGAAGCGGTTCGCGCGTCAGCTCGTCGATGCCACCCGTTCGCTGCGGGTCGGCCCCCCGACCGATCCGCGCAGCGAGGTCGGACCCGTGATCGAGCCGCCGCAGGGCAAGCTCGAGTGGGCGCTCACCTCGCTCGAGGACGGTGAGCGCTGGCTCGTCGAGCCGCGTCGTCTCGACCTCGGCGACGACACCGCGGGCCGGTTCTGGTCTCCGGGCGTCAAGGTCGGGGTGAGTCCGGGGTCGCGCACGCACCTCGAGGAGTTCTTCGGTCCGGTGCTCGGCATCATGCACGCCCGCACGCTCGAGGAGGCGATCGAGCTGCAGAACGCCGTCGCCTACGGCTTGACCGCAGGCCTGCACACGCAGGACGCCGCCGACCTCGCCACCTGGCTCGACCGGGTCGAGGCCGGCAACCTGTACGTCAACCGCGGCATCACGGGCGCCATCGTCCAGCGTCAGCCCTTCGGTGGCTGGAAGCGGTCGTCGGTGGGCGCGGGAACGAAGGCCGGGGGACCGAACTACCTCATCGGTCTCGGCTCGTGGCGGGCCTCGAGCGGGTCGGCGTCCAGCACGCTGCACCTGCGCGGTCTCGACTCGCGCATCACGACGATCATCGAGTCGGCTCAGCCCACGCTCGACTACGAGTCGTTCGAATGGCTGCGGCGGGGTGCGCTCTCGGATGCCGTCGCGTGGGACCGCGAGTTCGGCCAGGTGCGCGACGTGTCCGGCCTCGGCGTCGAGCGGAACCTGTTCCGGTACCGCCCGGTAGACGTCGCCGTGCGCGCGTCGTCGGACGCCACCTGGCAGGCGGTGCTCCGCGTGATCGTCGCGGGCGTGCGGGCCGGGTCGGGCGTGACGCTCAGCTCGCCGGTGGGCCTGCCTGCCGAGGTGCGGCGGGCGCTCGGCGAGGTCGACATCTCGGTGTCGGTCGAGACGGACGGCGAGTGGCTGCAGCGCATCGCCGCGGCGGATCGGCGCCCCGGCCGCATCCGCCTGGTCGGGTCGCGCGACGCGGTGGCCGAGCTGCGGACGGCGATCGCGGGGGCGACCGAGGGCGATCCGGATGTCGCCGTCTACGCCGACGAGGTCACGACGGCCGGCCGCATCGAGCTGCTGCCGTTCGTTCACGAGCAGTCCATCACGATCACGGCGCACCGCTTCGGCAACCCCGACGACTGGTCCGAGGCGGTCATCTGACGTGCGGCTGCGGAGCCGTCTCGGTAGCGTGGCGGGATGACGGATGACGCAGCCGCTGCACCCACGATGATCCTCGCCCGCCTGTCGGTAGAGCGCGAATCGCTCCTCGGCGCCGCGTTCATCGGGCTCGGGGCGGTGGGGCTCGCGATCGCCGTCATCGCGTTGGCGTTCTCGCCGTCGCTCAGGCTGCCGGTGCTCGTGGGCGTCGGCGCGGGGGCGGTGCTGCTCGTCCACGGCATCCTGCGGCGTTCGGCTGCCGCCCGCGCCGCGGCCGCGCTCGACCGGCTTCAGTCCGCCCCGGCCTCCGCCTCTCGCTGAGCCGCGTCGAACTGAGCTGGGGGCGCTGCGCGAAGCCCCTCGGTGAACGCGTCGAGTACCGCGGTGACGTGGGCGTCGAGCGACGCTGCCGTCGGCTCGGGATCGAGGCCGAGGAGGCGCCGACGGTGCGGTTCGCCGAGCAGCGCGCCGAAGAGGTGCGCGGCGCGGCGCTCGTCGCCGCCCAGCTGAGAGGCAAGATAGCGCTGCGCCGCGAGGGGGCCCGCGTCGTAGAACGCGCGTGAGATCGCGTGGTCGTCGAGCGCGACCGCGACGGCTGCGCGGTGCAGGCCGACTGCCCGGTCGGCGAAGAGCGCGGTCGCGACCAGGGTGCAGGCGTGCCGGAGGTCGCGCGCTCGGATGTCGAGGTAGCCGTGCACATCGGTCACCGCGGCGCGGAGGAGTGCCGGCTTGTCGCCGATCCGGTCGTAGATCGTGCGCTTGGTCACGCCCGCCTCCTGCGCGATCGCATCGAGCGAGGCGGCGTGGAAGCCGACTGCGACGAACAGCCGCGCCGCGACGGCGATGATGCGGGCGTCGCGTGCGGCCTGCTCGTGGGCGGGCGGCCGTCCGCGGCGGCGATCTCCGGGCGAGGGCATGCCGACAGGCTAGCAGAATGATACGGTGGCGTTTCATTAAGGAGGCGCCATGGACGAGATCGTCTGTCACATCGCGATCGCCGACGACTGGGGCATGAGCCGGAAGTTCGGCGAGTACGAGGTCGCGACACGGGGTATGCCCTGGGAGCCGGGCGGCCACATCCGGGCCTGCGACCCCGCGGACGTGGCCGATGTCGTCGCGACGGTCTACGCCGACGTGCGGCTGCCGCTGCTGCGGATCGACTGCAGTGTCGAGGGTCTCGCGCGCAGCGGCATCGAGGTGACGCGGGTGGACGGCCGTCCCCGCATCCTCGGGCCCATCCCGATGAACGCGGACGTCGTCGTCGGCGAGCATCCCCTCACCGCCTGAGGTGGACCGCACGCGCGACGGCCCGCCCCGGTCGGAGCCGGGAGCGGGCCGTCGCGATGGGTGCGCGGGGGATCAGCCGCCGATGCCGACCGAGTGCGACAGGCGTGCGCGCTCGTCGCCGGAGAGCTCGAGGTCGACAGCCTTCGCGCTGTCGACGATCGACGCGGCACGACGCGCTCCCGGAATCGGGATGACGGTGTCGCCGAGTCCCAGCTCCCACGCCAGCACGACCTGCTGCGGGCTCACGCCGTGGGCGCGGGCGACCTCGCCGAACACGGCGAAACGATCGCCGATCGAGCGTGCGCCACCGCCCGTGCCGCCCAGGGGGCTCCAGGGGAGGAACGCGATGCCGCGGTCGGCGCAGTAGCGCAGCTCGTCGTAGCTTCCGGGATGCCGCGGCGAGAACTCGTTCTGGACGCTCGTGAGGTTGCCCTCGCCGAGCACCTGCTCGGCGATCTCGATCTCTTCGACGCTCGCGTTCGAGATGCCGACCGCGCGGATCTTGCCCTCCTGCTGCAGCGTCTTGAGGTTCTCCATGACCTCGCCGTAGACCATCCAGCGGTCGGGCCGGTGGTACTGGTAGAGGTCGATCACGTCGACCCGGAGTGCTCGGAGCGAGGCCTCGACCGCCTTCCGGAGGTAGTCGAGCGAGCCGTCCCGGCCCCACTTCTCGCCCTCGCTGCGCGTGATGCCACCCTTCGTGGCCACCACGATCTGCGAGCGGTCGCCGCCCCACGTGGCGAGGGCCTCGGCCATGATCTCCTCGTTGTGCCCCATCGTGTCCCAGCTCGGGGCATAGATGTCGGCGGTGTCGAGCAGGGTGATGCCCGCGTCGAGCGCGGCGTGGACCGTGGCGACGGCATCCTCGCGGTCGGGGATCTGCTTGTCGTTGTTCATCGAGACGGGCATCCCGCCCAGGCCGATGGCCGAGACGGTGAACGGTCCGAGGGTGCGCTGCTGCATGGGTCTCCTTCGACGATTCGCGGGTGGTGTGGATCCAGCCTGTCAGGCGTGACGGCGAACGGGCAGGACCTTGCGCATCGGACCGCGATGTCTCTCAGCGGAGCCCGAAGGGCCCGGGGGAGAATGGATGCCGGCCGCCCGGCGACCCGCCGCCGCGTGCGCGACCGCCGAAGCCAGGAGCCCGAATGACGATCGCCGACCACCACACCGCGCCCGACGTGAGCGAGAGCGGCAGCTCGAAGCGCGCCCTCGCGGGACCCGCGCCGCTGCTGCCGGTCATGGCCGCGACAGGCGAGGGAGCGTGGGTGACAGACGTCGAGGGGCGTCGCTACCTCGACCTGACCGCCGATCCCGCGCTCACCTTCGGGCACCGCCACCCCGCCCTGCTCGCCGTCGCGACGGAGCAGCTCGGACGGTTGACCGCCCTGAGCGCCGTCGTCGCGGACGACCGCGCCGACGGCTTCGCCGACGCGCTCGCCGCGCTGCTCGGCGCCGAGGCGGTGCTGCCGGCCGCCACCGGGCCCGACGCTCTTCGCGCCGCCGTCGAGGCGGCGCTCGGCGCAGCGCCCCGGACGACCGTCGTGGTCGCGGCGGGCTCGCACCCCGAGCTCGCGGCGTCGGGTGCTGTCACGGTGCCGTTCGGCGACATCGACGCGCTCGCCGCGGCGCTCGACGACACGGTCGCCGCCGTCGTCCTCGAGCCCGTGCAGGTCGCAGCGGGAGTCATCGCCGCACCCGCGGGGTACCTCGAAGCCGTGCGGCAGGCGTGCGCCGACCGCGGGGTCGCCCTGATCCTCGACGAGACCCGCAGTGGCCTGGGCCGGCTCGGCGACACCGTCGCGCTCGCCGGGGACGGGGAGGCGCCCGATCTCCGCGTGCTCGGCCCGGCCCTCGGCGGAGGCATCGTGCCCGTCGCCGCCGTCGTCGGGAGCCGTGCGCTGCTCGACGCGGCCCGCGGTGCGGCATCCCCGTCTCCGCTCGCGAGCGCCCTCGCGCACCGCGTGGTCGAGATGCTCGAGGCGGGCGAGCTGCAGACCCGGGCCCGTGCGCTCGCCGAACACCTCGCCGGGCGGATCGAGACGCTCGCAGGGGCGGGGGCCGTCGCCGTGCGCTCCGCAGGGGTGTGGGCGGGCGTCGACCTCGACCCGACGGTCGTCACCGCCGCTGAGGTCGCGCGGCGCCTCGTCGCGCGCGGTGTCCTCGTCGATGTCGCCGGTGACGCGACGATCGTGCTGGCCCCGCCGCTGGTCATCCGGGCGACCGAGCTCGACTGGGCGATCGAGCAGCTGCGCGTCGTGCTCGCGGCCTGACCCCCCCCGGGCCGCGATACATCTGCAGGACCGGTGGGGCTGGTGTCTACGCCCGCCGACAGCGGGACGACATCAGCCCCACCGGTCCGACGGATGCATCGCCGAACCTCCGCGCCGGATGTCAACCCGGCGGGCGAAACGAGCCGGGAAACACTGACGCAACACAGCCCGGATTAGGCTCGCACCCATGGGTGACCTCTTCGACGGATACGGCTCGACGCTGACGCCGCGCAAGACCGTATCGGGGGTGCCGCCCTACGACGAGATGTTCGAGGTCTCGGGCACTCTGCCCGCTCCCGGCAGCTCGCGCGCGGCGTACCGCGAGCTCTACCAGGCGCTCGCGCAGATGACCCAGGAAGAGCTCCGCGGACGCACTGAGTCGCTCGCGAGCTCGTACCTCGCACAGGGCGTCACCTTCGACTTCGCGGGGGAGGAGCGCCCCTTCCCGCTGGATGCCGTTCCCCGCGTCATCGACTACGACGAGTGGTCGCACGTCGAGTCGGGCGTGAAGCAGCGCGTGCGTGCCCTCGAGGCGTTCCTCGACGACGCGTACGGCCACCAGTTCTGCGTCCGCGACGGCGTGCTGCCGGCGAAGCTCATCGCCTCGTCGCAGTACTACTACCGGCAGGCGGCCGGCATCCGGTCCGCGAACGGCGTGCGCATCCAGGTCTCCGGCATCGACCTCATCCGCGACGAGCACGGCGAGATGCGCGTGCTCGAAGACAACGTCCGCGTGCCCTCGGGGGTCAGCTACGTCATCTCGAACCGCCGGGTGATGGCCCAGACCCTGCCCGAGCTGTTCGTCTCGATGCGCGTGCGCCCCGTGGGCGACTACCCCAACAAGCTGCTGCAGGCGCTGCGCGCCTCGGCCCCTCCCGGAGTCGACGACCCCAACGTCGTCGTCCTCACGCCGGGCGTCTACAACTCCGCCTACTTCGAGCACACGCTGCTCGCGCGACTCATGGGCGTCGAGCTCGTCGAGGGCCGCGACCTGGTCTGCTCGGGCGGCAAGGTGTTCATGCGCACGACGCGCGGCCCGCAGCGCGTCGACGTCATCTACCGCCGCGTCGACGACGACTTCCTCGATCCGCTGCAGTTCCGCGCTGACTCGATGCTCGGCGCCCCGGGGCTCATGCTCGCCGCTCGCCTGGGCAACGTCACGATCGCCAACGCCGTGGGCAACGGCGTCGCCGACGACAAGCTGCTGTACACCTATGTCCCCGACCTGATCCGGTACTACCTCGCGGAGGAGCCCATCCTCAAGAACGTCGACACCTGGCGGCTCGAGGACCCGGGCGCGCTCGAAGAGGTGCTCGACCGGCTCGACGAGCTCGTCGTGAAGCCGGTCGACGGCTCGGGCGGAAAGGGACTCGTCGTGGGTCCGGATGCCTCGCCCGCCGAGCTCGAGAAGCTCCGCAAGAAGCTGCTCGCCGACCCGCGCGGCTGGATCGCCCAGCCCGTCGTCATGCTCTCGACGATCCCGACGCTCGTCGAGGACGGCATGCGTCCGCGCCACGCCGACCTCCGCCCGTTCGCGGTCAACAACGGCGAGGAGGTGTGGGTGCTGCCGGGCGGCCTCACGCGCGTCGCGCTGCCCGAGGGCCAGCTCGTCGTCAACTCCAGCCAGGGCGGCGGATCGAAGGACACATGGGTGGTCGGCGGCGATGCGCCCCGGACGGCCGAGTACAGCCAGGGCAACCTCGCCGGGCTCGTGGCCGACCAGGCGTCGACGCAGGCGATCCCGATCATCTACGACGAGCAGGACGAGCCGGCCCATTCGCCGCAGGACCACCCCGGCGGTCTGAGCGAGCAGCAGGAGCAGCAGCAGCAGGAGCAGCAGCAGACCGGCGGTGCGACGTGCTGAGCCGCATCGCCGAGAGTCTCTTCTGGATCGGACGGTACATCGAGCGGAGCGACGGCACCGCCCGCATCCTCGATGTGCACCTGCAGCTGCTGCTCGAGGACCCGTGGATCGACGAGGACACCGCCTGCCGGTCGCTCCTGTCGGTCATGGGCTCCTTCCCTCCCGAGGGGCTCGACACCGTCACCCGTCAGGACGTGCTGACCCGGCTCGCGGTCGACCGCACCAACCCGTCCAGCATCGCCTACTCGCTGCAGTCGGCCCGCGAGAACGCCCGCCGCGCGCGCGAGATCGTCTCGACCGAGCTGTGGGAGACCCTGAACACGACGTACTCCCGGATGCCGCGGCGGCTCAACGCCGAGAAGGTGCACGAGTTCTTCCACTGGGTGCGCGAGCGCGCGGCGCTCGCCGTCGGCGTCACCGACTCGTCGACGAGCCGCGACGAGGCCTGGCAGTTCTTCACGCTCGGCCGCTCGATCGAGCGCACCGACATGACGGCGCGGCTGCTCGCGACCCGGTCGCTGACCGAGGAGTCCGGCCCGTCGTGGACGACGATCCTCCGCTCCTGCGGCGCGTACGAGGCGTACCTGCGCACGTACCGCGGCATGCCGAGCGCGCGCAACGCCGCGGAGTTCCTGCTGCTCGATCGGCTCTTCCCGCGCTCGATCATCCACTCGATCCAGCGCGCCGAGGAATGCATGAGTGCGATCGATCCGGTCGCCGACCGCGTGGGCCACTCCAATGCGGTGCTCCGTGCGCTCGGCCGCATCCGCAACGACCTCGAGTACCGGCCGCTGGGCGAGATCCTGTCGGAGCTGCCCGAGCACATGGACAACGTGCAGAAGGTGACCCGCGAGGCCTCCGAGGCGATCCGCAGCCGCTTCTTCCCCACCGCGGCGGAACCGAACTGGATCGGAGAGACCTCGTGAAGCGTCTGCGCATCGAGCACACGACCGGGTTCACCTATCCCGGCGACGTCGCCGCGTCGTACAACGAGGCGCGGATGCTGCCGAGCTCGACTGACAGCCAGTTCGTGCTGAGCTCACAGCTCGACATCGACCCGACGACGGCGGTCAACCACTACGTCGACTACTTCGGCACCCGGGTCGCGGCGTTCGACGTGCTGGCCGCCCACCGCGCGCTGGCGATCACAGCCCGCTCGCTCGTCGAGGTGCGGCCGCGCCCCATCGAGCACCGCCAGATCTCGTGGGAGGAGCTGGCCGCCGAGACCGAGCGCTCGATCCACACGGTCGAGCAGCTGGGGCAGACCGCCCGCACCGCGCCGCATCCGGAGGTCGTGCAGCTCGCCCGCGAGATCGCGGCCTCTCACGACGAGCCGGGGCCGGCGGCGCACGCGATCGCGATCGCGATCGGGGATGCCGTGGAGTACATGACCGGCGTCACGGGAGTGCACTCGACGGCGGCGGAGTCGTGGCCCGAGCGCAAGGGCGTGTGCCAGGACATCGCGCACATCACCCTCGGGGCGCTGCGCAGCGTCGGCATCCCCGCCCGCTACGTCTCGGGATACCTGCATCCCGACCCCGACGCGCAGGTCGGCGTGCCGGTGACGGGCGAGTCGCACGCCTGGATCGAGTGGTTCGCCGGCGATTGGCAGGGCTTCGATCCGACGAACAACGTCGAGATCAGCGACCGGCACGTGCTGGTCGGGCGCGGCCGCGACTACAACGACGTCCCGCCGCTGCGCGGGGTGTTCGCTGGGCCCTACAAGAGCGCGCTGCACGTCACGGTGACGATCACGCGCGAGGCGTGACCGCCGCGGCATCCGCTTCGTCCGCCTCGCGGCGGGTGCCCCGGCCGAGGGATGCCGTCGCGGCGAGGCCCAGCACGAGGAAGCCGGCCGCGGCGAAGCTCGCGGCGCGCGTGCCGTCGGAGAGGGCGGCTTTCGCGTCGGTCGCGATGTCGGCGGTCTGCGGTGAGGCCTCGAGGCCCGCGATCGCACCGCCCGCGCTCTCGACGACGGCGCTGACGACCTGATCGCGCTGCTCGCCGGGGATGCCGCGATCGTCGAGCTTGGCGCTGAGGGCGCCGGAGGTCGTCGAGAACAGGATGGTTCCGAGGATCGCGATGCCGAGCGCGGCGCCGAGCTGACGGGCGGTCGACTGCGTGCCGGAGGCCTGCCCTCCCTCGGCGACGGGGACGTCGGCGAGGACGACCCCGGTCAGCTGCGCGGTGGCGAGGCCGACGCCGATGCCGTAGACGAACAGCGCCGGGATGAGCGGACCCCAGGTGGCGTCCGGCCCGATGACGAGGGCGACGCCGGCGACGCCGACGATCTCGGCCGCGAGGCCCGCGCGCACCACCCACACCGGCGCGACCTTGCCCGACAGGGCGCCGGCGAGCCCGCTCGCGACGAACGAGCCTGCGGCGAGGGCGAGCAGCACGAGGCCCGTCTGGACCGCCTCGAACCCGAGCGCGAACTGCAGCCACAGGGGGAGGGCCAGGATGATGCCGAACTCGCCGAGCGCGACGACGAGGGCGGCGAGGTTGCCGTTGCGGAACGACGGGATGCCGAAGAGCCCGAAGGCCAGCAGTGTGGGCTCGCCGGCGCGGCGACGGCGCACGCCCCAGACGATGAAGGCCGCGATCGCGAGGGCCGAGAGGCCGAACGCGATCGGGACGGGCGAGAGGTCGCCGGGCCACGATGCGCCGAAGAGCTCGGGGCGCTGGTCGACGGTCCACCAGCCGTAGGTGCGTCCCTCGATGAGGCCGAAGACGAGGGTGCCCATGGCGATGACCGACAGGACGGCTCCGATGACGTCGATCCCGACGGCTCCGCCGCGCGACTCGTCGACCGTCAGCAGGACGCCCACGATGATCAGGACGCCGAGCGGGATGTTGATGCCGAAGGCCCAGTGCCACGAGAACGTCGTCGTCAGCCAGCCGCCGAGCAGCGGGCCGACGGCGGCCATACCGCCGATCGTCGAACCCCAGACGGCGAAGGCGATGCCGCGCTCGCGGCCGCGGAAGGTCGCGTTCAGCAGCGACAGCGTGGTCGGCAGGATCATCGCGCCGCCGACTCCCTGGACGAAACGGGCGAGGATCAGCAGGTCGCCGCTCGACGCGAGCACCGCGCCCACGGAGGCGAGCGCGAAGACGACGACGCCGGTCAGCAGCATCCGGCGGCGGCCGACGCGGTCGGCGATGCTGCCGAAGACGAGCAGGAGCGAGGCGAACACGAGGGTGTACGCCTCCTGCACCCACTGCACCTGCGTCGAGGTGATGCCGAGGTCGTCGACGATCGAGGGGACGGCGACGTTGACGATCGTCGAGTCCACGATGATGAGCGCGACGGCGATGCTGATGAAGACGAGTCCCGCCCACCGGCGGCGTGCCGAAGTTTCCATGATTGCTAGAATAGCTAGCAAAATTGCGGGCACAAGGTGTGGTTCGCGCAACGCGAAAACGGCCGGTCCCGCGGGGAACCGGCCGTCTCGATCGAGCCCGTGGATCAGGCGGGCGGGTCGCCCGGGTCGAGCGTCTTCAGCATGTCCTCCTCGGCGGCGTTGTCGGCCGTGAGTTCGTCCTCGGTGGTCTCATCGCCGCCGCGGGGCGCGTCATCGGTGATCGACTGCTCGGCGCTGGGATCGTCGAGGTGACGGTCGCCGGTGGGCTCTTCGGACGGGATCGCGCTGTCGCCGGCGCCGCCGGCCGGGGTGTCGTGGCTGCTCATGGGCGCGACGTTACGCTCGCGGTCGCCGCGCGCGGCACCCCTTGACACGCGATCCGGCCGTGGTGCCCCCGCGGCATCGCGAATTTCCTGGTCGAGCAGGGGTTCGGGCAGCCCGGCCGCGACGACGGCGAGCCGGAAGTCGGTCTCGAGCGGCGACATCGCGCCTTCGCGGATGAGTCCCAGCGCTTCGACGAGCTTCGCCGAGCCGACTCGTCGGCCCGCGGCGACCGCATCGGTCAGCTCCTCGAGCGTGCTCAGCCGCTCCTCCGGCAGGCGCCGCCCCCGCTCCCCGACCTCGAGCTCGCCGGGGGAGTGGGCGCCCGTTCCCCACAGCACTGCCGCCGCGCGTCCGCAGGAGAACGCCCGTTCGCCCATGATCGAGGCATACGCCCGGGCATCCTCGAGCACCCGCTGCCGGGCGGCCTGATCCTCGGCGAGCGGGCCAGCCGGCGCGGCATCCTCTGCTCCGCGCCTCCGGCGCACGCCGCGGAAAGGCGTCTCGAGGTCTGCGGTGCGCGGCCGCTTGAGCGAGATGCCCGCCGCCGCCGCGTCGGCGCACGAGAACGCTCCGCCGAGGGTTTCGGGGAGAGGGTCGGGGCGTCGCGGCATCCCCCGATCCTCCTCGTCGAGTCCGCCCCGCGGGGCTCAGCGCCCGAGCATGTGCATCGCCCGCCCGCCCGTTCCGCGGGGGAGGAACCCCCGAAACGCAGTTCGCCTGGCAGCTCACGCCCCCTCCGCGCGCGTGAAGAGGCGAGAACTGCCAGGCGAACCAGGCGAAGCCCGGGCTCAGGTGCCCAGGGTGCCGAGGTAGAGGCCGATGACCTTGGGGTCGTTGAGCAGCTCCCGGCCGGTGCCGGTGTAGGCGTCGCGGCCCTGGTCGAGGACGTACCCGCGGTCGCAGATCTGCAGGCAGCGCCGCGCGTTCTGCTCGACCATGATGGTCGTCACGCCCGCCTTGTTGATCTCCGACACCCGCAGGAACGCCTCGTCCTGACGCGACGGCGACAGGCCTGCCGAGGGCTCGTCGAGCAGCAGCACGTAGGGGTCCATCATCAGCGCGCGCCCCATCGCGACCATCTGGCGCTCGCCGCCGGAGAGCGATCCGGCCCGCTGCTGCAGCCGCTTGGCGAGGTCGGGGAAGATGGATGTCACGAAGTCGGTGCGCTCGGCGACGACCTTCGGTCGCTGATACGCCCCCATCTGCAGGTTCTCCGCGATCGTGAGGCTCGGGAAGACGTTGTTCGTCTGCGGCACGAAGCCGACGCCCTTCGACACGAGCTTGTTGGCGCGCAGCCCCGTGATCTCCTCGCCGTTCAGCTTGACCGAACCGGAGCGCACCTTCACCTGACCGAAGATGGCCTTGAGCATCGTGGACTTGCCGGCGCCGTTGGGGCCGATGATCCCGACGAGTTCACCGGGAGCTGCGGTGAGGTTCGCGCCATTGAGGATGTTCACGCCGGGCAGATAGCCGGCGTGGACGTCGGTCAGCTCGACGACGTTCTCGGTCACTTGCGGTCCCCATCCTTCTCGGCATCCGCGGCGCCTACGGCATCCGCCGTCCCTGCGGCATCCGTCGTCGGCGCCTCGTCGATCGCCTGGTCGAGCTCGTGCACCGTCTCGATGAGCTCCTCCGCCTCGGGCGGCAGCTCGCCGGCGTGGCGGCCCGTCACGACGCCGAGGTCGACGTCCTGGTGTGCGCCGAGGTAGGCGTCGATCACCGCGGGGTTCTGCATCACGGTGTCGGGCGGGCCCTCGGCGACGACGCGTCCTTCGGCCATCACGACGACCCAGTCGGCGATGTGACGCACCATGTGCATGTCGTGCTCGACGAAGACGACGGTCATGCCGAGGTCCTTCAGATCGAGGATGTGGTCGAGCAGCGACTGCGTCAGGGCGGGGTTCACTCCGGCCATCGGCTCATCCAGCATGACGAGCACGGGATCGCTCATGAGCGCGCGCGCCATCTCGAGGAGCTTGCGCTGACCGCCCGAGAGCGACGCGGCGAAGTCCTTCTCCTTGGCGTCGAGCTTGAAGCGGGCGAGCAGACCGCGCGCCTTCTCCTCGATCTCGGCCTCCTGCCCCCGCCACAGGAAGGGCAGGATGCCGGCGAAGATCCCCTCGCCCTTCTGCTTCGGGGCGCCGAGCTTCATGTTCTCGAGCACCGTGAGCAGGCCGAGCGACTTCGTCAGCTGGAACGTGCGCACCTGGCCCATCCGGGCCGCCTTGAAGGCGGGGATGCCGGCGAGGTTGGTCCCGTCGAACGACCACGATCCCGCGTTGGGCTTGTCGAAGCCGGTCAGCAGGTTGAACAGCGTCGTCTTGCCGGCGCCGTTCGGGCCGATGAGGGCGGTGATCGCGCCGCGCGGGATCTCGAGGTGCTCGACGTCGACGGCGGTCAGGCCGCCGAAGACGCGCTTGACGCCGTCGGCGACGATGATCGGGTCGTTCTTCGCGACGCCGGGGCGGACCTCGCCGCTGCCGTCGTCTTTGTGCAGGCCGGTCGCCTTGGGGCGCGGCGTCGGGGGTACGACATCAGCGGACAAAGGTCAGCTCCTTCTTGCTTCCGAGGATGCCCTGCGGGCGGAAGATCACCAGCAGCATGAGCGCGACGCCGACCAGCACGAACACGAGCATCTGGCTCTGCTCGGTGGTCAGGAACGGCAGCCAGCCGATGTTGACGAGGGCCGGCAGCAGGTTCGACAGGAACGCGCGCACCACCCAGAACAGCACGGCGCCGAGCACCGGGCCGAAGATGGTGGCCGCGCCGCCGAGCAGCAGGGCGGTCCAGACGTAGAACGTCTGCGAGGTGACGTAGACGTTCGGGTTGACGTTGGTGCCCATGGCGGTGACGATGCCGCCGGCCGCGATGATGACACCGCCGACGATGAGCGCCTGCATCTTGAAGGCGAAGACGTTCTTGCCGAGCGAGCGCACGGCGTCCTCGTCCTCGCGGATGCCGCGGATGACGCGCCCCCAGGGGCTGCTCATGAGCAGCCAGACGAGGGTGACGACGATCGCGATCGTGATCAGACCGACGATGATGACCCACCACTGGTCGGACTGGTACGTCCACGGCCCGAAGCCCCAGCGTCCCGGAGGAAGCGGGTTGCTGGCGCGGAACCCGGCCTGGAAGCCTGAGAGACCGTCGGCCGATCCCGTCTGGTTGCGGAACGCCGACGTGAGGAAGAGCAGGCGCAGCACCTCGGCGGCCGCGATCGTGACGATGGCGAGGTAGTCGCCGCGCAGCCGGAGGGTCGGGATGCCCATGACGAGCGCGAAGACCACGGCGGCGATGAGGCCGATGAGTGCCGCCACCGGCCAGGCGAGCCCGAAGGTGAGGATCGAGATCGCGAACCCGTAGGCGCCGATCGCCATGAAGCCCGCGACGCCCATGTTGAGCAGGCCTGCGAAGCCGAAGTGAACCGACAGGCCGATGGCGGCGAGGATGTACCCGAGGGTCGCCGGGGCGAGGATCTGCGCCGCGGTGTTGCTGAGGATCTGAAGGAAGTTCACGATGCCTATCCGATTCGCTCTCGGCGCCCGAGGAGACCCTGCGGGCGGAACAGCAGGATGACGATCAGCACGACCAGCGCGCCGACGTACTTGAGGTCGGAGGGGATCCACAGCGTCGACACTTCGACGAGGAGCCCCACGATGATGGCGCCCACGAGCGCGCCGAACGCGGTGCCGAGACCGCCGAGCGTGACGGCGGCGAAGATGAGCAGCAGGATGCTGGTGCCCATGTCCCACTTGATGCCCGGCCGGAAGTAGGCCCACAGCACCCCGGACAGGCCGGCGAGCGCCGCGGCGACGACCCAGACGACCCGGACCACTGCGTCGACGTCGATGCCGCTGGCGGCGGCGAGCGACGGGTTGTCCGAGACGGCCCGCGTCGCACGGCCGATCCGCGTGCGCATGAGCCACCATGCGAAGCCGG
The DNA here is from genome assembly GCF_002245215.1 of Microbacterium sp. Yaish 1. Lineage (GTDB taxonomy): Bacteria > Actinomycetota > Actinomycetes > Actinomycetales > Microbacteriaceae > Microbacterium. Next base: position 1,913,008 of record NZ_NPMR01000001.1, read on the forward strand.
CGATGACCACGAGCGAGACGCCCATGCTGATCACGTCGGTGAGGGTGAGGCGGATCGGGCCGAGGCCGGGGATGACCGAGGTCGAGCCGCCGGGGAGCTGGGCCGTCCCGCCGCCGACGAACATCTGGAAGATGTAGCGCAGCGCGAGCGAGAGACCGATCGAGACGATCATGAGCTGCACGGTGCCGAGGCCGCGGCGTCGCAGCGGTCGCCAGAGGCCGGCATCCATCGTCAGGCCGAACAGCGCCGAGACGGCGACCGCCAACGGGATCGCGATCCAGATCGGCAGACTGAACCCGGCCGAGAACAGCAGGGCGGCGAGCGCTCCGAAGGTGACCATCTCGCCGTGCGCGAAGTTCGACAGGCCCGTCGTGCCGAACACGAGCGAGAGGCCGATCGCGGCGAGGGCCAGCATGAGGCCGAAGTTCAGGCCGTTGACGGCGCGGGAGAGCAGCTGGTCGACGAAGCTCGTCGTCTGCCGTTCGGCCGCCTCGAGCGTGAAGTTGCGCGTGATCGTGCTCGTCGCGCCGAACTCCACCTCGATCGTCGATTCGAAGCCCTCCGGGACGGTCACCCCCGAGGGGAGGCTGTCCTCGACGAGTTCGACGGTGTAGGCGACATCTTTCGTCGGGACGCCGATCGAGAAGCTGCCTCTCTCGTTCGTCTCGCCTTCGGCTTCGAAGTCGCCGCCGGTCACGACGATGGTGGCCCCTTCCACGGGTTCGCCACCGGTGCGGACGTTGCCCGCGATCGTGAAGGGCAACGACTCGGCGTCGTCTCCTGCGGCCAGGGCGGGGGAGGCGATGCCCAGGAACGCCACGACGGCCAGGAGGCCGGCGATCAACGTCGAGAACATGCGCCTCGGGCGACGAGCAGCGCGCGTCATCGAAGTGATCGCCACTGGCACCTCCTGAGATAAGTGGACGAACGCCGAGAGGTACCGGTTCTGCTGGTGGCTTCGGCGACACCTGAACGTATGCGCTGATTGTTGCTTGCGTGTTTCCGGTGCGCAACAACGAATGCGGTGTGTCGTTTCGCGGATCTCGGGCGCGGGAATGCCGCGCGGCGCCGGGCGCTTAGAATCGTTGAGACTTCCAAGGAGTGCGCATGAGCGACTACAACGACCCGTTCGGATTCGTCGGCCTCACCTACGACGACGTCCTGCTCCTGCCGGGGCACACCGACGTCATCCCGTCCGAGGCCGATACGTCGTCGCGCGTGACGCGGCGCATCACCGTGGCCACCCCGCTGCTGTCGGCCGCGATGGACACCGTCACCGAGGCGCGCCTCGCGATCGCGATCGCGCGGGAGGGCGGCATCGGCATCATCCACCGCAACCTCTCCATCGAGGAGCAGGCGGCGATGGTCGACCGGGTCAAGCGCAGCGAGTCGGGCATGATCACCGACCCGATCACGACGACGCCCGACGCGACGATCGAGGAGGTCGACGCACTGTGCGGGCAGTACCGCATCTCGGGCCTGCCGGTCGTCGACGACGAGGGGCACCTGCTCGGCATCGTCACGAACCGCGACATGCGCTTCGTCTCGGGCTTCGAGCGGCAGACCACCAAGGTGCGCGACGTCATGACGAGCGAGAACCTCGTGACCGGTCGCGTCGGCATCGGGGCGAACGAGGTCATCGCGCTCTTCGCCCACCACCGCGTCGAGAAGCTCCCGCTCCTCGACGAGGAGGGCAAGCTCGCCGGTCTCATCACGATCAAGGACTTCGACAAGAGCGAGAAGTACCCCCTCGCCACGAAGGACGACCAGGGGCGACTGCGCGTCGGCGCGGCCATCGGCTTCTTCGGTGACGCATGGCAGCGGGCCGAGGCTCTCCGCGACGCCGGTGTCGACGTGATCGTCGTCGACACCGCGAACGGCCAGTCGGCGGGCGTCATCGACATGGTCAAGCGCCTGAAGGCGGATGCATCCTTCGAGCACATCGACGTCATCGGCGGGAACGTCGCGACCCGCGAGGGCGCCCAGGCGCTCATCGACGCGGGTGTGGATGCCGTCAAGGTCGGCGTCGGCCCGGGCTCGATCTGCACCACGCGCGTCGTCGCCGGTGTCGGCGTGCCCCAGGTCACCGCGATCTACGAGGCGTCGCTGGCCGCGCGCGAAGCCGGCATCCCGATCATCGCCGACGGCGGTCTGCAGTACTCGGGCGACATCGCCAAGGCCCTCGTCGCCGGCGCCGACTCGGTCATGCTCGGGTCGCTGCTCGCCGGAACCGACGAGTCGCCGGGCGAGATCGTCTTCCAGGGCGGCAAGCAGTTCAAGCAGTACCGCGGCATGGGGTCGCTCGGCGCGCTGCAGACCCGCGGCAAGAAGACCTCGTACTCGAAGGACCGGTACTTCCAGGCCGACGTCCCGAGCGACGACAAGCTCATCCCCGAGGGCATCGAGGGGCAGGTCGCCTACCGCGGCCCCGTATCGGCCGTGGCCTACCAGCTCATCGGCGGCCTGCGTCAGTCGATGTTCTACGTCGGCGCCCGCACCGTCGAAGAGCTGAAGGCTCGCGGCAAGTTCGTGCGCATCACCTCGGCCGGCCTCAAGGAGTCGCACCCCCACGACGTCCAGATCGTGGTCGAGGCGCCCAACTACAAGCGCTGACCCGCGCGCGCTGGAGCGCATACGGAGGAGATCTGCACATCGGAGGCCCGTCACGCGGCGGCCGCCCTCTGTTTTGCAGATCTCCTCTTGTGCGCCGGGAAGGGGCGGCGCCTGACATCAGCTCGCACGGTGCAGCCCCTGGGTGACGGCGGTCGCGATGAGGCCGTGCACGTGCGGCCAGTCGTCGACGACCTGGGCGTAGGTGACACGGATGACGTGGTAGCCGTGCAGCATCAGCCGTGCGTCGTGCTCGATGTCGGCGGCGCGTTGACGCCCCACGTGGTGGCCCCCGTCGATCTGCACGACGAGGCGCTCCCCGATGAGCAGATCGACCGGCCGACCGAGCAGCCACACCTGCTGCCGGAGGGGCACCCCGAGCCAGCGGAGCCGTAGCGGAAGCATCGTCTCGAGACCGGAGTCGGAGTAGGGCGACGCCTGAGCCCACAGTCGCCGCCCGGCCGGCGGCAGGTCGAGCCGGCCCAGCACCTCGCGCGAGGTCAGCTGCCGTCGCAGCGCGGATTCCCAGATCACGAGAGCGGGTTCGAGCGGCTGGCATCGGGCCACGGCCACCAGGACGTTCTCGATGCTGTCGACGAGAGCATCCGGATGCCGCGGCACGGCGGGCGTGTGCCAGTGCACAGTCGCTCGCCGGGTGGGGGCTCTGCCCGCGTGTGGAGGCGCCGCGACATGAGGTCGGTCCTCTTCGAGGACCCACAGGCCGAGTCGCCGCGCTGCGCTGATGCACGCGATGACGACGCCGTGACGCGCGGCCGCGAGGAGTTCCGGGTCCGCGTCCGGGAGCGCGACCCATCCACGGCGCACGCGGAGCAGAGCCCCCGTCGCAACGGCGGTCTGTACGCGATGCCGCGAGGCGCCGGCGTCGTGCAGTGCGGTGGTCCGAGCGACCCCGCCGTTTCGCCGCATCCACGACGTGAGGTGGCTTCCATCCATCCTCTGATGCTCGGCCGAGCGCCGCCTCCGGGGTGAGGTTCCGCAGCGGTTTGGGGATGCCCGCCCGCAGATGGGCCCAGGGGAGGAAAGCCCGCCACGGGGTTTCTCACCCCTACGAGAGGAGTTCTGCGCCAGGGAGGGAGTTCGCGCTTCGCGCCTCCTCCGCTGCGCTGATCCCCTCCGCTGCGCAGTCCGCCCGACCCGGGCTCACCCCGCCGGCAGCCGGAAGGGCGCGGCCGCGCGCGCCGTCGCATCCAGCGCGAGGTCGGCGAGGGTCGCGCCGACGCCCGGGGCGAACTTGAAGCCGTGGCCCGAGAACCCCGCGCCGACCACCACCGAGCCGACGCGATCGAGCACGAAGGCGCTGTCGTCGGTCGAGGTGTAGGTGCACGACAGGTGCACGGCCGAGTCGGGGTCGAGCCCCGGCATCCATTCCCGCACGTACTCGACGAGCGTCTCGTGGTGCGTCACCCGGTGCGGGCGCTCGTCGGGATCGACGACGTCCCCGACGCGGTGGAACCCGACCTTGACCCCTTCGCCGGGCGTCGGCATCCCGTACACCGGCGCCGGGTAACGCTCGGGGTCGAGCCGATGGTTGAACGAGGGCCACGGGCCCGCGGCGGGCGCGAAATGCGCCGGGGTCTCCTCGGTCACCGTCAGGCGCGGCAGACGGATGCCGGGCAGCAGGCGCTCGGTCCAGGCGCCGACCGTCGCGACGACGACGTCGGCCACCACCTCGCCGCCGGCCAGCCGCACGCGCGCCCCGCGCTCGCCGAGATCGTCGATGCCGGCGACAGGCGCACCCCAGCGCACCTCGCCGCCGCCGCCCTGCACGCGCCGCTCGAGCTCGAGCATCGCCGCGGAGGCCCGCGCCACGCCGGCATCCGCGGAGTACAGCACGTCGGTCTCGAACCGCATCCCCGGCCAGCGCGCGCCCGCCTCCACAGCCGAGAGCATCTCGGCGGGGATGCCGCGCGCGCCGAGGCTCCGCGCGATCGTCTCGAGCCCGTCGGCGTCGTCCGCGGCGCCGCCGAGGTCGCCGCCGACGCCGTGGGTCACGAGCCCATGCCGCCGCAGCAGCGGCTCGCCGTCGACCTCGCCGAGAGCGTCCCACCCGTCGCGGGCGCGCTGCAGCAGATCGAGGTAGTGGGCGTCGGCGTACGCGTTGTTGAAGTTCCGCGTCGCGCCGTGCGAAGCGCCGTGGGTGTGTCCGCGCCCGAAGCGCTCGAGGACGAGAGGACGTTCGCCGCGGCGGACGAGGGCCCACGCGGTGGCGAGGCCCATGATGCCCGCGCCGACGATCACGATGCGTGTCATCCCGCCAGCATCCCATCCGCCCCGGCGTGCGATAGCCTGGTCGGCTCCGCAGTGGAGCGGAAAGGCCCGGTCCACGATGGGATCGCTCGACATCCAGGGTGTGTCGTACACCCTCCCCGACGGCAGACCGCTGCTCGACGAGGTCACGTTCCGCGTCGGCGCGGGATCGACGACCGCGCTGATCGGTCAGAACGGCGCGGGAAAGACGACGCTGCTGCGCATCATCCGCGGGGATGCCGCGGCCCACGGCGGTGTCGTCCAGATCGACGGCGGCCTCGGGGTCATGGACCAGTTCGTCGGGCACGGCGGCGCCGGTGAGACCGTCCACGACCTGCTCATCTCGGTCGCGCCCGATCGCGTCCGCCGTGCCGCCCGTGAGCTGGATGACGCCGAGAACGCCGTGATCGCCTCCGACGAGCTCGACACCCAGATGCGCTACGCCGCCGCGATCGCCGACTACGCGGATGCGGGCGGCTACGAGTACGAGACGGTGTGGGACACCTGCACGACGGCGGCCCTCGGCGTGCCGTTCGAGCGGGCGCGCTTCCGCGAGCTGACGACGCTCTCGGGCGGCGAGCAGAAGCGGCTCGCTCTCGAGGCGCTGCTCCGCGGGCCCGACGAGGTGCTGCTCCTCGACGAGCCCGACAACTATCTCGACGTCCCGGGGAAGCGCTGGCTGGAGGAGCGGCTGCGCGAGACGGCGAAGACGGTCCTGCTCGTCTCGCACGACCGGGAGCTGCTCGCCCGCGCCGCCGATCGCATCGTGACGCTCGAGGCCGGGGGAGCGGGCAGCACCGCCTGGGTCCACGGCGGGGGATTCGAGACCTATCACCGCGCCCGCGACGAGCGCATGGCGCGCCTGGACGAGCTGCGCCGCCGGTGGGACGAGGAGCACGCGAAGCTGAAGCGGTTCGTCGCGGAGATGAAGGCGAAGGCGGCGGCCAGCGACGAGTTCGCGTCGCGCTACCGGGCCGCCCAGACGCGTCTGCGCCGATTCGAGGATGCCGGGCCGCCCGAGGAGCGTCCGCCGGAGCAGAACCTCGAGCTGCGGCTGCGCGGCTCGCGCACGGGCAAACGCGCGGTCGTGGCGGACGGGCTGGAACTCGTCGGCCTCATGCAACCGTTCGATCTCGAGGTCTGGTTCGGCGACCGGGTCGCGGTGCTCGGCTCCAACGGCTCGGGGAAGTCGCACTTCCTGCGTCTTCTCGCCGCCGGCGGCACGGCGCCGGACGCTCTGCTGGGGCACGTCACGGCCGTCGGCTCCGCGCTCGAGCCCGTCGCGCACGCCGGGACCGTGACGCTCGGTGCGCGGGTCGTCCCGGGCTGGTTCGCCCAGACCCACCGGCATCCGGAGTTCACCGGCCGCACGCTGCTGGAGATCCTGCACCGGGGCGACGACCGCCGAGCCGGGATGCCGCGGGATGCCGCGAGCTCGGCGCTCGACCGCTACGGACTCGTCCGCCAGGCCGAGCAGACCTTCGACAGCCTGTCGGGCGGTCAGCAGGCGCGGTTCCAGGTGCTGCTGCTCGAGCTCTCGGGGGCGACGCTGCTGCTGCTCGACGAGCCCACCGACAACCTCGACCTGACGTCGGCCGAAGCGCTCGAGCGCGCGCTCGCGGCGTTCGAGGGCACGGTGCTCGCGGTCACCCACGACCGCTGGTTCGCGCGCTCGTTCGACCGGTTCGTCGTCTTCGGCGGCGACGGCCGCGTCTACGAGTCGAGCGAGGCGGTCTGGGACGAGCAGCGGGTCGCCCGCGCTCGCTGAGCGCACGGCCGGTCCGGCTGTCGTGTCCGGACCGGCCGGTAGGCTGGAGGGGTGACCATGGAGATCGAGCTCGGCCGCGCCAAGCGCGCCCGTCGGGCCTACGCGTTCGACGACATCGCTGTGGTGCCCTCGCGGCGCACCCGCAACACCGAGGACGTGTCGACCGCCTGGTCGATCGACGCCTTCCAGTTCTCGATCCCGGTGCTCGGCGCCCCGATGGACTCGGTCACCAGCCCGCGGACGGCGATCATGCTCGGTCAGCTCGGCGGACTTGGCGTCCTCGATCTCGAAGGCCTCTGGACGCGGTACGACGACCCCGAGCCGCTGCTCGCCGAGATCGCCGGGCTGCCCGACGCGTCGGCGACGCGACGCATGCAGGAGCTCTACGCCGAGCCGATCAAGCCCGAGCTCGTGCGCGACCGCCTGGCCGAGATCCGCGCGGCGGGCGTCACGGTCGCCGGCTCGCTGACGCCGCAGCGCACGCAGGAGCTGTACGAGACCGTCGTCGCCGCGGGCGTCGACCTGTTCGTCATCCGCGGCACGACGGTGTCGGCCGAGCACGTCTCGAGCGTCGACGAACCGCTGAACCTCAAGAAGTTCATCTACGACCTCGACGTCCCGGTGATCGTCGGCGGCGCAGCGACCTACACGGCGGCCCTCCACCTCATGCGCACCGGTGCGGCGGGCGTGCTCGTCGGCTTCGGCGGCGGTGCCGCCTCCACCACGCGCGCGACGCTGGGCCTGCACGCTCCGATGGCGACCGCCGTCGCCGACGTCGCCGGAGCACGTCGCGACTACCTCGACGAGTCGGGCGGACGGTACGTCCACGTCATCGCCGACGGCGGTGTCGGCACCTCCGGAGACATCGTCAAGGCGCTCGCGATGGGTGCCGACGCGGTCATGCTGGGGGTCGCCCTGGCCCGTGCGACAGATGCTCCCGGTCAGGGATTCCACTGGGGGCCCGAGGCTCACCACGCTCAGCTCCCGCGCGGCCGCCGCGTGGCGGTCGAGCAGGTCGGCTCCCTCGAAGAGGTGCTCTACGGCCCGGCCCCGGTCGCCGACGGCACCGCGAACCTCATCGGCGCACTGAAGAAGTCGATGGCGACGACCGGCTACTCCGACCTCAAGGAGTTCCAGCGCGTGGAGGTCGTGGTGGCGCCGTACAGCGTGCGGTGACATGAACTCGATCGATCCCGCTCCGCCCGCCGCAGCGCCGCCCGTGTTCGCGCCGACGCTGCGCGAGGTCATGCTCCGCCCGTGGTGGCTCGGCATGCTCGCGTTCGCCCTGCTCGTGGCGGCGGTGTTCGCGTGGCTCGGGCAGTGGCAGCTCTCGCGCGCCGTCGACACCTCGCCGCCGCCGCCGGGGCAGACCGAGCAGGTGCGTCCCCTCGCCGACGTGACCGAACCCGGTGCGTACCTGCCCGAGCCGCTCGTGGGTCAGCGCGTCGAGGTGCGCGGTTCGTTCGTCGCCGACGACTTCGAGGTCGTCTCGTCGCGGTTCGATCGTGGCGAGGAGGGGTACTGGGTGACGGGCCAGCTCCGCGTCGACCCCGAGTCGGCCCGTTCTTCCGAACCGACCTCGCTCGCCGTCGCGGTGGGGTGGACGGCCGATCGCGCCGAGGCGGATGCCGCGGCTGCGGCCCTCGACGCCGACCCGCCGCAGGATGTCGTCCTCACGGGACGCATCATCTCCGACGAGGGCCCCGCGCTGCCCGGGCGCGGCGCCGATCCTCAGGAGATGACGCGGATGTCGCCCGCCGCGCTGCTCAGCCGCTGGCACGACACCGCGGGACTCGACGTCTACCGCGGCTATCTCACGTCTGCGGAGCCGTTCGGGGGCCTGACCGCGATCCACTCGCCGGCGCCCGACGAGCGGTCGAACGTCAACTGGCTCAACATCTTCTACGCCGTCGAGTGGGCGGTGTTCGCCGGCTTCGCCTTCTACATGTGGTACCGCCTGGCGAAAGACGCGTGGGAGAAGGAGCTCGAAGACCTCGAGGACGCCGCCGTCCCGGCCGCGGGAAGCGCCCCGCCGGGCCGCGACTAGACTGGACGCCATGCCTCGCGCCCCGAAACTCGCCACGTTCCCGGCGATCCGGAACGCTCTGCGCTTCTACCAGATCTGTTCGGTGATCACGGGTGTCGGTCTGCTGCTCCTGCTCGCGGAGATGATCCTGAAGTACACCCCGATCCACACCGAGCTCTTCGCCGGCGGCTCGGGGGGCCTCCTGTGGTTCGCGCCGGTGATCGCCGGCGCCGACTGCGAGTGGTGGTCGCTGTTCCTGCCGCAGACGAACTCGTGCGAGATGCTCTCGACGGGCGACGGATTCAACGTCTCGCTGGCGATCCTCGTCGTGCACGGCTGGTTCTACGTCGTGTACCTGTTCTCGTGCTTCCGCGTGTGGAGTCTCATGCGCTGGTCGTTCCCCCGCTTCATCCTGCTCGCGCTCGGCGGTGTCGTTCCCGCCCTGTCGTTCTTCATGGAGGCCCGCGTCGCACGCGAGGTGAGGACCTACCTCGCCGAGCGAGAAGCCGCTGAGGCAGCCGCATCCATCCCCGCCACGGAAGGCACCCGGTGACCACACAGACCGAAACGTCGCAGCGTCCTGTCCTCGTCGTCGACTTCGGCGCGCAGTATGCCCAGCTCATCGCCCGCCGTGTGCGTGAGGCGGGCGTGTACAGCGAGCTCGTCCCGCACACCGCGACCGCCGAGGAGATCGCCGCGAAGGAGCCGGTCGGCATCATCCTCTCCGGCGGTCCGTCGTCGGTGTACGAGCCCGGCGCGCCGGCCATCGATCCGGGCGTGTTCGATCTCGGGGTTCCGACACTCGGTATCTGCTACGGGTTCCAGGTGATGGCGCAGACCCTCGGCGGCGAGGTCGCCAACACGGGCCTTCGCGAGTACGGAGCCACCGACGCGACCATCGTCACGGAGGGCACGCTGCTCGAGGGGCAGCCCGCCGAGCAGAACGTCTGGATGAGTCACGGCGACCAGGTGTCGCGCGCTCCGGAGGGCTTCGAGGTGCTCGCCCGTACCGCCGCCACTCCCGTGGCCGCCTTCGCCAACGACGTGCGCAAGTTCTACGGCGTGCAGTGGCACCCCGAGGTGAAGCACTCCGACCACGGACAGAACGTGCTCGAGAACTTCCTGCACAAGGCGGCGGGGCTCCCCGCCGACTGGAACAGCGGCAACGTCATCGCCGAGCAGGTCGAGCGGATCCGTGAACAGGTGGGCTCGGGGCGGGTGATCTCCGCGCTGTCGGGCGGTGTCGACTCGGCCGTCTCGACGGCCCTCGTGCACAAGGCCGTCGGTGACAAGCTGACCGCGATCTTCGTCGACCACGGCCTCCTCCGGAAGGGCGAGCGGGAACAGGTCGAGAACGACTACGTCGCCTCGACCGGTGTCCGACTGATCACGGTCGATGCGCGCGAACGGTTCCTCGAGGCCCTCGCCGGCGTCAGCGACCCGGAGCAGAAGCGCAAGATCATCGGCCGTGAGTTCATCCGCGCGTTCGAGCAGGCCGAGCGCGATCTGATGGCCGAGGCGGCCGCCGACGGCGAGCCGATCCGGTTCCTCGTGCAGGGCACGCTGTACCCGGATGTCGTGGAGTCCGGCGGTGGCGCCGGCACGGCGAACATCAAGAGTCACCACAACGTCGGCGGCTTGCCCGAAGACCTGCAGTTCGAGCTCATCGAGCCGCTGCGGACGCTGTTCAAGGACGAGGTCCGCGCCATCGGGCGCGAACTGGGTCTGCCCGAGGCGATCGTCGGACGCCAGCCGTTTCCGGGGCCCGGCCTCGGAATCCGCATCGTGGGCGAGGTCACCGCTGATCGTCTCGAGATCCTGCGTGACGCCGACGCCATCGCGCGCGCCGAGCTGACGAAGGCGGGACTGGATGCCGAGATCTGGCAGTGCCCGGTCGTGCTGCTCGCCGACGTCCGGTCGGTGGGCGTCCAGGGGGATGGTCGCACCTACGGCCACCCCATCGTCCTGCGTCCCGTCTCGAGCGAGGACGCGATGACCGCCGACTGGACGCGGCTGCCCTACGACGTGCTGTCGAAGATCTCGAACCGCATCACGAACGAGGTCCGCGAGGTCAACCGCGTGGTGCTCGATGTCACGTCGAAGCCCCCGGGGACGATCGAGTGGGAGTGAGCGCGCCAGCGACGCTCCACAGCGAACGGCGGATGCCGCGGCCGAACAAGCCGCGGCATCCGCCGTTTTCCGCGTCATGACGGGGATCGTGGGCCTCCGAGCGACGCGCGACACGCCCGGGATGTCGCGCCGCTTTGCCACGATGCCGGGAGCCGCGTAACTTATTACTCGTTCGCCCCACAGGGAAGAGCGAAGGGCCGGAAGGCCGACGCCCCCTCAAGCGGAGAACGAATCCCATCCCAAACCTCTTGCGAGAACAAGACGCTTGCGTCTAGGATGGAACCTCCACCCCGAACAGCAGTCCTCGACTGTGCCGGAACCTCGTTCCGCAGGCAGATCGAAGCGCGTCGCGGGTGGGGTATGGTTGTGAAGTTGCCCTCTGGGCTGGCTGTGAGGTCAGTTGGGGGAGCGTCCGATCCTTGAGAACTCAACAGCGTGC
>NZ_NPMR01000002.1 GCF_002245215.1 Microbacterium sp. Yaish 1
CCGAACCCGGAAGCTAAGCCTCACAGCGCCGATGGTACTGCAGGGGGGACCCTGTGGGAGAGTAGGACACCGCCGGACTTCTTTCGTAAGAGGGCCACCCAATGTTGGGTGGCCCTTTTTCGTGCCCGCGTGACGGCTGAGTTGACTCTCGTGGCTGTGTGGTGTGCAATATACTGCATGTCGCTGACCCCCGTCTCCCGTCCGTCATCGCTGCGCGACCACGCGTACACGGCGCTGCGCGACGCGATCGTGAGCGGCCGGCTCGAGCCCGGCGCGCGTCTGCGGGACAGCGAACTGGAGGAGTGGCTCGGCGTGAGCCGCACGCCCATCCGCGAGGCGATCGCCCGCCTCGAACTCGCGGGCCTGGTACGCACGCGTCGCGCGAAGGCGACGGAGGTCGCGCCACTCGACGAGCGCGAGGCTCTGGCCGCGCAACGCATCGCGGCCTCGCTGCACGAACTCGCCACCCGGGAGGCGGTGCCTCAGCTGACGGCGTCGGGGCTCGATGCGATGCGCGCCGCCAACGAGCGCTTCGCGCTCGCGCTGCGGGTCGGCGACGTGGACTCGGCGGTGGCGGCGGACGACGACTTCCACGGCGTCGTCGTGACGGCGAGTGCGAACCCCTTGCTGAGCACGTTGCTCGACCAGGTGACCCCGCTGCTGCGGCGTCTCGAACGTGCGCGATTCTCGAGCCTCGCGGGGCGCGACTCCGTGTCGGCTCACGAGCGCATCATCGAGCTCGCTGCCGACGGCGACGTCGACGGAGCGGCAGCCGCGACGCGCGAGAACTGGTTGACCCTCGAGCGTCTTCTGACCCATCCCGATCCCGCGTGAGCTCCACCCGACTCCAGGAGAACCCATGTCCCTCGCCGACTTCCCGCGCCACCCGTTGACCTTCGGTCCGAGCCCGGTCCATCCTCTCGATCGTCTGTCGGCGCATCTCGGGGGTGCGCGGATCTGGGCCAAGCGGGAGGACGTGTCGAGCGGTCTCGCCTACGGCGGCAACAAGACCCGCAAGCTCGAGTACATCGTTCCCGACGCGCTCGCACAGGGCGCTGACACGCTCGTGTCGATCGGCGGTATTCAGTCGAACCACACGCGTCAGGTCGCTGCGGTCGCCGCCCACCTCGGACTCCGCGCCGTGGTCGTCCAGGAGAACTGGGTCGACTGGCCGGATGCCGTCAACGACCGTGTCGGCAACATCCTCCTCTCCCGCTTGATGGGCGCCGACGTGCGTCTCTCGCCCGCAGGATTCGACATCGGCTTCCGGGACTCGTGGAAGGAGGCCATTGCGGATGTCCAGGCCGCGGGCGGCAAGCCCTATGCGATTCCCGCGGGGGCGAGCGACCACCGCCTCGGCGGTCTCGGCTTCGCCAACTGGGCGCACGAGGTGCGGCAGCAGGAAGAGCAGCTCGGGGTGTTCTTCGACACGATCGTGGTCTGCACGGTGACGGGGTCGACCCACGCGGGGATGGTGGCCGGCTTCGCAGACCTCGCGGCCAACTTCGGCGACCGGCCGCGGCGTGTCCTCGGGATCGATGCATCGGCGACGATCGAGAAGACCCGCGCCCAGGTCGAGCGCATCGCGCGCCGTACGGCCGAGCTGATCGGTGTCGGCCGTGAGCTTCGTGACGACGAGATTCAGGTGTTGGAGGGCTGGGCGGGAGAGAAGTACGGCATTCCTGTCGCTTCCACGGACGAGGCGATCCACCTCACGGGCCGGCTCGAGGGGGTCATCCTCGACCCTGTCTACGAGGGAAAGTCCATGGCGGGTCTGATCGACCTGGTCTCCTCCCGCGACATCCCCGCCGAGTCGAACGTGCTCTACGCGCACCTGGGCGGCCAGCCGGCGATCAACGCCTACAGCGGCCGCTACCACTGAACGGCGTCAGTGTCGCGTCGAGGCCGTCACGGTGAACTTGGGGTCACGAGCGATCTGACGCGTCGGCCCGATGATCCGCTCGAGCTCGGGGCGGTACCGCAGGGCGGAGTTCCACACGCACCAGAGCTCGCCGCCGGGGCGCAGCACCCGAGCGGCGTCTCGGAACAGGCGCGGCGCGACGCGGTCGCTCACAGCGGCGCCGGAGTGGAACGGCGGGTTCAGCGCGATCAGAGATGCACTCGCGTTCGGCCGGCGAGACAGCAGGTCGTCGCGAGCGACCTCGACGCGGTCGGAGACTCCGTTGGCGTGCATGGTGGCGGTCGCAGACGCGACGGCCACGGCGGACTGATCGGAGGCGTAGACACGGGCGCCCGGGTGGCGCCGAGCCCACGTGGCCGCGACGACGCCCGTACCGCACGCGAAATCGATCCACGGGTCCTCAGCGGTGCCGCCCGCGGGGGAGGACGGGAGGTTCGCGAGCAGCAGCCGCGTGCCGATGTCGATGCGCGCGCCGGCGAAGGCGCCTCCGAAGGCGCGGATCTCGAGTCCATCGATCCGGGCCGCGCGCGCCTGGGGAGGCGAGACCGCGCGAGGTGTCCGCGCGATGAGCACCCGGGACTTCGCTCGCGCGTGCGTGACATCGACCCGCTCGAAGGCGCCGCGCAGGACGTCGTTCATCGCGATGGTCATGTGCTTGACACGGCCACCGGCGTAGACGACGACATCGGGGGATGCCGCTGCCGCGACGGTCGCCGCGATGTCGGCCAGGGCCTCGAGCGAGCGAGGCAGGCGGAGCAGCACGACGTGGGCGGCGGAGACGAGCGCTGCATCGAGCGGGAGTGAGCCGAATGTCGCCTGCGGCATGAGACGCTTCGCGTTGGCGGCGAGAGCGGCCTCGCCGCTCAGGGGATCCTGGTGGACCCGGATGCCCTGGGCTCCCGAGGCCGCGGCGCCCAGGGTGAGCGCTCCGTAGCTGTCTCCGATGATGGTCAACTCGCCCGGCCCGATCGCTGCGCGGGCCGCGCTGGATTCGTCGAGGATCAAGTGGTCGGCGCCGTCTGCGGCGACCAGGCCGGGCGCCTCGACATCGGGCCAGCGGCGGAGACGGGACAGATCGAGCGCGCCGGACACCCGGGTAAGCCTAGTGCGATCGAATGCAAGGGCTCGTCGGACGGCCGTGGAGCGCGCAGACTGAACGCATGAGAACCGTGCTTCGCTGGCTGCTCGCCGGCGCCATGATCTTCGCCGGTCTGAGCCACCTGTTCTGGGCGCGACGCGACTTCCAGGCGCAGGTGCCGGATGCCATCGTCGACAAGCTTCCGATCGATCGCGACGGCGTGGTCGTCGCCTCGGGCGCCGTCGAGGCTCTGTTCGGGGTGGCCCTTCTCGCGCTGCCGCGCGAGCGCTCGCGAATCGGCGCCCTGCTCGCGGCTTTCTTCATCGCGGTCTTTCCCGGCAACGTCGACCAATGGCGGAAGGGACGCAGCGCGTTCGGGCTCGACACCGATCGGCGTCGCTTCGTCCGGCTCTTCTTCCAGCCGGTGCTCGTCGCGTGGGCGTGGTGGTCGACGCGTCAGCCGCGCGACACCGCGTAACGGTGTTCCGGCCGGCCCGTCGAGCCGTAACGCAGCCGCACCTCGACGACGCCTCGGCCGGCCATCGTGGCGAGATGACGCTGCGCCGTCGCGCGTGAGATGCCGCACTCGGCCGCGATCTCACCTGCCGACGCCTCTCGGCTGCCGAGTGTCGTGAGGATCATCTGCTCGGTCGCCGAGCGCGTCGTCGTCACGGGACCGCCGTGGACGATCGACAGTGCTCGGTCGACGTCGTCCTGCTCGAGCTCGACGGCATCGAGGACGTTGCGGTAGCGGGCGTACCGCTCGAGGCGCTCGCGCAATGCTCGCGCCTCGAAGGGCTTGATCAGGTAGCCGATGGCGCCGGCGCGCAGAGCGCGGCGCACCGTCTCGGCGTCGGCCGCGGCCGACAGCACGATGGCATCGACGTCGATCGAGCGCACGAGCTCGACACCTTCGCCGTCGGGCAGGTAGTTGTCGACGAGAACGAGGTCGGGTCGCTGCTCCGCGATAGCGGAGCGGGCGGCCGCGACGGACCGGGCCGGCTCGAGCGCCCGGAAACCGGGCACCGCGTCTACCGCGTCGCGGTGCAGGCCGGCGACGCGGAAGTCGTCGTCGACGACGAGCACGCGCAGCGGGTCAGTCGTGGTCATGAGCCGTCCTCCTCGGGGCGGGACGCGGTGGGGTCGTGGGATGCGGCGGTGCGGAGCACGCCGGGCAGACGCGCGGCGAAGACGGCTCCGGATGCCGCGGGGCCGGGGCCACCGGGATCGATCAGCCACACGTCGCCGCCCAGACGGCGCGCGAGCTCGCGCGACAGCGGCAATCCGATCCCGCGCCCTCGGACGCGGTCGTCGCTCGGCTCGGTCGACGGCGCGAACACATCGCGGCCGGCCGGAACCCCCGGTCCCGAATCGGCGACGGTCGTCACGAGCGCATCGCCGTCGCCGAGGAAAGTGACCTCGACCCAGCGGGGCTCAGTTCCGCGCCCGGCGGCCGTCACCGCGTTGTCGATGAGATTGCCGATGACTGCGGCGGCATCCTCCACGCGCGCGAGCTCGCCGAGCACGAGGGTGTCCTCGCCGACCGCGATGCTCACACCGCTCGTGGCCGCGTCGGCCGCTTTCGCCGCGAGCAGGGCCTGCAGGAACAGGTCGTCGACTCGCTCGATGTGTGCGACGGCTGTCGGCACGCTGCCCCGCTCCAGCAGCTCGTCGAGGAACGCCCGCGCGTCGGCGACCCGCTCGGCGTCGATCAGGCCCGCGGCGACGTGCAGACGATTCGAGAACTCGTGCCGCTGCACCCGGAGGGCACCGGTCACGGTCTGGACCGAGGAGAGCTGCTCGCCGAGCTCGGCGACATCCGTCCGGTCGCGGACGATGACGACGTCGCCGAGCTCGCGGCCACCGCGCCGCACAGGATGGACGTCCACGGCCACCACGCGCGCGCCCACCACGACGTCATGCAGGGGGATCCCGCCCGCGATCGCGGACATGACGGTCTCGGGCAGGGGCAGCGCGGTGAGAGGCCTGCCCACCGAGCCCTCGATCCCGAGCAGCCGTTCTGCCGCCTTCGACGCGACGCGGACGATGCCGTTCTCATCGAGGGCGAGCACGCCGTCGCCGATGCCGTCGAGCACGGCGCTCTGCTGCTGCACGAGGGCCGTCAGTTCCTCCGGCTGCAGTCCCAGGGTCGTCTTCTCCCAGCGGCGACGCAGGACGGAGCCCGCCGCGACGCCGACGCCGAGCGCGAGCAGCGCGGCGATCCCGATCGCGAGCAGGACCGTCGGCAGGTCATCGAGTACGCTGCCCTCTTCGAAGCCCACGCTCACCTCGCCGACCGGCTCACCGCCGTCGGGCGCCAGGACGGGCACCTTCGCCCGCGCCGACCGTCCGAGGGTTCCGACCTCCCAGTCGACGACCTCCTCGCCGGCGAGGACACGATCGAACGGGGTCGACACGGTCTCGCCGAGCCGCTGCGGGTTGGGATGCGCGAGTCGGATGCCGTGATCGTCCGTGATCACGACGAAGAGTGCATCCGTCCGCTCGGCGACGGCCGCGGCGGTGTGCTGCAGCGGCCCCTCGATGAGATCGGCGGCGGCCGGGGTGCCCGGGTCGGCCGACCACCGGGCGACGGCGGCTCGCACCTCCGGCGCCGCCGCGACCGAGCGAGCGATGTTGAGGGCGTTCTCCTCCGCCGCTGCGCGCACCTGCGTCACCGCGATCACGGCGAACGCGGCCGTGCACACGAGCAGCACGGTGGCGACGACCGCCAGCTGCACGAGGAAGAGCCGCGTGGTGAACCGCATCCGACCCTCCTCGCTCGCGCGCAGAATGCGCAGAACACACGCTACGCGCTCAAGTCGCCGGAATGCGCCCAAGCGCGCGACTCGGGCGCGACGCGGCCTAAGTTCGACGGATCGCACCGCTGGCCCGTGCGCCCGCCGACGAAGGAGTCGACATGACCCACCCCGCCATCCTCGCGGCCGCTGCCGCCGCAGACGAGGGCTACGACCTCGCCTTCATCCCGCCCGAGGGCGTGCTCGTCGCGCTCGGGTTCACGATGGTGCTCACCTTCATGGCGCTCATCATGACCCGCCGGCTCACCCCGATGGTCGCCCTCATCCTCGTGCCGACGGCCTTCGGCCTCTTCGCCGGCGCCGGCCTGGGTCTCGGCGACATGATCATCGACGCCATCACGAGCATGGCGCCGACGGCGGCACTGCTCATGTTCGCGATCATGTACTTCGGCATCATGATCGACGTGGGCCTGTTCGACCCGCTCATCCGGGTCATCACGCGCGTGCTGAAGGACGACCCCGCGAAGGTCGTGCTCGGCACCGCCGTGCTCGCCGCGGTCGTCTCGCTCGACGGCGACGGCTCGACGACCTTCATCATCACGACCTCGGCGATGTTGCCGATCTATCTGCGCCTGGGCATGAGCCCGGTCGTGCTCACGTGCGTCGCGGGCCTGATGAACGGCACGATGAACATCGTTCCGTGGGGCGGTCCGACGGTGCGCGCAGCGTCGGCGCTCGGCCTGCAGCCGACCGACGTCTTCGTGCCGATGCTGCCCTCGCTCGCGGCCGGCATCGTCGTCTCGCTGACCTTCGCCTGGTTCCTCGGGCTCTCGGAGCGTCGCCGGCTCGCCGGCAGCGTCGACACGTCCCGCCTCGGCGGGGGAGACGGCGTGCTCGGCGGCCCGAAGCTCTTCCGCGGCGCCGATCCCCGCCCGGGCGCTCTCGCGACGCTGCGCACCGGCAACGTCGTGACCGTGCGCGGCCGGAAGCCGGTTCCGGCGGCGCAGTGGGTCGAGGAGCGCGACACCGCGATGGCCGACACCATGCTCGACCCGAACCGTGCGACCCTGCGTCCGCGCCTGGTGTGGGTCAACCTCGCCCTCACGCTCGTGGTGATGGTCCTGCTGGTGCTCGACCTGTTCCCGCTCGCCTACGTGTTCATGGTGGGTGCGGCACTCGCGCTCGTCATCAACTTCCCGAAGCTCAAGCAGCAGGCCGATGAGATCGTCGCCCACGCGCCGTCGATCGTCGGCGTGGTCTCGATGGTGCTCGCCGCGGGCGTGCTCGTGGGCGTGCTGAACGGCACCGGGATGGTGGCGGCGATGGCCTCGTGGGTCACCGAAGTGATCCCGTCGCAGCTCGGACCGCACCTGGCGGTGATCACGGGCGTCCTGTCGATCCCGTTCACGTTCTTCATGTCGAACGACGCCTTCTACTTCGGCATCCTCCCGATCCTCGCCGAGAGCGCCGCGACCTACGGCATCGAGCCGGTCGAGATGGCGCGCGCATCCATCACGGGACAGCCGGTCCATCTGCAGAGCCCGCTCGTTCCCGCGATCCTGCTGCTGGTGTCGCTCGCGAACGTCAACCTCGGCGACCACCACAAGAAGGTGCTGTGGCGCGCGTCGATCGTCTCGCTCGTCATGCTCGCCGTCGCCGTGCTCGTCGGGGTGGTGCCCTTCGCGGCGTGAGGGCGCTCAGCTCTCCTGCGGGTAGCGCACGCCGATCTGAGCGCGGATGTCGTCGAGGACGCCCATGATCGCGACGGTCTCGGCGATCGGCAGGATGTCGCCGTCGGTCCGCCCGGCGGCGACGAGGGCCTCGGCCTCGAGCGCCTGGAACTGCATCCCGCGCCCCTCGATCTCGGACCGGTACTCCTCGAGGACGGTGCCGTCATGCGAGAGGACCCGGAAGTCGGTGGCGGCGTACCAGACGCCCGAGATCTCGATGCGGGCCTCGGTTCCGACGATATGAGCGGTGTTGGGCCCGGCACCGCGCGAGGACGACACGGTGGTCGAGACCGCACCCGAGGGGTGCGTCATGACCGTGGCGACCTCGGCATCGGCGCCGGTCTCCATCAGCCGCGCGACGGCGCGGGTCTGCGTCGGCAGTCCCAGCAGGTCGCAGACGAACGAGACCGGGTAGATGCCGAGGTCGAGCAGCGCCCCGCCGCCGAGTGACAGGTCGTTGAGCCGGTGGGCGGGATCGTCCGAGATGCGCTGCGTGTGATCGGCGAACACCGTCCGGACCTCTCCCAGGGTCCCCGCGGCGACGATCTCGCGCAGCCGCACCATGTGCGGGAGGTACCGGGTCCACATCGCCTCCATGACGAGGACGCCCGCGTCCGCCGCGAGGTCGCGCAGCGCGACGGCCTCGTCGCGGTTCAGCGTGAATGGCTTCTCGACCAGGACATGCTTGCCGTGCTGGATCGCCAGCGCGGCGGCATCGCGGTGACCGGGGTGGGGCGTGGCGATGTAGATGATGTCGACCTCGGGATCGGCCGCGAGCTGCTCGTACGAGCCGTGGGCATGAGGGATGCCGTACTCGTCCGCGAAGCGGGCGGCGGACTCCTGCGTCCGCGAGCCGACCGCCACGACCTCGCGGCCGGCCGTCCGCAGATCGCGGGTGAACGCGTGGGCGATCCCGCCGGTCGCCAGGATGCCCCACCGCAGGCCGGCGTGCGAGGCGCCGGAGGTCGTCTGATTCGTCATACCGCGAGCCTAGCCAGGGGTGCGCCCGCGCGCGCGGCGTAGGCTCGCAGGGTGGACACCGCCGCCGTCGAACGCTTCCGCGAGCTGCTGCGGATCCCGACCGTCTCGCACACCGATCCGGCCGCGTCCGACGCGGCGTCGTTCGCCCGCTTCCGCGACACGGTCCGCCGGCTCTACCCGCTCCTGCACGCCGAACTCGAGCACGCGCTCGTGGGTGAGCACGCGATGCTCTACCGCTGGCGCGGCCACGCGCCCGACGCGCCGCTCGTGCTCATGGCGCACTACGACGTCGTCCCCGTCGTACCCGGCGAATGGACGCATCCGCCCTTCGAAGCCGTCCTGACCGGCGAGGGGGAGGAGGCGACGATCCATGCCCGCGGAGCGATCGACGACAAGGGCTCGCTCGTCGCGATCCTCGAAGCCGTGGAGGCTCTCGTCGGTGAAGGGTGGCGGCCGGCGCGCGACGTGTACCTCGCGTTCGGTCACGACGAGGAGGTCGCCGGGCTCGGCGCCCCCGCGATCGTCGAGGTGCTGCGCGCCCGGGGCGTTCGGCCCGCCCTCGTCCTCGACGAGGGCGGCGCGGTCGTCTCGGGCGCGGTGCCGGGCGTCGGCGTCGAGACCGCAATGATCGGCGTCGCCGAGCGCGGGGTGATGACCCTGGGCCTCACAGCCCGCGAACCGGGCGGCCACGCATCCACGCCGCCGCCCCTTCCCGCCACCGCGAGGCTCGCACGAGCGATCGACCGGCTGCAGCGGCATCCCGCTCCGGTGCGGCTCGTCCCGCCGGTGCGGGCGATGTTCCGCACGCTCGCGCCGTTCGCCCGTGAGCCCTTCCGCTCCGTCTTCGCGAACCTCGCGGTCACCGGTGCCCTGCTCGCGCGGGCGCTGCCCCGCTTCGGAGCCGAGACGAACGCGCTCGTGCGGACGACCGCCGTCGTCACCGAACTCAGCGGCGCGGACGGCGAGAACGTCCTCGCGACGACGGCTCGCGCGGCGGTCAACATCCGCCTGCTCACAGGCGACTCGGTCACCGCCGCGACCGAGCGCGCGCGCCGGGCGATCGCCGACCCGTTGATCGAGATCGAGGTCCGCCACGGCTCGGATCCCTCACCCGTGTCGCCCTGGCGCGGTGAGGGGTGGCGCCGCATCGCGACGGCGGTCGGCTCGGCCCTCGGTGCCGATGTCGTCCCGACGCCGTACCTGCAGCTCGGCGCGAGCGACAGCAGATGGTTCGCCGCGATCTGCGAGAACGTCTACCGGTTCGCGCCATTCCGGCTCACGACATCCGAACGCGAAGCCCTCCACGCGCACGACGAGCGCATCAGGGTCGACGTGTGGCTGCGGGGGATCGGCTTCTACCGCGACCTGCTTCGTCTCAGCTGATCGGCGTCCGCCGCGGCGGGGTGTCGGATACGCCCGTGAGGAACGCCACGATCTCGTCGGCGCTCGCCGAGATCTCGGGACCGCGACCGAATGTCCAGCCGGCATCGGTCGCGCGGACGGTGTGCCCCGCGATCGCCGCTCGTCGCGCGAACGGAGCTTTCGTCGAGGCTGCGAGCGCGACCGCGCCCGCGATGTCGAAGGGGAGCGGCGGCCGGTCGTCCGGCAAGCCGAGGTAGGCGCGCGTGACCGCGGTCAGTTCGCGGATGCTGCGCCGGCGTCCCTTCGCGATCTCCTCGGCGAGCTCACCGAGGGACGCGCGGTCGTCGTCGTGCGACAGTCCCGCCTCCTCGAGAAAGGCGCGCCGGCGTTCGCCGGAGGCCGCGTCGAGCACCGGGGCGGCGAGGGCGAGGAGGGTCGCGATCTGAGCGCGCCGGTCGGGCGTTGCCACGTCGTCCGGAGAACGGTGACTCAGGGGCAGGAAGCGCGCCACGTCGGACATGCGGTCAGCATACGGCGGCGGCGGGGTCTCGGCCTCGCGAGTCGACGGTGTGACGATGAGGGACGCCGTCACACGCGCGCGGCGCCCTCCCGTGTGACTGTCACATTCCGCAGGCGCGTGTTTTCGAAACTTGCCGGTGCATAATGGGCTCGAGCCGATGTGAACGTGCGCATCGGGCCGGAGGAAGCATGAGCGAAGACGCTGCGGGCCGTCGTCCGAGCATTCGCGATGTCGCGCGTCTGGCCGGCGTCTCGCACCAGACGGTGTCGCGCGTCCTGAACAACCACCCGAGCATCCGCCCCGAGACCAAGGAGCGCGTGCTCGCCGTGATGGCCGAGCTCGACTACAGCCCCAATCGTGCCGCCCGTGCACTCGTGACGAGCAGGTCGCACACGATCGGCGTGCTGACCTCGTCCGCGACGCAGTACGGTCCGGCATCCTCCATCGCGGCCATCGAGTCGGCCGCCCGCGAGCGCGGCTACTGGGTCTCGACCGCCAACGTCGACGCCCGGGACCCGAGTTCCATCCAGGCTGGGCTCGCCCATCTGGTGGCGCAGGCGGTCGAGGGGCTCGTGGTGATCGCGCCGCAGGTGCGCGTGTTCCGTGCCCTCGCCGCCCAGCCGATCGGCATTCCGTACGTGACCCTGCAGTCCACCGAGGTCGACCCCGGCCACGCGCTGTCGGTCGACCAGATCGCGGGAGCCCGGCTGGCCACGCGTCATCTCATCGAACTCGGCCACCGGTCGATCTACCACATCGCCGGCCCGCAGGACTGGATCGAGGCGGAGGCGCGGATGCGCGGATTCCTCGAAGAGATGAGCGACTCGGACATTCCGACGACGGCTCCCGTGCTGGGGGACTGGACCGCGGAGTTCGGCTACTACGCCGGTCGTGAGCTGCTGCGCGTCCGCGATTTCACCGCGATCTTCTCGTCGAACGACCAGATGGCGCTCGGGCTTCTGCACGCGATCCGCGACGAGGGGCTGGACTGCCCGCGCGACATCAGCATCATCGGGTTCGACGACATCCCCGAGGCGGCGCACTTCTGGCCGCCCCTGTCGACCGTGCGCCAGGACTTCGCCGAGCTGGGGCGCCGCTGCGTCGATCTGCTGCTCGGCCAGGGCTCGGGCGAGGTGGACCCGGCCGTGCTCGTTCCCGAGCTGGTCGTGCGTTCCTCGACCGGCCCGCGCCGCTGAGTAGCCGTCGTTATCGATCCGAGACACGCCGGGAGTTGACACCCCCGTTCGGACCGTGGCTATAGTGTCGCAATGTGAACGGTCACATCGACCGTCACACGATCGAGGCCCGCCGATGGTGGCCGGGCGAAGGAGCACTCGAGTGGCACGCAACGCAGCGATCAGCAGCGAGTACGTCGACGGCGTGAAGATCGAAGTCGCGGTTGCGCGGGTTCGGGCCGAGGTGGCGTCGTTGCACGCGGAGCTGGTGCGTTACGGGCTGGTCGTGTGGACCGGCGGCAACGTGTCGGGGCGGGTTCCGGGGGCTGATCTGTTCGTGATCAAGCCGTCGGGGGTGTCGTATGACGAGTTGGCGCCGGAGAACATGATCGTGTGCGATCTGGACGGCGTTGTGGTGCCGGGGACGCCGGGCAGTGACCGGGCGCCGTCGAGTGATACGGCGGCTCATGCGTATGTGTATCGGAACATGCCCGAGGTGGGTGGTGTGGTGCACACGCATTCGACGTATGCGGTGGCGTGGGCGGCGCGGGGTGAGGAGATCCCGTGTGTGATCACGGCGATGGCCGATGAGTTCGGGGGTCCGATCCCGGTGGGGCCGTTCGCGATCATCGGTGATGACTCGATCGGCCGGGGGATCGTGGAGACCCTGCGGGGGCATCGTTCTCGGGCGGTGCTGATGCAGAATCACGGGCCGTTCACGATCGGGTCGAGTGCGAAGGATGCGGTCAAGGCCGCGGTGATGGTCGAGGACGTCGCCCGCACGGTGCATATCGCCCGGCAGGCGGGGGAGTTGATCCCGATCCCGCAGGACGCGATCGATGCGCTGTACGACCGGTATCAGAACGTTTACGGACAGACCACCGACGACCGCCGGTAGCCCCGCACCGGGGCGCGGTCACCATTTCCCGCAAGACAGTGAAGTCACTGGAAAGGACACACAGTGAACAAGAAGTTCCTGTTCGCAGCAGCGACGCTCGCCGTCGGCGCCCTGGCGCTCTCGGCCTGCTCCAACACCGGCGGCGGCTCCGGCGGCGGTGAGGGCGGCGGAGACGGCGGCCTCATCGGCGTCGCGATGCCCACGAAGAGCTCGGAGCGCTGGATCCAGGACGGCGACGCCGTCAAGAAGGCACTGGAGGACCAGGGCTACCAGGTCGACCTGCAGTACGCCGAGGACGACATCCCGACCCAGGTCTCGCAGATCGAGAACATGATCACCAAGGGCGCCGAGGCGCTCATCGTGGCCTCGATCGACGGCACGACGCTGACCGAGGCGCTGCAGAACGCTGCAGACGCCGACATCCCCGTCATCGCCTACGACCGCCTCATCAAGGGCACCGAGAACGTCGACTACTACGCCACGTTCGACAACGCGCTCGTCGGCCGTCAGCAGGCATGGACCGTCCTCAACGGACTGGGCCTGACCGACCTCGAGGGCAACCCGATCGACGGCGCCCCCGCGGGCCCCTTCAACATCGAGCTGTTCGCCGGCTCGCTCGACGACAACAACGCGTTCTTCTTCTGGGACGGCGCGATGGAGGTGCTCAAGCCCCTCATCGACGACGGCACGCTCGTCGTGAAGTCGGGCCAGACCGACATCGAGCAGGCCGCGACGCTGCGCTGGGACGGCGAGACCGCTCAGAGCCGCATGGAGGACATCCTCACGGCCAACTACTCCGACGGCACGCAGGTCGACGCGGTCCTCTCGCCCTACGACGGCATCTCGCGCGGCATCATCTCCGCGCTCGAGGGCGCGGGATACTCGCTCGGCGCCGAGTGGCCGATCATCTCGGGCCAGGACGCCGAGGTCGACTCGGTCAAGGCGATCCTCGCCGGTGAGCAGTACGCCACCATCTTCAAGGACACCCGCGAGCTGGCCAAGGTCGCTGCCGACATGGCCGCCGCTGCCCTCAAGGGCGAGGAGCCCGAGGTCAACGACACCGAGACGTACGACAACGACGTGAAGGTCGTGCCCTCGTTCCTGCTGGCCCCGGTCCCCGTCGTGAAGGACAACGTCGAGTCCGCTCTCGTCGAGACCGGCTACTGGACCGCCGCCGAGCTCGGACTCTGAGCCGCGGCATCCGCCCATCCTCGGTGCGGCGGCGGGAGCTCATTGCTCCCGCCGCCGCACCCGAGAAACCATCCACCCCACAAGGAAGTCGGAGACGTGAGCGAAACCATCCTCGAGATGCGCGGGATCACCAAGACCTTCCCCGGCGTCAAGGCGCTCTCGAATGTCAATCTCGCCGTCCAGCGCGGCGAGATCCATGCGATCTGCGGTGAGAACGGCGCGGGGAAGTCGACCCTCATGAAGGTGCTGTCGGGGGTCTACCCGCACGGCACCTACGACGGCGAGATCGTCTACGCGGGCGACACCGTCGAGTTCAAGAATCTGCGCGACAGCGAGGCGCGCGGCATCGTCATCATCCACCAGGAGCTGGCGCTCAGCCCGTACCTCTCGATCGCCGAGAACATCTTCCTCAACAACGAACGGAAGGGCGTCGGCGGCCTCATCGACTGGAACAAGACCAACTTCGCCGCCGCCGAGCTGCTGCGTCGCGTCGGGCTCAAGGAGAACCCGACGACGAAGGTCAACCAGATCGGCGTCGGCAAGCAGCAGCTGGTCGAGATCGCGAAGGCCCTGTCGAAGGAGGTCAAGCTCCTCATCCTCGACGAGCCGACCGCCGCGCTCAACGACGAGGACTCCGACCACCTGCTCGACCTGATCCTGAGCCTGCGCGAGCAGGGCATCACGTCGATCATCATCAGCCACAAGCTGAACGAGATCAAGAAGGTCGCCGACACCGTCACGGTCATTCGCGACGGCAAGACCATCGAGACGATCTCGAAGAACGACGTCACCGAGGACCGCATCATCAAGGACATGGTGGGCCGCGACCTCGAGCACCGCTACCCCGACCACGAGCCGCAGATCGGCGACGAGCTGCTGCGGGTCGAGAACTGGACCGCGCACCACCCGCAGGACCCGACCCGCGTCGTCGTCGACGACGTGTCGGTGACCGTCCGTGCGGGCGAGATCGTCGGCATCGCGGGGCTGATGGGCGCCGGGCGCACCGAGTTCGCGATGAGCCTGTTCGGTCACAGCTACGGCACCCGCATCTCGGGCAAGGTGTTCATGCGCGGCAAGGAGATCCGCACGCGCACCGTCTCCGAGGCGATCGCCAACGGGCTCGCGTACGCCACCGAGGATCGCAAGACCTACGGTCTGAACCTCATCGAGGACATCAAGCGCAACATCTCCATGGCGTCGCTGAAGAAGCTCGAGAAGGCCGGTCTGGTCGACGACAACGAGGAGTTCTCGGTCGCCAACCAGTACCGCAAGAGCATGAACATCAAGGCGCCGACCGTCCTCGCCAAGACCGGGAAGCTCTCCGGCGGCAACCAGCAGAAGGTCGTGCTGTCGAAGTGGATCTACTCCGACCCCGAGGTGCTCATCCTCGACGAGCCCACCCGCGGTATCGACGTGGGGGCGAAGTACGAGATCTACACGATCATCAACAAGCTCGCCGCAGCGGGGAAGGGGATCATCGTGATCTCGTCCGAGCTGCCCGAACTGCTCGGCATCTCCGACCGCGTGTACGCCCTCTCGGAGGGGCGCATCACGGGTGAGCTGCCCATCGCCGACGCGACCCCCGAGTCGGTCCTCAAACTCATGACCATGGAGAAGCCCCGCTGAGCGGGGCCGCAGGAGATCCTCGAATGTCTCAGAACACGATCGCTCCCGAAACCGCTGCCGGCGGCGGGATCAACCCGAACGAGAACCGCTTCACGCGGTGGCTCGGACACATCCTCGCCGACCTCGGCAAGAACGGCATCTTCATCGCGCTGATCGCGGTGGTCGCCCTCTTCGCCATCCTCACCAACGGCATCCTGCTGCGCCCGCAGAACCTGTCGAACCTGGTGGTGCAGAACGGTTACATCCTGGTGCTGGCCATCGGCATGGTGATGATCATCATCGCCGGCCACATCGACCTCTCCGTCGGCTCGGTCGCCGCGTTCATCGGTGCCGTGTCCGGTGTGTTCGCCGTGAAGATGGGGATGCCGTGGTGGCTCGCCATCGTCCTGTCGCTCCTGATCGGCGCGCTCGTGGGGGCTTGGCAGGGCTTCTGGGTCGCCTACGTCGGCATACCCGCGTTCATCGTGACATTGGCGGGCATGCTCATCTTCCGCGGTCTCGCGCTCGTGGTCCTGGGCAACGCGAACATCGGTTCGTTCCCCACCGAGTACCGAGCTCTCGGCAACGGCTTCCTGGCGGGCATCTTCGGTGAATCCGATCCCGACCTGTTCACCCTCGTCATCGGTGCGCTCGGTATCGTCGCGCTGATCGTGCAGCAGTGGCGTACCCGCGCCGGACGCCAGAAGTACTCGCAGGACGTCGAGCCGCTCGTGTGGTTCGTCGCGAAGCTCGCTCTCATCGCGGTCGTCATCGGTTGGTTCACGTGGGCCCTCGCCTCGTACAAGGGCATCCCCGTCACCCTGATCGTGCTCGCGGTGCTGGTGCTGGTGTACGGCATCGTCATGAACCGCACGGTGTTCGGTCGCCACATCTACGCGATCGGCGGCAACCGCCACGCGGCCGAGCTCTCGGGCATCAAGACGCGCCGCGCGGACTTCTGGCTGTTCGTCAACATGGGCGTGCTCGCCGCTCTCGCCGGTCTCATCTTCACCGCGCGACTGAACCTCGCCGGCCCCAAGGCCGGTGACGGCTTCGAGCTCGAGGCGATCTCCGCGGCCTTCATCGGAGGCGCGGCGGTGCAGGGTGGCGTCGGCACCATCGGCGGCGCGATCATCGGTGGTCTCATCATCGGTGTGCTCAACAACGGCATGTCGATCATGGGCATCGGCATCGAGTGGCAGCAGGCCGTGAAGGGTCTCGTGCTGCTGCTCGCGGTCGCCTTCGACGTCTACAACAAGCGGCGCTCGGGCAACTGATCCCAGCGCGCACATGAAGCGGCGCCCGTGCCGGCATCCCCCTGGGGGATTGCCGGTGCGGGCGCCGCTTCGCTGTGGTCGGGCGTGGCGGCCGGGCGGTCAGCCGGTCAGGGCACGAGGGTGATCTTGCCGGGCGTGTGGGCGGCGACGAGACGGTGGGCCTCGGCGGCCTCGGCGAGGGGCAGCTCGGGTCCGAGCTCGACGCGGAAGGCGCCGGCGGCCAGCAGCGCCGCCACCACCGGGATCGCCTCGGCCCGCCACGCCAACTGCTGCTCGGTGAGCGGGTCGGGGCTTCCTCCAGAGAATGCGCGGATGCCGAGCCCCGCGGCATCCGCTCCCCGCACGATCGTCGCGATGCGGGAGCGGTCGGCGACGAGCTCGAGAGAGACCTCGAGCGCCTCGTCGGTGCCGGCGCAGTCGAGAGCCACGGTCACCCCGTGCGGTGCGGCCGCCCGCACGCGGTCGGCGAGTCCGTCGCCGTACCCGACGGGCGTCGCGCCGAGGTCGCGGACGCGGTCCGCGCGGGCATCGCTCGCCGTGGCGATGACGGACGCTCCCCGGAGCCGGGCGAACTGGATCGCCGCCTGACCGACCGAGCCGCTGCCGCCGTGGAGCAGCAGGGTGTCGGCGGGGCCGACATCGAGGGAGCGCAGCGACTGATAGGCCGTCGCCACCGGGATGCCGAGCGCCGCGCCGACGGCGGGGGAGACGCCGGCGGGGAGAGGCATGAGCTTGTCGGGCGTGACGACGATGTCGGTCGCATAGACGCCGCTCGCGCCGAAGACCACGACGTCGTCACCGACGCGGAAGCCGTCGACATCCGCGCCGACCTCGGTGACGACGCCGGCGCCGTCGTTGCCGACGCGTCGGGGCTTCGAGATCGTGGCGGAGGGCCGAAGACCCGCACGCAGCTTGTGATCGATCGGGTTGACCCCGGCCGCGGTCACGCGCACCCGTACCTGGCCGGGACCCGGCGCGGGCACCTCGATCTCGCGGAGGGTGAGGACCTCGGGTCCGCCGAACTCGGAATACGTCACTGCGTGTGCCATGGGGCCACGCTACCGACTGATCAGTCCTTGCCGGCGAGGGTCTTGGTGATCCGCTGGATCGACACCGGCTCGGCGGTGCCCAGGCGCTGGGCGAACAGGCTGACGCGGTACTCCTCCAGCAGCCATCGGGCATGCCGGAGGTTCGGCGGAGCGTCGTCGGCCGGCGGGATCGTCCCGCCCGCCTCGGAGAAGAGCGCCGCGGCGCGCTCGAACTCCGTGAGGCGCTGCCGGTCGCGTCCGGGATTGTCGCTCAGGGTCGACACACGGTCGAGGGCACCCTGGAGGTAGCGGGGCAGGTGCGTGAGACGGGCGGTTCCCGTGCGCGAGAGGAACCCGGGGAACACCAGCCCGGCGAGCTGCTGCTTCACGTCGCCGAGAGCGGCGAGCAGGACCATCGAGTTCTCCTTGCGGATCGCCCGCTCGACGTCGCGCTGGAGGGTGAGGATGCGGGCGCTGAGCGAGACGGTCTGGAACAGCTCCTCGACCACGGCCGCCGAGAACGCGGCGCGCACCGCCTGGAACTGCGCCGGCGTGCGGACGGATGCCGCGGTTCGGCCGATGACGGCATCCGCCACGGCGACGCGCGCGTCTTCGATGAGCGCCTTGGCCGACGGATAGGGGGATGCCGCGAGCGCGAGCTTCTCGGGCGCCGTGAGATGGTCGAGGACATAGGTCGCCGGAGATGGGACGGACAGCAGGACGAGTCGCCTGACGCCCGCGCGGGTCAGGCGGTGGGCTCGTTCCGGGGTCGCCTCGATGCGCAGGGCGACGGAGGCTCCCTCGTCGACGAGGGCGGGATATCCGCGCACGACGCCGCCCGCGACCCTCGTGTCGACGAGCTCGGGAAGATCGCCGAAGGTCCAGTCGGTCAGCCCGGTCTGCTCGGCGATCCCGGACCGCTGGTCGCCGCCCGGACCGGCTCCCGTCGCCCCGGCGGGTGACGGTGCGGGCTGCGCGCCGGGACGCGGGGCGGCCTTCGCGAGGGAACGCGCGACGGAGGCCCGGCTGCGGTTGGCGAGTCGCTGCTGCAGCTCGGCGAGGTCGCGCGACGAGCCGAGCGGGCGCCCGCGCTCGTCGACGGCGCGGAACGACATCGACAGGTGGGCGGGCACGCGCTCGAGGTCGAAGTCGGCCGCCGTGACGGGCTGGTTCGCGACGCGCTGGATGCGAGCGGCGAGCGCGTCGCGCAGGGTGCGTGCGGGAAGGCCGTCGCGCGACTCGGGGCCGTCGCCGGCCAGCTCCTCGGCGAAGCGCGACGCCCAGTCGGCCGCGGGGACGACGTGCCGGCGGATCGCCTTGGGGAGCGCGCGCAGAAGGCCTGCGATCAGCTCGTCGCGCAGCCCCGGCACCTGCCAATCGAACCCGTCTGGGCGGAGGGAGGCGAGCAGTGCGAGCGGGACGACGACGCTGACGCCGTCATCGGGAGCGCCGGGCTCGAAGCGGTAGGCGAGCGAGAGCACCTGGTCGCCCTGACGCCAGCGCGCGGGGAAGGCGCGCTCGTCGCTGCCCGCGGCATCTCCCGCCAGGTCGCCCTCGGTCATGTCGAGCAGGCGCGGCGTGCGCGCTGCGGCATCGCGCCACCATGCCTCGAACGACCGCACGTCGAACACGTCGCGCGGGATGCGGGCGTCGTAGAAGGCGAAGACCGCCTCGTCGCCGACGAGGATGTCGCGGCGGCGCTCGCGTTCCTCGATCTTCTCGAGGCGTCGCCGCAGCTCGAGATTGCGCCGTTCGAAGGCCGTCAGGCGCTTGTCGAGGTGCGCGGAGTTCCAGTCGCCCTCGACGAGCGCGTGCCGGAGGAACAGTTCGCGGGCGAGCTCGCGGTCGCGTCCGGCGAGCTGCACGCGCCGGCGCGGGACGATCTCGACCCCGAACAGGGTGACCTTCTCGGCGGCGACGGCGGCTCCGGCATCCTTCGACCAGTGCGGGTCGCTCATCGACCGGTGGGCGAGATCGCCGGCGAGCTCCTCGGCCCAGGCGGGATCGATCGCGGCCACCGTGCGCGCATACAGTCGCGACGTCTCGACGAGCTCGGCGGCCATCACCGCGTCCGGCGAGGCCTTGCGCAAGCCCGACCCGGGGAAGATCGCGAACTTCGCGCCGCGCGCGCCGCGGTACTCGGCACGCGGGCGCGTGGGCTTGCCCCCGCCGCTCCGGGCGGTCGCGGCGCGGGCGGTCGTGGTGCTCCGGGTGTCGAGCACACCGATCTGCGAGAGGAGACCGGCGAGGATCGCGCGGTGGATGCGGTCGGGATGCGCGGCGCCCGTTCCGTTCGAGGTGCGCTCGTCGCGCCCGCTCCGTGCCCGGTCGCGATCGCCGCGGGCGAGCGTGCTCAGCTGCCGGTGGACGTCGAACCATTCCCGCACGCGGACGTAGTTCAGGTGCTCCGCCCGGCAGGCGCGGCGGAACGCGCTGGAGCCGAGCTCGCGCTGCTGGTCCTGGAGGTGGTTCCACAGGTTCAGCAGCGTCAGGAAATCGCTCGTCGGGTCGGTGAACCGCGCGTGCAGCCGGTCGGCTTCCTCGCGTCGCTCCTCGGGGCGTTCGCGCACGTCCTGGATCGACATGCCGGCCACGATCGCGAGGACATCGCGGGTCACGCCGAGCGCGCGCGCCTCGGCGAGCATGCGCGCGAATCGCGGATCGATCGGCAGGCGCGAGATCTCGCGGCCGGTGTCCGTGAGCCGCCAGGCGCCCTTCTCGTCGCGGCGTACCGCACGCAGCTCCACGAGCAGATCGAAGGCGGCCTTGACGCCGCGGGAGTCCGGCGGGGTCAGGAACGGGAAATCCGCGATGTCGCCGAAGCCGAGCGCGAGCATCTGCAGCACCACCGACGCGAGGGAGGTGCGGAGGATCTCCGGCTCGGTGAACTCCGGACGTGCGGCGAAGTCGTCTTCGGCGTAGAGCCGGATGGCGATACCCGCCGAGGTCCGGCCGGCTCGCCCGGCGCGCTGCTGCGCGGATGCCTGCGACACGGCCTCGATCGGCAACCGCTGGATCTTCGACCGGTTGCTGTAGCGCGAGATGCGCGCCGTGCCCGCGTCGACGACATAGCGGATGCCGGGAACGGTCAGGCTCGTCTCGGCGACGTTGGTGGCGAGGATGACCCGGCGCCGGACGCCCGCGACCCGCGAGGGCTCGAAGACGCGGTGCTGCTCGGCGGCGGAGAGCCGCCCGTACAGGGGAAGCACCTCGGTGGGGCGGGCGTCCTTCGCGTACGCCGAGCGCACGGCATCCATCGCGTCGCGGATCTCGGCTTCGCCGGGAAGGAAGACGAGCACGTCGCCGTCGGCTTCGCGGTCGAGCTCGCGCAGTGCCGCGACGAGCCCGTCGACGTCATCGGCGGCCGTCTCCTCATCGCCGGAGTCGTCGTGCGGCCGGTACCGCACCTCGACGGGGTACGTGCGCCCCGACACCTCGATGATCGGCGCGGGGGCGCCCTGGGCATCGGCGAAGTGCGCGGCGAAGCTCTCGGGGTCG
Source organism: Microbacterium sp. Yaish 1 (assembly GCF_002245215.1). Taxonomy (GTDB): domain Bacteria; phylum Actinomycetota; class Actinomycetes; order Actinomycetales; family Microbacteriaceae; genus Microbacterium. The sequence continues at coordinate 21,021 of NZ_NPMR01000002.1, forward strand.
ATCGTCGCCGAGGTGACGATGACCTTCAGATCGGGGCGGCGGGGGAGGATGCGGCGCAGGTAGCCGAGGAGGAAGTCGATGTTGAGCGAGCGCTCGTGCGCCTCGTCGATGATGATCGTGTCGTACCGGCGCAGCATCCGGTCGCGGTGGATCTCGTTGAGCAGGATGCCGTCGGTGACCAGCGCGACCTGGGTCTCGGCCGAGACCTGGTCGGTGAAGCGGACCCTGTAGCCGACGGCCCCGCCGAGCGGGACCTCCATCTCGGCGGCGATGCGCTCGGCGACCGTGCGCGCGGCGATCCGGCGCGGCTGCGTGTGCGCGATGCTCGTGCGCCCGAGCTCGAGGCAGATCTTCGGCAGCTGCGTCGTCTTCCCCGAGCCGGTGGCACCGGCGACGATCACGACCTGGTGATCGCGGATGGCGCGCGCGATCTCGTCCCGTGCGGCGCTGACGGGCAGCTCGGGCGGGAAGGAGATCACAGGGGCGGGCGTGGACACAGCCCTCCATCGTACGGCGCTGTGGCGCGTTTCAGGCCTGTTCGTTGCGGATCTCGTCGAGGAGCGGCAGATCCGCCGCCGTGACGAGCCGGGACAGGACGGCATGCTCCACGAGACGCGCTCGGCGATTGGTGGCGAGCTTGCCCACGCCGCCGCGGAGGCCGCGCACGCCCTCGCGGTCGAGCTTGTCGCACACGTTGTCGAGCTTGCGGTTGAACGTCGTCAGCGGCCAGCCCAGCCGCTCCGCCGCAGCCGCCGACGTGGGCACCTGGCTCGTGCCCACCATGCCGCCGCGCAGGATCGGCTCGCACATGGCCAGCAGCAGCAGGCGCTGGCTGGCGGTCAGTGCGACCGCGCCGACGGTCGTCGTGCCGACGTGCTCGTCTGCGGTGCGGGGGAAGCTGTCGCGGACGGTGAAGCGCGACCCGTCGGTGTGCACCGTCAGCTCGTACGTGTACGCGCCGGCCGTGAACATCACCACGAGAGCGGGGAACACCAGCGGAACCCGAGCGCCGGGGCCCAGCACCGCCTGATACGCCCCGTCGGGCGTGGCCAGACTCACCGAGATCGACTGCCCGATGTTCGACAGCCACCACAGGCCGTGCTCGGCGTCGATCGCGAGCAGCCGTCGGTGCAGGTAGGGGTTCGTGTCGATGATCAGGTCGGCGTCCCGACCGATCGCGTAGGTGGTTCCCGCGACGGGGCGGAACCACTCGCCGCAGAACTCGATCGCGACGCTCTCGGCGGTCTCGCCCGCGGTGGCGCCCACCTCCTCGCGGTCGTGCTCGTCGGTGTCGTTGCCGATGGCTGTCATGCTCCTCCTCCGATCATCATCACGACGGCTGTCGCAGCGGCGCCGAGGACGATCGCCCCGACCCCGATGACCGCGACGACCGTTCCCGCGCCGCGACGTCGCGACGCGGTTGTCGGCGTGGTCTGTCGAACCGGCGCCTCCACGCGGACTCGGGAGACCTCGGCGAGCTGGGGTGCCGCTCGGACCCGGTAGCGCTCGCCGTCGTCGGGCCCCGTGGCCAGACGCTCGGTGTCGACGCGGCCCCGCACGAGGTCGCCGCGCCGCTCCCGGCGCACGAACGCCGTCGGCTCGCTGTCGGGATCTGCCGCAGGAAGCTCTTCGCGAGCGGGCGGATCCGTCGCCGCGGGCACCGACCGGGACACCAGGCGCGTGCGGTCGTCGTCCGGGCCGGTGTTCCGGACGGACAGCACGGTGCGGTCGTCGTCGAGGCCGGACGTCCGGGCCGAGAGGACGGTGTGCTCGTCGGAATCCTGATCGACCGGGCCGTCAGCCCCGGGGCCGCGCCGGCGATGGGCGAGAACGGTGTGGTCGACATCGTCGGGCTCGGGTCCGGCGTCGTCTCCGACCCGGCGCCGGCCGGCCCGCACGGTGTGGTCGTCCGCGGGGGCATGCCGGGCCGACAGCACGGTGTGATCGTCACCGTCGTGGGAGTCCGCGCTCGGCTCGCGCACGTCGAGGTGCGTGATCGGGAGGTGCCGGTCCGCCTCGATGCGCTGCAGCGCCAGACCCAACTCCGCGGCAGTCGGACCGCCGTCCGCCTCGCTCGCCGCGAGAGTCGCGAGCACGAGCGCCTCCAACTCCGAGGGCACCGAATCGGCGCCCTCGAGGGGCGAGGCCGTCTCGGCGATGGGCCGTCCCGTCAGCAGTTCGGTGGCCGCGACGGCCAGGCCGTGCACATCGGCTGCCCGCGCCGCCGGGGTCACGTGATGCTCGTCGCGGCGGAGCAGGGCATCGGTGTCGAAGCCGATCAGCGCCGGCCACCCGTAGTCGGTCGTCAGGACGTTCTCGATGCGGATGCGCCCGTGAGCGAGGCCGTGCCGGTGGGCGGTCTCGACAGCGCCGCACAAGCGGACCAGCAGCCGCAGGGCCTCGGGCACGCTCATGGGGCGACGCGACGCCGTCTCGGCCAGGTCGGCGCGAGAGCAGTACTCCATCACGAGGTACGGGCGGCCGTCCTCGGTCGTGCCGGAGGCGTGGACGGTCGCGACGCTGGGGTGGGTCGACAGGGCGACGAGCCGCGAGGAAGCCGCCGTGAAGACCGTGCGCTCGTCATCGTCGAGCGGATCACGGAGCACCTTCACGGCCGCGGGGTTCCGGCCCGCGGCATCCCGGTACAGGTGCACGTCGGCGCGGTCGCTCGACGCCAGGATCCGGTCGGGCCGGCGGCCGTCGATGTCGCCCGGAGCCGGCAGCGGATGACGCGACCGCCGGCGCAGCTCAGCCATGGTCCGCTCGGCGGCGTCGGGAGCGCGCCGTGGCGACCTCGACCGTCGCGGTGACGGATTCGCTGTTCATGATGCCCCCGGTCGTGTCCTCGAGGCGGGGACTGATGCCGCCCGCGACGACGTCCAGCACGATCGTGCTGATGTTGTCGCGGCCGCCGTGCGCCAGAGCCTGGGCGACGAGCGACTCCGCCGTCTGGGCGGGGGAGCCGCCCATCATCAGGCCGGCACGGAGCGCCTCGTCGGAGAGCTCTCCGGTCAGCCCGTCGGAGCAGACGACGATGCGCTCACCGGTGACGATCGGGATGAGCCAGAAGTCGGCGCGGCTGCGCTCGCCGCCGATGGCCCGGGTGATGACGTTCCGGCCTTCGTAGGTCGCCATCTGCTCGCGCGTGAGCTGACCGGCGTCGACCAGCTCCTGTGCCACCGAATGGTCGATCGTCAGCTGCTCCAGCCGCTCGGCGAGCAGCCGGTAGACCCGCGAGTCTCCGACGTTGACGATGAGCCAGCGCCGCACACCGCCCTGCTGGACGGCCACGACTCCCGACAGGGTGGAGCCGGCTCCGCGGGAGGTTCCGGCAGCGACGACGGCGACCGCCGAATGAGCCCGCTCGACGGCGTCTGCGACCTCTTCGGGACGCAGGTCGTCGCGACCCACCAGAGGCCGGAAGACCTCGATGACCGCGGCCGAGGCCCGGTCGCCCGCGTCGTGTCCGCCCATGCCGTCGGCCACGACGAACACGGGATACTCGGCCAGCAGAGCATCCTCGTTCACGGACCGACGGCGCCCCGTGTCCGTGCGGCTGCCGCTCGTCACGTGGACATCGATCGGAGGCGTCGCGGTGGTCATCAGGCCTCGGTGAGCTCGAGCTCGGCGTCGCCGAGGTGGAAGACGCCCGACACGGGCGTCGGCCCCGAGGCCTCGACGTCGTCGGGGCCCACGAAGACCCCGTTGGTGGAGGCGAGGTCGGTGATCGTCCAGCCCGTGCCGGTGTGCTCAAGCAAGGCGTGCGTCTTCGAGACGGTGCGGGTGACGTCGTCGATCGCGATCGCCTGCGCGTCCGGCGCCCGATCGGGCGCGAGCGGGTTGCGTCCGAGCACGACGGCCGTGGCAGACAGTGCGACGGATGACCCGTTCGGCAGCCGGAGGGTGGCCTGCGGGCCGCGGCGCGCGGCGAGGACGGTGCGTTCGTCGACGTCCGCATCGTCGGCCGCGGGAGCCGGCCCGGGAGCCGGAGTGGGAGCGGGCGTGGGAGTGGGAGCGGGAACCGCAGCCGGGGCGGGGGTCGGGGCCGACCACGACTGCGGAGCCGGATCGGCCCCTGCCGCCTCGGCCGGCGGAGGCGGGGGAGCCCATGGGCTCGCGCTGATGGGCTCGGATGCCGCGGGCGGTGCCGGCGCGGCGGGCGGAGCGGGAACACCGGGTACGGGGCTCGACGGCGCGAAGAGCGGCGGGGCGGGCACGGCCGCGGGTGCCGGTGTCGCGAGCGACGCCGCGACGGGCGATGACGGCACCGCCGGACCCGCGGCCGGGGCCGCGGACGTACGGAACGGCCCGGGCTCGGCCGGTGCCTCACGGCCGAGCCAGCGCGCCGAGCCCCAGCCGACGACGCTCGCCCACACCGGGAACAGCAGGGCGCCCAGCACGACGTACCCGGTGCCCAGTCCGAACCCGCGGCACAGGGCGCGCAGCATCCGGACATGGATCACCAGGGCGAACGCGATGAAGGCGAGCCAGATGAGAGAGGGCACGATCGCGGCGGCGGCGAGCGCGCCGGCCGCGCTGCCGGCGTCACCACCGAAGCCCGCGTTGAGCGCGATCCCGGCGAAGATGCCGGCGACGACGCCGGAGATGATCGTCACGAGGACGGCGCCGCCGGCGAGCACCGCCGCCCACCACCCGCGCATGCCGGCCAGGACGAAGAGCTCCCAGATGTTCAGCACCGGCACCCAGGCCCGCCACGGGTCGATCCCCGTCTTTCGGAACACCGCGGTGAGCGCGAATGCCGTCCAGACGTAGATCCCGATGCCGAGCACGACCTGCACGACCCCGAGCGCTGCGAAGGCGCCCGTGGGGCCGCCGTCCGAGCCGCCGAGCGCGATGACCGCCGTTGCGTGGTCGATCGTGAAGCCCTGTGCCGTCACCTGTTCTCCTGACCTCGAGCGCGGACCGTTCCGCGCGTGCCGCGTGCCACCTTATCGATCCCGCAGGCCGCGCGGCAGCCGTTGCGCTCGGCCGATGCGCCGCTGCGGTCGCACCAGCGAGCGAAGCGACACCCGCGCACGGAGCCGGGCCCAGAAGCCCAGCCCCTCGTCGAGCCGTGAGCGCTCGGATTCGACGATGCGCCAGAAGCGATCCGCGTCGTCCTCGTCGGGCGGTGCGACGTCGAACACCGACCGGTCGGCGAGCGTCGCCAGTTCGGTCGCCCCGGCCGATCCGCCGTACGCTGCCACGAGCTCCTGCCGTGTCAGCGAGCCGGGCCCGGGGAGCCCGTGGTCCACCGCGGAATCGACGAACTCCTGCCAGCCGCCGGTGAACCGCTCCACCGGGTCGGTGCTGGCGCGGCGGCCGCGGCGCCGCACGAGCTTGACCAGCACGATGAGAGCGAAGGGCCCGACCAGCAGAAGCAGCACGAGGAGCGAGATCCCGCCGACCCGAAGAGCCGTCCACAGCGCGGTGAGGTCCCGCGAGGTCGCCGTGTCGTCGCTGGGGCTGCGGCCGCCGTCGCTGGGGTTCGCGTCGGCGGGCTGAACCGTCTCGGCCTGTTCCTGCCGCACATCGGTCGGGATCTTCGGATCCTGCCGCTGCTGCGTGTCGGGGGAGGGGAACACCGCGTGCTGGGGCGTGACGTCGACGGCGACCCAGTCGGGACCGAGACCGCGCACCTCGAGCCACGCGGAGATGTCTCCGGCCGTGCAGAGCCCGTCATCGCAGGTCGCGAGCGTCTCGTCGGTCGACTGCAGCCGCGTGCCCACGACGATCCGGGTGTCGAAGCCGAGCCGGTCGGCGATCATCATCGCGGCCACGGCGAACTGCTCATCGTCGCCGATGGCCGCGACCAGTGCCGCGTCGTCGTCACCACCGACCTCGTCCTCGCGAGCCAGAAGGTCTGCGAAGAGCTGGTCGATGCGGTCGGTGGAGTGGCCCGCCCGGCTCGGCTGGAACGCGTAGTCGCCCAGGTCGGTGGTCCACGCCGGCGGTGCCGCCGCGTCGATCGTGAGGGCGTGACTGAGGAATCCGCGTGCGCGGAGCAGGTCGATGAGGTGCTCCAGTCCCGCCCCGCCGGAGCCGTTCGCGTGCTCGTCCACCCACCGCACGAGGCTCTCGGGCACGACGTCGTCACCGAGCGTGGGAGTGGCCCGTGCGGGCTCCAGCGAACCGAGGGCGGGAACGGCCTCGGGATGAGCGGTGCCCTGCCGGTACTCGGCGCCGGGCTGCAGGCCCGGGTCGGACAGCTGCACACCCGCCGACGTCTCGGCGTTGTAGTAGAAGCCGTCGGCCAGGGTCGCGGCATCCGCGCCGTCGAAGTCGACGGAGGTGACGGCGCCGACCGTCGGCATCCAGACGCCGTCCCAGCCCTCGATCGCGATGCGCGCGGATCCCGTGACCGATCCGGCGCCGGCGGGGAGCGCCGAGGGGACCCGGGTGAAGGACGAGCGCGGGTCACCGGCGGGCGCGGCAGGGTCGACGACCCGCGCGACCCTGCCGTCGTAGAACGGCAGCGTCGCGAGCCTCACGCGGTCGACGCCCTCGGGCGCCGTGACGCGGAACATCGGCTGGTCGAAGCGATCGTCGGAGAACCAGGTGCGGTACTGCCCGAGCGGGCTCAGCTCGGCGGCGAGCTCGAGACGCGGGTCGACGTCGGCCCGCAGCACGTCGCGCGGCGTCCCCGCGAGCGCCCACGGCGCGACGATCGTCGCGCCGACCAGGCCGACCGCGACCATCCCCGCGGCGGTGGCGATCCGCCCGGCGAGCCCGCGGATCGGCCGGCTGCCGCTTCGGACGCCGGTCGCGGCCGTCGCCGTCGCGATCGCGCGCCGCCGGTCTGCCGTGGTGCGCCACACGATCGCGACGAGCGCCGCCACCAGAGCTGCCATCCCCACGAGCGCTTCCCGGTCGAGCGTCACCGGCCCGACGGTCGGGCCGGGCATCGGCGCCGTGGATCCGAACGCGACGCCGAACACCGCGGGGACGAGCGCCGTCACCACGGCGAGCGGCCACCATCGTCCGCCGCGCCACGCGACCGACAGTGCGAGCACCGTGGCCCCGAGGAAGACCAGCAGCGCGGGCGCGAGCGTGGCCTGATAGCTGCCGAGCGGCAGCTCGAGGGTCAAGAGGTCCTTCCACCCGGTGACCGGTGCCGTCACGACGCCCCTCAGACCCTGCAGCGCCTGCGGGAGCGAGCCGAGCGACCCGGGGGCCGCGAGCGGGAGACCCAGGACGATGTACGTCGCGATCGCGACGAGCGCGATCCACCAGCCGTTCAGGCGCCAGCGCAGTCCGGCCGCCGCGATGGCCGTCCCCGCGATCAGCGCCGCGGCGACGACGACGACGAAAGCCGTACTGCGGTAGATCGGCCACGCTGCGAACGCGCCCACGGCGAGCACGAGCAACAGCACGAGGGCCTGCAGGACGAGGAAGCGCCACGCGATCCGGGAGGTGCGTCGAGCGCGCAGGTCGCGCCGTGCGGGGGCGCTCACGACTGCGCCGCCCGCGACAGCAGCTGGCGGAGGTCGTCCAGCAGTCCGATCGAGAGCACCGACATGCCCCCGAGCGTGCGGAAGCCGGGCTCGGCCTCGAGCGAGCAGGTCACCGCGATGACGCCGACGTCGGCGGGGAAGGCGAGAGCCGCGGACTGCAGCTGGGCAGCGGTGAGCGCTGAGCCGCAGACGAGGAACCCGATCGAGACGTCGGGGTGGCTCTCCGCGGCGAGCGACGCGGCATCGCGCAGCGGGCTGACATGCTCGATGCGGTCGAGGCCGGCGAGGTCGTCGAGCAGCGTGCGGGTCGTGATCGTCGTGAGCTCGCGGATGGTGCGGATGCGGCGGCGGGCGAACTCCGGCACCTCTCCGCCGACCACGACGTCGACGTCGCGGCCATCGCGGATGCCGCGGATGCCGAGCGAGGCTGCGGCGCTGACGGCGAGCTCGAACTCGTCGTCGGAGGCGTACTCGTCGTCACCGACCGCGAGGGCGATGACCATGCGGCTGCGCCGCGTCTCCTCGTACTGCCGCACCATGAGGGTGCCGGTCTTCGCGGTCGACTTCCAGTGGATCTGGCGCTGCGAGTCGCCGGCGACGTAGGGGCGGATCGCGTGGAAGGAGAAGTCGGCATCGACGACCGTGCGCGACGCGCTGCCCTCGAGATCGCGGATGTAACCGGTCGTCGTGCTGCGGAGCGCCGTGGTGACGGGATGGATGTAGAGCGTGTGCACGTCGTCCCACGTGCCCTCGCGCTTGAGGATGCCGAGGGGGTCGCCGCGCACGGTGCGAGCGGGGCCCACCGTGATGATGCCGCGCCGGTGGGTGGGCACCACGACCTGTTCGGTGTGGGTGTGGCCGTGGCGCAGCAGGGGAACGTGCACGTCGACGATGCCGTCTCCCACGGGCACGTCGATGCGGCCGGGGAGGGCGGGCGCCGCGCCGACGTTGGTCACGACGAGCGTTCCTTCCACCTGCGTGCCGGCGACGACCCGGTCGTGCTCGAGACGCAGGTCGACCTGGTAGGCGCGGGCGCTGAAGAGGAAGGGCACCGACAGCACGAGGAGCACGAGGGCGACGACGCCGGCGGCGGTGAACTCCATGAGACCGAGGGGCAGGCCGATGCCGAGCCCGAGGGCAGCGGTGACCACCATCAGCCACCCGGCGACCGTGACCGTCTCGGCGACCCATCGCGCCGTCGCCGTGGCGGCCCGCCGCAGACGTCGCCACGACTGCACGCCGCGCACCGCGAGCACGGTCGTGCGGCCGGTCGTCCCGAACCGCGTGCGCGCGAAACCCGTGCCCTCCGAGACGGAGGTACGGGTCAGGCGGGACTCGGTGTCGAAGCTCACACGGTCTCTCTCTGGCTGGGCGGCACCGTGTCGAGCAGAACCTGCCCGATGACCGCCCCGGCCGTCACGCCGTCGAACTCCGCCTCGGGGTCGAGGATCAGACGGTGCGCGAGCACCGGCTCGGCGAGGGCCTTCACATCGTCGGGCGTGACGTAGCTCCGGCCGTGCGCGATGGCCCAGGTCTTCGCGGCCTTCGTCAGCGCGATCGCCCCGCGGACGCTCACCCCGAGTCGCACCTCGGTCGCCAGCCGCGTCGCCTCGATGAGGCGGGCGATGTAGTCGAGGACGAGGGCGTCGAGGTAGACCCCGCGTGCGATGTCGGCCATGCTCACCACGCCCTGGGGCGTGATGACGGGGGAGACCTCGCGGCGCGTCTCGGCGGCACCCTCGAGGATGCGCACCGTCGCGGCGTGATCGGGGTAGCCGAGCGTCGTCTTCATCAGGAAGCGGTCGAGCTGCGCTTCGGGCAGACGGTAGGTGCCCGCCTGCTCGACGGGGTTCTGCGTCGCGACGACGAGGAAGGGCACGCCCACGCGGCGGCTCACCCCGTCGACCGTGACCTGGCCCTCCTCCATGACCTCCAGCAGCGCGGACTGCGTCTTCGGGGAGGCGCGGTTGATCTCGTCGGCGAGGACGACGTTGGCGAAGATCGGGCCCTGATGGAACTCGAACTCGCCGCGGCTCTGGTCGTAGACCGTGATGCCGGTGACGTCGCCCGGGAGCAGATCAGGCGTGAACTGGATGCGGCTGCTCGTGCCCTGCACGGTCTGCCCCATCGCGCGGGCGAGCGACGTCTTGCCGGTTCCCGGGTAGTCCTCGAGCAGGAGGTGACCTTCGGAGACCATCGCGGTGAAGGCGAGCTCGATGACGTGGCGCTTGCCGAGGACGACCTTCTCGACGTTGTCGACGAGCGTCGCGAACGTCTCCTGGAACCAGGTGGTCTGCTCCGGTGTGATGCTCATGGGGTCCTCTCGGTTCGCCATCCGGCGGGGTCAGGGGTTCGTGGGTTCGGCCGGCTGGCTCGGCTCAGACGACGGCGGCGCGTCGCATGTCACCGTCACCGTGAACGGGCGGAGCGGTTGAAGACGGCCGGTCCAGGTCACGGTGTACTCGACCGAGGAGATCGCACCGGCCGTCCCCGAGATCTGCGAACCGATGTCGTATGTCAGCTGACGGTCCCATCCGGGGTTCCATCGAGGCGCAGCCTGGTCGGATTGGACACACGTCGGCAGGTTCTGGATCGCGACCGAGACGGGGCTCGATGCACTTCCGGAGGCGGGCGAGATGGCGATGGGGTCGGAGCAGTTGCTGTCGAAACCGAGGAAGCTGTCGCACCACTTCGCCGTCCACTGATCGTCGGGACGGTTGTACTCCGGCGAGAACGAGTCGCGCCGGTTGCCGTTGACGAAGTAGACGAGGCGGGCGTCCTCGAACGGCTTCGCGCCGGGATCGCTGTGCGTTCCCTCGAGCGCGTAGGTGAAGCCGCTCTGGGCGTTTCCGCTCGGCGTCGACGACACCCGGAACGTCATTCCGGCGGGCGCCTCGACGTTGCCGACCGGGCGTGCCGAGATCTCGGCGCCGGTGACGCCGAAGCCCCGCTTGCCGTTGAACGTGTGCTCGGCGCACGCCCAGACCGTCTTGCGCTTGAACGCCTGCGCCTCGAACTGCTGGCTCGTCGCCGACCCGGTGGGAACGCAGGCCTCGGCCGACACGTCGCTGAACCCGATGAGGGTCTGCGTGCCGTCCCCGTTGGGGGTGACCGACGCGGTCACGCGCATCGAGTTCGAGGTGTTGGTCTCCGACAGGGTCAGGCCCGGGGCGCCGACACCGTGCGCCGTGACGGCACGCGACTGTCCTTCGCTCGAGCCCGCCGCGATCGGCGGCAGGTCGAACGTCGTCAGCGGCGTCGCGGTGAGCGTGGTCGCCGAGTTCGATCCGACGTCGTAGTTGGTGAAGGTCGCGGTGCCGCCGACGACAGGACGCGTGTCGGATCCGGCGCGCCCGCCCGTCAGACGGACGCTGCCGGTGGTGGCATCCAGTCCGGTCACGGTGATGGTCGCGCGGCCCCCGTCGCGTCCGTTGGGCGTCGGCTCGAACGACGATCCGGCGGGCTGCGCCGGCGGGCGGTAGGCCCACGCCTGGGTGCGCACGGTCGAGCGCGACTCGCCGACGGAGCTGTAGGCCCGCGCCTCGTACGTGATCTTCTCGCCGACGGGGGCGGAGATCGGGGAGCACGACCCGGATGCCGGGCAGGTGGCGACCTCGCGGCCGCCCGCGGTGATCCGGTAGCCCTGGACAGCGGGATAGGAGCCGCCGTCGGAGCTCACGCGCAGGCTCACCGAGTCACCGGTGTACGCCGTCCATTCCACGCGGGCGGGATTGGCCGGAAGGCCCTGCAGGTCGAGGATGACCTGCCCGTTGCGGGCACCGCTGGATTGACGCCCCTGCGCGTCCTCGACCGTGAAGCTGCCGGTGCAATCGGCTGCGCCCGGCGCATCCGCGCTCCACGTCGCCCGCACGGCGGTGTCGCTCGCGCGCGAGAACGACACGCCGGTGCAGTTGCCGGGGCCGCTGGCGCCCACGAGCCGCAGCGGCGTGCCGGGCAGCGGGTTCACTTCGCCGGCCCCGCCGATCACCTCGATCGTGCACGAGGTCGCGCCGCCGGACTGCGAGCACGTCTGCACCGCCGACCCGCCCTTGGGAAGCGTCGAGGGCGCGGGACCGACCGTCAGGAGGAGATTGGCGGGCGCGGCGTCGGAGTGGCTCGGGAGCGAGATCGCGACCGGTTCCTGACGCCCGGGGCGCGCGGCATCCGCTGCCGTCACCGTCGCGGTGCCGTCCTCGACGGTCACGGTGAACTGGTCGCCGCCGTACGAGCCCGCATAGCGGACGGAATCCCAGTCGGCGCGGCCGGCCCACTGGACCATCTGCGCCAGGTCATAGGTCTGCGTCGAGCCCGGGCTGACGGTGAGCGACGCGCTGCGCAGGGTCGGCTGCGGGATCTCGGCTTCGATCGTCACCCGGAGCGTCAGGAAGGTGGCGACGTCCTGCGTGCTCAGTCGCGCGGGGACGATGCAGCTGTCGGTCCACGGAGCGCCGGCGCCGGCGGAGTACCGGATCGTGGTGCCCGACACGACGCTGCACACGGCTTCGCCGCGAGCGCCGCCCGCGCGGATGCCCTCGTCGATGACCAGCGTCGCGCCGCGGGGGACGCGCACGGCATCGGCGAGATCGACCTCGACGCTCTCCTTCTCGCGCACCTGCAGGGGCGGGAAGCCCTCGCGCAGCGCGAGGCGGACGTCGGCCTCGCCCGGCACGCGGAGGAATCCGTAGGAGGTGACCTCGGTGCCGTCGAACGCGGTGCCGGTGACCTCGAAGGGGATGAGGCGCGAGCGCTCGGGGAGCTCGCCCGAGATCTTCCAGCCGTCGACGGCGAGATCGGTCGGCTCGCCCCACAGCGAGAGACGGAGGCCCGAGACGTCGCCGGTGTTCCACGACACCTGTCCGTCGAGCACGTCGATGCCGCGGGGGAAGTCCTCGCGGTTCTCCAGCGTCAGGACGGTGTCGCGCACGACCGGGTAGTCGGGCACCGGCTCGCGGACGGTCTTGACGACGATGAGTCCGATGGCGGTGTCGCCCCGCTCGTTGCGGACGGTGTAGGTGTACGAGAAGGTGCCGAGCACGTCGCCCGCGCGAAGGGTCACGGCGCCGTTCTCGATCGGTCCGATCAGCCCTCGCAGGGTGTCGTACTCGCTCGAGCCCTCCTGCGCGTTCGGTGCGACGTCGATCAGCTCGAGATCGGTGCCCGCGGGGTCGATGTCGTTGTCGGTGGGGCGCACGACCACGGTGCTCTCAGCGCCGACCTGGACCTGCAGGTAGTCGCTGTAGGTCACCGGGCTCGGGTCGGTCTGGGTGTCGATGACCCCGACGCGCACGTCCGCCGTCCCGGTGGCGCCGCTGGGGTCGCGCACCGCGTACCGGAACCTGATCTGACCGCTGAACCCGTCGGGGCTCGTGTAGACGATCGCCGAGCCGTCGGCCGAGATCGTCGCCGACCCCTGCTCGGGCTGCGAGACGATGCGGTCGAGCACGACGGGGTCGCCGTCGGGATCGACGGCGTAGGCGTCGAGCGGGATGCTGACCGATTGGCCGCTGAGGACCCGTCCGACCAGCGTCCGCGGGAGCGGCGCCTGGTTCGACTCGTCGCCCACGACGGTCACGGTCACGCGCGCGGTGTCTCTGACCTCGGGGAACCCGAGCCGGAAGATCGTGTACGTCAGGGCGTACGTCCCGGGCTCCTCGGGCGCGAGGTACCGCACCAGCCGGCTCGTCGCGAACGCGAGCCCGCCCCCGGTCTCGTTCACGATCGACGACGGATCGATGGCGATCGGGGCGCCCGACGGCGCGGTGTCGTTCTCGAGGACCGGAATGTCGATCTGCGTGCCCGCGCGCACCGTCACCGCGTCGTCGACCGCGATCGGCGGTTCCGCGGTCGCGGCGGGGAGCAGGACGACGGTCAGCTCGCCCTGCGCCGTCGCCGCTGCGCTGCCGGTTCCGTCCGACACGGTGTAGCGCACGACGCCGAGGCGGCCGGGCTCGCCCGAGTCGGTCGTGCCGCTCACCCGGAGCAGGCTCTGGGCGACCAGGTCGACGCCGAGTGAGGCGAAGGGGTCGCTCTCGGGCCGGATGTCGCTGAGCAGCAGCACCGAGCCGGCCGGATTCGACACGGCGGCGGCGACGTCGATCGTCGCGTCCTCGTTCGGCCGGACGAATGCGGTGAGGGGCGGAGTGGTGATGCCGGCCGTCTCGGGCGCGAGCATCGTGACCCGCACGGTCGCCGTGGCCTCGGTCAGCGAGTCGCGCACCGTGTACTGCACGAGATAGGAGCCCGGCGCCGAGGCGGTGACGACCATGCTCAGCGCGGCGGGGTTCGCCGCCGCCGTCGACTGGGCCTCGTCGAGCGGTACGACGCCGGTCAGGGACACCGGCCCGGCGGCGCCGGTGACGTACGGCGCGACGGACACGTCGAGAGGCTCGCCGACGACACCCGTGACCGCGAACGACTCGGCGGTCAGCTCGGGCGTCGGGGTGACGGTGATCGTGAGCGGCTGGGTCGCGGTCGCGCCGCGCGCGTCGGAGACCGTGACCGTGATCGTCACGGTCAGGCCCTCCGTGGCGTTCGGATCGGGATGCTGGTATGTCAGTGTTCCGTCGGGGGTGGTCGTGACCGTTCCGACGCCGGTGTCGTTCGTCGCGCCGGCGAGGAAGACCGGGTCGCCTTCCGGATCGACCCACCCCTCGAGCAGCTCGGCCGAGACCGTTCCGCCGGGAGCCACGGTGAGCGACGGCCAGGTGGCGAGGCATCCCTCGACACCGCACCACACGGGAGCGGTGTTCTGCTCGTCGTCGACGACCGTGAGTGTCACCGTCGCGAACTCGGAGAGCAGGCCGTCGGCGGTCGTGCCGTCGGTCACCCGGTAGCGGAGCGTCGCGGTGCCCGTGGCATCCGGAGACACGGCGACCGTCAGCTGCTGCTGCGCGCCGGTGATCGACGCGGTGCCGAACGACGGATCGAGGTTCTCCAGCGAGCCCGGGTCGATGCTGAGCACGTCCTCGTTCGGGTCGTGGTCGTTCAGCAGCACCGGGAGGAGGGTCACCGAACCGGCTCGGACCCCGAAGGCGTCGTCGACGGCGACCGGCGGCTTCGGGTCGACGACACGTTCGGAGGTGGCGTCCTCCTGCTGTTCGACCTCGACCTGACGGTCGAGGTCCCACTGCTGCGACGACGCGACGAGCTCCCCGTCGGGGACGTTCCAGACCCAGCCCGAGCGGCGATCGTTCAGCGCGAGCCTCGTCCCGTTGCCGATGAAGGCGGGATCGACGTTGTCACCGATGTCGGCGCCGCGGTAGTCCAGCGGCGTGACGGTGCCGGGGTCATCGCTCGACCACAGCGCACCGGCCGATTCGCCGTCGCCCAGCCAGGCGGCGTACACGGTCGAGCCGAGCACCGCGGGCTTGGCGGCGCTGCCTGCCCCGGGGCGGTCGAGCGCGCGGCTCGCCGCGGCACCGGCGAGATCCACGGCGACGACGCCCTCCGCGTCGGCGATGTAGGCCCGGTCGCCGGCGCCTGCGGCATCCTGCAGTCTCGCGCCGCCGGCGAGGCCGGTCGTGATCGCCTCGTCGCGCCCCCGCACCCAGACGTCGCCGCTCGCGTCGTCGAGCAGGACCCAGCGCGAGCCGACGACGCTCAGCTGCGCCGTCTCGAGGTCGCTCGGCGCCGCGTCCTCCCCGAGGATGCGGCCGGTGCGGGAATCGGCGCGGACGACCCGACTCTCCGCCGCCGAGAAGGCGTACACGACGCCGTCCGTGCCGACGGCGACCGACGTGGCCACGAATCGCGGCCGGTCCTCGCCCTCGGGCACCTCGGCATCCGCGTAGGGGTCGATCGGGATCCCCTCGCCACCGCCGGACAGGCTCGAGCCGAACACGGCCCCCGCCTCGGTGCGGTAGGCGATGGTGTCGCCGGTCACGGCGATGTCGGTGGTTCCGGGAGGCGTCGGGGTGAAGACGTCCTGCGCGTCCTCGGTGAGGTCGGCCGGCCGGCCCATGTCGACGTCGGAGAACTGCGATGAGCCGTTGCTGTAGACGAACAGACGGTCGGTGGTCTGCGCCAGCGCGCTGCCGTTGTCGACGCGCTTGACGGTGTCGATCTCGCCGAGCTCGAGGTTCACGCGGGCGTATCCGCTGCCGGCGCCGTTCTGCAGCGCCCAGACCGTCGGATCGTCGGGAGGCGTCGACTGCGCGTCGTACCCCGGCCAGACGACGGCGAGCGTCGCGGTGACCGCGAGCACCGCCGTCACCGCACCCGCCGCGATCCAGGTCGTCCGGCGCACGCGGGGACGCGCGCTCTCGCGCCGCGCCATCTCAGAAGCCCCCGCCGACGATGAGCAGCGTCGTGACGGCTCCGGCCCCGGCCACCAGCAGCGCGCCGCCGGCGATCAGGGCCACCCGGGCTGCGGTCCCGAGGCGGCGGACCGGTTCGGCGCCCGCGAGGATCGTGCCCTCGTCGGGACGACGATCCACGACACGCGCCGCCCGCGCCGGCCGGCGCGACTCGTACGCCACCGAGGGCCGGACGGGCCCGCGTGCGCGGTCATCGGCGAAGTCGACGGTGGCCCCCGCAGCGGCCCACTCGTCGACCGCCACCTCCATCGGCGTGTGCGGGAGCCCGAGCTCGTGCTGCACGAGCTGGAGGTCGTGCGCGAGATCGGCCGCCGTCGCGTGCCGCGCACCCGGGTCGCGGCTCATCGCGCGGGCGAGGACCTGCTCGAGACGCTCGGGCACGTCGGCCCGGCCGATCGGCGTGTACGCGGCTTTGCGGATGCGCGACTTGAGCTGCTCGCGACTGTTCTGACCGCTGCCGGCGCGCTCGAACGGGCTGCGCCCGGCGAGAAGGGAGTAGAGCGTCGCACCGAGTCCCCAGACCTCGGCCGCGACCGACCCGGAGACGCGCTCGTCGATGATCTCCGGAGCGCTCCAGGGCACCGACATCGCGAAGACCTCCTCACCGTCGGAGCGTCCCGAGATGGCGGCAGCGATGCCGAAGTCCGACAGCACCGGGGTGCCGAAGGTCGTGATGAGGATGTTGGAGGGCTTGATGTCGCGGTGGAGCAGACCGGAACGGTGCGCGGTCTCGAGAGCCGAGCCGATCTTCACCCCGAGCTGCAGCACCTCGGCGACGGGGATGACCTCGCGGCGATAGCGGTTGGTGAGCGATGTGGGGCAGTACTCCATGACGATGTACGGCCGGCCGTCGGAGGAGATCGACGCTTCGTAGATGGTCAGGATCGAGGGATGCGAGCTGAGGCGCGCCATGACGTCGGCTTCGGCGTTGAACATGCGCAGCAGGCTCTCGTCGACGATGTCCTCGAGGAGGACCTTCACCGCGACGGGGCGGCGGGGCAGGTTCTGTTCGAAGAGGAAGACATCGGCGAATCCGCCGGTTCCGAGGGGGCGGACGTAGGTGAATCCCGCAAGACCGGGCGGCGCGGAGGGCAGTCTCGACGCCACGAGTCATGCACCCCCTGTCAACGGGGGCACGATGACGTCGTCCCCCGGAATCCGAATCCGGTGAGATTTTTCTAACACACCGAGGTCGGGCCGGGAAATCGCTTGACCGGATGTCACGAGAGCGGCTCGAAGGATGCGAGCACGCCGTCACCGAGATCGAGCACGGCGCCAGGCGCGACCCGCGCTGTCGCCCCGCTCCGCAGCAGCTCGGCGTCACCCGATGCGTCGCGCACGATCGTGCCGTTGGTCGACCCCAGGTCGCGCACGACGAGCACGTCGGCGTCGAGGCGGACCTCGACGTGCGTGCCCGAGACCTCCTTGCGGGGCGAGGGCACGGCGACGATGCGGGCTCCCGGATGCTGCGCTGCGCGCGGAGCACGTCCGAGCACGATGGGGTGATCGAGCGGGTACACCCCGCCCGGCTCGAGGCGCAGGACGTAACGGCGCGGCGACGCACCGACGGGCGCGGCGGGTGCGCGGCGGGAACCGAGAACGGTGCTGTCGTCGATCTCCGCTCGCCGTTCGGCTTCGGGCTCGGGCGCCGGGTCGGGGTGCGGCTCGGGTTGCGGACGGCGCCGGGGGCCGAAGGACTCGGTCAGGGTCCGACGGTCGACCGAGACGGTCTCGAGCGGGTCGAGGTCCTCGAGCGCCGCGACGGGAGGCGCGGCGGCGACGGCGGGGGCGGCGACGCCAGGGCCGGCGACGGGCGCGGTGGAACCCCATTCCAGGGCGTCGGTGCGCACGACGCCCCGACCGATGGGGAGGAGCGAGGGGCCGGTCGCGGCACCGAGCCCGAGGGAGATGCCGGCGACGTGCTGAGCCGAGCCCTCGACCCACGTGCCGACCCCCGTGCCGGCGTAGCTGCTGCGCTGAGGACCGTGCAGGTCGATCGTCGCCGCGCCGCGCACGGCGACGGACACCGCGCTGGAGCCCGCATCGACGAGTTCGACCAGGGCGAAATCGGGCAGAGCACCGATGCCGACGGCCGCGATGACCGAGAGGACATCCTCGAACGCGGCATCCCGCGCCGTCATCGCCTCCCAGACGGCCCCGGCCAGCGCTTCGCCGGCGCTCGGGCCGAGGAGCAGCGCGAACCGATCGGTGACCATCGCGAACCCCGAGCCGCGGGCGTCGTCGGGCGTCGGGTAGCGGAACACGCGCCTAGCCTACGGGCCGCGACCGGCGGGCGTCAGACCCAGCCGGGAAGCCAGTTGTGCAGTCGATAGAACTCGTAGGGGACCGAGATCGCCGACCACAGCGGGAACCAGAACGCGGCGAGGAGCAGCACGACACCCAGGAAGACGAGCACGACCCGCTCGACGCCCCGCGTGCTCCCGCGGTCGCGCCGCGCGGACCGGACCGCTGACCGGATGACGAACACCAGCGCCAGCAGCAGGAACGGCTGGATCAGGACGGTGTAGAACTGGAAGATCGTGCGCTCGGGGAAGAGCAGCCACGGCGTGTACGTCGCGATGACACCGGTCAGGACGATGCCGTAGGCGCCGTCGCGGGTGCGGAAGAACAGGTAGGCGAGGTACAGCACGCTCGCGACGCTGGCCCACCAGACGATCGGGTTCGGCATGCTGTAGAGGATCTCCCAGCATCCGTTCGGGTCCGTGCACGATCCCGTGCCGCCGGGCGTGCTGCCCGCATACATCGAGGTCGGGCGCAGCAGGAGCGGCCACTGCGCGGCCGGACTCGCATAGGCGTGCGGCGTCGACATCCCCGCCGTCGAGCCGTACATCGACTCGTGATAGCGCCACAGGCTCTGCAGCGGCAGGGGTACCCATGACCAGAATCCCGTCGCCGGGTTCGCATCCGCCGCGTGCCGGTCGTAACCGCCGTCGGTGACGAACCATCCGGTCCACGACGCCAGATACACCACCAACGCCACCGGGACGAGGAGCACGAACGACACCACTCCCTGGCGGAGCGTCGCGTCGGCGGGCCAGTACAGGATGCCCGCGCTGCGGCGTGCCAGCGCGTCGCTGACGACGAGGTAGATGCCGATCGCCGCCAGCACCCAGACGCCCGACCATTTCACGGCCGTCGCCGCGCCCGCCGCGGCCCCCGCGGCGATCACCCAGGGCCGGTTCCACAGCACCGGGCCCCAGGCCGGGGCGCCGATGTCGTCCCACCGCGCCGCGATGCGCTCCGCGAGCACGGCGCGGGTGCGGTTGCGATCGAGGACGACGAACCAGAACGCCAGCAGCGTGAACATCGTCAGGAAGATGTCGAGCAGCGCGACCCGGCTCATCACGATCCCGAGGCCGTCGATCGCGAGCAGACCGGATGCCAGCGAGGCGAAGACGACCGAGCGGGTGAGACTGCGCGCCAGGAGGTACAGCACGAGCACGCATGCCGTGCCGGCGAGGGCCGTGCCCAGGCGCCACGCGAACGTCGAGTCGGCCCCGAACAGGGCCATCGGCAGTCCGATCAGGTACTTGCCGAGCGGCGGGTGCACGACGAAGCTGCCCGTCGTGGTGAAGATGTCGGTCTCGCCCGCGAGGAAACGCTCGTCGGCGCCGTCGGGCCAGGTCGCTGCGTACCCGAGCACCCACTGGCTCCAGGCGTCCTTGACGTAATAGGTCTCGTCGAAGACCACGGCGTGGGGATGGGCGAGGTTCCACATCCGCAGGACGGCGGCGATCAGAGTGATCACGAGCGGGGCGATCCAGGCCATCCGTCGGGCGAAGACCGGGTCGCCGCCGAATCGGGCGTGCCACCGCTCGAGAAGCGTCGTCCGACGTGTCTCGGGGAGCAGCGGCTCAGCGGTCGTCGTCACGCCGCCAGCCTATGCTGGGGCGGTGATCATCCTCGCCGCGACGCCCATCGGCAACCTCGGCGACGCCACGACGCGGCTCGTGACCGCGCTCGAACAGGCGACGACCATCGCGGCCGAGGACACGCGCACGACGCAGCGTCTGCTCCAGGCCCTCGGGGTGACCAATCGCCCTCGTCTGATCGCCCTTCACGACCACAACGAGAAGCAGCGGGCCGACGAGCTCGTCGAGCGGGCGCGGACGGAGGACGTCCTCGTCCTCAGCGACGCCGGGATGCCCACCGTCAGCGATCCGGGCTTCGGGCTCGTCGCCGCGGCCGCCGCAGCGGGGGTCACCGTGACCGTCCTGCCCGGGCCGAGCGCGGTGCTCGCGGCGCTCGCCGTGTCGGGGCTTCCCACCGACCGGTTCGCGTTCGAGGGCTTCCCGCCGCGCAAGCCGGGCGAGCGACGCAGACTCTTCGACCAGCTGGCCGGCGAGCAGCGCACGCTCGTCTTCTTCGAGGCGCCTTCCCGGATCGCGGAGGTGCTCCGTGCGATGGCCGACGCCTTCGGAGGCGACCGACGTGCGGCCGTCTGCCGCGAGCTGACGAAGCTGCACGAGGAGGTGGCGCGCGGCACGCTCGACGAGCTCGCCGCGTGGGCGGCCGACGGCGTCCGCGGCGAGATCGTCATCGTTGTCGACGGCGCCGGTGCGCGTGAGACGGACCCTGCCGACGCGCTGGCGCAGGTGCAGCGGCTCGTGGCCGACGGCATCCGACTCAAGGACGCCGCCGCCGAGGTCGCCGCCGCGACGGGCCTGTCCTCCCGCGACCTGTATCAGGCCGCGCTCGCTGCCCGAGCCCGCCCCTGACGCGGCGCAGCCTGACGCGAGAACGCACCGTCCCCGCGAGTGCGTACCGTTGACGGCACGTTTTCGCGGGGACCGTACGTTCTCGGCGGTCAGCTGCGTCGCGCGACGAGGGGGAGCCCGGCGAGGAGCAGCAGGGCGGCGGCGGCCAGCATGGCGAGGGGGAGCGTGCCGCCGGATGCGGGGAGCGAGCCGGTCGCGGTGGTTGTGGTGGCACCGGGTTCCGTGCCGGGCTGCCCCGGTGCGGGTGCGGGCGGTGCGGATGCGGCCGGGGCGGGTGCCGGGCTTCGCACGACGAGCGCATCGACGGCGGCGGTGAGGGCCGAGGTCGCGGCGTCCACCTCCGCCTGCGGCGTCGCCGTTGCGGACAGGACCGAGCGGGCCGAGGCCAGCGCATCATCGAGCGAGGCCAGTGATGCCGCGGCGTAGGGCGTCCGGTCGATCGCTTCGGCTCGGAGCACAGCGGCCGCCAGCGCCGAGAAGTCCGCGGCGGGTGCGGCGCGGACGAGAGCGACGTCGTCGATCGTTCCCCACGCGCCGGCGGGCAGATCACCCGCGATCCGCACGGTGAGTGTGTCGCCGGCAGACGCGAAAACACCGTCCGTGACGGGGGTCGACCACACGCACCAGCCGTCGAGGGCGACGTCGGCCTCGGCGGGCGCCGCGCGCGCAGCATCCGCCCCGTTGGACAGGCTCAGTCGCACGCGTCCGTCGGCGCCGGCAGCTCCGCCCTGGGCTGCGGCGGACGCGGTGTACCAGCCAGCCTCCGGCACGACGACGTCCTGCTCGAGCGAGAACGCGTACGCGGCGTCGGACCAGAAGTGCGCCGAGCGCGTTCCCGAGCGGGGGTCGTCGGTCGCCCGCAGGGTGAGTCCGCTTCCCGCCGCGCGCCACATCGAGACATCGGGGTCTTCGAAGCCGCCGTTGCGGAGCAGATTGCGCGCGATCACCGTGACGGTCGCCGACGTGGCGTGCCCCGCCGAGGTGGTGCCCGAGAACGTGTACACGCCGATGCCGTCGACGGCATCCGGCCCCGGTGTCCAGGTGACGCTCTGCGCTTCGCTCGTGCCGTCGGTGTACGACACGGTGACGGTCTCGGGCAGAGCGATCGGGTCGCCGTCCTCCACCGTCAGCGCGACGCGCTGCACGTCGCTCACGCTGCGCGGCGCGACCGCACCCGTGCGCACGTACGAGAAGACGTTCAGCGAGGCCAGCGGGTTGCCGTCGTGGTCGAAGAGCGCCTGGTTGTCCCAGGCCGATCCGCCGAACCACTGTCCCGCGTCGTGGGGCTCGTAGCCGCCGGCGTAGCTCGACGCCCAGCCGGATCCGTCGCGCTCCCAGAGCACGCGGTTGGACTCGAGCTGCTCCGGCGGTCCGACCGGCAGCCACGCGGGCTCCCAGTAGAAGACGCCGAGTCCCGCCTCGCCCACGTTCGCCACGGCTTGCACGACGTCGCGGACGGCGGTGGCCTGGCCCTGCACGCTCACGGGGTAGCGGGTCGCGTCCTCGGGCGCCTTCACGACGTTCGGATGCCCGTCGCCGTCGTCGAGCGTGTACGCCCACGAGGTCTCGGCCACCAGGACCTTCTTGTCGTACGTCGTGGCGATCTGCGACAGCACCGCCGTGAGGTTCTCGGGCGTACCGTGCCAGAACGGGTAGTACGACGACGCGAACACGTCGTAGTCGACATTCCGCGCGTCCAGCTCGTGCGCGACGTTCGCGTAGAAGCCCTCGCGTTCCGGGTTGGTGAAGTGCAGCACGACGCCGGCCGCGGGCAGGACGTCGCGGACGGCGGCCGATCCGGCGCTGAAGATCCTCGCCATGTCGTCCCAGCCGGTCACTCCGGCGATGCCGCCGTTGGTCTCGTTCCCGACCTGCACCATCGTCACGGCGACCCCGGCGTCGCGGAACCGCGTGAGCGCGTCGCGGGTGAAGGCGCCTGCTGCGGTGGCCTTCTCGTCGACGGTCATCCCCGCCCAGGCCTTCGGCGCCTGCTGCTTGGCGGGGTCGGCCCAGAAATCGGAGTAGTGGAAGTCGACCAGGACCCCGAGACCCGCCGCCGTCGCCCGCCGGCCGATGTCGACCGCCCGGGTGACATCGACATCGCCGCCCCCGTACCCGTTGCCGTCGGCGTCGAAAGGGTCGTTCCAGACGCGCACGCGGATGTCGCTCACCCCGGCATCCCGGAGGATCGCGAACAGATCGCCGGGGTTGCCGTCCGCGTCGCGGAACACGACGTCCGACTCTTCGAGCGACAGCATCGACGACACATCGACGCCGCCGATGAAGCCAGCCGGCAGATTCTCGACCCGTGGCACGGTGATCGTGCTCGGGACCGGCGCCGGGTCGTCGGCCGCCGACGCCGGCAGCGCGAGCGCCCCGACCGCCAGGACCGCCGCCGTGATGGCCGCGGCCAGCCGCGGGATGGTTCGTTGCATGGGCCTCTCCTTCGAGGTCGGGGCGCGCGGGCGCGCGACAGCGTACGTTCCCGGTGACCGTGTACCGGGGACGGTGTGGTTTCGGCGAGAGGGTGCGTACTCGCGTCAGCCCTTGACGGAGCCCGCCGTGAGCCCGCCGATGATGTACCGCTGGAGGCCGAGGAACAGCGCCAGCACGGGGATCGACGCAAGCACGGCGCCCGCCGCGAAGAGGCCCCAGTTGCTCGCGAGCTGGTTCGAGACCCACTGGAACATCCCGACGGCGAGTGTCCAGTTGTCCTGCGACACCAGCACGATCTTCGAGATGATGTAGTCGCCGAACGAGGCGATGAACGCCAGCAGCGCCACGACGGCGAGGATCGGCGTGACGAGCGGCATGATGATGCGCCAGAACACCTGAGCGTGCGTCGCGCCGTCGATCTTCGCCGACTCGTCGAGCTCCATCGGGATCGTGTTGAAGAACCCGTACATGAGGAACGTGTTCACACCCAGCGCGCCGCCGAGGTAGACGCAGATGAGCGCGAGCTTCGAGTTCAGACCGAGGGCCGGGAACACCTCGCCGAGGGCGAGGAGCATCAGGAAGATCGCGACGAACGCCAGCGCCTGCGGGAACATCTGGATGATGAGCAGCGAGGTCAGGCCCGCTCGGCGACCGCGGAAGCGGAACCGCGAGAAGGCGTACGCCGCCGCGGCTCCCATCAGCACGGCCCCGACGGCGGATGCGCCGCTCACGATCAGCGTGTTGCCGTACCAGGTCCAGTACGACGTGCTGCCGAGCGAAGCGAAGTTCGCGAGGTCGAAGACGCCGAACAGCTGATTGCTCGCGGCCAGACTGCCCCGCGGGTTGAGGGCCGCCGAGACGACGTAGAGCAGCGGGAACATCGCGTAGAAGAGGATGACGAGCGCGACGAGGTACTTCCAGCCCACCTCGAGCACCCACCGGCGACGGCGAGCGCCGGCACGGCTGGGCGGGGTGGCGACGGTGGTTGTTGCAGACATCACTGGTACTCCTCCAGCTTGCGGGTCTGGCGGAACGCCAGGGCGGAGATCACGCCGATCACGATGAACACGAGGATCGACAGGGCGCTGGCCAGGCCGTAGTCGGCAGCACCGCCCGAGACTCCTGAGATGCGCCAGATCGCGGAGATCAGGATGTCGGTGGAGCCGAGCGCGTAGGGCGCGCCGGGAATCGCCGGCCCGCCGCTGTTGAACATGTAGATCACGGTGAAGTTGTTGAAGCTGAAGGCGAACGACGAGATCAGCAGGGGAGCCGTCGACACCAGCACGAGCGGGAGGACGATCGCGCGGAACTGCCGGAACCTCCCGGCGCCGTCGATCGATGCGGCTTCGAGACTGTCGGACGGCAGTGCCTGCAGGGCACCCGTGCACACCAGGAAGTAGTAGGGATACGTCAGCCAGACGTTCACGAACAACACGGCGATGCGGGCGAGCCACGGATCACCGAGCCAGTCGATGTTCGCGCCGCCGAAGAAGAACTCGTTGATGACCCCGAACTCGGCGTTGAACATGCCGCGGAAGAGCAGCGCCGACATGAACGCCGGGAAGGCGTACGGGAGGATGAACAGCGTCCGGAGGATCTTCCGGCCCTTCACCCGCGGGTCGTTGAAGATGAGCGCCACGACGAGCCCCATCGCGAACGGGATGATGACCGAGAGCGCGGCCCACACGAACGTCCAGAGCGTCACCAGCGCGAGCGGCTCGAGGAGGCCCGGGTCGGTGACCAGCCGCAGGAAGTTGTCGAATCCGACGTTCACGACCCACCCGGTCGGGAGGGCCGCGCCGTCGGCGGAGACGAATCGGCCGTCGTCGGTCGCGGTGTAGACGACGCCGGATGCCGTGTCGGTGATGGTCTGCGCGTCGGCATCCCAGGTCAGCGTCGAGAGGTAGACGGCTCCCGTCGAGCCGTCGCGCGTGCGGATCGAGCCGTCGTTGGGGTCGTCCGAGACCGGGACGCGCAGCTCGACGATCTGCTCCTGGAGGGCGGGGTCGCCGAGGAACGTGCCGCGGGGGACGACGTTCCAGCCGGGGACGTCGGTGGGCGCGCCCGAGCCGGATGCGTCACCGACGACCTCGAGCGGACGATCGGTGGCCCCGGCCTTGATCTCACCGTCGTCGACGATGGCGAAGCCGTACTCGCCGCCCTGCTCGACGACCGAGAGCGGGTAGGACGGCGACGTGTCGATGCGCCGCTCGCCCTGGGCGAGGGCCGCGGCCACCGCCTGGTCCTGCGAGCCGACGTGCCCGGCGCCGTAGTTCGTGAAGGCGATGTACGCCGTGTAGCCGAAGATGAAGACCTGGAAGACCAGCAGGAACGCCAGTCCCGGCAGCAGGTACTTCAGCGGCAGAGCGCGCTTGGTGAAGTAGACGATGTCGGCGGCGATGAGCAGGACGGCCGCGGCGGTCGCGATGATCCACGACTCGGCTTGGACGGCGGCGAACACCCCCATCAGGCCGAAGGCGTTGACGATCGCCATCAGCACGAGCTTCACGACGAAGCCCCAGCCGATGCCGGACCAGCGCCGCCCGTGCGGCTCGGATTGCTGCGACCGTTCGGGGGAGCGGCGCGGCGGTGCGCTCTCGCTCACGGTTCCCTGGGGGACCGACATGTGCATCTCCTTCACGAGAGGGGTCCGGGGGCGGAGCTGGGCGCTCCGCCCCCGGAGGGGATCAGCCGATCGCGGCCTGGACGTCGGTCACCATGGTGTTCCAGGTGCTGACGGGGTCGCCGCCCTTGATGATCTGCACCTGTGCGGCGTTCCACAGGTCCCAGACCGAACCCATCTCGGGGATCGAGGGCTGGGGCACGCCGTTCGCGGCGGAGGCGAGGAATCCGGCGACGATGGGGTCGGACGAGACCTCGGCGGCGAGGGTCTTCCATGCGGGCAGGCGCGGGTCGGCCTCGTAGAGGGCGCGCTGCGCGTCGTCGGTCGCGAGGTAGGTGGTCAGGAACTCCTGGGCGAGCAGCTTGTTCGCGCTCTCCGAGCTGATGTAGAAGCCCTGGACGCCCACGAACGGCGCCGCGGTCTCGCCGCCGGCCGAGGGGATCGGGTTGACCTTGACGTTCACGCCGTTGGCCGTGAGCGTCTCGATGGCCCACGGGCCCTGCACCGTGTACGCGGCGGTGCCGGCGGCGAACAGCTCGTTGTTGGTGTCGTAGTCGATCGTGGTCGAGATCTCGCCCGAACCGGCCTCGCCGTGAGCACCGAGCCACGTGGCGAACGCCTCGCCGCCCGCGCCGCCCATGCCGACCTCGTTCGTGTACGAGCCCGAGGCGTCCTGCACGAAGACGGGCGCGCCGAACGACGTCTGGAAGCCGTACATCGTGTACGCGTCGCCCTTCTGGCCCGCCGTGTTGATGACGAACGGACGCTCGGCACCCGCGGCCTGGGCGCGGGCGATCATGTCATCGAAGGACGACGGCGCCTCTTCGCCGACGAGGCCGGTGTTCTGCACGAGCGCGATCGTCTCGAGCGCGTAGGGGAAGCCGTAGAGCTGACCGTCGTAGGTGAACGCGTCGACCGCGACCTTCTCGATCTGGTCGGCCTTGTCGCCGAGGTCGATCGTGTCGACGACGCCGGCCGAGACGAAGGAGCCGAGGAAGTCGTGGGCGCCCACGGTGATGTCGGGGCCCTCGCCGGTCGGCACCTGGTTGATGAAGTCGTTGCGGATGTCCTCGAAGTTCTTCTGGACCAGCTCGATCTTGGTGCCGGTCTCCTCTTCGAACGCCTTCGCCGCGGCCTCGATGGCCGGCGCGCGGTTGGCGTCGGTCCAGACGACGAGCGAGCCGCCGGAACCTTCGGCGGCGTTGCCGCTCTCGCTGGGGGTGCTGCCGCCGGAGCAACCGGCGAGCAGGACGGTGGTCGCCGCGATGGCGACGATTCCGGTCCCGATCTTGCGCATGGATCTTCCTTCCGAAGTGGTCGATCGGAAGGGCCTCGTGCGAGGTCGCTCCGTCACGACCGGTGTGGATGCCGCCGCCGGATGGCGTCGGCTTTCTCTCTCAGTGCCTGCCGCGAGACGTCGACTGTCTCCCGGTGCCGGGGGCGGTCATCGACCGCTCCCGTGTGCTGTGCGCGGAGTGCGGATGACGGCGACGTCGCCCGCACTCACCTCCAGCGTGCCCAGGACGGCGCGACCGGTCATCAGGTCGACGCCCTCCAGGGCGAGCTCAGCGTCCGTCGCCGCGTGGTTGATCGCGATGACGTAGTCGTCGGCGTCGCCCGCGCGGCGGACGATCTCGAGGCCGGCCGGTGCGTCGAGCGGGGCGATGCCCGCGTCGGCGTACACCTCGGCCATGATCGCGGCCAGGCCCGCGGCATCCGGTCGCGTGCTCACGTACCAGCCGGTCCCGGCGCCGTGCCGCTTGCGCGTCACCGCCGGCATCCCGGCACCGGGCCCGTCGACGTAGGTCGCGCGCACCTCGGCCTCGGAGACGACGAGGTGCTCGTGCCAGACGTCGGCGGTGTGCGACGCACCGTCGAACTCGATCGTGGTGGTCACCCCGGCGCGCAGCGGCAGGTGCTCCTCGACGCGGATGCCGAGCGCGGGCTCGAGCGGAGCGGCGAAGCCTCCCGCGTGCACGGCGTCGTTCTCATCGACGACGGCCGAGAAGAACGAGACGACCAGCGTGCCGCCGGCGTCGACGTACCGGTTGAGGTTGTCGGCGTCGGCCTGACGCAGGAGGTACTGCGCGGGCGCGATGACGAGCTTGTAGCCCGACAGGTCGTGACCCGGCAGGGCGAAGTCGACCGTGATGTTGTCGCGCCACAGGCGCTCGTAGTACGCGCGGATGCGCTCGTCGTGCGAGACGTCCTCCGAGGGGCGCCACTCGAGGTCCTGCGCCCAGAACGACTCGAAGTCCCACAGGATCGCGACGTCGGCGTGCACGCGCGATCCGCGCACCTCGGCGAGCCGGTTCAGCTTCGCGCCGAGATCGACGACCTCGCGGAAGACCCGCGACTCGGTGCCGGCGTGCGGGAGCATCGCCGAGTGGAACTTCTCGGCGCCGGACCGGCCGGCACGCCACTGGAAGAAGAGGATGCCGTCCGCGCCGCGTCCGAGGTGCGACAACGAGTTGCGGGCCATCTCGCCCGGGCGCTTGGCGATGTTCCGCGGCTGCCAGTTGACCGCCGAAGTTGAGTGCTCCATGAGGATCCAGGGCTTGCCGCCCCCGACCGAGCGGGAGAGGTCCGCGGCGATCGCGAGACCGATCTCGCCCTCGACGTCCGCCGCCCAGAGGTAGTGGTCGTCCGAGACGATGTCGACCTCGCGCGCCCAGGCCCACAGGTCGCAGCCGTGGTGCTGGTTCGCCATGAAGTTCGTCGTGACCGGGAGAGACGAGAAGCGCCGGATGGCGTCGCGCTCGGCGACGAAGCACGCGCGCAGCTGCGCGTCGGTGAACCGGGCGAAGTCGAGCCGCTGCGCGGGGTTCACGACCGACGGCGCGGCGGCCGGGACGCCCACGTGGTCCCACACGCCGTAGTGCTGGCCCCAGAAAGCGGTGCCCCACGCCGCGTTGAGGGCGTCGAGCGAGCCGTACTTCTCCTGGAGCCAGATGCGCCAGGCGCGCTGGGCGTGCTCGGAGTAGTCCTCGCCGACGGGAACGCCGTACTCGTTGTGCACGTGCCACATGACGACGGCCGGATGATCGGCGTACCGCTCGGCGAGCGTCGAAGCGATGCGGACGGCGGCCTCGCGGTACGCGGGAGCGGAGTGCGATGCCATGCCGCGCGAGCCGAAGCCCATCACCACGCCGTCGCGGCTGACCGCACGGGCATCGGGGTGCTCGGCGAAGAACCAGGCGGGCGGGGATGCCGTCGGGGTGCCGAGGTCGACGGCGATGCCGTTCTCGTGGAGCAGGCCGATGATCTCGTCGAGCCAGTCGAAGTCGAACACACCCGCGCTGGTCTCGATGAGCGCCCACGAGAAGATGCCGACGCTGACCAGGTTCACCCCGGCTTCGCGCATGAGGCGGACGTCCTCGCGCCAGACCTCGCGGGGCCACTGCTCCGGGTTGTAGTCGCCGCCGTAGGCGATCCCGTCGATGGCCGGCCAAACGCTCGCAGGCATGAAACGCGTCCTCGTGTCTCTCGAATGCGCCGGTCGTACTGTGACCGGTCACAGGGTGTGCGACAACTGTAAGCGAGGCCGTCATCCCGAACACGCGTCGTTATCGAACTGTGACCGGTCCCAGTGGGCGTGCCAGGCTCGGCGCCTCCTCGCGCCGCGTGCCGACCGGGCCGCGCCGCGCGGAGTAGGCTCACCGACGTGAACGGCTCCACCGGCGCGTCGCGCAAACCGACCATCCGCGATGTCGCGGCAGCGGCCGGCGTCTCGCACGGCACCGTGTCGCGGGTGATCAACGGCGGGCACTGGGTCTCGCCCGAGGCCCGCGACGCCGTCGACCGAGCGATCCGCGAGACCGGCTATACCGCCAACCATGCGGCCCGCAGCCTCGCGACCGGGCGATCGAACTCGCTGGCCTTCCTGCTCACCGAGCCTCAGCACCTGCTCTTCGCCGACCCGACCTTCGCCCTGCTCCTGCGGGGAGCCACCGAGGCGCTCGCGCAGCGCTCGATGACCCTCGTGCTCATGATCGCCGACACCGCGGCGGAGCGGGCGAACGTCGAGCGCTACGTGCGCGCGGGGCACGTCGACGGAGTGCTGCTCATCTCGTCTCACGAGTCGAACCCGCTGCTCGCCTCGCTCATCGCCGCGGGCGTCCCCACGGTCTGCACCGGCGTCCCGCTCGGCGACCGCGCGCACGTCCCCACCGTGTCGGTCGACGAGCAGGAGTCCGCGCGCACCATGACGCGCCACCTCCTCGCGCGCGGCCACCGCCGGATCGCCGTCATCACCGGCCCCGACGACACCCCGGGCGGACGGTACCGCCTGCAGGGCTTCCGCGAGGAGATGGGCGACCTGTTCGACCCCGAGCTCGTCGAGCAGGACGTCTATTCGAGCGACGCCGGTTCGGCGGCGATGACACGTCTGCTCGAGCGCGCCCCCGACATCGACGCCGTCTTCGCGGCATCCGACGTCATGGCGGTCGGCGCGATCGCCGCCATCCGCCGCAGCGGCCGGCGCGTCCCCGACGACATCGCGGTCGCCGGCTTCGACGACTCCGGCCTCGCCGAGACGCACGACCCGCCGCTGACCACGATGCGGCAGCCGTGGAACGAGATCAGCTCGGCCATGGTCGACATGGTGCTGCAGGTGATCGCGGGGGAGCAGCCCGAGCCGCTCGTGCTGCCGACATCCCTCATCGTGCGCGAGACCGCGTGACGCCTCGTCGCGGCGACACACGGCACCGGCGGTCGGCGCACTCGAACTAGAATCTCGGGGTGAGCAACGGCCGCAGCTTCTACATCACCACACCGATCTACTACCCGAGCGACCTGCCCCACATCGGGCACGGCTACACGACGGTGGCGGTGGACACGCTCGCGCGCTGGCACCGCCAGGCCGGCGACGACACGTGGATGCTGACGGGTACCGACGAGCACGGGCAGAAGATGCTCCGCGCAGCTGCAGCGAACAACGTCACGCCGCAGGAGTGGGTCGACAAGCTCGTCGAGGAGTCGTGGTTCCCGCTGCTGCGCACGCTCGACGTCGCCAACGACGACTTCATCCGCACGACTCAGGAGCGTCACGAGGAGCGGGTGAAGGTCTTCGTCCAGACGCTCTTCGATCGCGGCTACATCTACGCCGGCGAGTACGCGGCCCTGTACTGCGTCGGCTGCGAGGAGTTCAAGCCCGAGGCCGAGATCGCCGACGGCACCGGCGCGTTCGAGGGGCTCAAGGTCTGCGCCATCCACTCGAAGCCGCTCGAGCTGCTTCAGGAGAAGAACTACTTCTTCAAGCTCAGCGAGTTCCAGGACCGTCTGCTCGAGCTGTACAAGACCGAGCCCGACTTCGTGCGTCCCGAGTCGGCGCGCAACGAGGTCGTCTCGTTCGTGAAGTCGGGGCTGAAGGACCTCTCGATCTCGCGGTCGGCGTTCGACTGGGGGATCACGGTTCCCTGGGACCCCTCGCACGTCATCTACGTGTGGGTCGACGCGCTGCTCAACTACGCCACCGCGATCGGCTACGGCACCGACCCCGACGAGTTCGCCCGCCGCTGGCCGGCATATCACGTCGTCGGCAAGGACATCCTGCGGTTCCACGCCGTGATCTGGCCCGCGATGCTGATGGCGGCCGGCCTCGACGTGCCCCGCGGCGTCTTCGCGCACGGCTGGCTGCTCGTCGGCGGCGAGAAGATGTCGAAGTCCAAGCTCACCGGCATCGCGCCGACCGAGATCACCGACGTGTTCGGGTCGGACGCCTACCGGTTCTACTTCCTCTCCGCGATCGCGTTCGGCCAGGACGGCTCCTTCTCGTGGGAGGACCTCTCCGCGCGCTACCAGGCCGAGCTCGCCAACGGGTTCGGCAACCTCGCGTCGCGCACGATCGCGATGATCGAGCGCTACTTCGAGGGCATCGTCCCGCCGCCCGCCGAGTACACCGAGGGCGACCTCGCGATCCAGCGGGTCGTCGCCGATGCCGCCGTCGCCGCGGATGCCGCTATGGAGCGGTTCCGGCCCGATGAGGCGATCGCCGCCATCTGGACGATCGTCGACGCGCTCAACGGCTACATCACCGAGAACGAGCCGTGGGCCCTCGCGAAGGACGATGCCCAGCGGGCGCGCCTCGGCACCGTGCTGTACACGGCCGCGGAGGGGCTGCGCGCACTCGCCGTGCTGCTCTCGCCCGTGATGCCCGAGTCGACGCGCAAGCTGTGGGTGGCGCTCGGCATCGACGCCCGGCTCGAGGACCAGCCGCTTCGCGAGGCCGGCAGCTGGGGCGTGCTCCCCGCCGGAACCACGGTCAACGGCCTCGCCCCGCTGTTCCCCCGAGTCGAGCAGCCCGCCTGAGCATGGTCGGCTCGCCGAAGAACGCGGATCCGGCCGCCTCGACACCGGCACTTCGTGGCGAGTCGACGGATGACGTGTCGCAGTATGTGCGGCAGCGCTCCCAGGCGGCGCGGGATGTGCGCTGGCCGGAGGCGCCGGAACCGCTCGCGGTACCGGTCTACGACAACCACACGCACCTCGAGATCGAGGACGGCGACGAGCCCCGCTCCCTGGAGGAGCAGCTCGAGCTCGCGGCATCCGTCGGCGTCATCGGCGTCGTCCAGGCCGGCGGCGACATCGACTCGTCGCGCTGGTCGGCGTGGGCGGCGGCATCCCACCCGCGCGTCCTCGCCGCCGTCGCCATCCACCCGAACGAGGCGCCCCTGTACGCCGCGGCCGGACGCCTCGGCGAGGCCATCGCGGTCATCGACGAGCTGGCGGCGCAGCCCCGCGTGCGGGCGATCGGCGAGACGGGGCTCGACTTCTTCCGTACCGAGGAGGACGGGCTGCCCGCGCAGTTCGAGAGCTTCGAGGCCCACATCGAGCTCGCGAAGAAGCACGGCATCGCGATGCAGATCCACGATCGCGACGCGCACGACGCGGTCCTCGAGACGCTCGAGCGCGTCGGTGCTCCGGAGCGCACCGTGTTCCACTGCTTCTCGGGCGACGCCGAGATGGCGCGGATCGCCGCCGACCGCGGCTACTGGCTGAGCTTCGCCGGGAACGTCACCTTCAAGAACGCGCAGAACCTGCGCGACGCCCTCGCGGTCACGCCGCGTGAGCGCATCCTCGTCGAGACCGACGCGCCGTTCCTCACGCCGACTCCGCACCGCGGGCGGCCCAACGCGCCGTACCTGATCCCCGTGACGCTGCGCTTCATCGCGGCCGAGCTGGGAGCCGACGTCGACGAGCTGTCCGCTCAGATCGCCGCGAACACGCTCGAGGTCTACGGCGAGTTCTGAAGCCTCAGCGCGTCGACGAGCCGCGCACGATCTCCCAGGGCAGATCGATGACATCGGGCGCCCCGGCGTCGCGGATGCTGCTGAGGGCCTGGAACATCGCGGCGGGCGCGAGCTCGGGGTGCACGCAGACGTGCGTGACACCGAGGCGCGTGTTGACGGCGCAGTCGCTCGTGCACAGGGCGACGAACTGCATGTCGCGCGGGATGACGAAGTCCATCTCCTCGAGCTGGAGGTAGATGGCCGGGCCTTCCTCGGCGAACGAGAAGATCGCGTCGGCGCCTGCGTCGCGCAGCTCGCCGACCCGGCGGGGGAGCGCGCCGTGCTCGGCGTCGAGGTAGGCGACGAGGGGCTCGCGGCCGCGCACCGTGCTCCACGCGCGGTACGCGGTCTCGCCGATCTCGTCGCGGGGCGAGCCCGCGTCGTCGACGAGGAACCCGATACGCCGCGCTCCGCCGGTCTCGAGCAGGGCGAGGGCGGCGCGCACCGCTTCGTCGTACCCCGTCCGGACGGTGATCGACAGCTCGGTGTCGACGTAGAGGTCGTTCGTGGCGACGGGGATGCCGCGGGCGATGGCCTCGCGCAGCAGCAGGTCGTCGGCGGCCACCTCGGCGAAGTAGACGACGTCGATCTGCGCGCCGCGCAGCAGATCGGGCCGCGCGGCGGGCAGCATCGTGACCGTGAAGCCCTGATCGGCTGCAGCGCTGACGAGCGCGCCGATGTGCCGGCTGCGATGCAGCGCACCGCGCTTCGAGAGGTCGAGTTCGGCATCCTGGGGAACGACGAAGCCCACCGACATCGTGCGGCCGCTCCGCAGCGCCGCGGCGTACTTGTTGGGCTGGTATCCGAGCTCGGCCGCGATCGCCTTGATGCGCTCGCGCGTCTCGGGACGCAGGCTTCCGCGGTCGTTGAGGGCCTGACTGATGGCGGCCGTCGAGACACCCGCGCGCAGCGCGATGTCTTTCAGGGTCACCTGCCGGGTCATGACCGGCCGGCTCCCGCTTCGGTGCCGCCCGGGGCGCGCTCGGTCGGGACGGTGCCGCCCGGCGAGGTCGCTCCGGTCGCGGCGGGGAAGACCGTCGCCACCGCATCGGCCCAGGCCGCGCCCGAGCCGGAGGACGCGAGGGTGTGACCCTGCGCGATGAGACGGTGCAGCAGCACGCCGGAGAAGTGCCGCAGCGCCGCCTCGACCTGGGGTGACTCGCCACGCAGCCGGGCACGCTCGAGCTCATCGTCGAGGATGCCCGTGATGTAGCCGCGCATCGCCACGACGGACGGGGCGACCTCGTGCACGCGCCGCGCCGCCGCGTGGCGGGCCGCAGCGCCGGCGACGATCTCGCGTGCCTCGTCGAGGGTGGCGAACTCGTCGATCGGGGCGTGGATGCGGATGGTCTCGAGATCGAGCAGCTCGATGTCGGCGACGTCGCGGAGGGCGGGGTCGACGTTGCGGGGCAGCCCGAGGTCGATGATCAGCTGCGTGCGATCGGCGCCGGCCCGGCGGGCGGCGTGCTCGGCGGCCGTGAGCGCGTAGGTGTCGGTGGTCGTCGTGCAGGTCACGATGACGTCGGCGGCGGCCGCCTCATCGGCGTAGTGCTCGGCGTCGACGGCGACGAGGTGCTCGCGCTGCGCGAAGCGGCTGCGGCCCGAGCGCGAGTGCACGCGGACGTCGACGGCGCCCTTGTCGCGCAGGGCGGCGAGGGATGCCGCGGCGTAGCGGCCGGTGCCCACGAGCAGCACCCGCGCCGCGGACCAGTCCGCCACGCGCGAGGATGCGAGCTCGAGGGCGAGCCGCACGAGCGAACGGCCCGACTCGCCGATGCGCGTGCTGTTCTTCACGGCGCGCGAGGTCTCGGTGGCCCGCTGGAAGAGGTGCTCGAGGGGCGCCGTGGTCAGTCCGCCCCGTCGCGCGTCGTCGAGCGCGCGGCGCACCTGGCCGGCGATCTCGTCCTCGCCGACGGCGACCGAGTCGAGGCCGGACGCCACCGAGAAGAGGTGGTGGGCGACCTTGTTGCCGTGGGCGAAGTCGACGGTCTCGCGGACGGTGCGGTAGGGGAGATCGCTCAGCTTCGCGATCTCTTCCATCGCGGCGTCCATCGCCGGGATCGTCGAGGGGACGTCGGCGTCGTCGCGCAGGTCGAAGTACGCCTCGAAGCGGTTGCAGGTCGCGAGGACCACGGCACCCTGGATGGCGTCATGGGCCTGTGTCAACCGGGTGCCGACTTCGTCTCCGATGACGGAGAGTCGCTCGAGTGAAGCGAGCGGCGTGGAGCGCTGATGCGCGGTGAGAGCGACGAGCACGTGCGGAAGAACCCCCTGGAATCGTGACTAGTATATCGATTAACTCATTCGAGGAGATCATCATTCCGGCATCCGCCCACCCTCTCGTCACGCACGCCACCGGCACGAGCCGGCTCGTGCGCACCCTGCTCGGCGAACGCGTCGAGAAGACCCCCGTCTGGTTCATGCGCCAGGCCGGCCGGTCACTGCCCGAATACCGTGCGCTGCGCTCGCAGGGCACGATGCTCGACGCCTGCCTGACGCCCGAGCTCGCCAGCGAGATCACCCTCCAGCCGGTGCGCCGCCACGGCGTCGACGCGGCCATCTTCTTCAGCGACATCATCGTGCCGCTGGCGATCCTCGGCATCGAGGTGGAGATCGCGGCCGGCCGCGGACCCGTCTTCGCCCAGCCGCTGCGGACGGCGGCCGACATCGCCCGCGCGGTCGAGATCGATCCCGCGCTCGTGCGCGAGCGCGGCGAGGCGATCGCCCGCGCCGTCGAACTGACGACCGGGATGCTGGCCCAGGAGTCCGAGTCGCGCGGCGAGCCACTGCCGCTCATCGGCTTCGCCGGAGCCCCGTTCACCCTCGCCGCGTACCTCGTCGAGGGCGGACCGTCGAAGGACCACCTGGCCGCCCGCCGTCTGATCCACGAGGACCCGGCTGCCTGGCGAGCGCTGACGGAGTGGCTCGCCCGCGTGACGGGGGAGTTCCTCGCACTGCAGGTCGAGTCCGGCGCCAGCGCCGCGCAACTGTTCGACTCGTGGGCGGGAGGCCTGCCCCCCGAGGACTACCGCGCGGCGGCGCTGCCGGCGTCGGCGGCCTCGTTCGAAGCCGTGCGCGCGCTCCCGGTCCCCGCCGGCGCGGGCATCGACCACATCCCGCTCGTGCACTTCGGCGTCGGCACGGGCGAGATCCTGCGCGACATGGCGTCGATCGGCATCGATGCGCTCGGTGTCGACTACCGCGTGCCGCTCGACGAGGCCGCTCGTCGGGTCGGTGGCGGCCTGACGCTGCAGGGCAACCTCGACCCCGCCCTGCTCTTCGCGCCGGCCGAGGTCCGCGACGCGGCGATCGTGCGCATCCTCGAGGCCGGGCGCGCGGCACGCGCGCACGTGTTCAACCTGGGTCACGGAGTGCCCATGGAAGCGGATCCCGACGCGATCAGCTCCGTCGTGCGCACCGTCCACGCGTGGCGGTCGGCATGACGGTCGAGACCGACGTCGTCATCGTCGGGGCCGGCATCGCCGGACTCGTCGTCGCGCTCGAGGCCGTGACGGCGGGCGCGCGCGCCACCGTCGTCGAGTCGGACGACCAGATCGGCGGGATGCTGCGCCCCGGACGCATCGCCGGCGTCGACATCGACCTGGGGGCGGAGTCCTTCGCGAAGCGCACCGACGCAGTGCCGCGACTCATCGCCGATTTCGCCCTGCCGCTCGATGTCGTCGCACCGAGGTCGGGTCCGGCTCACCTGGTCTCGCAGCACGGCGTCGGCCTGCCCGGCGCCCGCTGGAGCCGGCTGCCGCTGCCGCGACGCACGGTGATCGGCATCCCGGCCGACCCGCTGGCTCCCGACGTCGTCGCGATCATCGGCGAGCGCGCGGCCGAGCGGGCCGCAGCCGAGGTGCTCGACGCACCCATCGATCCCACCGCCTCGCTCGCCGATGTCGTCGAAGAGCGCCTGGGCGAAGCGCTCCTCCGCGACCTCGTGGATCCGCTCTGCCGCAGCATCTACTCGCAGCCCGCTGCCGCCGTCCCCCTGCCGCGCCTGCACCCGAGGATGTGGTCGGCGTTCGAGCGCACCGGCTCGCTGCTCGCCGCGGCGGCGGAGGTCGCCCCGAATGCTCCGGGTGGAACCGCCGTCGGCGGAATCTCCGGGGGCATGTGGCGACTCGCCGACACCGTCGCACGCCTGGCCGTCGAACGCGGCGCCGTGATCCGCACCGGCACGGCGGTCGGCCGGGTCGACCGCGCATCCGGCCCCGGCGTCGCGGTGACGCTCGCGGACGGCGAGACGATCCGTGCCGAGCGGGTCGTCATCGCGACCGGCCCGCGAGGTGCCGCGGCCCTGCTCGGGCAGGACAGCGGTGCCATCGACGCGGCCGCGACGGCTCCGATCCAGCCCGCGGTCCGGCTGCTCACCGCCGCGGTCACCTCCGCAGACCTCGCGGCGGAGCCCGTCGGATCGGGGGTCATCGTCGCTCCTGACGCGCGCACCGCGGCCAAGGCCCTGACCCATATCGATGCGAAGTGGGCCTGGGCCCGCGAGGCGCTGCCGGAGGGGACGCACCTCGTCCGCCTGTCGGCGCGCGCCGACGACACCGCGGGCCTCGACTCCGCCGCGGCCGTGGCGCGCGAGATCTCCCACCTCACGGGCGCTCGCGTCGACCGCGGTGACATCGGGGAGATCATCACCACCCGATGGCGCGACGCCGTCGTGCCGGCCGAGTCCGACGCCTGGACGGCGACCGTCAGGGATGCCGCAGCCCGCGGCATCCACGTCACCGGAGCCGTCGCGGCCGGTACCGGACTCGCCTCCGTCATCCCGCACGCCCGCGCCCTCGCGCACGACCTCTTCGCCGCTCCCTCCGTTCGAAAGGACTCCCGATGACCGAAGAACAGATCCCGCTCGGTTACACCCTCTTCGCGATCCTCTCCGGTCCGCGACCGCGTCACCAGGCGCCCACCGACGCCGACCTGGCCGAGCTCGAGCGCGTCGTGGCCGGACTGCCCGAGGCCGGCGTCACCGTGCGCGGACTGTACGACGTCACCGGCATGCGCGCGGGCGCCGACCTGATGGTGTGGCTGCACACGGCGCCCCGGTCCGACGACGACCCGGCCGCCCTGCAGCGCGCGCTGCGCGAACTGCGCCGCACGGCGGCCCTCGCGTCCTTCGACCTGGAATGGAGCGCCATGGGCGTCCATCGCGAGGCGGAGTTCAACAAGCGGCACGTGCCGGGCTATCTGCGAGGTGAGCAGGCCCGCGACTGGTTGTGCCTCTACCCGTTCGTGCGCAGCTACGAGTGGTACCTGCTGCCCGAGGAGGAGCGCTCGGCGATGCTCGCCCAGCACGGCCGCCAGGGCGCGAAGTTCCGGGACGTCGTCGCCAACACCGTCTCGACCTTCGCCCTGAGTGACTACGAGTGGCTGCTGCCCCTCGAGAGCGACGAACTGATCAGCCTCGTCGACCTCATGCGCGACCTGCGCGCCACCGATGCGCGGCGGCACGTCCGCGAAGAGGTGCCCTTCTACACCGGCCGACGCGTCGAGGTGTCCGAGCTGGCGGAGGTGCTGTCCTGATGAGCGCGAGCGAGTTCCGTCCCAAGCCCCCGCGCGCCCAGAGCGCGCCGCCGTGCGCCCCCGGCTGCGCGGTTCCTGCCGCCGGTCCCGCGTCGTGCGGGGGAGCGCCGCACGTGAGCGAGCCCACGTCGTACGACGCGCTCCTCCTCCTCGGTTTCGGCGGCCCCGAGGGCCAGGACGACGTCCTGCCGTTCCTGCGCAACGTCACCGCCGGTCGCGGCATCCCCGACGAGCGCCTCGAAGAGGTCGCTCACCACTACCGTCACTTCGGCGGCGTGTCTCCCATCAATCAGCACAACCGCGAGCTGAAGGCCGCCCTCGAGGCAGAGATCGCCGCGCGCGGCCTCGGCCTGCCGGTCTACTGGGGCAACCGCAACTGGATGCCGTACGTCGACGACGCGCTGCGCGAGCTCCACGCCGACGGCCACCGTCGCGTCATCGCGATCGCCACGAGCGCCTACAGCTCGTACTCCTCGTGCCGCCAGTACCGCGAAGACCTGGCCGACGCCATGGAGGCGACGGGTCTGGCGGGTGAGGTCGAGATCGACAAGGTCCGACAGTTCTTCGACCACCCCGGGTTCGTCGCCCCCTTCGTCGACGGCATCCGCGATGGACTCGCGAAGGTCCGTGAGCGCGGGATCGCCGACGAAGACATCGAGATCCTCTTCTCGACGCACTCGATCCCGAACTCCGACGCCGACCGTTCCGGCCCGCCCGAGCGCCGCTTCGGACCCGGTGGCGCGTATGTCGCGCAGCACACGGCGGTCGCCGAGGCGATCGTGGCCGAGCTCGGCACGACGAGCCCCTGGCAGCTGGTGTTCCAGAGCCGGTCGGGCCCGCCGTCCGTGCCGTGGCTCGAGCCCGACATCAACGATGCGATCGCCGAGCTTCCCGCCGCGGGACGCAAGGCGGTGCTGATCGTGCCGCTCGGGTTCGTCAGCGACCACATGGAGGTGCTCTGGGACCTCGACACCGAAGCGATGGAGACCGCCGAGGAGCATGGGCTGTTCGCGGTGCGCACCGCGTCGCCCAGCACCCACCCGGCCTACGTCGCGGGTCTGGTCGACCTCGTCGAGGAGCGGGTCAACGGAACGCCCGTCGACGAGCGCCCCGCGGTGACGTCGCTCGGGCCCTGGTACGACGTGTGCCGACCGGGATGCTGCGAGAACAAGCGTCTGGGCTTCCAGCCGGCGCTCGCGGGGGTGGCGCCGTGACAGCCGGCACTCACGCCGCCGACGCGACCGCCGTTCCCGTCCTGCGTCTCGGGACCCGCGCGAGCCTGCTCGCCACGACTCAGTCGCGCCATGTCGCCGACGCGATCACGGATGCCACGGGCATCGCCGTCGAGCTCGTCGAGATCACCACTGACGGCGATGTCCTGACCGGCTCGCTCGCGCAGATGGGCGGTACCGGTGTGTTCGCCACCGCCTTGCGCGAGGCGCTGCTGCGGGGCGACTGCGACCTCGTCGTGCACTCGATGAAGGACCTTCCCACGGCGCCCTACCCGGGACTGACGATCGGTGCCGTGCCGCCACGGGCTCCGCAGCGCGACGTGCTGTGCGGTCCGACCCCCGAGACCACTCTCGACGGTCTGCCCGAGGGGTCCGTCATCGGCACCGGGTCGCCGCGCCGCGTCGCCCAGGTGCTGCGCCGCCGACCCGATCTGCGGGTGCGCGACATCCGCGGGAACATCGACACGCGCCTGCGGAAGATGCGCGATGGGGAGTACGACGCCATCGTCCTCGCCGAGGCGGGGCTTCGGCGCATCGAGCGCGACGCGGTCATCGGCGAGGTCTTCGGACTCGACCGGTGGCCGACGTCGGCCGGTCAGGGAGCCCTCGCGGTCGAGATCCGCACGGTCGACCTCGACGGGCCGATCGGTCGCGCGGTCTCGCTGATCGACGACGCCGAGTCGTCGTCGCGCGCCCTCCTCGAGCGCGCGGTGCTCCGCCGACTCGAGGCAGGGTGCGCGGCGCCGGTGGGGATCTCGGTCACCGGGCTCGCGGCCGAGTCCGTCTTCGTCGCCGAGGTCTACGCGCCCGGGGGCGACCGCACGGTGCGCGCCCAGCGCGCCCTGCGCGCCGACCTGACCTCCGAGGGCGAGCGCGAGTCGGTCGCCGCCGACGTCGTCGCCGAGCTGCTGGACGGCGGTGCCGCGGACATCGCCGATCTGCCGGGGACGAGCCGATGACGGGCGGTCTGCGCGGGCGCCGCATCCTGATCCCCCGCGGCGGCGCCTGGGGAGAGCGCGTGCGCGCCGAGGTCGAGCGCCGCGGCGCGACGGGCGTGATCGCGCCCCTCATCGAGTCGCGGCCCCCACGCGACCTCGCGGCCCGCGACGCGGCCTTCGCCGCTCTGGCGGCGGGGGAGTACGCCTGGGTCTTCATTACGAGCGCGGCCACCGTCGAGCAGCTCGTCGCGCAGCAGGTGAGCATCCCGATCGGAACGCGCATCGCCGCGGTCGGGCGGCCGACCGCGCGCGCCGTGGCCGATGCCGGCTTCGAGGTCGAGTTCGTGCCGGTCGGCACCTCGTCCGCGACGAACATGATCGCGCAGTGGTGCGCCGGCCGCTCGCCGCGATCGACGGGACGCTGTCTCGTGCTCCGATCCGACCTCGCGATGGCCGTCATCAGCGACGAGCTCGAGCTCCAGGGCTACGAGGTCGACGTCTGCATCGCGTACCGGACGGTGGGGGTCGATCTCACTCCCGAGATCGCCGAAGAGGTGCGCACCGGGAAGATCGACACCGTGCTCCTCACGTCGCTCAGCGTCGGGCGCGAGCTCCGCCGCCAGGTCGGCATCCCCGGGCCCGAGGTGTTCATCGCCTCGATCGGTCCCGGCACCACGCGCGACGCCGAGAAGCTCGGCTACACCGTGCACCACACCGCACACTCGCAGAGCGTCGACGCCCTCATCGCGGAGCTCGACGCGCGACCCGCACCAGAGGATTCCCCATGAGCACCTTCCCCGAGCGGCGCCTGCGCCGCACGCGCCGCACCCCCGCGATGCGCCGTCTGTCGACCGAGCACCACCTCGTCGCCGCGCAGCTCGTGCTGCCGGTGTTCGTCAAGGAGGGCATCGACGAGGCCCTCCCGATCGCCAGCATGCCGGGGGTCATGCAGCATCCGATCGAGGCCATCGCGAGCGTCGTGACGGATGCCGCGGACGCGGGCGTCGGCGGCATCATGCTGTTCGGCGTGCCCGCTGTCCGCGACGCCGAGGGCTCGGGGGCGGTCGCCGAGGACGGCATCCTCAACCGCGCGATCCGCGTGGCGCGCGACGCGGCCCAGGGACGCATCACGGTGCAGGCCGACCTGTGCCTCGACGAGTTCACCGACCATGGGCACTGCGGCCTGCTCGCCGCCGACGGATCGGTCGACAACGACGCGACCCTCGAGGTCTACGCCCGGATGGCGCTCGCGCAGGCCCGGGCCGGCGCCGAGGTGCTGGGACTGTCGGGGATGATGGACGGACAGGTGGCCGTCATCCGAGCCGCTCTCGACGAGGCCGGTCACAGCGACGTCGCGCTGCTGGCGTACTCCGCCAAGTACGCCTCGGCCTACTACGGGCCTTTCCGCGACGCGGTCGAGTCGACCCTGCAGGGCGACCGACGCACCTACCAGCTCGACCCCGCCAACGGGCGCGAGGGGCTGGCCGAGGCGATGCAGGACATCGCCGAGGGTGCTGACTACGTGATGGTCAAGCCCGCCGGGCCGTACCTCGATGTGCTCGCGCGCGTCGCGGACGCCGCCACGGTGCCGGTCTGGGCGTACCAGGTGTCGGGGGAGTACGCGATGATCGAGCTCGCCGCCCGTGCCGGTGCGATCGACCGCGAGCGCACGATCGCCGAGTCGCTCGTGGGCATCCGGCGCGCCGGCGCCGACGTCATCCTCACCTATTGGGCCCGCGAGGTGGCCGATTGGATCCGTGCCGGAAAGGACTTCGCATGACCCGTAACGACGATCTGTTCGACCGCGCCCGGGCGGTCATCCCCGGCGGCGTCAATTCGCCGGTCCGCGCGTTCGGCTCGGTCGGCGGCACGCCGCGCTTCTACGTGTCGGCGACCGGCCCCTACGTCACCGACGCGGAGGGGCGCGACTACGTCGACCTCGTCGCGAGCTGGGGTCCGGCGCTGGTCGGTCACGCGCATCCCGAGGTCATCGACGCCGTCGTCGACGCCGCTCGCCGGGGCCTGTCGTTCGGCGCGTCGACGCCCGCCGAGACCGAGCTGGCGGAGGAGATCCGCCGCCGGGTGCCGATCGCGGAGAAGATCCGTCTCGTCTCGACGGGCACGGAGGCGACGATGACCGCCATCCGGCTCGCACGCGGAGCGACCGGTCGCGACCTGCTCGTGAAGTTCTCCGGCCACTACCACGGCCACTCGGACGGCCTGCTCGCTCAGGCCGGCTCGGGGCTCGCGACCCTCGCGCTGCCGGGATCCGCGGGCGTCCCCGCCCCGATCGCGGCGCAGACCCTCGTGGTGCCCTACAACGACCGGGTCGCCCTCGAGGCCGTCTTCGCCGAGCACGGCCCGAACATCGCCGCGGTGATCACCGAGGCCGCCGGCGCGAACATGGGCGTCGTCCCGCCCGCACCCGGCTTCACGACGTTCCTCCGCGAGCTGACGGCCCGCCACGGCGCACTGCTCATCAGCGACGAGGTCCTGACCGGATTCCGCTCGGGGCCATCGGGATACTGGGGAGTCCTGCGCGAGGCGGGCGAGGACGTGGCCCCCGATCTGCTGACCTTCGGCAAGGTCGTCGGCGGCGGCCTCCCCGTCGCGGCCCTGGCCGGGCGTGCCGAGATCATGGATCTGCTGGCGCCCCTCGGGCCGGTGTACCAGGCCGGCACGCTCTCGGGTAACCCCGTCGCCGTCGCCGCGGGCCTCGCGACCCTCCGCCTCGCGGATGCCGACGTCTACGCCCGCATCTCGCGAGCGGCCGACACGGTCTCCGTGGCGGCATCCGCGGCTCTCGACACCGCCGGCGTCGCACACGTCGTCCAGCGAGCCGGAACGCTCTTCAGCGTCTTCTTCGGCCCCGCCGTCGTCGCGGGCGTTCCCGACTACGAGACGGCGACGCGTCAGGATGCCGCCGCCTACGCGGCCTTCTTCCACGCGATGCTCGATGCGGGGGTGTCACTTCCCCCCTCGGCTTTCGAGGCGTGGTTCCTCACCGCGGCGCACGACGACGTCGCCCTCGGCCGCATCCTCGAGGCCCTCCCGGGCGCCGCGCGGGCCGCCGCCGCTGCA
Organism: Microbacterium sp. Yaish 1; assembly: GCF_002245215.1. GTDB lineage: Bacteria > Actinomycetota > Actinomycetes > Actinomycetales > Microbacteriaceae > Microbacterium. The sequence continues at coordinate 64,663 of NZ_NPMR01000002.1, forward strand.
TCCGCCGACGCATGACCCGCGCGCCGCGTCGTCCGCGGGGCTGCGCGGCGCCGCGCAACTAGGCTGGTCCTCATGCCTGTGACCCTGCTCGGTGCCGCCGAGATCCGCGCCCTCGCGGCCGAACTCGACGTGACGCCGACGAAGAAGCTCGGGCAGAACTTCGTCGTCGACGCCAACACCGTCCGCAAGATCGTGCACGCGGCCCGGGTCCAGCCGGGCGAGCGCGTCGTCGAGATCGGACCGGGCCTGGGATCGCTGACCCTCGCGATCCTCGAGGCCGGTGCGCGTGTCACGGCCGTAGAGATCGACCACCGCCTCGCCGCGCACCTGCCGGTCACCGCCGCTCGGCACGGCGTCGCCGACGATGCGCTGACGGTCGTCGACGCCGATGCGCTCCGGGTGACCGAGCTGCCGGGTGAACCGACGGTGCTCGTCGCGAACCTGCCCTACAACGTCAGCGTGCCCGTGCTGCTGCATTTCCTCGAGACCTTCCCGTATCTGCAGCGCGGTGTCGTGATGGTTCAGGCCGAGGTCGCGGAACGTCTCGCCGCCGCACCCGGTTCGAAGATCTACGGCTCGCCGAGCGCCAAGGCCGCGTGGTACGGATCGTGGCGCCTCGCCGGTACGGTGTCGCGGCAGGTCTTCTGGCCCGTCCCCAACGTCGACAGCCTGCTGGTCGCCTTCGAGCGGGACGCCGAGTCCCGTGGCGACGACGACCTCCGCCGTCGCACCTTCCAGATCATCGACGCCGCCTTCGGCCAGCGCCGCAAGATGCTCCGCCAGGCGGTCTCGCCGCTGTTCGGCGGCACCGCGGCGACGGCCTCCGCCGCCCTCGAGGCCGTCGGCATCGACCCGACCCTGCGCGGCGAGCAGCTCACGATCGATGATTTCGTGCGGCTCGCGGCATCCGTTCACTGAATGATCATCAGCGCGTCATCGGGTTCTCCCGAAACATGCCGGTAACATTCGGGGCGAGCCGCGAGCGTCGCGGCGAGCATCACCCGACCCGGAAGAGACGATGCGAAGCGCCGAGTACCCGGCACCCGAGAGGGTGCTGCTGCACCTGAGCGACACCCACGTGCGAGCCGCCGGCTCCCAGCTCTTCGACCGCGTCGACGCGGCCGCGCATCTGCGCCGCGCCCTCGACGCGATCGAGGCGGCGGCCCTCCGTCCCGACGGCATCGTCTTCACCGGCGATCTCGTCGACCTCGGCGAGCGCGGCGCGTACGCGGAGCTGCGCGACCTCGTCGAGCCGTTCGCCGAGCGTCTCGAGACGCGCGTGTTCTGGGTGATGGGCAACCACGACGACCGTGCGGGGTTCCGCGAGACGCTGTGGCGCGAGCCCGGCACCGCCGAGGCGGCCGACCGGGTCGACGAGATCGATGGGCTCCGGCTCATCACGCTCGACACGAGCGTGCCCGGCGCGCATCACGGCGAAGTGCGCCCCGCCCAGCTCGCGTGGCTGCGAGAGGTGCTCTCGACGCCCGCGCCGCTCGGATCGATCCTCGCGATGCACCATCCACCGGTGCCGAGCGTGCTGCCGCTGGCCGCGAGCGTCGAGCTGCGCGACCAGCGCTCGCTCGCCGCCGTGCTGGCCGGATCCGACGTCCGCGCCATCATCGCCGGGCACCTGCACTACTCGACGTTCGCGACCTTCGCCGGCATCCCCGTCTCAGTGGCGTCGTCGACCTGCTACGCCCAGGACCTCACGGTCCCGGTGGGCGGCACACGGCCCCAGGACGGGGCTCAGTCGTTCAACTTCGTCCACGTCTACGACGACACCGTCGTCCACTCGGTCGTCCCGATCGACGCACCGACGACGCTCGAGTACACCGATGCCGGCGAAGCCCAGCGGCGCCTGGCCGAGGCCGGGATCGCGCCCGTCAGCGCTTCACGCCGGAGCGCGCCGCCGACGCGTCCCGTGCCTGTCCTTCGCTGACGGCCGGGATCTCCCACGGCGCCCGGATCGGGAACATCCGCTCGAGCACGTCGCGCAGCGCCGCGACCCGGATCTCTTCGGGAACCTCGGTCTCGCCGCCGTCGTTCAGGCAGAACATGTCGATGTCCCGTCGCTTCGCCAGACGCTCCATGCCGGCGAGTGAGCGGGCGAGCGTCGTCTGCACGTACCGCGTGCGCGGCACCGACGTCGGCAGCGCACGCCCGGTGAACATCGCGTAGTAGTGGTACAGCGAGTTCGTCACCGAGATGTCGGTCGCGGCGCGGAAGCGGGATGCCGCGGTGCGGCGGAAGTCCTCGGGGAACGTCTCCTCGAGCTCCTGCATGACGCTGCGGCGCAACGGGGCGGCGCAGTGCTCCAGGTCGCGCACGATGACGCGGCCGAACCGTTCCTGCAGCAGGGCGCGGTTGACGCGGAGGCCGTTGTCGTGACCCGAGCGCTCGACGCGCGGGTCGCCCGAGCCGATGCGGACGTCGCATTCGACGAACGACGAGATGCCGCCGGGCGAGAAGAACAGCTCCGGATGGACCGGTCGGCCGAAGAACATGTCGTCGTTCGAGTACAGGAAGTGCTCCGCGAGCCCCTCGATGCGGTGCAGCTGCGCTTCGACGGCGTGGGAATTGTGCGTCGGGAGCGTCGAGGGATCGGCGAAGAACTCCTCGCTGCGCACGATCGTCACCTTCGGGTGATCGGCCAGCCATGCGGGGGCGGGGGAGTCGGTCGCGATGAAGATGCGGCGGACCCAGGGTGCGTACATGTGGACGCTCCGCAGCGCATAGCGCAGCTCGTCGACGTGGCGGTACCGGGCCGGGCCGTCGTCGCCCTCGCCGACGACGTACTCCGACAGCTGCGCCGCGCGCTGTCGCTGGAACTCGCTCGCGGAGCCGTCGACCCACGAGAACACCATGTCGATGTCGTGGGTGATCTCGCGGGGGTGGGGATCGAGCATGCCGGCGACGGTCTGCCACTCGCGGCCGTACCGGGTCGCCGTGACGATGTCCACGTCCTGGGCGGGCGTGATGCGGCGCATGAGGGCGTTGGCCTGCGGGGCCTCCACGGAGGTCTCGCCGAAACGCCAGAACTCCACCCGCACGCCGTACTCGTGGTCGTAGCGCCGGCCTCCCGTAGCGCTCACGCGCGGCCGATACGCGCGCAGCGCGTGCGGCGCGGAGTCGGGGATGACGGCGTCGGCGGCGAACACCGGCGCCGCGCCCTTCGCCTTGAGGTACAGCGGCTCGCGCCGACCGAGAGCGCGCAGTGCCGTCGCCGTCCGCTCCGCGTCCGCGCGGTCGATCGCGAGCGCGGGGGTGTGGAGATCATGACGGATCAGCAGCGCGCGGATGCCGGCGGCGTCGAGCGCCTCCGCGAGCAGCAGCAGATCCGCGGTGCGGGCGGCATCGGGCGTCGTCGTGTCGTGGACGAGACGCAGAACGCCCTCGTCGAAGACGACGTCGTCGCGTCGCGCGGGCAGATCGATCCAGGGGTTCTCGCGGCGGGGCAGAGCGGAAAGGGCCAGGGTTTCCTCCTCGGGGAAAGATGTCTTCGTAGGCAGAGTAGACATTCTCCGTTACATCGGTGTTTCCGCGCACGTCGGACATCCCTCCGGGGGCGGGACTGGTCCCGGCGAGCTGTCGATAGGCTCGGATCGTGACCGCCTCGCCCCGCTTCCCCGCTTCGCGCGGCGGAGACCTGCACCGCCCCTACACCGCAGCACCCGATCGCTACGAGAGCAGCGGGTACCGACAGGTCGGGTCGTCCGGTCTCTTCCTGCCTCCGATCTCGCTCGGGCTGTGGTGGAACTTCGGCGACAACATCCCGTTCGACCGTCAGCGCGAGGTGCTGCGTCACGCCTTCGACCGCGGCATCACGCATTTCGACCTCGCGAACAACTACGGCCCGCCCTACGGCTCGGCGGAGACGAACTTCGGCCGCATGATGCGCGAGGATTTCGCCCCCTACCGCGATGAGCTGATCATCTCGTCCAAGGCGGGATACGACATGTGGGACGGCCCGTACGGCAACCACGGGTCGCGGAAGTACCTCATCGCGAGCGCCGAGCAGTCGCTGACGCGGATGAGCGTCGACTACGTCGACATCTTCTACTCCCACCGCGAGGACGACACGACCCCGATCGAGGAGACGGTGGGAGCCCTCGACGCGCTCGTGCGTCAGGGCAAGGCCCTCTACGTGGGGATCTCGTCCTACTCGGCCGAGAACTCCGCGCGCGCCGCCGCGGTGGCCCGCGAGCTCGGCACGCCGCTGGTGATCCACCAGCCCTCCTATTCGATCCTCAACCGCTGGATCGAGGACGGCCTCACCGACCAGTTGCGGACGGACGGGATGGGCGCCATCGGCTTCATGCCGCTGCAGCAGGGGCTCCTGACGGGGCGATACCTCGACGACGGCACGTCGGAGCGTTCGATGCAGCGGTTCTCGCTGCCCGACGATGGGCGACTGTCGGCATCGGCGCTGGCGGGGCTGCGCGAGCTGGGCGACCTCGCCCGCGAGCGCGGGCAGACCCTCGCGCAGCTCGCGATCCGCTGGACGCTGCGCGATCCCGTGGTCGCGTCCGCGCTCATCGGAGCCTCGCGAACGGCGCAGCTCGACGAGAACCTCGCCGCCCTCGACGGCCCCGACCTCACCGACGACGAGCTGCGGCGCATCGACGAGATCGCGGCTCGCATCGGCTCGATCTGGGACGGGCCGGACGGGTCATGAGCCTCAGTGCCGTCCCCGACCGCGTGCGTGTGCGGGCGCCCGGCAAGATCAACCTGTTCCTCGACGTCGGCTCGGTGCAGGACGACGGTTACCACGACGTCGCCTCCGTGTATCAGGCCGTCTCGCTCTACGAGGACCTGGTGGCCACCCCGGCGGACGACTTCACCGTGAGCGTCCGCGACGAGACCGGCGAGGCCGTGCCCGGCGTTCCGCTCGACGATCGCAACCTCGCCCTGCGTGCCGCGCGTATGGTGGCGCGCGAGGTCGGCTATCTCGGCGGCGTGCACCTCGACATCCGCAAGGCCGTCCCCGTGGCCGGGGGCATGGGCGGGGGCTCGGCGGATGCCGCGGCCGCGCTCGTGGCGTGCGATGCCCTCTGGGGGGCAGGGCTCACGTCGCCCGCTCTGCAGGAGATGGCGTCTCGCCTGGGCGCCGACGTCCCCTTCTCGCTCATGGGCGGCAGCGCCGTCGGCACGGGACGCGGGGATCGGTTGAGCCCGGCGCTCGGGCGAGCGCGCTTCGACTGGGTCGTGGTCGCCGACGGCGGCGGGCTCTCGACCCCCGAGGTCTACGCGGAGCTCGATCGACTGCGCGCCGCTCGGCGTCCCGACATCGCGCCGCGTCCGGAACCACCGGAGGTCGACCCCGTCGTGCTGCAGGCCCTGCGGTCGGGTTCGCCCGACCTGCTCGCGACCGCTCTGCGCAACGACCTGCAGGAGGCGGCGTGCGAACTGCGCCCCGATCTGCGTGTGCTGCTGGATCGAGCCGCCGAGCTCGGCGCCCTGGCGGGACTCGTGTCCGGTTCCGGGCCCACCCTCGCCTTCCTGGCGGCCGATGTCACGACCGCCCAGAGCCTCGAGCAGAACCTGTCCGCGATGGGCCACCGGGCCCGTCATGTCTCCGGCCCGGTGACGGGCGCGAAAGTGGTGACCCGATGACCGAAACTCCGAACCCCCTGCTGCACCGCGACGTCGACGAGGCGTCCCGTCATGCCCTCGCCGAGCGCGGCCTGGCGTACCGCACCGTGCCGCCGCACGAGCCGGCGTTCGAGGGGTGGATCCAGGCGGTCTCGCGCGGGTTCCAGGACGGCGAGCGCTCGGCCGAGCAGATCGCCGGAGCGCGCGGTCGCAACAGCGCACGGCGGTTGACGGGCGTGTTCGACGAGAGCGGCCCGATGCCCGAGGTCGCCGTCGGCACGATCGCGTCGTGGCCCTCCGAGCTCACCGTGCCGGGCGGAACGATCCCCGCCGGTGCCATCAGCGCCGTCACTGTCGCGCAGACGCACCGGCGCCGAGGCATCGCGCGGGCGCTCCTGGAGGGCGAGGTGCGCACCGTCGCGGCGGCCGGGCTTCCCATCGCCATGCTCACGGTGACCGAATCGACGCTCTACGGCCGCTACGGCTTCGCCTCGGCGGCATCGGCGGCCATCCTCGACATCGACACCCGTCGGGTGCGCTGGGCGGGTCCCACGCCCGACGGACGCCTCGACTTCATCGGCCGGACCTCCGCGCGCGACCTCGTCGCAACGCTCCACGAGCGCACGCGTCGCCGCACCCCGGGCGACATCGCGCTGCCGCCGGGACACGGCGACCGCTTCACCGGCACCGATCCCGACGAGAAGGACGGGGGAGCGATCCGCTGCGTGCAGTACCGGGATGCGGCGGGCGAGGTGCGCGGCATCCTCACGTACACGCTCGCGCCGCACGAGCGCGACATCGTCAAGGGCACGGCGAAGGTCACGATTCTCATCGCCGAGACCGACGACGCCTACGCCGCGCTCTGGCGGTTCCTGCTCGAGCTCGATCTGGTGGCCCACGTCCGCGCGGAGCTGTGCTCGGTCGATGAGCCGGTGCTCTGGATGATCGGAGATCGGCGGGCGGCGTCGGTCTCGGTCTTCGATCACCAGTACCTGCGCATCCTCGACGTGCCGGCCGCCCTCGGCGCGCGCACCTACGGCTCCGCGGGGCGCGCGTTGCTGCGGGTGAGCGATCCGCTCGGGATCGCGGCGGGGGAGTACCTCCTGGCCGTCGATCACGACGGCGCGGGCACCGTCTCGGCGGCGACGGAGGGCGATACTGCCGGCGTCGATGTGCTCGACCTGTCCGTCGTCGAGCTCGCCGCGATCTACCTCGGTGGCGTGTCGCCCGAGACTCTCGGGCGGGCCGGTCGCGTGCGCGGCACCGATCTGGCTGGAGCCTCGCGGATGTTCGCGTCGACGACGGTGCCTCGGGTCGGTCTCTGGTACTGACCCTCGCCGGGTCAGGATGCGCTGCTCTAGTCCATTTCACGACATGACGCAACACGGCCCGGTTGTCGGCTCCGAACGCTAGCGTGAGAGACCACAACGGGAGGGGCGGCGCCATGCGTGCACGACTGGGCGACACGATCATCGCCGAAGCCGACGAGAGCGATCTCGTGCGGATCGAGGGCAACTGGTACTTCCCGCCGCGGAGCATCGCGCCGGGAGTCCTGACCGAGAGCGACACGCCGTACACGTGTGCGTGGAAGGGCGACGCCCAGTACTTCGACGTCGCCGGCTCGCCCGACAAGGCATGGTCGTACCCGACGCCCTATCCGACCGCGATCGAGCGCGTGGGCACCGACTTCTCGGGGTACGTCGCGTTCGACCGCTCGGTCGTCATCGAGAGCTGAACGCGTGATCGAGTTCCGCGACGTCGTCAAAGAGTTCCCCGACGGCACCCGCGCGGTGCAGGACTTCTCGCTCGTCATCCCGTCGCACAAGACGACCGTGTTCGTCGGATCGTCCGGATGCGGCAAGACGACGCTCCTGCGCATGATCAACCGGATGGTCGAGCCGACCTCCGGTGCCATCGAGATCGACGGCGAGAGCGTCGCGACCGGATCGCCCGTGCAGCTGCGCCGCCGCATCGGCTACGTCATGCAGAACTCGGGTCTGCTGCCGCACTTCACCGTCGCCGAGAACATCGCCACGGTGCCCGTCCTCACCGGCACGAGCCGGCGCGAAGCGCGTCGCCGGGCGCTCGAGCTGATGGAGACGGTCGGCCTCGACACGCGCATGGCCGACCGCTATCCGAGCCAGCTGTCGGGCGGTCAGCAGCAGCGCGTGGGGGTGGCCCGGGGCCTCGCCAACGACCCGAACATCCTCCTCATGGACGAGCCGTTCGGGGCGGTCGACCCCATCGTCCGCGACGAGCTGCAGCAAGAGCTGCTGCGTCTGCAGCGCGAGCTCGGCAAGACCGTGGTGTTCGTCACTCACGACATCGACGAGGCGTTCCTCCTCGGCGACCAGGTCGTGATCCTCGCCGCCGGCGCGCGGAAGCTGCAGGTCGGCTCGCCCAGCGAGATCATCCGCGACCCGGCAGACGAGTTCGTCGCGAGCTTCATCGGCGTCGACCGCGGCAAGCGCGCCCTGCACGTCGAGCGGACGGCCAACGGCGCGGTGCTCGTCGATTCCGAGGGGCGCACGCAGGGCGCCCTGGTCGAAGGCGACGCCTGAGGTGTCGTGGATCTGGTCGAACCTCGACCTCATCTTCTCGCTCGCCCTCGACCACATCCGGCAGAGCGTCATCGCGATCGTGCTCGGGTTCGTGCTCTCGGTCCCGCTCGGGTGGGTCGCGTGGCGCTATCGCCTGCTGCGCGGGTGGGTCATCACCCTGACGGGACTGCTCTACACGATCCCCTCGCTCGCGCTGCTCGTGCTGCTGCCGAGCGCGCTCGGGTACGGCATCCGCACCGAGACGAACCTCATCGTCGGCCTGACGATCTACGCGATCGCGATCCAGACCCGCTCGGTCGCCGACGGCTTCGACTCGGTCGACCCGGGCGTCCGGCAGGCGGCGACGGCCATGGGATACGGCGGGTTCCGCCGTTTCTGGGCGGTCGACCTGCCGCTCTCCGGCCCGGTGCTGCTCGCGGGCCTGCGGGTCATGGCCGTCTCGACGGTGTCGCTCGCGACCGTCGGCATCCTCGTCGGCGTCACGAACCTCGGGTATCTCTTCACCAACGGCATCCAGCGCCGTCTGCTCGAGGAGGTGTTCGCGGGCATCCTCGCCGTCGCGATCATCGCCCTCGTCATCGACGCGCTGCTCGTCGTGGTCGGACGACTCGTGATGCCTTGGGCGCACGCGGGCTCGGCCCGTCGCGACCGTCGTGCGCGCCGCCGACGGGAGGCGACCGCATGAACGTCTTCGTCGACGCGATCGCCTGGGTGCTCGATCCCGCCCAGTACACCGGCAGCAACTCGGTGCCGTTCCTGATCGGCCAGCAGCTGTTCTACACCTTCGTCTCCGTCGCGATCGCCGCGCTCATCGCGGTGCCGATCGGCTGGGCCATCGGTCACACCGGCAAGGGGCGCGAGTTCGCCGTCGCCGTCTCGGGGGCGGCACGCGCCATCCCGTCGTTCGGGCTGCTGATCCTGCTGATCCTGCTGCTCGGCGTCACCCAGAAGACCGGGGCGGCGTTCATCACCTTCGTCGTGCTGGCGATCCCGCCGCTGCTCGCGGGGGCGTACAGCGGGCTTCAGGCGATCGACCGGCGCACGATCGATGCGGCTCGCGCGGTCGGCATGACCGAGTGGCAGATCCTCTGGCGCGTCGAGGTGCCTCTCGGCCTGCCGCTGCTCATCGGCGGGCTGCGCTCGGCCGTGCTGCAGGTCGTGGCCACCGTGACCATCGCGGGCTACACCGACCTCGGGGGGCTCGGCTTCCGCATCATCCAGGGCATCGACCTCCGCGCGATCGACCAGGTGCTCGGCGCCGCACTGATCCTCGCGCTCCTCGCGCTGCTGCTCGACGCCGTCTTCGCCCTCCTGCAACGTCTCAGCGTGCCGCGTGGCGTACGCGCCGCCGACGGGCCGCAGCGCAGCCGCCGGCCCATCGCCGCGACCGCCTGACCGACCATCCCGACCCACAGCACCGAACCTTCGCATCACCGAAAAGAGGAACCCATGTCCCGCTTCACCACCCGCCGCCTGTTGACGGCCGGTGTCGGCGTGCTCGCCGCCACCACCCTGTTCGCCGGATGCGCGAGCTCCGACCCGCTCGCAGAGAGCGGCGGAGAGTCGGCGGCCCCCGCCGACGGCACCATCGTCATCGGCTCGCAGGACTACTACTCCAACGAGATCATCGCCGAGATCTACGCGCAGGCTCTCGAAGGTGCCGGCAAGACCGTCGACCGGCAGTTCACGACCGGTCAGCGCGAGGCGTACCTGCCCGAGCTCGAGAGCGGGTCGCTGACGCTGTTCCCCGAGTACACCGGCAACCTGCTGCAGTACTTCGACGAGGACACCACGGCCCGCACCTCCGAGGACGTCTACGCCGCTCTCGCCGACGCGCTCCCCGAGAACCTGACGGTGCTCGATCAGGCGACTGCGAGCGACCAGGACTCGTACACCGTGACCGCGGCGTTCGCACAGCAGTGGAACCTGACCACGATCGCCGACCTTGCGAACGTGACCGAGCCGCTCACCCTCGGCGGTCCCGCTGAGCTCGAGCAGCGTCCCTACGGCCCGACGGGCCTCGCCGACACGTACGGCATCCAGGTCGGCTTCCAGGCGACCGGCGAGACGACGGTCGACGACCTCGTCGCCGGCACGGTCAACGTCGCGAACGTCTTCACGGCCGACCCGCGCATCCAGACCGACGACCTCGTCGTGCTCGAAGACCCCGAGGGGCTCTTCCTCGCCTCCAATGTCGTCCCCGTCGTGAACAAGGACCTCGCGGGCGAGGTCGAGGACACCATCAACGCCGTCAGCGCGAAGCTCACCCCCGAGGCCCTGGTCGCCCTGAACGTCCAGAGCACGGTGGACAAGCTCGAGCCGGCCGCGATCGCGAAGAAGTTCCTCGAGGACAACGGACTCGTCTGATCCGCCACGAAGCCCCCGGTGCGCAGCGCGCCGGGGGCTTCGTCGTGCGACGCGCAGTCAGCCGTCGATGGCTTCGCCGAGCTCGAGCCAGCGCTCCTCGAGCGTGGTCGTCTCGGCGACGAGCTCGTCGCGTCGTCGCTGCAGCCCCATGATCCGCTCGAAGTCGTCGTGCGCATCCGCGAGCTGCGCGTCGACGGCCGCGATCTCGCCCTGGATCTTCCCCAGTCGGCGATCGATGGCGGAGATCTCCTTCTCGGCGGCGCGACGCTCGGCTCCGCTCAGCGTCGGAGCTGCCGGGCTCGTCGATCCTGCGCCCGGACCCGTGGACGGGGCGGACGCCGCAGCGTTGGCGCCGGTGCTCTGAGGCTGCTCGCGCCGCAGCCGCAGGTACTCGTCGACACCGCCGGGAAGGTGTCGCAGCCGCCCGCCGAGGATGGCGTACTGCTGATCGGTCACGCGCTCGAGGAAGTACCGGTCGTGGGATACGACGATGAGCGTGCCCGCCCACGAGTCGAGGAGGTCTTCGATCGCCGCGAGCATGTCGGTGTCGAGGTCGTTGGTCGGCTCGTCGAGGATCAGCACATTGGGCTGGTCGAGCAGGATGAGCAGCAGCTGCAGACGCCGCTTCTGTCCGCCCGAGAGGTCTTTGACGGGCGTCGACAGCTGCGCCGAGCTGAACCCCATCCGCTCGAGCAGCTGCCCCGGGGTCAGCTCCTGCGCCTTCGACCCCGATCCGATCGTGTAGCTGGTGCGGAGGTTCGAGATGACGACGCGGACGGGCTCGTCGAGGTGCTCGTCGAGCTCGCTCATGCGCTGCGAGAGCGTCGCGACCTTGACGGTCTTGCCGTGCTTGACGCGTCCCGCGGTCGGCTCGACGGCGCCGGAGATGAGCCCGAGGAGCGTCGATTTGCCCGCGCCGTTCACGCCGAGGATGCCGGTGCGCTCGCCCGGCGCGATGCGCCACTCGACCTTCTCGAGCACGACGCGATCGCCGTAGCTGACACCGGCGTCGAGGACGTCGACGACATCCTTGCCCAGTCGCGACACCGCGAGCGACTGCAGCGCGACCCGATCGCGGATCTCGGGAACGTCGGCGATCAGCTCGTTCGCCGCGTCGATGCGGAACTTCGGCTTCGACGTGCGGGCGGGGGCGCCGCGGCGCAGCCAGGCCAGCTCCTTGCGGGCGAGGTTCTGTCGTCGGGCCTCGATGGCGGCCGCCTGCCGGTCGCGCTCGACCCGCTGCAGGATGTACGCCGCGTAGCCGCCCTCGAACGGTTCGACGATCCGGTCGTGGACCTCCCACGTCGCGGTGCAGATCTCGTCGAGGAACCAGCGGTCGTGCGTCACGACCAGGAGCGCGCCGGAACCCGCTGACCACCGGCGCTTCAGGTGCTCCGCGAGCCACGAGATGCCCTCGACGTCGAGGTGGTTGGTGGGCTCGTCGAGGAAGATGACGTCGTGATCGCCCGCGAGGAGCGCGGCGAGCGAGACGCGGCGACGCTGACCGCCCGAGAGACCGCGGATCGGGCCCTCCCAGTCGAGATCGCCGAGAAGCCCCGCGATGACGTCGCGCACACGGGCGTCGCCCGCCCACTCGTGATCGGCCAGGTCGCCCACGACGGCGTCGCGCACCCGGAGGTCGTCGTCGAGGTCGTCGGCCTGCGCCAGGACCCCCACCCGGATGCCGCCGCGGACGGTCACCCGGCCGGAGTCGGGCTCGACGAGCCCCGCGAGCATGCGCAGGAGGCTCGACTTGCCGTCGCCGTTGCGGCCCACGATGCCGATGCGGTCGCCCTCGTCGACACCGAGGGAGACCCCGTCGAACACCACTTTGGTCGGATACTCGAGGCGAAGGCCCTCGGCTCCCAGAAGATGCGCCATATTGCTTCCAGGCTAGGCCACCCCTGCCGGGCGCACGCTGTCAGCGAGTCTCGGACTCCTCAGGCGGACGGCGGCGGGGGAGAGCCGTCGAAGCCGAGCGACAGCTTGCGCAGGAGCGAGGCCAGTCGGTCGCGGTCGCTCTTGGACAGACCGGCCAGGAGCACCGCCTCCGCGTCGACGAGGCGCGTGATCGCGGCATCCACGCGGATGCGTCCGTCATCGGTCAGAGTGACCAGGACGCTGCGTCCGTCGCCCGGGTCGGACTCGCGCCGCACGAGCCGGCGGGCGACGAGCCGGTCGATGCGATTGGTCATCGTGCCGCTCGAGACGAGGGTCTGCTGGAGGAGCTGCTTGGGGCTCAACTGGTAGGGCTCGCCGGCGCGGCGGAGGGCCGACAGGACGTCCCACTCCCAGGGCTCGAGGTCACTGCGGCGGAACGCCTCGCGACGCGCGCGGTCGAGATGGCGCGACAGCCGATCCACGCGCGAGAGCACTTCGAGCGGCGAGAAGTCCAGGTCGGGACGCTGCAGCGACCACGCACCGACGATGCGGTCCACCTCGTCGGTCTCGTGTGCCATGGCCCCATTATCGCGAACCTCGCGCGCGACACCGGCGCCGCGGAGACGGGGCGCCGTGCGCTCTGGCAGACTTGTCGGGCTGCACCTCGGTGCGGCGGTCCGCCGTGGTGTAATGGCAGCACGACAGCCTTTGGAGCTGTGAGGTCTAGGTTCGAGTCCTGGCGGCGGAGCATGAGCGACACCCAACTCGACCCCCGTCTCGCCGTCGTGATCCTCGCCGCGGGGCAGGGGACGCGGATGAAGTCGTCCCTCCCGAAGGTGCTGCACCGCATCGGCGGTCGTCCGCTCGTCGGTCACGTGCTCGACACGGCGCGCGACCTCGCCCCCACCCACGTGCTCGTCGTCGTCCGCCACGAGCGCGATCGTGTCGCCGAGGCCGTGCTCGGCGTCTCGCCCGAGGTCGTGGTCGTCGACCAGGACGAGATCCCCGGCACCGGGCGGGCTGTCGAGGTCGCCCTCGATCAGCTGCCGGAGTTCACGGGCGACGTGCTGGTGCTGAGCGCCGACGTGCCGCTCCTCGACGACGGCACGCTCCGCGAGCTGCTGCGCACGCACCGCTCGACCGGCGCCGCGGCCACGATGCTGAGCGCACGGTTGTCCGACCCGACCGGCTACGGCCGCGTCATCCGCGATACCGCCGGCGGCGTCGACCGGATCGTCGAGCACAAGGACGCGACGGATGCCGAGCGCGCCGTCGACGAGGTCAACGCCGGGGTCTACGCCTTCCAGGCGGGGCCGCTGCGCGAGCGACTCGGCCGGATCAGCACGGCCAACGTCCAGGCCGAGAAGTACCTCACCGATGTCGTGGGGATGCTGCGTGCCGACGCCCTCGCCGTCGCCGCGCAGCCGGTCGCCGACCCGACCCTCATCGTCGGCGTCAACGACCGGGTGCAGCTGGCCGAGGCCGGGCGCCTGCTCAACGCCCGCACCGTGCGCCGCTGGCAGCTCGAGGGGGTCACGGTGCAGGACCCCGCGACGACATGGATCGACGTCACGGCGACTCTGGCGCCCGACGTGACCGTTCTGCCGAACACGCACATCCTGCGCGCGACGGTGATCGCGGAGGGTGCCACGGTCGGCCCCGACACGACACTGACCGACTGCGAGGTCGGTGCGGGCGCGTCGGTCACCCGGAGCGACGCGACGCTCGCCGTCATCGGGGCGGGGGCGACCGTCGGACCGTTCTCGTACATCCGGCCGGGCACGCAGCTGGGGGAGCGCGGCAAGATCGGCACCTTCGTCGAGACGAAGAACGCCGTCATCGGCGAGGGCAGCAAGGTTCCGCACCTGTCGTACGTCGGCGACGCCGAGATCGGCCGTGGTGTGAACCTGGGTGCCGGTGCCATCACCGCGAACTACGACGACCTCGCCAAGCACCGCACGGTCATCGGCGACGAGGTCCACGCCGGCTCGCACAACGTCTTCGTCGCGCCGGTTAAGATCGGTGAGGGCGCCAAGACGGGCGCCGGAGCGGTCATCCGCAAGGACGTCCCGGCCGGTGCTCTCGCGCTCAGCGTCGCCCCCCAGCGCAATGTCGCAGGGTGGGTCGAGAAGAACAGACCCGGTACTGCAGCCGCCGCAGCAGCGGCACGCGTGCGGTCTTCACAGGAAGCGGACGATGGCTCGCAAGAAGAACACGGTTGACCTCGACGTCTCGCGGGGCATCGCCCCGGGACTGGTCGCCAAGACCAAGAAGCGTCTCGTCGTGGCATCCGGTGGCTCGCACCCTGCGCTGTCGGCCGAGGTTGCGACTCAGCTCGGCACGGAGCTCGTCCCCACCGAGCACCGCACCTTCGCCTCGGGTGAGATCCTCACCCGCTTCGAGGTGTCGATCCGCGGCTGCGACTTCTTCCTCGTGCAGTCGTTCGGTCCTCCGGTCAACGAGTGGCTGATGGAGACGCTGATCATGCTGGATGCCGCCAAGCGCGCATCCGCCAAGCGCATCACCGTCGTCGCGCCGTACTACCCGTACTCGCGCCAGGACAAGAAGGGTCGCGGGCGCGAGCCCATCAGCGCCCGCCTCGTCGCCGACCTGTTCAAGACGGCCGGCGCCGACCGCGTGATGAGCGTCGATCTCCACGCGGCGCAGATCCAGGGCTTCTTCGACGGTCCCGTCGACCACCTGTTCGCCAAGCCGGTCCTGCTCGAGCACTTCGAGCGCACGCTGACCCCGGAGGACCGCGAGAAGCTCACCGTCGTGTCGCCCGACACCGGCCGCGTCCGCGTCGCCGACACCTGGTCCGACAGCCTCGGCGCTCCGCTGGCCATCATCCACAAGCGTCGCGACCCGAATGTCGCCAACCAGGTCACCGTCAACGAGATCGTCGGTGACGTGCGCGGGCGTGTCTGCCTGCTGGTCGACGACATGATCGATACCGGTGGCACCATCGTCAAGGCCGCGCAGGCCCTGAAGAACAACGGCGCCGAGCGGGTCATCGTCGCGGCGACGCACGCCGTCTTCAGCCACCCGGCAGTCGAGCGCCTGCAGGATGCCGCGATCGACGAGGTCGTCGTCACCGACACGATCCCGCTCGGTGACGACAAGCGGTTCCCGGGCCTCACGATCCTTCCGATCGCCCCGCTTCTGGCGCGCGCGATCAAGGAGGTCTTCGAGGACGGCTCCGTCACCAGCATGTTCGACGGCGCCGCCTGACTCGACCTGACCGCGGCCGTCTTACCCGGTGGGCTGGCCCCGGCGGGGCTGGCCCGGCGGGCCGACTGTCCCGTCATCAGGCTCGATGCCCACGCGGCACACGGGGATCTTCTCCGGCGGGCTCCGGTGTTTCGCAAAGCCGCGCGCCGTAGGATCGGCCCCATGGCTGCCCCTGTCTCCGAGGCGGACCTCGAGTCGCCTCGCTCCTACGCTCACCCCGTCGACGAGGTCGCTGCGGCGCTCGGGACCAGTGCCGACGGCCTGAGCTCGGATGAAGCCGCGCGGCGTCTCGACGCGGCGGGGCCGAACGTCCTTCCCGAGGGCAAACGCACCCCCGCGTGGCTGCGGTTCCTCTCGCACTTCAACGACACCCTGATCTACATCCTCCTGGCCGCCGCCGCGATCAAGGCGGTCATGGCGGACTGGCTCGATGTGTGGGTGATCCTCGCCGTCGCGATCATCAACGCGGTGATCGGGTTCGCCCAGGAGGGACGTGCCGAGAAGGCTCTCGCGGGCATCCGCGGCATGCTGTCCTCGGAAGCGAGCGTCCGCCGTGACGGTTCCTGGCGGAGTGTGCCCGCCGCCGAGCTCGTACCCGGCGACGTCGTGCGCCTGTCGCCGGGCGACAAGGTTCCGGCCGACCTCCGGCTCGTCCAGGCGAGCCAGCTGCGCATCGACGAGGCGGCGCTGACGGGCGAGTCGGTCCCGGCGTCGAAGCAGACCGATCCGGTCGACGCGGATGCCGGTGTCGGCGATCGGGCGTCGATGGCGTTCTCCGGCACGATCGTGTCGGCGGGACAGGGCCGCGGGATCGTGACGGGCACGGGCGCTCGTACCGAGATCGGCAAGATCCAGGCGCTGGTCGGCGGCGCCGGAGCCCTGACGACGCCTCTCACGAAGCAGCTCGACGCGTTCGGGCGGGTCCTGACCCTCGTCATCCTCGGCATGGCGGCCGCGATGATGCTCATCGGCCGATTCGTGCACGGGATGCCGTTCGGCGAGCTCGTCTCGGCCACGATCGGTTTCGCCGTGGCGGCGATCCCGGAAGGGCTGCCGGCGCTCGTGACGATCACGTTGGCGATCGGCGTCCAGCAGATGGCCCGGCGTCGCGCCATCACGCGGAAGCTCCCCGCTGTCGAGACCCTGGGCTCGGTGACGACCGTCTGCTCCGACAAGACGGGCACGCTGACCAAGAACGAGATGACGGTGCGACGGATCGTCACCCTCGTCGCCCGTTACGACGTCTCGGGGCTGGGCTACGAACCGGTGGGCGAGATCGAGCGCACCGACGGGGACGGGCGTTCCGGCGGTGATCTGTCGGCCGTCCTCGCCGTGGCGGACCTCTGCAACGACGCGAACGTCGTCTCGGATGACGACGGCTGGAAGCTTGTCGGTGAGCCGACCGAGGGTGCGTTGCGCGTCGTGGCGATGAAGGGCGGACACGACGGCGAGGCCGACGGCGTCCGGCGGGTCGACGTGCTCCCGTTCGACTCGGAGAACAAGTTCATGGCGACCCTGAACGAGGGTGCCGACGGCTCGCGCGCCCTCCTCGTCAAGGGCGCGCCCGACCGGCTGCTGGACCGCTCCACGCGCCAGCGCGGGGCCGCGGGGCCGGAGGAGCTCGACCGCGAGTTCTGGGAGGCGGCCGTCGCCGACCTGAGTGCCGAGGGCCTGCGCGTGCTCGCCGCCGCGCGCAAGCCGTCGCGCCTCGACGAGGTCGGGATCGATGACGTCGACGAGCTGGAGTTCCTCGGCCTCTGGGGGATTCTCGATCCCCCGCGCCCCGAGGCCGTCGAGGCGATCGCCGACTGCCACCGTGCCGGCATTCGCGTGAAGATGATCACGGGCGACCACGCGGGGACCGCCGTCGCGATCAGTCGCGAGATGGGGCTGGTGTCGGACGACGAACCCCGCGTGCTCACCGGCGGCGAGCTCGAGTCGCTCAGCCAGGAGAAGCTGAAGGATGTCGTCCGCGACGTCGACGTCTACGCCCGGACGAGCCCCGAGCACAAGATCCGCATCGTCCGTGCGCTCCAGTCGCACGGCGAGGTCGTCGCGATGACGGGTGACGGCGTCAACGACGCGCCCGCCCTCACCCGCGCGAACGTGGGGGTCGCGATGGGCATCAAGGGCACGGAGGCGACGAAGGAAGCCGCCGAGATCGTGCTCGCCGACGACAACTTCGCCACGATCCGTTCCGCGATCCGCGAGGGGCGCCGGATCTACGACAACCTCCGCAAGTCGATCGTGTTCCTGCTGCCCACCAACGGGGCGCAGTCGCTCGTGATCCTCGTCGCCGTCGTCTTCGGGTTGGCGCTGCCGCTGTCTCCCGTGCAGGTGCTGTGGGTGAACATGGTCACAGCGGTGACGCTCTCGCTCGCCCTCGCGTACGAGCCGGCCGAGCCGGGGATCATGTCGCGACCGCCCCGGTCGAGCGGAGGATCGATCATCTCGCTGCGCGAACTCCTGTTCGTGCTCGTCGTGTCGGTGATGATCGGCGGAGCGACGCTCGCGGCGTTCGCGATTGTCCGAGCAACGGGCGCCGAGCTCGACGTCGCCCGGACGGTCTCGGTCTCCGTACTCGCGCTCGGACAGCTGGCGTTCCTGTTGAACTGCCGGTTCTTGAGCCGCTCGAGCGTGACCCGAGACGTCCTGCGCGGCAACCGGGTCATCTGGTTGTCGGCTGCAGCCCTCGTCGGCCTGCAGCTCGTCTACACGTACGTGCCGTTCATGAACGCCCTGTTCGACTCGCGGCCGCTCTCGGTGCAGGCGTGGCTGCTGCCGCTGGGTTTCGCGGTGGCGATCTTCTTCGCCGTCGAAGGGCTGAAAGTGCTGTGGCGCGCATCTGAACTCGATGCAAACGCATAGGAACAACAGAGGGGAGCCATGGCGACGGCCCGCTAGCGTGAGATCAGCCCACCTCCCCCCGGAGGGGCACGACACAGGAGGACCCGTCATGATCCGCGCCACTGCCGTACCCCGTTCGCTCCGCGTGACCGCCGCCGCGGCATCCGTCGCCGGCCTCGCCCTCCTCGCCGGCTGCGCCGGGCAGGCCGAAGCCGAGCAGCCCGCCTCGGGCGCGGGGCCTTCCGCCGACGCGACGACCCAGTCCGGTTCGGCCGGTTCGGCGGGATCGTCGGGGGCGACCGGTGGCACCTACACGGACGGCACGTACACGGCGGAGGGGACCTATCAGACCCCCGAGGGCCCCGAGACGATCACCGTGAAGCTCACGATCGCGTCTGACGCCGTGACCGCGGTCGAGGTCACCGGCGAGCCGACCCGCCGCGAGAGCAAGCAGTACCAGTCGCAGTTCATCGGCGGCATCTCGGACGCCGTCGTCGGCAAGAGCCTCGACGACGTGAAGGTCGACCGCGTGGCGGGCTCGTCGCTCACGAGCGGTGGCTTCAACGCGGCGGTCGAGGAGATCCGCACCGACGCGGCGGCATGATCGCCGCGACTGCCGGCTTCGGGCGGTGGGAATTCGGCGCCATCGGAACCGCATGGTGCGTCGACAGCGAGGTGCCGCTGCGTGACGACGATCGGGCAGCTGTCATGTCGCTCGTGGAGACGTTCGACCGGGACTGGTCGAGGTTCCGCCCGGACTCGACCGTGAGCCGGGTCGCGGCCGGCGGGTCGGTCGCGGCGCCTCCTGACGCGGCAGCCATGCTGGCGCTGTACGGCGAGCTGGCCGACGCCACGAACGGCTCGGTCAACCCGCTCGTCGGCGACGCGCTCGCGCGGCGCGGTTACGACGCGTCGTACTCCCTGCGCGATCGCGGCGCGCTGGCTGCGCCGGACCGGTGGCGCGACGTCATCGAGCTGGCGGACGACCGCCTCACGCTCCACAGCCCGGCGACGATCGACGTGGGGGCCGTAGGCAAGGGTCGCCTCGTGGATCTCGTGATGTCGGAGCTGCGGCGGCGCACGCCCGGCTGGCTCGTCGTCGACGCGAGCGGCGACCTCGCGATCGACGGGGTGCGGCAGCGTGTCGCGCTCGAGCACCCGTATGACGCGTCTCGGGCCGTCGGAGTCTGGACGCTGGACGTCGGGGCGCTGTGCGCCTCCGCGACCAATCGTCGAGCGTGGGGCGATGGCCTGCATCACGTTCTCGACGCCCGCACGGGCGAACCGGTTCGGGAGTACGCGGCGACGTGGGCGGTCGCTTCGGACGCGATGACGGCGGATGCCGTCGCCACAGCCCTCTTCTTCGACGGCGGCCCGCGCTTCGCGGAGCGCAGCAGGGCTTCGTGGGTGCGGATGCGCACCGACGGATCCGTCGAATGGTCACCCCACTGCGAAGCGGAGTTGTTCGTATGACATCCCTGACGGCCCTTTGGAACCGCGTCGTCGGCGCGCTCGGACGCGTGTCGATGTACCGGTTCGTCCTCATGGCGCTCTCCGTGCTCGCGGTCATCGCCTTCGTGCTGACCGTCGCCGGTCAGATCGCGGGCGATCCGCTCGCGCTCCCGGTGTCGCTCGTCGTGCTGGCCGCCGCGATCATCGTGGTGGATGCCGTGGCGCAGCGGCTGCTCGGCCGGACGTGGCGCATCGAATCGGCGGTCATCACCGCGCTCATCCTGCTGTTCGTGCTGCGCCCGACGCTCGATCCGGCGGGGCTCGCGGGGCTCGCCGTCGCCGCTGCCGTCGCTTCCGCATCGAAGTACCTGCTGGCCTGGCGCGGGCGGCACATCTTCAATCCCGCCGCGGCGGGCGCGACCGTGCTGACTGTCCTCAGCATCCCGTTCCCCGACCTGGGCGCGTCGGCCTGGTGGGTGGGTTCGCCCGTTCTCGCGGTGCCCGTCATCCTGCTCGGCGGTCTCGTGCTCGTGCGCACGGAGAAGGTGCGCGTGGTCGCGGTCTTCCTCGTCGTCGCGGTCGTCGTCGCGCTCGTGCGGACGTTCGTGCAGTACTCTCAGGTCTCGCTCCCCGTCGATGCGACCGTCATCGGGCAGGTGCTGTGGTCGTCGCCGTTCCTCTTCCTGGGTGCGTTCATGCTGTCGGAGCCGCTGACTCTTCCGCCGCGTCGGAGGCAGCAGTACGCGGTCGCCGCGCTGGTGGGGGCACTGGCCGGCTGGCCGATCCTCATCGGTGACGTCAGTCTCGGACAGGAGCGTGCGCTGCTGATCGGCAACCTGCTCGCGTTCTTCTTCGCCTACCGCGCGGCGGTGCGGCTGACCTTCGTCGAACGCAGGGCGCTGACCCCCTCCGTGCGGGAGCTGACGTTCCGCGCTCATCGTGGCTTCCGATTCCGTCCCGGACAGTACCTCGAGCTCGAAGTGCCGCATCGCCGGCCCGACGCGCGGGGCACGCGGCGCGAATTCTCGATCGTTTCGGCGCCCGCGGAGCTGCCGGAGGTGCGGATCGCCATCCGCGAGGGGTCGCAGTCGAGCTACAAGAAGGCCCTCGCCCTCGTTGAACCCGGCCGCGATCTTCCCGTGACGGGCGTCTGGGGCGACTTCGTGCTGCCCGCGCGGACGGAGGCCAAGGTGCTGCTGGTGGCGGCGGGGATCGGCGTGACGCCGTTCGTGTCGCAGCTGCGCGAGATGCGGCTCGCGGGTGAGCAGCGCGACGTCGTCATGATCTATGTCGCGTCGGATGCCGAGGAGCTGGCGTTCCGCGACGACATCATCGCCGCGGGCATCCCGGTGATGGTGGTGACGCGGAATGAACCTCGGAACCTTCCCGACCATTGGCGATGGACCGGGGGAGAGCGGCTGAGTGCGGCTTCCCTGGCGGGCCTCGTGCCGGACCTCAACGAGCGGCACGCGTTCATCTCGGGTCCGCCTCGGCTCATCGCCGACCTCGCCCCCGCGCTGTCGAAAGCCCGATCGCTCACCACCGATGCGTTCGCCGGCTACTGACCTCGCAGCCTGC
Organism: Microbacterium sp. Yaish 1; assembly: GCF_002245215.1. Classification (GTDB taxonomy): domain Bacteria; phylum Actinomycetota; class Actinomycetes; order Actinomycetales; family Microbacteriaceae; genus Microbacterium. Next base: position 86,172 of record NZ_NPMR01000002.1, read on the forward strand.
CCGGATCCGACACGCGCCTCGGCCCTCGCCGAGTCCGTCAGGTGAGTTCGGCGCCCGTCGCTCTTCGCGGCCCGTCCCGAGATCGCTCGATTCCTCAGAAGGGTGGCGGTTGTCCCGGCGGTGGTCCGCCGGTTCCGGCATCCGGTGGCGGATCGGCGGTGTCGACGGTGAAGCACACCGCCGGTATGGGGACGTCTTCGCGGTAGACCCGGCCGAGGGGTGAGGTCCATTCGAGGACCCCGCCGCCGACCTGTCGGACTTCCCACTTGGTGAATTGCTTCATCGAGTGGTGCCTTTGGCAGAGGTGGGCGAGGTTGAAGATGTGGGTGTGCCCGCCGAGGGCGTGGTCGATGGTGTGGTCGAGTTCGCATCGGATGGCGGCTCGTCGGCATCCGGGGAACCGGCAGTGCTGATCCCGGGCGGTGAGGAGTTTCTTCATCGATGCGGTGGGCCGGTAGGTGTCGATCTCGACCGGGGTTCTGGTGACGGGGTCGATGAAGAGCCGGTCCCATTCGCTGACCTGCCCGGCGAGCTGTCGCGCCGTGTCGGCGTCGATCAGCGCGCCCCCGACTGCTTCGGCGGGGTGCTCGTCGCGCCCCATCAGGGTTTCCGCGGTGACGGCGACTTGCACGCGTGCTCGGATCGCGCCGAGCCCACCGGCCCGGTCGGTGCCGTAGGTGGGGTCGACGACGGGTGCTCCGCCGAGGACGAGGTCTCCGAGGATGTCGGCGCGCAGCTGATCCATCGTCCGCGTGTCGGCGGGCTCGTCTGCGCCCGCGGTATCCGGTCCACTAGCCGCCCCGGCACCGCCAGCATCCGCCCCCGGCACCACCAGCGCCCGCCGCCCGGGCGTCCTTGACGGACTGTCCCATCTGCGTGAGCCGGTCGAGCATCCCCACCGCGATCACGGTCGGGACGGTCGCGATGACATCCGACATCCCGTCCGCGCCGTGCGAGACCCGCACGCACCGTCCGGCGGCGGCTTCGCGGTGCCGGTCGGTGAACGTGCGCTCGTGCAGCCTCTCAGCCAGGGACCGCAGGGCCGGTCTCACCCGGGTGGCGATGTCGCGCTCGCACACCGCGATCGCCGCGACCTCGAACTCGCCCCGCACCTCATCGGGCAGCCCGGTTCCCGCTGTGACGACCGCGTCGACGTGGTCGCGGGTGATCCGCCGCTCCTCCCATGCCGCGAACACGGTGGGGTAGTCGTCGACGACCGTCAGCGCATGGTCGATGTCGGCCTGCAGGCGCCTGTCGGTCCGCCGGGCAAGCCCCGCGGCTTCGGCTGCGACCGACCGCAACTCCATGTCCGACGCCATCCCACGCACTCCTTCACGGCGCGCCTCACGCAACGCGGACCGGCCCAGCTCGGCCAGAGCCCGCACCGACGCGACCTCCGCGTCATGCACCAGCGCGAGCGCCTCGCCGTAAGCCGCGATCGCGGGACCGTGCGGCGAGACCTCGATCTCGTCCGAGCCGCCACCCCTGTTCGCTGACATGTTCCCATTGTGGCAGCGGCGTCAGACATTCAGATCGAAGAAAGATGCGATGTGCAAACCCCGTCGCGCCCCGACCCTGGGGAGGACCGAACGTTGCTGTGCTGGACCGTGGACCGTGGACCGTGGACCGTGGACCGTGGACCGTGGACCGCGCGAGCGCTCGATCAGCGTTCCGCCGTCGTTACGGTCGATCCGTACCGGAGCCCGCATCGCCGGCCGCACCCGACGCCGACCCGGCAGCCGCCCCTGATCCGGCATCCGACCCTGATCCGGTACCCGACCCCGGCCCGACATCCGACCCCGCCCCGATATCCGATTCCGACCCCGCGTCGGCTCCCGCGGCCGAACTCGACCCCGACCCGGGATCGGCCGGTCGCGCGGTCAGGCGCAGCTCGAACGTGGTCGATCCGGGTTCGCTCTGCACCGTGAGCGAGCCTCCGTGCGCCGCGACGATGGCGCGGGCGATCGAGAGGCCGAGGCCCGTGCCGCCCGTCTGCCGTGCGCGCGAGCTGTCGCCTCGCGAGAAGCGCTCGAAGATCTCATCGACGACGGCAGGGTCGATGCCTGGGCCGTCATCGTGCACCGACAGGATCGCCGTCCCGTCGGCGACGCGCACCGCGGTGGTGACGGTCGTTCCGGCGGGAGTATGGACGCGGGCGTTGGCCAAGAGGTTCGCGACGACCTGCGTGATGCGGGTGGCGTCCGCCGCGACGACGACCGGTTGGTCACCGACATCCAGCCGCCACTCGTGGTCCTGTCCCGCTGCGCGCGCGTCGGCCACGGCGTCGATCGCGAGCGCGGTGAGGTCGACGGTTCCGTAGACCAGCTCCTGCCCTTCGTCGAGACGCGCGAGGAGCAGCAGGTCTTCGACGAGGCTGGTCATGCGCAACGACTGCGCCTGAATGCGCTCGAGCGCGGCGGTCGTGGTCTCTTCGACCCCGGGCACGCCCTGCCGCATCGCGCGAAGCGAGAGCTCGGAGTATCCGCGGATCGAGGCGAGCGGTGTGCGAAGCTCGTGACTGGCGTCCGCGACGAACGACCGCATGCGCTCCTCGTTGCGCTGTCGTGCGACGAGGGATTCGTCGACGTGGTCGAGCAACGTGTTGAGGGCGGCTCCCACGCGGCCGATCTCGTCGTGGTCGTCCGTCTCCTCCGCGGGAACCCGCTCGGTGATCGAGACAGCGCCCTGTGAGAGGGGGAGCGATGCCACCCGCGTCGCGGTGTCGGCGACGACGCGCAGCGGCCGCAGCGAACGCTGGATGACGACCGCGATCGCTGCGCTCAGCAGCAGCAGGCCGCCGATCGTGACGATCGCGATCGTCGTGACGACGGTCGCGACGGTCGTGTCTACCTGGGCGAGCGGCAGCGCCCCCAGTCCCGTGATGTCGCCGGCTTTGAACGACACGACGCGGAACGCGCCGAGATCACCGATCTCGATCGTCGCCGGGAGGGCGCTCAGGTCTGTCGAAGCCAGACCGTTCAGCTCGGCGGCCGTGAGGCTGCGCACTCCCTCCTCGCCGTCGAAGGTCGCGCCGGTGACCGGACCGCGTGGGTCCTGCACGAGCAGCGTGTAACCGTAGGGGAGTCCCGGTGTGCCCGCGATCGTCTCTTCCGCCGACCGTGCTCGCACGACGTAGCCGCTGCTGTCGAACAGCTTGAGGCTCCGGGTGAGCGACTCGGTGTTCGTGTCGACGGTGGAGACCAGAACGGTCCCGATGGTGGTGGCGAGTCCGACCGCACTCGCGATCAGCGTCAACGCGACGACGCTGACCACCGTGAGCATGAGCCGCGTCTGCAGCGTCCAGCGCTTGCGGGGCTGCCGATCCGCGCGTCCGCGCGCAGCGGAGCCATCCGGGGAGGGCGTCACTGCGGAGCTTTGATCATGTAGCCCACACCCCGGACGGTGTGGATGAGCGGCTCGCGACCGGCATCGATCTTCTTGCGCAGGTACGAGATGTACAGCTCGACGACCGAGGAGCGCCCGCCGAAGTCGTAGTTCCAGACGCGGTCGAGGATCTGCGCCTTCGACACGACGCGCCGCTGGTTGCGCATGAGGTAGCGCAGGAGCTCGAACTCGGTGGCGGTGAGTTCGATGCTCGTGCCGGCGCGCTCGATCTCGTGCGAGTCCTCGTTGAGCGTGAGGTCCCCGACACGGAGCACGGGGTCGGCGCCGCCGGCGGTCGCGGTTCCGGCGCGTCGCATGAGGCCCCGCAGCCGCGCGACGACCTCCTCGAGGCTGAAGGGCTTCGTGACGTAGTCGTCGCCGCCCGCCGTGAGCCCCGCGACGCGGTCGCCCACGGAATCCTTCGCGGTGAGGAACAGCACGGGAACATCGTCACCCGACTGGCGCAGCCGCTGCAGCACCGACATCCCGTCGAGGTCGGGCATCATGATGTCGAGCACCATCGCGTCGGGTTCGAACTCCCGCGCCATCGAGAGGGCCTCGAAACCGGATGCCGCCGAGCGGACCTCCCACCCTTCCATCTTGAGCGCCATCGAGAGCAGATCGGTGAGCATCTGCTCGTCGTCGACGACGAGGACGCGCAGCGGAGAGCCGTCGGGACGCTGCAGGGTGGCGGGTGCTGGGGTGGTCATGATGCCATTGTGAGGCGTTTTCTATGGAGAAGCTATGGGCGACGCTATGTCTGAGCTGTGAGCATGCGCGGTGGCATACGGTGACCTCATGACGAACGTTGAGACGGCGGTCTACGTCGACGGCGCGATGGCGGGCGACGGTCTCCCGCCGGCAGAGGCGGCCGCGCTCGCACGAGAGCGGGACGGGTTCGCGTGGATCGCGCTGGTCGATGTCGACGACGCCGCGCTCGAGTCCCGCGCGATCGAGCTGGGCGTGCCTCCCATCGCGGTGAAGGAGGCGCTCCGGCCCCACCAGCGGTCGATCTTCGAGCGCTACGGGGATCACGCGTTCGTGGTGCTGCAGCCCGCGCACTACGACGACGCCTCCGAGACGGTGCGCTGCGATGAGATCGACGTCTTCCTCGCACCTCACCTCATCGTGACCGTCACGCGGTCGGATCGCATCGACCTCGCCCAGCTCCGCGAGCGGCTCCAGACGCATCCGCAGCTTCTTCGTCGGGGACCGGCATCCGTCATGTGGGTGCTCGCCGAACTCGTCACGACCGGTTACCGTGCCGTGCTCGACGGTGTGGAGAACGACATCGATGAGATCGAGGACCAGCTGTTCGGCGACGACCCCGGAGTGTCGAGGCGCATCTTCGACCTGCAGCGGGAGGTGATCGACCTCGCTCACGCCACGACGCCCCTGCCGGACGTCCTGACGCGGCTCGGTTCGACCCTCACGGATGCCGCGGCGGGCGCGGAGCCGGCCGGATGGGACGACGTCCGAGGCCGCGCGCAGTACGTGGCGGAGCGCGTGCAGTCGATGCGCCACACGCTCGACGACGCACTGACGATTCACGCGACTCTCGTCAACCAGCGGCTGGACGAGAAGATGGCCGACCTCACCGTCGTGCAGGTGCGCCAGAACGAACAGGTCAAGAAGATCTCGTCCTGGGCGGCGATCGGATTCGCCCCGACGTTCGTCGCGAGCGTCTACGGCATGAACTTCAGGTTCATGCCCGAGCTCGCACAGCCGTGGGGATACCCGATGGCACTCGGGCTGATGGTGCTCCTGAGCGCCGGTCTCTACGGCATCTTCAAGCGCAACGACTGGCTCTGACACCGTCGGCGCCCGCCCGGTACGGCGAAGGCCCCGCCGAGCGGAGATGCTCGACGGGGCCTTCGTGAACCCGGAACGGGTCAGTGCGTGTCTTCGGCCTCGACCTCGGAGCGGTCGCCCGACCACAGGGTGTGGAAAGTGCCGTCCTTGTCGATGCGCTTGTAGGTGTGCGCGCCGAAGAAGTCGCGCTGGCCCTGGATGAGGGCGGCGGGCAGGCGCTCCGCCCGCAGGCCGTCGTAGTACGACAGCGACGAGCTGAAGGCCGGAGCCGGGATGCCGGCACCGGCAGCGGCCTGCACCACGTGACGCCAGGCGTCCTGAGCGCGGCCGAGCGCCTCGACGAAGTACGGCGCGGTCAGGAGGACGGGGAGCTCGTCACCGGTCGCGTAGGCGTCGGCGATGCGGTTGAGGAACTGTGCACGGATGATGCAGCCGCCGCGCCAGATCTTCGACACCGCACCGAGGTCGATGTTCCAGCCGTACTGCGCGGCGCCGGCACGGATCTCGTCGAAGCCCTGCGAGTACGCGACGATCTTCGAGGCGTAGAGCGCGAGGCGCACCTGCTCGATGAAGGCATCGGCGTCCTCGACGGTGAACGACGCGTCGTCGGGCCCGGGCAGCGAGCCCGAGACGTCGCGCTGCTCGCGGTGGCTCGAGAGCGAACGCGCGAAGACGGCCTCCGCGATGCCCGAGACGGGCACGCCGAGGTCGAGCGCCGTCTGCACGGTCCACGCGCCGGTGCCCTTGGCGCCGGCCTGGTCGACGATCACGTCGACGAGGGGCTTGCCGGTGGCGACATCCGTCTGGCGCAGCACCTCGGCGGTGATCTCGATGAGGTACGACTCGAGCTCGCCGCGGTTCCACTCGGCGAAGATGTCGGCGATCTCGGCGGGCGACTTGCCCGTGCCGCGGCGGATGAGGTCGTAGGCCTCGGCGATGAGCTGCATGTCGGCGTACTCGATGCCGTTGTGCACCATCTTCACGAAGTGGCCGGCGCCGTCGTGGCCGACGTGCGTCACGCACGGCTCGCCCTCGGCGACCGCGGCGATCGACTTCAGGATCGGGCCGAGGGTCACCCACGACTCGTCGGGGCCGCCGGGCATGAGGGACGGGCCCAGCAGGGCGCCCTCCTCGCCGCCGGAGACGCCCATGCCGACGAAGTTGAAGCCGGCCTCGCGGACCGCCTTCTCTCGGCGGATGGTGTCGGTGAACAGCGAGTTGCCGCCGTCGACGATGATGTCGCCCGGCTCGAACACGCGCATCAGTTCATCGATGACGGCGTCGGTGGGGCGACCGGCCTTGACCATGATGATCGCGGTGCGCGGCTTCTGCAGGCTGGCCGCGAACTCCTCGTACGAGAAGGCGGGGATGAAGCCCGCCTCGGGGTGGGCTTCGATGAGCTCGTCGGTCTTCGACGGCGACCGGTTGAACACGGCGACGGTGTTGCCCTCGCGGCTGGCGAGGTTGCGGGCGAGGTTCGAGCCCATGACGGCGAGTCCGACCACGCCGATGTTGGCGGCGCCCGAACCGGCGTCCGCGGGAGCAGCGCTCTCGTCGGGGGTCGGGCGGTCGACCTCCTCGGGACGCGGCGCGCCCTCGTGAGCAGTGGCCGCTTCGTGCGGCGCCTGATCCTGATCGGTCGAGGGTCCTGTCGGTGAGGGGGTCGACGCCATGCGTAGCTCCAGGTTCGCGTGCGGGTGGAATGGCAGGGACTGCGAGAGAGCCCGGCTCTCTCGCCACTTTATCCGTTCGGCAGGCCGGCCGGAGCGGCTTGCGACGAGGCCGAGACACGTGCGACGGCGTCGGATGTCGCCCGCGCGATGCGCGCCGCGTCACGTGCCTCGACGGCGTCGCGCGGCAGCATCCAGGAACCGCCGACGGCCGTCACCCGGGGATGGGCGAGGTAGGCGTCGAGGTTCGCGGCGTCGATGCCTCCGGTGGGCACGAAGCGGACGTCTCCGAACGGGGCTGCCAGCGCGCGGAGCGCGGGCAGGCCGCCCGAGGTCTCGGCAGGAAACAACTTCACCGTCGTGATGCCGGCGGCCAGCGCCGCCATGATCTCGGAGGCGCTGATGGCTCCGGGGACGAGGGGAACCCCGCGCTCCGCGGCGCGATCGGCGACCGCCGGGTGGAAGCCGGGGGAGACGAGGAAGCGCGCTCCCGCGTCGACGGCGGTGTCGACCTGCGCCGGCGACACGATCGTGCCGGCACCGACGAGGATGTCGCCGCGTGACGCGATCGCCGCGATGGCGTCGGGTGCTGCGGCGGTGCGGAAGGTGATCTCGGCTACCGGGAGCCCGCCTTCGGCGAGGGCATCGACGATGAAGGAACCCTCGGCGACGGAATCGGCCACGACGACCGGAACGAGCCGGTGACGGGCGATCTCTTCGAGAACAGCGACCATGGTGTTTCTCCTCCGGGGTGTTCATCTTCGACCGAATGATCATATCATTGGAGCTCGGCGACGCTGCTGCCCGCCGGACACCCGACGATGGGCCCTCATGAAGATCCTCGCTCTCGAAGCCAGCACCACCTCGGCGAAGACCATGCTCTTCGACACGGACACCGGCGCGGTCGCCGTGCGCAGCCGGAGGTTCGAAGTCGACGGACCCGATTCCGCGGTCCGGGACGCCGATGCGATCTACATCCAGCTCATGGCCCTCGGTCGCGAGGCCGCGGCCGGCCAGCGGATCGACCTCATCGTGCTGAGCGGCACGTGGCACGGCCTGACCCTTCGCTCCGACGACCTCTCGGCGGTCACCCCGGTGATGGAGTGGCCCTACACCGGCGCGCAGGACCTCAGCGCGGCCCTCCGCGCGGACGACGACTTCACGTGGTGGTTCTACGAACGCACCGGTTGCATGGTCAACGCGATCTATCCCGTTTTCAAGCTCCAGCATCTGCGCTCGCAGGGCCTCGACATCGACGGGCTGCTGGCCCTCGACCAGGCCAGCCTCATCTTCGCCCGGATGACGGGTGAGATCTGGACGAACGACTCCCTGGCCTCCGGCAGCGGGCTGCTCTCCGCCACCGATGCGACGTGGGACCGCGAGGTCATCGACCGGTTCGATCTCGGCCGGGTGCGGCTGCCCGAGCTGCACGGGACGACGGCGACGGCGCCGCTGTCGGACGAGGCGGCGGTGCTCCTGGGTCTCGCCGCGGGCACCCCGGTGCTGACCCCCGGCCCGGACGGCGGCCTGAACCAGGTCGGCGACCTCGCGACCGAGCCCGGGGAGATGACCTTCTCGATGGGGACGAGCGGCGCCCTCCGGGTCGCCTCGCGTCATCCGGCGTTCTCGCCCACCCTCAGCACCTGGTCGTACCGCTCGCCGCTCGGGGCTCTCAGCGGCGCAGCGACCTCGGGATGCGGCAACTGCGTCGACTGGGCGCGCGACCGCCTGTTCGGAGCCTCGACCGACTACCTCGACATCGAGCCGTCGCTGTCGACCGACCGCGTCGACCTCCCGGTCTTCCTGCCCTTCCTCTTCGGCGAGCGGAGCCCGGGCTGGCAGGACCAGCGCCGCGGCGGCTTCGTCGATCTCGCACCGGCGCACTCGCGTGTGGACATGTACCAGTCGGTGCTCGAGGGCATCGTCTATTCGCTCTACCACTGCTACAAGGAGCTCACCGCGCTCGGCGGCGCACCGCGTCGGATCATCCTCTCGGGCGGCGTCCTCTCGTCGCCGTTCTGGACCCAGCTGACAGCCGATGTCTTCGGGGTGGAGATGCAGGTCTCGGCGCAGCAGCACACCTCGATCGTCGGTGCAGTCCGGATGGGGATGCTCGCGAGCGGGCTCGACCTGCGGCATCCGGCGTTCGACGACGTCGAGGTCCGCACGATCGCACCCCGGACGGAGCATCGCGATCGCTACGATGAGGGCTTCGCCCGCTACCTCGACCAGTACCAGCGCACGGTGCCCGGGTCGCAGGGAGCCGCGCGATGAAGGTCCTGGTGACGCCGACCTCCCTGTGCCGTGATCCGCAGGGCGCGTCGCTCCGCAGGCTCCGTGACGAGGTCGGCGAGGTCGTCCTCAATCCCCACGGACGCCCGCTCACGGCGGCGGAGCTCGTCCCGCTCGTCGCGGACGTCGACGGCATCATCGCCGGGCTCGACGACTATGACGCCGCCGTGTTCGAGGCTGCGCCCCGTCTGCGCGTCCTCGCGCGCTACGGCGTCGGCGTGGACCGGGTCGACCTGGATGCCGCGGCGGCGCGGGGCGTCGTCGTGACGCGGACGCCCGGCGCCAACGCGATCGCCGTCGCCGAGCTCGCGATCGGCCTCGTGCTCGCCGCAGCGCGGGGCATCCCGCGGCTCGACGAGGCGGTGCGTGCGGGGGAGTGGCCGCGCCTCGAGGGCAAGGAGCTCACGGGCGGCACCGCCGGGGTCGTGGGCTTCGGGGCGATCGGCCGCCTGGTCGCCGAGCGTGCGCGGGGCCTCGGCATGACGGCGATCGCCTACGACCCGATGCTGCCCGACGAGGCGTTCGCACAGGCCGGGGTCGAGCGGGTCGACATCGACGAGCTGTGCCGCCGCAGCGACGTCGTCAGCCTCCACGTCCCGCTGCTTCCCGAGACCCGTCATCTGCTCGACGAGCGCCGGCTGGGGCTGCTGCCACCGCGAGCGATCGTCGTCAACACGGCTCGCGGCGGGCTGCTCGACGAGGCCGCGGCACGTCGGGCGCTCGACGACGGACGCCTCCACGGTGTCGCCGTCGACGTCTACGAGACCGAGCCGCCCTCGAGCTCGCCGCTCGTGGGCCACCCCGGCGTGGTGGCGACGCCTCATGCGGGCGGGCACACGAGCGGCGCGGTGCAGCGGATGACGGATCAGTCGATCGATGCGCTCGTGACGGCGCTCCGCGGCGGCCGGCCCGACGGGCTGGTCACACCAGCGCCCGCACCTCGCTGAGGACCGCGTCGACATAGCCCCGCGTGTGGCGCTCCGCGCCGTCGGCGTCGCCGCGCGCGATCGCCGCGGCGGTCTGGACGTGGTTGTCCAGGGCCTCTTCGTAGGGGATCGCGGGCGTGAGACCCACGTCGGACCGCCCGGCGATGACGGCGGCGATCGCGGCCTTGTTCGCGGCGAGCATGAGGTTGCCGCTCATGTCGAGGATGAGGTCGTGGAACTGGATGTCGACCTCGAGGTACTCCGGCGAGGCGCCGCGCCCGCTGTGGCCTAGCTCTTCGAGGCGCGCCGCGAGCCGCAGCAGCTCCGACCGCTGCACGTCGGTGCCGCGCTGTGCGGCCAAGCGCGCCGCGATCGGCTCGACCGCCGAGCGCAGCTCGTTGACCACGACGATCTGATGATCGCGCCGGGGGGAGGCGAGCTGCCAGCCGATGAGGCGGGTGTCGAGCGCGCTCCACTCGCTCGTCGGGGTGACGGTCAGACCGACCCGGCGGCGGGACGAGAGCATGCCCATGGCCTCCAAGACCCGGACGGCTTCTCGTACGACCGTCCGGGAGACGCCGAACTCGGCTTCGAGATCGGCGAGGGTGCACACCGACCCGGGTGCGAGCTCACCCGACGCGATACGCAGCCCGAGGGCGTCGAGCACGGATCCGTGGGATGCCTGCGCCATGACGCCTCCGATAAATACGATCAGTGGTTGTAAAAGATACGATCATTGTGCGAGGATCGCTCTGCTCCGCTGCCGTGGCACGGGGCAGCTCGAATACTAACGCGGGACGATCCGCGGGGCTCGGCCCCCCGGTCGTCCGCTTCCCGACATCAACGGAGATACCGATGGAAGACTGGACCCAGACCCTGGGTGCCGGACCGCTGCTGCTCATCGCAGTCGGCGCGATCGCCCTCATCCTGTTCCTGATCATCGTCTGCAAGGTCCACGCCTTCCTGACGCTGATCATCGTCTCGCTGCTCACCGCGTTCGTCGCTCAGGTGCCGGTCTCGGCGATCGCGAAGACGCTCACCGACGGATTCGGCGGGACACTCGCCGGAGTCGCCCTCCTCGTCGCCCTCGGCGCGATGCTGGGCAGGCTCATCGAGCACTCCGGCGGCGCCAAGGCGCTCGCCGACAAGTTCGTCGAGGTCTTCGGCGAGAAGCGAGCACCCTTCGCGCTCGGCATCGCCTCGCTCATCCTCGGCTTCCCGATGTTCTTCGACGCGGGCCTGGTGATGATGCTCCCGATCATCTTCGCGATCGCCCGCCGCGTCTCGAAGGCGAACGTCCTGCTCTTCGGCATCCCCGCCGCCGCGGCGTTCTCGGTCATGCACGTCTTCCTGCCGCCGCACCCCGGCCCCGTCACGGCGACCGAGGCGTACGGAGCCAACCTCGGTCTCGTCCTGCTCCTCGGTCTCATCATCGTCTTCCCCGTCTGGTACGTCTCCGGTTACCTGTGGGGCAAGTTCATCGCCGCCCGGATCCCGCTGCCCGTGCCGGCGCTGTTCGGCGAGAAGGACGACGACCAGCCGGCGAACCCGCCGCGTCCGCTGACGATCGTGCTCCTGCTGCTCCTGCCGATGATCCTCATCTTCATGAACACGGGGCTCACCACCCTCGCCTCCGCGGGCGCCGTGTCGACGGACGACCTGTGGGTGCAGGTCCTGGTGCTCCTCGGCAACTCGTTCGTGGCACTGCTCATCACCGTCATCGTCGCCACCTTCGTGCTGGGCACTCGTCGCGGCGAGAAGGGCACGGCGCTCGAGAAGGTCGTCGACTCGGCACTCGGCCCCGTCGCCTCGGTCATCCTCATCACCGGTGCCGGCGGCATGTTCGGCGGCGTCCTGCGCGCCTCGGGCATCGGCGACGCCCTCGCCGACACGCTCTCCGACCTCGGGCTCCCGATCATCGTGGCCGCCTACGTCATCGCGGTGATCATCCGCCTCGCGCAGGGCTCGGCCACCGTCGCCCTCGTGACGGCCGCCGGCCTCGCCGCCCCCGCGGTCGCCGCCGGTGATTTCAACCCGCTCCAGGTGGCCGCGATCGTCCTGGCCACCGCAGCCGGCTCGGTGTTCGCCGGACACGTCAACGATTCGGGCTTCTGGCTCGTCGGACGCCTCATGGGCATGGACGTCAAGACGACCCTGAAGACCTGGACCGTGCAGCAGGCCATCGAATCCGTGACCGCGTTCGTGCTCGTGCTCGGCGTCTTCGGCCTCGCGTCGCTGATCTGATCCGCCCTCTTCACGACAAGGAGATCCGATGTCCTCTCTGTTCGATGTGACCGGCCGCGTCGCCCTCGTGACGGGCTCGTCGCGCGGGCTCGGGCGATCCCTCGCACTCGCCCTGGCCCGGGAGGGCGCACGTGTCGTCGTCCACGGCCGTGATGCCGAGGCCGTCGAGCGCACGCGCCGCGAGGTCGCCGAGGCCGGCTCGCCCGAGCCGGTGTCCACGGTCTTCGACGTCACGGATGCCGCTGCGGTCGAGGCAGGGGTCGCGGCGATCATCGCCGAGGTCGGAGTGCCCGACATCCTCGTGAACAACGCGGGGATCCAGCGGCGCGCGCCGTTCACGGAGTTCCCCGTGGCCGACTGGGACGAGATCGTCGCGGCGAACCTCAACGGCGTCTTCTACGTCGCACGGTTCGTCGCCCCCGGCATGGTGGAACGCGGATCGGGCAAGATCGTCAACATCGCCTCGGTGCAGTCGGCGCTCGCGCGCCAGACGATCGCGCCGTACTCGGCGACCAAGGGCGCTGTCGCGCAGCTGACGAAGGGGATGGCGGCCGACCTCGCCCGGCACAACGTGCAGGTCAACGCACTGTCGCCCGGGTACTTCGCGACCGAGATGAATCGGGCGCTCGTCGACGACGCCGACTTCAGCGCGTGGCTCGCGCAACGCACGCCGGCTCAGCGATGGGGCGACTTCAGCGAACTCGACGGAGCCCTGCTCTTCCTCTGCTCGGACGCCTCGAGCTTCGTGTCGGGGCAGAACATCTTCGTCGATGGCGGCATGACCGCCGTCGTCTGACCCGGAAGGACCTCCATGCGCGCAGCACACATCCACGGCAAGCAGCACATCGAGATCTCGGACGTCGCCGAGCCGGAGCCCCGCGGGGGGGAGGTGCGGATCCGCGTCGACTACGTCGGCATCTGCGGGTCGGACCTGCACTACTACTACGAAGGCGCCAATGGAGCCTTCGTCGTGCGGGAGCCCCTCATCCCCGGGCACGAGCTCAGCGGCCGCATCGATCTCGACCCCACGGGGCAGTGGGAGCCCGGCACGCCGGTGACGCTTCACCCCGCCACCTTCGGGCGGAAGGTCGAGGCGATCGCCGACGACCCGCACCTCTGGCCAGGCGGAGCGTATCTGGGCAGCGCCTCGACGACGCCGCACACCCAGGGCGCCCTCGCCGAGCTCATCGTCGCCGATCGGTCCATGGTGCGACCCCTCCCGCCGACGCTGCCGGTCCGTCGTGCCGTGCTGGCCGAGCCGCTCGCGGTCGCCCTGCACGGGCTGAGCAAAGCAGGCGACGTCGCGGGTGCGCGGGTCCTCGTGACCGGTGCCGGGCCGATCGGGCTGCTCGCGGTGGCCGCGGCGACCGCTGCCGGGGCGGCGGAGGTGCACGCCACCGATGTGCTGGCCGGACCCCTCGACCGTGCGAGCCGACTCGGCGCGACCCGAACGTTCGACGTCACCACGGAGCAGCCCCCCGCTGACTCCTACGACATCGTGCTGGAGTGCTCGGGTGTCGCGGTCTCGGTGTCCGCGGCGCTGCGGGCGGCCCGGCCGGCAGGGCGCGTCGTGCAGGTGGGAATAGTCCCGAACGAGCCGCGACCGATCAACCTGGCGCCCTTCATCTCCAAGGAAGTCGTCTACGTCGGCACCTTCCGCTTCAAGGACGAGATCGACGAGGCGGTCCGGCTCCTCGACGAGCGCCCCGAGATCGAGCAGGTGATCACCCACGTCGTCGACGCCGGTGACATCGTCGAGGCGTTCGCGACGGCCAAGGACTCGGAGGCGTCCGGCAAGGTCGTCGTCGCGGTCTGGCCCGCTTGAGTGCCTCGCGCTTTCGTCGATCGGGGCGTCACGGCGACGCCCGGGTCGGGTCAGCCCTTGCGGTAGCCCTGTCGTCCCATCGCGAACAGCGCGAGGCTGACGGAGACGATCGAGCCGAGCGTCATCGCACCGATGACCCACAGAAGCACGTGCGAGAACCAGCCGTAATCCATTTTTCCTCCGGGCGTAGACGACGTCTCAACCACCCTACCCAGCGCTGGTAGAGTAGGGGTGTACTTCGGCGAGGGATGCCGCGTGCCCGCTGTGCGGGAACCGGGATCCGTGATCGACGAGGGTGTGTGCAGGACGTTCCTCTCCACGCGCTCGCGTTCGCGTCGAACCCGCATACCGCTGAGCAGGGCCTCGGGCCCACAAGGAGAAACGCATGTCCACCGAGACCGACACCAAGGTCGTTGCAGAGACGCGCACCAACTTCGGCAAGGGCTTCGCCCGCCGTCTGCGTGCCGCCGGTCAGATCCCCGCCGTCATCTACGGCCACGGCACCGACCCCGTCCACGTCGCCCTGCCGGGCCACCAGATGCTGCTGCTCGTCCGTCGCGCGAACGCCGTCATCGAGCTGACCATCGACGGCAAGGAGCAGCTGGTCCTCGTCAAGGACGTGCAGCGCGACCCCGTGCGTCAGATCATCGAGCACATCGACCTCCTCGTCGTGAACAAGGGCGAGAAGGTCCAGGTCGACGTTCCCGTCGTCGTGACCGGCGAGCCGTTCTCGGGCACCATCGCGACGCAGGACGCGTCGTCGATCACGCTCGAGGTCGAGGCCACCCACATCCCCACCAACGTCGAGGTCGACGTCGAGGGCCTCGAGGACGGCGCGCGCATCACGGCCGCCGACCTGACGCTGCCCCGCGGCGCCGTGCTGGTGACCGACCCCGAGACGCTCGTCGTCGCCGTGTCGGTTCCCGCAGCGACGCTCGCCGCCGTCGACGAGATCGAGGCCGCCGATGAGGCGACCGCGGCCGAGCAGTCCGACGAGGCCGAGGGCGACGAGAAGTCCGAGTAATTCTCACCCCCGCGGAGCCCGTTCTCACCTCGGTGGGGGCGGGCTCCGTCGTTCGAAAGGCGATCCATGGCGGACACCTGGCTCATCATCGGTCTCGGCAACCCGGGGCCGCGTTACGAGGCGACCCGGCACAACATCGGCCAGATGGTCATCGACGAGCTCGCCGGCAGGCGCGGAGAGACGCTCCGTTCGCACAAGGCGAACGCGTGGGCCGCCGAATCGTGGCTCCGCCCCGGTGCCGCCAAGATGGTGCTGGCCAAGCCGAAGACGTTCATGAACGTCTCGGGAGGCCCGGCCGCCGCGCTCGCCTCCTTCTACGGCGTCGACCCCGGCCACGTGGTCGTCGTCCACGACGAGCTCGACATCCCCTTCGACACCATCAAGCTCAAGACGGGTGGCGGCCACGGCGGACACAATGGCGTGCGCGACATCGCCAAGGCCCTCGGCACTCCCGACTTCGCCCGCGTCCGCGTGGGGATCGGACGCCCCCCGGGCGCGCAGGACCCGGCGGACTGGGTCCTCGACCCGTTCTCGTCGGCCGAGCGGAAGACCCTCGGCATCCTCGTGTCGGATGCTGCCGATGCGGTCGAGACGGTGGTGGGCGAGGGGCTCCTCGCCGCGCAGCAGCGCTTCCACGCGCCGCGCTGAGCCGGCCGTCCGGCCAGACCGAGCGCCCGTGTCGGCGGCCGGCGGTAGGCTTCTGTGGTGACAGTTCCCGGGATCGTGCGCGCCCTTTCGCAGGCTGACTCCTTCCGGGAGGCGGTGACATCCGGCGCCGTCGGCAGTCTCGACTACTCGCTGGTCGACGGGCTCGACGCCCCGCTCCTCGCGGCTCTGCTCGAGCAGCGTCGCCGCGATGGCCGGCCCGCCGTCGTCCTCGCGGTCGCCCCCACCGGGCGCCGCGCCGAGACCCTCGGTGCCGCGCTGCAGTGCCTCGTGCCCGAGGCCGAGATCGTGCACTTCCCCGCGTGGGAGACCCTGCCGCACGAGCGGCTCAGTCCGAGCCCCGAGACGGTCGGTCGTCGTCTCGCCGTGCTCCGCCGTGCGGCGTCGCACGACGGCAGCACTCCGCTGGTCATCACCGCCTCTGTCCGCGCCGCCCTGCAGCCGCTCGCGGCCGGCCTGACCGACGCCGACCCGGTGTCGCTGTCGGTGGGTACCCGGGGGAGCGACCTCGAACAGGTCGTCCGTCGGCTCGTCGAGCTCGCCTATCACCGGGTCGACATGGTCTCGCGGCGCGGCGAGTTCGCCGTGCGCGGCGGCATCCTCGACGTCTTCCCGGCCGCGGCCGATCATCCGCTGCGCATCGACTTCTTCGGCGACGAGGTCGACCAGATCCGGGCGTTCTCGATCGCCGACCAGCGGTCCCTCCCGGGCGAGGTCGGCGAGGCCGTACTCCTCCCGGCGCGCGAGCTGCTGCTGACGCCGGCCGTCCGCGAGCGGGCTGCGGCGATGGCCCCGACCTTCCCGAGTCTGACGGGCATGCTCGAGAAGATGTCGCAGGGCATCCCCGTCGAGGGAATGGAGTCGCTCCTGCCGGCGCTCGCTGAAGGCGTCGTGCCGCTCGTCGACTACCTGCCCCGCGGCTCGGCGATCGCGCTCGTCGACCCCGAGCGCTCGCGTACGCGCGCCCGCACCCTCGGCGAGACCAACCGCGAGTTCCTCGAGGCGGCCTGGAGCGCCGCGACCGCCGGAGCGGACAGCCCCGTCGACCTCGGCTCGGGCGACTTCCTGACGCTTCCCGCGCTCCGCGAGGCGATGCGTGAGCGCTCCGGGGTGTGGTGGACGCTGAGCGCGTTCGACTCGGGAGCCGCGGATGCCGCCGACGAGGGCTTGACCGAGACCGGCGACGACCTCCGCATCGACGGCACCCCGGTCCCGTCGTTCCAGGGCAACGTCGACGGCGCCACCGCTCATATCGGCGACCTGCTGGCGCGCGGCTGGCGCGTCGTCGTGTGCGCCTCCGGTCCTGGCCTCGTCGACCGTGCCCGCGACGTGCTCGCCGAGCGCGGTATCGCCGCGCGCACGAGCGAGGGGATCGCCGAGATCGCCGACGAGGCCGTCGCGGTCTGCGTCGTGGCGTCGCTCGAGCGCGGCTTCGAGTCCGCCGAGGCGAAGCTCGCCGTCCTCACCGAGAGCGAGTTCTACGGGCGCACGATCGGCAGCGACGGGCGCGTCGTGAAGAAGCTCGCGACGCGTCGGCGCAACGTCGTCGATCCGCTGCAGCTCAAGCCCGGCGATGTGGTCGTTCATTCGACGCACGGCATCGGCAAGTTCGTCGAGCTCGTGCAGCGCGAGGTCTCCAGCGGCGGTCGCAACGCCGTGAAGACCCAGCGCGAGTACCTCGTGCTCGAGTACGCGCCCGCCAAGCGCGGCTATCCCGGCGACAAGCTCTTCGTGCCGACCGACCAGCTCGACCAGCTCTCGCGCTACGTCGGCGGTGAGGCTCCGGTGCTGTCGAAGATGGGCGGCAGCGACTGGGCGGCCGCCAAGGGCAAGGCGCGCAAGGCCGTGCGCGACATCGCGGTCGAGCTCGTCAAGCTGTACTCGGCGCGGATGGCCTCGAAGGGCCACGCATTCGGGCCCGACACCCCGTGGCAGCGCGAGCTCGAAGAGGCGTTCCCGTTCGCGGAGACGCCCGACCAGCTGCAGACGATCGACGAGATCAAGGCCGACATGGAGAAGCCGATCCCCATGGATCGCCTGCTGTCGGGCGACGTCGGCTTCGGCAAGACCGAGGTCGCCGTCCGTGCGGCGTTCAAGGCGATCCAGGAGGGCAAGCAGGTCGCGATGCTCGTGCCGACCACGCTTCTGGCCAAGCAGCATCTCGAGACGTTCACCGAGCGTTTCGCGGGCTTCCCGGTCAAGGTGCGGCCGCTGTCGAGGTTCCAGACGGCGAAGCAGGCCCGCGAGACGGTCGACGGCCTCGCCGACGGCACGGTCGACATGGTCATCGGAACCCACCGCATCCTGACCGAGAAGGTCGTCTTCAAGGACCTGGGGCTCCTCATCATCGACGAGGAGCAGCGGTTCGGCGTCGAGCACAAGGACGCCCTCAAGAAGCTCAAGACCGGCGTCGACATCCTCGCGATGAGCGCGACGCCGATCCCGCGGACCCTTGAGATGGCCGTCACCGGCATCCGCGAGATGTCGACACTCGCGACGCCGCCGGAGGAGCGGCATCCGATCCTCACCTACGTCGGACCGCGCAGTGACAAGCAGATCGCGGCCGCCATCCGGCGCGAGCTGCTGCGCGAGGGCCAGGTGTTCTTCGTGCACAACCGGGTCCAGTCGATCCAGCGCGTCGCCGCGCAGCTCGGCGAGCTCGTTCCCGAGGCTCGCATCGCCGTCGCGCACGGTCAGATGGGGGAGCACCAGCTCGAGCAGGTCGTCGACGACTTCTGGGAGCGTCGTGCCGACGTCCTCGTCTCGACGACGATCGTCGAGACGGGCCTCGACATCTCGAACGCCAACACGATCATCATCGACCGGGCCGACAAGTACGGCCTGAGCCAGCTGCACCAGCTGCGCGGCCGGGTCGGGCGGGGGCGCGAGCGCGCGTACGCGTACTTCCTGTACGACGAGAACAAGCCGCTCAGCGAGACCGCCGCCGACCGGCTCGAGACGATCGCGGTCAACAACGACCTGGGCTCGGGCATGCAGGTCGCGCTGAAAGACCTCGAGCTGCGCGGCGCCGGCAACCTGCTGGGGGCCGAGCAGGCCGGTCACATCGCCGGGGTCGGGTTCGACCTCTATCTGCGGATGATCGGCGAGGCCGTCTCGACCTTCCGGGGCGAAGAGGTCGACGGGCCGGCCGAGCTGCGGCTCGAGTTGCCCGTGGCCGCGCGCATCCCCGAGGACTACATCGACAGCGAGCGCCTGCGCCTCGAGGCCTACCAGAAGCTGTCGGCGGCGGCAGCGGTCAGCGCCAAGGACGAGGCGATCGACCTCGTCGTCGAGGAGCTCACCGACAGGTACGGGCGCCCGCCGGCCGAGGTGGAGGGGCTGCTCGCGGTCGCCCGCCTGCGCCGGCGAGCAGCGCAGGCCGGGCTGACCGACGTCGTCGCGATGGGGCCCAACCTGCGAGTCGCGCCGGCGCGGCTGCCCGAGTCGATGCGCATCCGGCTGCAGCGGCTGTATCCGAAGGCCAAGCTGCTCGCCGGCGGCGAAGCCCTCGTGGTCCCGCTGCCGACGGCAGGAGGCGCCATGCTCGGCGATGCGGATCTCATCGCCTGGACGGGTCAGCTGCTCGAGCAGCTCTTCCCGGTCACCGCGCAGGCGACACCGGCCGCGTCGTCCTGACGGTGCGGCCGCGGGTCAGATGCTGATCTGGCCCGTGGCCAGCAGCACGACGGCGGACACCGCGCCCGCAACGGCGGCCGCGAACACGATCCACTCCACCTTCGTGAAGACGCGTGCCCCCGCGCGTCGGCGCGCAGCGGCGAACAGCGCGGTGCCGGGCACGATGATCAGCAGCGAGAGCAGGAGGTAATGCGCGCCGGCCGCGATCAGGAGGAAGATCGTGTAACCCGTCGCGATGACGGCGACGACGAGGTCGCGGGAACGCGCACGGTCGCCCCGGCGGTAGGTCTCACCGGTGACGGTGAGCTTCAGCGCGTAGCCGGCCGAGAGGACGAAGGGGATCAGCACGAGCGCGCTCGTCAGATCGAGCGCCACCGAGAAGGCGTTCTCGGCGAACAGGACCACGACCAGGAGCACCTGGACGAGTGCCGTCGACAGCATGAGCGCGCCGACCGGGGTGTCTTCGGCGTTGGTGCGCGAGAGGAACGCCGGCAGATCGCCGGACCGCGACGCCTCCAGCAGCACCTCGGCGGCCATGAGCGTCCAGGAGAGGTAGGCGCCGAGCACAGCCACGATGAGCGACACACCGATGAACACAGCGCCGGCGGGACCCACGATCGACTCGAGCACCCCGCCCAGCGAAGGCTCGGGGAGCGCTGCGATCTGCTCCCGCGGCATCACCCCGAACGAGACGATCGTCACCGAGGCGAAGACCGCGAGCACGCTGAGGAAGCCGAACAGGGTCGCCCGTCCCACGTCGCGGCGGGAGCGGGCGTGGCGCGAGTTGACGCTCGCACCCTCCAGGCCGATGAAGACGAAGACGGTGACGAGCATCGTCGCGCGGATCTGGTCCCACAGCGGGGCTCCCGACGGGCCCGCCCAGTTGGCGGCGAACACCGCGGGGTCGAAGACCGTCGCGCAGAGCACGACGAAGACGACGATCGGGAGCGTCTTGGCGATGCTGACGACGCGGTTCACGGCCGCCGCCGATCGCACTCCGCGCCGGATGAGGATGAAGAACAGCCAGAGCCCCGCCGACGACACGGCGACGGCGGCCACGGTGTCGCCTGCGCCGAGGGCCGGGAACACCGCTCCCAGCGTCGAGGTGATGAACACCCAGTAGAAGACGTTGCCCGCGCACGCGCTGGCCCAGTATCCGAACGCGGAGAAGTATCCGAGGTACCTCCCGAAACCGGCTCGCGCGTAGCTGTAGACGCCCGCGTCGAGGTCCGGCCGGCGGTTGGCCAGCAGCTGGAACGCGAAGGCGAGGGCGAGCATCCCGCCTCCTGCGACCGCCCACGCGACGAGCGTCCCGGCCACGCCGGTCTCGGCGGCGAAGCCGGCGGGAAGGGAGAACACCCCCGCGCCCACCATCGAGCCGACGACGAACGTCGACAGCGTGAGCATCGACACGGTCGCGGGGCGGGTTCCCGGACGCGTCAGAGCGGACTCCGTGGGGGAGGAGGGATCGGAAGGCACGGGGTGAAAGCCTAACCCGGCTCGCGCCCCACCCGGCTCCCGGACGGCGTCAGATGACCCCCTGCGCGAGCATCGCGCGCGCGACGCGCTCGAAACCGGCCGCGTTCGCCCCGACGACGTAGTCGCCCGCATGTCCGTAGCGCTCGGAGGCGGCGAAGGCCGCGTCGTGGACGTTCTTCATGATCTCGCGCAGCTTGTTCTCGCTGTCGGCGAAGCCCCAGCGCTGGCGCGACGCGTTCTGGCTCATCTCGAGCGCGGAGGTCGCGACGCCGCCGGCGTTCGCCGCCTTGCCGGGACCGAACAGCACACCGGCGGCGCGGAACGCGTCGACCGCTTCGGGGGTCGAGGGCATGTTGGCTCCCTCCACCACGACGCGCACGCCGCCGTCGACGAGGGCGCGCGCATCGTCGCCGTCGAGCTCGTTCTGCGTCGCGGACGGAATGGCGACGTCGACCGCGGTGCGCCACGGGCGGCCACCTTCGACGAACGTCGCGCCCGGCCGGTGGTCGAGGTACGCCGAGATGCGCCGGCGGTCGATCTCCTTGACCTGTTTGAGCACGGCCAGGTCGATCCCGTCTTCATCGACGATCGTGCCCGACGAGTCGGACGCCGTGATCGGGGTCGCGCCGAGCTGGTACGCCTTCTCGATGGCGTATGTCGCCACGTTCCCCGAACCCGACACGGCGACGCGCTTGCCCTCGAGCGAGTCGCCCTCGACGGCGAGCATCTCCTGCGCGAAGAAGACCGCGCCGTAGCCCGTCGCCTCGGTCCGGACCTCGGCGCCGCCCCACTGCACGCCCTTGCCCGTGAACATCCCCGACTCGTGGCGGTTGGTGATCTTGCGGTACTGCCCGAACAGGTACCCGATCTCACGCGCGCCCACGCCGATATCGCCGGCGGGGACGTCGGTGTGCTCACCGAGGTGGCGGTACAGCTCGTTCATGAAGGACTGGCAGAAGCGCATGATCTCGGCATCCGATCGCCCGTGCGGGTCGAAGTCGCTGCCGCCCTTGGCGCCGCCGATCCCCTGACCGGTGAGCGCGTTCTTGAAGATCTGCTCGAAGCCCAGGAACTTCACGATCGACAGGTTCACCGTCGGGTGGAACCGCAGTCCGCCCTTGTACGGGCCGAGCACCGAGGAGAACTGCACGCGGTAGCCGCGGTTGACCCGGACGGTGCC
This sequence comes from Microbacterium sp. Yaish 1, assembly GCF_002245215.1. Classification (GTDB taxonomy): domain Bacteria; phylum Actinomycetota; class Actinomycetes; order Actinomycetales; family Microbacteriaceae; genus Microbacterium. The sequence continues at coordinate 108,310 of NZ_NPMR01000002.1, forward strand.
GGCATCGTCGAGCCACGGCACGCGGAACATGATCTGCCGCTCGGGCTCGACCAGCCGCTCGAGGATGCCGTCGCGCGCGAGCTCGGGCTGTGCCTCGACGACCGGCGCGATCGCCTCGAGCACCTCGTGCACGGCCTGCTGGAATTCGGGCTCGTGCGGATTGCGCTGCAGCACGGTGTCGAACACCGGCTGGACGGATGAGGGCAGGGGAGCGTGGTGTTCGGTCATGGTGGAGCTTTCTGGCCGAGCGGGCGGGACCCGATCCACGCTAGCGGGCGCGGCGGCGCCCGCCCGGCCATGTGACGATCGGGACGGTGTCGTGGGTCGGTCGGTGACCGTGGTCACCGACGAACGGTCATCCGGTGTTCTGGAGACCCGCCGCGACGCCGTTGACGGTGAGAAGCAGCAGGCGCTGCCACTCGGGCGGGGTAGGCGCATCGTGCTCGGTGGAACGGAGCACCCGCAGGGCCCGCAGCTGCAGGAGCGAGAGGGCGTCGACGTACGGGCTGCGCATCTTCACCGCGCGCTGGAGCACGGGCTTGTTGGCGAGCAGGCCGTCACCGCCGGCGATGCGCACGACCCAGTCGCGGGTGAGCAGCATCTCATCGATGACGAGCTGCGCGAGGTCGTCGCGGTCGGCCAGCGCGAGGTGGCGACGCGCCATGCGCGGGTCGGCCTTCGCGAGGCTCATCGCCACGTTGTCGATGACCGTCCGCAGGAGCGGCCACTGCTCGTACGCCTCGCGCAGCAGGGCTTCGTCGCCGACCGCCTCGAGCGCGGTGCCGAGGCCGAACCAGCCGGCGAGGTTGATGCGCGCCTGCGTCCAGGCGAAGACCCAGGGAATGGCGCGCAGGTCTTCGAGCGACTCGACGGACAGTCCCCGGCGTGCCGGGCGCGAGCCCAGGGCGAGGAGTCCGATCTCCTCCATCGGCGTCACGGCGGCGAACCACGGCGCGAACCCGGGCGCCTTCACGAGCGAGAAGAAGCGCTCGCGGGAGGCGGCGTCCATCGTCGCCGCAACGTCGGCGTACCGCTCCGCGGCGCGACTGTTGCGCTCTTCGATCGATGGCGCCGACGCCAGCAGGATCGCGGCGGCCACCTGATCGATGTGGCGGAGGGCGATGTCGGGGTCGCCGTAGCGGGCGAAGATGACCTCGCCCTGCTCGGTGAGCTTGAACCGGCCGTCGACGGAGTGCGGAGGCTGCGCGAGAATCGCAGAGTTCGCGGGGCCGCCGCCCCGGCCGAGCGCGCCGCCGCGCCCGTGGAACAGGGTCAGCTCGATCCGCTGCTCCTGCGCCCACGCGGCGATGCGTGCCTGGGCCTCGTAGAGAGCGAGGTTGGCCGCGACCGGTCCGACGTCCTTCGAGGAGTCGGAGTAGCCGAGCATGACCTCCAAGCGACGGCCGGTCGCGTCGAGGCGCGCGGCGAACGCCGGGTGGTCGACGATCTCCGCGAGGATCCCGGGCGCCGCCTGCAGATCGGCGAAGGTCTCGAACAGGGGGATGACGTCGAGCACGGGGGGCGTGCCGTCCGGACCGACGGCGTGCCGGGCGAGGGCGTGCACGTTCGCGAGGTCGTCCGCCGACTGCGTGAACGACACGATGTACCGGCCGGCCGCCCGCGGGCCGAAGCGCTTCTGCACCTGCGAGATGGTGCGGAAGACCTCCAGCACCTCGACCGCGAGATCGCTCAGCTCGCCGCCTGCCTCGCACTCGGCGAGAACCTTGGCGTGGACCGCCGAGTGCTGGCGGACCTCGAGCTCGGCGAGGTGGAAGCCGAAGGTCTCGACGGCCCAGATGAGCTGCTGGAGCGCTCCGAACGCCTGACGCTTCGCGCCGGCCTGCTCCAGCGAGCTCTGCACGACGCGCAGGTCGGCGAGGAACTCCTCGGGGTCGCTGTAGGCGAGATCGGCGTTGCGCGCCCGGGTCGCGCGGATGCGCCGTGTGAGCAGCATCATGACGCGCTTGTGGTGCTCGCCGGGCGCACGCTTGACGGCGTCGGCCGCGCCGTCGTCGTCGGATGCCGCCAGGCGATCCCAGAGAGCCCGCAGGGCGCTGCTCGGCGGGGTGGTCTCTCCCGACATCGTCAGCCCGCGGCCGACGCGCTCGGTGCTGCGCTCGAGTCCGAGCAGGACGTGCTCGGCGGCGATGCCCGCTGCCTTCTTCGTGACCGACGCGGTGACGAAAGGGTTGCCGTCGCGGTCGCCGCCGACCCACGTGCCCAGGCGAACGAACGGCGCCACGACCGGGGGACGGCTGCCGGCGACCTCGCCCTGCAGCGCGTCGTCGAGGCGGCGGTAGACCAGGGGGATGGTCGTGTAGAGCGTGTCGTCGAACACCGCCATGACGGCCCGCACCTCGTCGGTCGGCGTCGGCTTCTCCGCGCGCAGCGGCGAGGTGCGCCACAGGGTGTCGATCTCCTCGAGCATGCGCCGGCGTGCGCGGCGGTGCTCGGCGCCTCCCGCGGCGGAGTTCTCGAGCGTCTCGAGCAGGGTCACCAGGCGCCGGATGCTCTGCGAAACCGCGCGCCGCCGCGCCTCGGTCGGGTGAGCGGTGAAGACGGGGTGGAAACGCAGCTCGCGCAGACGCCGAGCGGCCTCGTCTTCGCCGACCTCGCTCGAGAGCTGGGCGTAGGCGGCGGGAATCGAGTCGCTCGCGCTGTCCTGGTCGGAGATGCCGGCGCGCTCGCGCAGCAGCCGGACACGCTGGTGCTCCTCGGCGAGGTTCACGAGGTGGAAGTAGACCGTGAACGCGCGCGCGACCTCGTCGGCGCGGTCGACGCTGAACGATTCGGCGATCGCGGCAGCCCGTTCGAACGCCTCCGGGGAGTCGTCGGTGTAGGCCTGGATGGTGGCGCCCCGCAGCCGTTCGACGTCGTCGAAGAGCCCGGGGGAGCCGCTCTCTCGCAGCACCTGTCCCAGCATCGAACCGAGCATGCGCACGTCGGAGCGCATCGCCTCGGGAATCTCCTGCTCGGCCTCGTATCGGCCGACGAGATCGATCGCTTCGGTTCGGGTCAGCTCGCGCATGCCTCCCAAATTACTGGCACGCGCGGGGTCCGATTGACACGGTCGTCATACACGAGCCGCCCGACCCCGCTGTGTTACGCCGGACTAGCCTGGGACTCCCCGTCCGAAGGAGCCCGATGTCCGATCCGCTGCGCGCTGCCGCCGACACGATGCGCGCCGTCCGCGACCGATGCGTGTGGACGGCGCAGGTCTCCCATCGCGACCTCGTCCCGTACCTCGTCGAGGAGTCGGCGGAGGTCGTGGACGCCGTGGAGGCCGGTACCGCTGCGGATCTTCGCGAGGAGCTGGGCGACCTCCTCTGGCAGGTGCTGTTCCATGCCGAGATCGCGTCGCGATCGGCATCCGAGCCCTTCGACATCGACGACGTCGCCCGTGGGCTCACGGAGAAGATGGTGCGGCGGCATCCCCATGTCTTCGGCGACGAGACGGCCGAGACGCCGGAGCAGGTGCTGGTGCTGTGGAACGCGGCGAAGGCGGCAGAGAAGCGAACCCGCACGAGCGTGCTCGACGGCGTGTCCGTCCACATGCCGACGCTCGCTCTCGCGCAGAAGATGCTCGCGAAATCGGCTCCTGTCCTGTCGGCGGCACCGGCGCTCCCCGCGGAGCCGCCCGCCGACGAGGCCGAGCTCGGCGATGTGCTGCTTGCGCTGGTCGCGCACGCCCGCGCCCAGGGATGGGATGCCGAACGCGCGCTTCGCGAACGGCTGCGCATCCTCGACGCCGACATCCGCGCGGCCGAGGGCGCCGGTGGCGCCGCCGCCGACCTGGAAGGATAGGACGGTGCCCACCGTGAACCCGCCGCGCGGCATGCGCGATTTCCTCCCCGCCGACAAGGCCCGCCGCGAGCGCGTTCTCGCCGTCGTCCGCGAGCGCTACCGCGCGCACGGCTTCGACGAGATCGAGACGCCGGTCATGGAGGAGTACGGACGGCTCCACGCCGGCATCGGCGGCGACAACGAGAAGCTCGCCTACAACGTGCTCGCCCGCGGGCTCGACGCCGACGGCATCCGTGCCGCGGCCGACGACCCGGCCTCGTTGACCGATCTGGGGCTCCGCTACGACCTCACTGTGCCGCTCGCCCGCTTCTACGCCTCGCACCGTGCCGAGCTGCCGACGGTGTTCCGCGCGATCCAGATCGCGCCGGTGTGGCGCGCCGAGCGGCCGCAGAAGGGTCGTTACCGGCAGTTCGTGCAGTGCGACATCGACATCATCGGCGACGCGACTCCGCGCGCGGAGGCCGAGCTGATGACGGCGAGCCTCGACGTGCTCGACGCGCTCGGACTGTCCGGAGCCTCGGTGCGCGTCAACGACCGGCGCGTGCTCGACGCGATGCTCGCGACGTTCGGTTTCGCCGAGGCCGAGCGCCCGGGCGTGCTCATCACGATCGACAAGCTCGACAAGCTCGGCACCGACGGAGTCGTCGCCGAGCTGCGCGAGCGCGGCGCGACGCCGGCCGCCGCTGATGCGTTCGAGGCGTTCCTTCGTCGTCCGCAGTCGGATGCCGCGGGGTTCGACGCCGACGGCATCCGCTCGCGACTGCCCGAGGGCGTCGGCGATGACGTCATCGCCCACCTCGTCGGCATCGGAGAGGCCGTGCGCGCCGCGCGCGGCGGCTCGGCCGAGGTGCCGCTGGTCTTCGACCCGTTCCTCGTGCGCGGCATGGGCTACTACACCGGCACGATCTTCGAGCTCGCGCACCCGTCGGTGTCGTACTCGCTGGGCGGGGGCGGTCGCTACGACGGCATGATCGGCCGGTTCCTCGGCTCGGACGTGCCCGCCGTGGGCTTCTCGCTGGGGTTCGAACGGCTCGTCGACCTGCTGGGCTCGTCTGCGGGCGGTGACCGCACCGGCATCGTGCTGGTCCACGATCGTGACGTGCCGCTTCCCGAACTCCTCGCCGCGAAGTCGCACCTGGTCGCGACCGGCTCCCGGGTGCGGCTCGAGCAGCGCCCGAAGAACCTCAAGGCGCTGCTGGAGCGCGCCGCCGCCGACGGCTACGCCTCGTTCGTCGCGCTGCGCGCGGGGGAGGATGTCCGATCGGCCGAGCCACGCCCGATCGGCTGAGCACGAGCTCGTCGTCAACGAGAGGTTGACGCTATCCATATGTCAACTTAAGCTTGACGCATGGACGAGCGCACCTCACCCCACCGAATCATCCGGCTCCGACGGGCGGCCGCGGTGGCCGCTATAGCCGGAGCGCTCCTCGCTCTGGTGGCCGTCGGGTTCGATTTCTCGGGTTTCTGGGGCGGCTTCGCGCTCGGAACGGGGGTCGGATTGATCGTGGTCGCGGCCTATCTCTCGGGTCTGGTCACCGGAATGAGGCGTGCTCTGCCGGCTTCGATGTGGCTCCCCGCTCGCGAGAACGGCTCAGTGTGAGCCCTCGCCGCGTCAGCGGTCCCGACGGCGGAGCCAGCACCGCCCCAGCGAGCATCGACAGCATCGGCGACGACATCGGTCGCATCGTTCTCGATGCCGCAGGGGTGGAGGAGGCGGAGGGAATCGACGCCGAGGGGCACGTGCGGGTCATCGCTGCCAGCGCCGCTGCCGAGCGTGCGGCGCGCACACTTCTGCACCGGTCGGTCGTGGCGGCGCGAGCCGGCGGAGCCAGCTGGTCGCGCATCGGTGCGGAGCTCGGGATGTCTCGTCAGGCCGCCCAGCAACGCTTCGGAGCTGAGCCGTCGGCGGGGGAGGCGTCGGGGGAGGAACGTTGGCTCGGACCCGTCACCGCGTTCGACGAGCTGCCCGAACTCGAGGCGGCGGGGCGGCAGGGGTGGCGGACCGTGGGAGCCGGGATGCTCGCGCACCGGATGCGACGCACCGACACTCAATGGGAGCATCGCCGCATCTTGTGGCGGGTCTCGCTGGATCGGGAGCGTCAGGAAGGCTGGGAGGTCGGCTGCCGGGCGTTCCCCTGGATCTACCTCGTGCGGGATCTCGGCATCCCACCCGTCGCGGACTGAGGAACCCCGGTCACGTTCGCATGAGCGTCGGACGGCCTTCCGCGTCCGTTCACCCGGCGGTGTTGTGCTGGCCCCATGACCACACCTGCGGTGCGCATCGCCGCTGCCGTCGGCGGCGCCGTGATCTCGGCCGGGGCCGTCGCGCTCACCTCGCGCGTCGTGCTCACCCGGCAGGCCGCCCTCGCACGGGAGCGAATCGGGAAGCCGCTGGGCGAGCTCGCCGTCGACGCGGACCGACTGTGGCGCCGCTCGTACGCGGGTGAGCCCGTGCGTCTCGTCATGCTCGGCGACTCGCTTGCCGCGGGCCTCGGCGCCGAGCGCCGGAAGGACACCCTCGGTGGTCGGATCGCGCGGGGCATCGCGCAGCGGGCGCGCCGCCCGGTGCGGCTGCGGACCGGTGCCGTCGTCGGAGCGGAATCGTCGACCCTGCTCGACCAGATCGCAGCCCTCGGCGACGACGCTGCCGCGGACATCGCGGTCATCGTCGTCGGCGGCAACGACGTGACGCACCGGATCCCTCCCGGAGACGCCGCGCGCAGTCTCGCCGATGCGGTCGAGGCGCTGCGCTCCCGAGGGTGCGCCGTCGTGGTCGGCACATGCCCCGACCTCGGCGCCCTCCGTCCCGTGCCGCAGCCGCTGCGGAGCTTCGCGTCGCGGGCGTCGCGTGCGCTCGCGGACGCCCAGGAGACGGCGGCGCGGGCCGCCGGCGCGCGGGTGGTCTCCCTCCGCCGCGCCGTGGGGCCGGTATTCGTCGACCGCCCGGACGAGATGTTCTCTCTCGACCGGTTCCACCCCAGCGCCCTCGGATACCGGCGCACCGCCGACGCGCTGCTCCCGGCGGTGTCCGCGGCCCTCGATGAGGTGACGGCGGCGCGGATGCTGGCGCGCGCGGACGTCGTGCGGTTGGCTGAGAGCATGACGACCGACCCCACTCCCGACACCTGGAGACGCACCGACGCGTACCTGACGGCCACCCTCGTGACACCCGATCCGGATCTGGATGCCGCTCTCGCGGACCAGCGTGCGGCCGGGCTCCCCGCGATCGAGGTCTCCCCGCTCAGCGCCAAGCTGCTCCAGCTGCTCATCCGCATCGGTGGCGTACGCCGGGTTCTCGAGATCGGCACGCTCGGCGGGTTCTCCACGATCGCGATGGCCCGTGCGCTGCCGGGGGACGGGCGGCTGCTGACGATCGAGGCGGAGCCGCGCAACGCGGAGGTCGCCCGCACCAGCATCGCGCGGGCCGGGGTCGACGACCGCGTCGAGGTGCGGGTCGGTCGTGGCGCCGACGTGCTCCCCGACGTCGACGAGGAGTTCGACCTGGTGTTCATCGACGCCGACAAGGAATCCAACACGATCTACCTCGACCACGCGGCGCGATTGACCCGCCCCGGTGCGATCGTCGTGGTTGACAACGTCGTCCGCGCCGGACGTGTCAGCGATCCCGCGACGGAGGACGAGCAGGTGGCGGGCACCCGCCGAGGACTCGAGATGCTCGCCCGCGACCCGCGGTTCGACGCGACCGCCCTGCAGACCCTCGATCTCAAGGGCTGGGACGGGGTCGCGATCGCGCTGCGCGTCGACCCCGCGTCATAGTCCCGGCAGGCCCGCTGGCGGCATCCGCGCTCATCACTAGACTCAGAGTGGACCGACGACGCTCCACGACTCACCCTCCACAAGCAAGGAGTACCCCTGTGGCACTGATCGAGGCTGTAGGCGCACGCGAGATTCTGGATTCGCGTGGCAACCCGACCGTTGAAGTGGAGGTGCTCCTCGACGACGGCATCGTCCAGCGTGCGGCCGTCCCCTCCGGCGCTTCCACCGGCGCGTTCGAAGCGTACGAGCTCCGCGACGGCGACAAGAGCCGCTACGGCGGCAAGGGCGTGCTCAAGGCCGTCACCGCCGTCATCGACGAGCTCGGCCCCGCGATCGAAGGCGTCGACGCGAGCGAGCAGCGCATCATCGACGAGATCCTCATCGAGACCGACGGCACCGAGAACAAGTCGCGCACGGGCGCGAACGCCATCCTCGGCGTCTCGCTGGCCGTCGCGAAGGCCGCGGCCGACTCGGCCGACCTGCCGCTGTTCCGCTACCTCGGCGGACCGAACGCGCACGTCCTGCCCGTCCCGCTGTTCAACGTCATCAACGGTGGCGAGCACGCCGACAACGGCATCGACATGCAGGAGTTCTTCCTCGCGCCGATCGGTGCCGAGACCTTCAGCGAGTCGCTGCGCTGGGGCACCGAGGTCTACCACGTCCTCAAGGGCGAGCTGAAGGCTGCCGGCTACGCCACCGGTCTCGGCGACGAGGGCGGCTTCGCGCCCGACCTGCCCAGCAACCGCGAGGGCCTCGAGTTCCTCGTCAAGGCGATCGAGAAGGCCGGTTTCAAGCCCGGCTCCGAGATCGCCCTGGGTCTCGACGTCGCGGCGACGGAGTTCTTCAACGACGGCGTCTACCGCCTCGACAACAAGGACTGGAACGCCGAGCAGCTGACGGACTACTACGTGCAGCTCGTCAACGACTTCCCGATCGTCACGATCGAGGACGCCCTCGCCGAGGACGACTGGGACAACTGGACCGCGCTCACCGAGAAGCTCGGCGACAAGGTGCAGCTCGTCGGCGACGACCTGTTCGTCACGAACCCGGCACGCCTGGCCGACGGCATCCGCCGCAAGGCCGCCAACTCGCTCCTGGTGAAGGTCAACCAGATCGGCACGCTGTCCGAGACGCTCGACGCGATCGCGGTCGCGCACCGCGCCGGCTACACCACGATGCTCTCGCACCGTTCGGGTGAGACCGAGGACACGACCATCGCCGACCTGTCGGTGGCGGTCAACGCCGGTCAGATCAAGAGCGGCGCGCCCGCGCGTTCGGAGCGCGTGGCGAAGTACAATCAGCTTCTGCGCATCGAGGAGGAGCTGGGTGACGCCGCGGAGTTCATCGGCCGCGCTGCGTTCCCGCGATTCCAGGGCTGATCTGCGCTGAAACGTCATGAGAGGGGGAGCCGTGGTCAAGACGACGGCTCCCTCTTCTCGTTCCCGGCGGCGTGTCGACGTTCGCGAGTGGATGGGCGGCATCCGGGTGTCGGGCTTCGCCTTCATCATGCTGGGACTCGTCGTGCTGGCCGCCTGCGTGCTGGTCCCGTCGGTCAGCACCTACCTCGATCAGCGCGCCCAGATCGCCGCGCTGGAGGAATCGGTCCGCGTCGGTCAGGACGAGGTCGACGCCCTCTCGGCCGAGCGCGAGCAGTGGCGGGATCCGGCGTTCATCATGACCCAGGCGCGCGATCGGCTCTATTACGTGCGTCCCGGCGAAGTCGTCTACCTCATCGACGACGATCTCCCGGCATCCGCCGTGCCCGATGATCCGGCGGCGGTCTCGAGCGACGTCGAACGCACCCGCACCGACTGGATGTCGCAGTTCGTGCGTTCGGTCGTGACCAGCGGATCCGCGCGCACGGCCGCCACCGGCCCGTGAGCACCGGCGCCGTGCCGCCCCAGGAGCCAGCCAGCGGCGGACGGTAGCCTGTCAGGGTGACTGCTCCCGCTCTGACGCCCGCGACCGACGCCGACCTCGAGGTCATGCGCGAGCAGCTGGGACGCCCGATGCGCGGTGTGGTGGGCATCGCGGCGCGCTGCGTGTGCGGCAACCCGACGGTCGTGTCGACCGAGCCGCGGCTGCCCGACGGCACGCCGTTCCCGACGTTCTACTACCTGACCCACCCCGGCGCGACAGCGGCCATGTCGGCCCTCGAGGCGACCCATGTCATGCGGGAGCTCTCCGACCTGCTGGCCGACGACTCCGACATCGCCGCGGCCTATCAGCGTGCCCACGAGCGGTACCTCGCCGACCGTGCCGCGTACGGCGAGGTCGACGAGATCGCCGGCATCTCCGCCGGAGGGATGCCGACGCGCGTCAAGTGCCTGCACGCGGTCGCCGCCCACGCACTGGCTGCCGGCCCGGGGGTCAACCCCATCGGCGACCTCGCGCTGGAGCGATCCACCTGGTCGCCCGAGCGGTGCACGTGCGCGAACCCCCGGGTGGCCGCGTGACGCGGCGCGTCGGGCGGTTCCTGCGCGCGACCGTCGTCGGCGTGCTCGTCGTCACCGCGGCGACGGCGGGAGCGGTGGTGCCCCCGGCAGACCCGGCGCGTCAGGCGGAGTACTGGCTCGACGACTACGGCATCCGCACGGCGTGGCAGACCACGCGCGGTGCAGGAACGACGATCGCCGTCATCGACACCGGCATCGGACGCGGCCCGGCCGAGTTCGAGGGGGCGGTCAGCGCTGGAGCGGACTTCTCGGGCTCGGGCAGCGCCGACGGCCGCACTCCGGTGGGAGGCGACGACCGCGACCACGGCAGCTGGGTCGCTTCGCTGGCGGCGTCCCGCGGCACCGGTCCCGACACCGGGATGATCGGGGTGGCGCCCGAAGCGAAGCTGCTGTCGCTGTCGATCGGATTCGGCGGCAGCTCTGACATCCCGTTCGCCACGCAGGTCGCCGACGCCATGACGTGGGCCGTCGACCAGGGCGCCGACGTCATCAACCTCTCCTTCACGACGAACCTCCTCGAATGGGACCCGTCGTGGGACACGGCCTTCCAGTACGCGTACGACCACGATGTCGTGGTCGTCGTCGCCGCCGGCAACCGGGGGACCGGCACCGACCGCGTCGGGGCCCCGGCGACGATCCCGGGCGTCCTCACCGTCGGCGGTGTCGACCGCGGCGGAGTCGCGAGCCAAGAGGCGTCGACGCAGGGCATCACGATCGGCATCTCGGCGCCGAGCGAGGGCCTGCTCGGGGTCTCCGCCGACGGCCGGATCGTGGTGTGGGACGGAACCAGTGGCGCAGCCCCGATCGTCGCGGGCGTCGCGGCGCTGGTGCGCTCGGCGCACCCTGGACTCGACGCGAACAACGTCATCAACCGCATCATCAAGACCGCGCGGGCCGTGCCCGGCGTCTCGGCGAAACCCGACCCGCTCTACGGGTACGGGCTGCTGGATGCCGCGGCCGCGGTGACCGCCGCTGTTCCGGCCGTGTCGGAGAACCCGATGGGCGATCTCGCGGAATGGGTGCGCATCTATCGCCGTGCGGAGCAGGCGCCCGCACCGCAGCCCACGACCTCGCCCGTCGCGCTTCCGGAGCTGCCCGCCGCCGACCCTCCGTCCGAGGCCGGTTCGCCGCTGCTGCCGAGCATGAATACGCTGCTGTACGGGACGGTCCCGCTCGTGGGTGCGACCATGGCCGCTATACTGGTGGCGCTCGGCGTCACTGCTGCTGTCCGGCGCATCCGATCGGCCCGCGCGTCGCGCTAGCCGAGCCCCCGATCAAGGAGTTCTTCCGAACGTGTCCACATCTGTGCCCCAGATCCTCGTCGTCGGTGGCGGCTACGCCGGCTTCTACACTGCGTGGAAGCTCGAGAAGCACCTCCGCAAGGGTGAGGCCGAGGTCACCATCGTCGACCCGCTGCCGTACATGACCTACCAGCCCTTCCTCCCCGAGGTCGCGGCCGGTGAGATCGAGGGCCGCCACGTCGTCGTGGGTCTCCGTCGTCACCTCAAGCGCACGAACGTCGTCAACGCGAAGGTCACGAAGATCGACCACGCGAACAAGGTCGCCACGATCACGCCCGCCGAGGGCGAGCCGTGGGAGCACCGCTACGACCAGATCGTCGTGACCGCCGGCGCCGTCTCGCGCACCTTCCCCATCCCGGGCATCGCCGACAACGCGATCGGCCTGAAGACGGTCGAAGAGGCCATGGCGATCCGCGACCGCATCCTCACCAACTTCGACCGCGCGGCGAACCTCCCGGCCGGTCCCGAGCGCGACCGTCTGCTGACCGTCGTCGTCGTCGGCGGCGGCTTCGCGGGCATCGAGGTCTTCGCCGAGCTGCGCGCCATGGCGTCGTCGCTGCTGAAGAACTACCCCCAGCTGCGCTTCGAGGACACGCACTTCCACCTCATCGAGGCCATGGGCCGCATCATGCCGGAGGTTTCGCTCGAGACGAGCCAGTGGGTGCTGAAGGACCTCGCGAAGAAGGGCGCCAACGTGCACCTGGACACGCAGGTCCAGGGCGCCGAGGGCGGCAACGTCGCGCTGTCGACGGGCGAGGTCATCCCGACCGACGTCATCATCTGGACCGCCGGTGTCATGGCGAACCCGACCGTCGTCCGCGGCAGCGACCTGCCCGTCGAGGAGCGCGGCCGCATCCGCACGCGCGCCGACCTCCGGGTGGGCACGCCCGAGGAGATCGTCGAGGGCGCGTGGGCTGCCGGTGACATCTCGGCCGTCCCCGACCTGAGCGGCGGCGGCGTGGGCGGCTACTGCGTGCCCAACGCGCAGCACGCCGTGCGTCAGGCCAAGCTCCTCGCGAAGAACCTCGTCGCGGTGCTGCGCGGTGAGACGCCTCGGGAGTACTTCCACAAGAACCTCGGTGCGGTCGCCGGTCTCGGCCTCGGCAACGGCGTGTTCCAGTCGGGCAAGATCGCGATCAAGGGCTTCTTCGCCTGGGTCGCGCACCGCGGCTACCACGGCCTCGCTATGCCCTCGTGGGAGCGCAAGTGGCGCGTCGTCGGCGACTGGTGGATGAACTTCTGGCTCGGGCGCGACAACGTCGCGCTTCAGGGCACGCTCACCCCGCGCGCCGCGTTCGAGGAGTTCGCCGCACGTCCGCGCCCCGCGCAGCCGGCCGCCGAGAACCCGCAGCCGCCGATCGACCCCAAGAGCGTCGCGAAGGACGAGGGCGCCGCGGCGGTGGCCCCGGCCGAGAAGGACAACAAGGTCAACGCGAGCTGACACCCAGCCGCCGCGAGGCCCCCGCACCGCACGGTGACGGGGGCCTCGTCGTTTCTGCTCACGGCGCCCCTGGCGCGGGTTGGCGGGTCGCGCCCCTTCGCGGGCTGTGAGCGGGCGTGTGCTGCCAGGCGAGGGGCCGGCGCGGGGCCGGTAACGTGGGACCGGGCCCCCGTAGCCCAATGGCAGAGGCAGGCGACTTAAAATCGCTTCAGTGTGGGTTCGAGTCCCACCGGGGGTACGCGCGGCGTCTTCGGGCGCGGCTGCGCCACCGCGGCCGTGACCGATGCGAGCACAGCCACCAAGCCGAGGGCTTGCAGTGTGCTCAGGGTCTCTCCCGCGACGATCAGCCCGAGCAGGACGGCCACGACGGGGCTCAGCAGTCCGACGAAGGCGGGCAGGCGCGTCGGCAGCGACCGCACGCCCCGGAACCACAGCACGTAGGCGAGGGCGGTGCCGATGAGCGTGAGGTACGCGTAGGCGCCGACCTCGGTCGCCGTCGGCAGCGCGTCCGGGAGCGGCTCGACGAACGCCGTGAGCACGGCGAGCAGGAGCCCGCCGGCGAGCAGCTGCCACGCCGTCATCGCGAGCGGCGGCTGGCCGGAGCCCCAACGTTTGGTCAGCACGGTCCCGACGGCCATCGACACGGCTCCGCCGAGCGCCGCTGCGACGCCGACCGGGTCGAGGGCCGCGCCGCCCGGCGCGACGATGAGTCCGACACCGACGACCCCGGCGGCACCGGCGAGTACCGTCACGACGGGGAGACGCTCCGACAGGATCCGCCACCCGAGTACCGCTACGAGGAGCGGCTGGATGCCGCCGACGACGGCCGCGACACCTCCGGGGAGCCGATCGGCGGCGACGAAGAGGTACCCGAAGAACGCGGTGAAGTTCAGGGCGCCGAGCACCCAGGAGCGCCACCACCACGATCCGGAGGGGAGCCGCCGGGCGGCGAGGAGCAGGATCAGTCCGGCCGGCAGCGCGCGTACCGTCGCGATCAGCAGGGGATGCCCCGGCGGGAGGAACGTCGTCGTGGTGAGGTACGTGGTTCCCCACGCGACGGGCGCGATGGTGGTGAGGGCGACGAGAGCGGCACGATTGCTAAGCACTTAGCCACTATAGCGAAGTGCTTAGCGACTAGGATGACGGACATGGACCACGTGGACCGGATCCTCGAACAGTGGGCACGCGAGAAACCCGGGCTCGACGTGAGCCCGATGGCCGTCATCGGGCGACTCGGGCGGGCTGCCGCATCCGTCGATGCGCGGCTCGCCGCGACCTTCGCGAGCCACGGCATCGACGCCGCGACTTTCGACGTCCTCGCGACCTTGACCCGGCAGGGCGCGCCCTATGAGCTGACGCCGGCCGCACTCGCTGCCGACGCCATGATCACCTCCAGTGCCGTCGCGCAGCGGCTGAACCGGCTCGAGGGTCTCGGCTACGTCAGCCGCCATCCCGACCCGGCCGACGGGCGGGGCAAGATCGTCCGGCTGACCGCGGAGGGTCGCGCCGTCGTCGAACGCGTGCTCCCCGACCATCTGGAGACCGAGCGGGTAGCGCTCGCTCCGCTCTCGGACCCCGAACAGGCGCAGCTCGCCAAGCTGCTCTCCCGACTCGCCCCCGGTGGGTAAGACCTGCGAGTTCCGCCGCGCGGCGGATTCGGCCGGAGGCTCGCTGGTTAGACTGGTCGCGGAGAGAGGGGACATGCAATGGAGTGGCTGATCCCGGTCATCGTCGTCGTCGCACTGCTTGCCATCGTCGGCATCTATCTGTGGGCGACGTACAACTCGCTCGTGGCGCTGAACGTCCGTGTCGACGAGGCCTGGAGCGACATCACGGTGCAGTTGAAGCGCCGCGCCGACCTGCTCCCCAACCTCATCGACACCGTTCGTGGCTACGCCGCTCACGAGAAGGCGGTGTTCGAGAACGTCACCCGTGCCCGCGCGGAGATCCTGTCGGCGAGCGGACCCGCGGAGGCGGGCGTGGCGGAAGGCCACGTGCAGCAGGCTCTGAAGTCGCTCTTCGCGGTTGCGGAGGCGTACCCCCAGCTGCAGGCCAGCCAGAACTTCCTCCAACTGCAGCAGGCGCTCGTCGACACCGAGGACAAGATCCAGGCGTCTCGCCGCTTCTACAACGGCGGCGTGCGCGAGCTGAACACCAAGATCAAGGTGTTCCCCAACAACCTGTTCGCCCGCAGCCTCGGATTCACCGAGCGCGAGTTCTTCGAGGTCGAGAACGGGGCGGCGATCGCCGAGCCCCCGCGCGTCCAGTTCTGAGCACCCGCTCTGAGACGGCTCCGGGCGGTCGGGCGTGCCTCCGCCGGAGTCTTAGACTGACGGGATGAGCGACGACAAGGTCGGGCGGTCGTTCCTCGACGCCCTGCGCAACCGCACCGTTGCCACCGAGACGTCGACGAGCATTCCTCGCGGCCTGCGTCTCGCTACGGCGTACTCGTGGCGACTGCTCGTGGTCGCGGCCGCCGCCGGCGTGGCTATCTGGATCATCATCCAGTTGAAACTGCTCGTCATCCCGCTGCTCATCGCGATCCTCATCGCCGCGCTCCTGTGGCCCGGGCTTCTCTGGATGCTGGAGCACCGCGTGCCGCGCTGGGCCGCGATCGTGCTGAGCGTGCTCGCGACGATCGCCGTCATATCGGGCCTGCTCTGGCTCGCGATCTGGCAGATCAGCCGGCAGTGGGCATCGGTGCAGGCGCGCACGGTCGAAGCGGTCGGTCAGCTGCGCCAGTACCTCATCGACGGACCGCTCCATCTCACCTCGACGGAGATCGACGACCTCCTCCAGCAGGGCTGGGGCTTCCTCGAGCAACAGGCGTCGTTGCTGTGGTCGGGTGCCCTCGCGATCGGTTCGACCGTGGGTCATGTCGCGACCGGCGCCCTGCTGGTGCTGTTCATCCTGCTGTGCATCCTCGCTGACGGCGGGCGCATCTGGCGCTGGGTCGTCCGCCTCTTCCCGCGTCAGGCTCGGCCGGCGGTCGACGGCGCCGGGCGCACCGGATGGCGCACGGTCGTGACCTACGCCCGGACCCAGCTCCTCGTCGCGACGATCGACGCGACGGGCATCGGTCTGGGCGCCCTGTTCCTCGGCGTGCCGCTGGCCGCTCCCATCGCGGTGCTGGTGTTCCTCGGAGCGTTCATCCCGTTCGTCGGTGCCGTGGTCACGGGAGCTCTCGCCGTCTTCCTCGCGCTCGTCTACAACGGCCCCTGGATCGCCCTGTGGATGCTCGTCATCGTGCTCGGGGTCCAGCAGGTCGAGGGCCACATCCTGCAGCCGCTCCTGATGGGATCCGCGGTCAAGGTCCACCCGCTCGCCGTCGTCATCGTCGTCGCCGGGGGTGCGATGGTGGCCGGCATCCCGGGGGCCCTGTTCGCCGTGCCGCTGGCGGCATTCGTCAACGTCGTCGTGCTCTACATATCGCGACGTTCGTGGGAGACAGGGGTCGCCCCGCGACCCGATGAGATGATCTGGAGCACCGTGCCCCGAGACCGGAGGAAGAACGCATGACCGGACCCACTCCGGCCGATCTCGACGCCGCGGCAGCCGTGCTCGACGGCGTCGTCACCCGCACGCCGATGGAATACTCCGAGCACCTCTCGGATCTCCTGGGCGTGCCCGTGCACCTGAAGCTCGAGAACCTGCAGCGCACCGGGTCGTTCAAGATCCGCGGTGCGACCTACCGCCTCTCCCGCCTGACGGCGGAGGAACGCGCTCGCGGTGTGGTCGCGGCCTCGGCGGGCAACCATGCGCAGGGCGTCGCGCTCGCAGCGCAGAAGCTCGGCATCCCCGCGACGATCTTCATGCCGCTCGGGGTTCCCGTTCCCAAGCTCCTCGCGACCCGCGGTTACGGCGCGGACGTCGTGCTCGAGGGCGCGACTGTCGAGACGCCGCTCCGGCTGGCTGCGGAGTTCGCGGAGCGGACGGGCGCGGTGCTCATCCATCCGTTCGACCACCCCGACGTCATCACGGGGCAGGGGACGCTCGGGCTCGAACTCGTCGAGCAGGTGCCCGACATCGAGACGCTCCTCATCCCCATCGGGGGAGGCGGGCTCATCGCCGGTGTCGCCGCCGCGGTCAAGGGCCGCGCCGCCGCCGAGGGGCGACGGGTGCGCGTTATCGGCGTCCAGGCGGAGAACGCCGCCGCCTATCCCTCGTCGCTGGCGGCAGGGATGCCGCTGGCGGTCGAGACGACGCCGACCATCGCCGACGGCATCGCGGTCGCGCGGCCCGGTGATGAGACGTTCGCGGTGATCCGCGAGCTCGTCGACGAGGTCGTGACCGTTTCGGACGACGACATCGCCCGCGCGCTCCTGGTGCTCCTCGAGCGTGCGAAGCAGGTCGTCGAGCCGGCGGGGGCCGTCGGCGTCGCCGCGATCCTCGCGGGAAAGGTCACGGCGTCGGGGCCGACCGTCGCCGTCCTCTCCGGCGGGAACATCGATCCGCTGCTGCTGCAGCGGGTCGTATCCCACGGGCTGGCGGCATCCGGGCGCTACATGACGCTGCAGATCCCGCTGCCCGACCGTCCCGGTCAGCTCGCACGCGTCTCGGAGCTGCTGTCGGTCGCGGGGGCCAACGTGATCGAGGTGCTGCACACCCGCCACGGGCAGGGACTGCAGATCAGCGAGGTGATCCTGCAGCTGAGCGTCGAGACGCGGGGCGAGGAGCACCGCGCACAGGTGATCTCGATCCTCGAGGATGCCGGCTTCGCGCCGACGGTCGTCGCCGATTGACGGACGCCGGCGCGAAGCCGAGGGTCACTGACCCGAGTAGGTCTCGACCTTGACGATCTCCACGGAGATCTCGCGTCCGTTGGGCGCGGTGTAGGAGGTCTTGTCGCCCTCCTTGAGGCCCAGGATGGCCTCGCCCAGCGGCGACGCCTCGCTGTAGACGTCGAGTTCGGAGCCGGCGGCGATCTCGCGACTGCCGAGCAGGAAGACCTCCTCGCCGCCCGCGACGAGCGCGGTGACGACGGTGCCCGACAGCACGGTGCCATCGGACTCGGGAGCCTCGCCGACGGTGGCGTCCTTGAGCAGCTGCTGGAGCGTGCGGATGCGCGCCTCCTGCTTGCCCTGCTCGTCCTTGGCGGCGTGGTAGCCGCCGTTCTCCTTCAGGTCGCCTTCCTCGCGAGCGGCCTCGATGCGCTTGGCGATCTCTTCGCGGCCCGTGGTCGACAGGTGTTCGAGCTCCGCGACGAGACGGTCGTAGGCGTCCTGCGTGAGGAAGGTGACGGGAGCGTCGTTCGACATGTGATCTCCTTGCACTGGCGCGGCACACAGCCGCCTATGGCGAACGCCCCGGCATCCGACCGGGGCGCACAAGAAAGACCTAGACTACGGGATCCAGCAAGAGGTCACCAAACCATTCGTCGCGAGGGCGACGGTCGGGATCGTCTCGGTGAAGGCTCGCGAGACGCCGTCCGCGGCGGGGTATTCCACGACGCGCCAGCCGACGACGCCGTGCTCGGTGTCCTGCGCCTCGAGCGCGCAGGCGAGCGGCTTGTCGCGCGCGCCGCTGACCTGGAACGAGACGACGACCGAATGCTCGTCGACCACCTGGAACCCGGTCGCGTCGGTGTCGACGGAGGTGACGGCCCCGCTGACCGTCGTCCAGGCCACGAGCCCGAGGACAGCCGCACCGAGGACGCTCGCCACGGCGATCAGGATGCGGCGGGAACGCTTCTCGCGCGTCCGACCGTAGCGCTGGTCGAGCTTGAGCTGCGTCGTCATCGTGGCGGTCTCCGAGGGGGTTCTGACGGGATTAGGCTGGTGGTTCCAGGCTAAGCGCTTCTCGCGCAGATCGAGGAACCATGAACTCCCTCCTGTGGCTCACATCGGCGGCGACACCGATCCCCGAGATCACGGTCGACCCCACGTCGGTCACCCCCGGTCCGTGGGGCTTCGGAGCGATCGTGATCCTGACGATCGCGGTCGTGCTCCTGCTGCTCGACATGCTGCGACGGGTCCGTCGCGGCCGCTACCGTGCCGAGGTGCGCGAGCAGCTCGACGAGGAGGATGCCGCCGCGCGCGGCGAGCAGGACGCCGACACGCGCTGAGCCCGGACGCGGCTCAGCCCGCGTGGTATGCGGGCTGGAGCGCGATGAGCAGGCACGCCGTCCAGTGGCAGAGGAACGCCAGCACGGTGCACACGTGGAAGATCTCGTGGAATCCGAAGTGTCCCGGCCACGGGTTCGGCTTCTTCAGGGCGTAGACCACAGCGCCGCCGCTGTAGAGCAGGCCGCCGATGATCACGAGGATCATCATGGCGGCGTTGGCCTGGAACAGCGGCACGATGTACATCACGGCGGCCCATCCCAGGGCGAGGTACAGGGCGACGTAGAGCCAGCGGGGTGCGTGTATCCAGAACACGCGGAAGAAGATCCCGGCGATCGCGCCGCCCCACACCAGCGACAGCAGCAGCACGGTCTGCTCGGTGGGAAGGGCCAGCACCGCCAGCGGCGTGTACGTTCCGGCGATCAGGAGGAGGATGTTCGCGTGGTCGATCCGCTTGAGGATGGCCTTCGTGCGCGGCTTCCAGTCGAATCGATGGTAGAGCGCGGAGTTGCCGAACAGCAGCAGCGAGGTGGTCATGAACACGGCGCTCGCCCACTTCGCCGGTGCGCCCTGCGCCAGGACGATCAGGACGATGCCGGCGGCGATCGCCACGGGGAAGGTCGCCGCGTGGATCCAGCCGCGCCACGACGGGCGCAGCTCGACCTGAGCGCTGACGGCAGCGGCGTCCAGAAGGGGAAGCTGGGGCATGTCGGCGCCCTCATCGGGTGCGGGTCGGGTCACAACACGAGCGTACGCTCCGCCATATGCCAGCGTTCACATGAGGGCGGGGAGTAGCGTAGGGGAGTGGCTGCGAACCGCGGACGAGGACCCCTCTATCGACTGTATGCGTCCCGGCTGCGCCGGCACCTGACGCCGGAGACCGTTCCACATCACGTCGCCATGATGATCGACGGGAACCGGCGGTGGGCTCGCCAGGCGGGGTACCCGACGCCCGCGGAGGGGCACCGGGCCGGAGCCGCGAAGATGTACGAGTTCCTCCGCTGGTGCGACGAGCTCGGCATCCGCGTCGTGTCGCTCTACCTGCTCTCCCACGACAATCTCGCCAAGCGCGACTCGCGCGAGCTCGCCGACCTGCTCGAGATCATCGCCGAACTGGCCGAGACTCTCTCGAGCGAGCCCGGATGGCGCGTGCAGCACGTCGGCCGCGCGGCGCAGCTGCCCGAGGACCTCGCCCGGGTCCTCGCCAAGGCCGAGGACCGCACCCGGGAGAACACCGGTCTGCACGTCAATCTCGCGGTCGGTTACGGCGGGCGGGGCGAGATCGTCGATGCCGTGCGCAGCATCATCACGAGTCACCACGAACGTGGCGGGTCGATGGAGGAGCTCGCGGAGAGCCTGACGCCCGAGCAGATCGGCGAGCACCTCTACACCGGCGGACAGGCCGACCCGGATCTCGTCATCCGGACGTCGGGCGAGCAACGCCTGAGCGACTTCCTGCTGTGGCAGTCCGCGCACAGCGAGTTCTACTTCGTCGAGGCTCTCGGCCCCGACCTGCGCGAAGTGGACTTCCTGCGCGCGATCCGTGACTTCGCGACGCGCGACCGCCGCTTCGGCGGCTGACGCGCCCGTTCCGCAACGCAGAGTTCACCATCGCGAAACGTTCGCGGGCGTGTCGGTTTCGTTCGCCGCGGGTCGGCCGCCGTACTGTCATCGCAACGGGCACGGCGCCCGTTCGAGTCGGCCTTCTCACGACTCGTGACCCCTGGTCGACTCGTGTGAATCGGGTGAGACACCCGAGGCGGGGAGTGGGTTGTGGCCGCACGAGCAACAGAGCAGCAGCGTCGCGTCATCCACGGCGGAGGTGAGGAGCTCGACCAAGAGCTGCGCACCTACGTGCTGGACACGTCGGTCCTGCTGAGCGATCCGCGAGCGTTGTTCCGCTTCGCCGAGCATTCGGTGGTCGTCCCCGTCGTGGTCGTCACCGAGCTCGAGGGAAAGCGGCACGATCCCGAGATCGGGTACTTCGCGCGCCAGGCGCTCCGCCACCTCGACGACCTGCGGGTCGAACACGGCCGGCTCGACTTCCCCGTTCCCGTCGGCGAAGGCGGCACGTTGCGCGTCGAACTGACGAACACCGACCCCTCGGTGCTCCCGGCGGGGATGCGCCTGGGCGACAACGACACCCGCATCCTCGCCGTCGCCATGCACCTCGCTCAGGAGGGGCAGCCCGTCACGGTGGTGTCGAAGGACCTGCCGATGCGCGTCAAGGCGGCCTCGCTCGGCATCAGTGCCGAGGAGTACCTCGCCGAGCAGGCCGTCGACTCCGGGTGGACCGGGATCGCCGGCATCGACCTCTCGGGCGACGAGATGAGCGACCTCTACGAGAGTGAGGTCGCTACGAGCGACGAGGTGCGCGGGGTGCCCGTGAACACCGGACTCGTGATCCATTCGGAGCGGGGCTCCGCGCTCGGCCGGGTGACGGGCCCGGGCTCGTTCCGGCTCGTCCGGGGCGATCGCGACGTCTTCGGACTGCACGGACGATCGGCGGAGCAGCGGATCGCGATCGACCTCCTGCTCGACCCCGAGGTCGGCATCGTCTCGCTCGGCGGCCGCGCCGGGACCGGCAAGTCCGCCCTCGCGCTGTGCGCGGCCCTCGAATCGGTGCTCGAGCGGCAGCAGCAGCGGAAGATCATCGTGTTCCGCCCTCTCTTCGCCGTCGGGGGTCAGGAGCTCGGGTATCTTCCCGGCGACGCCCAGGAGAAGATGAACCCCTGGGGTCAGGCCATCTTCGACACTCTCGGGTCGGTCGTCTCCGGCAACGTCGTCGAGGAGATCATCGCCCGCGGCCTGCTCGAGGTGCTGCCGCTCACCCACATCCGGGGGCGTTCGCTGCACGACGCGTTCGTCATCGTCGACGAGGCGCAGTCGCTCGAGCGCAACGTCCTGCTGACGGTGCTGAGCCGCATCGGTCAGAACTCGCGTGTCGTGCTCACCCACGACGTCGGGCAGCGAGACAACCTGCGGGTGGGACGCCATGACGGGATCGCCTCGGTGATCGAGACGCTCAAGGGGCACGACCTGTTCGGGCACGTGACGCTCATGCGGTCGGAGCGTTCGGCGATCGCAGCGCTGGTCACCGACCTCCTCGAGGCGGGCGAGCTCAGCTGATCCCGAGTGAGGCCGGCCTCGGGAAGACCGGGGCCGGCCTTACTCCCAGCGGTAGCCCTCGCCGCGCACCGTCACGATGCGCGACGCGCCGACCTTGCCTCGCAGATAGCGCACGTACACGTCGACGACGTTGGAGCCCGGGTCGAAGTCGAGCTCCCAGACGCGGCTGAGCAGGGTCTCGCGACTGAGGACCTCCCCAGCGTGCCGCAGGAACTGTTCGGCGAGGGCGAACTCGCGCGCCGACAGATCGATGTCTCGCCCGTCGACCGTCGCGCGGCGGGTCAGCATGTCGAGGCTCACCCCGTCGCGGGTGATCACGGTGGCCGGGCCCGGGCTCTCGCGCAGTCGCGAACGCACCCGGGCGAGGAGCTCGGCGACGACGAACGGCTTCGGCACGTAGTCGCTCGCGCCGGCGTCCAAGCCCTCGACGGTGTCGTTCGTGCCGCTGCGCGCGGTCAGCATGATGACGGGCACGGCCGAGCCCGACCCGCGGACGCGTCGCAGCACGTCGAAGCCGTCGATGCCCGGGAGGCCCACGTCGAGGATGATCAGGTCGACCTCCTCCGTCTCGAGCAGCTCGAGCGCCGTCTCGCCGTCCTCGGCGACGAGGGGTTCGAGCCCGTCGGTGCGCAGCGCGCGCTCGAGGAGGGCGATGATGTGGGGCTCGTCGTCGACGAGCAGGATGCGGGTCATCCGATCTCCTTGCGCTGGAGGACGACTTCTCCCGCCCGGACCGGCGCCGGAAGACGCAGGCTCGAACGGAGCGGAATCGTGATGGTGAAGGTCGCGCCGCCGCCGGCGGTGTCGGTGACGGCACAGGAACCGCCGTGGCCCTTGGCTATCGCGTCGACGATCGCGAGGCCCAGCCCCGAGCCGCCGGCCGAACGGCGACGGCCGCCGCGGTCGAACCGGCGGAAGATGCGGTGCCGGGCCGCCGGCGGGATGCCGGGGCCGTGGTCGCGCACCCAGAGGTGGAAGGCTCCCGCGTAGACGCCGCTGCCGAGCTCGATGGCCGTGCCGGCCGGTGTGTGCTTCGCGGCGTTGTCGGCGAGCTGGAGCCACGCTTGCAGCAGGCGGTCGGCGTCGCCGTGGATGATGCCGCGCTGCGTCGCCTCCACCGTCCATTCGTGTCCGGGGATCACGGTGACGAGGTCGACGACCCGCTGGGTGAGGCTCTCGATGTCGACCTCGTCCATGGCGAAACGCTCGCCTTCGACCGAAGCGAGGAGGTCGATGTCGCCGATGAGACGCGTCATCCGGTCGAGCTCGCCGATCGCGATCTCGCGAACGGCGTCGACATCCGCGGGATCGGTCGCGTCGACGAGTTCGAGGTGCCCCCGCACGATGGCGATCGGTGTCTTGAGCTCGTGACGCACGTCGTCGAGCAGCCGTCGCTGCGACTCGACCGCCGCATCGAACGCGTCCTGCGCCGCCGCCTCGCGCGGCGGGGTGGCCAGGAGCGGCCAGCCCACGAGCCACACGGTCACGAGGGTGCCGGCGCCGACGGCGGCGAACACGAGGACCGCTGCCCAGGGGAGGTCTGCTCCGAGCAGGAGGAAGACCAGCAGCGAGCCGATGGCGGCGACGACGAAGCCGGCGCACACGATCACCAGGACGATCCCCAGGATGCGCGCGCGCCGGGCTTCCGACCGCGACGGGTTCACCCTCCGATTATCAACCAGGGTGGGTCATCGACAGCAGGTCGAGCTTCTCGTCGAGCTGCGCCTCGGTGAGCTCGCCCCGCTCGACGTAGCCCAGGTCGATCACGGCCTCGCGCACCGTGATGCCCTTGGCGACGGAGTGCTTGGCGATCTTCGCGGCAGCCTCGTACCCGATGAGCTTGTTCAGCGGGGTGACGATCGACGGCGACATGCCGGCGAACGCGGCGGCACGCTCGACGTTCGCCTCCAGGCCGGCCACCGTCTTGTCGGCGAGCACGCGCACGGCGTTCGAGAGAAGGCGGATCGACTCGAGCAGCGCGGTGCCCATCACCGGGATGGCGACGTTCAGCTCGAACGCGCCGGATGCTCCGGCCCACGCGACCGTCGCGTCGTTTCCGATCACCCGGGCTGAGACCATCAGCACCGCCTCGGGGACGACGGGGTTGACCTTGCCGGGCATGATCGACGACCCGGGCTGCAGGTCGGGGATGTGGAGCTCGCCGAGTCCGGTGTTCGGCCCCGAGCCCATCCAGCGGATGTCGTTGTTGATCTTCGTCAGCGACACGGCGATGGTGCGCAGTGCGCCCGACGCCTCGACGAGGCCGTCGCGGTTGGCCTGCGCCTCGAAGTGGTCCTTCGCTTCGGTGATCGGCAGTTCGGTCTCGGCCGCGAGCAGCTCGATGACCTTCTGCGGGAAGCCGAGCGGCGTGTTGATGCCCGTCCCGACGGCGGTCCCGCCGAGGGGGACCTCGCCGACGCGGGGGAGCACGGCCTGGACGCGCTCGATGCCGAGGCGCATCTGGCGCGCGTAGCCGCCGAACTCCTGACCGAGGGTGACCGGCGTGGCATCCATGAGGTGGGTGCGACCGGACTTCACGACGTCCTTCCACTCCTCGGCCTTTGTCTCGAGAGCGACCGCGAGGTGGTCGAGGGAGGGGATGAGGTCGTCGATGAGCGCCTGGGTCACGGCGATGTGCACCGACGTGGGGAAGACGTCGTTCGACGACTGCGACGCGTTGACGTGATCGTTCGGGTGCACCGTGCTGCCGAGCGCGCGGGTCGCGAGGGTGGCCAGCACCTCGTTCATGTTCATGTTCGACGACGTGCCGGAACCGGTCTGGTACGTGTCGACGGGGAAGTGCGCGTCGTAGCGCCCGGTGACGACCTCATCGGCTGCTCCGGCGATCGCGTCCGCGATGGCGGGGTCGAGCGTGCCGAGCTCCTTGTTGGCGAGCGCGGCGGCCTTCTTGATCCGTGCGAGTGCGGCGATCTGGCTCGACTCGAGTCCCGAGCCCGAGATCGGGAAGTTCTCGACCGCGCGCTGGGTCTGCGCAGCGTAGAGGGCGTCCTTCGGGACGCGGACCTCTCCCATGGTGTCGTGCTCGATGCGGTACTCGATGTCGGTCACGTCGTTGTTCCTCTCTCGGTGGGATGTCGTCAGGATGCGGCGTCGTCGTGGACGTCGCCGAGGATGATGGAAGCCTCGGCGGCGCCTTCGCCGAGGCGGTAGTTCGCTCCGATGATCGCCAGCCGCCCCTCGGCGACGGCCGTGCTGATGAGCTCGGACGCGTGGAGCAGCTGGCCGACGGTGTCGCGCAGGTGCTCGCGGCCCACGACCTCGGGGTCCACGGTCTCGGGCGTCACGCCGGCGTCGGCTCCCGCCCGCAGGACGCGGCGCACGGCGGGCACGATGGGGGAGATCTGACGCCAGATGAGCGGGGGCAGCGGGGGAGCGTCGATACCCGTGCTGTCGATCGCGGCACGCACGGCGCCGCAGGCGTCGTGGGCGAGCACGACGATCAGCGGGACGTTCAGCACGGCGACGGCGTACTCGAGGCTGCCGACGACGGAGTCGGAGATGACCTGACCGGCGTTGCGGATGACGAAGAGGTCGCCGAGGCCCTCGTCGAAGATGATCTCGGCCGCAAGGCGCGAGTCGGAGCAGCCGAAGAGCGCAGCGCGCGGAGTCTGCGAGCCGGCGATCTCGTGGCGGCGCTCGACGTCCTGTCGGGGGTGGCGCGGGGTGCCTTCGACGAATCGGATGTTTCCCGCGCGCATCTCGTCCCAGGCTTCCTGGGGGGTGGGGGATGCCGGAGCGGCCGCGGTCGACGTCATGGTGTCTCCTCCTGCAGTTCGACGATCTGGGTCGCGAGACCGCGCGCAGCGGTGCGCACGGTCTCGGCGTCGATGGCCCCGCCGCCGTAGACGAGGATGGTGTCTGCTCCCGCCTGCGTCGTCAAGGCGTACGAGATGTTCCCGGCGCGCGCGGGGTCGGGGATCTCGAAGACGTCCCACGACACGCCGTCGATGGTCTCGGTCGACGTGGTGCGCGAGCCGCTGATCTGCCGCGACGCCCAGCCTGCGTCGGCGTCGAACGCCTGCTGGACGTTGACGTATCCGCTCGCCGGGGCGTAGACGATCTCCCAGGTCTGGACGTCGTCGCCGGCGAGCTCCGCCTTGTTCACGCGCCACGTCTCGGGGACATCGGGAGCCACGAGCTGGCGGCCGATGCCGGAACCGACATCGGTGGCGACCGCCGCGACGTCGATACCGGGCTGCTCGGGGACCGAGCCGCGCGGCACCGCGAAGACGATCACCGCCACGACGGCGACCGTGACGATGAGCGCTGCGAGCAGGTTCCGGACGTTCTGACTCGAGCGATAGACCTGCGACGACGCGGCCTTCCGTGCCGCGGTCTCGTCGGGCGTCTCGGGCCGCCCGAGCTCCGCGACGACGCGGGGCCCCTTGGCCATCACGCGTCGTCCGCGCGCGTGGCGCGCGCTTCGTCGAGCCGGCGTTTGGCGCCGAGCAGCCATTCCTCGCACCGGGCCGCGAGCTGCTCGCCGCGCGTCCACAGGGCGAGGGACTGCTCGAGGGTCGGCGCCCCCTGTTCGAGTTCGGCCACGACGCGGACGAGCTCGTCGCGCGCCTGCTCGAAGCTGAGGGTCTCGACGTCGGCGGAGAGCCCTTCGGCCGGCGGAGTCATGTCAGCCATTCTAGGACGGGTCCGCCGGTGCGCCCGTCGCGTTCGCCGGTGCGCCCGTCGCCTCAGCGGGCGCGGCCCCATCGTCGACGATGCCCTCGGACCGCGCCGCGAAGGCCCCGCGGCCGACGGTGACGGTGACGTGCGCGCCCGCCGGGGCCTGCGCGGCATCGCGGATGATGACTCCCTCGTCGAGATGCGCGATCGCGTAGCCGCGGTCGAGCGTGGCGCCCGGAGACAGCGCCCGAAGAGTCGCGCGGAGCCGGGCCACGTCGTGGCCCGCGGCGTCCATGCGGCGCGTCACGACGTCTCGACCGCGCGCCGTGAGGACGTGGAGTTCGTGGGCACGGGTCGTCATGAGCGATTCCGGGTTGCGCAGCACCGGTCGAGAGCGCAGCTGCTCGAGTTGCGCGAGATCGTGCGAGACGCGCTGGGTCAGTCGCGTGCGGGCGCGGCTGCGCAGCTGCTCGACGAGCGCGCGCTGCTCCACGACGTCGGGCACGACCCGCTTGGCGGCGTCCGTCGGCGTCGAGGCGCGGAGGTCGGCGACGTCGTCGAGGAGCGGATGGTCGTTCTCATGGCCGATCGCCGAGACAACGGGTGTGGTCGCCGCGGCCACGGCGCGCAGCAGGCGCTCATCGCTGAAGCCGAGGAGCGTCTGCGGGTCGCCGCCCCCGCGCGCGATGACGATCACGTCGACCTCGGGGTCGGCGTCGAGGGTGCGCAACGCCGCGATGGTCTCGGGTACGCACCGGTCGCCCTGCACCGCCGCATGCACCGTGCGGAAGGCGACATGGGGCCAGCGCAGCTCGGCGTTGCGGTGCACGTCGCGCTCGGCGTCGCTGCGCTCACCCGTGATCAGGCCGATCGTGTGGGGGAGGAAGGGCAGGGTCTTCTTGCGCGAAGCGTCGAACAGACCTTCCGCCCGAAGCTTCGCGCGCAGACGCTCGAGCTGGACGAGCTGATCGCCGAGGCCGGTCGGGCGCATGGCCGAGACGGTGAACGAGAAGTCGCCGGACTTCACGAAGTAGTCGCTCTTGACGCACGCGACGACGCGGTCGCCGACCTGCGGGCTCGAGCCGAGCCGCTGCAGCGTGCTCGACCAGAGGCGGAACGACAGCGCGGCATCCGCTTCGGCATCCTTCAAGCGGCCGAAGACATGACCGCCGCGGAGGTTCCACGAGGTGATCTCGCCCTCGACCCATACGGCGTTCCACCGCTGTACGAAGTCGCGGATGGTCTCGTTGAGCCGCGAGATCGAGGTCGGCGTCTGGGGTGAGGAGTCGCGGGGATGAACGGCATCCGGCGGCGGCGTCTGATCGGGCGCGGTCTCGAACGACGGCATGGGGCTCCTCACGGCCGGTTCCGAGCGGCCGGCAGGATGCGCCTCGTAGAATCGAGGAGTGAGCACTCCCGCCGTCCGGCTGCCCGTTCCCCGCGTGCCGGGGCGTCACGGCCGTCTCCAGGATATCCCTGTGGGCGCCGCCAAGCGGGTGCTCCTGGCCGCCCCGCGCGGCTACTGCGCCGGGGTGGACCGGGCGGTCGTCGCCGTCGAGAAGGCCCTCGAGCGCTTCGGCGCCCCCGTCTATGTGCGCAAGCAGATCGTGCACAACGTCCACGTGGTGCGTGAGCTCGAGGAGCGGGGAGCCGTCTTCGTCGACGAGGTCGACGCCGTGCCCGAGGGCGCGCACGTCGTCTTCAGCGCGCACGGGGTGTCTCCCGCGGTGGTCTCGGCGGCGTCCGATCGGGGGCTCCAGGCGATCGACGCGACGTGTCCGCTCGTGACCAAGGTGCACCGCGAGGCCGTGCGGTTCGCGCGCGACGATCGCGAGATCCTGCTGATCGGCCACGAGGGGCACGAGGAGGTCGAGGGGACCGCGGGCGAGGCGCCCGAGCACATCACGATCGTGACGTCGCCCGAGCACGCCGACACCGTCGAGGTGCGCGACCCGTCGCGGGTCGTGTGGCTCTCGCAGACGACGCTGTCGGTCGACGAGACGATGGAGACCGTTCGGCGGCTGCGCGTCCGGTTCCCCGAGCTGCAGGATCCGCCGTCGGACGACATCTGCTACGCCACCCAGAACCGGCAGGTCGCGATCAAGAAGATCGCGGCCGAGACCGACCTCGTGATCGTCGTGGGGTCAGCGAACTCCTCCAACAGCGTGCGGCTCGTCGAGGTCGCGCTCGAGTACGGCGCCCGCGCCGCGCACCGCGTCGACTACGCCGACGAGATCCGTCAGGAGTGGCTCGACGGCGTCCGCACGGTGGGGGTCACGAGCGGTGCTTCGGTTCCCGAGGTGCTCGTGCAGCAGGTGCTCGCGAGCCTCGCGGATGCCGGTTACGCCGACGTGGACGAGGTCCGCACCGCGGAGGAAGACCTGATGTTCTCACTGCCGAAGGAACTGCGGACGGATGCCGCCGGCAAGCAGGACGCCCGCGCACGCGGCGGACGGGGCCGGTCATGAGCGAGCAGGAACGTCCGCGCCCGCAGTACGGCGAGTACGCCACCCCCGAGGAGCAGCGCGCCCGCATCGCGGCACTGGGCGGGGAAGCGCCGCACCCCGATGTGGTCGAGACGGCGCAGGTGCCGGCCGGCTCAGCGGCATCCCGTCCCCACGAGTCCGCACGACAGCAGCTTCCGTCGCCGCGGCCGACCACGTCGGCGGCTCGCCCCACGCGGCTCGCCGACCGGATCATCACGGTGGCCCTGCTCGCGTACGGGCTGGTGACGGTGCTCGGCGCCATCCCGCAGCTGGTGGACTTCACGGGCTTCGCGCAGACCTGGATGGACATGGCGGGAATCGAGGGGACGCTCGCCGACCCGGCGGGCGGGCGAGCCTGGGGCATCGCCGCCGCTGTCGTCTACGGAGCCGGTTGGCTGCTGACAGCGGTGCTGTCCTGGTGGTCCCTGTCGCTGCGCCGCCTGTCGTGGTGGATCCCGCTCGTCGGCGCGATCGTGACGTTCGTCATCGTGAGTCTGCTGCTGGCGGCTCCGCTGCTGTCGGACCCGGGCGTGATCGACGGGTTCTCGACCGGACGCTGACGCGCGCCTGAGGACGACAGAACGGCGCCCCGCGGACGAATCCGCGGGGCGCCGTTCCGTGTGGTGGGTGGTCAGCTCTGCGACTGGCCGAACGAGCCGAGCTGGCGGGTCGCCTCGACGACGCGAGCGGCCATCGCCGACTCCGCCTTCTTGCCCCAGGCGCGCGGGTCGTACGCCTTCTTGTTGCCGACCTCGCCGTCGACCTTCAGGACGCCGTCGTAGTTCTGGAACATGAACCCGGCTACCGAGCGCGTGAAGGCGTACTGCGTGTCGGTGTCGATGTTCATCTTCACGACTCCGTTGGCGACGGCGAGGGCGATCTCCTCGTCGGTCGAGCCGCTGCCGCCGTGGAAGACGAGGTCGAGGGGCTTCTCGCCGGTGCCGAACTTCGAGGCGATGCCGGCCTGGATCTCGCCGAGCAGCTCGGGCTTGAGCTTGACGTTGCCCGGCTTGTAGACGCCGTGGACGTTGCCGAACGTGAGCGCGGCGATCCAGCGCCCCTGGTCACCGAGGCCGAGGGCCTCGACGACCTGGGTGACGTCGCCGGTCGTCGTGTAGAGGGCGTCGTTCGAGCCCTCGTGCTGCACGCCGTCCTCCTCGCCGCCGACGACGCCGATCTCGACCTCGAGGATCGCGCGGATCGCCTTGATGCGGGGCAGGAGCTCCTTGGCGATCTCGATGTTCTCGGCGAGCGGCACGGCCGAGCCGTCCCACATGTGCGACTGGAAGATCGGCTGACCTCCGTCGGCGACGGCCTCCTCGGATGCCGCGATGAGCGGCAGCAGGAAGTCGTCCAGGGCCGGCTTCGGGCAGTGGTCGGTGTGGAGTGCGACCGTGATGGGGTAGTTCTTGGCGACTTCGTGCGCGAACTTCGCGAAAGCGAGCGCGCCGGTCGCGCGGCCCTTCACGGTGTGGCCGGCGAAGTAGTCGGCGCCACCGGTGGTGACCTGGATGATGCCGTCGGAGCCGGCCTCGGTCAGACCCTGGAGGACGGCGTTGATGGACTGCGAGCTGGCAGCGTTGATGGCGGGGTAGGCGAAACCACCGGCCTTCGCGCGATCCAGCATCTCTGCGTACTGTTCGGGGGTGGCGATGGGCATGGAAGCTCCTCAGATCGGCGGTGTTACCGAGCCCACTTTATCGAAGGCCGCTGCCGCCGTCGGCGGGGCGGCCGGAGAAACGACGCGGCTTGTTGCCACGGGTTCGCGGCGCGGCCGGATGTACGGAATCGTTAAGAATCCCTATTCCTTCGTGGGCGCGCGGCCGAAAGCGGCGGATCCTCGCGCTTGCCCGCACCTATGCTGTGGCCCATGGTGAGTTTGACCGCCGACATGAGTCCGCTGCATCCCGATCGAAACCTCGCACTCGAGCTCGTGCGCGCGACCGAGGCGGCGGCGATCCGTTCGGTGCCGTTCATCGGCCGCGGCCAGAAGGAGCTCGCCGATGGGGCGGCGGTCGATGCGATGCGCGCGTTCCTCACCACCGTGAACTTCGACGGCGTGATCGTCATCGGTGAGGGCGAGAAGGATGCCGCTCCCATGCTGTTCAACGGCGAGAAGGTCGGCACCGGTCGCGGACCGCAGGCCGACATCGCCGTCGACCCGATCGACGGCACGACCCTCACCGCGGAGGGGCGTAACAACGCCCTGTCCGTCATCGCGGTGGCCGACCGGGGAGCCATGCTCGACGCCTCGTCGGTGTTCTACATGGACAAGCTCGTCACCGGCCCGGCTGGTGTCGGCGTCGTCGACATCCGACTGCCGATCGCCGAGAACATCCGGCGGCTCGCGAAGGCTCTCGGAAAGCCGGTCGACGAGCTGGTGGTCTCGGTCCTCAACCGTCCGCGTCACGCGCAGCTCATCCAGGAGATCCGGGATGCCGGCGCGGGTACGCGGCTGATGAGCGACGGCGATGTCGCGGGTGGGATCAACGCGGCGCGGCACAACGCGCGCACCGACATGTGCGTCGGTATCGGCGGCAGCCCGGAGGGCATCGTCACGGCATGCGCGATCAAGGCCCTCGGTGGCCACATCCAGGGACGGCTCTGGGCGCGCGACGACGACGAGAAGCAGCGTGGGATCGACGCGGGCCTCAGCCTGGACGGTCACGTGTATGAGGCTGACGACCTGGTGCGCGGCAAGAACACGATCTTCGTCGCGACCGGCGTGACCAACGGCGAGCTGGTCGGAGGCGTTCGGCGCGAAGGCGACTACGTCTACACCGAGAGCGTCGTCCTGCGCGGCGCTTCGGGGACGCTGCGCCGGATCACCTCGGAGCACCTCACCTCGAAGTGGCTCTGACACTGGTGGCGGGCGGGGCAGTGTAACTATCACGACACGACCGCGTGTCAACCACTGATGCTCCCAGCATCGCTCTGTCACAATGGGCAGCGGTATCAACGGCGATGACCACCTTCACGTCAGCACCCGGGAGAACCATGTCGATGACAGCAAACAACCCGCCGACCGGTCAGGTCGCGGTGACGATCGACCCCGCGCGACGTCCGGACGTGCTGCTGCGTCGACGCCACCCCGAGGGGCATCAGATGAGCGCGTGGTGGATGATCGGCGCTTTCGTCGCGGTCTCCGTCGCCGTCGTCGGACTCGTCAACATGTTCCCGGCCTGACCCGCGACCCTCACTTTTTCACACGCTCCACCGCTTTTCACACGCTCCACCGCGACGTCATAGCCGTTCGCGAAGCTCGCCGACATCTGCGCTGAGCAGCTCGGGAGCTGTCGTCATCCGCGTCGATGCCTCGATCGGGCTCGGCGCATTCGTCGCCTCGAGCCGGGTCTCGTCGATGCCGGGGAACTTCCGTGCCGTCACGAGCACTCTGCTCTCCAGCGTGCCCACGAACTTGTTGTAGGACTCGACCGTCCGCTCGATCGCACGCCGCAGGTCGTTCGCGTGCGACGCGAGGCCGCCGAGCCGCTGGTACAGCTCGTTGCCGAGGTCGAACAGGCGCCGGGCTTCGTCGGAGACGTCCTGCTGCGTCCACGTGTAGGCCACGGTCTTCAGCACCGCCCACAGGTTGACCGGTGATGCGAGGGCGACGCGCCGGCTGAAGGCGTAGTCGAGCAGCGCCGGGTCTTCGTCGAGGGCGGCGGCGAGGAGCGATTCGCTCGGGATGAAGCAGACCACGAACTCGGGACTCGAGCTGAGCCCCTGCCAGTAGGCCTTCTTCGCGAGCGCATCGACGTGGGCGCGGACCGCTTTGACGTGCGCCGCCAGCAGCGCTTTGCGGCGTCGCGCCTCTTCACCCTGCGCGGTGACGGGGATCGCGCTCGCCTCGAGGTAGGAGTCGAGCGGCACCTTCGCGTCGACCGCGAGCGCCTTGTCGCCGGGGAGGCGCACGACCAGATCGGGTCGTCCCGCGCCGCTGTCGGACGAGATGCTGGACTGCAGTTCGAAGTCGACGTAGCGCGTGAGCCCCGCGGACTCGACGATGCGTCGCAGCTGCGTCTCGCCCCAGACGCCGCGCGCGGCGCTCGAGCGCAGGGCGCCGGCGAGCGACTCCGTCGTCGACCGGAGTGCCTCGTCGGTCTCGCGCCCGAGGCGCAGCTGCTCTGCGACCGAGCCGAACTGCTCGCTGCGTTCGCGCTCGAGGAGCTCGACCTTGGCCTGCATCGCCTGGAGCGACTCCTGGACCGGGGCGAGCGCACGCAGCACGGCCTGCTCGCGGCGTTCGCGTTCATCGCGAGCGGCCTGGTCGAGCCGCGCCTGGGTTCCCAGCTCGCGCTGCAGTTCACGCTGTCGTTCCAGTTGCTCGGCGTGGGCGTCGCGCTCGGCCTCGGCCACCGCCGCGCGAGCCTCGAGCCGCGCGCGGTCGGCTGCTCCCTCACGTGAGGCGCGAGCGGACCCCGCGAACCAGCCGCCGGCTGCGGCGATCGCGGCGACGACGATGAGGATGAAGACGAGAGCGGCGTCCATGCGTCCAGGATGCCGGGTGGCTCCGACATCGCCCGGAGGCGGGGTATGCGGCGCGGCGCGTTCCGCGCCGGAAGGGGGCCGGTGAGCGAGGATGTCGGTATGAACGGCTACGTGCGTCCGGCCATCGACACGCCGGTGTTCCGCGACGCCGACGGAGAGGTGATCCCGTACGGCAACCGTTGGCCGGGCTCGCCGCCCGAGGAGACGTACTCGGTCGACACGCATCCGGAGCGCTTCGCGCCGTTGCATGCGGTCGCCGACGCTCTCGTCGCGTTCCTGCGCGAGACCTTCGAGATCGAGGTCGAGGACGGCGTCCACGTCGCTGAAGACCTGAACAGGCCCAGCTCCTTCGATGTGCTCCGTGCAGTGCGCCTGCGCCCGACCGATCCGCGGTGCGCGCCCGTCACTTTCGTGTTCGACGCCTATCCGGGGCTTTCGGTGCACTCGGGACTGCTGTTCGACGCTCACTACCCGCTCTGCGGTTGCGATGCATGCGACGAGGAATGGCAGACGGTCGCACGCGAACTCGAGCAGCACGTCTTCGCGGTCGTGACCGGCAACTTCCGCGAGGCCGTCGTGCCTGATGTCGAGCTTCCGGTGCAGCACGCGTTGACCTTCCCCGAGGGAGACGCGTCCGGCCAATCGCGTGCGGAGGGCTTTCCGCCAGATCGGCTCGCCCGGGCCCGCGAGGTGCTCCACGACGTGCCGAACGGGTGGGTGGCATGGCCGCACGCGCGGCCGTCGCCGGGTGACGGCGCGTAGTTCCGCACCCACGCGCGCGGCGCCGACGCGGGGCCACGAACTGACCGAGCCGGCAGCCGAACCGGCGACCAGCGCCGGCCGGACCGGGGACCCGTCAGAACGGCGGAGCCCCCGGTGGGGTTTGTCTGTGCACGCCGAACCGGCGACCCTCACTGGCGAAGCGAAGACCCGCGCACGCCCGAGATCGCGAGCAAGCGCACGCCGAACCTGCGGCCCGTGCAAGCTGATCCCCCGACCAGCGCCTACCGAACGGCGGACTCGTCAGAACGGCGGCGGACCCGGGTCGGGTGGCTCGGCGATGGTGAAGGCGACGAGTGGTGGTGGTGCGTCTTCGCGGTAGATGCGTCCGGTCGGTGAGGTCCACACGAGCCGCCCACCCGGGAGTTGTCGGACGTGCCATCGGGTGTGGTGTTTGACGTCGTGGTGTCTCTTGCAGAGGTTCGCGAGGTTGCACACGTGCGTCGCCCCGCCCTCTGAGGCGGCGATCGTGTGGTCCAACTCGCAGCGGATGGCGGGTTGTCGGCATCCGGGGAATCGGCAGTGCCGGTCACGGGCGCGCAGCAGTCGCACCATGGCGGCGGTAGGCCGGTAGCTGTCGCATTCGAGCACGGTTCCGGTGACGGGGTGGGTGAGCAGCCGGTCCCAGGAGGTCGCGTTGCCGGCGAGCTTGCGTGCGGTGGCGGCGTCGATGGGGGAGCGCCCCGCGAGGTCGGCCGGACCCTCGTCTTGCCCCATCAGTGTGAGGGCGGACACGGCCACTTGCACGTGCGCGCGGATCGCGCCGAGCGTTCCGTCGCCGTCACCTGTGCCGGTGGGATCGAGGGCGGGTGTCCCGGCGAGGAGAAGGTCGGAGAAAACGTCGGCGCGGACCTGGTCGATGGTTCGGGCGTCACCGACGAACGACGACCCGTCGCGAATCGTGGTGTCGGCATCGGGTGCGCCACCGTTCCCGTCGGCGCCCGCGTCGGGTGCGTCGGCTCGCCCCTCAGCGACGCCGGCCGCAGCGTCAGCCTGTGCCCGCGCGTTGATGATCTCCCGCGCCTGCCGCGTCAGCCGGTCGACGATCCCATCCGCGATCACCGTCGGCAGCGTCGCGATCAGGTCCGACATCCCGTCTGCCCCGGACTGCACCCGCACGCACCGACCGGCCGCGGCCTCCTCGTGCCGCTCGGTGAACGTCCGCGGGTGCATCCGCTCCGCGATCATCCGCAACGCCTCCAGCACCCGGTTGGGCCTTTCGCCCTCGCACCGTTCGACCGCGACCCGTTCGAACTCTGCCCGCTCCTCCACGGGCACCAGGCATCCGACCTCTTGAATGACCCGCACGTGCCCGCGGACGATGCGCCCGTCCTCCCACGCCGTCATCGTCACCGGATAGTTCTCAACCAGATCGCGGGCTTCATCGATCCGGCGTTGCAGGGTCCGGTCGGTCGTGACGAACACTCCGGCGAGCTCCGCGGCGATCCCGCGAAGCGCCATCTCTCGCGCCTTGATCTTCTCCGACGACCCGGCGGCCGGGGACTCAGCCAGCTGGCCGGCGGCGGCGAGGAGACGAACCTCCCGGACCTGTGCCGCCCGTGCGGCATCCGCTATGCCCTCGGCATCCGCGACGAGCTGAGCGAGGACGTCGACGTCACCGTCGCTGCCGATCCCGCTACCGAGTCCGCCATTCGAATGCATGTTCGAATCATGTCACGGACCTCCGACATCGCTCCGGAACTGTCCCCAGGCCCGAGACCGGCGAGCGGTTCGGTCAGGCCGGGCTGAGCAGCGAAGCCCCGATCGGCTCGTGCTCGGGCACGCGCACCCCCAGCAGCATCGCGAGCTCGACGAGGTCGTGCGCGCCGGCCCGACGGGCCGCATCGATCGTGATGTGTGCGCACGCGAGTGCGTCCGCCAGGGCGTCGTGGTGAGCGAAGTCGAGGAAGCCGACGGCGGCGGCCACGAGCGGCAGTCGGTAGGAGTCGAGCTGATACGTCTTGCGTGCCAGCTGCACGCTGCACACCGAGCGGATCGCGGGGAGCGCGGCATCCGTCGCCTCGCACGCGCGGCGCAGCACGGCCATATCGAATCCGGCGTTGTGTGCCACCAGTACGTCGTCACCGATGAATTCGAGAAGCCGGGGGAGTTGCGCCACCCAGCCGGGAGCATGCTCCACCGCGTCGGCGGTGATCCCGTGGATGGACACGTTGATGTCGAAGAATCGGTCGTGGCCGGAGGGCGGGCGGATCAACCAGCCGTCGGAAGCGACGACCTCGCCGTCGCGAACGCGGACGAGTCCGACCGAGCATGCGGATGCACTGGAGGAGTTCGCCGTCTCGAAGTCGATCGCGGTGAAGTCCAGTGCCACGGGACAAGCGTCACCCGCGTTCGGAGCAGGGGAGGGGAGGCGCGCCGCCGAGCCGGGCGATCCGGATCGGTCGGAGGCGATGCCGGCGGGCCACGTAGACTGGATGCCCGTGGCTCTCACCATCGGAATCGTAGGACTGCCCAACGTCGGCAAGTCGACCCTCTTCAACGCCCTGACCAAGAACCAGGTTCTCGCCGCGAACTACCCGTTCGCGACGATCGAGCCGAACGTCGGCGTGGTGAACCTCCCCGACCCGCGCCTGAAGGTGCTGGCCGAGATCTTCCACTCCGAGCGCATCCTTCCCGCAGCGGTGTCGTTCGTCGACATCGCCGGCATCGTGCGCGGTGCGTCGGAAGGTGAGGGGCTGGGCAACCAGTTCCTCGCGAACATCCGCGAGGCCGACGCCATCGCGCAGGTCGTCCGCGGCTTCGCTGACGACGACGTCGTGCACGTCGAGGGCGCCGTGAACCCGCAGAACGACATGGAGACGATCAACGCCGAGCTGCAGCTCGCCGATCTCCAGACCCTCGAGAAGGCGATCACGCGCTACGAGAAGGAGGTTCGCGGCAAGAAGCTCGACCCCTCCGTGCTCGACGCCGCCAAGGCTGCGCAGGACGCCCTACAGCGTGGCGAGTTGCTCTCGGGATCGGGCATCGACCTCGCGCCCATCAAGGAGCTCGGTCTGCTGACCGCGAAGCCCTTCATCTTCGTCTTCAACGTCGACGAGGCCGTGCTTACGGATGACGCGCGCAAGGCGGAGCTCGCCGCGCTCGTCGCGCCCGCGCAGGCGGTGTTCCTCGACGCGAAGATCGAGTCGGAGCTCATCGACCTCGACCCCGAGGAAGCCGCCGAGCTGCTCGCGTCGACCGGTCAGGACGAGTCGGGCCTCGACCAGCTCGCGCGCATCGGGTTCGACACGCTGGGCCTGCAGACCTACCTCACCGCGGGTCCGAAGGAAGCGCGCGCCTGGACGATCGGCAAGGGCTGGAAGGCTCCGCAGGCCGCCGGCGTGATCCACACCGACTTCGAGAAGGGCTTCATCAAGGCCGAGGTCATCTCGTTCGAGGACCTCGTCGCCACGGGCTCCGTCGCCGAGGCCCGCGCGAAGGGCAAGGCGCGCCTCGAGGGTAAGGACTACGTCATGCAGGACGGCGACGTCGTGGAGTTCCGCTTCAACGTCTAGTCCTGCTCGCTCCATTCCTGCCAAAGTGGCGATGTGGAGCTTCGTGAAACACGACCTGCAGGTCCG
The DNA here is from genome assembly GCF_002245215.1 of Microbacterium sp. Yaish 1. GTDB lineage: Bacteria > Actinomycetota > Actinomycetes > Actinomycetales > Microbacteriaceae > Microbacterium. The sequence continues at coordinate 146,259 of NZ_NPMR01000002.1, forward strand.
TTGGCAAGGGTGCTGCCCGCGATCGTCATTCTTCTCGCGACATGGCTGCTCCTGTGGCTGGCTCAGGGTATTCCGGTGTTGTGCGCGCTCGCGAATCCCTGCCCGGCTCCCGATGTCCGCGTCGCCCCGGCCCTGTTGTTCGGCGCTCTGATGATCGTGCCGACCGCGGCCTTGGTCCTCACTGCTCGGGGCGGCGAGCGGGCGTGGGAGTGGCTACGGTCCCTCTCGTACATCGTGCTGGCGGGGTTGGCGGTTGTAGGGCTTTTGGCGGCGCTGTTCTCCGGCGGGTTCACCGTCCCGTTCATCTTCTGAGACCGTCGCTCGATCGGCCACGAGTCGGGGCCCCACATACGACGCGTATCGATCAAACGGTTGATCTTCCCTCGTGGGTGCTCCATATGCCTCGCTTTGTGGTGGAAGGATTTTTCCCGTCCGTTCCCCGCGGGAGACTGCAAAACACCGAGACCGATCATGAGACGTAAGGGGGGAACCGTCAGCCGCTGCCGCCAGTCCCGTTCGCGCCTCCATTCTGTCTGCTCGTACAGTCGACAACGAATCTCATCCATCGTTGTTTCGCGTCGGGGTCACCGACAGCTCTGTGCGGAATGCGGCTGAAGAAGGAATGCCATGACTACTGACTGGCCGATGTTCTGGGTGCAGGTCGTTGTCGGCCTGGGAACGCTCGCTCTCGCGTGGGTGTCGAGTTCGGCCGCGCGACGCGCTGTCGAGTCCTCGCGCGTCGCCAACGCGCTCAGCGCGAAGGCATCGGAGGATGCGGCCGCCGCGCATCGCCGCGACGCCGAGAAGAGCGAACGAGAGCAGGCCAGCAAGATCTGGGTGTCGATGATCGTGATCACGGATTCGTCGCGGGCAGGCGCTCCCATCCACGGTGTACTGCTCATTCGCAACAGCTCGGATCGTCCCGTCAGCGACATTCGTATTCTCAGCCGCGGCTGGAGCAGTGCAAAGAAGCAGTGGTTCGCCAAGGAAGAGTGTCGTATACCGGTTGTGTATCCGGGCGACACGACGGTCGCGAGTCGGAACAGCAAGACGGACTGGGACGTTCCCGAGCACTATTTCCCTCACTTCGCCGCCGACTACAACCACGCCGGTGGCCCCCGGGACGATCCCTACTACGTTCAGTCGGTGGAGTTCACCGATGCTGATGGTCGACGGTGGCGCCTGACCAGCGGGCACCGCCTGGAACGCGCCGAACCAGCGTCGTAAGGGCGGGGCATGCCCCGTTACCAGCCCCCGCACGTTCCATCAACCGGTGGGCGCCTCGCGCCGACCCTGCCTAGCGTGGATGTCATCTCGACTCGAGGAGGCAACACTATGGCCACGAACACCACCACCACGCGCAACAAGCGCCGCGCTTCCGGCGCCGGTCTGACGAACGAGCAGAACGCCGAGAGCGGCTTCCGCGCTTCGCAGAAGCTCAGCGAGAACACCCAGAAGGTGCTCGTCGACCTCATCGAGCTCTCGCTCCAGGGCAAGCAGGCGCACTGGAACGTCGTCGGACGCAACTTCCGCGACACCCACCTGCAGCTCGACGAGATCATCGACGCCGCGCGCGAGTTCGCCGACACGGTCGCCGAGCGCATGCGTGCGCTTCACGCCCTCCCGGATGGCCGCAGCGACACCGTGGCCGAGACCACGACGCTGCCCGAGTTCCCGCAGGGCGAGATCGACACGGCGGAGGTCATCGACCTGATCACCGAGCGTCTCGAGGCGACGATCGGCACCTGCCGTGACGTGCACGACGAGGTCGACGAGGAAGACCCCACGACCGCCGACATCCTGCACTCGATCCTTGAGCGCCTCGAGCAGCTCGCCTGGATGGTCAGCGCCGAGAACCGCAATCCCCAGGGCTGACAGAGCCCCAGGGCTGAGCGAAAGCCACGGCCGGCATGCCCGGCGACGAAGACCCCGCCCCGGGACCACCGCGTCCGGGCGGGGTCTTCGCGTCTCGCGTTACTCAGACCAGCTGCGGGTCGATCATCGTCATGCCCGCCGCCCCCGCGGTATCCATGGCGGGCAGGAGCCGCGCACCTTCCTCCAGCCCGACGACCCGCTGCACGAGGTCCTGCGGGCGCAGGCTGCCGTCGCCGATCAGCGCCATCATCCCGGGGTAGTCCACCGCCGCCATGCCGTGGCTGCCGAGCAGGTCGAGTTCCCACGCGATGACGCGGGCCAGGGGAGCGGCGCTGCGACCGGATGCCGAGGGCAGCAGCCCGATCTGCACGTGACGCCCTCGGCGACGAAGGCTCAGAATGGCATCGGCTGCGGTCTGCTCGCTGCCGACCGCATCGACCGAGACGTGACTGCCCCCGCCCGTCAGCTCGTGAACGACCGCCGGGACGTCCCGGCCGTCGGCGGTGACGACGTGCTCCGCTCCGAGCTCGGAAGCGGTCTGCAGAGCGGCAGGCGACCGGTCGACCGCGACGACGCGCGCTCCCAGAGCCCGCGCGATCATCACCGCGCTGAGACCGACGCCACCTGCGCCGACGACGGTGATCCACTCGCCGCCGCTCAGGGCTGCGCGGGCGATCAACGCGCGGTACGCCGTGGCGAAGCGGCATCCGAGCGCCGCCGCGGCTTCGAACGAGACGCCGTCGGGGATGCCGACGAGGTTGACGTCGGCCGCCGGCACGACCACCCGCTCGGCGAACGATCCGGCATAGGTGAAACCGGGCTGCTGCTGGTGCGGGCAGACCTGAGCATCTCCGCGCGCGCACCACTCGCAGCGACCGCATCCGATGACGAACGGCGTCGTGACGCGATCACCCACCAGCCAGCCCTCGACGTCCGAACCGACCTCCGAGATGACGCCCGAGAACTCGTGTCCCGGGGTATGCGGCAGGGCGATGTCGTCATGCCCCGCCCAGGCGTGCCAGTCGCTTCGACAGAGACCGGTGGCGCGCACCGACACCACCACCCCGTCGGCGGGGACGTTCGGATCGGCCACCTCGCGAACCGCCACCGGCCCGCGGATGCTGTCCATGACCATCGCTCGCACGATCGGCCACGCTACGCCATCGAGCGAGCGAGCGCCGCACGGTCGGCGGCAGTGTGACGCGAAGGGTCAGGCGTCGCGGAATCCCTCGAGGTCGGGGTCCCACTGCGCGGGAGGCTCGTCTTCGACGGCGTAGAGGTGAGCGCCCTCGGACCGGCGCCGGGGGTAGCTCTCGTGGGCGCGCAGATCGTCCGCGCCCTCGGAGAAGTCCGGTTCATCGGCGTCCCACTCGACGGGGGCGGACAGCACGTCGTTGCCGACGCCGATCACGAGCTCGGCCTCATCGACGCGGCCGCTCGGCTCGAGCACGATCGGAATCCGCACGGCCTCCGCACGGCCGTAGTTGGCCACGGCCGCGGTGAGCTCCACCAGTGCCTCCGCAACGTCATCCGTCGTGATCACCGTGTCGCCCGCGTACGTGATTCGTCTCATGGCAACACTGTGTCGGGTAACCGCATCCGGCACCTCACGCTTGCGCGGATGGTGATCATCGGATACTGCCCGTACCGGCGGGGGATCATCGCACGACGCTCCCGGCTGGTCAACGCGCCTGACGCGATCGGCGGCGCTGCCTACCGTGGTCGCGAGCGTCGAATCGGCGCGCCGACAGCGAGGGAGAAGTGATGAGCCAGCAGGACCCGGCGACCGACCAGGAACCGCTCTCCGAGCCGGAGGCCGTCCGCAAGGACATGCGCTACAGCCCGGCGAGCGACACCGAGACCCGCGAGAAGCAGGACGAGGCGCCGACCAGCCCCGATGAGGACGTGGACGACGACCTCGTGCGGGCTCGTCCCGGCACGGGCGGTCCTGACGACGTCGGAGACGTCGACGTGCCGGCCGGGGACCTCAACCTGCCCTGGCGCGACGACGAAGCGGGCGCCTGAGGGCTCACCGCTCGGCCACTCGGGCGGTCAGTTCCACCCAACGGTGTTGAACCACTGCGCCCGCGCCCCGGCCTCGGCGGCATCCGTCGTGCCTCGGAACGCGTCGTGGCGCGCCAGATGGCCGTCGTGCAGCTCGACGAAGGCGGTGCAGATGGGGCACAGGCCGCGCCGGAAGGGAAACCCGTCGGGCAGCGGGGGTGCCGCCTCCGCAGGCGTGCCGCTGCCGGCGCACCGAGGCGGATCTGCTTGAGCATCCGACCACATCTGGGACGTACCCAGGCGGTTGTGCAGGCCGGCGTGTCCGCGCGGGCGTGTGCAGAGCGCCGTCCCGCGGCGCGACCGGCACCATAGCGCGGTCGGGTACTCCGCTGCGGCCGGCGCGTTCACCCGATCAGATCCGGATGCCGCAGATGCCGCACTCGCCCGCGGCGGACACCTCGACGAAGCAGTCCGGGCACATGGCCCGCACGACATCCGAGGGAGCCGGCGCTTTCGGGGTGCGCGGGGTCGAGGCGCGAGGAGCGGCACGCCGGGCCGGTGCGGTGCGCGCGGCGACCACGGTGGGCTGCTTGCGTTCGGGCACGTGGGCTTCGCAGTAGAACCGGACGAAGCCGCCGTGGTTGGTCGGGTGGCGGTGCTTGACCGCCCAGAGGTGGTCGCGGTCGTGCGCGCCGGCATCGGCGGGACACGCGGCGCATCGCGCGGGATCGCCCGGCATGACGTCGGCGACGCGGTAGGGCGTCTCGTAGGTGAGGCGATCGCGCCAGTCGGCCGAGTCGACGATTCTCATGGTGGTCCTCTCCGGCACTCGCGCGCCGGATTCCAGCGTACCCGCGGCCCCGGGGAGGCGGTCCGCCCACCATCTGGTGAACATTCGCGGAACGGGGTGCGCCGCCGCGTCCGGCAGCCGGCGGCCTTTGCGACAGTGAGGGAGTCACCACCGGCGAGAGGGCGCGAATGGAACTGGCGACCCGAGCACCGATGGACGTGCTGCTGCGTCCTGCCGCGCTGGCCCGCGCCTGGATGGGGCCCGGTCGCGATCCGGAGACGATCGCCGTCCCCGGCGTGGTGCTGGGGCCGGGGGATGTGCTGGTGCGCATCGACCTCGTCACGATCACCGAGGACGACCTCGCCATCACCGACGGTGACGAGCAGTGCCCGGTCCCGACGGTTCTCGGCCGTGAGTTCGTCGGGAGGATCGCCGCGATCGGCGGCACCGTTGCGGCGGTGGACGGCATTCCACTCGAGCTCGGGGAGCGCGTCGTGAGCGCCGTGGGGCCGCATGAGCGCATCGGTGCCCACCGCGAGCTCGTGGGCGGCTTCGCGACCCATGTGCATCTCGTCGACGGCACGCCGATCGCCCGCGTGGGCGAAGCGCTCCCGGCGTGCATCCTGGCCCCCGTTCCCGGCGCTGTCGCGCGGGCGGCCGCGACCATGCGCCGGCTGGAAGAGGCCGCCGATCCGGAGGACCTCCTCGTTACGGTCGCGGGCACGGGCGCCGATCCGCTCGTGCTCTCGGCGATGATCGCCGAGACCGGCGGCCGGGCGCGGGTCGCTTCAGCCGATCCTCGGGTCCGAGCCCGCGCCGAGCGTTTCGGGGCCGCCCTGGCACCCGAGCACATCCCCGAGACGGATCTGAGCGCACGGTTCACGGCCGTGAGCCCCGGCACGCGGGAACTCGTCGTGCGGGGCGGGGCGCCGACGTCCGCCGATCTCCAGGCGGCGGTCGCGTTCATGCGTGCTCCGGGCACCCGGCGATACCCGTTCGCCGACCTCGTGTCGGCGCCGCTGCCCTTCGACCGGCTCGACGACGCGATCGAGCTCGCCCGCGCGGGCCGCCACCTCCGCGTGGCGATCGCCCCCGGAGCGTGAGCTCACGAGGGCGATCGGATGTCGTTTCGGCGGTCGGATGGAGCGGCTCAGGCGGTCTGCCCGCCGTGCTCGCCCTCTTCGATCTCCTCGACGACCTTCGCGTTGAAGGCGGGCAGGTCATCGGGCGTCCGGCTCGAGACGAGGCCCTGGTCCACGACGACCTCTTCGTCGACCCAGGTCGCGCCGGCGTTGACGAGATCGGTGCGCAGGCTCGGGAAACTCGTCAGCGTGCGGCCCGAGAGGACGTCGGCCTCGGCGAGGATCCATGCCGCGTGGCAGATCGCGCCGACGGGCTTGTGCTGCTCGAAGAACGCGCGCGTGAAGTCGACGGCGTTCGCGTCGAGTCGGAGGTTGTCGGCGTTGACGACGCCGCCGGGGAGGACGAGCGCGTCGTATTCATCGGCCTCGGCGTCGGAGGTGACCACGTCGACCTTCTGGGAGTGACCGTTCTTGCCGGTGATCTCGCCGGACTCGGGAGCGACGAGGACGACGGTGGCGCCGGCGTCGGAGACGGCCTGCCACGGCGAGGTCAGCTCGCTGTCCTCGAAGCCGTCGGTAGCCAGGAATGCGATCTTCTTGCCATCGAGAGTGCTCATGGACCCGACGCTACGCTCGGCCGGGGCACGCTGCGACGCGCTTGACAGGCTCAGCGACGCATGGTCCCCTGCGGGGTTACGATGGCGATATGTCCACCGCATCCACGCCCCAGCCTCAGACCCTGCAGCCGGTTCCCGATGAGAAGAACCTGCTGATCACCGCGAACGACGACGCAGGCTCGTGCTGCGGCGGGGGATGCTGCTCGACCTCCTGAACGTCGCTTCGAGGCGATGACGAAGCCGCCGGTGCGTGATGCACCCGGCGGCTTCGTCGTTCGCGTTCGGCGATGCCGGACGCCGGCTCAGTGCGGGGCTGGCGCACCCTCGGGACTGTCGGCCGGCTTGCGGATGAGAAGCGCCCCGATGATCAGCGGCGACGCGATGATCGCCGCGACGAGGAAGGCGGCACGCGCACCCGCGGCGCCCGCTGCCGTCGTCCCGGGGTCGAGCGCTCCCGCCTCGGCGGCGGACATGACGGTGATGAGCAGTGCGATCCCCGCGGCTCCCGCGACCTGCTGCACCGTGGAGACGATCGCGCTGCCGTACGAGTAGAACCGCGGCTGCAGCGAACCCAAGGATGCCGTGAAGAGCGGCGTGAACGACATCGCCAGGCCCAGCGAGAGCGTGGTCTGCAGCGCCAGCAGCAGCCACACGGACGTGTTCTCGGTGAGAGTCGTGAAGCTCCACAGGACGCCGGTCACGATGACCGCGCCGGGAACGAGGAGCACGCGCGTGCCCCAACGGTCGTAGACGCGCCCGATGAAGGGGCCGGCGATGCCCATCGCGAGCGAGCCCGGGAGGACGAGGAGCCCGGACTCGAGTGCGGAGAGCCCGAGCACGTTCTGCATGTACAGCGGCAGCAGCGTGATGGCACCGAAGAACGCCATCGACATGACGGCCAGCTGAGCGACCGACAGCGAGAAGTTCGCCGAACGGAACACGCGCAGGTCGAGCAGCGCATCGTCGCTGCGCTGGAGCGCGATCTGTCGCCAGACGAACGCGCCGAGGGCGATCACGCCGACGGACAGAGCGATGATGAGCGGCAGGTTCGACGCCGGGGCCGCGGCCTCGGCGTCCCCGCCGCCGTGGCCTGCGGCGCCGATCTGGCTGAGCCCGAACACGAGCCCGCCGAAGCCGAAGGCCGACAGGACGACGGAGAGGATGTCGAGGGGCGCACGTCGCGTCTCGCCGAGATTATGGATCCAGCGGACCCCGATCGCGAGAGAGACGAGGGCGATGGGGAGGACGACACCGAAGATCCATCGCCAGCTGAGGGTATCGAGGAGGAATCCGGAGAGGGTGGGGCCGATCGCCGGCGCGAGCGACATGACGATGCTCACGCGCCCCATCATCCGGCCGCGGGCGTGCGGCGGAACGACGGTCATCAGCGTCGTCATCAGCAGGGGCATCATGATCGCCGTGCCCGAGGCCTGCACCACGCGCGCAACCAACAGGAACCCGAAGCCGGGCGCGAGGACGGCGATGAGCGTTCCCGTCGAGAACAGGGTCATCGCGGCCGTGAAGACGGCGCGGGTCGTCAGCCGCTGCAGCAGGAAGCCGGTGATCGGGATGACGACGGCCATCGTGAGCATGAACGCGGTCGTGAGCCACTGTGCCGCGACCGCCGTGATCCGGAAGTCGGCGATGAGATGGGGGATCGCGACGCCCATCGTCGTCTCGTTCAGGATCGCGACGAAGGCCGCGACGAGCAGGAGCCAGATGACCCGGTTCGCCTCGGGTGAGACGACGGTCGGCGCAGCCGGGGGCGCGGTGGACGTGGATGCGGTGGTGGACGACGGCGCGACGGCCATGGGCAACTCCTCGGTCGGAAGATCGGTCGTCACCCGAGGGCGGACTCCGCAGGGCCAACGCCCCGACGGGTCGATTATTCCCGGGGGCGACGACACGGCGCCAGCGTTCGCTCCGGGTCGATCAGCGCGGGCGCGCGCGATGGATCACCAGAGGCGGGCGATGTCCCACAGGTCCGTCGTCGCGGGATCGGCCGGCCGGTGGCCCGGCGCTCGTTCCCGGAAGTCGCGCACCAGCTCGCCGACCCGGCGGCGGTACTCGGGATCGGGGTGGGTCGCGGCGATGCGCACGAGCGGCGGGATGTCCATGTCGAGCACGAGGCGCACGCGGGCCGCGGCTGCAGCACGGGCATCAGCGGCGTCGAGGACGGCCAAGCCCGATCTCAGCGCGTCCAGATAGTCGGTCAGCACCGGCAGCTGCGCGCGGTGCTGGGTGATCGACGACCCGTCGGCGCGTTCGCGCCAGTGCACGACGACGTCGGGGATCACGTCGAACGCACGGGCGCGCGTGTACATCTGCTGTGCGACCAGCTGGTCCTCGTACAGCCGGTTCTCGGGGAAGCGCAGGCGGTGACGACGCCAGAACTCGATGCGGCTCGCTTTGGACCACGCGACGATGTTGCCCGAGGCTTCCGGATGGTCCGCGAGGGTCACCCCGGTGCGTGCCGGCCGCGTGGATGCCGCGACCCAGGGCTGCACGGGCCCCGGGACGTAGCCCTCGTCGGTCGGTCGCAGCCGAACGTATGCCCCGGCGACGAAGTCGGAGCCGGAGCCGTCGAGCGTGCTGACCCACCGCTGGAGCGCCGACGGGGTGAGGACGTCGTCGGCGTCGAGGAAGGCGACGAACGGCGTGTCGACGCGGTCGAGCCCCGCGTTCCTCGCGGCCCCCAGCCCGACGGGACGGTCGTGCGCGAGCACACGGAAGCGCTCGTCGGACGCGGCCGCCGCGGCGAAGACCTCGCCGGTCATGTCGCGCGAGCCGTCGTCGATGAGGATCGCGGTCCACTCGACGAGGGTCTGGGCGCGAAGCGACTCCAGTGCCTCTTCGGCATAGGGGGCGACGTCGCGGCCGGGGACGATGACGGTGACGACGGGCGGGCTCACGACCCCGATCGTACTGCCGAGACGGCGTCGGCCACGGCGACGGCCAGCGCCACCGCATCGGGCGGCGCCGCGCGATCGAAGCTGAACCTCACCGCGGTGCGGGCGTCGTCGGGACCCATGCCCATCGCGGTCAGGACGTGCGAGGGCTCGTCGCTGCCCGCGGCGCAGGCCGACCCGCTGCTCGTGACGATGCCGCGCCGTTCCAGCTCGAGGAGCACGGCCTCGCCCGAGGTCGCAGCGAACGTGAACGAGGCGAGGCCCGGAAGCCTCCGTTCCGGGTCGCCGGTGATGCGCGCGCCGGGGACGGTGTCGAGCACGCGAGCCGTGAACGCGTCGCGCGCGGCGGTGGCACGCGCAACGGCGTCGCGGCGCTCGCGCTCGGCGAGTTCGAGCGCGACGGCGAGCCCGACCGCCCCCGCGACGTTCTGCGTGCCGGAGCGCCGGCCGCGCTCCTGGCCTCCACCGTGCAGCACGGGTTCGAGCGGAAGCCGGCCGCGCACGCCGAGGACACCGATGCCCTGGGGCGCGCCGATCTTGTGCCCCGCGATGGAGAGCGCCGAGGCGCCGGTGGCGGAGAGCGGCAGCCACCCGGCGGCCTGGACGGCGTCAACGTGAAGCGGTACCGACGCAACGGCTCGCGCGATCTCGGCGACATCCTGGACGGTGCCGACCTCGTTGTTGGCGTAGCCGACGCTCACCACGGCGGTGTCATCGCGCACGGCCCGCGCGACGGCATCCGGTGTCACGCGCCCCGCGGCGTCGACGGGGAGGGCGTCGACCTCGTATCCGTGGATCCGCTCGAGATGACGGCAGACGGCGAGCACCGATTCGTGCTCCACTGCGGTCGTGACGATGTGGCCGGGGCTGCGCCCTCGGGCCCCGAGGGCGATGCCGGCGATCGCGAGATTGTTCGCCTCCGTGCCGCCGGAGGTGAAGACGATGTCACCCGCGCGCATGCCGAGCACCGTCGCGGTCCGGCGGCGGGCGTCCTCGAGCGCTCCCGCCACATCCTCGCCGACCGTGTGAACGCTCGAGGGGTTGCCGAATCGTCCCGTGAGGAAGGGAGCCATCGCCTCGAGCACCTCGCGGCGCACCGGACCGCCGGCGGCGTGATCGAGGTAGAGCATCAGTGCGCGTCGACGACGAGGTCGAGGCCGAGATCGAGGGACGGCGCGGAGTGCGTGAGCGCTCCGACCGAGATGACGTCGACGCCGGTCTCGGCGATCGCGCGCACGCTCTCGAGCGAGACCCCACCCGATGCCTCGACGGTGGCGCGATCCCCGACGAGCGCGACCCCGCGGCGCAGGTCATCGAGCGAGAAGTTGTCGAGCATGATCGTGTCGACGCCCGCCGCGAGCACGGGCTCGATCTGATCGACCCGATCGACCTCCACCTCGACGTGGGTGGTGTGCGGGAGGCGAGTCATCGCCCGCCGCAGCGCTTCGGTCAGCCCGGTGCCGTCGGCGGTGATGACGCCGAGGTGGTTGTCCTTGAGCATGACGGCATCCGACAGGGAGAACCGGTGGTTGTGGCCGCCGCCGTCCCGGACGGCCTGCCGCTCGAGCGCGCGGAGCCCCGGTGTGGTCTTGCGGGTGTCGGCGATCCGCGCACGGGTGCCCGCGACCGCGTCGACATAACGGCGCGTGAGCGTGGCGATGCCGGACATCCGCTGGGTGAGGTTCAGGCCGACCCGTTCGGCGGTCAGCACCGCGCGAGCCGGCCCGCGCACCGTCGCCACCGTGTCACCGAGGCGGATGCGGGTGCCGTCGGGCACGTCGATCACGACCTCGCACGCCGGGTCGGTGAGTGCGAAGGCGGCCGCGAACACCGACACGCCGCTGAGGATGCCGTCGACGCGGGAGACCAGCGCGGCTGTCGCGCGCGCCGAGGCGGGGATGAAGGAGTTGCTGGTGAGGTCGCCCCAGGGGGCGTCTTCGTCGAGGGCGGGGCCGACGACGGCGGCGATCTGACGGGCGGTGAGCATCATGCGACCTTCTCGGGCAGGACGGCGGGAGTGAGGGCGGCGTCGACGAACGGGACGGCGGACGCGTCGTCGCGACGGTGGTGGGCCCCGATCGACCGGGGCCGTTCGAGGGCGGCCGCGGCGACCGAGCGGGCCACCAGCAGCAGATTGGCGTCCTCGTGCTCGCGGCGCGAGCGGGGTGGTGCTGCGGCGTCGGTCCATGCGTCGAGAGCGCCGAGCGCGAGCGCGAGCCCGGCGGCATCCCGCTGCAGGCCGACGTACTGCCACATCAGCGTCTGCAGTGCCTCGCGGCTGAACGGCTCGGTCGTCGGCGTCCGTCGGGGGACCGCCGTCGCGGCGGCCGGCGTTCGAGCCGACTGCGCAGCGCCCGGGAAGACGGGAGCCACCCGTCGCGCGCCACCGGTGATCGCGTCGGCCGCGCGCGTGCCGAACACGACGGCCTCCAGCAGCGAGTTCGACGCCAGACGATTGGCCCCGTGCACGCCGGTGCGCGCCACCTCGCCGACCGCGAACAGCCCGTCGAGGTCGGTCCGGCCGTCGAGATCCGTCGCGACCCCGCCCATCATGTAGTGCGCCGCCGGAGTAACGGGAACCGGATGCCGGGACCAGTCCCACCCGCGCGCCCGTACGGCCGCGTCGATCGTCGGGAAGCGGGCCGCGAGGAACGCCGCGGTCGCCGACGGCGTCTCACGGAGCCCCGTAGCGTCGAGCAGCACCGGTCTTCCGTCCTGACGGGCCATCGCGGCCGCGATCGCTCGCGCCACGACGTCTCGTGGCGCGAGTTCCGCGTCGGGATGCGCCTGGATGCAGAAGCGGTGCCCGCGCTCGTCGACGAGGACGGCGCCCTCGCCGCGCACGGCTTCGGACACCAGCGTCCCGTCCGTCAGCGCGGTGGGGTGGAACTGCACGAACTCCAGGTCGGTGACGGTCGCGCCGGCGCGCAGGGCGAGGGCGACCCCGTCGGCCGTCGCGACCGCGGGATTGGTCGTGTGCGCATACAGCTGGCCCGCTCCGCCGGTGGCCAGGACCACCGCATCCGCCGCCAGCGTCTCGCTGCGCTCGCCCGAGAGAACCCGCACCCCTCGCACCGCTCCATCCGACACGACGAGGTCGGTGACGAGCGCGTCGCTGCGGATGTCGACGGGCGCGCGCTTCAGCGCCCGGTTCAGCGCCCGCTGGATAGCGTCGCCCGTCGCGTCGCCGCCGGCGTGCAGGATGCGCGGAACCCGGTGGGCTCCCTCGAGTCCGAGGCGCAGCGCGCCGCTGTCGTCGCGATCGAACGCGACCCCGATCGCCTCGAGCGCGCCGACGGCGTCCGGACCCGCGGCCGCGAGCACGCGGACCGCGTCGCGCTCGCCGAGGCCCGCACCGGCGCGCAGGGTGTCGTCGACGTGGGCGAGCACCGAGTCGCCCAGGGCCGTCACCGCGGCGATGCCGCCCTGCGCGTAGGCCGTGCTCCCCTCGCCGAGCGCCCCCTTCGTGACCAGCACGACCTCGCAGCCGGTGTCTGCCGCTCGCAGGGCGCACATCCCGCCGGCGAGGCCCGAGCCGACGACCACGACCCGTCGGGTCACGGCCGCGCCGCCAGCATCCGTTCGAGCGCGGCCCGCGCGGGTACCGCGACATCGTCGGAGACCTGGATGCGGTTGGGCGTCCGCCCCGCGCGCAGCTCGTCGAGGACCCACGCGAGGTAGCCGGGGTGGATCCGGTACATCGTCGAGCACGGGCACACCACGGGGTCGAGGCAGAAGATGTGGTGCTGCGGGTACTGCGCGGCGAGCCGCTGGACGAGGTTGATCTCGGTGCCGACCGCGAAGACCGAGGGCTCGGTCGCACCGTCGATCGCGCGGCGGATGTACTCCGTCGAGCCCGCCTCGTCTGCGGCGTCCACGACCGGCATCGGGCACTCGGGGTGGACGATGACGCGGACGCCGGGGTGTTCGGCGCGGGCGCGCTCGATCTGATCGACGGTGAAGCGGCGGTGCACCGAGCAGAATCCGTGCCAGAGAATGACCCGCGCGTCGCGCACGGACGCCTCGTCGTTGCCGCCCAGGGGGCGCCGAGGGTTCCACATCGGCATCCGGTCGAGGGCGACCCCCATCGCCTTCGCCGTGTTGCGGCCCAGGTGCTGGTCGGGGAAGAACAGGACGCGCCGCCCGCGGGCGAACGCCCAATCGAGCACCGTGCGCGCGTTCGACGAGGTGCACACGATGCCGCCGTTGCGGCCGACGAATCCCTTGATGGCCGCTGACGAGTTCATGTACGTGACGGGGACGATCGGGAGCAGCCCCTCCGCGTCGGGCTCGTCGAGGTCGCCGTAGATCTCCGCGAGCTGCTCCCAGCACTCCTCGACCTCATCGATCGAGGCCATGTCGGCCATCGAGCACCCGGCGGCGAGGTTCGGCAGGATGACGGCCTGCTCGGGCTGCGACAGCAGGTCGGCGGTCTCCGCCATGAAGTGCACGCCGCAGAAGACGATGGCCTCGGCCTCGGGGTGCGCCTTCGCCGCTTCGGCGAGCTGGAACGAGTCGCCCACGTAGTCCGCGTGCCGAACGACCTCCTCGCGCTGGTAGAAGTGCCCGAGGACGACGACCCGGTCGCCCAGGGCGGCTTTGGCTTCGGAGATGCGCCCGTTCAGCTCCGCCTCGTCGGCGGTCCGGTAGTACTCGGGGAGCTCACCCTGGCGCGGTGATCCGGTCGGGATGACATCGCCCATGGACGATCCCGGTCCGTAGCCCGGTCGCGTGTCGAAGCTCCAGGGCCCGACGGCGAGATCGGTGGTGCACGTCTCGGAGGTCGACGCCCCGGCGACGATCGCCTGGATGCCGTGGTCGACACTCGGGTCGATGGGTCGCGGCGACAGCGTGAGCGGAGAAGTGGTCATGCGCGTTCCTTCATCGGGGGAGCGGGCCGCGGTCGGCGAGCTCGACGTCGTGGTTGTAGCGGTACAGGCGGGCGGGACGGTGGCTGCCGGTGCGGAACTCGCGCGTCGGGATGAGGGTGCCCGACCCCTCGACCTGACGGCGGAAGTTGGCCGGGTCGAGGCGCTTGCCCCCGATGGCCTCGTAGACCTCGCGGAGCTCGGCGAGGGTGAACAGATCGGGCAGGAGTCCGTGCGCGATACGGCTGTAGCCCACCTTGTTGCGCAGCCGCCACAGCGCGTACTCGATGATGCTGCGGTGGTCGAACGCCAGCTCCGGCAGGTCCGCCGTGTCGAACCAGGCGACGTTCTCGTCCTCGGGGAGCGGTGTCGACGCGACGTCTTCGCGCACGAGCGCCCAATAGACGATCGACACGACGCGCGAGGGGGAGCGTCCGACGTCGCCGAAGACGTAGAGCTGCTCGAGATAGCTCGGGGCCAGCGCGGTGGTCTCGGCGAGGGTCCGGGATGCCGCGGCCTCGAGGTTCTCCGACACGTCGAGCCATCCGCCGGGAAGAGCCCACTGCCCGGCGTGGGGGTCGCGCGTGCGACGGACGAGGGGGAGGACGACGGACGGGAGATCGCCGCCACCGTGTCGGAGGCTGAAGATGACCGTCGACACGGCGACCCGGATGTCGTCGTGCGGCGCATCGCCGGTGCTTCGTGTCATTGTGACCCTAACTGATCGCGACGATCTTATAGTCATAGCGACACGAACGGCAAAACGGGGGACTCACAGCGGAAGCCCGTACGCTGGCAGCCGTTCCCGAGGAGGTCCTGTGCTGCTGGTCGACGTCATCGTCGTGATCCTCCTCGTCGGCTTCTTCGCCATCGGCGTCACGCGAGGCCTCGTCGCGATCGCGGGATCGCTCGCCGGGCTCGTGATCGGCTCGCTCCTCGCGGTCTGGGCCGTTCCCCTCATCGCGCCCGGTGTCGCCGACTGGGAGTACCGGTCGCTCGTGCTCGCCGTGTGCGCCATCGCGATCATCGTCCTGTGCACGGTGCTCGGCACGGCGATCGGCGCTGCCCTGCGCCGCGGGGTCGACCGGGCCAAGCTCCGCGTCCTCGACCGCATCCTCGGGGCCGGTGGGGCGACGATCGCGGGCGGTCTCGTCCTCCTGCTCGGCGCCGGCGCGGTCACCGCGAGCGGCATGCCGCTGGTCGCCACCGCGGTGGCCTCGTCGCGCGTGCTCTCCTTCATCGACGGCCTCACCCCCGACCCGGTCGACACCGCGCTCGCCGAGGTGCGCGGGTTCGTCATCGACGAGGGCATCCCGCGCATCGGCGAGCTCCTCCGCCCCGAGGTGGAGCCGACCGCCCCTGCGGTCGCACTCGACGACCCCGAGCTGCAGCGCGCCGCGGCATCCGTCGCCCGCATCAGCGGCACCGCCTATGCCTGCGGCGTGTCGATGACCGGTTCGGGCTTCGTCGCCGCCGACGGTCTCATCGTGACCAACGCACACGTCGTGGCGGGCGTCGACACGCCCGTCGTCGAGCTTCCCGGCCGCGACGCTCGCGAGGGGCGCGTGGTCTACTTCGACCCGGTCGACGACCTCGCCGTCATCGCGGTGTCCAACCTGGGTGCGACACCGCTCCCGGTCGTCCCGCCGGTCGCCGCAGGCGCCGCCGTCGCCGTCCAGGGCTATCCGCTCGGGGGCCCGTTCACGAGCGGAGCCGCCTTCGTGCTGTCGGTCGGTTCGGCGCCGGTCCCCGACATCTACGACCAGTCGAGCACGCCCCGCGAGATCTACGCGCTCGACGCCGATGTGCGGCCGGGCAACTCCGGCGGGCCGCTGCTGACCGACGCCGGTGAGGTCGCCGGCGTCGTGTTCGCGCGCGGTGCGGATGGCGAGCGACGCGGATATGCGATGACGACGACGGAGCTGCTGCCCGTGCTCGCGGGAGTCTCCGCGGACGCTCCCGCCGTGCGTCCCGGGAGCTGCACCCGCTGATCGGCGGCGCCGCGCCCATCGCCCGCGCGTTCTCGCGAGCGGTGACGCTATGCTGATCGCGCAACTGAAGACAGGCCGCATGACGCACGCGGGAGAGCCCCGGAGCAATCCGGGCACCGAAGGAGCAAGCCTCCCCGCCAATCTCTCAGGTCCGCGTACCGCGCGCGTCCGGCCGCTCTGGAAAGCGATCCCCTCGGGGGTCCGCCGACGGTGAAAGCCGGGTTCGCCCGGTGAAACTCTCAGGCCCAAGACAGAGGGGGAGTTCCGGATGCCGCAGCCGTGGCAGCCGCCCGCCCGCAACGGGAGAACTCATGTCAGATCCCCGCTCCACCGTCCTGCATCATCGTCACGCCGCTCTCGGCGCGTCCTTCACCGACTTCGGCGGCTGGCTCATGCCCGTCCGCTACACCTCAGACCTGGCCGAGCACCACGCGGTGCGCACCGCCGCCGGCCTGTTCGACATCTCGCACATGGCCGAGTTCGAGGTGACCGGGTCGGTCGCCGGCGAGTGCCTCGACGCCGCGCTCGCGGGGGCGATCTCGACGATGCGCGTCGGGAAGGCGAAGTACTCGCTCGTCCTCGCCGACGACGGCGGCATCGTCGACGACGTCATCGTCTACCGCATCGGCGACGAGCGCTTCCTGATCATCGCGAACGCCGGCAACCGCGCGGCGGTGTGGGCCGCGCTGCAGGAGCGGTCCGAAGGCTGGGATGCCGAGGTCCGCGACCTGACCGACGACTACGCCCTCCTCGCCGTCCAGGGCCCCGCGGCGCTGGCCGTGCTCGAGGCCACCCCGGGTCTGTCGACTCCCGGCGTCGCACTCGCCGACACGCGCTACTACGCGTGGACGGCGGGCGAGTTCGCTGGCGAGCCCGTGCTCCTGGCTCGCACCGGGTACACCGGCGAAGACGGGTTCGAGCTGATGATCCCGGCGGGCACGGCCGAAGCCCTCTGGGACGCCCTGCTCGCGGCCGGGTCGCCGCTCGGGCTCGCGCCTGCGGGACTCGCCTCGCGCGACACGCTTCGGCTCGAGGCCGGGATGCCGCTCTACGGACACGAGCTGTCGCTCGACATCGCTCCCGCACAGGCGGGCCTCGACCGTGTCGTCGCCGCCGACAAAGGCGCGTTCGTCGGCCGAGAAGGCCTGGCCGCGCGCGCACCCGATCGTGCTCCCGTGCTCGTCGGTCTCGTCTCCGAGGGCCGCCGCGCCGGCCGAGCGGGCTACGCCGTGCTCGGCCCCGACGGCGAGCGCGTCGGCGAGGTCACCAGCGGCGCGCTGAGCCCGACGCTCGGGCATCCCATCGCCATGGCTTACGTGGCACCCGAACACGCCGCGCCCGGCACCGAGCTCGGTCTCGATGTCCGCGGTACCCGCATCCCCGCCACCGTCACCACGCTGCCGTTCTACCGGAGGAAGAAATGACCGATCTCGACGCCTTGAAGTACACCGCCGAGCACGAGTGGGTCGCCCTCTCGGGTACCACCGCGACCATCGGCATCACCGATTACGCCGCCGAGAAGCTGGGCGACGTCGTGTTCGTCGATCTCCCCGCCGTCGGCACGGCCGTCACCGCCGACACCGTCTGCGGTGAGATCGAGTCGACGAAATCGGTCGGCGAGCTCTACGCCCCGCTCAGCGGAACGGTCATCGAGATTAACGAAGCGGTCGCCGACGACCCGTCGCTCGTCAACGCCGGTCCGTTCGGCGACGGATGGCTGATCCGCATCGAGATCGAGCCCGCCGACGCGGACGCGCTGCTCGACCGCGCGGCGTACCTCGCGCTCACCGGCGGAGACCGATGACCTCCGCTTTCGCCGCCCGGCACATCGGCACCGACGGCGACGCGCAGCGGCGGATGCTCGACGCCCTCGGGTATCCCGACGTCGACGCCCTGCTCGCGCGAGCTGTGCCGGCCGCCATCCAGGTCGAGGCGGTTTCCGACAGCGTCATCCCGGCGGCGGTGGCGGAGCACGAGGCACTCGCGGAGCTGCGGGCGATGGCGTCGCGCAACCGTCCGGCGCGGTCCATGATCGGCCTCGGGTACTACGACACCTTCACGCCCGCCGTGATCCAGCGCAACGTCCTCGAGAACCCTTCCTGGTACACCGCGTACACGCCGTACCAGCCGGAGATCTCGCAGGGCCGGCTGGAGGCGCTCATCAACTTCCAGACGATGGTCACCGACCTGACCGAGCTGGCGACGGCGAACGCGTCGATGCTCGATGAGGCCACGGCCGTCGTCGAGGGCATGCTCGTGGCACGCCGGGCGTCGAAGTCGCGGAGCAACGTGTTCCTCGTCGACGCCGATGCGCTGCCGCAGACGAAGGCGCTGCTCGGACATCGTGCCGAGGCGCTCGGCATCGAACTGCGCGAGGTCGACTTCGCCGGCGCCGCCGCGCGCCCGTCCGACGAGCCGGTTTTCGGGGCGTTCGTGCAATACCCCGGAGCGTCCGGCCGGGTGTGGGACCCCAGCACCGTCATCGGCGAGGTGCAGGCCGCCGGCGGTCTCGTCGTCGTCGCCGCGGATCTGCTCGCGCTGACCCTGCTGCGATCACCCGGCTCGCTCGGCGCGGATGTGGCCGTCGGCACGACGCAGCGTTTCGGCGTACCTATGGGCTTCGGCGGCCCGCACGCCGGGTACATGGCGGTGCGCTCCGGTCTCGAACGGCAGCTGCCCGGGCGCCTCGTGGGCGTCTCGGTCGACGCCGCGGGCGATCCGGCGTACCGGCTGTCGCTCCAGACCCGCGAGCAGCACATCCGGCGCGAGAAGGCGACGTCGAACATCTGCACCGCGCAGGTGCTGCTCGCCGTGATGGCGTCGATGTACGCCGTCTACCACGGGCCGGACGGGCTGCGGCGCATCGCCGAGTCCGTCGCCGGGCACGCGGCCCTGCTCGCCGAGTGGCTGGCCGACGCCGGGGTCGAGGTCGAGCACGACGCCTTCTTCGACACGCTCACCGTGCGGGCATCCGGACGGGCCGCCGAGGTCGTCGCAGCGGCCCGGGAGCTCGGGTATCAACTGTGGCACCGCGATGCCGACACCGTCGGGGTCTCCGTCGACGAGACGACGACCGTCAGCGATCTGCACGCGATCGTGCGTGCGTTCGGCGGTCCCGAGCAGCGGGCCTTCGCATTCGTGGCCGGGTCCACGTGGCGCGACCGGCATGCCCCGGCCTCGCTCCAGCGCGAAGACGAGTACCTCACGCATCCGGTCTTCACCAGCCATCACTCCGAGACGGCGATGATGCGCTATCTCAAGCGCCTCGCCGACCGCGACTACGCGCTCGACCGCGGGATGATCCCGCTCGGGTCGTGCACGATGAAGCTCAACGCCGCGACCGAGATGGCCCCGGTGACCTGGCCGGAGTTCGCGCGCGTGCATCCGTTCGCCCCCGCCGACGACGTGCGCGGGTATCTCGACCTCGTCGAGCAGCTCGAGGCCTGGCTCGCCGAGGTCACGGGGTACGACGCCGTGTCGCTGCAGCCCAACGCCGGCTCGCAGGGCGAGCTCGCCGGGCTCCTCGCGATCCGCGGCTACCACCGATCGCGCGGCGACCACGACCGCACCGTCTGCCTCATCCCGTCGTCGGCCCACGGCACCAACGCCGCCTCCGCCGTGCTGGCGGGCATGCGCGTCGTCGTCGTCGCCTGCGACGAGGCCGGCAACGTCGATCTCGACGACCTTCGCGCCAAGATCGACGAGAACGCCGCGGCGCTCTCCGCCCTGATGATCACGTATCCGTCCACCCACGGCGTCTATGAGCACGAGGTGCTCGCGATCACCGAGGCAGTGCACGCCGCGGGCGGCCAGGTGTACGTCGACGGCGCGAACCTCAATGCGCTCCTCGGGTACGCCCGCTTCGGCGATCTCGGCGGTGACGTGTCGCACCTCAACCTCCACAAGACCTTCGCCATCCCGCACGGCGGCGGCGGACCGGGTGTGGGTCCCGTGGCGGCCAAGGCCCATCTGGCCGCGTTCCTGCCGTCGCATCCGTTCGCGCAGCGCGCGGAGCACGCCGGCGGGTTCGTCTTCGCGGGCGGTCCGGTCTCGGCGGCGCCCTACGGCTCGGCATCCATCCTCCCGATCTCGTGGGCGTATGTGCGCATGCTGGGTGCAGCCGGGCTGCGGTCGGCCACGGGAGCGGCTGTGCTCGCGGCGAATTACGTCGCGGTGCGGCTGCGTGATCACTACCCGGTGCTCTACGCGGGTGAAGGGGGGCTCGTCGCCCACGAGTGCATCCTCGACCTCCGCCCGCTGCGCGAGCGCACCGGCATCACCGTGGACGACGTCGCGAAGCGGCTGATCGACTACGGCTTCCACGCGCCGACGATGTCGTTCCCCGTGGCGGGAACACTCATGGTCGAGCCGACGGAGTCGGAGGATCTCGCCGAGATCGACCGTTTCGTCGAGGCGATGATCGCCATCCGCGCCGAGGCCGAGCGGGTCGCCGCGGGGGAGTGGCCCGCCGACGACAACCCGCTCGTCGGAGCTCCGCATACGGCAGAGGCGGTGGTCGCATCGGATTGGTCGCACGCGTACTCCCGCGAGGAGGCCGTCTATCCCGTGCGAGCCCTCGTCCGGGGCAAGTACTGGCCGCCGGTGCGCCGCATCGACCAGGCCTACGGCGACCGCAACCTCATGTGCGCCTGCCCGCCCCCGGAGGCCTTCGCCTGACGCCGGGGTGAGTTCGCGAGAACGCACCGTCCCGTCGAGCACGCACCGTCTAACGTGCGTGCTCGGCGCGGGGGTGCGTTGTCGGCGGGCGCGACGGGTCAGAAGAGGGCGGGCCACCACGACGCGGCGAGCGGATAGCCGATGAAGGCGATGAGATCGATCGCGACGTGCGCGACGACGAGCGGCATGACCCGGCCCCAGCGGTGATAGACCCACCCGAAGACGACGCCCATGGCGATGTTCCCGAAGATCGGACCGATGCCCTGGTACGCGTGGTACGCCCCGCGGAGCGCCGCCGTCGACAGGATGATCGTCCAGGTGCTCCAGCCGAGCCGACGCAGCCGGTCGAACAGGTAGCCGATGAAGATGACCTCTTCGGTGAGGCCGGCCCGCAGCGCCGCGAGGGTGAGGAGGAGGATGGCCGTCCACCCGCCGTCGAGGGGCGCGGCCCCCACCTGGACGGTGATCCCGAGAGCGCGCCCGAGAGCGTAGAGCCCGAGTCCGGGCACGCCGATGAGGATGACGAGCAGGATGCCGGCGCCGGCATCCTTCCCGAACATGCGGAAGTCCAGGCCGATCCGGCGCAGCGCCGAGCGGCCGGGCTCCCAGAGGAAGTAGATCGCCAGAGCGACGGGCGCGAGGTTGAAGATGTTCGCGAAGACCTGGGAGACCACCTGCCACGGGTCGACGGTCGCCGCGCCCGGATTGAGCGAGGTCGACTGGTCGCCGAGGCTCACCGGGCTCGTCACCGCCTCGAGGAACGACAGCACCGAGAAGAACGCCGACCGGCCGACCGAGAGCGCCAGGATGAGGGCGATCTCCCACCACAGGCGGGTCCGTGACACGTGCGACATTGTTCCTCCCGGGTCGATGTTAAGCGGGGGGCCAGCGGGTCACGGGCGGCGGCGTTTGCGCGCGGGCGTCTCGGTCGCCAGGACGTGCTGCAGCGGCTCGGGATCGGCGAGGCGGCCGATAGCGAGCATGGTCTCGACGCGGTCGATGCCCGGGATCGGCCAGACCTGCTCGACGAGCAGTCGCTGCAGATCGGAGTGGTCGCGGACGCGGAACCGCGCCATCAGGTCGTACCCTGCCGCCAGGACGATGACCTCGGTCATGGCGTCGATCGCCTTGAGCGCGGTCAGCACCGCGGCGGCGTCGGCGTTCCCGGTCAGCCGTAACGGCATCACGACGAGCATCGGATAGCCCAGCGCCGCCCAGTCGAGCTCGATCGTGTGCCGGCGGATGACGTGCCCGCGTTCCATCCGCGCGATGCGTTCCGCGACCGCCGGAGCCGACATCCCGACGTCCGCCGCGATGCTGCGCATCGACGCGCGGGCGTCCTCGTGCAGGCGATGCAGGATCCGGCGGTCGACGTCGTCGATCTCGAGGACCTCGCGCTCGGGTTCGAGCAGCGAGCGCAGGTGCGCTGGATCGGTCGTCATGCCCCTCCCCGGGGTGTGTCGGCGAAGCCGCTGCGTTCGAGCTCCCGGAGGACGTCGAGGGTGAACTGGACGTGGTCGAGGAAGTCTTCGATGTAGCCGTGCTCATCGTCGCCGTGCATGTTCCCGGCAGGTCGCAGGGTGCCGGTGGGGGAGATGATGGGGGCTCCGAGGTGCTCGAGGAACAGGGCGCCGGGACCCGCTCCCGTCATCACGTCGTAGACGACCGCCTCGGCGCCGAAGGCATGCCCGGCAGCGCGCACGACGGCCTCGCCGAAGGCGGACTCGACCGGAGAGTACGCGGGCGCGAGGGCGCGGATGACGGATACCGAGATGTCCGGATGCCGTGCGGCGAGGTGGGCGCGGACAGCATCCACCACGCGCTCCGGCTGCATCCCGGGGACGAGGCCGAAGCGCACGCGTGCTGAGGCCGACGCCGGAATGCTCTGCCGCACGCCGTCGTCGAGGTCGAATCCGGAGAGACTCATCGACGGCTCGAAGACGAACCGCGTCGAGAGCTCCGAATCCGTCCCCGGTAAGTACGGCGTCACGCCGTCGCGGGCGATGGACGCTCCGGGCAGGGTGATGTCCGCCGTGCGGCGACGCGCGCGTTCGTCCGGGACGATCGCCTCATCCCGCACGCCGGCGACCGCGATCCGGCCGTCGTCGGTGCGCATCGACGAGATCGCCGCCATCAGCTCAAGCGGTGCGGATCGGAGGATCGAAGAGTACGACGGATGCTGCGCGGCAGCGAGGATGTCGAGCGACAGCTCGACCTCGAGCGAGCCCCGGCATCCGAACCCGACGGCCGGACGCCCGTCCTCCTCGCGGAGGTAGCTCTCCCACAGGCACGCGTCGGCGCGCAGCTCGGCCGCGTGCGCGGCGAGGACCGTGTCCAGGCCCGGGCTGCCGATCTCCTCGCACGGGTCCGCGAGGTAGATGACGCCGAACGGGGTCTGCCCGTCGTGGTCCTCGATCCAGAGGCGAAGCGAGGCGAGGCGGCCCGCCACGTCGGCCTTGTCGTCGCACGCGCCGCGCGCGTACATCGCACCGTCCCGGATCTCCGCGGCGTACGGCAGCGAGGTCCAGCGCGCCGGATCGCCCTCGGGCTGGACGTCGTAGTGGTTGTACAGCAGCAGCGACGCATCGCGCGTCCCGGCGCGGAAACCGACGACGACGGGGCCATAACCGGGGATGTCGTAGCGCACGACGCGGTCCATCAACGGCGCGAGGCGCTCCTCGATCCAGTCGGCGGCCGCTGCGATCGCGTCGAGTCGACCGGCGACCGTCGGGAACCGGCACAGTTCCCGCCAGCTCGCGACGATCTCGTCGGCGCGGTCGTCGATCCGGGGGTCGCGCGCCATCCTCACTTGCCCCGGGGCAGCGAGACGGGCACGAGGTCGTAGGGATAGTCCGAGATGAGCTCGTAGCCGTCCTCGGTCACCAGCACGATGTCCTCGAGGCGAACGCCGCCGAAGCCCTGGCGGTAGCAGCCCGGCTCGATGGCGATGACGTCACCGGCGACGAGGACGGCATCGTTCTGGTTGAGGCTCGGCGGTTCGTGCACCTCGAGGCCCACGCCGTGTCCGAGCGAGTGGAAGTACCCCTCGTCGAGCACCTCACCCGGCTTCTTCGTCAGCTGGGTGGGCTGGCCGGCGGCCTCGATGGGCTCGCACGAGATGCGGTGCAGCTCCGCCACCGGCAGCCCCGGACGGATCGCGGCGAGCGTCGCGTCGAACGACTTCTTGACGATGTCGTAGTAGAAGGCGAGCTCGTCGTCGATGTCGCCCTTGACGAAGGTCCGGGTCATGTCCGAGTTCCCGCCCGAGGCGATGTCGCGCGGGCAGATGTCGACCGTGACGGGCTCGCCTTCGAAGATCTGACCCGATCCGGCGTGGTGCCCGATGCACGTCTGCGCTCCGTGGGCGACGATCATGCCCGCGTCTTCGCAGCCGTTGCGGAGGAAGACCGACCGGATGCGGTCCTTGAGGTCCTCGCAGGTCAGCGGCGCGCCGTCGAGCAGAAGGCCGCCGTCGGCGTCGACGGTGGCGCGGTCCATGGCATCCGCGACGAGCGAGACGCCCGCTTCAGCGGCGA
Organism: Microbacterium sp. Yaish 1; assembly: GCF_002245215.1. Lineage (GTDB taxonomy): Bacteria > Actinomycetota > Actinomycetes > Actinomycetales > Microbacteriaceae > Microbacterium. Next base: position 170,608 of record NZ_NPMR01000002.1, read on the forward strand.
CCTGCGCCCGACGGATGCCGGCCAGCTCGTGCGGAGTCTTCACGCGACGGCGCTGTACGAACAGTTCGCGGTCGACGCGGACCTCCACCCCGTTGGCGCGCAGGTGATCGGCCACCTCGAGCGGGAAGGTGGGAGGCACAGTGGCGCGTGTCACGCCGAGCCTGCGGCAGGCGGTGACGAGAGTGGAGAGCTCCGCGAGGTCCGGGTCCTGGCCGGCGGCGCGGAAGTCATCGAACCCGAGCTCGTCGAGGGGGAACACGGTCATACCCGGCACATCGCGCATGCGCGCCGCCTCGAGCGACTTGATGGCCACGTGCGGCGCGCCATCGACCTCGATGTAGAGGAACGGATCGTGAACGTCGTGGGGGATGACGTGGCGCATGTCCGCGGCCAGCGTGCTCGCGTAGATGAGGATGGCGTCGTCCACCACAGCGGCTCTCCTTGGGTCGTGGGTTCCGATGGGATCCGGAACGACTCGACCTTACATCAGGGTGGTGCTAGACCCCGTTCACCTTTCCATCGAAGGTGACCGTGGGCCTTTGTGATTGCAGTGCAAGGTGTTGGTGGATGGTTTCGATCGAGTGCCCGGCGTGCCGGTTGACGCACCGCGCAGAGGGCGAGCCTCACCCGGTGCACGATGACAACCCCACGGGCGCGATTGTTGCCGACATGTAACGGTTTGGGCCTGGATGCGGTCACAGGACGGGAGCGCGCTTATCGTCGGGGGTATATCCCGTGCTCCGGACACCGGTGTGTCTTCGCCGCCGTCGACCGTGAGCGCGTACCCGTCACCCAGGAGGAAACATGTCGAGACGACGTTGGGGAGTCGGCGCGATCGCGCTGGTGTCCGCCGTCACGCTCACGCTGGCCGGTTGCTCGGCCGGCGGCGACAGCAACACGGGCGGGGGCTCCAACGCCTCCGCGATCATCACCACGAACGGCACCGAGCCGCAGAACCCGCTGCTGACGTTCGGCACCACCGAGACCGGCGGCGGCCGCATCCTCACCTCGATGTACGCGGGCCTGGTCAGCTACAAGGCCGACGGCACGATCGAGAACGAGGTCGCTTCCTCGATCGAGAGCGATGACAACGTCGTCTGGACGATCACCGTCGCCGACGGCTGGAAGTTCACCAACGGTGAGGAGATCACCGCTCAGACGTTCGTCGATACCTGGACCGCCGGCGCGCAGGACGAGAACGGCGCGTACTGGTTCTACACGATCGAGGGCGCGTCCGACGACGGCAGCACCGCACCCACCGGCCTCACGGTCGTCGACGACATGACCTTCACGGTCACCCTCAAGGCTCCCGACGCGGACTTCCCGCTGCGCCTCGGCTACACGGCTTACATGCCGCTGCCGTCCGTCGCGTTCGAGGACCTCGAGGCGTTCGGCGAGAACCCCGTCGGCAACGGCCCGTACATGCTCGACGGCGAGGGCGCATGGCGCCACAACGAGGGCATCAACCTCGTGCCGAACCCCGACTACAAGGGTGTGCGCGAGGTCAAGAACGACGGTCTGAACATCGTCTTCTACACCTCTCTCGAGTCGGCCTACGCCGACGCGCAGGGCGGCAACCTCGACGTGCTCGATACTGTTCCCGACACCGCGTTCGCGACCTACGAGACGGACTTCCCGGAGCGTTCGGTCAACCAGCCCGCGGCGATCTACCAGGGCTTCAACATCCCCTTCTACCTGCCGAACTTCGGCAACGACGAAGAGGGGCAGCTGCGTCGCGCGGCGATCTCGATGGCGATCAACCGCGAAGAGATCACCGACACGATCTTCCAGGGCACCCGCACGCCGGCCACCGACTTCACGTCGCCGGTCGTCGAGGGCTGGAGCGACGACCTGCCCGGCTCGGAGGTCCTCGAGTACAACCCCGAAGAGGCGAAGGCGAAGTGGGCCGAGGCCGAGGCGATCAGCCCGTACGCCGGACCGTTCACCATCACGTACAACTCCGACGGCGGCCACCAGGCCTGGGTGGATGCTGTCGCGAACAGCATCGCCAACACGCTCGGTATCGAGGCGGTCGGTTCGCCGCAGCCGACGTTCGCCGCTGCGCTCGACCTGCGCACGAGCGGCACCCTCACCGGCGCCACCCGCGCCGGATGGCAGGCGGACTACCCGTCGCAGGGTAACTTCCTGTCGGCGCAGTACAGCACCGGCGCCAGCTCGAACTACGAGGGCTACACCAACCCCGAGTTCGACCAGCTGCTGACCCAGGCTGCATCGGCTCCGTCCATCGAGGACGCTGCCGGCCTGTACGAGCAGGCTCAGGAAATCCTGATGCGCGATCTGCCCAGCGTTCCGCTGTGGTACCAGAACGCCGTCGGTGTCTGGGGCGAGGGCGTCGACAACGTCGTCTTCGGCTGGGACTCGGTGCCGCTCTACAACCAGGTCACCAAGGGCTGAGTTCGGCTCCAGGCGATCATCGAGTACGGTGTCCGGGGCGCATTCGCGTCCCGGACACCGTGCTGACCGGGGCCTCTCGCCCTCACTACCCGAACCCATTTAGGAACTATTCGTCGATGCTCTGGTTCATCGGTCGGCGGCTGCTGCAGCTGATCCCCGTCTTCTTCGGGGCGACCCTTCTCATCTACGCCCTCGTCTTCCTCTTGCCGGGAGACCCGATCGCCGCCCTGTACGGCGAGCGTCAGCCGTCTCCCGCCGTCATCGAGGCGGTGAGGGCGCAGTACAACCTCGACAAGCCGTTCATCGTGCAGTACTTCCTGTACATCGGGGCGCTGCTGCAGGGTGACTGGGGCACGACGTTCTCGGGGCGCCCCGTCATCGACGTCATGGCTCAGGCGTTCCCCATCACGCTGCGACTGGCCGTCCTCGCCCTCGCGATCGAAGCGTTCTTCGGGATCGTCGTCGGTCTCATCGCCGGCCTGCGCAAGGGCAAGCTCTTCGACGCCACCGCCCTGGTCGTCAGCCTGCTCCTCATCTCCGTGCCGACCTTCGTCATCGGTTTCGTTCTGCAGTACATCCTCGGCATCCAGCTCGGATGGTTCCGAACCACCGTCAGTGCCGGTGCGCCCTGGAACGAGCTCCTCCTGCCGGCGATCGTGCTCGCGACGGTCTCGTTCGCGTACATCGTCCGCCTCACCCGTTCCTCCGTCGCGGAGAACCTCTCGGCCGACTTCGTCCGCACGGCGACGGCCAAGGGCCTCAGCCGCCGTCGCGTCGTCACGGTGCACGTCCTGCGCAATTCGCTCGTCCCGGTGGTGACCTACCTGGGCGTGGATCTCGGATCGCTGATGGTCGGCGCGATCGTCACCGAGAGCATCTTCAACATCAACGGCGTCGGCGGCACGATCTATCGCGCCATCACGATCGGTGAGGGACCCACGGTCGTGTCCTTCGTCGCCATCATGGTCATCATCATCATGCTGGCGAACCTGCTCGTCGATCTCCTGTACGCCTGGCTCGACCCGAGGATCCGCTATGCCAAGTAATCTCCGCCGGAATCAGGAACACTTCGTCGCTCCCGAGGAGGAGACGCCGCTCCAGGCGATCGACGCCGTCTCGACCGATGACAAGCCGCGCACGGTCTGGAGCGACGCGTGGCAGTCGATGCGCCGCCGGCCCATGTTCTGGGTCTCCGCCGTGCTCATCGTGCTGATCCTCGTCGTCGCGATGTTCCCCGGGCTCTTCTCGCCCGTGTCGCCGACCGCGAACTGTCAGCTGGCCGACAGCAACGCCGGGCCGCGTGCCGGACACATCTTCGGATTCACCCGCCAGGGATGCGATGTCTACGCCCGCGTGATCTACGGCACGCAGTCGTCGGTCATGGTCGGCTTCATCGCGACGCTCATGGTCACGATCTTCGGCTCGATCGTCGGCGCCCTCGCCGGATACTACGGCGGCATCCTCGACGCGATCCTGTCGCGCGTGGCGGACATCTTCTTCGCCATCCCCACCGTGCTCGGTGCCATCGTCTTCATGTCGGTCGTGCCCGACCGGACGCCGCTCGTCGTCGCCCTCGTGATCGCGGTCTTCGCGTGGCCTCAGATCGCTCGCATCATGCGCGGCGCGGTCCTGACGGCGAAGCAGGCCGACTACGTCGTGGCATCCATCGCGCTCGGCGTCTCGCGCTGGCGCGTGCTGCTGCGTCATGTGCTGCCGAACGCGATCGCGCCCGTCATCGCCGTGGCCACGGTGTCGCTCGGAACCTTCATCGTCGCCGAGGCGACCCTGTCGTTCCTCGGCATCGGCCTGCCCGGGACGGTGATGAGCTGGGGCAACGACATCAACTCCGCGCGCCAGTCGCTCACCACGAGCCCCATGGTGCTGATCTACCCCGCCGCCGCTCTGTCGGTGACGGTCCTGTCCTTCCTCATGCTGGGTGACGTCGTGCGCGATGCCCTCGACCCGAAGGAGCGTGCGCGCCGATGAGCGACACCACGTCCTCGGATGCCACGCCGCTGCTGGACATCCGCAACCTCCACGTCGGGTTCCAGACGAAGGCCGGACTCGTCCCGGCCGTCCGCGGCGTCGACCTGACGATCTACCCGCGCCAGTCGGTCGCGATCGTCGGCGAGTCCGGCTCCGGTAAGTCCACGACGGCGCAGGCGATCATCCGTCTGCTGCCGGGCACCGGGCGCATCACCGACGGCCAGATCATGTTCGAAGGCCGCGACCTCGCGGCACTGTCGAACCGCGAGCTGCAGGCCGTGCGCGGAGCGCAGATCGGCTATGTCCCGCAGGATCCCATGTCGAACCTCAACCCGGTCCTGACCGTCGGGTTCCAGGTGCGCGAGGCTGTCCGCTCGAACCGTAGCGCGACCGGTCGCGCCGCGGTCCGCGACCGTGCCGTCGAGGTCCTCACCGAGGCGGGGCTGCCCGACGCCGCCGACCGGATGCGGCAGTACCCGCACCAGTTCTCCGGCGGCATGCGTCAGCGTGCCCTCATCGGAATCGGTCTGTCCGCGCGCCCGAAGCTCCTGATCGCCGATGAGCCGACGTCGGCCCTGGACGTCACCGTGCAACGCCAGATCCTCGACCACCTCGGCACGCTCACCACGGACTTCGGCACCTCGGTGCTGTTCATCACCCACGACCTCGGCCTGGCAGCCGAGCGGGCCGAGCACCTGGTCGTGATGTACCGCGGTCGCGTGGTCGAGTCGGGTCCGTCGCAGGAGATCCTCGCCGATCCCAAGCACCCCTATACGAAGCGACTCGTGTCCGCGGCCCCGAGCCTCGCCTCACGTCGCATCCAGGCGGTGCGCCACCACGAGGACGTCGACGTCTTCGGCGCGGGGGAGCAGTTCCTCGCCCGCGCCGAGGAGCGCGAGGCCGAGGCGGAGGCGGTCGCTGCGCGCAGCGATTTCATCGACATCCGCAACGCGCGACGTGTCTACAAGGTGCGCACCGGCGGCCTCTCGTCCAAGCAGATCGTCGCGGTCGACGACGTCAGCATCCAGGTGGCGAAGGGAACGACGACCGCGATCGTCGGAGAGTCGGGGTCGGGTAAGTCCACGCTCGCCAAGCTCTTCCTGCAGCTGGAGCAGCTGACGTCGGGCGAGATCCACTTCGACGGCAAGAAGCTCGGCGGGCTCAGCCGCGCCGAGGAGCTCGCTTTCCGCCGCCGGGTCCAGCCGGTCTTCCAGGACCCGTACGGCACCCTCGACCCGCAGTACAGCGTCGGCGACACGATCGCCGAGCCCATGCGGGTGCACAAGTTCGGCACCCAGAAGGAGCGGTCGGCCCGGGTACGCGAGCTGCTCGACCAGGTGTCGCTTCCGGCAGCGGCGAAGGATCGCTATCCGAGCGAGCTCTCGGGCGGTCAGCGTCAGCGCGTCGCGATCGCGCGCGCCCTCGCGCTCAAGCCCGACGTGCTCGTCCTCGACGAGGCGGTCTCGGCCCTCGATGTGCTGGTGCAGGGGCAGATCCTGAACCTGCTGACGGAACTGCAGACGGAGCTCGACCTGACCTATCTGTTCATCACCCACGACCTCGCGGTCGTGCGTCTCGTGGCCGACAACGTCTCGGTCATGCGACGGGGTCGCCTGGTCGAATCGGCGACGACCGACGAGGTCTTCGACCGCTCGACCGAGGAATACACGCGCGAACTGCTCGCGGCCATCCCCGGCGCCGGATTCCAGTTCGGCGTCTGAGCCTCCGCAGTATGCGCAAGACCTACCGGCCGGCGTCGGCGACCATCGCGGTCGCCGGCGCCGGCCTGCTCGGCGTCTTCCTCCTCGGCGACGCGTTCGTCCGGGGCGGCGTCGTGCAGGGACTGCTGCTGGCACCCTGGGTCCTCCTGGCGGTGTGGATGATCTACACGCTGCTCTACGCGCCGTTCATCGCGACCGACGAGAGCGCGATCGTCATAGCGAATCCGCTCAGGGTCACGCGTGTGCCCTGGCCGTCGGTCGCCGATATCCGATTGCGCTGGCAGGTCACCGTCGACACCGTCGATGGCCGCTCCATCTCCGCCTTCGGCGGTCCGTCACCCAGCAGGCCGTCCCGTGTCGGCCGTGGCGCCTGGTCCAGCGTCCGCGAAGAAGCGGAGCGGATGCCGACCGCCGTCCGCGAGCTCGAGGAGATCCGCTCGGCGTGGGAGGAGCACGCGCCCGAAGCCCCGAACGAGGCGATCACCGCCAAGTGGAACCGCGCGGTCGTGGTGCCGCTCGCCGTCATCGTGCTCTGGGCTGCTGTCGCACTCGCTTTCGGCGGCTGAACCGGATCCTGCGCTGCATCATCCCCGCATCGTCTGCCGGCACGCGGGTTCCGGACTGCCTATGTGCTCAGCCGGCGTAAGCCGCGGTGAGCAAGGCGTACGCCGATCGCGGCATGCGTAGGACACATTTTGCTAACGAACTCGTTTCGCGCAACACGTTGGAAACGAACGCACGCAAGGGTAGTGGTCATCTGAACTCGGCGACCGTGTCGCTGAGCGGGGAGCGGAAAGGTCTTCCGTCGCCCGGATCATCAAGAGAACAGGAGTGGGAATGCGTTTCACGCGTATCTCCATGGCGGGCGCGAGCGCCGCTGCCCTGGCGCTCGTCGTCGCCGGCTGTGCGCCGGCGGACGGCGGCGAACAGGAGACGACGACGGCGAGCCAGTCCATCGCCGTTTCGGTCGGTCCGAACGACTTCATCAGCTACAACGGCTTCACGCCCGAGACGTACTCGACGTACAACTCGGCGATCGTGGACCGGCTCCTCGCGGGCTTCAGCTACTTCGACGAGGTCGGCGCCATCCAGCCGAACACCGATCTGGGCTCGTACGAGCTGATCTCGGAAGACCCGATGGTCGTCGAGTACACCATCGCCGACGACGCGAAGTGGTCCGACGGCACGCCCATCACGGTCGCCGACGCCGTTCTCGCCTGGGGCGTCCAGAACCCCAACCTCGCCGGTGCCGAGGGCCCGCTGTTCAACTCGGTCTCGCAGGACCTCGGTGACACCGTCCCCGCCGGTCCGCAGGGCGACGCCGACGCCAAGTCGTTCACGGTCGAGTTCGCGGCGCCGGACCCCGACTGGCAGATCCAGACCTGGATGCTCAGCCCGGCGCACGTCGTCGCCGAGCAGGGCGGCCTGTCGACCGAGGAGCTCGTCGAGGCCATCCGCGGCGGCGACGCCGCCGCCCTCGCCGACGCGGCCGAGTTCTGGAACACCGGATGGAACACCGCTCCCGGCACGCTGCCGGACGAGGCGCTCATCCCCAGCTCCGGTCCGTACGTCCTCTCGTCGTGGGAGGCCGGCCAGTCGGTGACCCTCAAGCGCAACGAGAACTACTACGGCGAGCCTGCGGCCAACGACGAGCTCGTCATCCGCTTCGTCGCGCAGGACGCCATGGTCCAGGCGCTGCAGAACGGTGACCTCGACGTCATCGCCCCGCAGCCCTCGGTCGACACCGTCTCGCAGATCGAGGAGCTCGGCGACGCCGCTCAACTTCTCACCGGCCAGACGCTCACCTGGGAGCACCTCGACTTCAACTTCAAGGGCAACGCGTCGCTCGCGAACAGCCTCGAGCTGCGTCAGGCGTTCGCGATGTGCGTGCCGCGCCAGCAGATTGTCGACAACCTCATCAAGCCGGTCAGCTCGGATGCCGAGGTCATGAACGCTCGCGAGGTGTTCCCGTTCCAGGAGAACTACGACGAGGTCGTCTCGGCCGCGTACGACGGCCGCTACGACGAGCCCAACCTCGAGGAGGCCAAGGCTCTCGTCGACGCTGCCGGCGCCGCCGGCACCGTCGTCCGCATCGGCTACTCGGCGCCGAACCCGCGTCGTGCCGACGAGGTCGCCCTCATCAAGTCGTCCTGCGACCAGGTCGGCTTCGAGATCCAGGATGTCGGCAACGCCGACTTCTTCCAGCCCGGTGGTACCCAGGAGCGCGGCGACTACGACGTGGCTCTGTTCGCCTGGGCAGGCTCCGGCCAGATCACGTCGGGCCAGAACATCTACGCCACCGACAAGCCGCAGAACTACGGCGGCTACTCGAGCCCGGTCGTCGACCAGGCCTGGGAGACGCTCGTGACGAGCCTCGACGAGTCGGTCCACCTCGAGCAGACGAAGATCATCGAGAAGCAGCTGTGGGATGACCTGTTCGGCATCCCGCTGTTCGCCCACCCCGGTGTCGACGCTGCTGCCGCCGACATCGAGAACGCTCAGCACTCGGTGGGCCAGAGCGGCATCATGTGGAACGCCGAGAAGTGGTCGCGCGCAGAATAAACGTATTCTGTCTCTGACACGACCAGAGTGTGGGCCGTCGCTGCGGTGACGGCCCACACTCCCGTGAGGGGCACACGTGTGCCCCGCGTACGACCAAGGGACCTCGACTTCCGTGCTGAAATTCATCATCCGCCGTCTGGCGGCAGCGGTGGGCATCATGCTCGCCGCATCCCTCTTGATGTACGTCCTGACGATCAACTCCGGCGACCCGCTCGCCGACCTGCGAGAGAGCAACGCGGACAACCGCGAGCAGTTGATCGCTCGGCGTATCGAATACATGAACCTCGACCAGCCCTGGTTCCAGCGCTACCTCACCTGGCTCCTGGGTGCGAGCAAGTGCTTCATCGGGCAGTGCGACCTCGGACTCACCCGACAGGGCGTCGAGGTCTCCACGCTCGTGGGACAGGCAGCGGCCTCGACGCTGAGGCTCGTCCTGCTCGCCACGATCCTGGCGCTGATCATCGGTGTCGCGATCGGCATCATCACCGCCATCCGGCAGTACTCGGGCCTGGACTACGCCGTGACGTTCCTCACCTTCCTCTTCTTCTCGCTGCCCGTCTTCTGGGCTGCGGTGCTCTTCAAGGAGTACCTCGCGATCGGGTACAACGACTGGATCCGCGATCCGGAGCTGACGCCGATACAGATCATCCTGATCGCCGTCGTCATCGGGTTCGTCGTGCAGGTGCTCGGCGGCGGCTCGCTGAAGCGGCGGGCGATCACCTTCGCCGTCACCGCCGCGGTCCTGGGGGCAGCGCTGCCCCTCATGCTGGCGACCAACGCGTTCCGCGAGCCGCGCCTCACCATCATCGGCGTGGCCGTGCTCACTGTCCTGCTCGCACTCAGCGCGACGGTGGCGTCGGTGGGGCTGCACAACAGGCGGGTGCTCGTCATCGGTCTGGCGAGCGCGGGACTCGTCGTCGTCATGCACCTGGCGCTGACGAACGTGTTCATCTACTACATGAACTGGGGCGTCCTCGCCGGCGGTGCGCTGCTGGCGATGATCGTGCCGTTCCTCATCGGGCGGTTCTTCGGCGGGCGCTTCCGGGGGCCGGCTACGGTCGTCGCATTCGTCACGATCTTCGGCGGTGCCCTCCTGACGGTCGTGGACTCGCTCTTCCGCGTGTGGCCGTCGTTCCTGCAGCGCAAGCCGCGCCCCATCTCGACGATCGGCGCGCAGACGCCGAACTTCGACGGGACGTTCTGGCAGACCTTCCTCGACATCGGCACGCAGATGCTGCTGCCGACCCTGCTGCTGACCGTCATCTCGTTGGCGTCGTACAGCCGCTACACGCGGACATCGATGCTCGAGGTGGGCAACCAGGACTTCATCCGCACGGCGCGGGCGAAGGGCGTTCCCGAGCGGCTGGTCATCTTCCGCCACGCGTTCCGCAACGCCCTCATCCCGATCGCGACCATCGCGGCGTTCGACTTCGCCGGACTCATCGGCGGTGCCGTGGTCACGGAGCAGGTCTTCGGATGGAAGGGCATGGGCGACCTGTTCGCGACAGGGCTGCGCGAAGTCGACCCGAATCCCGTGATGGCCTTCTTCCTCGTGACCGGCCTCGCCGCGATCGTCTTCAACATGCTGGCGGACATCTTCTACGCCGTCATCGACCCGAGGATCCGAGTATGACGAACCCGAACGACAACGTGCCGACCACGACGTCGGTCCTCTCGGTCGCGGAGGCCGAGGACGCTGCGCTCGCGAAGAGCACCGCCGCACCCCGCTCACAGGCCCGCATCGTGTGGGGGCGCTTCCTGCGGCACCGCGCGGCGACGATCTCCGCGGTGATCCTGATCTTCCTGACGCTCTTGAGCTTCACCTCGGTGGGCTTCTTCGGCATCCCGGGATGGTGGCCCCACGACTACCGCGCCGCGGGCGACGTCGTCAACGGGGGCGCCCCGACGCTGAGCCTGATTCCCGAGTGGCTCGGCGGCGACGGCATCCGGATCGGCGAGCATCCGTTCGGCCAGGAGAACACCGGCAAGGACTTCTTCGCGCTGACGATGATGGGTACGCAGCGGTCGATCCTGCTCGGTCTCGTACTCGGCATCTCGTCCACCGTCATCGGAAGCGTCATCGGCGCGGTCGCGGGCTACTACCGCGGCTGGGTCGACTCGGTCCTGATGCGCATCACCGATCTGTTCATCGTGATCCCGCTGCTCGCCCTCGCGGCCGTCGTGGGTCAGATCGCGGGGAACATCGGCAAGAACCCGATCGTGCTGGCGTTCATGCTCTCGTTGCTGACGTGGACGGGACTCGCCCGCCTCGTGCGCGGCGAAGTGCTGTCGCTGCGCGAGCGCGACTTCGTCCTCGCGGCTCGTGCCTCGGGTGCCGGGGGAGCACGCATCATCTTCCGCCACCTCATGCCGAACGTCGTGGGCGTCATCGCGGTCAACGCGACGTTCGCCATTGCGGGCGCCATCCTGCTCGAGAGCTCGCTGTCGTACCTCGGATTCGGCGTCGTCCCCCCGGAGACCTCGTTGGGCCTCCTGATCAGTCAGTACCAGGGCAGCTTCACCAGCAGACCGTGGCTGTTCTGGTGGCCGGGCATGATGATCCTCGCGATCGCCCTGTCCATCAACTTCCTGGGCGACGGCATCCGCGACGCGTACGACCCGCGCCAGTCGCGCAGCGTGCGTCGCGAGATCAAGAGGAGGAACCGCGCATGAGCGTCACCGCCACGCGTACCGCACTGAAATTCACCGACCTTTCGGTCACGTTCCTCACCGGCTCGGGCGACGTCGACGCTGTCAAGCGCATCTCGCTCGAGGTGCGCCCCGGCGAGGTCGTGGCTGTGGTCGGCGAGTCGGGTTCCGGCAAGTCGGTGACCTCGCTGGCCGCGATGGGTCTCCTGGCCGAGAACGCCATCACCCGGGGATCCATCACGGTCGGCGAGACCGAGGTGATCGGGCTTCCGAACGAGCGGATGCGCAAGCTCCGCGCCAGCGAGATCGCGATGATCTTCCAGGAGCCGATGACGGCGCTGAACCCGGTGCTGACGATCGAGCGTCAGCTCACCGAGATCTTCGAGCTCCACGACGTCGCGTACGGCGAGGACGCGCGTGACCGGTCCATCGGCCTGTTGCGTGACGTGGGCATCCCCGAGCCGGAGCGACGCATCAAGCAGTACCCGCACCAGTTCTCGGGAGGCCAGCGTCAGCGCATCGTCATTGCGATGGCGATCGCTCTCGATCCGAAGGTCATCATCGCGGACGAGCCGACCACCGCTCTCGACGTCACGGTCCAGGCCGAGATCCTCGATCTGCTGCGGCGTCTGAAGGACCACCGCGATGCGGGCATCCTGCTGATCACGCACAACATGGGCGTCGTCGCCGACATCGCCGACCGCGTCGCGGTGATGTACCGCGGTGACCTGGTCGAGGTCGGCGACGTGGAGGACGTCCTCACCCGGCCCCAGCATCCCTACACGAAGAAGCTCCTCGCCGCCGTTCCCCGCCTCGACCCCGAGCTCACCACTCGAGCCGCAGGCGGCGCCACGCGCGACGTGGTGCTGGAGGCGAAGGGACTCGTCCTCGAGTACGCCGGGCGCGGCAAGACCTTCCGCGCTGTCGAGGACGTCTCGTTCGACCTCGCCGCCGGCGAAGTCCTCGGTATCGTCGGCGAGTCCGGCTCGGGCAAGTCAACGATCGCGCGCGCCGTGCTCGGGCTGATGCCGGTCGCGGACGGGACGCTGAGTCTCGGCGGACGGGACCTCGCGAAGCTGCGCGGGCGCAAGGCGAAGAACGTGCGGCGCGACATCGGCGTCGTCTTCCAGGACCCTGCGGCATCCCTCGACCCGCGGTTCCCGATCGGCGACTGCATCATCGAGCCGATGGCCATTCACCGTGTCGGCACCAAGGCGGAGCGGCTCGACCGCGCCCGCGAGCTGCTCGACGCCGTGCGGCTGCCGCGCGACGTGCTCGAGCGGTACCCGCACGAGCTGTCGGGTGGTCAGCGTCAGCGCGTCTCGATCGCGCGGGCGCTCACGCTGCGGCCGAAGCTCTTCGTCGCCGACGAGCCGACGTCGGCGCTCGACGTGTCGGTCCAGGCCGCCGTGCTCGACATGCTGAAGGAGCTGCAGGAGACGTACTCGTTCGCCTGCATCCTCGTCAGTCATGACCTCGCCGTCGTCGACCAGCTGTCGGACCAGATCCTCGTGCTCAAGTCGGGGCGAACGGTCGAGCAGGGGTCGACGTCGCGCGTCCTGCTGCAGCCCCGCGAGGCCTACACCCGGGAACTTCTGGCCGCCTCCCCGGTCCCGGATCCGATCGAGCAGCGCCGCCGCCGCGAGGAACGCCGGGCCGCTCTCGACGCATCCTGAGGCTCGGACTCCGACCTCCTCGCAGGCGCCCCGCGAACTCGCAGGGCGCCTGCGTTAAACTGTCCCGTCGGCATCCCGACGTTTTCCCTTCATCCTGAGGACCCCCTTCATGGCGCATGCCCTTCGTCCTGACCTCCGCAACGTCGCGATCGTCGCGCACGTCGACCACGGCAAGACGACGCTCGTCGATGCCATGCTCCGCCAGACCGGCTCGTTCGGCGACCACGCGCACGTCGAGGAACGTGCCATGGACTCCAACGATCTGGAGCGCGAGAAGGGCATCACGATCCTCGCCAAGAACACGGCGATCACCTACAACGGCATCCACACCGAGGTGCCGGTGACGATCAACGTCATCGACACCCCGGGTCACGCCGACTTCGGCGGCGAGGTCGAGCGCGGCCTCTCGATGGTCGACGGCGTCGTGCTGCTCGTCGACGCGTCGGAGGGTCCGCTCCCGCAGACCCGCTTCGTGCTGCGCAAGGCGCTCGAGGCGAAGCTGCCCGTCATCCTGCTGGTCAACAAGACCGACCGACCCGACGCCCGCATCGCCGAGGTCGAGGAGGAGGCTCACGACCTGCTCCTGGGCCTCGCCGGCGACCTCGTCGACGACGTGCCCGACCTCGACGTCGACGCGCTGCTCGACGTGCCCGTCGTATACGCCTCGGGCCGCGCCGGCGCTGCGTCGCGCAACCGGCCGGCCAACGGCGAACTGCCCGACAACGAGGACCTGGAGCCGCTGTTCGAGGCCATTCTCGAGCACGTGCCCGCGCCGTCGTACGACGACGAGGCGCCGCTGCAGGCCTGGGTCACCAACCTCGACTCGAGCCCCTTCCTCGGCCGCCTCGCGCTGCTGCGCGTGTTCAACGGCACGCTGAAGAAGGGCCAGACGGTCGCGTGGGTGCGCCACGACGGCTCCCACTCGAACGCACGCATCACCGAGCTCCTCAAGACGAAGGCGCTCGACCGCTTCCCGGCCGAGTCCGCCGGCCCCGGCGACATCGTCGCGATCGCGGGCATCGAGGACATCACGATCGGTGAGACCATCGCCGACCCCGAGGACGTCCGTCCGCTCCCGGCGATCACGGTCGACGACCCCGCGATCTCGATGACGATCGGCACCAACACGTCGCCGCTGATGGGCAAGGTGAAGGGCCACAAGCTCACCGCGCGCATGGTCAAGGACCGTCTCGACCGCGAGCTCATCGGCAACGTCTCGCTCAAGGTCGTCGACATCGGGCGCCCCGACGCCTGGGAGGTGCAGGGCCGCGGCGAGCTCGCTCTCGCGATCCTCGTCGAGAACATGCGGCGCGAGGGCTTCGAGCTCACCGTCGGCAAGCCCCAGGTCGTCACGCGTCGCGACGAGAACGGCAAGCTCACCGAGCCGTTCGAGCACCTGACGATCGACGCCCCCGAGGAGCACCTCGGCGCGATCACGCAGCTCATGGCGGCCCGTAAGGGTCGCATGGACACCATGACGAACCACGGCACCGGCTGGGTCCGCATGGAGTTCGTCGTCCCGTCGCGCGGCCTCATCGGCTTCCGCAGCGAGTTCCTCACGATCACGCGCGGCACCGGTATCGCGAATGCCATCTCGCACGGCTACGACGAGTGGGCGGGCGCGATCTCGACCCGTCAGAACGGCTCGATCGTCGCCGACCGCTCGGGTGTCGTCACCCCGTTCGCGATGATCGCCCTGCAGGAGCGCATGAGCTTCTTCGTACAGCCCACCGAAGAGGTCTACGAGGGCATGGTCATCGGCGAGAACTCGCGCGCCGACGACATGGACGTCAACATCACGAAGGAGAAGAAGCTCACGAACATGCGTTCGTCGACCTCGGACTCCTTCGAGTCGATGACGCCGCCGCGCGTTCTGACGCTGGAGGAGTCGCTCGAGTTCGCACGCGACGACGAATGCGTCGAGGTCACCCCCGAGAAGGTGCGCATCCGCAAGGTCGTGCTCGATGCGACCGAGCGCGGCCGCGCCGCGTCGCGCGCGAAGCGCCAGGACGCCAACGCCTGATCCGGCTTCCCGAAGCCTGCCCACGACCCCGGAGCGCCGATCCTCGGCCTCCGGGGTCGTGGCGTCTGGAGCCTTCGGAGCGAGTTTCGCCGGTCTAGCCGAAACCCTGCGAGCGCGTTCTCCGTGGCTGCCAGGAGGACTGTGACTTCCAGTTCGCCGACGCGTGTTTCGGTCGGGATGACATCTGATAGCGCGCTTCTCGCTTCATGGCCCGGCGTCCGCTCACCGGTTAGTGCGCTTCATATCACTGTCGGCAACCGTTCGCTAGAGGTGCCGAACCCGATAGCAACATGCCTATTGCACTCGCGTGCGAAGTCGGATAGACAGGTTTCATGAGAAAATGGATGAAGCGCAAATCTGCAGCCACTCTCACGATCGCCCTCCTCGCCGCAGGTATCGTTTCCGGAGGAGCGATCTCAGCGTCCGCTGAGAATCGCTGGCCGCCGGTGACGCGTGGGTGCGGGAACCAGGCTGTCGAGCTCTACTGGAATAGCACTGGCACTGTCGACTTGTACTCGTGGAAGAGCAATCAGGTCGGCTTCGAGGGGTTCCCTACGAATCTGCGCGGTTCGTGGAGCACCTCGGGTAACCATAGCTACAACTTCGGGCCCGGAACGCACACCTTCGGATTTGGTCAGACTTCGGGAACGATCAATTCGTGGGGTGTTCGATGCGTGAATCACTGGTGATACGAAGGGGTATTCGTTAAAGCCGGATATGTGATATTTGGCGACGCTAAGGGTCTCATTGCAAGATGCCAATGAGGCCCTTAGCCGTTTTTCGCACCAGAGGCGTCATGCCTTACTCAAGGGCGGCATCCGGGGTCGTGGCTTTCATGTCGATCGCCGTCGCGGCCGGTGGATAGCATCGTGGTGATGGAGCAGGATGCCGCGACGCGGCGCGCGTGGCGCGATGGGATCGGCGTGGCGGTCGCGACGAGTGCCTACGGCGTGTCGTTCGGTGCGCTCGGGGTCGCCGCGGGCCTCGACATCTGGCAGACCTGCGTGCTCAGCCTCGTGATGTTCACGGGAGGTTCGCAGTTCGCCTTCGTCGGCGTGATCGCGACCGGAGGGTGGTCGGCCCTTCCCGCCGCCATCGCCTCCGCGGCGCTGCTCGGCGTGCGCAACGTCGCGTACGGCCTGCGGATGGCCCCGGTCGTCGCCGGGAGCATCGCGCGGCGATTGACCGCGATCCCGTTCACGATCGACGAGTCGACGGCTGTCGCACTGGCGCAGTCGAGCGCTCGCGCACGCCGCATCGGCTTCTGGGTGACGGGTGTGGGCATCTACCTCGGGTGGAACCTCTTCACGCTCCTCGGTGCACTGCTCGGCGACGTCCTCGGCGATCCGCGCACCTACGGGCTGGATGCCGCCGCCGCGGCGGCGTTCCTCGCGCTGCTGTGGCCTCGGCTGCGCCGGCTCGAGGCGGTGGCCGTGGGGGTCGCCGCGGGCGTCGTGGCCGGCGTGGCGACACCGCTCACGATGCCCGGGATCCCCGTGCTCATCGCCGGGGCCGTGGCGATCGTGGTCGCCGCGGCGATGCCCGGTCGACGCCTGTCGCGGGTCGACGACGAGACGACGACGGCGGGGGAGAAGCCGTGACCCCGTGGACCGGCATCCTCGTCGCGTCGATCATCTGCGTGGCGCTGAAGGCGCTCGGCTACCTCCTGCCGCCGCGCTGGTTCGACGGGGAGCGAGCGCAGCGCATCATCGACCAGTTGACGATCGCTCTGCTGTCGGCCCTCGTCGTGGTCCAGACCCTGGGTGCGGGAGCTGCGATCGTCGTGGACGCCCGCGTGCCCGCCGTCGCGGCGGCTGCCGTCCTGCTCGCGCTGCGCGCGCCGTTCCTCGTCGTGGTCGCGGTGGCCGCCCTGGTGGCGGCGGCGCTTCGGGCGTGGGGCTGGGCCGCCTAGACTGGCCCGGTGAATCAGACCTGGTCCCGGGCGGCGGGGTGGCTCGTCGCGGCGATCGCGGGCGGCGTCTACGGCGTCGCGGGGACCATCACCCAGGCATACGTGTGGGGCGCGGTTCCCGTCGGGCTGATCGTCGCGGTCGCCGGCATCACGGCCCTCGTCGCGGGGCTGCGACTGCTCACGAGCGACCGTTGGACGGCGCTGGCCTGCGGGCTCGGAGCCCTCGTAGCGACGGTCGTCTTCTCGGGGCGAGGACCCGGCGGCTCGGTCGTGGTCCCGGCTCCGCCGGAGGGCCAGCTGAGCACGGGCCTGATCTGGACCTTCGCGGTTCCGATCATGGTGGCCATCGTCGTGGGCTGGCCATCGTTCGCGGGCGTGCGCACGGCGGCCGCCCCTGATCGCACGAACTAGACTCGTCGTGTGACTTATGTGATCGCCCTCCCGTGCGTGGACGTGAAGGACCGCGCCTGCATCGACGAATGCCCCGTGGACTGCATCTACGAGGGCGAGCGCTCGCTCTACATCCACCCGGACGAGTGCGTCGACTGCGGCGCGTGCGAGCCGGTGTGCCCGGTCGAGGCGATCTACTACGAAGACGATCTGCCCGCCGAGTGGCAGGACTACTACACCGCGAACGTCGAGTTCTTCGACGACCTCGGCTCGCCGGGGGGCGCCGCGAAGGTCGGCGTCATCGCGAAGGACCACCCCCTCGTGGCCGCGCTGCCGCCGCAGGGGGAGGGGCATTGAGCGTCCGCGACCTCGCCGATTACCCCTGGGACGCCGTCGCGCCCTACGCAGAGCAAGCCCGTCGCCATCCCGGCGGCATCGTCGATCTGTCCATCGGGTCGCCGGTCGACCCGACACCCGAGGTCGTCGCCCGCGCGCTGCGCGAAGCGACCGACGCGCACGCGTACCCGCAGACCGTCGGCATCCCGGCACTGCGCGAGGCGATCGTGCGGTGGTACGACCGCCGCCGCGGTGTGACGGGTCTGGCGCCCGACAACGTGCTGCCGACGATCGGGTCGAAGGAGCTCGTCGCTCTCCTGCCGCTGCTCCTCGGCCTCGGTGCGGGGGATGTCGTCGTGCATCCGCGCGCCGCCTACCCGACCTACGAGGTCGGAGCGCGTCTCGTCGGAGCCACGCCGGTGGCGGCGGACGACCCCGCCGACTTCCCGGACGGCACGCGGCTGGTGTGGGTCAATTCACCGGGCAACCCCGACGGTCGCGTTCTCGACGTCGCGGCGCTCCGGCAGTTGGTGGCCCGCGCCCAGGAACTCGGAGCCGTCGTCGTCTCGGACGAGTGCTACGCCGAACTCGGGTGGGACGGACCTTGGGCGCACGACGCCGTTCCCAGCATCCTCGACCCGCGCGTCAGCGGCGGCGACGTCGCGGGCCTGCTCTCGGTCTACTCGCTCAGCAAGCAGTCGAACCTCGCCGGCTACCGCGCCGCGTTCCTCGCGGGAGACGCGACGATCGTCACGAGGCTGCTGACGGCGCGCAAGCACCTGGGCCTCATGCTGCCGCTGCCCGTGCAGCACGCGATGGCCGCCGCGCTCGGCGACGACGATCACGTCGCTCGACAGAAGGACCTGTACCGGCGCCGTCGCGATGTCCTGCGTCCCGCGCTCGAGCGGGCGGGCTTCCGCATCGATCACAGCGAGGCCGGCCTCTACCTCTGGGCGACCGCCGGCGAGGATGCCTGGCGGACGCTCGGCCGGCTGGCCGAGCTCGGCATCCTGGCCGGCCCGGGGCACTTCTACGGAGCACATTTCCCGCAGCATGTGCGCTTCTCGCTCACGGCGTCGCAGGAGCGGATCGAAGCCGCCGCCGCACGCCTCGCGGATTCGTAGGTTTCCCCCTACTGATCCGCTGATCCTTTGGCGCCGTACGGAGTAGGCCCGTGCGCCCGATAGGCTGTAATGACCGCACCGGACGATCGCAAGGAGGCTTCGTGAACGACACGGGCACCCCGCAGAAGGCCACCGTCACCATCGGTGACCGCACCGCCGAATTGCCGGTGCTGCACGGAACCGATGGAGTTCCGAGCGTCGACTTCTCGACGTTCACGAAGCAGACGGGGCACACGAGCCTCGACTACGGCTTCGTCAACACCGCGGCCACGCGGTCGGCCATCACCTACATCGACGGCGACCAGGGCATCCTGCGCTACCGCGGCTACCCGATCGAGCAGATCGCCAAGCACTCGACCTACCTCGAGGTCGCGTGGCTCCTGCTCTACGGCGACCTGCCGACGGCAGACGAGCTGGCCGATTTCGACGACCGCATCCGCCGTCACACGCTGCTGCACGAGGACCTCAAGCGCTTCTTCTCGTCGCTGCCCCACACGGCGCACCCGATGTCGGTGCTCTCGGCGGCAACGGCAGCCCTGTCGACGTACTACGAGGACCAGTCCGATCCGAACAACCCCGAGCACGTCGAGCTCAACACGATCCGGCTGCTGGCGAAGCTGCCGGTGATCGCCGCGTACGCGCACAAGAAGAGCGTCGGACAGGCCTTCCTGTATCCCGACAACTCGCTGAGCTTCGTCGACAACTTCCTGCGCCTGAACTTCGGCGTCCTGGCCGAGAACTACGAGGTCAACCCGGTCGTCTCGCGCGCGCTCGAGCGTCTGCTCATCCTGCACGAGGACCACGAGCAGAACGCGTCGACGTCGACGGTCCGCCTGGTGGGATCCACCGGCGCGAACCAGTTCTCCTCGATCTCGGCCGGCATCAACGCCCTCTATGGCCCGCTCCACGGCGGGGCGAACGAAGCGGTCCTCGACATGCTCGCGCGCATCCGCGACTCCGGCGAGAGCGTCGAGCGTTTCGTCGCCCGGGTCAAGAACAAGGAAGACGGCGTGAAGCTCATGGGCTTCGGGCACCGCGTCTACAAGAACTACGACCCGCGCGCGAAGCTCGTCAAGGAGTCGGCGGACGAAGTCCTCAACGAGCTCGGCGTCGTCGACCCGCTGCTCGACCTTGCGAAGGAGCTCGAGGAGATCGCCCTGAGCGACGACTACTTCCGCGAGCGTCGCCTGTACCCGAACGTCGACTTCTACACCGGCGTCATCTACAAGGCGATGGGCTTCCCGACCCGGATGTTCACGCCTCTGTTCGCGATCGGCCGGCTGCCCGGCTGGCTCGCGCACTGGCGTGAGATGCAGAACGACCCGCAGACCAAGATCGGCCGTCCGCAGCAGCTGTACATCGGCTCGGCGGAGCGGGACTACCCGACCTCCTGAGCCAGCGCTCGACGCAGACGAAAGGCCGGCACGTCACAGCGACGTGCCGGCCTTTCGCATGCGGTCGCGGTGCGGTCGGCCGGTCCGGATCCACGCCGCGACGCGGGCTGTGCCCGGCTCGACCTCGGGTGGCGTGTCGCCGGGCCGCCGTGCCGCCAGCAGGCTGGATCGCGCTACTCAGCGCCCGGATCGGTCTGCAGTGCAGCCGAGCCTGTTGGCGGCACGGCTGCAGCACCGCTGAAGCCCCAGCTCTGACGCTCGCGCCGTGTCACGCCGGGGCGCTTCCCCGCCGGACGTGCGTCGGCAGCGTCCCGGCCGAACCCGGACGCGCCCCGGTCGCGCCCCGGTCGCTCGTCCCGTCCACAGGCTCGCGGTTCCCACGGAGGCCCGGATAGCTCGCTGAACCGCGCTGAGCCTGTGGACGGGACGGCATCTCGGCGCGGTCGGCCGTGGCGGGACCGGAGCGCGGGCGGTGCGGGGCGCGAACCCTACGCTCCCGTCGATCCCGGCACTGCGCGTGTCACTTCTCGATCAGCGTCGCGGCGTAGTCGGGCACGTACCCGTCGAGCTGCTGCGGCGGCCGGTCGTATCCTCCGGACGGCGGGCGCGGCGGGATCTCGATCTCGGGCCGCTCGACGACCTCGTACGGGATCTGCCCGAGCAGATGGTGGATCATGTTGATCCGGCCCCGGCGCTTGTCCTCGTTGTCGACCTCGTGCCAGCGCGCCTCCGGGATATCGGTGTGCACGAACATCGTGTCCTTCGCCCGCGAGTAGTCCTCCCACTTCGTGATCGACAGGACGTCGTTGGGGGAGAGCTTCCACCGCCGCATCGGGTCCTCGTTGCGCGACCGGAACCTCTTCTCCTGCTCGACGTCCGACACGCTGAACCAGTACTTCAGCAGCAGGATGCCGTCCTCCACGAGCATGCGCTCGAAGATCGGCGCCTGGTGGAGGAAGCGGTGGTACTCCTCGTTGGTGCAGTAGCCCATGACGCGCTCGACCCCGGCGCGGTTGTACCAGGACCGGTCCATGAGGACGATCTCGCCGGCGGCGGGCAGGTGCGCCACGTACCGCTGGAAGTACCACTGCGAGCGCTCGCGCTCCGTCGGCGCGGGAAGGGCGACGATCCGCGCGACGCGGGGGTTGAGATACTCGGCGACGCGCTTGATCGTCGACCCCTTGCCCGCGGCGTCCCGTCCCTCGAAGATCACGACGATGCGCGCCCCGGTGGCCTGGACCCAGGCCTGCATGTCGACGAGCTGCGCCTGGAGCCGCCGCAGCTCGGCTTCGTACACCTTCTTCGGCAAACGGTCATCGGGCATCGCGCCACCTCCTGACGTGAGCATACGCCCCCCTCGCGCCCGCCTCCGGGCCGGTCTAGGGTGGGCCGCGACGGACGAGCAGGGGAGCGACGCATGTGGGTGCAGACGACGGATCCGCTCGGTTCGCTCGCGCTGTCGGCACTGGTCGCCGCCATCCCCATCGTCGTCTTCCTCGTCGCGCTCGTCGGGTTCCGCCTCAGCGGTCTCCTCGCCGGTGTCATCGCTCTCGTCGCGCAGCTGCTGGTCGCCGCGCTCGGATTCGGGATGCCGCTCACCGCAGTCGGGGGTGCCGGGCTGCTCGGTCTGCTCAACGCCATCTGGCCGATCGCCTACATCATCGTGATGGCGGTCTGGCTCTACAAGCTCGCCGTCGCGAGCGGGCGGTTCGACGTCATCCGTTCGTCGATCGGCGGGATCTCGACGGACCAGCGGATCCAGGTGCTCCTCATCAGCTTCGCGTTCGGCGCGTTCCTCGAGGGTGCGGCCGGTTTCGGTGTGCCGATCGCCATCTGCGCGGCCCTCCTGGTCCAGCTCGGCTTCCGGCCCCTGCGGGCGGCGATGATCTCGCTCGTCGCCAACGCGGCCGCCGGGGCGTACGGCGCCATCGGAATCCCCGTCATCGTGGGCGCCCAGGTCAGCGGCCTCGAGGTGCAGGAGCTCTCCCGCGCGATGGTGCTCGTGCTGCAACCGCTCACGGTGCTCATCCCGTTCCTTCTCGTGATCATCCTGGACGGCGTGCGCGGGCTGCGCGAGACGTGGCCCGCCACACTGCTCGTCACGATCGTCTTCAGCGGTGTGCAGGCGGGCGTGCTGTGGTTCCTCGGCCCCGAGCTCGCCGACCTCGGCGCGGGACTCGCCGCGATGGTCGCGCTCTTCCTTCTGGGGCGGGTGTGGCAGCCCCGGCGGGTTCACCGCGAGGTCGGCGCGCCCGAGCCCGAGCAGCACCACGCGAGTCTGCGCGAGGTGATCGCGGCATGGAGCCCGTTCTACATCCTGACGGCGGTGATCCTCGTCTGGAGCCTGCCGGTGTTCAAGAACCTGTTCGCGTCGGGCGGGCCGCTGTCCGCGCTGGTGTTCGCGGTTCCGATACCCGGGCTCACCGGCAGCGTGCAGACCCCCGGCGGCGATGTCGTCACGGCGACATGGAGCTTCACGCCGATCAATGCGACGGGCACGGCGATCCTGCTGGCGGTGATCGTGTCGTTCTGGACGACGCCGCGTCTGCGCGCGGCCGACCTGGTCTGGACGCTGGCGGAGACGGTGCGCGGCCTCTGGCGCGCCCTGCTGCTGATCGCCATCATCCTCGTCCTCGCCAATATCGCGAACTACTCCGGAGGCTCGGCTTCGATGGGGACGGCGCTGGCGGCGGTGGGCCCGCTCTTCCCGCTCCTCGCGCCCATCATCGGATGGATCGGGGTCTTCCTCACGGGCTCGGTCGTCAACAACAACACGCTGTTCGCGCCGCTCCAGGTCGCCACCGCGGAGCAGATCGCCGTCGACCCCGCCCTCCTCGTCGCCGCGAACACCGCGGGCGGCACCGCGGCGAAGGTCATCTCACCGCAGTCGATCGCGATCGCCGCGGGCGCGGTCGGGCTGGCAGGACGCGAGTCGGAGATCCTGCGGGCATCGCTCTGGTACAGCCTCGGGATACTCGCCGCCGTCTGCCTCTGGGGCGGGCTGCTCTCCGTTCTGCTGCTCTGAGGGGCCCGCGGGTCTCGCGGCGCGGTCAGGCGTGCAGGGCCTCGTTGAGGGTGACGCCGACGCCAGCTCGGCGGACAGCCTCGATCGCCCCGGTCAGCGAGTTGCGGCGGAAGAGGATGCCGTCGCGGCCGGAGAGCTCCGCGCCCTTGACGGTCGGACGCGCCCCCGAGGCCGTGGCGGGTTCGTCCGCCAGCACGATCTTCGAGCCCGCGGTGACGTACAGGCCCGCCTCGACGACGCAGTCGTCGCCGAGCGAGATGCCGATGCCGGCGTTAGCGCCGAGCAGCGTGCGGCGACCGATCGACACCCGGTGGCTGCCACCGCCCGACAGCGTGCCCATGATCGATGCGCCGCCGCCGATGTCGCTGCCGTCACCCACGACGACACCCTGCGAGATGCGGCCCTCGACCATCGAGGCGCCCAGGGTGCCGGCGTTGAAGTTGACGAATCCCTCGTGCATCACGGTCGTCCCCGGCGCCAGGTGCGCGCCCAGGCGCACGCGGGAGGCATCGGCGATGCGCACTCCCGGAGGAGTCACGTAGTCGAGCAGGCGCGGGAACTTGTCGAGACCGTGCACCTGGATGCCATCGCGCTGCAGCAGTGGACGACGGCGGGTGGCCTCGTCCGGGTGCATCGGACCGGCTGTCGTCCACGCGACGATCGGCAGGTGGCTGAAGATCCCGTCGAGGTTGACCGTGTTCGGTGCTGCGAGGCGGTGGGAGATGACGTGCAGGCGCAGGTACGCATCGGGCGTCGAGGCCGGCGCGGCGTCGAGATCGATCGAGACGGTGATGGCCTCGACCGTCACCCCGCGGCGCTCGTCGTCCGCGGCCATCGGGGCCCAGGTGACCATGGCCGCTGCCGATTCCGCGGCAGCAGGCGTTCCGAGCGCGGGCTCCGGGAACCAGGTGTCGAGTGTCGTGCCATCGCTGCTCGAGGTCGCGAGTCCCACGCCCCATGCCCACCGTTCGCTCATGCCTCCAGATTATCGGTGCGGCCGTCGCCGATAGAATCGGCGGCATGCCTGAGCTCGATCTGACCGTCTCCAGCGCCGATCTGACCCGGGCCGTGTGCGACATCCCGAGCGTGTCGGACGACGAGACCACCCTCGCCGACGCCATCTTCGCCGCCGTCTCGTCTCTGACGCACCTCGAGGTCGTCCGCGACGGCGACACGATCGTCGCGCGAACTCAGCTCGGCCGTGCGCAGCGCGTCGTCATCGCGGGCCACATCGACACGGTGCCCGTCAACGCGAACCTCCCCGTGCGCGAGGTCGTCGAGGACGGGGAGACGTTCCTCTGGGGGAGGGGCACCGTCGACATGAAAGCGGGCGTCGCCGTGCAGCTGAAACTCGCCGCGGAGCTCACCGATCCGCGGGTGGACATCACGTGGATGTGGTACGACCACGAGGAGGTCGCTGCGGAACTCAACGGCCTCACGCGGCTGGCGGCGAACCGCCCCGACCTGTTCGCGGGCGACTTCGCGATCCTCGGCGAGCCGTCCAACGGGCAGGTGGAGGGCGGCTGCAACGGCAATCTCCGCGCGATCGTGCGAACGCACGGCGTGCGCTCCCACAGCGCCCGCGCGTGGATCGGCGACAACGCGATCCACCATGCGGCCCCGATCCTGCAACGTCTCGCCGACCACACTCCCGCCGATGTCGAGGTGGAGGGTCTCGTCTATCGCGAGGGCCTGAACGCAGTGCGCATCTCCGGGGGCATCGCGGGAAATGTCATCCCCGACCTGTGCGAGGTCGAGGTCAACTATCGCTTCGCGCCGAGCCGCACTCCCGACGAGGCGGTCGGGATCGTCCGCGACTTCTTCGCGGGCTTCGAGGTGGAGGTCGTCGACCTCGCCGGAGGGGCGCGGCCGGGGCTCGACGCACCTCTCGCGCAGGAGTTCGTCGCCGCGGTGGGCGCCGAGCCGCGGCCCAAGTACGGCTGGACCGACGTTGCGCGGTTCTCAGCGCTGGGCGTGCCGGCCGTCAATTACGGGCCGGGCGACCCCTCGCTCGCGCACCACGACCAGGAGCGGGTGCCCGTCGCGCAGATCGATGCCGTCGAGCGCGGCCTGCGCGCCTGGCTCGCGGTCAGGTGACCCCGCGAGCATGAGATCGCTGCGCCGAGCCGCGATCGCGCTGCCGCCTGCCGGTGCAATCGCACTGGTCTACCTCGCCTCGCGTGCGGTCACGACCGCCTTCCTGCTCGGCGCGGCCGCACTGAGCGGACCGGAGTCTCGCTTCGGCGCCGATGCGTCGCTCGGCACCTTGACGATGGGGTGGGATGCGCAGTGGTACTGGCTTATCGCGTTCAGCGGCTATCCCGCCGAACTGCCGCTCGACGCCGCGGGCAACGTCGCCCAGAACGCCTGGGCGTTCATGCCGGTGTACCCCGCCATCACCGGTGTCGCGGGCTGGATCGTGGGCGGATTCCCCATCGCCGCGCCGCTGGTGTCGGCAGCAGCGGGATACCTGGCGTGTCTGGTCCTGTTCGCTCTGCTGCGGCGACGCATCGGTCGAGGTGCCGCGATGTGGGCGGTGGTCTTCTTCAGCTTCGCCGGCCCCATGGCCGCGCTGTTCCAGCTCGGCTACGCCGAGTCGCTCTTCCAGCTCTGGCTGCTCCTCGCCCTTCTCGCGGTCGAGCGGCGCCGCTGGTGGTGGCTGTATCTGTGGATCCCGCTCATGGCCTTCACCCGCCCGGGCGTCCTCGCCTTCGCACTGATGCTCGCCCTCTACGGGATCTGGCGTTGGACGCGGCGCGCGCACGACGAGCTGCCGCCGCGTGAGATCGGCCACATCGTGGCCGGAGGACTGCTCGCCGCCGGATGCGGGTTCGCCTGGCCCGTGATCACCGGCGTCGTCACCGGCGAGCCGGGCGCGTACCTGCAGACCGAGCTGGCGTGGCGACGGTCCTGGATCGGCGATCATGGCGGCTTCGTGCCCTTCGACGGCACGGTGCAGGCGGCGTTCCTGTGGTCGCGCATCTGGGGCGTGCCGGCGTGGGTGTGCCTCGTGGGACTCACGACGATCGTCGTCGTCGCGGCGCTGATGCTCATCGCCGACCGTCGGGTGCGGCGGCTGGGGGTGCCGATCCGGCTCTGGTCGGGGGCGTACCTGCTCTACCTGCTGGCGGTGTTCTTCCCGCAGTCGAGCACGTTCCGCCTTCTCGTTCCGCTGACCCCGCTCTGGGGCGCTGTCGCGCTGCCCCGCGCGCGATGGTGGCGGCTCGGCGTGCTGCTGATCGGAGCAGCCGCGCAGTGGTGGTGGATCTACACCATGTATGCCCTGGGAAGCACCTTCGCTCAGATTCCCTGAGGCGGTGTCCGCGTCGTGGCCGCGCTGCACGATAAACTCTTCAGGTAGTCCTCATGACGAAAGGGAGCCGCGATGGCAGCCATGAAGCCGCGAACCGGAGACGGACCGATGGAGGCCGTGAAGGAGGGGCGCCTGATCATCGTGCGTGTCCCCCTCGAAGGCGGAGGGCGTCTGGTCGTCTCGGTCAATGATGAAGAGGCCAAGGAACTCCACAGCGTGCTGAGCGGAGTCGTCGGCGCCGCCTGACGACGACGATGCCACGCGAAACGGCCGGTCCCGATGGGGCCGGCCGTTTCGTACGTATGAGTGAAATCGCGAGGTCAGGCGGACGCCACCGTCGTCAGCTGCAGCAGGCCCTCGCCGACGATCGAGAGGGCGCCGAGGACAGCGGGCGAGGACTGCGTCTCGTGGATGAGGGAGCGGTACGCGCGTGTGACGTCATCGCGCCGGACCGGGTCGGCGACGGCGCCGCCCGCCAGCACACGCGGGACGAGCACCATCCCGCCCGGGCGGACGAGGCGGAGCCCGTGCTCGACGTACTCGATGACCCCGTCGGCATCCGCATCCACGAGCACGATGTCGTACGAGGCCTCGTTCATCCGCGGCAGCACATCCGCTGCCCGGCCGGTGATGAAGCGCGCCCGAGCGGGCGGGATCCTCGCCTCGGTGAAGGACTGCCGGGCGACGGCGAGGTGCTCCGGCTCGATGTCGATCGTGGTCAGCGTGGCGCGCGGCGACCCGTGGAGCAGCCACAGCGCCGAGACCCCTCCGCCGGTGCCGATCTCCACGATGTTGAGCGCGCCGGTGGCGGCGGCGAGCACGGCGCACTGCGCACCCACCGGAGGACTGATCGGGGCCGCGCCGATCTCGAGGGCGTGTGCACGCGCGCGAGCGATGTGCTCCGGCTCCACCGTCGCCTCCATCGCGAACCTGCGGATCGCTTCCTGATCACCCATGCATTCCTCCTGGTTCCAGCGTAGGCGTGCGGATGGCTCCGGCCGCTGAGGCGCACGGGTAATCTGGGGGCATGTCGTTCGGCCTCGATTGGGACAAGCTCCTCATCATCGGTCTGGCGGCGGTTCTCCTCCTCGGCCCCGAACGCCTGCCGCGGCTGGCCGAGACTCTCGCCCGTTTCACGGTGCGCGCTCGGGACTGGGTCAACGGCGCGAAGGACCGCGTCAAGGACGAGATGGGCGAGGACTTCTCCGACGTCGAGTGGCGCAAGCTCGATCCGCGGCAGTACGACCCGCGTCGCATCATCCGCGACGCGCTCCTCGAGGACGCCCCTGTTCCCACGGTGCGCGCCGCCGCAGCCGGCGCTGCCATCAGCACCGCGACCGCGGTCGGGATGGATGCCGCGGGCGACGCGGCGATGCGCTTCGAGCGTGGCGCTGTCGTCCCCTTCGACGACGAAGCGACCTGATCGGCCGGGTCAGCCCACGCGCAGGGGCAACGGGCGACCGCTGAGTTCGCGGCCGCCGCGCGCGATGCTGTCCGCGATGCGGACGATGGCCGCCGCAGCGGGGTCGCCCGGGTGCGCGACGACCACGGGGACTCCGCTGTCGGCGTCCCCGCGCAGATCCGGGCTGAGCGGTACCGAACCGAGCATCGGCACCGGATCCTCCGCCGACAGGGCTTCGGCGACGCGCATCCCGCCGCCGCTGCCGAAGAGGTCGAGCGATGTACCGTCGGGAAGCGTCATGGCCGACATGTTCTCGATGACCCCGATCACCCGCTGGCCGGTCTGACGTGCCACCAGGCCGCTGCGGACCGCCACGTCGGCGGCGGCCGCCTGCGGAGTCGTCACGACCACGACGTCGGCGTGGGGGAGCAGCTGTCCGACGCTGATGGCGACGTCGCCGGTGCCGGGAGGCATGTCGATGAGGAGCACGTCGATATCGCCGAAGAACACGTCGGTGAGGAACTGCGAGACCGTGCGGTGCAGCATCGGTCCGCGCCACGCGACCGCGCCCGGGGCCTTCTGGTCGCGTGGGAGGAACATGCCGATCGATATCGTCCGCACATCGTGGGCGACGGGCGGGATCATGAGCCCGTCGATCCGCGTCGGCTGCGGCGGCAGCCCGTCGGTGTCGACGAGACCCAGCAGCGCGGGAATCGAGAAGCCGTGCACGTCCGCGTCGACCAGTCCCACGGCGAGGCCCCGTTGAGCGAGGGCGACGGCGAGGTTCGCGGTGAGCGTCGACTTGCCGACCCCGCCCTTGCCGCTCGTGACGGCGATCACCCGGGTGAGGGATTCGGGCCCGAACGGGTTCTCCCGGGCCGCTCTGCCGCCGCGCAGTCTCTCCGTGAGCGCGGCTCGCTCGGCCGGGGTCATGACGCCGACCTCGACCGTCACCTCCTCGATGCCCGGGGCAGACAGCGCCGCCTCCCGGACATCGCGCTCGATCCGGTCCGCCGCCGGGCAGCCGAGGATCGTCAGGGCGATGCCGACGCGGGCGCGGCCGTCCTCCACCGCGATCTCGCGCACCATGTCGAGCTCGCCGAGCGGTTTGCGCAGTTCGGGGTCGCGCACCGCGGACACGGCCGCGCGGACGGCATCGGCGCTCATCGCGGATCCGGTCGCTCGTCCGACTCGAGGCGGTCGAGCGCGGTCCGGAGCTCGGCGCGCAAGGTCTCCTTCGTGACGAGCCCGTCGGTGAGGTCCGAGATCGCCATGCGCAGGGCGACGACCTCGCGCGCGAGGTATTCCGTATCGGCGAGGTTCCGCTCGGCGCGCTGGCGGTCCTGCTCGATCTGCACGCGGTCCCGGTCGTCCTGACGGTTCTGGGCGAGCAGGATCAGGGGCGCGGCGTACGACGCCTGCAGGGAGAGCATCAGCGTCAGGGCCGTGAAGCCGTTGGCTGCGGAGTCGAATCGCAGCTCGACGGGCATCAACGTGTTCCACGCGAGCCACGCGGCGCAGAACAGCGAGAGTGCGACGAGGAAGCCGGGTGTCCCCATGGCCCGGGCGATCCACTCGGTGAAGCGACCGAAACGGTCACGCGAGGGCTGGGACGTGCGCTGACCCAGCACGCCGCTCACACCGCTCCGCCGCCCGCGGGGCGCCTCGAGCGAGGGGGTCTTCGATGCGCGGGCCATCAGCGCCGCCCCCGCATCGCGGCGGCATCCTGCGGCTCGACGTCCTGCGACCGCCAGTCGTCGGGGAGCAGATGATCGAGCACGTCGTCGACGCTCACGACTCCGACGAGGCGCCGGGCCTGGTCGACGACCGGAACGGAGACCAGGTTGTAGCTGGCGAGCATGCGCGCGACCTCCGCGGCCGAGGACGAGGCGGCGACCGGGTCGACGGTGTCGTCGATGATGGCTCCGAGCCGCTCATGCGGGGGATAGCGCAGCATCCGCTGGAAATGCACTGTGCCGAGCAGCCGGCCCGTCGGCGTCT
The DNA here is from genome assembly GCF_002245215.1 of Microbacterium sp. Yaish 1. Lineage (GTDB taxonomy): Bacteria > Actinomycetota > Actinomycetes > Actinomycetales > Microbacteriaceae > Microbacterium. The sequence continues at coordinate 200,537 of NZ_NPMR01000002.1, forward strand.
CGTACGGGGGGAGCGTGACGAAGACGGATGCGGCCAGGGCAGGATGCAGCTCGTGCCGGCGGATGAGCGCGAGCGCCTCGGCGACCGTCGCCTCGGCCGACAGCACGATGGGGTCGCTCGTCATGAGCCCGCCCGCGGTGTCGGGGCCGTACTCGAGCAGAGCGCGGACGTCCTCGGCCTCCTCGGGCTCCATGAGGTCGAGGAGCTGCTCGATGCGGCCCTCCGGCAGCTGACCCAGCAGGTCAGCCGCGTCGTCGGGCTCCATGGCGTCGAGGATGTCGGCGGCGCGCTCGTCGCCGAGCCGTTCGAGGATGTGCACCTGCTCGTCTTCGGGCATCTCCTCGAGCGCGTCGGCGAGACGCTCGTCGGGAAGCTCTTCGGCGACTTCGAGCAGACGCTCCTCGGGAAGGTCGAGCAGCGTGTTGGCGAGGTCCGCGGGCTTGAGCTCGGAGTAGGTCGCGACCAGCTGCTCAGCCGACTGGGCGGCGCCCGACGACTGGTCCTCGCGCACGTCTCCCCATGACGCGAAAGTCGTCGGCCCCTTGGCGAAAGGCGACGCGCTCGTCTTGGGCCGCCGGAGGAAGAGCTGACCGATGTCCCACTCGCCGAGCCGATTCCGCTCGATCGCGACGTCCTCGATGACGGCGCCGCCCGACCCGTCGCGGAGGTAGACCTTGCGCCCCAGGAGCTCGGCCATGACCCGCACCTCGCCGCCGCGCTGCTGGAAGCGCCGGACATTGATGAGCCCGGTCGTGATCACCTGACCGGTCGCGATCGAGGTCACCCGGCCGATGGAGAGGAACACGTTGCGGCGACCCGGGATCTCGACGACGAGACCGATGACTCGCGGAGGGTCCGATTTGCGGAAGATCACGACCACGTCGCGGACCTTGCCGAGACGGTCGCCGGCGGGATCGAACACGACGCACCCGACCAGGCGCGCGACGAAAACCCTCTGCGTACTCACCGCTCCAGCGTAGTCGGCGACCGCAAAGGTGGCCGTGACACAATGACGGAATGAGCATGATGGGCGGGACGCCCGCGGTCACGGGTGAGAAGGTCGCCGAGTACGCATCGTACGAGGCCGCGCAGAAGGCGGTGTCGACACTCATCTCCGCCGACATCCCGGCACGTGAGATCGCGATCGTCGGCTACGGGCTGCGGTCGGTCGAGACGGTCACCGGCCGTCTGGGCTACGCCACCGCAGCACGGACCGGCGCGATCAACGGCATCCTCCTCGGGCTGATCTTCTCGCTGATCTTCGTCTTCGGCACGCCCGACGCCGCGATTCAGCTCTTCCTCGGCGTGATGCTCGTCGGCGTGGCCATCGGCATGATGATGAGCCTCGTGATGTTCGCCCTCGTGCGGCGCCGGCGCGACTTCGCGTCGGTCACGCAGGTCGTGGCCGATCACTACGAGGTGACGGTGCAGGCGAGCAGCATCCATCGCGCCCGTGGCGCACTGAACGTGGCCCCGGCCCGCCCCGCGACGCCGACCACCCCGGTGCCGGACGGGCCGCCCCGCTACGGTGAGCGCATCGACCCCGTCCCCGCCCCGACCGGAGACCGCCCCGCCCCCGGGCCGGCGGCCCCCACCGGCACTCCCGCGGGCCCGCCGTCGGGATCGCCCGCACCCGGACCTGTGGACGCACCGCTCCCGCCCGCGGTCGGGCCGGTGCCCGGTGGCGAGGCCCCCGGCCCGGAGGCACCGGGCACGCCCGAGCCGCCGGCGAGCGACCCGCGCTGATGATCGACGCGGTTTCGGTCGACGTGACGGCCGGGACCGTCGAACTGCCGCTGCTGCATGACCGCGCCGACGCCGCGCGCGCGGTGATGATCCTCGCTCATGGCGCCGGCGCGGGACCCGCGCATCCGTTCCTCGACGGTTTCGCCCGAGCCGGCGCGGCGGCCGGGGTGGATGTCGTCCGCTTCCCGTTTCCCTACGTCGTCGCGGGCCGCCGGCTTCCCGGCTCCGTCCCCGATGCGCTCGCGTCCTGGGCCGCTGTCTTCCGGGCGATCGAGGACGCACGTCCCGGGATGCCCATCGTGGCGGCGGGGAAGTCGTACGGCGGTCGCATGGCGTCGATGGCGGCGGCATCCGGAACGATCGATCCCGCGCTCCTGGTCTATCTCGGTTACCCGCTCCACCCGCCCGGCCGCCCCGATCGTCCGCGCGCCGACCACCTGCCCGCGGTCGCGGCGCCGCAGCTGTTCGTGTCCGGGACGCGCGATCCGTTCGTGGAACCGGTCGCCGACCTCGAGGCGGTCGTGTCGACGTGCACCGACGCCGAGCTGCTCTGGGTCGAGGGCGCCCGCCATTCGTTCGAGGTCGCGGGGCCGAGACGCGACGCCGACGAGATCGGGGCGAGCACGGCCGAGCTCGTCGTGCCCCGATGCCTGAGCCGCATGTCCGCCTGACGGCGGACGACCGGGGTCACCGTCCGGCCGCGTAGCCCTGCATCCCGCGCGGGTTCGCCGCCGCCCACAGGAGCCCGCGGTCCCGGTCGATGCCGACGGCCGAGAGACGACCGAGGCTCCAGGGCCCCACCCGGGTGACGTCGTGGCCGCGGGACCGGAGACCGGCGGCGACCTCGTCGCCGAGACGGTCCTCCATCACGACCCCGGCCGGAGTCCAGGTGCGGGGCCAGAAGGAGTCGATCATCGCGGTGGTGTGCAGTGTCGGCGCGTCGATCGCCGACTGCGCGTCCCAACCTCCGACCAGCATCCGCAGCAGCATCGGCAGCTGCCACTGGTCCTGCTGGTCGCCGCCGGGCGTTCCCATCGCGATGTCGGTCCGGTCGCCCGTCATCACGAGGGTGGGGGAGAGCGTCGTCCGCGGGCGAGCACCCGGTCGCAGCGCGGCGGGCGACGTCTCGTCGAGCCACGTCATCTGCAGGCGGGTGCCCAGCGCGAACCCGAGCTCGGGGATCGTGGGAGAGGATTGCAGCCAGCCCCCGGACGGCGTCACCGCGATGATGTTTCCCCACCGGTCGACGACGTCGATGTGGCAGGTGTCGCCGCGGGTCTGGCCGGCGCGGCCGACCGTCGGTTCGCCCGTGCCGGCGACGCTCGTCCCGTCCGGGCGAACGAGCGGCGGACGGTGCGGTGCGCGGCCCGACAGGCTGCCGGGACGCCACTCGCGCGACGCATCCGGCAGCAGCTGTGCGCGACGCTCGGCCAGGAAGCCGGGGTCGAGGATCTCCGAGATCGCGCTGTCGTCCCCGAAGTGCGCGTCACGGTCGGCGAGGGCGAGCTTGAGAGCCTCGACGATCGTGTGGGCTCCCTCCGGTGTCGCCGGATCGATGCGATCGTCGGGCAGAGGGTCGAGCAGTGCGAGTGCCTCGAGCAGCGCGGGGCCCTGCGTCCACGCGCCGGCCTTGACGATGGTGCGGCCCCGGAACACGGTCGTCAGCGGTTGCTCGTAGCCCGCGGAGAAGGCGGCGAAATCGGCCGCCGTGATGACGCCCGCGTGCCGGCCGCCGGTGGAGTGACGGTGGGGCTGGGCGACGAACGCGGCCGTCGCGTGGGCGACGACGCCCGTCTTCCATTCGGTGCGCGCCGCTTCCACGCGTCCCACGCGGTCGGTGGCCCCGCGACCCGCCTCGACGAGACTCTCGAACACCCGCGCGAGCGCGGGGTTGCGGAACACGTCGCCGGCGCGGGGCACGGTGCCCTCCGGAAGCCAGAGGGCGGCCGACGAGGGCCATTCCTCGCGGAAGAGCTGTGCGACGCGCTCGATCGTGGCCGCGGCCGACGCGAGCAGAGGATGGCCGTCGCGAGCGTAGCCGATGGCGAAGGCGAGCACATCGGCGAGCTCCCAGGTGCCGTAGTCGCGCAGCAGGAGCAGCCACGCGTCGACCGCGCCTGGCACCGCGGCGGCGAGGGCGCCCGCGCCGGGGACGGCGTCGAGCCCCTCCGCGCGGTAGTGCTCGATCGTCGCTCCCCGAGGAGCCGGTCCCTGTCCCATGAGCACGCGGGGCCGCGCATCGTCGGCGGCGTGGAACAGACCGACGAGATCGCCGCCGGGTCCGTTCAGGTGGGGCTCGACGACCTGCAGCACGAATCCGCCCGCGGCTGCGGCGTCGAACGCATTGCCGCCGCGCTCGAGAACGGCCTGCGCCGTTCCGGTCGCGAGCCAGTGGGTCGCAGCGGCCATCCCGAAGGTGCCGGTGAGCAGCGGTCGCGTCGTCTGCGCGGGCGGCGCCGAGAAGCCGTCGGTCACGACGCGGAGCGCGCGATCCAGGCCTCGACCTCGTCCGCGGTGCGCGGGATGTCGGCCGAGAGGTTCACGGGGCCGCTCTCGGTCATGAGGATGTCGTCCTCGATCCGGACGCCGATGCCGCGGTACTCCTCGGGCACGGTCAGATCGTCGATCTGGAAGTACAGGCCCGGCTCGATCGTGAACACCATGCCGGGTTCGAGGATGCCGTCGTAGTACATCTCGCGCCGCGCCTGCGCGCAGTCGTGCACGTCGATGCCGAGGTGGTGGCTCGTGCCGTGCACCATGTACCGCCGGTGCTGGCCGCCGTTGTCGGCGTCGAGCGCCTCGTCGGCCGTCACGGGGAGCAGACCCCATTCGGCGACACGCGCCGCGATGACCGACATGGCCGCTTCGTGGACCGAGCGGAACGTGACACCGGGACGGGCCGCGGCGAAGGCGGTGTCGGCCGCTTCGCGCACGGTCTCGTAGATGCGACGCTGGATCTCGGTGAAGCGCCCGGACACCGGCAGAGTGCGCGTGATGTCGGCGGTGTAGAGACTGTCGATCTCGACGCCCGCGTCGATCAGGATGAGGTCGCCGGGCACCACCGGCCCGTCGTTGCGCGTCCAGTGCAGGTAGCAGGCGTGGGGCCCCGATGCGGCGATCGTGTCGTAGCCCTCGCCGTTGCCGTCCGTGCGCGCGCGCAGGTGGAACAGACCCTCGACGACGCGCTCGCCCCGCGGGGTGGCGATGATGCGGGGCAGGTCGGCGACGATGTCGTCGAAGCCGCGCGCGGTGGCGGCGACCGCGAGGCGCATCTGCTCGACCTCGTACTCGTCCTTCGTGAGCCGGAGCTCGGACACCGCACGCGTCAGGTCGGCGTCGGCCTCCAGGACGAGATCGTCTGCGCGCAGCTCGACGTCGGCCAGATGGGCGGTCGCGATTCCGAGATCGACGGCGACGTCGTCGAGCGCGGGACGCGGCCCGATCCAGAACTCTCCGACCGAGGCGTCGGCGTAGAACTCCGGGGTCGTCCGGTCGGCGCGGTCGCGCAGATAGAGCGTGACGTCGTGGCCCTCGGCGGTGGGCTCGAACACGAGCACCGAGTCGGGAACCGCGTCGCTGCCCCAGCCCGTCAGGTGCGAGAACGCGGAGTGCGCGCGGAAGGGGTAGTCGGTGTCGTTCGAACGCTGCTTGAGGGAGCCGGCCGGGATGACGAGGCGCCGGCCCCGGAACTCTCGCGACAGCCGCTCGCGCCGGGCCGCGGCGAACTGGGCCGCCTGGCGGGGAGCGCTCGAGACGTCGGGCCGCGGCGCCCATCCCTGCGAGATGTTGTCGAGGAAGCCTCGGGGGAACGGCTGACGCCTGTTGGTGTTCTCGGCGGGGGCTTCGGACGCAGTCGTCGCGGTTCCGGTCGTGTCGGTTCCCGTGGTCTCGCTCGTGGTCATGTCTCCAGTCTCCCACCCGGCGCCGCACGGAGGCACGGATCAGCGCCGCGTGTACTGCACCACGAGGGGCCGGTGGTCGCTGCCGGAGTCGTCCAGCGACGAGATGACGACGGACCCTTCGGGCTTCCACGACGCCGTCGCCATGATGTGGTCGATCGGCGCTCCCAGGGGAGCGGGCACATCGGTCGGCCAGGTGCCGATCCCGCCGTTGCCGGTGGCGCGGGCGGCGTCGTGGCATCGCCCGAGATCGGCGTCGTCGATGCCGAGCCGCGCCATATGGTCGAGCGTCGCGTTGAAATCGCCGGCCATGATGACGTCGTTGGTCGCGCACTGGTCAGCCAGCCACTGGAGGTCGCTGCGCCAGCTCGCCATCTCGTCCGGACGCGGGGCGACCGCATGGACGGCCACGACGACCGGCCCGTCTCCGTCGACGGGCATCGCGACCGCGCTCGGGACGATGGTCGTGTTCGTCGTGCCGCCGGCTTCGGACTCGATGACGGAGTAGTCGCCCAGTTCGGGCGAGATCAGGAGCGCCGTGGAATTGGCGTCCCAGCTGTCGGGACCCTCGTAGCTGTCGACGTGAGCCCACATCGGGCGCCCGCGCTCGCGCATCGCCACCGCGACCGCACGCCCGGTGTCCATCGTCGTCTCGGGCAGCGCGACGATGTCGGCCTGCATGGCCACCGCCGTCTCGGCGATGGTCTCGGCATCGGTCGCGGGGCCGGCGGTGTTCCAGGTCATGACCCGGATGCTGTCGTCCGTCTTCGGCGGCAGCGTCTCGGCACCGAGCCCGCGGAGCGCCAGGGTGCCGGCGCCACCCGCTGCGGCGACGAGCGCGACGAGGGCGACCCAGAGGCAGAACGCACGGATGCGGCGCCCGAGCGAAAGGAGCAGGAACAGGAGGGCGATCGCGACGAATGCGCCGATCAGCAGCGGGCGCAGCGCGACGATCTGCGCGAACGGGAACTCCCGCTCGAGTCGGAGGAGCTCCGGCCAGGTGGCCACGACGGCCGCCGCTGCGAACAGGGCCACCACGAGGGCTCCGAACACGCGCTTCACGCCTCGACTCTATGAGAGCGAGGCTGGACGATCGCCGGGCACGGCTACGCTGTGGAGGATGGGAACGGCAGCGCGCGCACACGGGTTCCACGGGCCCAGCGACCTGCATCTGCATTCCATCCGGTCGGACGGCACGGAGCCCCCCGCGGGTGTCGTGCAGGCCGCGCACCGCGCCGGGCTGCGCACCATCGCACTGACCGACCACGACACCACCGCGGGATGGGCAGAAGCCGCCGAAGCGACGGCGTCGCTCGACATGACCTTCCTCCCGGGAATGGAGCTCAGCGCGCGGCACGAGTGGCGGACCGTTCATCTCCTCGCCTACCTCTTCGACCCCGATCATCCGCGGCTGCGCGCCGAGATGGAGCGCATCCGCGAAGACCGGGTCGGTCGGGCCGAGCGGATCGTCCGGAGCATCGCCCGCTCGCACGATCTGACGTGGGACGACGTACTCGCGCAGACGGGTGCCGGTGCGACGGTGGGGCGACCGCACATCGCCGACGCCCTCGTCGCGCGCGGCCTGGCGGCCGACCGCGCCGCCGCCTTCGCGGGCATCCTGCACCCCAGCCAGGGTCATTTCACCCCGCACTACGCGCCGGACCCGATCACCGCCGTCGAGCTGGTGGTCGCCGCCGGCGGCGTGCCGATCCTCGCGCATCCGTCCCCGAGCGGACGCGAGCGCATGATGCCGCCCGCCGTGCTGCGCGAGCTCGTCGACCACGGTCTCGCCGGCTTCGAGGTCGAGCACCGGGAGAACACCGCGGACGGCAAGCGCGTCCTGCGTGCGATCGCCGCCGAGCTCGATCTCATCGTGACCGGGTCGAGCGACTACCACGGTCTCGGCAAGCCGAACCAGCCGGGCGAGAACACGACCGACGACGAGATGGTGGAGCGGATCATCTCCCGCGGCAGCGGAACGGCGCCCGTCTACGCGTAGACGGGCGCCGTTCGGGCGTCGTGAGGCGTGGGTCAGCCTGCGGCGGGAGCCGTCGTTCCAGCCGACCCCGAGCCGCCGCGGCGACGGCGCCGACGGCGAGGCGAGGTCTTGCCGTCGCGGTGCTCGGACCCGCCGCCGTCGTGCGTGCCGGTCCCGGCATCCGTCGGCGCGGGCGCGGTGCCTTCTGCGGCGGCTGCGCCGTCACCCGAGCCGCGTGAGCGACGGCGGCGTGGACGCTTCGCCTCGCCGTCGGCCGAGTCGGACGAGACGGTCTTCACGCTCTGGGTCGTGGGGAGCTTGCGCAGACGCCCCTTCGTGCCCGCGGGGATGTTCAGGTCCTCGAACAGGTGCGGGCTCGACGAGTACGTCTCGACGGGCTCGGGCTGGCCGAACTCGAGGGCGCGGTTGATGAGGGCCCACTTGTGGAGGTCCTCCCAGTCGACGAAGGTGACCGCGATACCGGTGCGGCCGGCGCGACCGGTGCGGCCCGCCCGGTGCAGGTAGGTCTTCTCGTCGTCGGGGATGGTGTGGTTGATGACGTGGGTGACGTCGTCGACGTCGATGCCGCGCGCGGCGACGTCGGTGGCGATCAGGACGTCCTTCTTGCCGGCCTTGAAGCCGGCCATCGACCGCTCCCGTGCTTCCTGGCTCATGTCGCCGTGCACCGCGCCGGCGTTGAAGCCGCGGTCGTTGAGCTCGTCGACGAGCTTCTGGGCCGCCCGCTTGGTGCGGGTGAAGATCACGGTCTTCCCGCGGCCCTCGGCCTGCAGGATGCGGGCGATGACCTCATCCTTGTCGAGCGAGTGCGCACGGTAGACGAGGTGCTTGATGTTGGCCTGCGTCAGGCCTTCGTCGGGGTCGGTCGCGCGGATGTGGATGGGGTTCGACATGAAGCGTCGGGCCAGCGCCACGATCGGTCCCGGCATGGTCGCCGAGTAGAGCATCGTGTGGCGAACGGGCGCCACCTTCTGGAAGATCTTCTCGATGTCGGGCAGGAAGCCGAGGTCGAGCATCTTGTCGGCCTCGTCCAGCACGACCTCGGTCGCGTTGGACAGGTCGAGCAGGCGCTGGCCCGCGAGGTCGATCAGGCGGCCCGGCGTGCCCACGACGATCTGGGCGCCGGCCTTGAGCTGGTCGATCTGGCCCTCGTACGCCTTTCCGCCGTAGATCGCCACGACGCTCGTCGAGCGGTTGCGGGTGAGCATGTCCATGTCCTCGAAGACCTGGACGGCGAGTTCGCGGGTGGGGACGACGATCAGGGCCTTGACGCCCGGTGCCGGGTCGAGACCGAGGCGCTGGACGACGGGGATGCCGAAGCCGAACGTCTTGCCGGTTCCCGTCTTGGCCTGGCCGATGATGTCCTGCCCGGGCAGGCCCAGCGGGATCGTCTGCTCCTGGATCGGGAAGGCGTCGACGATGCCCTTGTCGGCGAGGGCGTCGACGATGTCCTGGTCGACGCCGAGATCAGCGAATGTGGTCATGGGTGACGTGCCTGTCTGGCGGTGAGAAGCCGCCGGGGATGAGGGTCCACGCCCTTCACTCAGCCACAGGCGCGGGGCCCCGGTCCGATGCCGGGGCGCATCCAGCCTACCGCGACCCTAGGCTGGGACCGTGGTGAGCTGGTTCTTCAAGCGCAAGCGTCCCGTCGGCCGCACTCTGCGGCTGCGATCCCGAGGCGACTACGGGGACGTCCGTCGCGTCGATTTCGAGGAGCTCGCTCCCGACGTCGACACCTTCCTCGGGCAGGCCGCGTACCTGCAGCTCGGCTACTTCGAGACACTGAGCGACCTCATCGCCTCGACGCCGGAACTGTCGCAGAAGGAGTCGCTGTCACTGGCGGCGGGCACGGCGCTGCTGAAGCACCGCGAGCTCGTCGGGGTGATCCGCGACCGCGGTGCCGATCCGCTCGAGCTGATGCTTCCCTTCCGCGAGCCGCTCGATGCCTTCCGCCGTGCCACTCACGGCGCTCGGCCGCTCGAGACGATGCTCTCGGTGCACCTGACCGCGGGGATGCTGGACGACTTCTACCTCGCCCTGTCGGCGAGCTACGGCGACACGGGACGCCAGGTCGCCGTCATCCTGCGCGCGCACGACGACCGCAGCGCGCTGGTGCGCATCATCACGGACGCGATCGCGGCGGACGAGCAGTGGCGCGGACTGCTGTCGCTGTGGGGTCGGCGTCTCGTCGGCGACACGCTGCTCATCGCGCGTGCTGCCCTGCGGTCGACCTCGCTCCAGCCCGCCGACGAGAAGCGGGTCGAACCGACCTACGCCGACGTCATGGCCGCGCATTCGCGTCGCATGGCGGCGATGGGCCTCGAGGCCTGACGACGGGGCCGGGCAGCCGGCCGGGCGCCGCCGATCAGCCGATACGGAGGCGGCGGCGCTCCGCAGCGTCGGCTCGGGCCCGCGCACGAGTCATCAGCAGGAGCACGGCGGGCACCACGACAGCCGGCGCCACGACCGCGACGACCCAGATGATCGGGTTGTCGAAAGCGAGACCCGCCCACGTCAGCGCCGTCCACGCGACGCCGCCGATGACGGCTCCGAGAACGGGGGCCACGGCGGCCCCGCGCGTCTCGCGCCCGCGCAGCGCGAACTCGGCCGCGAGCCCGATCGCCGCGCCGATGATGATCGCCAGGACGATCTGCACGGTCAGGCCACGAAGCCCACGCGGCGGGTCTGGTCGGTGCCGACCTCGACGAAGGCGATGCCCGCGGTCGGGACGATGTAGGAGCTGCCCTTCGCGTCGCTCAGCTCGACGAACGGAGCGCCCGAGGTGAGGGCTTCGGAGACGGTCGCGCGAACCGCGTCCGCGGACTCGTTGGACTCGAGGCTGAGCTCGCGGCCGGTGTTCGCGATGCCGATACGGATCTCCACGGATTCATCCTCCTCCGCGCCCGTGCCTCGGGCGCTCTTCGACTCTACGACACCGCTCGGGTCGGGATGCCGGTGCGGTCACGCCCTGGGCGAACGCCTGGGGCGAACCGATGTCGGCGGTCCCGGTTAGCGTGGAAGGCATGGGTCAGGTCTCCGTCGGCATCACGCCCGACGCCGCTCAGTCGCGCGTGCTGACGCTCCCCGCCGACGCGAGCGCGGTCGTGGTCGGCGCTCCGGGAACGGGCAAGACGCGGACCATCGTCGAGCGGGTGCGCCGCCTGACGGCCGAGGGCGTCGACCCCGACACCCTCGTCGTCCTCACCGCCACCCGCCAGGCGGCGACCGACCTCCGCGACGATCTCGGCGTCGCTGTCGGGGTCGCCACGGCCGGCCCGCTGGCACGCTCGGTGCCGGCATTCGCCTTCCAGATCGTGCGCGCCGACGCCGTGCGCCGCGGTGTCGAACCGCCGCGCCTGCTGACCGGCGGTGACGAGGACGCCATCATCCGCGACCTGCTCGACGGCGACGCGGAGGACGAGCGCGACGGACGGTCGCGGTGGCCGGCCGAGCTGCCCGCGCACGTCCGCGGCTCGCGTGGCTTCCGCGCGGAGCTGCGCGCCTTCATCGCAGAGTGCACCGCTTCGGGCATCGACAGCCGGGCTCTCGCGGCGCGGGCCGCTCGAGAGGAACGGCCCGCGTGGCAGGCGGTGGCCTCGTTCATGGCGGAGTACTTCGCGGTCCGCGATGCCATGCGCGGCGCGCACCGCGACGCCGCCGGGCTCATCCGCGAAGCGGTCGAGATCGTCTCCCGGCAGGGGGTCCCGCAGCTGCGCGTCGCGCTCGTCGATGATGCGCAGGAGCTGACTGCCGGAGGCGTGGACCTCCTCGAGGCGTGTCGGGCCCGGGGCATCGCCGTCCTGGCCTTCGGCGACCCGGACGTGGGGTCAGGGGCGTTCCGGGGTGCGACGCCGGAGAACTTCGCCCGGCTCGCGGCGGGCGGAGACATCCTGGTGCTCGACGGCGTGCACCGCGCCGAGGGCCGCCACGCCCCGCTCGTCTCCGCCGTCACAGCCCGCATCGGCGCTGTCGGGCTGATCGCTCATCGTCGGGCGCCGGAGCCGGATGCCCCGCTCGTGGGCGTCCGGGCACTGGCGCTGCGCTCTCGATCCGAGGAGTTCGACGCCGTGGCGCGACTGCTCAGGGAACGCCACGTGCACCACGGCGTTCCGTGGGAGGAATGCGCGGTCATCGCCCACGACAGCCGTCAGGTGACTGCGCTCGAGGCCGAGCTCGCGGCGCGCGACGTGCCGACGGCGACGTCCGGCACCGGAACCTCGCTCGGCGAGTCGCCCGTCGTGCGCGATCTGCTGCGGCTCGTCGACCTGGCGGCGCGGCCGGGGGAGACGTGGCAGCGCGATGAGGTCATCGCCGCGCTTTCGGGGGCCGGCCTGGATGCGGTCGACCAGCGACGGCTTCGCTCGGCGCTCCGCCAGGCGTTCCCCCCGAGCGAGGGCGAGCCCGTGTCGGCTTGGGAGCTCCTCCGCTCCGCGATGCTCCATCCCGCCGAACTCACCCTGCTCGACCTGCGCGAGGCCCGACGTGCCGCCCGCGTGGCCGATACGCTGCGCGCCGTCGCCGAGCTCATCGCCGACGACGCTACCGCCCACGAAGTGCTCTGGGCTGCGTGGGAAGGATCCGGACGCGAGCGGGCCCTGCGCGAGGCGGCGCGGGGCCATGGTCCGCTGGCGGCGCAGGCCGATCGCGACCTCGACGCCGTCGTGGCGCTGTTCCAGGCGGCCAAGCGCCACGGCGAGCGGGAGGATGGGACGACGCCCGTGGTGTTCCTCCGCGGCATCCTCGACGCCGACGTGGGCGACGACCGATTCGTCCCGCCTCCCGTGAGTGGTGCCGTCCGCGTGCTGACGCCGGCGGCGGCCCTCGGCACCGAGTTCGACACGGTGGTCGTCGCGGGCGTTCAGGACGGCATCTGGCCGAATCTCCGGGTGCGCGGCGGCTTGCTCGACACGTGGCGCCTGCCGTTCGACGATCCCGCGGTCGCGGACGCGCTGGATCGCCGACGGGGAGTGCTGCACGACGAGCTCCGGCTGTTCGCGCGCGCCGTGTCACGGGCGCGCGAGCTCGTCGTGGTCACGGCCGTCGACGACGACGACACCGGTCCGAGCCCCTTCTTCGAGCTCCTGCCCGAAGCGGAGGGGGCTCCACCCGAGGCAGCGCATCCGCTGACCCTTCGCGGCCTCGTCGCGCGGCACCGCCGGATCCTCACCGATCCTCGTTCGGCGGAGGACGACCGCCGCGCAGCAGCCGGGCAGCTCGCGCTGCTGGCCGACGCGGGCATCGCGGGCGCCGATCCCGACGAGTGGTTCGGTGTCCGTCCGCCGACGACGACCGCGCCGCTGCGCGATCGCGAGGTCGAGACGATCCGCGTGTCGCCCTCTCGCCTGGAGGCGCTCGAGGAGTGCCAGCTGAACTGGGTGATCGCCGATCTCGGCGGTGACGCGTCGAGCGCGACGGCCGGCATCGGCACGATCGTGCACAGCGCCCTCGAGATCGCCTCGCCCGACGAGGACTCGCTCTGGCAGGCGGTGGCTGCGCGCTGGAGCGAGCTCGAGTTCGAGTCCGCCTGGCGGGAACGGGCCGAGCGGACGCGTGCCCGTGACCTCGTCCGACGGCTCGCGCGGTACCTGCGCGATTTCGAACGCGACGGCGGGCGCCTGCTGGGGGCCGAGCCGCGCTTCGAGGTGGAGCTCGCTCACGACGACGCCGACGGCCGCATCGTCCTGAGCGGCGCGGTCGACCGCGTCGAGCTGCGCGCCGACGGGAGCGTGGTCATCGTCGACCTGAAGACGGGCAAGCGGGAACCGCAGACCGACCGTGCGGTGACCCATCACGCGCAGCTCGCCGCCTATCAGCTCGCGCACGAGCACGGCGCGATCCCCGCGGCGGCGGGGCTGCCCCCGGGCGGCGCGATGCTGCTCGTGCTGCGTCCGACGGCTGCCACGAAGGACTATGCCGCTCCCCGTCAGCCGCCGTTCGGCGACGATGAGCGCGCGGCCTTCCTCGACCGGGTGCGCGGCGCGGCACGCGTGATGGGAGGGGCGAGCTTCGAGGCCCCGTTCGAGGAGCACTGCCGGGACGACCACTCGTTCGGGCTCTGCCGCATCCACACGATCTCGGCGGTGAGCGCGACATGATCGTCTCTCCCGCGGCGCTCGCAGCCGCTCTCGGCCAGTTCCCTCCCACGCCGGAGCAGAGCGCGGTGATCTCCGCGCCGCTCGCGCCGGCTCTCGTCGTCGCCGGCGCCGGCAGCGGCAAGACCGAGACGATGGCGGGTCGCGTCGTGTGGCTCGTCGCCAACGGGCACGTCCCGCGCTCGGGCATCCTCGGGCTCACCTTCACTCGCAAGGCCGCGGGCGAGCTGAACGAACGCATCCGGCGGCGGCTCGATCGCCTCGCGGAGTTCGACGACGCGGGTCTGCTGCCTCACCTCGACGCGCTGCATCGGCGTGGCGCGCTCGACGTCTTCGGCGAGCTCGAGCGAGCAGGCGATCCCGGCGGCGCGCGCAGGCACGCCGCGCAGCGACGGCTCGTCGACGACACGGGGGCGCACACGCTCGGACCCGCGACGGACGCGCTGCTGGAGCGTCCGACGGTCTCGACGTACAACAGCTTCGCCGACGGCATCGTCCGCGAGAACGCGGTGCGCATCGGGCGCGACCCCGAGGCGGCCGTCCTCAGCGAATCGGCGGCGTGGCTGTTGATGCGGCGTGTGGTCCTCGACTCCGACGACGAACGTCTCGAGACCCGCGAGAACGCCCTGCGCAGCATCATCGACGGCGCGCTGCGCATCGCGCGCGACGGCGTAGACAACCTGGTCGATTTCGACGAGCTCGCACGTTTCGGGGCCGCGTTCCAAGATGTCCGGGAACGTCCCTCGACCCGCAGCGGCACCACCGTCTACGCCGACGTGGCGCGTGCCGCCGAACAGGTCGCGGGCCTGCCCCTGCTCGCCGACCTCGCGGTCGAGTACCAGCGGCGCAAGCTCCGATCCGGCGTCATCGACTTCTCCGATCAGGTGGCGGGAGCCCTGACGATCGTCCGCGCCCATCCGGCTGTCGCCGCCGATCTGCGCGCGCGATATCCCGTCGTCCTCCTCGACGAGTACCAGGACACCTCGGTCGTCCAGACGGAACTGCTGAGCACGGTGTTCGCCGGCACATCGGTGATGGCTGTCGGCGACCCCCACCAATCCATTTACGGCTGGCGCGGCGCGAGCGCCGGCAACCTCGGCGACTTCGCCGCCGCGTTCGCCCCCGCCGGCGGTTCGGGGCGGTACTCGCTCGCGACGAGCTGGCGCAACAGCGAACGGATCCTGGATGCCGCCAACGCGGTGCTCGAGCCCCTCGCCGAGGGCTCTCCGGTGCCTGTCGATCGGCTGCGTCCGCGTCCGGGGGCACCGGGGGGTGATGTCCGCATCGTGTTCGAGACCGACCTCGATGCCGAGACCGAGCGCGTCGCGGGATGGTTCGAAGAGGTGCGAGCGGACCGGCAGCGGCGCGGTCTTCCCACGAGCGCGGCGATCCTGCTGCGCAGCAAGAAGCACATGGTGCGCTTCGCCGACGCCCTCGCGCGGCGCGGCATCCCGCACCGCATCCTCGGCCTGGGCGGGCTGCTCAGCACCCCCGAGGTGGTCGACGTGGTCTCGGCTCTGCGAGTCATCAGCGATCCGACGGCAGGGTCGGCGCTGCTCCGGCTGCTCGGCGGACCGCGCTGGTCCATCGGGCTGCGCGACCTCCGGTCGCTCGCGGAGCTGGGGCGGCGACTCGCGCGCTCCGACGTCGCGTTGCAGCCGCTCGCCACCGAGAATGCGAGCGAAGAGAACGCCTCACTCATCGATGCGCTCGACTTCTTCGTGCGCGTGGGGCCCGATCACGGCTGGCTCAGCGACTTCAGCGACGCCGGTCGCGAGCGTCTGCGCGACGCCGCCGCGACCTTCGCCGGCCTCCGCCGTGCCTCGTCCATGCCGATTCCGGAGCTCGTGCGCTTGATCGAGGCGGAGCTGCGCCTCGACATCGAACTGGCCGCGAACGAGAGCAGAGGCCCCGCACGCGTCGCGTCGGACCAGCTGCGGGCCTTCGTCGATGAGCTGCAGGGCTTCCTCGCGACCGACGAGTCGGGGTCGCTGCCGAGTCTGCTCGCGTGGCTCGACCACGCCGAGCGTCAAGACGAGTTCGCACCGCGCACCGAACCCCCCGAGGACGACGTCGTTCAGATCCTCACGATCCACGGCTCCAAGGGGCTGGAGTGGGATGCCGTGGCCGTGGGCCGGGTCGTCGCGGATGAGCTGCCCGCGCGCCCGCGCGACAAGCAAGGGTGGCTCGGCTTCGGCGTGCTGCCGTACGCCTTCCGCGGTGACGCGCGCTGGCTGCCGCAGCTGGGGTGGGAGGCGCACGTGTCGCCGACCCAGCAGGACCTCAAGGCCGCGCTCACCCGGTTCGCCGAGGACAACGCCGACCGTCAGCGCCAGGAGGAGCGCCGGCTCGCCTACGTCGCGGTGACGCGCGCCCGTGATGCGCTCCTCCTCAGCGGCTCGCCGTGGTCGGGCACTCGGAACCCCCGCGGTCCGAGCCCGTTCCTGCGAGAGATCGCGACCACGCTCGGCCAGGAGCTTCCCGATGCGGAGCCGGGGGAGAACCCCTATAGCGATCGGCGCCAGATCATGCGGTGGCCGTTGGATCCGCTCGGCGGGCGTCGCGGCCGCGTGGAGGCGGCGGCGGAACTCGTCCGCGGCGTACGGCAGGCCGCCGAGCGCGACGAGCCCGAACGCGATCTCGCGCTGCTGCTCGCGGAGCGGGAGGAGCGGGCGGCCGGCGCCCGTCGTGCCGCACCCACCCGCATCCCCGCATCGCGTTTCAAGGACTTCGCCGCCGACTACGAGGCCGCCGTCGAGGCGACCCTGCGTCCGCTGCCGGAGCGTCCGTACCGAGAGACCCGGTTGGGCACCCGTTTCCACGCATGGGTGGAGCAGCGCTCCGGCATCACCGCTCGAGGCCCGCAGCCCGACGCGCCGCTGTGGGACGTCGACGACCCCGCGGAGGGGGCCGCGGCGGGCGAGGGCGAGCTGAGCCGTCTGCAGGAGATCTTCCTCCGCTCCGAATGGGCCGACCTCCAGCCGATCGAGGTCGAGACGGAGATCGACTTCGCCGACGACCGCATCCTCGGCGACGGCCGCCCGCACGTCATCATCTGCAAGCTCGACGCGGTCTACCGCCGTGCCGACCGCGGCGGGCGCATCGAGATCGTCGACTGGAAGACCGGCCGTCCGCCGCGAACGCCGGCGGAGCGCGCGGAACGGATGCTGCAGCTCGAGCTCTACCGGCGGGCGTACTCGATCCGGCACGGCATCCCCGAGTCGGAGATCGACGTCGCGCTGTTCTACGTCGCCGACGACCTCGTGCTGCGGGGCTGAGTCCTGCCGCGTCGGCGCCGCGGGCTCACTCCGCCGACGACCACCGTCGCAGCGCGTTACGCGCCGCCTCGGCGTGCTCGGGATCGTCGGTGTCGTCCGCCGACGGTCCGGCCGACGCGGGAACGGTGGGGGCGGCGCCGGTGTCGCCGCGGCGGTCGCTCGACGCACCGTCGGGCGTCCAGTCGGACAGGTCGATCGGGATCGTCTCGATGTCGGCCTGCTCGGCGGTGTCCTGGTCGGCGAGATAGGCGGCCAGCAGCGCCGGGTCGTAGGTGTCGGTCTGCATCGAGGTGTCACCGGCTGTCACCGCGGCGGGGGTGCGCCCGAGCAGCTCGAGCGCGTCGTCGACGGTGCTGTAGTCCTCGGGAAGAAGCGGTTCGTCGCGGACGCCCTCGTCGAGCGCGCTCAGCAGGGCGACGGCATCCTCCACCACCCGTTCTGCGCCGGTCTCGTGCCCGTGAGCGAGCCACCGGGCGAACTCCAGCTCGGCGTAGAGCCGGGAACGAGCGGCCAGGGCGGCGTCCGGCGTGTGGTGCGCCGCCTCGGCGTACGCGGCGAGCACGTCGTCGCGAGCGTCGGGGGCCGATGCCAGCCAGCGGAGATCCTCGGCCGGGTCGCCGACACCCAGGCCGTGCCATGCGAGGAGGCCCGTCACGGTGGGGCCGGCAGCGGTGTCCGTCAGCACGAAACGGCCGGGGTCGACGCCGCCGAGGGTGACGGTGGCCTCGAAACGCCACAGCCGATCCTCGCCGAGTGCGGTGCTCCAGCGGCGAAGCAGCCCGAACGGAAGCGATCCCGTCGCTTCCGCGCGGTCGAGCAGGCGCTCGGCGTCCTGGCGCACCTCGGCGCTCGTGCGGGTGCGCAGACCGGCGTCGCGGGCGACCGCGTGGGGGAGCGCGTGGACGCGCGCGATCGCCGATCCGAGCGACCAGGCCGCGCCGCGCCCCGGCGGGATGTGGCCGGCCTCGACCCGGTAGCCCGGGACGTACTCCTGCACGACGGCGGTGAAGCCTCCCATCCGCGCGGTGCCGAGCACCGTGGGCGCCTCGAACGGCAGCAGCCCGCGCACCCCGGGGGTCAGCGCGCGGAGCGCGCGCGTGTCGGCGACGAGCTCGAGGTCGGCGTCGACGTCGACCGGAACGCGCACGACGACGCGTCGACCGTCCTCCAGGGTCACCAGCGCGCTGTCGTACCGACCATCCGCTCGCTCGGTCAATTCCGCGGCCCCCACGACGGCGGCGCCGGGGAGAGCCGAACTGACGGACGCGGCTAGAGTGAAGGGAGAGCGAGCCATGCCATCAGGGTAGGTCGGGCGGCCGCGCAGGCCGACGCGCCACGCCCGCGAGAGAGGTCCCCGAGATGCGAATGCAGCCGCCGGCGCTGGCCCGGTCCGTTTTCGAGCCGTCACCGGAGGAGCGCTCCGACGAGACGCTCCTCGACCGTCTCCGCGCAGATCCGACGACGCGCGTGCTGACGGTACGGGGAGACCGGGCCCGCGTACGTGGCGACCGCCTCGTCTGGGAAGCTCCCGAGCTCGTCGCCACCGGTGCGGGAAACACCGAGTGGGCCTTCCTCGGGCGGGCCGCCGACGGCTCCGCCCGGCTCATCGCCGCGCAGAGCGTTCCCGCGGACGGCGACGGCGATGTCGACGGCGAGGGCAGCTGGGCCTCGCTGCGGATGTCGGGCGGCGACCTCGTCGACGAGGACGCCGGAGCATTCGTGACGGCCGTCGCCCTGGGGCGCTGGTTCGCGGACTTCCGCTTCTGCCCGCGCTGCGGAGCCCCCGCGCGGCTGCGGTCGGCCGGATGGTCGCGCCTGTGCACGGGATGCGGCCGGGAGCAGTTCCCGAGGACCGATCCGGCCGTGATCGTCGCGGTCAGCGACGCGCGCAACGAGCGTCTGCTTCTGGGGCAGAACGCCGCGTGGGCCGTGGACAACCGGTTCTCGACCTTCGCCGGATTCGTCGAAGCGGGCGAATCTCTCGAGACCGCGATCCGTCGCGAGGTCGCCGAGGAGGCCGGCGTCGTCGTCGACGATCTCGTCTACCGCGGGTCGCAGGCGTGGCCGTACCCGCGTTCCCTGATGCTCGGCTTCCACGCCGTGACCACCGACGCCTCGCGAGCCCGTCCCGACGGCGAGGAGATCGTCGCCGTCCGCTGGTTCGACCGCGCCGAGATCCGCAGTTCGCTCGCGGGCATGGGGCCGGTGATGCTGCCCGGCTCCGCCTCGATCGCCCGTCGCCTGATCGCCGACTGGTGCGGGGACGAGGCATGACCGACCCTCTCGCCGGACTCGACGAGCAGCAGCGCGAGGCCGCCTCGGCGCTGCGCGGTCCCGTGTGCGTGCTCGCGGGTGCTGGGTCGGGCAAGACCCGCGTCATCACCCACCGCATCGCGCACGGCGTCGAGACCGGCGCATACTCGCCGAGTCGGGTCATGGCGGTCACCTTCACGGCGAAAGCCGCGGGGGAGATGCGCGGCCGGCTCCGCGCCCTGGGCGTCGGGGGCGTCGCCGCGCGCACCTTCCACTCTGCCGCTCTGGCGCAGCTGAACTACTTCTGGCCGCAGCTCGCCGGCGATGCGGCGCCGACGATCCTGGGCAGCAAGGTGCGGCTGCTCGCGCAGGCGGCCGACACGATCGGGTTGGATCCCGACCCGGCAGTCCTGCGCGATGTCGCGACGCGCATCGAGTGGCGCAAGATCACGATGCGCTCCATCGAGCGATACGCCCTCGACAGGCCCGAGCCGGTCGGCTCGCTCTCGCTCGACGCGGTGGTCGCGCTGCAGCGTTCGTACGAGCAGCTGAAGGACGAGCGGCGGCAGCTCGACTTCGAGGACGTGCTGCTCGCGTGCGCGGGAATGCTCGAGGCCGAGCCGCGCGTCGTCGCGGAGGTGCGCGAGCAGTACCGCCACTTCACCGTGGATGAGTTCCAGGATGTCTCGCCCGTGCAGCACCGCCTGCTCGAGCTCTGGCTCGGCGACCGCCGGGATCTCTGCGTCGTCGGTGACGCCAGCCAGACGATCTATTCGTTCGCGGGCGCCGACCCGTCGTACCTGCTGGAGTTCGGCGTGCGTCATCCGGATGCCCGGATCCTGCGGCTCGAGCGCAACTACCGCTCCGAGGCGGGCGTCGTCGCCGTGGCGAACGCGCTCATGCGCGGCCGGCCCGGTGCTCTCGAGCTCACGGCCCATCGCGCGACCCCCGACCATCCGCGCCCGACGATCCGTGCGTTCGCCGACGACACCGCCGAAGCCGACGGCGTGGCCGAAGCGGTGGCGGAGCAGCTCGCGCGGGGGATCGATCCTCGCGACATCGCCGTCCTCTATCGGGTGAACGCCCAATCGGCGCCGCTCCTGGCGGCGCTGGCGCGACGCGGCATCGCCGCCGCCGTGCTCGGGGGCGCACGCTTCTTCGACATCCCCGAGGTGCGCCAGGCCGTGATGGCTCTGCGCGGCGCGTCGGTGGCCCCCTCGTC
Organism: Microbacterium sp. Yaish 1; assembly: GCF_002245215.1. Taxonomy (GTDB): domain Bacteria; phylum Actinomycetota; class Actinomycetes; order Actinomycetales; family Microbacteriaceae; genus Microbacterium. The sequence goes on from NZ_NPMR01000002.1 coordinate 221,023, forward strand.
CGGCGACCTCGTCGCCGATGTCCGCTCGATCCTGCGCTCGCTCGGTCTGACCGACGAGCCGCCTCCGGCGGGCGGCCCGCTCCGTGACGCCTGGGAGGCGCGCGCGGCGCTGCTCCGTCTGGCCGAGGAGGCGCCGGCGGGCACCACGATGCGAGCGTTCACCGATGAGCTCCAGGTGCGGGCGAAGGATCAGCACGAGATCGCCACGCGGACCGTCACGCTGTCGACCCTCCACGCCGCGAAGGGCCTCGAGTGGGATCACGTGCACCTCGTGGGCCTCGCGGAAGGCCTGCTGCCCATCGCCTACGCCACGACGTTCGACCAGATCGACGAGGAGCGCCGGCTCACGTACGTGGGGGTCACGCGAGCTGCGCGAACGCTGACGATGTCGTGGGCGCGGACGTCGGGGCGTTATGAGCGGCAGGTGTCGCGCTTCGTCCGGGAGATCGGCACCAGCACGCTCGATGAGGTTCATGGTCGCGCCACGTCGGCTCGCCGGACGACGCCCGCAGCGTCATCGACCGGGTCCGCTCCGTCACCGGCGCGCTGATCAGCTGCATCGACATCGCGCAGGCGGCCGAGATCAGCGCCGGATCGGTCGGAGGACAGGGGCGGCCCAGGAGCTGTGCGGCGAGCACGGGCCACGCGGCATCCCGGTCGCGTCGATGCTCATGCAGGCAGGCCAGGCACCCCGTGCGGCCCGGTACGACGAGCGGTCCGACCGTGACCCGGTCCCCGGCGAGCTCGAGGGTCAGATGAGCGATGTCGTCGGCCACGAGCGCAGCGGCTCGCCGCGGCTCGACGAGGCGGGAGGCGACCAGGACGACGACCCGCTCCCGGGCCCCGGCGACAGTCGTGGCCTGCGCCGACCCGACCTGAGCTCCCGCCGCTGCGAGCGCATGCTGCACCGCCTTCCGGTCGGCGGGACCGACGTCGTCGCCGAAAGAGAGCGCGAGGGCGGGCCGAGGACGCGGCTCTTCGAGCACCGGGTGCAGCAGCCGGCGCAATCGGGGCACCTCGTCGGCGGGAGCGCCCGCGTCGCGCGCGATCGTGTCGAACAGGTCATCCGGTATGCCGTTGACCAGGGCATGGATCACGCGCTCGTGCCACGGCTGGACGGGGTCGAGCACCGCCGCACCGGGCTCGTCGCCGAGTTGCAGGGCCGAGGGAGAGCGCCACAGCGGCGCCGCGGACGCATCGAGACGGAGCATGGCCCCGATTCTCGATGGGGCGGCCGCCGACGTGCCGGCGTCTCCACAGACCGCGCGCGGTCTCGGTCGTGCCGCGCCTCTGGGGAGGAGGGGCGCCCGGCGAGGCTGCGCGCGGGCCGGGAACCCGGGTCAGACGGGCGCGGGGCCCTCGGGCCCGTCCTCGTCGCGTCGCCCGCGAGGATCGTCAGCCGCCTCGCCGTCCGTGCCGTTCCCGGCGTCTTCGTCGGCCGCAGCTGAGGCCAGCAGGGCCTCGAGCGCGTCGTCCATCTCATCGCGCTCGGGAGCCTCGCCCCTCGCGCGTGCCTGCAGCCGCCCGATGAGGGTGGCCGGGTCGTCGACATCGGCGGGGGTGGGCATGAGGTCGGGGTAGTCCCACAGGCTGTCGCGGGCGTCGGCGCCGACGGCATCCGTGATCGCACGCCACATGGCTGCGGCCTCGCGCAGTCGTCGCGGCCTCAGCTCCAGTCCGACGAGCGAGGCCATGGCCTGCTCCGCAGGTCCGCCGACGGCCCGGCGGCGGCGTACCGCCTCGGAGATCCGGTCGGCTGCCGGAAGACGGGTCGTCGCATCGGCGGAGACGACGTCGACCCAGCCCTCGATCGTCGCGAGCAGGTGCTCCAGCCGGGTGAGCGCGGCGGCCTGAGCCTCGGAACGCTGAGGGAGCAGCACACCGCTCTCGAGCGCTTGCCGCAGCTCTTCGGGCTGGGATGGGTCGAAGCGCGAGGCGAGCTCCTCGAGGGCGTCGGTGTCGACGTGGATCCCCCGAGCGAAATCGGTGACCTGCGAGATGACGTGAAGCCGCAGCCACCGGGCGTGCCGGAACAGACGGGCGTGAGCGAGCTCTCGTGTCGCGAGGGCCAGAGCGAGCTGTTCGTCATCGATGCCGAGATCGCGTCCGAAGTCGGCGAAGTTCTGCGGCAGGATGGCGGCCTCACCGTCGGGCATGACGGGGATGCCCACGTCGCCGCCCGAGACGACCTCGAGCGAGAGCTTGCCGACGACGGCGCCCAGCTGCGCGGCGAAGAGCGAGCCGCCGACGGTCCGCATGAGGCGGCCGGCCCCGGCGATCATGCTCTGCATCTCCTCCGGTGCCTGAGACTCCAGCGCGGCCGTGAGGGCATCGGCGACCGAGGTCGCGACCGGTTCGGCGAGCTCCTGCCACACCGGCAGGGTGGCCTCGACCCACGCGCCACGGGTCAGGGCCCGCGGCGGCGTAGGCAGATCCGAGATCGTCGTGGCCTCACTCAGCCAGAGCGTCGCGAGCGCGAAGGCGTCGGAGAAGTCCTGCCGGTCGCCCGCGCTGATGCCGTGTCCGTCCTTGTTGGCGAGATGGAGGGCTTGTGTGCGGGTCGCGCTCCAGTCGACGCCGCCGTCGCCTCCGGCGGCGAAAGCTCCCTGCAGGTGCTGCATCATCTGGTGCAGCATCGCGGGATCGACGCCCATGGCCGACAGGCGCTCGAGCTGCTCGGGCCCGAGCGTGCCGCCCTGGCCCATGAGGTTGCGGAGCAGCTCCTGGAACTCGTCCTCGGGAGAGCGGTCGTCATCAGCCATGTCAGGCGCCTTTCAGCAGGGCGGTCAGCTCGCGTTCTACGCTAGCCGCACGACCTCGTCGCACGGCGCGAACGGACCTCGTTCGCTTTCGCCGGTCGCGAACGACCGGGACCAGAAAGCAGCACGTGTCACTTTTCGACGAGAACGCCCCCGTCCCCGCGCCCCGACGCCGCATGAGCCGGGCCTCGCTCGCGGGACTCTGGGCCGTGTCCTTCTCCCTGGTCGCGCTGCTGATCCTGACGATCGTGCCGACCTCCTTCGTGATCCAGCGGCCCGGGCCCGTGTACGACACCCTCGGGTCCGTGGCGTCCGGCGACGGCGAGCAGCGCCCCCTCATCAGCATCTCCGGCGCCGAGACGTTCCCGACGTCGGGCACCCTCGACCTCCTCACCGTGGAGGTCCTGGGCAACCGCGAGCGGACGCCGTCGTGGCTCGAACTCGCCGCCGCCTGGTTCGACCCGGCGCGCGCCGTCGTCCCCATCGACGAGATCTTCCCCGAAGGCGTCACGACCGAGCAGCGCAATGACGAGAATGCCGCGCTCATGGTCGACTCGCAGAAGGAGGCGACCGCCGCGGCGCTGACCGAGCTCGGGTACGACGTCACGTCTCTCGTGCGCGTTCACCAGCTCGCCGACGACTCGCCGGCGACGGGCCTCCTCGAGCCGGACGATGTGATCCGCTCGGTCGACGGCCAGCCCGTCACGACCACGGCGGCGCTGCGAGACGCCGTCAACGCCGCGGGCGGACGTCCCCTCGCCCTCGAGGTCGACCGGTCCGGCGAGCAGCGGTCGGTCGAGGTCACCCCGAAGCAGATGACGACGGACGGCGAGACCCGGTGGGTCATCGGTGTGACGATCGCGCAGGACTTCGACTTCCCGATCGACGTCACCCTCCAGCTCGACAACGTCGGCGGGCCGAGCGCCGGGATGATGTTCGCCCTGGGGATCATCGACACGCTCACCCCCGGTGAGCTGACGGGCGGCGAGCGGTTCGCGGGAACCGGCACGATCGATGCGAGCGGCAATGTCGGGCCGATCGGCGGCATCCGGCAGAAGCTCTACGGTGCCAAGGATGCCGGTGCCGACTGGTTCCTTGCGCCCGAGAGCAACTGCAACGAGGTCGTCGGCCACATCCCGGACGGCCTCCGGGTGTTCTCGGTCGCGGATCTCGACGACGCGCTGTCGGTCGTCGAGACGGTCAGCGAGGGCGGCGATCTCGACGCCCTGCCGACCTGCACCGCGGGCTGAGGCTCGGCTTCCCCCCAGCGGGCGGCGCCTAGGATGGAGGGGTGACCACGACCTCAGCGCCGAACCCGGCCACACCCAGCAGATCCCGCCGCGCCGTCGGCATCACCCTCGCCGTCATCGCGGCCGTGGTGGTGGCCTTCTTCATCTTCGCGAGCCTCTACGCCGACTGGCTGTGGTTCCGTCAACTCGGCTTCGACGGCGTGCTGGTGACGCAGTGGACGGCCCGCGCGATCATGTTCGTCGTCGGATTCGTCGCGATGGCGGTCCCCGTCTGGCTGTCGATCCAGCTCGCCTATCGACTGCGGCCGGTCTACGCCCGCCTGAGCTCGCAGCTCGACCGCTACCAGGAGGTCGTCGAGCCGCTGCGCCGGCTGGGCATGTGGGGCATCCCGACCTTCTTCGGGTTCTTCGCCGGCTTCGCCGCCTCGGCGCAGTGGGAGACCGTCGCGCTGTGGCTCAACGGTGGGACGACCGGAACCACGGACCCGCAGTTCGGGCTCGACACCGGCTTCTACCTGTTCACCCTGCCGTTCCTTTCGGCGGTCGTGGGCTTCGTCTCGGCGATCGTCATCGTCTGCCTCCTGGTCACCGCCCTCGTGTCGTACCTCTACGGCTCTGTCCGCGTCGGCCAGCGCGAGCTGCGCATCTCGAAGTCGGCGCGCATCCAGCTCGCGGTCATCGCCGGCATCTATCTGCTGGTGCAGGGCGTGAGCATCTGGATCGACCGCTACCGCACCCTGGTCACCCCCAACGACCGCATCACGGGTGCGGGCTACGTCGACGTCAACGCGGTCATCCCCGGACAGACGATCCTCGCGATCGCCGCCGCGATCGTGGCCGTGCTCTTCTTCGTCACCGCCGTCATCGGCCGCTGGCGCTTCCCCCTCATCGGTACGGGCCTCCTGGTCGTGACCTCGCTCGTCGTCGGCGTCGCCTACCCGTGGTTCGTCAACAACGTGCAGGTGCGGCCGAACCAGCTGACGCTCGAGTCGCAGTACTACGAGCGCAACATCGAGGGCACCAAGGCCGCCTACGGCATCTCGGGGCTCGAGAAGACCGACTTCCAGGCGGTCACCGACGTCGAGCCGGGTCAGCTGCGCGCCGACGCCGACACGACGGCGTCGATCCGCATCATGGACCCCGCGATCATCGGGCCGACCGTCCGTCAGATCGAGCAGTACCGCTCCTACTACCAGTTCGCCGAACCGCTCGACGTCGACCGCTACCAGATCGACGGGAAGTCGCAGGACACCGTCGTCTCGGTCCGCGAGCTCAACGTCAACCAGCTCGGTGACGCGGCGTCCTGGTACAACACGACCCTGGTGTACACGCACGGCTACGGCATGGTCGCCGCCAAGGGCAACGAGCGCACCGCGGACGGCAACCCGGTCTTCGTCGAGCGCGGCATCCCGGCATCCGGTGAGCTGACGAACGGCCAGAAGTACGAACCGCGCGTGTACTTCGGCGAGTTCTCGCCGACGTACTCGATCGTCGGAGCCCCCGAGGGCTCGTCGCCCATCGAGCTGGACTACCCGCGCGGCCAGGAAGGCGAGAGCCAGACGAAGACGACGTTCCAGGGTGACGGCGGTCCCTCGATCGGCGACGTCTTCCACCGCTTGATCTACTCGCTGAAGTTCCAGTCGACCGACATCCTGTTCTCCGACGCCATCAACGAGAAGTCGCAGATCCTGTACGACCGCGACCCCGCGACGCGCGTGCAGAAGGTCGCGCCGTACCTCGAGCTCGACAACGACCCGTACCCGTCGGTCGTCGACGGCCGCATCGTGTGGATCGTGGACGGCTACACGCTGAGCGCGAACTACCCGTACTCGTCGATCGTCAGCCTCAGCGACGCGATCTCCGACTCGTCGAACCCGCAGCCTCGCGTCGCGCTCGACAACATCAACTACATCCGCAACTCGGTGAAGGCGACCGTCGACGCGTACTCGGGTGAGGTGACGCTCTACGCGTGGGACGAGACGGACCCGCTGCTGCAGGCCTGGCAGAAGGTCTACCCGAACACTCTCAAGCCCATCAGCGAGATGAGCGGCGACCTGATGAGCCACGTGCGCTACCCGACCGACCTGTTCAAGGTGCAGCGGGCGATGCTCGGCACGTACCACGTCGACACGGCGCAGTCGTTCTACTCGCGAGACAACGCCTGGAAGACGCCGAACGACCCGCAGCAGGACACCCAGCTGCAGCCGCCGTACTACCTGACGATGAAGATGCCCGGTCAGGACGCGCCGTCGTACTCGATGTTCTCGTCGTTCATCCCCGGCGGACAGGACACCCGCAACGTCCTGATGGGGTACCTCTCGGTCGACTCCGATGCGGGCTCCGAGGCCGGCGTCGTGAGCCCCGAGTACGGCAAGCTCCGGATGCTGGAGGTCAATGCCGAGACGCCGGTTCCGGGCCCCGGCCAGGTGCAGAACACGTTCAACGCCGACCCCGTCGTGTCGTCGTTCTCGAACATCCTGCGTCAGGGCCAGTCGGAGGTCATCAACGGCAACCTCCTGACACTGCCCGTGGGCGGTGGTCTGCTCTACGTCCAGCCCGTGTTCGTGCAGTCGTCTGGAGCGACCAAGCTTCCGACTCTGCAGAAGGTGCTCGTCGGCTTCGGCGACCAGGTCGCGTTCGAGGACACGCTGCAGGAAGCGCTCGACAAGCTGTTCGGCGGCGACTCGGGTGCGAGCACCGGCGACACCGACGTCGTGCCCGAGCCCAGCCCGGGCGACGAGGCGACTCCGGGCACCGGCGACGGCGGAACGGCGCCGACGACGCCGACGACGCCGAGCTCGGACTACCAGACGGCGCTCAATCAGGCCCGTGACGCTCTCGCCGAGCGCAATACCGCGATGCAGAACGCGGACTGGGCCGCGTACGGCGCCGCCGACGCCAAGCTCACGGAGGCGATCTCGCGTCTGCTCGAGCTCGGTCAGCAGGGTCAGAACTGACCTTCTCCGCATGAGCGAGGGCCCCGACTCCGGTCGGGGCCCTCGCTGCATCCGGGCCCGGTTCTCGCTCAGCGCCGAGAATGCACGAACGCACGGTGCCAGGGGGCTGGAACCGTGCGTTCGTGCGCTCTCGCGGGGCGAGCGCGGGTCAGTCGCGGGTGTAGCGGCGGGCGCGGCCGGAGAGACCGGCGAAGTGGAACGGGCCGGGGGAGTCGGGAGCGATCTCCACATCGACGGTGCTGTCGCGGTGCGCCGCATCGTGCAGCTCGCGGTAGGTCGGCACGTCGACCGGCGTCCGGGCCGCGAGGATCGCCTCGGTCTCGGCGCCGCGCGTCGCCTCGCGGTAGCCCGGCTGGACGACGAGCGTGAAGAACTCGCTGACCGACCCCGAGCCGTAGCTGAAGAGCCCGATGCGCGACCCCGTCAGGTCGTTCCCGCCCTCGAGGAGAGCCGCGAGGGCGATGTAGAGCGATGCCGTGTAGGAGTTGCCGATACGGCGGTTGTAGCCGGTCGTGGCGGTCACCAGCTCGGGGGCGAGCTCGACGCCCAGGTGCTGCCCGAGGGCGCGATGCGCCTTGACCGCCATCTTCGTGAACGGCTGATGGTGGCAGAACCAGTCGATCTGATCGATGTCGACGCCGCCGCGCGCACGGTAGTCGTCCCATGCGCCCGCGACGCCGTCGAGGTAGGCGCTGACCGAGAGCTTGCCGTCGACGACCGCGGTGACGCTGTCGTTCGGACGCCAGAAGTCGTCGACCTCGGCGGTGTAGACGCCGGCGGCGGTCTCCAGAACAGCGATCGCGGGGTCGGCCGACACGAGGAAGGCGACGGCCCCGGCACCCTGCGTGGGCTCGGCGGCGGTATCGAGCTCGTAACGGGCGACGTCGCTGGCGATCACCAGGACGCGCTCGTCGGGGTTGCGTGCGATGAGGCCGGCAGCGGCCTGCAGTGCAGCGGTGGCCGAGTAGCACGCCTGCTTCAGCTCCACGACGCGGACGGAGCGCGGCAGTCCGAGGAGCTCGTGAACGTGCACCCCCGCCGCGCGCGACTGGTCGATACCGGTCTCGGTGGCGAAGAACAGGGTACGGATGCCGTCGACGCCGTGGCGATCGATGATGCGCTGCGCGGCAGCGGCGCCCATCGTGACGATGTCCTCGTCGAGGCCCGGGATGCTCATCTGCTCCTGACCGAGCCCGACGCGGAACTTCGCGGGGTCGATGTCGGCGCGCGACGCGAGATCGTCGAGCTCGACGACGTGCGAGGCGGTGGCGACGGCGAGGTCGTGGATGCCGATGGTGGTCACTTCGTGGAATCCTTCCGGCGCTCGAGGAGCAGGTGCGACTGCATGAGCTCCCCGGGGTTGGTCTGGGCGGCGAGCAGGGACAGCTCGCCGCAGAGGACGGTTGCGGCGATCAGGCCGGCGAGGCGCCGGGCGTTCTCACCGGAGGGGCGCTCGTCGCGGCAGCCGAGGCGAGCGAGCGCATCGTCGACGGCGGGCAGGTCTTTGCCGTTGCCGACGGTGCCGACGATGAGGTGGGGGAGCGTGCACGAGAAGTAGAGGTCGCCGTCGCCGCGAACCTCGGCCCACGTGAAGCCCTGCGAGCCCTCGACGATGTTCGCGGCATCCTGACCGGTCGCCAGGTAGAACGCGAGCAGCATGTTGGCGTAGTGGGCGTTGGCCGAGCGCAGTGCCCCGGCGATCGTCGAGCCGACGAGGTTCTTCTGGACGTTCAGGTCGACGATGCGCTGCGCGGTGGAGCGCAGCTGCTTCTCGACGAGGTCTGCGGGGATCAGGATCTCGGCGATGACGTTGCGCCCGCGTCCGAGGATGCCGTTGACGGCGGTCGCCTTCTTGTCGGTGCAGTAGTTGCCCGAGATCGAGCCGTAGGAGAGCTCGGGGTGCCAGGAGAGCACGCGCTCCATGAGCGTCTCGGCCGCGAAGGTCACCATGTTGTGGCCCGAGGCGTCGCCGGTCGTCAGGGCGAAGCGGAGGTAGAGGAGGTTGCCGACAACCTCGGTGTCGAGATCGATCAGCTTGGCGTGCCGGCTGCGCTCCGATACGGCGGAGGCGAGCTCGTCGAAGCGCGCGACGATGGCGCGGGACGCCGCGACGGCGGCCGCCGCGGAGTCGGCGACGAACAGCGACGAGCGCGTCATCCGCTCATCGACGACCGTGACCCGGATGCCGTCCGCCACGAGCCTCGAGATGCGCGCGCCGCGGCCGACGGACGGCCACAGCGGCGACTCGTAGGTCGCGAGGGGCACCTCCTGCTCGGCCTCGACGTCTCCGGTCAGCCGAAGCGGTCCCACCCACCGCAGGGGGATCGGGGTGAACTCGGCGCTCATCGCGCGTCCTTCCCGCCGGCGCGGCGCGCCAGGCTGTCGATGTCGATGCCTCGGGCACGGGCGTACTCCGCCGCGCGTCCGTGGATGATCAGGTCGGTTCGGCGGAGGTCGTCCGGACGGGTCGCCCCCACCAGTGAGTGCAACGCCGTGAGGTGGTCTGACCATTCCCGGATGCGCGAGATCAGGGCATCCGCGCCGCCGTCGAGCACGACGGACAGGAACGATCCGGATGCCCCGACGGCGCGGGCGCCGAGGGCGAGGCCGCGCGCGACGTCGAGCGGCGTACGGACGCCGCCCGAAGCGAGCAGGACGGGCGCGTCGGCCGGCGCCTCCAGCAGGCACTCCACGGCCGACTGCCCCCATCCGGCGAGGTAGGCGTAGTCACGGCCCGAGCGCCGGTCGTTCTCGATGCGCATGAAGTCGGTGCCGCCGACCCCCGAGACGTCGGCGAAGCGGACCCCGATCGACCCGAGGCGGGAGAGCGTCTCGGCGCTCAGGCCGAACCCCACCTCTTTCACGACGACGGGGACCTCGACGGCGGCGACGATGGCCTCGAGCGAGGCCGGCCAGCTCGAGAACGAGCGGCTGCCCTCGGGCATGACGGTCTCCTGCATCGCGTTCACGTGCACCTGGAGCGCGTTGGCCTCGAGCGCCTCGACCGCGCGGCGAGCGTCGTCCGGGGATCGTTCGATCCCGACGTTGGCCATGACGAAGCCGTCCGGGTTCTCGTCGCGGATGACGCGGAACGTGCCCATGAGCTCGGGGTTGTCGAGGGCGATGCTCAACGAGCCGGAGGCGATCGCGACGCCGGTCTCGCGCGCTGCGATCGCGAGGTCGCGGTTGATCGCGCCGGTCGAGGCGCTGCCGCCGGTCATGGCGTTGACGTAGAAGGGCAGCGCCCACCGCGCGCCCGCCACCTCGACGCCGAGGTCGACGCGGTCGGCGTCGACGCCGGCGAGGGCATGGTGCACGAAGCGCACGTCGTCCCAGCCGTTCGGCCGCGGCGTCTCCTTCTGCTGCGCAGCGGCGAGACGGACGTGGTCGTCCTTGCGCTCGGAGGCCTGTTCAGTCGGCATGGTGCTCTCCTTCCGGCGGGTGCACGCCGATCGTGAGGTGTCGGATGTCGTTCGTCTCCCACACGCGGAGCATGCCGGCGACGTCGGCGCCCGCCGGGGCGAGCACGATGCCGCAGTCGCCTCCGCCGGCGCCGGAAGGCTTGCCGGCGGCGCCGATCGCTTCGGCCGCGTCGCACAGGATGCGCAGCCGCTCGGTCTCGATGGTCACACCCGTCCGTGCGCCGAGCCCCTGGAGCAGGCGCCGGTTGCGGCGGATCGCGTCGAGCGCGAGGTCGTCGTCCGACACCGCACGGTCGGGCGCGTCGGGCCCGCGTCCCGCGAGGGCCCGCCACAGGTCGCTCACGCATTCGCGCGAGGCGTCCAGGAACCCGGTGTGGGCGTCGCCGGCGACGTTCGTGCCACGCGAGACGCCGCTCACGAGCCGCTCGGTGGATGCCGGGTGCCCGGTCCAACCGACGAGCAGCTCGAGACCGGACGGGGGAGTCAGGCGGATGATCTCCGCGCCGTCCCAGGCCTCGGACCCGAGGACGGCCGCGACGCCGTGCTGGGCGCGTGCCGCCCGCAGGCGGTCGCGATCGGGTGAGCGGTAGCCGATCCACCCGCCATACGTGCTGGCGGCGACATCGCCGCCGGAAGCGTGCGGGGCGACGGCGATGGTCGCGAGCATCGCCAGCTCGTACCGGCCCCGTGTGCCGAGCTCGAAACCGTAGAACTCGTCGATCGCGGCGATCGTCGCGACGGTGACGGCGGCCGACGAGCCGAGTCCGAACTTGCGTCCGCTGGGGTCGTCGAGACCACTTTCGATGTACAGGTCGAAGAATCGCGGGCGCAGTCCCCGCTCGGCCCGGAGCCCCTCGCAGGCCTCGATCGCCGCGATGACGTAGTCGTACGGGTGATGCTCGCGGTCCAGGGTCAGCCCGTCCTGCCCGCGCGTCCAGCGCACCGGCATCCGGCTGTACTCGGGGGAGTGGATGCTGCCCGCGTCGACGCTCTCGGTCAGCGAGACCGTCAGGTAGCGGTCGACGGCGATGAGCACCGAGGGCTCGCCGGGAGAGACGACGGCGTACTCGCCGGCGATGAAGAGCTTGCCGGGCGCGTGCGCGACGATCGCGCCGGTCGATTCGGCGTGCGTCATTCGCCGGCTCGCGTGACCAGGGCTGCAGCGGGTCCGGGGCGCGCGACGGCGAGCTCGGCGAGCCCGTCGAGCGCGGCGGTGACGGCGGTGACCGATTCGGGGCGCGTCAGCACAACGACGTTGGGACCCGCGTCGGCGGTGGCCCACGCGCCGACGCCCGTGTCGCGCAGGGCGGCGACGCGATCGAAGATCTCGACGCTGACCGGGCTCAGGTACCGGATGGGCGGATCGCAGGACTGGATGAGGGCGTGCATGCGCAGCGCGTTGACCTCGGTGATCCGGCCGAGGCGCTCGATGTCGCCGGCGCGGCACGCTTCCGCCGCAGCGTCGAGGCTCTCGGCGGTCGACGAGACCCACGCGGCGTAGAACGGCGAGGTGAGCACCGTGCGGCGCATGGCTTCGCGGCTGGAGACCGGCTTCTCGCGCTTCTCGACCATCGCGACGACCATCGCCAGGTCGGGAGCGTCGACGGCCTCGGCGAACGACGTCTCATCGCTGTCGCCGGCATGCCAGACGGCGAAGCCGGGGATGATCGAACGGGATGCCGACCCCGACCCGCGGCGGGCGAGGCGGCTGAGGGCACGGGCGTCGAGGTCGAGTCCGTACGCATGCGCGGCGGCGACGGCCAGCGCGGCGAACCCGGAGGCCGACGACGCGAGGCCGGCCGCCGAGGGAACCGTGTTCACCGTCTCGACACGAGCGGAGACCGTGCTTCCGGCGAGATCACGGACGATGTCCAGGAATCGTGCGACGCGCTCGGCGGGCCCGTCGGCGCGCTCGTCGCCGTTGAAGACGAGGACGTCGCCGGCGGCATCCTCGTCGAGGCTCACGGTCGTGGTGGTCGGGAAGATGTCGAGCGTCATCGACAGGCTCCCCGTCGCGGGGAGGTTGAGCGTGCTGTCGCGTTTTCCCCAGTACTTCACGAGCGCGATGTTCGGGTGCGCGATGGCTGTCGCGGTGCTCATGCCACTCCTTCGACGGTGGTGGTCCAGACCGCGGCGGCGCCGGCGCGGGTGAGTCGTCCGCCGAGCTCCTCGGCGGACGCGGTGTCGCGGGCGAGCGCGAGGACGCAGCCGCCGCGGCCTCCGCCGGTCAGCTTGGCCCCGAGCGCGCCTCCCGCCATGGCGGCGCGGACCAGGTGGTCGAGGGCGGGGTCTCCGACTCCCAGGCCGTTCAGCAGCTCGTGCGCGCGGCTCATCGCCCTCCCGATCGCATCGCGGTCGGCCGTCGAGACGTCGCCGCGCAGCGCGGTCGCGAGCTCGCCGAGCTCGTCCAGGGCCGACTCCACGCCGCGGGGGTCGTGCTCGCGGCGGTCCGCGACGGCCGCGACAGCCTCGCGGGTACGCCCGCGCACCCCGGTGTCGGCGATGACGAACACGAGGTCGTCACCCACCGAGACGGGCTCGATGCGACCGCGGTCGAACCATACGGCCTTGCGGGCGCGCACCGTCCGGGCGTCGAGACCGCTCGGTGCCCCGTGCGCGGCGCGTTCGGCGGTCTGGATGAGCTCGTGCATCGTCTCGTCGTCGGCGGTGAATCCGCAGGCACCGAGCACGGCTTCGATGACCGCGGCCGAGACGGCGGCGCTCGAGCCGAGTCCGCGCTCGGCCGGGATGCTGCTCTCGATCGCGATGTCGAGCGCTGCGCCCGGCCTGCCGGCCGCGGCGAGCGCGGCGCGCATCGCGGTGAGGGTGACGCCCAGGCGATCCGGCGCCTGGGCGATGGGACCGTGGTAGAGCGTGCTCGCCAGGTGGCCGCGGTCGTCGGCAGGACGGGCGTGCGCCTCCACTCCGAGCGCGCGCACGGGGATCGCGATCGCCGGGCGGCCGTACACGACGGCGTGCTCGCCGAGGAGGATAGCCTTCGCACCGGCGCGACCCGTCGCTCCGGGCTCCGCGGCCGAGCCGTGCGTTGCCACGTGCAGACGGGCGTCCGGTGCGATGGGGACGTCGGTCGGTGCAGTCATGGAATTTCGTCGAGCGTAACAGCCCGCTCCCGGGCGGGGCCCGAGTGGGCGACGATGTGCTCGGAGGCGGTCGGGACCGCTATCATGGCCCCCGCACCCAGCAACCTTTAACCCCGTCCTGTGAGGCGGAGAAGGGAGCGGCGGATGAGCACGCGCATCGTGCTGCATGAAGCCGACATCGCCCGGGCCCTGACGAGGATCTCGCACGAGATCCTCGAATCGAACAGGGGACCCGCCGGCCTCGTCATCCTCGGCATCCCGCGGCGGGGCGTTCCCCTCGCCGCTCGCATCGGCTCGCTCCTCGCGGAGATCTCCGGGACCGTCGTTCCGGTCGGAGCACTCGATGTGACGATGTACCGCGACGATCTGCACCGCAATCCGACGCGGGCGCCGCAGCCGACGCAGATCCCGGAGGGCGGCCTCGACGGCAAGGTCGTCGTCCTCGTCGACGACGTGCTGTTCTCCGGACGATCGATCCGCGCGGCCCTCGACGCGCTGCAGGACATCGGCCGCCCCGCGGCCGTCAGACTCGCGACTCTCGTGGACCGCGGCCACCGCGAGCTCCCCATCCGCCCCGACTTCGTCGGCAAGAACCTCCCGAGCGCCCGCGACGAGCGCGTCAACGTGCGTCTGCGCGAGGTCGACGGCGTCGAGGAGGTGACGATCGGCTCATGAGGCACCTGCTCGACACCAAAGACCTGGATCGGCGCGACGCCCTGCGCATCCTCGACGTCGCCGAGGACATGTCCGCTACGCAGCAGCGTGAGGTCCGCAAGCTCCCGACGCTTCGCGGCAAGACCGTCGTGAACCTCTTCTTCGAGGACTCCACGCGCACCCGGATCTCGTTCGAGGCCGCAGCCAAGCGGCTGTCGGCCGACGTCATCAACTTCTCGGCGAAGGGATCGTCGGTGTCCAAGGGCGAGTCGCTCCAGGACACCGCGCAGACGCTGCAGGCGATGGGGGCCGACGCGGTCGTGATCCGGCACGGCGCGTCGGGCGCTCCGCAGACGCTCGCCACCAGCGGCTGGATCAGTGCCGGTGTGGTCAACGCCGGTGACGGCACGCATGCGCATCCGACGCAGGCCCTGCTCGATGCCTTCACCATCCGCAAGCGATTCTTCGGCGCCGCTAGCCGCGGCCGCGACCTCGCGGGTCTCCGGGTGACGGTCGTCGGCGACATCCTGCATTCGCGCGTCGCGCGGTCGAACGTCTGGCTGCTGACGACACTCGGCGCAGAGGTGACCCTCGTCGCGCCGCCGACCCTGGTGCCCCAGGACGTCTCGGCCTGGCCGGTCCGCGTCGCGTACGACCTCGACGAGGCCATTGCAGACGGACCGGACGCGCTGATGATGCTGCGCATCCAGCTCGAGCGCATGAACGCGGCGTATTTCCCGACTGAACGGGAGTATTCGCGCACGTGGGGGCTCGACGCGGCGCGACTCGCGGCGCTTCCGGCCGATAGCATTGTCCTGCACCCCGGCCCGATGAACCGGGGGATGGAGATCTCCGCCGCCGCCGCCGATTCGCCGCGCTCGACCGTGCTCGAGCAGGTGGCGAACGGTGTCTCGGTGCGGATGGCCGTGCTCTACCTGCTGCTCGCGGGCGAGCGCACCGAAGCTGAGGAGGACGGACGATGAGCGAGAGCTTCCTCATCCGCGGAGCGCGCCGGGCCGGCGGCGGCGCCATCGACATGGTGATCGTCGACGGGACCATCGCCGAGGTCGGCACCGGGCTGAGCGCCAGCGGTGCCACCGTCGTCGACGCCGACGGCCTCATCGCCCTGCCGGGACTCGTCGACCTGCACACACACTTGCGCGAGCCGGGCTACGAGGCATCCGAGACGATCCTCACGGGATCGCGCGCGGCGGCGGCGGGTGGGTTCACGACCGTGTTCGCGATGCCCAACACCTCGCCCGTCGCCGACACCGCGGGCGTGGTCGAGCAGGAGCTCGCCCTGGGCGAGGCCGCCGGCTACGTGCACGTGCAGCCGATCGGCGCCGTCACGGTCGGGCAGAAGGGGGAGCGCCTGGCCGAGCTCGGCGCGATGGCGGCCTCGCGCGCGCGGGTCCGCGTCTTCAGCGACGACGGCTTCTGCGTCTTCGACCCGCTCATCATGCGGCGCGCCCTCGAGTACGTGAAGTCGTTCGACGGGGTCGTCGCCCAGCACGCACAGGACCCGCGGCTGACCGAGGGTGCTCAGATGAACGAGGGCAGCGTGTCGGCCGAGCTGGGCCTGGCCGGATGGCCGGCGGTGGCCGAGGAGTCGATCATCGCGCGCGATGTCCTGCTGGCCGAGCATGTCGGCTCGCGTCTGCACGTCTGCCACCTCTCGACGGCCGGTTCGGTCGACATCATCCGGTGGGCGAAGAAGCGCGGCGTGAACGTGACCGCCGAGGTGACGCCCCATCACCTGCTGCTGTCCGAAGAGCTCGTCCGCGGCTACGACGCCCGCTTCAAGGTCAACCCGCCGCTCCGCCGCGACGAGGACGTGCGGGCGGTCCGCGAGGGCCTCGCCGACGGCACGATCGACATCGTCGCGACCGACCACGCCCCGCATCCCGCCGAGGCGAAGAGCTGCGAATGGGCTGCGGCCGCCAACGGCATGGTCGGTCTCGAGTCCGCACTCCGGGTCGTGCAGCAGGCGGTCGTCGACACCGGACTGCTCGATTGGGACGACGTCGCCCGCGTGCTCTCGACGGCTCCCGCTCGGATCGGTCGCCTGGCCGACGCCGGTACGCCGCTCGAGGCGGGCCGTCCCGCCTCGTTCACGCTCTACGATCCGCGCCCGGTCCGCACCTTCACGGATGCCGACCTGCGCGGCCGGAGCGTCAATTCGCCCTATCTCGACCGCGAGCTGCCCGGCGAGGTGCGCTGGACGTTCTTCCGCGGCACGGCGACGGTCGCCGACGGCGACCTGCTCGACCGTCCGGGAGCACGCCCGTGACCCGCGAGGGCGCTCTGCTCGTCATGGTCGCCGTCGCCCTGGCGCTGCTCGCGCTCGGGGTCTGGGCCTGGCGACGACGAACGAGGCGCGACAGCGGCCTCGCGGCACCGGTCGGCGAACTTCCCGCCGACGCCGTGCCGACGGTGACGATCTCGGGACTCTACGTCGCGACGACCCGCCACGACGAGCCGCTCGAGCGCCTCGCCATCCGCGGGCTCGGATTCCGCTCCCGCGTCGACGTCATCGTCGCCGCGGGAGGCGCGGGTGACGGCGTGGCCATCGACCTGACCGGTCAGCCGCGCCTGTTCATCTCCGCAGAACGCATCGTCTCCGTCGATCAGGCGACCGTCGCGATCGACCGTGTCGTCGAGAAGCAGGGCCTCACCCGCCTGAGCTGGCTGATCGACGACGAGACGATCGTCGACAGCTACTTCCGGCCCCAGACCGCATCGGCCCGCGCGCTGGCCGATGCCATCCAGACCATCGTGACCCCCACCCAGACCCCAGGAGGCGACGCGTGACACTGTTCACCCGTGACCCCGCCGTGCTCGTGCTCGAGGACGGATCCCGCCACATCGGCCGCGCCTACGGCGCGCGCGGCACCACCCTCGGAGAAGTCGTCTTCGCGACCGGCATGACTGGCTACCAGGAGACCCTCACCGACCCGTCCTACGCCGGCCAGATCGTGCTGCAGACCGCACCCCACATCGGAAACACCGGCATGAACGGCGAGGACGTCGAGTCGCGCCGCATCTGGGTCGCCGGCTACATCGTGCGCGATCCCTCGCGGGTCGTGTCGAACTGGCGCTCGGAGAACTCGCTCGACGAGTCGCTCGAGCGCGACGGCATCGTCGGCATCAGCGGCATCGACACGCGCGCCGTCACGCGCGTCCTGCGCTCGGCGGGCTCGATGCGCGGCGGCGTCTTCAGCGGCGACGCCGCAGACATCGATCCCGAGGAGCAGCTGCGCATCGTCCGCGAGGCGCCGGAGATGACCGGTCGCAACCTGTCCGCCGAGGTGTCGGTGCCCGCCGCCGAGGTGACCCCGGCGACGGGGGAGCGGCTCGGAAACCTCGCGGTGCTCGACCTCGGCGTCAAGCAGGCCACGGTGAACAACCTCGCAGCCCGCGGGTTCGACGTCCACGTGCTGCCGCAGGACGTCACGCTCGAGCAGCTGCGCGCGATCGACCCGATCGCGGTGTTCTACTCCAACGGTCCGGGCGACCCGGCCGCGAGCGACCACCACGTCGAGCTCCTGCGGGGTGTGCTGGCCGAGAAGCTGCCGTTCTTCGGGATCTGCTTCGGCAACCAGCTCCTCGGCCGCGCCCTCGGCTTCGGCACGTACAAGCTGCCCTTCGGCCACCGCGGCATCAACCAGCCCGTGCTCGACAAGCAGACCGGCCGCGTGGAGATCACCGCCCACAACCACGGCTTCGCCGTCGACGCGCCGATCGAGGGCGTCGTCGACAGCCCCGCCGGCTTCGGCCGCGTCGAGGTGAGCCACGTCGGCCTCAACGACAACGTCGTGGAGGGGCTGCGCGCCCTCGACCTGCCGGCCTTCTCGGTGCAGTACCACCCCGAGGCCGCGGCTGGTCCGCACGACGCCAACTACCTCTTCGACCGCTTCCGCGACCTCGTGATCGCGACCCAGGAGAACAAGAACTGATGCCCAAGCGCGACGATATCCAGAGCGTCCTCGTCATCGGGTCGGGGCCGATCGTCATCGGCCAGGCCTGCGAATTCGACTACTCCGGCACCCAGGCGTGCCGCGTCCTCCGCGAGGAGGGCGTCCGCGTCATCCTCGTCAACTCGAACCCGGCGACGATCATGACCGATCCCGACTTCGCCGACGCGACGTACATTGAGCCGATCACGTGGCAGGTCATCGAGACGATCATCGCCAAGGAGCGCCCCGACGCGATCCTGCCGACCCTCGGCGGCCAGACCGCCCTGAACGCGGCGATCGACCTGCACAAGCACGGCATCCTCGAGAAGTACGACATCGAGCTGATCGGCGCGAACTTCGAGGCGATCAACAAGGGCGAGGATCGGCAGATCTTCAAGCAGCTCGTCATCGACTCGGGAGCGGATGTCGCCGACAGCCGCATCTGCCACACGATGGACGAGGTGCTCGCGGGGGCCGCCGAGCTCGGCTACCCCCTCGTCGTGCGCCCCTCCTTCACGATGGGCGGGCTCGGCTCGGGCTTCGCGTACGACGAGGAGGATCTGCGGCGCATCGCGGGAGCGGGCCTGCGCGACTCGCCGACGACCGAGGTCCTGCTCGAGGAGTCGATCCTCGGGTGGAAGGAGTACGAGCTCGAGCTCATGCGCGACTCGGCCGACAACACCGTGGTCGTCTGCTCGATCGAGAACGTCGACCCGGTCGGCGTCCACACCGGCGACTCCATCACAGTGGCCCCGGCGCTCACGCTGACCGACCGCGAGTACCAGAAGATGCGCGACATCGGCATCGACATCATCCGCGCCGTCGGCGTCGACACCGGCGGCTGCAACATCCAGTTCGCGGTCGACCCGCAGACGGGGCGCATCATCGTCATCGAGATGAACCCGCGCGTGTCGCGTTCGTCGGCACTGGCGTCGAAGGCGACCGGATTCCCGATCGCGAAGATCGCCGCGAAGCTCGCGATCGGCTACCGCCTCGACGAGATCCCGAACGACATCACGAAGGTCACCCCGGCGAGCTTCGAGCCGACGCTCGACTACGTCGTGGTCAAGGTGCCGCGCTTCAACTTCGAGAAGTTCCCGGCCGCCGACACGACTCTCACGACGACCATGAAGTCGGTGGGCGAGGCGATGGCGATCGGGCGCAACTACGCCACGGCGCTTCAGAAGGCGCTTCGCTCGCTCGAGAAGCGGGGATCGAGCTTCCATTGGGGCGACGAGGAGCGCTCGGTGGACGAGCTGCTCGAGATCGCGAAGACCCCGACCGACGGCCGGATCGTGGTCCTGCAGCAGGCGATGCGCAAGGGCGCCACGATCGAGCAGGCCTTCGAAGCCACCGCGATCGACCCGTGGTTCCTCGACCAGATCGAGCTCATCAACGAGGTCGCAGCCTTCGTGGCCGACGCCGGCGAGCTCGACGAGCACGTCATCCGCACGGCGAAGGACCACGGGTTCAGCGACGCGCAGATCGCGCAGCTCCGCGGGATCACCGAAGAAGAGGTGCGCGGCGTGCGCCACGGCCTCGGCCTGCGGCCGGTCTTCAAGACGGTCGACACCTGCGCCGGCGAATTCCCCGCGCTCACGCCGTACCACTACTCGTCCTACGACACCGAGACCGAGGTCACCCCCTCGGACCGCACGAAGGTCGTCATCATCGGTTCGGGCCCCAACCGCATCGGGCAGGGCGTCGAGTTCGACTACTCGTGCGTCCACGCGAGCTTCGCGCTGTCGGATGCCGGCTACGAGACGATCATGGTCAACTGCAACCCCGAGACGGTCTCGACCGACTACGACACGAGCGATCGGCTCTACTTCGAGCCGCTGACGCTCGAGGACGTCCTCGAGGTGCTGCACGCCGAGTCGCAGTCGGGCACGATCCTCGGCGTCATCTGCCAGCTCGGCGGTCAGACGCCGCTCGGGCTCGCGAAGGGCATCGAGGCCGCCGGGTACAGCATCCTGGGCACCCAGCCCGCGGCCATTGACCTGGCGGAGGAGCGCGAGCTCTTCTCGCGTCTGCTCGACGACGCCGGTCTCGTGGCTCCGCGCAACGGCACCGCGATCGACGTCGAGGGGGCCGTCGAGGTCGCCGAGTCGATCGGCTACCCCGTCCTGGTCCGCCCGAGCTTCGTCCTCGGTGGCCGTGGCATGGAGATCGTCTACGACACCGAGAGCCTGCGCGACTACTTCGTGCGCGTCGCCGACCAGGCGATCATCGGGCCCGGCCTGCCGCTGCTGGTCGACCGGTTCCTCGACGACGCCGTGGAGCTCGACGTCGACGCCCTGTTCGACGGCGAGGAGCTCTACATCGGCGGCGTGATGGAGCACCTCGAGGAGGCCGGCATCCACTCCGGCGACTCGAGCTGCACCCTGCCCCCGATGTCGCTCGGGCGCACCGAGATCGACCGGGTGCGCGAGGCTACTCTCGCGATCGCCCGCGGTGTCGGCGTGCGCGGTCTGCTGAACGTGCAGTTCGCCGTCTCGGCGGGCGTGCTCTACGTCATCGAGGCGAACCCGCGTGCGAGCCGCACCGTGCCGTTCGTGTCGAAGGCGCTCGGCATCCCTCTCGCCAAGGCTGCCTCGCGGATCATGGCAGGGTCGTCGATCGACGAGCTGAAGGCCGAAGGGCTCCTGCCCGCCGAGGACGGCTCGCGGGTCCCGCTCGATGCGCCGGTCGCGGTGAAGGAGGCTGTGCTCCCCTTCAAGCGCTTCCGCACGGCGGACGGCCGGACCGTCGACTCGGTCCTCGGACCCGAGATGCGCTCCACGGGCGAGGTCATGGGAATGGACCGCGACTTCCCGACGGCGTTCGCCAAGAGCCAGGCGGCCGCCTACGGCGGTATGCCGACCTCGGGCACCGTGTTCCTGTCGGTCGCCGACGACGACAAGCGCGCCGTGATCCTGCCGGCCCACCGGCTCCAGGAACTCGGCTTCCGTCTGATCGCGACGGAGGGGACCGCCGAGATCCTCGCCCGCAACGGCATCCGCGTCGAGGTCGTCGGCAAGTACTCCGAGACGCAGGGATCGGGCGAGCGCAACGTCGTCGACCTCATCAACGCCGGCGAGATCGACATGGTCGTGAACACGCCCTCGGGCGGCGTGGCACGAGCAGACGGGTACGAGATCCGCGCCGCGGCCGTGGCGGGCGACCGTGCCCTGTTCACCACGATGGCCGTTCTCGGTGCCGCCGTCAGCGCGCTGCCCGTGCTCCGGGAGGGCTTCGAGGTCAAGAGCCTGCAGGACTACGCCCTCGAGCGGGCGGGGCGCCGGTGACCGCATTCGGGGAGCGCCTGTCGGGCGCGCTCGAGACGTACGGGCCGCTCTGCGTCGGCATCGACCCGCATGCCGCACTGCTCGCGGACTGGGGCCTCGCGGCCTCAGCCGCGGGCGTGCGCGAGTTCGGCCTGCGCGTGGTCGAGGCCGCGGGCGGGCGTGTGGGCATCGTCAAGCCGCAGGTCGCCTTCTTCGAACGCTACGGATCGGGGGGATTCGCCGCGCTCGAGGAGGTGCAGCGCGCCGCGCGCGACGCTGGCCTCATCGTCATCGCGGATGCGAAGCGCGGCGACATCGGCAGCACGATGGACGGCTATGCCGCGGCGTGGCTCGAGCCGGGCGCCCCGCTGGAGGCGGATGCCGTCACGGTGAGCCCGTACCTCGGCCCGGGGTCCCTCCGCGGCACGATCACCGCCGCCGCCCGCACCGGCAAGGGCGTCTTCGTCCTCGCTGCGACCAGCAACCCCGAGGCATTCGGGCTGCAGTCCGCGGAGGTCACCGCGGTCGACGCTCGGCGCGGCCAGACGGTCGCGGACTGGGTGGCGTCCGGGGTCGGCTGGGCGAACCGCGCCGCGGCGCAGGGCGGCGGACTCGGGCACGTGGGCCTCGTCGTCGGGGCGACCGTCGATCGGGGCGACCTCGGTCTGAGTGATGAGTCGCTCCGCGGGGCCCCGATCCTCGCGCCGGGTTTCGGTGCGCAGGGTGTCGCGCTGGGGGACGCGCGTTCGGTGTTCGGGTCGCTCGCGGCCCAGGTGATCGCGAGCGCCAGTCGCAGCGTGCTCGCCGCCGGTCCCGACGGGATCGTCTCGGCCATCGAGGCGCATCGGCGGGAGCTGGCCGAGGCAGAGGAGGAAACCCGTGGCTGATCGTCCCCACCCGCCCGAGGTCGACCGCGCCGCCGCGTCGCGCCGTGCGGTCGAAGCGCGGCGCGAGCGGGCGGCGCTGAAGAAGGATGTCGCGATGCGCGTGATCTCGCCTCAGGAGCTCCTGCGGCGCGCTCTCGCCGACCCCGAGTCGCCGGCCGGCGCGATGCGGGTGACCGACTTCCTCACCGCGATCCCGGCGATCGGAGAGAACAAGCGCGACCGCATCCTCGCGGATCTCGACATCTCGCCCGTGAAGCGCCTCGGTGGGCTGGGCTCGCGCCAGCGGCTCGCGCTGCAGCACTTCCTGGATGCCCGCCTGCCCGAGCCGCAGCCGCGCGCCGGCCGGTCGCGGCTGCTCGTGCTCGCCGGCCCCACTGCGGTCGGCAAGGGAACGGTCGCCGCGCACATCCGCGACAACCATCCCGAGATCATGCTGTCGGTGTCGGCGACCACCCGGGCCCCCCGGCCGGGGGAGGTCGACGGCGAGCACTACTACTTCGTCGACGACGCCGAGTTCGACCGGCTCATCGCCGAGGGCGAGCTGCTCGAGTGGGCCACGGTGCACAACCGCCACCGGTACGGCACGCCGAAGGCGCCCATCGAGGCGGCGCTGGCGGCGGGGCGCACGGTGCTGCTGGAGATCGACCTGCAGGGAGCCCGTCAGGTGCGCGCGGCCGCGCCGGACGCGACCCTGGTCTTCCTCCTGCCGCCGAGCTGGGACGAACTGGTCGACCGGCTGGTCGGCCGGGGAACCGAGGACGCCGAGGAACGCGCCCGTCGCCTCCGCACTGCGCGCGTCGAGCTCGCCTCGCAGGGCGAGTTCGACTACCGCGTCGTCAACGACACCGTGGCGCGTGCGGCCGACGAGGTCGCCGCGCTGGCCGACTGATCGCGTAGACTGGGGGGATGCCTGCGCCTGCGGCGCGGCAGCAGACTCTCCACCGACATCGATCCCGGAAGGATCCGCCATGGCCGGAAGCAACGAAGGCATCATCGACCCGCCCATCGACGCCCTGCTCGACAAGGTCGACTCGAAGTACCAGCTGGTCATCTACGCGTCCAAGCGTGCGCGCCAGATCAACGACTACTACTCCGACCTTCACGAGGGCAACCTGTTCGACAACGTCGGCCCGCTCGTCGACTCGTCGGTCGAGGACAAGCCGCTGACGATCGCGATGCACGAGATCCACGAGGACAAGCTGCGCCTGCGTTCGCTCGACTGATCCGGCGGTAGACCCGTCACATTTCTGCCCGCGGCAGCCGGATGTCGGCCGCCGCGGGCAGAATCGTCTCCGTCCCGATCCCGCCCCGTTCCGTCCCACAGGGAGCCCCGATGAGCCAGCTGCGCCTGTTCACGTCCGAGTCCGTCACCGAGGGGCACCCCGACAAGATCTGCGACCAGATCTCCGACAGTATCCTCGACGCCCTGCTGACGGTCGACCCCGGCTCGCGCGTCGCGGTCGAGACCCTCGTGACGACCGGCCTCGTGCACGTCGCCGGCGAGGTGCGCACCGACGGCTACGCCGACATCCCCGGCATCGTGCGCGGCGTCGTCAACCGCATCGGCTACACCTCGAGCGAGACCGGGTTCGACGGCGACTCGTGCGGCGTGACGGTTTCGATCGGAGAGCAGTCCTCCGATATCGCCGCCGGTGTCGACAGCGCCCTGGAGCACCGTGAGCAGGGATCGGTCGACCCGACCGACGCGCTGGGCGCGGGCGATCAGGGCATCATGTTCGGCTACGCCACCAACGAGACGCCGCAGCTGATGCCGATGGCCATCTGGACGGCCCACCGCATCGCCGAGCGCCTGACGTCGGCCCGTCGCACCGGTGCACTGCCGTTCCTCCGTCCCGACGGCAAGACGCAGGTGACGCTCGGCTACGAGGGGGCCGTGCCTCGAACGGTCGAGACCGTGGTCCTCTCGACGCAGCATCAGCCCGACATCTCCCTGCCCGCGTTGCGCGCCGCCGTGCAAGCAGAGGTCATCGAGCCCGTCCTCGCGGAGACCGGCCTCGATGTCTCGGACGTCGAGTACGTCATCAACCCCGCCGGCCCGTTCGTCGTCGGCGGGCCGAAGGGCGACGCGGGCCTGACCGGTCGCAAGATCATCATCGACACCTACGGCGGCGCCGCTCGGCACGGGGGCGGCGCTTTCAGCGGCAAGGACCCGTCGAAGGTCGACCGCTCCGCCGCCTACGCGATGCGCTGGGTCGCGAAGAACGCCGTCGCCGCGGGGCTGGCGGACCGCCTCGAGGTTCAGGTCGCGTATGCGATCGGGCGCGCCGCTCCCGTCGGGCTTTACGTCGAGTCGTTCGGCACGGGCCACGTCGCCGACGAGGTGATCTCGGCGGCGATCCGCGACGTGTTCGATCTGCGACCGCAGGCGATCATCGATCGTCTCGATCTGCTGCGGCCGATCTACGCGAAGACCGCCGCCTACGGCCACTTCGGCCGGGAGCTGCCCGAGTTCACGTGGGAGCGCACCGACCGCGTCGAGGAGTTGCGCGCCGCCGCGGGCCTGTGAGCGACGCGCCCCGGCGGGTCGCCCGAGTGCTCATCGACTCGCCGCTGCCGCAGCTCGACCGCCTGTTCGACTACGTCGTCCCCGACGCCCTCCGCGACGCCGCGGTGCCCGGTGTGCGGGTGAAGGTGCCGCTTCGCACCGTCGGGCGCACCGTCGAGGGCTATCTCGTCGAGCTCGGCGACGAGACCGACGGCGACCGTCCCCTGTCGGAGCTCGAGGAGGTCGTGTCGCCCGTCGAGGTGCTGCCGCAGCGGCTCTACGCCCACGCGCGCCGGGTGGCCGACCGGGCAGCGGGGTCGGCGAGCGACGTCCTGCGGCTGGTGATCCCGAAGCGGATGGTGCGGGCCGAGAAGGCCTGGGCCACCGCCGGGCCGCCCGAGGCCCCCGCCGTGAGCGCCGACGCCCTCGCCTGGGCGCGGGAGACGGCCACGGCGTATCCCGAACTCGAGAACGCGGTCGCGGGCGGCGAGCGCGTGGCCGTCGACGCGCCACCGCGCCCGGCCGAGGACGTCCCGGCGTGGGCCGAGCTGCTGGCCGCGCTGGCCGTGCTCACGCTCGCGCAGGGCAGGAGCGCGATCGTCGTGGTTCCCGATCACCGCGACGAGGCCCACGTCCTGGCCGTCCTCGCGCGCCGCGTGGACGACGCCGCGGTGGTGCGCGACGATGCCCGGCGATCCGGTCCGGAGCGTTACGCCGGATATCTGCGTCTGCTGGCCGCCGTGCCGTGCATCGTGGTGGGCAATCGGTCGAGCGTGTATGCGCCCGCCCACGATGTCGGCGCGGTCCTCCTGTGGGACGACGGCGATCCGCTGCTCGCGGAGCCGCTGAGCCCGGGTGTGCACGCGCGCGACGCCGCGCTCGTCCGGCAGGAGCTCCAGGCCTGCGCGCTGGTCTTCGTCGGTCTGACGCGCACGACCGACGTCGAGCGTCTCGTGGCACTCGGGTGGGTGCGCGAGATCCCGGCCCGCCGTCGCGAGAGTCCCCGGGTCGTGCTGTCGGCGACGCGTGAGGGCGAGTCGCGGGGCACGCGGGTCCCGTCGGCCGCGTTCGCCGCGGCGCGCGAGGCGCTGACGCACGGCCCCGTTCTGGTGCAGGTCGCCCGCCCCGGGTACGCCCCGGTGCTGGTGTGCGCCGACTGCCGCACGCCGGCGCGCTGCGCGCAGTGCGCCGGGCCCCTGCGCGCCCGTCGCCCGGGTGCCGTGCCCGAGTGCGCCTGGTGCGGACGAGCCGCTCCCGCGTGGTCCTGCTCCTCCTGCGCGTCCCACCGCCTGCGTATGGCGTCGTCGGGGAGCGAGCGCACGGCCGACGAGCTCGGACGCGCCTTCCCGAACACCCGCGTGATCGTCTCCGACGGCGAGCACCAGGTCACCCACGTCGATGCGAGACCCGCCCTCGTGATCGCGACGCGCGGCGCGGAGCCCTTCGCCGCAGGCGGGTACCGCGCCGTCATCCTGCTCGACGGCGATCGGATGCTGATGACCGAGCAGCTGCGGATCGCCGAGGCGTGTCTGCGCTGGTGGTCGGATGCCGCGGCTCTCGCCGCGCCCGGCGCCCCCGTGCACCTCGTCGGTGTGGCCGGCCCCGCTGCGCGCGCGCTCGCGACGTGGACGCAGCCGGCGTATGCCCGAGCGGAGCTCGCCGAGCGGGCCCCGCTCCACATGCCGCCGACCGTCCGCGTCGCGGCGGTGGAAGGAACCGCGGCAGCCGTCTCGGAAGCGATCGCCCAGCTGCGGGCCGATGTGCCGGCGCTGACCGAGACCTCGGTCCTCGGCCCCGTGCCGCGTGAGGACTCGGTCCGCGCGCTCGTGCGTTTCGAGTACGCGCTGGGGCGCGCGGTGGCCGAGTCGCTTCGGGCGTCGGTCGTCGCTGCGGCGCTGCGCGGGCGGCGTCGGCGCGGGGCGCCGCCGGGACCGCGCAATACACTCAGAGTACGTCTCGACGTGCCCGATCTCGATCTGTGAGGAGCGCCATGCGCATCGTCTTCGCCGGGACCCCGGAACCCGCCCTGCCATCGCTCCGACGGCTAGCCGCGTCGCGGCACGAGATCGTCGGCGTCGTCACGCGCCGCGATGCGCCGCTCGGGCGCAAGCGCGTGCTCACCCCCTCTCCGGTGGCCGCCCTCGCCGCGGAGCTCGGGCTCCCGGTCCTGAAGACCGACCGCCTCGATGCGGCGGCGACAGAGACGATCACCTCGTGGAGCGCCGACCTGGGCGTCATCGTCGCGTACGGCGGGCTCGTGCGCGAGCCGCTCCTGTCGGCACCGCGGCACGGGTGGATCAACCTGCACTTCTCGCTGCTGCCGGCATGGCGGGGGGCGGCGCCCGTGCAGCATTCGCTCATCGCGGGGGACCGGATCACCGGCGTCAGCGTTTTCCAGCTCGTCCCCGAGCTCGACGCGGGCGATGTCTTCGCGCAGACCCGCCACCCGGTGGATCGCGGAGCCACCGCCGGTGACCTCCTCGCAGGGCTTGCCGACCTCGGCGCGGACACCCTCTCGGATGTCGTCGACGCGATAGCCGACGGCACCGCGATCGCCGTCCCGCAGACGGGCGAGCCGACCCTGGCGCCCAAGCTCACGCTCGCCGACGGACTCCTCGATTTCGCACTGCCCGCCGACACAGTGCTCGACCGCTTCCGCGGCACGACGCCCGAGCCCGGCGCGCACACCACCGTCGTCGGTCAGCGGCTGAAGGTGCTCGCGGCGCGGCGTGGACCGGATGCCTCGCTCGCACCTCGCGAGATCCGCCTCGTCGGTAAAGAGGTGCTCGTCGGAACCGCCGACGGAACGATCTCGCTCCTGTCGGTGCAGCCCGCGGGCCGCGGCGCGATGCCGGCTCCCGACTGGTGGCGAGGGCAGCGCGCCGACAGTGTCGAGGCGGGATCGTGAACCCCGCGCGTCGCGTCGCGTTCGACGTGCTGCGCGCGGTGGCCGACTCCGACGCGTACGCGAACCTCCTCTTGCCGCAGGAGCTCCGGCGGGCGGGACTCAGCCCCGCCGACGCCGGGCTCGCCACCGAGCTGACGTACGGCACCCTGCGCCGCCAGGGCACCTATGACGCGATCATCGAGCAGGCCTCGGGGCGCTCCATCGACACGATCGATCCGCCCGTGCGCGACGCGCTGCGCCTCGGCGTCCACCAGCTGCTGTCGACGCGGGTCGCCTCTCACGCCGCGGTGAACGAGAGCGTCGAGCTCGTCCGGCGCGCGGGGGCGGCGAACGCGGCCGGCTTCGCCAACGCGGTCCTGCGGCGCATCGCCCGGGACAACCCGGGGGACTGGCTGCAGCGGGTGGACGCGGGAGCTCGATCCGACGATGAGCGGCTCGGCCTGCGCTTCTCCCACCCGGTGTGGGTCATTCGAGCGTTTCGTCGGGCCCTCGCGGCCGAGGGGCGTGCGGAGGAACTCGACGAGCTGCTGGCGGCAGACAACGTCTCGCCGAGTGTCACCATGACCGCGCTACCGGGCCTCGCCGACATTCCCGCCGACCGGGCCCGGACTCCGTACTCGCCGCTCGGTTTCCGCCTCGACGGCGGTGATCCCGAGCCATTGGTACGTCGCGCGGAGGGACGCGTCCGCGTCCAGGACGAAGGCTCCCAGCTCGCCGCGCTCGCCCTGTCGCGCGCGTTCCCGGTCCGGGCAGGCGAGCGCTGGCTGGATCTGTGTGCCGCTCCCGGCGGGAAGACGGCGGTCCTCGCCGCGGAGGCCCTCGCGGGAGGGGCCACGCTCGAGGCGAACGAGATCTCGTCCGCGCGTGCGCGCCTCGTCCGCTCCTCCGTCGCCGGCGTCCCCCTCGAGGTTCCCGTGTCGGAGGAGGACGGTCGCGAGCGTGCCGGCCGAGGCGGTTACGACCGCATCCTCGTCGATGCACCGTGCACGGGACTCGGCGCGCTCCGCCGCCGGCCCGAGGCACGCTGGCGCAAAGCCCCGGCCGACGTGCCGGATCTCAGCGCGCTGCAGCGCGAGCTGCTCGGCGCCGCCGTCGACGCACTCGCCCCGGGCGGGATCGTGGCCTACGTGACCTGTTCCCCCCACCTCGCCGAGACCGCCGTGGTCGTCGCCGATGTCCGGGCTGCCCACCCCGACCTGCGCGAGCTCGATGCCCGCGAGGTCATCCGGGCGGTCAGCCGCGGGGACATCGACCTGCCCGACCAGCAGGACGGGTCGGGCCGCGCTCAGCTGTGGCCGCACCGGCACGGCACCGATGCGATGTCCATCACGCTCCTGCAGAAGCCGTGACCGGCGATAATGGGGGCGTGAGCGACGCCGACCCCCTGCGCATCAACCCCAGCATCCTGGCCGCCGACTTCGTGAACATGCAGGCCGAGCTCGGCCGCATCCGGTCGGCCGACTTCGTGCACGTCGATGTCATGGACAACCACTTCGTCCCGAACCTGACGTTCGGGCCGCAGATGGTCGAGCGGATCCAAGCCACGAGTCCCGTCCCCCTCGACGTCCACCTGATGATCTCGGACGTCGACCGCTGGGGTCCCGGCTACGCCGAGCTCGGGGCCGCGAGCGTGACCTTCCATCTCGAGGCCGCCACCGACCCCGTCGCGCTCGCTCGCCGGCTGCGCTCGATCGGCTCACGCGCCGGTGTCGCCGTCAAGCCCGCAACGCCCGTCGAGGGGCTCTTCGACGTCCTCGACGAGTTCGACCAGATCCTCGTCATGACGGTCGAACCGGGTTTCGGGGGCCAGAGCTTCATGGCCGACCAGATGCCGAAGCTCCGCCGGCTCGCCGACGAAGCGCGCCGGCGCGGTTCTTCCGTCTGGCTGCAGGTCGACGGCGGGATCTCCGAGTCGACGATCGCGCAGGCGGCCGAGGCCGGAGCCGACACGTTCGTGGCCGGCTCGGCGGTGTTCGGCGCCGATGATCCGGATGCCGCGATCGCGAGCCTCCGCGATCGGGCGCTGCGGGCGCACCGGCACTGATCCGTCGCCCGCCGCGGTCGGATCGCCCGTCGCGGGCCGGTACCCTGGCTAGGTGAAGACGTTCGACGCGCTGTTCGCAGAGCTGACCTCTATCGCCGAGACCCGGCCCGAGGGCTCGGGCACCGTCGCGCAGCTCGACCGCGGTGTGCACGCCATCGGCAAGAAGATCGTCGAAGAGGCCGCCGAGGTCTGGATGGCGGCCGAGTACCAGTCCGATGCCGAGACGGCCGAGGAGATCTCGCAGCTGCTCTACCACCTGCAGGTGCTCATGATCAGCAAGGGTCTGAGCCCCGAAGACGTCTACCGACATCTCTGAGCGACGCCCCGCCCTCCCGCTCCGAGACAGAAAGACTCCCATGCTGCGCATCGCCGTCCCCAACAAGGGATCGCTCGCCGAGACCGCTGCCGAGATGCTGGCCGAGGCCGGCTACACCGGACGCCGCGACTCGAAGGACCTCCACGTCATCGACCCCGTCAACGAGGTCGAGTTCTTCTACCTGCGTCCGAAGGACATCGCCACCTACGTCGGCTCGGGTGCCCTCGACGTCGGCATCACCGGCCGCGACCTGCTGCTCGACGCCCGCATGCCGGGCGCGCGCGAGATCGAGCGGCTCGGCTTCGCCGGTTCGACCTTCCGCTTCGCCGCCCCGACCGGCACGTTCACCGACGTCGCCGAGCTCGCGGGCAAGCGCATCGCCACGTCGTACCCCGGGCTCGTCGACGCGTTCCTCGACGAGCGCGGGATCGCCGTCGACCTCGTGCCGCTCGACGGTGCCGTGGAGTCGGCGGTCCGCCTCGGCGTCGCCGACGCCGTCGCCGATGTCGTCGAGACCGGCACGACCCTTCGTCAGGCCGGGCTCGAGGTGTTCGGCCCCGAGATCCTCCGTTCCGAGGCCGTCCTCATCGCCGGTCCCCACGACGCCGACGGCACCGAGCGCCTGCTCCGCCGGCTCCGCGGCGTGCTCGTGGCGCGGCGCTACGTGCTGGTGGACTACGACCTGCCGGCCGCCCTCGTCGACGAGGCCGTCGCGATCGCCGGCGGCATCGAGTCGCCCACGATCTCGCCGCTGCGCGACCCCGAGTGGGTGGCGGTCCGGGTGATGGTGCCGCGCGCGAGCGTGAACACCACGATGGACGAGCTCTACGCGATCGGTGCCCGAGCGATCCTCGTCACCGCGATCCACAACGCGAGGCTCTGACATGACGCTGGCACGCCGCGTCATCCCGTGCCTCGACGTCGCCGCGGGGCGCGTGGTCAAGGGAGTCAACTTCGAGAATCTGCGCGACATGGGCGATCCGGTCGAGCTCGCCCGGCTGTACTTCGAGCAGGGCGCCGACGAGCTGACCTTCCTCGACGTCACCGCGACCGTCGATGGTCGTGCCACGACCTACGACGTCGTCCGGCGCACGGCGGAGCAGGTGTTCATCCCCCTCACCGTCGGGGGCGGCGTGCGCTCGGTCGATGACGTCGCGCGGCTGCTCTCGGTCGGTGCCGACAAGGTCGGCGTCAACTCGGCGGCCATCGCCCGCCCCGACCTCATCGGCGAGATCGCCGACCGTTTCGGCGCGCAGGTCCTCGTGCTCTCGCTCGACGTCAAGCGCGCTCCGGGCACCGAGTCGGGATTCGTCGTCACGACCCATGGCGGGCGCACCGCGACCGCGATCGACGCCCTCGCGTGGGCGCGCGAGGCGATCGAGCGCGGTGCGGGGGAGCTGCTCGTCAACTCGATCGATGCCGACGGCACCAAGGACGGGTTCGACCTCGAGCTCATCTCGCTGATGCGCGAGGCGTCGTCCGTTCCCGTGATCGCCTCGGGCGGCGCCGGAGCGACCGAGCACTTCGTCCCGGCCATCGAGGCGGGCGCGGATGCCGTGCTCGCGGCATCCGTGTTCCACTCGGGCCAGCTCGCGATCGGCGACGTGAAGGATGCGCTGACCGCTCAGGGCATCGAGGTGCGGCGATGACCGAGAGCATCGACGAACGCATCGCGCGGGTCTCGTTCGACGCGAACGGGCTCGTCGCCGCGATCGTCCAGCAGCACGACACGCGCGAGGTCCTCATGCTGGCGTGGATGGATGCCGAGGCGCTGCGCCGCACGCTCACGAGCGGGCGCGTGACGTTCTGGTCGCGCTCGCGCCAGGAGTACTGGCGCAAGGGCGATACCTCCGGCCACATCCAGCTCGTCCGCGGGGCGCGGCTCGACTGCGACGGCGACGCCGTGCTCCTGCTCGTCGAGCAGGTCGGCGCGGCATGCCACACCGGCGCCCGCACGTGCTTCGACGCGGACGACCTCGACCCGGTCGTCGCGGTGCCATGACCCGCCGGTCCCGGATGCTCGCGGTCCTCGCGGCCGTCGTCGGCGGCGGCCTCGCGGTCATCGGCGCGACCCAGCCCTGGCTCGAGGCGACGCTGCGCGACGGCGCTCAGGCGGTCCTGCCGGTGCCGGGCACCGAGGCTCTCCCGCTCGTCACCCCGCTGGGGCTCGCGGCGCTGGCCCTCGGTCTGGCCCTCTCGATCGTCGGGACGGTGCTCCGTTACATCTTCGGCGTCATCGGCGTGCTCATCGGCGCTGCGCTCCTCGCCGAGTCGCTGCGTATCGCTCTCACCGCGCCGCCGGAAGCCGTGGTGGGCGTCGTCGCCGACGCGACCGGACTCGCGGGGGTCGAGGCGGTCGGGACGCTCGTGTCGGCCATTGCCGTCACCGCCTGGCCGTGGATCACCGCGGTCGGTGCGGCCGCCGTGTGCGCGGGGGGCGTGCTCACCCTCGTGACGGCTCGCTCGTGGCGCAGCACGGCGCGACGCTACCGCACCGACCCCGCGGCCGAGGCCCGGCGTCCCGGCGGGTCGCGTCCGCATGACTCCCACGATCCGATCGATTCCTGGGACGACCTCAGCCGTGGGTCCGATCCGACCGCCTGAGCCCCGGTAGACTGACCTCAGCCCGAGAAATCCCGCGAAGGAGAACAATGAGCAACATCGGCGACCCCGGCCACGGACACTCCCCGGCGGCGTGGACCGCTGTGGTGATCATGCTCCTGGCGTTCGCGCTGGGCACCCTGTTCTTCTGGCTCGACATGCCGGTGCTCGTCTGGGCCTCCGCGGGTCTCCTCGTCGTCGGCCTGATCGTGGGCTGGGCCATGGCGAAGGCCGGCTACGGCGCCTACGGCGACAAGTACACCCCGAAAGCGCACTGACGTGCTGGCCGGTCTCACGGCCGGCGCCGTCGAGGATGCCGAGGCCCGTGCGGCCGAGCGACCCCTCGCCGTCGTCGAGCGCGACGCGCTCGCTCAGGCTCCGGCCCGGGACGCCCTCGCGGCGCTCGCGCCGGCCGAGCGGGTCAAGATCATCGCCGAGGTCAAGCGCGCGAGCCCCTCGCGGGGCGATCTCGCCGCGATCCCGGATCCCGCCCTCCAAGCGGCGCGTTACCAGGAGGGCGGCGCTTCCGTCATCTCGGTGCTGACCGAGGGCCGCCGCTTCAAGGGGAGCCTGGCCGACCTCGAGGCCGTTCGCGCCGAGGTGTCGATCCCCGTTCTCCGCAAGGACTTCATCGCAGGCGCCTATCAGGTGTTCGAAGCGCGGGCCGCCGGCGCAGACCTCGTACTCCTCATCGTCGCCGCGCTCGAGCAGCCGGTGCTGGCCGAGCTCCACGAGCTCGTGCTCGAACTCGGCATGACGCCGCTGGTCGAGACCCACTCGCTCGACGAGGTGCATCGTGCCGCCGACATCGGAGCGCGTCTGGTCGGCGTCAACGCGCGCAACCTGTCGACGTTCGAGCTCGATCGCGATCTCTTCGGCCGGCTCGTGGAGCACCTTCCGGCTGACGCCGTGAAGATCGCGGAGTCGGCTGTCCTCACCCCCGACGACGTGGCCCACTACCGTCGCGCGGGTGCCGACGCCGTTCTGATCGGCGAGGCGCTCGTGACCAACGATCCGGTGACCACCCTGCACGCATTTCTGGAGGCCGGCGCGTGAGCCTGCGAGAACAGCACGGTCCCTTCTTCGGCGAGTTCGGCGGGCGGTTCATGCCCGAATCCCTCATCGCCGCGATCGACGAGCTGACGGCGGTGTACGAGT
Organism: Microbacterium sp. Yaish 1; assembly: GCF_002245215.1. GTDB lineage: Bacteria > Actinomycetota > Actinomycetes > Actinomycetales > Microbacteriaceae > Microbacterium. Next base: position 254,808 of record NZ_NPMR01000002.1, read on the forward strand.
CGGCGATGGCCGACCCCGAGTTCGCTGCCGAGCTGGCGCGCACCCTCGCGACGTACGCGGGTCGTCCTTCCGCCCTGACGGAGGTTCCCCGCTTCGCCGAGCACGCGGGGGGCGCGCGAGTGTTCCTCAAGCGCGAGGACCTCAACCACACGGGCTCGCACAAGATCAACAACGTCATCGGCCAGGCGATGCTGACCAAGCGTCTCGGCAAGACCCGCGTCATCGCCGAGACCGGAGCCGGTCAGCACGGTGTCGCGACGGCGACGGCAGCAGCCCTGTTCGGCTTCGACTGCACGATCTACATGGGCGAGGTCGACACCGAACGGCAGGCCCTCAATGTCGCGCGCATGCGCCTGCTCGGCGCCGAGGTCGTGCCGGTCACGACGGGGTCGCGCACGCTCAAGGATGCGATCAACGAGGCATACCGCGACTGGGTCGCCTCGGTCGAGACCACCAACTACATCTTCGGCACGGCGGCGGGGCCGCATCCGTTCCCCGCGATGGTGCGCGATTTTCAGAAGATCATCTCGGAAGAGGCCCGCGAGCAGCTCCTTGCCGAGACCGGGCGGCTTCCGGATGCCGTCGTCGCGTGCGTCGGCGGCGGCTCGAACGCGATCGGCATGTTCGACGCGTTCCTCGACGACGAGGGCGTCGCGCTCTACGGCGTCGAGGCCGCGGGTGACGGAGTCGACACCGAGCGCCACGCCGCGTCGATCGGACGGGGGCGCCCCGGCGTCCTGCACGGGGCGAAGACATTCGTGCTGCAGGACGAGGACGGCCAGACGGTCGAGTCGCACTCGATCTCCGCGGGACTCGACTATCCGGGCGTCGGACCCGAGCACGCCTGGCTGGCGTCGATCGGTCGTGCGTCGTACATCCCGGCGACCGACACGGAGGCGATGGAGGCCCTGCGGCTGCTGAGCCGCACCGAGGGCATCATCCCCGCGATCGAGTCTGCTCACGCTCTGGCCGGTGCCCTGCGGATCGGCCGCGAGCTCGGTCCCGACGCCATCATCGCCGTGAACCTCTCCGGCCGGGGCGATAAGGACATGGACACCGCGGCGCGCTGGTTCGAGCTGTACGACGACGGCGCGGAGCCGGTGGTCGAGCCCGCTCACGACGAAGCCGCATCGGGCGAGGGAGTGGAACTGTGACCTCCCGCGTCGCCGCTGCCATCGACGCCGCACACGCCGAGGGTCGTGGTGCGTTCGTCGGCTACCTCCCGCTGGGCTTCCCCGATCTCGAGACGAGCATCGAGGCGGCCGTCGCACTGGCCGAGTCCGGCGCCGACGTGCTCGAGCTCGGCCCCCCGTACTCCGATCCCGTGATGGACGGCGTCGTCATCCAGGAGGCGACCCAGGTGGCCCTGGCCGCGGGCTTCCGCCTGCGCGACACCTTCAGCGCGGTCCGAGCGATCGCGGCGCGCGTCGACATCCCGATCCTCGTGATGACGTACTGGAACCCCGTGCTCCAGTACGGCGTCGACCGTTTCGCGGACGACCTCGCCGCCGCCGGCGGCGCCGGTCTGATCACACCGGACATCACCCCGGACGCCGCACCCGAGTGGCTCGCGGCATCCGAGCGCACGGGTCTGGACCGCGTCTTCCTCGCCGCTCCCACGTCGACGGACGAGCGACTGCGGATGATCGTCGAGGCCTCGACCGGGTTCGTGTACACGGTCTCGACGATGGGCATCACGGGGGAGCGGACCGAACTCGACGCGGCCGCCCGGACCCTGGTCGGCCGACTCCGCGAACTCGGCGCGGTGCATGCCTGCGTCGGCATCGGCATCTCCACGCCCGATCAGGTCGCGGGAGTCGTCGACTACGCCGACGGCGCGATCGTCGGAACCGCGCTCGTGCGCGCTCTGCGCGACGGGGGAGTCGCGGGGCTCGCCGACACCGCGCGCGCACTCGCGGCGGGCACCGCCCGCGAGCGCGTCTAGACTTTTCCGGTCGCACGACCGCCGAATTCCGAGGGACGATCCGATGATCCACGCCGCACACACGCTCGTCGCGAGCATCCCGAGTCCGTCGGTGAGCTACATCGACCTGGGCCCGCTGCGCATCCACTTCTACGCCCTGTGCATCATCGCCGGCATCATCGTCGCGACCCTGATGACCAACCACCGCCTCACGCGGCGCGGCGCGGAGCCGTGGGTCGTCATCGACATCGCGCTGCTGGCCGTGCCGCTCGCGTTGGTGGGCGCGCGGGCGTTCCACGTGCTCACGCACCCGGGGTTCTACTTCGGTCCCGACAAGAACCCGTGGGCCGTGCTGTTCATCTGGGAGGGTGGCATCGCCATCTTCGGCGCCCTCATCGGCGGCGCGGTGGGCGCCTACCTCGGCTGCAAATGGACCGGCATCCGGTTCTGGAGCTTCGCCGACGCGCTGGCTCCGGGCATCCTGCTGGCGCAGGCCATGGGACGCTTCGGCAACTGGTTCAACCAGGAGCTCTTCGGGCTCCCCACCGACCTGCCGTGGGGCCTCGAGATCGATCGATCCAACCCCGCGTTCCCCGCCGGGCTGGCACCCGACACCCTCTTCCACCCCACCTTCCTCTACGAGGTGATCTGGAACGGCCTGGGCGTGCTCGTGCTGCTCTGGGTCGGCCGCAAGACCTGGGCGCAGTGGGGCAAGCTCTTCGGTCTGTACCTCGTCTGGTACGGCGCGGGCCGTATCGTCTGGGAGTCGATCCGCATCGATCCGAGCGAGATCATCCTCGGCCTCCGCACGAACGTCTGGGCGGCGATCTTCGCCGTCATCGTCGGAATCGTGATCATCGTGGTCCAGACACGCCGCCACACCGGCGACGAGCCTTCGCCTTATCAGCCCGGTCGCGAGTGGGTGGCTCCGAGCGCGCTACAATCGCAGAGCACCGAAGACTTCGTGGATCTGAGCGCACCCCCGACGCCCGAAGCTCACGCAGACAGCGCCACAAGCGCAGTCACCTCGAAGCAGTAGTTCCCCAGGGCCGACGTCGTCCCGGTTTCAGCACCAATGTGAGGACGGTCAGTATGGCCTCGAGCCCTCGACCCCAAAAGTCCGGATTCGCTTCCTTCCCTCCCAAGCAGGGCATGTACAACCCTGCCTTCGAGAAGGATGCGTGTGGTCTGGCGATGGTCGCCACGCTGCGCGGCGAGGCCGGCCACGACATCGTCGAGCTCGCCTTGACGGCACTGCGCAACCTTGAGCACCGCGGCGCCATCGGCTCTGACGCGGGCACCGGCGACGGCGCCGGCATCCTGACGCAGATGCCCGACGCGTTCCTGCGCGCGGTCGTCGACTTCGACCTGCCGCCGGCCGGCGAGTACGCGGCGGGCATGGCGTTCCTGCCGCGCGACGCCGACGAGCGGCACGCGCTCAAGGCCGACATCGAGGCGCTCGCGGCATCCGAGGGTCTGACGGTCCTCGGATGGCGCGAAGTGCCGACCGAGGACGAGAACCTCGGCAAGCTCGCCTTCGCCGCCCGTCCCGCGTTCGAGCAGCTGTTCGTCTCGCGCCCCGCGGTGGGCGACGCGCCCGCGCTTGCGGGCATCGCGCTCGATCGACGCGTCTACCGGCTGCGCAAGCGCGCCCGTCACGAGCACGACGCGTACTTCGTCTCGCTCTCGAGCCGCACGCTCGGGTACAAGGGCATGGTCACGACGCTGCAGCTCGAGCCGTTCTACCCCGACCTGCAGGACGAGCGCTTCGCGTCGGAGCTGGCGGTCGTGCACTCCCGCTATTCCACCAACACGTTCCCGTCGTGGCCCCTGGCGCAGCCGCTGCGGATGCTCGCCCACAACGGCGAGATCAACACGGTCAAGGGGAACCGCAACTGGATGCGGGCCCGGCAGTCGCAGCTCGAGTCCGAACTGCTCGGGGACGTGCAGCCGCTGCTGCCGATCTGCACCGACGGTGCGAGCGACTCGGCCTCGTTCGACGAGGTGCTCGAGCTGCTCACGCTGACCGGGCGCAGCCTGCCGCACGCCGTCATGATGATGGTGCCCGAGGCCTACGAGAAGCAGACCGACATCGACCCGGATCTGCGGGCGTTCTACGACTACCACTCGATCCAGATGGAGCCGTGGGACGGCCCGGCGGCGCTCATCTTCACCGACGGCACGCTCGTCGGTGCCACGCTCGACCGCAACGGACTGCGCCCGGGACGGTGGACCGAGACCACCGACGGACTCGTCGTCATCGGCAGCGAGACCGGCGTGCTCGACTTCGCGCCCGAGCGGATCAAGCGCCGCGGCCGCCTGCAGCCCGGGCGGATGTTCGTCGTCGACACGGCCGCGGGCCGCATCGTCGAGGACGAGGAGATCAAGCGCGAGCTCGCGACGCTGCACCCGTGGCAGGAGTGGCTCGACGCGGGTCGCGTGCGGCTCAAGGACCTTCCCGAGCGCGAGCACATCGTGCACCCGATCGCCTCGATCACGCGGCGTCAGCGGACCTTCGGCTACACCGAGGAAGAGGTGCGCATCCTGCTGACCCCGATGGGTCAGGTGGGCGCCGAGCCGCTCGGTGCCATGGGCAGCGACACGCCCGTCGCCGTGCTCAGCGAACGCCCGCGGCTGCTGTTCGACTACTTCACCCAGCAGTTCGCCCAGGTGACCAACCCGCCGCTCGACTCGATCCGCGAAGAGGTCGTCACCTCGCTGTCGCTCGGTCTCGGTCCCGAGGCCAACCTGCTCTCGTGGGGTCCGGAGCACACGCGCACCGTGACTCTCGACTTCCCGGTGATCGACAACGACGAACTCGCGAAGATCCAGCACATCGACACCGCGCTCAAGGGCCGGTCGTCGGTGACGATCCGCGGCCTGTACCGCGTCGAAGCCGGCCACAAGGGCATGCAGAAGCGCCTCGCGCAGATGTGCGCCGAGGCGGACCAGGCCATCGAGGACGGCGCTGAGTTCCTCGTGCTCAGTGACCGCGACTCGAACAAGGACCTCGCGCCGATCCCCTCGTTGCTCATGCTCGCGGCGGTGCACCATCATCTCATCCGTCAGCAGACCCGCATGCGGGTGGGTCTGGTGGTCGAGGCCGGCGACGTCCGCGAGGTGCACCACGTCGCGACGCTCCTCGGCTACGGCGCCTCCGCTGTCAACCCCTACCTGGCGATGGAGACGGTCGAGTACCTCGTCCGGGCGGGCTACATCACGGGCGTCTCTCCGGAGAAGGCCGTCAAGAACCTGATCTACGCGCTCGGCAAGGGCGTGCTGAAGATCATGTCCAAGATGGGCATCTCGACGGTGTCGTCGTACGCCGGCGCCCAGGTGTTCGAAGCGGTCGGTCTGTCGGATGAGTTCGTCTCGAAGTACTTCACCGGCACAGAGACCAAACTCGGCGGCGTCGGCATCGAGGTCATCGCAGCGGAGAACGCCGCGCGGCACGCCTACGCCTATCCCGAGGACGCCGCCGTGCGCGCTCACGAGCGGCTGTGGACCGGGGGAGAGTACCAGTGGCGTCGTGACGGCGCGCCGCACCTGTTCAACCCCGACACCGTGTTCCGGCTGCAGCACGCGACGCGGACGCGCCGCTACGACATCTTCCGCGAGTACACCAAGCTCGTCGACGACCAGGCCGCCGAGCTGAAGACCCTGCGCGGTATGTTCAAGCTGCGCACGGGCGTTCGCCCGCCCGTGCCGATCGACGAGGTCGAGTCGGTCGCCTCGATCGTCAAGCGTTTCTCGACCGGGGCGATGAGCTACGGCTCGATCTCGAAGGAAGCGCACGAGACGCTCGCGATCGCGATGAACCGGCTCGGCGCGAAGTCGAACACCGGCGAGGGCGGTGAGGACGTCGAGCGGCTGCTCGACCCCGAGCGCCGCAGCGCCATCAAGCAGGTCGCGTCCGGACGCTTCGGTGTGACGAGCATGTACCTCACGCACGCCGACGACATCCAGATCAAGCTCGCGCAGGGCGCGAAGCCCGGCGAAGGCGGCCAGCTTCCGCCCGGCAAGGTCTACCCGTGGATCGCGCGCACGCGCGGCGGCACGCCCGGCGTCGGCCTGATCTCGCCTCCGCCGCATCACGACATCTACTCGATCGAAGACCTGAAGCAGCTGATCTTCGACCTCAAGCGCGCCAACCCGGCTGCCCGGGTCCACGTCAAGCTCGTGAGCCAGTCGGGAATCGGGGCGGTCGCCGCGGGTACCGCCAAGGCTCTGGCCGACGTCATCCTCGTGTCGGGTCATGACGGCGGAACCGGTGCGAGCCCGCTGAACTCCCTCAAGCACGCGGGCACCCCGTGGGAGCTCGGCCTCGCCGAGACGCAGCAGACCCTCATGCTCAACGACATGCGCGACCGCGTCGTGGTGCAGGCCGACGGTCAGCTCAAGACCGGCCGTGATGTCGTCATCGCGGCGCTTCTCGGGGCCGAGGAGTTCGGCTTCGCCACGTCGGCACTGGTCGTGGAGGGCTGCATCATGATGCGCGTCTGCCACCTCGACACGTGCCCCGTGGGCGTCGCGACCCAGAACCCGGTCCTGCGCGAGCGCTTCACGGGCAAGCCCGAATTCGTCGTGAACTTCATGGAGTTCATCGCCCAGGAGGTCCGCGAGTACCTCGCCGAGCTCGGTTTCCGCTCGCTCGACGAGGCGATCGGACGCAACGACGTCCTCGACGTCGACGGCGCGATCGAGCACTGGAAGGCGAGCGGCCTCGACCTCGGGCCGATCCTCACCGGGCCGGCGTTCGCCGACGACGCACCGCGCCGTCACCACCGCGAGCAGGACCACGAGCTCGACGAGCACTTCGACGTCCAGCTCATCGAGCGGGCGCAGGACGTCGTCGCCCACGGCGGCCACATCGAGATCGACCTGCCGATCCGCAACACCGAGCGTGCCGTGGGCACGATGCTCGGCAACCGGGTCACGCTCGCGCACGGAGAGAACGGCCTCCCGGCGGATTCGATCGTGGTGAACCTCACGGGCTCGGCCGGTCAGTCGTTCGGCGCGTTCCTTCCGGCGGGCATCACGCTGCGTCTCGAGGGCGACTCGAACGACTACGTCGGCAAGGGGCTCTCGGGCGGTCAGATCGTCGTACGCCCGCCGCGCGGCGCCGCGTTCGACGCTTCCGAGAACGTCATCGCGGGCAACGTCATCGGCTACGGCGCGACGCAGGGAACCATGTTCCTCCGTGGCGTGGTGGGGGAGCGGTTCCTCGTGCGCAACTCCGGCGCCACGGCGGTCGTCGAGGGCGTGGGCGACCACGCGCTCGAATACATGACCGGAGGCCTCGCGGTGATCCTCGGAGCCACCGGGCGCAACCTCGGCGCCGGGATGTCGGGTGGGAACGCCTACGTCTACCGCCTCGAGACGGCGAACGTGAACCGCGAGGCGATGGCCAGCGGAGAACTCGTGCTCGAGGAGATGGGATCCGGCGACGCCGAGATCCTCCGCGATCTGCTCGAGCGCCACGTCGCCGAGACGGGGTCCGAGCTGGCAGCCCGCCTGCTCGAGGACTTCGAGACCGAGGTCGCCAACTTCGTCCGTGTGGTACCGCGCGACTACGCCGCGGTGCTCGAAACCCGACAGACGGCGGCCGCCGAGGGGCTCGACCCCGATGGCGACGAGGTCTGGAGCCGCATCCTGGAGGTGACCCGTGGCTGACCCCAAGGGCTTCCTGAAGATCACGGAGCGCGAGCTCCCCAAGCGCCGCCCGGTGCCGGTCCGAATCATGGACTGGCGGGAGGTCTACGAGCCCGGCGACAGCGCGGTGCTCCGCCGCCAGGCGGGACGCTGCATGGACTGCGGCGTGCCGTTCTGCCATCAGGGATGCCCGCTGGGCAACCTCATTCCGGAGTGGAACGACCTCATGTGGCGGGGCGAAGGCCGTTCGGCCATCGAGCGTCTGCACGCCACGAACAACTTCCCGGAGTTCACCGGCCGGCTGTGCCCCGCGCCGTGCGAGAGCGCCTGCGTGCTGGGCATCAACCAGCCGCCGGTCACGATCAAGCAGATCGAGGTCTCGACGATCGACGAGGCCTTCGCGAACGGATGGGTCGAGGCCGAGCCCCCCGGACGGTTGACCGGCAAGACGGTCGCCGTCGTCGGCTCGGGTCCCGCCGGACTCGCCGCGGCGCAGCAGCTGACGCGCGCGGGCCACACCGTCGCCGTCTACGAGCGCGACGACCGCATCGGTGGCCTCCTGCGCTACGGCATCCCCGACTTCAAGATGGAGAAGCGTCACATCGAGGCGCGTCTGCGTCAGATGCAGGACGAGGGTACGCGTTTCCGCGCCGGCGTCGAGATCGGCAAGGACATCTCCTGGGACGCGCTGCGTGCCCGCTACGACGCTGTCGTGGTGGCGACGGGCTCGACCCTGCCGCGCGACCTCGCGATCCCCGGCCGCGACCTCGCGGGCGTGCACTTCGCCATGGAGTACCTCGTCGAGTCGAACAAGGCCGTCGCGGGCGACCAGGTCGCGAACCAGATCCACGCCGAGGGCAAGCACGTCGTCGTCATCGGCGGCGGTGACACCGGTGCCGACTGCATCGGCACGGCCCACCGGCAGGGCGCCCTCAGCGTCACGAACCTCGCGATCGGCAAGCAGCCTCCGTCGGACCGGCCCGACTCCCAGCCCTGGCCGATGATGCCGACCATCTTCGAGGTCGCCTCCGCTCACGAGGAGGGCGGTGAGCGCAGCTACCTCGCGTCCACGGTCGAGTTCCTCGGAAACGACGCGGGAGAGGTGCGCGCGCTCCGCGTCGCCGAGACCGAGTTCGTCGACGGCCGCCGGGTCCCCAAGAGCGGCACCGAGCGCGAGATCCCCGCCGACCTCGTCCTGATCGCCATGGGTTTCACCGGTCCGGAGCGCACCGCGCTGGAGGCCCAGCTGGGTACCGTGTTCACCGATCGCGGCAACGTCGAACGTGCCGACGACTACCAGACGACCGCGCCGGGCGTGTTCGTGGCCGGCGATGCCGGGCGCGGGCAGTCCCTCATCGTGTGGGCGATCGCGGAGGGCCGCGCTGCGGCAGCCGCCGTGGACCGCTACCTGATGGGCGACACCGACCTGCCGGCGCCGGTGCGTCCGACCGACGTCGCGATCGGGCTCCAGCGGGCATAGGCTGGACCCAACCCCCCTCCCGACCCGAGACCACCGGAGATTCAGTGAGACGCGCCAAGATCGTCGCCACCCTGGGACCGGCCACAGCCAGCTACGAGATGGTGCGAGCCATCATCGACGCCGGCGTGGACGTGACCCGATTCAACCTCAGCCACGGAGACTATTCGGAGCACGAGGTCCGCTGGGCCAATGTGCGCAAGGCCGCCGACGACGCGGGCCGTCCCGTGGCGATCCTGGTCGATCTCCAGGGGCCGAAGATCCGTCTCGGCAAGTTCGAGAACGGACCCCACCAGCTCGCGGTCGGTGACATCTTCAAGATCACCACCGACGACATCCTCGGCACCAAGGAGATCGTCTCGACGACCTTCAAGGGCCTGCCCGGAGACGTCAAGCCCGGCGACTTCCTGCTCATCGACGACGGGAAGGTCCGCGTCGAGGTCGTGTCGGTCGAGGGCTCGGTCGTCACGACGAAGGTCATCGTCGCCGGCCCCGTCTCCAACAACAAGGGCATCAATCTGCCCGGTGTGGCCGTGAGCGTTCCGGCGCTGTCGGACAAGGACGAGGCGGACCTGCGCTGGGGGCTGCAGCAGGGCGCCGACATCATCGCGCTCTCGTTCGTGCGCGACGCCGCCGACGTGACGCGCGTGCATGAGATCATGGCGGAGGAGGGCCGCAAGGTCCCCGTCATCGCGAAGATCGAGAAGCCGCAGGCGGTCGAGAACCTCGAGGAGATCATCGACGCCTTCGACGGCATCATGGTCGCGCGCGGCGACCTCGGCGTGGAGCTCCCGCTCGAGGCCGTGCCGATCGTGCAGAAGAAGGCCGTCGCCCTGTGCCGCCGTATGGCCAAGCCGGTCATCGTCGCGACTCAGATGCTCGAGTCGATGATCGAGAACCCCGTGCCGACTCGTGCTGAGACGAGCGATGTCGCCAACGCCGTCCTCGACGGTGCCGACGCGGTCATGCTCTCGGGCGAGACGAGCGTGGGCAAGTACCCCGTCGTCGTCGTCGAGACCATGGCGCGCATCGTCGACTCGACCGAGACCCACGGTCTCGAGCGCATCGCACCGCTGACGGCGAAGCCGCGCACGCAGGGCGGCGCGATCACGCTCGCCGCGATGGAGGTCGCTCAGTTCATCGAGGCGAAGTTCCTCTGCATGTTCACCGAGTCCGGTGACACCGCCCGCCGCATGTCGCGGCTGCGCCCCGAGATCCCGATGATCGCCTTCACGCCGGACCCGGCGATCCGTCGTCGCATGGCCCTCACCTGGGGCATCCGCTCCAGCCTCGTCGAACAGGTCGCTCACACCGACCTGATGTTCCACCAGGTCGACGACTACTTCCTCTCGAACGGCCTCGCCGAGGTCGGCGACAAGGTCGTCGTCATCTCCGGGTCCCCTCCCGGGATCCAGGGATCGACCAACGACATCCGCATCCACAAGATCGGCGACGCCGTCAACGGTCGCGCGCCGATCTACCAGGCGGTCCAGTAATCACCGTGTGAATGCCGAAGGGCGGGCACCTCTCCACGAGGTGCCCGCCCTTTCGTCGTGCCGGTGGTGGGAGTCGAACCCACACGTCCGAAGACAACCGAGTTTGAGTCGGTCGCGTCTGCCATTCCGCCACACCGGCGCACGCACATCGACAATACCGCCTCGTGCCGCGCCGTCCGACGGAAGCGTGGCCGGAACGCCCATACCGTAGGATCGAAAGGTGACAGAGCAAGAAGAGGCCCCCACGTCGGCCGCTCCCGCACCGCGTCGTGTCGTCGTGGCCGAAGACGAGTCGCTCATCCGACTCGACATCGTCGAGATCCTTCGCGATAACGGGTACGACGTCGTCGGTGAAGCCGGCGACGGCGAGACCGCCGTCCAGCTCGCGACCGAGCTTCGTCCCGATCTGGTGATCATGGACGTCAAGATGCCCGTCCTCGACGGGATCTCGGCCGCGGAACGGCTCGGCAAGGCGCACATCGCCCCCGTCGTCCTGCTGACGGCGTTCAGCCAGAAGGAGCTCGTCGAGCGGGCGACCGAGGCCGGTGCGCTCGCCTACGTCGTCAAGCCCTTCACGCCGAACGACCTGCTCCCCGCCATCGAGATCGCGCTGGCGCGCTACGAGCAGATCATCACTCTCGAGGCCGAAGTCGCCGACATGGTGGAGCGCTTCGAGACCCGCAAGCTGGTCGACCGGGCGAAGGGCCTGCTCAACGAGAAGATGGGCCTGAGCGAGCCCGAGGCGTTCCGCTGGATCCAGAAGGCGTCAATGGACCGCCGTCTGACGATGCAGGACGTCGCCAAGGCCATCATCGAGCAGCTCGCGCCCAAGAAGTAGTCCGCGCCCCCCCGGCGACGTGAAAGCCCCCTCCCGGATCGGGAGGGGGCTTCGTCGTCGGATCAGGATGCCGCAGGAGCGTCCTTGATGAGATTCGTGATGCGGATGGTGGAGCAGCGGCGTCCGTGCTCGTCGGAGACGACGATCTCGTGGACCGTCATCGACCGGCCGAGGTGCAGCGGAGTGCAGACCCCCGTGACGATCCCGCTGGTCGCGGAGCGGGTGTGCGTGGCGTTGATGTCGACGCCGACGGCGAGCCGGCCCGGACCGGCATGCATGTTGGCCGCCATGGATCCGAGGGACTCGCCGAGAACGACGTATGCACCGCCGTGCAGGAGACCGACCGGCTGCGTATTGCCCGCGACGGGCATGGTGGCGACGCACCGCTCGGTGGTGAACTCCGTGAACTCGATGCCCATGCGCTCCGCGAGCGCGCCTTTGCCGCGGCCCTGCGCCCACGCGAGGCCGGCGTCGGTGCCGGTGCCGGTGCCGGTGCCGGTGTCGGTGTTGTCGGGCATGCTCCACCCCTCGGTCGCAGCGGGTCGTGGTGTCCGTGGTCGTCGTTAGGCTGGACGGGTGACGGACTCCGCAAAGCCTACCCTTCTCGTCGTCGACGGCCATTCGCTGGCCTACCGGGCGTTCTTCGCGCTGCCGGTCGACAACTTCACGACGAAGGACGGCCAGCACACCAACGGCATCTACGGCTTCCTGTCGATGTTCGTCAACCTGATCAAGGCCGAGAAGCCGACGCACCTGGCGGTCGCCTTCGACACCTCTCGGCAGTCGTTCCGTACGCGCGAGTACACGGAGTACAAGGCGAACCGATCCGAGTCGCCGGCGGAGTTCAAGGGGCAGATCCCGCTGCTGCAGGAGTGCCTCGCCGCCATGAACGTGACGGTGCTGACGAAGGAGGACTACGAGGCCGACGACATCCTCGCCACCCTCGCGACGCAGGGCGCCGCAGAGGGCTTCAATGTCCTCGTCTGCTCGGGCGATCGCGACACCATCCAGCTCGTCACCGACGACGTCACCCTGCTCTACCCGAGCGTCCAGGGGGTGTCTCAGCTCAAGCGCTACACGCCCGAGACGGTCGTCGAGAAGTACGGGCTGCCGCCGCAGAACTATCCCGATATCGCCGCTCTCGTGGGTGAGACGAGCGACAACCTCCCCGGTGTCCCGAAGGTCGGCGAGAAGACGGCGGTGAAGTGGCTCACGCAGTGGGGTTCTCTCGACGCGCTGCTCGAGAACGCCGACAAGATCGGCGGCGTCGTGGGAGGCAACCTGCGCGATCACCTCGACGACGTGCGGCGCAACCGTTCGCTGAACCGGCTGCTGCGCGACGTCGAGCTCGGCGTCACGCCCGCAGACCTCGCTGTCGGCCCGATCGATGCCGAAGCGGTGCGCGACATCTTCGCCCGGCTCGAGTTCCGCACACTGCTCCCGCGCGTCTTCGAGGCCGCGGGGGCCGATCCCGCGATGGCCGTCGAGACCGCCGCGCCCGCCGTTCCGGCGCCGAGCGCCGCCGAGCTGTCCGCATCCGACCTCGGCGCCTGGGCTGCCGCGCGCACCGGCGAAGTCGGTGTCACCGTCATGGTCGCCGGCGGCTTCCCGCAGCGCATCGGCCTGGCCGATGCCGACGAAGCGGTCGAGGCCACGTGGAGCGATGACGTCGCCGAGGCGCTTCGCCCGTGGCTCGAGTCCGACGCGCCCAAGGTGCTCTCCGACGCGAAGCTGCAGGTCAAGGCGCTCCGGCGCGGCGGGGTGCGCCTGGGCGGTCTCGTCTTCGACCCGATCCTGGCGGGATGGCTCCTCCGGCCGAGCTTCCCCGACAAGACCCTCGCCGACCTCGTTCACCGGTACCTCGACGAGAAGCTGCCCGAAGCCGACCCGACGCAGCTCGTTCCCGAGACCGAGGGCGCGACCCCTGGGCAGCTGTCGTGGTTCGCGCTGCGTGTCGCCGAGGCCGTGCGGGCGGAGATGCCCGCGTCGGTACTGTCGGTGCTCAGCGACATCGAGCTGCCCACGCTCGACGCTCTCGCCGATATGGAGCTGGCCGGCGTTGCGGTCTCGCACGAGAAGCTCTCCTCCTTCTCCGCCGAGCTCGCCGCGCGCGCCGACGACATCGCGCAGCGCGCCTACGCGACGATCGAGCGCGAGGTGAACCTCGGTTCTCCCAAGCAGCTGCAGGAGGTGCTGTTCGAGCAGCTCCAGCTGCCGAAGACCCGCAAGACGAAGACGGGCTACTCCACGGATGCCGCCGTGCTGGCTGACCTGCAGGAATCGAATCCCCATCCTTTCCTCGAGCTGCTGCTTCAGCACCGGGAGGCCACGAAGCTGCGTCAGATCATCGAGTCGCTCGACACCGCGATCGCCGCCGACGACCGCATCCACACGACGTACGTGCAGACGGGAAGCCAGACCGGCCGGCTCTCGAGCACCGACCCGAACCTGCAGAACATCCCCATCCGCAATGAGGAGAGCCGCCGCATCCGGGCCGCCTTCGAGGTCGGAGAGGGGTACGAGACACTGCTGACCGCCGACTACTCGCAGATCGAGATGCGGATTATGGCGCACCTCTCCGAAGACCCGGGCCTCATCGAGGCGTTCGTGTCGGGCGAAGACCTCCACCGCTTCGTCGGCGCGCGCGTCTTCGGCGTCGAGCCGGCGGATGTCACGCCGGCCATGCGCACGAAGGTCAAGGCCATGTCGTACGGACTCGTCTACGGCCTGTCGGCGTTCGGCCTGTCGAAGCAGCTGCGCATCGAGCAGTCCGAGGCCAAGCAGCTGATGCTCGAGTACTTCGCCCGTTTCGGAGCGGTGCGCGACTACCTGCGCTCGAGCGTGGAGCAGGCGCGCATCGATGGCTACACGGAGACCATCTTCGGTCGGCGCCGCCCGTTCCCCGACCTCGCGAGCCCGAACCGGGTCCTGCGGGAGAACGCGGAGCGTGCGGCGCTCAACGCCCCTATCCAGGGCAGCGCCGCCGACATCATGAAGATCGCGCTGTTCCGCATCGCCCGCGAGTTCCGGGCCGAAGGGCTCCGATCACGCGTGCTGTTGCAGATTCACGATGAGCTCGTCGTCGAGGTCGCGCAGGGGGAGTGGGATGCTGCCGAGCGCATCGTCCGCGACCGCATGGGTGACGCCGCGGAACTGACCGTCCCTCTCGACGTGCAGATCGGCCGCGGGGGCGACTGGGACGTCGCCGGTCACTGATCTCGTCGCGCGGGGGTGCCGCAGTAGGCTCGGAGGATGACCGAAGCACAGCGCACCCCCACGCCGATCGACCGGATCGCCGATGCGTGGGTCGACACTCTGGCAGAGCTCTCACCCGGGCTCGCGACGTACATCGGCCGTTTCGAGCACAACGCACGACTCGACGACTACTCGCCGGCCGGCACCGCCCGAGCCCTCGAGGCCGCTCGCAGCACTCTCGCCGCACTCGATGCCGCCGAGCCGGCCGACGACGTCGATGTCGTCACGAAGGCCGACCTCTCCGGCGACCTGCGTCTGCAGATCGAGCTCGCCGAGGCCGGCGCGCACCTCCGCGACGTCAACGTCATCGCGTCGCCCGCTCAGGAGATCCGCAACACCTTCGACCTCATGCCCACGGCCACGGTCGACGACTGGAGCGTCATCGCAGACCGTCTCGGTGCGGTTCCGGCCGCGATCGACGGCTACATCGAGACGCTCCGCGAGGGCATTGCCCGAGGCATCGTGCCGGCGCGCCGTCAGGTCTCCGAGGTCGCCACGCAGATCGGTCGCTACACAGCGGACACCGGTTTCTTCGCGACGTTCGCCGCTGAAGCCGCGCCCAGCGAGGGTGGGCTGCCGGCGTCGCTGGCCCGTGAGCTGGCGGACAACGCCAACGCGGCTCGCGTCGCCTACGACGCGCTCGCCTCCTTCTTCACCGGCGAGCTGCTCCCCGAAGCGGGCGAGACCGACGCGGTCGGGCGTGAGCTGTACGCGTTGCACTCCCGCCGTTTCCTCGGCGCCACGATCGACCTCGACGAGACCTACGAGTGGGGCCTCCAGGAACTGGCCCGCATGGTCGCCGAGCAGGAGTCCATCGCGAACGAGATCCTCCCGGGCGCGACGGTGGAAGAGGCGGTCGCGCACCTCGAGAAGGACGAGTCCCGGAAGCTGCACGGCACCGAGGCCCTGCAGAAGTGGATGCAGGAGACGAGCGACCGGGCGGTCGACGAGCTGGGGCGCACCCACTTCGACATCCCCGAACCCATCCGCACCCTCGAGTGCATGATCGCCCCGACGAACGAGGGCGGCATCTACTACACCGGTCCGACCGACGACTTCTCACGCCCCGGTCGCATGTGGTGGTCGGTGCCGGAGGGTGTCGACTCATTCGACACCTGGCGTGAGCTCACCACGGTGTACCACGAGGGCGTTCCGGGCCACCATCTCCAGATCGCGCAGGCGGTGTACAACCGTTTCGAGCTCAACTCGTGGCGCCGCCTGCTCGCGGGATCGAGCGGACATGCCGAGGGCTGGGCGCTCTACGCCGAGCGCCTGATGGAGCAGCTGGGCTACCTCGACGACCCGGCAGACCGACTGGGCATGCTCGACGGCCAGCGGATGCGGGCCGCTCGCGTCGTCCTCGACATCGGCGTGCACCTGGGCAAGGAGCGTCCCGACGGTGAGGGCGTGTGGGATGCGGACTACGCGCTGGAGTTCATGAAGCGCAACGTGAACATGCCCGAGGAGTTCATCCGCTTCGAAGTCAACCGGTACCTCGGCTGGCCGGGGCAGGCGCCGTCGTACAAGGTCGGTCAGCGTATCTGGGAGCAGATCCGCGACGACTTCGCGGCGCGGGCGGGCGACCGATTCGATGTCAAGGCGTTCCACATGAAGGCGCTGCGGCTCGGTGGGGTCGGGCTCGACACGCTGCGCTTGGCGCTCGCGCAGAACTGAGAGCATCGACGACGGGGCGGGAATACTCTTCCCGCCCCGTCGTTGTATGCGGGTGAATGAAAGGTGGCCACCCATGACCGCGACATCCGTCCAGTTCGCCCTCGACACGTTCGGTGACGTCACCCGTGGCGCCGACGGCGAGCTGCTCTCCGACGCGCAGACCATCCGAAACGTCGTCGACCAGGCGGTGCTCGCCGATGAGGTCGGCCTGAGCTTCTTCGGGGTGGGGGAGCACCACCGGCGCGAGTTCGCCGTCTCGAGTCCCGAGATCGTGCTCGCCGCTGCCGCCGCGCGCACGAAGGACATCCACCTGGGTACCGCCGTCACGGTCCTCTCGAGCGACGACCCGGTGCGCGTCTACGAGCGATTCGCGACTCTCGACGCCGTCTCGAACGGCCGCGCCGAGATCATTCTCGGACGGGGATCGTTCACCGAGTCGTTCCCGCTGTTCGGGTTCGATCTCGCCGACTACGAGATCCTCTTCGAGGAGCGCCTCGACCTGTTCGGCCGGTTGCGGTCCGAGCAGCCGGTCACCTGGCAGGGCCGGACCCGCCCGGCGCTGACGGATGCCGATGTCTTCCCGAAGACCGAGAACGGCCTCCGTGCGTGGGTCGGCGTCGGGGGCTCGCCCGAGTCGGTGCTGCGAACCGCCCACAACGGGTACGGCCTGATGCTGGCGATCATCGGCGGCGGTGCCGCGCGGTTCCGCCCCTATGTCGATCTCTTCCACCGCACCCGCGATGCGATGGGTGCCGACCGGCTTCCGGTCGGGGTCCACTCGCCCGGCCACGTCGCCGACACCGACGAGCAGGCGTGGGAGGAGCTCTTCCCGGCGATGAAGGTCAACCGTGACGCGATCGGTGCCGAGCGCGGCTGGCCGCCCTACTCGCGCCTGCAGTTCCAGCACGATCTCGGCCCCGACGGCGCGGTTTACGCTGGCTCGCCCGAGACCGTCGCGCGCAAGCTCGCGCAGACGATTCGCACGCTGGAGCTCGACCGGTTCGATCTGAAGTTCTCGCACGGGACGCTCGCCCACGAGAGCATGATGCGCTCGATCGAGCTCTACGGCACGAAGGTCGCGCCTCTCGTACGGGACATGCTCGCCGACGACTGACCGAGTGGCGTCCGAGGCCGTCGCGGGTCAATAGCATGGTCGAATGACCGATACCGCGACGCCCTCGGTGGCGCGCCGCCTCGACGATCTGCCCTTCGGCCGTCGGCACCTGAGAATCCTGACCGGATCCGGGCTGGGATGGGCCCTCGATGCGATGGACGTCGGGCTCATCTCGTTCATCATCACGGCGCTGATCGCACAGTGGTCGCTCGACACCTCGCAGGCGTCGTGGATCGCGTCGGCCGGCTTCGCCGGCATGGCGATCGGTGCGAGCCTCGGCGGGCTGCTGGCAGACCGGTTCGGTCGGCGCTCCGTTTTCGCGGTCACGCTCCTCGTCTACGGAGTCGCAACCGGGGCGAGCGCTCTGGTCGGCGGGCTCGCGATGCTGCTCGTCCTGCGCTTCGTCGTGGGACTCGGTCTCGGCGCGGAGCTGCCGGTCGCGAGCACCTATGTGAGCGAGTTCGCGCCCGCCCGCATCCGCGGCCGGGTGATCGTCATCCTCGAAGCCTTCTGGGCCGTCGGCTGGACCGCGGCCGCGCTGATCGGCTACTTCGTGATCCCGCAGGCCGACGAAGGATGGCGCTGGGCATTCGTCGTGGGCGCGATCCCCGCGGTGTACGCGCTGGTCGTGCGCTGGGGGCTCCCCGAGTCGGCCCGGTGGCTCGAACGCCGCGGCCGACACGCCGAGGCCGAGGCGGTCGTCCGGAGCTTCGAGACGAACAGTGCGACCACGTCGCGCGACATCAGCGCTGTCGTCGGAGCGGAACCGATCGCCGCGCCCGCCGCCGTGTCGTCGACCGGCCGGCTCCGCGCGCTCTGGTCGTCCGAGTTCCGCGGCCGCACCGCGAGCCTGTGGCTGGTCTGGTTCTGCGTCAACTTCTCGTACTACGGCGCCTTCATCTGGATCCCGACGATCCTGTACACGCAGGGGTACGACCTCGTGCGATCGTTCGGGTTCACCCTGATCATCACTCTCGCTCAGCTGCCGGGCTACGCCGTGTCGGCCTGGCTGATCGAGGTCTGGGGCAGACGCCTGACCCTGTCGGTGTTCCTCATCGGCTCTGCGGCATCCGCCGTCGTGTTCGGAACGGCCGGGACCGAGGCCGTCATCATCGGCGCCGGTATGGCGCTGTCGTTCTTCAACCTCGGCGCCTGGGGCGCCCTGTACGCCGTCACGCCGGAGATGTACCCGACGTCGCTGCGCGGCACCGGCGCCGGATGGGCTGCCGGGATCGGCCGGATCGCATCCATCCTTGCGCCGCTGTCGGTCCCGCCCCTGCTGCTGTGGGGCGGCGCGCCCGTGCTCTTCGTCGTGTTCGCCTTCTTCTTCGTCCTCGCCGCCGCCGGTGCCTGGGGACTCGTCGACCGCAGGGGAGTGTCGCTCGATGACCGCTGAATCACAGGTGCGCTATGTCGCCATCGGCGACTCGTTCACCGAGGGCGTGGGAGACGAGCTGCCCGACGGCGCCGTGCGCGGCTGGGCCGATCTCGTCGCCGCCGGCTGGGCCGACGCGACGGGGCGACCCGTGCAGTACGCCAACCTCGCGATCCGCGGCAAGCTCGTGCGGCCCATCGTCGACGAACAGCTCGAAGCCGCCCTCGCGCTGCGCCCCACTCACCTGTCTTTCAACGGCGGTGGCAATGACATGCTGCGCCCGCGCACGTCGATCGCGCACATCGTCGACGCCTTCGTGCAGGTGCTGCGCCGATGCGACGAAGAAGGCGTCCGCCTCATCCTGCTCTCGGGCGCGAACCCGTCTGCGCAGCTGCCGCTGGGCGGCCTGATCAACCGACGCGGCGATGCGCTCTCGGATGCCGTCGTCAAGCGCATCGCGGATCGCGACGACGTCGTCCGCGCCTTGAACTGGTACGACCGTGCCCTGACTCATCCGTCCTACTGGTCGGCCGACCGGCTCCACATGAACGCCCGCGGCCACCATCGGGTTGCCGCTCGGGTGCTCGGCTCTCTCGGCCTCGAAGCGCCGGGGGAGTGGTGGTCGCTTCCCGCCGACGAGCAGACGCCTGTCCTCGCGCGCGGTGAGTACTTCCGCGAGCACCTCGCTCCCTGGGTCCGTCGGCGACTCACCGGTCGTTCGTCGGGGGACAACCGGCAGCCGAAGTTCGGTTCCTGGATCGAGGTCGCGCCGCGCTCCTGACACGTCGCGAGAGCGGGTGTCAAGCCGGTGCGCGGAACCACGCGCGCGCGCCACGATCTACGGGTCCGCACACCCGAAGGGAACTGACATGAGCATTGGTGCCGGAATCGCATTGTTCGTCATCGGCGCGATCCTCGCGTTCGCCGTGAACGTCGAGGTCGAGTGGGTGAATTTCGACCTCATCGGCTACATCCTGATGGGTGCGGGAGCCCTCATCTTCCTCATCGGTCTCATCCTGATGGTGCGCCGCCGTCAGACCGAGACCGTCAGCCGTACCGCCGTCGACCCCGCGAGCGGCCAGCGCGTCACCCGCAACAGCACGAGCACGTCGGGCGACCCGATGCTCTGAGACACGGCTGCTGGGAACGGCCGCGGTGGGGTCACGCCCGTCGCGGCAGTTTCGGTACGTCCATCCCGATGTGGATGCGGGTGCGCTTGCGTTCGATCGCGATGAACGCACCGCCGATGAGCCAGAGGGGCACCTGCGTGAGGAACGCGATGCGGAACGCTTCCAGCGAGTACGTCGCGGGAGTTCCGGCACCCTGGAGGTCGAGCGCCACTCCGATGCTGAACACCGCGATCAGGGCGGCGAGGAAGCCGCCGGCGTTCGTCAGCCCCGTGGCCGTGCTGAGACGATGCGAGGGATTGTGCGTGCGGGCGTGGTCGAATGCGATCATCGACGCCGGGCCGCCGGTAGCGAGGGCGATCGCGAGTGCCACGAGCAGCCACGCCGGCGCGGTGCCCGGCCACAGGATCACCGCCGTCCAGGCGACGAGCTGGACTCCGACGGCGGGAAGGACGAGCGCGCGCGAGCGCAGGTTGGGGATGCGGCGGGAGAGCTCGCCCATGATCGGCCCGAGCGCCATCCCGGCGAAGACGTAGAGCGTCGTGATGAGTGTCGCTTCGGCCTGCGTGCGTCCCTCGCCGGCGGTGAGGAACGGTATGCCCCACAGGAGGATGAACGCGGTACCGGCGAACGGCGTCGTGAAATGCGACCAGAACGCGAGCCGGGTACCCGGATGCGCCCAGGCGGCGCGAATGCCGACGCCCGTGTCGACGCTCGAGGTGACGACCCGGATGGCGCCCGTGTCGGTGTCGACGCTGACGTCGCGATCGACCTCCGGCGGATGATTGCGTACGAGCAGGAACACCAGGATGGCGAACAGGACACCGAGGCCCGCGACGCTGCCGAAGGTCACCGACCAGCTGGTGGCATGCAGGAGCGCGGAGAGCGGGATCACGGCGATGAGCTGCCCCGCCTGCCCGAGGATGCCGGTCATCTGCACCATCAGCGGCCCGCGCTGCGCCGGGAACCACGTGGCCACCAGCCGGAGGACGGCCGGGAAGATGGCCGCATCACCGGCACCGAGCAGCATGCGCGCGACGATCGCCACGCCGACGCTGGGGGAGAGGGCCATGGTCAGCTGGCCCACAGCCATGAGGATCATGCCGATCGTCATGATGGGGCGCGAACCGTATCGATCGAGCAGGACGCCGATCGGAATCTGCATCCCGCCGTACACGGCGAGCTGGACGACGGCGAACATCGACAGGGTCGCGGCATCCGCCTGGAAGCGCTCGGCGGCATCGACGCCCACGGCCGCCAACGACGTCCGGTTCGTGATGGACAGCACATACGCCGCCACACCGGTTCCCCAGACGAGCCACGCCCGGAGCCCGGGGCCGCTCATCCGCGCTGCGGCCGTCATCGACCGATCCGTCCGAGCAGGGGAGGCGCCGGGGAGATCACCCTTCTACGCTACTCCGGCGTCGGCGTCTACCCGCACGGCCCCCGGTGTCCGGCGTCGTGGTCGTCTGACATGATGCGGAGCATGAGTGCTCCGGTGGTCCTGCGATGACCGCGCTCTCGGATCTCGAGACCGACGCCGCGATCGTCGTCGAGCACGTCGCACGCCGTGAGCAGCCGGTCGACGGCGAGACGGTGGCCCGGCTACGAGCCGAGTTCCCGAGATTGCACCGGTTGTTCTGCGCGCTCTACGGCGAAGGGTCGACCTCACTCGAGTCGCTCCTGACCCTCATCGATGCCGTGCTCGACGCGCGCGCCGATCGGCCCGCTGCACTGAGGCGACTCGACCGCGACAGGGTCGCGCGGCCCACCTGGTTCGAGTCCGAGAAGATGCTCGGCGGCGTCTGTTACGTGGATCGGTTCGCGGGCGATCTCGATGGCGTGCGCGGGATGATCCCGTACTTCCGGGAGCTCGGTCTCACCTATCTGCACCTGATGCCGCTGTTCGACAGGCCCGAGGGCGAGAACGACGGCGGCTACGCGGTCTCGGACTATCGCACGGTCGATCCGGCCCTCGGGACGATGGCTGATCTGCGTGCGCTCGCGAGCGAGTTGCGTGAGGCGGGCATCTCGCTGGTCCTCGATTTCATCTTCAACCACACCTCGAACGAGCACGAGTGGGCGAAACGGGCCCTCGCCGGCGACCCGGTCTACGAGAACTTCTACCTGATCTTCCCCGACCGCGAGCTCCCCGATGCGTACGAGCGGACCACGCGCGAGATCTTTCCGGACGATCATCCGGGCGCGTTCGTGCCGCTTCCCGATGGCCGGTGGATCTGGGCCACCTTCTACCGGTTCCAGTGGGATCTCAACTACGCCAACCCCGATGTCTTCACGGCGATGGCGGGGGAAATGCTCTTCCTCGCGAACCAGGGCGTCGAGATCCTCCGGATGGATGCCGTCGCCTTCATCTGGAAGCGCCTCGGGACGGCGTGCGAATCGCTGCCGGAGGCGCACCTGCTCCTCCAGGCGTTCAACGCCCTGCTGCGCATCGCGGCGCCGGCGGTGCTGTTCAAGTCCGAGGCGATCGTGCATCCCGACGAGGTGCAGGACTACATCTCGCCCGACGAGTGCCAGCTCTCCTACAACCCGCTGCAGATGGCGCTGACCTGGGAGGCGCTGGCGACCCGAGACGCGCGCCTGCTTCAGCTCGCGCTCGACGAGCGCCACGCGCTCCCTCCCAGGACCGCGTGGGTCAACTACGTTCGAAGCCACGACGACATCGGCTGGACGTTCGCGGATGAGGATGCCGCGCGTTTCGGCATCGACGCCGGGTCGCACCGGCGCTTCCTCAACGAGTTCTACATCGGTCGCTTCGACGGGTCGTTCTCTCGCGGCTACCCGTTCCAGGAGAACCCGCGCACCGGCGATGCCCGCATCGCGGGCACCACGGCCTCGCTGGCCGGGATCGCCGCGGGCGACGACGGCGGTGAGGACCGGGTCGTGCTCGCGCATGCGCTCGCGATGTCCACCGGCGGCATCCCGCTGCTGTATCTCGGCGACGAGGTGGCACAGCTCAACGACGACACCTTCCAGGGCGACCCCGCGCGGCGCGGAGACAGCCGATGGGCGCACCGGCCCGAGCGCCCCCACGAGCGGTACGAGGAGCGCCGGGACGGGTCCACGGTCCCCGGGCGGGTCTTCACGCGGCTGAGGCGCTTGATCGATGTGCGTCGACAGACTCCGGAATTCGCCGGCAACGAGCTCGTCCCGTTCCACACATCCCTGGCTGCGGTCGTGGGCTTCACCCGGCCGGCTGCCGACGACGCCGGGGGAGCGGTCCTGGTCCTCGCCAATGTCGGCGACGAGCCTGCCACGATCCTATCCGAGACCCTGAGCGGGCTCGAAGAGTCTGCGTCCGACCTCGTCCATGACTGCATGGTCGACCTGGGGCGCGGCCTCGTGCTGCCTGCGCACGCGTCCGTGTGGTTGCGCGTCCGCCGGCGCTGAGTCGGCTACGCCGTCAGAGGACGTCCTCGAGGATCAGATCGCGCAGCGTGCTGCGTCGCAGGTCGTGAGCGGTGACGACCGTGCCGTCGCCGAGGTTGCTCCGGCCGCTGAGGTGCTCAGCGATACGACGCGCCACGAGCGCGCGGTCCTGTTCGTCATCCAGGACGATGCCGACAGCGGTCAGGTCTCGGCCCAGCGAGTTGCTCGAGTGTACGCTCGCGTGGTCGATCAGCTCGCTCGCGAAGACGCGGCCGTCCGCCAGCCGCCCGGCGGCGTGGACCACGGCGACGAGGATGCGGGGTGACACGCGGCTCAGTTCGCGCTCCAGGAGCGCGTCGACCTCGTCGATGCACGCCGGGAGTTCGTCAGGGGCGTCGGGGAGTGATACCCCGATCGTGAGCGCATCGGGGCGGTGGTCGGTGGTCGCGACCTCTGCCAGTGCGTCGATGATGTCGGCATCCAAGCCAGCGATGTGCATGGCCGTCTCCCTTCGTCGCGCTCCACAAGAGCGAGCATGACCGATTACTGTACCAGCTGGACGGTAAAGAGTCAGATCGGCTCGGCGGGCGTCAATCGACCGTGACGGATACGCGGCCCGGACCGAGGGGAACCAGGGGAGCACGGTAGATGAAGCCGGTGTCGTCGGGGTGCAGTGAGACCTGGGCTGCGCCGAACCGCCAGAGCCGGTTGAAGAGGAAGACGGTGATCTCGACGACCTCGTCGTCGGACACGAGCCATGTTCCGACGCCCCATTGCGCGGGCTGTCCGCGCCCATCGATCACGACCGTCGGGCGCACGCCGGGGATCAGGTGCAGGATGGGCCGGCGCAGGTCCAGCGTGACGCGTCGTCCCGGCGTCGTAGGCACGTCGCTCATGCGCCATCCGCCTCGTCGAGGTGCGTCGGTGTCGTCATCGACTCACCGTATCGGCGGCGTTGTGCTCCGACCTGCGATCGGCGCGGCGGGTCGCGGGGCGACTGTTATCGCGGCGACAAGGGGAGGACGGAGGAGACGCCCGTCACCCGCGAATTGACATAATGTGCATTATCGGATCTCAGCGCTGTACCGCGACTGGAGCCGCAGCAGCTCACACGCGCGGGACGAGTGCGGGTCCTCGGGATCGTCCTGACGGCAGCCCGCCGCTGACCGCGAGAGCGCCGAGAACAGTCGCGATGATCGTCGCGACGGTGAGAAGAGCCGACGCCAGCGCGCGCTCCGATCCCGATGCGTACGACGCGCACAGCGCGATGGCGGTGAGCGCCGCCAGCAGGATCAGGACGGGTGTCAGTCCGCGCAGTCGGCGCTGCGCGGTCGTGAGCACGACCGAGCTGCGTCCCCGGCGATGACGGGCTGCGCTCACCATGAGCGCAGCGATCGTGCACCAGAAGCCGACGACGAGACTTGCTGTCACGACGTCGCTCGGCCGGTGCCAGCCGGCGGCGATGACGCCCATGCCGGCCACGGTGGCCCACACGACGAGCACAGGTGCGAGGACGAATTTCATGCGCGTCGGGGCGGCGAACAGCGCGGCGCAGGCCGCCGCGATCGCGATGGTCGCATGGCCCGACGGCAGGGAGTTGTGGTACGTGCCCCAGCCGCTGGCGAGATCGGGGCGCGCGATGATGTCGTGCTTGAGCACCTGCGTCACGATGCTCGCGCCGACGAAGACGACCGACGCTGCGCCAGCCTCCGCGAACCGACGGCTGACGAGCGCCGCTGTGATGCTGATCACCATCGTCACGGCCGCGACGACGAGGATGTAGTTGGCGCTGACGTGCTGCGCCGCCAGCAGGATTGGATTGCTCGACGCTGTCGTGGCGATCATCGCCGCCTGGTCTGCGTGCTGCCCGGAGGTCGTGAACACGCACACCGCGATCGTCACGGCGATAGCCGCCAGCTGGACGGCGGCCAGCTGGATGTAGCGCACGCTGCGTCTCATGTCGTCACCTCTTCCACGTCTGAACCACCGTACGAAGCGCAGCCTGTGAGCGGGGTCAACGCGCGCCGCGTGGCGCTCTCATGCGGGGCGCGCACCCGCACTCCCCTAGGCTCGAGGGGTGCAGGTCGTGACCGGATTCGTCGTCGTCGGGGTCGCGATCGTCGTCGGATACGTCATCGGCCGGATCGATCTCCTCGGGCCTCACGGTCGCCCCGTGCTCGCGCGCCTGATCTTCTTCGTCCTGTCGCCGTTCCTCATGTTCGTCGTGCTCTCTCAGGCCGACGTGTCGACCCTGTTCTCCGCATTGCTGCCCGTCTCCGCGATCGCCGCGGTCTCGATGTTCGTCGTCTACGCGGTGATCGCGCGGCTCGTGTGGCGTCGATCGGTCGGCGAGACGCTCATCGGTATGCTTTCGGCCGGCCAGGTGAACTCGAACAACATCGGGATCCCCCTGTCGCTGTATCTGTTGGGCTCCGCCGCATTGCCGGCGCCCGTCATCCTGATGCAGCTGATCGTCTTCACGCCCATCACGATGGCGATCCTCGAGGCCGTCACCACCGGCCAACGCAAGCCGCTGCCGATCCTGAAACGGACCATCGGCAACCCGATCGTCATCGCCTCGGTGGCGGGAGTGATCGTGTCCGTCTCGGGTCTGCGACTGCCGCCCATCGTGCTCGATCCGCTGCAGCTCATCGCGGACGCCTGTGTTCCGGTGCTCTTGATCGCGTACGGGATGTCGCTCCATGGCCAGCGTGTGCTCTCGGCATCCGGCCGTCGCCGCGACATCCTCCTGGCGTCGGGGTTGAAGCTCATCGCGATGCCTCTCGTCGCCTGGGCGGTGGCGGCTTTCATGTTCGGCCTCTCCCCCGCCGACACCCTGGCCGTCACAGTCCTCGCCGCCCTCCCGACCGCGCAGAACGTCTTCAACTTCGCCCAGCGCTACGACATCGGCGAGACGATCTCGCGCGACACCGTGTTCCTCACGACGCTCGGCTGCGTCCCCGTGCTCCTCGCTGCGACCCTGCTCCTCGGCTGAGCACCGGCACTCCCCGGCGCTGCACGGGGCGCTCTGATACGGCTTCCGCATGTCCAGTAGCGTGAGGCGAGACGGGAGCATCCGACTCCCGTGAAGGAGGCCCTGACATGACAACTGCGGAGAACATCGCCGGAAGGTTCATCAGGTCGCTGCGGACGTCGTTGATCCTGACCGGCGTGCTGACCTTGATTCTCGGCCTGCTGATCCTCATCTGGCCCGGGCGCACGGCCCAGGTCCTGACGGGCATCATCGCCGCATACGCGATCATCGCGGGAATCGTCTACGCCGCCCTCGGCGTCTTCTCGCGCACGAAGCGCGGCTGGGCCCGCGTCGGGCACATCGCGCTCGGCGTCTTCTTCGTGGTCGTCGGCATCGTGGCGTTCGCGAACCTCGCCGCGTTCACCGTGTCGTTCGCCGTGTTCCTCGGTGTCCTGGTGGGCATCATGTGGATCGTCGAGGGCGCGGTGTCGCTCTCCGTCGTCAGCGAGTCGTCGTCGCGAGGCTGGACGATCGCGTTCGCGATCCTCTCGATCATCGCCGGCGTCATGCTGCTGTTCACGCCGCTGTGGGGCGTCTTCGTGCTCTGGTGGCTGCTCGGCATCTCGGCCGTCGCCCTCGGAATCGTCAACATCATCCGCGGACTCTCGCTCCGTCCGTGACGGGTGCGGGGCGTCACACCGGGAGGTGACGCCCCCACCAGTCGAGAATGGCCTCGAACCGTTCCACGCGGTGGCGGGGCCGTCCGGAGCGGGTGAGCTCGTGGTCCTCGCCGGGGAAGACGAGCAGCTCCGCCTCTGTGCCGTGCCGACGCAGGGCGGTGTAGTACCGCGTCGCCTGTTCGAGCGGGCATCGGAAGTCCAGCTCGGAATGGATGACGAGGGTGGGGGTGGTCACGCGGCCGACCACGGCCATCGGGCTCTGCGCCCGGATCGCGGCCGGATCGGTGCCGACGTACTCGTCGCCGAAGAACGAGCCGATATCGCTCGTTCCCTGGAAGGTCTCGGGGTCGAGGAAACCGCGCTCGACGATCGCCGCTGCGAACCGGTGGTCGTGCGCGATCGTCCAGGCGGTCAGATAGCCGCCGTACGACCCGCCCATGATCCCGACCCGTCCACCGTCGAGCCGGGGGTCAGAGGCGACTGCTCCGTCGAGGAACGCGAGGACGTCGACGAGGTCGTCGGTGCCCATGCGCCCGCGGATGCTGCGCCCGTGAGCGCGACCGTATCCGGCGCTGCCCCGCGGATTGCAGTACACGACGGCGTAGCCGGCGTCGACGAGCACCTGAGTCTCGTCGAACAGGTGGACACCGTACGAGGCATACGGGCCGCCATGGATCTGCAACAGGACAGGGAACGGGCCCTCGCCCTCGGGAGTCGCGACCCATCCGTGCACGGGATAGCCGTCGGGCGCCGTCACCTCGAGCTCGCGCGGGACGACGAAGCCCGCTCGGCTCGCAGCGTCTCCGAATGAGGTCAGCAACCGCGCGTCCACGCCGTCGGCGTCGAGGAGAAGGAGCTCGCCGGCCGACCGGTGGGTGGCCACTGCGCAGACGATTCGCCGGCCTGCCGCGTCGGCACCGTGTCCGATGACCTCCATGCCCCCGCGCAGGCGGACGACGGCGCCGTCGCGCGAGACGCGAAGCAGGTGCACCTCTCCGCGGGTGCGGTTCTGAACGAGGAAGTCGTCGCCCACCGGAGTGATGTGCGAGCCCACTTCCCCGAGGTCGATCGTCTCCGGGTCGGTCAGTCTCCGTGGCTCATCGCCCTCGAGGAGCCACAGCGCGACGCCCGGGGCGACGAAGTCCACGCCCTCGGCGCCTGCATCGGAGGCGAGCAGAGCGATGCTGCCGTCGGGAGCGACGGCGACGTCGGCGATCGAGAGGCTCGCGGGAAGGACCACGCGCTCCCCCGTTCCGTCGACGCCGATCGCGATGAGGGGTGAGCGGAGGTCGCGACGTTCGCGCTCGATCTCATCCGTGGTGGTGAGGATCTCCGAGCCGTCGGCGGCGAAGACGACGCCGTCGTGGGAGAGCTCACCGGAGGTGAGCTGACGCGCCTCCGCCGGCACGCGGGGCGCAGGCGCCGACGAACCGCCCTGCGGCTCGGCGGCCGGAGCGTACGCGGGCTCGGAACCGAGGTCCGGTGCGGCGACGACGAAGACCTGAGCGGGGCGGTCCGCGATGTAGCCGATGCCGTTCGCATGCCACCGAACGCCCGTGATCCGCCGAGGGGATTCCGCTTCTGCCGCGAGCCCTTCCACCGTGCCGTAGCGACCCTGCTCCGGGACCCGCGCTGTGAAGGCGAGAAGGTCGCCCGCGGGTGACCATGCGTACGCCCCGACACCGAGCGGTGCGTCGGTGACCTGGATGGGCTCCGAACCGGATGCCGCGATCACGTGGATCTGCGGCTTCCCGTCGGCGTCGCCGCGGACGAAAGCGACGTGACGGCCGTCCGGCGAGAGGCGCGGCGAAGCGTCGGCGATGCCGCGGGTGAGCCGGTGAGCCTCGCCAGAGGGCAGCTCGATACGCCAGAGCTGTCCGACGTTCCGGTTCGCCGAGATATCGGGCCGCGACGTCGCGAACACGGCGAACGAGCCGTCGGGGGCGACCGTCGGACGCCCCACGCCGATGAGTGCCTCGATGTCGGTGGGGCGCATGGTCACTCGCCGCCGAAGGACGAGATGTCCCCGACGAGACGGGTGTTGTCGGAGGGGATCGGCTCGACGGCAGCGAGGGCGATCTCGGCGGCGAACTCCGACACGTTGTAGAGCTTGCCGGCCGACTCGCGCCGCGTTGCGATGGCGCCCGGGTTCGCGCGCTCGAGCAGCGTCGCGGTGATCGTGCCCTCGATCATGTCTCCCGACACGACGACGAATCCGATGCCGCGCTCGGCGAGCTCGCCGATGCGCTCGCGCAGAGCATCCTCGCCGGCCCGCTTCGAGAGGGCGACGGCCTCGTACTCGGGCATCGTCGGGGTCGTGCGGATGAAGTGAGCCTGGTGACTGGTGACGAAGACCACGCGCGACCCGTCCTCGAGCAGCGGAAGCGCCGCATCGAGGGTTCCGAGCTGCGCGTCGCGGTTGAGGGTGAGGGCGTAGTCCTCGGCCATGCCGCCCTCCATGCCGCCGGATGCGTTCAGGACGAGCAGGTCGAGGTGGCCGAACGTTTCGCGCACGGCGGCGAACATCTCGTCGACCGAGGCACGGTCGGTCAGGTCGGCGCCGACGACGAGGACCTCGACGCCGAGGTCGCGGAGCTCGGCCGCGAGCTTCTCGGCTCGGGGCGCCTTGTTGCGGAAGTTGATGACGACGTTCGCCCCCGCCTGCGCGAGGTAGCGCGCCGTGTCGGCGCCGATACCGCGCGACGATCCGGTCACCAGTGCCGTGCGACCGGTGAGGGTTCCGGCGGGAAGGGGCTGAGTCATGTGACGCTCCTGCGGGGAAGAAGGGCTCTCGGCACGGCGGACCACCGGCACGGCACGAGCCTATCAACCGGCCCGGATCGAACCCCCGACTGGTAGGTTCGGGATGAGGGACGAAGGAGCGCCGATGTTGCCCGATCTCACGCAATACCTGTGGATAGCGTGGCTCGTGCTGGCCCTGATCTTCGTCATCGTCGAACTGCTCACGCTGGAGTTCACGTTCCTCATGCTCGCCGGCGGAACGCTCGTCGGCGGTCTGGGCACGAACCTCCTGTCCGCTCCGTGGTGGCTGCAGGTCGCCGCGGCGGCCGCGGTGTCGGCACTGCTGCTGTTCACCATCCGTCCGCTGCTGCTTCGTGCGCTGCATCGCAGCAGTCAGCACATCCCGACCAACGTGGACGCTCTCGCGGGCCTCGGCGCCCGCGTCCTCGTCCCGTTCGTCGACGGCACGGGGTCGGTCAAGCTCGACAACGGCGAGACGTGGACGGCCCGCCTCGTCGACGATCGCGCGGACGTGCCCGTCGGCTCCCGCCTCGTCGTCCGCGCGGTGCGCGGCGCGACCGTCGAGGTCGGCACCCCCTCCCCCGATTCGAAGGAGAACACCCGTGGTTGACGTCGGCGCTTTCGTCGGGCAGATCTTCGTGATCGTCCTGCTCGTCGTCCTGGCGATCTTCGTGATCGTCGTGCTCTTCCGCTCGATCCGCATCATCCCGCAGGCTTATGCGGGCGTCGTCGAACGGCTCGGGCGCTACCAGCGAACCCTCTCGCCCGGGCTCAACCTGCTGGTGCCGTTCATCGACCGGGTCCTGCCCCTCGTCGACATGCGCGAGCAGGTCGTGTCGTTCCCGCCGCAGCCGGTCATCACCGAAGACAACCTCGTCGTCTCGATCGACACCGTCGTGTACTTCCAGGTGACCGACGCCCGTGCCGCGACCTACGAGATCAACAACTACCTGGGCGCGGTCGAGCAGCTGACGACCACGACGCTGCGCAACGTCGTCGGTGGTCTGAACCTCGAAGAGGCCCTCACGAGCCGCGACAACATCAACGGTCAGCTGCGCATCGTGCTCGACGAGGCGACCGGAAAGTGGGGCATCCGAGTGTCGCGCGTCGAGCTCAAGGCGATCGATCCGCCCACCTCGATCCAGGACTCGATGGAGAAGCAGATGCGGGCCGAGCGTGATCGTCGCGCCGCAATCCTCACGGCGGAAGGGTCCAAGCAGTCGCAGATCCTCGAGGCGGAGGGTCGTCGTCAGGCGGAGATCCTGAAGGCCGAGGGCGACAAGCAGGCTCAGATCCTGCGGGCCGAGGGCGAGTCCGCGGCGATCCAGTCCGTGTTCCAGGCGATCCACGAGGGCAACCCCGACGAGAAGCTCCTCGCGTACCAGTACCTGCAGACGCTGCCGAAGATCAGCGACAGCGCGTCGAGCAAGCTCTGGATCATTCCGAGCGAGTTCACCGAGGCGCTCAAGAGCATGAGCGCCGGGTTCGCGGGTCGTCGTGACGACCGGCCGGCGCCGACCGCGGAGCGTCCGGCGCCACCCGCACCGTGACGCACCCCTACTTCGCATCGGAGCGCCCCCGGATCCTGGCGCACCGCGGGTTCGTGCCGCCCGACTCCGAAGGCGTCGTCGAGAACACGTTCGCGGCATTCGCGGCCGCTCACGCCCTCGGCGTGCGCTACGTCGAGTCGGACTGCCACCTGAGCGCGGACGGCACGGTGATCCTCTTCCACGACTCCGACCTCTCCCGAGTCACGGGCGATCCCCGTCCCATCGCGGATGTCGGCGACCGTGAGCTCGAGGCGCTCATGGCCGACCGCGGAGGGCTGGTGACGCTCGCTCAGGCGCTCGACGCCTTCCCATCGCTGTGCTTCAATCTCGACGTGAAGGCCGACGCGGCGGCGGAGAGGGTCGGGCAGCTGGTGGCTCCGTACGCAGATCGTGTTCTCCTCACGAGCTTCTCCGATCGAACGCGCAAACGTGCGCTCCGGGCCGCTCACGCCGCCGGAGGACGACCCGCGACGTCTGCCGGGACGATCCGGATCGCGGCCCTCGTCGCGGCCGTCGCGTCAGGTGTGCCATGGTTGATGGGTCGTGCGCTGCGCGGCATCGACGCGGTACAGGTTCCCGAGCGCCGGGGGCCGGTCCGCATCGCCTCCCCCCGAATGATCCGCGCGGTCCACCGTGCGGGCGTCGAGATGCACGTCTGGACGGTCAACGACGCGGACGGCATGAGACGTCTGCTCGCGGCCGGCGTCGACGGCATCGTCACGGATCGAGCTGACCGCGCCATGACCGTCGCGGCGGGAGAGCGCTGAATACCCCGACACGCTGAACATCGGCTGTGAAACCCCGATGACGAACCGTTGTTCGGATGATGCACACAGCTGCGCACGTTACAACTGATAGCCGACGAGAGGACCACACAATGGCAGACCGCAGCTTGCGCGGCATCCGACTCGGCGCCTCGAGCCTACAGAGCGAAGAGGGCGTCGTCTTCCACGACCGGGTGAACCACACGTACGTGTGTTCGCGCTGTGAGCACGAGACCGTCATGACGTTCGCCGCTGACGCGGAGGCGCCCGAGACCTGGGAGTGCCGCGCGTGCGGCGCCGAGGCTCTCCTGCGCGTGGGCGAGGGCGTCGTCGAGGTCGATCACTCGGGCGACAAGGCCGCCCGCACCCACTGGGACATGCTGCTCGAACGCCGCACGATCCCTGAGCTCGAGGAGCTGCTCGAGGAGCGTCTGGCCATGCTCCGCGAGCGCCGCGGCTCCCGTCTGAGCGCCTGAGCCTCCAGCTCTCCGCGAATGCCGTCGGTCCTTCGGGGCCGGCGGCATTCTCATGTCCGGGATGCGTCGGATGAGCGCCGCCTCGCGATCGCGACGGCGACTCCGCATGCGATCAGGGCCAGCACGCTCCCCCACCCGAGCACGACCTGCACGCCTCCGCCGATGATGACGGCGGGGGTCAGCCCCGTGCGCAGCGGCACGTCGGTGATCATCGCGCCGGCCTCTCCCGCCGGCAGCCCGTCGATCTCCGTGCCGTCGGGCGCGATGACCTGGCTCGTACCGACGGTGGAGATGTTCACGACCGCCCGGCCGGTCTCGATCGCGCGCATGCGCGCGAACGCGAGCTGCTGGAGGTTCTCATCGGTGTCCCGGAAATCGGCGTTGTTCGTCTGGAAGACGTAGACCTGCGCCCCGTCACGCGCGCCCGACCAGATGACGTCGTCGTAGAGAACATCGAAGCAGATGGCGAGCCCCACTCCGACACCGGCGACATCCATGAATGGCGGATTCGTGCCCGGCGTGTACTCGCGTTGGATGAGACCGATGAGGTCGGGGACGATCAGCTCGAAGAACCAGCGGTCGGGGACGTACTCCCCCATCGGGACGGGCCGCGACTTGTCGTGGATCGCGACGGGATTCTCGGCGCCGGCCCGCCAGAGCATCGAGGTGTTGTAGATGTCGTCGCCGCGCTGCGTGGCGGCGTTGACCAGCAGCGGCGCGTCGATGCGCTCCGACAGTCGGTCGAGCGTGTCGGCGACGGACGCGTTGGACAGCGGGTCCGCGTCGATCCCGCCCTCGGGCCAGACGAGGAGATCCATGGGCTCGTCGATGATCGGCTGCGTGGCCGCGAGCTGCGAGCGCAGGACGCCGTACGCCTCGCGGGAATCGAAGTATCCGGCCGGGCCGTTTCCCTGGACCGACCCGATGCGGTAGGTCCCGGCATCCGTGGTCGGGAAGGCGGGCACAGCGACGAGCACGACCGCCACGACGGCCGCGGGGACCGCTGTCCGGACGTCGCGCAGCCTGCCGAGTCGCAGCCACTCGATGACGGCGGCCGTGACGAACACCATGAGGAACGTCAGGCCCGCCACGCCGGTCCATGACGCGATGTGGGCGAGCGGGCTCTCGGACTGGCTCATCCCGATCCGCCCCCAGGGGAAGCCGGTGTAGGGCCACGACCCCATGAAGAGCTCGCGAGCCGTCCACAGCCCCGCCACGAGGGCGGGGAGGGCGATCAGTCGTGCCGCCGCGCCGGGCATCAGACGTGGCACCCAGCGGTACGCAAGAGCGATGGGGATCGAGCCGACCGCGAAGAAGATCGTCTCGATGCCGGCGAGTCCGAACCACGGGATGGGGCCGAGATAACGGGTGATCCACGAGATGTGGATGAAGTAGAAGGAGGCGCCGAAGACGGCTCCGACCGCGAGCGCACCCCAGGTCGAGCGCCCGATCAGCCCGACGAGAGCGAACGCGACACCGGCGAACGCCAGTGGCCACCACCCGATGTCGGGGAATGCGGCGTCGAGAACCGCACCGCCGACGACGGCGCCGACCAGTGCCAGCCACAGCGGTATCAGAGGCCGCACCGCGGCCGGAGACGAGTCGGGCACGTGTTCGAGCCTAAACGCCGGAGTATGCGACGATGCCGCGCCGGACGGCATCGAGCGCCGCACGAGCTGTCCGCGCCAGATCGGCGTCGGCGACGAGGGAGAGCTGATCGAGGAGATCGATCGTCTGCTTCGCCCAGCGCACGAAGTCGCCGGCCGCCATGTCGGCCTCGAGCAGGACACGGTCGAGCATCACACCGCGTGCCCACGAATGCATGGCTTTCGCGAGGCCCGTGGCCACCGGCTCGGTGCCGGGCAGACGGTGGTCCTGTTCGAGGTCGTCGAGGACCGCCCAGAGCTCCTGCGTTTCGGCCAGTGCCGTGCGGAAGGCGCCTCGCGGAAGCCCGTACTCACCGGGTCCGTCGCCCTCGCGGCGCGGCTCGTAGACGAGACTGCACGCGAGGGCTGCCAGACCGGCGGGATCGAGGTCGCGCCACAGGCCCCGGCGGAGGGCCTCGGCCACGAGGAGGTCGCGTTCACCGTAGATTCGACGCATCGTTGCGCCCGCCGACGTCAGGGTGGTGGCTCCGTCGGCGTCGACGGTGACGTAATCGAGCGCCGTCAGGACGTCGACCACCCGGTCGAACACGCGGGCCACGGTTCCGGTCCGGCTGTCGATCTGCTGCCGCAGCTTCTGCACGTCACGGCGCAGCCGCCAGTAGCGTTCCGCCCACCGGGCATGGTGCTCCCGGTCCGGGCAGTCGTGGCAGGGGTGGCGCTGCATGCGCTTGCGGAGGCCGGCCAGCTCGTCCTGACGTCGCTGACGGATGCGGGCCGGTGCGGTCCGGTCGTTGCGGTTGAGCTTCTCGAGGTCGCTGAGCTCCCGGCGGATGCCGGAGTACTCCGCGAAGTCCCCACGCTCGCACGTCATGGAGCGGGCGTAGCCGTCGAGCGTCTGCTCCTTCTCCTTGACCTGGCGCGCGAGGCCGACGACCGATCGGTCGGCCTGGAACTGGGCGAACGACGACTCGAGGATCTCGCGGGCCCTGTCGCGACCGAAGCGGTCGATGAGATTGACGGCCATGTTGTAGGTGGGGCGGAAGCTCGAGTTGAGCGGATACGTGCGACGCGATGCCAGCGCGGCGACCGCCTGCGGGTCGAGCCCCTCGCTCCACTGGATGACGGCGTGCCCCTCGACGTCGATGCCCCGACGTCCCGCGCGTCCGGTCAGCTGGGTGTACTCCCCCGAGGTGATCGCCACGCGCGCTTCGCCGTTGAACTTCTCGAGCTTCTCGAGGACGACGGTGCGCGCGGGCATGTTGATGCCCAGCGCCAGCGTCTCCGTCGCGAAGACGGCCTTCACGAGCTTGCGCTGGAAGAGCTCCTCGACGACCTCCTTGAACGCCGGAAGCAGACCGGCGTGGTGGGCCGCGACGCCGCGCTCGAGGTTGTCGCGCCATTCCCAGAACCCCAGGACGGCGAGGTCCTCCTCCGCGAGCGCGCGCGTGCGCCGGTCGACGATCGCCCGGATCTCGTCCCGCTCCTCGGTCGTCGTGAGTCGCAGACCCGAACGGCGCACCTGTTGCACGGCGCCGTCGCACCCGGCGCGGCTGAAGATGAAGAAGATCGCCGGAAGCAGGTTCGACCGGCCGAGCAGCTCGACGACAGCGGGACGATCGATGCGCTCGAGGCGCTGCAGCGCCGATGGACGAGCCGGTGCGGTGCCCCCGCGATGCTTGCGATGCGCTTCGCGGCCCCCGCCGCTCCGGTAAGCGTGCGCGCGGCGGTTGTTCTCGTAACGCTGGCCCTGGGGCGAACGAAGCCGCGTGAGCTCCCGGTTGACCTGCGCCGTCGCGACGCCCGCGCGATCGTCGAAGAGCGGAAGGAGGTCGCCGCGCACCAGGACGTGCTGTTCGAGCGGCACGGGCCGGATCTCCGAGACCACGACCGCGGTGTCACCGCGCACGGTGTCGAGCCAATCGCCGAACTCCTCGGCGTTCGAGACGGTCGCCGAGAGCGCCACCATCCGTACCGAGGGGTGGAGGTGGATGATGACCTCCTCCCACACGGCGCCGCGGAAGCGATCGGCGAGGTAGTGGACCTCGTCCATGACGACATAACGGAGGCCGCGCAGGGCCGGCGAATCGGCATAGAGCATGTTCCGCAGCACCTCCGTGGTCATGACCACGATGCGCGCACTGCCGTTGATGTTCGTGTCGCCGGTGAGAAGACCGACCTCGTCCTCACCGTAGACCTCGACCAGCTCGCGGAACTTCTGGTTCGACAGCGCCTTCATCGGCGTGGTGTAGAACGCCTTGGTGTCGGGTTCGAGCATCGCGAGATGCATGGCGAACTCGCCCACGATCGTCTTGCCGGCGCCCGTCGGGGCCGCGACGAGAACGCTCCTGCCGTCCTCGAGCGCATGGCACCCGGCGACCTGGAACGGGTCGAGATCGAAGCGCTGCATGTCCGCGAAAGCGGTGGTCAGCGGGTGCGCCCGCGCAGACTGCGCCGCCAGGAAGCGCTCGGCGGGGCTGGCGTCGCTCACGGCAGCGGGTCGGTCGTCGGAGGCGGGCCGGGGACGGTGAGCTCGGGGGCGCGCCGCGAGCGTCGCAGGTCGAGGAGGAGCGAGAGCGCGGCAGCGGCGAAGTAGAGCACGGTCAGGATCGAGGCCAGCAGCAGCATGCTCACGATGTCGGCGGCCGGCGTCGCGAGACCCGAGAAGATGACGGCGATGAGGATGGCGACACGCCACCCCTTGAGGATCGCCTTGCCGCTCATGATTCCCGCGAAGTTCAGGGCCACGAGGAACACGGGGATGATGAACGCGACACCGACGACGAGCAGCAGCTTGAAGACGAAGTCGTAGTAGTACTTGCCCTCGTAGAAGTTGGCGGAGGCCTCCGGCGAGAACGTCGCCATGATCTCGACGATGTGGGGCATCACGAGCCACCCGGTGTAGACGCCCGCGAAGAACAACGGAACAGCGGCGGAGACGAAGCCGACCGTGTATCGGACCTCTTTGCGCGTGAGCCCCGGCATGAGGAACGCCCAGATCTGCCAGAGCCAGATCGGGGCGGAGAGGATGATGCCGACCGAGAACGAGATCCGCAGCCGCATGTCGAACGGCCCGGTGATCGTGGAGTACATCAGCTTGACGGCTTCCGTGTCGCCGCGCTGCTCGGCGACGACGCGGATCGGCTCGGTCATCGCCCAGATGATCCAGTCGGTGAGGAAGAAGGACACCACCATCGACACCACGAGTGCGAGCGCCGAGATGATCAGGCGTCGTCGCAGCTCGATCAGGTGCTGTCCGAGGGACATGCGCTTGTCGCGCCGGGGCGCGCCTTCCGCCCCTGAGCGCGTGCGCTCAGCTGTCACCACGCGGGACTACGGTGTGGGAGCTGCGGGACCGCTCTGGGGGTCCGCGGGCTTCTCGACGGGCGCGACGTCGGCGGTCGTCGAGGTGGCGGTGCCGGCCGCGGCATCGTCTTCCTTCATGGCCTTCATCTCGCCCTTGAAGATGCGGGCGGACTGTCCCATGCTCTTCGCCAGCGCCGGCAGCTTCGCGGCACCGAAGAGCAGCAGGATGACGATGAGTAGGATCCACAGGTGCGGCCCTGCGAACAGATTGCTCATTGAGTCTCCTCATCGATTGTTTCGCACAGTCTAACCCGAGGACTTTGGGCCGGAGCCCGGGTCAGCCGTACTGGTCCAGGCCCGCCTGAGCCCAATCGTGGGCGGCCCGCCGGGCTTCGGGCGGAGCGACCACCTCGACGCTGCCGCCGCTGCGAGCGACCAGCCGTTTGAGTGATCGGGGATCGGCGACGCGGATGAGCGCCGTGCGGGACGCGCCCTCGTCCCGCACCTGCGCGTTGGCGAGGAACTCGCCGACCACGGATGCCGCATGGGCCGGGTACCGGATCTCGGCGAGCACCTCGTCGTCGCCCGGCTCGAACAGCTCGGGCACCGGCTCGGACGAGTGGAGGGCCGGGATGTCGGTGAGCGCGGGCGCGGTGACGCGGTCGAGGTGGAAGGTGCGCATGGCCCGGCGGGTGTGGCACCAGCCCTGGAGGTACCACTGCCCCGCCGAGATCGTGACCTTGACCGGATCCACGGTGCGCGTCGTGGGCTGAGCGTCCGGGGCGGTGTAAGTGAACGCGACGGCGACATGAGCACGGAGCGCCCGTGCGACCGTCTCGCGCACGTCGTCGACGGGCGCGGGTGCGACGATGACGTCGGCGGGGGTCTGGCCGGCGCCGCGCGCGAGCTTCGCGAGAAGACCCTGCACGACGCCGCTGTCGCCGACGCCGGGGACGGCCGCGGCGAGCTGAAGTCCGGCCAGCAGCGCCGCGGCTTCGCGCGCGGTGAGGCGCGGCGATCGCTCCAGGCCGACCGTGTTGGTGATGACGATGCGGTCCTCCCGGTCGAGGAGGTCCCAGTCGATGTCGAACAGATCGTTCGCCATCTGCCAGAAGCCGCCCTCGCCGGGGAGCCCGATGACGGTGAGCTTCTCCACCATCGCGCGCATCTGCTGCGGATTGACGTCGAAGTCGCGCGCGGCATCCGCCACGGTGACCTCGCCCTGGGCGATGAGGTACGGGACGAGCTGGAGGATCAGCGCGGCGCGG
Source organism: Microbacterium sp. Yaish 1 (assembly GCF_002245215.1). Classification (GTDB taxonomy): domain Bacteria; phylum Actinomycetota; class Actinomycetes; order Actinomycetales; family Microbacteriaceae; genus Microbacterium. The sequence goes on from NZ_NPMR01000002.1 coordinate 293,515, forward strand.
TCGGTGGCCACGACGGGCTGAGCGCTCACGAGGGCACCGCCGATCGATCGCGCGCCGCGCGCAGCCGTTGGACGACGGCATCGCGGAGCCCGACCGGCTCGAGGACCATCACCTCGGGCCCGTACGATGCGAGTTCGTCCGCGAAGACCTCGAGATCGACGAAGGGCACGTCCAGCTGCCGCCCGCTCGACGTCCCGGCACGGGCCCGGCGGCGCAGACGAAGCTCCGCCTCCGTTCCGGGTACCACCGTGACAGCGGCGATCTGGCGGAGGGCGACGTCGCGAAGACCCGCCAGAGCCCGTTCACCGGCGCCGGCCCGGAGCGTCTCGTCGAACCCCTGCCGTGTCACGACGACGTCGCTGAGGATCCGCGAGAGCAGGAACGTCCGCTCGGCGTCGACGCCGGTGTCCCAGCCGAAGAGGTGCCAGCGGGCCTCGTACTCCACGAGAGCGAAGGGACGCACCCGGCGGCGCCGCGGTCGTTCGGAACCGGGACGCAGGTAGTCGAACTCGACCTCGCGCGCCTGCTCGATCGCGCGCTGCAGGGGCAGGAACGATGCATCGTGCAGGTCGAGCCGCGGTGCGAACCCGATGATCGGCTCATCCACCTCGATCCCGAGCGACCGGATCTTCCGCAGCCCCGAGCGTGCCCCCGCCGACAGCGTGTGCTCGCCCCACACTCCCCCGGCGAGCGTGAGGACGGCCAGCTCGGCCGGGGTGAAGGTGATGTCGGCGGGCAGCTCGTACTCGGTCGGGGGGATGCGGTAGCGCGCTTCGCGGAGATCGTCCGGGTCGGCGTAGTCGCCGATCGTCTCGATCGGGACGCCGAGGCCGCGGAGGTTCTCCTTGTCGCGTTCGAACATCTTCTCGAGCGCTTCGCGGCGCGCACCCGATTCGGCCTGCTCGCGATAACCCGACACGGACCCCAGGATCGTGTCCTTCGTCACCCCCTGCTCGGTCGCCATGAGCGCGACGACGAGGTTGACCAGGCGTTCCTCGGGAGGGACGCGAGTGGGCGTGACGGACATGCCTTCGATTCTAGGCGTGCGTGCCGGACGCCGACTCAGGACGCGGGGTCGAGACCGAGGATGTCGACGACGAAGACGAGCGTCGAGTCCGCGGGGATCGCGCCCTGCGCCTTGTCGCCGTAACCCTGGTCGGGCGGGATGACAACGAGGATCTGCGAGCCGACCGTCTGACCGCGGAGCGCGTCGGCAAAGCCGGGGACCGTGCTATCGAGCTCGAGGGGCTGGGCGCCGCGGCCCCATGTGCTGTCGAAGACCTTCTTGTCGGCCCACGTCACGCCGGTGTAGTGCACGCGAACCGGGACGTCGCCGGTCACTTCGGGACCATCGCCCTTCTTCAGCACCTCGACGGCGAGGTCGCTGGGCGGGTCGTTGTCGGGGATGACGATGCCCGGGCGCCCGTCGGGGGCCAGCACGACCGAGGGCATGCCGGCGCGGTCGTTGAACTGTTCGGCGCCGTCGGCGGCGGCGAGGTAGACCTTCTGAAGGTCGAGCACGACGACCGTCGTCGCATCCTCGGCCATTCCGAAGCGGGCGCGGGTGTCGGCCGTGACGTCGTCGGGGCCCAGGGCCATGACCACACGGGACCCCTCGGTCGCGCAGTGCAGTGCGTCGACGAGGCCCGGGAAGGTCGCTTCCCAGCTGTCGAGCGGGTACACCTCGGACAGCGTTCCGGTGTAGCCGGACGCCGCGATCGGCGCGCCGGTCGACCCGTCGAGGACGGTGAGGTCGAAGACGACGTCCTGTGCGTCGCTCGTGATCGCGCGTCCGTCTCCCGTGATGGTGTCGCGTGCCGCGAGGCCGTCGACGTGGACCGGCGCCGACAGTGCAACGGCCGGCTTCGTGCCGACTGCAGTGTCGGTGACGTCGATGAGGTCGAGCGCCGAGGACCCGGACACGTCGCGCGTGCACGACTCCGGGCCCGAGGACGGCGTCGCACAGGCCGTCAGAGCGAGCACGGTCAGGGAGAGAGCGCCGGCGGCGGCGATGATCCTACGCACCGCGCCAGTCTACGCGGAGTCGTCGTCGTGCCCGTCCGACGTGGACAGCGAGCTTCGCGCCGCACGCTGGGCCTCGCGGACGCGCTTGCGGAGGTTCTTGTCCGTGATCTCACGGTCTCCGACGGCGCCCGGGGTCCAGATCTCCACGTCGGCATCGTCGTATGACGGCTTCTTCAGTGCGCGCTTCCGCACGTCGGGCGGGATGGCCCCGGGCGCGAGGCGGCGCGCGGTGATGAGGAAGCCCGTGTGGGCGACCATGCGATGGTCGGGGCGCACGGCCAGACCCTCCACGTGCCAGCCGCGGATCATCGTCTCCGAGGCGTCGGGATCGGTGAACAGGCCGGTGCCGCGAAGATACTCGGCCACGCGGCTGAGCTGGGTCGCTGTCGCGACGTAGCAGAGCACCACGCCGCCCGGCGCCAGCGCGTCGGCGACGACGTCGATGCATTCCCACGGCGCGAGCATGTCGAGGACCACGCGGTCGACCGTCCCCGGCGCGACGGCGCTCGGCAGGCTCTCGACGAGATCCCCGACGATGATGGACCAGTTCGCGGGGGTGCCGCCCGTGAACGTCGCGACGTTAGCCTCCGCCACCTCGGCGAACTCGCCGCGGCGCTCGAACGACACGAGCCGTCCCTGATCGCCGATCGCGCGAAGGAGCCAGAGCGACAGGGCGCCCGAGCCGACTCCGGCCTCGACGACGGTGGCCCCGGGGAAGATGTCCGCTGCGGCCAGGATCTGGGCCGCGTCCTTCGGATAGACGATCGCGGCCCCGCGCGGCATCGACATCACGAAGTCGCGGAGCAGGGGCCGGAGCGCTAGGTACTCGTGTCCGCCGCTGTTGGTCGCCACCGACCCGTCGGGCTGACCCACGAGAACCTCGTGCCGCAGGACGCCGTGGTGAGTGTGCAGCTCGCCTCCCTCGCGGAGGGTGATCGTGTGCATCCGTCCCTTGGGGCCGGTCAACTGCACGCGGTCGCCGTAGCGGAACGGGCCGCGTGGCTGGAGATCGTCGGTCATGCGGAGGCTCCGAGTCGGTGGAGGGAGAACAGGTCGGCCAGATCGGACACCGAGCGTCCCGCGAGCGAGTCCCAGAGCGCGTGTGCCCCGAGCCCGTGGAGCGGCACCATCAGCGGCACCCCCAGAGCGACGGCGCCCGAGGCGACCGCGGAGCGCAGGCCGTTGGGGGAATCCTCGATCGCCACGGTGTCGGCGACGTCGACCCCGAGTGCCTCGCACGCCTGCAGGTACGGGTCGGGGTGGGGCTTGGGGCGCGTCGCCTCATCGCCGGCGACGACGACGTCGAAGGCCTCGAACGGGATCGACGACACGACGGTGTCGGCCATGCTGCGCATCGACATCGTCACGAGGGCCGTCTTGATGCCGGCTTCCCGGAGCCCCGAGAGCAGTTCCCGGGCGCCGGGGCGGAACGGCGTCCCGCTGACCCGCAGCTGCCCCGAGACGGTCTCGGTCAGATGGTCGATGATCTCGTGCGTGTGCATGCGGACGCCGGCATCCTGCAGGATGCGTGCGGAGTCCTCGAGCCCCAGCCCTACGAGGCTGAGTGCCTGTTCGGGGGTCCACACTCCCCCGAAGCTCTCGACGAGGGGGCCCTCCGCGGCCATCCAGTACGGTTCGGTGTCGACGAGCGTGCCGTCCATGTCCCAGAGGACCGCGGCGGGGGAACGAGAAGTCATCCGCACCATGTTACCGACGCAGGGCTGAGACGCCGCGTGGCCCGACCCGCACGCGCCGGCCGCGGCGTATCGTGGAGCAGACCCGCTCGCGCAGAGCGAGCCGGCTCGGAACGGAGGACGGGTTGAACAGTCTGGGACGCCGCGTCCTCGTGGTCGCGTTCGACGGGTGGAACGACGCCGGCGAGGCCGCGACCGCGGCGGCGACGCAGCTGCGCGAGTCTCGTCCCTACGACCCCGTCTACTCGGTCGATCCCGAGCTCTACTTCGACTACATGTACACGCGGCCGCACATCCAGGCCGACGCTGATGGCCGCCGCTCCCTGAAGTGGCCGGACGCGACGATCTGGCGTCCGCGCGCGACGGCGCGAGGGACGCGCCTGTGGGTCCTCAGCGGCGCCGAGCCGGCGCGGGCCTGGAAGTCGTTCGCGGCCGAGCTGGTGGATGCCGCGCTGAGCGAGGACATCACCGGTGTGGTCGCGCTCGGATCGATGATGAGCGACGTCCCCCACACCCGCCCCATCACCGTCTTCAGCGGAAGCGACAACGAGGAGCTGCGTACCGCGCTGGGGCTGGAACGCTCGACGTACGAGGGGCCCGTCGGCATCCTGTCTGTGATCGCGGCGGCCGCGGAAGAGGCCGGCATCCCCACCGCGGCGCTGTGGGCGAGCGTGCCGCATTATGTCGCCGGACACTCGCCGTCACCCAAGGCGACCCTCGCGCTCCTCGACAAGCTCGAGAGCATCACCGGTGCCAAGGTCGCCCGTGGCTCCCTTCCCGGTGACGCGCTCGCGTGGGAGGCGACGATCGACGCCGCCGCGGCAGACGACGAGGAGATGACGGAGTACATCCGTCAGCTCGAGCAGACCCGTGACACGTGGGACTCCCCCGAGGCGTCGGGTGACGCCATCGCGCAGGAGTTCGAGAAGTACCTGCGGCACCGGGGCGACGGCGGCGACGGTCGCGGCCTCGGTCGCGGCCCGCATCGCTGAGACGCGCGCCGCGACCGTCCGGCCGGCTCAGTACGCCTGCAGCACCCCGAGCGCGAGCAGGACGATGAGCAGCGCTCCCAGGCCCACCCGGTAGAGCACGAAGGGCAGGAAGCTGCCGCGCTTGAGGTACTGCATGAGGAAGGCGATCACGGCGAGCCCGACTCCGAACGCCACGACGGTGGCCACGGCGGTGTCGACGAGCGAGAACACCGAAGCGCCCGGCTCGCGGATCGCCTGCAGCAGCTCGTAGAGACCACTGCCGAAGACGGCGGGGACGGCGAGCAGGAAGGCCACTTCGGCGGCGGCGGGCCGGGTGTAGCCCAGCGCGAGCCCCATCGTCGTGGTGGCGCCCGAGCGCGAGACCCCCGGGATGAGTGCGAGCGCCTGGGCGAACCCGAGCGCCAGACCGTGACCGTACGTCAGGTCCTTCTCGGTCCGGACACGACGCCCGAGGGCATCGGCCGCGCCGAGGATGAGGCCGAAGACGATGAGCACGATCGCCACGAGCCAGAGGTTGCGGAAGGTGTCGCGGATGACGTCCTGGAAGAGGAACCCGAGCACGCCGATCGGAAGCGTGCCGATGATGACGATCCACCCGAGCCGGACGTCGGCGTCGTCGCGCGGGACCGAACCGCTGAAGGAGCGGAACCAGCGACCGATGATGCGGGTGATCTTCTTCCAGAAGTAGACCAGCACAGCCAGCTCGGTGCCGATCTGGGTGATCGCGGTGAAGGTCGCCCCGGGATCCTGGGCCGACGGCAGGAACTCCCCCACGATGCGCAGGTGCGCGCTCGAGGAGATCGGCAGGAACTCGGTCAGGCCCTGGACGATGCCCAGGATGATGGCTTCGAGGAGCTGCATGAGCGGCCTTTCAGTACGTGCGGATGAGATCGGTGAGCACGCGCTGACCGAAGACGAGCGCGTCGATCGGGACGCGTTCGTCGACACCGTGGAACATACCCGTGAAGTCCATGTCGGCCGGGAGGCGCAGCGGCGCGAAGCCGAATCCCGCGATGCCGAGTTCGGACAGCGCCTTGTTGTCGGTGCCGCCGCCCATCAGGTACGGCAGCACCGGCACGCCGGGATCGTGTCGGCCGAGCGCACCGACCATCGCGTCGACCAGCGAGCCCGCGAACGGGACCTCGAGGCCGATGTCGCGGTGCACGATCTCGATGCGGATGTCGTCACCGACGATCCGCTGGACCTCGGCCAGCACGGCGTCCTCCTGTCCGGGGAGGGTGCGGACGTCGATCGCGGCGGAAGCGGCATCGGGGATGACGTTGTGCTTGTAGCCGGCGGTCAGGCCGGTCGGGTTCGTCGTGGTGCGGAAGGTCGATGCCAGGAACGCGGATGTCGCGCCCGTCGCGCCCGCGACGTCGTCGGGGTCTGACGCGTCACGTCCGCTGAGACCGGCGAGGTCGGCGACGAGGCGCCGCGTGGTGTCGGTGAGCTCGATCGGCCACTGAGCGCGGCCCAGGGCGGCGACGGCCTCCGCGAGGCGCGTGATCGCGTTCTCGGGATGCAGCCGGCTGCCGTGGCCCGCTCTGCCCGCAGCATGGAGCCGCAGCCAGACGAGGGCCTTCTCACCGACCTGCAGCAGGTACGCCCGGTGCCCGTCGACGCCGATCGAGTAGCCGCCGACCTCGCTGATCGCTTCGGTCGCGCCGGCGAACCACTCGGGCCGGTCGCGCACCACGAGCTGCGAGCCCTCGACGCCGCCGTTCTCCTCGTCGGCGAAGAACGTCACGACGAGATCGCGCTCGGGCTGCTCCCCCGCGCGCAGGAGCTCGGCCACGGACGTGAGGATCATGGCGTCCATGTCTTTCATGTCCACGGCGCCGCGACCCCACAGCATCCCGTCGCGGACGACGCCCTCGAACGGGTCGACGCTCCAGTCCTCCGCCACCGCCGGCACGACGTCGAGGTGACCGTGCAGGACGAGAGCGGGCTTCGAGCTGTCGCGACCCGGGATGCGCACCGAGACGTTCGTGCGCCGCGGGATCGGCTCGTAGTACTCGGGTCGAAGTCCGAGGGCCTCGAGATACGCCCCCACGTACTCGGCCGCTTCGCGTTCGCCGCGCGAGCGCCCTTCGCCGAAGTTGGTCGTGTCGAAGCGGATCAGGTCCCGCGCGACGCGGGCGACCTCGGGCAGATCGTCGTACTCGGACATGCTCTCCACGGTAGTCGCGAACCGTCGCCGGAAATGACGAAGGGCTCCGTTTCCGGAGCCCTTCTCTCACTGTGCGCGAGGGGGGACTTGAACCCCCACGCCCTATACGGGCACTAGCACCTCAAGCTAGCGCGTCTACCTATTCCGCCACCCGCGCAGTGTTTTTCAGTTGTTCCCAACCGAGGAACAACACTAACACGTCACGGGCGGGGCGAAGAATCGTGGGCACGCCGGGCGTGGCGCGGGGGCGAACTCACGATCTCACTCGGGATCGCAGGACCGCGATGCGCGCCTGAAGCTGCGCGACCGTCGCGTGCGACACGGCTGGTCCGCCGCACACGCGGCGCAGTTCCGCGTGGATCTGACCGTGCGGTTCACCGCTCTGGCGGGCGTACAGGCCCACGAGGCTGTTGAGCAGCTGCCGCTGTTCCTTCAGGGAGCGATGAAGCGGCTCAGGCAGCGTGGTCTCGGCGGCAGACGCGCCCTCGCCGGGCGCGCCGGCCGCCTTCTCGCGTGCCTCGCGGCTGTGGCGGTGCTTGGTCTGCCGCGACTGGCGCTGCATGAGCAGCTCGTGCACGTGCTCGGGCTCGAGAAGCCCGGGGATGCCGAGGAACTCCTCCTCCTCGGGCGTGCCGGGCACCGCGAGCTGGCCGAACTCGGCGCCGTCGAAGAGCACGCGGTCGAAGTGCGCGACCGAGCCGAGAGCCTGGTAGCTGAACTCCTGCGTGAGCTCGTCCGATGCTTTGTCTTCGCTCTCGGCTTCCGCGAGCAGCGTGTCTTCGAGGCCGTCGTCGTCGCCCGCTTCGCGATCGAGCGCATGGTCGCGCTGGCGCTCCATCTCGGCGGCGAGGTTGAGCAGCACGGGCACGTTCGGGAGGAACACGCTGGCCGTCTCACCGCGGCGACGCGCTCGCACGAAGCGCCCGATCGCCTGCGCGAAGAACAGCGGCGTCGAGGACGACGTCGCGTAGACGCCCACCGCGAGCCGGGGCACGTCGACGCCTTCGGACACCATGCGCACCGCGACCATCCACCGGGTGGTCGACTGCGCGAAGATCTCGATGTTGCCCGACGCGGCCTTGTCGTCGGAGAGAACCACGGTCGGGGCCTCGCCGGTGATCTGGTGGAGGATCTCCGCATACGCCCGTGCGGCCGTCTGGTCGGTCGCGATGACGAGGCCGCCGGCATCGGGGACGTCCTGGCGCACCTCGGTCAGGCGGCGGTCGGCCGACCTGAGGACCGCGGGGATCCAGTCGCCCTCCGGGTTCAGCGCGGTGCGCCATGCCTGCGAGGTGATGTCCTTCGTGTTGTCCTGACCGAGGTGCGCCTCGAACTCGTCGCCGGTCTTGGTCCGCCACTTCATGTGCCCGGCGTAGACGAGGAACAGCACGGGGCGCACGACGCCGTCGGCGAGGGCGCGCCCGTACCCGTAGTTGAAGTCCGTCTTGGACAGACGGATGCCCTTCTCGTTCGGGTGGTACTCCACGAACGGGATGGGGGCGGTGTCGCTGCGGAACGGCGTTCCCGAGAGCAGCAGGCGGCGGGTCGCCCGGCCATAGGCCTCGCGCAGCGCGTCGCCCCAGCTCAGCGCGTCGCCGCCGTGATGGACCTCGTCGAGGATGACCAGGGTGCGGGCATCCATCGTCAGCCGCTGGTGGACGGATGCCTTGACCGCGACCTGCGCGTACGTCACGGCGACGCCGTGGTACTGCCGCGAGGGCATTCCGTGGCGGTTGCTGAAGCGCGGATCGAGACGGATGCCGACTCGACCGGCGGCATCCGCCCACTGCGTCTTGAGGTGCTCGGTGGGGGCGACCACGACGATGCGATCGACCACGTCACGGCGCAGCAGCTCCGACGCCAGGCGGAGGGCGAACGTCGTCTTACCGGCGCCGGGGGTCGCGGCGGCGAGGAAGTCGCGCGGTCCGCGCCCGATACCCTCCGGACCGTCGGCGCCGAAGTACTGGTCCAGCGCCTCGGCCTGCCAGGCACGCAGGCGCTGAGCGGTACCCCACGGCGCACGCTGCGGGAACGAGGGTGACAGGTGCTCGGCGGCGAAGCTTCCGAAATGCTCCTGGGGGTCCTCTGTCACGATGGACCACCTTAAACGACCCCACCCACACGATCGCCCGGCACGAGATAGCGTGGCAGGCACGAGCTTCAGGAGGGGCCATGAGGAACAACGAGCCATCCGAGGACGCGCGTCGCACGCCCTACGTGCCGAACGAGACCGCCCATCCCTGGCGTCGCATGGTCGCGATCGGCGATTCGTTCACCGAGGGGATCGGCGATCCCGAGCCCGGCAGTCCCGGCGGTCACCGTGGCTGGGCCGACCGCGTGGCAGAGGTGCTCAGCTCGCAGGTGCCCGACTTCGCCTACGCGAATCTCGCGGTCCGGGGAAAGCTCATCGGCCAGATCGTGGCCGACCAGATCGAGCCCGCCCTCGAGCTCAAACCCGACCTGATCACGTTCTCGGCCGGCGGCAACGACGTCATCCGGCCGGGGTCCGACCCCGACGCCGTCGCGCAGCAGTTCGAGGATGCCGTCGTGCGCCTGTCGTCCACGGGCGCGACGCTCGTGCTCTTCACCGGCATCGACACGAACTTCACCCCGGTCTTCCGCGGCATCCGCGGCCGCGTGGCGATCTACAACGAGAACATCCGGGCGATCGCCGACCGGTACGACGCGATCGTCGCCGATCAGTGGGCGCTGAAGGAGGTGCAGGACATGCGCTTCTTCGACGACGACCGGCTGCACTACAACTCGCTCGGTCACCACGAGGTCGCGCGCATGGTGCTGCGGGCGCTCAACGTGCCGAACGACCTGCAACCGATGCAGCCCGACACGACACCGGTCCTCACGTGGCGCGCGGCCCGCGCGAACGATCTCGTCTGGGCTCGCGAGTACCTCATGCCCTGGGTCCTGCGCCGGCTCCGGCATCAGTCCTCGGGCGACCACATCACCGCCAAGCGGCCCGAACCGCTGCCCGTCCTGCGCCGCGCCGACGACGCCGACTGATCAGCGCAGCGCCCACAGCGACACCGCGGCGGCCGCCGCGACGTTGAGGGAGTCCACTCCCCCGGCCATCGGGATCGTGACGACAGTGTCTGCGACGGCCAGCGCACGTCTGCTCAGCCCGTCGCCCTCGGTGCCCATGAGAAGCGCTACCCGATCGGGCCGTGCCGCGGCGAACTCGTCGAGCGGGACGGCGCCCTCCGCGAGGGCGAGGGCCGCGAGGTGGAGGCCGGCCTCGCGGAGCAGCGGCGCGGCCTCCGGCCAGGCCGGCAGACGCGTCCACGGCACCTGGAAGACCGTCCCCATGCTGACGCGGACACTCCGGCGATAGAGAGGATCGGCGCAACGCTCGCTCACGAGAACCGCATCGGCTCCGAGGCCGGCGGCGGCCCGGAAGGCGGCGCCCGCGTTATGCACCTATTCCTCAAGAAGAACGCTCGGACCCCGGGCTTTACCGGAATGTCAAGTCCGCCAACCTCTCGACTGCTCCCGCCTGCGGGACGAATGTACCGACCTCGAACTCGAGCCAACCGTGCAACGTCGCTGTGGACCATTGCACGCCAGTCGGATCGGCGAGTGTCGTAGTAGCGCGGATCAAAGCCAACCCATGGCCATCGACGACATACCCCTGCGAGGCGCGAACGTCCCTCATTTCAACGTTCGCGGCCAGCGCGCGATCGACCGTGTGTTCCGGAGAATCGTCCGCCTCGAGGGCGCGGATCACCTCGGAGCGAATGGAGGACGCAAATGCGGCCGCTAACTGTTCCTCACCAAATGCACGCAAACTGACCGATGTCGCGATCTTGCTGACGAACTCATTTGCATCCGACAGGTATTGGATTGGGTGAGGCGCTCCTGCAACTTCAGCAAGAAGTTCCGTGTAGAGCCCTCCGTGACCGAAATCCTTCGTGTTGTCGGTTACGAAGAAGATCTCGTTCCCGTCGTTCGCAAGCTTCGCGACAGTTAACCAGATGGCACTGTCCCGCCCTCCCTTACCCAGCCTGGCAGGGGCGAGACGTCGCGCCTCTCTCCTGAACGCCTCGACGGCGTCCGCACCATCGAGCGGGAGCACTTCGAATAATTCCCTCAGCCGATCTTCAAATTCGCCCGCGACATCCTCCCCCGTCGGCGCGTAGATAGGCTCGATACTTGTCATACGACTCAATTCGGCGTGCGCCGCCAAGAATGGCTTCAGGTGCCTGTTAGCCGCCTCTCGTCTCATGTTCGACGCCTCGTGCAGGGTCACCTCTGAAATCGCGGGCTGAATTTCCTTCAAAGCACAAAGACGGAAAAGCGCCATCCAGAACGCGCTAGTGAAATTGGAAGATGAGGGTAGCGCGTTCGTGTCGAACACAAGGTAAGTGCCCACGCCGCGTCAAACCTGAGCGATCCGGCTCTCGATTTCCGAGGCCAAGCTGCGGAAATCTACGAGGGTATCGCGGGCCCTCACATACTGCGCCCCGCGAGCCTCCGCACCCGACAACTCGAAGATGGCTGCATTGGCTTCTTGGGCCATTGGCACGAGGCTCGATAGGTTGCGCACAGTGCCGATCTGCCCGGCGGGAACAGGAATGGTCACGCCAGCTCCACGCAACTGCTCGACGACTTCCCTTTCATAGGCCCCTGGGATTTGCTCGAGCCATCGCTTGAACGCGGTCGCGGGGGCACTTCGATAGCTCGCGAACTGTTGGCTTATGTAGCCCACCGGCGAGGGGCGACCCGCTGGCAAGCCACCGCTGATCTGGGTCGCAACTCCCGTGCGCTCTGCTTGCGCAACAGCGGCGTGCCATTCTCCTATCCATGTCGATACAGCGCGCCCAACGCTCGGCAGTGCTGTTAGCGAAAATAGGTCAGGGGAGAGCGGGACGACAAACCCATCCGAACTCAGGATCACGACGCGGTTCAGAGCACCAACGCTCGGCCCCACGTCGATGAGTACCACGTCGGCCGCCACAGCAGACACGGCCGCATTTATAATGCGCCAGAGCGCCGTAGTCCTTTGAAACCCGGGGTATCGTCCCGCGAGAGTATCTGACCAGCCGCCCGCCAGGCTCTCTTCATACTCGCTCAGCAGAATGTGTCCGGGAATAAGCCATGCGCTCTCGCGGATTTGTACCGGCTCGGGGGTAAGAGGCTCGCCCGTGGTACGGATAACCGGTAGCAGGGCGTCATAGATCGTCTGCCCTGAGTCAAGGGCCGACTGATAGTCCTGCGCCGCGAGAGCAGTGCCCGTCAGATTCGCCTGCGGATCCGCGTCTACGAAGAGGACCCGCCGCCCAAGCCCCGCCAGCGCCACACCCACGTTGAAGAGAAGTGTGGTCTTCCCAACCCCGCCCTTGTGGTTGAAAAATGAAACGACCTTCACGACTGTCTGCCCTCACTCCGCATTTGATATCTGGCTCTCGAACGCTCATGCTGCGAACCGCGGTCGGATACCTAGCGGTCCCTTAGCTCCCACAGTGCCACCGCTGACGCTGACGCGACATTGAGCGAATCCACTCCGCCGCGCATCGGGATCGTCACCACGTCATCAGCGAGGTCCATCGAGCGGGCCGAGAGCCCGTGCCCCTCCGTGCCGAACACTATCGCAAGCTTGTCGACCCGTTGCACGCTGAGTTGGTCAAGAGTGATGGCCCCGTCACGGAAGCCGAACGCTGCGATCCGGAACCCCAGATGTTTCAAGGCTTCCGCGCCTCCCTCCGCGAGGTCAGGCATCCGGGACCAAGGCACCTGGAACACCGTGCCCATACTCACACGCACGCTCCGACGATAGAGCGGGTCGGCACACCTTGGCGTGACCAGGACTGCGTCGGCTCCCAGCGCCGCGCAGTTCCGCATGATCGCACCGACGTTCGTGTGGTCGACGATGTCCTCGAGTACGAGCACGAGCCGCGCCCCCGCGACGATGTCGCTGACCGGTGCGGCGGCGGGCCGGTGCATGGCGGCGAGGGCGCCACGGTGCACGGCGTAGCCGGTCACCTGTTCGGCGACCTCGTCGGAGACGACGAAGACGGGCGCGTCACCCGCGAGACCGGTCACATCGGGAAGCCATTTCTCCTGCACGAGGAACGAGCGCGCGCGGTGTCCGGCCGCGTGGGCTCGCGCGATGACCTTGGCCGACTCGGCGATGTAGAGCCCGCCGGCCGGCTCGACCACCCGGCGCAGCGCGACGTCGGTCAGGTCGCGGTAGTCAGAGAGGCGGGGGTCGGAGGCGTCGTCGATGCGGATCACGGGCACCCTCCCACCCTGGCATGTCGCCCGGGCGATGCGCGGACGCTCGTAGAGTGGGACTGTGACGAAACCCGACCTCGAGACGCCCGCGGGCGACGAGATCGAGAACGCCCTGCAGGTACTCGCGGGCCGTCGCATCGCGGTGCTCACCGGAGCCGGCGTGTCGACCGACTCGGGCATCCCGGACTACCGCGGCGCCGGAGCGCCGGTGCGGACGCCCATGACGGCGCAGCAGTTCCTCGCGAGCGCTGACGCGCGTCGGCGGTACTGGGTGGGCAGCCACCTGGGCTGGCAGGCCTTCGCGGCGGCGCGACCGAACGACGGTCATGCGGCGCTGGCCGATCTCGAGCGATCCGGCGTCGTCACGGGCGTCATCACGCAGAACGTCGACGGTCTGCATCTGCGGGCCGGAAGCAGTCGGGTGGTCGAACTGCACGGAACGATGCGACGCGTGTTCTGCCTGCACTGCGGTCAGGTCTTCGACCGGCGCGATCTCGCCGAGCGCGTGGAGCGGGACAACCCGTGGATCACGGTTCCCGAGAACGTCGAGCTCGGTCCCGACGGCGACGTCCTGCCCGCGACGAGTGACGGTTTCATCGTGCCCACGTGCACGGTCTGCGACGGCATGCTGAAGCCGGATGTCGTCTTCTTCGGCGAGTTCGTGCCGCGGGAGAAGTTCGCGGAGGCCGAGCAGCTCGTGCGCACGAGCGAGGCGCTGATCGTCGCCGGGTCGTCGTTGGTGGTCAACTCCGGCGTCCGGCTCGTCGAGCGCGCACGCCGACGCAAGCTCCCGGTGGTCATCGTCAACCGAGGGGCGACGCGCTCCGACCCCAAAGCGACCGTCAAGATCGATGACGGCACGAGCCGTGTCCTGCGTGTCTTCGCCGACGCGCTGCCGTCCCGGCGGTGAGGTCGAGGCCGGACGGCCGTCAGCGTAGGGTCGAGAGGTGACCATTCTGACCCTCGTGCGCCACGGCGAGACCGATTGGAACCGCGAACGCCGGATCCAGGGCTCCACCGACATCCCGCTCAACGACACGGGCCGTGAGCAAGCCCGTGCCGTCGCCGTCGCCCTGCGGGAGTCGATCGCCGGCGATGCGGTCGTGGCCTCGAGCGACCTGTCGCGAGCAGCCGAGACGGCGCGGATCATCGCGGACGGTCTGGGCGCCGCGCCGCCGCGCACCTATCCCGAGTTGCGAGAGCGCGGCTACGGGGATGCCGAGGGCGTCGGGGTCGAGGAGTTCCATGCCCGCTGGGGCGAATGGGCCGTGGCCGACGTGCCGAATGCGGAGCCGTGGCCGGTGGTCCGGCAGCGGGCGCTGCGCGGGCTCGAGCGGGCCGTCCGGGATGCACGTGCCGACACGGCGCCGACCGCGGTGCCGCTGATCGTCGTCGCCCACGGCGCGCTCATCCGCGAGGTCATCCGTCATGCGACCGCGGAGGAGTTCCCGTTGCAGGGAGTCCGGCTCGCCAACGGCTCGGCGCACACGTTCGTTATGGAGCGCGAGCGCCTGCGCCTCATCGACTCCCCCGCGCTCGCGCCGATCTGACCCCGCGGCCACCCCCTCCACGTTCCGCAAGAGGTCATGCTCATGAGTGGGGCTCCGAGCGGTGTATCGTCCAGCATCATGACCATGCACGACCGCGTCGACCTCGCGTTGCTCGAAGCTCTCGCCGACGACCCCCGGGCCACCGTGGTCGCCCTCGCCGAGCGCCTGCGGATGTCACGCAACACGGTGCAGGCGAGGATGGCACGGCTGGAGCAGTCGGGGGTCTTCCTGTCCTACGAGCGGTCGATCTCGATGCGTGCCCTCGGCTTCCCGATCGAGGCGCTCATCAGCGTCGTGCTCCGTCAACCCGACCTCCCGCGTATCGCGCGCGAGCTCGCGACCATCCCCGAGGTGCTGCAGGCCCAGGGGCTGAGCGGTCAGGTCGACCTGATGGTCCGTGTGGTCGCGCGCGACACGCAGCACCTGTTCGCCGTCGACGCGCGCATCCTCGCCATCGACGGGGTCGAGCGCACGGAGACCTCGCTCATCATGGACGACGTGATCCCGCACCGGGTCAAGCCGTTGCTCGCTGAGGGGCGCGCGGTCTGACGGCTGCCGTGGCGCGGTCTGCGTCGAGTCGGACGAGGACCACACCGACGAGGATGAGCGCGCCGCCGACGAACTGGACCGGCGCGGGCGCCTCCGCCAGGAGCAGCCACGCGAAGCCGAGTGCGAACAGCACCTCCGAGAGGCCGATGAACGAGGCCAGGCGCGATCCCGTGCGCGGCACCGCGGAGACACCCAGGGCGTAGGCCGTTCCGGTCGCGGCGCCCACCCAGAGCAGGACGACGAGGGGCGGCAGTTGCATCCCGACCACGTCTGCGAGCACGGCGTTCGTCGCGAAGGGCAGGAATCCGGTGAGGAGGAAGGTGCCGATGATCGCGCTCGCGACCACCATGCCGCCGGCGGCCAGGACGAGGGGCGGCAGCGTGTCGCCGGTGCGCTCGGCCATGACGAAGTAGACGCACGTGCAGAGGGCCGCGCCGAGAGCGAGGAGCGTCCCCCAGAAGTCGAAACGTGCTCCGGCGATGTCGACGACCAGCACCAGCCCCGCCATGGCGACGACGGAGCCGGCGATCACCGTCGGCGACGGCCGGCGGCGGGTGGTCAGCCAGACCCAGATCACCAGGAGCACGGGCGCGAGGTATTGGATGAGGAGGGCGACGGCGACCGGCATCCGCTGCATGGCCGAGAAGTAGAACAGCTGGCAGCCGACGACGGGCATCGCACCGAAAGCGATCAATGCCAGCCCGTGCCGACGCAAGAAGTGCCGTTCTCGAGCGATCGCGCGGATCAGGAACGGCGACAGCACGAGGGCTGCGACGCCGATCCGGATGAACAGCGCGGCGCCCAATGACCAGCCGTTCTCGAGCAACGGCTTCACGAGCGGACCGCTCGACGAGAAGGCGAGCGCGGAGGCGACGGCCATGGCCATGCCCGCGGTCCGCCTGCCGGGGGCGCCGGCGGGCAGGGGCTCCGGTGCGCCTGCGATGATGGGCAGGGGCGCGGTGGGGTTCGTCATCGGCAGCCTCGATGGTCAGGGGTGAAAGTTATCTACACTCGTGACAGTAATGCTCGCTATCGTCAGGAGTCAACGTGGTCTTCATCCATGACACGGAATTGTCGCTGCGCGCGACGGCTGCGCTGGTCAACACGCTCCCGCTCACGAGCGCAGACGCCGCCGACACGCTCACCGACGGGGACGATCTGGATGCCTTCCTCACCGAGTTCGCCTTCACCGGCGGGATCGTGCGCGACGACGCCGAACTGCAGGCGATGCGCGGCATCCGGTCACGCCTCCGCGAGCTCTGGGAGCTCGACCGTGACTCCGCCGTGCCCCATGTCAACGCGATGCTGCGAGACGGCCACGCTCAACCTCAGCTGGTGATCCACGACGGATACGACTGGCATATCCATGCCACTCCGGACGACGCCCCGCTGGCGACGCGCGTGCTCGTGGAAGCCGGTATGGCTTTCGTCGACGTCATCCGGGCCGACGCTTACGACCGCGTGCGGATCTGCTCCGCCGACGACTGCGCCGCGGTCTACGTCGACTTCTCGAAGAACGGCTCGAAGCGCTACTGCGACACGGGCAACTGCGGCAACCGCATGAACGTCAACGCGTACCGTCGTCGGAAGGCGCGAGAAACCGCTTGATGGCCGCGGCGGCCTCGCGGGGCTTCTCGTAATGGATGAGATGCCCCACACCGTCGATCTCGACGAGTTCGGCCGCGGGGAACAGCTCGCGCAGCCGGCGCTCGGCCGCGATCGGGGTGATGTCGTCCTGAACGGCGGCGATGAGCAGTGTCGGCTGCGGGATGCGCGGAGCGAACGCGCGGACGTCATGGGAGACCGACGTCACGAACGCGTCGCGGAGCACGTCGCGATCGGCGAAGCTCGAGAAGTAGGTGTCGTGCTGGTCGTGGACGAACCGGCGCAGCGTCCGGTCGCGCGTCTTGACCATCGCGAGGCTCATCACCCGGACGATCAGCCGGTTGCGCAGCAGCGCCTCGCCCGCCCGCCGCGGGATGCGCGCCCCGACGTCGTAGTACCAGACGGCGAGGCGCGTGAAGATTCCGCGCGGTCCTTCGAGCGCGGGCGCGCCGATGGGGTTGATGAGGATCAGCCGGGGGGTCGGGAGCCCGCCCGCCACCGCAGCGGAGGAGACGATGGAGCCGAACGAGTGGCCGACGACCACCGCGCCGGGAGCGACGGCGGCCACGAAGGCGGTGAGCCAGTCGGCGTATGTCTCGAGGTCGTGTTCGCGTCCCGGTATCGGGGCGGTCTCGCCGAATCCCGGCAGGTCGGGCATGATGACGCGCACGTCACCGAGATGCGCGACGACCGGCTCCAGACCGTGGTGCTCCCCCCGGAATCCGTGCACGGCCACGAGCGTCTGGGGGGCGTCGTCGCGTCCGTAGACCCAGTACGCGGTCGTCCCGCCGAGGACCTCGGTCTCGAGGCGGCGCACCGGGATGCGTGCGAGCAGGGAGTCGTACGGAGAGACGGTCGGCACCCGTCGAGTCTACGGAGGCGGCGCGTCGGATCCTGCGTGTCCGACCTGAGTCGTAGCCTCGATTCCGTGGAGCCGGATCGCCCCCTCGTCGTCGCTACGCCCGAACTCGACCTATGGCCCTGCGCGGCACCCGAGTGGTGCCAGGTGGTCGGGGTCTTCGACCTCGAGACGACGGGCGTCGACGTCACCGTCGATCGCATCGTCACAGCGCACGTGGGCGTCCTCGACGCCGACGGAACACCGGTGCGCGCCGACAGCTGGCTGGCAGATCCAGGAGTCGACATCCCCGATGGTGCTGCGGCGATCCACGGCATCACCACCGAGCACGCTCGCCGACACGGACGGCCCGCGTCGGACGTGGTCGCGGAGGTCGTCGCAGCCCTGCGCGGCCTGTTCGACGCCGGCATCCCGGTGGTGGCGTACAACGCGCCGTTCGATTTCTCGATGCTGAAGTACGAGGCCCTGCGCTACGGGATCGGTCCGATCCTCTCGCCCTCCCCCGTCATCGACCCGCTCGTCATCGACAAGCGGTATGACCGCTACCGCCGCGGGAAGCGCACCCTCTCGGTGGTCGCCGAGCACTACGCCGTCACGCTCACCGGGGCGCACGAGGCTTCTGCAGATGCGATCGCTGCGGGGCGCGTCGCGCAGATCCTCGCCGAGCGGTTCGCCGATGGCCTGCCGTCGACCGCCGCGGAACTGCACACGCGCCAGGTCGGCTGGGCACGGGCTCAGGCTGAGAGCCTCACCGAGTACTTCGTCAGCATCGGGCGGATCGACGCCGACGTCGACGGGTCGTGGCCCATCCGCTGATCAGCCGGCGTCCGGAGGCGCGACGCGCGCGCCGGCGACATCGGCGCGGGGGCGGCCCCGACCAGCGAGACCGCCCCCGCGCCGTGGGCGACGGTCCTCAGACCGCGGTCAGCTCTGACGAGCGCTCGCGGGTCCGGATCGCGCGGTTGACGCACGATACGACGGCCTTGAGGCTCGCCGTCGAGATGTCGCCGTCGATACCGACGCCCCAGAGGCGCTGGTCGTCGACCTGCAGCTCGACATAGGCCGCCGCCTGAGCGTCGCCGCCCGAGCTCAGCGTGTGCTCGACGTAGTCGTAGAGCGAGATGTCGAAGCCGCGGTCGCGCAGCACCGCGAGGAACGCCGCGATCGGGCCGTTGCCGACACCCGACACCTCGTCGTGCTCATCGCCGTCGCGCAGCGTGACATCGAGCCGGACGTCGCCCGACATGTCGCTCTGGGTGCGGGTGCCCAGCAGCTCGAACCGGCCCCACTTGTCGTCGTCGGCCGATGCGGGCAGGTACTCGTCGGTGAAGATCGACCAGATCTGCTCGCTCGTGACCTCGCCGCCCTCGGCATCCGTCTTCTCCTGCACGACTCCCGAGAACTCGATCTGCAGCTTGCGCGGCAGATCCAGCGCGTGGTCGGTCTTGAGCAGGTAGGCGACGCCACCCTTGCCCGACTGCGAGTTCACCCGGATCACCGCTTCGTACGAACGCCCGAGGTCCTTGGGATCGACGGGCAGGTACGGCACCGCCCATTCGATCTCGTCGACCGAGACGCCGTCGGCGGCCGCGCGCGCGGCCATCGCCTCGAAGCCCTTCTTGATGGCGTCCTGGTGCGAGCCGCTGAACGCGGTGAAGACGAGGTCTCCGGCCCAGGGGCTCCGCTCGGGCACGGGCAGCTGGTTGCAGTATTCGACCGTGCGCTTGATGCCGTCGACGTCGCTGAAGTCGATCTGCGGGTCGATGCCCTGCGTGAACAGGTTGATGCCCAGCGCGACGAGGTCGACGTTGCCGGTGCGCTCCCCGTTGCCGAACAGGCAGCCCTCGATGCGGTCGGCGCCGGCCATGTAGCCGAGCTCCGCGGCGGCGATCGCCGTGCCACGGTCGTTGTGCGGATGCAGCGAGAGCACGATGTTCTCGCGATGCGCGAGGTGACGGCTCATCCACTCGATCGAGTCGGCGTACACGTTCGGCGTAGCCATCTCGACGGTCGCAGGCAGGTTGATGATCACCTTGCGGTCGGGCGTCGGCTCGAAGATCTCGATGACCTGGTTGCAGACGTCGACGGCGAACTCGAGCTCGGTACCCGTGTAGCTCTCGGGCGAGTACTCGTAGTAGACCGCCGTCTCGGGGATGGTCCGCTCGTACTGCCGGCACAGGCGGGCGCCCTCGAGGGCGATGTCGATGATGCCCTGGCGGTCGGTGCGGAAGACGACCTCGCGCTGCAGGATGCTCGTCGAGTTGTACAGGTGGACGATCGCCTGCTTCGCGCCGGCGATCGCTTCGTACGTGCGCTTGATGAGGTGCTCGCGGGCCTGCGTCAGCACCTGGATCGTCACGTCGTCGGGAATCAGGTCGTCCTCGATCAACTGGCGCACGAAGTCGAAGTCGGTCTGGCTGGCGCTCGGGAACCCGACCTCGATCTCCTTGTAGCCCATCTTCACGAGCAGCTCGAACATCACGCGCTTGCGCTCGGGACTCATCGGATCGATCAGCGCCTGGTTGCCATCGCGCAGGTCGACCGCGCACCAGCGGGGCGCCGTCTCGATGCGCTTCGCGGGCCAGGTGCGGTCGGGCAGATCGACGCGGATCTGCTCGTGGAACGGCCGGTACTTGTGGATCGGCATGCCCGAAGGCTTCTGGTTGTTCTCCATGGTCGTCTCGCTCTTCCTCTTCGGGTGTGGCGGGCCAACGCGAAGCTCCGCGACGAGAGAGGCCCTAGAACGAGGACTCGTCGCGGCGACTAAGGAGGAGAAGTCGGCCGAAGCGCATGCGCCCAGGTTACACCCCGCTCACCGTCGGGACGCACACGGGCGTGCCTCGCCTGAGACGAAGGCCTCGTGCGCGACACTGTGGGGATATGAGAAGTGCGCGCGCGGGCTCGTCCGCCCTCCTGATGTGTGCGATCGCCCTGACGGCGGGATGCGCCTCTACGCCCGCGGCCGGCCCGACCTCCCTCGACCCCGCGCCGCCGAGCGGCGACGTCGTTGCGCAAGGGACGGTCCTCGATGACGGCTCCGGTGCCGAGCTCTGTCTCGGAGCGGTCGCGGAGTCGGCACCGCCGCAGTGCTCCGGGATCCCGCTCGAGGCGTGGGACTGGGCGTCGGTGACCGACGCGACCACGATGTCTGGCGCGACGTGGGGCGCGTACGCCGTCCAGGGACGTTACGACGGATCGTCGCTCACGGTGACCGCGCCGGCGGTTCCGCTGGCACTGTACGACCCCATGCCGCTTCCCGACCCGACGGGCGGCGTGCCCGGCACGGCGGACGACGCGACACTGCGAGACGTCGAGCAGCGGGTGCACGACACGCTCGGTGACACCGTGCTCGCCTCCGGAGCGTACGACGGCCGGCTCTGGGTCACGGTCGTCTGGGACGACGGGACCCTTCAGGATGCCGCCGACGCCGAGTTCGGCGCGGGCGTCGTCGTCATCCAGTCGGCGATGCGGGAGATCGGTTAGAACCCGAGACGCCCGAGCTGCTTGGGGTCGCGCTGCCATTCCTTCGCGACGCGGACGCGCAGCGAGAGGAACACCCGCGTCCCCACGAGGGGTTCGATCTGCGCGCGCGCACGCGCGCCGACATCCGCGAGCCGTGAGCCCTTGCGGCCGATGATGATGGCCTTCTGACTGTCGCGCTCGACCACGATGTTGGCGTAGACATCGGTGAGGTCGGAACCCTCGCGAGGCGCGACGTCCTCCACCGTGACGGCGATCGAGTGGGGCAGTTCGTCGCGCACGCCTTCGAGCGCGGCTTCGCGGATGATCTCGGCGATGCGGTCTTCCGTCGACTCATCCGTCACCACGTCGTCGGGGTACAGCGCCGGCCCTTCGGGCATCAGCGCGAGCAGCTCGTCGGCGAGCACGTCGAGCTGGTCCTCGGTTACGGCGGAGAGCGGGATGACAGCGGCCCAATCCTCGCGAAGGCTGTCGACCTCCATGAGGCGTTCCATGATCTCGTCACGGCTCGCCAGATCGGTCTTGGTCACGATGGCGACCTTCTTCGCACGGGGATAGCCGTCGAGCGACGCGGCGATCCGGCGGTCGCCCGGTCCGACCTTGTCGACGGCGGGCACGAGGAAGCCGATGACGTCGACGTCGCCCAGTACCTGCTCGACGAGGTCGTTCAGGCGCTGGCCGAGCAGGGTGCGCGGCTTGTGGATGCCTGGCGTGTCGACGATGACGAGCTGTCCACCGGGCCGGTTCAGGATGCCGCGGATCGCGCGCCGCGTCGTCTGCGGCTTGTCGCTCGTGATCGCGACCTTCTCCCCCACCAGGGCGTTCGTCAGCGTCGACTTCCCCACATTGGGGCGTCCGACGAAGGTCACGAACCCCGACCGGGTCTCTGCTGCGGTCATCTGCTGTCTTCTCCTCTTCGTGCCACGCGGACCTCTCCGGTTCGCGGGTGCGTCGTATCGTCCGTCGCGTCGGCGGGGGCGCGTTCGACGAAGACGGTCGCGAGGCCCCGCCCGCGGCCACGCGAGACGCCGCCGGTGATCGTGATCCCGTCGACGGTCACGGTCGCACCCGGCATCGGCACCCGCCCGAGCGTCTTGCCCAGCAGCCCGCCGACCGAGTCGACGTCGTCGTCGTCGAGCTCGATGCCGAACAGCTCGCCGACCTCGTCGAGTCCCAGGCGCGCGCTCACGCGGTAGCGGCCGGGCTCGAGCTCGACGACCTCGGCTGCCCCGCGGTCGTACTCATCGGCGATCTCGCCCACGAGCTCCTCGATGAGGTCCTCGAGGGTGATGAGGCCCGCGACACCGCCGTACTCGTCCACGACGAGGCACACGTGGACGGCATCCCGCTTCATCTGCTGCAGCAATGATTCGGCGCGCATCGATTCGGGGACGAACACGGCCGGCCGCGCCACCCGGCCCACGGGTACGTCGCGCCAACCCGTCGTCTCGCCGTACGAGAACTGCACGAGGTCCTTGAGGTAGACGACCCCGACGATGTCATCGCGCTCGTCGTCGGTGACCGGTACCCGCGACACGCCGCGCTCGAGGAAGAGCGCGAGCGCTTCGTGCGTCGTCGCCGTCTGCGGCACGGTGACCATGTCGGTGCGCGGCACCATGACCGCGCGCACGAGCGTGTCGGTGAAGTCGAACACCGAGTGGATGAGGTCGCGGTCGTCGGCTTCGATGAGGTCCTGCGACACCGCTTCGTCGACCATGCTCAGGAGCTGTTCCTCCGAGGCGAAGGACGTGCCGCGAGAGACGCCCGGCGTGACGCGATTGCCCACGATCACCAGGAGATGCGCGAGGGGCCCGAGCACGATGCGAGCACCGCGCACGATCGGAGCGCAGGCGATGAGCAGACCCCGGGCGTGCTGACGGCCGACCGATCGCGGACTCGCGCCGACCAGGACGAAGGACACCGCTGTCATGAGGAGGGCGGCGACGAGGATCGCCCACCACAGGTTCTCGAGCGCCAGCGTCAGCGCGGCGGTGACGAACACGGCCGCGGTCGACTCGGCGAGGATGCGGATGAAGACGACGGCGTTGGCGTGGGCCGTGGTGTCATCGGCGATGCGGCGGAGGGCCTGCTGTCGTCGGCTCGACTCGGCCCAATCGGCGAGATCCGCCCGCGAAGTGACACCGAGCGCCGCGTCGAGAGCGGCCATCAGACCCCCGAGCGCGACGAGGAACACCGCGCCGAGGACGAGGAGGAAGACGGTCACGCGCGGCGGCGCTCGCTCGCGTGGAAGGCCGAGATCAGCTCGCGCTGGAGCCCGAACATCTCGCGCTCCTCCTCCGGCTCCGCGTGGTCGAACCCCAGCAGATGGAGCAGTCCGTGCGTCGTCAGGAGGATGAGCTCGTCGAGCGTCGTGTGACGCGCGGCCTGCGCCTGAGCCTCGGCCACCTGGGGGCACAGCACGATGTCGCCGAGGAGCCCCGGCGGCGTGGGTGCGTCCTCGGTTCCCGGGCGCAGCTCGTCCATCGGGAAGCTCAGCACATCGGTCGGGCCCGGCTCGTCCATCCACTGGACGTGCAGCGACTCCATGGCGCCCTCGTCGACGAGGAGGATGGCGAGATCGGCGTCCGGGCTCACGTTCAGCTGTGCGAGGTTGTGCTCGGTCAGGCGCAGCAGCACGGTCTCGTCGACGGACACGCCGGACTCGTTGGTGATCTCGATGGTCATGAGCGTCCTCGTTTCGGGAGTCGGTCGCGCGGACCGGCGGGCCGCGCCGCGGTGCGCCGCTCGGCCCGGTTGGCGAACTCGCTCGCCTCGTCGCGCTCACGGCGGGCGGCGAGGCGTTGCTCGTCGTACTCGCTGTATGCGTCGACGATGCGCCCGACGAGCGTGTGCCGCACGACGTCGTCGCTCGTGAGGGTCGCGAAATGGATGTCGTCGATGTTCTTCAGAACGCGCGTGACGGTGCGGAGTCCTGACGTGCCCTGGGGAAGGTCCACCTGCGTGATGTCGCCGGTGACGACCATGCGCGTGCCGAACCCGAGACGAGTGAGGAACATCTTCATCTGCTCGGGGGTGGTGTTCTGCGCCTCGTCGAGCACGACGAACGAATCGTTCAGCGTACGTCCGCGCATGTAGGCCAGCGGCGCGACCTCGATCGTGCCGGTCGCCATGAGCTTCGGGACGAGCTCGGGGTCGAGCATCTCGTTGAGCGCGTCGTAGAGCGGCCGCAGGTAGGGGTCGATCTTGTCGGTGAGGGTGCCGGGCAGGAAGCCCAGGCGCTCCCCCGCTTCGACGGCGGGGCGCGTCAGGATGATGCGGTTGACCTCCTTGCGCTGCAAGGCCTGCACCGCCTTCGCCATCGCGAGGTAGGTCTTGCCGGTTCCCGCGGGACCGATGCCGAAGACGATCGTGTTCTCGTCGATCGCGTCGACGTAGGCCTTCTGACCGAGGGTCTTGGGGCGGATGACCTTGCCGCGCGAGGAGAGAATGGCCTCGCCCAGCACCTCGGACGGACGGGGGCCCTCATCGCCGCTCCGGCGCTGCAGGATGCGGCTGGACGTCGTGACATCGCTCGGGTCGAGCCCCTGTCCCGCGCGAGCCATGGCGATCAGCTCGTCGACGAGCGATCGGGCTGCGGCGACGGCATCCGCCGTCCCGGTCAGGGTGATCTCGTTGCCGCGAACCAGGACATCTACGTCGGGGTGCTCCCGCTCGACGACGCGCAGGAGACGGTCTTGGGGTCCGAGCAGCTGGACCATGGCGACACCGTCGGCGAGGATCGTCGCGACGGCGGGTTCGGAAGCATCAGCCACCGAGGCTCCCTTCGGAGAGGCCACCGGCGAGGACGTGGGCGTGAACGTGGAACACGGTCTGTCCCGCGCCGGGGCCGGTGTTGAAGATCAGTCGGAAGTCGCCGTCGGAGTGTTCGGCGGCGACGGCGTTGGCGAGCCCGACGAGTTCGCTGAGAAGGGCGGGGTCGCCCGCGGCGAGTTCGACGACCGTGCGGTAGCGCTCGGTCTTGGGGATCACGAGGAGGTGGACGGGCGCCTGCGGCGCGATGTCGCGGATGGCGAACGCGTTCTCGGTCTCGGCGATGATCTCGGAGGGGATCTCGCCGCGAAGGATGCGCGTGAAGACAGACGGTTCGCTCATTCGTTCAGTCTATCGACGGGGTTCGACGACGGGACGGACGGCTCGGCGTCACCAGCGGCCGAGGGCGACGTTGACGACGCCCAGCGCGGCCGGGCCGGCCGTAGAGGTACGCAGGACCGTGTCGCCCAGACGCACCGTGAGCGCGCCGGCGGCGATGAGTGAGTCGAGCTCATCGGCGGCGATCCCGCCCTCCGGGCCGACGACGAGCGACACGTCGCCCTCGCCCAGCTCGACATCGCTCAGTCGTCGCGTCGCCGTCGGCTCGAGCACCAGCACCCGCTCCGCACCGCACCGCACCGCGATCTCGGACGTCGACACGGGTGCTGCCACGTCGGGCAGCCACGCGCGATGCGCCTGCTTCGCCGCTTCGCGGGCGATGGTCGCCCACCGCTGCACACCGCGCTCGACCTTCGGCCCGCTCCACCGCGACACGCTTCGCGCAGCCTGCCAGGGCACGATCGCGTCGACACCCAGCTCGGTGCAGGCCTGCACCGCGAGCTCGTCGCGATCGCCCTTCGCGAGCGCTTGGATCAGTGTCACGCGCCGCGCGGGCGCGGGGTGCTCGACCCGCGAGTGCACCTCGATGCGTACCAGTTTGGGATCGGCGGCCGTGACGGTCCCCTCCAGCCACGCTCCCGCGCCGTCGCCGACGGTCACCGCCTCACCGA
This sequence comes from Microbacterium sp. Yaish 1, assembly GCF_002245215.1. Classification (GTDB taxonomy): domain Bacteria; phylum Actinomycetota; class Actinomycetes; order Actinomycetales; family Microbacteriaceae; genus Microbacterium. Next base: position 319,466 of record NZ_NPMR01000002.1, read on the forward strand.
CCCGCACGCGTCGCACGCCCGCCGCGTGATGGGCTTCGGCGCCGGTGAGCTCGACGGACTCGGCCGGCTGAGCGGTGAGCGGCGGGTCGACCAGGAAGTGCAACGCCATGCGATCAGCTGTTCCGGAACCGATCGCGGAGCTTGGCGAAAAGGCCCTGGTGGAACTCGGCGAGCTGCGGGGCCGGAGACTTCGTCCGCTTCTTCAGCTCCTCGATGAGCGCCCGTTCCTTGGCGTCGAGGCGCGTCGGGGTGACGACATGGACGCCGACGCGCAGATCTCCGCGCGTCGTGCCGCGAAGCGGAGTGATCCCGCGTCCCTTGATGGTGAGGACATCGCCGGACTGGACGCCCGGGCGCAGCTCGAGGTCGACGGGGCCGTCGAGTGACTCGATCGTCGTGCTGGTGCCGAGGACGGCATCGGGCATCGACACCTCGAGCGTGGCGAGCAGGTCATCGCCCTCGCGGCTGAACACGTCGTGCGGAGCGACGGTGACCTCGAGGTAGAGGTCGCCGTTGGGGCCGCCGGCCGGGCCGACCTCGCCGGATCCGGGAAGCTGCAGGCGCAGGCCCGTCTCGACGCCGGCGGGGATGTCGAGCGAGACGGTGCGGCGAGCCCGGACACGTCCCTGCCCCTGGCAGGTGGTGCACGGGTACGGGATCGTCGTGCCGTAGCCCTGGCAGACGTTGCAGGGCTGCGACGTCACGACATTGCCCAGGAGGCTCCGGACGGTGCGCTGCACGTTCCCCGCGCCGTGGCAGACGTCGCAGGTGACCGGCTGTGTTCCCGGCTGGCAGCACGAGCCCTGGCACGTGTCGCAGAGCACGGCGGTGTCGACCTCGATGTCGCGATGCACGCCGAACACGACGTCGCCCAGTTCGAGGGTGACCCGGACGAGGGCGTCCTGTCCGCGCTCGCGTCGGGAGCGCGGACGCCCGGCGCGACCGCCGCCTCCGGCGCCGCCGCCGAAGAAGGTCTCGAAGATGTCGCTGAAGCCCCCGAAGCCGGCGGCGCCGCCGAAGCCGCCGGCGGAGTCACCGCCCATGTCGTAGCGCTGACGCTGTTCGGGGTCGCTGAGGACGTCGTAAGCGTGGGTTACGAGCTTGAATCGCTCGGACGCATCCTCGCCCGGGTTCACGTCGGGGTGCAGTTCTCGTGCCAGGCGTCGGTACGCCTTCTTGATCTCGTCGGGCGACGCGTCGCGCGCGACGCCCAGGACCTCGTAGTGGTCAGCCACGGATCGCCTTTCCGCCCGGAGGGGCGTGGGTGGGTGGGTCAGCGGGACTTCTCGTCTTCGTCGAGGAGCCGGCTGAGGTAGTGCGCGACGGCGCGGACCGTCGCGAGGTTCGTCGGGTAGTCCATGCGGGTGGGTCCCATCAGGCCGACCCGGGCATGCGAGCCCGGGACGTCGTAGTCGCTCGTGACGACCGAAGCTTCGGACAGCCCGTACGCCTCGTTCTCGCGGCCGATCCGCGCTGCGACGCCGCGGTCGTCGGCGACCATCTCGCCCATGAGCCGAAGCAGCGTCACCTGTTCCTCGATGGCCTCGAGGAGGGGGTAGATGCTCCCGCGGAAGTCGGCCTCGCGGCGCGCGAGCGTCGCGGTCCCGGCCATCACGAGCCGGTCCTGACGGAACGTCTCGAGCTCTTCGACGAGGATACGTGCGATCTCTCGCACGGCGTCGCCGATCGGATCGCCCACCGAGTCGCCCTCCGCGAGGGCTGAGACGGCGGTGACCGCGTCGCGCACGGCGGCGCCGGTGACGGCTGCGCGCAGTGTCGCCTTGGCCACGGCGAACTGTCCCTCATCGAGCAGTGTCCGCACCACTCCGACGCGCTGGGAGACGCGACCGGTGTCGGTCACGACGATGACGACGAGACGCCCGCCGCCCAGGTCGACCAGCTCGAGATGCGACACCTGTGCGCGCGCGAACGACGGATACTGCACCATCGCGACCTGGCCGGTCAGCTGGGTGAGAGCGCGCACCGTGCGGACGAGGAGGTCGTCGAGGTCGGTCGGTCCGTCGAGGAAGGTCGTGATCGCCGAGCGCTGGGCCGCGCTCAGAGGGCGCAGGCCCGCCAGGTGATCGACGAAGACGCGGTATCCCTTGTCGGTCGGGACGCGTCCCGACGACGTGTGCGGGGCGGCGATGAGCTCCTCGTCCTCGAGGAGCGCCATGTCGTTGCGGATCGTGGCGGCCGAGACGCCGAAGGCATGGCGTTCGACGATCGACTTGCTTCCCACGGGCTCGCGGGTGTCGACATAGTCCTGCACGATCGCCCGCAGCACCTGCAGTCCGCGCTCTGAGACCATGTCCGTCACCTCCTGTTTGGCACTCGATGTCTGCGAGTGCCAATTCTATCCCGTGGAGGACCCGGGCCGTCTCCGCGCGATCACTCCGTGAGCGTGCGAACGACAGCATCGGCCATGAGGCGTCCGCGCCGGGTGAGGACGACGCGACCGCGGACGGCTTCGGGGCCCTCGATGAGACCGTCGGCGATGAGGGATGCCACGGAGCGGCGTGCATGGGCGTCCAGTTCGTCGATCGCGAGTCCGTCGACGATCCGCGAACGCAGGAGCACGGATTCCAGGCGCCGGGCATCCGCATCGGGGCGCTCCCGCCCGGCCGCGGGCGAGTCGCCTGCCGCGAGACGCTGGGCGTATGCGGCCGGGTGCTTGACGTTCCACCATCGGAGACCCGCGAGGTGACTGTGTGCCCCCGGTCCGTATCCCCACCAGTCGGTGCCCCGCCAGTAGGCGAGATTGTGGCGCGAGCGCTGGTCGGTCGACCGGGCCCAGTTCGAGACCTCGTACCAGGAGAAGCCGGCGGCGGCGAGACGGTCATCGGCCAGTTCGTACATGTCGGCCTGGAGATCGTCGTCGGGCGCGGCCACCTCACCGCGGCGGATCTGACGCTCGAGACGGGTGCCCTCCTCGATGATCAGCGCATAGGCGGACACATGGTCGGGTTCGAGCGCCACCGCGGTGTCGACCGAGCGCCGCCAGTCGTCGAGGCTCTCCCCCGGCGCGCCGTAGATCAGGTCGACCGAGACGTCGAGTCCGGCCACGCGCGCGGCGGCGACGGCGGTCGAGACGTTCGCGGGGTCGTGCGTCCGGTCGAGGGCCGCCAGCACGTGCGGTACGGCCGACTGCATGCCGATCGACAGGCGCGTCACGCCCGCCGCGGCCAGCTCGTCGGCGACGCGCGCGCTCATCGTGTCCGGGTTCGCCTCGACCGTGACCTCCGCGTCGGCGGCGATGCCGAAGGTGTCACGCACTCCTTGGAGCATCCGCGCGAGGTCGCCGGCCGGAAGCAGCGTGGGTGTGCCGCCGCCGAAGAACATGGTCTGCGCCGCACGCCGGGGGCCGCGCTCGTCGATCACGGAGGCCGACAGCGCGATCTCGCGCAGCACCTCGTCGGCGTACGCGTCCTGCCGCGCGCCCCGCAGCTCGGTGGCGGTGTAGGTGTTGAAGTCGCAGTATCCGCACCGCACCCGGCAGAAGGGGACGTGCAGGTATACCCCGAAGGGCACATCGGGGTCGATGACGAGGTCGTCCGGCAGGGTGCCGCCGACCGGCACCGGATCACCGATCGGCAGTGCCGCCCCCATCAGGCGCCGGGCGTCGCGTACAGCGGCGAGATCGCGCGGAGATATCCCTGGAACAGCAGCCGGCGCCGACGACGGACGAGGCCCTTGAGCAGGCGATAGGCCAGCGCTGTCGGGCGGTCGAACGCTCGCACGACGAACCAGACCTCGTCGTTGTCGCGCCACTCGAGGAGGAACGACTCCTCACCGCTCACGACGGAGCCGCCGACCGTGCCGAGCGCGAACGCGACACGTCGCGGCTCCTCGTCGACGAAGATCACCCGCAGTTCGGCATCCGCGCTCTGGCCCGACACCCGGCCGTGGACCTGCAGGGTGGTGCCGGCTCCGACGTAGGGGGTGCCGTCCGCAGCGAAGCGCTGCTCGTGCTCCATGCTGCTGGGTGCGACGGCGTTGCCCTGGTCGTCGAACGCGACGCCGGTGTACATCGGCCCCGATGCGGGCCGCACATCGGCTACGCGCAGACCTGCCCCACGGAGCGCCGCCCACGACATGAGGAGGTCGGCGGCGGTGTCGAAGCGTGCCTGCCCGCTGCCGATCCGCCAGGCGTCTTCGGCCGGGATGCTGTGCTCGGGCGGATACGCCATGAGGTCGTGGGCGCGCGTCGCACCGACCGCCGCGTAGTCGACGGTCTCGTCTCGGAAGGTCCCGCGTCGCTGATGCATGGGTCTCCTCGTTGCTCCCCGTGGGGCTACTTCTTGTCCTTGCCCTCGACGTCGCCCGACAGCGCGGCGATGAACGCCTCCTGCGGCACCTCGACGCGACCCACCATCTTCATGCGCTTCTTGCCCTCTTTCTGCTTCTCGAGGAGCTTGCGCTTACGCGTGATGTCACCGCCGTAGCACTTGGCGAGGACGTCCTTGCGAATCGCGCGGATGTTCTCGCGGGCGATGATGCGTGCGCCGATGGCGGCCTGGATCGGCACCTCGAACTGCTGGCGCGGGATGAGCTTGCGCAGGCGCTCGGTCATCATCGTGCCGTAAGCGTAGGCCTTCTCGCGGTGGACGATCGAGCTGAACGCGTCGACCTTCTCACCCTGGAGGAGGATGTCGACCTTCACCAGGTCGGCGGTCTGCGACCCGGCGGGCTCGTAGTCGAGGCTCGCGTAGCCCTGCGTGCGCGACTTGAGGTGGTCGAAGAAGTCGAAGACGATCTCGCCGAGCGGCATGTTGTAGCGCAGCTCGACGCGATCCTCGCTCAGGTAGTCCATGCCGAGGAGGGTGCCGCGGCGCGACTGGCAGAGCTCCATGACCGTGCCCACGTAGTCCTTCGGGGCGAGGATGCCGACCTTCACGACCGGCTCGGACACCTCGGCGACGCGGCCGTCGGGGTACTCGCTGGGGTTGGTCACCACGACGGTCTCGCCGGTGTCGGTCGCGACCTCATAGGTCACCGACGGTGCCGTCGTGATGAGGTCGAGGCCGAACTCGCGTGACAGGCGCTCGGTGATGATCTCGAGGTGGAGCAGCCCGAGGAAGCCGCAGCGGAATCCGAATCCGAGCGCGACCGAGGTCTCCGGCTCGTACTGGAGCGACGCGTCTGACAGCTTGAGCTTGTCGAGAGCCTCGCGCAGGTCGCCGTAGTCGCTGCCGTCGATCGGGTAGATGCCGGAGAACACCATCGGCTTGGGGTCGGTGTATCCGGGCAGCGCCTCGGACGCCGGCTTGCGGTGGTTGGTGATCGTGTCGCCGACCTTGGACTGGCGGACGTCCTTCACACCCGTGATCAGGTAGCCGACCTCGCCGACGCCGAGTCCCTTCGTGGGGATCGGCTCGGGGCTCGAGACGCCGATCTCGAGCAGCTCGTGCGTCGCGCGCGTCGACATCATCTGGATGCGCTCGCGCGGTTCGAGCTTGCCGTCGACCATGCGGACGTAGGTGACGACGCCGCGGTAGGCGTCGTAGACAGAGTCGAAGATCATCGCGCGCGCCGGTGCCTCGGGGTCGCCGACGGGGGCGGGAATGCGGTCGACGATGCGATCGAGCAGATCTTCGACCCCCATGCCGGTCTTGCCGCTGACGCGGAGGACGTCTTCGGGGTCACCGCCGATGAGGTTAGCGAGCTCCGCGGCGTACTTCTCGGGGTCGGCCGCCGGGAGGTCGATCTTGTTGAGGACCGGGATGATCTGCAGGTCGTTCTCGAGTGCGAGGTAGAGGTTGGCGAGCGTCTGAGCCTCGATGCCCTGCGCGGCGTCGACGAGCAGGATGGCGCCCTCGCACGCCGCGAGAGAGCGGCTGACCTCGTACGTGAAGTCGACGTGACCGGGCGTGTCGATCATGTTCAGCGCGAACGTGCCGGAGTCCTTCGACCACGGCATCCGGACCGCCTGGCTCTTGATCGTGATGCCGCGCTCGCGCTCGATGTCCATGCGGTCGAGGTACTGGGCCCGCATGTCGCGGTCGGCGACGACGCCGGTGATCTGCAGCATCCGGTCGGCCAGCGTCGACTTGCCGTGGTCGATGTGGGCGATGATGCAGAAGTTGCGGATGAGCTCGGGCGGCGTTGCGGCAGGCGCGAGCGGCTGGAGTGCGCGCGGAGACATGTCCCGGAGAGTCTACCCGGGGCCGCGCGACGGCACTGCCGCGAACCCTCGCGCGCGGGATGCTACGAGGCCGAAGGCCGGACACGCCAGCACTCAGCTGGGTGATAAACAATTAACCATTCCGCTACTTGCCGAACACGTCGATGACGTCGAATGCTCAGTGCGGCGGCCGGTGGTTGCGCGATATCCCCCGCGCCCGGTCCGCCTCCGGGAGAGCACCGTGATCACAGCAGACCCTGTCGCGCCCGCGCGACGCCCCTGGCACAGATGGGTGGCCTCGAGCGCCGCCGTCGCGATCGTGGCGGGAGGTGTGGGGTGGGCCGCGATGCCCGCGAGTGCCGCGGTCGGCGCTGACGCGCCCGTCGTGATCAACGAGATCTACGGCGGTGGTGGAAACAGCGGCGCGCCCCTGAACCGCGACTTCATCGAGCTGCGCAACACCTCGGATGCCGCCGTGTCGCTCGACGGCTGGAGCGTCCAGTACGCGTCGAGCACGGGCTCCAACTGGCAGGTGACCACTCTGGCGGGTGCCACCATCGAGCCCGGCGGGCACCTGCTGATCGGCCAGGCCATCGGCGGTAACGCCGCGCTGCCCGGCTTCACGGCCGACATCGAGGGCTCCATCCCGATGAGCGGCACGCAGGGCAAGGTCGCGCTCGTGAACTCGACGGCCGCGCTCAGCGGCGGATCGGGCCTCGCGCAGAACGACGCTGTCGTCGACTACGTCGGGTGGGGCAACGCGACCGACTTCGCAGGCTCCGGCGCGGCACCGGCGACGTCCAACGCGACGAGCATCGCCCGCGACGAGGCCGCGCGGAACACGTCCGACAACCGGGCCGACTTCGCTGGCGGAGCGCCGACGCCCCAGGGCAAGGCCGGCACGACCCCTGAGCAGCCTGGTGAGCCGGAGCAGCCCGGTGAGCCCGGTGAGCCCGTGACGGCGACCATCGCCGACATCCAGGGCACGGGCGCTCGTTCGCCCCTGGCAGGTCAGACCGTCACGACGGAAGGCGTCGTCACGGCGCACTATCCCACGGGCGGGTACAACGGCTACGTCATCCAGACAGGAGGCACCGGCGGTGCGATCGATTTCGCGACGCATCGGGCCTCCGACGCGATCTTCGTCTACTCCCCCGCTGCGGTCGGAGAGGTCACGCCCGGTAGCACGGTGCGCGTCACCGGTGTCGTGGGCGACTACTTCGGGCTGACGCAGCTCACCGTCGGCCCGGGAGGTGCGACGGCGATCGCCGACGCGGCCCCGGTGGTGCCGGCGACGGTGGCGTGGCCGACCGACGACGCGCACCGCCAAGCGCTCGAGTCGATGCTGGTTCAGCCGCAGGGCGACTTCGTCGTCGCCGACAACTACAACCTCAACCGATTCGGCGAGCTCGTGCTCGCCACGGGTGCCGAGCCGCTGCGCCAGCCCACGGATGTCGCTCGTCCCGGTTCCGCGGAAGCGGCGGCCGTCGCGGCGGACAACGCCGCACGCCGCGTGGTGCTCGACGACGGGTCGTCGAGCAACCTCGGGGCAGCCGGTGCGACACCGCCCTACATCTCGACCAGCGAGCCCGTTCGCGTCGGCGCTCGGGTGACGTTCGACGCGCCGGTCGTCTTCGATTACCGCAACGACGCGTGGAAGCTGAGCCCCGTGCGGCACATCGTCGCCGGTGAGAACCGCGACGACGACATCACCGTCGAGAACACGCGCACCGCCGTTCCGGCGGAGGTCGGCGGGGACGTCTCGGTGGCGTCGTTCAATGTCCTGAACTACTTCACGACCCTGGGTGTCGAAGACAGCACCTGCCAGGCCTACACCGATCGCGAGGGCAAGGGGACCAACGTCCGCGGGGGCTGCGATCAGCGCGGGGCGTGGGACGCGGCATCCTTCGAACGCCAGCAGGAGAAGATCGTCGCCGCGATCAACGCGCTCGATGCCTCCGTCGTCGGTCTCATGGAGATCGAGGACTCGGCGCGGCTCGGTGAGCAGCCTGACGAGGCGACCGCTTCGCTCGTCGCCGCTCTGAACGCGGCGGCCGGCTCGGAGCGCTGGGCGTTCGTGCCGTCGTCGGACGAGCTGCCGGATGCCGCGGGGCGCGACGTCATCACGAACGCGATCATCTACCAGCCGAGCGCCGTCGAACGCGTCGGCGACGCTCGGGCTCTCGGAACCGAGTCCGACGCGGGCGAGGCCTTCCAGAACGCACGGGCTCCGATCGCGCAGGCCTTCGCCCCGGTCGACGGCGGCGAGCCGTTCCTCTTCGTCGTCAACCACTTCAAGTCGAAGGGCTCGGCGGGTCCCTGGGCGGGTGACGCCGACACGGGAGACGGCCAGGGAGCCTCGAACGAGTCGCGCGTGCGACAGGCGCGCTCGCTCGACGCGTGGGTCGATCGGATCCAGGGCGACGTGGACTCCGTCCTGCTGGCGGGAGACTTCAACTCCTACTCGCAGGAGGACCCGATGCAGGTGTTCTACGAGTCGGGATATGTCGACGCGGGGATCACGTTCGATCCGACGGACACCAGCTACGTGTTCCAGGAGCTTTCCGGCTCGCTCGACCACATCCTCATGAACGAGGCCGCGTACGAGCGCGCTACGGGCGCCGACGTGTGGAACATCAATGCGGGCGAGTCGATCTTCCTGGAGTACAGCCGGTACAACTACTTCCCGGTGAACTTCCACGACGACGGCCCCTTCCGCTCCTCCGATCACGACCCGGTCAAGGTCGGTCTCTCGGCGGAGGCCACAGCCCCGGTCGAGCCCATCGATCTGACGCTGCTCGGGATCAACGACTTCCACGGCCGCATCACCGGCGTCACGCCTGCCAAGCCCGCCGAGGGCAAGGTGGAGGCCCAGCCCGAGGTTCCGGGGACCGTCGGGTTCGCCGGAACCATCGAGGAGCTGCGCGCCGCCGCTCCCGACGCTGTGCTGCTGTCGGCCGGTGACAACATCGGGGCTTCGCTCCCGGCGTCGTCACTCGCTCAGGACGAGCCGACGATCGACGTGCTGAACGCCCTCGACCTGCGGGCGAGCGCGGTGGGCAACCACGAGTTCGACCGCGGCTTCGCCGACCTGCGCGACCGCGTCATCCCGCGTGCCGACTTCTCGCACCTCGGGGCGAACGTCTACGCCGCCGGTACGACCGATCCCCAGTTCGACGAGTACGAGCTCATCGAGTCTCAAGGCCTCACGATCGGCGTCATCGGCGTCGTGACGGAGGAGACCGCGTCGCTGGTGAGCGGCGCGGGCATCGCCGGTCTCGAGTTCGGCGACCCCGTCGAAGCGGTCAACCGCGTCGCAACCGACCTCACCGACGGCTCCGGCGACCAGGCCGACGTCATCGTCGCGCTCTACCACGAGGGTGCGGCCGACAGCGCTTCGGACGCGAGCCTCGACGAGGCCGTCGCCGACAGTGCGGTCTTCGCCCGCATCGTCAACGAGACCTCCCCCGAGGTCGACGCCATCTACACCGGTCACACGCACAAGCTCTACGCGTGGTCGGCGCCGATCCCGGGAACGGACCGGACTCGTCCGATCGTCCAGACCGGCTCGTACGGAGAGTTCGTCGGCAAGGTCGTTCTTTCTGTCGATCCCACGAGCGGCGAGGTCGTCTCGCACACGCAGGAGAACGTCGGACAGACCAAGACCCCCGCCGCCGACCTGATCGCGACGTACCCGCGCGTGGCCGAGGTCGACGAGATCGTCCGGCAGGCGCTCGCGGACTTCGCTGAGATCGGCAACACGCCGGTCGCGACGATCTCCGCCGACATCACCAGCGCGTACTCGGGCGGGTCGTACGCCGACGGCGCCTACGCCGGCGGCAAGCGCGACGACCGGGCGTCGGAGTCCTCGCTCGGAAACCTCGTCGCGGAGTCGATCCGCTCCAACCTGGCGAATCTGCCGAACGGCGCGCAGATCGGCGTGACGAACTCCGGTGGCCTCCGGGCCGACCTGTTCGACACGCAGGCCGAGTTCGGGGCCAACGCGGTCGCGGGCGTGCCGGACGGCACGATCACCTGGGGTCAGGCCTACGCCGTGCTGCCGTTCAACAACACGATGGCCCTCGTGACCCTGACGGGAGCCGACTTCGTGCGCGTCCTCGAACAGCAGTGGCAGCGCGACAAGGACGGCAACGTGCCGTCGCGTCCCTACCTGCAGCTGGGCCTGTCCGACAACGTGACCTACACGTTCGACGACACCCGCCCGGAGGGTAGCCGGATCACCTCGGTCACGGTCGACGGCCAACCGCTCGACCTCGACGCCGAGTACCGCATCGGCACGCTCTCGTTCCTCGCATCCGGCTCGGGAGACAACTTCCGCGCCTTCGCCGCGGGCACCGACTACGTCGACACCGGCTTCCTCGACCACGAGGCCTGGATCGAGTACCTCGGCGCGCAGCAGCCCGTCGCGCCCTCGTTCACGAAGCGCGCCGTCCGCGTCCAGGGCGTGCCCGAGACCGCGGCCGCGGGCTCGACGCTCCAGCTCACCGTGTCGAACCTCGACATGACGAGCCTCGGAGCACCCCAGAACGGTGCGGTGGATGTCTCGCTCGGCGGCGAGGTCATCGCGTCCGCACCGGTCGCGGGCGGAAGCACGGTCGTGTCGGTGCCGCTTCCGGCCGACCTCCCGGACGGCGCCGCCGAGCTCGTCCTGACGACGGATGCCACGGAGACGACGGTCACGATCCCCGTCCGTATCGGCGAGCCGGGCACCGCCCCGGGCACCGAGCCGGGTGTCGACCCGGGCACGGCGGCGTGGGCGCAGGTCGACCTCTCCACCACTCGGGTCGAGCAGGGCGGGTTCATCGATGTGCGCGTCTCGGGCATCGAGCCCGGCCAGCAGATCGGCGCGACCCTGTTCAGCGAGCCGATCGAGGTACGCGGCATCCCGGCCGCTGACGGCTCGGGGGTCACCACGTTCCGGGTGGCGATTCCCGCAGACTTCGCGGTGGGCGCGCACACGCTGCGGATCTCGACGGAAGGGGAACAGCCGCTGGACTTCGCGATCACCGTCGTCCGCTCCGGGCAGCTCGCGGTGACCGGAGCGGAGACGCCGCTGGGCGTTCTGCTCGCGGGAGCGATGCTCCTCGTTGCGGGCGGCGTCATCGCGGTGACGCGGCGACGGGGTGCCGTCTCGGAGCGATGAGTTCGCGGACGCGCTGATGCGACGTGTGGGCGGCCGGGATCACCGGTCGCCCACACTCGTTCGTGTGCTCGTCGCGCCGCTCCCCGCACCGGGTTCCGGTCCGTAGGGTGGGAGCATGACCGCGCAGGTGGTGCTCGTGCACGGGATCCGGACCTCAGCCACGATGTGGCGCGCTCAGGTGGCCCATCTTGAGGATCGCGGTATTCCCGTCACCGCGCTCGATCTGCCGGGGCACGGCACCCGCATGGCTGAGACCTTCACCCTTGATGGTGCGTTAGCGACGATCGACCATGCGGTTCGGGATGCCGCTGAGCGCGGCCCCGTCTTGCTGGTGGGCCACTCGATGGGTGGGCTGCTGAGCACCGCCTACGTCGGCCGCGAGGAACGTCCCCCGGTCTCGGCCTTCATCGCCGCATCCTGCACCGCGATCCCCCGTGGATTCGGCCTCGCGGTCTATCGAGCGCTCGCCCTCGGGTTCGACCGCTTGCCCGGCCGCGGCCAGCGGATCACCGACTGGGTGCTCGACCGTACGCTTCCCGTCGAGACCCGGCCGGACTTCGGCGCCGGCGGATACGCCTATGACGCCCAGGACGTCGCGCTGGCGAGCCTGTCGGTGCTCGACCTGCTCGCGGCGATCCGACGAATCGATGTGCCGACCTGGTTCGTCAACGGCCAGTACGACCAGCTGCGCGTCAATGAACGGCTGTTCGCGAAGCTCGCGCCCGAGGCGGAGTTGATCGTCGTCCCCCGCACCAGCCACCTCGTCACGGCCATGCGTCCGCGCGTGTTCAACGCCGTCATCGATCTGGCCCTCGCGACCCTCGCGAATACCGGCTCTCGCGGCGCGACCTGATAGACTCTCAAGTCGGCTTGCCGTGTGGGTTCCTCCCTCACACGACCGCCGTGCGGCATCCCTCTACTGTCGCCCGGCACATCCACCGAAAACTCCGAACGAAAGATACGTCGAACGTGGCGAACATCAAGTCGCAGATCAAGCGCAACAAGACCAACGAGAAGGCGCGCGAGCGCAACAAGGCCGTCAAGAGCGCGCTGAAGACCGAGGTGCGTCGCACCCGCGAGGCCATCGCCGCCGGCGACAAGGCTGCTGCCGAGAAGGCGCTGGCCAAGGCTTCGAAGAAGCTCGACAAGGCCGTGAGCAAGGGCGTCATCCACGAGAACCAGGCTGCGAACCGCAAGTCGGCTATCGCGAAGCAGGTCGCCGCTCTCTGAGCCCCGCTGTCGAAGGCCCGTCCCCTCGTGGGGCGGGCCTTTCGCTTTGTGCCCGCTCTTCGCGGCGGGTTCAGTGGCGCCTCGCTGCGCGGTCAGGACCCGTAGGGTGCCCGCGTCGCGATGACGGTGACAAGCCGCTCGACCGCGAAGACCGGGTCGCGCGAGGCGCCCTTCACCTCGGCATCCGCGCGGGCGGCCGCCTGGATCGCGGTCGCGAGGGCGGATTCCGTCCAGCCGACGAGATCGCGCTTGGCTCTGTCGACCTGCCAGTCCTTCATGCCGAGCCGGGCAGCGAGCGCGGCAGACGGCTCGCGCGTGCCGACGACGCGGGCCATAGTGCGCAGCTTCGAGGCGATCGCGGCGACGAGCGGCACGGGGTCGGCCCCACTGGCCAGAGCGTGCCGCAGCGTGATGAGGGCCTCGCCGTAGCGGCCGGCGATCGCGGTGTCGGCGACGGCGAAGGCGGTCGTCTCGACGCGGCCCCCGTAGTACCTCTCGACGACCTGGTCGCCGATGTCACCGGGCACGTCCGAGATGAGCTGCTGACAGGCGGCAGCGAGCTCGGTCAGGTCGTCGGCGAAAGCGGAGACGAGGCTCCGGAGCGCCGACGGAGCGATTCGCTTGCCCGCGGCTTTGAACTCGCCCGCCGCGAAGTCGAAACGGTCGGAGTCGCGCTTGATCGCGGGAACCGAGATCTCGACACCGCCCCCGATGCCGGAACGGATGGCCTCGAGCAGCTTCTTGCCCCGGACACTCGCACCCGTGTGCCGCAGGACGATCGTGGCGCCCTCCTGCGGATTCTCGAGATACGCGAGGGCCTCCGTGAGGAAGGCGTCGGAGCACTTCTCGACGCCCGCCACTCGCACGAGCCGAGGTTCGCCGAAGAGTGAGGGTGACGCCATCCCGAGAAGGGTGCCCGCGGTGTAGTCGTCGGCGCGGATGTCGGAGACCTCGAGGCTCGGGTCTTCGGCCTTCAGATAGTCGCGGAGTCCGGCGATGGCGCGCTCCGCGCACACCTCCTCGGGGCCTGCGACGAGCACGATGGGCGCCGGTTCCGGCGCGCGCCACGACAGCTGCCGGATGGCCGACTTCGCGGCACCGCGGGCGGCAGGACGTCGGGGACTCGGCGGCATGCTCCCAGCCTAATCGCGACCACCGACCCCGATCGGTGGCACTACAGGCGGACGACGAGCTTTCGGGCCGAGACGCCTGCGTGAAGCAGGTTCAGCGCGCGTTGAATGCTCTCCAGACCTTCCCCGACGATTTCGGGCTCGGGGGCACAGACATGCCGGCCCTCGGCGAGAGCCCCGGGCAAGTACTGCTCCCACAGCATGGGTCCGACGCTGTTGGCCATGAGAGAGCTTCCCCAGACGAACCGGGCCGCGATGCCGTGGCGGCGAGCCCGAGCCTGCGTCGCGAGCTGAGACGACCCGATCGTCGTCATCGTGCGCAGGAACGCGATGCTCGGGCCACGGCGACGCGGAAGCGACGTGAAAGCGACCGGCGGGCTCAGCAGAGCGACGCGACGCGCGCCGGCCGCGGCGGCGATCCTCACCGCGGCAGTGCCTGAGCCCGCCCCGATCGCGACCACTCCGGCGAGCGAGCGGCCTCCGACGCCCGACACGACGGCGGCGACGGCTGCGGGGTCGCGGTAGTCGACGACGAGCTCCGCGCCGAGCTCGCGCATTCGCGCCTCGTTGTGCGGTGACGCGGTGGTGATGACGCGATAGCCCGCCGCCACCGCCAGCTGGATCGCGTTGCTCCCCACACTCGTCGCGCCGCCCCACACGACCACGGTCTCGCCCGTCGGTGGTGCGTCAGAGGTCGGGGTGCGGAGTGCGAGCTGATCATCCTGGAAGAGAGCCGTGGCCGCCGTCGAGACGGCGAGCGGCAGCACCGCGGCCTGCTCGTACGGAAGACCGTCGGGCAACGGGGTCGCGAGGTCTTCTCGCACGACGACGTAGAGCTGGAACGCGCCTTCCGCCTCATGGCGTCGGCCGCGCTCCATCCCGACCGCGTAGGCGGCGACGCGGTCGCCCACCGCGAAGCGCGTCACGCCCTCCCCCACGGCGGCGACCTCGCCCGCGACATCCTCTCCGAGCACGGCGGGATAGCGCAGCCAGCGGTACATCAGATCGCCGGTCCATTGCTTGACGTCATCGAGCGGGTTCACCGCGACCGCCCGGCTGCGGATGAGGATCTCGCCCGGGCCCGGCTCGTGCAGCGCGGCGGGCCGGACGACGAGATCGGCTCGCGGAGACGGGAGCCAAGCGGCGGCGTTCGATGACATGGGGTGGGCTCCGTTCCGAGAGGCGATGACACGATATGTCATCACTGCGTCGTGTCCATGATGTCACACGATGTCATCAGGTAGGCTCGCCTCATGCCACGCTGGGCCCCCGATGCCGCACTGCGCCTGGAACGAGCGGCGATCGAGCTGTTCCGATCGCAGGGGTATGCGGCCACCACGGTGCCGCAGATCGCGGAACGTGCGGGTCTGACGACGCGGACGTTCTTCCGGCATTTTCCCGACAAGCGCGACGTGCTCTTTCTGCGAGAGCGCGAGTTTCCGGATGTCGTTGCCGACCTTCTCGCCGCCGCGCCCGACGGGCTCGACCCGATGGCACTGGCCATGCACGGCTTGCTCGCCGTCACGCCCGAGCTGGAGGCTTGGCGCGACGCGATCCGCGAGCGCCGATCGATCATCGCCACCGACCCACATCTCATCGAGCGCGAGCGATCGAAGTCAGCGGTGCTGGCGCAGGCGATCCGCGATGGGCTCGCGAGGCGCGGCGTCGATCCGGTCGACGCCGCACTCATCTCCCGCACGGTGGCCGGCCTCTTCGACACCGCGCTCGAGCTGTGGACCGCCGATGCGGGCGCGGCGACGCTCGCTTCGACCGTCGAGGATCTGCACGCCAGGCTCGCGATCATCGCGCGATCACGTGATGACGCGGCGGGAGCCTCGGTCGACGGGGTCGGCTGACGGCGCGCGGTTCACTCCGATACCGCGACACGCTCGCGCCACACCCGGATGCCGTCATCCGTCATGGTGAGGGCTGCCGCCCCGGTCTCGTCGGTGCGGACGATCTCGTTCCCGAGCGAGCGCAGGAGGGCGAGGGTTTCTTCGCGGGGATGGCCGTAGGAGTTGTCCCCCACCCCGATCAGGGCGACACGTGCGCCGAGTCGGCGGTACAGCGACGCGGCTTGGTCGGCGCTGCCGTGGTGCGACACCTTCACGACGTCGTATGTCGACCGCAGCGCGGCGCCGAGGGCCAGCTGGGGCGTCTCCGAGAGATCGCCGAGGAGCAGCACGGCGGGAATGCCGCCTCCGCGGACATCGATCACGACGCTCGAATCGTTGCCGGGCGCGAACCCGCTCGCGCTACTGTGTGGCCACAGCACCTCCCACTCCGCGGCGCCCAGCATTCCCGCCATCCCGGCGGAAGCCGTGCGCACCTCTGCCCCGGCCGCGCCGAGCCGCGCCAGCAGCTGGTCCTCCTGCTGCTCCGCGACCGGGCCGTGAAGAACCACCCCGACGCGCCCCATGACCGCATCGCTGCCGCCTACGTGGTCGAGGTCGAAATGGGTGAGTAGGAGGAGATCGATACGGCTGACCCCGAAGCGGTCCAGGCACGCGCGGAGGGCGTCGGGATCGGGACCGGTGTCGACGAGCGCGACGGCGTCGCTCGATCGTAGGAGGACCGCGTCGCCCTGGCCCACGTCACACACTGCGATCGCCCAGTCCTCGGGTGTTCGCGCGCGGTCGAGCGGCCCCGTTACGAGGCCCGCGCCGACCGCCCCGCCCACTGCGAGGGCGACGAGCCCCGTCGAGATGCGATGAACCCGGCGAGGGGTGCCGGGCAGCATAGCCAGCAGCAGCGCGGTGCAGAGGAGCGTCGCCAGCATGACCCCTGGCGCATCCGGGATCCAGGCGATCGAGTTACCCGGGACGGCGTCGACCGCCTCCGCTGTGGCGGCGATCCAGGCACAGGGCACCCACGCGACTGCGGCGAGACCGCTCGCCAACAGCGGCACCCCGGCGCTCAGGCATGCCGCGAGGCCGGCGATGGTCGCGAGCGGCGCCGCGGGCGCGGTCAACGCGTTGGCGAGGACAGCGTAGACAGGCAGCCTCGGGTCGATCATCACCAGGATCGGAGTGCATGCGAGCTGCGCCGCGGCCGGCACGGCGATGGCGAGCGCGAGGGGTCGCGGCATGACGCGGTGAAGCGAGTCGCTCACGGGGCCGGCGAACAGGATCAGCGCTCCCGTCGCGGCCGACGAAAGCGCGAAACCGATGCTGCCTGCGAGCCAGGGATCGGCAATCAGGCACACGACGATCGCCAGGCAAAGAACGGAGGCTCCCGCGCCCGCGCGCCCGAGCAGCGCTGCGAGCATCGCGATCGCGGCCATGGCGGCCGCACGCACGACGCTCGGCTCGGGTGAGACGAGGATCACGAAGCCCGAGAGCGCCGCGAGCCCGATCGTGACGCGCCACGGGCGGCGCAGCCCCAGCATCCCGGCGCCAATGAACGCTGTTCCGACGACGAGCGCGCAGTTCGCCCCGGAGACGGCGGTCAGATGCGAGAGCGAAGCGGTCTTCATCTGCGCATCGAGCTCGGCAGTGACCGCGGATGTGTCGCCGACTGCGAGCCCTGCGACCAGGCCCGCGCCCGGCTGCGGCAGCGAAGCGGCCTGCGCGAGCAGCGCTGTCCGGAGGCTTGAAGCCAGCGCGAGGGGCCCGCGTGGCCGGGAGACCACCTCCGGCGGGCCGCTCGCCGTGACGACGAGGACCGCCCGCTCTCCCGGCCGGGCAGGCGCGGCGGAGCCGCTGAGCGAGACGGTTGCGCCGAGGTCGAGCCCGACGGGACGCTCGGCCGTGCGGACGACGACCGGCACCCGGGTCGTGGTGACGTCGCCGCCGACCCGGATACGGGTGGCGATGGCGTCGAAACGCCAGCCCGTCGCAGAGCTCTCCATCTTTCCCGTGACATCGGCCTCGATCGCCACCACCCGCCCGCCGGAGAGGGGCAATGCGAGGACCCGATCGCGGTCCGGCGCGCTCATCGCGGTGTGTGACACGGCCGCGGCGGCGAAAGCGAGAGTGACGGCGACGATCGTGATCGGCGTACGTCGCGGGCGTGCGGCGCCGCGTGACCTGCGAAGGGAGATCGCCAAGGCCACCAGCAACCCCGTCGCGGCCGTCCAGAGCGCGGTCGCCAGGATCCCCGCGACCTCGGGATGGTGCGTCGCCACGAGTGCGGCCACCCAGACACCGATCGCGACGGGGAGCAGGCGGAGGTCGCGACGGCGGATGCGGCCGCTCACACGCGGACCCGTTCCCGCAGTGCCTCCAGCATCTTCTCGCCGATCCCCGATACCGCCAGCAGGTCTTCGACGCTCGTGAAACGCCCGTTCTCCTCGCGCCAGGCGATGATCCGCTCGGCCAGGGCAGGGCCGACGCGCGGGAGGGTATCGAGCGCAGCGGCATCCGCCGTGTTGAGATCGACGAGGCCGCCCGCACTAGCCTCGCCGGACGGTCCGCTGCCTGCCGACGCGGGCGGCGCTTGACCGGGCTCGGGGACGAAGAGCTGCTCGCCGTCGGTGACGGTGCGCGCGAGGTTCACTCCCGCCGGATCGGCCGTGTCGCTGAACCCGCCGGCCGCGGCCACAGCGTCGACCACGCGCGCGTCGGCGTCCAGGCGATACAGGCCGGGACTCACGACGGCGCCATGGACGTGAACGTAGACAGCGGCGGCGCCGCTGTCGCTGTCTGGCCCGGCCGTCGGCGTCACGACGGGACTCACCACGGCCACCGGCGCCGCGAGCGAGCGGATCATTCCGATCGCGACAGTCACCGCCGCTGCGGCGAGAACGAGGACGACCAGTGCCCCGACACCCAGGCGGCGCCGGGCCGGAGCGGGGTCGGGAGCAGTCACGCCGTCAGGCTAGGCGGGACGCTCCCGACCGCTCGGCCGCGGGTCGTCGCTTCGGGAGAACGTGCGCATCACCCCGTGTGGGGAGAGCCCGGTGTCCCGTCCGGTCGTCGTCGACTTGTCGGCGCAGATCCCGAATCCGCTCCGGGGGGTGGATCCGCCTCATGGGTGACGGGAACGCTCTTGTCCTCCGCGGTGCGCATGTCCCACGACGGCTTGCGCACGGCGTAGAAGATGAGCGGCGGAGCCCCGAGGACGATGATCACCAGCCCGACGATCCAGGGATACAGCGCCGGCGAGAAGGCGCTGAACCCCGACGGCGGGATGAACGAGAACACGAACGCGGCGAGGCTCGCGAGGAACCCGACGCCGGCGACCAGCCCCATGGCCGGTACCCGGTACGTGCGCTTCACGCCCGGCTGCGTCCGTCGGAGCACGAGCGCAGCGGCGAACATCATCATGTACATGATCAGGTAGAGCGCCGCGGCCATGTCGATCAGTGCCACGAATGCCGCGCTCACGTTGGGAACAACGATGAAGATCGCCGCCAGGATCGTGACGATCGTGCCCTGCAGCATGAGGATGCCCGACTGCACGCCGGCCTTGTTCTTCTTCTGCAGCAGCGGCGGGAGGAGCCCGGTCTCCGCTGCCGCGAGCACGCCCTTGGACGGACCCGCGATCCAGGTGATCACCGAGGCGAGAGCGCCCGCCGCGATGAGCGCCGACATCGCGGCCGTCGCCCACTGCCCCACGCCCCAGTGCTGGAAGTACTCCTGGAACGCGAGCATGATCCCGTTCGTCAGTCCGAGCTCCTCCTGCGGCACCGCAACCGAGATGGCAAGCGTCGGCAGGATGAACACCAGCAGGATCAGGATCGACGAGATGAGGATCGACCGCGGGAATCCGCGGCCCGGGTCCTTCATCTGGTTCACGTGCACCGCGTTGACCTCCATGCCCGCATAGGCGAGGAAATTCGACACGATCAGCACGATCGATGCGATGCCGGTGAACGGCGGGATCACCGCGTCGGGCGTGAGCGGCACCTGGCTCTTCTCGCCGGTGAAGACCCAGATCGCCCCGAAGACGATCAGGATGGCTGCTGGGAGCAGCGTACCGAGGATGCCGCCCCAGGAGCCCAGCTTCGCGAAGAGGTTTCCGCCGCGGAGCGTCACCAGCGTCGAGCCCCAGTACAGCACGAGGATCACCACAGCGGTGAAGAAGCCCGAGCTCGACAGCGACGGATCGAGGAAGACGAACGCGAGCGCGGCGGCGATGAACGCCAGCTGCGTGGGGTACCACACGACGTTCTGGATCCATTGGAGCCAGACGGCGGTGAAGCCCCAGCGGTTGCCCATCGCTTCACGGATCCAGACGTAGATGCCGCCTTTCCAGCCCGTTGCGAGCTCTGCCGCGACCAGTGCTGTCGGAATCAGGAAGAAGATCGCCGGGAGGATGTACAGGGTCACGCTGCCGAGGCCGAAGACCGCCATCGCCGGCAGCGAGCGGAGACTCGCGACGACGACGAGCGTCAGCAGCGCGAGTTGGCCGACACCGAGGTAGGTCGTGACGCTCGACCGAGGTGCCAGGGGATGGTTCGGCGTCGTACGGGGGGATGGCTGAGACGTGGACATGACGACGCGCCTCAGTGGTGGAACGCCGAATTCGCGGCGGCCGTGGGCATGGGCGACTGCAGGCCGTCGAGGTACGTCACCTCGCGCTGGATGTCGGCCAGCAGCGACTGGGCGAGATCCATGCTCAGCCCATTGCGCACGACGATGCGCTGCACCGTGATGTCGGTGAGATCGTCCGGCATCGGATAGGCCGGCACCAGCCAGCCGCGCATCCGCAACCGGTCCTGCAGGTCGTACAGCGTCCAGTTGTCGGTGTGTCCTTTTTTCAGACGCCACGCGAACACCGGGATGTCGCTGCCGTCGTTCCACAGCTCGAACGCATCGAGCGCGCCGATCCCGGCGGCGAGATACTTCGCGACGTCCTGCGACTCCTGTTGCACGGCACGGTATCCCTCGAAACCGAGCCGGAGGAACAGGTAGTACTGGAGCAGCACTTGAGCGCCCGGCCGCGAGAAGTTCAGCGCAAACGTCGGCATCTCGCCGCCGAGATAGCTCACCTGGAAGACGAGGTCTTCGGGCAGCCACCGCGCTTCGCGCCACACGACCCAGCCGAGGCCCGGATACACCAGGCCGTACTTGTGGCCCGAGGTGCTGATCGAATGGACCCGCTCGAGACGGAAGTCCCAGACCAGGTCGGGCTGCAGGAAGGGCGCGATCATCCCGCCTGACGCGCCGTCGACGTGAATGGGGATGTCGAGACCGGTGCGTTCCTGGATGGCGTCGAGCGCCGCGGCGATCTGCGCGACGGGCTCGTACATCCCGGTGTACGTCACGCCCATGATGGCCACCACGCCGATCGTGTTCTCATCGACGTACTTCTCCAGATCGTGGCCGTCGAGCGTCTTGTGCTCCTCGGTGATCGGAACGAATCGGGGCTCGACGTCGAAGTAGTTGCAGAACTTCTCCCAGCACACCTGCACGGCGCTCGACATGACGAGGTTCGGAGTGGACGCGTCCTTGCCTTGTGCCCGGCGAAGCTGCTGCCAACGCCGTTTGAACGCGAGCCCGCCGAGCATGCAGGCCTCCGAGGAGCCGATGGTCGAGGTGCCGATGCTGTGTCCGGCATCCGGAGAATTCCACAGATTGGCGAGCATCCTCCAGCAGTTGTCCTCGATCGCCGCCGTCTGCGGGTACTCGTCCTTGTCGATCATGTTCTTGTCGAACGACGAGGTGTAGACATCCTTCGCTTCGTCGTCCATCCACGTGCTCACGAACGTGGCGAGGTTCAAACGCGCATTTCCGTCGAGGATCGTCTCGTCCTCGACGATCTGCTTCGCCGTTGCGGGAAGGGATTCGTTCTGCGGAATCACGTGCCTCGGCGCGCCCTTCGCCTCCGTGGGCCTGGTGAACAGAGGGGCTGCCGGGCTGATCGTCTCGTCGTTCATTTCGTCTCCTTACTGCACGCCGAATAGAGGCGGCGAGGGGTCGACCGTGTCCCCGCGGTCGAAGCCGCCCCTGTGAATGCCACCCAAGCTAGGACGGGCCTCCAGACGTCACAAGGGGGGTCGACGACACCGCGAATCGACCCCGAACCTGGAGCTCGGAAACCGGATCAGACGCAGAAATCGGAGGAGGTACGGTCAGATCGGGCTACGCCCGCGCGCGCCCGACAAGACCCGCCCGCTGCAGCAGCAGATACATCTCGCAGCCCAGGCAGAAGCCGAACGCGGCATTCAGGAATGCGGCTGCGAACGCGAGCGCAGCGGCGATCGGCAACGCCCACGGAACGCCTGCGAGATGCAGGAGCAGTCCCGCCGCCGTCACCGTGAGGCCCACTCCCTGCGCGAAACGCGGCGGACGCGCGTCGTCGAACTCTCGCGGGGGTGACAGGCGTGGCCGCACGACGCGGCGGAAGAGCACAGCCCAGGGCGCGGTCCGCGGCGACACGACGCCCCAGAGGAACAGCAGCGCGGCGAAAACCAGGAGCAGGAAGCCCGCGTCGAGGACCCGATCGGCGAGCGGCGCTGCAGCCAGGCGCGGTTCGGCGTCCGCGGACGCCGTCGCGATTCCGAGAAGCGAAGCGAGGAAGGCCACGAGCAGCAGTGCCGCCGTGATGGACGCGGCGAAGCGTGGCCCCCGCACGTCGAGGCGTTCGATCGTGGTCATCTCAGACCTCCTGCATGAGGCGGGTGAGCTCGGCCTGGAGCGCGGACCGATCCGGGACCCCGCCGGTGCGTCGACGCACGCGCCCGGTGCGGTCGAGCACGAGCACCGTGGGTGTCTGCATCACGTCGAACCGGCGCGTCAGGTCGGGGCGACGCGTGAGGTCCACCTCGACGTGGCGGACGCCGTCATGATCCTCGGCGAGCGACGACAGCACGCGCCGCGCTGCGGGGCACCGAGAGCACAGCTCGGTACTGAACTGCAGCAGGGTTGCAGACTCGCCGAAGGCGGGCGTGTCGACCATCGCGGGAGTCAGGACGTCGCCGTCCGCGACGTCGCGCGTCCGATTGTGCAACCGCCGGGAGACCAGGCCGATCGCCGCGACGAACGCGACGAGCACGACGGTCAGGATGACGGCGGGAAGCGGCTGCACGATCGCCACGGTAGCCCGCGGACGACGGCGGCGGGGAAGTGTGTCACCCTGTGACGACTCCCCCGCCGTCGTCAGCGAGCGGTGGTGAAGCTGACCACCTTGGGTGCGCGCACCACGGCTCGAGAGATCTCACGGCCGTTCAGCGCCCGGACGATCTTCTCGTCGTTCCGGGCGAGCGCCTCGAGCTGGTCGGAGGAGATCTTCGCCGACACGCTGAGCGTGCCGCGCACCTTCCCGTCGATCTGGACGACCGCGGTGACGGATTCCTCGACGAGGAGCGTCGGGTCGGGCTGACGCCAGACGGCGAGCCCGACGAAGGGCTGGTGGCCCAGCGTCTCCCACATCTCCTCAGCCGTGTGCGGAGCGAACAGATCGAGGATGACGGCGATCGCCTCGGCCGCCTCGCGAACCGCCGGGTCGCTCGCGCCCGCACCGCTGTCGATGACCTTGCGGGTGGCGTTCACGAGCTCCATGAGTCGCGCGACGACGACGTTGAACTTCGTCTGCTCGACGAGCCCCGGAGCGTCTGCCCACAGGCGGTGCGTGACGCGACGGAGCGCGGCATCCCCCTCGGCCCAGACGACGTCGATCTCGCTGTCGACGTCCGCGGCCACGCGCAGCGCGCGGGCGAGGAACTTCGCCGCTCCCGTCGTCGAGACGTCTGCCCAGTCCTTGTCGTCTTCGACGGGCCCGGCGAAAGCCAGTGCCACACGCAGGACGTCGGCCCCGTGCTGCTCGAGCTCCTCCTGGAAGAGCACGAGGTTGCCCTTGCTCTTCGACATCTTCGCGCCGTCGAGGATGACCATGCCCTGGTTGATGAGGCTCGAGAACGGCTCGGTGAACTCCACCTGGCCCATGTCGAAGAGGGCCTTGGTGATGAACCGCGCGTAGAGCAGGTGCAGGATCGCGTGCTCGACGCCGCCGATGTAGAAGTCGACCGGGCCCCACTTGTCCGCCTCGCGAGGCGCGAAAGGCTGGCCCGCGTCGTTCGGCGACAGGAAGCGCAGGAAGTACCACGAGCTGTCGACGAAGGTGTCCATCGTGTCGGGGTCCCGCAGGGCCGGCTCCCCCGTCTCGGGGTCGGTCGTCGTGACCCAGTCGGTCGCGGCACCGAGCGGCGACGCGCCCTTCGGCGTGAGATCGAGGCCCTCCACGGACGGGAGGCGGACCGGAAGCTCCTCGGCGGGCACCGGAACGATCCGGCCGTCCTCCGTGTGGATCATCGGGATAGGGGTTCCCCAGAAGCGCTGCCGCGAGATCAGCCAGTCCCGCAGGCGGTAGGTCTTGGCGGCGCGGCCGGTGCCGCTCGCGGTCAGCTGCTCGATCGCGCGCGCGATCGCATTGCGCTTGCTCAGGCCGTCGAGCGCGCCCGAGTTGATCATGCGTCCCTCACCCGTGAGGGCGACGCCGGTGCGGGCGGGGTCGAGCTCGTCGATCGCGGGCGCGGAGTCGACGGGCACGCCCTCGTCGTCGAGCTCGATGACGGGCATCGCACCCGTGACGGGGGCCGTCGTGTCGACGACGACCCGGACCGGCAGGTCGAACGCTCGCGCGAAGTCGAGGTCGCGCTGATCGTGGGCCGGGACGGCCATGACCGCGCCGTGGCCGTAGTCGGCGAGCACATAGTCGGCCGCCCAGATCGGCAGCCGTTCACCGTTGATGGGGTTGATGGCGAACCGATCGAGGAAGACACCGGTCTTCGGACGGTCCGCAGTCTGCCGGTCGATCTCGCTCGTCTTCTGGACGGTCTGCAGGTACTCGCGGAAGCGCTGCTGCACCTCTTCGGAAGAACCGGCCGCGAGCTCCGCCGCGAGGTCGGAGTCGGGCGCGACGACCATGAAGGTCGCACCGTGCAGCGTGTCGGGCCGGGTCGAGAAGACCGTGACCTTCTCGTCGCGGCCCTCGATCTCGAAGTCGATGTCGGCGCCGACCGACCGACCGATCCAGTTGCGCTGCATCTGGATGACCTTCTGCGGCCAGAAGCCCTCGAGCTGGTTCAGGTCGTCGAGCAGGCGGTCGGCGTACTCGGTGATCTTGAAGTACCACTGCGTGAGCTTCTTCTTCACGACCTCGGCGCCGCAGCGCTCGCAGTGGCCGTCGACGACCTGCTCGTTGGCGAGCACCGTCTGGTCGTTCGGGCACCAGTTGACCGGGCTCTCCTTGCGGTAGGCCAACCCCTTCTCATAGAGCTTCTGGAAGAGCCACTGATTCCAGGTGTAGTACTCGGGGTCGCTCGTGTGGAGCACGCGGCTCCAGTCGAACGAGACGCCGTACTCGTGCAGGCTCTGCTTCTGCTGGGCGATGTTGTCGTACGTCCACGCACGGGGGTCGGCGCCGCGCTTGATGGCGGCGTTCTCAGCGGGCAGACCGAAGCTGTCCCAGCCGATGGGATGCAGCACGTTGTAGCCGCGGTGGCGCCAGAAGCGCGCCACGATGTCGGAGTAGAGGTAGTTCTCGGCGTGCCCCATGTGGAGGTCGCCCGAGGGGTACGGGAACATCGCCAGGACGTACTTGCGGGGACGCTTGTCGTCGTCGCCGCCGGCACGGAAGGGATCGGCGTCTGCCCAGGCGCGCTGCCACTTCGCCTGAACGGCGTGGGCGTCGAAAGCGGCGGAATCGGGCGTGTGGGCGCGATCAGTGGAGCTGTCGGTCACGGGTGAACCAATCTGGGAATGCGAAAAGGGCGCGAGAGCACCGCTCCCAGGCTACCGGACCCGCTCCCGCCACCGGGGCGGCAGCTCGGCTCCGAGCGCGGCGAGCGGCGCCCGCGCCTTCAGCGCGACCTCGTCCACCTCGGCCTCCGGCTCGGATCCCCACGTGATGCCCCCGCCCGCACCGACGTAGGCGGTGCCGTCGTCGACGACGATCGACCGGATGACCATCGCGAGGTCTGCATCGCCGTCGCGGCCGACCCAGCCGAAGCATCCCGCGTATGTCCCCCGCGGGGCGCGCTCGAGGACGTGCAGGATCGCCATCGCCGAGAGCTTCGGCGCGCCGGTCATGCTCCCGGCCGGGAACGTCGCGGCGAGCACCTCCGACAGGCGCGTGCCCGGTCGGATCGATCCCGACACACTGCTGACGAGCTGGTGCACGGCCGGATACGTCTCGACCTCGAGCAGCCGCTCGACCACGACGGAACCGGGGTCGCTCACGCGCTGGAGGTCGTTGCGCATGAGGTCGACGATCATGACGTTCTCCGCGCGCTCCTTCGGACTCGTCACGAGATCCCGGACGAGCCGTGCATCGGATGCCGCATCGCGGCCGCGCCGCCGGGTGCCTTTGATCGGGCTCGTCAGGACGGTGCCGGCGGCGAGCCCGAGGAATCGCTCGGGACTCGCGCTGATCAGCGCGCGCTTCCCCGACCGGATCAGCCCGCCGTGGTGCGAGGATGCCGCGGCCCGGAGCCTCCGGAACACCCCGAGCGCATCGATCGGGCGTTCGTCCCGCACGGTGAACCGGGTCGTGAGACAGAGCTGGTAAGCGTCGCCCCGTCGGATCGCGTCGCGGCACTCCTCGACGAGTTCGGCGTAGCGTTCGGGCCCGACGCGGGCCGCGGCGTCGAGTCGACGCATGGCCGCCGATTCCTCGCTGACGGCAACGGCGCCCTCGCGCCAGCGGTCGACCTCCGCGGCGAAGTCCGCCACCGCCTCGGCCGGTGCCGCCACCCACACGCGCCGCTCCGCGTGGTCGAACGCCACGAATCGCTCCACCCGCAGCCAGAGCGCTTCGGGTTCGTCGGCGTCCCGCTGCGCCGGCGCTCCTGCTCGTGACGCCGCAGCGTCGTAGCCCGCCCAGCCGACCCAGCCGCCGAGGAAGGGCCCGGCGCGCTCGGCGTCGCTCCTCGCATACGTCGAAGACCCGTCCACGATGGGGTCGGGGGCCTCGGCCGGCTCGCCGGAACCGAGCCAGCTCCATCCCGAGGCGGCGTCGACACCGGCGTCGAGCCAGAAGACGTGCTCACCGGGCACCGCGCCGACGAGCACGGCGGGGTCGATCCACCCGTCGAGGCAGCGGAAGCTGGTCGTCTCGGGCACGATCACAGGTTATGTCTTGGGCCACGCCCCTAGGCTCGGAGCGTGAACGAGATCCTCGACTGGATTCTGAACACTGTGCAGAGCATCGACCCGGTGTTGCGCACGGTCGTGGCGGGTATCGCGATCATGCTCGAGACCAGCGTGCTCATCGGTCTCGTGGTGCCCGGCGACACCGTCGTCATCGTGGCCGCGACCGCTGTGGGCAGCGTCGGTGAGGGGTTCATCCTGGGCGCCAGTGTCATCGCCGGCTCACTCGCGGGCGAGTCGATCGGGTTCGCCCTCGGGCGCTGGCTCGGCCCGCGTATCCGCTTCTCGCGTCTCGGCCGGCGGATCGGCGAGGACAACTGGGTGCGTTCGGAGCTGTATCTGCGCCGCCGGGGCGGCCCCGCGATCTTCCTCTCGAGGTTCCTGCCCGTCCTGCACTCGCTCGTGCCACTGACGGTCGGCATGAGCGGATTCTCCTACCGCCGGTTCCTCGCGTGGACGGCGCCGGCGTGTGTCATCTGGACCTCACTCTACGTGGGCGTCGTCGCCGCGGCGGCGAAGACCTATCGCGCCGTCTCGGACAACATCCAGTACGCCGGCTACCTCTTCGTCGGCGTCATCGTCGTGTTCCTGGTTCTCGCCTACCTCATGAAGCGTCTGATCACCCGCCGCGAGGCGCGTCATCTGCGGCTCGAGGAGGAGAAGACCCGACTCGCGGACGGGGACGTGAAAGACTGAAGCGATGGCTTCCTCACCCGCACCACGGAAGAAGATCCTGTGGTTGGCGCGCCTCGAGCGCCGCTTCCACTCGTGGCGCGAACGACGCGCCCGCGCGCGCGGTCAACGACCGACCGTCGCCGCATACCCGGGCTACGGCGGTGACGGGTGGGTCCGCGTCCTCGGACGCGTGCTGATCGCACCCCAGAAACGCCCCACGAAGGGCGGCGAGTACGCGTCGGTCCGTGGCTGGCGCAGCTTCGCGTCGGTGCCGGTGGCGTTCGCGCAGGTGAAGGTCACCGTCGCCGGTACGACCCATGAGATCGTGGCCGACCGCGGCGGCGTCATCGACGTCGAGCTGCCCGGGGCGCTCGAGCCCGGCTGGCAGACGATCACGATGACCGTCGAGGGCAGCGAGGTCATCGAGACGCGCGTCTTCGTGATCTCCGGCGACGTCGATTTCGGCATCATCTCCGACATCGACGACACCGTCATGGTGACCGCTCTGCCGCGCCCGTTCGTGGCGGCATGGAACTCCTTCGTCCTCGACGAGCACGCGCGTCAACCGGTCCCCGGGATGGCCGTCATGCTCGAGCGTCTCACGCGTGACCGTCCCGGCAGCCCGGTCATCTATCTCTCGACGGGAGCCTGGAACGTCGCCCCGACGCTCATGCGGTTCCTCAGAAGACACGTCTTCCCGTCGGGTCCGATGCTCCTGACCGATTGGGGACCGACGCACGACCGCTGGTTCCGCAGCGGACGCGACCACAAGGCCGAGAACCTGCGGCGCCTCGCGAAGGAGTTTCCGAACGTCCGCTGGCTCCTCGTCGGCGATGACGGCCAGCACGACGACGCGCTGTACACGGCGTTCGCCAGCGAGAACCCCGACCGGGTGCGCGCGGTCGCGATCCGTCGCCTGTCGCCCGCCGAGGCCGTCCTCGCGGGTGGCCGCACCGCGGTCAACGATCACTCCGCGGCTCAGGTGCCCTGGGTCACCGGGTCCGACGGAGCGGCGCTCCTGGACCGGCTCGCCGATGTCGGCGTCATCGAGCGCGACTGAGGTCGATGCCGACGGATGTCGCACCCGCGCCCTACGCTGAAAACATGTGCGGTCGTTTCGTCGTAGCCCGCGTCGGTTCCGAGCTCGCGAGCGTTCTGCACGCCGAAGTCGTTCCCGACGATCTGCCCTCCCCCTCGTTCAACATCGCGCCCACCGCTCAGGCGACCATCGTGCTCGACTCGGCCAAGACCGAGCCGCCGACACGTCGACTGGCGTCGGCACGGTGGGGCCTCGTGCCCGCATGGGCGAAGGATCCGTCGGTGGGCGTGCGGGCGTTCAACGCCCGGTCCGAAGAAGCAGCCGAGAAGCCGACGTTCCGAGATGCACTGGTATCGCGCCGCGCCGTCATCCCGGCTTCGGGCTACTACGAGTGGCAGGGCCCTGCCGACGCGAAGACGCCTCACTTCATCCGGCCCGAGAGCGGTGAGCCGCTCTTCTTCGCCGGCCTCTACGAGTGGTGGAAGGATCCGTCGCGCCCCGCCGACGATCCCGGCCGTTGGTTGCTGACCTTCACCATCCTGACCCGCTCCGCGGTCGGCGGCCTGGCGGAGATCCACGACCGGATGCCGCTGATGATCGACGCGGAGTACGCCGACGTCTGGCTCGATCCCACCACCGAGTACCCGGCCGACCTGCTCGACGCGGTGTCGGACGCGGCACCGGCCGTCGTCGACACGCTCACCTGGTTCGCCGTCGGGCCTGCTGTGGGCAACGTGCGCAACGACGATCCATCGCTCATCGAGCCGGTGTGACGCGGCTTCCCAGCGCACCGGTGTCTATCCTCGAGAGGTGACGCTCCGCCCCTTCGAACCCGTTCAGCTCGCGCCGGAGGTCTGGCGTGAGCTGTCCGATTCGCATGCGGAGCGTGCCGACGCGCTGACCGAGGCCCACCGGCGGCGGGCTTCGCGCGCTGAGAAGCATCCGGTCGAGGACTTCCTGTTCACGTATTACTCCTACAAGCCGGCCATCCTCCGGCGCTGGCATCCGGGCCCGCACGTCGTGCTCGAGGGCGCTGCGGAGGAGCGTGGCGGCTGGCGCTGGTACGAGACGGTCGGCGACGCCCACGCGCGCGTGGCCGACGAGCAGTTCCGGACCGAGCGCGCTTCGCTCTACCGTGGCGTGACAGGCCTCCTCCGTGCGACACGCGATCGCCCGGCTGCCTTCGGATGTTTCGGCCTGCACGAATGGGCGATGGTCTATCGCACCGACGCCAAGCGGCACGAGATCCCGCTCCGGCTCGGCGCGGCGGGAACGGATGCCGTTGTCGAGGCCCATGATCTGCGCTGCACGCACTTCGACGCCTTCCGCTTCTTCACCCCCGAGGCCGTGCCGCTCAACCGTGAACCGCTCGACCGAGAAGGGGCGCCCGGACGCGAGCAACCGGGATGCCTGCACGCCGGGATGGACGTCTACAAGTGGATGCTGAAGCTCGGCCCCCTCGTTCCGGGGCATCTGCTCCTCGACGCATTCGTCCTGGCTCGCGACATCCGAGAACTCGATATGCGCGCCTCGCCCTACGACCTGCGCGACTGGGGCTACTCCCCCGTTGCGATCGAGACAGCCGACGGAAAGGCCGAGTATGTGCGCCAGCAGCGGCTGCTGAGCGCCCGCGGCCAGGCGCTTCGCGCCGCGGTGCTCGATGTCGTCGGATCAGAGCCCGAGCTGCGAGCCACGCGTGCAGATCGATCCGCCGCCCCACCACTTGATGTGTGACCGTGTGGTCGGGCCGTAAACACCGTCGACGCCGATTCCCTCGACGCTCTGCGCATACATGAGGGCGTTATAGGTCGCGGGGCCGAATGCCCCGTCTTCCGCAATACCGCGGCCGTAGCAGCGATTGAGCGTCTGCTGCAGCACGGTCACCGCAACGCTGTTGTTCCCCGATTCGAGGATGCAGTTGTATGTGTTCCCGGCACGCGGGATCTTGTACCACGCCCCGTTTCCCGGGGTGATGTTCTCGTAGCTGTAACAGTAGGAGGCGGCGCGCGCCGACGCGGTCGGAGAAGCTCCGCCGGCGCCCGAATCCGCATACGCGGAAGCAGGTGCCGCCGCGAGACCGCTTCCGACGAGCAGAAGAGCGGCGGCGATCGCCGCTCGTTTCATCAAGGCTGAGAACGTCATCGTTCGCTCACATTTATTTTCAGAGCTCGGCATCGTCTGCCGAGGCGATTGCGGTGAATTCGATGAACGATACAGATGATCCGCGGCCCGCATAAGAGGGCTCTGATGCGGACGACGACGCACACCAAAAAGCCCCGCCTGCGGCGGGGCTTTTCATATCGATTGGTGGACCTGAGGGGACTCGAACCCCTGACCCCCTGCATGCCATGCAGGTGCGCTACCAGCTGCGCCACAGGCCCGTGGTTTCCGCTCTCGCGGGAACTCATTTAGCTTACAACATCTCCGGGGGTGCTCGTGACCACGGTTGCCTCGATCGGGATGACCGGGCAGTCCTTCCACAGGCGCTCGAGCCCGTAGTAGACGCGCTCCTGCTCGTGGAACACGTGCACGACGAGGTCGCCGAAGTCGAGCAGCACCCAACGCGACTCGGTGCGCCCCTCACGACGCAGGCGCTTGTGGCCGGCTTCGAGCATGCTCTCCTCGACCGCGTCGGCGATTGCGGCGACGTTGCGCTCGCTGTTGCCGCTGACGAGCAGGAAGGCGTCGACGAGCGGGAGGGGCTGCGACACGTCGAGGGCGACGAGGTCCTCGCCGCCCTTCGATTCCGCGGCCGCCGCGGCGACGGCGACCATGTCGATGACTGCTTGTGAACTCATCCGAAGACTCCTGTGAAAAGCGAGACGAGCAGAACGCCCGCCAGAGCGAGGGCGAGCGCCCCCGCGGTGATGGCGAGGGCGACCGTCCAACGGCTGCCCTTCTCCGGCGCCGGCGGACGGATGACGTCCTCGGCGCTCTTGATGGTCGAGATGGCCGCGCTTGCGGCGATGGGCGTCGGAGACGACGAGGCCGGCAGCTCGCCGTCCACGAGGACCGCGTCGACCTCCTTGCCGTCCGCAACACCCGGGACGACGCCGGTCGAACCGAAGTTCTCCGGCAGCGTGAACGTCCCGGTGATCAGAACCTCGCCGGTCGCGGTGACCGGTGCCACCAACGGCCCGCCGTCCGGGTTCTCAGCGAGGATCAAGGCGTTCGGTGTCGTGAAGGCGCCCGTCGCGGCGGCACTGCGCGAGAGCAGCTGATCGAACGATGCGGGCACATCCGTTGCCGCGGACTCCCCCGCGAGCAGATCAGCGCCGAGGTCGTTCGAGACGACGTGACGCTCGGGCTCCGCTTCGTCCGCGTTCTCATCGTCCGCGTTCTCATCGACCGCGCTGTCGTCCTCCGCGCCGATGTGGTCTTCGGCGATGGTCTCTTCGGAGACGGTCTGCTCCGCATCGGCAGCCTCGGAATCAGCTGACTCGGACTCGGAAGCGGCATCGGCGATGTCCGGCGAGGCCGCCGTCGTCTCGGCATCCGTGCCGTCCGGCGTCTCAGCCTCGCCTTCAGCCTCCGGAGCGTCGAGAGAGACGCCGGACTGGACACCCTCGTCGGAGGCATCGGGGTCGGCCGTACGAGCCGTGTCGTCGGCGTCGCTGTGATCGGGCGCGGAGGCGTCGGGCTCGGCCGCAACGGCCGGGTGCTCGCCGGTCGCCGTGACGACGGGGATCGAAGCGGTGCGGATCTTCTCCTGCAGCCGCGCCTGACGGCGGGTCAGCGCGGGCGATCCGAGATCGACCGAGGCCTGCGGCAGCGGGGCCGGCGGAACCTCGACCGGCTCCGCAGCGCGCGGCAGCGGCGCGGGGGCTGGTGCCGGCTCGGCTGCGATCGCCGAGGCGTCGTCGGCGGCGTCAGGGTCGACGATGATCGGATTGGAAGCCGTGTTGCGCAGCTCACGCAGTTGCCGGCGCGTCAGCTGCGGAGTCGGTGGCTGTTGCTCGTTGTCGCTCATGCCTTGCTCCGATAGAGATGATGCTTCGCAATGTATTGGACGACCCCGTCTGGAACGAGGTACCACACCGGATGTCCGCGTCCGACTCGTGCCCGGCAGTCGGTCGATGAGATGGCCAGCGCGGGGATCTCGAGCAGGCTCACGTCATCGCTGGGCAGTCCGGCACTGGAAAGCGTGTGGCCGGGACGCGAGACCGCGACGAAATGGGCGAGCTCCCACAGTTCATCATGGTTCCTCCAGCTGAGAATCTGGGCGATGGCGTCCGCTCCGGTGATGAAGAAGAAGTCCGCATCGGGACGCTGGGCCTTGAGATCACGCAGCGTATCGATCGTGTACGTCGGGCCGTCGCGATCGATGTCGACTCGGCTCACGGTGAACATCGGGTTGGACGCCGTCGCGATGACCGTCATCAGGTACCGGTGCTCCCCCGGTGACACGAACGACTTCTGCCACGGCGTGCCGGTCGGCACGAAGATGACCTCGTCGAGGTCGAACGACTGCGCGACCTCGCTCGCGGCCACCAGGTGCCCATGATGAATCGGGTCGAACGTGCCGCCCATCACGCCGATACGCGGCGCACGCGTTCCCGTCATCGGAGCAGCCTCAGTGGTGGCCGTTCTCCGACTGCGTCAGTTGGTTCCCGTGGGCCGCGGCGTAGGCCTCTGCCTTGCCGGCGTGGCGGTTGGCGACGTTGCGGTAGGACAGCGTCACGAGACCGAGAGCCAGGAAGATGACCAGGGCGATGACGCCGAAGATCATCGTCTCCGCCTGCACATTGCCGTGGTGCTCGGTCTGCTCGGCGGCGAATGCGGTGATCGTGGCGAGGGTCATCGGGGCTCCGTTCGTTTCGCGCGGCGGCGCATGTCAAGTTTAGGTGGTCAGGCGCGCGTCTGCCCGGCGCCGCGCGCGAGCCACTTCGTGCTGGTCAGCTCGGGAAGTCCCATCGGACCGCGGGCGTGCAGTTTCTGGGTCGAGATCCCGACCTCGGCGCCGAAGCCGAACTCGCCGCCGTCGGTGAACCGCGTCGAGGCGTTCGCCATGACGACCGCCGCGTCCACCTCGGCGAGGAAGCGTTCGGCATGGGCGTCGTCGGCCGTCACGATCGCCTCCGTGTGCATCGTCGAGTAGCGGCGGATGTGCTCGAGGGCTTCGTCGAGGTCGTCGACCACGCGCATCGAGAGGTCGAGGCTCATGTGCTCGGTCGCCCAGTCGTCCTCGGTCGCCGCAACGGCCTGTGGCACCAGGCGACGCACCGCGTCGTCTCCGTGGATGGTGACGCCCGCTTCGACGAGCGCCTCCGACACCGGCGGGATGAGGCGCTCGGCGGCCGAACGGACGACGAGCACGGTCTCGACAGCGTTGCAGACGCTGGGCCGCTGCGACTTCGCGTTGACGACGATGTCGCGAGCCCAGTCGAGCGGCGCGGATTCGTCGAGGACGATGTGCACGACTCCGGCGCCCGTCTCGATGACCGGGACCGTCGACTCGGTCACGACGGTCTCGATGAGCTGAGCGCTGCCGCGAGGAACGAGTACATCGACCAAGCCGCGAGCGCGCATGAGGAACCGGGCGCCGTCACGGCCGAAATCATCGACGGTCTGGATGCCGTCGGGGTCGACTCCAGCGCGATCGAGCGCGTTCCGCATCGACTCGATGAGGGCGCCGTTCGTCGACTGGGCAGCCGACCCGCCGCGAAGCGCCACGGCGTTTCCGGAGCGCAGCGCGAGAGCGGTGATGTCCACTGTGACGTTGGGCCGTGCCTCGTAGATCGAGGCGACGACCCCGAACGGCACGGAGACCTTCTGCAGCCGCACACCGCCGGGCAGTTGCCGCTCGTCGAGCACACGGCCGACGGGGTCGGGAAGCCGCGCCACATCGCGGACCGCGCTCGCGAGCGCGGCTACCCGCCCATCGTCGAGGAGGAGACGGTCGCGCAGGCCGGCCGAGATGCCTGCCGCATCCCCGCGCTCGAGGTCGTCGCGGTTCGCTGCGACGATGCGCCCGGTGTCGGCGATGAGCGCGTCGGCGATGTCGTCGAGGAGTGCTGTCTTGGCGGCATCGTCGAGGAGGCCGATCGAGCGGCTCGCACGCTTGGCGGCGCGCAGGCGCTCCGAGACGTCGGTTGCGACGGCGGTGGTCATCCCGCCAGTCTAGCGACGGAGACGACGGCGGCCCCGTCTCAGGCGACGCCGATCGCCCCGGTGCCCTGCGGGAGAACCGGGGCCGGGTTCGCCTCGAACCAGGTGCCGACGTCGGCACCCGCGAGCACGTCGCTCGCGAGGTCGATGCTCGTCACGAGCGCCGCGACACCGCCTTCGGCAGCCAGCCGCGCCGCCGAGGCCTTCGTGGCCGCACCGCCGGTGCCGACGCTGTTGACGACCGTCGCCCCGAACTCGTATGCACTCAGGTCGTCGTCGAATGCGACCGTGTCGATCGGGCGTGCGCCGGGCTCGCTCGGGGGGCGGGTGTACAGGCAGGCGATGTCGCTCAGGAGCACGAGGGCGTCGGCACCGATCAGGCGTGACACGAGGGCAGCGAGTCGGTCGTTGTCGCCGAAGCGGATCTCGTGCGTGGCGACGGTGTCGTTCTCGTTCACGATCGGCAGGATGCGCAGCCCGAGCAGCCGCTCCATCGCACGCCGTGCATTCGAGCGGTGCGTCGGATCGTCGAAGTCGCCCGCCGTCAGCAGAACCTGACCGGCGACGATCCCGTACTGCCGCAGCGCGTCCTGATAACGGTAGACGAGGACGTTCTGGCCGACCGCCGCGGCGGCCTGCTGGGTCGCCAGGTCGGTCGGTCGCTCGTCGAGACGCAGGTACGGCATACCGGTTGCGATCGCGCCCGAAGACACCAGCACGACTTCGGTGCCGCGCGCATGCGCTTGCGCGAGGGCATCGACGAGAGAATCGATCTTGCCCGCGTTCTCGCCGCTGATCGACGACGATCCCACTTTCACGACCACACGTCGGGCGCCGTTGAGCTCGGCGCGCGAGAGCAGGCTCACGCGTCGTCCTCGTCGGCACCTCGCGACTTCTCCGCACGGCGCTCGGCTTCGAGCTCGGCACGGGCCTCCGCTTTCGCGTCCATACGCTCGTGATAGCGCTCACGGCGCTGGTTGGAGGTCCGGCGCGGGTTGAGATCGAGCCGCGGGTCGGTGCCGCGCGGAGCGGACATGAGCTCAGCGGCCGACGACAGCGACGGGTGCCAGTCGAAGACGATCCCGTCGCCCTCGCCGATGACCACGGTGGATCCCGGAGTCGCGCCGAGTCGGAACAGCTCGTCCTCGATGCCGAGCTTGTCGAGACGGTCGGCGAGGAAGCCCACGGCCTCCTCGTTCTGGAAGTCGGTCTGCTGGACCCACCGAACCGGCTTCGCGCCCAGGATGCGGTAGACGTTGCCGTATGTTCCGCCTTCGACGCGGACGGTGAAGTCGCGCTCCGCGCCCTTGGGGCGGATGACGATCCGTTCTGCGGGAACCTCGGCCGCCGCCGAGACACGGTGCTCGGCCACGAGCTCGGCCATCGCGAACGACAGTTCGCGGAGGCCCTGCCGGCTGACGGTCGAGATCTCGAACACCCGATAGCCGCGCGCCTCGAGATCCGGACGGACGAGGTCGGCGAGGTCTCGCGCCTCGGGGACGTCGGTCTTGTTCAGGGCGATGAGCTGCGGTCGCTCCAGCAGCGGAACCTGCCCCTCGGGCACCGGGTAGGCCCCGAGCTCGGCGAGGATCACGTCGAGATCGGTGATGGGGTCGCGTCCGGGTTCCAGCGTGGCGCAGTCGAGCACGTGGACGAGGGCCGAGCAGCGCTCGACGTGACGGAGGAACTCGAGACCGAGACCTCGGCCTTCGCTCGCACCCTCGATGAGACCGGGCACGTCCGCGATCGTGTAGCGGACGTCGCCGGCCTGCACGACGCCGAGGTTCGGGTGCAGCGTCGTGAAGGGGTAGTCGGCGATCTTGGGGCGCGCGGCCGACATCGCGGCGATCAGGCTCGACTTTCCCGCCGAGGGGAAGCCGACGAGGGCGATGTCGGCGACGGTCTTCAGCTCGAGCTGAACGTCACCCTCCCAGCCGGGGGTGCCCAGGAGCGCGAAACCCGGGGCCTTGCGCTTCGGAGAAGCAAGCGCGGCGTTGCCGAGCCCGCCCTGGCCCCCGGGAGCCACGACGAAGCGCATGCCCGGAGTGACCATGTCGACGAGGGTCTCGCCCTCCGGGGTCTTCACGACCGTGCCGACCGGGACCGGGAGCTCGAGGTGCTCCCCCGCCGCGCCCGAACGGTTGTCGCCCATGCCGAAGCCGCCGTTGCCACCCGAGCGGTGCGGCGAGTGGTGATACGACAGCAGGGTCGTCACCTGGGGGTCGGCGACGAGGACGACGTCGCCGCCGTCACCGCCGTTTCCGCCGTCGGGGCCGGCGAGCGGCTTGAACTTCTCGCGGCGCACCGACACGCAGCCGTTGCCGCCCTTGCCGGCACGCAGATGCAGCGTGACCCGGTCGACGAACGTCACCATGCGGTGCCTCCTGGAAAACAGGGCGAGGGGCGAGCCGAAGCCCGCCCCTCGCCGCGAAGTGGTCTGGTCCGAATTACTCGGCTGCCGCCACGATGTTGACGACCTTGCGGCCACCCTTCGTGCCGAACTCGACGGCACCGGCCGCGAGTGCGAACAGGGTGTCGTCGCCGCCACGGCCGACGTTGGCGCCGGGGTGGAAGTGGGTGCCGCGCTGGCGGACGAGGATCTCGCCGGCGTTGACGGCCTGGCCGCCGAAGCGCTTCACGCCGAGGCGCTGTGCGTTGGAGTCACGACCGTTACGGGTGGAGCTTGCGCCCTTTTTGTGTGCCATCTCTGCGTCTCCCTGGCTTACTTGATGCCGGTGATCTTGACGCGCGTGAGGTCCTGACGGTGGCCCTGGCGCTTCTTGTAGCCGGTCTTGTTCTTGAACTTCTGGATCACGATCTTCGGGCCGCGCTCCTCACCGAGAACCTCGGCGGTGACCGTGACCTTCGCGAGCTTGTCAGCGTCGGTGGTCACGGCGTCGCCGTCGACGAGGAGAACGGCGGGAAGCTCGAGCTTGTCACCGATCTGAGCCGCCTGACGATCGAGGACGACGATCGTGCCGACCTCGACCTTCTCCTGACGGCCGCCGGCGCGCACAACTGCGTAAACCACTTCACACCTGTTTCTTCTGTGGAGCGCACGGCTCCGATTGTCTTTGCGAGACTGGAAAGTCTTGGTGCGCGTGCCCCAGATGATCCTGTGGCTGAGCCGCGATCATGACGGGACGTCGACGGACTCGCTGCACCAAGGGTCCACTTTACCGGATGCCGGGAGATCCGGCAAAAGGACGGCCGGGTGTGTCGCAGCCGGCGCCCCCGCGGCATCCGCTTCGTAGGATCGGAGGATGGCGATACTGATCGACGATCCGCGCTGGCCGGCGCACGGCCGGCTCTGGTCGCACCTCGTCAGCGACTCGGATCTCGATGAACTGCACGCGTTCGCCCGCCGCCATGAGGTGCCCGCCCGAGCCTTCGACCTCGACCACTACGACGTCCCCGATTCCGCGTTCGACCGCCTGGTCGCCGGCGGCGCTCAGCACGTGTCCGGACACGAACTGGTGCGTCGCCTCATCGCCTCCGGGCTGCGCGTCACCACGCGCGAACGCCGCGGGATCTGAAGCGATCCCGCGGCGTTCGTCTCGACAATGCGCGTCAGTCGTCCGAGGCCGGCGCAGCCGACACCGGCGTGCCGCTGAGGGCGGCGGTCGTCACGCGGCGACGCCCGCGGCCCTGACCCGGGGCCTTCGGCTCGGGGAGCGCATTGAGCACCGAGTCGAGGAGCAGGTCCTTCTCGGTGCGCGGGCCCTTGGGCTCTGCCTTCTTGCGCCGCGGCTTCTTCGGGCGCTCGACGGGCTCGGTCTCGGTCTCGACCGGGACGGCGATGATCTCGGCGTCCTCCTCCGCGGCGGTCGCCTGTATGGTCGACGCGGCGATCTGAGCGAGTGCCGACTTCGCGCCCTCGGTGATGACGTGGGTGCCGCCGTTCGCGGGCGCGGGAGCCGCGTTGCCGCCGCCGCGGCCGTTGCGGCGCGCCGAGCCGTTGCCGTTGCCGTTCTGCGAACCGGCGCCGCGGTGCTTGACCACCGGATCGTGGTGGACGATGACGCCGCGGCCGGCGCACACCTCGCACGCCTCGCTGAAGGTCTCCAGGAGTCCGAGGCCCAGCTTCTTGCGCGTCATCTGGACGAGCCCCAGCGACGTCACCTCGGCGACCTGGTGCTTCGTCCGGTCACGGCTCAGGCATTCGATCAGACGCCGGAGCACGAGATCACGGTTGGACTCGAGCACCATGTCGATGAAGTCGACGACGATGATGCCGCCGATGTCGCGCAGGCGCAGCTGCCGGACGATCTCCTCAGCGGCCTCGAGGTTGTTCTTGGTGACGGTCTCCTCGAGATTGCCGCCCGATCCGACGAACTTCCCCGTGTTCACATCGACCACGGTCATGGCCTCGGTGCGGTCGATCACGAGCGAACCGCCCGAGGGCAGCCACACCTTGCGGTCCAGTGCCTTCTCGATCTGCTCCGTGACCCGGAACGCGTCGAACGGGTCCTGCTCGTCCTCGTACTTCTCGACGCGCTCGAGGAGATCGGGCGCGACTCCCGTGAGGTACGACGTGATGGTCGAGTAGGCCTCGTCGCCCTGGATCAGCATGCGCGAGAAGTCCTCGTTGAAGACGTCCCGCACGATCTTCACGAGAAGGTCGGGCTCGGAGTGCAGAAGCGCGGGAGCCTGGATCTTCTCGAGCTGCGAGCTGATGTGCTCCCACTGCGAGGTGAGCCGCTGCACGTCTCGCGTGAGCTGGTCCTCCGTCGCCCCCTCCGCCGCCGTGCGCACGATGACGCCCGACGACTCGGGCAGGACCTCCTTGAGGATGCGCTTGAGCCGCGCCCGCTCGGTGTCGGGGAGCTTGCGCGAGATGCCGTTCATCGCGCCGCCGGGTACGTACACGAGGTACCGGCCGGGAAGCGAGATCTGGCTCGTGAGCCGTGCACCCTTGTGCCCCACCGGATCCTTCGTGACCTGGACGAGCACGCGGTCGCCGGACTTGAGGGCGAGCTCGATGCGGCGCGGCTGGTTGCCCGTCTCGACGGCATCCCAGTCGACCTCGCCGGAGTAGAGCACCGCGTTGCGACCGCGACCGATGTCGACGAATGCGGCCTCCATACTCGGGAGCACGTTCTGCACCCGTCCGAGGTACACGTTGCCGATCAGCGACGCATCCTGGTTGCGCGCGACGTAGTGCTCGACGAGCACGTTGTCCTCGAGCACGGCGATCTGGATGCGACCGTTCTTCGAGCGGACGATCATGACCCGGTCGACCGCTTCGCGGCGGGCGAGGAACTCGGCTTCGGTCACGACGGTGCGCCGACGACCTGCTTCGCGGCCGTCGCGCCGGCGCTGCTTCTTCGCCTCGAGCCGGGTGGAGCCCTTGATGCGCTGCGGTTCGGTGATGAGCTCGACGGCGCGCTGGCGCGGAGCAGGCTCATTGCCGTCGTCGCCGTTCGACCCGCCGCGGCGCCGGCCCCGACGGCGCGAGCTGCCCGAGCCCGACGAGGACCCGGAGTCGTCGTCATCGGCGTCGTCCGGCAGCGCGGGGAGGGGCGGGATCTCGGGAGCGTAGAAATGCAGCGCGGTGGACACCGCGGAGACGAACTCAGCCGGCAGGAGACCGAGCGACACCGCCGTCGGGGGGCCGGCGTCTGCGGGCTCCTCCGTGGGAGCGGGCTCTTCGGTCTGCGCGGGCTCTACCGCGGGGGCGGGCTCCTCCGTGGGGGCGGGCTGCTGGGAGGGAGCCTCCTCCTCCAGCGGAACCGGCTCCTGCGCGGGAGCGGACTCCTCAGCGGGCACGGACTCGTCGGGCAGGGCCGCCGCGTCATCGGCCTCGGGGGCCGGATCGGGGGTGTCGCCCTCGGCGGCCCGCCCGCTGTCGATGTGCTCCTCGGTGGCGTCGATCGACGTCACGGCATCGGCCAGCTCGGCCGCGGCGGGGTCTACCGCGTTTTCAGACTCATCGGGGGTCGGGTTGTCATTGCGATCGTCGGCCATCACTGGCGTACTCCTCTTCGGGCGGCACCGCGCGCCACCCGGCACATCTCTGGCGGCGTCGCTCCCGGAAGGATGAGCCGCGAACTCACTCGGTGTGCAGCCGGCTCTCGGCGCGGCCTGCGTGGGCAGCCATTGCCCGAAGTCTCTCGTGACGCACTGTCGCAGCGCGGCTGCGTGCGTGCATCGACATCCATTATCGCACTACGCGCGTCTCTTCGTGGGACGCGGGCTCCGACGCTCACGGCCGGGCCATCAGCAGCGGTGGGATAATCGCGGTCATGTCCGCTCCCCGCAGCCACGCCCGCCCCGTCGCACTCGCCGTCTGGCTGATCATCGCGGGCGTGATCGGCTGGGTCGCCGCCTTCGCTCTGACGACCGAGCGACTGCACCTTCTCGAGGACGCGACGGCGACGGCATCCTGCGACTTCAATCTCGTCGTGCAGTGCGGCGCCAACCTGACGTCGCCGCAGGGGTCGGTCTTCGGATTCCCCAACCCGCTGCTCGGGCTCACCGGCTGGGTCGCTCCCATCGTGGTGGGCGCGGCGATCCTCGCCGGTGCGCGCTTCGCCCGCTGGTTCTGGCTGTTGTTCTGGGCGGGTATGGCGTTCGCGTTCGGATTCGTGATCTGGCTCATCTCGCAGAGCATCTTCGTGCTCGGCACTCTCTGCCCGTGGTGCATGGTCACCTGGTTCGTGACGATCCCGAGCTTCTACGCCGTGACCCTTCACGTCTTGCGCTCGGGCGCCGTTCCGCTCCCACGCAGAGGCCGCGCGGTCGCGGGCACCCTGTCGGGCTGGGTTCCGCTCCTGGCTGTCCTGAGCTACGTCGCGATCGCCGTCGTAGCGCAGCTCCGCCTGGACTGGATCGGCTTCCTCTGAGACGACGACGCCCGCGAGCCGACGTCGTGACGTCGAGTCGCGGGCGGGATGCCGCAGGGTCGGTCAGCCGAACCAGATCTGCAGCTCGCGCGCTGCGGACTCCGGGCTGTCGGACCCGTGGACGAGGTTCTGCTGAACCGCCAGGCCCCAGTCGCGGCCGAAGTCGCCGCGGATCGTTCCGGGGGCAGCCGTCGTCGGGTCAGT
Organism: Microbacterium sp. Yaish 1; assembly: GCF_002245215.1. Taxonomy (GTDB): domain Bacteria; phylum Actinomycetota; class Actinomycetes; order Actinomycetales; family Microbacteriaceae; genus Microbacterium. The sequence continues at coordinate 361,019 of NZ_NPMR01000002.1, forward strand.
GGTCCCGGCGAGCGACCGGAAGCCCTCGATGACACGGTTGCCGGCGAGGCGGATGGCCACCGACGGACCGCTCTGCATGAATTCGAGCAGCGGCTCGTAGAACGGCTTGCCGGCGTGCTCGGCGTAGTGCCGCTCGAGCAGCTCACGGTCGGCCTCGACGAGACGGATGTCGACGAGCGCATAACCCTTGGCTTCGATACGAGCGAGGATCGCGCCGGTGAGTCCGCGGGCCACGCCGTCGGGCTTGACGAGGACGAGGGTCTCTTCGGTGGGCATGTCAGTCTCCGTTCGATTCGTCGGCTGCGAGGGCGGCGTTCCGCCGGTCGAGAGCAGCCCCCTTGATGGTCGCATACGCGTACATGCCGCCGAAAACCAGCGCGACGATTCCGAGCGCCGGGACGAGGAACACGCCGAGGGCCAGGACGACCTGGAGCATCCAGCCCAGGACGATCCCCCAGCGGTGCCGGAGGACGCCGGAGGTGACGATCATCGCGACGGCGAGCACCGCTCCCACGACGACGCCCCACCAGTCCGGTACGCCGTCGGGAAGAACGCCGAGTCCGTAGACCGTGAGGCCGCCGAGGAAGACGACGATCGACTCGAACCCGAGGACGACGGAGCCGAGGGACTCCGCCGCGCCGCGGCGGCGGCGCTCCCGGGGCCGGCTCACGCCTGCCATCCCGACTTCCAGTCCTCCGCGGCGGCGAGGGCGATCGCCTCACCGGCGAGCACGACGGAGCCGGCGATGACCACCGCCCGACGCTCTCCGCCTGCCGCCCACTCGCGCGCGGCCTCGGCCGCTTCGACCAGATCGCGGTGCTCGGTGACGCCGAGCCCGCGTTCTTCCGCGAGGTCGGCCACGAGGGTCGGCTCCGAGGCGCGCTCCGAGTCCGGCGCGGTCGCGAAGACGTGGGCGGCGACCGGTGCGAGTGCGTCGACGATCCCGTCGGCGTCCTTGTCTCCCAGAACGCCCAGCACGACACCCCACTGGTCGAAGTCGAACGACTCCCGCAGCGCGGCGGCGAGGGCCGCGGCTCCGTGGGGGTTGTGTGCGCTGTCGACGAGCACCGTCGGGCTGATCCCGAGCAACTGCAGTCGGCCGGGAGAGGTGACCGCTCCGAGGCCGTCCGCCACGACCTCCGGATGCAGCGCCTGATCCTCGGCCCCGATGAGGGCCTCGACCGCGGCGACCGCGAGCGCGGCGTTCTCCGCCTGGTGGGATCCGTACAGAGGCAGGTAGAGCTCGGGGTACTCCCCCGCCCGGCCCCGCACGCTGATCTGCTGACCACCCACGGCGAGGCTGTGGCCGGATAGACCGAACTCCTCGCCGGCGAACCCCACGGTGGCGGCGACCTCCGCGGCACGGGCACGGATCTGCGCGGCCGCCTCGGGAGTCTGCGCGGCCGAGACGACGGCCGCGCCCGGCTTGATGATGCCCGCCTTGACCGCGGCGATCTCGCCGATCGTCTCGCCGAGACGGTCGGCGTGGTCGAGCGCCACGGGGCCGATGACCGCGACGTCGCCGTCGGCGGTGTTGGTCGAGTCCCACGACCCGCCCATGCCCACCTCGATGACGGCCACATCCACCGGAGCGTCGGAGAAGGCCACGAAGGCGAGCACCGTCAGCAGTTCGAAGAACGTCAGCGGGGCGTCGCCGGCCGCGGCCAGCTCGGCGTCGACCAGGTCGACGAAGGGCGCGATCTCCTCCCAGGCGTCGGCGACCGCGGCATCCGCGATCGGCTCTCCGTCGATGAGGATCCGCTCGGTGAAGCGCTCGAGGTGCGGGCTCGTGAAGAGACCGGTACGCAGCCCATGCGCCCGCACGAGGCTCTCGATCATGCGGCTCGTCGACGTCTTGCCGTTCGTTCCCGTCACGTGCACGACGCGGTAGGTGCGCTGCGGGTCGTCCAGCAGCTCGAGGACGCGCCGGGTGCGCTCGACTCGCGGCTGCACCCATTGCTCCCCCTGACGCTGCAGCAGCGCCGTGTAGACGGCGTCCGCGCGGGCCTGATCGGTCATGCGCTCTCTCCTGTCAGACGGGTGACGCTCACGGTGAGATCGCCCCGGTTCGCGTAGGTCTTCGCGGCGACGACGGCCGCGAAGTCGGCCTCTCCGGCAGCATCGAACTCCGCGGAGGAGGCGAGGGTCTGCGAGCGTGAACGCACGGTCCATTCGCGAGCCAGGGTCTCGCCCGCGACGTCGGCGGCGTCGAACGCCGATGCGACGGCGGCCGCGTCTTCGTCGGCGTCGAACGCGAGCGCCAGACGGATGCGGTCGCTGACCTCGAAACCGGCCGCCTTGCGCGTGTCCTGCACCGCCCGGATGACGTCGCGCGCGAGGCCTTCCGCTTCGAGCTGCGGAGTGGTCGTCGTGTCGAGCAGCACGAATCCGCCGCCGGAGAGGAGCGCGATGGCGGTGCCCTCTGCGACCCCACCCGCCTCGAGGGTCAGGTCGTACTCCCCCGGCTCGAGGGCAACGCCGTCGACGGTCACGACGCCGTCCTGCTCGCTCCACAGGCCCGCCCGGGCACCCGCGATGACATGCTGCACCCGCTTGCCCAGTCGCGGACCGGCCGCCCGGGCATTGACGGAGAGGCGCTGGCTGATGCCGTACGAGGCCGCGAGGTCGTCGGAGAGCTCGGCGACGGCGACATCCTTCACGTTGAGCTCGTCGCGGAGGATGTCGGCGAACTGCTCCAGAGCCGCCGCGTCGGAGATCGCGACGGTGAGCTGCGGGAGGGGCAGCCGAACGCGCTTGCCCTCCTTCTTCCGCAGCGCATTGGCGACCGAAGACACCTCGCGGACGGCATCCATCGCCGAGCGGATGTCGGCGGCCGGAGCGAACTCGGCGGCGTCGGGCCAGTCCTCCAGGTGGACGCTGCGTCCCCCGGTCAGCCCCTGCCAGACCCGCTCGCTGACGAGCGGGAGGAGCGGCGCGGCGACACGGGTCAGCGTCTCGAGCACCGTGTAGAGGGTGTCGAAGGCCTCCGTCGAGGAATCGTCGCCAGGAACGACGCCGACCCAGAAGCGATCACGCGAGCGGCGGATGTACCAGTTCGTGAGCGCCTCGGCGAAGTCGCGGAGCTTGGCGGCGGCCATCGTCGAGTCGAGGGCCGCCAGGTCGGCGGCGACATCGCGGACCAGGTCGCCGGTCAGCGCCAGGATGTAGCGGTCGAGCACGTTCGTGGAGTCGGTCCGCCGCCGCGCCTCGTACCCGGCCCCGCCCTCACCGCCGGCCGCGTTGGCATAGGTGGCGAAGAAGTACCAGGTGTTCCACAGCGGAAGCAGGAACTCCCGCACGCCCGCCCGGATGCCCTCTTCGGTGACGACGAGGTTGCCGCCGCGCAGCACCGACGACCCCATCAGGAACCACCGCATCGCGTCGGAACCGTCGCGGTCGAAGACCTCGGACACGTCCGGGTAGTTGCGCAGCGACTTCGACATCTTCTGACCGTCGCTGCCGAGCACGATGCCGTGGCAGGCGACGCCCGAGAACGCCGGCCGGTCGAACAGCGCACCCGAGAGCACGTGCATGACGTAGAACCAGCCGCGGGTCTGTCCGATGTACTCCACGATGAAGTCGGCCGGGGCGTGCTCGTCGAACCACTCCCGGTTCTCGAAGGGGTAGTGCACCTGCGCGTACGGCATCGACCCCGAGTCGAACCAGACGTCGAAGACGTCCTCGATGCGGCGCATCGTCGAGCGGCCGGTGGGGTCGTCGGGGTTCGGACGTGTGAGGTCGTCGATGAACGGCCGGTGCAGGTCGACCTCGCCCGCCTCGTTGCGGGGCAGACGCCCGAAGTCGCGTTCGATGTCGGCGAGCGAGCCGTAGACATCGGTGCGCGGGTACTCGGGATCGTCGCTCTTCCAGACCGGGATCGGCGAACCCCAGAAGCGGTTACGGCTGATGGACCAGTCGCGCGCGCCCTCGAGCCACTTGCCGAACTGTCCGTGCTTGACGTTCTCGGGCGCCCAGGTGATCTGCTCGTTGAGTTCGAGCAGGCGGTCCTTGATCGCCGTGACGCGCACGAACCAGCTCGACACCGCCTTGTAGATCAGCGGATTGCGGCAGCGCCAGCAGTGGGGGTACGAGTGCTCGTAGCTCGCCTCGCGCAGGAGACGGCCATCGGCCTTCAGCAAGCGGATGAGGGGCCGGTTGGCGTCCATCCACAGCTCTCCCGCGACGTCGGCGACCTGCGGGAGGAAGCGCCCGCCGTCGTCGAGGCTCATGATCAGCGGGATGCCGGCCGCGGCCGTCACGCGCTGGTCGTCCTCACCGTAGGCCGGAGCCTGGTGGACGATTCCGGTGCCGTCCGTGGTGGTGACGTAGTCGTCGACGAGCACCCGCCACGCGGAACCGGTGCCCCAGGTCTCGGCATCCGCGTAGTAGTCGAAGAGCCGGTCGTACTGCACATCGGCGAGCTCGCTGCCCACAAGCGTCCGCTCGACCGCCGCGCGCGCCTCGTCGGCGTCGGCGTACCCGAGGTCCTTCGCGTAGCCGCTCAGCAGGTCCTCGGCCAGGAGGTAGCGGTGCGCGTCGGCCTCGACGCGGTCCTCGTGGACGTCGGCGGCACCGGCCGGCCCGCCGGGCAGGACGACGTAGCGGATGTCGGGGCCGACGGCGAGGGCGAGGTTCGTCGGCAGAGTCCACGGCGTCGTCGTCCATGCGAGCGCGCGCACACCGGTGAGCCCGAGCGACTCGGCCTTCGCACCCACGAACGGGAAGGTGACGGTCACCGAGGGATCCTGGCGCATCTTGTAGACGTCGTCGTCCATGCGCAGCTCGTGGTTCGACAGGGGGGTCTCGTCGCGCCAGCAGTAGGGCAGCACGCGGTGCCCCTCGTACGCGAGGTCCTTGTCCCACAGCTCCTTGAAGGCCCAGAGCACCGACTCCATGAAGCCCGTGTCGAGAGTCTTGTACCCGCGCTCGAAGTCGACCCAGCGCGCCTGGCGGGTGACGTAGTCCTCCCACTCGCGCGTGTACTCGAGCACGGAGGAGCGCGCCTTCTCGTTGAAGGCGGCGATGCCCATCGCCTCGATCTCGCTCTTCTCGGTGATCCCGAGCTGCTTCATCGCTTCGAGCTCAGCCGGGAGGCCGTGGGTGTCCCACCCGAAGACGCGGTCGACCTTCTTGCCGCGCATCGTCTGGAAACGGGGGAAGACGTCCTTCGCGTACCCGGTGAGCAGGTGGCCGTAGTGCGGCAGACCGTTGGCGAAGGGCGGGCCGTCGTAGAAGACCCACTCGGGCGCTCCCTCACGTCGCGCGATGGAGCTGCGGAACGTGTCGTCGCGCTCCCAGAACGCCAGCACCTCGCGCTCGACGTCCGGGAAGCGGGGGCTAGGCACGACGCTGTCGGCGGCGGGGCCGAAAGCAGAGGACTTCGGATAGGTCATGGCTTCTCTCGCAGGGTCGGACTTCCTGCGAGGACGATCGTGCGACCGCGGTACCACCCCGCTTGCCCCGGAGGGCCACTCTCCCAGCGGCTGTCACGGGCCTGCCCCGCTCGGTTCTACTGGGCGGATGACCGCCGTTCTTCCGAGAGCTCCCCGGTGATGGCCGGATCGGTGCTGATGACCCCATCATACCGTCGGCATACGCTGAAGGTATGGCCCGCCCGCGTTCCCGCCCCGCTCCCCCTCGCGCGAGCGATCCCGACCTCCCTCGTCACCTCGAGCCCGCCATCCTGTCTCGGCACGCAGATCTCGTCGGGTCCTCGATCACGGTCGGAGGCGGGCCGGCCGAGGGCGCCCACGCGCGAGTGAGCGAGAGCATCCTCGGGCCCGGGACCCCCGACCGGCTCGATCTCACCGGCGCGGTGCTCGCCGAGGTGCTGATCCGCGACCTCGCGACGGCCGAGCTCCGCTCGGGCGACGGCAGCTGGCGCACCGTGACGCTCAGCGGCGGGCGGATCGGCACCCTCGACGCTCAGCGCGCTCGCTGGGACGGCGTCATCCTCCGCGGCATCCGGATCGACTACCTCTCGGTGCCCGCGGCGACGTTGCGCGACGTCGTCATCGTCGATTGCCGCATCGGCACTCTCGACGCTCCGGGCGCGATGCTCGAGCGAGTCCGTTTCAGCGGCACCACGGTGGATGAGTTCGACACGCGTGCCCTGTCGAGCACGGATCTCGACCTGCGCGGGCTGGATGCACTCGCCTTCACCGACATCCGTGCGCTGGCCGGAGCGACGGCCTCCCGACGGCAGGTCGAGGCGCATGCGCCCGCGTTCGCCGCTGCGCTCGGATGGGACGTGCGCGATGAGGCATCCACCGAGGAGCCGAGCCGATGATCGCCCGCACCGACCGTCTGGTCCTCCGGCTGATGACCGAGGACGACCTGGGCCCGCTCCGCGAGATCCTGACCGACCCCATCGCGATGACCGCCTACGAGGGGGCGTTCGACAACGCCGAAAGCGCCCAGTGGCTCGCGCGCAATCTCCGCCGCTACGAGGAGGACGGGTTCGGCCTCTGGGCCGTCGACCTCCCCGGCGTCGGCATGATCGGGCAGTGCGGGATCACGCGTCAGTTCGTCGGCGACGAACAGGTGCTCGAGGTCGGCTACCTCTTCCAGCGGGCGCATTGGCACCAGGGATATGCGACCGAGGCCGCGGTCGCGGCGCGGGACTGGGGGTTCCGCGAACTCGGTGCCCCCGCCATCTGGGCCAAGGTCCGTGACACCAACATCGCGTCCATGAACGTGGCCATCCGGCTCGGCATGACCGTTCGCCGCCGATTCATGGTGCACTACCGAGGCGTGGACATGCCTCACCTCGGCTTCGCCGTCGACCGCTGAGGGGCCTCGTCAGGCCGCTGACCAGGCCTCGCCGCGCACCTCCGCGAGCGGCGACGCCTGAAGCAGGCGCGAGATCGGGCAACGCTCGTGCGCAGCGACGGCGAGGCTCGAGGCCTCGGTCTCGTCCAGGCCCTCGCCCGAGACGAAGGCGGTCACGACGAATTCGTATCCCGTGCGCCCGTCGGCATCGCGCAGGGCGACCTCGACACGCACGGCGGTGCGGCGCGCCCCCGACACGATCGCCTGCGCCGTGGCGTTCAGGCACGTCGCCCATGCCAGGGCGAGCAGCTGCTCGGGGTTGCTCGCGCGCGTGTCGTGACCCGGCTGCAAGGGGTTGGACACAGCGACTTCGAGGCCGTTCGGAACGCGGCTGACCCCCGTCCCGCCGTCGTCGTTCAGAGCTGAGGTGCGGTACCGGGTGACCATGCGTCGACTATAGTTGAACGTCGTCCAACTATTGGAGGATGCTGCGTGCTCCCGACCGACGATCCGATCTCCCTGAGCGGGGTCGGCGTCACGTACCCCGGCGGTACTCGTGCACTGTCCGGCATCGATCTCACGGTCGCGCCGGGTGAGATCTTCGGGGTCATCGGCGAGAGCGGCGCGGGGAAGAGCACCCTCCTCGCCCTGCTCACGGGCGAGATCTCCGCGACGGCGGGCGCCGTGCGCGTGCTGGGCCAGGACCCCCACCGTCTGAGCCGGCCGGCGCTGCGCATGCTTCGCCGCCGCATCGGGGTGGTCTTCCAGGGCGTGCACCTTCTGGCGAACCGGACCGTGCGACAGAACGTCTCCATCGCCCTCGATCTGAGTGGGCGCGATCGCGAGCGCGAGCGACGGGCTTCGGTCGACGAGGTCCTGCGTTTCGTCGGTCTGGGCGGTCGTGAAGACGCGTACCCCGCCGAGCTGAGCGGAGGTCAGCGCCAGCGCGTCGGCATCGCCCGCGCGCTCGTGGCCCGTCCCGACATCCTGCTGTGCGACGAGCCGACCTCGTCGCTCGATGCCACCACGACCGACGGTGTGCTCGCACTCCTCCGAGCGGCCCGCGACCGGTTCGGCACGACGGTGGTCGTCGTCACGCACGATCTGGCCGTCGTCCGGCGGGTCTGCGACCGCGTCGCCCTGTTCGAAGACGGCCGCGTCCACGACATCCTGCGGGTGGAGCCCGAGGCCGACCTCGGCTCGGAGAGCTACCTCGACCGGGCCCGACGGGAGCTCGGCGCATGAGCGACCTCGCCGAATCGCTCGGTCGCCGGGGTGAGGACCTGCTCGAGGCCCTCGGCGAGACCGGATACATGCTTCTCGTCTCGCTCGCGGCGGCGGTGCTCCTCGGGCTCCCTCTCGGCATGCTCGTGTACCTGACCCGCCGGGGCGGCGCCGCACCGAACCGCGTGGTCTGGTGGACCGGGAACCTCTTCATCAACGTCGTCCGATCGTTCCCGTTCCTGCTCCTCGTCGTGTTCCTCGTGCCGGTGACCCGGCTCGTCTACGGGACGACGTTCGGCACGCCCGCGGCGACGTTCTCGCTGTGCTTCGTCGCCGTCGCCATCTACGCGCGTCTGGTCGAGCAGATCCTGCGCGAGATCAGCCCCGGCATCCCGCGGGTCGCCCGCACGATGGGAGCGACGCTTCCGCAGACGATCCTGCGCTTCCTCCTCCCGGAGGCCTTCCCCGGCCTCGTCTACGCCCTGACGTCGGCGACGATCAGCCTGCTGTCGTACTCCACGGTGCTCGGGGTGGTGGGCGGCGGCGGGATCGGCGACTTCGCACTGCGCTACGGCTACCAGGAGTACGACTACCCGCTGATGTACTTCACGATCGCCGTCATCCTCGTCGTCGTGCTGGTCATCCAATCGATCGGTCACCGCCTGTCGATCCGTCTCGACCACCGCTGACATCTGCCCATCGACTCTCACAAGGAGAACCCATGCCCCTTCGCTCCGTTCGCGCTCGCCTCGTCACGGCGACGATCGCCACCCTGGCCGCCGCCGGGCTGCTCGCCGGTTGCACCGGCTCACCGGGTAACGCCGAATCCGGCGTCACGACACTGCGCGTGGGCGCGGTGACCGCCCCCGCGACCGACATCGTCGAGGCCGCAGGGGCGGCGATCTCCGACGGGTACGAGATCGAGCTCGTTCCGGTCTCGGACTACGTCACGGTCAACAACATGCTCGCCGCCGGCGACATCGACGCGAACTTCTCACAGCACGAGCCGTACATGCAGGAGTTCAACGAGAAGAACGGGGCGTCGCTCGAGGCGGTCCAGCCCATCTACAACTTCGTCATCGCGTTCTACTCGAAGACCCTGACCGACATCGATCAGCTCCCCGACGGTGCGACGGTCGCCATCCCGAACGACTCGTCGAACACCGCCCGTGCGCTCAAGCTCCTCGCCGACGCCGGCATCCTCGGCCTGACCCCGGGCATCGACCCGTACACCGCGACGCTCGACGATGTCGCGGAGAACCCGAAGAACCTGCAGTTCCTCTCGCTCGAGATCAATCAGCTGAACACGGCGTACGACGAGGCGGACCTGGTCTTCCAGTGGCCGTCGCACATCGCCGCGCTCGGCCTGACACCTCAGGACGACGGCCTGCTCACCGAACTCGACGACCGCTTCGCGCTGCAGCTCGTGGTGCCCTCGGCCGAGGCGGACTCCCCCGCCACGAAGGCACTGATCGACGCCTTCACGAGCGACGAGGTGCGCAAGGTCATCGAGGGCAACGAGACCATCGAGGCCGCCTTCTGACCTCACGGGTGGGGCGCCGGCGCAGCGCCCCACCCCCGGTAGACTCGGACGACGCACACTCAGGCACGCTCACACAGTGCCGCACATATCGTCGAGGAGTTCCCATGACAGCGCACATCCCCGAGAAGCCCGCTCTGGAAGGCCTCGAGCAGAAGTGGGACGCCGCCTGGGCCGACCAGGGCACCTACTTGTTCGACCGCGCGCGCGCCGCTGAAACGGGCCGCGGGGGCGTCTTCTCCGTCGATACGCCTCCCCCGACGGCATCCGGGTCGCTGCACATCGGTCACGTGTTCTCCTTCACCCACACCGACCTCAAGGTGCGCTTCGAGCGCATGCGCGGCAAGAGCGTCTTCTACCCGATGGGTTGGGACGACAACGGTCTTCCCACCGAGCGCCGGGTCCAGAACTACTACGGCGTACGCTGCGACCCGACACTCCCGTACGACGAGTCGTTCGTCCCGCCGTTCGAGGGCGGCGACAACAAGTCGAGCCGCGCGGCCGACCAGGTGCCCATCAGCCGCCGCAACTTCATCGAGCTGTGCGAGAAGCTGACGATCGAGGACGAGAAGCAGTTCGAGTCGCTCTTCCGTCAGCTCGGGCTCTCCGTCGACTGGACCCAGACGTATCGCACCATCTCCGACGAGACCATCCGCACCAGCCAGCTCGCGTTCCTCCGCAACCTCGAGCGCGGCGAGGCTTATCAGGCGCTCGCTCCCACGCTGTGGGACATCGACTTCCGCTCCGCCATCGCTCAGGCCGAGCTCGAGGATCGTGAGCAGCAGGCGTCGTACCACCGGCTCGCGTTCCACAAGACCGACGGCAGCGGCGACATCCACATCGAGACGACGCGGCCCGAGCTGCTGCCGGCGTGCGTCGCCCTCGTCGCGAACCCCGATGACGAGCGCTATCAGCCGTACTTCGGCAAGACCGTGCGCACGCCGCTCTTCGACGTCGAGGTGCCGGTCCTTCCGCACCACCTCGCTCAGCCCGACAAGGGCTCGGGAATCGCGATGATCTGCACCTTCGGCGACGTGACCGACATCATCTGGTGGCGCGAGCTGGACCTTCCCAACCGGACGATCCTCGGGCACGACGGCCGCATCGTCGCCGACGCACCCGACGTCATCGTCACGGACGCCGCACGCGCCGCCTACGCGGAACTCGCCGGCAAGACCGTCTTCAGCGCCAAGAAGCGCATCGTCGAGCTCCTGCAGGAGTCCGGCGAGCTTCTCGAGGTGTCCAAGCCCTTCAGCCACCCGGTGAAGTTCTTCGAAAAGGGCGACCGTCCGCTCGAGATCGTCTCGACCCGTCAGTGGTACCTGCGAAACGGAGCCCGCGACGAAGAGCTGCGGACGCGACTCATCTCGCTCGGTCAGGAGATGTCGTGGCACCCCGACTTCATGCGGGTGCGCTACGAGAACTGGACCAACGGTCTCACGGGCGACTGGCTCGTGTCGCGTCAGCGATTCTTCGGCGTGCCCATTCCGATCTGGTACGGCCTCGACGAGAACGGCGAACGCGATTACGAGCGCGTCATCACCCCCGATCTCGCCCAGCTCCCGATCGACCCGACCACCGATGTCCCCCCCGGCTACAGCGCGGAACAGCGCGGTGTGCCGGGCGGGTTCGACGCCGAGCGCGACATCTTCGACACCTGGGCGACGTCGTCGCTGACCCCGCAGCTGGCGGGCGGCTGGCAGCGCGACGACGAGCTGTGGCAGCTCGTCGCGCCGTTCGACCTGCGGCCGCAGGGGCAGGACATCATCCGCACCTGGCTCTTCTCCACGATGCTCCGCAGCGCTCTCGAAGACGGCCGCGCGCCGTGGTCGGATGCCGCGATCTCCGGCTTCATCGTCGACCCCGACCGCAAGAAGATGTCGAAGTCGAAGGGAAACGTCGTCACCCCGGCCGACATCCTCGCGCAGCACGGCACCGATGCGGTCCGCTACTGGGCCGCGTCCAGCCGCCTCGGTTCCGACGCCGCGTTCGACCCGCAGAACCCGACGCAGGTGAAGATCGGCCGCCGTCTGGCCATCAAGGTGCTCAACGCGGCGAAGTTCGTGCTCTCGTTCCCCGTGCCCGACGGTGCGGCCGTGACCCACGACCTCGACGCCGCCATGCTCGCGACGCTCGACCGGGTGATCGTCGACGCCACGCGTGCGTTCGAGGCTTACGACCACGCTCGCGCACTGGAGATCACCGAGGCGTTCTTCTGGACGTTCTGTGACGACTACCTCGAGCTCGTCAAGGAGCGCGCATACGACCGTACCGACGCGGGCCAGGCTTCGGCGGCCCTCGCGCTGCGCCTCGCGTTGTCCTCGCTGCTGCGTCTGCTGGCCCCGGTCCTCGCCTTCGCCGCGGAGGAGGCGTGGTCGTGGTTCGAGGAGGGCTCGGTGCACACGGCATCCTGGCCTGAGGCGAGTGGCATCGCCGGCGATCCCGACGTGCTCACCGCGGCCAGCGCGGCGCTCATCGGCATCCGACGGGCGAAGACCGAGGCGAAGGCCTCGCAGAAGACTCCGGTCTCGGTACTGACGCTGCGCGCGGATGCCGCGACGATCGAGCGCCTGCGCCGCGCCGAGGGCGACCTGAAGGCGGTCGGCCGCATCACGGAGCTCGAGCTCCTCGACGGCGACGGCGATCTCGTCGTGGAGCGCGTCGAGCTGGCCCCGCAGGAGGCCTGAGGTGCGTCTGGGAACCCGGTGGACCAGCGGCGATGAGCCGCCGGCCTCCCTGCCGGCCGCGTTCCGTGATCAGGTCCGGGCGGTGGATCGCGTGCTCGACGTCGATCCCCGTCCGAAGTGGACCCTGACCTGGCTCGAGGGGCGCCCCGTCGCCGAGTTGGAGAACGGCGTCGTCGTCTCGCTCGATGCTGCCGGTGATCCCGTCGTCGGCCAGATAGACGACGACACGTTCTGACGCCCCACTCTCCCGCCGCTCACTCCGAGGCGGCGGGAGAGCCCTGGCCGGACGCGGATCGGATGAGTCGCGTGCACACCGCCGTCGCGACGATGCAGACCGCGCCGGCGGCGATGAAGGGCAGTCGCAGGTCGATCGACGCGACCAGCCCGCCTAGGATCGTCGCCACCGGAAAGAGTCCCCAGGTGAGGGTCCGGATGATGCCGAGAGTGCGTCCGAACAGCGCCGGCGGAATGATCTGCTGGCGCAGCGCACCCCATGGGACGTTCCAGAGCGAGACCGCGAACGCCATCCCCGCGTAGGCGATGACCGCGACGACGACGTTCGGCGCGAAGCCGACGGCCACCATGCACGCGGCCGCTGCCAGGTTCGCTCCCCACATCACGTTGCCGCGCCCCCATCGTGCGACCATGCGGGCAGCGACGAGCGAGCCGGCGAGGGCGCCGACTCCGACGCCCGCCGTGACGAACCCGATGGCGATCTCAGGTACCCCGTGGACATCCAGGAAGTAGAGGAGCGTCGGTGCCTGCGCGAAGGCGAAAGCGCATCCGACCACTGAGGTGAACACGACCAGCGCCCGCAGGAATCGGTGTCGCCAGAGGTACCGCAGCGCCTCGCCGGCGGGGACCGGTGCGACGGTCGGCGCGGGCAGAGGCTCCGGCACTGTGCCGGCGACGACCTCGCCCTGCTGCGCGCCGACGACGGTCGTCGCCCGAGACCGCGCCGCAGCGAGCGGAAGAAGGAGCGCGAGTGCGATCGGAACGATGTAGCCGGCGGCACCGAGCCACAGCGGCAGCGCGAGCGACACGGCGAACAGGACACCGGCGACCGGCTGCGCGAGGAAGCTGTCGATGGTGATCTGCGCGGCCTGGATCCGTCCGTTGGCTCGATCCAGCTGGTCTCGGTCGACGACGCTCGGGATGACCGCGTTGGTGGCGTTGTCGAAGAGCGTCTCGCCGAAGCCGAAGACGAGCGTTCCGATCAGGAGCCACACCACGTCGAGGCCGCCGGTGACGGTGAGCACCGCCAACCCGACGGCTGCCGCGCCGCGCACGGTGTTGGCCAGGGCCATGACGCGGCGCCGGTCGAACCGGTCGACGATGACGCCGGCCGGCACACCGAAGACGAGCCACGGGACGAACGCTGCCGCACCGAGCAGCGAGATCAGCAGCGGGTCACGCGTGAGCGTCGTTGCGATGAGCGGAACCGCCGTGCGGCCGAGGCCGTCCGCAAGGTTGCTGAACGCGGCGGCGGACCACAGCCGCGAGAAGTCCCGCCCGAGGGGGCGGGAGCGCGCGGACTCGGGGGCCTGGGTCGAGGTGTCGGTGACGACGCTCATGATCAGTCGCTCTCTGTCGCGATCGGAAATGCTTCGGCGCGCAGCGAGACGATGCGGCGGTCCGCGGACGGCGTCTCATCGGCGCCTTCGTCGACGCGATACTCGTCGACCACGTCATCGATGACACGCTGGATCCTCGCGTTCACCTCGCCGAGCTGCTCGACGGTCAGCGAGACGGTGGCCGAGGTGATGAGGGCGTTCTCCGCCCAGGGGTCGAGCTCATCGCGCAATGTGGTCCCGACGAAGCGCATGAGCTGCTCGTGACGGCGGTCGAGGAACTCGCCCATCACGACCTGCGTCGCGGCACGCCCAGCGGGGGTCCGCAAGGCGTCCGGTCCGGGAAAGGACACGCCCCCCGAGGGGCGCTCCCACCACCGCTCGCGCGCGGTGCCGCGATCCGGGATCTCGCGGATCAGGTCGTGCTTCGCGAGGGCGCGTAGGTGATAGCTCGTGGAACCGGACGACTCCCCCGTCATGGCTGCCAGCGAGCTCGCCGTCTGGGGGCCCTGCTGACTGAGGATGTCGTACAGCCGCACGCGAACGGGATGCGCGAGGGCGCGCAGCGCGCCGGAGTCGAGCGTGCGGACGTCGCGCGACGCCCGCTCGTCGCCGTTGGTTTCGTTCATGACACCAAAGGTAGCTTTGCAAACAGGCCTTTGCAACAACTTCTTTGTGTTCCGCGTAGGCTAGGCGCATGACGGCATCCTCGAATCCGCTCCTGACCGCTTCGTCCCTCCCCTGGGGTCTCCCCGACTACCGTGATATCGAGGCGGATCACTACCTGCCCGCTTTCGAGGAGGCGTTCGCTCGGCAGCGAGCCGAGATCGACGCGATCGCCGCGAACCCCGAACCGCCCACCTTCGAGAACACCGTCGAGGCATGGGAGAGCAGCGGGCGGCTCCTCGGCGAGATCGCGCGAACCTTCTTCACCGTCAGCTCCGCGGACGCCACGCCGGCGGTGCAGGCAGTTGATGAGAGGCTCGCGCCGATGATGTCTGCGCACTCCGACGCGATCCTTCTCGATGCGCGCCTCTACGGCAGGATCGAGAGGCTGCACGCGACACGGGAGGAGCTCGAACTGAGCGCCGAGCAGCGGTACCTGTTGGAGCGGCGGTTCGTGCAGATGACGCACGCCGGCGCCGGGCTCGACGCCGGGGCGAAGCGGCGACTGACCGAGCTCAACAGCCGACTCTCCGTGCTCACCACGACCTTCGAGAAGAATCTCCTGGCAGACACCAACGATCTCGCCGTCGTCTTCGACTCGCGGGAGGAGCTCGACGGGCTGAGCGAGGGCGAGATCTCCGCCGCGGCGCGCGCGGCCGCGGACCGGGGACTGACCGGCGCTTACGTGGTCACGCTCACTCTGTTCACGGGCCACCCGTCGCTCGCTTCGCTCACGAACCCGCAGTCGCGGCGACGGATCCTCGAGGCGTCGCGTGCGCGGGGCTCGAGGCCCGGCCCGCACGACAACCGCCCCGTGCTGCTCGAGATCGTTCGGCTGCGTGCCGAGCGCGCCGAATTGCTGGGCTTCCCGTCTCACGCGGCATACGTCACCTCCGATCAGACGGCGGGCAGCCCGGATGCGGTGACATCGTTGCTGCGCCGACTCGCCGCCGCGGCGGCACGCAATGCCCAGCAGGAGAAGCGGGCGCTTCGGGATGTCCTGGGCGCCGAGGTGGGTCCCGCTGACTGGGCCTTCGCGACCGAGCGCGTGCGCGCGACCACACTCGACATCGACACGACCGCCCTCCGCCCGTGGTTCGAGGCTGAGCGCGTGTTGCGCGACGGTGTCTTCTTCGCGGCGACACAGCTCTACGGCATCACCTTCCATGAGCGCGACGACCTTCCCGCCTATCACGAGGATGCGCGCGTGTTCGAGGTGTCCGACGAGGACGGCTCGCACCTCGGGCTCTTCATCCTCGACCTCTACACCCGCGACACCAAGCGGGGCGGGGCCTGGATGAACTCGATCGCTTCGCAGTCGAAGCTGCGCGGGACGACACCGATCGTCGTCAACAACCTCAACGTCCCTCAGCCGGCGCCGGGTACCCCGACGCTGCTGACGCTCAACGAGGTCACGACCCTCTTCCACGAGTTCGGACATGCCCTGCACGGGTTGTTCGCCACCGTCACGTATCCGAGCTTCGCCGGAACCAGCGTGTTCCGAGACTTCGTCGAGTTCCCGAGCCAGGTCAACGAGATGTGGATCTACCGCCCCGAGGTGCTGGCGAACTACGCTCGCCATGTCGAGACCGGCGAACCGATCGCGTCCGATGTCATCGACCGACTGGAGGCATCCGGGACGTTCAACCAGGGATTCGCGACGAGCGAGTACCTCGCCGCTGCGTGGCTCGATCTCGCCTGGCACTCGCTCAGCGCCGATGAGGCGGCGGCCGTCACCGACGTGGCAGCCTTCGAAGCCGCGGCTCTCGCGGACATCGGCCTCGACGACCCCGCGGTGCCGCCGCGCTACTCGTCGGCCTACTTCGCGCACATCTTCTCGGGCGGGTACAGCGCCGGGTACTACTCCTACATCTGGAGCGAGGTCCTCGACGCCGACACCGTCGAGTGGTTCTCGGAGAACGGCGGCCTGACCCGCCCGAACGGCGACCGGTTCCGGCAACGCCTGCTCGGCGTCGGCGGATCGAAGGACCCCCTGGAGGCATACCGTGACTTCCGGGGGCGCGACGCCCGCATCGAGCCCCTCCTCGTGCGCCGCGGGCTCACCGTCTAGCGCGCGCTCTCCCGGGGGACGCCGTCGGCGGGAGCACTTCGCGCACGACTCCCGCCGGCGGGCGCCACGTCGTAGACCAGCCGCGCGAAAGCGCCCACCTGCTCGGCCGACCGCAGCGAGAGCCGGTCGGACTCGATACGTCGCGGAAGCACGGGCGCTCCCCCGCCGAGAGTCACGGGCGCGACCGATACGGCGATCTGGTCGAGCGCATCGGCGTCGAAGAACTGCCCGGCCAGATCTCCGCCGCCGACGACCCAGACGTCGTGGTCACCGGCTGCCTGACGGATGCGAGGGAGGACGGTCGAGACAGGCCCGGAGACGAACCTGACGTCCGCGCCGGTCGGCCGGGGCAGCTCACGTGACGTGAACACGAACGTCGGCCGGTCGCCGTGGAACTCGTGCCACCGATCGGGGTGCGCGAGCAGATCCGACTCAGCGAGGAGCCATTCGTACGTCGTGGACCCCTCGACCAGGACACCGGCGTCGGCGGGGATCAGGCTGGCGTCGGGCTCGTCGCCTCCGTCGACCGCGAACAGCCAGGAGAGCGAATCAGCGGCGTCGGCGATGTAGCCGTCGAGCGAGCTCGCCGTGTCGTAGATGATGCGTCGCATGTCGGCAGGCTAGTCGGAACCCCCGACATCACTCGGGCGTCGCCGTGCCTGCGCGCGTCAGGCGCTCTTGCGCTTCTGACGCAGTACCAAGGTCGGCGCGGCGCCGTCGTCAACGGCCGCACGGGTCACGATGACCTTGTCGACATCGTCGGCCGACGGGATCTCGAACATGATGGGCCCGAGGACATCCTCGAGGATCGCGCGAAGGCCGCGGGCGCCGGTCTTCCGCGCCACGGCGAGATCGGCGATCGCGCGCAGCGCGTCGTCTTCGAACTCGAGCTCGACGCCGTCGAGCTCGAACATTCGCTGATACTGCTTCACGAACGCATTCTTCGGGCCCGTGAGGATCTCGATGAGCGCCTTCTGGTCGAGCGGGGAAACCGAGGTGACCACGGGGAGACGGCCGATGAACTCGGGGATGAGACCGAACTTGTGCAGGTCTTCGGGCTCGACCTCGCGGAACAGATCGAGCTCCTTGTCCTTCTCCTGCAACGGGGCGCCGAACCCCACGCCATGCTTGCCGACGCGGGACAAGATGATCTCCTCGAGGCCCGCGAAGGCGCCCGCGACGATGAACAGCACGTTGGTCGTGTCGATCTGGATGAACTCCTGGTGGGGGTGCTTGCGTCCTCCCTGCGGCGGAACGGACGCGACCGTGCCCTCGAGGATCTTCAGCAATGCCTGCTGGACTCCTTCGCCGGAGACGTCTCGCGTGATGGAGGGGTTCTCGGCTTTGCGGGCGATCTTGTCGACCTCGTCGATGTAGATGATGCCGGTCTCGGCGCGCTTGACGTCGAAGTCGGCCGCCTGGAGGAGCTTGAGGAGGATGTTCTCGACGTCCTCGCCGACGTAGCCGGCCTCCGTCAGAGCCGTCGCGTCGGCGACGGCGAAGGGAACATTGAGTCGTTTGGCGAGCGTCTGCGCGAGATAGGTCTTGCCGCAGCCGGTGGGCCCGAGCAGCAGGATGTTGCTCTTGGCGATCTCGACGTCGTCAGCGCGCTGCTCGGCGGGCTGCAGCGTCGAGTGTGCGCGCACGCGCTTGTAGTGGTTGTACACCGCGACCGAGAGCGCACGCTTGGCCGGGTCCTGCCCGACGACGTACTCCTCGAGGAAGGAGAAGATCTCGCGCGGCTTGGGAAGGTCGAACTCCGCCACCGACTCGTCGCCCGACTCCGCCATGCGCTCTTCGATGATCTCGTTGCACAGCTCGACGCACTCGTCGCAGATGTAGACACCGGGTCCTGCGATCAGCTGCTGGACCTGCTTCTGACTCTTTCCGCAGAACGAGCACTTGAACAGGTCGGCACTCTCACCGATGCGAGCCATGTACCCCTCCTGGATGCCGGAATCCATCGCTCCCCTGAGAGCGTGGTGCTCCGAGCCTAACCTCTCCCGCAGACATCCCCGCGGATTTGCGCAGGGTTCGAGTCGAGCCGCCGCAGCGACACGTATGGCCCCGGCTGGTCGCCGGGGCCATACGTGTCGCGCTCGCGCCGCTCAGGACGTGATCGCGGCGGGCGTGCGCTTGCGAGACGTCAGCACCTGGTCGACGATGCCGTACTCCATCGCCTCGTGCGCCGACAGGATCTTGTCGCGGTCGATGTCTTTGTTGACCTGCTCCTGCGTACGGTTGGTGTGTCGCGCCATGGTCTCCTCGAGCCATGTCCGCATCCGCAGGATCTCGGCGGCCTGGATCTCGATGTCCGACGCCTGCCCGTGGCCGGCCTCGCCCACGGCGGGCTGGTGGATGAGGATGCGGGCGTTCGGAAGCGCGAGGCGCTTGCCGGGAGCGCCGGCCGCGAGCAGGACCGACGCCGCGGAAGCAGCCTGACCGAGCACGACCGTCTGGATCTGGGGCGACACGTACTGCATCGTGTCGTAGATCGCCGTCATGGCCGTGAACGAGCCACCGGGCGAATTGATGTACATGATGATGTCGCGGTCGGGGTCCTGCGACTCGAGCACGAGCAGCTGGGCCATGACGTCGTCGGCGGACGCGTCGTCGACCTGCACGCCGAGGAAGATGACGCGGTCCTCGAACAGCTTGTTGTACGGGTCCTGACGCTTGTAGCCGTAGGCCGTGCGCTCCTCGAACTGCGGCAGGATGTACCGGCTCGAGGGCATCGCTGCGCCGTGGGGAAGGCCGAAGGCGGGTGTGTTCATCGTTGTCTTTCTCCTTCGGTCGATCAGTTCTCGGTGCCGCCGCCGCCGACCACGTCGGTGGCCGACTCGCGGATGTGGTCCACGAAGCCGTACTCGAGGGCCTCCTGAGCGGTGAACCACCGGTCGCGATCGCCGTCGGCGTTGATCTGCTCGACCGACTTGCCGGTCTGCGCTGCGGTGATCTCGGCGAGGCGGCGCTTCATGTCGAGGATCAGCTGCGCCTGCGTCTGGATGTCGCTGGCCGTGCCGCCGAACCCGCCGTGCGGCTGGTGCAGGAGGACTCGCGCGTTGGGCGTGATGTAGCGCTTGCCCTTGGTGCCGGCGGTCAGCAGCAGCTGGCCCATCGAGGCGGCCATGCCGATGCCCACGGTGACGATGTCGTTCGGAACGAACTGCATCGTGTCGTAGATCGCCATGCCGGCGGTGATGGAGCCACCCGGCGAGTTGATGTAGAGGTAGATGTCCTTCTCGGAGTCCTCGGCGGCGAGCAGGAGGATCTTCGCGCAGATCTCGTTCGCGTTCTCGTCGCGCACCTCCGACCCGAGCCAGATGATGCGGTCCTTGAGCAGTCTGTCGAAGACGCTTGTTGCGATGAGGGGGTCAGCCATGTGTGCTCCTGATCCGAAGTTTCGTGACGTGTCGAATCTACCGACGCCGTCGCACGCGCCCGGCCGTGTTCGCCGTGGGCATAGCCCGTGTCACCTCCCGCGCCGATGCCGAGCATCCCTCGGGTACGGCAGAAGGGGCGGATGCCGCAGCATCCGCCCCTTCTGCCGGTCAGGCGACCGTCGAGATCAGGAGATCACTCGGCGGCAGCCTCGTCGGCGGCCTTCTTCTTAGCCGGAGCCTTCTTGGCGGGGGTCTTCTTTGCGGGAGCCTTCTCCTCGGCGGCGGGAGCCTCGTCTGCCGCGTCCGCCTTCTTCTTGGCCGGAGCCTTCTTGGCGGGGGCCTTCTTCGCCGGCTTCTCCTCCGCCTCGGCGGCATCGGCGTCGGCAGCCTCGTCGGCGATCTCCTGCGCCTCCTCGACGACCTCGTCAGCGGCGGACTCCTCGCCCTCGACGGTGATGAAGCCGGTCAGGTCGACCGCCTTGCCGTCGGTGTCGACGACCGTGACCTTGCCCAGGGCGATCGCGAGCGCCTTGTTGCGGGCGACCTCGCCGACCATCACCGGGAGCTGCCCGTTCTGCTGGAGAGCGTTGACGAAGTCCTGCGGCGCCATGCCGTACTGCGCGGACGCCTGGATCAGGTACTGGGTGAGCTCGTCCTGCGAGACCTGCACCTCGTGGGTCTCGGCGATCTTGTCGAGGACCATCTGCGTGCGGAACTGCTTCTCGCTCGCCTCGGTGACCTCGGCGCGGTGCGCGTCATCCTCCAGACGGCCTTCGCCCTCGAGGTGGGCGTGGACCTCGTCCTCGACGAGTCCGGCCGGGACGGGGATCTCGACCTTCTCGAGGAGCGCGTCGACGAGCTTCTCGCGGGCGGCGGCACCCTGCGTGAACACGCTCTGCTGCGAGACCCGCTCGGCGAGGCTCTCGCGCAGCTCGGCGATGGTGTCGAACTCGCTGGCCATCTGCGCGAAGTCGTCGTCGGCCTCGGGAAGCTCGCGCTCCTTGACAGCCTTGACCGTGACGGCCACCTCGGCCTCTTCGCCCGCGTGGTCGCCGCCGACGAGCTTCGAACGGAACGTGGTGTCCTCGCCGGCGGTGAGCGAATCGATGGCCTCGTCGATGCCCTCGAGCAGCTCGCCCGAGCCGACCTCGTACGACACGCCTTCGGCGCGGTCGATCTCGTTGCCGTCGATCGTGGCGACCAGGTCGAGCTCGACGAAGTCGCCCTTCGTGGCGGGGCGGTCGACGGTCACGAGCGTGCCGAAGCGGCCGCGCAGGCGGTCGAGCTCCTCGTCGATCGCGGCGTCGTCGGTGGCGACCGGCTCGACCTCGATGGTGATGTCCTCGTAGGCGGGCAGCTCGAACTCGGGCCGAACGTCGACCTCGACCTCGACCTTCAGGTCACCGGAGAAGTCCTTGTCGCTCGGCCAGTCGACGACCTCGGCCGAGGGGCGGCCGAGCACACGCAGCTCGTTCGCGGTGACGGCTTCGCGGTAGAAGCCGTCGAGGCCCTCGCTGACCGCGTGCTCGATGACCGCACCGCGGCCGACGCGCTGGTCGATGATGGGAGCGGGCACCTTGCCCTTGCGGAAGCCGGGGATCTGCACGTCCTGAGCGATGTGCTCGTACGCGTGGGTGATGCTCGGCTTCAGCTCGTCCGGGCTGACCGTGATGTGGAGCTTCACCCGCGTGGGGCTGAGCGTCTCGACGGTGCTGGTGACCATGCCTGTCGTTCTCCTTTATCCGGCCGCGCACATGCGCGTCCGTTCGGTGGTCTGGGTTCGTGGGGCCGTTGTCGGGGCGACAGGATTTGAACCTGCGGCCTCCCGCTCCCAAAGCGGGCGCTCTACCAAGCTGAGCTACGCCCCGGGCGCGCAGCACACGTGCGTCGGAAAACGGCCGTGGTCAGTCTAGCCGACGGAGTCCGCTAGACTGTTCGAGTCGCCGACTGCGGGCCTCGTGCCCGGCACGGCGGTGGACCACATTCGATCCCGGTCGAATGCGGGGCTGTAGCTTAGTGGTAAAGCCTCTGTCTTCCAAACAGATGATGCGAGTTCGATTCTCGTCAGCCCCTCCAGCGCTCCTCCTCGTCTCGAACGAGGAGGAGCTTTCTCATTCGATCGCGACGGCCCCGTGTTCGACGGCCAGCTGCAGATAGGTCGCGGCGTTGCGACGGAGTCGGCCCCGTTCGTCGTCGGTGAGTGCGCGGCGCACCTTCGCGGGCACGCCGGCCACGAGAGACCCGGGCGGGATGACCGTCCCCTCGAGAACGACCGCTCCCCCGGCGACGAGGGATCCGGCTCCGATCACGGCCCCGCTCAGCAGGGTGCTGTTCATGCCGATGAGGCAGCCGTCCTCCACCGTGCATCCGTGGACGACGGCATTGTGCCCGATCGAGACGTCATCACCGATACGGGCGGGCGATCGCGCATCGACGTGGATCACCACGCCGTCCTGAACATTGCTGCGATCGCCGATCTCGATGCGCGACCGATCGCCGCGGACGACGGCGTTGTACCAGACGCTCGACAGCTCGCCGATGGTCACATCGCCCACCAGCCGCGCTCCGTCCGCGACGAAAACCGTCGGATGCAGCCGGGGCCGGGACTCGCCCAGCGGCAGGATCGTTGCGCTCGATGAGACGACCATGGCCTCACGTTACCCCTGGTGAGCCCAGCCTTCTCTTGCTTGCGGAATGTTCCGGCGTGAGTAGCGTTTGGACAGATGCAGGCCACGACCTGCCAGAAGGAGCGCAGACATGACCGACACCAACATCACCACCCCCGCCCTCACCGCCGACCCCGAGGTCGCCGCCGCTGCCGCGCAGTTCCTCACTCCGGTCGTGCACAAGATGCAGGCGCTCGTCGTCAACGGCAAGCAGGCGCACTGGAACGTCCGCGGCTCGAACTTCATCGCGATCCACGAGCTGCTCGACTCGGTCGTCGCTCACGCTCAGGACTACGCCGACACCGCCGCGGAGCGCATCGTCGCCCTGGGCCTGCCGATCGACTCCCGCGTCTCGACCATGGCCGAGAAGACCAGCACCGCCGTCCCCGCCGGCTTCGCGCAGTGGCAGGACGAGATCAAGGCCATCGTCTCCGACATCGACGCAGCTCTCGTCGACCTGCAGGCCGCGATCGACGGTCTCGACGAGGTCGACCTGACGAGCCAGGATGTCGCCATCGAGATCAAGCGCGGCGTCGACAAGGACCGCTGGTTCCTTCTCGCGCACCTCGCCGAGTAATACCCGGCGCCGACGGAGCGGCGCGGCGATCGAGTCCGGGCGGCAGAGCGCGCCCCACCGATCGCCGCGCCGTTCCGCCGTTGCGGGGCAAGACCCGCTCGAGCCGGCGTCAGCGGATGTGCGTCACGCGGCCGGCGAGCAGGGTCGCTGTCACGGCGGTCGCCCGCAGGGCCGACGGAGTCGCGGCCACGAGGGGGTCCCGGTCGACGATGACGAGATCGGCGACGGCGCCCGGCTCGATCGCGGAGCCGGCGTGGGAGCCGCCCGCGGTGGAGGCCGCGAGTGCCACCGCCGCGGGGATCCGCTGGTGCGGCCGCCACGGCTCGCGCTCGTCGCGGGTGCGGAACACCGCGTCGGACATCGTGGTCCAGGGGTCGAGGTGAGCGACCGGGGCGTCCGAGCCCAGCAGGAGGTTCGCCCCCGCGTCGACGAGCTCCCGCATCGGATAGCCGACCGCGGTCTGCCCGGCCCAGAATTCCTCGGCCATGTCGCGGTCGTCGACAGCATGCGAGGGCTGGATGCTGGCTCCGATGCCGAGACGCGCGAAGCGCGGCATGTCGGCATGCGCGACGAGCTGAGCGTGCTCGATCGTGCCGGTGGCTCCCGTCGCGGCGAAGGCGTCGAGGGCGTGGGAGTTCGCGACGTCGCCGATCGCGTGCACTGCGCAGGCGATCCCGGCGCCAGTCGCCCGGCGCATCAGCTCGACGAGCTCGTCCGGAGGAACGGTCATGACCCCGAAGTCTGTCTCGGCTCCCGGGTAGTGATGCGAGCACGCCGCGGTCCGCGTGCCCAGCGAGCCGTCGGTGATGACCTTGAACGGTCCCATCCGCGCGAGCCCGGCGGGGTCGATCGCGTCGCCGGTCTCCAGCCCGGCGGAGATCGCCCTCTCGAGCATGCTGGCGTAGACGCCGAAGGACACGCGCACCGCATCGAACCCGCGAGCGAGGCGGCGGTCCCAGGCCTCGGCGTTCCACGCCATGTCGAGGTCGACGATGCCGACCACACCGCGGGCGGCCGCGGCGGACATCGCTTCCATCACCGCCGCATCCGCGAGAGAGGGGTCGAGCGCGTTCAGCCGGCGGGAGATCTCGAACGCCGGTTCCTCGCGCAGCACGCCGTCGGGTGCCGCCATCCCCTCGCGTCGGAGCGCCGCACTGTTGAGCCACACGCTGTGCACATCGGAGTTGATCAGATACGTCGGCACGTCGCCCGTCAGGGCGTCGAGCAGCTCGAGGGAGGGCCGATCCGGCCACAGGGCGTCGCGGAAGCCGGAGCCGATGCGGCGACCATCGTGGTCGGGACGTGTACGAGCCATCGCGGTCGCCGCCTCTGCCGCGCTCGAGATGCCCTCGAGATCGACCCGCCGCGCGGCCAGGGCCCACTGCACGGTGTGGACATGGTGGTCCCAGAGCCCGGGGAGCAGCCAGCCGCCGGCCGCGTCGAGGACGACACCGCGTCTCGGCAGCGCGCCGACCGGCGCGATGTCGATCACTCTCCCCCGGGAGAGGTGCACGTCGACCGCCTCCGAGCCGAAGGGGTCTGTCCGGCCGGCGCCGGTCAGCCGGACATCGGCGATGACGTCGACATCGTCACCGCGAGCGGGGCCGCTCACGACGAGATCCCCCGGCCCGCCCTCATCGCATCGTGTGCGCGGCGCATCTCGCCGGCCAGCCGCGGGTCCGCGTATGGCGTCGCGCCCTCCTCCAGCTGCGCGATGATGTCGTCGACCACGGCATCCGGCCGGTTCTGGCTCAGCTTGCGCTTGGCTTCGACGCGCGATGGCGAGAGGCGGAACCCGACCGTGCCACGCTCGAGCCGCCGGACGAATTCGTCGTCGTTCGGTGCCGACCACATGCCGCGGGGCGTGCCGACGCCCGTCTCGAATCGGTCGACGAGGCGCTCGAGCACGCGCAGGTTCTGTTCCGGCGTCAGGATCTCGGGCACGCCCGAGAGGTGAACCGACACGAAGTTCCAGGTCGGGACCGCCGGCACGTCGCCGTACCACTGCGGCGACACGTATCCGTGCGGTCCCTGGACCACGACGAGCATCTCGGTCTCACCGAGCCCGAGCAGCGCGGTCTCACCGAGCCCGAGCAGCGCGTCGTCCGGGCGTCCGACGTGCCCCACGATCGTGAGATCGTCGCGTTCGTCGTCCAGGAGAACGGCGTAGTGCGAGGCGACGAGCCCGCCGCCTGCCGCGCTGACGATCGTGACCCAGGGATTCTCATCGATCACACGGCGCAGTTCGGCGACATCCGTCATCGCGAAGCTCGGGTTCTGTCTCATGCGCTCATCTCTGACAGTTGGGGCACCAGTACAGCTTCCGCGATGCCATCTCCTCGAGGACGATCGCGGTGCCGCAGACACGGCAGGGCAAGCCCGCACGGTGATAGACCCAATGCCGATCATCACGGTGCGCCATGGCGCGTCGCCACGCCTCGGGGTCGAGGTCGTCCATCGTCATCATCTGGCCCGTCTCGACGCCGATCGCCAGCAGCCGGACCCAGTCGCGCCACAGCTCCCGAACGGTCTCCTCGGGGACGTCGCGACCCGGCGTATGCGGGTTCACGCGAGCTCGGAAGAGCATCTCGGCGCGATAGACGTTCCCGATTCCGCTGACCACGCTCTGGTCCATGAGAAGCAGGCCGATCGGCGTCGGCTTGCGGCGGACCGTCGCGGTGAACCGCTCCTCGCCCTCGGCGAGGTCGTCGACCAAGGGATCGGGCCCGAGCTTCGCGATCGTCGCCTGCACTTCCTCGGGCGTCTGCAGCTGGCACGCCGTGGGTCCCCGGAGGTCGGCGCAGGTCACGTCGGTGAGCAGGCGCAGGCGCACCTGGCCGACGACGGGCGGAGGCCACTCCTCGTCGCCCACTGCTGCGCCATCGTCACCGAGTCCCGTGGTCTGCTCGCTCATGCGGACCCGCCCGCGCGCTCGTCTCGGCGCTCCGATCGAGCTGAGGGAGTTCTCCCCCGCGCTGTCGAAGATCGGCGCGACCTCGGTCCCGCGCTGGTTCGTGTGCCCCATGCGTCCGTTCGCGGAGGCGATCGTCGGGTCGACGACGATCTCTCCCGCGAAGTCCCACGCGCCGTACATGCCGAGGTGGACGCGCAACCAGACGTCGCCCTCGAAGGCGAGGAACATCTGCTTGCCGACCGCCCGCGCCTCGATCGCCTCACGACCGTCCAGGACCGCTGCGCCCTCCGCGAATCGGCCCTGCGGGCTCGACGCGGCGACGACGCGGCCCACGACGTTGCGCTCGAACTGCCGGGCGATCCGGTGGACGGAGTGGCCCTCGGGCATCAGCCCGCTTCCGGATCGAACGAGTCCGTGGCGGGGAGCGGCGACGCGATGCCCTCCGCACCTGCTCGAGGGTCGGGCAGCAGGCTGCCGTCGGCCTCGTACGCCGCGAGCTGACCGATACGGCGCGCGTGACGCTCCTCGCCGCTGAACGGAGTCGCGATGAAGCGGTCGATGAAGGTCACCGCCTCGTCGAACGTGTGCTGCCGGGCGCCGATCGCGATCACGTTCGCGTCGTTGTGCTCCCGTGCGAGCTCGGCGGTCGGGATGTTCCACACGAGTGCGGCTCGGACCCCGTGGACCTTGTTCGCCGCGATCTGCTCGCCGTTGCCCGAGCCGCCGAAGACGACGCCGAGGGCCTCGACGCCGGCCTGCTGGTCCCGCACCACGGCCTGCGCCGCGCGGATGCAGAACGCGGGGTAGTCATCGAGCGGGTCGTACTCGATCGGGCCATGGTCGACGACATCGTGACCCGCCTCGGCGAGATGGTGCTGGAGCTGAGTGGAGAACTCGAGACCGGCGTGGTCGGTCGCGATATGGATGCGCATGGCACCATCCTATGAATGTGCGAGCCCCGAAAGCGTAGGCTGGCACGGTTGCCGTCGGCGCCAGCAGCGCGCGGCCCCGAATCCTCACCCCGACCCTGGGAGCAGAACGCACGTGCCTGGAGAGAACCTCACCCGCATCGAGGCGCAGGAGCGCCGCGCGATCATCGACACGCAGAGCTATGACATCGCCCTCGATCTGACCGTCGGTGCGGAGGTCTTCCGCTCCCGCACCGTCATCCGCTTCGCCGCCGCGGAGGGTGCCTCGACCTTCGTCGATCTGATCGCTCGCGACGTCCGCGAGATCACCCTCAACGGACGCGCGATCGACCTCGCGGCATTCAACGACTCGCGCATCGCGCTCGAGGACCTGGCGACCCAGAACGAGCTCATCGTCGACGCGGACTGCCTGTACACCAACACCGGCGAGGGCCTGCATCGGTTCGTCGACCCCGTCGACGGCGAGGTCTACCTCTACTCACAGTTCGAGGTGCCGGACTCGCGCCGGGTCTTCGCCGTCTTCGAGCAGCCCGACCTGAAGGCCGAGTTCCGCTTCACGATCACCGCCCCCGCCGAGTGGAAGGTCGTCTCCAACTCCCCCACGCCCGAGCCGGTTCCCGGCGACGGCGGGACGGCCACCTGGGCCTTCGAGCCGACTCCCCGGATCTCCTCGTACATCACCGCCCTCGTCGCCGGCCCGTACGAGCACGTGTTCTCCGAGCTCACCAGCGCGGACGGCCGCGTCATCCCGCTCGGGGTGTACGCGCGCAAGAGCCTCTGGCAGTACCTCGACGCCGACTACGTCTTCGAGAAGACACGTCAGGGATTCGCGTACTTCGAGGAGAAGTTCGGCGTGCCCTACCCCTTCGCGAAGTACGACCAGCTCTTCGTACCGGAGTTCAACGCGGGCGCCATGGAGAACGCGGGAGCCGTGACGTTCACGGAGACCTACGTCTTCCGCTCCAAGGTCACCGACGCGGTCAAGGAGCGTCGTGTCGTGACGATCCTCCACGAACTCGCCCACATGTGGTTCGGCGACCTCGTCACGATGAAGTGGTGGAACGACCTCTGGCTCAACGAGTCGTTCGCCGAGTGGGCCTCGACCATCGCGACGGCCGAGGCCACCGAGTGGACCGAGGCCTGGACGACCTTCAACGCAATGGAGAAGACCTGGGCCTACCGCCAGGATCAGCTTCCGTCGACGCACCCCGTCGTGGCCCGCATCAACGACCTCGAGGACGTGCAGGTCAACTTCGACGGCATCACCTACGCCAAGGGCGGCTCGGTGCTCAAGCAGCTCGCCGCGTGGGTCGGCGTGGAAGCCTTCTTCGCCGGCGTCTCGGCGTACTTCCAGAAGCACGCGTGGAGCAACACGGAGCTGGCGGACCTTCTCTCGGAACTCGAGGCCACGAGCGGCCGCGAGCTGGAGACCTGGTCGAAGAAGTGGCTCGAGACCGCGGGGGTGAACACGCTCGAGCCCGAGATCGCAACGGATGCCGACGGGGTCATCACCCGCTTCGCCATCGTTCAGACGGCACCGGCCGACTACCCCACGATCCGTCCGCACCGTCTCGGCGTCGGCTTCTACTCGCTCAAGGACGGCGCGCTCGTGCGCACGCACCACGTCGAGCTCGATGTGGACGGGGACCTCACCGAGGTTCCCGAGCTCAAGGGGCGTGCGCAGCCCGACCTCGTCCTCCTGAACGACGAGGACCTCGCCTACGCCAAGATCCGCCTCGACGAGCGATCCCTCCGGACGGCGGTGGAGCACCTCGCGAAGATCAGCGACCCGCTCGCGCGGTCCCTGGTGTGGGGCGCCGCATGGGACCAGACCCGCGACGCCGAGGCGTCGGCGACCGATTACATCGACCTGGTGCTCCGCAACATCGGCACCGAGACCGAGTCCACCACGGTGCGCACGACGCTCGGACAGCTCCAGCTCGCAGCGAACTCGTACGTCGATCCGCAGACCCGGGATGCCGCGCGTGCCCGCGTCGCCGACGGGCTGTGGGAACTCGCTCAGCAGGCCGAGGCGGGCAGCGACAGCCAGCTGCAGTTCGTGACCGCCTTCGCGTCGGCCGCATCGACCGACGCCCACGCCGACGTCGTCCGCGCCCTGCGATCGGGCGACACCGTCCTCCCGGGGCTGGAGATCGACGCCGACCTCTCCTGGGCGCTCCTCGTCTCCCTCGCTGCGTCGGGCGCCGTCTCGGCGGCGGACATCGACGCCGCGCTGGCTGCCGACAACACCGCGAAGGGCGGCGAGTTCGCGGCGCAGGCCCGGGCGGCGCTCCCGACGGCCGACGCGAAGAAGGCCGCGTGGGCATCGCTCATCGAGAACGACGATCTGCCCAACACCGTCGTGCGTTCGGCGGCTGCCGGTTTCACCCACCCGGCGGGCGTGGCGCACCTCGGCGCCTTCGTCGACGAGTACTTCCGGATGCTGCTGCCGATCTGGGAGTCGCGCACCTACCAGATCGCCCAGTACCTCATCGTCGGCCTTTACCCGGCTGCTCTCGCCAACACCGAACTGCGCGATGCGACCCGCGCGTGGCTCTCGCAGAACGCCGAGGCGCCTGCGGCCCTGCGCCGTCTCGTCGCCGAGAACCTCGCAGGCGTCGAGCGCGCGCTCGCTGTGCAGGAGCGCGACGCTCAGGACTGACGTCATCCGCAATGCTGATGGGCGTCGTACTCCGGTACGACGCCCATCGTCGTTCTCGGCACTCCCGGCGGACGACAGCGGGCTGCGCGCGTCGATAGCGTGGGCCGCATGATCGTTGCAGAAGGCCTCACGAAGAGGTACGGAGACAAGACAGCCGTCGATGGGGTGAGCTTCACCGTGCAGTCCGGCAAGGTGACCGGATTCCTCGGCCCCAACGGCGCGGGCAAGTCCACCACGATGCGGATGATCGTCGGGCTCGACCGGCCGACCTCGGGGCGGGTCACGATCGACGGTCGCGACTACCGCTCGCTGCGCTCGCCTCTCACCGAAGTCGGCATCCTCCTCGACGCGAAGGCCGTGCACACGGGCCGCAGTGCGCGCAATCATCTGCGGGCCATGGCCGCGACCCACGGCATCCCCCGTTCCCGTGTCGATGACGTGATCGAGATCACCGGACTCGCATCGGTGGCGGGCAAGCGAGCCGGCAAGTTCTCGCTCGGCATGGGCCAGCGCCTGGGCATCGCAGCCGCGCTCCTCGGCGATCCGCAGACACTGATCCTCGATGAGCCGGTGAACGGCCTCGACCCCGAGGGCGTCCGCTGGGTGCGGCAGTTCGTCCGCGGACAGGCGGCACAGGGCCGCACGGTCCTGCTGTCGAGCCACCTCATGAGCGAGATGGCCCTCACCGCCGACCACGTCATCGTCCTCGGGCGCGGGCAGGTGCTGGCTGACGCCGCCATCGACGACCTCGTCCGCTCGTGGACGAGCAACACGGTGGTCGTCCGCACACCGCGCGCCGACGACCTCACCCGCCTCATCGCCGGCCCCGACGTCGCCGTGACCACGGGCGAGCCCGGACTCCTGCAGGTCGCGGGGCTCAGCGCCGCAGCGATCGGCGATGCCGCCGCTGCACACGGAATCCCGCTTCACGAGCTCACGCCGCGCGCCGGTTCACTCGAGGACGCCTATCTCGCCCTGACCGAGGGATCGGTCGAATATCAGACCAAGGGAGCCGTCCGATGAGCACCACCGCCGTGCAGACCCCGGCGCCCTCGCGCGCCGCGCAGCCGAACGTGCGCCTGTCGTTCGGCCGGCTTCTCCGCAGCGAGGCCATCAAGCTCCTCACCCTGCGCTCGACCTGGTGGTCGCTCGGCGTCACCGCGGTCCTGGCGATCGGGATGTCGCTGCTCATGGCTTGGGCTTCGCAGGACTTCGGCGGCGACTTCCCCCCGGTGAACGCGATCGTGGCGCCGATGCAGTTCACGATGCTCGTCGCGGGGATCCTCGGGGCCATGGCGATCACCGGCGAGTACTCGACGGGCATGATCCGGTCGACCCTGACCGCCGAACCGCGCCGCGGGGCCGTGCTCTTGGCGAAGGCGGTGGTCGTCGCGTTGATCCTCGCCGCGACCACGATCGTCACCACGATCATCTCCGTCATCGTGTCGGCGCCGATCTTCGGCGATCGGGCCATCGAGTGGTCGGACGCCGAGTCGTCGGTCATCCCCCTCGCGTTCGGGGTGCTCGCGATGGCCACGTTCGCCCTGCTGGGGCTCGGGTGGGGCTTCATCATCCGCAGCGGCGCCGGCGCGATCGCAGCCACGGTCGGACTCCTCTTCGTCGTGCCGATCGTGCTGGGCTTGTTCTCCTTCGGCGGCGAGTCGTGGGCGTGGATCGTCGATCTCGGCCAGTACCTGCCCTCGAGCGCGGCGCAGCAGGTGACGTCGCCGGGAACGGACGACTTCGCGAAGGGGCTCGTCACCCTGCTCGCCTGGCCCGCGGCTACGCTGCTCGGCGGCTGGGCGATCCTCCGCTCGACCGACGCGTAGGGTACGAGGGGTGTCGCCCGGAAGCCGCAGTCCGTCGTCTCCAGACGACGAGCTGCGGCTTCCGCGTCCCCCGGGGGTGCTTCGCAGGTTCTGGGCGCGGCATCCCGTCTTCGCCGACATCCTCACGGCGCTGCTCTGTCTGGCGTTCTCCCTCGTCCCGGCCACGAGCTTCACCGACCGCATCGACGACGCGGTCGGTGTCGGTCGCCTGTGGCCGTTCACCGGGCCGGTCGTGATGGTGATCGTCGTGCTGGCCTGCGCTTCCCTGCTCGTGCGCAGGCGCTATCCGACCCTCGTGTTCTCCTGCGCAGTGGCCGTCGCCTTCGCGTACCTCCTGGCGCCCGCTCCGACCGGCGGGCCCATGCTGGGGGTCGCCGCGTACACTCTCGCCGTCCATCGCAGTGCCCGAGCCTGTCTGATCGGGGTCAGCGTCGCGCTGGGCGCCCTCGCCGTGTCCGTCGCCGCGCTCGCGCTCACCGGCGTCATCGGCCCCATGATCGCGTGGAACGCGCTGGTCGGCGAAGGGCTCGCCGCCCTCATCGGATCGCTCATCGGAACCAATGTCGGCAACCGCCACCGCTACGTCGCGGCGCTCATCGACAGATCGCGCCAGCTCGTCGTCGAGCGCGACCAGCAGGCTCGCCTCGCAGCAGCGGCCGAGCGCGACCGCATCGCCCGTGAGCTGCACGACATCGTCGCGCACTCCCTCACCGTCATGGTCGCCCTGGCAGAGGGCGTGGCCGCGTCGAGTGACATCGACCGGGCTCGGCCAGGCGCCACCGCGATCGCTTCGACCGGCCGCGAGGCGCTGCGAGACATGCGGGCAACCCTCGGCATCCTGCGCGAGGACGATGCCGCTCCACTCGCCCCGCTGGCCCGGGATACGACCGTCGAGACGGTCGACTCCGCCCGCGCCGCCGGGTTCGACGCCCGGCTGACCGTCTCGGGCGACAGGCCGGAGCTCAGCAGCGCGGTGCAACTGGCGATCTCGCGGATCGTCCAGGAAGGCGTCACCAACGCGATGCGCCACGCGCGCGGCGCCGAGCGCATCGACGTCCGCGTCGGATACGGTCCGGATGCCGTCGAGGTCGACATCGTCGACGACGGCGAGCCGGTCGCGCCCGCGCCGACATCGTCATCGGGGTATGGCCTGCGCGGCCTGCGGGAGCGCGTCGTGCTGGCGGGCGGCACGGTGACCGCCGGCCCGGGAGCCGGCCGTGGCTGGCGCGTCCATGCCCGCATCCCTCTCGGACAGGAGAATCATGACCGCTGATCGCCCCTCGCCCATCCGCGTGCTCATCGTCGACGACCAGCAGCTCATCCGCCTCGGGTTCCGGATGGTGCTCGAAGCGGCGGAGGGCATCGAGGTCGTCGGTGAGGCAGCGGACGGAGCAGCCGCCCTCGAGGTCGTCGCCGCGTCGTCTCCGGACGTCGTGCTCATGGACGTCCGCATGCCCGGTGTGGACGGGATCGAGGCCACCGCGCGGATCCGGGCGGAGCACCCGGGCGTCGCCGTCCTGGTGCTGACGACGTTCGACCTCGACGAGTACGCGTTCGGAGCGCTCCGCGCCGGCGCCGGCGGCTTCCTCCTGAAGGATGCGCGCCGCGACGAGCTGGTGGCGGCTGTCCGCGCGGTCGCCGCGGGCGAGGCCACCCTCGCCCCGCGGATCACCCGGCGCATGATCGAGCTCGTCACCTCGACCGGGCTCCCCGCGCCGGAGCCCACGACACCGGCAGTGCTGACGGCGCGGGAGGCGGACGTCCTGGCCGCGATGGCCCGAGGACTGACGAACCTCGAGATCGCCGCCGAGCTCTTCCTGAGCGAATCGACCGTGAAGACCCACGTCGGCCGCATCCTGACGAAGCTGCCCGCTCGAGATCGCGTGCATGCCGTGCTGATCGCGCACGGGCTCGCCGAGCCCGGCCTCGACGTCTGATGGCGTTCTCGGGAACGTCATGGCGGGGCTCGTTACTATCGGATCGATGACCACCGTGACCGCCGCCCTCCCGCTCGCCTGGGAGTTCCCCGCCGACGAGTTCTGGACGTTCCTCACCGAGGCGGGATGGAACATCGTCAAGGTCGCCGTCATCGTCCTCGGCGCGTTCGCACTGTCCTGGCTGATGCGTCGCCTCATCGCGCGCATCGTCGACCGCATCGTGCGCGGCGCGAAGACACGCGCAGAGGCCGAGGACACGAGAGCGATCGACATGTCGCCGCTGGCACAGGTGCGCATCGTCCAGCGCACCCGAACACTCGGGTCGATCCTGACCAACATCGTGAACGTGACGATCGTCATCGTGGCACTGCTCATGATCGTCGGGGTCCTCAGCCCCGACATCCTCGGGTCGTTCACGCTTCTGTCGGCTGCCATCGGCGCCGGTCTCGGTTTCGGTGCGCAGAACATCGTCAAGGACGTTCTCAACGGCATGTTCATCGTCGCCGAGGACCAGATCGGCATCGGCGACGTCGTCGACCTCGGCCTCGCGACCGGCATTGTCGAGTACGTCAGCGTGCGCGTCACGCATGTCCGAGACGTCAACGGCACGCTGTGGTTCGTCCGCAACGGCGAGATCACCCGTATCGGCAACATGTCGCAGGGCTGGTCGCGAGTCATCATCGACCTCGCCGTGCCGGCCGACGCCGACGTCGAGGTGGTCGAGAAGACCGTGATCGATGCGGCCAAGGACCTCGCTCGAGAGCCGAAGTGGCGCAGCCGCATCATCGAGAAGCCCGAGCTCTGGGGTCTCGAATCGATCAGCGGCGACGCCCTCGTCATCCGCATCGTCGTCAAGACCCGGCCCAATGCGAAGGACGACGTGGCACGAGCGCTGCGCGTGCGGCTCAAGCACGCGGTGGACGAACTGGGCGTCAAGATCCCGCAGCTCAACTCCACCATCCTGACGGGCTTCGAGGGCGCCCAGAGCATCCGAGGGGCGAACCCGCCGCGGACGAAGCCCCAGCCCGTCGCGCCGCCGCAGGTGAAGGGGCGTCCCCAGTGGCGGCCGAAGCGCAAGGGCTCCGCCGCCGCGACGGGATCGCCCGAGGCTCAGGATCCGCGCGCCGGAGACGGCGATTCACCCGATCAGCAGAAGGGCACCCCGTGAGCGACCCGGTCAGCTTCTACGACGAGGTCGGCGGGCACGACACCTTCGTCCGCCTCGTCGACGTCTTCTACCGGGAGGTCGCCGCAGACGACGTGCTGCGCCCGATGTACCCCGAGGCGGACCTCGCTCCCGCGGCCCGCCGGCTCACGATGTTCCTCGAGCAGTACTGGGGCGGTCCGAGCACCTACGGCGAGGAGCGCGGGCACCCGCGGCTGCGCATGCGTCACCGCCCGTTCCACGTCGATCCCGACGCCCGCGACCGGTGGCTGCGCCACATGCGCACCGCCCTCGACGAGCTCGCTCTCTCCCCGCTGCACGAGGCGACGCTGTGGGACTACCTCGAACGCGCAGCGTACGCGATGGTCAACACGTTCGAGCCTGCCGGTATCGGTCCCCAGGGCTCGGAACGGCGGCCGGCGCTGGATCTGAACCCGGCGCCCGACCCGGATACGTCCCGGCCGGGCTGACTCACCGCGTCGAGCCGGTCGCGCGCACCGGGGTGAGCCCCATGGCGACGGGACCCCGGGTCAGCACATGGCCGCGGGTGAACGACACGCGCGTCCACACATCGGTGCGTCGGACAGCAGGCTGCTCCGAGCCCGCGATGAACCCCATCCCGACCGCCGCGAACGCCACACCGAGCGGGAGTCCGGCCACGTCGTCGTCAGGGGCGCCCCACACCGACGACCGGACGCGGTGGACGACGTCGTCGCCCGCCCCCGTCGGCAGCTGACGAGCGACGGCGGCGATCCCCCACTGGGCGCGCAGCGAGACCCGCGCCGAGTCGAGGCTTCCCGCCTCGCGCCATCCTGCCCGAGGGGGCGATACCCCGGCCCACACGGCCGTGACGCCGCTGTCGGGGAGCCGGACGGCACGATCGTCGTCGGCATCCGGGGCGAGCGCGGCAGCGTCGACGGTGAGGTCGCATTCAAGCTCGGGATCGACCCGGGCAGTCCTGAGCGCCAGGACGAACGGCGTCGGGTCGGTGAGCGAGCGCGGCGACAGCGGGGCGCACGAGAGCGCCAGAACGCCGCCACGTGCCTGCAACCTCACGATGCCGTCGCCGTGTCGAGCCGCGCGGCCGCAGAAGGTCAGGACGTCGCGGGCGACCTCGGGATGCGGGAAGAGGAGACGCTCGGACATCCGTCCTAGACTACCGAGCGATGCCCGAACACAGCTCAGAGCCCCGGTCCGACAGCCCCGCAGACGAGACGGATCCCGTTGCTGCGATGCTCAGGGTGCTCGATCTGTCGTCGAGCGAGGCGCGGACGACGGAGGACATCTTCACCGGCAGGTCGCAGGTCATGCCCCAAGGCCGCGTTTTCGGTGGGCAGGTGCTCGCCCAGGCCACCATGGCGGCGATGCGCACCGTGCCCGCTGAACGGGTACCGCACTCGATGCACGGCTACTTCCTCCGTCCGGGCGACTCGTCGCGGAACATCACGTTCTCCGTCGACCGCATCCACGACGGCCGGTCCTTCTCGACCCGGCGGACCCAGGCGTTCCAGAACGGCATGCCGATCTTCTCGATGATCGCCTCGTTCGAGGACGAGGACCCCGGCGTCGAGCACGCGGAGCCGATGCCCGACGGGATGCCGCAGCCCGAGGACCTCCCCGCCCTGGAGGAGCAACTGAGCGGCATGCACCCGCTGAGCCGGCGCATCTTCTCGGCCAGCCCCATCGAGCTGCGTCACGTCACGACGCCGATCTATCTGGAGCCCGACGCCGCCAAGACACCACGCCAGGCGGTGTGGGCCCGCACGCGGTCCGCCCTGCCAGACGATCCCGCGGTGCACCGGGCGGCGCTCGCGTTCCTCAGCGACCTCACGATCCAGGAGCCCGTGCTGCGGGCGCACGGGCTGGCGTGGGCCACCCCGGGTCTCAAGGTGGCGAGCCTCGACCATGCGATGTGGTGGCACCGCTTCGCGCGGGTCGACGAGTGGCTCCTGTACGTCCAGGAGTCACCCAGCGCCCGGGCCGGCCGTGGCCTGTCGACGGGGCGCGTCTACGACCGTGCGGGCACCCTGATCGCGAGCGTCGCCCAAGAGATCATGGTGCGCGTGCCCGCGCCGGACGAGGCAGCAGACGATCAGCGGCGGTGAGAGTACGTGATGGGCTCCCCCACGATCGGAGCCCAGGCGCGGCGCATCTCTTCCGTCAGCCGCACGGGTCTTCCGGTCTCCGTCGAGACCATCACCACGACGGCCGTCGAGCGGGCGTAGCACGTCTGCACGTCGTCGCCTCGAGGGCTGTAGACCTCGTAGCAGACATCGATGCTCGAGCCCCCGATACGCCCGATCCACAGCTGGACGTCGAGCGGACGCTGACCGTACGGGACGGGTGCGAGGTACTCGATCTCCCGGCGCGCGATCAACGTCATCGTCTCGGCTGACACGCTCAGCGCGTCGAGGATAGCCGTGGACGGCCCTGACAGCCCGGTCTCGGGCTTCCAGAATGCGCGCAGGCGCGCTTCCTCCAGGAGCTTGAGCATCGAGGTGTTGTTGACGTGCCCGAGCGCATCGAGGTCGCCCCAGCGAAGGTGGATGGGGATCCGGACGCGGGTGGCCCCGGCGGTCGTCACCACCGAGGCCACCGTCTCCGACGTGTGTTCAGTCACGCGTGAGCTTGCGGTACGTCGACTTGGCCGGGTTCGCGGCATCCGCACCGAGCCGTTCGATCTTGTTGGCCTCGTAGGCCTCGAAGTTGCCCTCGAACCAGTACCACTGCGCAGGGTTCTCCTCGGTGCCCTCGTACGCGAGGATGTGCGTCGCGATGCGGTCGAGGAACCACCGATCGTGGGTGATGACGACGGCGCAACCGGGGAACTCCAGCAGCGCGTTCTCCAGCGAGCTGAGGGTCTCGACGTCGAGGTCGTTGGTCGGCTCGTCGAGGAGCAGGAGGTTGCCGCCCTCCTTGAGGGTCAGCGCGAGGTTCAGACGGTTGCGCTCACCGCCCGAGAGCACGCCGGCCTTCTTCTGCTGATCGGGCCCCTTGAACCCGAACTTCGACACGTAGGCGCGCGAGGGGATCTCGGTCTTGCCCACCGTGATGATGTCGAGGCCGTCCGAGACGACCTCCCACAGGGTCTTCTCGGGGTCGATGTTGCCGCGCGACTGGTCGACGTAGCTGATCTTGACGGTCTCGCCGATCTTCAGCTCTCCGCCGTCGAGCGGCTCCAGACCGACGATCGTCTTGAACAGCGTGGTCTTGCCCACGCCGTTCGGACCGATGACCCCGACGATGCCGTTGGGCGGGAGGTTGAAGCTCAGGCCGTCGATCAGCACGCGGTCGCCGAACGCCTTGTGCAGCTTCTTCGCGTCGATGACGACGCTGCCCAGGCGCGGACCGGCCGGGATCTGGATCTCCTCGAAGTCGAGCTTGCGGGTGCGCTCCGCCTCGGCGGCCATCTCCTCGTAGCGTGCGAGACGAGCCTTCGACTTGGTCTGGCGGCCCTTCGCCGAGCTGCGCACCCACTCGAGCTCGTCCTTCAGACGCTTCGCGAGCTTGGCGTCCTTCTTGCCCTGGATGTCGAGGCGCTCGGCCTTCTTCTGGAGGTACGTCGAGTAGTTGCCCTCGTAGCCGATGAGACGACCGCGGTCGACCTCGGCGATCCACTCGGCCACGTTGTCGAGGAAGTACCGGTCGTGGGTGATGGCGATCACAGCGCCCTTGTACGCCTGGAGGTGCTGCTCGAGCCACAGCACGCTCTCGGCGTCGAGGTGGTTCGTGGGTTCGTCGAGGAGCAGCAGGTCGGGCTTCTGCAGCAGCAGCCGGGCGAGCGCGACACGGCGACGCTCACCGCCCGACAGGGGCGCGACGGAGGCATCGGCCGGCGGGGTGCGGAGGGCTTCCATCGCCTGGTGCAGCTGGGAGTCGAGGTCCCAGCCGTCCGCGGCGTCGATCTCTTCCTGGAGCGTACCCATCTCGGCCAGCAGCGAATCGAAGTCCGCGTCGGGATCGGCCATCAGCGCCGAGATCTCGTTGAAGCGATCGAGCTTGGGCTTGATCGCGACCCCGGCCTCGATGTTCTCGAGCACGGTCTTGGTGTCGTCGAGCTCCGGCTCCTGCATCAGGATGCCGACCGAGTAGCCCGGGGTGAGCTTCGCCTCGCCGTTGGAGGGCTGATCGAGGCCCGCCATGATCTTCAGGATCGTGGACTTACCGGCACCGTTGGGGCCGACCATACCGATCTTGGCACCGGGGAGGAATGCCATCGTGACGTCGTCGAGGATGAGCTTCTCGCCGACGGCCTTGCGGGCGCGGACCATGGAGTAGATGTATTCGGCCATAACGCCTCGAGTCTAGTCCGGGAGGGCGAGGAGTCCGTCCGCTCGAAGACCGCGACTCACCAGTCGATGGGGCGGGTCTGCCCGATCAGGCAGCCGCCGCTCGGCAGTTCGGGGAGGACCATGGCGGTCGGTGCGGGGGTCGACGGACCGACCTGCCCGACGAGGCACTCCCCCGCCCAGAGCACCGAGAACTGCAGACTGTCGACGGGATCATCCACCGAGGTGCGGTCGGCCGTCACCTGCATCGCGGACTTGTCGAAGCCCGCCGCCACGAGCGCGTCGATGTAGGCGCGACCCGCGACGCTCTCGGGGCCCGCGGCGACCTGGTTCATCACCTGGGTGAACAGCGGCAGATTGTCGGCCGCCGTGCTCTCGGGCGACAGGGGCGCAGGGCCCGCCGTCACCGTCGGCTCGGCGGTGGGCGCGGCGGATGTGACGGGGGGCTCCTGCGGGAAGAGCATCGAGCATCCGGCGAGGGATGCCGCGACGACGACGGCGCCGGCCGTTCCCACCAGAGAGCGGGCCAACGGAGAACGAAGCAGGCGCATGCCTGGATTCTAGACGGCCGGACCCGTCGCCCCTCGCCTCAGAACGGCGTCGAACCGGCGGTGTCGGCGACAGGTACCGCCGCGACAGCCCACTCGCCGTCTGCCGCACCGGGATCGACCGCGGCCGGGAGGCTCGTCGACGCGGCCGCGGTTTCGGGAGCGACGGCATCCGCGCGCGGGGTGCGTTGGAACGTCGCCGTTCCCCACTTGAGATCCGGACCGATCGCGTCGGCATCGATCTCGATCTCGATGCCCCGTTTCTCGCCCGCTTCCCATTCCTTCAGCCGCAGCCGCCCGTCGACGATGACGCGCTGCCCCTTGCGCAGGGATGCGAACGCGTTCTCGCCGAGCGCGCGGAACACGCTGATCCGGTACCAGTTGGTCGTGCCGTCGACCCACTCGCCGGACTGCGCGTCTCGGTAGCGTTGGCTGCTCGCGAGACGGAAGCTCGTGACCGGGATGCCGCTACCCGTGCGACGCTGCTCGGGCTCGGTGGCGATGTTGCCGATGACGGTGATGCGATCTGACATGAGTGCTCCTCAGCAAGGCACGGACGGGAACGCTCCGGCACCCGAGTGCCCGTCGAGTGCCGGAGCGCTTCCAGCTTCGGGGCCTGCCGCGCAACGACGTGGGCGGTTCTGCACATCGGTGCAGAACCGCCCACCAATCGCGCTGGGGAGGAGTCAGCTGCGGGCGTACTCCGCGAACCGGGCGCGCACCTTGTTGACCTTCGGAACAGCGACCGCGAGGCAGTACCCCTGCCCCGGGTTCTTCGCGAAGAAGTCCTGGTGGTACTCCTCGGCGGGGTAGAACGTGTCGGCGCGCTCCATGGTCGTCACGACGCCACCACCCCACATCTCGTCGGCGCGGTCGCGCGCCGCGGTGAACAGCTCGAGCTGCGCGTCATCGAGCGGGAACATCGCCGAGCGGTACTGGGTGCCCACGTCCGCGCCCTGGCGGTTCAGCTGGCGCGGGTCGTGCATCGTGAAGAAGGCGTCGAGGATGACATCGGCCGGGATGACGTCGGGGTCGAACGTCACCGACACCGCCTCGGCATGACCGGTCGTCCCCGTGCACACCGCCTCGTAGCTCGGGTTCGGAACGTGCCCGCCGATGTACCCCGACACGACCTCGGACACGCCATCGAGCGCGCGATAGGCGGCATCGAGGCACCAGAAGCAACCGCCGGCGAGGATGAATGTGGTGGTCATGGAAAGCTCCGTTCTCCCGCTTGCGCGAGGTCTCACCCTAGCCAACCACCGCTGCCGCCCGCGTGTTCCCGCGGATGTCGGAACCCCTCCCTAGCCTCGATCGCGAGGAGGAAGTGATGTCGTGGATGCAGGCGCAGATCGATCGGCCCCCGGCCGCCCGGGCGCAGCCGCGAAGCAGGCTCGTCGCGGTCGGCGCCGACCGCTGGCGGGTCGTCGCGGCCGACGGCCACGTGCAGGGTCTCGTCGAGCGCGTCGAGACGCCTGCCGGAGACCGGTTCCGAGCCCTCCGGTTCCACGCGCCCTCACGTGCTTTTCGAGCGATCGGCGAGTTCTGGCGCATGAGCGAGGCGTCTGACACCCTCCGCCTTTCCCGCTGACCGCCGCCGGCGGACCAGCTCGGCCTGCGTCACACCAGGGCGTCCACGGGCGCCGGCCCCGCCGTCCGAGCCCCGCTCGCCACGCGGGCCCAGACCGAGGCCAAGACCTCGACGGCACGCTCGAGATCGGCCGGTGACGCCGTGAACGGTATGCGCAAGCGGTTCTCGTGTCCACCGTCGACAGCGAATCGCTGACCGGCGCTGAGATAGACCCCCGCTGCGCGCGCTCCCAGAACCAACGGACCGCTGAGCGGCGCCGGCAGACCGACCCACAGGGCGACGCCGCCGGATACCTCGGGGACGTCCCAGTCGGGCAGCCTGTCGCGCAGGGCAGCTCGCGCTGCGCGGTAGCCGCGCGAGAGCAGTTCGGCGCGCTGGGGCAGGATCTCCGCCATCCGCGGGATCAGCCTCGCCGCGACCTCCTGCTCGAACTCGGGCGTGCCCAGGTCCCGTGCCGGCCTCGCCGCGTGCAGCCGACGGATGACCTCGGGCCGAGCGCGGACCCACCCGACGCGCAGGCCGCCCCATACGGTCTTGCCCAGCGAACCGATCCGAACCACGTCATCACCGCGCAGCGCTGCGGCCGCCTGCGTGCCGAACGACAGCTCGGCGGTCGTCTCGTCCACGACGAGCGTGCAGCCCCGCTGGGCAGCATCCCGCAGCGCATCCTGCTCGGGGACCGTCATCGAGCGACCAGTCGGGTTCTGCAGAGTCGGCATCAGGTACGCCAGCGCCGGTCGTGTCCGTCGCGCAGCTTCGTCCAGGCGATCGAGATCCCAGCCGCGCTCCGTCGTCACGGGCACGGCCACCAGCCGCGCGCCGGCGGCCCGCAGAGCCTCAGCCGCGTGCGGGTAGGTCGGGGTCTCGACGAGCACACGATCGCCGCGAGCCACCAGCACCTCCGCGATGAGGTGGATGGCGCTCTGCGCGCCCGCGGTGACGAGGATCTCCTCACGCGAGGTCGGGATGCCGCGCACGGTGTAGCGTTCGGCGATCGTGTCGCGCAGGCGACTCGACCCGAGCGTGTCGTACCCGGTCCGCGACACGAGCCGGGCGGCATCCGACGCCGTCTCCGCCATGACGCCGGCCAGCCCGGGCCAGGCACTCGGGCTCGCCTGCTGCAGGTCGATCGACCCGGGGGCCGCGAACACGGTCCCGCCGCCGCGCGACGGCTGGGCTGTGGTCACGCTGCCCGAGCCCCGCAGGCTCTCGATGTGACCGCTCGCACGCAGGCTCGCGTATGCGCTCGCCACCGTCGTGCGACTCAGCCCGAGCGTCTGGGCGAGGGCGCGCTCGGCGGGCAGCAGCGTGCGCGCAGCGATGCGGTTGTCCAGGCAGAGCAGTCGGATGCCGTCTGCGAGCGCCTCGTAGGCCGGTTCGCGGGTGCGCCATCCTCCGAGCGCCGTTTGCAGCGACCTGGCGGAGATCCGGGAGTGCATATGGCCACAGTACGGGAATTGGCCTCTTTCGCTATGGCCAATCTCGGGATGCAATGGACGAGTGACCCTCCGCTTCTCGCAACTCGTCGTCGGCCTCATCCTGTTCGGTATCGGGTGCGCCGTCATGGTCGATGCCGGGATCGGCCTGGACCCGTGGACGGTCTTCGCCGAAGGAGTCAGCACGAACACCGGCATCGGGATCGGCTGGGTCGTGAGCATCACCGGTTTCCTGGTGCTGCTCCTGTGGATCCCCCTGCGTCAGAAGCCGGGCGTCGGCACCGTCGCGAACATCCTCGTCGTGGGCGCCGCCATGCAGTTCGCCCTCCCGCTCATGAGCACGCCCGATGCGTGGCCGGCACAGCTGGTCATGTTCCTCGCCGGTACCGTCCTGGTCGGCGTCGCATCGGGAATCTACATCGGGGCTCGGCTGGGTCCGGGCC
The DNA here is from genome assembly GCF_002245215.1 of Microbacterium sp. Yaish 1. Classification (GTDB taxonomy): domain Bacteria; phylum Actinomycetota; class Actinomycetes; order Actinomycetales; family Microbacteriaceae; genus Microbacterium. The sequence goes on from NZ_NPMR01000002.1 coordinate 403,918, forward strand.
CCCGCGACGGGCTGATGACCGGCATCCACCAGCGCTGGGGCTGGCCCATCTGGGCCGGCCGGCTCGGCGTCGAAGCGACCGTGCTCGCCACCGGCTGGCTGCTCGGAGGAACGGTCGGTCTCGGCACGGTGCTGTTCGCCGTGCTCATCGGGCCGATCGTGCATGTGAGCCTGCCGCTGTTCGACCGAGGTGCACGCGTCGGGGTGCGTCCGGCTCCCGGCCCCCGCGAGGGCGACGCCAGTGCGGCGACGGCGGCGACCCGGCTCAGTGCTCCCGGAACGTAGGCCAGTCCGCGCCCGGCGGCATGTGCGCGTGCAATGCGTTCTTGGCGATCTCCATCGTGGGGTAGGTGCCGAGCTCGGCATCCGCACCCGCCATCGTCACGATGTACTCATCTCCGCGGTGGCGGATCATTCCCGCCACTCCCCCGGCGCCGTACGCCACCCACAGTGCGGTCGATCGTGTCTGCGCGTTCATCATCGAACTCCTTCCGACACCCGCAGGCTACGCCCCCGAGCGCCGAGGAACCAGAGACGTGCGGCGACCGGACCGACACAGGCCTCGGCGCGCGATAGCGTAGAAGCATCCGCCTCCGTAGCTCAGTGGATAGAGCAGCGGCCTTCTAATCCGTTGGTCACAGGTTCGAATCCTGTCGGGGGCGCTCGAGCGCTGCGGAGGCCCGCCGCGTGAACCTCCGCGCAGTGTCGGCCATCAGGGGGCGCGCCATCAGGGCGAGCAGGCCGGCGAATGCCCACAGGAAGAGCAGCACGGCGACCTCGCTCACCACGATCGCGAGGAACACCGCCACGATCAGCAGCGATAGGACACCGAGCGTGAAACGCCACTGGGACGCGAGCTGCGCCACGGCGATGCGGGCGGCATCGCGCGCGCGGAATTCGAATCCCGCCGTCAGGACGACCATGTGCCCACCCCAGACGAGGATCAGCAATCCGAGAACGCCGTAGAGCGGGCGAAGCGCCGCGCCGCCGTCGACCCCGTCGAGGTGGATGAGATTGAAGGCGAGCACCGCGAGAGCCACGGTCGCCGGCACCGCCCACCGGAGGGTCGGCACGAAGTCACGGCGGTACGCGCGGACGAAGTGGCGCCCGGGCGACAGGTCGGTGCGCGGCACCATCGCTGCCGCGACTCCCGCCACGAGGGCGGGAGCCACCGGCAGCAGGGCGACCACGAAGAGCGGGATGTTCGACGGATCGCGGTCGAGCAGCATCACTGCGACGATGGCGGGCAGCGAGGCGATCAGCAGTTGCGCCTCCAGCACCATCTGCCGGTAGACGAACGCGGCGCCGCGAGACAGCGGACCGCGTCCCACCTCGTCGGCCGGGTCGCTTCGACGAGTCGTGGTGGTGTCGACATCCATTTTCCTCGGCTCCTTCGCTCGGGAGACGGGGCGGCCGGCCGCGGTGACGTGGCCGGCCGCCTTCGCTCATCCCTGATTCTGCGTGCGCTCGAGCGCCGTGTTGAACGTCTCGATGAGCTGGCGGGATCCCAGGCCCTCGAGCTCGGCGACGTACGCGTCCCAGTCGTCCTCGATGGAGCGTTGACCGGTGATGAACGACGCGGTCGCCGCGTGAACGGCATCCGTCAGCTGCGTCTGCAGCAAGGAGGTCTGCTCGAGCTCGATCTCGTTGAGCAGCGGCGCCGGAGCGGTCGGGAGCTGTTCCTTCTTCGCGAGCTGCTCGGCCGTCCATTCAGCGATCTCGTCGGTCATCATCGAGAGCACCAGCTCCTGGGAGGAGCCGTTCGCGAGGAGGAAGACGCCGTTGCTGTACCCGTAGTCGGCGTTGAGAAGCTGGGGCGCGCCGGCATTGATCGAGCTCCACGCGATGTCGTCCATGAGCTTGCGCGTGCCGTCGGCTTCACGCGTGAAGGTCTCGCCCTCCACGCCCCACTGTGCGAACTCGAGGCCCTCGTCGGAGTAGTAGAGCCAGTCGACGAACTGCAGCAGAGCCTTGAAGTACGGCTTCTCCGCCGCGGCGCTCGAGATCAGGATGCCCGACGTGAAGCGACCGCTCGGCAGTTTGTCGCCCGCCGGTCCGCCGGGGAGCGAGAGCAGGCGGATCGGGACATCGCCCTGGCCCGAGTCGGCGAACTTCTGCCGATACTCCGCGATCGTCTGCGTGTTCCCGGAGATCGCGGCCGACTTGCCGGAGATGAACTTCTGCACCGCCTGGTCGTCGCTCTGGGTGATCTCCGGGTCCAGGACGCCCGCCTCGACCAGGGCGGCGGCATCCGACACGACCTGCTTGTATCCGTCCGACGCACCCGTGAACACGTACTCGCCGGCATCCTGGTCGTACCACGTGTTCGCGTAGCCCCAGCCCGCTGCCGTCGGATAGTTCGGAGCCATGATGCTCAGCAGAGAGCCGAGCGGCGTCGCATCCGTCCATCGGTCCGACATCGCGTAGTCGAGCTCCGGGTTCGCCTCCTTGACCTTCTCGAGCTGCTCGAGGTATTCGTCCCAAGTCGCGGGGTCTTCGGTGATGCCCGCCTTCTGCCACAGGTCCTCGCGGATGGCGACCGAGTACTGAACGTCGGGCACTTCGCGCAGGCCCGGCAGGTGGTAGATCTTCCCGTCCTCCTGCCGGCGGTTCCGGAGGTCGTCCTCGAGGCCCCAGTCGGCGATCTTCTGCTGGAAGTTCGGCATGTAGTCGAAGTAGTCGGAGACCGGCAGGATCGCGCCGCCCGAGACGAACTGCGTCTCGGATCCCGCGTACGTGGAAGAGATGATGTCGGTCGCCTCGCCGCTGCCGATGAGCAGTGATTTCTTCTGATCGAAATCGGCCATCGGGATGTCCGTCCGGGAGAACGTGACGTTGTGGTCGTTCTCGAGATGCTGGAAGAACGACCAGTCGTCCTTCACCGGATAGTTGGGGTGGTCCCGGTACATGAGCGAGAACTGCACGGGTTCGGTCGCCGCGAAGGTCATGCCGGCCTCGAAGTCCTCCATCGCACCGACGGACTGAGCTTCTCCGATCGTGGCGCCGTCGGCGGCGGGATCCTCGGTGCCGGGACCCGAGCAGGCGGACAGCACGATCGCAACGGCTGCCAGCCCCGCGGCACCGGCGAGGGTGTGGCGAGTGATTTTCATTGTGTTTCTCCTCTGTGTGAACGTCGTCGTTCGACGTAGGGGATTCAGCCCTTGACCGACCCGAGCATCACGCCCGAGACGAAGTAGCGCTGGATGAAGGGGTACAGGCAGATGATGGGAAGCACCGTGAGCAGCATCGTGACGGCCTGGATGTTCGAGGCGACCTGTGCGGACTCGCCGCCGATCGCCTCCTGCACGCCGGTCGCGGCCGCGATCAGATTCCGCAGATAGACCGTCACGGGGAACAGCGTCTTGTCGTCCAGGAAGAGGAACGCGTTGAACCACGAGTTCCAGATGCCGACGGCGTAGAACAGCGTCATCGTCGCGAGCACGGCCTTCGACAGCGGCAGCACGATCCGGAAGAAGATGCCGTAGGTCGTGAGCCCGTCGATCGCCGCGGCCTCTTCGAGCTCCTCGGGGAAGTTCTCGAAGAAGGACTTCATGACGAGCAGGTTGAACACGCTCAGCGCGCCCGGCACGACGACCGCCCAGATGCTGTTGCGCCACCCCAGGTAGTTCGCGATGAGGATGTAGTTGGGGATGAGGCCGCCGCCGAAGAACATCGTGAACACCGCGATGCCGACGAAGAAGGTCCGTCCCTTGAGGTAGGGCTTGCTGAGCGCGTAGGCGTACGTCGTGGTGATCGCCATCGCGATGACGGTTCCGACGATCGTGTAGAGGAACGTGTTCCCGTAGTTCGTCCAGAACGTCCCGTCGTTCATGACCACGCGGAAGGTGTCGATGTTGAAGCCGCGCGGGATCAGATTCACCTCGCCGGCGGCGATGTACCCCTCGGACGAGAACGCCTTCGCGACGAGGTTGATGAACGGGTACAGCGTGACGACGCACACGAGGACGAGGGCGACGGCGTTCACCACCCGGAAGGCTCGGTATCCCGGCGACTCCCGGATGATGCCGGTCTCCCGGCGCACGCGTGCGCTGTCGGGCTTCGGGGGCAGGGCTTCGGTCACCACAGCGAGGTACCAACCAATCGACGAGAGAGGGCGTTCGCGCCGAGGACGAGCACGAGGCCGATGACCGCCTCGAACAGGCCGATGGCCGTTCCGTACGAGAACTGGGCCGACTGGATGCCGACGCGATAGAGATAGGTCGAGATGACGTCGGCCGTCGAGTAGATGAGCGGATTCTGCAGGAGCAGCACCTTCTCGAACCCGACGGCCATGAAGGAGCCGATGTTGAGGATGAGGAGCACCATCATGGTCGGGCGGATCCCCGGCAGCGTGATGTGCCAGGTCTGCTGCCAACGATTCGCTCCATCGATCCGAGCGGCTTCGTACAGCTGATCGTCGATGGTCGTCAGTGCGGCGAGGTAGAGGATCGTTCCCCAACCGACGGTCTGCCAGACCTCCGACGAGACGTAGATCGAGCGGAACCACTCGGGCCGTTGCATGAACGGGACGGGGTCGCCGCCGATCGCCTCGACGACCTGGTTGACCGTCCCGTTGAGTGCCGTGAGCTGCAGCACGAGACCGGCGACGATGACCACGGACATGAAGTGAGGGAGGTACGAGATCGTCTGCACGATCCGCTTGAACCGGCGCGAGCGCAGCTCATTGAGCATGAGCGCGAGCACGATCGGAAGAGGGAACGTGATCAGCAGAGTGAGGCCGCCCAGGACCACCGTGTTCCAGAACACCGTCCAGAACTGCTGGTTCGAGATGAACGCCTCGAAGTAGTAGAAGCCCACCCACTCGTCGCCGAAAATGGACCCGCCGGGACGGAATCGCCGAAAGGCGATCACATTCCCGAGCATCGGGATGTACCGGAAGACGAGTAGGAAGACGACGGGCGCGAGCAGGAATGTGTAGAGGCGCCAGTCGCGGGCGAGAGCCCGACGCCAGGTCTGCTTCGCGCGGGGCGTGCGATCGCGCCGGAACGGGCGCCGCTTGGCCGGCGCCGTGGTGATCGCGCGCGTCGCGGTACCGGCGGGTGGGGCATCCCCCAGCCGCAGCGGCGTGTGAACGGATTGCGTCATTCGGAACTCCACATCCTCGTGGTTCTCGCGAGCGGGTCGCCGCTAGGGGGTCAGAAGAGGCACGCGGGCGTCCGAGCCGATCACGGTCGCTCCCGCCTGCGCGTGCAGGCTGAGCTCCGCCGCCGTCAGTGCGTGCGCCTGGCTCATGGCGGTCTCGGTGCCGTCGAGGCAGTCGCGGATCAGCCGCCCGAAATACGGGAACCCGGTCATGCCGTTCGCGTTGAAGCGGCGCTGGGTCTCCTGGTTGACCAGGAGCACCTGACCGCCACCGTTGTCGGTCGTGATGTCGATGTACTTCCGCAGCTCGATGTACCCGTCGGTGCCGAGCAGCAGCGTGCGCCCGTCGCCGAACACGCCGAGGCCGTCGGGCGTGAACCAGTCGACCCGCACGTATCCTGTCGCGCCGTTGTCCAGGACGACGTGCGCGTCGCCGAAGTCCTGCAGGCCGGGCGTCTCGGGATGCGCGTAGTTCGCGACCGTCGAGGTCGAGACGCGACCGTTCGTCGCGCGCGTGTAGTGAAGGATCTGGTCGAAGTTGTGACTGCCGATATCGCACAGGATGCCGCCGTACTGCGCGGGGTCGTAGAACCAGTCGGGTCGGCCGCCGCCGATGCGATGGGGGCCGAAGGACACCACCTGGATGACGCGGCCGATCGCACCGCGCTCGACGAGCTGGTCGGCGAGGATCGCCGCCTCGGAATGCACGCGCTCGCCGTAGTACACGGCGTACCGCAGGCCGGTCCGCGCGGTCGCCTCCCGGACGGCATCCAGCTGGGCGAAGGTCGTGAGCGGGGCTTTGTCGACGAAGGCGTGCTTGCCCGCCTCGATGGCCCGGAGACCGATCGGAGCGCGCTGCGACGGAATCGCGGCCGTTGCGACGAGCCGAACCGCGGGGTCGTCCAGCACCTCCTGCTCGCTCGTGGCGATTCGTGCCGTCGGATACTGCTTCGCGAAGGCTGCGGCGCGTGCGGGGTCCTCGTCGAAGACCCAGGTCACGGTCGCGCCGGCGCCGATCAGGCCGTCGGTCATTCCGAAGATGTGGCCGTGATCGAGACCGACGGCGGCGAAGGCGAACTCGCCGGGCTCGACGACCGGCCTCGGGAGGGGGTCGAAAGTGTAGGAATGGCTCATCGGAGGTTCTCCTGGTCTGTCAGGTCATAGGCGCGGATGCGTCCGCACATGCCGAATGCTCGGTCGGTAGTGGCTGCCGGCGCCTCCTGGGCCAGCGCACCGCGGAGGTGGGCGACATCGCCTCGGGCCGTCGCGTCGGCGAGGGTCAGCGAGTGCTCCGCCTGCGCGAGGGCTCGCTCGCGCACGATCCGTCCCCAGGCGGCGGCGCGGTGCCGGACGAGTGCGCCGGCGCTCTCGTAGAAATCGTCGAGGGGGGTGCGATCGCCCGCGACGACCGCATCGCGGAGGGCCTCGAATCCCGTGACGGCGAGGTCGCGACGCCGGGCGGCGCGTGCAGCCCGGCCCTCCCCCTCCCCCAGTGCCACCGCATCCGCGTACGCGTCCGGGTCGCCGACGACTTCCGGGGGGAAGGTCATCACCGCGTCGCCCGCCTCCGGCAGGCCCGCATTGCTCATCAGCACGAGGACCTTCAGGCCGCCTCGGTTCACCGCCCGGTGGATCGTGCCCGGGGTGAACCAGACGACCGATCCGGCCTCCAGGTTCGTCTCCCGGTATCCGTATCGGTCGATCGTCTGAAGAGCCCCGTGCCCCTCGACGACGAGATAGGCCTCGGTCGAGACGAGGTGGATGTGGGGGCTGCCGCCGCAGACGCCGTCGGGGGCGGCGTCCGCGTAGATGTCGAGGTGCGAGAGAGAGGTGCCGCCGGGGAATGATGAGGCGGTCACGACGCCGCCTCCACGAGCGAGCTCTGCTTCTCGTAGAAGTGCGGTGCGCGCTCGACGAGTTGGCCGGCACGGTAATAGGGGTCGTCCGCCGCGAGCGGAAGCTCCACGAAGGTGCGCTCGATGCCCGCTTTGTAGATCGCCGCGACCACCTCGATCGCGTTGCGGCCGTCTCGCCCACCGGCGATGGGGTCACGGCCGTGCCTGATCGCGCTCATCACATCGGCGATCTGTCCCGTATGCCCGGAGTGCGCGAGGGGCTCCCGCGCGGCGACGACGCCTTCGATGGCGGCCACCACATCGGGATCCCCGCCCTTCGCGGGGAATCCCCCGCCGTCGGCGCGCTCGGCGATCACCCGCCACGGCTGCGACACCCGGGCCTTCGCGCCCTGGATGACGATCTCCTGCTCCTCACCGTGATGGACGACGGAGCTCGTGAGCTGAGCAAGCCCGGGTTCGTAGCGCAGCACCGCGACGGAAAGGTCTTCGACCTCGCTGTTGTCGTGCTGCGCGTTGGCGAGCATCGCGGTGATCTCCGTCGGACGGCCCAGGAGCCACAGGAGCAGGTCGATGTGGTGGATCGCGTGGTTGAGGGTGCAGCCCCCTCCTTCCTTCTCCCAGGTCCCTCGCCACCAGAGGTCGTAGTACGGGAGTCCCCGCCACCACGCCGAATCCACGCGCACGGACGAGATCGACCCGAGAAGCCCCGAGTCGACGACGGCTTTGAGCGTCGCGAGATCGTCGCGGAACCGGTTCTGCGCGACCACGGAGAGCACCTTGCCCGAGCGCTCCTGCGCCGCGAGCATCGCGTCGCATTCCTCGAGCGAGGGTGCCATGGGCTTCTCGACGAGGACGTTCACGCCTGCGTCCAGGGCCGCGATCGAGAGAGTGGCGTGGGTCGACGGAGGAGTCGCGATACTGACGAGGTCCAGCTCGGCCTCCGCGATCATACGCAGGGGGTCGTCGTACCCGACCGCCCCGCCGATGCCGAACTCCGTCGCCTTCTGCGCGGCCTTTCCCGGCATGACGTCGCCGAGGGCGACGATCTCGCACTCCCCGGGGAACGCGAGATACCCGCCGATGTGGGCGCTGGCGATGCTGCCCGTGCCGATGATGCCGATTCTGAACATGCTTCCTCGCACTTCTACTACGTATTACTACGACGTAGTAGTCATGATGGCCACATGTGCTGTGCGCGGTCAACAGTTTTCTAAAACGACCGTGTCGCGGGCGGTCACTAGGATGGGCGACATGGTGGGAACAGCCGAGAACGACCGTCTCGTATGGATCGACTGCGAGATGACGGGGCTGGATCTCAGCGTCGACGAGCTCGTCGAAGTGGCGGTCATCGTCACCGACTACGAACTCCGACCCCTCGACCCGGGCTTCCAGCTCGTCATCCGCCCCAGTGAGGAGGCGCGAGCGAACATGGGCGACTTCGTCACCGCGATGCACGAGTCGTCGGGCCTGCTGTCCGAGCTCGACGCGGGCGTGCCCCTCGCCGACGCCGAGGCGGCGGTACTCGAGTACATCCAGCGCTTCGTGCCGGAAGGCAAGGCCGCCCTCGCGGGCAACACGATCGGTACCGACCGGATGTTCCTCGCGAAGTACATGCCCCGGGTCGACTCATGGCTGCACTACCGGAACGTCGACGTCTCCAGCATCAAGGAGCTGTCGCGACGGTGGTTCCCCCGCGCATACTTCCAGGCACCGGCCAAGGACGGCGGACACCGGGCGCTGGCCGACATCCGGGAGTCGATTCGCGAGCTCGCCTACTACCGATCCGCGGTGTTCGTGCCCGAGCCCGGACCCACGAGCGACGAGGCTCGGGCAGCCGCCGAGGCCGCCGTGTCGTCGTATGCCCCATCCGTGTAATACAATCGTCTGGTTGCCCGGTTTCACCGGGAGACATGGTGGCTATAGCTCAGTTGGTAGAGCACCGCGTTGTGGTCGCGGGGGTCGCGGGTTCAAGTCCCGTTAGCCACCCCACGTAAACACCCCGGTCCGGGAGTGCAGATGATCGAGATGGATGTCGAGGAGTTCGAGCTCCTCGTCACCGACGAGCTCGACCGCCTCCCCGACGACATGGTCGACGGACTCGACAACGTCATCTTCGTCGTCGAAGACCGCCCCGAGGACGGCAGTCTCGACCTGCTCGGCCTCTACGACGGTTACGCTCTCACCGAGCGCGACCGCTACGGACAGGGCGAGCTGCCCGACCGGATCATCGTCTACCGCGAGCCGCACCTGCACGCCTGCGACGACCTCGCGGGCCTGCGCGACGAGATCCACACCACGCTGGTCCACGAGATCGCTCACTTCTACGGCATCGACGACGACCGCCTGCACGAGCTCGGATGGGCCTGATGAGCACCGCCCTTCCCGACCTCGACATCGAGACCGACCTCCGCGCTGCGCCCGACGTACCGTGGCAGACCGTCGTGTGGAACGACCCGGTGAACCTCATGTCGTACGTGGTCCACGTCTTCCGAACCTACTTCGGGTACTCGCGCGACCGCGCGACGCAGCTCATGCTCTCCGTCCATCATGAGGGGCACGCAATCGTCGCCGAAGGCCCGCGAGAAGCGATGGAAGCGCACACGCGCGCGATGCACGAGTTCGGCCTCTGGGCGACGGTCCGGCGGGCGGACGCGTGACCGCGTCCGTCGTGTTCGCGCTGCCCGCAGCCGAGGCGGACTATCTCCGGGAACTGGTCGACCAGTACCTCGAGCTGGTCGCTGCCCCCGAAGATCCTCGCGACCCTGCCGCCAAGCGTCTCTCCCCCGATGCGTACCCCGACGATGCGGATGCCGCGGCGGAGTTCCGAGAACTCACTCGAGACGATGTCGCGGCGACACGCGCCGCCGACGCGCGTCTCGTGCTCGCCACGCTCACGAGAACTGCGGAGGATCGCTCGGCTGACGGGGCATCCGGGGACGAGCTCACGCTCGATCCCCCGGAGCAGACCGCATGGCTCCGTACGCTCGCCGGCCTCCGGCTCGTGCTCGCGGAGCGCATCGGCATCAGCGACGAGAGCATCATGCCGGTGGGCGATCCACGCTTCGACGTCTACGAGTGGCTGGGTTACCGGCAGGAGATGCTGCTGCAAGCACTCGACAGCTGATCAGACGAGCTCGACCACGTGCGTCGCGAGACCCCGGGGATCGTTGCGCGCGATATGCGCCTCCTCCTGTGCCGCCCAGCGATCCCAATGCGGACGGTAGACCTCTCCGTCGCGGGTCAGGGCACGCCGCTTGCGCACCTCGCCGGGGGCGTCCAACCAGATGCGGACTGTCGCGAAGCCGGCTGCCGCGGCCGTCAGCGCTCCGCTGCCTTCGAGGATGATCGACTCGTCGCCCTTGACCGCGCGCTCCGGGCCGTAGCGGTCTGCTGCCCAATCCCACTGCTGCCAGCGCGCGGTCGCGCCCGTGCGTCGAGGGGCGAGCACACGTGCGACGGCGTACTCCGCACCCGCAGCGAGGCCGTCCCATCCGGGATACAACTCGTCGAGCGCGACCAGCTGCGGCTTCTGCGGGCCACCCCACTGTCGCTGCAGCTCGCGCGCGAGCGTGGACTTCCCCGCGCCGCTGCGCCCGTCGACGATCACGACGTCGCCCGCCGAGACCTCGCCGAGCACGATGCGGATGAGCGCCGCGGTGGTCAGACGCGCGGCGACCCTACTTCTTGAGGGCGCGGATGACACGGCTGAGAGCGCGTCCCACGACCCAGACGAAGGGGATGCCGACGGCGACGAGCGACACGAGGTTCGGCTCGAAACGCAGATCGTCTCCCTTGCGCACGTACGCCCCGACGGGGACGGCGTAACCGCCACCACCACCACCGCTGTTGCCCTCGTCGTCCTCGCCGGCTCCGAAGCCGCTCCACGTCACCGCGACGGGGATGAGCGTGATGCCGCCGACGTCCTGCTGTTCGCCGTAGACGCTGGTGACGCCGAGATTCGCGGTCTGCTTGCCGAGTTCGAGTGCGAGGTTGGGCATGGACCCACCGTACCCTTCTCCGGGCGCCGCAGTACAGGTATCAGTGGTCGTGGCCGGGCCGGGGATTGGTCGGCATGGCACCGACATCGCGGCGAGGTCCGAGCACGCTCGCTCGCGTCACGGCGCCCCGGCCGAAACGGGCCCGGGCTCCGTCGAGCGCGTCGTCGACGCGCCGCCATTCCTCGTCGTCGTCCCAGAGCGTCAGGCCGCCCGTGCCGTCTGGACGCAGCTTCTCCGCGCGGACCCCGATGAGTCTCACCGGCTGCGACAGCTCGACCGTCGAGAGCAGCTCGATCGCCGCCGACCCGATGCGTTGCCCGACATTCGTCGCCAGGGGCAAGGCCTGCGAGCGCGAGTACGTCGAGAAGTCGCTCAGGCGGACCTTGATCGATACGGTCCCGGCCTCCCAGCCACCCGCGCGAAGCCGCGCGCCGACGCGGTCGGCCAGACGCCTCAGCTCGGATCGGAGCACCGTGAGGTCGGCGACGTCATGCGAGAACGTCTCCTCGTGCGAGACGCTCTTCTCCGCCCGCTCGGTCTGCACCTGGCGCGCATCGTGTCCGCGCGAGAGGTGCCACACGCGCTCGCCCATGGCCGGCCCGAGCGCTCGATCGAGGACGGGCCTCGGCGTGTCCCAGACGTCGGCGACCGTCCGGATGCCGCGCGCGAGGAGCGCGTCTGCCGCCTTCGGCCCGACACCCCACAGGGCGCCGACCGGCCGGCCGCCGAGGAAGCGGAGCGTCTGATCCTCGGCGACGACAAGCAGACCGTCGGGCTTGGAGATCGTCGACGCCATCTTCGCGACGTGCTTGGTCGCCGCGACTCCGACGCTGCAGGTGAGGCCGGTCTCGCTCAGCACGCGCGCGCGGATGAGCTGTGCGATCTCGCGTGGGCTCCCCCAGAGCCGACGAGCGCCGCTCACGTCGAGGAACGCCTCGTCGATCGACAGCGGCTCGACCAACGGCGTGATCGATCGGAAGACCTCCATCACGCGCTGCGAGAGCTCGGTATAGCGCTCGAACCTCGTCGGGACCACGATTGCCTGCGGGCACAGCTGCAGGGCGCGTGCGACCGGCATCGCCGACCGGACGCCGAAGCGCCGCGCTTCGTACGAGGCGCTCGAGACGACGCCCCGGCGCTCGACACCGCCGACGATGATCGGCTTGCCTGCGAGGGACGGATCATCCAGCACCGCGACGGCCGCGTAGAAGGCATCCATGTCGACATGGAGGATGCGCGTCCCCGTGTCGTCCGCGTCCGGCGGCGACACGATGCGTCCCGTCCCGTCGCCGCGTCCCATGCCTCTATTCTCGCCTGTGCCGCCGACACCGGAGCCGTCGTCCGACGACATGGCGGCGCCGCCGGCCCTCGTCGGACGAGGACGCCGGCGGCGCCGCCTGTGGTGTGCGTAGACGCGTCGTTTACTGCGCAGCGCGCTCGAGGATCAGCTCGCGCACGCGCGCGGCGTCGGCCTGACCCTTCATGGCCTTCATGACCGCGCCGATCACCGCTCCCGCAGCCTGCACCTTGCCGTCCTTGATCTTCGCCAGGACGTCCGGCTGAGCGGCGAGGGCGTCGTCGATCGCGGCGATCAGAGCGCCGTCGTCCGACACCACAGCCAAGCCGCGCGAATCCACGACCTCCTGGGGCGAGCCTTCGCCGTCGATCACGCCCTCGAGCACCTGACGAGCCAGCTTGTCGGTCAGCGTCCCAGCATCCACGAGCTTCTGCAGCGCCGCCACGTCGGCGGGCGAGACGAGCGCCTGCGGCTCGGCTCCACGCGCGTTCGCGACGCGCGTGATCTCGCCGGTCCACCACTTGCGGGCCGAAGCGGGCGATGCCCCCGCGGCGACCGTCGCGTCGACCTCGGCGAGCAGACCGCCGTTGACGACGTCCTGGAACTCGAGGTCGGTGAAGCCCCATTCGCCCTGCAGCCGGCGCCGACGGGCGGCGGGCGGCTCGGGAAGGGCCGCGCGGAGCTCGTCGATCAGCTCGGGCGACGGCGCGACCGGCAGCAGATCCGGCTCCGGGAAGTACCGGTAGTCGTCGGCGTCGGACTTCGGACGCCCCGGCGACGTCGTCCCGGTGTCCTCGTGCCAGTGCCGGGTCTCCTGCGTGATGGTGCCGCCCTCAGCGAGGATGGCGGCCTGACGCTGGATCTCGTACCGCACGGCACGCTCGACGGAGCGCATCGAGTTGACGTTCTTCGTCTCGGTGCGCGTGCCGAGCTTCTCCTGACCCCGAGGACGAAGCGACACGTTCGCGTCGCACCGCAGATTGCCGCGCTCGAGGCGGGCCTCCGAGATACCCAGGCCGATGACGATGTCGCGGATCGTGCGGACGTAGGCTTTCGCGATCTCCGGCGCACGGTGCTCAGCGCCGAAGATCGGCTTGGTCACGATCTCCACGAGCGGCACCCCGGCCCGATTGTAGTCGACCAGCGAGAACTCGGCGCCCTGGATCCGACCGGCGGCGCCGCCCATGTGGGTGAGCTTGCCGGCGTCCTCCTCCATGTGGGCCCGCTCGATGTCGACGGTGACGGTGGTGCCGTCGGACAGCTCCACCTCGACCGCGCCCTCGAACGCGATCGGCTCGTCGTACTGCGAGATCTGGTAGTTCTTGCCGAGGTCCGGGTAGAAGTAGTTCTTCCGCGCGAAGCGGCTCGAGGGCGCGATCGAGCAGCCGAGCGCGAGGCCCAGGCTGATCGACGACCGGATCGCCGTCTCGTTCACGACAGGGAGCGCCCCGGGCAGACCCATGTCGACCGGCGCGACGAGGGTGTTCGGAGCTGCGCCGTGGTTGTCGGGGTGAGCCGGGTTCGCAGCCGGCGAGAACATCTTCGTGCGCGTGTTGAGCTCGACGTGCACCTCGAAGCCGAGCACGGGCTCGAAGAGCTCCAGCGCCTTGTCGAAGTCCATCAGTGCGACCTTGGCAGCCATCAGCGTGCCCCTCCCAGGATCGGTGCGCGGTCGAGCAGCGGGCCGCCCCAGCTGTCGACGAGCAGGGTCTCGAGCGCGGCGCCCACACGGTACAGCTGTGCATCCTGGCGCGCAGGCGCGATGAACTGGATGCCGACCGGAAGGCCGTCGTCATCCGATAGCCCCGACGGAATGGAGATCCCCGGGACCCCGGCGAGGTTGACGGGGATGGTCGTCACGTCGTTCAGGTACATCTGCAGGGGATCGTCGATCTGCTCGCCGAGCCGGAACGCGGTCGTGGGGGCCGACGGGGTCGCGATGACGTCGACCTGCGCGAACGCCTCGTCGAAATCGCGCTGGATGAGCGTCCGCACCTTCTGGGCGCTGCCGTAGTAGGCGTCGTAGTAGCCGGCCGACAGGGCGTAGGTTCCGAGGATGATGCGGCGCTTGACCTCGTCGCCGAAGCCGGCTTCGCGGGTCGCCGACATGACGTCCTCGACGGTGCCGCCGGGCACGTCGACGCGAAGTCCGAACCGCACCGAGTCGAACTTGGCGAGGTTGCTCGACGCCTCGGCCGGCAGGATCAGGTAGTACGCCGCGACTCCGTACTCGAAGTGCGGCGCGCTGATCTCGACGATCTCCGCGCCCTGCGCCTCCATCGCCGCCAACGACGCGCGGAACGACGCACTGACGCCGGGCTGGAAGCCCACGTCGGCGAGCTCGCGGATAACGCCGACCTTGAGCCCGCGCAGCACGTCTCCCCGCGCGCCCTCGCGCGCTGCCGCGGCGAACGAGGGCCACTGGTCCGCGAGCGACGTCGAGTCGTGCGGGTCGTGGCCGCCGATGACGTCGTGCAGGAGAGCCGAGTCGAGAACGGTGCGCGAGACGGGACCGACCTGGTCGAGGCTCGAGGCGAGCGCGATGGAGCCGTAGCGGCTGACGCCGCCGTACGTCGGCTTCACCCCGACCGTGCCCGTGACGTGCGCGGGCTGACGGATCGAGCCGCCGGTGTCGGATCCGAGCGCGAGCGGCGCCTCGAACGCCGCGACAGCGGCGGCGGAACCGCCCCCGGAGCCGCCCGGGATGCGGTCGAGGTCCCACGGGTTGCGGGTCGGCCCGTACGCGGAGTGCTCCGTCGAGGAGCCCATCGCGAACTCGTCCATGTTCGTCTTGCCGAGCGGAACCAGTCCCGCGGCACGGGCGCGCGCGACGACCGTCGCGTCGTACGGCGACATGAAGCCCTCGAGGATCCTCGACCCGCTCGTCGACGGCATGTCCGTGGTGACGAGCACGTCTTTGATCGCGAGGGGGACGCCCGCCAGCTCGCCGAGCTCCTCACCGGCAGCGCGGCGAGCGTCGATCTCGCCCGCCACCTGCAGGGCGCGGTCGGAGACGTGCAGGAACGCGTGGACGTCGCCATCGACCGCAGCGATGCGGTCGAGGTGCGCCTGCGTCACCTCGACACTGCTGACGCTGCCGTCGGCCAGGCGCGCAGCGAGCTCGGCCGCGCTGGAACGGATCATGTCGCTCACTGCTCCTCCCCCAAGATCGCGGTGACGCGGAAACGGTCGTCAGCGCGTTCGGGCGCGTTCCGGAGCACCTGCTCGACCGAGAGCATCTCGCCGGGGACGTCCTCGCGGAAGACGTTCTCCAGAGCGATCGGGTGGCTCGTCGCCGGGACATCCGGGGTCGCCACCTCCGACACCTTCGCGATGTTGTCGACGATCGCGTCGAGCTGACCCGTGAGACGCTCGACCTCCTCGTCGTTCAGCTGGATCCGGGCGAGCACGCCGAGGTGGCGCACGAGATCGGGGGTGATTTCAGACACCCCATGATTCTAGTTGGGGGCCGATCGCCCGCGAGACCCGTAGGGTGTCAGCGTGACGACCTACGACCCGCCACGTCCCTGGATCGCCAGCTACGCCGACGGGGTGCCGGAGGACCTCCCGCCCATGGAGGGCTCGCTCGTCGACATCGTCGCGACGTCCGCACGCGAGCATCCCGACGCCCCTGCCCTGGAGTTCTTCGGCCGCACGGTCTCGTACCAGCAGCTGCAGGACCGGATCGAACGAGCGGCGGCATACCTGCGGGATGCCGGTGTGCGCCGCGGTGACCGGGTGGCGATCGTGCTGCCCAACTGCCCGCAGCACATCGTGGCCTTCTACGCCGTTCTGCGCCTGGGGGCCGTCGTCATCGAGCACAACCCGCTCTACACGCCGCGTGAAATGCGTAAGCAGTTCGAGGACCACGGCGCGAAAGTCGCCATCGTCTGGAGCAAGCTCGTCTCGGTGCTGCTCGACTTCCCCGACGATCTCGCGCTCAACGCCGTGATCGCCGTCGACATCACCACGGCCATGCCGTTCCACATGCGGGCGGCGCTCCGCCTGCCCATCGCCAAGGCGCGGGAGTCGCGCGAGGCGCTCACCTCTCCCGTGGCCCGCAATCGCGTGCACGGATTCTGGTCGGATGCCGAACGGCACGACCCCCTGCCGGCGAGCCACGTGGGTCCGACCACGGGCGATCTCGCGCTCATCCAGTACACCAGCGGCACGACCGGCAACCCCAAGGGAGCGGCGCTCACGCATCGCAACCTCCTGGCGAACGCGGCCCAGGCGCAGGCGTGGACCCCGACGATCGAGCGCGGCGCGGGTTGCGTCGTGTACGCGGTGCTGCCGATGTTCCACGCGTACGGCCTGACCCTCTGCCTCACGTTCGCGATGTCGATGGGTGCGCGGCTCGTCCTCTTCCCGAAGTTCGATCCGGCCCTCGTGCTCGCGGTGCACAAGCGTCATCCGGCCACTCTCCTGCCGCTGGTGCCGCCGATCGCCGAGCGGTTGCTTGCGGCCGCCGATGCCGCGGGCGTATCGCTCGCGGGCACGCGAGTCGCGATCTCCGGGGCGATGGCCCTCCCCCACGAGCTCGTCGTCCCGTTCGAGGCCTCGACGGGCGGATACCTCGTCGAGGGATACGGGCTGTCGGAATGCTCCCCCGTCCTGATGGCCAATCCCGTGGCCGAGAACCGTGTCCCCGGCACCGTCGGCCTGCCGCTTCCCGGCACGGAGTGCCGCGTCGTGGACCCGGACGAACCGACACGCGACGTCGAGCCCGGCGGGCGGGGCGAACTGCTGGTCCGCGGCCCCCAGGTGTTCACCGGTTACTACGGCAAGCCCGAGGAGACCGAGAAGGTCTTCGTCGACGGCTGGTTCCGCACGGGCGACATCGTGACGATCGACGAGGCGGGGTTCGTGCGGATCGTCGACCGGATCAAGGAACTCATCATCACCGGCGGCTTCAACGTCGCACCGACCGAGGTCGAGATCGCGCTGCGTCAGCACCCGCAGATCGCCGACGCCGCCGTCGTCGGGCTCCCCAGCGAGCACTCGGGCGAGGACGTGGTGGCCGCGGTGGTCGCCGCCCCCGGGGCGACGATCGACGAGACCGACGTGAGGGACTTCTGCCGCGGCATCCTGACGCCCTACAAGGTGCCGCGTCGGGTGGTCGTCGTCGACGAGCTGCCGAAGTCGATGATCGGCAAGGTGCTGCGCCGCCAGGTCCGCGATCGGCTCCTCGCGGGCTGATTCCGGTCGTTCGCTCAGGCGCGGAAGGTGCCCGGCTCCGGCTGTAGCCAGCGCGGCCGGCTGTATCCCTCGTCCCAGGGGAAGCGACCCTCGATGTCGTCGTAGATCAGCTGCAAGGCCGGGACCGAGGCGAACGGCGGCCGGTCGTAGTAGGAGTTGGCCGAGAACAGCACCTCGCCGGGGTTCGGGACCTCCGCGACGCTCACGCGATGCGCCCAGCCGGGGAATGACAGGACCTCGCCGACGGTGAGATCCGATCCGGCCCGCACACGGGCCGCAACGTCGTTGATGACAGCACCCGCATTCGCGTCATTCAATCCGAAGACGAGGACCTCGGGATGACCGAGGCCGAACAAGCCGATCGAGTAGGCGAAGCTCGGCTGGCGGCGCGGCGGGTCGCCGATGACATACTCGGCGGCGATACCGTAACGCCGTATGGTCTCGGTGACGCGGCGGTGCTCCTGATCGAGCCAGGCGATCTCCTGCGGCGTGAGCTGATCTGACATGCGGCCTCCTTGTGATCGTCGTCACTGTAGGTCGGGCCGCGGACACCCGCGCTGAGTCATCCCCTGTTCAGGAATCGAGGGCCGCCGGTCCCTGCTCGACGAGGAGGCGGAACTGCGCGGCATCGATGATCCGCACCCCGAGCTGCTCGGCCTTCGCGAGTTTGGATCCGGCGCCCGGCCCCGCCGCGACGAAATCGGTCTTCTTCGAGACGGACGACCCGGCTTTGCCGCCGGCGGCGAGGATGGCCTCCTGTGCCCCTTCGCGGGTGTACCCCTCGAGTGATCCCGTCGCCACGACCGTGATGCCCTCGAGGACTCCGCCCTCGACGACCGCGGCACCGGGTCCGGGGTGCCCCGGCACTTCGAGCCGTGCCCCGGCGGCTTCCCATCGTTCGACGATCTCGCGGTGCCAGTCGACCTCGAACCAATCGATCAGAGAGTCCGCGATGATGCCGCCCACGCCCTCGACGGCCGCGAGCTCGTCCCGCGTGGCAGCGCGGATCGCTGCGATCGAGCCGAACCACTGCGCGAGGGCACGCGCCGCGACGGGACCGACGTGGCGGATGCTGAGTGCGACGAGGAACCGCCACAGCTCCTTGGTCTTGGCCTTCTCGAGTTCGTCGAGGAGCTTGAGCGCCTGCGCGGACGGTTGCGGGCCGGTCAGCCCGTCCCTCTTCTCGGCGGCCGAGGGGTTGCGGCGGAACGGGGCGCGCCGCACCGGGTCGCCCGTCTTCTCGTCGACGCGAGGCTCGCCCGTCTCGGAGTCGCGGACGATGACCTCGATCGGCACGAGCTGGTCGAGGGTCAGCTCGAACAGCGCAGCCTCGGTCACCAGCGGCGGGGTGGCGTCGCCCAGCGGTTGCGTGAGGGCGGCTGCCGTGACCTCGCCGAGCGCCTCGATGTCGAGGGCGCCGCGAGACCCGACGTGCTCGACACGACCACGCACCTGCGCCGGGCAGGAGCGCGCGTTCGGGCAGCGGAGGTCGATGTCGCCCTCCTTGGCGGGGCGCAACGGCGACCCGCACTCGGGGCAGTTCGCGGGCATGACGAAGGGGCGCTCGGTCCCGTCGCGCAGCTCGACCACGGGTCCGAGCACCTCCGGGATGACGTCGCCCGCCTTCCGCAGCACGACGGTGTCGCCGATGAGAACGCCCTTCGCCCGGACGACGTCCTGGTTGTGCAGCGTGGCCTGCCGCACGACGCTGCCCGCGACGCGGGCCGGCGCCATCACGGCGAAGGGCGTGGCCCGGCCGGTACGGCCGACCGACACGACGATGTCGAGCAGCTTGGTGTTGACCTGCTCGGGCGGGTACTTGTAGGCGATCGCCCATCGGGGTGCGCGGCTGGTCGCGCCCAGCTCGTCATGCAGCGCCAGCTCATCGATCTTGACGACGACGCCGTCGAGCTCGTGCTCGACGCTATGGCGGTTCTCGCCGTAGTGGGCGACGTAGCCGAGCACGCCCTCGATGCTCTCGTGGGTCTGCGAGTGCGGGCTGACGGGCAGACCCCACTCGGCCAGCAGCGCGTAGATCTCGCTCTGCGACGACACCGGCGGATTCTGCCACGCGCCGATGCCGTGCACGTAGAGCCGGAGTGAACGGACGCGGGCCTCCGACGCTTCGAGCTCGAGGCCCGTCTTCTTGTCGAGCTGCTGGCGCAGGCCTCCGCTCGCGGCGTTGCGCGGGTTGGCGAAGGCCGGGAACCGGCGTTCGGCGCTGATGCGAGCGCGCTCCTCGTCGAATGCGCGGGAACGGGAGCGTGCCTCCTCGACCGCACGATCGCGCATCTCGGCCTGGAGCGCGTTGAGCTGGGCGAACTCGGCGACGGGGATGAAGATCTCGCCGCGTACCTCGACGATCGCCGGGTGCCCGTCTCCCGCTAGTCGCTCGGGGATGCCGCTCACCCGGAGCGCGTTCACGGTGACGTCCTCGCCGACGCGCCCGTCGCCCCGTGTCGCAGCGGACGTCAGGACGCCGTTCTCGTAGCGCAGGCTGATCGCGAGTCCGTCGATCTTGAGCTCCGACAGCCAGCGCACCGGACGCCCAGCCGCCGCCGCTGCTTTGACGCACCAATCGGTCAGCTCTTCAGGTGAGAAGACGTTGTCGAGGCTCAGCATCCGCTCGGCGTGCGTCACGGGCGCGAACAGTGTCGACTCGGCGGCGCCGACCGTCTGGGTGGGCGAGTCCTGCGACTGCAGTTCCGGATGCAGCCTCTCGAGCTCGTCAAGACGCCGCATCCACGCGTCGTAGGTCGCATCGTCGACGACCTCGGCATCGCGTCCGTAGTAGGCGTCGCGCGCTGCGGTGATCCGCTCGATCAGGTCGCGGGATTCTGCGCGCGCCTCGTCGAGGGTGATCTCGGGGAGTTCTCCGTCTGCCACCTCGTCAGTCTAGGCAGGGGGTACGACGCCGCGGACGGGGTTCCCGTCGCCCGGCTGGATGCGGTACGTGAACGAGCCGCGGTACCGGAAGATCTCGCCCACGAGACACGCCCGCACCCTGACGTCCACCCGTTGCGCCGCGGCATCGTCTGGGTCGGCCGTCTCGACGACCGTGACCGCCGCCACCGGCGGAAGCGGCACGCGCACGGCGCCGCAGCGCACGGCGAGGCCCACGGACCGCAACCGCATCCCGGTGGGACCGGCCTCGGCACGCAGCCGAACCTCCAACCCGCCGCGACGGCCGAGGCGGTCGATGATCTCCCCCGCGCGCGGGCTGGTCATCGCGTCCACCATCCGACGTCGTGCGCCGTCGAAGAAGAAGTCGCGCTCGCCACGGAGCGTGCCGTCGCGCTGGGGCGTGTTCGTGATCGCGAACGGTACGTCGGTGCCCGCCTCGGGGAACATCACGCCGTGCGGCGCCAACAGGCGCATCGCGGGCCGCAGCCAGCGCGGCCCGCGATATCCCGCCTCGTCGTAGACGCCCCGTCCGCGGCCCACGCCCCCGGCGGGTATCGGGCCGAAGTAGGTCCGCAGCACGGGAGGCATCCGCAGAAGATCCGCTCCGAGCGCGCGCTCGTAGATCGAGCGTCGATCCTCCCGCGTCGCTGCGTCGGTACTGAACATGTTCAGAACCTACTACGATGACGTCATGACCGACACCCCACGCCGCGCCGTCGTCGCCGGCGCGTCCGGCTTCATCGGCACCGAGATCGTCGACGCCCTGACAGCGGACGGCTACACCGTCGACACGATCGGGCGTACGGCGGAGACCACGTGGCAGGACACCGGCGCCATCGACCGTCTCGTGGACGGCGCAGACATCCTGGTCAACCTCGCGGGCAGATCGGTGGACTGTCGCTACACGGACCACAACCGCGACGAGATCCTGCGCTCCCGCGTGGCGACGACGCAGACACTCTCCGGCGCCGTCCGTCGCGCCGCGGTCCCCCCGCGGCTGTGGATCAACGCGTCGACGGCGACGATCTACCGTCACGCGGTCGACCGCCCGAACTCCGAATCCGCCGGAGAGCTCGGAACGGGGTTCTCGGTCGACGTCGCGCGGGCCTGGGAGGCCGCGTTCTTCGGCGAGGATCTTCCCGGAACACGCCGCGTCGCCCTCCGAATGGCCATCGTGCTGGGCGCCGGGCCCGCCACCGCCATGCTGCTGACGCTCGCGCGCCTGGGCCTCGGTGGCGCGCAGATCGACGGTCCGATCATCCCGCACCGCCGCTATCGCGGCATCGGCGATCAGCCGACCGGGAGCACCGCACCCTGGTATCGCACGCGTGGGCGACAGCGTTTCAGCTGGGTGCACATCGACGATGTCGTGGGCGCGCTGCGGTGGGTCGACACGCACGAGGACCTCGCGGGGGTCGTCAACGTCGCGAGCCCGCACGCCTCGGACAACCGCACCCTCATGCGAGAGCTCCGCTCGATCGTCGGCATGCCGTTCGGCATCCCCTCGTGGAGGTGGATGCTCGAACCGGCGATGTGGCTCCTGCGCACCGAACCGGAACTCGTGCTGAAGAGCCGCTGGGTCGTTCCCGAGCGCCTCGTCGACACGGGATACCGGTTCCGCTACACCGAGCTGGCTGACGCCCTCCGCGTCGCCGCCGGATCGATCAGGCGTCGACCGGGACGGCCGAGACGGTCCGGTCGATCGTGAACTGTCCGAGCACGCGCGATCCCTCGTAGATCACGGCCGTCTGCCCCGGAGCCACACCGTCGAACGGCGTGTCGGGGATGACCACGATCTCGTTCTCGGTGATCTCGGCTCGCGCCGGGACCGGGTCGGCGTGCGCCCGGATCTGTGCTTCGCAGTCGAAGACGCGCTCGGACGGCGCCCGCCCTGCCCAGGTGAACCGGCCGCCCGCGATCTCGGCGGTCGCCAGCGCCTCCTTCGGACCCACCACGACACGGTTGTCGACCGGTCGCACCTCGAGCACGAAGCGGGGCTTGCCATCCGGCGCCGGAACACCCAGCTGCAGCCCACGGCGCTGACCCACGGTGAACGCGTGAGCGCCCTCGTGACGCCCGACGACCGCTCCGGTGCGATCGACGATCTCGCCGGCCTCCGCCCCGACCTTCTCGGCGAGCCACCCGCGGGTGTCGCCGTCGGGGATGAAGCAGATGTCGTGACTGTCGGGCTTCTGCGCCACCGTCAGACCGCGCTCGGCCGCCTCCGCGCGCACCTCCGCCTTCGAGGGCGTCGACCCGAGGGGGAAGTACGTGTGGGCGAGCTGCTCCGCGGTGAGCACGCCGAGCACATACGACTGGTCCTTCGTGGCATCCGACGCGCGATGAAGCTCGCGCCCCTCGGGACCGTCGACCAGGAGGGCGTAGTGACCGGTGCAGACCGCATCGAAGCCGAGCTCGATCGCGCGTTCGAGGAGCGCCGCGAACTTGATCTTCTCGTTGCAGCGCATGCAGGGGTTCGGCGTCCGGCCGGCGCGGTACTCCGAGACGAAGTCATCGATGACGTCGTCTCGGAATCGCTCGGAGAAGTCCCAGACGTAGAAGGGGATGCCGAGCAGATCGGCGGCCCGGCGAGCATCCATCGCGTCCTCGATCGTGCAGCAGCCGCGGCTGCCGGCGCGCAGGGTGCCGCCGGCGCGCGAGAGCGCGAGGTGCACGCCGACCACGTCGTGTCCGGCGTCGACGGCTCGGGCCGCAGCGACCGCCGAGTCGACGCCGCCGCTCATCGCCGCCAGTACTCGCATCACTCCAGTCTAGGTGCGGCTCGCACGCCCGGCTCGGGCGGCGACCGCACGCCGGTGGACCTCGGGGAGGGCGGCCAGGAAGGCATCGACGTCCGCTTGCGTGCTCGTGCGGCCGAGGGTCAGACGCAGCACGGCGCGCGCGTCGTCCGCCTCCCGTCCCAGCGCGAGCACGACGTGCGACGGCTCGGTGACGCCCGCCTGGCACGCCGAACCGGTCGACACCGCGATCCCGGCGGTGTCGAACAGGAACAGCAGGGTCTCGCCGATCGTGCCCGGGAAGAGCACGTGCACGTTGCCCGGCAGCCGGTCGTGGAGGTCGCCCAGGATCTCGGCCGAGGGGACGAGCGAGCGGATGCCATCGATGAGGCGGTCGCGAAGGCCCTCGAGCCGGACCGCCTCCCGCACGCGCTCGGCTTCGGCGTTCCCGAGCGCCGCGGCGAATGCCGCCGCACCCGCGACGTCCGGGGTGCCCGCGCGCAGCCCCCGCTGCTGACCGCCGCCGTGGGCGAGCGGCGTCAGCTGCGCGTGGCGCGACACGACGAGGGCACCGGTGCCCACGGGAGCGCCGACCTTGTGGCCGGACACCGACATCGTCACCAGGCCGTGCGGCGCGGAGCCTGCGTCCCGCCAGGCGGCGAAGTCGAGGGGGACGCTCCCGAGCGCCGCGACCGCATCCAGGTGCAACGGCACCGCCGCGTCGCGCGCCGCCCGGGCCAGGGCGGCCGCGTCGTTGCGCGTCCCCACCTCGTTGTTGGCGACGAGGGCGGTCGCCAGGGCAGCCCCGGGCAGCGCCTCGGCGAACACCGCGGGATCGATGCGGCCGACGTGATCGAGGCCGACGGGGCGCACCGCGGCGCCCCATCGCGCCGCGAGCCAGGCGACCGCATCGACCGTCGCGTGATGCTCGCCGTCGGGCAGCACGATCGGCCCCGTGGCGGGACCCTCGGCGGCGAGCCAGAGGCCCTTGACGGCCAGATTGATCGCCTCGGTCCCGCCCGATGTGAAGACGACCTCGATCGGCTCGCAGCCGAGCGCCGCGGCGACGGCATCCCGCGCATCCTCCAGGAGGCGACGAGCGGCTTGACCCGCGCCGTGCACGGACGAGGCGTTGCCGAGGGTCTCCTGCGCCGAGAGCCAGGCGTCGCGCGCTTCCGGTCGGAGCGCGGTCGTCGCCGCATGATCGAGATAGACGACCATCCCACCTCCTCGGGCGTTCACCGTCGCTCATTACTGTAGATCGCATGCCCGACAGCACCCGCCCGGCCGGACTGCACGACCCCCGCTTCACCGATCTCGGCGTGACCCTCCGTGATGACGGCGGCACGATCCGCGTCTGGTCCGAGCGGGCGACGTCGATCGACGTCGTGCTGTTCGACGACGACGACCTCGACTGGGCCGTCGACGAGCGGCCGCTCTCCCCCATCGGCGGGGGCGTCTGGGAGGCCGACATCGAGACGCTGCGCGCCGGTGTCCGTTACGCCCTGCGCGTCGACGGTCCCCACGGACCGGGCGACGTCTTCAACCCGCAGACTCTCCTGCTCGACCCCTACGGGCGGGGCATCGTCTCCGGCGCCCCGGGCGACCACCGCTCGGTCGCCGTGGATCCCGCATTCGATTGGGGCGGAATCGGCAAGCCACGCGTGCCACGCGATCGGACGGTCATCTACGAGGCGCACGTGAAGGGGCTGACGAAGCGGCATCCCGACATCCCGCCGGCGCTGCACGGCACGTACGCCGGACTCGGTCACCCCGCCATGATCGACCACTTCCTCTCGCTCGGCGTGACGAGCGTCGAGCTGCTGCCGATCCACGCGTTCGAGAGCGAGCCGCGTCTGCTCGCGCTCGGTTTGGCCAACTACTGGGGCTACAACACCCTCGGGTACTTCGCCCCGCACGCCGCATATGCGACGCAGGACGCCCGTCGCAGCGGCCCCACCGCCGTCCTGAAGGAGATCAAGCGCACGGTGCGGGCCCTCCACGCCGCCGGCATCGAGGTCATCCTGGATGTCGTCTACAACCACACCGCCGAACTGGAGCTGGGCGGGCCGCGGTCGAGCTTCCGCGGAATCGACAATCGTGCCTATTACCGACAGCACGACGACGGCGCGTACATCGACGTGACCGGATGCGGCAACGCCGTCGACACCTCGACGGACGCCGCGGCCCGGCTCGTCCTCGATTCGCTGCGGTACTGGAGTCAGGAGGTGCAGATCGACGGGTTCCGCTTCGATCTCGCCGTCACGCTCGGTCGCGACGCCCAGCACGTCTTCGATCCCGAGCATCCCTTGCTGCGGGCGATCGCCGAGGACCCGGTGCTGCGCGACGACAAGATCATCGCCGAGCCCTGGGATGTCGGACTCGGCGGATGGCACACCGGCGGCTTCGGCGACGGATGGCAGGAGTGGAACGACCGGTACCGCGACGGTGTCCGCAACTTCTGGCTCAGCGACATCGACTATCTGCGACGCGCCGGCACCTCGCCGGCGGGCGTAGGAGGTCTCGCCACCCACCTCGCCGGATCGGCGCCGTTGTTCGGCCCGGAGCGCGGCCCGCTGGCTGGAGTGAACTTCATCACGGCGCACGACGGCTTCACGCTGCGCGACCTCGTGTCGTACGACGTCAAGCACAACGATGCCAACGGCGAGGAGGGCAGGGACGGCGCCGAGACGAACCGGTCGTTCAATCACGGCGCGGAGGGCGAGACCTCGCTCGAGCACATCGTCTCCGCGCGACGCCGCGCCGTCCGCAACCTCGTCGGAACACTGCTGCTGTCCGCCGGCGTGCCGATGCTGACGGCGGGTGACGAGATGGGCCGCACCCAGCTCGGCAACAACAACGCCTACTGCCACGACAGCGCCCTGACCTGGCTCGACTGGCAGCTCGCCGACTGGCAGGTCGACCTGCTCGCGCACGTGCGGACGCTGACGCGGCTGCGCGCCGAGAACCCCGCGCTCCGCCCCGTACGATACGCGGACCCGGACGCCGAGGTCCCCGAGGCGTCGGTCATGCACTGGTTCGACGCTCACGGAGAGCCGATGACGGAGGCGACGTGGACCGATCCGGAGCAGCGCACCCTGCAGTACGTCGCGACCTCGACGCCGGCCCACGAACCCGACAACCGCGTGCTCATCGTCATTCACGGGCGAGAAGATGACGCCGAGGTCGTGCTGCCCGCCGTCGGCTCGGCATCCTCGTTCGTCACGCTGTGGTCGAGCGCAGACGAGCGACCGCTCGAGAACGGCGCACGATTGGCCCCGGGCGACCGTCTGGCCGTGTCGGGACCGACGCTGCTTTTGCTCAGAGCCGAGTAAGGCGCAAGCCCGTTTTTCGAACTGCTGCACCGCGATATGTTCGAGCCGTGGCATCAACGACGCGCACGACCTCACCCGCCCCGTTCCGCAGCACCGCCGAGATTCCCGGCCGGACCGCCGCGCCGCTTCCGTCGGCCGGCGACACCGTCACGGGACGCATCCCGCTCCAGCGGCCCGCCCCCTCGGTCCCGGGCGACCGGTTCCGCCCCTCGGCCTTCGCCGGCGAAGCCGTGCCGTTCCGCGTCACGGCGTTCCGCGAAGGGCACGACTCGATCGGCGTGCATCTGCGGCTGTTCTCGCCCGACGGGCGAGAGTCGTTGCACCGCTTGACCCCTCTCAACGACGGGTTCGATCGGTGGTCCGTCCTCATCGCCCCGCTCGCCGAGGGCGTCTGGCGTTTCCGCTACGAAGCCTTCGGCGACGACTTCGCCACCTGGCAGCACGCCGCGGCCATCAAGATCGCGGCCGGAGTCGACGTCGCCCTCATGCGCGAGGCGGGGGCTCTCCTGCTGGCGCGCGCCGCCGCAGACAAGACCCGCCCCGCAGCCGAGCGCAGACTCCTCGAGAAGGCCGCGGCGCGCCTGAGGGATGCGGCCGCCGACGCGGTGGATGCGCTCGCGGTCGTCCGCGACGCCGATCTCGCGCGCATCTTCGCCGATCGCCCGCTGCAGTCCCTCGTCACGGTCGGTGACGAGCACGAGCTGCTCGTCGAGCGCGAGCGCGCCGGAGTCGGCGCCTGGTACGAGTTCTTCCCGCGGTCGGAGGGTGCCGAGCGGCTCGCCGACGGCACCGTCCGCAGCGGCACCTTCGTGACCGCGCGCGACCGGTTGCCTGCGGTCGCCGCGATGGGATTCGACGTCCTCTACCTCCCTCCGATCCACCCGATCGGGCGCACCCACCGCAAGGGCCCGAACAACACCCTGACCGCCGGTCCGGACGATCCCGGATCGCCCTGGGCCATCGGCGGTCCCGAGGGCGGTCACGACACCGTGCATCCCGACCTGGGGACACTCGACGACTTCCGTGGATTCCTCGCCGCGGCTTCGGACGCCGGTCTGGAGATCGCGCTCGACCTCGCGCTGCAGGCATCCCCCGACCACCCGTGGGTCGCCGAGCACCCCGAGTGGTTCACGACCCTTCCCGACGGCTCGATCGCGTACGCCGAGAACCCGCCGAAGAAGTACCAGGACATCTACCCGGTCAACTTCGACAACGACCCCGCCGGCATCCGTGCCGAGGTCCTGCGCGTCGTCCGGCACTGGATCGCGCAAGGCGTGCGCATCTTCCGCGTCGACAACCCGCACACCAAGCCGCTGCAGTTCTGGGAGTGGCTCATCGCGACGATCGCAGACGAGACTCCCGGGGTCGTCTTCCTCGCAGAGGCGTTCACGCGACCCGCTCCCATGCAGGGCCTCGCGATGGTCGGCTTCCAGCAGAGCTACTCGTACTTCACCTGGCGGAACACCAAGGAGGAACTCGAGGAGTTCCTCACCTCCGTGGCTCACGACACGGCGGACTTCATGCGCCCGAACCTCTTCGTGAACACCCCCGACATCCTCACGGAGTACCTGCAGTACGGCGGACGCCCCGCCTACAAGATCCGCGCCGCCATCGCCGCGACCGCCGGCGCCTCGTACGGGGTGTACGCGGGATACGAACTCGTCGAGAACGTCGCCCGGCCCGGTTCGGAAGAGAACATCGACAATGAGAAGTACGAGTACAAGTTCCGCGACTGGGAGGGTGCCGAGGCGCGCGGGGAGTCGCTCGCCCCGTTCCTCACCCGCCTGAACGAAATCCGCCGGGCCCATCCCGCGCTGCGGCAGCTGCGCAACCTCTCCTTCCACTGGTCCGACGACGACGCCATCGTCGTCTTCTCCAAGCACCTGCCCGCCGCGCTGACCGCCGACGGTGTGGCCGACACGATTCTGGTCGTCGTGAACGTGGATCCGCATTCCGCGCGCGAGACGACCGTGCATCTCGACACATCGGTCTGGGGCGTCGCACCGGGCGATGAGTACGAGGTCGAAGACCTGCTCACCGGATCGGTCTGGACCTGGAACGACCACAACTATGTGCGCCTCGACGCTTTCGTCGAACCTGTGCACATCCTCCACGTGAAGGAACGCCGATGAACGCCCCCGCAGACCACGTCCTCGACTCGGTCGCCACCGGTTCGTACCACGCGCCCCACGATGTCCTCGGCGCCCATCAGACGGCCGACGGGTGGGTCATCCGCGTCCGGCGTCCCCTCGCCCGCGCGGTCACGGCGGTGTTCGCGAATCAGCCGGAAGCGTCGTTCCGTCACCTCCGCGGCGGAGTGTGGGAGGCGGCCCTCGACGCTCGCCCCGAGGCCTACCGCGTGGTCGCGACGTACGACGATGCGCCGGCGTGGGTGGCGGACGACCCGTACCGGCACCTCCCGACGATCGGCGAGCTCGATCTGCACCTCATCCGCGAGGGCCGTCACGAGGAGCTCTGGCGAGTGCTCGGCGCCCATGTGCGTCTGCACAACGGCGTGCCCGGCGTCTCGTTCACCGTCTGGGCGCCGAACGCACGTGCAGTCCGCGTGATCGGAGACTTCAACGGCTGGGACGGACAGGGCCACGCGCTGCGCTCGATGGGAGACTCCGGCGTCTGGGAGCTCTTCGTTCCGGGACTGTCGGCCGGCACGGTCTACAAGTTCCAGATCCTGACCGGCGACGGCGCATGGATCGACAAGGCCGACCCGATGGCACGGCAGTCGGAGGTCCCTCCCGCGACGGCCTCGATCGTCGCCGAGAGCGCATACGAGTGGGAGGATGCCGCGTGGCTCGAGCGCCGCGGCACATCGACGCCCGTCTCGCAGCCGATGTCCGTCTACGAGGTGCACCTCGGCTCCTGGCGCTCCGGGCTCGGGTACCGCGAGGCGGCCGATCAGCTCATCGACTACGTCCGCGCCCAGGCCTTCACCCATGTCGAGTTCCTCCCGCTGGCCGAGCATCCGTTCGGCGGCTCGTGGGGATATCAGGTCTCGGGCTACTACTCCCCGACCAGCCGCTTCGGCTCACCCGATGATCTGCGCTACCTCATCGACCGGCTGCACCAGGCGGACATCGGCGTCATCATGGACTGGGTCCCGGGACACTTCCCGAAGGACGCCTTCGCCCTGGCACGGTTCGACGGGCAGCCGCTCTACGAGCACCCGGATCCGCGCCGCGGCGAGCACCGCGACTGGGGGACGCTGATCTTCGACTACGGCCGCAACGAGGTGCGGAACTTCCTCGTCGCGAACGCGCTCTACTGGTTCGAGGAGTTCCACGTCGACGGCCTCCGGGTCGACGCGGTCGCCTCCATGCTCTACCTCGACTACTCGCGCGAGGAGGGCCAATGGGAGCCGAACGTCCACGGCGGGCGCGAGAACCTCGAGGCGATCTCGTTCCTCCAGGAGGTCAACGCGACAGCGTACAAGCGCTACCCCGGCATCGCGATGATCGCCGAGGAGTCCACGAGCTTCCCGGGTGTGACCGCGCCCACCGAGTGGGGCGGCCTCGGATTCGGGTTCAAGTGGAACATGGGCTGGATGAACGACTCGCTCCAGTACATCAAGCGAGACCCGATGTACCGCGGACACCACGAGGGCGAGCTGTCGTTCTCGTTCGTCTACGCCTTCAGCGAGAACTTCGTCCTGCCCATCAGCCACGACGAGGTCGTGCACGGCAAGGGCAGCCTGTTCACGCGCATGCCCGGCGATCACTGGCAGAAGCTCGCCAACATGCGCGCTTACCTGGCGTACATGTGGGGCCACCCGGGAAAGCAGCTGCTCTTCATGGGGCAGGAGTTCGGGCAGATGTCGGAATGGTCCGAGTCGCGCGAGCTCGACTGGTGGATGCTGGACCAGCCTGCCCATCGCGGCCTGCACGCCTTCGTCGCGGACATGAACCGCACCTACCGGGAGCAGTCTGCTCTGTGGTCGCGGGATTCTGACGGCGAGGCCTTCTCTCGCCTGGGCGCGCCGAACTGGAACCCGAACGTCATGGCGTTCGCGCGCCGGGACCACCACGGCAACACCGTGGCCGTGATCTGCAACTTCTCGGGAGTCCCGCTGCACGACTACACGCTCGAGCTGCCCGCGGACGGGCCGTGGCGCGAGGTCCTCAACAGCGACGCCGAGGTGTACGGCGGCTCGGGTGTCGGAAATTTCGGGACCGTTCACGCATCCGACGGACGCGCGACGATGGTCATCCCGCCTCTCGGCGTGCTGTGGCTGCACCACGCCGCCGACGGGGCGCCGGCAGTCTCGGAGAGCTGAAGCAAACGCGACATGGGCCCGGGGCATGTCACCATCGGTGACGGCCCCGGGCCCATGTCGTCGGATTCAGAACATCAGCGAGGTCAAGCGCCGACGCGCGGCGAGGACGCGCGGATCGCTGTCCCCGACGAGACCGAACAGCTCGAGAAGCCGATCGCGTACGGTCGCCCGAGCCTCACCGTCGACCGCCGCGAAGAGATCGAGCAGTCGCCCGAAGGCATCGTCGACGTGACCGCCGGCGACGTCGAGGTCGGCGACGCGGAGCTGCGCCTCGACGTCCAGCGGAGCGGATGCCGCGGCGGCACGTGCCTCGCCGAGGTCGAGCCCCTGCACGCGATCGAGCAGCTTGACCTGTCCGAGCCCGGCCTGAGCGTCGGCATCGCGGGGGTTCTCCGCGAGCGCGCGCTCGTAGGCGCTGATGGCGCGCGGGTAGTCGCCGGCCTCGATCGCGGCATAGGCCTCGGCGTGCAGCGGGGGCAGCGGCGCCTCGGCAGCCTCTTCGGCCGACTCCGTTCCCTCGTCCGTCGGAACGGTGCCGGTCACACCGTGCTGGGCGGCGAGCTGCAGCAGCTGCGCGAACACTTCGCGCACCTGCTGCTCGGGAACGGCGCCGGTGAACAGCGGCACGGGCTGACCGGCGACGAGCGCGACCACCATCGGGATGGACTGAGCCCGGAACCCCTGCGCCAGCTGCGGGTTCGCGTCGACGTCCACCTTCGCCAGGACCACCCGGCCGGCGAGCTCGGTGACGACCTTCTCGAGGACGGGGCTCAACTGCTTGCACGGCCCGCACCACTCGGCCCAGAGATCGACGACGACCGGGACGGTCCGCGAGAGCTCCAGGACCTCGCCGAACGTCTGGTCGGTCACGTCGAAGATCAGCCGCGAGCCGCCCGCCGGCTGCTCGGCGGAAGCGGGCCCGGCCGGAGCAGGCGCCGCGGGGCGATGACGCAGCGATGACAGATCGAGGGCTCCGCGGAGCACGGCACTGGGAGACGGATCGCTCATTCAGACAACCTTCGCTGAGAGGACATTGGAACGGTAGCCGAGGAACTGGATCGGCTCGGACGAGCCCGCACCGGGCACGAAGAAGAACAGCTGGTCGGCGTACGTCGTGGTGAAGCCCGTCGAGGACTGCGACACGCCTGTCAGCGCGCTGGCCACCGGGTTGGTGTCGGGGACGTTGATGACGGCGTCGGGATTGCTCGGCGTGAACGTGTGGTCCTCGGTGATCGTCACCGCGACGACCGCGCCGCTCTCGAGCGTCTGCAACGCGATGGGCGCCTGCGTGCCCGCCTGCGTCGTGAAGGACACCGTTCCGGTCTCGGCACCGGTCTGGTTGAAGTCGTTGACGATCTGCTCGCGGTTGGACGCGACGCCGGAGCGGAAGGCATCCCCCTCCGCCTCGAAGAGGCGCGCGTACGGGCTCGCATCGCCGTTAGTGAGCAGGTCGGCGTATGCCGCGGCGAGATCCTTCGGGGGCAGCACGAGGAACGGCGAGTCCGGGGCGACCTGCGCAGCGCCGAGGTAGGCGGGAGCGAGTTCCGGGAACGAGTCGGTCGCAAGCTCCGCGATGTATCCGAGCTTGTAGTTGGACCAGGGGTCCTGCTGGCTGACCGTCATGATCGTGTCCGACGCGCCTTCGCCGCCGTCGACGACCGCGAGGAAGGTCCGCGGCCACTTGTCGAAGGTCTCCGGCAGCAGGATCTCGAGCGGCTCGGCGGGAATGGGAGGCAACGGCGCGCGATCGGCGATCTTCGACCGCAGCGTGTAGTTGGTCTCGCGCTCCGCCAGAGCGGTTCCGGCGAGGCGCGTCGCCGCCAGCGCGGCGTCGGCGCTCGCGTCCGCTGTCGAGACGTCCTCGGCGATGCGGGTCAGGATGCGCTCCGCCTGCTGCTGGGTCACGGCGGGGGGCGCCTGGTCGGGATCCGCGACCACCGTCGCGGTGGGAGAAGGCGTCGGGCTCGGCGCGAGCTGCGGCCAGGCGTCAGCGGAACACCCGGACAGCGCGACGATCGAAACGAGCGGGAGAGCGAGCAG
This sequence comes from Microbacterium sp. Yaish 1, assembly GCF_002245215.1. Classification (GTDB taxonomy): domain Bacteria; phylum Actinomycetota; class Actinomycetes; order Actinomycetales; family Microbacteriaceae; genus Microbacterium. Next base: position 436,675 of record NZ_NPMR01000002.1, read on the forward strand.
CGCCTGGCGACCACGGGTCAGCCGGCGGCGCGGCGGCGTGGACGAGATGACGCCCTTGGCCTCGTCGTCGACGGTGAGGTCGATGGGCTGCGTGGCGGTCATGGGGAGGCCCTTCCGACGCGGACCGCGCGACCGGCGCAGGTGACGCCAGCCGAGCGCGTACATGACGATGCCGAACGCGAGGAGGATCCCTCCGCCCACGATGAGAGGGCCCGCCCACGGCGTGTTCGACTCGATGGGCCACGTCACCTGGATGTCGGCGGGTGCGGCGGCCGTGCCGTCCGACGCGATGAGGACACTCATGTCCTGCGGCAGCTGCAACGAGGTCGTCAGCGCGCCGTCGCGCTGGAACTCCTCGAGCCAGAGGTCCGAGCCGACGGGGGACGGCATCGCAGGAACGGTTCCGTCCGCGCTCGGCGCGGGCGCCGACGCAGCGGCGACCTCGGTCGTCGTGATGGCGCCGTCCTCGTCGACGTCGAGCCGCGTGTAGTCCGTGCGCGCGAGCCACGCGGTCACGTCCGAGGACCGGCCGTACGCGGCGAAGACGGTACCGGACCCCTGCACGCTCAGCGACTGGGCTCCCGGCCGCGATGTCAGGACCGACCCGTCGATGAGTGTGAACGGCGCGTCTGCGGCCACCGTCACCGACTCGGTCACGCTCTCGGGTCCGCGCAGGATCGTACGCTGCGCGATGCCCGCACCGATCATGACGGTCGCCAGGACGAACGCGACAACAGCCCACACGAAACGCACGAAGAAACACCTCTCCACATCCGGAACGGGACCACCGAACGCTTGATCGACGTTCCAGAGTATCCAAAACGACCTGAAAAGGTCGTGAAAGGGGCGCCTCCCGCCGAAACCCCGCTCGGATCGTAAAGTGAGGTGATTCGACCCCGGAGGCGCTCGTGAAGATCCAGAACCCGTTTCGCACCGCGCTGATCGCCACCCTCGGCGTCGGCGTCGGCATCGTGATCATCGGGGGGATCCAGACCCTCTCGACGATCCTCCTCTACGTCGGTACCGCCCTCTTCCTCGCGCTGGGTCTCGATCCGGTCGTCTCCTGGCTCGAGCGGAGACGGCTGCCGCGCTGGGCGGCCCTCCTCATCACGTTCGCCGCGCTCCTCGCCGCCTTCGCGGGCATCATCCTGATGGTCGTGCCGATCATCGTGTCGCAGATCAGCCAGCTCGTCGCGGCCATCCAGGATCTCGTCACCAACGGCAACTGGGACCCGGTCAACGCGGTCAAGGACTGGCTGACCGTCACGTTCCCGCAGCTGAACGTCGACGAGCTCTTCCAGTACCTCTCCGACTGGTACAACTCGCTCGACATCGGGGCGATCGGCGGATCCATCACCGGCTCGATCATCCTCATCGGCGGCGGCATCATCAGCGGCTTCACCGGCGCCGTCATCGTGCTGATCCTGACGATCTACTTCACCGCTTCGACCCCCAACCTGAAGGCCGCGGTCTACCAGCTCGTACCGGCTTCGCGCCGTCCGCGCTTCATCGACCTGGCAGAGCAGATCACCGCATCCGTCGGGTTCTACGTCATGGGCCAGGTGTCCCTCGGCGTCATCAACGGTGTGCTCAGCGCGATCTTCCTGAGCGTCATCGGGGCGCCGTTCCCGGCGGTGCTCGCCGTCATCGCCTTCTTCTTCTCGCTCATCCCGCTCGTCGGAACCCTCACCGGCTCGGCGATCATCGTGCTGACCTGCCTCATCCCCGGTCTGTCCGAGCCCCAGACCGCACTGTGGGCGGCGATCTGGTACCTCGTCTACATGCAGGTCGAGGCGTACTTCATCTCGCCGCGCATCATGAACCGGGCGGTGTCGATCCCCGGTGCCGTCGTGGTCATCGCGGCTCTGGCGGGAGCCGCTCTGGGCCAGCTCCTCGGAGCACTCGTGGCGATCCCGGTGGCAGCCAGCATCCTGATCATCTACCGACAGGTCGTCATCCCGCGGCAGAACGAACGCTGACGGTCAGTCGTCGTCCCACTCCTCGGCGAGCGGCAGCGCGTCGGGATTGACGGCGGCGACGATCTCGGTGAGGACGCGACGAGTCTGGTTCTCCCCCACCCACAGATGCTTCCCGCCCTCGACCGCGATGAGGGTCGCGTGCGGGATCGCCGCGAATCGCTCCCGCGCTTCGGCTGGTCTGAGATAGTCGTCGAACTCGGGCACGACGATCACGACGCGTCGCTCGTCGTCGGCCCAGGCGGCCACCTCGTCGGGTGTGGCGCGGTGCAGCGGCGGCGAGAGCAGGATCACGCCCTCGATATCGTGGTCGCGCCCGTACTTGAGGGCGAGCTCCGTGCCGAAGGACCAGCCGACGAGCCAGGGCCGGGGCAGGCCCCGCTCCCGCACGAACGCCATCGCCGCGGCGACGTCGAACACCTCGCCGACACCGCCCTCGAAGGCGCCGTCGCTCGTGCCACGCGGCGACGTGGTCCCGCGTGTGTTGAAACGCAGCACGGCCAGATCGGCGAGGGCCGGGAGCCGGCCCGCAGCCTTGCGCAGGATGTGCGAGTCCATGAAGCCGCCCGCCGTCGGCAGCGGATGTAGCGTGACGAGCGTCGCGACCGGGTCACGGTCCTGCGGCAGCGCGAGCTCACCCACCAGCGTCAGGTCGTCGAGCGTGTGCAGCTCGATGTCTTCACGCCGCGCCGGGAGCTGAACGGGTCCGCGGATCTCGAAGCTCATGCGATCCTCCAACATGCCGAATGCCAATGCCGACGCGCGGCCAGATCCGCGGCGTCGCCCAGGACGCCGTCCGCGCGCCATGCGACCACGTGCGGGGTCGCCGGAGTGATGTCACGCCCGCAGCCGGGGCAGGTGTAGGTCTTCTGCGCCTGCGCCGCCGACACGGGCTGGACGGTCCATTCGACGCCGCGTCGCGTCTCGGAGCGCTTCCAGCCGCTCAGCAGCCGATCGAGCGAATCGTCACGCGGCTCCGGCCGGCGCCGGTTGGAACGGGGCATGAGGGCGCCGTCACCACCAGTGGTTGCTGGACCAGAACGCGTACGCTTCGCTCCAGCTTCCGTAGCGCCCCACGGCGTAGCCATTGGCCCACCTCAGGTTGTCGACGGGGTCGTAGCCGCTGCCCGGGACCTTGCTGCAGGGATACGCCTGTACCAGCCCGCACGCACCCGAGGAGGCGTTCGTCGCGTTCGGATTCCAGCTGCTCTCGCGCGAGACGATGTAGTCGACGTATCCCCAGTCGCTCTCGGGGATGCCGGCGGCGCTCAGCCAGTCGGTCGACGATCCGCCACCGCTGTACATGACGGGCGCGGATCGCGTCGTCCCCGCGCTCTCACCCTCGACCGGGGTCGGCGTCGGCGTCGGAGTGGGCGTGGGCTTGGGCGCGACGTAGACGGTGAACCCGCTCCGGTCGAGATGCGCCGGGGCAGGAGCCGCGGCGTCTGTGGCGAGCGCCTGGGCGTCACCGCGGGAGTCGGCCCACAGCGACACGACCTCGACCGGCTTCTCCTGCGCGGCCGCGAGCGCCGTCCCGAGCGGGGCGAGGGCTCCCCCGGCCATGCCGAGGGCTGCGACGGCTGCGAAGACGGCGGACACCCCGCGCCGGCGCGACCAGCGCGCGGGTGCCGGCGACGACGGGACGCGCGCGACCGGGGTGCGCGTCGTGCGGCGGGTCACAGTCGAGCGAGAAGTCACAATGCCCTCGAGTTTAGCGAGGCGAGGGTCATCTCTCCATCAGACTCACCCGATGGCGAGAATGACGGACACGACTCCGTCGAGCACGGCGTCGACCTGCGCTTCACGGTAACCGCCGCGCTGCATCCGGAAGGCCACGGAGCGCACCTGCTCCACGGTGAGGGGTTCACCGGATTCGAGGTACCGCGCGATGCGGTCCGCGACGAGATCGACCTCGTCGATCCGGTAGCCGTAGGACAGCACGCTCACGCGGTCGAAGCGGCGGCGCTGAGGGCGCGACAGCCGGTCGAGGATCTCCTGAGCGAGATTCCGCGAGCGACCGACCCACGCACGCGCACCGGCGCGCGACAGGGCGCGTTCCCGCTCACGCGCGGCGAAGGCATCCTCGATCCGTCCGATCGCCGCATCGACGGGCGCGACGGCGTATCCCCCGCGCACGAGCGGGAATGCGGTCGCGCGGATGGCGGCAGAGTCGAGATCGTCCTCCTCGGACGATTCGAACGCCTCGCGAGCGCGACGCAGGAAAGCGTCGACGGCTGCGCGGTCGTATCCCTTCGCGCGCCCGTGGACCTCGGGGAACGGGCTCGTGGACAGGGAACTCTCGGTCGAAGTCATGACATCACCAGGGGGGACAGAGCGTGGAACAGGACGAGCGCGACGACGGTGGACGGCAGGATCGAATCGAGACGGTCGAGCACTCCCCCGTGGCCCGGCAGCCACGAGCTCATGTCCTTGATCCCGAGATCCCGTTTGATCATCGACTCGGCCAGGTCGCCCACCGTCGCGGAACCCAGGATCACCAGACCGATGATCACGCCCGTCCAGGCAGGCAGTCCCAGAAGCAGCCAGGCGAACCCGACCGCGACGAGCACAGCCACGACGCCCGCTCCTGCGAAGCCCTCCCAGGTCTTCTTCGGGCTGATCCGCGGGGCCATCGCGTGCTTACCGAATGCGAGGCCGGCAGCATAAGCGCCGGTGTCGGCGCCGACCACCACCGCGATCATCGCGAGCACCCAGAACTCGCCGCCGTCCTCACGCAGGAGGATCAGCAGCAGACTGCCGAGGAACGGCACATACAGCTGCACGAAGCCGCTGATGAGCACGTCGCTGAGCACCTGCCCGTAGCGGCGGCTCTCGACGCTCACCATCTGCGCCATCAGACGCCAGACGATCACCGACACGACGGCGGCGAACACGACCACCCAGTGGGTGCCGGCGTCGAGGAAGAAGCCGGCCGCGAGGACCGCGGCGCCGGCCACGAGCTGCGGCACGACGTCGACCCGACGGCCCGCGGCCTGCAGGGCCCGGACCAGCTCGAACACGCCGAGGAGAGCGACGGGGATCGCGAAGAGGACGAAGACCCACTTCACGAAGATGAGCGAACCGATGACGACGACGCCGATCGCGATGCCGATCAGGATCGCTACGAACAGATTGCGCCCCGTGCGCGCGTTGATGCGCTCGTTGGCCTGCTCGAAATCGGCGCGAGCTTTGCCGATCTGGTGTTCGAACTCCGTCCGAGCGGCGCGCACCTGATTCTGGAACGTCGAATCACCGTGCTCGCGCGAACGGGAGCGCTCCCGCTCTGATCGAGACGGGGCGTCGTCGCCGGGTGCGCTCATCGGTCTCAGACCTCGAGGAGCTCGGCCTCTTTGCGCTTGAGCGCGTCGTCGATGAGGTCGACGTGAGCGCGCGTGAGCCCGTCGAGCTCCTTCTCCGCGCGCACGAGCTCGTCCTCGCCGACCTCGCTCTTGAGACCGTCGAGCTCGTCCTTCGACTTGCGCCGGATGCCGCGCAGGTGGACCTTGTGGTCCTCGCCCTTCGAGCGGACGAGCTTGACGTACTCCTTGCGGCGCTCCTCCGTGAGCTCGGGCATGGTGACGCGCACGATGTTGCCGTCGTTCGTCGGGTTGACGCCCAGGTTCGGAGTGTCGCGGATGGCCTGCTCGATCGCCTTCAGCGCCGACTTGTCGTACGGCGTGACGATGATCGTCCGGGCCTCGGGCGTGTTCAGCGAGGCGAGCTGAGCGAGCGGAGTCGGCGACCCGTAGTAGTCGACGAGGATCTTCTGGAACAGCGCCGTGTTGGCACGCCCCGTTCGCACGGTGGAGAAGTCCTCCTTCGCCGCCTCGACGGCGCGTTCCATGCGGGCTTTCGTGTCAGCGAGGATCTCGGGGATCACGTCACTCCATTCGTCGGTACGTCCGGTCAAGTCTAGTCTGCGGGCGGATGCCGCTCACACGGTGACGAGCGTGCCGATGCGCTCGCCCAGCAGGGCGCGGGTGACGTTGCCGGCCGGCTCCATGCCGAACACGCGCATGTCGATGCGGTTGTCCATGCAGAGGCTGAAAGCAGTCGAATCCACGACCTTGAGCCCGCGCTGCAGCGCCTCGCCGTATGTGATGCTCTCGATCTTCTGCGCCGTCGGGTCCTTCTTCGGGTCGGCGGTGTAGACCGCGTCGACGCCGTTCTTGGCGACGAGCACCTCGTCGGCCTTGATCTCGAGCGCACGCTGGGCGGCGACGGTGTCGGTCGAGAAATAGGGCAGGCCGGCGCCGGCTCCGAAGATCACGACGCGCCCCTTCTCCATGTGGCGCTCCGCACGACGCGGGATGTACGGCTCGGCGACCTGCGTCATCGAGATGGCCGACTGCACACGCGTCGCAGCCCCCGCCTGCTCGAGGAAGTCCTGCAGCGCGAGGGCGTTCATCACGGTTCCGAGCATGCCCATGTAGTCGGCACGGCCGCGGTCCATGCCGCGCTGGCTCAGCTCGGCTCCGCGGAAGAAGTTCCCGCCGCCGACGACGATGGCGACCTCGACCCGGTCGACCGCCTCCGCGATCTCGCGGGCGATCTGACCGACGACGTCGGGGTTGACGCCCAGCTGGCCGCCCCCGAACGCCTCGCCCGAAAGCTTCAGCAGGACGCGACGGCGCCCGGTCTTCTCATCGTTCATCGTGTCCCTCTCGTCGCTGTGTTGCAGAGTATCGCCCGGATGGGCATGGAAAAGGCCCGCATCCGAGGATGCGGGCCTTTCGGGCAATTACGCGCCGACCTTGAACCGAGCGAAGTCGGTGATGGTGATGCCGGCGTCCTTCGCGACCTGCGCGACGGACAGCTTGTTGTCCTTCGCGTAGTCCTGGTCGAGGAGGGCGACCTGCTTGAAGAACGCGCCCACGCGGCCCTCGACGATCTTCGGGAGAGCCGCCTCGGGCTTGCCCTCGTTGCGGGAGATCTCGGTGACGATCTCGCGCTCCTTCTCGACGTCGGCCTCGGGAACGTCCTCGCGCGACAGGTAGCTCGGGTTCGCGAACGAGATGTGCTGCGCGATCGAGCGAGCCGTCTCGGCGTCCGAACCGGAGTACGCCACGACGACGCCGATCTGCGGGGGCAGGTCCTTGCTCGTCTTGTGCAGGTAGATCTCGAAGGCGTCGCCGGTCAGCGTGCGCACGCGGCGGAGCTCGACCTTCTCGCCGATGATGGCGGCCTCATCGTTGATGAGCTGCTCGATCGTCTGACCCGATGCGTCGGCGGCGAGGGCAGCCTCGACCGAGTCGGCGGACGCGGCGGCAGCGGCGTCGGCGACCTTGTCGGCCAGCGCGATGAACCGGTCGTTCTTCGCGACGAAGTCGGTCTCGCAGGCCAGCTCGACGAGGGTGACCTTGCCGTCCTGCTCGCGAGCGACGACGAGGCCCTCGCTCGTGGAGCGGTCGGCACGCTTCGCGTTGCCCTTCGCGCCCTTGAGGCGGAGGATCTCGACGGCCTTCTCGACGTCGCCGTCGGCCTCTTCGAGGGCCTTCTTGGTGTCGACCATTCCGGTGCCGAGCTGCTCGCGAAGAGCCTTGATGTCGGCGATGGTGAAGTTTGCCATGAGTGGCGGCTCCTTCTGTATGTGGGAAATCTCGTGGATGCCGATCGGCGCGGCCGGGCTCAGCCGCGGCCGCGCCGATCGTAGCGGGTCAGGAAGACGCGCTGATTACTTCTCGGTGGCCTCGGCGGCGACGGTCTCGGCCTGCGCTTCGGCGCCGGCCTCGTCGGCGGGCGTCTCGGTCGCGGCGACCTCGGCGGCAGCGCCCTCGACCACAGCGGTCTCAGCAGGAGCGCTCTCGAGCAGCTCGCGCTCCCAGTCGGCGAGGGGCTCGGCCTCGGCCGACTCGTCGGACGGCTGGTGACGCTGGATGAGTCCCTCGGCCGCAGCGTCGGCGATGATGCGCGTGAGCAGGCTCACCGAGCGGATCGCGTCGTCGTTGCCGGGGATCGGGTACTGGAACTCGTCGGGGTCGGCGTTCGTGTCGAGGATGCCGATCACGGGGATGCCGAGCTTCTTGGCCTCGTCGATGGCGAGGTGCTCGCGCTTGGCATCGACGACCCAGATGGCCGACGGGGTCTTCTGCAGGTTGCGGATACCGCCGAGCGACTTGTGGAGCTTGTCGAGCTCGCGCTTCTTGAGCAGCAGTTCCTTCTTGGTGAAGCCGCTGGCAGCCGGGTTCTCGAAGTCGAGCTCCTCGAGCTCCTTCATGCGGGCGAGGCGCTTCGAGACGGTCTGGAAGTTGGTCAGCAGACCACCGAGCCAGCGCTGGTTGACGTAGGGCTGGCCCACGCGGGTCGCCTGCTCGGCGATGACTTCCTGCGCCTGCTTCTTGGTGCCGACGAAGAGGATGGTGCCACCGTGGGCGACCGTCTCCTTGACGTACTCGTAGGCGCGGTCGATGTACGACAGCGACTGCTGCAGGTCGATGATGTGGATGCCCGAGCGCTCGGTCAGGATGAAGCGCTTGACTTTCGGGTTCCAGCGGCGGGTCTGGTGCCCGAAGTGGACGCCGCTGTCGAGCAGCTGGCGAATGGTGACGACGGCCATGGCCGTTCTCCTTCTGTTTCGGTTGATTCCCCGGGCCGACGGCCCGGTACTCCTGGCGCCCGACACACTTCCGCTCGCCGCCGAAACGGGAGACCTGGGGAAGATGCGCCACGATCGGAAACCGATCGCTCAGGGCACGCGTAGTCACCTCGACGAGCGAGGTGCGGTGATCAGTGTAGCAGTCAGCCGCTCCTCCCCGAGGCTCGTGGCGGCCGGCTTCTCCACGTGTCGGCTCTGCGGCCTCCGCATGCGCGGCGCAGGTTCGAGACTCGGCACATGATCCACCGTACGGTCGGACGCCTCGCCGCAGCCCTCGTCGTGATGAGCCCGCTCCTCCTCGGCGGTCCCGGGCCCGGCCCGGGTGCCGATGCGGATGCCGTTCCCGCGCCCCCATCGGGGTGGACGATGCCGCTGCGGCAGGCCACGGTGGTCCGGGGATTCGAAGCCCCCGCGCACGAGTACGCCCCCGGTCACCGCGGGGTCGACCTGTCAGCCCCGGACGCCGAGGTCCTCGCCCCGGCCGGCGGGACGATCGCCTTCGCCGGCCCGGTGGCGGGCCGGCCCGTCGTGACGATCGATCACGATGACGGGCTGGTGACCAGTCTCGAGCCGGTCGAGACGACGCTGGCACCGGGAACGGTGGTGGCCCGCGGAGAGCCGGTGGGCACCGTGACCACCGGCGGTCATGTCGGCGACGGCGGCATCCATTTCGGTGTCCGCCGCCACGGGGAGTACATCAACCCGCTCACCATGGTCGCGGGCCTTGCTCGTCCCGTCCTCTTGCCGTGCTGCTGAGCGTCAGCCGGTCCCGATCGCGTTGCGGTCGCCGCTCTGCGTGACCGCCCCGAGGCGGTCTGCAGAGACGCGGTTGTCATTGCCCGACACCGACACGGTGCCGATCTCGTCGGCCTCCACGGCGTTCCGGTCCCCCGCGACGGCGAGAGCGCCGACGACGACGGCGTCGACGTCGGCGGACTGCCCCGTGACCTCGAGCGAGTCGACGGAGCCGAGGTCGATCTCGAGGCCATCGCCGCTCGCGACCACACGGCCGATACGCGCTCGTTCCAGGTCGACGTCGAGCGAGGCACCTTCGATCCGGACGAGATCGCATTCGCCGGCGAAGGAGACGTCGAGGTCGTTTCCGCGGATCGCGACGACGCCGTCGACACAGACGGCCTCACCTGTACCGGGTGAAGCGGGCGATGTCGCGTCCGGCGACGCGTCCGACGTCGTCGCGGACGGAGCGGAGGCAGCAGGCGACGTCCGGGGCGCGGTGGGGCGGACGATTCGGTCAGGCTGGTCCGAGGATGCCGGTGTGCACGATGCCAGCATCGCGACGAGCGCGATCGCACCCACGACGGCGGCGGACGTTCTCATACGCGTCTCCTCACGGTGTCCCCGGCACACTCCACGCTACGACGGGCCGGCGCAGCGCACCATCAGGCCCGTGGATGAGCCTGGCGGTAGGCGGCGGCGAGCCGCTCCCCCGACACGTGCGTGTAGATCTGCGTCGTGCCGAGGCTCGCATGCCCGAGGATCTCCTGGACGGCACGCAGGTCGGCGCCGCCATCCAGCAGATGCGTCGCGGCGGAATGTCGCAGGGTGTGCGGCCCCACGGCATCCACCCCGAGTGCGGGGCCGAGCTTCTCTGACACCGTCGCGTACACGCCGCGCGGGGTCAGCCGGCCGCCGCGTGAGCCGAGGAACACCGCGCGCGCTGCGCTCGCGTGGCCTGCGGCGCGTGCCGCGAGCGCCGGGCGCCCGCGTACCAGGTAGGCCTGAACGGCATCGAACGCCGGACCGCCCACCGGAACGACCCGGTCTTTGTCGCCCTTGCCGGTGACGCGCACCGTGCGGCGATGGCTGTCGACGTTGTCCAGGTCGAGCCCGCACAGTTCGGACACGCGGATGCCCGTCGCGTACAGCAGCTCGAGGATCGCGTGGTCGCGGAGGAGGACCGGGTCTCCGTCTGCCGCCCGCGCCCGCAGATCATCCAGGACCGTCGCCATCGTCTGGGCGGTCGCGACCTTGGGCAGGGTTCGCGCCCGCTTCGGCGACGCGAGGCGCAGCGCAGGATCGCTGGCAATCAAGCCGCGCTCGGTCGCCCACGCGAAGAAGCCGCGCGCGGTCGCGGTGCGGCGGGCCAGCGTCGATCGCGCATCGCCCCGTTCACTCGCGCGCCAGACCCAGTCACGCAGCACTTCGATGTCCACTTCCGCGAGCTCGATGTCGCCGGACGCGGCAACCAGATCGACGAGGTCGTTGCGGTAGGCCCGAACGGTGTTCTCCGAGAGCCTGCGGACGCGCAGCAGATGCTTCGCATACGCCTCCGCCGCCTCCGAGATGAGCATGCAGCCAGCATGACCGATCCGTGGTCGCTGCCGGGCCAGGCTCGCGGAGCGCCAGCCGTCAGCTCGCCGTTCGACGCCACCCGCGCTCGTCGGACACGACGCGGCCATCGAGCTCCAGGAGCCCCAGCCAGCCGCTCACGTCCTCGCCGGCCACACCGGAGCGCCGAGCGATCTCCGCCACATCCCGCGGCGCTCGGGTGCTCAGCGCGTCGAGCACCCTGGTCGCATCGTCCGTCCGACCGTCACCGTCGAGAGCCGCGGCATGGCCAGGCTCCACCGACCATCCGAGCAGCTCCCGCACGTCGTCCGCGCTCGTGATGCACCGCCCGTCGTACTCGCGGAGGATCCGATGGCATCCCGCCGACGCCGCAGACGTGACCGGCCCCGGCACTGCGCCGAGTGCCCGCCCGAGCGCCGCCGCGTGACCCGCGGTGTTCAACGAACCCGACCGCCACCCCGCCTCGACTACCACGGTGGCATCGGAGAGCGCGGCGATGAGCCGATTGCGCTGCAGGAAACGCCACTTCGTCGGCGCCGTGCCGCAGGGAACCTCACTCACCACCACGCCGCGACGCGACACGTCCGTCAGCAGGCCGGCGTGCCCCGACGGGTACGCCTTGTCGACGCCGCCGGCCAGCACGGCGATCGTGACGCCGTCGACGGCGAGGCACGCCCGGTGCGCCGCCGCGTCGATGCCGACCGCAGCACCCGAGACGATCGTCGCGCCACCGACGCCCAGGTCCCCCGCGATCTCCCCCGCGACCTGCACCCCGTACGGCGTCGCGGCACGGGCGCCCACGAGCGCGACAGCCGTCACCGGCGCTGCGAGCACATCCGTCTGCCCGCGTGCCCACAGCGCGACCGGAGCATGGATGCCGAGCTCGTCGACGCGCACCGGCCACGCTGCATCCCCCGGGATGACGAGTCTGACGCCCACCCGCCGAGCCCGCTCGATCGGATAGCGGTGGTCGTCCTGTCGCGGACGCCACCGGGCACAGGCGCGGCGCCAGTCCCGTACGTCGAGGTCGAGCTCCGCCGGGGGTGTGTCGTCTCGCAGGGCGCACTGGAGAGCGCGGGACGGTCCCAGCCGCTGGATCGCGAGGCCGGCGATACCGTCGCCGGGCTCGGCCAGCACCGACCATCGTGCGCGTGCCCAACGCTCGCGACCGCTTTCGGGAGCCGCGAGGTCGCCCGCGGGCACGAGCCCCGCCAACGCTCTGCGCACCTCGTCGTCGCTCACTGCTGCAGCCCCTTCTTGAGGAACAGCGCGCGCCCGACGTCACTCGCGGTCAGGCGCTCGCGACCGGCGAGGTCGGCGACCGACCATGCCACCCGCAACACCCGGTCGTAGCCGCGTAGGGTGAGCGAGCCGCGCTGGAGCGCCGTGTCGAGCGGAGCGCGGACGCGCGGCTCGGGAGCGAGCGGTCCATCGCGCAGCCAGGCTCCGGAGACAGCGGCGTTCGTCCGCCAGGGCGTCGCCGCCAGCCGCGCGGCAGCCCGCGCTCGCGCGGCCGCGACCTGCTCCCGCGCGTTCGCAGTGGTCATCTGCGCAGGACCGCGCGACGCCAGGTCGGCGAGCGACACCCGCGAAAGCGAGAGCTCGATGTCGATGCGGTCCAGCAAGGGGCCGGAGAGCCGGCCGAGATAGCGACGGATCGCGAGAGATGGACAGGAGCATGTGCCGCCACGGACTCCGTACTGTCCGCACGGGCAGGGGTTCGTCGCCAGCACCAGCTGGAACCTCGCCGGCAGCGTCGCTCGGAACCCCGCCCGGTGTATGTCGATCGACCCCGCCTCGAGCGGCTGACGCAGAGAATCCAACGCGTGGGCGCTGTACTCACCAGCCTCGTCGAGGAACAGCACGCCCCCGCTCGCGCGAGCGATCGCCCCCGGGCGCAACGACCTGCTGCCGCCGCCGACCAGCGCCGCGACGCTCACGCTGTGATGCGGCGCCTCGAACGGAGGAACCCTGCTCAGGCTGTCGACGACCGTGCCGGACAGCGAGCGTATGGATGCCACCTGAAGCGCGGTCTCGTCGTCGAGCGCGGGCAGGATCCCCGGCAGGCGTCGTGCGAGCATGGTCTTGCCCGCGCCGGGCGGACCGCTCATGAGCAGATGATGGCCGCCGGCGGCCGCCACGACGAGCGCGTCGATCGCCTCCTCCTGTCCGCGGATGTCCGAGAGATCGTCGACAGGCAGCCCGTCCCCGCTCTCCCCGCCCGCGGCCGGTCCCGGCACCTCGGGCACCGCTTCGTCGTCACCATCGATGTCGAGCCCGTGCCAGCGCGCGACGCCTGCGAGGGTGCGGCATCCGACGACCCGGATGCCGTCGACGAGAGCGGCTTCGGCTCGGCAGGCCTCGGGAACGATGACCGTCCGCCGTCCTGCCCGCGCCGCGGCGATCACCGCGGGGAGCACTCCGGGAACCGGCCGGAGGCGTCCGTCGAGGCCCAGCTCACCGATGTGGACCGTGTCGGCAAGCGACACCGGATCCATCGGCAGCTCTGTCGCGAGCGCGGCCGCAGCGATGGCGACATCGAAACCCGATCCCTGCTTCGGGAGGCTGGCCGGGGAGAGATTGACCGTCACACGACGTCGCGACAGCGGCAGCCCGCTGTTCTGGCAGGCGTTGTGCACGCGCTGCTGCGCCTCGGCGAGGGCCCGGTCCGCGAGACCGACGATGCGGAACGCGGGCGTCTGGTTCGACAGGTCGGCCTCGACCTCGACGAGATCGCCGGCCAGCCCCGTGAGCGAGACCGCCCAGGTGCGGCCGAGGCTCATCGGAGATCCTCGACGTGCTCGAGCACCGCCGCCTCGACGTCGTCGCCGGTGATGCCGATGACGTCGAGACGAATACGGCGTCCGCGCACCTCCCCCGGATGTGCGGCGATCCACGCGCACGCGAGGCGCCACAGCCGGTCCTTCTTGCGCTCGTCGACCGCCTCGAACGGGTGCCCGTACGCCGCGGTCCGCCGGGTCTTGACCTCGACGATGACGAGCTCGTCGCGCGACACCGCGACGATGTCGATCTCCCCCTGGCGGTCACGCCAGTTGCGGTCGAGTATCTCGTAGCCGAGGCGGGTCAGGTGCCGCGCGGCCCGCTCTTCACCGGCGCGGCCCCGGTCGTCTTTCGCTGCCATACGAGCACTCTCGCGCGGCGGCGGACGACCCGGGTGCCACGGCCGTGAGCCCGTGCAGAACCGGCAAGGAGACGGCCCTGGGGAGGAAGCTCAGCTGTCGAGCGAAAGCTCGTCGGGCAGCTCGAAGTCGCGACGCTGGAGCTCTTCGACGTTGACGTCTTTGAAGGTCAGCACCCGCACGGACTTCACGAAACGATCGGCGCGGTAGATGTCCCAGACCCATACGTCGGTCATCGTCAGCTCGAAGTAGAAGTCGTGCTCGGTGTCGCGCCGGACGACGTTGACGTCGTTCGCGAGGTAGAAGCGACGCTCGGTCTCGATCACATACTGGAACTGCGACACGACGTCGCGGTACTCCTTGTAGAGCGCCAGCTCCAGCTCGCGGTCATAGTCTTCGAAGACTTCGTCATCCATGGTGCTTCCATCCTAGGCGGCGGCAGCAGGACGTCATCCTCCCCGGCGGCCGCCCCGGCAGCGACGTCAGAACAGCGTCGGCGCGTCGGCGATCGCCCACGACGCCCGGTGATGACGCGACAGCCCGTGCTCGCGGATCGCGGCACGGTGGAGCGCGCTGGCGTACCCCTTGTTCCGCGCCCACTCGTACATCGGCGTCTCATCGTGCAGTTCGGTCATGTGGGTATCGCGCGACACCTTCGCGATGACCGACGCCGCCGCGGCGCTCGCGCAGTCGCGGTCGGCCTTGATGATCGTGCGGACCGTCAGGCCCGGTCCGGCCATCGGGCTCACGTAGTCGTGATTGCCGTCCAGGATCACGACGGTCTCCGCCGCGAAGGGGTCGACGCCGCCCAGACCCTGGATCGCGCGGACCGCAGCCAGGCCGAGTGCCCGCATGATGCCCATCTCATCGATCTCGCCCGGCGTGGCCGATCCCACCGCCGAGGCCACGACCCAGTCCGCTGCTCGCAGCGCCAGCTCGGGCCGGCGCAGCTCGGTCACGAGCTTCGAATCGCGAAGCCCCTCGGGGATCCGGCGGCGCGCGCAGCGCGCGTCGAGCACGGCGGCGCCGACCGAGACCGGGCCCGCCAACGCGCCGCGCCCGACCTCGTCGAGCGCGATGACGAACTCGTACTCGCGCAGCAGCCGCCGTTCGACGGTCAGCCGGGGCGCGACGACGGTCATCGTCCTTCGGGCGCGGGCACACCCGCGAAGACGTCGTGGTGGAAGTCGATGAGGCCGAAACGGTCGAGCGGCCAGGTGATGAGAAAGGCGCGTCCGACGACGTTGTCGAGCGGGACGAAGCCCTGCGAAGGCTGGTCGCGGTTGTAGCGCGAGTCCCGCGAATGATCGCGGTTGTCGCCGAGCACCCACAGCGAGTTCTCGGGCACCGTCACGTCGAACGGCACCTCCTGCGGGGCCGATTGTCCGTCCGCGAGCGAGACGTACGAGGACTCGTCGATGGGAACGTCGTTCACCGTGATCTGGCCGACGGCGTTGCAGCAGACGACGTGGTCGCCCGGCATCCCGATGATCCGCTTGATGAGGTGGTCTTTGCTGTCGGGAGCCGACAGCCCCACGACGGAGAGCACCCAGTCCATGCCCTCCACGAGCGGCGGCCGGGCGGGCTCGACCGTGGCCGGGAGCCATCCACCGGGATCGCGGAAGACGACGACGTCGCCGCGGGCGTACCCGCCGAACCGCGGCGTGAGCTGGTCCACCAGGATCCGGTCGTCTTTCAGGAGCGTCCGCTCCATCGACCCGGACGGGATGTAGAACGAACGGACGAGGAACGTCTTGACCAGGAACGACACCGCGAGAGCGATGGCGACGATCACGAGGATGTCGCGAAGCAGCAGGCCGAGGCGACGAGATCGTGATCGCGCGGGCTTCGGCGCCTGCGCGGCAAGGTCATCGGTGGTCATTCATCGCCTCTCATCCGACTCGCCCGCCGGGGAGCCTTACCCAGGGTCGCACATTCCGCGACCATCGCCGGTCACCGCGCAGCGGAGACGACGGATGCCCCGAGCCAGAGCCCGGGGCATCCAGAGAATGCGTCGCTGCGATCAGCGGTCGCGCTTCTCCTTGATCTTCGCCTTCTTGCCACGCAGGTTGCGCAGGTAGTACAGCTTCGCGCGGCGAACGTCACCGCGCGTGACGACCTCGATGTGGTCGATGACGGGGCTGTGGACGGGGAACGTACGCTCGACGCCGACCTGGAAGCTGATCTTCCGGACGGTGAAGGTCTCGCGCACACCGTCGCCGGAGCGGCCGATGACGACGCCCTGGAAGACCTGGATACGCGAGCGGTTGCCCTCCGTGATGTTGACGTGCACCTTGACGGTGTCGCCGGGGGCGAATGCGGGAATGTCGCTGCGCAGCGATGCTGCGTCGACGGAGTCGAGGATCTGCATGATCTGTTCTTCCTGCGACCGCCTCAGGTCGACCACGAGAGAGTTGAATAAGGATGCGGTGCCCCGGGCACCCGCCGGGCGCCGCTCCCCTGAGGCAGAGATCTGTCAGGGCACAAGCGTTCATTCTGCCACGCCGGGCGCGACTGACCAAAACGTCAGCTGTCGCTGCGCCGGACCTCTTCGATGATCACGACCTTGTCGTCGGCACGACGTTCGGCCGTCGGTCGCATCGCCTCGCGCAGGTAGGCCGGATCCGTGGCGACGGAGAACAGCGAGACGGGTCGCGCTTCGCGGAAGAGCTGCCAGAGCGACACCCAAAAGACGGCGAGGAAGGCGGCGACTGCGGCGAGAAGCAGCGGCCAGAAGGCACCCTCGGGGTAGAACCCGATGGCGATGATGAGCGCGTGCCACACGGTGAAGACGAGCACGTCCCACCACGACAGCATCCGCGAGTGCCGGACGGTGCCCCGGGCCCGCACCAGGAACGTCGTCACGAGCTCACCGACGAGCACGGCCGGCACCGCGATGAACAGGACCCACAGGAAGACCCAGCCGCTCGCACCCGAGATGGCCCAGCCCACCACGAGCCACAGCGGCAGCACCAGAGCCGCCGGAAGGAGCCAATGGAAGAGCGCGCGTCGCAGCCACATACTCCCGATGCTACGCCGGTCCGGCAGGATAGAAGCTGAAGAGAGGATCACGATGATCGAACTGCGCACCCCTGCCGAGATCGAAGCGATGCGTCCCGCGGGACGTTTCGTCGCCGAGACGCTGGCGACCCTCCGCGACGAGACGAAGGTCGGCACGAACCTCCTGGCGATCGACCGGCGCGCGCACGACCTGATCCGCCGCGCCGGGGCCGAATCCTGCTACATCGACTACCACCCGTCGTTCGGCGCCAGCCCGTTCGGCAAGGTCATCTGCACGTCGATCAACGACGCCGTGCTGCACGGCCTCCCCCACGACTACGCCCTCCGCGACGGCGATCTCGTCACACTCGACTTCGCCGTCTCCGTCGACGGCTGGGTTGCCGACTCCGCGGTGTCGTTCGTCGTGGGAACCCCGCGCGACGAAGACCTCGCGCTGATCGACACGACCGAGCGCGCTCTCGACGCGGCGATCGGCGCCGCCGTGGTCGGCAACAAGATCGGCGACATCTCCCACGCGGTGGCGACGGTCGCCCGCGCCGATGGCCTGTCGATCAACACCGATTTCGGCGGCCATGGCGTCGGGCGCGAGATGCACGGCGACCCTCACGTGCCCAACGACGGCAAGCCGGGCCGCGGCTACCCGCTGCGTGCGGGTCTCGTCGTCGCACTCGAGCCGTGGTTCCTCCAGAGCACCGACAAGCTGGTCACGGATGCCGACGGATGGACGCTCCGCAGCGCCGACGGATCGCGGGGGGCGCACTCCGAGCACACCGTAGCCATCACCGCGGACGGTCCGGTCATCCTCACCGACCGCTCGTTCCTCGGCGTCGACTGACCCGCCCTCTGTCCCGGTCCGCCTCCGGCGGCCCGCTCAGGCCTCGGGGTCGGCGGGAAGCAGGTCGGGACGGCGCTCGCGCGTCCGCTCGACCCGCTGGGCGTGCCGCCACTCCGCGACGCGGCCGTGGTGCCCGCTGAGCAGGACGTCCGGCACTTCGTGGCCGCGCCACGACGCGGGCTTGGTGTACGAGGGGTACTCGAGCAGCCCGTCTTCGTGCGACTCCTCGACGAGGCTCTCAGGGTTGCCGACCACGCCGGGAATGAGGCGGCCGATCGCTTCGATCATCGCCATCGAGGCGACCTCTCCCCCGTTGAGGACGTAGTCGCCGAGGCTCATGAGCCGGACGTCGCCGAGCGTCGCCGCGTATGCGAAGACGCGCTCGTCGATCCCCTCGTAGCGGCCGCAGCCGAAGACGAGGTGCGACGCTTCGCTCAGCTCGCGAGCGGTGCTCTGCGAGAATCGCTCGCCGGCAGGCGCGGGAAAGATGAACGTCGGCCGGTCACCCGCGTCCGCGACGATCGCATCCAGCGCGAGACCCCACGGCTCGGGCTTCATCACCATGCCGGCGCCGCCGCCGTAGGGGGTGTCGTCGACGGTGCGGTGCCGATCGGTGGTGTAGTCCCGCAGGTCGTGGACGCGGACATCGAGGAGGCCGGCGCCGCGGGCCTTGCCGAGGAGCGAGACCTCGAGGACGTCGAAGAATGCGGGGAAGATCGTGACGACGTCGACGCGCACGTCAGTCCTCGGAGGGGGCGCTGTCGCCGTCCCGGTCGGATGCCGCGCCGGAGGCGTCGTCGGCATCCTCGGCCGGCAGATCTTCGAACAGCCCCGCCGGCGGGGTGACGATGACTCGGCCCGCAGCGACATCCACCTCGGGCACGATCGCCTTGACGAACGGCACGAGGATCTCGGTGTCGTCACCGTCGCGCTGGACGATGAGCAGGTCCTGCGCGGGGAGATGATCGACGCGTGCGATGCGTCCGACCCGCTCACCGTCACGCACGACGTCGAGGCCGACGAGCTGGTGATCGAACCAGGCGTCATCCTCGGCCGTGGCGTCGCCGTCCTGGTCGACCCAGAGGATGGCCTTGACGAGGCTCTCGGCAGCATCGCGGTCGTTGACGTCCTCGAGGAAGAGGACGGGGTGCGAGTTCATCCACCGGAACTCGCGGACGGTCACGGACTTGCCGTGCCAGGGAGACGCCTCGGGGACCTGCAACGTGAACGTCGCGCCCGGCACGAAGCGGCCGTCGGGATCATCGGTGTAGAGCTCGAGCTTGAGTGCGCCCTTGAGGCCGTGCGCCTTGACAAGGCGCCCGACGCGCAGCTGGGTGCGAGCGGGGTCGGCGGCCATCTCAGTCGTCCGCGACGTCGACGCGAACGCGCGTGCCGTCGGCAAGCGCGGAGATCAGCGCGCGCAGCGCCTTGGCGGTGCGTCCGCCGCGCCCGATCACCCGTCCCCGGTCGTCGGGGTGCACGCGCACCTCGAGGACCTCGCCGCGGGGCGACGAGGAGGAACGGATGACGACGTCGTCGGGGTGATCGACGATCCCCTTGACGACGTGCTCGAGCGCGGCGGACAGCAACGGATTACTCCGCGTCGGTCGCGTCGGCGGCGGGAGCCTCGTCGGCGGGAGCCTCAGCGGGCTCCTCGGCCTTCTTGGCGGCCTGCGGCTTGATGACCGACTTCTTCGACGCGTCTGCGACGAACTCGCCCTTGGCCTCGGCCGTGCGAACGGTCGAGACGGCGTTCTTGTCGCCCTTGAACTTGCCCCAGTCGCCCGTGAGCTTCAGCAGCGCGGTGACCTGCTCGGTCGGCTGAGCGCCGACCGACAGCCAGTACTGGGCGCGGTCGGAGTCGACCTTGATGATCGAGGGCTCCTCGGTCGGGTGGTACTGACCGATCTCCTCGATCACGCGGCCGTCGCGCTTGGTGCGCGAGTCGGCGACGACGATGCGGTAGTAGGGCGCGCGGATCTTACCGAGGCGCTTGAGACGGATCTTGACAGCCACAATTCTCCTGAGTGGTGTGATGTGAAGTGAACGTCGCCTGGAGCGTGGGGTGCACACCCGGCGGGAGCTCTGAGGGTGGACCTTCCCGCCGGATAGAGGGTCGAGCGAGCGGTCCAACCGTCTATTTTGCCAGATGATGACGGTCGTCGCGAACCGCACCGCACCGCGTGTCAGACTGAGCGCATGACGGTCCCCTTCGCCACGTCTGCCCGCTCCTCCGTGGGCATCGAGTGGGAGTTGATGCTCGCCGACCGCGACACCGGGGATCTCGCGCCCCGCGCGCCCGAGGTGCTGGCCGAAATGGAGGACTCCTCCGCGCTCGAGCGCTACACGATCACCGGCGAGCTGCTGACGAACACCATCGAGGTGACGAGCGGCGTCGGCGACACGGTCGCCGCGGCGGTCGACGACATCGACGACGCGATCCAGCGGGTGCGCGAGTTCGCCGCACCGCGCGGCCTCGAGATGCTCTGCGCCGGAAGCCACCCCTTCGCCCGGTGGTACGAGCAGCAGATCACCGACAAGACCCGGTACCACAAGCTCATCGAACGGACCCAGTGGTGGGGCCGGAACATGATGATCTGGGGCATCCACATCCACGTGGGCGTCGAGGACGTCAACAAGGTGTTCCCGCTGATCAACGCACTGTCGCTGTACCTCCCCCACCTGCAGGCCCTGTCGGCATCGAGTCCGTTCTGGGCCGGCGACCGCACCGGGTACGCGTCCAACCGAGCCCTCGTCTTCCAGCAGCTGCCGACCGCCGGCCTGCCGTGGAGCTTCACGCAGTGGAGCGACTTCGAGAACTACCTCGACGGAATGGTCCGCACGGGGGTCATGGAGGACGCCTCGGAGGTGCGCTGGGACATCCGCCCCGCACCGAAGTGGGGAACGATCGAGATCCGCGCGTGCGACGGGATGTCGACGCTCCCCGAGCTCGCGGCCGTGGCATCCCTCGTCCAGGTCCTCACCGAGCACCTCTCACGCCAGCTCGATGAGGGGCGCGCGCTACCGACGATCCCGCCGTGGTTCGTGCGGGAGAACAAGTGGCGCGCAGCCCGGTACGGATTGGACGCGCGTCTCATCGTCGACGCCGATGGCACGCAGCGCCACGTCGCCGATCACCTCCGCGACACGATGGCCGAGCTCGAGCCGATCGCGGAGGAGCTGCACTGCGCGCGCGAGTTCCGCGGATTGACCACGATCCTCGATCAGGGGGCCAGCTACCTCCGTCAGACGCGCGTCGCGGATGCCGCCGACGGCGACCTTCGCGAGGTCGTCCAGCACCTGATCCACGAGTTCCGCGACGGGCCCACGCTGCGCCAGCACTTGGCGAAACCGGACGTCGGCCGCTGAGGCGGGGCCGCTGACTCAGCCCTTGCCGAAGAGCTTCTGGATCTCGGCGAGGTCGGCCTCGCTCGGCTGAGCCTGCCCGCCTGCCCCCAGACCGAAGCCGGAACCGGTCGGCGCCGTCGCGGTCGCGAGGCCCGCGTTCTCGGCGGCGCGCTTCGCGGGGTTGCCCGAGCGGGAACCGCCCTTGTTCTTGGCCTGCTTGCCGCGCTTGCTCGAGGCGCCGGGCTTGCCGCCCATCGGCCCCATTCCCGGGATGTTGGGAACGCCCCCGCGAGCGACGGTCTTCATCATCTTCGCCGCCTGCTCGAAGCGCTGGACCAGCTGATTGACGTCGGTCACCGTCATTCCCGAACCGCGCGCGATGCGCAGGCGACGCGAGCCGTTGAGGACCTTCGGGTTGCGACGCTCCGCCGGGGTCATCGATCGGATGATCGCCTCGGTGCGGTCGATCTCGCGCTCGTCGAACTGCTCGAGCTGCTGCTTCATCTGCCCCATGCCCGGCAGCATGCCGAGCATCTTCTTCATCGACCCCATCTTCTTCATCTGCTGAAGCTGGTCGAGGAAGTCCTCGAGCGTGAACTGCTCCTTGGCGAGCTTCTCGGCGACCGCGAGGGCCTCCTGCTCGTCGAACGCCTGCTGCGCCTGCTCGATCAGGGTGAGGATGTCACCGAGGTCGAGGATGCGGCTGGCCATGCGGTCCGGGTGGAAGGGTTCGAGGTCGTCGAGGCCCTCGCCCGTGGACGCGAAGATGATGGGGCGCTGAGTGACCGAGGCGACCGACAGGGCGGCACCGCCTCGGGCGTCGCCGTCGAGCTTCGAGAGGACGACACCGGTGAAGTCGACTCCCTCCTGGAACGCCTTCGCGGTGTTGACCGCGTCCTGTCCGATCATCGCGTCGATGACGAAGAGGACCTCATCGGGATCGGTGGCCTTGCGGATCGAGGCGGCCTGCTTCATCAGCTCCGCGTCGACGCCCAGGCGTCCCGCCGTGTCGATGATGACGACGTCGTGCTGCTGGCGGCGGGCATGCTCGACACCGTCACGTGCGACGCGCACGGGGTCTCCGACGCCGTTGCCGGGTTCGGGAGCGTAGATGGCGGCGCCGGCTCGCTCGGCCACGACCTGGAGCTGATTCACGGCGTTCGGACGCTGAAGGTCGCACGCGACGAGGAGGGGCGTGTGACCGTCCTTCTCGAGCTGCTTGGCGAGCTTGCCCGCGAACGTGGTCTTTCCCGAGCCCTGGAGCCCCGCAAGCATGATGACGGTCGGCGGGTTCTTCGCGAACTGCAGGCGGCGCTGCTCGCCGCCGAGGATGCCCACGAGCTCCTCGTTGACGATCTGGACGACCTGCTGCGCCGGGTTCAGCGCGCGATTGACCTCGTCGCCGAGCGCGCGCTCGCGCACCTTGGCGGTGAACTCCTTGACCACCGCGAGCGCGACGTCGGCGTCGAGAAGCGCACGGCGGATCTCACGGACGGTCTGGTCGACGTCAGCCGCCGAGAGCTTTCCCTTGGTGCGGAGATTCCGGAAGGTCTCGGTAAGACGGTCGGAGAGCGTGCCGAAAGTTGCCATGATCCCTCGATTCTATGCGAGAGGGCGACCCGGTCAGCGCCCCTGGACGATGGCGATGGCCCGCCCCATCTCCTGAGCCAGGTCGGCGCGACCCGCTCCCCCGCGGGCCCACGAGCGGACGGCGCCGAGCACCGCGCCTCCCCAGGCCGCGCCGAGGATGTCGGCTTCGAGTGGCGCCACCCCCGAGCGGTGAAGGGCGGCGGCGACGGCACGCGCGATGCGGGCGGCCCGCAGCGCGGCATCCCGCGCGAGCTCGTCCGACAGCCCCATGGCGACGTCGTTGACTATCGCCAGCGCCAGGGCGTCGGGGGCGAAGCCCCGCGCGAGGTCGGCGACCGCGGACGCGACCTCGTGGGCACCGCCGGCGCCCCGCAGCGCGAGCTCGAGCGCGCCGATCCGCTCGTCGAGCCCCGACCACAGGACGGCCGACTTCGACGAGAAGTAGTTGAAGAAGCTCGACCGGCTGACGCCGGCGCGCCGGGTGATGTCGGCGACCGTCGTCGCCTCGTAGCCGCGCTCGAGGAACAGCTCGCAGGCGGCCTCCGCGAGCGTCTCGCGGGACGACACGCGAGGCCGGCCGGCGCGGGTGGATGACGTCACCATGACAGCCTAGGCGTGTCGTATTGTTGGCCGCAGTCCAGTATCTCGAGGAGGATCCGTGCTCGATGTCCGCGTCGTGGGGCTCGCCCCCGCCGTCGTCCCCTACGCAGAAGGCTGGGAGCTTCAGCGCCGTGTTCACGACGCCGTCGTCGCCGGCAGTCCGGACACGCTGCTCCTGCTCGAGCACGAACCGGTGTTCACCGCGGGTGCGCGTACCGACCCCGCCGAGCGACCGACCGACGGGACGGCCGTCGTCGACGTCGACCGCGGCGGCAAGATCACCTGGCACGGTCCGGGTCAGCTGGTGGGGTATCCGATCCTGCGCCTGCCCGAGCCGGTCGACGTCGTCTCGCACGTGCGGAGGCTCGAGCGGGTCCTCATCTCAGCCGTCGCCGACCTGGGCGTCGCCGCCCGGCAGGTGGCGGGGCGAAGCGGCGTGTGGGTGAGTCAGGACGGCCACGATGCCAAGATCGCGGCCATCGGCGTCCGGGTTCAGCGCGGCGTGACGATGCACGGCTTCGCGCTCAACTGCGACAACGACCTCGCGCCGTTCGAGCAGATCATCCCGTGCGGCATCACGGATGCCGGCGTCGCGTCGCTCTCCACAGTCCTGGACCGGAGGGTCTCGCCCGCCGACGTGGTGGACACCGTCACGAGTCGCTTCCGCGCCGAGTTCGAGACGGCGGCCGCGGCATGAGCGGCGGATGCGCGGTGCCCGCCGCCCCCGCCGCGGGAGGGCCGGAGGGACGCAAGCTCCTTCGCCTGGAAGTGCGCAATGCGCAGACGCCGATCGAGCGCAAGCCGGAATGGATCAAGACGAAGGCGCGGATGGGCGAGGAGTATCGCGCGCTGCACGACCTCGTCCGCGAGGAAGGCCTGCACACGGTCTGCCAGGAAGCGGGATGCCCCAACATCTACGAATGCTGGGAAGACCGGGAGGCGACCTTCCTCATCGGCGGCTCGCAGTGCACACGACGGTGCGACTTCTGCCAGATCGACACGGGCAAGCCGGCCGAGTACGACACCGACGAGCCGCGCCGCGTCGCCGAGAGCGTCAGCCGGATGCAGCTGCGCTACGCGACGGTCACCGGGGTGGCGCGCGACGATCTCGCCGATGGCGGAGCCTGGCTGCACGCGGAGACGGTGCGACGGATCCACGCGGAGAACCCGGGCACGGGCGTCGAGATCCTCGCGACCGACTTCAACGGCGATGCGGCGCAGCTCGACGAGGTGTTCGCATCACGACCGGAGGTGTTCGCGCACAACGTCGAGACAGTCCCCCGCATCTTCAAGCGGATCCGGCCCGCGTTCCGTTACGAGCGCTCGCTCGGCGTGATCACGCGCGCCCGTGACGCCGGACTGATCACCAAGTCGAACCTCATCCTCGGCATGGGCGAGACCCCCGAGGAGGTCGTCCAGGCTCTCCGGGACCTGCACGATGCCGGCACCGACATCATCACGATCACGCAGTACCTGCGTCCGACGCCGCGCCACCTGCCCGTCGACCGGTGGGTCAAGCCGGAGGAGTTCGTCGGCTTCCGTGAGGAGGCGGAGCGCATCGGCTTCCTCGGCGTGCTCGCGGGACCGCTCGTGCGGTCGTCCTACCGGGCCGGCCGGCTGTGGGCGCAATCGATGACCGCCAAGGGTCGGCAGATCCCGCCGCACCTCGCGCACCTCGCCGACTCCGGGCAGTCCGGGTTCGCGCAGGCCGTCTGACGAGGCCCCGACCCGGCCGCGCGCGACTCAGGACGCGGTCGGGTCCGACGGCCAGATGTACGGGAGGTCGTCGGGAACATCGCCGAAACGCGGCCGGTAGAACGCGGCATCCTTCCGAACCAGGTTCGAACGGTGAGACAGATGGAACGCCTCATCGCCCAGCCACGGCGGCACGTCGAGTTCGCTCTGGGGCATCCCATCGACGTGAGGGGCGAACTCCAGCAGTTGCGGCCGGACGGTGTCAGCACGCCCGGCGCTGATCCACGCGTCGGTCATCGCGAGACCGTACGCCGTCAACGCGGGCAGGTATCCGCGCCACATCTTGGCGGCGGGGTGGTTGCGCCATCCGTATCCCGGCACGGTGTTGGCCCGCAGCAGCTGCAGCGTCTCGACGCGCTGCTTGCCGAGTCGCGCCGTGTCGAGCGCGGCCGCCGACTCGGCGAACGAGGGATAGGGCAGAAAAGTCTGCACGTCAGTCGGCGCTGGTGACCGACTGGATGCTGCCGTCGCTCGTGAGGTTGACCAGGAGCACCTCTTCGGTCGAGTCGGGGTCGAGCGCGTACTCCAGCACCGCGAACGGATCCGATCCGCCGTGCTCATCGGCCAGGATCGTCATGCTGATCAGCTGCAGCGACCGGATGACGTCCATGTGGACGTCGCCCGAGATGTCGACCAGGTACGACTCGATGTCCTCCCCGAGCTCCTCCTGCTGCTGGAGGATGAACTCGGTCACCTCGCTCGTGCGGTCGTTGAGCTCCGACACCATCGCGTTGCGGGCGGAGAGGTCGATCGATTCGATCGCCGAGATCATCGCGGCAGCGACGTCGAGCGCGGCGGCGGAGACGTCGTCCTGATCCGGGGCCGTGAGATCGACGGTGACCGTCTGGTCGCCGATCTCGACGTGATCCGACCAGAAGATCGATCCGTCCGGACCCGACTCGAGGAGTCCGAAGTAGTCGTGCTCGATCGCCATGTGTTTATGAAACCAGCCGTGAGGGTGCGGGGGAAGTGGAGATGCGGCGCGGCGCTCAGTCGACGAGAGCCGCTGCGAACACGTGCGGGGTGAAACCGGTGAGGTCGTTGATGCCCTCCCCCTGACCGAGCAGCTTGACCGGGATGCCGGTGCGTTCCTGGACGGCGAGCACGAAACCGCCACGCGCGGACCCGTCGAGCTTGGTGAGGACGAGACCCGTCACACCCGCGTGCTCGAGGAACGCCTCGGCTTGCATCACGCCGTTCTGGCCGGTCGTCGCATCCAGCACCAGCAGCACCTCGCTGATGGGCGCCTGCTTCTCGATGACGCGCCGGATCTTGGTGAGCTCGTCCATCAGCCCGCCCTTGGTGTGAAGGCGGCCCGCCGTATCGACGAGCACGATCTCCGTGCCCGTCCGCTTGGCGTAGTCGATCGTCTGGAAGGCGACGGAGGCCGGGTCCTGCCCCTCCTGCTGCGGCCGGACGATCTGGGCCCCGCCGCGCTCGGCCCACGTCGCGAGCTGGTCGACGGCCGCAGCGCGGAACGTGTCGGCCGCACCGACGACGACCGACCGGCCGTATCGCTGCAGGAACTTCGCGAACTTCCCGATCGTCGTGGTCTTTCCCACGCCGTTCACGCCGACGACGAGGACGACGGCGGGACGCTCGGTCAGACGCAGGGTCGAGTCGAACGCCGCGAACCGCTCCTCGAGCGTCTCCTTCAGCATGCGCTGGAGATCACGCGGGTCGGTTGTGCGATACCGCTCGACCTTGCCGCGCAGGTCGTCGACGAGACGCTCCGTGATGTCGGGCCCGAAGTCGGCCGTCAGGAGCGCCGTCTCGAGGTCGTCCCATGTGTTCTCGTCGATGGTCGGCTTGACGAAGAGCCCGCGCAGCGCGCGCGAGAGCGACCAGGGATTGTCGGCCATACCCTCAGCCTACGGCGCCCGCGCGCTCTCGCACGCGCTGACCGACGACCGCGGACACCCCGTCCTGCCGCATCGAGACGCCGTAGAGGGCGTCGGCGATCTCCATCGTGCGCTTCTGGTGCGTGATCACGATGAGCTGGCTCGACTCGCGGAGCTGTTCGAACACGCCGAGCAGGCGTCCGAGGTTGGCGTCGTCGAGAGCTGCCTCGACCTCGTCCAGGATGTAGAACGGGCTCGGCCGAGCCTTGAAGATCGCCGTCAGGAGCGCGACGGCGGCCAATGAGCGCTCGCCGCCCGAGAGCAGCGACAACCTCTCGATCTTCTTGCCGACGGGGCGCACGGCGACCTCGATGCCGGTCGTGAGCGGATTGTCCGGGTCGGTGAGCGAGATGCTGCCCGTCCCGCCCGGGAACAGGATCGGAAAGACCTCGCCGAACGCGATCTTGGTGTCCTCGAAAGCGGCGAGGAAGATCGACTGCATCCGCTCGTCCAGCTCCCCGATGATCGTCAGCAGATCGGTCCGCGTCTGCGTCAGGTCCGCGAGCTGTTCGGTGAGGAATGCGTGGCGCTGCTCGAGCGCGGCGTACTCCTCGAGAGCGAGAGGATTGACCCGCCCGAGCTGCGTGAGTTTTCGCTCCGCCTCGGCGAGGCGACGCCGCTGCGAGGTCCGGTCGAAGGGCACCGGCTCGCCCGAGTCGTCGAGCACGGGCTGGTCGGGACCATATTCCGAAACGAGAATGTCCTCGTCGAACCCGAGTTCGGATGCCACGCGTTCGAGCAGGCTCGTCACGTGCAGCTTCTTCTCGTGCATCTGCATCTCGAGTCCGTGGACCGATTCGGTGAGAGCTGACAGCCGGCTGCGCGCCGATTGATCCTGGCGGCGCAGCTCTGCGAGCTCGCTCGTGATCTCGCTCCGCGCCTGCTCGGCGCGACCCAGCTCCACGCGGGCGGCCGCGACCGACCTGTCGATCGACTCGAGCAGCGGCGGCAGCTGTGCGGCGACGGCATCCGCGATCGCACGCTGCTGCCGCCGGATGACGGCGCGCCGGGCGGCTTCGGCGGCGGCGGCGCGTTCGCGCTCGCGCTGGCGTTCGAGCTGAACCACCCGCGCCTCGCCGGCTCGCACACGCTCCCGCAGGGTCTCGACGTCGAGACGGGCGCGCATCTCGCGTTCGCGAGCCTGTTCGAGGGCTTCGAGAAGCCCCTCGCGCGCCGATGCGTCGAGGATCGGCCGCGGCGCCGCAGCTGCTGCCGCGAGCGCTTCCTCGGCCTCGCGAGCCGCCGATTCGGCCTCGGTCGCGGCAGACACGGCGGGGGCGATACCCGATTCGAGCCGGTCGCACTCCGCGACGGCCGCCTCATATCGCACGGTGGCTCGGTTGAGCTTCTCCGCGTCGGCCGCGAGCGCCGCATCGTGCGCGCGAAGGGTCTCGAGCGCTGTCCTCGTCCGGGTGCGAGCCTCGGACCACGCGGCCTGCGCCTCGGCGAGCGACTCGCGCAGCGCGTCGGCGACCACGCTCATCTCGCTGAGCCGCTCGGCCGCCGCATCCCGCTCGGCCGCGAGCTCGAGGCGCGAGCGCCCTTCGCCGGAGCCGGCCCGCACCGTGCGCCATGAGACGAGCTCACCCTGCTTCGTCACGACCACGGCACGGTCGCGTTCGTCCGCGCTCCAGCCGTCGCGGATGCGCACGGCGGCGTCGAGGTCGTCCGCGATGACCACGTTCCCCAGTTGCCCGACGACACCGTCGGGGCCGCTGACGACGTCGGTCGCGCGGACGGCACCCCGTGGGGCGGGGACAGCCTCTCCCCGCGCAGCATCGGCGAGGACGATGTCGACGACGCCGAGGTCGTCCGCGGAGGCGGTGGCGGCCGCGCGCAGCGCTGCCGCCACATCGACCGCGAGCACGCCTTCAGCGAGCGCCCCCAGAGCCGCAGCCACGGGTGCCTCGTAGCCCGGCTCGACCTTCACGGCGTCGGCGACGAGAGAACGCAGCCCCTCGTCGCCGCGCGAGAGGAGGTCGGCAGCGGCGTTTCGAACCTCGAGTGCGCGGCCGAGGGCGGCCGTCTGCGCCGTGAGCGACTCGACCTCGCGCTCGGCCGCGTGCAGCCGCTCACGGATCCCCGACAGCGCGGTCTCGGCGTCCGTCGCATCGCGCTGAGCCCGCTCGTAGGCGGCGGTGTGCTCGGCGGAGCTGATCTCGGGAGCCGCGTCCGCCTGGACCTGCTCGAGAGCTGCCTCGGCCTCGGCGCGGCGCGCGCGAGCGGCATCGAGGCCCCGCTGCTGCCGCTCGACGGTCGCCCGGAGGGCCTCCAGCCGAGAGGCTGCGGCCTCGGCACGCCCCCGGAGCTTGGTCAGGCGCATGTCGTGCTCCGAGACGAGAGCGCTCTGCGCGGCGATGTCGGCGTCGAGCGCATCGAGTTCGGCGCGCGCCCGGATGACGTCGCGGGATGCCGCAGCAGCCGCATCCTGCGCATCGCCGACGCCCGACGCGATGTCGTCGACCTCCTGCCGCGCCTCGTCGATGGCCGACTGCCCGACCGTGGCGACCTCGATGGAGAGCTGGCCGTCGTCTTCGAGGAGCGCCCGGCGCTGCGCTGCGAGCGTGTGCAACCCGCGCACCCGCTCCTGGACCTGTTCGAGCGCGAAAGCGGTGGCGCGTGCGCGATCGACGGCCTCGGACCGCTGCTCGGCCTCGAGCTCGTCGATACGCCGCTTCACACCGTCGAGCCGGTCCTGCAGCACGAGCCGCTCGGCGTGCCGCTCATGCTCGTCGCGGGCATGGTCGGCGAGTTGCGCACGCAGCGCGACGAGGTCGTCGGCGAACAGCCTCGCCTTCGCGTCGCGGACGACGGCGGCGATCGTCGCCGCTTCGCGTGCGATCTCGGCCTGCTTGCCGAGCGGCTTCAACTGCCGTCGCAGCTCGCCCGCCAGGTCGCTCAACCGCGTGAGGTTCGCCTCCATCGCCTCGAGCTTGCGAACCGTCTTCTCCTTGCGGCGCCGGTGCTTGAGGATGCCCGCCGCCTCCTCGATGAAACCGCGGCGGTCCTCCGCGCTCGCCTGCAGCACGGTGTCCAAGCGCCCCTGCCCGACGATGACGTGCATCTCGCGGCCGAGACCGGAGTCGCTCAGCAGCTCCTGCACGTCCAGCAACCGGCATGTCTCACCGTTGATCGCGTACTCGCTCGACCCGTTCCGGAAAAGCGTGCGGCTGATCGTCACCTCGGAGTATTCGATCGGGAGCACGCCGTCGTGGTTGTCGATCGTCAGCTGCACCTCGGCACGACCGAGCGGCCCGCGTGTCGCGGTGCCCGCGAAGATGACGTCCTCCATCTTGCCGCCGCGGAGCGTCTTGGCGCCCTGTTCGCCCATGACCCAGGCGAGCGCGTCGACGACGTTCGACTTGCCCGAGCCGTTCGGCCCGACGATGCAGGTGACACCCGGTTCGAGCACGAATGTCGTCTGTTGGGCGAACGACTTGAAGCCCTTGAGCGTGACGCTCTTCAGGTGCATGTCGAACCCTCCCGGCGCTCGGTCAACGTCCACACGCTACCGGAGGATGACGGGCCGGACTTGACGCCGCACCGGAGGGACCGCTAGCGTCACTTCCCGCATCCCTGACGAAAGGAGGTTCCCCGATGTTGATTTCTGTCACGGCGTTTAACGCTGTTGCTGTTCGTTCCGAGCACCGCGACCGTTTCTCGTGCGCTATCGGTGGAGCCGTCGTCGTCGATGCTCCGCTGAACGTCTGAGTCTGCGAGTCCCTCGCCCCGTTCCGCCTTTCCGCCCCGCGTGATCGCCACGCGCCGGGCAGCAGCCCTGGCTGCACCCGCGACGCACATCGTCGCCATCGCACATCCGCCCTCTTCGAACGAGGACACCATGAACACCGTCGTACAACGACGTCCCGAGGTCGCGCCTGCGCGGCCTGCCATTCCCGAGCAGACGGCCCTCGGCCGTCCGACCCTCGCCCAGCGCCTTGCGCTGCGGATCGCACTGCGCCTCATCGTGTGGAGCGCGAACCGCGGCGCCAGCTCTGCGCCCGAGGTCGCGTACCGCCGCGAGCAGCTCGCCGCCCTCGAGTCGCGCGAGCGCCACTGGGAGCGCGCGTACCTGCTCACTCCCTACCGTTGATCCGCGTGGGGTCTCGGCGACGAGACCCCACGCCATCGAAAGAGAACCATGAACGACATCACCGCGCAGCTCGAGCTGCGCTCCCTCCACATCCCCGACAGCATCGATGCACCGGACGCCGTGGACTTCTGCGAGATGGTGCGCGTGCGCAATCTCGTGTATCGCGAGATCACCGGCGGCGATGACGATGCCGCCCGCCCCGACGAGCTGCTCCCCCACTATCGCCCGAGCCCGGATGAGACGAGATTCAGCTGGCTCGTGCTCTGGGAGGGCAGAGTCGTCGGGCGCGTGGGTCTCGACATCCCCCACGAGGCCGGATCCGACACCGCGTACTGGCTCATCGAGCTGTTGCGCGAGGTCCACGGGCGCGGAATCGGGTCCCGCGCGCACGCTCTCATCGAGCGCACGGCTCGGGAGCATGGACGTCACGTTCTGCAGACGTACGCGGAGCATCCCGATCAGCCGGGCGACCGGCTGGCCGCGCCCACGGGGTACGGTGACATCCCCCGCGACCTTGCCGCGCGCTTCCTGCTGCGTCACGGCTACACCCTCGAGCAGATCAACCGGAAGAGCGTGCTGGATCTGCCCGGCTCCGCCGCCGTCATCGATGCGCACCTGGCGAGAGCCACAGTGGCGGCCGCCGGGTACCGCGTGGTGCGATGGACCGCGCCGACACCGCCGGCGTTCGTCGAAGGGTACGCGTGGCTGAAGTCCCGCATGTCGACCGATGCCCCCGCGGCAGGCCTCGAGGTGGACGAGGAAGAGTGGGATGCCGCACGCCTGGCCCGCCACGATGCGCGCTACGTCGAAGCGGACCAGACACTGCTCGTGACCGCGGCGCAGCACATCGAGACCGGCGAGCTCGCGGCCTTCAACGAACTCATGATCAGCTCCGACCGCACCGGCGCGACCCACCAGCACGACACGCTCGTGGCGTCGAGCCACCGGGGCCACCGGCTCGGCATGCTCGTGAAGTGTGCGGGGCTCGTCGCGTGGCGTGAGATCGCACCCGACTCACCCCGCGTCATCACGTACAACGCCGAGGAGAATCGCCCGATGCTCGACATCAACGAGGCCCTCGGGTTCCGGCCGCTCTCGTACGAGGGCGCGTGGAAGAGACGGCTCAGTGACGACGCCGCTGGCAGCGCGGGCAGTAGTGGGATGACCGGTTCGTGAACGCGACCCGGACGATGGCCGAGCCGCACCGCGAGCACTCCGCTCCGGTGCGGCCATAGGCCTCGAGAGAGTGCGCGAAGTAGCCGGCCTGGCCGTTGACGTTGACGTACTGGGCGTCGAAGCTCGTGCCGCCTTCGGCGAGAGCCTTCGTCATCACCGCGACGACGGCCTGCAACAGGCGTTCACGCGCGGGCCTCGAGAGGAGGGATGCCACGGTCTCCGGGTGGATGCGGGCCGCCCACAGCGCCTCATCGGCGTAGATGTTGCCGATTCCGCTGACCACGCCCTGATCGAGCAGAACGCGCTTGATGCCCGACGACCGCCGCGCCAGCTCCCGGTGAAAGCGGGCCGCATCGAAGGCCGGGTCGAGGGGGTCGCGGGCGATGTGCCGCACCTGACCCGGGATCAGCGCAGCATCCGTTCCGCGCCCGGCTGCGGCGCCGTCCGCTGTGGGCTCGAGGTCGTCGACGGCGAGAGAGCCGAAGGTCCGCTGGTCGACGAACAGGACGGAGAGCTCGCCGTGCTCCGGGTGCACGATGTCCCAGCGGATGCGTTCGTGACGCTCGGTCGGCGCACCGGGCTCGCGCAGCAGCATCTGCCCGCTCATTCCGAGGTGGGCGATGACCGCACGCTGGGTGCCCTCCACGGGGAACCAGAGGAACTTGCCGCGTCGCGCGGCGGCGGTCACGGAGCGGCCGGTCAACTCCTGCTCAAACGACTCCGGCGTCCCGACGTGGCGCGTGAGCGCGCGCGCGTCGAGGACCGTGCAGGCCTCGATCCGCGCACCGACGACGGCCGGCTCGAGACCGGCACGGACGACCTCGACTTCGGGCAGCTCAGGCACGGGCCGACAGCACGTGCCACACAGCGAGGGCGGCGGCCATCTCGGCCTGCTTCTTGCTGCTTCCCACGCCCTCGCGTGACACGTCGCCGACGGTGACGGTCGCGGTGAAGACACGGTGGTGGTCCGGCCCCGAGGCCACGATGCCGTACACGGGAGGTGCAACGCCCAGGTGCGCGGCGAGCTCTTGCAGCGAGGTCTTCGGGTCCATCGCCGCGCCGTACCGCGCGGGGTCGGCCAGAAGCGGCGCCACCAGGCGGAGGACCAGTTCCTGCGCACGGTCCGGGCCCGCCGAGAGGAACGCCGCACCGATCACGGCCTCCATGGCGTCGGCGAGGATCGAGTCCTTGTCGCGACCGCCGGTCTGGGTCTCGCCGCGGCCCAGCATGATGTGGTCGCCGAGCCCGATCGTCCGAGCGACCTCAGCGAGCGCGACCGTCGACACGACGCTCGCACGACGCTTGGCGAGCGCACCCTCGTCGAGATCCGGATGCGTGCGGAAGAGGTGCACGGTGACGGCCTGACCGAGGATCGAGTCGCCGAGGAACTCGAGACGCTCGTTGTGAGGCGTCCCGCCGTTCTCGTATGCGTAGGACCGATGGGTCAGGGCGAGCGACAGAAGCTCGGGGTCGATATCGACCCCGAGCTTGTCGGTGAGCGCTGAGCGCTCGGTAATGTTCTCAGTCACGCCGCTCGTCGTCAGACGTCAGCGACCTTGCGACCCTTGTACTCGAGGAACAGCTCGGTGCCCTGCGAGTCGGTGACGACCTTCGCCTGGTGGGGACGGCTGTAGACGACCTTGCCGTTCTCGATGGTCTTGACGAGGGCGGGAGCCTCGGCCTTCCACTGCGCGCGACGCGAACGCGTGTTGGAGCGGGAGACCTTCCGCTTCGGGGGGTTACCTGCCATGGCTAGCTCTTCTCTGTGTCGGGCGCGACGCGATGGTCTGCGTCGTCGTGGTCTGGGGTGTAGGCCGTCAGCGCGGCCCAGCGCGGGTCGATCTGCACCTGCTCCGCAGGCTCCGCTCCGGGCGTCAGCTTCTCACCCGTGACCGGGTCGAGCCCGGGGCAATCCGGCTGACACACCGGCTGGAACGGAAGCGCCAGGACGATCGAATCCCTGACCGGAGTTTCAAGATCCACGTGGTCGTCTTGAACCTCGAAGTCGGACGCTTCGTCCCCAGAATACCCGAAGAGCTCCTGAAACTCGATTCGGAGGGGGCGTGTCAGCTCCGTGAGGCACCGACCGCAGACCCCTTCGTAAACGGTGTCCGCCTCCGCGGTGGCCAGGATGCCCTCGTGGACCGACTCGAGGCGCACCTCGAGATCGATCGGCTGACCCGACGGGACGAAGACGAGGCCCTCACCCCATTTGTCGGGCGCGGGCACGCTGAACGCGAACTCCCGCATCTCCCCCGGCTGGCGCACGATGTCGTGCACGGGGATGACGAATGGTCCGGTGACGTGCTTTCTACCCACGATCGACCATGGTAGTCGCCGTGGCGACGAGCGGACTCAGATGCCGCGGGATCCCGTGTCGAGGAAGCGCGCGACGGGACCTGGGACGAAGGGCGACACGTCGCCGCCGAGCGACGCGACCTGCCGCACGAGCGAGCTCGAGACGAGCGCGTGCGCGGGGTCGGGAAGGAGGAACACGGTCTCGATCTGTGCGAGGTGTCGATTGACGATCGCCATCGGCGTCTCGTACGCGACGTCGACCTGCGAACGAATCCCTTTGACGAGGATCCCGGCGCCGACGTCGGTCGCGTAATCGACGAGCAGCCCCATGCTCCAGGCGGCGACGACGATCTCGCCCTCGATCCCGGCGTCGTCGATCGACTGCTCGAGAAGCGTCTGCCGCTGTGCGATGGGGAGCATCGCTTCTTTCCCCGGGTTGTGCACGACCAGGACGTGGAGCTGGTCGTAGAGTGCCGCGGCCCGACGGATGACGTCGAGATGGCCGAGGGTCGGCGGATCGAAGGAGCCGGGCACGACCGCGATCCGGTTGCTCATGCTCCGAGCCTAGTTCCTATGGAGCGCGCCGCGCTCGTCTTCGCCCAGCCGCCGCGCGATCGCGGCGGCGAGTCCCGGATGGCGGGAGAGATCGGGGTCGTCGCGCAGCACCGCGGCGGCTTCCTCGCGCGCCTGCGCGATCAGATCGGCGTCGGCGACGACGCGAAGCAGACGGAGGGAAGAGCGGGCGCCCGACTGGGCATCGCCGAGAACGTCTCCCTCGCCGCGGAGCTCGAGATCGACCTCGGCGAGGGAGAAACCGTCGGTCGTCGCCGCGACGGCCTCGACCCGCGAACGCGCCGCCGTGTCGGGGTCGGCCTCGGTGACCAGGAGGCAGAGACCGGGAACGCTTCCGCGACCGACCCGGCCGCGGAGCTGGTGCAGCTGCGAGACGCCGAAACGTTCGGCTTCGAGGATCACCATCGTCGAGGCGTTGGGCACATCGACACCGACCTCGACGACGGTCGTGGCCACGAGCACGTCGATCTCACCGCGGGCGAACGCCTGCATCACGGCATCCTTCTCGTCCGCAGGCATCTTGCCGTGCAGCGTGGCCACCGTCAGATCGGCGAAGGACGGATGCTGCGCGAGCATCGCGCTCGCCTGCACGACGCCCCACCGCGTGCGCGTGCGCGTGCCGTCTTCGAGCATGCCCGCATCATCGGTGTCGTCGACGACGGCCTTCTCGGCGTCGATCGCCGCGCAGACGACGAAGGCCTGACGCCCGGCAGCCACCTCCTCGGCCACGCGCTCCCACACCCGCCCGAACCAGCCCGGCTTCTCGGCCAGGGGCGCGACGAACGTCGAGATGCCCGCGCGCCCCGTCGGCATCGTGCGGATCGTCGACACGTCGAGGTCTCCGAAGACCGTCATCGCCACGGTGCGAGGAATCGGCGTCGCCGTGAGGACGAGCACGTGGGGCGAGGTGCCCTTGGCGCGCAGGGCCTCGCGCTGCTCGACCCCGAATCGGTGCTGCTCGTCGACGACGACGAGGCCGAGGTCGGCGAACGTCGTCGAGGCGCTCAGCAGGGCGTGCGTACCGACGACGATGCGCGCCTGCCCGGATGCGGCGCGCAGCGCGGCCTTGCGCCGTTCGGCGGCCGGCTGCGTCCCCGTGAGCAGGGTGGGCATCAGCTCGGGCGCCAGCCGTGGCCCGAGCATCTTCGCAATGGACCGCACGTGCTGCGCAGCGAGCACCTCGGTCGGCGCGATCAGCGCTGCCTGCCCACCCGATTGCGCAACCTGCAGCATCGCGCGCAGGGCTACGAGGGTCTTGCCCGACCCGACCTCCCCCTGCACGAGACGATTCATCGGCCACTCGTTGACGAGGTCTTCGGCGATCGCGTCACCGACCGCGATCTGGTCCGGTGTGCGCTCGAAGGGCAGGGAAGCATCGAACTGCTCGAGCAGGTCGCCCGCGGGCCGGGAGGTCGCGGCGAGCTGGCGGACCTGGATGCGGTGCTGAAGGAGTGCAGCCTGCAGGACGAACGCCTCGTGCATGCGGAGAGTCGCGAACCCCGGCCGCACCTGTTCGGGAACCGTGGGCGTGTGGACCTGGACGAGCGCCGCGCGCGCGTCGAGGAGCTGATGGCGTGCGCGCACGTCGTCGGGGAGCGGGTCGGGCACCTCGCCGAGGCGGGCGATGACATCGGCGATGATCTTGCGCAGCTGCCAGCTGGTGACGGTGCTCGTGGCGGAGTAGATGGGGATCGGTTCGAGGCTTCGCGCGACGGCGGTCACGCGTGCCTCGATCTCGTCATCGAAGAGCTCGTAGTCGGGATGCGCGAACTGCTGCTTCCCCTTGAATACGCCGACCTTGCCGGAGAAGATGCCCTGTCGCCCGACCCGAAGCTCTTGCAGACGCCACTTCTGTCCGAAGAAGGTCAGCGTCGCCTCGCCGACGCCATCGCTGATCACGACTTCGAGGAGCGAGCCGCGGCGCTGACGCATCGGGCGCTCGGACACCGATTTCACCTCGGCGACGATCGTCGCCATCTCGCCGACGGGCAGTGAAGAGATGGGCGTCAGCTCGCCACGACGGGCATAACGACGCGGATAGTGCGCGAGGAGGTCGCCGACGGTGGACATCCCGAAAGCACGCGAGAGGGTCGCAGCGACCTTCTCGCCCACGGCCTGCGGCAGCGGGGTATCCAGGTCGACCTGCGGCATGGACACGAGTCTAGGCAGGAGGTCGGACACGGTGCCGCCAGGCTCTACGGTAAGAGGATGCTCCGACGCGCGATCGCCCGCCTCTTCTGGACGTTCAGCCGCTGGCGCCTCGTCAGCACGCCGGCCCCCACGAGGCCCACGATCCTCATCGGGGCACCGCACACCTCGAACTGGGACTTCGTGCTCATGCTCGCCATCGCGTGGCGCCTGCAGATTCCGATCCGCTGGCTCGGGAAGAAGAGTTTGTTCCATGGGTGGCGGAACGGTCCGATGCGGCGGCTGGGCGGCATCCCCGTCGATCGGGACGACCCGTCGCGCGTCGTCGACGACGTCCTCGCGCTGATCGCGGCGGGCGACGTGTTCGGCCTCGTCATCACCCCCGACGGGACCCGGACCTCGCGCACCGGATGGAAGTCGGGCTTCTACCGCATCGCGCGTGCGTCGGGCCTGCCCGTCACGCTCGGCTACGTCGACCGCACCACGATGACCACGGGCCTGGGACCGACGATCGAGCTCACGGGCGACGTCGCGGCCGACATGACGGTCATCCGAAACTTCTACGCCGACAAGTCCGGGTTCCGTCCCGAGCTCCGCAGCGAGCCGCGTCTGCGCGATGAAGAGGGCCGCGGGGCCTCGGACGATGGTGCCGGAACGGCGGCTCCGGCATGACCCGCATCATCGCCGGCGCGGCAGGATCTCTCGCGCTGCGTGTACCCGATCGCGGGACGCGTCCGACGAGCGATCGCGTCCGCGAGTCCCTCTTCGGCGGCCTCGACGCATCGGGCATCCTCGACGGCGCGCGTGTGCTCGACCTGTATGCCGGCTCGGGAGCGCTCGGCTTGGAGGCGCTCAGCCGAGGGGCCGCATCCGTCGACCTCGTGGAGAAGTCGGCCTCGGCCGCCACCGTGACCGAACAGAACGCACGGACGGTCGCGCGAGCAGTCGCCTCGTCGGCGGTCAGGGTCCACCGCAGCAGCGCCGACACGTTCCTCCAGTCGGCGACCGGCCCGTTCGACCTCGTCTTCCTGGACCCGCCCTACGACCTCGACGACGGCGCCCTCGCCGTCACGCTCGCGTTGCTCGCAGACGTCTGCTCCCCCGGGGCGATCGTCATCGTCGAACGCGCCAGCCGCTCCCCCGAGCCGCGTGTTCCGGCCCAGCTCGAGCCGTTGCGCACGAAGCGTTACGGCGACACGGCCCTGTGGTGGTTCGAACGCGCGGTCGACGCCGATCAGCCGCCGGCGCCGTCCCAGTCGCGGTAAGGGTCCCACCCGCCGGCCGAACGCTCCGGCAGTCCATCGACGGTGAGCGGGTCGGGGCCGGCCTCCCCGACCGAACCGATCGGACGAAAGCCCGCCGGGAGGACGGCGTTCGCCGGGAAGGTCGCGAGGAGCGCATGATCCTCCCCGCCGCGGAGCGCACGATCGCTGTCCGAGCCGAGCGCGAGCCGTTCGATGTCGAGCGTCACCCCCGAGGCGCGCGCGAGCCGGCGGGCGTCGCGCACGAGGCCGTCCGAGACATCCATCATCGCGGTCGCGCCCGCTCTCGCCGC
This sequence comes from Microbacterium sp. Yaish 1, assembly GCF_002245215.1. GTDB lineage: Bacteria > Actinomycetota > Actinomycetes > Actinomycetales > Microbacteriaceae > Microbacterium. The sequence goes on from NZ_NPMR01000002.1 coordinate 475,589, forward strand.
AGCCGCACCCGACCCGATCGGCGGGCGCGGACGGAGCTGGCCCGCCACGGCAGCCCCCTCGGACGCGGTGAGCGTTGCGGCGTCCACGGCGACCGCGTGACCGCGCTCGTCGCGGAACCTCTCGAACAGGATGTCGAGCCCGGCCGCCGCGAGCCCGACCTCGCCGCAGATCGCCAGGATGTCGCCGGGGCGGGCCCCCGAGCGGAGCACCGGTGCGTGCCCCGGCTCGAGTTCACCGACCGCGGTCACCGCGATCGTCAGAGTGTCCGAGCTCGTGAGATCGCCGCCCGCGACACGGCAGCCCGGGGCGAGCTCGTCACAGGCCTCGCGCAGACCGGTCGCGAGCTCCCGAACGAACCCGATGCTCGTGTCGGGGGGCATCGCGAGAGCGACGAACAGGGCTACGGGCCGGGCGCCCATCGCGGCGACGTCCGCCAGGTTGACCGCCGCGGCCTTCGCGCCGAGGTCCCTGCCGGACGACCACGCGAGACGGAAATCGGGCCCGTGGATGAGGGTGTCGGTCGTCACGACGACGCGCGCATCGGCGAGTCGAAGCACCGCCGCGTCGTCACCGGGTCCGACGAGCGAATCGGAAGGACCGAGGCGTTCGAGGATCGCGGCGAGCACCGCCTCCTCCGAGAGCGAGCCGACGGGGGTGGCGGAGGCGGCGTCGGGCATGGCTCCACGCTACCGTCGCGGTCGACCGGCTCGCGGCGCAGTACCCTGGAGAGGTGCTCCGCCGCCGATCCATCCCCGCTCTCGTCCTGGCCTCGGCGACCCTCGTTCTCGCCGGCTGCGCGGGAACCGTGAACGTTCCGGCGGCACCGCAGGCGAACGCTCCGGAGTGCGCGGACGTGATGGTCCGCCTCCCGCAGTCGGTCGCCGGAGCGGAGCGTCGCTGGACGGACAGTCAGGCCACCGCGGCGTGGGGCGACCCCGCCACGATCATTCTCTCGTGCGGCGTGGCCTCGCCCGGCCCGACGACGCTGCGGTGCGAGTCCGTCGCGGGAGTCGACTGGGTGATCGACGAATCCGAGGCCCCCCGGTTCCGCGTCGTCACCTTCGGGCGCACTCCGGCCGTCGAGCTCTACTTCGACACCGAGAGCTCCGAGGACGTTCAGGGCGTGTCGAGCCGAGAGGTTCTCGACGAGCTCTCGCGGGTCGTCTCCCGGCTTCCCCGCGACGGCGGCCAGTGCGTCGAACGCTCGGAGGCCACCCCGGTCCCGTCGCCCGTCGAGCCCTGAGCGCGGGTCGCGCCCCCGCCGTCGGAACCGATCAGACGCGGTCGGCGACGCGCGAGAGCGCGACCTCGATCAGCTCGGAGATGAGCTCACCGTAGCTGAGACCGGACGCGATCCAGCACTTGGGGAACATCGAGATGGGCGTGAACCCCGGCATCGTGTTGAGCTCGTTGACGTAGAGCCCGTCGGCCGCCCGGAAGAAGTCGACGCGCGCGAGGCCGCGGCCGTCGACAGCGGTGAAAGCGGCCACCGCCATCCGCTGGAGCGCGTCGATCTCTTCGTCGGTGACATCGGCGGGGCAGACGACCTCTGCGCCGTCGCCGCCGAGGTACTTCCCTTCGAAGTCGTAGAACTCTCGCGTCGTCAGCACGATCTCCCCCGGCAGCGACGCCCGGGCGGGCTCGCCGCCGCGCCCCTCCAGGACCGCGACCTCGACCTCACGGCCGACGATCGCGGGCTCGATCAGGACCTTGCCGTCTTCCGCGAAAGCGAGTTCGAGGGCGGCGTCGAGCTCACCGGGTTCGTGGACCTTCGACACGCCGACGCTCGAGCCGGCGCGTGCCGGCTTGACGAAGCTCGGGATGCCGAGAGCCGCGGCATCGGCGCGGACGCCTTCGGGATCCCGACGCCACCGGGCCTCGTCGACGGTGACCCAGGGCGCGACGGGGATACCGGCGGCCTGCAGCACGATCTTCATGAAGTGCTTGTCCATGCACAGCGCGGAGTCGAGGACGCCGCCGCCGGCGTAGGGCAGCTGCAGCGTGTCGAAGAAGCCCTGGATCGTGCCGTCCTCACCGTGCGGGCCGTGCAGGATCGGCAGCACGACGTCGACTTCGCCGAGCACGTCGACGGCGCCGTCGGCGCGGCGGACACGCAGCTCGCGCCGTCCACCCGGCTCGGGCCACAGCACGCGGGTGCCGTTGTCGACGACCTCCGGCATCCGCTCCGGGTTCAGCGCGAACTTGTCGGCGTCGTCGTCCTCGAGGACGAAAGCCCCCTCGCGCGTGATCCCGACGGGGATCACGCGGTAGCGCTCACGATCGATCGCGCGCAGGACCCCGGCCGCCGTTGCGGAACTGATCGAGTGCTCGCTGGAACGCCCGCCGAAGAGCACCGCTACTGTTGTCGTCGCCATGGGGGGTCCTCTCGCCGGTCGGCTTGTCGTCGTCGGTGGTCAGGTGGGGCGCGATGTCGCGCGGGTTCATGGTGCCGTCCAGGACCATCTTGACCTGTTCGACGATGGGCATCTGCACACCCGCCGCGCGCGCCAGCGTCAGAACGGGTGCCACGGACGCCAGGCCTTCGGCGGTCTGGTCCATCTGCTTCACGACGTCCTGGAATGAGAAGCCCTGTCCGAGCAGGCGCCCGGCCGTGTTGTTCCGGCTCAGGGGCGACTGGCACGTCGCGATGAGGTCGCCGAGGCCGGCCAGGCCCTGGAGCGTCTCGGGGTGAGCGCCCTGTGCCACGGCGAAGTCCGTCATCTCGACCAGACCGCGCGTGATGATCGAGGCCTTCGTGTTCTCGCCGTACCCGACGCCGTCCACGATGCCGATCGCGACGGCGATCAGGTTCTTCAGCACGCCGCCGAACTCGGTTCCGATGACGTCGGTGTTGACGAACGAGCGGAAGTACCCGTTGCGGGCGCGCAGCGCGACCGCCTCGGCGGTGTCCTGACTCGCCGAGGCGATGACGGCGGCCGTCGGCTGCTCACGCGCGATCTCGAGCGCGAGGTTGGGGCCGGATGCCACCGCGATGCGGTCGGGGTCGCAGTCGAGTCCCTGTTCGATCACCTGGCTCATCCGCAGCCCGGTGCGCTTCTCGACGCCCTTCATGAGCGACACGACCGGCATGTTCCGGCCGGCGATGAGCGGGCGGATGGCGGTGAGGTTCTCGCGCAGTGCCTGGCTCGAGACCGCGAGGTACACCTGCTCGGCACCGTCGAGCGCCTCCGAGAGATGATGGGTGGCCGTCATCGAGCGCGGGAGGTTGATGCCCGGCAGATAGCGGCTGTTGCGCTTGCCCTCGCGGATCTCGTGCGCAAGCTCGGCGCGGCGCGCCCACATCGTGACCTGTGCTCCGCCGTCGGCGAGCACCTTGCCGAACGTCGTTCCCCAGCTGCCCGAACCGATGACGGTGACGCGGGGTCCGGTGGTCTCGGTCCTACGGCTCAAGGCGACCCGTCTCCTTCTGGCCGTGCTGTCCCGGGTTCCAGCGCTCGGCGGGCGGCTCCTCGCCGCGGAGCTCTCCGAGCAGACCCGCGATACGCGCCATCACGGTATCCGTGGCGGCCACCAGCTGCGCCGGCGACGGCGTGACGCCCGGCTCCAGCGGGAGATCCACCCGCGGCCCGAACCGCACGCGGATGCGTTTGCGGAGCGGCCAGGCGCTGAACTTGCCGTAGCGGGGCAGAATCGACTGCACGCCCCACGTCGCGACCGGGATGATCGGGATGTCGCCGGCCGTTGCTACGCGCACCGCCCCCGACTTGCCGCGCATCGGCCACAGGTCGGGCTCGCGGGTCAGCGATCCCTCGGGATACACGATGACGCCGCGGCCGTCGGCCACGAGCTCGGCGGCCTGGGCGATCGCCTGGCCGGCAGCGGAGGCCGACGTGGTCCGGGAGACCGGGATCATGCCGAGGCCCTTCAGGACCGCGCCCACGACCGGTACCCGGAACAGGCTCTCCTTGGCCATGAAGCGCGGTGCCCGCCCGAGCCGCCAGGTCGCGACCGCGATCACGATCGGATCGAACTCGCTGTAGTGGTTCGGGGCGAGGACGTACGGTCCCTCCTCGGGGAGATGCTCGCCGCCCTCGATCTCGATCCGGGCGAGCAGCCCGACGGCGGGCACGACCACGGCGGCCGCCAGCCAGAACGGTGTCGGCTTGGTCTTCTCCGCTGACGCGCGACGGCGGTTCTCGGACATCGGTCAGCCGATGACGTCGAAGTCGGCGCCGAGCGCCTCGAGCTTGTCGAAGAACTTCTCGTAACCGCGACGGATGATCCCGACGTTGCGAACGACCGAGACGCCCTCGGCTGCCAGCGCCGCGATGACGTAGCTGTAGCCCCCGCGAAGGTCGGGCACGACGACATCCGCCCCGTGCAGTGGGGTCGGGCCGGTGATGACCGCAGCCTGCTCGAGCGCACGCCGCGGAACGCGGCGATCCGGGCTCGCGATGCCCTCGGGGTGCACCACGATCTGAGCGCCCATCTTGTTGAGAGCCTGAGTGAAGCCCAGACGGTTCTCGTACACCGTCTCGTGCACCGTCGAGACGCCTTCAGCCTGCGTGAGCGCGACGATGAGCGGCTGCTGCCAGTCGGTCATGAACCCGGGGTGGACGTCGGTCTCGACCGAGACGGGACGCAGAGCGCCGTCGCGACGGAACCGGATGCCGTCCTCCTGGATGTCGAAGTCGCCGCCGGCCTTGCGGAAGACGTTGAGGAACGTCAGCATCTCCTGCTGCTTCGCACCGCCGACGAAGATGTCGCCGTCGGTCGCCAGCGCGGCGCATGCCCACGACGCGGCCTCGTTGCGGTCGAAGATCGAGCGGTGGTCGTAGCCGCGGAGCCTGTCGACGCCCTCGATGAAGATGACGCGGTTCGGCTCGTAGGAGATGATCGCGCCCATCTTCTGCAGCACCGCGATCAGGTCCATGATCTCGGGCTCGATGGCGGCGTTGCGCAGCTCCGTCGTGCCCTTGGCCCGCACCGCCGTCAGCAGGACCTGCTCGGTCGCCCCGACGCTCGGGTAGGGCAGTTCGATGTCCGCCCCATGGAGGCCCTCGGGCGCCGAGAGACGGATGCCGCTGGGCTGCTTGTCGACGATGGCGCCGAACCTGCGGAGCGCGTCGAGGTGGAAGTCGATCGGGCGGTCGCCGATGCGGCATCCGCCGAGGTCGGGGATGAACGCCTGGCCGAGCAGGTGCAGCAGCGGCCCGCAGAAGAGGATCGGGATGCGCGAAGCGCCGGCGTGCGCGTCGATCTCCTCGAACCCGGCCGACTCGGCGCCGCTCGGGTCGAGCCGGTACGTGCCCTCGCCGTCGTCGGCGACCGTCACCCCGTGCACCTCGAGGAGCGAGCGCACCACGGCGACGTCGCTGATGTCGGGGACATCGCGCAGGACGCTCTCGCTCTCACCGAGCAGCGAGGCGACCATGGCCTTGGTCGCGAAGTTCTTGGCTCCCTTGACGTCGACACGTCCGACGAGGGGCCGTCCGCCCCGGATCTCGAGGATCTCGCCGTCTTCGCGACGGCTGCCGTTCTCCGATGCGATCGGCTCACTCGGCGGAGTGCTCATGCAGGACTTCCTCACTTGGTGATCGAGGGTGGGACGGATCTTCGCCCCACGGGTCAGGGGCGTGATCCGGGGCTACGCGACGGGGAGTGTCCGGGGTCGCCACGCCTCGCGGCGTGCCTCGAACTGCGCGATCGCCTCTTCATTGCGCAGCGTGAGCCCGATGTCGTCGAGTCCTTCGAGGAGCCTCCAACGAGTGTAATCGTCGATCTCGAAGGGGACTCGGAGGTCGCCCAGAGCGGCGACGCGCGCCTCGAGGTCGACCGTCATCCGCACCCCGGGCTGCGCATCCACGGCAGCCCAGATCGCCTCGCGGTCCGACTCGGAGATGACGCCTGCGAGGAGTCCCTGCTTCCCGGCGTTGCCGCGGAAGATATCGGCGAACTTGGGCGCGAGCACAACGCGGAAACCGAAGTCGCGCAGCGCCCAGACGGCGTGCTCACGGCTAGAACCGGTACCGAAATCCGGACCCGCGACGAGGATCGACGCGCCCGCGAAGGCCGGCTGGTTCAACACGAACTCGGGGTCCTGACGCCAGTTGGCGAAGAGGGCGTCCTCGAAGCCGGTCTTGGTGACGCGCTTGAGGTAGACGGCGGGGATGATCTGGTCGGTGTCGACGGCGGAGCGCCTGAGCGGGGCGACGACACCGGTGTGGGTCTCGAACTTCTCCATGGTCAGGCCTCGACCTTCTCGCGTGCGGGCAGATCGCTCGGTGACGCGAGGCGTCCGAGCACGGCGGTGGCGGCGGCGACGAGCGGCGAGACCAGGTGCGTGCGGCCGCCCTTGCCCTGGCGTCCCTCGAAGTTGCGGTTGCTGGTCGACGCGCATCGCTCACCGGGAGCGAGCTGATCGGGATTCATCCCCAGGCACATCGAGCAGCCGGCGAAGCGCCACTCGGCGCCGAACTCGGTGAAGACCCGGTCCAGACCCTCGGCCTCCGCCTCGAGGCGGACGCGGGCCGAGCCCGGAACGACCATGACGCGAACGCCGTCCGCCTTCGTGCGTCCCTCGATGATCGACGCGAACGCGCGGAGATCCTCGATGCGGCTGTTGGTGCACGATCCCATGAAGACGGCGTCGACCGGAATCTCCTTGAGCGGCGTCCCCGGCTGCAGGTCCATGTACTCGAGCGCACGTTCGGCCGCGGCCTTCTCGTTCGGATCGCTGAAGTCGTCGGGCGAGGGAACCGTCGCGCTGAGCGACACCCCCTGGCCGGGGTTGGTGCCCCACGTGACGAACGGCTCGAGCTCGCCCGCGTCGATGAAGATCTCGGCGTCGTAGACGGCACCCTCGTCGCTGGGGAGCGTGCGCCAGTAGGCGACGGCGTCATCCCAGTCCTGCCCCTTCGGCGCGTGGGGACGGCCCTTGACGTATTCGAACGTGATCTCGTCGGGGGCCACCATGCCGGCGCGGGCACCCGCCTCGATCGACATGTTGCACATGGTCATGCGCCCCTCCATCGAGAGGGAGCGGATGGCGCTGCCGCGGTACTCGAGCACGTAGCCCTGTCCGCCGTTGGTGCCGATCTTGGCGATCACGGCGAGGATGATGTCCTTCGCCGTCACGCCTTCCTTCAGCTCGCCTTCGACGGTGATCGCCATCGTCTTGAAGGGCTTCAGCGGCAGGGTCTGCGTCGCCATGACGTGCTCGACCTCGCTCGTGCCGATGCCGAACGCCATCGCGCCGAACGCGCCGTGCGTCGACGTGTGGCTGTCACCGCACACGACCGTGATGCCGGGCATCGTGAGTCCCAGCTGGGGACCGACGACGTGGACGATCCCCTGCTCGGCGTCGCCGAGAGAGTGGAGGCGGACGCCGAACTCATCGGCGTTGCGCCGCAGGGTCTCGATCTGCGTCCGGCTCGTGAGGTCGGCGATCGGCTTGTCGATGTCGAGGGTCGGGGTGTTGTGGTCCTCCGTCGCGATCGTGAGGTCGAGGCGCCGCAGCGGTCGCCCCTCGGCGCGCAGACCGTCGAAGGCCTGCGGGCTGGTGACCTCGTGGACGAGGTGCAGGTCGATGTAGATCAGGTCGGGCTGACCGTCTTCACCCTTGACGACGAGGTGGTCGTCCCAGACCTTCTCGGCCAGGGTGCGCGGGCGCTCGGGAGGGGTGGGGATGCTCATGGGTTTCGTTCTCCTTGCGAACCGGGATCAAGCCCACGACGGACTCCGCGGCGAGGAGGGGCTCAGAACGAGACCTCGCCGCGGCCGCTAAGGAGAAGGCGAGCGATCCGCATGCGGTCAGAATACCACCGGGCGCGGCGGCGACGTCCGGTCACGAGCGCTCGTCGTCGCGCGCGTGCGGCTGCTCGACCGTCGGGGGCGTGCCCTGCTCGTCGGCGACGGCAGCAGCGGCCTGGGTCGGGCCGGTCGCGTCGCGGTCGTGACGCGCGGCGATCAGGCTGGCGACGGTGGCGACGAGCATGGCACCGATGATGACTCCGAGCGAGACCCACGTCGAGATCTCGGGGGCCCAGTCGATCCCGTCGCCGCCGTTGATGAACGCGAGCTCGTTCTCGTGCATGGCGTGGAGGATCAGCTTCACGCCGATGAACGCGAGGATGAACGCGATGCCGTAGTGCAGGTACTTGAGCCGATCGAGCAGATCCCCCAGCAGGAAGTAGAGCTGCCGCAGGCCCATCAGCGCGAAGATGTTGGCGGTGAACACCAGGAACGGGTCCTGCGTGATGCCGAAGATCGCCGGGATCGAGTCGAGGGCGAAGAGCAGATCGGTGACGCCGATCGCGACGAAGACGATGATCATCGGGGTGAACATCCGCTTGCCGTTGACGACGGTCCGGACCTTGGGACCGTCGTACTCGTCGGAGATGTCGACGGTTCGACGGATGATGCGGACGAGGAAGTTCTCCTTCTTCACATCGTCGTCGTGATCGCCCTCGGGCAGCGCCTGCTTGATCGCCGTGTAGATGAGGAAGGCCCCGAAGATGTAGAACACCCAGCTGAACTGCTCGATGATCGCCGCCCCCGCGAGGATGAAGAGCCCTCGAAGCACCAGCGCGATGATGATGCCCACCATCAGCACCTTCTGCTGATATCGCCGGGGAACCGAGAACTGGCTCATGATCAGGACGAACACGAACAGGTTGTCGATCGACAGGCTGTACTCCGTCAGCCATCCCGCGACGAACTGGCCGGCATGCTCGACGTCGGCGACGGCCCACAGGATGCCGGCGAAGACGAGCGCCAGCGACACGTAGAACAGCACCCACAGCGTCGACTCCTTCGGCGACGGGATGTGGGGTCGCTTGACGATGATGAGCAGGTCGGCGACGAGCACGAGCACCAGGACGACGAGCGCGACGATCTGGAACGGCACGGGGAGGTCCATGCGAGCCTTTCGGGGAGGAAGCCTCCCGAGACTACACCCCGGCTCCCCCGCGGCCCGGGTGTGAGACGGTTCGCGACGACGGGACACTGATGGGGTGAGGGAAGGAACTCGGACGCATGGTCGACACGATCGCACGCGGTGATGCCGAACTCGTCGCAGCGGCGGCATCCGGAAGCGAACACGCCTTCCGCACGCTCTACCGGGCATACGTCCGGCCGGTTTACTGGCTCGCGCACGGCCTTCTCGGTGATCCCGCCGAGGCCGAGGACGTGGCCCAAGAGACGTTTCTCGTGGCCTGGCGCAAGCTCCCCGAGCTCGAGCTGGCGGGCGAGTCGCTTCTGCCGTGGCTGATCACGATCTGCCGGTTCCAGAGCGCCAACCGCATCCGAAGACGCCAACGCGAACGCCGGCACACGACCGAGGCGGACACCGCCGACGTCGCTGACACCGTCGATGTCGAGCGGCAGGTCGTGCAGAGCGACCTCGTCGAGCGGATCCTCGCTGCCGTCGGCTCGCTGAGCCCCCTCGATCAGGACATCTTCCGGCTCTGCGCCGCCGAGGGGTACGCGTACCAAGCGGCCGCAGACAGGCTCGGCGTCACCCACGGGACAGTCAGGAACCGCCTCTCCCGCATCCGCACATTCGTCCGCTCGAGCGTTGAACCGGAGCAGCCATGAACGATCTACCCACCCTCGACGACCGCCGCATCGATGCGATCGAGGAAGCACTGTTCGCGGACATCGCCCGCGAACGGGCGGAGGCACGGGCCCGCGAGGACCGCTCCGCGTCGCGGCGACGGCGTCGGCGCCGCGCCTGGTGGGGCGCGACAGGAGCGGCCGCAGCCGTCATCGTCGTCGCCGCGGCCATCGCTCCGCAGCTGACCAGCAGCAGCGGCGGGGCGTCTTCGGTCGCCCCCGTCAGCGAGCCGGGCTGGACGCTCGGCACGCCCGAAGACGGTGGCGTCTCGTCGGACGGCGGCAGCTCCGAGGCTGCTCCCGAGCCTTTCGTCCTCGACGACTCCGGCGCCGGGATCTCCGCGAGCCGCGCCGAGACCGGTGCGGCGGCGGACGGGCGCGAGGTCGTCGCAACGGCATCGGCCTCGGTGGTCGTCACCGATCCGCGCGCTGCAGCGCAGGCGATCGCCGACGCAGCGATCGCCGCCGGCGGCTACGTCGAGTCGATGAGCCTCGGCGACGGCGGATCGGCGTCCCTCGACGGCGTCGCGACGTGGCCTCGCCCGTCGGGGACGGCATGGGTGAGCGTGCGCGTGCCGGCGACGAGTCTCGACGACGTCAGCGCGGGCCTCGCGGACATCGGCGATGTCGAGAGCTCGCAGGTCTCACGCGACGACGTGACGACGCAGACGACCGACCTCCGCGCCCGGGTGGCCGCCGGTCAGGCTTCGGTCGAGCGGCTGACGGAGCTCATGGGGCAAGCCGGGTCGGTCGCGGACCTCATCGCAGCCGAGTCCGCGCTCGCTGAGCGACAAGCAGACCTCGACTCGCTGCAGCAGCAGCTCACCGCGCTCGAGTCCCAGGTCGCCCTGTCGTCGCTCACGGTTCAGCTGCAGGCGCCCGCCGAGAAGGTGGACGCCGACCCCGCGGGGTTCGCCGACGGCCTCGCGACGGGGTGGAACGGGCTCGTCGCGACGTTCAACGGGATCGTCGTGGGGCTCGGGTTCCTGCTCCCCTGGCTCGCCGTGATCGGGCTCACTGCTGCGCTGGTCTGGCTCGTCGTCTCGGCGATACGTCGGCGCCGGGCGCGACGGGAATCGCGCGAGTCCTGACCTGCAGCGGCGAGATCGCCCGCGGGAATGCGAAACGCCCATCCGATCGGATGGGCGTTTCGCGGTGGTGACCCCAGCGGGATTCGAACCCGCGTTACCGCCGTGAGAGGGCGGCGTACTAGGCCGCTATACGATGGGGCCGTACTTTTCTGTCTTCCCCGGGGCTCCGGAGGCAACCGTTAAAGTATGCCACGGCCTCGCGCATCCGGCAAAATCGGGGCCCCCATTGCCCTCTCGGGCGTGTCGGGCGTTGACTGAGGGCATGCATGTCACCAAGCACGAACACGCCTGCCTGCGCCTCGAGCGCGAGGGCAAGACCCTGATCATCGACCCCGGCACGTTCACCTCGCCGCTGGAAGACCTGCACGACGTCGTGGCGGTCGTCGTCACGCACGAGCATCCCGATCACTGGACGTCGCAGCACCTCTCGTCGATCCTCGAACAGTTCCCCAACATCCCCGTGTACGGCCCCGAGGGTGTCGTGCGGGCGGCCGCGGGGTTCGACATCCGCGAGGTCTCCCCCGGCGACAAGCTGGAGGCGGGCCCGTTCAGCCTCGAGTTCTTCGGCGGGCGCCACGCGGTGATCCACGAGTCGATCCCCGTGATCGACAACGTCGGCGTCCTCGTCGACGACGAGTTCTACTACCCCGGCGACTCGTACGCCGTGCCCAAGGGAGCGCATGTGAAGCTCCTCGCGGCGCCCGTCGGCGCCCCCTGGCTGAAGATCGGCGACGCGATGGACTTCGTGCTCGAGGTCAAGCCGCAACGGGTCTTCGCGACCCACGACATGACGCTGTCTGCGGCGGGCCTGTCGATGGGCCGCGAGCGGCTCACGTGGGCTGCGCAGCAGAACGGCGGTGACTTCGTCGCGCTCGACCCCGGCGATTCCACCGACCTCTGACGCGGAAACGACGGATGCCGTGGACCCGAAGGTCCACGGCATCCGTGCGTTGCGAGCGGATCAGGCCGCGTCGTGGTCGATCTCGAGGAAGGCGACGAGCTCGTCGAGCGCCTTCTCGGCACCCTCACCCTCGGCCTTGAGCGTCACGACCGAGCCCTGCGAGGCGCCCAGTCCCATGATGCTCAGGATGCTGCCGGCGTTCAGGTCGGGGCCGCCCTCGACGGCGATCGTGACGGGAACGCCCTTCGACTGCACCTCCTGCACGAAGAGCTTCGCGGGGCGGGCGTGCAGGCCGGAGCTGCTGGCGATGGTGGCGGTGCGTTCTGCCATGGTGGTGTCTCCTCAGACGGTCACGGTCGCCGCGGCCGGGGCCGGGGCGGTGGAGCTCTTGCGGACGTACTTCTTGAGCACGACGAGCAACAGCGCAGAAACGACGGTACCCGCCAGAAGCGCGACGAAGAAACCCCACACCGGCGAGATGGCGAACAGCACGAACACGCCGCCGTGCGGAGCGAAGCTCTGGACGCCGAACCACATGCTCAGCGCACCGGTGATCGCGCCGCCGACGAGCGAGGCCGGGATGACACGCAGCGGGTCCGCCGCGGCGAACGGGATCGCTCCCTCGCTGATGAACGAGGCGCCCAGCAGCCACGCAGCCTTGCCGTTCTCACGCTCGACCGGCGTGAAGAGCGGACGAGCGAGCACCGTCGAGGCGAGGGCAAGAGCCAGCGGCGGCACCATGCCGGCAGTCATGACGGCAGCCATGATGAGGTACGGCGCGGTGTTCTCGGTGGAGGCGGCCGCGAGTCCGGTCGTCGCGAAGACGTAGGCGACCTTGTTGATCGGACCGCCGAGGTCGAAGCACATCATGAGGCCCAGGATCACGCCCACGACGATGAGGCCCGCACCGCTCTGGGTGAGGTTCGTGAGTCCGTCGGTCAGGAGCGCCATGAGCGCGGCGATGGGGCGGCCCAGGAACAGGATCATGAGGCCCGAGGCGACGATCGAACCGAGCAGCGGGATGATGACGACGGGCATCAGACCACGCAGCCAGCGCGGCGCGGGGAGGCGTCCGAGCCACCAGGCCACGAAGCCCGCGAGGAAACCTCCGATGATGCCGCCGATGAAGCCGGCGCTCATCGTGACGGCGATCGCACCGGCGACGAATCCGGGCGCGATGCCCGGCCGGTCCGCGATCGCGTAGGCGATGTAGCCCGCGAGGGCGGCCACCAGGAAGCCCATGGACGTCGAGCCGATCATGAACGCCACCGACCCGAGGTACTGGCCGAGCGGCCCGAACGGTGAAGTGATGTCGGTCGTGGGCAGGTTCCACAGCGCGTTGTCGATGATGACCTTCGACGCGTTCGCCGTGACCTCGTAGCCGCCGAGGGCGAAACCGAGGGCGATCAGCAGTCCACCGCCGGCGACGAAGGGGATCATGTAGCTCACGCCCGTCAGCAGGATGCGCTGGATCTTCGCGCCCCACGACAGGTTCTGCGACGTGGCGCCCGCGCCGGAGCCGGCGTCCGCTGCGGCACCGCTGACGCGGGCGGCGTTCGGGTTGGACGCGGCGGCGACGGCCTCGCGGATCATCTGTGCGGGCTGCTCGATGCCGCGCTTGACGCCCGAGCGGATGACCGGCTTGCCGGCGAACCGCGAGATCTCGCGGACGTCGACGTCGGTAGCGAAGATCACGGCGTCGGCGTTGTCGATGACGGATGCCGGCAGCGCCTGGTATCCGCTCGAGCCCTGGGGTTCGACGACGAGGTCGATCCCGGCTTCCTTCCCCGCGGCGGTCAGCGCGTCGGCGGCCATGAAGGTGTGGGCGATGCCCGTCGCGCACGAGGTCACGGCGACGATGCGCGCGGGCCGGCCGTCGATCGTCAGGTCGCCGGAGGCTGCCGCAGTCGGTGCGGCGGAGGTGGCGGTCGGCGCGGCGGTCGCGGAAGCCGGAGCGGCATCGCCCTCGCCGATCGCCGCGCGAACCGTACGCACGACGTCGTCGGCAGTCGCCGCCGCGCGGAGGTCGCTCGTGAACGCGTCCTGCATCAGGCTGCGCGCAAGACGCGACAGCACCGCGAGGTGCTCTTCGGCGGCGTTCTCGGGCGCGGCGATGAGGAAGACGAGGTCGGCAGGCCCGTCGGGCGCCCCGAAGGCCACGCCCGGCTTCAGCCGTGCGAACGCGAGGGAGGCCTGCGTCACCGCAGAGCTCTTCGCGTGCGGGATGGCGATGCCACCGGGAAGCCCGGTCTCGTCCTTCTCCTCGCGAGCGATCGCGTCGTTCGCGAGGGCGTCGGCGTCCGTGGCGCGGCCCTGCGCTGCGACGAGGCGAGCGAGAGCGCGGATGACGTCCTTCTTGTCGGTCCCGAGGGGCGCGTCGAGGCTGACGAGCTCCGGGGTGATGGTGTCGGACACGGTGTCCTCCTGGTTCGAGTGTTGCGGGTCGTTCGGATCAGTGATGGAGCTCGCGGACGGGGACGTCCGCGGTGGGGATATCGGTCGGCGTCGGGGCTTGCGTGCCATCGAGCGCCGCGGCCGCCGAACCGTAACGGATGGCGGAGACGAGGGATGCAGCGGGGTCCGCGCCACGCGAGTCGGCGAGCAGGAAGCCCGCGAGTGAGCTGTCGCCCGCGCCGACCGTGCTGCGAACGCGGGTGGGAGGCGGAGCGGCCGCCCACGCGCCTCGGTCAGAGACGAAGACCGCCCCGTCGCCGCCGAGGGTGACGAGCGCCGCACCGACCGCTGCGGGCACGAGCTCACGAGACGCGATGTGGACGGCGTCCGCGAGGGTGTCGGCGGCCGGCAGCGCCGCTCCCAGCAGATCGGCGAGCTCCTCATCGTTGGGCTTGATGAGGTCGGGACGTCCGTCCGCGACGACCGCGCGCAGCGCGGCGCCCGACGTGTCGACGGCGATCCGGGGAGCCTCATCGCCCAGTCGCTCGCGCACCGCGCGGATGACCCGGACGTAGGCGTCATCGGGCAGACCCGGCGCGAGCGAACCGGCGAGAACAAGCCATTGAGCGCCGCGCGCGCACTCCGCGACGACATCGATCATGTGCGCGAGATCGGCCGCGCTCAGCGCCACACCCGGCAGGTTGATCTTCGTGGTCTCCCCCGTCGGGTCCGTGACCGCGATGTTCGCGCGCGTGCGGCCGCGCACCGCGACCGTGCGTACGTCGACATCCCCCTCCGCCAGCACCGCCTCGAAGGGGTCGGTGGGATCCAGCGGCAGCACGGCGAGGCTGTTCGTTCCCGACGCACGCAGCACACGAGCCACGTTGATGCCCTTGCCTCCGGCATCCTCACGGATGGCGGATGCCGTCTGCACCTCGCCGACGCGCAGCGGCGCGTCGATCGAGATGGTGCGGTCGAGCGACGGGTGCACCGTCAGGGTCACGATCATGCGATCCATACCTCCACGTCGGCCTCGCGCAAGGCGCGGGCGAGGTCCTCATCCGGCTCCCGGTCGGTCACGACGACGTCGAGGTCCGGGAGGTCGGCGAACGAGACGAGCAATTCAGAGTCGAACTTGTCGGCGTCGGCGAGCAGGATGACCCGCCGGGCGCCGGCGACGACGGCGCGCTTGACGGCGGCCTCGTCGGGATCGGGCGTGGTCAGTCCGGCGCCCCGCGCGATGCCGTTCGTGCCGAGGAAGGCCACGTCGGGGCGCAGCCGTGAGATGGCCGCCACGGTGTCGGATCCGACGGCGGCCGCGGTCAGTCCGCGGACGCGCCCGCCGATCGCGGTCAGCCCGATGCCGCTCGCGCCGGCGAGCGAGTGAGCGATCGTCATCGAATGCGTGACGACCTCGAGACCGCTGGGCGCGCTGCGCGCGATGAGCGCCTCGGCGAAGGCGGCGGTCGTCGTGCCCGCATCGACGTAGATCGATCCGGCGCCGCCCGGAAGCGCAGACAACGCGCGACGGGCGATCCGCTCTTTGGCAGCCGAGTGCCGCTGGGAGCGTTCCGCGACGGAGGGCTCGGCCGTGCTGACGCGTTCTGCCGAGACGGCGCCTCCGTGGACCCGGCGCAGGACGCCGGTCTCCTCGAGGACCGCGAGGTCGCGGCGGACCGTCTCGGTCGTGACGTCGAACCGCGACGCGAGGTCGACCACGGCGACGCGGCCGTGGGCGGCGAGCATTCGTTCGATGAGCTGCTGGCGCTCCATTGCGTACACGACATCCTCCTTCGGATGCCCACACGATACAACGCGATCAAACGCAAAGCAACAAAATGCAACACAGTCTTTGGTCCCGAGGCCGGAAACGACGGAGGGAGGCGCCGGCCGCAGCCGACGCCTCCCTCCGGGAGAATCCGAGGCTCAGGCCTCGCTCATCGCGATGACCTCCTGCTGGCCACGCGCTGCGAGCGCGGCCGCACGAGCTGCGATACGGCGCTCCTGCTCGATCTGACCAGCGTCGAGGGTCTCTTGGTCGACCGGGTAGCTCTCCACCTTGTTCACGCCGTTGTACTTCGCGATGTAGGCATCGAGCTCGGGGCCCGACTCCCACGACGTGATGAGGCAGTAGCGCGGCTCGTCGCCGTAGTGGGCGGCCGCGTGCCACAGGCGCTGGGTGTCGACGATGAGCTGCGCACCGGCGGGCAGCGCGATACGCGTCTCCTCGCTGGGATCGGTGCGGTTCTCACGGAGCACGAAGTAGCTCGTCTTGTCGTCCGTCAGGTTGAAGAAGCCGCGGACGACCCAGCCCGTGCCGTCGGGGTTGAGGCGGTTGTTGTCGTCCTGGTGCAGGTTGTAGAGGCAGTCGGCGTACGTGTTCGGCTGCAGCTCGATGATGCGGCAGCGGCCGACGTTCGCGCCGGGCTCCTGCGCACGCGCGGTCAGAGTCGGCGCGATCGCGGTCTGCGAGTCGATCCACACGCCGTCCTTGTCGGTGCGCGGCGGCTTGTGGTTCCAGAAACCGTTGCACTCGATCTCACCCTTGGCCGAGGCCAGCGGGGCGAAACGGGTGTCGCCCGAGGACTTCCAGTCGACGTACTCGACGTCGAGCCACTCCTTCGGATCGATCTCCTTGTTGTAGCGGTCGAGGACGACGTAGCCGGTCTCCTCGAGGGCAGCGGACTTGATGTAACCCATGACGGATCATGACCTTTCTGTCGGACAAGCGAAGTTTTTACAGGCCCGACTTAGGTCAGCCTACCTAGGGCTCCTGAGCGCGCCGGTAGACTCGTCCGGGGTTTTCGAGGAGCGATTTCGGAGAACATGAGCACTGCCACGAATGTCGAAGCGACCGCCGTCAACACGATCGGCTGGCTCTCGGCATCCGACACCACCATCGTCGTCCCGGTCTACCAGCGGCAGTACCGCTGGGACATCGGCGGCTGCGAGCAGCTGCTCGGCGACATCCGGTCGGTGTCCGCCTCCGATGACACTCACACCCACTTCATCGGATCGATACTCTCCACCGCGAGCACCTCGGCCGACGACGACGCCCAGCTCGTGCTGATCGACGGGCAGCAGCGGATCACCACCCTCATGCTGCTCGTCGCGGCACTGCACCACACCCTGCGCCACGACGATCCCGAGCTCGCGCGCGAGTTGGAGGCGGTCCTCGTCCGGGCCGACGATCGCACGCGCACCAAGCTCCGACCGCACCGGGCCTGGGCCGACGTCTTCGAGAGCGTCGTGCTCGACCGCCGCGACCCCGAGGACGAGCAGCGAGCCTCGCGCTTCGACGACAACTACGCGTTCTTCCGCAGCCAGATCCGGCCCGGCGAGGCGGCGGCGCTGTGGCGCGGACTGCAGAAGCTCGAGCACGTCGCCATCACGCTGGGAGCGCAGGCCAACGCACAGCAGATCTTCGAGAGCCTGAACTCCACGGGCGAGCCGCTGCGCGACCACGAACTCATCCACAACTACGTGCTCATGGGGCTCACGCACACCGAGCAGAACGAGATCGAGCAGGAGTACTGGCTCCCGATCGAGCAGAACACCGGCGATGCGATCGGGTCGTTCTGGAACCACTACCTCGTGATGCTCACGGGGCGCGAGGTGCTCATCACCGGGGGGCGCGGCGTCTACGACGTATTCCGGCAGCAGTTCCCGCGGCTCGACATCGGCAGCCTGCGGGAGCACGCGACAAGCTGGCGGACGTTCTCGGAGATCTACCGGGAGCTGCTCGATCCCGCCACGAGCGAGGACCCGGAGGTCGGCCGACAGCTCGGGTACCTCGCGGTGCTCGGACGCCAGATGTTCCCGCTCGCGATGCGACTCGTGCACGATCAGCGCGCCGGCATCCTGCCCCGCGACGAGCTGATCGCCCGTCTCGAAGACATCCAGTCGCTCCTGCTGCGCCGTGTCGTCGTCGGCATCGCGACGGAGCGGCTCGTCGCACGCCTCTGCCGTGCGTACGCCGAGGGACCCGACGCCCTGACTCGTGCGATCGCGCGCATCACCCCCTCGGACGAGCGCGTGCGCGTGGGACTCAAATACGGCGACCTCCCCCACCCGCGATACGTTCTCGGGCGCCTCGCCGACGTCGATCCGGGCGACCTGCTCGACGTATCGCCCGTCTTCCCCGCCGGCGCCGGCGACGACTGGTCGGGAGACGGCGCGCGACGCTTCGCCGAGTACAGCGAGGACGAGCAGAACAGCCACCGCGCCTTGGCGCACACGATCGGCAACCTCACGCTGCTCGAACAGGAGCGCGCGGAGCGCGCGCTCGATGCCACCTTCCCGCAGCTGCGTCCGCTCCTGGCGGGCAGCGCGGTGACGATGTCGCGCGAGATCGCCGACCGCGCGAGCTGGGATACCGCGGCGATCGGCGTCCGGACGGAGGAGCTGGCAGCGCGATTCGTCGACCTGTGGCGGCGGCCGCCGCTGACCGGCATCGACGACGACAACCTCACGCCGATCCTCGACGCCAAGCTGCGACGGGGCTGGCCGCGCGGCTGGCAGCGCGAGTTCGACTACGTCGAGTTCCGCGGCGAGCACTGGGAGGTTCCCGACGTCCGGTACCTGTTCAACCGCGTCTTCAAGCGCCTCTGGGTGGACTCCCGCCAGAGCGTCGTCGACTTCAGCGCCCGTCGCGGCGGCCCGGTGTACCCCGCGATGGCGTGGAACGGCCAGTGGGACGAACTCGGCGAGGGTAGCTACCTCTACATGGGCTGGGACTCCCGCTACATGCTCACGGCCGTTCAGGGCGTTCTCGAAGAGGCGGGCTGGGCGTCAGAGGTCTTCCTGAAGTACTCGTACATCGGCGAGGCGATGCGCTGATCGCGTAGCAGAGTCGGAAGCGCGGCGTCAACGACCCCGCGATCCGGTTCTCGACCGCGTAGCTTCACTGTTGTACGTGAGCGGCTCGGTAGAGACGGTGTTCGGGTCACTTTCTCCCAGGGCTCACTGACGGCCCCGCCGTGAGATCTCATCTCCGGCGGGGTCGTCCCCTCTCTACGGCTGCACGAGCTGCCAGGCGCGCAGGCCGACGGAGCGATCGGCGCGCAGAACGAACCGCTCCCCCGTCTGCGGGTAGGCCCGATAGGTCGCCGCCTCGCGCCCCGAGAAGAACACCTCCACGATGGAAGCATCGATCAGAAGACGGATCTGCTCGCCGTCTGCGAGCTCGCCGCGCCAGATCACCTGTACCGCCGCATCGTCACCCAGACCGAGCTCGGCGGCCCCCGGCCCGATCAGCTCGATCTCAGCCTGGTCGGGCAGCTCGTCCGGATCGGCATCCGGACCGCGCAGCGCCACCAGCTCGCGAGCGGGCACGGACTCGACGGCATCCTGGTGCACGACCAGCTCGCGCGGGAACGTGAGCAGCCCCGACCAGCCGTTGTCATCGTTGTCGGTCTGCGAGCGCGTACGGACTCCGGCGGGGGCGATCTCCTGCGCCCATCCCCAGAGCAGAACACGAGGCTCGACGCCGTCCCGCCCGTCGGACTGCACCGCTTGGGGTGCGTAGAAGCTGGAACCGGTGTCGAGGATCCCGGCGCGCCGCGAGGAGAACACCGGGAGTCCCGAACGCTCGTCGATGACGAGATCGCCCACGATGTAGCCGACACCGCGGTGCGGGGCGTTGTAACGCCAGAGCGACACGATGAGCACCCAGCTCTCACCGACACGGACGAGCTGCGGGCACTCCCAGGCATCGCATTCCGGGAGATCGCGGGCGATCGAGTCACTCGCGTCGATCAGGATGCCGCATTCGCGCCAATCGTCGAGATCGGACGCGTCGTACAGCAGCAGCGCGCCGCCGCTCTCGGCGAAACCCGCTCCCTGCAGCGCCCACCTCCGTCCGCCGAGTTCGAACAGGAAGGGGTCGCGCACGACGATCAAGCGCGGGTCGGCAGGCATCTCCGCCGCAACGACGCGCTCGGGTCCCCACGATGATCCGTCTCGAGCGCCGCGCACGACGAGGGCGTCGGAGCGATCGTCGCCCGCCTGGACCCCGGAGTAGACGAGCGCAGGCACGCCGTCGTCGATCGTCGCGACCCCGCTCCAGCATCCGAACGAGTCACGCCCGCCGGGCACGGGACGCAGTGCCACCGGGTGCTCATTCCACGTGAGCAGGTCCGGCGAGCTCATGTGTCCCCAGCAGATGTCGGCGTGACGAGCGGAAGCCGGGTTGTACTGGAAGAAGACGTGCCACCGACCGTCCAGGTAGAGGATGCCGTTGGGATCGTTCACCCACCCGCTCTCCGGTCGCGAGTGCAGGCGGGGGAAGCTGCGGTCGGCGTGCTCGATCGAGGTCGCGCTGGGCAGGGTCATGGGGTCCTTTCCGGGACGATGGGGGTAGGGGGGTCATTTGCTGACGCCGGCGGTCAGGCCCTCGCGGAGCGGCTTCTGCCCGAAGACGAACACCAGCACCGCGGGGATCATCGAGAGGATCACGCCGGCGAGCACGGTCGACACCGAGCCGGTCCCGAGGTTGCCCTGCAGCGTGACGAGCCCGAGGGGCAGGGTGAAGTTCTGCTCGCTGATCGTGAGGATCAGAGGCCGAAAGAACTCGTTCCAGTGATAGTTGAAGGCGAGGATGCCGACGATCGCGAGCCCGGGCGTCGCGAGGGGCAGGTAGATGCTGAAGAAGACCTTCCACGGCCCGGCCCCGTCGATCTGCGCCGCCTCTGCCAGCTCGGCCGGCAGGCCGAGGAAATACTGACGCATCAGGAACGTCCCGAAGGCGGTCGGCAGCATCGGCACGATGAGCGCGAGAAGCGTATCGGCGAGCCCCATCCCGCGGATGAGCATGAAGACCGGCACGATCGTCACCTGCATCGGCACCATCATCGTGGCGATGATCAGGCCGAACAGGAGCTTCTTGCTGCGGAACTCGTACCTCGCGAAGACGTACCCGGCCATCGCAGCCGTCAGCATCTGCCCGGCAGCGATGAGAAGCGTCACGAGAGCGCTGTTCCAGGTGTACAGCAGGACCGGGATCTTGTCGAACACGTCGGCGAAGGCGGCGAACCCCACCGTGGCCCGCCCGGTGTCGACGTCGTTCGGCGTCAGCGCCGTGATGAGCGTCCAGATGACGGGGGCCAGGGTGAAGAAGGCGGCTATGCCGAGGAGTGCGAAGCGGCCGGCGGTCGCCAGACGCGGGCGCGCCGAACGGGCGGAGACGGTTGCGATGGACATGACGGACCTCTACCCGTAGAAGACGAAGCGCTTGCTGAGCTGGAACTGGATGGCGGTGACGAGCATGATCAGCAACGTCAGGACGATGCCGATCGCCGCTGCCGCGCCGAACTCGAGCCGCTGGAAGGCCGACTCGTAGATGACCATGACGGCGGTACGGGTCTCATCGCCGGGACCGCCGCGGGTGAGCACGTAGGGCTGGTCGAAGATCTGCAGCGCGCTGATGATCGCCATGACGGAGGCGACCAGCAGCGTGGGGCTGATCAGCGGCAGGGTGACGTGCCGGAACTGCGACCACCCGGTGGCACCGTCCAGCGACGACGCCTCGTAGACCTCCCGCGGGATCGCGGCGAGCCCGCCGATGAAGAGCAGGAACGTGAAGCCGAAGTTCTGCCAGACGTACACGAACAGCACGACGACCTTGGCCCCGATCCCCGTCGTCAACCACCCGATCTTCCCGACGCCGAGGAAGGCAAGGAGCTGATTGACGAGACCGAACTCCTGGTTGAACAAGTAGGCCATGACGAGCGACACGGAGGCGGCCGACAGCACGAGGGGGAAGAAGAGCGCGGAGCGGAAGACGGTGCGCAGCCATTCGGGCATGCGCGACTGCACCAGAATCGCCAGCAGCAGAGCGACGCCGAGCTGCAGGACCACGGCGACCGCGACGAAGCCGACGGTGTTCAGGAACGACACGCGCACGGTCGGGTTGGCCGCCAGGTCGACGAAGTTGTCGATCCCGACGAACTCTGGAGCCGAGATGATGTCCCAGCGGAAGAACGCCAGCGCGAACGAGCCCAGGATGGGCAGGAAGCTGAACAGTCCCAGCCCGATGAGTGTCGGCGCGAGGAACGTCCAGACGAGCAGTCGAGGCGGGCGGCCGCTGCGGGCTCGGCGAGCCGCTGCGGTGTCGGCGGTGACCACGGCGACCGTAGGCGGAATCGGAGCGAGAGATGAGGTGGACATCAACGTCCCTTCAGAGCGATTTCGAGGTCACGCTGCATCGTCTCGAGTCCCCGGCGCACGCCGCCGGGACCGTTCGTGATGGTTGCGACGACGTTCTTGATGAGGGCCGACTCGACCGCCGCCTGCTGCGGCGGGGCCGGCATCGGCGCGGTATCGGGGAATCGGTCGAGAGTGTCGTAGAACACCTCCCAGTGCCGCGGACCGACCCCCGCCCCGTACAGCTCCGTGTTGAGCGAGCGGCGGGGCAGCGACGAGTCGGGCCGGGTGTGGGCCAGCCCCATGCCCTCGCGCGAGATGCAGTACTTCATCCATTCCCAGGCTTGGTCCTTACGGGGTGAGGTCCGCATCATCGCGTAGCCACCCGCGCCGAATTGATGTCGCTGACTGCGCATTTGGGGGAAGTAGGTGACGTCGTACGCGTCGTTCGGGAAGCCCGCCTCGTTCAGCCCGTGTACCCAGAAGCCGCCGGAGGGGGTCATACCGACCGATCCGCGCGCGAAGAGCGAGACGAGCTCGTTGCCGCCGCCCTGGGCCGGGTTGGCGGCGAGGCCCTCGGCGACCATGCGCTGCAGCACCTCGAAGCTCTCCACCGTGCGCTCGCCGAGTGCGTCGGCTCCCCGCCAGAGGAAACCCCCGCCGCGCGGTTTGTCATTCGGATAGAACTGCGACCAGAACCAGTCGCCGCCGCTCGCTTTCTCCTCGGTGAGGAAGCTGGCGTCGTTGACGTAGAGCCAGGGCACGACACCGCCCCACAGGCGGTTGTTCCAGAAGTACGGCAGGAACGAGCCGGACGCGCTGTCGCGCATGGTTCGCGCGACCGAGAAGAAGTCATCGACGGTCCAGTCGTCCCGGGGTCGCTCGAGGCCCGCGCGCTCGAGCGCCGCGGTGTTGTAGAACACGTTGGCCGCGTTGAAGTTGTCGGGCAGCTGGAAGAGACTCCCCTGGTACATGAACGACTCGACGAGGCTCGGGTGCACGTCGTCGAAGTAGTCGCGCAGCTCCGCGGCGTCGCGGCGCACGAACTCGTCGATCGGGTGCGCGAGGCGCTCGGCGAACAGCTGCGTGCCCTCGGTGGCGACCGAGACGACATCGGGCGCGTCGCCTGCGGCGACCATCGTCAGGATCTTCGCGAAGAAGTTGCTCCAATCCTGCCCCTGGATGGCCACGATCCGCACCGGGATGTCGGGATGCAGCCGCTGGAAACCGTCAACGAGCGACTGCCGCGCTGCGGCGTCCTGTGCGGTGCCGAACAGCGCCACCGTGAGGACATCGGATCTACGGCCGGGGATGTCGGAACCGGTCAGTCTCGGCCATGAGACCGCCGTGCCGACGACGCCTAGCCCGAGGAGGGCGAGGGTCGCCCGTCGAGTGAGTTCAACCACGTCGTTGCTCCTGCGTGTCGGATCACCGTCGGATCCGGCGACCACTGCTTGGATGCTGAATGCGTTCAGCAGGAGCAACGTAGCATCTTGGGGTGCGGGGCGCTACGGGTAAGCTGAACCAATTCAGCACAGCGCATCCGCTGAGCCGTCGATGAACGATGAACACTGAGCCATCGCTGCCGCCACCACGAGGGAGTGTCGCATGACAGAGCCGACGCGTAGGGCGACCCTCGCCGACGTCGCCGCACGCGCAGGCATGTCGAAGGCCGCGGTGAGCATGATCCTCAACGATCGTCCCGGCTCGCGACTCTCCGCCGCAGCAGCAGAGCGGGTTCGCGCCGCCGCCGCAGAGCTCGACTACCGCCCCAATCCCGCCGCCCGGATCCTGCGCAAGGGCCGGACGCGCACGATCGGTTTCATCTCCGACGAGGTCACCTTGACCCGGCAGGCGTCCGGCCTTCTTGGAGGCGCGCTCGAGGTCGCCAAGGCGCACGATCACACGGTGCTCATCGCCGAGACAGGCGGGGCGGACGGCGCGATCGATGAGGCCTTCGAGACGATGATCGATCATCGCGTCGACGGCATCCTGATCGGTTTGATGCGGGCCCGCCGTATCGCACTGCCGACGACCTCCACCGATGTGCCGATCGTGCTCGTCAACGGCGTGACCGCCGACGGCCATGCCAGCGTCCTGCCCGACGAACGCGCGGCGGGTCGGGCAGTCGCGGAGCGCCTCGTCCGTGCGGGGCATTCGCGGATCGGCGTGGTGGGGCGGCTACCCGACGCGCACGTCCGCGACCTCTCGCAGAGCGCCACGATCGCCCTCCGCTTCGCGGGTATCGACGCCGCGTTCGCCGGCGCTGGTATCGAGCCGGTGCAGATTCCGATGCTCGATTGGCAACCGGACCTCGGTTTCGACGGTACGGTCCGGCTGCTCGACGAGCACCCCGACGTCACCGCCCTCCTCGCTGGCAACGATGCTGTCGCGCTCGGCGCCTACCAGGCCCTCGCTCAAGCGGGACTGCGCATTCCCGATGACATGTCGGTCATCTCTTTCGACGACGAAGTGCTCGCGGGGTATCAGCGCCCGGGTCTGACGACAGCGCGGCTGCCGTACCCCGAGATCGGAGCATTGGGCGCCGAGATGCTGCTCGGTCGCCGTGATCTTTCGAACGAGCTGGTCGAGATGCCGATCGTGGAGCGAGCGTCGCTCGGTCCACCGCGACGGGCCTGAGCCAGACCGCACGACGCGGTCCACCGAAGACCCGCAGTCCGGATGTCGTAGAATTCCCTGTGCTTCCCGACACGATCTCCCCCGCTTCCGTCGCGCCCAGCGGCATCGATCCGGCCGACCTCGCCGCGACGCTGCGCGTTCTGGAGCAGCTCGCCGACATCGACCACGCGCACCCGGACTACGTCACGGTGCGTCGCGCGACGGCGGCGATGTTCAAGGCGGCGAAGAAGGTGCGGCGCCGCGAGATCCGGGATGCCGTTGCCTCCGCCGACCGTGCCGTGGTGCACGCCACCGCGACCGGCGCCCCCGACCGCATCGACGACGAGACCCGCGGCATCCCGATCTCGTCGTCGACGACCGCTCCGATCGCCGGCACCCTCATCAAGGCGCGCGCCTGCTACATCTGCAAGCAGCCGTACACGATCGTGGACGCCTTCTACCACCAGCTGTGCCCGGACTGCGCCGCTCTCAGCCACGCGAAGCGCGACGCCCGCACCGATCTCACGGGACGCCGGGCGCTGCTCACCGGCGGGCGCGCCAAGATCGGGATGTACATCGCATTGCGGCTGCTGCGCGACGGCGCGCACACCACCATCACGACGCGCTTCCCCCGCGACGCGGTCCGCCGGTTCACGAGCCTTCCCGACTCGGCGGAATGGATCGACCGGCTCAAGGTCGTGGGCATCGATCTGCGCGACCCCGCTCAGGTCGTCGGGCTCGCGGATGACGTCGCCGCGGCCGGTCCGCTCGACATCCTGATCAACAACGCCACCCAAACGGTGCGACGCTCCCCCGGCGCCTACCAGCCCCTCGTCGACGCCGAGCTCTCACCGCTGCCGGACGGACCGCTGCCCGAGCTGGTCACCTTCGGCCACACGAACGACATGCACCCGCAAGCGCTCGAGCGTTCGGTGAACGCTCACCCCATCCTCGCCGCCGCAGCCTCGCGCGCCGACGAGCTCACCGAGCAGGCGATGGCCGCGGGTTCGAGCTCGCTCGAACGCCTCGCCGCCGGCACAGCGATCGACGCCGGCGGACTCATTCCCGACCTCGACAGCGTGAACTCGTGGACGCAGCGCGTCGGCGATGTCGACCCGCTCGAGATGCTCGAGGTCCAGCTCGCCAACACCACCGCGCCCTTCCTGCTCGTCTCGAAGCTGCGCGCCTCGCTGGCCGCGAGCCCGGCCCGCCGCACCTACGTCGTCAACGTCAGCGCGATGGAGGGCGTGTTCAACCGCGGCTACAAGGGCCCCGGTCACCCGCACACGAACATGGCCAAGGCCGCCGTCAACATGCTCACGCGCACGAGCGCCCGCGAGATGTTCGAGACCGACGGCATCCTGATGACGAGCGTCGACACCGGATGGATCACCGACGAGCGTCCCCATCCGACCAAGGTGCGTCTCGCTGAGGAGGGCTTCCACGCCCCGCTCGACCTCGTCGACGGCGCGGCGCGCGTCTACGACCCGATCGTCCGCGGCGAGGCCGGCGAAGATCTGTTCGGGGTCTTCCTCAAGGACTACTCCCCCGGCGCATGGTGAGGCTGCCCGCTCCCGGCGCTCGCGTCGTCGTGCGCTACCTGCTGCCGACGGGACAGGCGACGGATGCTCTCGGCGAGCTGCTGAGCGCGGACGACGAGCTGGTCGTGGTGGACGGCAAGCGCGGTGTCGAGCGCATCCGCCGCTCGGACATCGTCGCGGCGAAACCCGTTCCGCCGCCGCCGGCACCGCGGCCGCGTCGCGCCTGACGCTCGCTTCTGCGGCGGGGCACGCAAAAGCCCGCGAGCCGATGACTCGGACTCGCGGGCTCTCGGCTGCGGGATCAGGCGTCCGGCCTCAGGCCTCCGAGCGCACCAGGATCTTCGCCCCGGCCCCACCACGGAGCTTCTCGATGGCGCCGACGACACCGTCGATCGGGACCTCCTCGACCCATCCCGTCGTGTCGTAGACGCCGCGCGACATGGCTTCGATGACGGCATCGAAGTCGGCCGGCAGGTACGCCAGCGCCCCCGCGATCTCGGTCTCGGCCATCACGAGCTGCGTCGGCGAGAACTCCATCGCGCGCTCGTGGATCGCCACGACGACGAGGCGCCCGCCGGGCACCAGGCTCGCGAGTCCCGACGTGATGGCGGGGCCGGCGCCTGCGGCGTCGAACGCGACGTCGGCACCGCGTCCGTCGGTCAGCTCGGCCACCGCTGCGGCGAGGTCGCCCGAGACAGGGTCGACGACCGAGGCCCCGAGCGCGGCGATCGTCTCGCGCCGCGACGCGCTCGGCTCCGAGACGAGCACCTTCTCGACACCGTGAGCCTTGAGAGCGAACCAGACTCCGATGCCGATGGGACCGGCACCCGCGACGATCGCGGTCTGCCCCTCCTTCACGAAGGAGCGCTCGACCGCGTGCCACGCGACGGCCATGGGCTCGACGAGGGCGCCCATCCGCAGATCGACGTTCTCGGGGAGCTTGTGGAGCATCGACGCCGGAACCGTCGTGAATTCCGCCATGCCGCCGCCGTGAGAGCTGAGGCCGTGGAACCCGATCTTCTGGCAGGCGTTGAACATGCCCTTCTGGCATGCGGGGCACTCGCCGCAGTAGTAGACGGGCCAGACGGCGGCACGGTCGCCGACCGCGACCCCCTCGACCCCGTCGCCGACCTCGACGACGGTTCCCGCGAACTCGTGACCGAGGATCTGCGGAAGCTGCGCGCCCGTCACGGGGTGCGGCTCGTCGAGCGTGAGGCCCGCGGCTTCCGGGGCGTAGTAGACGTGCAGATCCGACCCGCAGATGCCCGCGAAGGCGTTCTTCAGCTTCACCTGGCCTGCGCTCACCGTGGGTTCGTCGACGTTCTCCACGCGGAGGTCTTCCTTCGCGTGGAACACTGCTGCCTTCATCGTGATCTCCTCTCGTTCGGCTGCGTCACCGCAGCCACCATTCCGGTGATGCGGCGAGAATCGCCCTCGTCGCCCACGCAACGTCGTCCGCGCCGGAGCGCAGCCAGGACTCGATGGCGGCGACCGTCCCGCCCGCCGCGTACGCGACGGCGATCTCTCGCGACGGCACATCGTCGATCGCGGGTGGTTCGATCTCCGGATGTCGTTCGAGCCATTCCACGAGGCCGCCGGCGACGACCCGCTCGAGCACGTCGCGGATCGGCGCGGCGAGCGAAGGATGCAGCGCCCCGCGGTAAACGTCGGCTCGTTCCTTGACGTGCGTGAGCAGCAGGGTCTCGGCGGTCGAGAGCGAGTCGAGCTCGCCGACGTCGGAGAGCACCTCCGCCAGCTCGACGCTCAGCGCGTCGGCGACGAGCGAGACCGGGGCATCGGCATGACGGTAGAAGGTGTCGCGCGTCACGCCCGCCGTGCGGCAGATCTCCGACACCGAAAGGTCGGAGAGCGGGCGCGTCGCAGCCAGATCGAGCGCGGCCCGGCGCAGTGCCTCTCGGCTGCGCATCGACCGCGGGTCCATGACGTCAGCCTATCCGACACGTGTCAGACAGTGGGCGGCTCGCTGCTGGTCGATTCCGCGCCACCGTCGGTGTCGACCTCTCCACCCTCCGATGCGGTCGGGGGCGTGAGCGGGATCGCGATCGACGCGATACCGCCCCCGCCGAGCAGGTCGCCCGCGGGATCGGCGGGCGGCGGCTCGTCGGGCAGCAGCTCGGCGTTCGACTTCCGACGAACGGGCTCGGAGGGCAGACCCGCCCATTCGCTCGGTTCTTCGGGTCGCTGCGTGAAGAGTCCCATACGCCCATTGTGACTCCACGGCACGCCGTTCGCGGCCGCACGGCCGTCGTCTTGCGATGATCGTTTCGGTGCGTTGCACGACCCACCCCCTCCGCGGGCCCCGACGCGGTCCGCCGACGCCATCCGAAGCCCGAGAGAGACCGACGTGCCCGAACCATCTCCCGGTGCCGCAGCACCGCGCGCCGCGCGCACCCCGGTGCTGCTGGCGACGCAGTTCCTCTTCAACACGGGCTTCTACGCCGTTGTGCCCTTCCTCGCGCTCGTCCTCACCGAGGACTTCGGCGTCGCGGCCACCACCGTCGGACTGATTCTCGGGATCCGCACGTTCGCCCAGCAGGGAATGTTCCTCATCGGCGGGGTGCTCGCCGACAGAATCGGCGCGCGCCGCGTCATTCTCCTCGGCTGCGGCATTCGCGTGGCCGGATTCACGACGCTTGCGACATCCCTGCTGCTGGAACCGCCCCAGCTCGCCCTGTTCGTCATCGGTACCGTGCTCACGGGCCTCGGCGGAGCGTTGTTCTCACCGGGGCTCAACGTGCTCCTCGCGGACGCCGAGGGCCGGCGACCGCCCGCGGGAACCGGAACACGTGCCTCGCTCTTCGCCTGGCTCAGCATCACCGGCGAGCTGGGAGCCGTGACCGGACCCATGGTCGGTGCCGCTCTCCTCGGCTGGGGCTTCGAAGCGGTCGCGCTCTGCGGGGCCGCCTTCTTCGTCCTGATCGGACTGTTCCTCGCCTTCTCGCTGCCCGCCGCGCGCCGCGAACACACCTCGAAGGTCGCGGCGGGTCCGACAAGACGCTGGTGGTCGTTGCGCGACCGGCGCTTCGTCGGCTTCTCGGCCGCGCACGCCGCCGACCTGCTGGCCTACAACCAGCTCTATCTGGCGCTGCCGCTGCAGCTCGCGACGACGGCTCACCCGGCGACCGCGACCGCCGGGATGTTCGCGTGGGTGTCGGTTCTCACGCTGGCCCTGCAGATCCCCGTGGCCCGCTGGTCGGCACGTGTCGGCGCTCCGGTCGCCCTCCGCCTCGGCTATGCCCTCTCCGCCGCCGGCTTCGCCGTCGTGGCGATCGGCGCGATGACGCCGGTGACGGATGCCGCACGCGTCACCATCGTCGTCGTCGCGGCATCTCTCGTCGTGGCGGGCCACATGACGACCAACCCGACAGCCCTGTCGCTTGTCCCCCGTTTCGCGGACGATCACCCGACGGGGTCGTTCTTCGGCCTGCTCGCCACCTGCGGGGGCGTCGCGGTGCTGATCGGCAACCTCATCGTGGGTGTCCTGCTCGCGATGCCGGGGGCCTCGGCTGCGGCCTGGCTCTTCCTGGCGGCACCGCTGATCGTCGCCGCCGTCGTGGCACCCCGGCTGGCGCCGTCGCCCCGGCTCCACTGATCACGGTCACTCGCGGCGGGAAACGGAAAAGCCCCGCCGAAGCGGGGCTTTCTCGAAGCTGGGGTACCTGGACTCGAACCAAGAACAACTGAACCAGAATCAGCCGTGTTGCCAATTACACCATACCCCATGGTCGGTTTGACCTCAGTCGCACCGAGGATCAACTATACCCGACGGATGCGGTGGGGCCTAACCGAGCGCCGCCCGGGCGCGTCAGCCGACGCGCTGGACGAGCGCGTCGAGCCGGCGGATGGTCTCGGATTTGCCGAGCAGCTCCATCGACTCGAACAGCGGCGGCGACACGCGACGTCCACTGAGGGCGACACGCAGCGGCCCGTAGGCGACACGCGGCTTGAGCCCGAGCCCCTCGATGAGGGCGGGCGCGAGGGCATCCTGCACCGCGGCTGCGGTGAAGCCCTGCTCGGGGACGAGCTCGAGGGCGCCGACCGATGCGACGAGCACCTCCCCCGCGTTCGCCGGAAGGCCCGAGAGGGCATCGTCGTCGTACGCGACCTCGGAGCGGAACAGGAAGCCGAGCAGACCCGGTGCATCGCCGAGCAGCTGCATCCGCTCCTGGACGAGGGGCGCCGCGGCCTCGAGGATCTCGCGCTGCGCCGCCGTGGGAGGGTTCTCGATCAGCCCGGCGCCGGCGAGGTAGGGCACGAGGCGCTCGGCGAAGTCGTCGGGCGCGAGCATCCGCACGTGGTCGCCGTTGATCGACTCGGCCTTCTTCTGGTCGAAGCGGGCCGGGTTCGGGTTCACGTCGGCGATGTCGAACGCGGCGATCAGCTCGTCGCGCGTGAAGACGTCGCGATCGGGCGCGATCGACCAACCGAGCAGCGACAGGTAGTTCAGGAGCCCCTCGTGGATGAAGCCCTTCTCACGCTGCAGGAAGAGGTCAGCCTTCGGGTCGCGCTTCGACAGCTTCTTGTTGCCGGTCTCACCGAGGACGAGGGGCATGTGACCGAACCGCGGGACGAAATCGGTGACCCCGGCCTCGATGAGCGCCGCGTACAGCGCGAGCTGACGCGCCGTCGACGGCATGAGGTCCTCGCCGCGCAGAACGTGGGTGATGCCCATGAGCGCGTCGTCGACGGGGTTCACGAACGTGTAGAGCGGAACGCCGCCGGCGCGAACGATGACGAAGTCGGGGAACGACCCGGCGGGGAAGGTCACCTCGCCGCGGATGAGATCGACGAAGGTGAGGTCGTGGTCGGGCACGCGCAGGCGCCACGCGGGCTCACGACCCTCGGCACGGAAGGCGGCCTTCTGCTCGTCGGTGAGGTCACGGTCGAAGTTGTCGTAGCCGAGCTGCTTCGCGCGGCCGTTCGCCTCGTTGCGGGCGTCGATCTCCTCGGCGGTCGAGTACGACTCGTAGACGACCCCGGCGGCGATGAGCTTGTCGAGCACCTCGCGGTAGATCTCGTGGCGCTGCGACTGGCGGTACGGCGCGTGCGGGCCGCCCTTCTCGACGCCCTCGTCCCAGTCGATCTCGAGCCACCGCAGCGCTTCGAGCAGCTGCTGGTAGCTCTCCTCGCTGTCGCGCGCGGCGTCGGTGTCTTCGATGCGGAAGACCATCTTGCCGCCGTTGTGGCGTGCGTAGGCCCAGTTGAACAGGGCCGTGCGGATGAGGCCGACGTGCGGCAGACCGGTCGGCGACGGGCAGAACCGCACGCGGACATCGGTTCCGGTGGCGGTCGTGGTGGCGGGGTGCGGTGCGGTGGACATCCCCTCCAGCTTAGTTCTCGTGAGCGTCGCCGCCGGTGAGCTCCGCGACGACGGCCCGCAGGTGCCCCAGGACCGATGCCACCGCAGGAACCCGCCCCGCACCGCCCGCGGACACCGCGTGGATGGCGCGGCGTTCGCTCGCGGGAAGCGGGCGCGTCACCACCCCGGGGAGGACGGGGAACGACGCGACCGCGAGCCCGGGGAGGGTCGCGACACCGATTCCCTGTGCGACCAGCTGCTCGACCGCGACGAAGTTGTCGGTCTCGAAGCGGATCGCGGGGACGAACCCGGCTCGGCCGCACACCTCGAGCAGATGGCCGCGGCAACGGGGACACCCCGCGATCCAGGCCTCGTGCGCCAGCGGCGCGATCTCGATGGCGCCGGAGCCGCGGGCGGCCGGGTGCTCGGCCGGCAGCACCGCCAGCAGGTCGTCGTACCCGATGACCTCGGTGTCGAGTCCTCGGACGTTCTCACCGTGCGGGTCGCTCCGATCACCCGGGTAACCGAACGTCAGAGCGATGTCGGCCCGGTCCGCCCGCACATCGGCGATCGCCTCGGGCGGCTCCGCCTCGACGTACGTCAGGGTCAGCCCCGGCTCCGCCAGGGCGAGCCGGTCCATCAGCCGCGGCAGCACCGTCGGCGAAGCGGAGGGGAAGCCGACCATGCGCACGGTCCCCGACCGCAATCCGGCGAGCTCGGCCAGTTCACCCGAGGCCGCCTCGATGACCGTCGCGACCGCCGCCGCGTGCCGGGCGATCACGCGGCCTGCCTCCGTCAGCCGCATCCGTCGGCCGACCCGCTCGACGACCGGCACGCCGAGGCGCTGTTCCAGCCGCTTGATCTGCTGGCTCACGGCCGGCTGGCTATAGCCAAGGGCCGTCGCCGCCGCCGTGATGGAGCCCCCGTCGGCGACGGCGCGCACGACGCGCAACTCGGTGACGTCGAGGCGGTAGTCCGGAGCGCTCATGCCGACAGATAACTAGACGTGATGCTTTGCATGCAAATCCTGCCGTAGACCAATAGGTCAGGATCACGCAGCCTGGATGCATGCAGACGACGACTCTCACGCCCGAGGCGCTCCAGGCCGCATTCACCGGGTCTCGCGGCTACCTCGCCGCCTGCAGCACGGGTCTGCCGACCGCCGCGACGCGCGCGGCGGTCATCGCCGACCTCGACGTCCGACCCGATCTCGTTCATTACGCGGACGTGGCCGAACGTTGCCGTGCCCACTTCGCCCGATTGGTGTCCACCGTCCCCGACCGTGTGACCATCGGGTCGCAGACGTCGGTCCTGGTCGGACTGATCGCGGCTTCCCTCCCCGATGGTGCGACCGTGCTGTGCCCCGAGGGCGAGTTCTCCTCGCTCGTTCTCCCGTTCGCGCACGCCGGGCGCGGCATCCGGGTTCGCGCCGTCCCGCTCGCCGACATCGCCGGCGCGATCACTCCCGACGTCGACCTCGTCGCATTCTCGATCGTGCAATCGGCCACGGGAGAGGTCGCCGACGCGGCGGCGATCGTCGCGGCAGCGCGGCGGCACGACGCCCGCACACTCTGCGACGCGACGCAGGCCGCGGGTTGGCTCCCCCTGGACGCCGAGCAGTTCGACGCTCTCGTCTGTCACACGTACAAGTGGCTGTGCGCGCCCCGCGGCGTCGCCTTCCTCGCGCTCTCCGACGGTTTCGCGGCGACGCTCACACCTCTGCATGCCGGGTGGTACGCCGGCGAAGACCCCTGGGCTGCGTGCTACGGGACCGACGCGACCCTCGCCCGCTCCGCCCGACGCTTTGACGTGTCACCCGCCTGGCAGGCGATGGTGGGGGCGGAACCGGCCCTGGCGATGTTCGCGGATGCCGACCCTGCGGCCCTGCACGCGCGGGTGACCGGTCTCGCCTCGGACTTCCGCACGCGGCTCGGACTGCCCGAGCCGCTGCGCGCGAGCCCCATCGTCACGTGGCCCGACCCCGCGGGTGCGGATCTCGCACGTCTGACGGCCGCCGGGGTGGCGGCATCCGGTCGGCGCGGCAATGCGCGCGTCGCCTTCCACGTCTTCAACGACGAGGCCGACGTCGAGTTGGCTGCGAACGCCCTCCTCGCCTGATCAGCTGAAGAGAGCGACGGGTTCGTGCGTCAGGCGGTCAGCGCCCAGCCGCTCGCCCCGATCGCGTCGGCGATGTGGGAATCGCCCGCGAAATCGATGCCGTCGGTGAAGAAGCTGATGATCACCAGCGCGAACATCAGCGCGATGGAGAGGAAGAGGATCGCGCTCGAGACGAGGGCGATGATCAGCTGTGCGCGGTGACTCATGACTCCACGGTGCCAGCCTTCCGCGCCCGAGCAAAATGCTTGCCGCTGAGTGCCCCGGCAGCTAGAGCTCGACCGGGTCGGTGGCGGCGTCAGCCGAGCGCGTCGATCGGGCCGCGCGAAGGCCGCCGATCACCACGACGGCGACGACAGCGAGAGCGCACACAGCCAACCCCGCGAAGCCGATCAGGCCCAGCACTCCCCCGGCAACGGCAGCCCCCGCGGCCCCGACGACGTTCATGATGGCGTCGCTGCGCCCCTGACGCACCGTCCGTCGCTCCGGCGACGACGCCTCGGTGAGCAGCGCCGATCCCGCCACAGTGGCGCCGCTCCAGCCGAGGCCGAGCAGGATCAGCGAGACGGTGATAGCGAACGCCGAGTCGGCTCCCATCGCGGCGACGACGAGCGCGACGGCGAGCAGAGCCTGACCGAGCAGGATCGTCGCCACGCGCCCGAGGCGGTCGGCGAGGATGCCGAAGACAGGTGACAGCGCGTACATGCCGGCGATGTGCAGGCTGATGGTGAGCCCGACGACCGAGAGCTCCGCACCGTGATGGACGAGATGCAGGGGCGTCATCGCCATGACGGACACCATGACCCCGTGCGACCCGGCGATGGCGAGCATGGCGTAACGGGCGGCACGGGGCCGATCGGCACGCGCCCGGCGCGCCGCCGACACCTCGGATCCCCCCGCGCTCGACGCACGCGCGAGCAATAGCGGGTCGGGCCGCAGAGCGACGAGGTACAGGGCGATGGCCAGCAGCTGCGCGACCGCCGTGAACAGGTACGGCCCGGTCAGGGGAGGCATCCCCACCACGTCGCCGAGCGCCTCGCCGGCGCCGATCAGGTTCGGACCGAGCACAGCGCCGATGGTCGTCGCCCACACGACGATCGAGAGGTCGCGCCCGCGCGTGAGATCGGTCGCGAGATCGGTGGCGGCGAACCGGGACTGCAGATTCGCGGCCTGGCCCGCTCCGATCAACGCGAACGCGACCAGCAGCACGGGGAACAGCCCGGAAGCTGTGCCGACGACGACGAGGACCACCCCGACGAGAGCCAGCAGCATGCCGAAGGCCAGTGCCGGTCGGCGCCCCGCCCGCGACGCGAAGGAGGCCAACGGCATCGCGAGCAGCGCGGCGCCGAGGGTCACCGCCGCGGTCGGAAGACCCGCGAGCGCTTCGTCGCCCGTGAGCCGCTCGGTGATGACCGCACCGAGCGAGATCGTCGAGCCGAAACCGATGCCGCCGAGCACCTGACCGAGCGAGAGCACGACCAGGGCACGCCGGCGGACGGCGTCACGCGCGCCGACCTCGGCGGGCGTGGTCGGAAGCGGCATGCTCTCCCGGTCAGGCATCCCGGACGATGTTGCGCAGCATGCCGAGACCGTCGATCTCGACCTCCACGACGTCGCCGGCGACGAGCGGGCCGACGCCGGCGGGAGTGCCCGTCAGGATGACGTCGCCCGGCAGCAGCGTGAACGCTGCGGATGCGTAGGCGATGAGATCGGCGATGCCGTGGACCATGTCGGTCAGCGGAGCGCGCTGCTTCTCGTCGCCGTTGACACGCGCTACGAGCTGTGCCTGGGCCGGGTCGAACTCGGTCTCGATCGCCGGCCCGAGTGGGCAGAACGTGTCGAAGCCCTTCGCGCGGGTCCATTGCCCGTCGCTGCGCTGCAGATCGCGCGCGGTGACGTCGTTGGCGATCGAGTAGCCGAAGACGTGGCTCAGCGCGTCGTCGGCTGAGACGTTGCGGGTGACCTTGCCGATGACGACAGCCAGCTCTCCCTCGAAATCGACCTGCTGCGACTGGGCCGGGCGGACGATGGCGTCACCGGGACCGATCACCGAGGTGTTCGGCTTGAAGAACAGCAGCGGCTCGGCCGGGACCTCGTTGCCGAACTCGGCGGCGTGCTCGCGGTAGTTGCGGCCGACGGCGATGATCTTCGATCGCGGGATGACCGGAGCGAGCAGCACGGCGTCGCTGAGCGCCACGCGCTCGCCCGTCGTGTCGTAGCCCGCGTACATCGGGTCGCCCGCGAGCGTCACCAGGTCGGTGCCGTCGAGGATGCCGTAGCGGATGGCCTCGTTGTGCGAGAAACGTACGATCTTCATCTCAGCCGTCCAAACGCACGAGCCAGCCGTGCTTGTCTTCGCGACGTCCGTACTGGATGTCGGTGAGCTCCTCGCGCAGCGACAGGGCGAGCTCGCCGACGGGCTGCTCGTCGAAGAAGTCGCGGCCCTTGAGAACACCGATGGGGGTCACGACGGCAGCCGTACCGCAGGCGAAGACCTCGACGATGTCACCGGATGCCACACCCCGGCGCCATTCGTCGAGCGAGACGGCGCGCCCCTCGACCTTGTGCCCGCGGTCACGCGCGAGCTGGAGGATCGAGTCTCGGGTGATGCCCTCGAGGATCGAGTCGGACTGCGGCGTGACGATCGTGCCGTCCTTATAGACGAACACGACGTTCATGCCGCCGAGCTCCTCGACGTTGCGGTCCTGATCGAGGAAGACCACCTGGTCGCACTCGTTCTCGTACGCCTCCGCCTGCGGCAGAAGGCTCGACGCGTAGTTGCCACCGGTCTTGGCCGCGCCCGTGCCGCCCTTGCCTGCGCGCGCGTAGTCCTCGCTGAGCCAGATCGACACCGGCTTCACGCCGCCGGTGAAGTACGCACCCGCCGGGCTCGCGATGAGGTAGTAAGCGACCTTGTTCGCGGGGCGCACACCGAGGAACGCCTCCTTCGCGAACATGAACGGACGCAGGTAGAGCGACTGGTCGGCGCCCGAGGGGACCCAGTCCCCGTCGACCGCGATGAGCTCGCGGAGCGACTGGACGAACCACTCGACCGGCAGCTCGGGCAGCGCGAGGCGGCGCGCGGACCGCTGCAGGCGTCGGCCGTTCTGGTCGGGTCGGAAGGTGTGCACCGACCCGTCCGCGTGACGATAGGCCTTGATGCCCTCGAAGATCTCCTGGCCGTAGTGCAGCACGGCAGCCGCCGGATCGAGGCTGATGGGTCCGTAGGGCTGGACGCGCGGACGGTGCCAGCCGCCGCGGACCGACCAGCAGATGTCGACCATGTGGTCGGTGAAGTGCGTTCCGAAGCCGGGGTTCGCGAGGATCTCCTCGCGACGGGCGGCCGGGGCCGCGGCGAGGTTCCGGGTGACGGTGAACTCGAGGGGTTCGAGTCCGGCGTCGGGATCGTTTTCGAGGAGGGTCATCTGTCTTCCAAGCGAATGTCGGGCGGCGGGCGGATTCCAGGCTACGCCTGGAGGCGAGCCGCGATCGCGTCGCCGATCTGCGTCGTGGTGCGGGGCTCCGAGCTGCGGTCGGCGATGTCGGCCTCGACGGCGCGGGTGACGCGTCGGGCGGCGTCCGTGAGCCCGAGGTGATCGAGCAGCAGCGAGACGGAGAGGATCGCGGCCGTGGGGTCGGCCTTCTGCTGGCCCGCGATGTCGGGCGCCGATCCGTGAACGGGCTCGAACATCGAGGGGAACGCGCCGTCGGGGTTGATGTTCCCCGAAGCGGCGAGGCCGATGCCTCCGGTGACGGCGCCGGCCAAGTCGGTCAGGATGTCGCCGAAGAGGTTGTCGGTGACGATCACATCGAAGCGGCCCGGGTTCGTGACCAGGAAGATCGTCGCCGCGTCGACGTGGAGATAGTCTACGGCGACGTCGGGGTGCTCAGCGGCCACCTCGTCCACGATGCGCTTCCAGATGCCGCCCGCGTGCACGAGCACGTTCGTCTTGTGCACCAGCGTCAGCTTCTGCCGCCGGCGCTCGGCCAGATCGAACGCGTAGCGCACGACGCGCTCCACACCGAAGGCGGTGTTGACCGAGGTCTCGTTGGCCACCTCGTGCGGGGTGCCGCGGCGGATGCTGCCGCCGTTGCCGACGTACGGTCCCTCGGTGCCTTCCCGCACCACGACGAAGTCGATGTCGCCGGGCTCCGCGAGGGGACCGGGAACGCTCGGGTACAGCTTGGACGGACGGAGATTGACGTAGTGGTCGAGCTCGAAACGGAGCTTCAGCAGGAGCCCGCGCTCGATGTTGGCGTCACGCAGCCGCGGATCGCCCGGCACACCCCCGACCGCGCCGAGGAGGATCGCGTCGTGGCCTGCGATCGCCCGCAGGTCATCGTCGGTGAGGGTGTCGCCGGTCTCGAGGTACCGGGCGGCACCGAGCGAGAAGCGCGTCCTGTCGATGACGACATCGGTTCCCGCTACCGCCGCGTCGAGCACCTTCTCGGCCTCGGCGACGACCTCGGGGCCGATTCCGTCGCCCGGAATCACGGCAAGTTTCACGACGCGCGACATCGCTCTCCTCGTTCTCGGCGGCGCGGCGCGCCGAGCGCTCAGTGCTCGGCGGGCCGCGAGTGGGATCCCTTCAGCGTAGTGGCCGCGATGATGCCCGCGCAGACGACCAGCACGGCGCCGATCGTCGCCGTCACGCCGACGCCGGAGTCGAAGGCGTGCGCCGCGGCGTCCAGCAGCTGACGTCCGACGGAGTCGGGCAGGTCCTGTGCGACGTTGACCGCGCCCGCGAGGGTCTCTCGCGCCTCGTCGGCCGCTTCGGCGGGAACACCTTCGGGCACGGCCATGCCGAGCCGGTACATCGCCGTCAGGATGCCGCCGAGCACGGCCGTTCCGAGGACTGCGCCCACTTCATAGGCGGTCTCCGAGACCGCGCTCGCCGCGCCGGCCTTGGCGGGAGGAGCGCTCGCGAGCACGAGCTCGTTCGAGACCGTCTCCGCCGCCCCGATGCCCATGCCCAGCAGGGCGAAGGCAAGCACGAGCTCGATCATGCTGTCGGGCTCGGTGAGAAGAGCGATCATGACGTAACCGGCGGCCGAGAGCGTCAGAGCCGCGGGGACGACGATGCGAGGCGACACCCGGCGGGAGATGGGCACGACTCCCAGGCCCGCGACGATCATCATGGCCAGACCGGGCACGAGCGCGAGCCCCGCCTGCAGCGGCGACAGGCCGACGATGAGCTGCAGGTGCTGCGTGACGAAGTACAGGAAGCCCACGAGCGCGACGACGCTCAGCAGGTTGACCAGCAGCGCGCCGCTGAAGGTGCCGCGCGAGAACAGCCGCATGTCGAGCATCGGCTCGCTCGCCCGCAACTGACGACGCACGAAGAGCCAGCCGAACACCACACCGATCGCGAACAGCGCCGGCGGCATGACACCCCACCCCTTCACGGCGAAGTCCTTGATCGCGTAGACGATCGGCACCATCGTCAGCATCGACAGAGCGATGCTGATCGGGTCGATGCGGCCCGGTCGCGGATCGCGGCTCTCGGGCACGAGGAAGGGTGCCAGCACGAGAAGCGGTACCAGGACGGGCACCGCCATGAGGAACACGGACCCCCAGCTGAAGTGCTCGAGCAGGAGGCCACCCACGATCGGGCCGAGAGCCGCGCCGGCCGAGAACATGGATGCCCAGACCGCGATGGCGAGCCGTCGCTGATCGCGGTCGGTGAAGATGCTGCGCAGCAACGAGAGCGTCGAAGGCATCAGCATGGCACCGAACACGCCCATTGCGGCACGAGCGGCGATCAGGAGTTCGGCGCTCGGGGCGAAGGCCGCCAGCGCCGAGACGGTCGCGAACCCGGTGGCGCCGATCAGCAGCATCCGACGACGGCCGAACCGGTCTCCGAGCGACCCCATGGTCACGAGCAGGCCCGCGAGAATGAGCGGATACACGTCGATGATCCAGAGCTGCTGGGCGCTCGTCGGACTCAGCGCGCGAGCGATCTCGGGCAGCGCGAAGCTGAGCACCGTGTTGTCCACCGACACGAGCAGAACCGGCAGCATGAGCACGCCGAGTGCCGCCCACCCCTGCCAGCCGACGCGCCGGCCCTGTCCGTCTGCGATTGCGATCTCTTCTGTCAACGTCATTAGTTCACCGTCCAGCCGGTATAGTAACAGGACCGAACGCCGAAACGCGAGAGGATCGAAGACATGAGTCGTCCCCCACGTGCACGCGAGAGCGTGCTCGACGCGTACGAGAACCTTTTGATATCCGACGGCGCACGCGGCGCCACGATGGATGCCGTCGCCGCAGCAGCCGGTGTCTCCAAGGGAGGATTGCTCTACCACTACGCCTCGAAGGAGGCGCTCGAGACGGCCCTGCTGGATCGGATGATGGAGCTCGCCCGCCTCGATGTCGATGACATGGCGCAGCACCCCGAGGGCATCGTCGCCGCCTACCTGCGGACCTCCGTCATGGAGGACAGCGCCCTCGATCGCGCGCTCCTCGCCGGATCGCGACTCGCGCAGAGCGGGCACCCCGCCGCGAGCGCGGCGCTCCGCGACGTCCGGACTCTCTGGGAGGAGGCGCTGCGCGGTCACACTCGTGACGAGACGGCGCTGCAGCTCGTTCTGCTCGTGGGCGACGGCCTCTACTTCAACAACGCCCTCGGCGCGGGGGCGGTCGTCGGCCCCCTCCCCCAGGGCGAGGACTTCGACGCGCTCATCCGGCTCGTCCTCGGCGTCGCACAGCGATGACGATGCCCGGGGCGAAAGCACCCCGGGCACCGTTCCGCATCGTCAGACCTCGGTCAGCTCGATCTGGCGGAACAGATCGGCGGCCACGGCCTCGCGCATCTCGTCGAGCAGGTGGTCGGGCACCGGCGAGTCGACCGTCAGCACCGAGAGGGCCCGGCCGGACGCATCGGGCCGCGCGACCTGCAGGCCCGCGATGTTGATGCCCGCCTCCCCCAGCTTCTGGCCGTAGATGGCGACGATGCCCGGGCGGTCGGCGTATCGCATCACGACGTGATGGCGCTCGATCGGCACCTCGACCTCGTAACCGTTGATCCCGACGACCTTGGGCACCATGCGCGTTCCGGCGAGCGTGCCCTCGACAGTCAGGACCGAGCCGTCGGAGAGCGTGCCGCGCAGGATCGTGATGTTGCGGTACAGCGGGCTGTCGGACTCGACGATGAGACGCGTCTCGATGCCGCGCTGCTCCGCGAAGAGCGGAGCGTTCACGTACGAGACGTTCTCGCTGACGATGTTGGTGAAGATCCCCTTCAGCGCCGCGAGCCGGTAGACGCTGACGTCGTAGTCCGCCAGTTCGCCGCGGACCTCGATGTCGAGGCTCGTGAGCGCGCTGGGCGCGAGGCCGGTGAAGATCTGACCGAGCTGCTCGACCAGGGCGATACCGGGGCGGACGAACGGGTCGATGACGCCACCGGCGACATTGACGGCATCGGGCACCAGATCGCCCTCGAGAGCCAGCTTGACCGACTTCGCCACCGAGACTCCGGCCTTCTCCTGCGCCTCGTCCGTCGAGGCGCCGAGGTGGGGCGTGACGATGACGTTGGGCAGCGAGAGGAGGGGGAACGCAGTGCCGTCCTCCTTCGGGGGCTCGGTCGTGAACACGTCCAGACCGGCGCCCGCGATCTCTCCGGTCGTGAGCGCGGTGTACAGCGCCTCCTCATCGATCAGCCCGCCGCGAGCGACGTTGACCACGTAGGCCGACTTCTTCATGCGCGCGAACTGCTCCGCACCGATCATGCCGGTCGTCTCGGGGGTCTTGGGCATGTGGATCGTGACGAAGTCGCTCTGCGCGAGCAGTTCGTCGAGGCTCAGCAGCGTCACACCGAGCTGCTGCGCCCGGGTGGGCGTGACGTACGGGTCGTACGCGACGACGCTGACGCCGAAAGCCTGCAGCCGTGCGGCGATCAGCGCGCCGATGCGGCCGAGGCCGATGATGCCCACTGTCTTCTCGAACAGCTCGGTGCCGGTGAACGACGAGCGCTTCCAGGCGCCGGCTGCGAGGGACGCGTGAGCCGCGGGGATGTGACGCGCGAGGCTCAGGATGTGCCCGACGGTCAGTTCGGCCGCCGAGATGATGTTGGAGGTCGGGGCGTTGACGACCATGACGCCGGCGGCCGTCGCGGCCTTGATGTCGACGTTGTCGAGTCCGACGCCGGCACGCGCGATGACCTTGAGCGACGGCGCGGCGGCGATCGCTTCGGCATCCATCTTGGTCGCCGACCGGATCAGCACGGCATGCGCGTCGGCGAGGGCCGGGAGCAGCGCGGCGCGGTCGGCGCCGTCGACCGATCGGATCTCGAAATCAGGACCGAGGGCATCGATCGTTGCGGGCGAGAGTTCTTCGGCGATGAGCACGACGGGCTGGGGCACGGACGATCCTCTGGAGCATGCGCAGGAGCGCGGAACGGGTGGTCGCCACGACAGCCGACGGCGGTGCGGCGGGTCGTCTCAGCCTAGCGCGGCGCCGACGACACCCACGACCGTGTGACGTCGTGCGGACTCAGACGGCGCCGGAGGTCAGAGCGAACGACAGCACGTTCAGAAAGAACACCGCCGCGAGTCCGAGTCCCGCGAGAAGGATCAGCGCGAACGCGCCCGGGCGCCGGCGCCACCCGAGCGCGAATGCTCCTGCGAAGATCAGGATCGGCAGCACCACGGCGGCGATCACCGCGACCCACCCGACCGCGGTTCGAGCCGGCGACGGGGTGACCAGCAGTGGGACCGCGGCCCAGACCGCGTATGCGTAGAAGAGGCCGAAGGCACCGGCGACGGTGGCCACCTGCCATACCGCGGGCGTTCGACGGGCTTCTTGCGTGTCGCTCATCGCAGTCAACTCCCCGCTCCAAGGGTCGCGAACGGCCAGGGCACGAGCAGCAGCGCCCCCGCGACGAGCCAGGCGAACCGGATCCAGGCGCGCGCTCCCCGGGTGAGCACGTACGTCGCGATGAACCAGATGGCGGGCGCGGCGACGGCCAGCACGAGGACGGGAACCGAGACGGCGGCGTCGATCCCGAGCAGACCGCTGAGGTTGTGGACGCGGATGCCGCCCACGAACCAGCCGACCGAGTACAGCAGGTAGATGCCGCCGAGAACTCCCAGCGAGATCAGCGCGGCATTGCTCAAGCCCTCGGGCGGAGCCTCAGCCGAGACCTCGCCCGGCACGTCGGTCTCTGCGTCGACCGGCTCGTCGCGCTGGCGCCGCGCGGACCCGGGCCCTGCCACGGGAGCCGGCGCAGGCGCGGACACGAGGGTCGGGTCGTCGTCTCCGGCCCAGCTCAGGGCGTCGTCATCGCGGCTCGTCACCTCCTCAGAGTAGCGCCCGGCCACCGGCGAACGGGAGGCACGAGCGCGCTCGGACGAGGTCAGCGACCGATCTGGCGACCGCCACGCAGGACGAGCACGGCGACGGCGGCACCGGCGACGGCCAGGGCGCCGCCCCACGGGGCCCAGACGGCGGGTCGCGCGAGCTCGGCACCCGAACCGTCGTGCAGCGAGCCGACGCGGACGGCATCGGTTCGTCCCGTGGGGTCCTCCGCGGGAACCGACGCGCCGAGTTGGGCCGATCCCCCGACGTCGGGCCCGCCGTCGACATGGACGACATCGCTCGGCTCGGGCGTCGGCGAGGCCGGGGCGGCGTTGCGAGCCGTCAGGCGCAGCAGAGCGCCGAGGCGAACGGCGGTCGGTGCGCGCAGCTCGATGCCCGCGTCACCTTCGACGCGCGGCGGGACCGGTGCCGGCGGCACCGGAACGGGAGGAGAGGGCTCTGGCGTCGGCTGGCTCGGCGACGGGCTGGAGCTGGGCGACGGCGTGGGCTGCCCGTCGGTGGGCGAGGGGTCGGGCGTCGGCTCGGGAGACGGCGTGCCGCTCTCCCCCGGCGCCGGGCTCACGACATCCTCGTTCGTCTCGCCGTCCTCTGGTTCCGTCGGCAGGACCGGAGTGTCCGACCGCGGAACGATCTCGACCTCGTCGGCCGAGACCGACCAGGCGGATGGCGCGGTGATCGCCCCCGCGATCACAGAAGCTGCGACGCACACCGCCCCCAGGCGCGCGCGAGCGAACTGCTTCTTACGGACGGGCATGCATCCATCGTAAAAGGTCGGGGCGGTGCAAGCACGCCGAAAGCCCGGCCCCTGATGGGGACCGGGCTTCCGTGGCACGAGGCCGGGCTCGACGGGGTGCCGCCGAGGGTCGCGGAGCGGACGGAGCCGTCCGTCACGGGTCAGCGCGCGGCGCTGCCCTCGATGTAGTCGCTGTCCTGCTGCTTCCAGGCGAAGAGGCCGCGCAGCTCCTTGCCGGTCGCCTCGATGGGGTGACCCTGCTCCTTCTCGCGGAGGCCGAGGAACTCGGTGGCGCCGTTGTCCTGGTCGGCGATGAAGCGCTGCGCGAACGCACCCGACTGGATGTCGGCGAGCACGGCCTTCATGTTCTCCTTGACCTCGGGCGAGATGACGCGGGGGCCCGAGACGTAGTCGCCGTACTCGGCGGTGTCGGAGATCGACCAGCGCTGCTTGGCGATGCCGCCCTCCCACATGAGGTCGACGATGAGCTTGAGCTCGTGGAGCACCTCGAAGTAGGCGATCTGGGGCTGGTAGCCGGCCTCGATGAGCGTCTCGAAGCCGTACTGCACGAGGTGGCTCATGCCACCGCAGAGCACGGCCTGCTCGCCGAAGAGGTCGGTCTCGGTCTCTTCGGTGAACGTGGTCTTGATGACCCCGGCGCGGGTGCCGCCGATGGCCTTCGCGTACGACAGTGCGGTGTCCCAGGCCGAGCCGGAGGCGTCGCGCTCGACCGCGATGATGTCGGGGATGCCACGGCCGGCGACGAACTCGCGGCGCACGGTGTGGCCCGGAGCCTTCGGAGCGACGAGGATGACGTCGACACCCTCGGGAGCGTCGATGTAGCCGAAGCGGATGTTGAAGCCGTGTGCGAACGCCAGGGTCTTGCCCGCCGTCAGCTTGTCCTTGATGGAGTCGGCGTAGATC
The DNA here is from genome assembly GCF_002245215.1 of Microbacterium sp. Yaish 1. Classification (GTDB taxonomy): domain Bacteria; phylum Actinomycetota; class Actinomycetes; order Actinomycetales; family Microbacteriaceae; genus Microbacterium. Next base: position 520,262 of record NZ_NPMR01000002.1, read on the forward strand.
GAGCGCTGGTGCTGGTCCGGCGCCAGGATCATGATGAGATCAGCCCACTCCGCGGCATCCGCGACGTTCTTGACCTCGAAGCCCTCGTCCTGCGCCTTCGCGGCCGACTTCGAGCCGTCCTTGAGCGCGATGACGACCTCGACGCCGGAGTCGCGGAGGTTCTGGGCGTGAGCGTGCCCCTGCGAGCCGTAGCCGACGATCGCCACCTTCTTGCCCTGGATGATCGACAGGTCGGCGTGGTCGTCGTAGAAGATCTCGGCCATGTTCGTGTGTTTCTCCTTGATTCGTGGTTCGGAAGGTCAGCCGCGCAGGACGCGTTCGGTGATGCTCTTGCCGCCGCGCCCGATGGCGAGCAGACCCGACTGGGCGAGCTCCTTGATACCGAAGGGCTCGAAGGCGCGGAGGATCGCGTCGATCTTGCCGCGGTCTCCGGTCACCTCGACGACCAGGGCATCGGGTGCGTAGTCGACGATCGACGCCCGGAACAGGTTCGCGACCTCGATGACGTTGGAACGGGTCTGATTGTCGGCCCGCACCTTGATGAGGATGTGCTCGCGCTGCACCGACGACGAGAAGTCCAGTTCGACGATCTTGATGACGTTGACGAGCTTGTTCAGCTGCTTCGTCACCTGCTCGAGCGGGAGCTCCTCGACGTCGACGACGACGGTGATGCGCGAGAGACCCGGCACCTCCGTGACGCCGACCGCGAGCGACTCGATGTTGAAACCGCGTCGGGCGAACAGCCCGGCGACGCGGGTCAGCAGACCCGGCTTGTCCTCCACCAGGAGGCTCAGCACGTGGCGCGACATCTCAGGCCTCCTCGTCGAATGCGGGCGCGTGCTCGCGGGCGTACTGGATGTAGCTGTTGCTGACACCCTGCGGGACCATCGGCCACACCATCGCGTCGGCGCTCACGACGAAATCGATGACGACGGGGCGGTCGTTCGTCTCGAGTGCGAGCTTGATGGCGTCGTCGATCTGGTCCTCGGTCTCGACCCGGATGGCGAGACAGCCGTACGCCTCGCCGAGCTTGACGAAATCGGGGATGCGCGCCGTGCCGTGCCCGGTGTTCAGGTCGGTGTTCGAGTGGCGACCGTCGAAGAAGAGCGTCTGCCACTGGCGCACCATGCCGAGCGACGAGTTGTTGATGATGGCGACCTTGATCGGGATCTGGTTGATGACGCAGGTCGCCAGCTCCTGGTTGGTCATCTGGAAGCAGCCGTCACCGTCGATCGCCCAGACCACACGGTCGGGCTGGGCGACCTTCGCTCCCATGGCCGCGGGGACCGCGTAGCCCATGGTGCCGGCCCCGCCGGAGTTGAGCCACGAGTTGGGGCGCTCGTACTTGATGAACTGCGCGGCCCACATCTGGTGCTGGCCGACGCCGGAGGCGTACACGCCCTCGGGACCGGTGAGCTCGCCGATCCGCTGGATCACGTGCTGCGGCGACAGCAGCCCGTCGGTCGTCGGGGCGTAGCCGAGCGGGAACTCCTCGCGCAGCCCGTCGAGGTAGGCCCACCATTCGGTCGTGTCGGGCTTGCCGTCACCGATCACGCCGCGGAAGGCCGACTCGAGGTCGACCAGCACGTCGCGCACATCGCCCACGATCGGGACGTCGGCGAAGCGGATCTTCGAGATCTCGGCCGGATCGATGTCGACGTGCACGACCTTGGCGTGCGGCGCGAACAACGACGCCTTGCCGGTGACACGGTCGTCGAAGCGCGCACCGAGGGCGACGATCAGATCGGACTCCTGCAGCGCGAGCACCGCGGGCACCGTGCCGTGCATGCCCGGCATGCCGAGGTGCTGCGGGTGCGAGTCGGGGAACGCGCCGCGCGCCATGAGGGTGGTGACGACCGGTGCGCCCGTCGCCTCGGCGAGGGTCAGCAGCTCGTCCGAGGCACGCCCGCGGATGACGCCGCCGCCGACGTAGAGGACGGGCTTCTGCGACTCGGCCAGCAGCTGCGCGGCGGCCTGGATCTGCTTGCCGTGCGCCTTGGTCACCGGACGGTAGCCCGGCAGGTCGACCTTCGGCGGCCACACGAACGGCGCGGTGTTCTGCTGGGCGTCCTTCGTGATGTCGACGAGCACGGGGCCGGGGCGACCGGTGCCGGCGATCTCGAAGGCCGCGGCGATGGCGCCCGGGATCTCCTCGGCGGTCTTGACCAGGAAGGAGTGCTTCGTGATCGGCATCGTGATGCCGACGATGTCGGCCTCCTGGAAGGCATCCGTTCCCATCAGGGTCGAGAACACCTGGCCCGTGATGCACACGAGCGGGACGGAGTCCATGTACGCGTCGGCGATCGCCGTCACGAGGTTCGTCGCGCCGGGACCCGAGGTCGCGATGGCGACTCCGACTCGGCCGGATGCCGCGGCATAGCCCTCGGCGGCGTGGCCGGCGCCCTGCTCGTGCCGGACGAGGATGTGGCGCACCGCCTCATCGTCCATGAGCGGGTCGTAGACGGGCATGATCGCGCCGCCCGGAAGCCCGAAGACCTCGGTGACGCCGAGGTTGTCGAGCGAGCGGACGACGGCCTCCGCTCCCGTGATCACGGGTGCCGAGGGCGTGCGGGACGGCGGCCGGGGAATGGCCGCGGAGATGTCGGTGGACATGGTGATGAACCTCGCTGGAGAAGAGGAGACGATGTCGGAGCCGAAGTCAGCCGGTGGTCGCGCCCTCCGCGGCGGAGCGCACGAGCTTGGAGTACTTGGCCAGAACGCCACGGGTATAGCGCGGGGGAAGAGGAGCCCAGCCGTCACGGCGGGCGTTCAGCTCAGCCTCGTCGACGAGTAGGTCGAGGGAGCGAGCCGCGATATCGACCCGTATCAGATCACCATCGCGCACGAATGCGATGGGACCTGCGTCCACCGCTTCGGGTGCTATGTGGCCGATGCACAGGCCGGTTGTGCCGCCTGAGAATCGTCCGTCCGTCAAGAGTAGTACATCTTTCCCGAGGCCGGCGCCCTTGATGGCGGCCGTGATGGCGAGCATCTCGCGCATGCCGGGTCCGCCCTTCGGCCCCTCGTAGCGGATGACGATGACCGAGCCCGGCTCGATCTCGCCGTTCGCGACGGCATCCATCGCCGCCCGCTCGCGCTCGAACACGCGGGCGGGCCCTTCGAACATGGCCGCGTCGAATCCGGCGGTCTTGACGACGGCGCCCTCGGGGGCGAGCGATCCGTGCAGGATCGTGATGCCGCCGCTGGCGTGGATCGGGTTGTCGAACGTGTGGATCACCTTGCCGTCGATGGGCTCCGGGTCGAGGTCGCGGAGGTTCTCGGCCAGCGTCTTGCCCGTCACCGTCAGCGCGTCGCCGTGCAGCAGCCCCTCATCGAGCATCGCCTTCATGACGACGGGGATGCCGCCGTGGCGGTCGACGTCGTTCATGACGTACTGGCCGAACGGCTTCATGTCCGCGACGTGCGGCGTCTTGTCGCCGATGCGGTTGAAGTCGTGCAGGCTCAGGTCGACTTCGGCCTCGCGGGCGATCGCGAGGAGGTGCAGGACGGCGTTCGTCGAGCCGCCGAGCGCCATGACGAGGGCGATCGCGTTCTCGAACGCCTCCTTCGTCAGGATGTCCTTCGTCGTGATGCCCTGGCGCAGGAGGTTGACGACGGCCTCGCCGGAGCGGTGGGCGTAGTAGTCGCGGCGACGGTCGGCCGACGGCGGCGCGGCCGACCCCGGCAGGCTCAGGCCCAGGGCCTCACCGACGGAGGCCATCGTGTTGGCGGTGTACATCCCGCCGCACGCCCCCTCACCGGGAACGATGGCGCATTCGATGCGCTTGAGGTCGGCCTCGCTCATCTTGCCGGCGCGGCACGCGCCGACGCCCTCGAACGAGTCGATGATCGTGACGTCCTTCTCAGTGCCGTCGCTGAGCTTGACCCAGCCGGGCATCGTCGATCCGGCGTAGAGGAAGACGCTCGAGAGGCCGAGACGCGCGCTCGCCATCATCATGCCCGGGATCGACTTGTCGCAGCCGGCGAGCAGCACGGTGCCATCGAGCCGCTCGGCCATGATGACGGCCTCCACGGAGTCGGCGATCACCTCGCGCGAGACGAGCGAGAAGTGCATGCCCTCGTGGCCCATCGAGATACCGTCCGAGACGGAGATGGTGCCGAACTGCAGCGGGTAGCCGCCGCCGGAGTGCACGCCTTCTTTGGCGCCCTGCGCGAGCCGGTCGAGGCTCAGGTTGCAGGGAGTGATCTCGTTCCAGCTCGAGGCGATGCCGATCTGGGGCTTGTCCCAGTCCTCATCCCCCATGCCGACGGCACGGAGCATGCCTCGGGAGGTCGTGGCTTCGATGCCGTCGGTGACGGCACGACTGCGGGGCTTGATGTCGATGGTCTCGGAGCTGTCGGGCATTCTCGAATTGTATGCCCGCGGGCCGAGGCTCATTCTCCGGCGCGCGCCTCGGCGAGCCGGCCGAGCAGCTCCGCGAGCGCGGCGGCATCCGGCACCCGATACTGGGCGACGCTCTCTCCCCCGCCCACCCGGATGCCGACGTCGCCGGCACCGAGCGATCGCAATGCGTCCTCATCGGTGACATCGTCGCCCGCGAAGACGACCACGTCGGCACCGACCCGCTCACGGAGTCTGCGCACCGCCGAGTCCTTGCCCTCGTGACGCGACGCGAACTCGAGGATGTCCTGGCCGGTGCGCCGACGCCACGTCGGGGCTTCCGTGCGGACGAGCGCGTCGATACGAGCTGCTGCGTCCGCCGCGCTCGCCCGGTCGGCGAGGCGCGTGTGGAGACCGAATCCGAACCGCTTGTGCTCGATCCACGCGCCCGCGATGCCCTCGACCATCTGCTCCGCCTGCGCCGTCAGGGCATCGCGGAGTGCGGCATCGTCATCGGATTCGGAATCGGCTTCGGCGCCCGGATGCCAGAACTCGGCGCCGTGCGAACCGGCGAGATGGATCCGCGAATCGGGATCGCGCTCGGAGATCTCCGCCAGGTGCTCGAGCGTTCGCCCCGATACGAGCGCGACCGTCGTGTCGGGTTCCTGCGCGAGCCGCGTGAGCGCCTCGCGCGCCGCGGGCAGCATCCGGGCCGACATGGGCTCGTCGACCAGCGGCGCGAGCGTGCCGTCGAAATCGAGGGCGACGAGCAGGTGGCGCGCGTGCGCAGCCCGCGTGACGGCGGCCGTGAGCGCGTCGGGGGATGTCATCTCCTCGCCGGTCACGCGCTCGCCTCCGCTTCCGTCGCGGCGGTGGAGACCGCCCGAGCCGACGCCGCGCTGTCCGTCATCCCGTTGCGCTCGGCTGCTGCCGCCAGAGCGTCCAGGAACGAGCGGGACCAGTCATCCACGTCGTGCTCGCGGACGCGCTTGCGGAGAGCCCGCATGCGCCTCCCCTGCTCGGCCGCGGGCATCTCGATCGCCCGCACGATGGCGTCCTTCATGCCGTCGATGTCGTGCGGATTGATGCGCACGGCGCTCGCGAGCTCGTCCGCAGCGCCGGCGAACTCGCTCAGCACGAGGACACCGCGGTTGTCGATGCGGCTCGCGACATACTCCTTCGCGACGAGGTTCATGCCGTCGCGAAGGGCGGTGACGAGCATGACGTCGGCCGCGAGATAGAGAGCGACCATCTCCTCGCGCGGGAAGGCCTGGTGCATGTAGCGGATCGCGCTGTGACCCCACGTGTCGTGATCGCCGTTGATACGCGCGACCGTGAGCTCGATCTCGTCGCGCAACTGGACATACGACTCGACGCGCTCGCGGCTCGGGCTGGCGACCTGCACGAGCGTCGCATCCTCGACCGAGACGCGCCCGTCTTCGATGAGCTCGCCGAACGCCTTCAGCCGGTGCCGGATTCCCTTGGTGTAGTCGAGACGGTCGACCCCGAGCAGCACCGTCTTCGGGTTGCCGAGGTCTTCGCGGATCTCCGCCGCGCGCGCCTGGATGTCGGGGCGCTGAGCGAGCTCGATGTAGTCATCTGTCGAGATCGAGATCGGGAAGGCCTTCGCAAGAGCCGTGCGGTGCCCGCCGCCCTCCGCCGGGACGCGGATGCCGCTGGCCTTGGTCTCGTACCGCAGCTGGCGCCGCACGGCGCGGGCGAAGTTGCCGGCATCGGCGACCCGCTGGAAGCCGATCACGTCGGCGCCGAGCAGCCCCTCCAGCACCTGCTTGCGCCACGGAAGCTGCGAGTACAGCCCGTACGCCGGGAACGGGATGTGGTGGAAGTAGCCGATCGTGAGGTCGGGACGCATATCGCGCAGCATCTTCGGCACGAGCTGAAGCTGGTAGTCCTGCACCCACACGGTGCCGCCGTCCGCCGCGACAGCCGCCGCCGCTTCGGCGAAGCGGCGATTGACACGCTGGTAGGCCTCCCACCAGTTGCGTCGGTACCGCGGGGCCGCGATCACGTCGTGGTAGAGCGGCCAGATCGTGTCGTTGGAGAAGCCCTCGTAGTAGTCCTCGACGTCAGCGGCGCTGAGCGCGACGGGAACAAGGTGCATGCCGTCGAAGTCGAACGGTTCGAACGTGAGGTCGGGCTTACCGGGCCAGCCGACCCAAGCACCCTCGGTGCGTCGCATGACGGGCTCGAGGGCGGTGACGAGCCCTCCGGGCGAACGGCGCCATTCCCCGTCCCCACCACCATCCGTGTTCCGGTCAACCGGAAGCCGGTTGGCGACGACGACGAAATCAGCGGTGCTCATGCATGCCTCCAGGCTGCGATCGGCGGTGATGCCAGCCTACCCGCGCGCCCGGCGCCCCTCAGGGCCAGCTACGTTTGTGGTATGCGCAAGTACCTCTTCGGCACCGGCCTCTTCTCCGCGATCACCGGCGGCGTGACGCTGCTCCGCTCGGCCCGCAGCGACGAGCCGTTCACGTGGCGCACCGCCCTCGCCTGGCTCAGCTGGGGTATCACGATGGCTCTCGCGATCGGCGCCGTGGTCGACAGCTACCGCGGGGCGCGCGGACGTCTCGTCGCGGACGACTCCAACGTCGACCGCGACAAGCTCTTCGCCGAGCGGGTCAAGCGCAACCGCCGCTGACGAGGGCCGCCGGGGTCACCGAGTCAGGATGAGAGCCTCGCCCTGACCGCCGCCCCCGCACAGGCCCGCGGCGGCCGTCCCCGAGCCGCGGCGCGCGAGCTCGTGGGCCAGATGCACGACGAGCCGCGCTCCGGAAGCGCCGATGGGGTGGCCGAGCGCGATTCCCCCGCCGTCGATGTTGACGATGTCGGGTGAGACGCCCAGGCGGCGCTCCGAGGCCGCGACGACGGCGCCGAACGCCTCGTTGATCTCGATGAGATCCAGATCGGATGCCGTCATTCCGTGCTTCGCGAGTGCGCGCTCGATCGCGACGGCGGGCTGCTCGTGGAGCGAGTTGTCGGGTCCGGCCACCTGACCGCTGGCGCCGAGCACGGCCATGACCGGCCATCCCTCGCGCTCGGCACGCTCTCGCGTGGTGAGCACCACCGCGGCTGCGCCGTCGGAGATCTGCGAGGCGTTGCCCGCCGTGATCGAGCCGCCCTTCGCGAAGGCGGGGCGCAGACCGGCGAGAGTATCGGCGGTCGTGCCGGCGCGGATGCCCTCGTCGGTGTCGATGACGACAGGCTCACCTCGGCGCTGCGGAACAGTCACCGGCGCGATCTCAGCCGCGAAGCGGCCCGCGTCGCGGGCAGCCGCGGCACGCTGGTGCGAGCGCGCGGCGACGGCATCCTGCTCCTCCCGGGTGACGTCGAAGCGCGAGTTCAGACGCTCGGTCGAGGCGCCCATGCTCTCGCGATCGTACGCATCGGTCAGACCGTCGAACGCGGCGTGGTCGAGCACCTCGATGGATCCGTACGACCATCCCGAGCGAGAGCCGGGAAGCAGGTGAGGCGCTCGGCTCATCGACTCCATGCCGCCCGCGACGACCACCTCGGCGTCACCGAGCGCGATCATGCGCGACGCGTCGATGATCGCGGTGAGTCCGGACAGGCAGACCTTGTTGACGCTGGAGGCCGGGACATCCCACCCGATGCCGCCCGACAGTGCAGCCTGACGAGCCGGGTTCTGCCCGTTTCCAGCGGGGAGCACCTGCCCCATGATGACCGCGTCGACGGCCGCTGCGGCAACGCCCGACGCCGCGAGCGCCCCGGCGATGGCGGTGCCGCCGAGCTCGGGCGCCGGAATCGACGACAGACTGCCCTGCAAGCGCCCCTGCGGGGTACGGGAGGCTGCGACGATGACGATCTCGGGCGGGGTCATGCTCCCAGCCTAAGAGCGGAGCCGACGTCGACGGGCGACAGCGCACGAGCTCGGGATGACCGCGACCGTGTTCGAGCTGTGGAGAGTGACGGGGCGATGTCGGAGGTCCGTGACATGATTCGAACATGCATTCGAATGGCGGACTCGGCGGCGGGATGGGCAGCGACGGTGATGTCGACGTCCTCGCTCAGCTGGTCGCGGATGCCGAGGGGGTTTCGGATGCCGCGCGGGCGGTCCAGGTCCGGGAGGTTCGGGTGCTCGCGGCGGCCGGGGTACTCGCGGAGAAGCAGGCCGCTGGGGCATCCGAGAAGGTCAAGGCGCGAGAGATGGCGTTGCGCGGGATCGCCGCGGAGCTCGCCGGGGTGTTCGTCACGACCGACCGAACGCTGCAGCGCCGCATCGACGAGGCGCGGGACCTGGTTGAGAACTACCCGGTGACGATGGCGGCGTGGGAGGACGGGCGCATCGTCCGCGGCCACGTGCGGGTGATCCAGGAGGTCGGGGGTCTGGTGCCCGCGGCAGAGCGGGCGGAGTTCGAACGCGTTGCGGTCGAACGGTGCGAGGGCGAGACGCCGAATCGGGTGCGTGACGTACTGCGGATGCTGGCAGAGCGGATGCATCCGCGGAGCTTCACTGAGCGGCACGAGGAGGCCTCGGCGGGACGGTGCGTGCGGGTGCAGGCCGGCGCCGATGGGATGTCGGATCTCATCGCGACGCTGCCGACGGTGATCGCGGACGGGATCGTGGATCGTCTCACGCGGCAGGCGCGGGAGATCATCAACGCGCGGGCGCAGGCCGACGAGGTGCGTGCCGAGGTGGGTGACGAGGCGGAAAGCGCAGAGGGCGACGGAGACGAAGCGGTTGGCGGGGGCTCGTCCTTCATCGACGATGCCCGCACGATCGACCAGGTCCGCGCCGACGTGTTCTCCGACCTCTTGCTCGCCGGAACGCCCGCCCTCGATCCCACCGGCGCCGGTGACGGCGACGGAACGCTCGGAGCCATCCGCGCAAACGTGCAGGTCGCGGTCTCCGCGCTGACACTCATGGGACAGGACAACGGGCCCGCCGACCTGGCCGGCCGCTCCCCCATCGACGCCGCCACCGCCCGCGAGCTCGCCGGCAACGCGACCTCCTGGGACCGGCTGCTCACCCACCCCGTCACCGGAACCGTGCTCGAATGCGACACCTACCGGCCCACCGCCGCCATGGTGCGACTGCTGCGCGCCCGCGACCGGCACTGCCGATACCCCGGATGCCGACAACCCGCCATCCGCTGCGAACTCGACCACACCATCGCCGCATCCCACGGCGGCGCCACCCACGTATGCAACCTCGCCAACCTCTGCAAACGACACCACGACGTCAAACACCACTCCCGATGGCGAGTACAACAACTCCCCGGCGGGCGGCTCGTGTGGACCTCACCTACCGGGCGGATCTACCGCGATGACGCACCACCACCCCTGGTGGCATTCACGACCGCGGGTCCACCCGGCGGTGACAGACCACACTCCGTCGTGAACGCGACACCGACCGCGTTGGGCCATGCCCTGCGGACCGCCGGCGGCGCCCCGCCGTTCTGAGGCGCTCGACCGCGCCCTGACGGCAACACACGAAGGCCCCGCAACTGGCGAGAGTTGCGGGGCCTTCGTGCTGGTGCACCCCCTGGGACTCGAACCCAGAACCCACTGATTAAGAGTCAGTTGCTCTGCCGATTGAGCTAGAGGTGCAGGCTGTTCGCAGTGAAGCGAACCGAGGAGAAACGTTACCCCACTTCGCGTCATCGCGCCAATCGAGGCCTCCGGCGCGTCGTATCCTGGAGCCGTGACCCCCTCCACACCGGATCCGACAGCGCCGTTCGCAGACGCCCTGGCCGACGACCTGGCTCTCGCGCTCCGCCTGGCAGACGCCGCCGACGCGGTGAGCATGTCCAGGTTCGACGCGGCCGACCTCGACGTCCAGCTGAAGGCAGATGCATCGCACGTGACCGAGGCCGACCTGGCCACGGAACGCGCCATCCGCGACCTCCTGAGCGCGGAGCGACCTGACGACAGCGTGCTGGGCGAGGAGTACGGTGCCACCGGAGACGCGCGTCGCCAGTGGATCATCGACCCCATCGACGGCACCGCGAACTACCTCAAGGGCATCCCGATGTGGGCGACGCTGATCGCGCTGGCCGTGGACGGCGCGCCTCGGGTCGGTGTCGTCAGTCAGCCGGCGATCGGCCGCCGGTGGTGGGCCGCGACGGGACACGGCGCGTGGACGAACGTCCCGGGCGACACGACCCCCCGGCGCATCGCGGTGTCATCGATCGACGACCTCGCGCAGTCGAGCATCAGCTTCCAGAGCATCCATCAGTGGGACGAGGTGGGTCGCGGCGAGCAGCTGCTCGCACTCTCGCGACGGGTCTGGCGTGACCGCGGCTACGGCGACGCGTGGCCGTACATGCTCCTGGCGGAGGGCCGACTGGAGTTCGTGGCGGAGTTCGGCGTGAAGGAGTACGACCTGGCCGCACACGTCCCGATCGTGAGCGAGGCGGGCGGACGCTTCACCGACATCGACGGCGCCGAAACCCTGTCGACCCGCTCATCTCTCGCGACCAACGGCGTGCTCCACGACACCTACCTCGAACTGCTCTCCCGCGACGGCGGCGACGCATGACCCGGCGGCACGCACCCCTCGCCCTCGCGACCGGCTCCGCGGCGATCCTGATGCTGCTCGCCGGATGCTCGGCCCCCGAGCCCGCCGAGACCGCTCCTCCCGAGGCCGTGCCGTCGTCGCCCGTCGCGACGCCCGAGGCCACCGCTTCCGAGCCCGCCCTGCCCGACCCGACGTGCGAGAACATCATCCGAGAGGCGAGCCTCGAAGAGCTGCAGTCACAGGGCTGGGAGTACCAGCAGGGTCCGTTCATGATCGGCGAGATGCAGATCGACGCGGGAGTCTCGTGCACCTGGACGAACGCCGCCGAGCCCGGCGGCAACATCCTCCAGTTCGGATGGGCGCCCCTCACCGCTGCCGAGACGACGGATGCCGAGCGCGCCCTCGAGTCCCAGGGGTGGATCCGCGAAGAGGGCGACGGCGGGGTCTACCTGACCGAAGACCCGGCCTTCGCGCTCAACATCGACGGCGACGGATACGGCGTCACCTACTTCTTCGGCGACGGCTACGCTCAGGTCGCCGACGTGAAGCAGGGCCTCGTCGTCATCGAGCGACGTTGATGAACGAGCTCGAAGCCGTCGGCGTAGCCGACGACCTCGCCGGCCGCATCCGCGACGCCGAGCGCGACCTGCTCACGAGTGCCGTGCGCCAGGACGCGCGTCGCCTGCGTCAGCTCATCCATCCCGACTTCACCGAGATCGGCCGATCCGGTCGCCTGTGGACACGGTCCGATCTCCTCGTCGAGCTCGTCGAGGAAGCGGCCCGGGACACCCCGCAGACGGACGAGTGGGTCATCCAGCGCCTGGACGTCGACACGGTGCTCGTGACGTATCGCCTCATCGCCGGCACGCGCATCAGCCGCCACTCCTCCGTCTGGGCCACTACCGGCGACACCCTGACGCTGCGCTTCCATCAGGGGACCGAACAGTCACCCGCCGACGCGCGCCCGTAGGCGCCCTCATAGAGTCTGCGCAGCGCGAGGTCAAGGACCTGCGCCGAAGCCCGGTCCGCGTCACAATCGAGGCATGCCTGCACTTGCGATCATCCTCATCATCATCGGCATCGCGTTGCTCTTCACGGGAATCTTCGTCGAAGCGGTGAAGTTCCTGCTGTTCGTCGGCATCGCGCTCATCCTCATCGCGGTCATCGCCTGGCTCATGCGTTCGATCCGCAACAAGACCTGAGACCGCTATAGCCCACGAAAGCCCCCGTACCTCAGCCGAGGTCGGGGGCTTCCGCTTACGCGCACGACATCACTCAGCACGCTCATCGTCGACGGTCGCGCCTTCGCGTCGGGCCCGCAAGACGCCGATCAGCGTTGCGACCCAGAACACCAACAGCACGCCGAACAGCACGGCGAGCACGATGGTGAACGCGCCGCCGTCACCGCGCGCGACGGACCAGACGTTCATGACGAGCAGGCCGGCGGCCGCCACGATCTGAACGATCAGCAGCCACAGCCGCGATCCCGACCACGTCTTCACGTTGTCCCGCCAGTACGCCATGCCCCGAAGGTAGCGCACGACGGCCTCTGATCGACGTACGCGGCGAAAAAAGCCCCCGATCCCACTGTTTGCAGGGGATCGGGGGCTATGCAGCGTGACAGCGGCAGTGGTGGAGATGGGGGGAATCGAACCCCCGTCCATCGCTGAGATACGGCGTCTTCTCCGGGCGCAGTCTGTAGAGGCGTTCTGCTCGGCCCCGACTTTCAGTACAGACACATAAGTCGACGGGCCCAGTCCGGGAAGAGTCCCGCGTGACGTCCGGACGCCGTCACGCAGCAAGATCCCTAGATGACGCCAGGGTCCGTGGCGGGATCACACACGGTCTGACGGACTATCGGGCTCGCTTATGCAGCGAGGGCGAAGTCAGTGCGCTTGGATTCGGCACTTATTGGTTTGCAGAGATCGTTAACGAGATAACCCTGCATCCTCGGCCCGCTTCTCGCCGACACACAGGCGATGTCGAAACCGATCATCCCCATGAGCCTTCGGACGAAGGGCCGCTGTCACACTGTGGAGTTACCAAACCGGATGCCGCAGCACCCGAGCACTACAGACTACAACCGATCGGCATCCTGCGCCATTCCCGCCGACCGCGCCTAGAGTCGGACCATGGCAGACATCCTCATCTCCGTCCGCGGCGAGGCCGAGCGGCGCGTCTCGCCCGAGGTCGCGATCGTGTCCGCCGCCGCCTCCGCCGATGGTCCCGAGCGGACCGCCGTCGTGTCCCGGGCCACCGCGACCATCGCACCGTTGCGCACCCGCCTCGAACAGCTCACCCGTGCCGGCGCGGTCTCGAACTGGTCGAGCGGGTCCGTCTCGACCTGGTCGGACCGGCCGTGGACCCCCGAGGGGAATCAGCTCGCGCCCGTGCACCACGCCTCGATCGACCTCGTGGCCACCTTCGATGACTTCGTGGCGCTGGCCGAATGGGTGTCGCTGCTCTCGGACGACGAGGGGATGCGCGTCTCGCACGTCGATTGGCAGCTCTCCCCCGCGACACGAGCGACGATCGAACGCGAGGTCGCCACGTCGGCCGTCGGCGTCGCTGTGGCGCGCGCATCCGTGTATGCGACCGCGCTCGGTCACGGAACCGTCGAGCCCGTCGAGATCGCCGACGTCGGTCTGCTCAGCGGTGCCGACACGCCGCCCGCTTCGCCGATGTTCGCGCGCTCCGCGACGATGTCGGCCGACGCGTCATCCGCCGGTCTCGAGCTCCGCCCGGCTGAGATCGTCGTGACGGCCGCGGTGGAGGCCCGTTTCCGGGCTCGATGACGGGGCCAGAGCGAACCGCACGGCGGTCAGCCGCGGGCTATCCCGGATGCCGTCACTCCCCGAGGCGGTTGCGGGTGCGCATGGCGCGCTCGGCCTCGCGCTTGTCCTCGCGCTCGCGGATGGTCTGGCGCTTCTCGAACTCGCGCTTACCCTTCGCGACGGCGATCTCGACCTTCGCGCGGCCATCCGAGAAGTACAGTCGCAGCGGCACGAGCGTGTAGCCCCCCGCGCTGACTGCATGGGAGAGCTTGACGATCTCCTCCTTGTGCAGCAGCAGCTTGCGCGTCCGCTTCGCCGCGTGGTTCGTCCAGTGCCCCTGCGAGTATTCGGGGATGTGCACGGCATCCAGGTAGGCCTGGCCGTTGTCGATGTAGGCGTAACCGTCGGTGAGGTTGGCTCGGCCCTGCCGCAGCGACTTCACCTCGGTGCCGGTCAGCACGAGACCGGCCTCGTACGTCTTCTCGATGGCGTAGTCGTGACGGGCGCGCTTGTTGCTCGCGACGAGCTTCTCGCCCTGTTCCTTCGGCATGACGCGCCTCCTTCCTGGTGCACTGGCGCAGCCCTACAGTCTAGGGGCACACCGGCCGGGTGCTCGACGCCGAGCGCGCGACCCGATGTCAGGCGCGCAGCCACCGCCGGATGGCGAACCCGGCCGAGACGGCCGCCAGCACGACACCGATCACGATGACCGCGGGCACGACCAGCGCGACATCCCCCAGATTCACCCAGGTCGTGACGAAGTCGATCTGCGACGACAGATAGTCGCCGACGCCGACCTGCACCATCGCGATGATCGCGACGCTCGCGAGCGCCGATCCGATGAGCGCCGCGAACACCCCCTCGAGGATGAACGGTGTCTGGATGAAACGGTTGGAGGCGCCGACGAGGCGCATGATGCCGAGCTCTCGCCGACGCGCGTATGCCGACAGGCGGATCGTCGTCGCGATGAGGAGCACCGCGGCGATCAGCATCAAGCCGGCGATGCCGACCGCGATGTAGGTGGCGACGGTGAGCGCCGAGAACAACGGATCGAGGTATTGCAGCTGGTTCGCGACCTCTTCGACGCCGTCGAAGTCCTTGAACGCCTCGCTGATGACGTCGCTCTGCGACGGGTCGGCGAGATTGACCCAGTAGGTGTTGTTGAGCTGCTCGGGACTGACGAACTCGGCGTAATCCTGACCCATGAGAGAGAGGACGTTGTCGTACGCCTCCTGACTCGTCTCGAAGCGGACATCACGCACGACGCTCTGCAGCGCGGGTGATTCCAGCCGCTCCGCGACGGCTGCGATCTGCTCGTCGGTCGCGGCGCCGTCGGCGCAGTTCTGCACCGTGGCGTCCTCGCGGCACATGTAGACCGCGACCTGCGCACGCTCGGACCAGTAGTCCTTCGTCTTGCTGATCTGCATCTGCATGAGCATCGCCGCACCCACGAACGTGAGCGAGACGAAGGTGACGAGCACGACGGAGATGACCATCGACGCGTTGCGGCGAAGACCGGTCAGGGCCTCGCCGAGGATCAGACCGACTCTCATGACGTGGGCCCCACTTCGTCGCTGCGATCATCGCGATCGCCGAGTCCGAGCTTCTTGGCGACGTCGGGCAGCCCGAGGCCGGCGAGGTCGATGTCGGGTGCGACGATCGGGATGGCCCGCGTCTCCCCCACCGGCGGCGCGGGCTCCACGGGCTCCTCGGGCTCGTCGGGGACGGGAACGTGCGCGGTCGGCGGCGTCTCGGCGATCTCGCGTTGCAGTTCGAGGACCGCGGTGAGCGCGGCGACCGCGGCGGCGCCGCGCACCGGCTCGGGAGCCAGGCTCGGGAGCGCCGACGTGTCGCCGTAACCGCCCCCGACCTCATCCCGGACCATGACGCCACCGCTCAGCTCGATCACGCGGCGCTGCATCTGGTCGACGAAGCCGGCCTCGTGCGTGGCCATCACGACCGTGGTGCCGTTGGCGTTGATCCGCGCAAGCAGCTGCATGATGTCGACGGATGTCGCGGGGTCGAGGTTTCCCGTCGGCTCGTCGGCCAGCAGCACCTGCGGCCGGTTGACGATCGCGCGCGCGATGGCGACGCGCTGCTGCTCACCGCCCGACAGCTCGTGCGGGAGTCGCTTCTCCTTCCCCGCGAGGCCGACGAGCGCGAGCGCCTCCGGTACGGCCTGCGAGATGAAGGCGCGCGACGACCCGATCACCTGCAGCGTGAACGCGACGTTCTGGAAGACGGTCTTGTTCGGCAGCAGCCGGAAGTCCTGGAAGACGGCGCCGATGTGGCGCCGGAAGTACGGGACCTTGCGGGTCGACAGACCGCGGAGGTCGCGGCCGAGCACGACGACGCGGCCTTCGGAGGCGACATCCTCGCGCAGGATCATCCGCAGGCACGACGACTTCCCCGATCCGGAAGCGCCGACGAGGAAGACGAACTCGCCGCGCTGGATCTCGAAGTCGACGTCGCTGAGCGCGGGCTTCGAGGTGCCGCGATACCGCTTGCTGACGTGTTCGAACCGGATCATGACTCGATGAGCCTAAGCCGCTCCCCCGCACAACCCGGCCGCGACACCCGCGCGCCGCGGCATCCGCGCCTCAGCACTCGATCAGGCGTCGTCGTCCTTGCGCTTGCGCCACCGGATGCCCGCCGCGATGAAGCCGTCGAGGTCGCCGTCGAACACGGTCGAGGGGTTTCCGACCTCGTGGCCGGTGCGCAGGTCCTTCACGAGCTGCTGCCCGTAGAGGAAGTACGAGCGCATCTGGTCGCCCCAGCTCGCGGTAATCGTGCCCGCGAGCTCCTTCTTCTTCGCCGCCTCCTCCTCGCGCTGGAGCAGCATGAGGCGGGTCTGCAGGACGCGCATCGCCGCGGCGCGGTTCTGGATCTGCGACTTCTCGTTCTGCATCGACACGACGATGCCGGTGGGGATGTGCGTGATGCGAACCGCCGAGTCGGTCGTGTTGACCGACTGCCCGCCCGGGCCGGACGAGCGGAAGACGTCGACGCGGATGTCGTTCTCGGGCACGTCGACCTCGACGGCCTCCTCCATCACCGGGATCACCTCGACGGCGGCGAAGCTCGTCTGGCGCTTGTCCGCCGAGCCGAAGGGGCTGATGCGCGCGAGGCGGTGGGTTCCGGCCTCGACCGACAGCGTGCCGTACGCGTAGGGGGCGTCGACCTCGAACGTGGCCGACTTGATTCCGGCGCCCTCGGCGTACGAGGTGTCCATGACCTTCACGGGGTACTTGTGGCGCTCGGCCCAGCGCAGGTACATGCGCAGCAGCATGTCGGCGAAATCGGTGGCGTCGTCGCCACCGGCGCCCGAGCGGATCGTCACGACGGCTGCGCGGTCGTCGTACTCGCCGTCGAGGAGCGTCTGCACCTCGAGCTGACCGATGACCTCCTCGAGCTGCTTGAGCTCCTTGCGCGCTTCCTCGGCCGACTCCTCGTCGTCCATCTCGATCGCGAGCTCCACGAGCACGTCGAGGTCGTCGAGACGACGCTCGACCTCGGTGACGCGCTTGAGCTCGGCCTGGCGGTGGCTGAGCGCGCTGGTGACCTTCTGCGCCTTCTCGACGTCATCCCAGAGATCCGGCGCGCCGGCCTCCTCGGACAGGCGGGCGATCTCAGCCCGGAGAGCCTCGACGTCGACCACCGCCTGGATGTCGGCGAACGTGGAGCGCAGGGCCTGGATGTCGGCGGAGATATCGAATTCGAGCATGGCACTCCAGAGTATCGTGGAAGCAATGGGAGCCAGCCACGAGAACGAACCGATCCGCCGCGTTCTCTGGCGCCTCGCCCCGATGATCTACGGACCGACGACCCTGTTCGGGCTCGGCGAGGGCGCCGTCATCCCCCTCATCCCCGTGATCGCCGCCGAGCTCGGCGCTGACGTCGCCACCTCGGCGCTCGTCGCCGCCGCACTCGTGGTGGGCCAGCTGTGCGGCAATCTGCCGGCAGGATGGGCTGTCGCACGCATCGGTGAGCGGGCGACCATGATCATCGCCGGGCTGCTCGCGCTCGTCGGCGTCGGAGCGATGGCCTTCGCCCCGGTGCTGGGGGTGTTCGCGGCATCCGTCTTCGTCATCGGCATCTGCGCGGCGGCCTTCGGAGTCGCCCGGCACGCGTTCATGACCACGCGCGTACCCCTCACCTTCCGAGCTCGAGCCCTGTCGCTGCTCGGCGGCAGCTTCCGCCTCGGCATGTTCGTCGGGCCCTTCATCGCCGCCGCGCTGCTGTGGGCTTTCGGCGACGAGCACGCCACGATCTGGTTCTTCGGGGTCTGCCTCGTCGCGATGATCGCACTGGTCGCCTTCGGCCCCGAACCCGAGAAGCGGCTGGGACCGCCGCCCGCCATCGCGCGAACGGTCGAGGGCGAAGCGATCACGACGGCGCCTGTTCGGACGCGCCGCGTCCCCGGCACGGGCGTCGTCCGCACCGCCTGGCGCAATCGCGACGTGCTCGCGCGGCTCGGCGTCGCCGCCGCGTCGCTTTCGGCGCTGCGGTCCACACGTCAGGTCCTGCTCCCCCTGTGGGGCGTGGCGATCGGACTGGACGGCTCGACGATCGCGCTGGTCGTCGGCGTCTCCGGTGCGATCGACTTCGCGCTCTTCTACGCGAGCGGTCAGGTCATGGACCGCTTCGGCCGCCTGTGGGCCGCCCTCCCCGCGATGCTGCTCATGAGCGCGGGCCTCATCGCGCTCGCACTCACGTCGGCCAGCGCGCAGCCCGAGCTGTGGTTCGCGCTCTTCGCCGCGGTGCTGGGCGTCGGCAACGGTCTCTCGAGCGGCATCCTGCTCACCCTGGGAGCGGATGTCGCGCCGACGGCGAATCCGGCCCCGTTCCTCGGTTCCTGGCGCACGCTCACCGACGCGGGCGGTGCCGCCGCCCCGCTGCTGGTCTCCGGCATCACCGCCGTCGCCTCGTTGCCGGTCGCCGCCGCCGTCATGGGGGCGTTCGGTCTCGTCGGCGCGCTGGGTTTCATCCGCTGGGTCCCCCGGTTCGTCCCGCGAACGCGAGCGGACCGCGAACCCGGTGGCTCCGGGCAGGACGCCTAGCATGCGCCTCCGGCGCGGGTTCGCGGCGGTCGGCTCGGCCGTACTGAGCGTCGCCCTCCTGTGCGGCTGCTCCGCGCCCGCGCCGGCGAACGGGGAGGCGGATGCCGACGTCGCGCTGCCACCGGTCGCCGGAAAGCCGGACTACCAGCTGGGCGGAGCATATCCGCCCAGCGACGACGTGATGATCGTCGGTCGCGACCGCGCAGCGGAGCCCGCGCAGGATCGCTACTCGATCTGCTACGTCAACGGTTTCCAGACGCAGCCCGGCGAGCTCGAGCTCTGGGACGACGATCTGCTCGTGACCGTCGACGGCGAGCCCCTCACCGATCCTGACTGGCCCGACGAGGTGCTCGTCGATTCATCCACAGCCGACAAGCGCGAACGCATCCTCGCTCTGGTGTCGCCCTGGATCCGCGGCTGCGCCGAATCCGGCTTCGACGCCGTGGAGTTCGACAACCTCGACTCATTCACCCGATCCGAGGGCGTGCTCGACGTCGACGACAACCTCGCCCTGGCGACGGCCTACGTCGAGGTAGCGCATGCGGCGGGACTCGCAGCGGGTCAGAAGAACGCGGCGGAATTCGCCCGCCGGCTGCACGACGAGGCAGGGTTCGATTTCGCCGTCGTCGAGGAATGCGCCGCGTACCAGGAATGCGAGCGGTACCGGGACGTCTACGGCCCGGCTGTCGTGGACATCGAGTACACCGACGATCTGCCACGGACCTGGGCCGAGATCTGCGACGATACGGCCACGCCGGCATCCGTCGTCCTGCGGGACCGCGACCTCACGGTCGAAGGCGATCCTGAGCACGTCGCAACCCACTGCTGAGGCGGATCATCGTCTGATCGGTCACTCGGGCGCAACCCGTTTCCCCCGGCGGGCAGCTCCTGCGAACGTTGGCGTCGACCGAGGGAGATCGATGGTCTTCGAGACGACGCTGGGCCGCGAGGGCACACGGCGCGATGTCGCGCGCCAGTCGAAGCGGACGGCGAGACGCCTCGCCCTGATCCGGCTCGTCGTGCTGCTCGCCGCGATCTCCGGCGTGAACTACATCGTCTGGCGCTGGCTCGCCTCCGTGAACTGGGAGGCGTGGTGGATCGCCCTGCCCCTCGTCCTCGCCGAGACCTACAGCCTCATCGACTCGCTCATCTTCGCCGTCGGTGCCTGGCGGCTGCGGGAACGCCATGATGCGCCGCCGCTGACACGCGATGTCACGGTGGACGTCCTCGTCACCACCTACAACGAACCGCTCGACCTCGTCATGCGCACGGCACGTGCGGCCCAGGCGATCGACTACCCGCACGAGACGTGGATCCTCGACGACGGCGACCGGCCCGAGCTCCGCCGTCTCGCGGAGGCCGAGGGCATCGGCGTCGTCACCCGGTCGCAGGCATGGCGCGACCGCCCACGCCATGCGAAGGCCGGAAACATCAACAACGCCCTCATGGTCACCGAAGGCGAGTTCCTGCTCATCCTCGACGCCGACCAAGTGCCCTCGCCGAAGATCCTCGACCGTACGCTCGGCTGGTTCATGGACGACAAGGTCGCTCTCGTCCAGACGCCGCAGTGGTTCGTCAACGTCCCGCCGAGCGATCCGCTCGGCAGCCAGGCCCCGCTCTTCTACGGCCCGATCCAGCAGTCGAAGGACGGGTGGAACGCGGCGTTCTTCTGCGGCTCGAACGCGATCCTGCGCCGCGAGGCCCTGATGCAGCTCGGCGTCTCGCGGTACGTCGACGAAGTCACGCTCGCCGTCAACCGCGGCGTCCGCTCCTCCCGTCGCGTGCTCGCCCGTGCGCGCCGGGACCACGGCTCCGACCCGCGCATCGCGGCTGCCCTCGACACCGTCGCCGCAGCGCTCGACGAGGTCAAGGCGGAGATCGCGCGCGGTGACGCACTGGCGGATGTCACCTACGCCTTTCAGAGCCGGATCGACCGCGTCCGCCGCGACCTCGCCGACCAGGACGTCTCCGACGTCCGCGAAGAGCTGCGCGCTCTCGCCGAGCTGACCGCCGACACCGAGGCCCTCGCCGTCATCGACGAGGTCACTCTCGACGCTCTGGGCGATCGGAGCCTCTCTCCGTTGGCTGCGCTCGAGTCGATCAGCATGCTCGTCTCGGCGTTCGATGTCGGGCGAGACGAAGAAGCCCAGGCGATCATGCCTCTCGCGACCATCTCGGTCACGGAGGACATGGCGACGTCGATGCGGCTGCACGGCCTGGGCTGGAAGTCGGTGTACCACGATGAGGTGCTCGCCGAGGGTCTCGCCCCCGAGGATCTGCCGACGATGCTGACGCAGCGGCTGCGATGGGCTCAGGGCACCATGCAGGTGATGTTCCGCGAGAACCCCCTCGTGCAGCGCAGCCTCAGCTGGGGCCAGCGGATCATGTACTTCGGCACGATGTGGAGCTACCTGGCCGGCTTCGCCGGCATCGTCTACATCGCCGCACCGGTGCTGTACCTGACGTTCGGCGTCATGCCCGTGCAAGCGTGGAGCGTCGATTTCTTCGCTCGGTTCATCCCCTTCTTCCTCCTGAACCAACTGCTCTTCCTCGTCGTCGCCAACGGACGCCCGACCTGGCGCGGTGCGCAGTACTCGCTCGCGCTCTTCCCCGTCTGGATCCGCTCCGTGACGACGGCGTTCGCCAACGTCTACCGTGGTCGAGCTCTCGGCTTCGCGGTCACCCCGAAGACGCGCGCCACCGAGGACAGCCCGCGGTGGGATCTCGTGAAACCGCAGCTGATCGCGATGGCCGCGCTCGTCCTGTCGCTCGTCGCCGTCGCCATCCGTTACGCCGTCGGACAGGCCGAAGGCATCGCACCTCTCGTGAACATCGTCTGGGTGCTGTACGACCTCATGGTCTTCAGCATCATCATCCGCGCCGTGCTGTACCGGCCGCCGGCACACCTGGAACTGAAGGAGACCTGACCCATGCTGGAGCTCGATATCGACGTACGCGAGAACGGTCGGGTCGTCCGCCCCCACGGGCGTCTCACCATGGTCTCGGCCCGTCCCTTCCGAGAGCGGGTGACCCAAGAGATCGCCGCAGCGGGCGAATCGCCCGTGATCGTGGATCTGTCGGATGTCGCTTTCATCGACTCGTCCGGACTGGGCGCCCTCGTCGCCTGCCTCAAGACCGCTCGGCAAGGTGGTGGCGACCTCCGACTCGCCGCGCCGAGCGAACAGGTGACGATGGTGCTCGGCCTGACGAACCTCGACCGCGTGCTCCGGCCGCGCGCCACCGTGCAGGACGCCCTCGATGGCTGAGGTCGCGCACCGGTCGCTCGTCGCCGACGTCTCGCTCGAGAGCGTCGATGCCGTCCATGATCTGCTCGCATCGTGGTGGGAGGAAGCCGGCGACGTCGAGCCCCGTACGCGCTTCGCATTCGAGATCGCCGTCGTCGAGATCGCGGGCAACATCGTCGAGCACTCGGTCGCCGCGCACGGCGCCGAAGGACGGCACTTCACGCTCGACCTGCGGGCCACACCCGAGGCATTGACGGCGACCTTCGAGGACGACGCTCAGCCCGCCGAGCTCGACCTCAGCGCGGTGACCATGGCCGACGCCGACTCCGAGGACGGCCGCGGGCTCGCTCTCGCGCTCGCGAGCGTCGACTCCGTCGAGCACCGCTACGAGAACGGGCGCAACGTCTGGACTCTCGAGTGCCGCCGCGAGTGACGCGGCACCTGCGGCGGGCGCTCGCCGCCCTGACTCTCGCCGCCGCCGGCGCTCTCCTCGCGGCGCCCGCGGCCGTCGCTGATACTTCCGTGCCCGCGCCCGTCACGCAGGATGGGCTCTGGTTCGGCCCGGAGCTCGACTGGGGCTCGGACGGTCCGGACGGGTACGCCGACCGGCTCGGCGAGACACCCGCGACCTATGCCATCCGCTTGTCGTACCCGCTCGATGACAAAGCTCGCCAGGGCTGGTCTCGCGCCGCCACGGCAGCCGCTGCCCAGGGCGCCGTCCTCGTCCTGAGCATGGAGCCGCGGGTTCCTCTCGCGGACCTCACGCGCGACGATGCCGCGGCGTTCAACGCGATGCTCGAGAAGATGCAGGGCGACTACGACACGCACCACCTCGTGCGCTTCGCCCCCGAGATGAACGGTTCGTGGACCTCGTGGGGGCAGCAGCCGCGCGAGTTCGTGCGCGCCTTCGAGGCCGTGGCCGACATCGTCCACGACGGCGGTTCGGGCGCCGAGATGGTCTGGGCCCCCTCGTATGGCGCGGGGTACCCGTTCGAGCGCGCCGATGGGCGCCTCGACGATCTCTCCCCCGCCGACCTTCGGGCGCTCGACACCGACGCGGACGGTCTGCTGACGGAGGCCGACGACCCGTACGGCCCCTACTTCCCCGACGCGGATGCCGTCGACCGGGTCGGCCTGACGATGTTCTACTTCGGCAAGGGCGAGTCGGGTGCCGCCGCGGGCCGTGACGTGCCGCTCCTGTCGAACAGTGCGCCCGACGATGGCGAGGTAGCCGCGCGCCTGGACGAGCAGTGGGGCTACACCGTGCCGCAGGCGGAAACCTTCTACGACAGGTTCGCGGCGGGCGAGAGCCGCGACCTCCTGCTCGACACCGGTGCGCTCTACGACTTCTCGCTCGACGGAGACACCGAGCTCGCCGTCAAGCAGGGCTGGTGGCGCCAAGTGCTCGCCGAGCTGCCCGACCACCCGCGCATCACCGCGGTGACCTGGCTCGAGGCCGTGCGCGAAGAGGCCGAGGCCGGCGCGCAGGAGGTCGACTGGCGTCTGACGGCTTCAGGCGAGCTCGCGAGCGCGTTCCGTGCCGACCTCGCGGCATCCGGGCAGGTGCAGTGGAGTCCGATCACCGAGGTGATCACGCCGCAGGAGGGCTCGGCGACCACCGTCCAGGTGCGCGAGGGCAACGACGCGATGACCTGGCTCACGGGTTCCGTCGCCGCGCTCGCCATCGCGTTCCTCGCCTCCGGATTCGTCGGCAGGATGCTGCCGTCGTGGCGCTATCCGGACGAATCGGCGCCCCGTGACCTGCGCATCGACATGCTACGAGGGTTCGCCATCGTCGTCGTTGTGGTCACGCAGATCGAAGTTCTGAGCCCCTTCTCGCTGGCGGCTCTCGATGTGTTCGGGGTGGTCAGCGGCGCCGAGCTCTTCGTCCTGCTGAGCGGGATCGCCCTCGGCATGGCGTTCCCGGCCGCTGTCAGACGAGCCGGCGAATGGGGCGCAGCCCTCGTCGCCTGGGCGAGAGCTCGAAAGCAGTATCTCGTCGCGCTCGCCGTCACTCTGCTCATCTTCGTCCTCAGCTTCGTGCCGTTCATCGATGCGTCGTCGATCATGACGTTCACCGACCGTGGCACCGGCGACGACGGTCAGGCGACCTCCGGCCGCGTGTACGACCTCTACCCGAACGCCGACCGCCTGCTCGACTACCCGCCGCCCTGGTACGCGGTGAGACAGCTGCTCCTGCTCGAGATGGGCCCGTGGCCGTTCAACATCATGGGACTGTTCGTCGTCCTGAGCCTCGCCTATCCCGCGCTCATGTGGCTCATCCGCCGGCGCCTGTGGTGGCTCGTGCTGGCGGGCAGCTGGGGTCTCTACGCCCTCCACATCACGATGCCGGAGCTGTCGCCCCTGCCGTCGCAGTTCAACGCGGTCTTCCCGCTGCTGGCGTGGCAGGTGCTCTTCACGCACGGACTCGTCATCGGGTACTACCGGCGCCAGATCATCCGGGCGCTCACCTCCACACCGGGGAAGATCCTCATCGGCCTCTTCGTCGTCGGCTACGCCGGCTTCCTCGTCTATCTCTGGGCGGGCGACAGCTTCGGGTTCGAGCCGGCCCCGTTCCCCGCCGGCCTCTACGGGATGCTGTACGACTCGGGCTACCCGCGGATCGACCTGCATTGGGGGCGCCTGCTCGACCTCGTGCTCGTGATCACCTGCAGCTACGCCGTGCTCACGGTGGCTTGGAAACCGATCAACGCGGTCATGGGGTGGCTCTGGATCCCGCTGGGCCAGGCGAGCCTCTACGTCTTCATCGTGCACGTGTTCTTCGTGCTCGCCGTCGCGAACATCCCCGGCCTCGACCGGCAGAGCTTCTGGCAGGGAACGCTGATCCATACCGCGGTCATCGCGCTCATCTACCTGATGGTGCGGCGGCGGTTCCTCTTCTCGGTGATCCCCCGCTGACGCGCGGTCAGCGCGCCCGCGCCGTGCGTCAGCGCACCGAGACGACCACGGCCGTCACGTCATCGTCGACGACGTGCTCGGAGACGCGAATGGACAGCTCGTCGAAGAAGGCGTCGGGTTCGGCGGCGCGGCGGAGGTCTTCGCCGATGAGACGCAGGCTGTCGAGCGTGGAGTCGTAGGCATCGAGGGCACCGTCCGAGACCGAGATGATGAGGTCGCCGTGACCGACCACCGTCTCGCCGGCCTCCCACTCGGCGTCGGATGGGCGCAGGCCGAGCGGGAGGTTGCGGGAGCTCAGGCGCTCGCTCGTGCCATCGGCACGGAGAAGCAGCGTGAGCCCGTGTCCCGCATCGACATAATCCACGCGGCCGCTTCGGGTCTCGATGACCGCGTGGAACAGAGTGGCGAAGGTCTCGCGGTAGCGCTTGTCGTGCCGGGCGTAGTCCTCGACCGAGAGCATCGCCTCGACAGGGTCGAGGTGAGCGCGCTGCTGGAGTGCGCCGATCAGCTCCTCCGCGAACCCGCCGGCCTCTTCACCCTTGCCCATGACGTCGGCGAGGGTGACGATGATGCGGTCCCCGACCTGCTGCCAGCTGCTCCGGTCGCCGCTGACCTGCCCGTACGGGATCGCCAGGGCGGCCAGGCGGACCTCCCCTGCCGCGAGACGGTCATCGCGTACGGCCGGGGCGACCGACGCGGCGGGCACGGGCCCGGGCCCGGGCCCGGAGGCACCGGGATCGTCCATGCGCATCTCCGCCTGCGCCCATAGGCCGAAGCGTTCGAATGCGTCGCGGTCGGTGTCGCTGAGCTCGCGCGGCGAGGTGTCGAGCAGGCAGAGCGTGCCGACCGTCTCGCCCGCATCGGTGTGGATCGGGAAGCCCGCGTAGAAGCGGATGCCGTGCTCGGCGACGATCGCGCGGTCGGCGAACCGCGGATCGGCACGGCCGTCGGGGACCTCGAGCACGGCGGGCTGCTTGACGGCCTCGCCGCAGAACGAGTCCTCGATCGTGGTGTGCCGGAAGTCGGACTCCGCCGGCTGCGACTTCGTGAACACCGTCTCGGAGTTCACGACGTTGACGACGGCGTAATCGACGTCGAACATCTCGCGGGCGAGCCGCGTGATGCGGTCGAAACGCTCCTCCGGGGCGGTGTCCATCAGACCGAGACGTGTCACCGCGTCGTCGTTGACATCGAGTTGCTGGGTCATGAGCGGGCTCCCCCTCCACGCATAGCCGGTCATCCGACCCTAGCCAGCGCCGATTCCTCCGGGAAGGAGGTTGCGCAATCGCTGCGCGTCGGGGACTCAACGCAGCACGGTCCGGCTCGTCGCGGTCGCCTCGACCCGCACACCGTCGGGCACGAACAGCGATGACACCGGAGGGTGCCACACGGTCGCCACGGTGACGCGAGCGGACACGCCGTCGGGAGTAGCAGCGTCGACCAGCGTCACGTCACCGGATGCCGCGACGACCTCGGCGGCGAGGTCACGGACATCAGCCGGGTCGAGTAGCGCGCGCGGCGAGCCCTGTTCGACGGAGAACTCGAACCCGTCGGATGCGGCCAGGGCCGCGGCATCCGCGACGGTGTCCGCCCGCTTGTGGGCGAGATACAGGCTCATCGCGTCCGCGCTGACGAGGACGAGCACGATGGCGAGCAGAGCGTAGCCGAGGGCGAGGGGCAGCACGCTCCCCTCGTCGCCCAGCCGATGATGTCTCGTCATGGCGCGCCCCACAGCCGCGGCATCCGGTGCACCGCGCTCGCCTCGATCGGGACCCGAGCGAGCCGATCGAGGCCGAGCACGGGAGGCACGAGCGGCAGCACCGCCTCGGTCTCCGCCGTGACGCGGAACATCGCCCCCGGCCGCGGGCACGAACCGACGCCATCGCACGAGACGGCGAGCGCGAGATCGTCCGCCGTTATCCCGTACTCGGCGGCGATCGCCCGCGTGATGTCGTCGGCGCGGGCGTCGGCCTGGGCGACATCCGTCGCTGTCGCGATCGCGCGAGCCACGTGCCGCGCCGCCGCCTGCGCAGCGAAGGTGTGGGACTGCACGATACCGAGGGAGACGATCAGGTACACGACGGGGACGAGCAGGATGAGCCCTGCGGTCAGGAACTCGAGCGACGCCGATCCGTCGTCAGCACGGTGCTGCTCACTCCCCGTCGTCCGCAGGCGCATGCGCGGTCACCTCCCACGCGGCCGGGATGCCCATCAATCCGACGAGCGGCAGGGTGAGCCGCATCCTCACCTGCACCATCGCCGCGTCATTGACGGCCGTGCGCTGTGTCTGGACGTCCTGCACGAATGCCGGGCCGAGCGTCCGGTCGACGATCTCCCGTGCGCGCGCGGCGCCCTCCCCGTCGGTCACATCGGCGAGCGCGGCGTCATACGCTCCTTCGACCGCCGCGTCGTGCGCGACCTCTCGGACGTAGACGGCGAGAGCGAGCTGCATGACCCCCAGAGTCAGCAGGGTCAGCAGCGCTCCGACCATCACGAACTCCGCCGGACTCGAGCCTCGGTCGTCGAGAGTGAACGCCATGTCAGAGGCCGGAGACGCGTGCGATGGCTTGCTCGAACAGGTTCGACAGCGCGGGACCGGCGAGCGCCCAGATGACGACGACGAGCCCGGCCGTCATCAAGGTGACGAGCACCCAGCCGGGAACGTCGCCTTGCTCGTCATCCCGGAGCGCGCTCATCAGGCCGCGCATACTCTCTGCGGTTCTTCTCATCGTGTCATCCCTTCTTCGTCTCCGTTTCACTCACAGGCCCAGGCGCAGCATCACGATGCCGGGGAACACCGCGAACAGCACCGAGAGAGGCAGCACGAGGAAGACCAGGGGAAGCAGCATGAGGATCTCCTTGCGCCCGGCCTGCTCGATCAGAACCCGCTTCGCGTCCTCTCGCGCATCGGCGGCCTGGGTCTGCAGGACCTGCGCCAACGGCGCACCGCGCTCGATGGCTCCGACGAGCTGGTCGACCGCACGGTCGACGCTCGCCACGTCGAGTGAGCGCGCCATGTCTCGCAGGGCATCGGTCAGGCTCGACCCGGTGCCGGCCGCAAGGACGGCCGCACGCAGGTGACGGGTCAGTTCTCCGGCTCCCACGTCGCTGACCCGGCGCAGCGCATCGTTGAGGCTCTCTCCCGCAGAAAGACAGAGGGCGAGAAACTCCAGCACCGTCGGCACCTCTTCCCGCACCCGCCGCATCCGGTTCTCCGCGGCCTGCACGAGCACCATGTGGGCCGCGAGCACTCCGACGCCGGCGAAGACGATCGGCAGCAGCAGCGTCGCGCCGTTCGCATCGCCGCGCACGGCCACGGCAATCGTGATCGCGGTTCCCGCCACGAGGCCCCCGACGCCGGCGAACAATTGCCGCAGGCGGAACGTCTCGGGCGAGACGGACCATCCGGCCCGCAGAAGCCGGCGTCGCACCACGTCCGATCTGCCGAGTCGCGCGCCCAGCCGCGAGCTCCAGGCGCGGAGCCCGCTCTGCCAGGAGGATCCCGGGTGCAGCGGGGTCAGGCCCATCGGGTCGGCGATGTCGCGCAGGTACGGCGCGATGCGGCGTTCGAGCGGAGGTGCCGCCCATCGCGGCATCCCTGCGACGGTGAGGAGAACCCCGGCGGCGAGAACGCTCCCCCAGATGATCGCGAGGGCGAGGTCGGAGGCGGCCGTCATCGCACCCACCTCCGCGGTTCGGGGAGCCGGCCGATCCGCAGCATGAGCCGGTACGCGACGAAGGACACCGCTGCTCCGGCCACGATGAGGATCGCTCCCTCACCCGAGGCATACGCGCGTGCACCTTCCGGTCTGAGAGCCAGGAGCGTCAGCACCACCCAGGGCGCGACCAGTCCGAGCACGGCCGCGCCTCGGATCCACGATTGGCGCGCCTCCACCTCCGCGCGAAGGGCCGCATCGGCGCGGACGGAGGTCGAGAGCGCCCTCAGCACCGGGACAAGCTCGGTCCCACCCACCTGACGTGCCATCCGCAGCGTCTCCACGATGCGGTCGGCCGCAGGATCGGCGAGCATAGCCTGCAGGCGCACGGCGCTGCTGTCGAAGTGACCGGAGGCGGCGAGATCTCGCGCGAATCCTCGGAACGCGGGCCGCAGAGGCGGAGGCCCGTTCTCCCCTATCGACGCGACCGCCTCGCCGAGAGGCATCCCGGCTCGAACGGATGCGACGAGGAGGTCGCAGACATCGGGCCAGAGCCCTCGGCGAGCTCTCCGCAGTCTCCGCGCGCGGGATCGAAGCCAGGCCCCGGGCAGCAGTGCACCCGCGCCCCCGGCGACGATGGGCGCCACAGGCAGCGATGTCACGAGCCATGCAGTCGCGGCGGCGAGCATAGCGGCCCCGACCGATGTGGCGGCGAGCCCGCTCACCGGTGCGTGCGCGAAACCGGCGGATTCGAGGAGGACGCGACCGAAGCGCCGGGTCGGACCGGATGTCGCCGGGGTCGTCGCTGCCCGGGGCGCGAGCCAGGGCGCCGCTATCAGGAGGAGACCCGCGCCGAGCGTCGCGCCCCAGAGCAGGATCACGCGCCGCTCCGGAAAACCGAGCGCGTCGCGATCACCTCGTCGACCACTGCACCGGTCGGCGACACGATCTCTGCGATACGCCGCCGGCCCGACGACAGCAGCTCGCAGTGCACCACGAGATCGACGGACGCCGCGAGAGCATCCCGCACGAAGCCGACGTCGATGTTGCGGCCCGCCAGGAGGGGAAGGGCCGAGAGCTTCCGCAGCGCGTCCGCGGCGGAGTTGGCGTGAACGGTCGCGGCCGCGGGGACGCCGGTGTTGAGTGCGAGGATCAGGTCGAGCGCTTCCGCGTCGCGCACCTCACCCACGACGAGACGGTCTGGCCGCATTCGCAGAGCTTCTTTGACCAGACGCCGCAGCGTCACTTCGCCGCCGCCCTCGAGGCTCGGCTGACGGGCCTGCAGGGCGACGACATCGGGGAGGTCGACGGCGAGCTCGAACGTCTCCTCGACGGTGACGACCCGTTGCTCGGAGGGACTTGCTGCCATCAGCGCGCTGAGCATCGTGGTCTTCCCCGCGTGGGTCGCCCCGGAAACGATGATGTTCCGTCCGCCCGCGATCGCGGTGCGGAGGATGTCGGCAGCGTCGGGCGTCACCGAACCGACGGTGACCAAGTCGTCGAGGGTGCGGAACCTGCGCAGGAACTTGCGGACGTTGATCGACCAGTGGCGGGTGATGTCGGGGATGACGACGTGAAGCCGCGAGCCGTCCGGAAGCGAGGCATCGGCGAAGGGCTGACTCAAGTCGACGCGGCGACCACTCGCGTGCAGCATCCGCTCGACCAGGTCGCGTACCTCCCCCTCGGTCAGGGTCAGCGCGATCCTTTCGCTCCGGCCGCCGCGCGCGACGAAGATCCGGTCGGGAGCGTTGATCCACAGCTCCTCGACACTCGGATCATCCAGCAGCGCCTGCAAGGGTCCGTACCCGGCAACCGATGCCAGGACGCGGCGCACTGCTGAGACCTCGTCGTCGACCGCTGCGAGCCCCCGCGCCAGAGCGAAGTCATTGTGCCGCTGCACTTCCGCGACCGCGACGCGCTCGACCTCGTCCGGACGCTCAGCGGGGTCGATGCCCTCCGACCGCAGCCGATCGCGCAGACGGCACGCGATACGCGTCTCGGGAGGCAGGTCAGGCGGCTCGGAACCGGATGCGGACGAGAGGGAAATGCTCACCCGCAGCATCGTGGTCGCTATCTGATCAGCCGGTCGCGACTTTCCACAGGGCTCGCACGCGTACTCAAGGCGTCGGCGGCGAGTGAGCGCTACTCTGCCCGATCTCGCACCTCGTGGAGCGTCCGCGCGAGCGACAGCACTGCCGTCTTGTACAGCTCGGGGCTCACATTCTCCGGATCGAAAAGGGCGAGCGCAGACAAGCCCAAGTCGAGGGCCGTCAAGATGCGGAACTGATCGGCAGGAGGAATTCGCGCGAACCTGCTGTCAGTCGGGATCGGGGACGCATCGGCCAGGATGTCGTCGGACGGCGAGATGAACTCGAGCAGCCCAGCCGTGAGTCGGTCGTCCCGCAGCGCATACGGGATGAAGTCGAAGAGCAGCCGCGCGTAGCTCCCGCGGTCGCCGCTTCTCGCGGTGTGGATCCAGATGTCGCACCACGCTTCGAGTCGTTCATCGTCATCGGTCGCCCGATCGAGGATGGCACGAAAGTCCTGCGCCTCCGGCGAAAGCGCCTGCCGGTATCGGATGACCTCCAAGATCAGTTCGCCCTTGTCGCGAAAGTTGGAGTAGACCGCACCCTTCGTCAGCCCGGCTTCCAACGCCACGTCGTCGAGAGAGGCGCCCGCAACCCCGCGCGCGGCGAAGATGCGCTCTGCCGCTTCGAGCAGCAGAGTCCTGTTGCGCTGCCGCTGCTCATCGCGGGTCATCCGTGTCATGCGTCGAATCCTAGAACATCCGGACCAGCCGACTTCGCAACCCTGGAGCCGTTGATTCGGGCCTCAAATACTGCCAGTATCTGAATATGACGCGCGCGACGTCCGAGGCTGAGAACCTCTCGCTGGAGCAGATCACCAAGACCTACAAACGCGGGAGCACGGCCGCGAATCAGACGGTCAGTCTGACCTTCCGCCCGGGTGAGCTCGTCGCGTTGGTCGGCCACAACGGGGCAGGGAAGACCACGCTCCTCAATCAGATCATCGGGGTTGTGAAACCCACCTCCGGGGACATTCGTTACGGAGCAGTCTCTCTCGTTGCGTCACCGAACATCGCGCGCCGGGTCGCGTCGATGATGCCGCAGATGCACGCACCGCTGACCGGCGTGACACCGTGGCAGGCGATAACGTCGATCGCCCGATTGAGGGGCCTCTCTGGATCAGACGCCAAGACCGCCGCGCTCGGCTTGATCGATTCGCTCGACGTCGAGCCCTGGAAGAACACCGGCGGTGAGAAGCTCTCCGGCGGCCTGCGTCGGCTGACGTCCCTCGCCATGGCTGTGATCGCACCCCCGCCCGTGCTGCTGATCGATGAACCCACGAATGACGTCGACCCGGTCCGGCGCCCGCTGATCTGGCGGCATCTGCGCCGGCTCGCCGATGCCGGACATACCGTCGTGGTAGTCACGCACAACCTGGTCGAAGTCCAGCGCGCCGCCGACCGGTACGTGTTGCTCCAGAACGGCTCCGTCCTCATCGACAGCACGCCGACCCAACTGCGTCAACAGGCGCGCACCGCCACCCTCAGCGTTTCTCTCCATCCCGGTGCCGAGCTCACGACAACTCCCCCGGCCGCAGCGCACGTGGTCGACGACGACGGGCAGCTCACACTCGACCTCGAACCGGCGCAGATACCCGCCGCGATCGAATGGGTGCTCCATCTCGTCGATGCCGGCGCCGCCGACACCTATGCGCTCGCGCCGGCATCGCTCGAAACCCTCTACGAAGGGATCACCCATGGCCGTTGACGTTCTCACGACCCCGAAGATCACCGTGCCACGGCGGCGCGCGTGGCTCGGCAGCTGGTGGGGTCTCGTCCGGTGGAGCCTGACTCGGCACAGATACCTCTTGCCGGCTTTCACCGTGGTGCAAGCCCTGTTCGCCATCGCGATCGTTTACGGCCTCGCGCTGATGATCCCGAACATCGGCGCCGAGGCGGCCCGCTATCTCTCCTCAGGTGCCTGGACGCTGGGAATCATTGCCGTCGGGTGCGTGCTCGCCCCGCAGATCATGAGCACCTCGAAGCAGGAGGGCCTGCTCGATTATCAGAGAACCCTTCCGGTTCCGCGCTCCGCGATCCTCCTCGCTGACGCCGTCGTCTGGAGCTTCGCCGCGTTGCCCGGGATCGCAGTCGGAATGCTCGCCGCGTTCCTGCGCTTCGGGCTCGACATCCACATCGACCTGCTCGCCGTGGCCGCGATCCTCGCTGCGCAATTCACCGCGGTGAGCATCGGCTACGCGATCGCGCTCTGGTTGCCGCTGGGTGCGACGTCTCTCGTGACGCAGGTCATCATGATCGGAGGCTTGCTGTTCTCACCGATCACCTACCCCGCCGAGCGCCTCCCCGAGTGGGCCGTCACGCTCCACCAGTTCCTTCCGTTCACGCCGATGGCAGACATCATCCGCGAAGCGACTTTTCGGACCGGCGAGAGCCAGGTGGTGAACACTATCGTCGTGGCCGCGTGGGCGACGGCGGCATACTCGACGGCTTATCTCGCGCTGCGCAGGAGAAAGTGAACGCGTCGACCGACGTTCGGTGGGCGTCAGCCCGCGGCTGATCCCGTGTCGTAGGACATGCCCGCACCGTAGAAGCAGGCTTCCACACCGAGGTCGTCGGAATCGAACGGGAAATCACCTCGCATCGACGCGAACATGAACCGATGAACGTCCTCGACGGTGCCCGAGGCGGCGATGAGATCACCGTCTCGCAAACAGGTGAACGCCCGCAGTGACGGGTCGGCGTAGAGATCGGGATTCGCTTGCTGCATCTCGTATCCCATGATCACGTGGATCGATGTCGCCCGTTCGCAACCGTGCTTCACCGCCATCATCCTGTCCGGATCGGCCACGGCAGCGGGGGGCTGCACGTTCACGATCCCCGAGGGGTATGTCGTGAGGTCGAGGTCGTAGCCTGCGTCCGCCATACAGTCAACGAGCCGCTCGAGGGAGTCCTCGTACTGGACGTGTGTCACCCGGCCCGTCGCTTGGGCCTCGGTGAGGATCTCGACATCCCTCTCCGTCAGTTCAGGATCCTCGAGCCAGCTCGCGTACATCGCCTCGAAAGAGTCCGCCAAGCGCTCTGCCCCGTGCGCCTGTGTTGCGGGACGGACGCACCCGACCAGACCTCCCACCGTTAGCAATGACGCAATCGCGACGACGACGATTTTCTTCAGCATGACCCCTCCGCAAAATGTATTCGCGCTCTGCACCCTTGGCATGTTCACGCTAGCCAGCGGGACGTAGGGGCCGGGTGGCCGCAGCACCCGCTCCGTGAACTGTCAGGTCAATCTAGCCTTATCGCTTTTTCGGCGGCGCACCAAGGCCACGCTCGGCACTTTCCGCCTTCTGCTGCCGTCGCACCGCCCGATTCAGGGCCCCGATACCTACGTAGACGCTTCCGAGGACAAAGGCGAGGCCGAGCAGGAGCAGTAGATACGAAGCACTGGGTGGCGACAAGAGGACCGCAAGCGCCAAGAGAAGCAGCAGCGCGGCCGACGTCAGCACCCACGGATAGAGCGCCTGAAGACCGGCTCGCCAGGCGGCGTCGGACTCATCCGCTCGACGCCGCCGCATTCCGTTGATCGACGTCGTCTCGCATCTACCGCGTACGCCGAGGGTGCTGGCGATGACGACAGCCAACGCCCACGCCACCAGCAGCCCCGCGGTGATGATCTGCATCCCGCCGCACCTCCTCCAGGTCCGACGCGAAGGGGGATGTCACGCAGAGTAGACGACCGCGTAAGGCTCGGCCGCCAAGGCCCACCGGAATCGTGAACAATCCGTAACACTAACGAAACACACCGTTTCGTATCGTTGTCGTCATGACGCCGCAGACCGAGAAGCCGGGCCGCCCCACAGACGAGGACCTGACCCGCCGCATCCTCGTCACCGCCGCCGAACTCCTCGGCACGCACGGGTACCAGCAGCTCAGCGTCGAACAGGTCGCCAGGGCCGTCGGTTGCGGGAAGACGGCGATCTACCGTCGCTACTCCGACAAGGGAGCGCTCGTCGCCGCCGTGCTGCTGTCGCAGGTCGAGGTCGGCGCCATGCCCGACCACGGCGACGTGCGCGCCGACCTGCTCGAGCATGCCCTGCAGAACCAGCGCAACCAGGTGCTCTCCCCCGAACAGCGCAACGGACTCCGTGCGATGTTCGAGCCCGACGTCTTCACCCTGCTGTGGGACACCTTCTTCCAGCACCGCCGCCAACAGGGCATCGAGATCATCGATCGCGCCATCGCCCGGGGCGACCTCCCCGAGGACGTCGACCACGACATCCTCCTCGACACGATCGCCGGGCTCACCCTGTACCGGCAGTCCGTCAAGCGCATCCACATCGATGAGCGCCACTACGTCGACATCATCGACGCCCTCGTGACACACCCTCCCCGTCGACTGCCCGACGCCGATGAACAGGTTCCCGATGTCCCCTGAATCCCCGCCCCTCACCCAGTCCCTGCCGAAGGTCAGCGTCCGCGCCGTCGTCGGCTTCCTCGTCTTCTGCGAGCTCGCCAGCGGTTTCGTCCAGGGGTTCTACGCCCCGCTGCTCGGCGAGATCGCCGGTCACCTGCAGGTCTCCGACGCCGACATCACCTGGTTCCTCACGGTTCAGACGCTCGCCGCCGCCGTGTGCGTCCCCCTCCTGTCGCGACTCGGCGACATCTTCGGACACCGCCGGATGCTGCGCATCGCGGTCGTCGCGGTCCTCATCGGCACCGTCGTCACAGCGTTCCTGCCGAGCTACCCGATCGTGCTCGCCGCCCGCATCCTCGTCGGTCCGCTCGCCGTCTGGCTGCCTCTCGAGATCGCGCTCGTCCACAACCGCATCAAGGGCGAGACGGCTCGTACCTCGATCGGTCTGCTCGTATCGTGCCTGACCGGTGGAGCGATCCTCGGCACCCTCGCCGCCGGCCTGTTCTCCGCCGTGCTGCCGAGCCTCACCCTCACGCTCCTCGTGCCCGTCGTCTTCGTGGTGGTGAGCGCATACGCCGTCTTCTTCAAGGTGCCCGAATCGACGACGCGCACGCAGGTGAGGATCGACGTCCCCGGCTTCGTCGGCATCGGCCTGGCCATGGTCCTCCTCCTGTTCGGGCTCCGCCTCGCATCGACCGCCGGGTTCGCGTCGCTTGCGACGGTCGCAACGCTCGGTGCCGCCGTCATCGTGTTCGTCCTCTGGGTGCTCTGGGAGCTGCGGGCGCCGTCTCCCGCGATCGACATCCGGCTCGTGGTGTCGCCGAAACTGGGGCCGGTGTATCTCACCGCCTTCCTCTTCGGCATGGTCATGTTCGGGGCGCAATCGCCGACGACGACCTTCCTCACCGCCGACCCCGCGCAGACCGGCTACGGATTCGCCGCGTCGGCCAGCACGGCCTCGGCCGTCACCGCGGTCGTCACCATCCTCGCCACCGTCGGTGCCGCGACCTTCGCACCGATCGCGCGCCGCGTCGGGATCCGCGCCGTCCTCGTCACGGGGGCTCTCGCCGCCGCATCCGGCTCGCTGATCCAGATCGCCTTCCACGACCACCTCTGGCAGATCTTCCTCGTCTCAGCCATCAACGGCATCGGCATGGGACTGCTCCTGGGCGCGCTTCCGGCCCTCGTCGCCGAGATCGCACCGAGCGATTCGACGGGCATCGCGACCGGTGTCTACAACTCCCTCCGCACGCTCGGCGGTTCGACCGCGGGCGCCGCGTTCGCCGTCGTCCTGGCGGGCTTCACGAGCTCGGGCGCACTGCACTCGTCCATCCAGGGCTACATCACGATCTGGAGCATCTGCGCGGGCGCCTTCCTCCTCGCCGCCGTAGCGCTCGCTTCCCTGCGCATTCCGCGCGCCGCCGACATCGCAACGAAAGGCTGACATGCACACCCCCGACTTCACCGCCGATGCGGCCGCGATCCTTCCCGATCTCGTCGCACTGCGCCGGGCGCTCCACGCCGACCCCGAGCTCGGGCTCGACCTGCCCCGCACACAGCGGCGCGTGCTCGACGCCCTCGAGGGGCTGCCGCTCGAGATCACGACGGGAACAGCGACGACGTCGATCGTCGCCGTCCTCCGCGGTGCCCTGCCCGGGCCGGCTGTGCTGCTGCGCGGCGACATGGACGCGTTGCCGATCGACGAGGCCACGGGGCTCGACTACGCCGCGACGAACGGCAGCATGCACGCCTGCGGCCACGACCTGCACACGGCAGGCCTCGTCGGGGCGGCCAAGCTGCTCTCGGCTCGCCGCGACCAACTTCACGGGTCGGTCGTCTTCATGTTCCAGCCCGGCGAGGAGGGCCACGGCGGCGCCAAGGTCATGATCGACGAGGGGCTGCTGGATGCCGCGGGCGAGCGCCCCGTCGCCGCCTATGCGATCCACGTCGCCCCGGGGCCGCGAGGCGTGTTCGCAACCAGGACGGGCGCCGTGGCGGCCGGCTCGAACCAGCTCTTCGTCACCGTCAACGGTCGCGGCGGGCACGGCTCGCAGCCGCACCAGACGCTCGACCCGGTGCCGGCTGCCGCCGAGATCGTGCTCGCTCTCCAGAGCTTCGTGACGCGCAGCTTCGACGCCTTCGACCCCGTGGTGCTGTCCGTCACCCGCCTGTCGACGGGAGACGGTGCCGTCAACGTCATCCCTGAGAAGGTCGAGATCGCCGCGACCGTGCGGAACATGTCACCGGCTTCGCTGGCGATTCTGCAGACCGGACTGCCGCGGGTCGTCGACGGGGTCGCCTCGGCGCACGGTCTCACCGCCGACATCCGCTTCGAGACCATGTACCCCGTGACCGTGAACGACGTCGCCGAGACCGAGGCGACACTCGCCGAGCTGCGCCGGACGTTCGGCGAGCGGCGCGTCATGGTGATGCCCTCCCCGATGATGGGCTCCGAGGACTTCGCATTCGTGCTGGCAGACGTTCCCGGAACCTTCATCGCGCTCATGACGTCGCCCGAGGGAACCGACCTGAGCACCGTCGAGTGGAACCACTCCCCCCGCGTGGTGTTCGACGATTCGGTGCTGGGCGACCAGGCCGCGGCGTTGGCGTCGGTCGCCTTCGCGCGAACCTCCCGGTAGGCGGCGCGTCGTCGCCGCGGCCACCGCACACGGTCCGCGGCGACGACGTGGGCTCAGCCGAGCAGGTCGATGCCGAACCCCGCGACGACAGCGCGCACTTCCGCGAGATAGCGCTGCGCCTGCTCGGTGAGCGGAACGGCCGTGCGGCCGATCCAGCCGATCTCGATGCGCTCGTCGACGTCGAGCGGCACCGCGACGATCTCGGGGTCGAGGTCGTCGCTGATGATGCCCGTCGAGATCGTGTAGCCGTCGAGGCCGATCATGAGGTTGAAGATCGTCGCGCGATCCGACACCCGGATCTCCTGCTTGCTCGACAGCGTCGAGAGGATCTCCTCGGCGAAGTAGAACGAATTGTTCGCGCCCTGGTCGAACGTCAGCCGCGGCAGGTCGACGAGGTCATCCAGCGTCGCTCGGGATCGCGAGGCGAGCGGGTTGCGACGCGCGACGAAGATGTGCGGCTGGGCGACGAACAGCGGGTGGAACGCGAGCCCCGAATCCCGCAGCAGCTTGTCGATGACGTTCCGGTTGAAGTCGTTGCGGAACAGGATGCCGAGCTCGCTGCGCAGCGTCCGGACGTCTTCGATGATGTCCCACGTCCGGGTCTCGCGCAGCGAGAACTCGTATTCGGGCGCCCCGGTGCTCCTGACCATCCGCACGAACGCGTCGACGGCGAACGAGTAGTGCTGCGTCGAGACGCCGAGCAGCCGCCGCGACGGCGGCCGCCCGAGGTAGCGCTGCTCGAGCAGCTCGGCCTGCTCGACGACCTGACGGGCGTATCCCAGGAACTCCACGCCGTCAGTGGTGAGTGTCACGCCTCGGGCCGACCGCACCAGCAGATCGCGGCCGACCCGCGCCTCGAGGTCTTTCATCGCCGCCGACATCGTGGGCTGGGCGACGTAGAGCAGATCGGATGCCGCGGAGATCGAGCCCTCGGCGGCGACCTCGATGAAGTACTGCAGCTGCTGCAGGGTGATCCCGCTTCGACGCACGGCCATAGCTCCAGACTATGGCACCGGATAGTGAGGGGGAATTACCCGATGACCGCCGCCGGCCCGCACGATGGAGCCATCATCTTCCGCACGGCTCCCCGGAGCTCCGCTCGATTGGCTGCTCATGGCGAACGACTTCGCGTTCCGCATCTCGACGACGCGCTTCGACGAGGACTACACCCCCTCTGACTCGTCGCGCATCACCACGAACTTCGCCAACCTCGCCCGCGGCGAGCGCCGCCGAGAGAACCTCCGCAGCGCGCTCGCGATGATCGACGCTCGCCTGAACGACCTCGCCCGCACCGACAACCCGGACGGCGACCGCTACACAGCCGAACTCGACATCGTCTCGGCGAACCTGCGGTTCGACGCTGGCCCGGAGGATGCTACCGCGGATGCTGCGGAGGACCGTGAGTTCCCGCTCCTCGAGGTGCTCGACATCCATATCGTCGACCGACGGACCGGCGAGCGCCACCACGGCATCGTCGGCAACAACTTCTCGTCGTACCTGCGGGACTACGACTTCAGCATCCTGTTGCCGTCGGCGCAGCAGACGCCGGGCGAGTTCACGGTGCCGGACGGGTTCGGCGACCTCCACGGGAAGCTCTTCCAGCACTTCCTCGAGTCCGACGCCTACCGCGAGAGGTTCCCCCAGTCGCCCGTCGTGTCCATCAGCGTGTCGACGAGCCGGACCTACCGGCGCAACGGCAACCGGCATCCGGTCCTCGGCGTCGAGTACGAGCAGGACTCGTTCTCGCTGACGGACGAGTACTTCGCGAAGATGGGGCTGCAGGTGCGGTACTTCATGCCGCGCGGAAGCGTCGCGCCGCTGGCGTTCTACCACCGCGGCGACCTGCTCGCCGATTACACCGATCTGCAGCTGATCGGCACCATCAGCACGATGGAGACCTTCCAGAAGATCTACCGGCCCGAGATCTACAACGCGACCGAGCCTGCCGGCGAGGTCTACCGCCCCACCCTCAAGCGCGACGACTTCGTGCGGACCGACATCACCTACGACCGGGTCGAGCGCAGCCAGCTCGCCACGACGCAGGGCAGATACGCCGAGGAGCACTTCGTGACGCCCCACCGGCAGGTGCTCAGCCGCTGGGCCGCCCGCTACGCCGCCCCGACCGCCCAGACCGCGCCGACCCGCTGACCCGCTGACCCGCTGACCCGAAGGACGATCCGTGTCGCACACCCTTCTGCCCACCTCGACCGTCGGCAGCCTGCCTAAGCCCTCCTGGCTCGCCAAACCCGAAGTTCTGTGGTCACCGTGGGAGCTCTCCGGCGATGTGCTCGTCGAGGGGAAGCGCGACGCTCTGCGCGCTGCGGTTCACGAGCAGGAACGCCGCGGGCTCGACATCATCAGCGACGGAGAGCAGACGCGCCAGCACTTCGTCACCACCTTCATCGAGCACCTCGACGGCGTCGACTTCGAACGGCGCGAGACCGTACGCATCCGCGACCGCTACGACGCGAGCGTGCCGACCGTGGTCGGTGCCGTGAACCGCAAGCGCCCGGTCTTCGTCGACGACGCGGCGTTCCTCCGGACGCAGACCGACCGGCCGATCAAGTGGGCGCTCCCGGGCCCCATGACCATGATCGACACGCTGGCCGATCGCCACTACGGGAGCCGCGAGAAGCTCGCGTGGGAGTTCGCGACGATCCTCAATCAGGAGGCCCGAGAGCTCGAGGCCGCCGGCGTCGACATCATCCAGTTCGACGAGCCCGCATTCAACGTGTTCTTCGAGGAGATGAAGGACTGGGGCATCGCCGCGCTCGAGCGGGCTGCCGAAGGTCTGCGCGCCGAGACCGTGGTGCACATCTGCTACGGCTACGGCATCGCGGCCAACAACGAGTGGAAGGCGACGCTCGGGCCGGAGTGGCGGCAGTACGAGGAGTCCTTCCCCCTGCTGCAGCGCTCGAGCATCGACGCCATCTCGCTCGAGAGCCATCATTCGCATGTTCCGGTCGAGCTGATCGAGCTCATCAGTGGCAAGAAGGTGATGCTCGGCGCCATCGACGTCGCAAGCCACGAGGTCGAGACGCCGGACGAGGTCGCCGAGACGCTCCGTCGCGCCCTCGAGTTCGTCGACGCCGACAACCTGATCCCGAGCACCAACTGCGGCATGGCACCGTTGCCCCGCGCGGTGGCGTATGACAAGATCAGCGCTCTGGTGGCGGGCGCCGCCCTCGTCCGTGCCGAGGTTTCCGCGCCCAGCGCTCTCGCCGCGCGCTGACCCGGGTTATCCCCGGCCCGTCGCCGCCTCTCCGCCCGCGCCGCGAGCGCACACTGGCGGCGGAAGGACGGTGATCCTGTGCTCACGATCCCCGAAGCGCTCGGCGTACAAGCCGACAACGGCCGCCACAAGGCCGACGGGATGCACTCCCCCGCTCGCTTCACCGTCGCGGGCATGCTCGCGGGCGCATACATCGGTGTCGGGGTCGTCCTCATGGTCACCGCGGCCGGGCCCCTCTTCGCGGCAGGCTCGGGGTGGGGCAAGCTCGTGTCGGGACTCGTGTTCGGGGTCGCGCTGACGATCGTCGTCATCGCGGGAGGCGAGCTCGTGACCTCGTCGATGATGACGATCCCCCAGGCCGCGCTCATGGGGGCCGTGCGACCGGGGCGCGCTGCCGGGGCGATCATGTGGACCTTCGGCGCCAACCTCGTCGGCTCCATCGTGTTCGGGGCCCTGATCGTCGCATCCGGAGTACTGCACAGCAACGCTGCGGCCGGCGCGATGATCTCCGACATGCTCGCTGCGAAGGCCCACGAGTCGCCGCTCGAGCTGTTCGTCCGCGGCATCCTGTGCAACGTCCTCGTCTGCGTCGCGATCTGGATGACGGTCCGGCTGAGCAGCGAGACCGCCCGCATCCTCGTCGTGTTCGCCGCGATCCTCGCGTTCATCACCTCCGGCTTCGAGCACGTCGTGGCGAACATGACGACGTTCACGATCGGCCTGCTCTCCGGCGACCCGTCGGCCACGATCGGCGGTTTCGTCCTCAACCTGCTGCTCGTCGGCGCCGGGAACCTCGTCGGCGGCGGGCTCGTCGTCGGCGCCGGTTACTGGTTCGTCGGCGGCTCCCCGCGGCTCGCTGACGCGACAGCGAACGTCCCGAACTCCGGACTCGGGAGCTCTATCGCGCGATAGGTGCGCCCGAGCGGCCATGCGCGCCGTGGCCGCTTCGCCGTCTCGGCGAATTCGGGGGTTATCCGGACGGATTCGCTTATCGCTGACGCCTAGACTGAACCCGTCCGCGGGAGTGGTGGAATTGGCAGACACGCAGGATTTAGGTTCCTGTGCCTCACGGCGTGTGGGTTCAAGTCCCACCTTCCGCACGGATCGGGCGTTCGCCCGTCCTCGCGTCATCCTCTCCCGACGGGAAACTCGTGCATCAGATCGCCCTCATCCCCTGGCTCGACCCCGCCACCATCATCAGCGCGGCGGGCCCGTGGGCTCTGCTCGTGGTGTGCTTCATCATCTTCGCCGAGACGGGACTGCTCGTCGGGTTCCTGCTTCCCGGCGACACGCTGCTGATCATGGCGGGCCTGCTGTCGAACCCCGTCACGCATGCGCCGCACGGGGTCTTCGGGATCAACGTCTGGATCGTCGGTCTCCTGATCGGGCTGTCAGCCTTCCTCGGTGGTGAGGTGGGCTACGTCATCGGCCGCAAGGGTGGTCCCGCCGTCTTCGAGCGCAAGGAATCGGGCCTGTTCAGTCGCCGCAACGTCGAGCGCACGAACGCCTTCTTCGAGCGATACGGCGGCGTCACCGTCATCCTCGCCCGCTTCGTGCCCATCGTGCGCACCTTCGCGCCCGTCGCCGCCGGCGTCGGCAAGATGCCCTGGCACCGCTACTCGCTCTACAACCTCATCGGCGCGGTGAT
Source organism: Microbacterium sp. Yaish 1 (assembly GCF_002245215.1). Lineage (GTDB taxonomy): Bacteria > Actinomycetota > Actinomycetes > Actinomycetales > Microbacteriaceae > Microbacterium. The sequence goes on from NZ_NPMR01000002.1 coordinate 562,737, forward strand.
CTGGGGGTTCGGTCTGACCGTCATCGGCTACCTCGTGAGCCTCATCCCCGGCGTGGGCGAGTTCGTCGCGAAGTACATCGACATCATCCTGCTCGCGGCCGTCGTCGGCACGGTCTTCTTCATCGTGTGGCATTACTTCGCCGAGAAGCGGAAGGCCAAGAAGGAGATGGCCGCCGGACCCGACGAGTACACCGACGCCGAAGAGGCGCGCGAGCTCGTCCTCGACCCGGAGGTCTTCCGCGAGCACGGCCACGGCCACCCGCACATGCACCGCCCCGCGGCGCCGGCGGCCGACGCCGACGGCGGTCACGAGCCGCCGCGGAGCTGATCAGGACGCCTTCGCGCTCTTCTTCGCGGGAGTCTTCTTCTCGGCCGTCTTCTTGGCGGGCGCTTTCTTCGCCGGCGCCTTCTCATCGGCGTCCTTCTTCGCCGCTGCGCTCTTCCCGCCGCTCTTCTTCGCGGGAGTCTTGGTGTCGCCCCGTCCCGCGTCGTCGTCTGATGTCTTCGAGCCACCGCCACGCGCCGCACGGCTGCGCTCGACGCTCGCCCGCAGCGCTTCCATGAGATCGATGACCTCGCCGCCTTCCTTCTCGGCCTTCTCGCCGAAGGTCTCCGAGGTGTCGAGGGCGTCGCCCTTTTCGAGCTTGGCGTCGATGAGGGTCCGCAGTTCCTCCTGGTACTCGTCCGTGAACGCCTCGGGGTCGAAGTCGCTCGAGAAGCTCTCGACGAGGGATGCCGACATCTCGAGCTCCTTCGCCGAGATGCGCACCGACTCATCGAGGGCCGGGAACGTCGCCTCACGGACCTCGTCGGCCCACAGCAGCGTCTGCAGCACGAGCACATCGCCCCGCACCCGCAGCGCGGCCAGCCGCGTCTTCTGCCGCAGGGAGAACCGCACGATCGCGGTCCGATCCGTCTGCTCCAGGGTCTTGCGGAGCAGGACGTACGATTTCGGCGACGAGGAGTCGGGCTCGAGGTAGTACGCCTTGTCGAGCGTGAGCAGATCGATCTGATCGCTCGGTACGAACTCGACGACGTCGATCTCGCGGCTGCGCTCGGAGGGCAACGACGCCAGATCCTCTTTCGTGAGCACGACGGTCTGCTCGCCGTCGTCGTAGGCGCGATCGATGTCGGCGTAGGGCACGACCTCGCCGTCGATCTCGCAGATGCGCTGGTATCGGATGCGCCCGCCGTCCGCGTTGTGCACCTGGTGCAGCGGCACGTCGTGGTCCTCGGTCGCCGAGTAGACCTTCACCGGCACATTGACGAGCCCGAAGGTGAGGGCGCCTTTCCAGATCGATCTCATGCACGAAGTACACACCGCAACCCCTCGGCGACGCCAGCGGGTGGCGCAATACCCTGTCGGCATGGCAGGAGAGCAGACGGTACAGGTCGACGGCCGCCGACTGCGCCTGTCGAACCTCGACAAGGTGCTGTACCCGAGAACGGGCACCACGAAGGGCGAGGTGATCGACTACTTCTCGCGCATCGCGCCCCTGATGCTCCCCCACCTCGACCGGCGCCCGGTGACGCGCAAGCGCTGGCCCGAGGGTGTCGAGCAGCCCGATTTCTTCGCGAAGGCCCTCGAGCCGGGCGCCCCCGCGTGGCTCCCCCGCATGCCGATCGACCACTCCAGCGGGTCGAAGGACTACCCCCTCGTCGAGGAGGTCGCCTCGCTCGTCTACCTCGCACAGGTCGCGAGCCTCGAACTGCACGTCCCGCAGTGGCGCTTCACCGATACCGGCGAGCGCGGGTCCCCCGACCGGCTCGTCCTCGACCTCGATCCCGGCCCCGGCGTCGGGCTGGCCGAGTGCGCCGAGGTGGCGCGGTGGGTGCGCAGCATCCTCTCGGACATGGGAATGGACCTCTTCCCCGTGACGAGCGGCAGCAAGGGCATCCATCTGTACGCTCCCCTCGCGGGCGCGCAGACGAGCGACCAGGCCTCGGCGTTCGCGAGAGAGCTGGCTCGCGCCCTCGAGGCCGACCACCCCGATCTCGTCATCAGTCAGATGACCCGCAGCGCCCGCACAGGCAAGGTCTTCCTCGACTGGAGCCAGAACAACGGCTCGAAGACCACCATCGCCCCCTACTCCCTGCGCGGCCGCGATGAGCCGACCGTCGCTGCGCCGCGGACATGGGACGAGCTGGACGATCCGGGCCTCCGCCACCTGCGCTTCGACGAGATGCTCGAGCGCGCACATGACCTGGGCGATCTGCTGGCGCCCCTCGCGCCCCGGCGAACGGCGCCGCTCGCGCCCTACCTCGCGAAGCGGTCCGCGGACCGCACGCCCGAGCCCATGCCCGAGGCCGTGTCGGGTGCTCCGGTGGCCGTTCCGGATGCAGGCTCCCCGCGCAGGCCCCGCTTCGTCGTGCAGGAGCATCACGCCCGACGCCTGCACTACGACCTACGTCTGGAGCGGGATGGGGTGCTGGTCAGCTGGGCCGTGCCCCGCGGCATCCCCGAGACCACCGACCGCAACCATCTCGCCGTGATGACCGAGCCGCATCCCCTCGAGTACCTGACCTTCCACGGCGAGATCCCCGCCGGCGAGTACGGCGCGGGGACCATGACGATCTGGGACACCGGCGTCTATGACCTCGAGAAGTGGCGCGAGGACGAGATCATCTTTACGCTCCGCGGCACCACCGGCGGAGCCGCGGCCGACGCGCGCCTCGTGCTCATCCGCACCGGCGGGTCGGGTGAGAAGTCGCAGTGGCTTCTGCACCGGATGAAGACCGAGGCTCCGGCGGCCGGCTCCGCTCCGGCGGGATCCGCGCGGCCGGCGGCGTCCGATCATCCTGACGGCGACACGGGCGCGTCCCCGAGCGCCGCCGGTCCGGTGTCCCCCATGCTGTCCGTCTCATCGTCGCCCGGAGCCGCCCGGGCAACGGCGGAGCGCTGGGGGTCGTGGGTCGAGTTCAAGTGGGACGGCGTTCGGGCGATCGCGTATTGGGACGGCGAGCGGATGCGGTTGCACGCCCGCAGCGGCACCGACATCACGGCCCGCTACCCCGAGCTCACCGGAGACGATGCCGATCTGGGACTCGGCGAGACCCCGCTCGTGCTCGACGGCGAGATCGTCGCTCTCGACGCGGCCGGACGTCCGAGCTTCCCGCTCCTGCAGAACCGGATGCACCTCACGAAGGCTCGCGACATCGCGCGGGAGCGCGACCGCACGCCCGCCGATCTCTTCGTGTTCGATCTGCTGCGGCACGGCGACCGAGACGTCATGGCCCTGCCCCTGCGCGAGCGTCGTCGACTGCTCGAGTCCGCGACGGCGCACGCGAACCCGCCGCTCACGGTGCCACCGGTCACCGATGACCTCGACGCCGCGCTGACCGTGGCTCGAGAGCTCGATCTCGAGGGTGCCGTCGTGAAGGACCCGTCATCCCGTTACCGCGCCGGCGTCCGATCGGAGGAATGGCTCAAGGTCAAGCTCACCCGCACCCAGGACGTCGTCGTCGGAGCGATCAGGCCCGGCAAGGGAGCACGCCGCGGCGGAATCGGGTCGCTGCTGCTGGGCATCCCCGACGACGACGGCGCGCTGCACTACGCCGGGCGCGTCGGGTCGGGATTCTCCGATGCCGAGCTCGCCCGGCTGACCGCCGCCCTCGACCCCCTCCGCTCGCGCGAGAACCCGTTCGTCGGCATCCCTGCGGCCGACGCCTCCGACGCCCTGTGGGTTCGGCCCGAGCTCGTCGGCGAGGTCGAGTTCGCCGAGTTCACGCCCGGCGGCATCCTGCGCCACGCTCGCTGGCGCGGCCTGCGGCCGGACCGGACCCCCGGCGACGTCCGCCGAGACGAGGGCTAGGGACGCCGATCGGCCTCGCCCCGGTGGACGGCGCCTGGCCCGCGATTGGTCGCCGGTCCGGGCTCGGTCGCCGTTGCGGGCCGTGCGGTGCGGTGCAGGGCCGTGCGGTGCAGGGCCCAGCGGTGCCGTCAACAGGCTGAACGGCTGGACAGAGCCACATCGCGCCCTCCGCACCCGGCTCAGCCTGTCGACGGAACCGCACAGGTCGCGCGGCACGGTGTGCGCGACACCTCTCGCTCTGACACGAATGGCGTGCTCCGACGCGAACCGTGTGCTCTGGCGCCTCGCCGCCGCGCTGCGAGCAGTTGCGATTGAGCGCGATCCTCGTGCCGCGGACAGGCAGAACCGTGACTGGCCCTCTCGTTTCGGGCCGACGGCCACGCTCAGCCTGTTGGCGGCACCGATGTCCCAAAGCCGCAGCTGCCGTCGCCGGCCGATCGTCCGGGCGGCCGCAGGCCCGCCCACCGGCGCGAGGGGCGCGGCCGCCATCGGGCGGCAGGGGGGCTGAGAGGTGCCGCGAACAGGCTCCTGCAGGGCCTCCGGCCTCGACTGAGGCGTGCCGCGGCGCTCAGCCTGTCGACGGGACGCGAGCCGCGCGACGCGCCGACGCGAGGCAAGTCAGAGCGAGCGCAGCAGCTCGGTGAGCGCGACGAAGGCACGCGCGCGGTGCGATGCGGCGTTCTTCTCCGCCGCCGACCACTCCGCGACGGTGCGAGCCGGCTCCGGCTGCCCGTCGGGCACGAAGACCGGGTCGTATCCGAAACCACCCGCGCCGGCCGCCTCGGTCGCCAGCCGGCCCGGCCAGACGCCCTCGACGACGTGCTCGGTCCCGCCGTCGACGAGCGCGATGACCGAGACGAACTGTGCGGTGCGGCGCGGGTCGGCGATGTCGGAGAGCTGATCGAGCAGCAGGGCCGTGTTGGCTGCGGCATCCTTCTGGTGACCCGCCCAGTAGGCCGAGAAAGCACCCGGGGCTCCCCCGAGCGCGTCGACGCAGATGCCCGAGTCATCCGCGAGCGCCGGCAGCCCCGTGTGCGCCGCGGCGGCTCGGGCCTTGATCAACGCGTTCTCGGTGAAGGTGACGCCGTCCTCGACCGGTTCCGGTCCGTCGTACCCGATGACCTCCAGGTCGGGGCGGACCGCGGCGACGATCGCGTGGAACTCCTCGACCTTGTGCGGGTTGTGGGTCGCGAGGACGATACGACCGGTCATGCCAGCGTCGCCTCCTGGATGTCGCGCAGCTGCGCGCACCCGTTCACGCCGAGCTCGAGCAGGGCATCGAGCTCGCGCTTGTCGAAGGGAGCACCCTCGGCGGTCCCCTGCACCTCGACGAAGAGCCCGCGGCCGGTGACGACGACGTTCATGTCGGTCTCGGCCCGTACGTCCTCGACGTAGGCGAGGTCGAGCATCGGCGTTCCGTCGATGATCCCGACCGAGACCGCCGACACCGAGTCCACCAGCGGCGCCGAGCGCTGCGCGATGAACTTCTGCGACCGGCCCCACTCGATCGCGTCGGCCAGGGCGACGTAGGCCCCGGTGATCGCGGCGGTGCGGGTTCCGCCGTCGGCCTGCAGCACGTCGCAGTCGATGACGATCGTGTTCTCGCCCAGCGCCTTGGTGTCGACGACCGCGCGCAGCGCTCGACCGATGAGACGCGAGATCTCGTGGGTCCGACCGCCGACCTTGCCCTTGATCGACTCGCGGTCGTTCCGGCTGTTGGTCGCCCGCGGGAGCATGGCGTACTCCGCCGTGACCCACCCCTTGCCCTTGCCGGTCAGCCAGCGCGGGACGCCGTTGGTGAACGAGGCCGTGCAGAGCACCTTCGTGCCCCCGAAGCTCACGAGAGCCGACCCTTCGGCGTGAGCGCTCCAGCCCCGCTCGATCGTCACGGTGCGGAGCTGGTCGGCGGTGCGCCCGTCGGCGCGCAGGGAATCGGTCATGAGGGTGTCTCCGATCGGACGGCGGATGAGGGTCAGGATGCGGGCGGGGCGAGCTTCGGCAGCACGATCGCCCCCGTCTGGACCATGCGCACCGACGGCACGCCCCGGCCCATGAGCCGGTCGGCGAGGTCCAGGAAGTCGTCGCCGGAGTCGCCCGTGGCCTCGTAGACGTGGCGCGGCACGGCGGAGTCGTGCGCGAGCAGGCCGCGGGAGACGAGCTGACGGTACACGTCCTTCGCCGTCTCGGAGTCGCTCGAGACCAGCGCGACATCGGGGCCCATGACGTAACTGATCGCACCCTCGAGGAACGGGTAGTGAGTGCAGCCGAGCACGAGGGTGTCGACGCCCGCTTCGCGCAGGGGCGCGAGATAGTCCTCGGCGACCGCGAGCACCTCGGGCGACTGCGTGATGCCCGCCTCGACGAACTCGACGAAGCGGGGGCAGGATGCCGCGAAGACCTCGAGCCGCTCGTTGACCTCGAGCATGTCCTGGTAGGCGCGGGAGGCGATGGTGCCGACCGTCCCGATGACGCCGATGCGCCCGTTGCGGGTGGTGGAGATCGCTGCGCGCACGGCGGGGTTGATGACCTCGACCACCGGCACGTCGTAGCGCTCGCGCGCGTCGCGGAGCAAGGCGGCGGACGCGGTGTTGCACGCGATCACGAGCATCTTCACGCCCTCGTCGACGAGGGTGTCGAGCACCTCGAGCCCGTACCGCCGGACGTCGGCGATGGGCTTGGGCCCGTAGGGCGAATGCGCGGTGTCGCCGATGTACAGCAGCGACTCCCGCGGCAGCAGCTGCGAGATCGCCCGCGCCACCGTGAGCCCGCCGACACCCGAGTCGAAGATTCCGATGGGCGCGTCGTTCACGATCATCGAGCCTACCTGGCGTCGACGCCACGGCATCCCGTGCCGCTGATGCGGAATGCCGCGTCGCTACAGTGGCAGTCATGGCCTCCAGCGCTCTGCTCACCGACCGTTACGAGATCACGATGCTGCAGGCCGCCCTGCGCGACGGCACGGCCGATCGACGCTGCGTGTTCGAGGTCTTCGCCCGGCGGCTCCCCGGCGGACGCCGGTTCGGCGTCGTCGCGGGCACCGGGCGGCTGCTCGAGGAGATCGAGAGCTTCCGCTTCGGCGACGAGGAGCTGACGTTCCTGCGCGAGCACGCGGGACTCGATGAGACGACCCTCGCGTGGCTCGCCGACTACCGCTTCACGGGCACCATCACCGGATACCGCGAAGGCGAGCTCTACTTCCCCGGTTCGCCGGTCCTGACCGTCGAGGGGACGTTCGCCGAGGCGGTCGTCCTCGAGACCCTCGTGCTCAGCATCCTCAACTACGACTCCGCCGTTGCCACGGCCGCGGCGCGCATGGCGATCGCCGCCGGGGATCGCCCGCTCGCCGAGATGGGGTCGCGCCGTGCCCACGAACGCAGCGCCGTCGCGGCCGCTCGGGCCGCCCACATCGCCGGCTTCGGGGCGACGAGCAACCTCGAGGCGGGTCGCACGTGGGGCATCCCGACCATGGGTACCGCTGCACACGCCTGGACGCTGCTGCACGACAGCGAGGAGGCTGCCTTCCGCAGCCAGATCGACGCGCTCGGCGTCGACACGACGCTCCTGATCGACACCTACGACATCACCGAGGGCGTCGCGACGGCGATCCGGGTCGCGGGCACCGGCCTCGGCGGGGTGCGGATCGACTCGGGCGACCTCCCGACCGTCGCAGCGGACGTCCGCGCGCAGCTCGACGAACTCGGCGCCCAGGGCACGCGCATCACGGTCACGAGTGACCTCGATGAGTACGCGATCGCGGCCCTGGCGGCATCCCCTGTCGACGCCTACGGGGTGGGAACGTCGCTCGTCACCGGATCGGGCACGCCGACCGCCGGCATGGTCTACAAGCTCGTCGCGCGGCAGAACGACGACGGGTCCTGGCTCTCGGTCGCGAAGGCCTCGGCAGACAAGGTGTCGCACGGCGGACGCAAGACGGCGTTCCGGGCGCTCGACGGCGGCACCGCGGTCGAGGAGATCGTCGTCGTGTCCGATGGGTTCGAGCCGCTCGACACGCCCGCCGAGCATCCCGACGCCCGCGCCCTGCAGACGGCGTTGTTCGCCGACGGCCGGGCCGTCGCGGACTGGGTCGGTGCTGCCGGGGTTCGAGCCGCTCGAGCGCACCACGCGAGCGTGATCGAGGAGATGCCGGTCCGTGCTCTGGCGCTCAGCCGCTCCGAGCCCGCGATCCCGACGATCTACCGCGACGCCGACTGAGGCCACGGCCCCCGCTCACCGAAAACGCACCGTCCCGCTCAGAACGCACCCTTCACGGTGCACTCTCGGCGGGACGGTGCGTTTTCGCGAGTCCAGCAACGACGCGTCAGCGCGTCATCGACTCGTAGATCTCCTTGCACGTGGGGCAGACCGGGAACTTCTCGGGGTCACGACCGGGAGTCCACTTCTTGCCGCACAGCGCGCGTACGGGCTTGCCCGTGATGGCGGACTCGAGGATCTTGTCCTTCTTGACGTAATGCGAGAACCGCTCGTGGTCGCCCGGCTCGATCGTCTCCTCGCGGATGAGCTCTTCGAGCTCACGGTCGAGGGTCGCGAGACCGCCCTGGTCGGGAGAATCGAGAGGAGTGCTCATGCGGGAATTCTATCGGCGAACGGTCAGGTCGTCTCGGCGAATGCCATGAGCCGGTCCCCGCGCCGATCGAACAGCAGACCGCCGATGAGGATGCCGGCGACGAGCACGACGAGCCCGACCCCTACTCCGGTTCCGAGAGCCCACCACTGCGCGTGGGCCTCGCCCATCAGGAACCGCCACGACCACCACAGCGCCGGTGATGCCGCGAGCAGCGCCCCCACCAGCACGGCGCCCTGAGCGAGTCCGCCGCCGGTGCGCTGCGGCTGCTGGAAGGGGCTGTCGCCGTGTCGCGCGACCGCGTAGGGCGCGAGCACGGACGAGACCGACGAGAGGCCGAGACCGCCGAGGAGCAGCGCGGAGCAGACTCCGACCATCACCGGCAGCACGCCCCAATCACCGTGGATGCCGATGCCGACGGGGATCGCGATCGCGAGCAGCGGCAACGCGACGAGAAGCAGCGGCACGAGTCGACCGACCCGGTCGGACGCACCGCGAACCGCGCTGGAGATGTGCAGCCAGACGGCCGAACCGTCGTAGGCGAGGTCGTTGTGGACGACCCAGCCGAGCAGGAGGGCGATGAGCGGAGCGGGGATCAGCGCCGCGATCTCGTGCGGCACACCGACGATGACGAGGGGTACGACCGCGACGACGGCCGCCACCGGGATGATCGCGATGTCGACGAGATACCGGGGATCGCGTAGCCAGTACACGAGAGAACGCGCCGCGACGGCGCCCCCGGGCGTTCCCGGGGTCACGGTGAACCAGCCCAGTCCGCGGCGCTCGCGCACGGACACGGGCCGTTCCGTGTGAGTGAGCATCCGCCGCACGATCAGGATCCATGCCGCGGCCAATGCCACGGCCGAGAGGACCGCGACGATGGCGACGGCTGGCCGGGGGTCGAGCGGGAGAACCCAAGCCGCCCCGATAGGGGTGACCGCCAGCGTTTGCACGGCGGCGAGCAGCGGGCCCGGGACGCCGTCGTCCCAGTTGAGCGAGGCCAGGAAGACCGCGACCGGGATCGCGACCACGGCGATACCCAGCAGCAGCAGCGTCGTCAGCTCGCGCGATCGACGATCCGCGAGCACGAGAGCGGCGATTCCGAGCGCGACCCGCGCCAGGAGGAGCTGGGTGACGACGATCAGCGCAGCACCGAAGACTGCGGCCACCGGATCGACCCCGTGGGCGACCCAGGTGAGTGCGACGGCGACCGACACCGCGATCACGGCCGCCGACGGCAGGCTCAGCGGGCTTGCTGCCGCCGTCGAGGCGGCAACCAGCCGCCAGTCACGACCGGTCACGATGAAGGCGCGCGGATCGAGCGGGTCGCGAACGGGGGTGACCAGCGGAACGAGCGCGAAGCAGGCTGAGACGGCCGCGCCGCCGACAGCGAGCACCACGAGCGCGCTCGCGAGGGGCGCATCCTGCAGACGCAGGAGCGCGAGGACGATCGCGCCGACGAGAACCACGGTCGCAGCGAGCGCTGCCAGAGCGCGGGCACGGTGGAACCGCAGTGCCCCGACCAGGACGTCGAACCTCAGTCGGAGAACGTGTGCAACCATTCGAGGCCCTCCACCGCGCTCGTCCCGCCGGCAAGTTCGAGGAACCGCTGTTCGAGCGTGCGTCCGTCACGTACCTCGTCGACGGTGCCGGCCGCCAGGATGCGGCCGCCCACGAGGACCGCGACGCCCGAGCAGGCGCGCTGGACGAGCTCCATCCCGTGGCTCGACAGGATGACGGTGCCGCCGTGGTCGACGTACTTCTGCAGGATGTCGAGGATGACAGCGCTCGACACCGGATCCACCGACTCGAAGGGCTCGTCGAGGACGAGCAGCCGCGGCGCGTGGATCATGGCGCCCGCGAGCATGACCTTCTTCGTCATGCCGGCCGAGTAGTCCGAGACGCTGCGTCCGAGCGCGTCGGTCAGATCGAACGCCGCGGCCAGGTCGGCGATCCGGTTCTCGACGACCGCGGGCTTCAGCCCGCGCAGGACCCCGTAGTAGTAGAGGAGCTGGCGGCCGGAGAGACGGTCGAAGGTGCGCAGCCGATCGGGCAGGACGCCCATCTGCCGCTTGGCTCCGGCCGGGTCTCGACGGATGTCTATTCCCGCGATCTCGACCGCGCCCTCATCGGGACGGAGAAGGCCGGCGATCATCGAGAGCGTCGTCGTCTTTCCCGCACCGTTGGGCCCGACGAGCCCGAAGAACGATCCCGCGGGGATCTCGAGGTCGATGCGATCGACCGCGCGCGCCTCGCCGTAGGCCTTTGTGACGCCCCGCAGGCGCAACGCCGGCGCGCTCGAGGCGCGGTCCCCGGAATCGTGGGCCGACGTGGCGCCGCCCGCAGCGACCGTCACGATGCCGAGCACCTCGGACGGCTCGACGTCGTCGACGGCAGCGGTCGACAGGGACTGCGGTTCCGGCGACGCGTCCGGCTCGACGTCGGCGATCGCGTCGCGCGCCACCAGCTCCGGCTCCTCTTCCAGGCCCACGACCGACTCGGGCTCGGGCTCGGGCTCGGGCTCTTCATTCTCCGACAGGACGAGTTCGGGCTCCGGCTGCTCATCCGGAGTCACGACCGCGTCGGGTTCGAGTTCGGGTTCGGCGTCGGCCTCGGGTTCGGCGTCGGGCTGGGGCTCCGGTTCGGCGGCGAGCTCGGGTTCAGCGGCGGGCTCAGGACCCGCGTCCGGCTCGGGCGCGACGTCCTCGGGCACGACGTCCTCGCGCACCACGTCTTCCGCCACCACGTCTTCCACAACCGCATCCTGGTCGGGTTCCGCCTCGGTGGCAGCTTCCGGAGACGATTCGCCGACGGACGAGCCCACGGGCTCGCCGGTCGAAACCGTCTCCGGCGTGGTCGCATCGGTCGCAACGGCCCCGTCGTCCGAGTCGGGAACGGTCTCCGCGACCTTCGACCCCGCATCCTCCGTGGGCGCCGCGAACGCCGCCGCAGCCACGGCGGCGGGAATCTCCGGCTTCGGCGGTGTCGCACCGGCCTCCGGCGCGGCGTCCGCCGAGCGCGGCTTCCGCGGCGACTTCTTCGCGCCGGACGAGCCCGACCCGCGCGGCTTGCGCGGTTTCGTGGTGCGCGGAGAGCCCTTCTTGGACGCCGTCGAGGTTCGCTCGGGCGACCCCGCAGCGGGTGGTGCCGCGACCGCGAGTTCGGCGGCCGCGACCTCGGCGGGGATGTCGGGCAGAGGCGGCGCGGTCGTACCGACAGGCGACGCGCCACGCTGTTCGTGCTGGGGGGTGGCCGAGTCGTCTGTCACCCCCCAAACCTATCAAGCGGGCCGTCTGCGCCGAGGCTCTGCGTCATGAGGGAACACCGAGAATCGCGCTACCAGCAAGGTCACGAAAGCGCAACGGCTCCGGGTGTTCGGGCGACCTCCCAGAACGGGTCGGTACCATGAAAAACGCTGTCCCGGGGTGTCACTCCGGTGAATGCTGATCTAACTCGTAACTTCAGGAGATGCTCGTGGGCCTTCAGATCGTGATCCTCGCCGCAGGGATGGGCTCCCGCCTGGGCCGCTCCCTCCCCAAGCCGCTCACCGAGCTGAACGACGGCCGCAGCATCATGCAGCAGCAGCACGACAACATCCGCGCGGCGTTCGGCGACGATGCGCGCATCACCACGGTGGTCGGCTACCGTGCCGAGACGATCGTCGACGCTTTCCCGGATGTCGACTACGTCTACAACGCGCGCTATGACGAGACCAACACCTCGCAGAGCCTGCTGCGGGCGCTCAAGGCCTCGGGACGCGGGGGCGTCCTGTGGATGAACGGCGACGTCGTCTTCGACCCGCGCGTCCTCGGCCGCGCCGTCGCGCTCATCGAACGCGACCAGTCGTTCGTGACCGTCAACACCGCCAAGGTCAGCGACGAGGAAGTGAAGTACACCGTCGGTGCCGACGGGTTCATCAAGGAGCTCTCCAAGACGGTCCGCGGCGGTATCGGCGAGGCGGTCGGCATCAACTACATCTCGTCCCGCGACAAGAAGGCGCTCATCGCGCAGCTCGGCCGCGTCGACGACCAGGACTACTTCGAGCGAGGTCTCGAGCTCGCCGTCGCCGAGAACGACCTGCGACTCGAGCCGATGGACATCTCCGACCTGTACGCCGTCGAGGTCGACTTCGCCGAGGACCTCGAGCGCGCGAACCTGTACGTCTGACGGCGCCGCCGCGCCGCGGGCGCGAGAGGATGGGTGCCATGGCCCGTAAGGTGCACCGCATCGATTCCCTTCCCGACGACGCTCCGCGCCGCGACGCGGGCGAGGCCGGCGCCGGGCAGCATCCGCTCAGCGTCCGGACGCTCGATCGACTGCTCGCCGTGCAGCGTCCGGTCGTCCTCGCTCACCTCCGGGGCATCCGCCACCGGCATCCCGAGGCGACGACCGCGCAGGTCGTGCAGATGCTCGAGCGCCGCTATCTGACGGCCGTCACCACGGGCGGCGCGGCGGTCGGCGCGACAGCCGTGATCCCGGGGATCGGCACGGCGACGACCCTCGCGCTCAGCGGAGTGGAGACGGCGGGGTTCCTCGAGGCGACCGCGCTGTTCGCCCAGTCGCTCGCGGAACTGCACGGCATCCCCGTCGACAACCCCGACCGCGCGCGGGCTCTCGTGCTCGCGCTCATGCTCGGCCGCGAGGGCGCCGACCTGGTGGGGCAGTTCGCCAAGCAGGCGAGCGGAAAAGGCAGCCCCCGCAGTTCCTACTGGGGCGAGCTCGTCACGTCCTCGCTCCCCCGTACCGCCGTCGGCCCGGTGCTCGACCGGCTCAAGCACGCGTTCGTGCGACGGTTCGCCGCCGCAGGCGGAGCATCCGTCGTCGGCAAGGCCCTCCCGTTCGGCATCGGCGCGGCGATCGGCGGCACCGGCAACCACATTCTCGGCCGCCGTGTGATCTCCGGTGCCCGCCGCGCGTTCGGGGTGGTTCCCGTGAGCTTCCCTGCGGCGCTCGAATCACGCGACGAAAATCAACCGATCGGACGAGGCGCCGGGCTCGTGGCGCGGCGAATCAGCGGCGTCTTCGCCGAGGGAGGCCGTCAGATCGGGACATTCGCCTCTCGTCCGTTCCGGCGCGGCGAACGGCACGGCCCGATTGCAGACCCCGGCGGCCTGGATGAACCCGCCGCCGGCGCCGAGCACGACCTCGATGACCGGAAGGAACCATGACCGCTTTCCTGATCTCGATCCTCATCGTCGGAGCGCTGTTCAACGTCGTCACCTGGCCGACGTTCCTGCGGCGGGTGGCGCGCGATCCGCGCGCGACGGATGCCGCGGGCCGGCGCACCCGGTTCTTCACCGTGCACCTCGTCCTCGTCGTCATCGCCCTGGTGCTGGCGGTGCTGTTCGTGGTGGGCGCGGTGATGATCGGCACCGCCGCGCTCTGAATCCGGGGGCGCCGGCTGATCAGGCGTCGTCGAGCTCGGCCTCGTCGCGTTCGTCTGCGACTGTCACCGTGCGCGCGTCCCACTCCGCCCACCGCTGCATGAGCAGCTCGATGGCAGCGTGAAAACGAGCCGTCGCCGCCCCGGGCGAGGTGTCGCCGAAGTAGTGGCGCGACCAACCGCGCAGCCGCTGCGAGGCCTCCGGATCGTCGGCGACACGGTCGGCGATCTCGACGATCGACGCTGCCGAGGCCGCATCGAGCCACGCAGCGTCGGCGAGGTAGCCGCCCGTGTCGACGAGCGCCGCGGGGTCGACAGGACGCGTCACCAGCAGAGGCTTCGCCACGGCCAGCCGGTCGTAGATCATGGCCGAGATGTCCACGACGGCCAGGTCGGCGGCTGCCAGCTGCCAGCCCAGCTCTGGCCCGTCGTCGTAGACGTGGTGCGCGAGCGGGTCGGCGGCGTTGGCAGCCGCGATGGCGGCGACGATGCGTCGGTGCGCGTCGCCGTAGGCCGCATCCACGACGCCGGAGCGCGGGTGCGGGCGATAGATCAGCCGGTGCCGCGGTGAGGCGAGGACCGCCGACACGAGCGACTCGCCGTGCGATGCGATCGAGCCGTAGTGCGCAGCGGGCCGGTCGCCCTCCCACGTCGGGGCGTAGAGGATGACGCGGCGCCCGTCCTCGGGGTACGGGAGCGCACCCGAGAAGTGATCCGCTTGCGGCCGTCCGATCGCTATCGTGCGCGCGTCGAGGTCGTAGTCCCACAGGACGCGACCGAGCCGCTCGCGGGCCGCGTCACCGGCGATCAGCGCGTAGTCGTACGCCTTGAACTGGTTCGTGGTCATGTACATCTTGTCGGACTCGCCGTGGTTGATGAAGACGTGCCACCGGTGCCCGTACCGGAACATCTGGAAGTTGCGGGTGTTCTGGTTGACGTAGAGGACGACGCGGATGTCCTGGGCGGCGACCACCGATTCGAGCGCCCGCACGGTCGGCGCGAAGACGACGGGCAGGGCGCCGTCGGCGAGAAGGGCCTGCGCACCCGTCGCGCTGCGGCTGATGACGACCACCGGCCACGTCTCGGCGAGGAGCTGCAGCGGCTTGTACCACTGCCGCATCTGGTACATGTTCACCTCGCCGTCGGCGAAGTAGACGGCGACGCGGAAGTGGTCGGTCGCCGGCTTCGGCAGCCGGGCGAGGGAGCGCCGCACGTCGACGTACGCCGCCCGGTTCGATACCGCCCGCCGCACGAGGGCTACGGCTTTGCGCGCGTCCGCGATGATTCCCACCCCTCCAGGGTACCGAGGGTGCGAGCCAGGACCGGGACGCGTGACATGATCGACGGATGCATGACGACGCGCACCGGTGGCGTCCCGCGCCCGTCCCGGCCCCGCAGGCGGGCGTGTCGTTCGTCATGCCCGTCCTCAACGAGCGCGCGTACCTCGAGCGTGCCGTCCGCAGCGTGCTCGCCCAAGAGCTCGACGCCCCGATCGAGGTCATCCTCGCCCTCGGCCCGTCGTCCGACGATACGGAGTCCGTCGCCCGCCGGCTCGCCGACGAGGACGCGCGCATCCGCCTGGTGCGCAACCCCGCGGCCCACATTCCCGTCGGCCTGAACATCGCGATCCGCGCCGCCCGCTATCCGACGATCGTCCGGGTCGACGCCCACTCCGAGCTCGAGCCCGGCTATACCCGAGCGGCGCTGGAGACGCTCGCCCGGGTGCAGGCCGCGAACGTCGGCGGGGTCATGCGCGCCGAGGGCAGGAGCCCGTTCCAGCGAGCGGTCGCCCGCGCGTACAACTCCCGCATCGGGCTCGGCGGCGGCGCCTACCACGGCGGAACCGACGAGGGCCCGGCGGAATCGGCCTACCTGGGCGTGATGCGACGCAGCGTGCTCGACGAGGTCGGGCTGTTCGACGAGGGCATCCGCCGCGGCGAGGACTGGGAGCTCAATCTCCGCATCCGACGCGCCGGGTACCGCGTGTGGTTCGACCCCGACCTCCACGTCACCTACTGGCCCCGCGAGAGCTGGTCCCGCCTGGTGCGGCAGTTCCGGGCGACCGGCTCCTGGCGAGGAGAGCTCGTTCGGCGTTTCGGCCGGCGCAACGGCCTGCGCTTCTTCGCTCCCCCGCTCCTGGTCATCGCCACCGCCGCGTCGCTCGCCGTGGGCGCGGTCCAGGCGTCCGGGGTGTTGTCGGGGCGCACCGGCATCCTCCTGTCCGTCTTCCACCTTCCGGTCGCGGCTTACGCCGGACTCGTCGCCGTCGTCGCGGCGGGGCGGGGCGGGGGCCGGAGTCTGCGTGACCGGCTGTGGACGCTCGCGGTCCTGCCGTCGATGCACTTCTCCTGGGGCGTCGGCTTCCTGCAGGGTGCCTCGCGCGGCGCCCGGGGCACGGTCGACACATCGCGCCTGGCGCGCAATACGCCGCTGCCCTGAGTCGGTCTCGCCCGGTCTCGCTCAGTCTCGCTCAGTCTCGCGACACGAGCCCCTGGTCGAGGATGCGCGAGACGACGCGCTCCGCAGCATGCCCGTCATCACGGGGGTTGAAGCGGGCGCGCCAGCGGGCGTAGCGCTCGGGGTCACCGGCCTCGCCCGCCGCGATGGCTCGGACCAGATCGTCCTGCGTGCGCACGATCGGGCCCGGCGCGGACTCGGCGAGGTCGAAGTAGAACCCGCGCAGCTCGCCGCGGTAGTGCTCGAGGTCGGGCACGAAGAAGTAGATGGGACGGCCGGTGACGGAATAGTCGAACATCACCGAGGAGTAGTCGGTGATGAGGGCGTCCGAGGCGAGCTGCAGGGCGGCGAGATCGGGATGCGACGTCACGTCGATCACGCGCGCGCCGCGCTCGTCGGTTCCCGGCGCGAGCGTGCGCGAGTGTCCGCGCACGAGCACGACGGCGCCCGTCGAGGTGGCGAGGGCGGGCAGGTCGAGGAAATCGACGATCGTCTCTCGGTCATCCCGCCAGGTCGGCGCGTACAGCAGGACCTTCTCGTGCGCGTCGATGCCGAGTGCCGCGCGCGCGGCGTCCCGGTCGCCGGTGTGGAGGTCGTCGGTGCGCGGATACCCCTCGACCCATACGGGCTTGCGGCGGAAGGCGTAGGCGGCCCGCAGCACGCGGGCGCTGTACGGGTTCTGGGCCAGCAGGATGTCCCAGCGCCGGCTCTCGCGGAACACCGCCAGCGCCCGGCGGGGGTCGAAGCCGGGTCGGTGGAGGGCGAGTCGCTTCAGCGGTGTGCCGTGCCAGGTCTGCAGGACCACCTGACCCGGCTTGCGGACGAACGGTCGGCGCAGCCAGTCGTTGACCACGAGCAGCCGTGCGACGGCGCGGGCTCGCCACCACTCGGGGCTGCCGTCGACGACGGCGACCGCCCCCTCGGGCACGGCCACCGAGAGGTCGACGACGCTCCAATAGCGGGTGACCCCGGGGGCCGCCCGCGCCAGCTCCCGATCGATGGCGCGCGGATTGTCGCTCGCGCTCCGGCCGTAGAAGCTCTCGAAGAAGACGGCGTTCTCGAGGGGTTGGCGCTGCGCCGCGTAGCGCTGTTCGAGAGCGCGGCGCCCCTCACCCGAATCCAGCGCAGGGTCGACGGGAGGGGCGATCTCGAGCCGTGCTCCGTCCCAGCTCGCACGGGCCGTGGGCGTGCGCACGGCAGCGAGCGCACCGTCGGCCTGATCCTCGCCGCGGATCGGGGCACCGTCCACGACGAGGGCGTAGGTCCCGGAGGGCAGCGGGAGCTCGGCCCCGCCCCAGCGCGACGCGTGCAGGGGAACGCGAGCCGTCCAGCCGTCGTCGCCGGCGGTCACCTCGCCGCGCGCTCGGGCGCGGGGGCCGACGATCTCGATCCGGGCGGGAGCGGGCCCCGTCCCGGTCACCGTCATCACCGGCAGCCCCTCGCCGCCGAACCCGATGCGCATCACGACCGCTCCCCCGCTGATTCCGGCACCGCGGCGACGATGGCATCATGCACGCGACGCGCGTTCCGTCCGTCTCGCCACGCATGCATCCGGCGGCTCAGGTCGTCCGCCCGGGACCGCCGACGCTCCGCCTCGGAATCACTCCCCAGCACATCGGCGAGCTGCGAGCACAGGTCCGCCCATGACCGCGCGGCATCGTCGCCGGCGACCTCGGCATAGGTCCCGTAGAAGCCGCGGGTACGCGCGTAGCGCTCGACGTCCGGCGCGAGGAAGAGCGTCGGCAGGGGCACGAGTCCCGCGTCGTACGCGAGTGACGAGTAGTCGGTGACGAGCACGTCCACGGCTGCCAGCAACGGCGTGACATCGGGGACGACGTCGCTTCCCAGCATGCGCACGCGCGACGTCGCAGCCGGCGGCGAGTAGTCCCCGCCGCCCAGCGGGTGCGATCGCACGAGGAGGACGGCGTCGTGGAGCTCCAGGACGCTCAGGATGCTCTGCCAGTCGGCCGGATCGGGCGTCGCAGGGTCGGGCTCGCCGTCGCGCCAGGTCGGCGCGTAGAGGACGACGCGCGCGTCCGACAGGCCGGGGACGACGTCATCGAGCAGCCGCCGCGCCTCACGGCGTGCGGCGCGCGGGTCGGGCGGCGAGAGGACATCCACGCGCGGCTCGCCGAGGACGGGAACACGCGCGTCGTCGAGTCCGAACGCACTCTCCAGCCGGCCGCGGACACGATGGGATGCCGCGGGCAGCAGGTCGATCTGCGCCTGTGCTCGCCGGTACGCCAGCGCGAGGAGCCACCGGATGCCGGGAACGGCGCCGAGCCGCCCGGGATCGGTCGTCACCGGAGAGTCCAGGCCGATGCGCTTGAGCGGTATGCCGTGCCAGAGCTGCACGAGGAACGCACCGCCGACGCCGTATCGGTTGACATCGCCGAGGCCGTGGGTGACCACCACGACGCCCGCGCGGGCGGTGCGCCAGAAACCCGCGAACGAGTCGCGCTGCACGGTCGGGATGCCCCGACGTCTCGCTTCCTCCGCCTGACGGGGCGAAGACACCAGCCACACGGCCCGACGGCGGGGCGCGGCCTGCCAGAGAGCGAGCGCGCCGTCGGCGATGCCGACGGCGCATCCGAAGACCCACGCGGACCGGTCGCGCGGGATGACGAGGGTGGCGAGGCGTCCCGCGAGGTACACGGGGATGCGCAGGACCTTGCGTACGTTGCCCGCGCCGAACGAGAAGGACGCCACCCCGCGAGCCTATCGCGGGGTGGCGTCCGGGCCGGTACGGCGCCTACTGCTGCAGCTGGCCGAGGGTGACGGTCGCCGTCTGCTCGCGGCCGTCGCGGACGTACGTCAGCTTGGCCTCGCTGCCGGCGGCCAGCGCCCGCACCTGAGCGGTCAGGTCGACCTGGTCGGTGATGGCGATGCCGTTGAACTGCGTGACGATGTCGCCGTTGCGCAGGCCCGCGGATGCCGCGGCACCCCCCGAGGTCACCTCGTTGATGAGGGCGCCGGCACGGGTCGCTCCCGGAGCGGAGGCGGCATCACCGACGGTCGCGCCCAGCAGGCCGTGGGTGGCCGATCCGTTGTCGATGATCTCGTTGGCGACACGCTCGGCGACCGTCGAGGGGATCGCGAATCCGACGCCGATCGAGCCGGCCTCCGTCGACGCGCCACCGGCGCTCGCGATGGCGACGTTGATGCCGATCAGGCGCCCCTTTCCATCGACGAGGGCGCCACCGGAGTTGCCCGGGTTGATGGCGGCGTCGGTCTGGATGACCGAGATCGCGATCGACGACTTCGGCTGCGAGGGGGTCTGCTGCCCCTGGCCGAAGTCGAACTCGAACGGCGTCCGCCCGCCGGGTGTCTCCTCCTGCTGCGACCCGCCTTCGGACTCGGGCGCGGCCGACGACGCGATCTGGATCGAGCGGTTCAGCGCGCTGACGATGCCCGTCGTGACGGTGTTCGACAGCCCGAGCGGCGCGCCGACGGCGACCGTCGCGTCGCCGACGTTGAGCTTGCTCGAGTCGGCGAACTCGATGGGGGTCAGCCCGGAGGCGTCGGTGAGCTTGATGACCGCGAGGTCGTAGATCGGGTCGGTTCCGACGATCGTCGCGGCGTACACCCGGCCGTCCGACGTGGTGACCGACAGCTTCGGGTCCCCGGTGGCACCGTCGAGGGTGACCACGTGGGTGTTCGTGAGCACGTAGCCGTCGTCGCTCAGGATGACGCCCGAACCGGTGCCACCCGAGGTGCCCGCCGAGGCGGAGATGGTCACGACGCTCGGCAGCACCTTCGTGGCGATGGCGGTCGTGGCGTTGACCGAGTCGGGGTTGTTGACGGTGATCGACGACGGACCCGAGCTCTGCGAGGCGGGCGCCGAGACGAAGGACGAGCCCACCGCCGCCGCCCCTCCGACCCCGGCCGCTCCGCCGACGAGCGCGGCGGCCACGAGGATGGCTGCGATCTTGCCGCCGCCGACCCTGCTGCGGTCGTGCGACTCGGGGGCGGTGGTGGTGGCCGCGGGCTGGCCGAAAGCCGCGCCGGCATGCGACGCGGGCTGGCCGTAGGGCTGGGTCGGCTGCGTGTGGAACGCCGAGCCGGCGTCCGCCGGGGCGCCGGGCAGCGGCGGACGGGGCGGGATGGTCGCGTCTGCGCGCGGCGTCGCTGCCGCATCAGGTGCCGACACGGGCGAGGTTCGGGCGTGGTCGGCAGGCTGCTCGGCGTCGCTTCGCGCGTCGGGAGTGCGGTCGTCGGGGAAGTTCTGGTCGCTCATCGAGGTTGCTCCTTTGTCCAAGCAAGAACAGGTTGCCGCGCGATGCTGTGGTTTGCCTATGCCGAGGTTGGGACACGCCTATGCGTGTAGCGTGAACCGGATGCACGAGGTTCCCGGCGCCTGGCGCCGCGCCGCACGCGGCGCCGGCCTGCTCACCGATGAGGGCTCCCCCGTTCCCACCATCTTCGCGGAGATGACAGCGCTCGCGGCTCGGACGGGGGCGATCAACCTGGGTCAGGGCTTCCCCGACGAAGACGGTCCCGAAGAGGTGCTCGAAGCCGCTCGCGCGGCCATCTCCGACGGACGCAACCAGTACCCGCCGGGGCGCGGGGAACCGGAGCTCCTGACGGCGATCGCCGATCACCAGTCGCACTGGTACGGCATCGAGCTCGACGCCGACACGCAGGTGCTGGTGACCGCGGGCGCGACCGAGGCGCTCGCCGCCACGGTGCTCGCACTGGTCGACGGGCCGGACGACGAGGTCGTCGTCTTCGAGCCCTACTACGACGCGTACGCGGCGCTGGTCGCGCTGTCCGGCGCCCGGCTCGTGGGCGTACCGTTGCGCTGGCCCGACTTCCAGCCCGACCTCGACGAGCTCGCTGCGGCCGTCACCGACCGCACCCGCATCATCCTCGTCAACGACCCGCACAATCCGACCGGGACGGTCTTCTCGCGCGAGACGATCGACGAGATCGTCCGCCTGGCGCATCGCCACGACGCCGTCATCGTCACGGACGAGGTCTACGAGCATCTGACCTTTGATGCGCCCCACGTCCCGATCGCGACCGTGCCCGGTGCCGCCGAGCGGACACTGTCGATCTCGTCCGCGGGCAAGACGTTCTCGGTGACGGGCTGGAAGGTCGGGTGGGTCACGGGTCCCGCCGACCTCGTCCGCGCCGTTCTCGCCGTCAAACAGTGGCTCACGTACGTCAACGCCGGCCCGTTCCAGCCCGCCGTCGCCGCCGGCCTGCGGCTTCCCGACGGCGTCTTCTCGGGCATCGCCGATCGTCTGCGCGCCGGTCGCGACCTCCTGGGCGCCGGCCTTCGCGAGGCCGGCTTCGCGGTGTCGACTCCGGCGGGTTCGTACTTCACCGTCGCGGACGCCGCCCCGCTCGGGGCATCGGACGCTGATGCGTTCTGCCGGGAGCTGCCGGATCGCGCGGGTGTCGTAGCCATCCCGCTGACGGCGTTCGCGTCGGCCGCGCACCGCACCGAGTACGCCTCGCTGGTGCGGTTCGCCGCCTGCAAGCGCCCGGACGTCCTGGCCGAGGCGTCAGCTCGACTCGCGCGGGCCTTCTGAGCGGGGCACGACCTCGAATCGGCGCAGCCGGAGCGCGGGGTTGACCCGTCGGACGCGCTCGACCGCATGGACGTCGACGTGGGCGACGGCGACGTCGCTCGACGTTCCCACCGCGGCGATCTCGACACCCTGCGGATCGAACACCCCGGAGTTGCCGACCCCCAGCGGCGGCGGATGGTCCGCCGCGGCAACGAAGAGGGTGTTCTCGATCGCGCGAGCCCGCAGCAGCGTGTTCCACTGCAGTTCCTTGAGCGGGCCACGCACCCACTGCGCCGGAACGAGGACGACGTGCGCGCCGGTGTCGGCGAGCACGCGGCCGATCTCCGGGAACCGCAGGTCGTAACAGGTCATCAGAGCGAAGCGCACGCCGTCGATCTCGAAGGTCTCCGGGGGCGTGATCTCACCCGGCTCCACCCAGTCGGATTCGCGTTGCCCGAAGGCATCGTAGAGGTGCAGTTTGCGGTAGGACGCGACGAGTCCGTCGGGTCCGACGGCCACGACCGTATTGCGCACGCGCTCGGCATCCGACGCTCGTTCCAGCAGGCCCGCGACGATGTGCACGCCGTGGCGACGTGCGAGATCACGCAGCCCCTCGACGAACGAACCCTGGAGGTCCTGGGCGTGCTCTCGGAGCGTCTCGTCGAACGGGTCGACGAAGTAGCTCGAGTACTCCGGAAAGAGGACGATCTGGGCTCCGCGCGACCGCGCGCGATCGACGAACCCGGCGATCGCGCGGAGGTTTTCGTCGACGTCGGCGGCGGGGGCGAACTGGGCGACGGCGAGAGCTGTCATCGGTCCTCCGAACGGCGGTGGCGATAGATGAGCGGCGAGACCACCCAGAGCGCGGCGATGAGGAACGCCAGCGCGCCCCCCGCTATCCAGGATGCCGCAGTGCTGACGACGACGTCGAACACGAAGACGACCACGCCCACCAGCAGGACCGACACCGTCACCAGCGCGAACAGCAGAGCCGTGTGGCCGAAGGCGACCACGGCGGGCTTGGCCCGGCGGCGGAACAGGCCCCGGTGGAGTGCGACCGGTGACAGGGCGACGATCGCGCTGAGGGCCGCCAGCACGACGAGGGTCAGATAGAACACCCGCTGCGGCCCGTTGAGGTCGCGGAACGCGGGTTGGAAGGCGAGTGCCAGCAGAAAGCCGGTCAGGATCTGGGTGCCCGTCTGGAGCACGCGGAGTTCCTGCAGCAGCTCGTTCCAGTTCCGGTCGGCACGCTCATCCGCCGACTCGGCACGACCGTCGTCTGCGACGTCATCGCCTCGGTCGGCGACCGGGGTCGCGGGGCTCATGCCGCTATCCTCCTCGCCCCGGACCGCGGAAGCCAACACCCGGATGCCATTCGAGTCACGACACGCCCGGGGATGCCTCGAAGCCGCCCCGATTGGACGACCCCCTGAGCCCGTGCTAGTGTTATCTCTTGTGCCGCGGGGTGGAGCAGCTCGGTAGCTCGCTGGGCTCATAACCCAGAGGTCGCAGGTTCAAATCCTGTCCCCGCAACAAGAACACGAAGGCCCCGTCGAGAGACGGGGCCTTCGTTGCATGTAGCCGCGCCCGCCGGAAGCCAGCCGAGCCAGTCTCAGCGGCTCTTCGTCAGTCGGCCAGCATCGCGTCGCTCATGCTGTCGAGGAAGCGCGTGACCGTCGCGAGCTCTTCGGCGCTGAACGGACCCATCGCCTCCCGCATGCGCCGCAGGCGCGCGGCGAAATGGCGACCGAAATCCTGGCGCGACGACTCGGTCAGGGTGATGACCAGCGCGCGTCGGTCCTTCGGATGCGGCGCGCGCTCGATGAATCCTTCCTTCGCCAGGCGGTCGAGCATCTTCGTCGTGGACGCGCTCGATATGCCCAGATGGCGCGCGAGATCGTGCGGTTTCACCAGCTCGCCGCGCTGCTCTCGGATGCTGAGCATGCGCAGCGCCGAGAGGTCGGTGGCGTTCATGTCCATGTCGGAGCGGAGCCCCGTGTGCATGCGATCCATGGCGTCGCTGAACGCTCTCACGGCCTCCAGAGCCGATCGCTCTACACGATTTCTCGCGACCTCGGCATTCGGGTCAGCCATGTGGACACCACCTCTCGAGCCTGGTTATCATCGGCTCAAACGCTAGTTAAGCTAGCAAAAACGCCTCGCAAATGGCATATCCAGGACGGTGAACGTGATCTCCTTGCCCGATGACAGCCGAGCCGCTGTCGATCGCGCGCTCGACGAGGTCCTCACCAGGCTCACGGAGCGAGCCATCCCACGGGGATCGTCGGCGCTGGCCCTGATTCGCGCCGCCTCGGCGGCGACATCCGGCGGCAAGCGCTTCCGCCCGGCCCTGGTCGTCGCGGCGTTCGACGCGTTCGGCGGGGACCGGCAGGCCGCACCCGGACTGTGGGATGTCGCGGCCGCGTTCGAACTGCTCCACAGCGCGTTCGTCATCCACGACGACCTGATCGACCGCGACATCGAGCGGCGCGGTGTTCCCAACGTCGGCGGGACCTTCCGATCGCACGCCCGGTCCCTGGGAGTCAGCGCCGACGACGCCGAGCGGGTGGGCGATGCCGCGGCCGTCCTCGCCGGCGACATCCTCCTCTACGAGGCGGCCCGCCTCGTCGCGACGGCCGACGTCGCATCGGATCAGCGGGTACCCCTGTTCGACCTGCTCGACGACGCCGTGCTCGTGTCCGCGATCGGCGAGCTCGCCGATGTGGAGCAGGCGGTCGTGCCCACCGAGCCCGAGACCGCACAGCTGCTCAGCACGGCGCACGACAAGACCGCGGTCTACTCGTTCTGCGCTCCCCTCGCTGCAGGCGCCGTGCTCGCCGATGCCGACGGCGGCGATCGCGCCGTGCTGATGTCGGTCGGAGCAGACCTGGGCCTCGCCTTCCAGCTGGTGGACGACCTGATCGGCACCTTCGGCGACGAGGCGCAGGCCGGCCGCGGCGCGGGCGCGGATCTTCGCGAGGCCAAGCGGACACCGCTGATCTCGTTCGCGCGCGAGTCGGCGTCGTGGCCTCAGGTGTCGTCGGCGCTCGCGATGGCGCCGACCGGACCCATCGCGGTGCAGGCGGCACAGCGCGAGCTCGACGCGAGCGGTGCCCGCGAGCAGCTCGTGACCCTCGTCGGCCAGACGCTCGCCTCGGTGCGGCGCCGGACGACCGAGCTGCCGCCCGCCGCACGCGCCCTCATCGAACAGCTCGCAGACGGCATCGAAGGACGGATCCCGTGAACACCGACCACTCGGCCATCGCGCTGTACGACCAGACGGCGCGTGACGCGGCGGCCGTGGTCATCTCGGCCTATTCGACCTCATTCGGTCTCGCGGCCCGCCTGCTGGGTCCGCGCGTGCGCCCGCACGTCCGGAACATCTACGCACTGGTTCGGATCGCCGACGAGATCGTCGACGGCTCCGCCGAGCAGGCCGGCATGCCCGTATCGGCTCAGCGCCGCGTCCTCGACGCCCTCGAAGCGGAGACGCTCGTCGCCGTCGACGAAGGGTTCAGCGCCAACCTCATCGTCCACGCCTTCGCGTCGACGGCGCGGGAGTGCGGTATCGGTGCCGACCTCGTCCGGCCGTTCTTCGCGTCGATGCGCACCGATCTCGAGGTGACGTCCCACGACGCGGGCTCGCACGACTCCTATGTCTACGGCTCGGCGGAGGTCGTCGGGCTGATGTGTCTGCAGACCTTCGTCAACGCCGGCGGTTCGCACCCGCGTCCCGCCGACCCCGCTCTCGTCGACGGCGCACGCCGCCTCGGCGCCGCTTTCCAGGACGTGAACTTCTTGCGCGATCTCCCCCACGACGTCGGATCCCTCGGACGCGACTACCTCGGCGTCGACGGCGCCGACGGAACGTCGTCGCGCGTCGAGGTACTCGACCGCATCGACGCCGATCTCGACGCGGCGGGGGCCATCATCCCCCTCCTGCCGGCCGACTGCCGCCGGGCGGTGACCGCGGCTCATGACCTCTTCACCGCGCTCTCTCGCCGCCTGCGGCGTGCCGGTGACACCGACCAGCGGGTCCGCGTGCCCAACACCGTCAAGCTCGGGCTCGCGGCCCGCGCGACGGTGGGCGCCGCTCCCCTGCGGGCCGGCGCATGAGCCGGGCACGTGCGCACGAGGCCGCCCCGGGATCGCGCGCCGTCGTGATCGGCGGCGGCATCGCCGGGCTCTCCACGGCCGCCCTCCTGGCCCACGAGGGATACGCCGTGACCGTCATCGAGGCTCGGGACGAGACGGGAGGGCGCGCGGGCTCGTGGGAGCGCGATGGATTCCGATTCGACACCGGCCCGAGCTGGTACCTCATGCCAGAGGTCTTCGACCACTTCTTCGCGCTCCTCGGGACGAGCGCTGCGGCCGAGCTCGATCTGGCGCCTCTCGTGCCGGCCTACCGCGTTTACGCCGAGCCGGAGGGCGATGGCGTCGGCGAGCACATCGACGTCGTGTCAGGACGTGCCGAGGCGACCGCACTGTTCGAGAGCCGCGAGCCGGGGGCGGGGGCGCGGCTAGACGAGTACCTCGATTCCGCCGCCGACGCCTACGATCTGGCCGTATCGAAGTTCCTGTACGACACCTACGCCACCTCGGAGGGTCTCCGCGACCCCGACATCCTCAAGCGGGTGCCGACGCTCGCGCCGCTGCTGACCCGGTCGCTCAACCGCTTCGTCGAGCGCCGGTTCGACGACCCGATGCTCCGCCAGGTGCTCGGCTATCCGGCGGTCTTCCTCGGCTCGTCGCCGTATGACGTGCCGAGCCTGTACCACCTGATGAGCCACCTCGATCTCGATGACGCGGTGCTCTACCCGCGCGGCGGCTTCACGGAGATCATCGCGGCCATCGAACGTCTCGCCCGCGAGCGTGGCGTCGAGGTGCGCACGGGTACCCCGGTGGCCCAGATCCTCACCGCGGACGACGGCTCGGCGACCGGCGTCCGTCTCGCCGACACGACGGAGATCCCGGCCGACATCGTCGTCTCGACCGCCGACCTGCACCACACCGAGACCGTGCTGCTGCCGCCCGACCGGCAGTCCTACCCGGAGCGCTGGTGGCGCAAGCGCACTCCGAGCTTCGGTGCGCTCCTGATCCTCCTCGGAGTCGAGGGCGAGATCTCGGAGCTGCCGCACCACACGCTGCTGTTCACGCGCGGCTGGCGCGAGAACTTCGACGCGATCTCGGGCCGTGACACCCACATCCCCGATCCCGCGTCGCTGTACGTGTGCCGACCGAGTGCGACGGACGACACGGTGGCACCGGAGGGCTCGGAGAACCTGTTCGTCCTGGTCCCGATCCCCGCAGACCCGGAGCTAGGGCACGGGGGCGTGGACGGCCGTGGCGATCCCGCGATCGAGGCCGCCGCCGACCGCGCGATCGCCCAGATCGCGCAGTGGACGGGCGTGACCGACCTCGCCTCGCGCGTGACGGTCCGACGCACGATCGCTCCCGCCGACTTCGCCCGCGATCTCGGGGCGTGGCGCGGCAATTCCCTGGGTCTCGCTCACACCCTCGGGCAGAGCGCGCTCTTCCGTCCCGGCAACGCCTCGAAGAAGGTACCCGGTCTGTACTACGCCGGCAGCTCCGTGCTGCCGGGGATCGGGCTGCCGATGTGCCTCATCTCGGCGGAGCTGGTGGTCAAGCGCCTGCGCGGCGACACGAGCGCCGGACCGCTTCCCGAGCCCGCGACACCCGCCGGTTGAGCGGTGCCGGGCTCGTACCTGATCGCCCTGCTCGTGTCGCTCTGCGGCGTCGGGCTGCTCGACCGGCGGTTCCGGCTCGCATTCTGGCGCGACCGACGACGGACGATCATCGCCGCGTTGCTGGGGACGGTGTTCTTCCTGATCTGGGATGCCGTGGGCATCGCCACGGGCGTGTTCGTCAAGGGCACCGGCGGATCGCTGCTCGGCATCGACCTCGCGCCGCATCTCCCGCTCGAAGAACCCGTCTTCCTGCTGTTCCTCAGCTACCTGGCTCTCGTCGCGTACGGCGGAGCCCGGCGGTGGCGGGAGCGCCCGGGGCGCGGCAGACGGCGAACGGATGCCGCCCCGTGACCTACGCCCTCATCGTCATCCCCTTCGTCGTCGTGACCGTCGTCGTGACCGCACTGTCGGCCCGCCGCCCGCGCTTCCCCGCACGCATGGCCTGGTCCGCGGCTGCCGCGGTCGTGCTCATCCTGCTGACGGCCGTGTTCGATAACGTGATGATCGCCGCCGGCTTGTTCACCTACCCGGAGGAGCACCTCAGCGGCATCCGGATCGGTCTCGCACCGCTCGAGGACTTCGCATATCCGCTGTGCGCGGCCTTCCTGGTGCCGGCCATCGCGACCCTCTTGGAGAAGCCCGACCGATGACCGCCACCGCGCTCGCACGCCAGCTCCTCCTCGCCTCGCGTCCGGTGAGCTGGATCAACACGGCGTACCCGTTCGCCGCGGCCTACCTGCTCACGACACGCCAGATCGACGCGACGCTGGTCATCGGCACGCTCTTCTTCCTCATTCCCTACAACCTCGCGATGTACGGCATCAACGACGTCTTCGACTACGAGTCCGACCTGCGGAACCCGCGCAAGGGCGGCGCGCACGGCGCGATCCTGGATCGCAGCGTGCATCGGGCGACGTTGTGGGCCGCGGGTCTGTCGTGCCTGCCCTTCGTCGCCTACCTCGTCGCGGTCGGTTCGCCGCTGTCGTGGCTCGTGCTGGCTGCGAGCCTCCTCTTCGTCGTCTTCTACAGCGCTCCCCCGCTGCGTCTGAAGGAGCGGCCGTTCGCCGACTCGATCACCAGCAGCATCCACTTCTTCTCCCCGGCGGCGTACGGGCTCGTGCTGTCAGGGGCCACCTGGACCTGGCAGCTCGCCGTCATCCTGCTGGCGTTCGCCGCGTGGGGCATCGCGTCGCACGCCTTCGGCGCGGTCCAGGACGTCGGTGCCGACCGAGAGGCGGGCATCGCCTCCATCGCGACCGTGCGCGGCGCCCGGTGGACCGTGCGGTTCGCCCTGGCCTGCTACGCCCTGGCCGGCGCGCTCATGCTCGCGACGACGTGGCCGGGGCCGCTCGCGGCGCTGGTGGCGGTCCCGTATCTCGTCACGCTGTGGCCGTTCCGGAACATCACCGACGACACGTGCGAGCGCGCGACCGCGGGCTGGGACCGCTTCCTCTGGCTCAACCAGCTCGGAGGGTTCCTCGTGACGCTGCTGCTCGTCTGGTGGTGGCTGATCACGTCGTGATCGGCCACCACCCGTTCCGCGTCGACGAGATCAGGCGGCGGGGTTGGTCGCGTTCGCGGTCTCGATGATGCGGCTCGCGCGGATCGGGTGACCCTGGGTGGTCAGGCAGCGCCCGGTCGCGAGGTCCCACTTCCAGTCGTGCAGCGAGCAGGTGAGCACACCGTCCTCGATCTTGCCCGTCTTCGTGAGGTCTGCCCGCAGGTGCGGGCACCGCCGCTGCACGGTCCAGTCGCCGAGTTCGGCATCCTCGGTCTGATCCGACTGCTCGGCGTACCAGTTCTCGACGTACTCGATGCGGTCGCGCGACAGGCACTTGAGGAAGGTGGTCAGGAACTCGTTGAACTTGCCGCTGCGGCCGACCTCGAACTGCATCGAGAGGAAGATCGAGTTCGACCAGTCGATCTCGTGGTCGCGGATGTTCGTCGAGACGAGGTCGGCGGGGATCGTGTACCAGTAGATGCACTCCTCCCCCGCGTACTCGCGCACCTTCGCCTTCGGGAAATCGACCACCATGTCCAGGTCGCCGATGCGGAAGCGCACCATGCCGCCGACGCCGTTGCGGATGGTCCGGGCACGCCGCAGGAGCGGCTCCCACCACTGCTTGATCGCGGCCAGCATCTCCTCCGGCGGCAGGATCGGGGCGCGGCGCTCGATCTCGGCGCGGATCTCGTCCTGGCGGCTGTCGCGCTGCTCGGCGAGGTAGTTCCACTTGTCCGAGAAGATGCGCTCGATCTCGGCATCCGTATAGAGCGTCTGCGTGACCTCGAGGGCGCCGTCGTTCAGATCGACCTGCGTCCCGGGGAGGAACAGGTATCCCTTCTGGTCGGGTCGTTCTTCGGCCATGTGGGCCAGGAACTGAGCCTGGTCGGTGAAGATCGAGTCGTTCTGCTCGCCCCAGCCGTTGTACCGGAAGAGTTCCTCGCGCAGGAACATCGGCGGCCCGGCCATCGGGAAGACGTGAGGCGCGTCGACCTTGTCGATGTAGTACATGGCGCGCTTGTTCTGCGCATCGCGCTTGAGCTGGGCGAAGTTCTGCTTGGCGTCCTGCGGCAGGTCGTAGACCATCGGCCACCAGATGGCGCCCGACACCTGCGTGAAGTACGCGTCGGGCTTTCCGAACGACATCAGCTTCTCGAGGTCGAGCGGGTGCGAGTCGTTCTGGTTCAGCACCGACCCCGTGCCGTCGTCGACCGAGAGCGACGAGTCGCCGATCGGTCCGTCGCTCGGCGCCCGCAGCGGTGTGACCATGAGCTTCAGGTCGCCGAACTCCAGGGGCACGCCCGCCTGCGTATAGATGATGTTGTCGTACCCCAGCTCACGCAGATCGCGTTCGAGATCGTCAGTCGGGTACTCCGGCAGAAGCACGCGGATATCGGTGGGAACGTGTGCGCGCAGCAGCGCCGGGTCGAAGTGGTCGCGGTGCCGGTGCGAGATGTACAGGAAGTCGGCGCGGCCGAAGCGTTCCCAGTCGAGCCCGCGGTTGTCGGGGAACGGGAACCACGACCCGAAGAAGCTCGGTCCGACGACCGGGTCGCAGAGGATGCTGCCCCCTGCCGTTTCGATGAACATTCCGGCGTGTCCCAGGCCTGTGATGCGCATGACGATGACCTCCTGTTGCGACTGGTCGAGTCTACGTGAGGCCCCGACGGAGGCCGGTCGCGGGGCACCGTGTCATTCCCCGGGGGCGGATGCCGTCGAGTCAGGCGAGCAGGTGCCGGATGTCGTCAGCGGTCAGGGCGTTCGAGAAGGCGCCGTCGGCGTCGAGCACCGCACTGATGAGACGAGCCTTGCGCCGTTGCAGCTCGACGACCTTCTCCTCGATCGTGCCGGCGGCGATGAGGCGGTACACGCTCACGGGTCGCTCCTGTCCGATCCGGTGGGTCCGGTCGATCGCCTGCTGCTCCGCCGTCGGGTTCCACCAAGGGTCGAGGAGGAAGACGTAATCGGCCTCGGTGAGCGTGAGCCCGACGCCCCCGGCCTTGAGGCTGATGAGGAAGACCGGGTCGTCGCCCTGCTGGAACGCGTCGACGACCGCCGCCCGCCGGGTGGTCGAGCCGTCGAGGCGGACGACCCCGATGCCGTGCGCCCGCAGGTCGGCCTCGACGATGTCGAGGAAGGACGTGAACTGGCTGAACACGAGAGCGCGGTGGCCCTCCGCGATGAGCTCGTCGAGACGGCCGCGCAACGCGTCGAGCTTGCTGGGAACGAGCCCCGGGCCGCCCGCATCCACGAGCGCGGGAGCGAGCGCGAGCATCCGCAGGAGCGTCAGCGAGCGGAAGACGATGAATCGCTGACTGTCGAGATCGTCGAGCAGCCCCAGCACCTTGCGCCGCTCGCGCTGGAGCACGCGCTCGTAGACGGCACGGTGTCCGCTGGACAGCTCCACACGCACGTCCTGCTCCTGCCGCGGCGGAAGGTCGGCCGCCACGACATCCTTCGTGCGCCGCAGCAGGAAGGGCTGAACGCGCCGCCGCAGGCGGGCGAGCCGACGCTCGCGAGCGGCTCCACCCTCGGCGTTCTCCTCGACGCGTCCGCGCTCGATCGGTTTCACGTACTCCTCTCGGAAGCGCCGGGCGGAGGGGAACAATCCCGGACTCGTCAGCGAGAGAATCGCCCAGAGGTCGGTCAGGCTGTTCTCCAAGGGTGTCCCGGTGGCCGCGAGGACGACGTCGGCGCGCAGGCCGAGCGCGGCGCGATGCACCCTCGTCCGCGGATTCTTGACGTACTGCGCCTCGTCGAGGACGACCGTCGACCACTCCTGTTCCGCGTACGCGTGCTCGTCGAGACGCAGGAGCGCATAAGAGGTGACCACGACATCCGCCTCAAGCCGATCGAGCCGGACTCCCGCACCGTCCACCACGGCGATGCGTAAGCCGGGCGCGTGACGCGCCGCTTCATCGCGCCACGCCGACACGACCGACGTGGGAGCGACGACGAGCGCTGGACGGCTCTCGCCGCGCTCGTGCTCGCGCTGGAGCAGCGTCAGCAGCTGCACGGTCTTCCCCAGGCCCATGTCGTCAGCGAGGATGCCGCCCAGCCGGGCATCGCGGAGCGCCGCGAGCCACGCGAAGCCCTCGTGCTGATACGGCCGGAGGGTCGTCGCCATGCCTCCGGGCACGTCGGGCAGGGCACGCGGCGAGTCCGCTGATGCGGTCTGACGCAGACGATCGACCGCCGCACGCCAGCGCGACGCGGGCTCGGCTTCGTCGGCGAGATCCTCGAAGTCGGTCCAGAGCTGCAGCTGGTACCGGTTGAGCCGGGCGCCGCCGGTCTCCCACTCCACCAGGTCACGCGAGTCCTCGATGAGCTCGCGAAGGCGGTCCAGCGCCGGGTGCGAGAGCGAGAAGTAGGCGCCGTCCGAGAGCAGCATCTTCTTGCGGCGCTGCGCGAGCGCGGTGAACAGCGGCCGGAACGGCACGCGGCGCCCCTCGACCTCGACGTGCACGCCGAGCTCGAACCAGTCCGCGTCCGTCGTCTCGACCGTCCTCACCCGGATGCGAGGGTCGCCCGACAGCTCGCGGTAGGACCGCGTCACGCCCGAGACCTCGACCCGGACCCCGTCCACGGCCTGCAACACGGGCAGGAGCTCGTTCGTGAACTCCGCCGCGTCGACGCCGGTCCGGGTTCCGCCCGGCGAGAATGGCCGCTCGGTGGCACTCGCCCACGCTGCCTCGAGCGAGGTGCCAAGCTCGGGATCGGCCGATGACGAACCCGCGGCGCTCTCCCACGGCACCCGACCGACGCCCGGCACCTGCCACACCATCGCGTACGCCAGCTCGTCGCGCGGCCGCTGATCCACCGTGACGACGATGGTCGTCCGCTCCGGCGCCGGCAGCCGCACACCTGCGCCCGCGATGACGATCGTCTCGCGGGCCAGCTGCGGGTAGGCCTCCCGCAGGAAGTCGGCGCGCTCCGCTTCCGGCACGGTGACCGGTGCGCCTGCAGCCAGCAACGAACGCACGCCCGGACCGATACCGGCCGGCGCGAACACGACCCGGAGCGTATCCCCCGCCTGGTCGATCCCGTAGACCCCGACGTGGCCGATGGGACGCGCATGGGCGGCGGCATCCCCACCGTCGAAGCGCACGACGGGGGTGAGGCGCAGGCCGCCGTCGAGACCGTCGGCGCGCACCTCCACCGACGCGGCATCGCCGAGCCGGACGTCCTGGTCGGGCCGGGTCGACACGATCGGGATGCCGAGAACCGACGCCGCACGCAGATGCGGCCAGAGCAGCTCGGAGTCGGCGCCGTCGAGGGTCAGCCACTCGGAATCGCCGTAGCCGCCGAGCAGCCGGGCGTCGTGGGCGATGCCGTACAGGGTCGAGAACCAGCGGGCGCGCGCCGGATCGACCCGCCAGGCGCCGCGGCGGAGCGACTCCCAGCTCTCGTCGCCCTGCACCCACCGCCCGCTCGTCGCGCTCCGCGACAGGGGCCGCGCCGCGAGTCGGAGTTCACCGTCGGACGTGGCGACGCTGCGCGCGGTGGCCGGGAGCACACGCCGCGGGCCCCAGTGAGCCGTGCCGGCGCTCTCTCGCTGTCGCAGCTGCACGCCGAGGGCGACCGGGTTCTCTCCCGCCGCCGCGGGCGCGAGGACGGTACGCCACGACGGCGTCGTCCTCCCGATCACGAGTCCAGCCTCATAGGAGGATCCTCGCGCGTGCCTCCGACGTCGGTCAGCCCAGACGGGCGACCCGGCCGAGCACGCCGTGGACGAAGGCGCTCGACCCGTCGGTCGAGAACTCCTTCGCGAGCTCGACGGCCTCGTCGATCGCGACCGCCGCGGGGACCGCGTCGTTGTACACGATCTCCCAGACCCCGAGCCGCAGGATCGCTCGGTCCACCGCGGGCATCCGCGCGAGCGACCAGTCCTTCGCGAAGGTGGTGATCTGCTCGTCGATGTCCTCGCGGTTGTCGATGATGCCGTCGATGATCTCGCGCGCGTACAGCCACGACGCCTCGCGCGCAGGCTCGAGCGCAGCGCGCTTCGCCTCGGCGGCGAGGGTCACCCCGAGGTCGTCGCCGCGGATGTCGGACTGATAGAGGATGTCGAGGGCGCGCTTGCGCGCCTTGGAGCGAGCGCTCATCGGACGAGGGCCGGCGTCAGTTCACGCGGCCGAGGTAGTCACCCGTGCGGGTATCGACCTTGACCTTCGTGCCCTGCTCGACGAACAGCGGAACCTGGATCTCGTACCCGGTCTCGACCGTCGCGGACTTCGTTCCGGCCGATGAGCGGTCGCCCTGCAGGCCGGGCTCGGTGTACGTGATCTCGAGGACGACGGAGGCGGGCAGCTCGATGTAGAGCGGGTTGCCGTTGTTGAGCGCGATCTGCACCTGCTGGTTCTCGAGCAGGTAGTTCTTGGCGTCGCCGACGGTGACGGCGGGGACGGTGATCTGGTCGTAGTCGTCGACGTCCATGAAGACGAAGTTGTCGCCGTCGTTGTACAGGTAGGTGAAGTCGCGGCGGTCGACGTTCTCGATCTCGATCTTCGCGCCGGCGTTGTAGGTGCGGTCGACGGTCTTGCCCGACACGACGTTCTTGAGCTTCGTGCGCACGAAGGCGCCACCCTTGCCGGGCTTGACGTGCTGGAACTCGATGACGTTCCAAAGCTGACCGTCGATGCTGAGGACGACGCCGTTCTTGATGTCTGCGGTCGATGCCATGAGTGTGGAGTTCCGTTCGTGTGGTCGGGCGGCCGACGGGCCGAGGATCGATTCTACGCGAGGATGTCGAGCAGCTGTCGCGTCGCGCGCGCGTAACCGGCGACGCCCTCGCCGATGACGTGCACCGAGGCGACGTCGGCGACGAAGGAGTGATGCCGGAAGCTCTCGCGCTCGTAGACGTTGGAGATGTGGACTTCAGCCACCGGCAGGGAGACTCCCGCGAGGGCGTCGCGGAGGACGATGGAGGTGTGCGTGAGTCCGCCGGGGTTGATGACGATGCCGACGCAGTCCGCACGGGCCTCGTGGATGGCGTCGATGAGGACGCCTTCGTGGTTGCTCTGCACGCAGCGCACCTCGACGCCGTGTTCCGCCGCCACCGCGATGACGAGCGCCTCGACGTCCGCGAGGGTCTCGTGTCCGTAGATCTCGGGCTCGCGGGTGCCCAGCAGGTTGAGGTTCGGCCCGTTGACCAGCAGCAGACGGGGGGTGTTCACGCGCCCACCCTACCGACGACGCGCGGGTTCAGGCGCCGACCTCCTGGTAAGCGGCGAAGAGCAACGACTCGTCGGGCGCCTGCAGCACGGTCGGCTTCGCGATGTCGTCGAGCACGATGAAGCGCAGCATCGAGCCCCGCGTCTTCTTGTCGCGCTGCATCGTCGCGAGCAGCTGACGCCAGGCGCCCGCCCGGTACGACGTCGGCAGTCCGAGGGTCTCCAGGATGTCGCGATGACGCTGGGCCGCGGCATCCGGAAGCCTCCCTGCCAGCCGCGACAGCTCGGCCGCGAACATCATCCCCACGGAGATCGCGGCCCCGTGGCGCCACTGATAGCGCTCCGCGTGCTCGATGGCGTGCCCGAGCGTGTGCCCGTAATTGAGGACTTCCCGCAGCCCCGCTTCGCGCAGGTCCTCCCCCACGACCATCGCCTTCATGTCGATCGCGAGCTCGATGCTCCGCCGGAACGCGTCGCTGTGGGGGTCGACGGCGGCCTCGGGATCCGCTTCGATCAGATCGAGGATCTCGGGGTGCCAGATGAAACCGGCCTTCACGACCTCCGCGAAGCCGGCGACGCGCTCGTTGCGCGAGAGCCCGTCGAGCAGGTCGAGGTCGCAGACGACGGCGACGGGGGGCCAGAAGGCGCCCACCAGGTTCTTGCCCTCGGCGGTGTTGATCCCCGTCTTGCCGCCGACGGCCGCGTCGACCATGCCGAGCACCGTCGTGGGGACCTGCACGACCGCGATGCCGCGCAGCCACGTCGCGGCCACGAACCCGGCGAGGTCGGTCACCGCCCCGCCGCCGAATCCGACGACGGCGTCCGTCCGCGTGAAGTCCGCCTGGCCCATGACCTGCCAGCAGAAGGCGGCGACCTCGACGCGCTTGCCCTGCTCGGCGTCGGGGATCTCCGCCAGCAGCACCTGGCGGTCGCCGCCCAGGGTCTCGCGGAGGCGCTCGGCCTGCGCAGACAGGGTCGGGGGGTGCACGATGAGGACCTTGCGCGCGGCCTCGGGCAACGCCGAGCCGACGAGCGGGAGGATGCCGCGCCCGATGGTGACGTCGTAGGGCGCGGTGCCCCCGACGGTGATGACGGTGGTGTCTGTCATGACGTCCCCTCCTGCGCCCACGCCGCGACGGCGTCGACGATGTCCTGAATGCGGCCGGTGGATGTGTCGAAGCGTGCGTCGGCGAGCTGCTCGTAGAGCTCGCGTCGGCTCTCCGCGACCTCCCGCCAGCGCTTCACCGGGTCTTCCCCCTGGAGCAGCGGGCGCGTGGTCCCGGCCAGGCGGGAGGCGATCGTCTGCTCCGACACGGTGAGCAGCACGACGCGATGCGAGGCGACGTCGCTCCGGGTGCCCGGGTGCAGCACCGCGCCGCCGCCGAGTGCGACGACGCCGCCGCGCCCGAGCGCCTCGGCGACCGCGAGTCTCTCCAGCTCGCGGAAGCGCTCTTCACCGTGCTCCGCGAAGAGCCGCTCGATGGGGCCGTGGTCGCGGACGACGAGAGCGTCACTGTCGGTGAAGGTCGTGCCGAGGACGCGCGCCAGCTTCTTGCCGATGCTCGACTTCCCCGCGCCCATCGGACCGATCAGGACGATCGCCGGGGCGGTCATCCGATCGCGTCGTCGCTCAGCGCCGCCGAGCGCAGCGTCTCGGGGATCGCCGCGAGGTAGCCCTCGAGGTTGCGGCGGGTCTCCGCGACGTTGTCGCCCCCGAACTTCTCGAGCACGGACTCGGCGAGCACGATCGCCACCATCGCTTCGGCGACGACGCCGGCTGCCGGCACCGCGCACACGTCGGACCGCTGGTGGTGGGCCGTCGCCGCGTCGCCCGACGCCACATCGACGGTGCGCAGCGCCTTCGGAACCGTCGCGATCGGCTTCATGCCCGCCCGGACACGGAGCACCGTGCCCGTCGACATCCCGCCCTCGGTACCGCCGGCCTTATCACTGGAACGCGCGATGCCCGCGTCGGTCGCGAACAGCTCGTCGTGCGCTGCCGAGCCACGGCGGCGCGTGGTCTCGAACCCGTCGCCGACCTCGACGCCCTTGATCGCCTGGATGCCCATGAGCGCCTGGGCGAGCTTCGCGTCGAGACGACGATCCCACTGCACGTGCGAGCCGAGTCCGGGCGGCAGCCCGTATGCGAGGACCTCGACGATCCCGCCCAGCGTGTCGCCGTCCTTCTTCGCGGCATCGACCTCGGCGACCATCGCGGCAGAGGTCTCGGCGTGGAAGCACCGCAACGGATCCGCGTCCAGCGCGTCGACGTCATCGGGGGTCGGCAGAGCCGAGCCGTCGGGAACCCGCACGGGGCCGATCGAGAGGGTGTGGCTCACGAGGCGGATGCCGAGCTCGCCGAGGAACGATCGGGCGACGGCGCCGAGCGCCACGCGGGCAGCCGTCTCGCGCGCGCTCGCACGCTCGAGGATCGGCCGGGCCTCGTCGAACCCGTACTTCTGCATGCCGACGAGGTCGGCGTGGCCGGGGCGGGGGCGCGTCAGGGCGGCACCCCGTCCGCGTGAGCGTTCCGTGAGCTCGATCGGCTCGGGGTTCATCACCTCGACCCACTTCGGCCACTCGGTGTTTCCGATGCGCAGAGCGATCGGGCTGCCGAGGCTGAAGCCGTGCCGGACGCCCGTCGAGATGGTGAGTTCATCCTCCTCGAACTTCATGCGCGAGCCGCGGCCGTAGCCGAGCTTGCGCCGAGCGAGGTCGGCCTGGATCGCGGCGCGCGAGACGGGCACGCCGGCGGGGAGGCCCTCCATGAGGGCGACGAGTTCGGGGCCGTGGGATTCGCCGGCCGTGAGCACGCGGAGCATTCGTCTATCCTCCCACGAGCGCCCGGCGCATGACGGCGACGACGTCCTCCTCGCCGGGCAGCGGTTCGTCGGGCGAGCCCGAGGCGAAGATGCGGATCTGGAGCACCGCCTGGTGAAGCAGCATGGTCGCACCCGGGTAGGCCGGCTGTCCCGCCGCAAGCCAGGCGTGTCCGAGCGCGGTGGGCCACGTGCCGTAGACGACGTCGTAGAGCGTTCCGCCGGTCGCGGCGAGGCGCTCGGCGTCGGCATCCGAGACCGGAGCGTCGCCCGGCAGGGTCGACACGGTCAGCTCGACCTCTCCCGCGGGAGCATCGAGGGGCGACACGGTCGCCGGGATGCCCCGGCTCGCCGCGAGCGCCAGCAACGGGTCGGCCGCGGCGGGCCGTCGTGCGGCGATCTCGATGCGACCGACGCCGATGCGCTCGAGGGCGAGGAGCGCCGACGTCGCCGTCGCGCCCGCGCCGACGATGCGGGCGCGTGGCGCTGCGGCGGACCCGGTCTCCGTGAGCGCGGCCGCCAACCCGCCCACGTCGGTGTTGAACGCCGCCCAGCCGTCGCCGGAGCGGACGAGCGTGTTCGCCGCGCCGGTCGCGGTCGCCGCGGCATCCCGCGTCCGGCCCGCGTCGTGCGCGAGAGTCTTCAACGGCATCGTCAGCGACAGTCCACGGAACTCCGGCCCGAGCGACGCCAGCTCGCGAGCGAACGACGTTTCGTCGACGCGCCGTCGCCCGTACCGCCACGGCAGACCGAGCCGGTCGTACGCCGCGGCGTGAAGAGCCGGCGACAGGCTGTGCCCGATCGGCGAGCCCCAGACCTCGAAGCGGCGCGGCTCTCCCGCGGACAGGTCAGCAGCCGCGGTTGTCATTCGCGTCGCACCACGCGTGCCACTGCTCGATGCCGGCCTGATGCTCCTCGTAGGTCGCCGAGAAGATCGTCTCGCCGGTGTCCATGTTCCAGGTGACGAAATACAGCCACGGTCCGTCCGCGGGATGCATGGCGGCGTCGATCGCCTCGTCGCCGGGATTGGCGATCGGCCCGGCCGGCAGCCCGGCGCGGACGTAGGTGTTCCACGGGTTGTCGTCCTCGAGCGCCTCCGCCGACGAGCTGACGGTGCCGTCGTGCATCTCGTTGTAGCCGTACTGCGCCGTCGAGTCCATCTGCAGGGGCATGCCGTCGGCGAGGCGGTTGGCGATGACGCGGGAGACCTTGTAGAAGTCGTCCGACAGACGCGCCTCGCGCTGGATGATGGACGCCGTCGTGAGGATCTCCTCGCGGCGCTCCTGCGGCACTCCCGCGGCGTCGAGCGACTCGATCGTCCGATCGACCATCGTCCGCACGACGTCGGTGGCCGACAGGCCCGGATCGAACTGATAGGTGGCGGGGAACAGCCAGCCCTCGAGCGAAGCGGCGGCGACACCGTAGGCCGAGGGGTCGGCGACCGCGGCGGTGAAATCCGCCGCCGGCATCCCCGTGCCCTGGGCGAGCACCTCGACGGTCTGGTCGAGCGTCAGCCCTTCCCGCAGCTGTGCGGCGTTCTGGCGCTTGCTGGCCGGGTCGAGGATGAGGTCGAGGGCCGCCTCCGAGGTCATCCGCTGCTGCAGCGCGTACACGCCGGGCTGGAAGGTCGGGTTCTGGGCGGTCGCGATGAGGTGGTCGTAGAACGCCGTCGGCGTCTTCGTGACGCCCTGGTCGAACAGCGTCTGCGAGATCGTCGATCCGGTGTCCCCGTCGACCACGGTGACCAGCACCTCGCCCGTCGCCTCACCGGGCTCGAAGTCCTTCGGCTCCGTCCAGCCCATCACGGATCGGATCTGCGTCTCGTAGGTGCTCCAGACCCAGGCGGCCCCGGCGCCGATACCGCCGATGATCGCGAGGATCACGATCAGCACGACCCACTTCGCGATGCGGCTCTTCTTCCGGTCGCGGTCGTGGCGGCTGGGAACGGCCCCGACCTCGTGCGTGCTCACCTCGCCCGTGAACAGGGCGTCGAGCGTGCCGACCGCAGGCGCAGCTGCCCTCGGCGCCTGCGAATGCGACGGCTGCTCGCTCTGAGCCTGATCGCGGGACGCCGGCGCGTGCACCGATCCGCGGTGCTCAGCGGCGGAGGCCGGGGCATGCTCGGGACGCGCGGACTCCTCGGGACGCGCTGCACCACCCGGCGCGGATGCCGGACTCTGTGCGGCCGCACGCGCGGCGCGTCGGCTCGTCGGGACGGCGTTGTCGTGCGGCGGGCGGTCAGTCATGTCAGGGGTGCTCCTGCGAGGATGCGACGGAAGCACCGGGCGGGTTACCGGTGCTCTTCTCGACGTCGAGTGCCTGCTGGAGGAGCACTACGGCGGCGACCTGGTCAACAATGCTACGAGACGATCGCTGCGATCGGCCCGAACCGCGCAATGCGCTGTGCGCACTGACGGTGCTGAGCCGCTCGTCGACGAGACGAACGGGGTGCCCCGCAGCGGCGAGAGCCTCGGCGAATCCGCGGGCATCGGCCGTCGAAGCCGTCTCCCGTCCGCTGAGCGCGACCGGCAGTCCGACGACGAGCTCCACCGCGTCGTACTCCGCTGCGAGCGCGCTGATGCGCGCCAGGTCGCCCTCGCCGCGCGGCACCGTCTCGACCGGTACCGCGAGCAGACCGTCTCGGTCGCACCGTGCGATGCCGATGCGGGCGGTGCCCACGTCGACTCCGAGGCGTACGCCCGGGCGGAATCCGCTCACAGACCGCTCGCCGCGTCGCGGACGGCGCGGAGGGCCGCAGGAAGCGCCGCGGCGTCCGTTCCGCCGCCCTGCGCCACATCGTCACGTCCGCCACCGCCGCCACCGAGAGCGGATGCCGCCGCCTTGGCGAGCACACCGGCCCTGGCGCCGGCTGCGCGCGCGACGTCGTTGGTCGCGACGACGACGACGGGTCGCTCCCCCACGACGGCACCGAGCGCGACGATCGCCGCGGCGTCGGCCCCGAGCCGGTCGCGAACCTGCAGCGCAAGGGTACGCACGTCGTCGGCCGACCCCGCTGACCCCAGCGATTCGGCCACGATCCGGAAGGGTCCCGCGGCGGCGGCCGCCGACACGAGCTGCGGCAGCCGGTCGGCCAGCGCCCGAGCCTCGAATTGGGCGATCCGCTTCTCGGCGGCCTTCAGGCTCGCGGCCAGCTCGGCCACGCGCGCGGCGAGCTGGTCGCGCGGCGTCTTCAGCGAGCTCGTGAGCTGCGAGACGATGGCGCGTTCGGCCGCGAGCTCGCGGAAGGCGTCCTGGCCGACGAGGGCCTCCACGCGCCGGTTCGACGCACCCACCGACGACTCGCCGATGAGGTTGATGAGCCCGACCTCGGCGCTCGAGGACACGTGCGTCCCCGCGCAGAGCTCGCGAGACCACGGGCCGCCGATGTCGACCATGCGGACGGTCTCGCCGTACTTCTCGCCGAACAGCGCCATCGCGCCGGCGGCCTTCGCCTCATCGAGCGACATGATCCGGGTCGTGACCTCGAGGTTGTCTCGAACGGCGTTGTTGGCGATCTCCTCGATCTCGGTACGCGTCTCGGGCGAGAGGGCCTGGCCCCACGAGAAGTCGAAGCGCAGGTAGCCGGCGCGGTTGAGCGATCCGGCCTGCGTCGCGCTCTTGCCGAGCGTGTCGCGCAGTGCCGCGTGCACGAGGTGCGTCGCGGAGTGGGCCTGCTGCGCAGCGCGGCGGTTCGCGGCATCCACCACCGTGGTGGCGGCCTCGCCCACGGCCACTTCACCGGTCGTGACCTCCACGGTGTGGCTGACGAGACCGGGCACCGGCTTCTGCACATCGAGCACCTCGAGCTCGTAGCCGGGGCCCACGATGACGCCCTTGTCGGCGACCTGACCGCCGGATTCGGCGTACAGGGCCGTCTCGGCCAGGATCACCTCGGCGATCTGCCCCTGGCTCG
Organism: Microbacterium sp. Yaish 1; assembly: GCF_002245215.1. GTDB lineage: Bacteria > Actinomycetota > Actinomycetes > Actinomycetales > Microbacteriaceae > Microbacterium. The sequence goes on from NZ_NPMR01000002.1 coordinate 604,601, forward strand.
CGCGGTCGACGGAGACACCGCCGACCAGGATGCCGAGCACGCGCGAGCCCGTCTCAAGCTCGGTGTAGCCCGTGAACACCGTCTCGCCGAGCGCGCGGAAATCGCGGTAGACGCTCGTGTCGGCGAGCTGCCCCTTGCGGGACCGCGCGTCGGCCTTGGCACGCTCGCGCTGCTCCTGCATCAGCGTGTCGAAGGCGCCCCGGTCGACGCTGAGACCCGCCTCCTCGACGATCTCGAGCGTCAGGTCGATGGGGAACCCGTACGTGTCGTGCAGCAGGAACGCCTGTGCACCGCTCAGCTCGCCCGCGCCGGTCTTCTTGGCCTGCTCGACCGACTCGTCGAGCAGCTCGGAGCCCGCGGCCAGGGTGCGCAGGAAGGTCGCCTCCTCGGCGAGAGCGTACTGCGAGAGTCGCGCGTAGTCGGTCTCGACGATCGGGTAGGCCTCCTTCATCGCGTCGCGGGACGCGGCGAAGAGCTCGGCGAAGCTCGGCCCCTCGACGCCCAGCAGGCGCATCGATCGGATGGCCCGACGCATCAGACGACGCAGGATGTAGCCCCGGCCGTCGTTCGACGGGGTGACGCCGTCGGAGAGCAGCATGAGCGAAGACCGCACGTGATCCGCGATGACACGGAAGCGCACGTCATCCTCGTGGTCGGCGCCGTAGGTCTTGCCCGACAGCTCGACCGCCTTGTCGAGCACGGGACGCACCTGATCGGTCTCGTACATGTTGTCGACACCCTGCTTGATGAAGGCGACGCGCTCGAGTCCCATGCCGGTGTCGATGTTCTTGTTCGGCAGCTCGCCGACGATCGTGAAGTCGTACTTCGAGCGCACATCGGCGATCTCGTACTGCATGAACACGAGGTTCCAGATCTCGACGTACCGGTCGTCGTCGGTCGCCGGTCCGCCGTCGATGCCGTACGCGGGGCCGCGGTCGAAGAAGATCTCGGAGCACGGCCCGGCAGGGCCGGGCAGTCCGGTGCTCCAGTAGTTGGTGTCCTTGCCGAGACGCTGGATGCGCTCATCGGGCAGCGTCGAGTGCTTCAGCCACAGATCGCGGGCCTCGTCGTCCTCTTCGTAGACGGTGACCCAGAGATCCTTCGGATCGAACCCGAGACCGCCTTCCGACTCGGGGCTGGTCAGCAGTTCCCACGCGAACGAGATGGCGCCCTCTTTGAAGTAATCGCCGAAGGACCAGTTGCCGAGCATCTGGAAGAACGTGCCGTGACGAGGGGTCTTGCCGACCTCCTCGATGTCGTTGGTACGGATGCACTTCTGCACGTCGGCTGCGCGCGGGTAGGGAGCGGGGACATCGCCCGAGAGGTACGGGATGAAGGGGACCATGCCCGCGACGGTGAACAGCAGCGCGGGGTCATCGGTGACGAGCGATGCGGAGGGCACGATCGTATGCCCCTTCTTCTCGAAGTAGTCCAGGTAGCGCTGGGCGATCTCGGCGGTCTTCATCGGGTTCCTTCGGCAGGCAGGCGTCGGCGTCGCGCCCCGGGGCGCGACGCCGCAATCGGGTCGGGTATCAGTCTGAGGAGTCGGCGGCGCTCTTGGCCTTGGCGACGGCGTCCCGCGCCGCGTCCGCGACGTCCGAGGCGGCGTCCGCGGCCGAGTCGAGGGCGTCGGATGCCGCGCCCTTCACGTCCGCCGCGAGACCCTCGATGCGGGCCTCCTGCTCGCGGTAGGCATCGCCGATCCGATCGGCGAACTCGGAGATCCGCGCATCGACTTCGGCGAGCATCTCGTGACCGCGCGGATCCTTGTTGACCACGTGCGCGGCGACGAAACCGCCGGCGACGCCCAAAACGAACCACAGCGCGTTCTTCATGGCATCCATGTTAGGTGCAAAGCACGAAGGGCGCCGGGAGAACCCGACGCCCTTCGCGGCAGTGCTGAGACTCAGCCGGCCGTGCGACTCAGCGCGCGGCGTAGTACTCGACGACGAGCTGGACGTCACACGTGACGGGCACCTCGGCGCGCTTCGGGCGACGCACGAGGCGCGCCTGCAGCTTGTCGAGCTCGACCTCGAGGTAGCCCGGGACCGGGGGCAGGACGTCGGCGTGACCGCCGGCGGCTGCGACCTGGAAGGGCTCGAGCGACTCGCTCTTCTCCTTGACGTGGATGAGCTGACCCGGCTTCACGCGGAACGACGGGCGGTCGACGAGCTGGCCGTCGACGAGGATGTGACGGTGCACGACCAGCTGGCGGGCCTGTGCGGTCGTGCGGGCGAAACCGGCACGAACGACGAGCGCGTCCAGACGCATCTCGAGCTGCTCGACCAGGTTCTCACCGGTCAGGCCGTCCTTGCGGCGGGCCTCGTTGAACTGGATGCGCAGCTGCTTCTCGCGGATGCCGTACTGCTCGCGCAGACGCTGCTTCTCGCGCAGACGGACGGCGTAGTCGCTGTCGGCCTTGCGCTTGGTGCGGCCGTGCTCACCCGGAGCGTAGGGACGCTTCTCGAGGTAGCGGGCGGCCTTCGGGGTCAGCGCGACGCCGAGGGCGCGCGACAGACGGACCTTGCGGCGGTCCTGAGACTTCGTGGTCACGAAGCTCTCCTTCCGATGACGTGGTCGCGACGTTCACGACTCACGGACGTATCTCCGTCTCCTCGCCCGTCTCGGACTGCACGCCGGGGCACGCCGAGAGGTCTTCATCAGAGGAGAGGGATGCCCGAAAACTGGGCTTCGAGCCGGTCGAGTCTATCAGACGGCGCCCCCGCCGACCGCGTCGACGAGGTCGAGGACGCCTGCCGGATAGAACGGAGGCCCCTCCCGTCGCAGGTCGTCGATGCGGTACCAGCCGACGGAGGTGTCGCCGTCGAGCACCGGGAGACGCTGCCCCCGCGGCAGTGCCTCGAGCACGGCGCTGCGGACGGCGAAGACATGAGCGATCTCGTGGCCGCTCTTGCGGCCGTCGTCGAAGATGTTCTCGCTCACCGTGAGCAGCCTGAGTTGCTCGACGTCGGCGGCCAGTTCCTCGCGCAGCTCGCGGCGCATGGCCGCAGCCGCGGTCTCACCGAACTCGATACCGCCGCCGGGAGCCCGAAGGAAGGGCCCCGACCCGGGTGCGCCCGGGTACTCCTCGGCCAGGACGTACCCGTCGGAGACGACGAGGGCCACGGAGATCGCGCGAATGCGGTGCGGCGAAGCCAGCTCGTCCGCGTAGGCGGTCACCGCGCGCCGGTAGGCGGGCAGGTGCGGGGCGAGGGCTCGCAACGCGGTCCGGAGCGCGGGCGCGGGCTTCTGATCGCTGAACAGTGCCAGCGCCTCGAACGCCCGGGCGGCGTCGGCGAGCGGATCGGTGTCGGGAAAACGGTGCAGCAGTGCCAGAGCGCCCGAGGGATCTCCGACGTTGCGAAGCGAGCTCGCCAACTGGATGACGCACGCCGAGCGCCGCTCTCCGGTCAACCCCGCCTCGAGCGCCGCCCGATACAGCGGGATCGCGTCGGCCTCCTCGCCGAGGAAGTCGTGCAGCGAGGCACGCTCGTAGCTGCGCACCGACTCGGCCGCGTCCGCCGCGAGCTCGTCGAGCTCGCGCCACAGCACGGGGGCGCTCTTGCCCGCTGCGGCATCCCAGAACGCGTCGAACGGATCGGAGCGGGCCGCGGCGCCGTCGGCCGGGGCTACGGCATCGTCGGCGGGAAACGCGGAGAGAAGCTGACGCACGCGGGACTGCAGCCGGCGAAGTGCGGGATCGACTCCCCGGGCCGCCGCGAAGCGGACCAGCCCGCGCAGGGCGGGCCCGCCGTCGCTGGTCTCCCCCGCCGTCAGATGATCGACGAGATCGGATGCCGGGATGGTCCGCACCCGCCCGGTCTCGTGCTCGCCCCACGCCGGCTCGGCGACGCGCGCGCAGTCCGCCGCGATGATGACGTGCCGGCGGCGTCGAGCGTTCGCCGCCGCCCATTCGGCGCCGGCGTCGAAGAGGGGGCCGGCGCGGTACCCGGTCTCCTCCAGCAGTTCCCGCACGCCCGCCGCGACGGCGTCCTCTCCGGGATCGATCAGGCCGCCGGGGAGTTCGCCCAGCACGCGCCGCGGGCCGACCCGATACTGATCGAACAGCACGACCGCGTCATCGGCCGTCACCGCGATCACCGTGACGGTGTCGCCGACCTCGACGACATCCCAGTCGCTCTCGCTGCCGTCGGGCAGCCGGTAGCGGTCGCGGCGCACGCGCACGTATCCGTCGAAGGCGGGCGACGAGCCCAGCAGCGTCCACGCGGGCACGGGGTCGTCCACGGGTCAGTCCCCCAGGATCTTCCGCAGCTTCTCGACGCGCGCACCGATCTCGCGCTCGACGCCGCGATTGGTCGGCTCGTAGTAACGCTTGCCGCGGAGTTCATCGGGAAGGTACTGCTGCGTGGCGACTCCGACCTCGAGGTCGTGGGGGTAGACGTACCCCTTGCCGTGCCCGAGCCGCTTCGCGCCCGCGTAGTGGGCGTCGCGCAGGTGCTTGGGCACGCGGCCGAAGCCGCCGGCACGGACGTCGGAGATCGCGGCGTTGATGGCGTTGTAGGCGGCGTTCGACTTGGCGGTGGTGGCGAGATACGCCGTCGCCTCGGCGAGCGGGATGCGGCCTTCCGGCATCCCGATGAAGGCGACCGCGTCGGCGGCGGCGACGGCGATCGTCAGCGCCTGGGGATCGGCCAAGCCGATGTCTTCCGAGGCCGAGATCACGAGGCGCCGCGCGATGAAGCGCGGATCCTCGCCCGCCTCGATCATTCGGGCGAGGTAGTGCATGGCGGCATCGACGTCCGACCCTCGTATCGATTTGATGAAGGCGCTGATGACGTCGTAGTGCTCATCGCCCTGCCGGTCGTAACGCAGCAGCGCGCGGTCGACCGCCTGCGCGACGTGGTCCGCCGTGATCACCGGCGCCTCGTCGTCATCGCCGGGCTCGGCCATCGTGGCGGCGGCCTCGAGCGAGGTCAGCGCCCGCCGCGCATCGCCCGAGGCCAGCCGGATGAGGGCGGTCCGCGCGTCGTCGGCGAGGACGATCGAGCCGGCGAGGCCGCGGGCATCCGTGACGGCGCGGTCGATGAGCCCGCCGAGGTCGTCGTCGCTGAGCGGCTGGAGGGTGAGGAGCAGCGAGCGCGACAGCAGCGGCGCGACCACGGAGAAGGACGGGTTCTCGGTCGTCGCCGCGATGAGCAGCACCCAGCCGTTCTCGACGCCGGGGAGAAGGGCGTCCTGCTGCGCCTTGGTGAACCGATGGATCTCGTCGAGGAACAGGATCGTCGAGATGCCGTAGAGGTCGCGCTGCGTCATCGCCTCCTGCATGACCTCGCGGACGTCCTTGACGCCGGCGGTCACCGCCGAGAGCTCGACGAACCGACGCCCCGACGAACGCGCGATCGCCTGGGCGAGCGTCGTCTTCCCGGTTCCGGGCGGCCCCCACAGGATGACCGAGACCGCTCCCGCCCGGTTGCCGTCGGGCGAGGCGAGGGCGACCAGGGGCGAGCCGGGCCGCAGCAGATGTCCTTGGCCCGCGACCTCGTCGAGAGACGTGGGCCGCATCCGCACGGCGAGCGGCGTCTGCCCGGAGAAGAGCGCGCTCGAATCGGTCATCCTCTCAGGCTACTCGCGCGCGGGGACACCGGGATTTTGTCGCCGTAGCGACCCGCGCCGTAGGCTTGAGCGGCCCGGAACGGGGCACGGAGGAGGCAACGTGGCAGGTCGCGGCAAGAACCGGGACGATCGCGCGGCGCAGGAACGCGCCCGTCTGTACGCTGCACGGCGCGAGTACCACGAGGGGCTCGCGCGGCGCCGGTCGCGCGACAACATCGTCGCCGCCGTCGCCGGCGGCGTCCTCATCCTCGCCGCGATCGGCGCTCAGGTCGCGTACTTCACCGCCGGCCCCGGGGCCCCGGTGCCCGCCGAGACCCCCGCGCCCTCCCCGACCGAAACGGTGCCGGCATCGCCGACGCCGACACCGTCGGATTCCACTCCGGCAACGATCCCGACTCCCTGACCCCCTCCGTACTAGGCTGTCCCCCGACCTGACCCCCATGCGGCGCGAGCCGCGACGAGGTGCCTTCCGTGACTTCCACCCCTGACTCCACGATCACCCCCGCCGACGACGCCCCGTGGGGTCGCGTCGATGACGACGGCACCGTCTCGGTGCGCGAGGGGGATCAGTGGCGCGTCGTCGGCCAGTACCCCGACGGCACGCCGGAAGAGGCGCTCGCCTACTTCCAGCGCAAGTTCTCCGACCTCGCCGGCGAGGTGACGCTGATCGAGGTGCGTCACCGCCGCGGCGGAGCCTCGGCGTCCGACCTTCGCTCGACCGTCAGCACGCTCCGCTCGCGCATCGCAGGAGCGGCGGCCGTCGGCAACCTGGCTGCCCTCGAGGCACGCCTGGTCGCCCTCGAGGGCGAGCTCGACGCCGCCTCCGAGTCGGAGGCGGCCGAGGCCAAGCAGGCTCTCGACGCGGCGATCACCGAGCGCACCGCGCTCGTCGAGGCGATCGAGGCGATCGCCGCCCGCGACCCCAAGTCGATCCAGTGGAAGCAGACGTCCGCCGAGGTGAACGATCTCTTCGAGCGCTGGCAGCGACACCAGGCCGACGGCCCGCGCCTGCCCCGCGGCACCGGCCAGCAGCTGTGGAAGCGGTTCCGCGACGCCCGCTCGATCATCGACAAGCACCGCCGCGAGTTCTACGCGAGCCTCGATGAGACCCACAAGAGCGCGCGCGACGCCAAGCAGCGGCTCATCGAGCGCGCCGAGGCCCTCGCGCCGCGCGGGGAGGACGGCATCGGCGCGTACCGCGACCTGCTGGAACAGTGGAAGCAGTCCGGCCGCGCGGGCAAGAAGGCCGACGACGCGCTCTGGGCACGCTTCAAGGCCGCGGGCGACGCCCTCTACGGTGCGCGCGCCGAGCGCGAGCAGGCCGACGCCGAGGCATCGCAGGAGAAGATCGTCGCCAAGCGGGCTCTGCTCGACGAAGCCGCTGCCGTCAACGCCGAGAAGGACACCGCCGCCGCGCGGGCACTGCTGACGGGCATCCAGCGCCGCTGGGACGAGATCGGTCGCATCTTCCCCCGCGACAAGGAGCGTGCCCTCGACGACGAGCTCCGCAAGATCGAGCAGGCGGTGCGCGCGCGCGAAGACGCCGACTGGAAGAACAACAACCCCGAGACGAAGGCGCGCCAGGGAGACATGCTGTCGCAGCTCCATGACGCGATCGCGAAGCTCGAGGCCGAGGTCGCCGAGGCCGAGGCGTCGGGCGATCAGCGTGCCATCGCGCAGGCCAAGGAAGCACTGAGCGCCCGCAAGGCCTGGCTCAGCGCGCTCGGCGGCTGAGCGCCGTTCCGCACCGGGGCCGGTGACCGCACGGCTCTCCACAGATCGTGCGCCCGTGCCGGCGCCCGCTCCGGCGGGCGCCAGACTGGCGGAATGGTCTGGCCGTTCGTCTACGCCCCCGGTGATCGTCTCTCCGGAGCCGAGCTGACCGCCGCACGCCTCGACGGCGACGTGGTCGAGGTCGGCGAGGCGTTCATGCCCGCGGATGTCGTCGAGAGTCCCGAGATCCGTGCGGCGTCGCTCCGTCCCCTCGTCGCCCCCGGGCTGGCGCTGACGCACGAGTCGGCCGCCTGGGTCCACGGCGCGCTGCCGGACCCGCCGCTCCGGCACAGCGTGCAGCGATGCACCGAACGACGCCGCAACCACGTGCTCGACCATCGGCTGCACTACCGCGATCTGCAGCTCCCCGCGCACGACACCGTGCGGCTCGGCGGGATGCCGGTGTCGAGTCGCGTACGCACCGTCTGCGACCTGCTGCGCGCCGATGCCGCCGCCGGCGACACGCCACGTCGCGGCGCGGTCGCCATGATCGCCACGTTCCCGGACCTGCTGGCCGAAGCGCACGAGTCGCTGGCGTCCAGCGGCCCGCTGCCCTTCAAACGGCAGGCGCTGGCGTGGCTGGAGAGCGCTCGGTTCAGGACGACGTGACGCGGTAGACGTCGTAGACCGCGTCGATGCGCCGGACCGCGTTCAGCACGCGGTCGAGGTGCACGGTGTCACCCATCTCGAACACGAACCTGCTGAGTGCGAGCCGATCGTTGTTGGTCTGCACCGAGGCCGACAGGATGTTGACGTGATGCTCGCTGAGCACGCGCGTGACGTCGCTGAGGAGCCCGGCTCGATCGAGCGCCTCGACCTGGATCTGGACGAGGAAGAGGCTCTTCGTGGTCGGCGCCCACGACACCTCGATGAGACGCTCCGGATCGCGCATGAGCGACTCGACGTTCGTGCAGTCCGAGCGGTGCACGGACACACCGCTGCCGCGCGTGACGAAGCCGACGATCTCATCGCCCGGAACGGGTGTGCAGCACTTCGCCAGCTTGACGAGGATGTCGGGCGCGCCGCGGACGAGGACGCCCGAGTCGCTGTCGCGCTTCTGCCGGGATCGTCCCACGGCCGGCAGCTGGATCGGCCCGGTGGAGGTGTCCTCCTCCGCACGGACGAGCGCGGTGACCTTCTCGATCACCGACTGCGTCGAGACATGCCCCTCGCCCACCGCCGCGTAGAGCGCCGTGACGTCCTCGTAGCGGAGCTGGTGGGCCACCTCGCTGAAGGCGTCCTGTCCCATGAGGCGCTGAAGCGGGAGGTTCTGGCGCCGCATCGCCCGCGCGATCGCGTCCTTGCCCTGCTCGACGGCCTCTTCGCGCCGCTCCTTCGTGAACCAGCCGCGGATCTTGTTGCGCGCTCGTGTGCTCTTGACGAAGGTCAGCCAGTCCTGGCTCGGGCCGGCGTCGGGGTTCTTCGAGGTGAAGACCTCCACGACGTCGCCGCTGGAGAGCGTCGACTCGAGCGGCACGAGACGCCCGTTGACCTTGGCGCCCATCGTGCGGTGACCGATCTCGGTATGCACGGCATAGGCGAAGTCGACCGGGGTGGCACCCGCCGGCAGGCCGATGACCCGCCCCTTCGGGGTGAAGACGTAGACCTCCTTCGCGCCGATCTCGAACCGCAGTGAGTCGAGGAACTCCCCCGGGTCGGCCGTCTCGGCCTGCCAGTCGGAGATGTGCGCGAGCCACGCCATGTCGTTGTCGATCGCCTTGGCGTCGGCCTTGCCGCCCGCCATCCGCTCCTTGTACTTCCAGTGCGCCGCGACGCCGAACTCGGCCTGCTGGTGCATCTCGTGGGTGCGGATCTGGATCTCGACCGTCCGCCCGCCCGGGCCGATGACGGTCGTGTGGAGGGACTGGTAGAGGTTGAACTTCGGAGTCGCGATGTAGTCCTTGAAACGCCCGGGAAGGGGCGTCCACCGCGCGTGGATCGAACCGAGCACGGCGTAGCAGTCGCGGACCGTCGTCACCAGAACGCGGATTCCGATGAGGTCGTAGATGTCGTCGAACTCACGACCCCGGACGACCATCTTCTGGTACACCGAGTACAGCTGCTTCGGACGACCCATGACGCGGCCGCGGATGCGGAGCTCGCGAAGGTCGCTCTCGACCGCGTCGATGACCGTCTGCAGATACTGCTCGCGCTGCGGCGTGCGCTGCGTGACGAGGCTGTCGATCTCGGCGTAGAGCTTGGGGTGCAGCACCGCGAACGACAGGTCCTCGAGCTCGCTCTTGATGGCCTGGATGCCGAGCCGGTGCGCGAGCGGCGCGTAGATCTCGAGCGTCTCCGTCGCCTTCTTCGCCGCCTTCTCGGGCGGGACGAAACCCCACGTCCGGGCATTGTGCAACCGGTCGGCGAGCTTGATCAGGAGCACGCGGATGTCGCGAGACATCGCGACGATCATCTTGCGGACCGTCTCGGCCTGCGCGGCGTCGCCGTACTTGACCTTGTCGAGTTTCGTCACGCCGTCGACGAGCATGGCGACCTCGTCGCCGAACTCCGCCGTCAGCTGGTCGAGACCGTAGGAGGTGTCCTCGACGGTGTCGTGCAGCAGCGCGGCTGCGATGGCCCGGGGGCCGAGGCCGAGCTCCGCCAGAATCTGCGCGACGGCGAGCGGGTGCGTGATGTACGGCTCGCCGCTCTGGCGCTTCTGCTGCGCGTGCGCCCGCGATGCGGTCTGATAGGCGCGATCGATGATCGCGATATCGCCTTTGGGATGGTGCGCGCGCACCGTCCGGACGAGCTGCTCGAGGCCTTCGCGGGGTGCCGCCCGCGAGAAGATGCGCGGGACGAGGCGCCGGAGCGAGCTCTGGGCAGGGGGCGGGGTGATCTCGGTCATGCCCTCACCTCCGCCATGCAGACATCGATTCTACGCGCCCTCGCGGCGCTCAGGCCTCGACCGAGGCTCGCTCGCGCGACTCGCGCACCCGCGCGTCGTTCGCCTTGATGCCGGGCTCGTTCTCGCGCAGCAGCGCGAACAGCGGCACGGCGACGAACAGCGTCGAGTAGGCGGCGACCAGCGTTCCGACGAAGATCGACAGCGAGATGTCGGTGAGCGTCTGGGCGCCCAGCCAGAGCGCACCGATGAAGAGGATCGCGCCGGTGGGGAGGGCCGCGACGATCGTCGTGTTGATCGAGCGCACGAGCGTCTGGTTGGCCGCCAGGTTGACCGACTCGCCGAACGTGCGCCCCGACTTCTCGCCGTCTTCGAACGTGTTCTCGCGCACCTTGTCGAAGACGACCGTGGTGTCGTACAGCGAGTACGACAGGATCGTCAGGAAGCCGATCACGGCGGCGGGAGAGATCTCGAACCCGAAGAGCGAGTAGACGCCCACGGTGACCACGAGCACGTCGATCAGACCGATGATGGCGGCGACGGACATCTTCCAGGTGCGGAAGTACAGCGCCAGGATGAGGAACGTCAGGGCGAGGAAGATCGCCAGGCCCCACAGCGACTGACGGGTGACGTCCTGTCCCCAGCTCGGGCCGATGAACGACGAGCTCACCTCGGCGGCGGGGACGTCGTACGCCTCAGCGAGGCGTGCCGTGACGTCTCGGGTCTCGGCATCCGACATCTGGTCGGTCTGCACGCGCACGGCGTCCTCGCCGATCGTCGTGACCTTCGTCGTCGCCCCGCGCACGACGTCCTGAACCGCGGCGGTCGCCAGCAGCTGGTCGGTGTTCGAGACGTTCGTCACCGTGAACTGCGACCCGCCCGTGAACTCGATCGAGAACTGCGGGGGCTTCACGACGAGGACGAGCACGGACCCGAGCACGAGGGCTGCGGCGATGATGAACCACAGCGTGCGACCAGCGACGAAGGGGAACGACAGCTTCCCCGTGTAGAGGTCGTTTCCGAACCGGTTGAAGAATCGCATCAGTGCTTGTCCCCCGTCGCGTCGCGCTTCTCACCCGCGGCCTGCTCGGCGCGCTTGCGTTCCGCGATCGTCTGTCGCCGTTCCGCCTCGCCGCGCGACTTGGCGGCACGGCGCCCGGCCGAGGTCTTCGCGCCGGCAGCGACCGGCGCGCGGAACTGCGCGCGCCCGCGGTAGACGGCGCCGAGCGCATCCGGGTCGAGACCCGACAGCTTGTGACCCGACCCGAAGAAGCGCGTGCGCACGAGCAGCTGCAGCACGGGGTGGGTGAAGAGGATGAAGATCAGGATGTCGATCGCGGTCGTCAGTCCCAGCGTGAATGCGAAGCCCTTCACCGTCGAGTCGGCGAGGATGTACAGCACCACGGCGGCGAGGATGTTGATCGACTTCGAGATGAAGATCGTCCGCTTGGCGCGCGACCAGCCGTCCTCGACGGCGCCGGTGATCGACTTGCCGTCGCGCAGCTCGTCCCTGATCCGTTCGAAGTACACGATGAACGAGTCGGCTGTGAAGCCGATCGTGACGATCAAGCCGGCCACACCCGCCAACGACAGGCGGAAGCCCATGCGCCACGCGAGGATCGTCAGTGCCGCGTAAGTGAGCACGGCCATGACGACCAGCGACGCGATGATCACCGTTCCCAGTGCCCGGTAGACGACGAGCGAGTACACCGCGACCAGCGCGAGACCGATGAGGCCCGCGATGAGTCCGATCTGCAGCTGCTGCGAACCGAGGGTCGCGGAGATCGTGTTGGTGCTCTGCACCTCGAAGCTCAGCGGCAGAGCGCCGAACTTGAGCTGGTCTGCGAGGACCTTCGAGCTGTCCTGATCGAACGAACCCGTGATCGACGGCTTGCCCGTGAGGATGACGGCGTCCATGGAGGGCGCCGACAGCACGTCGCCGTCGAGGACGAAGGCGAACTGGTTGCGCGGCGACTGCTGACCGTAGAGCCGCTGGCTGATCTTGCCGAACGTGTCGGTGCCCTGCTGGTCGAACGTGATGTTCACCGCCCAGCGGCCGGTGCTCTGCTCGAGGCCGTTGGTGGCGTTGTCGATCGACGACCCGTCGAGCTCGACCGGCCCGAGGATGTACTTCGCGGTCCCGGTGCGGTCGCACGTGATCAGCGGCTGATCGGCCGGCGCGTTGGCCGGGTCGTTCGCCGGGTCGGCGCAGTCGTAGGCAAGGAACTGCGCTTGCAGCGCCTCGGTGATCCACGCGGGGTCGCTGCCGTTGGAGGGCGTCGTCGACGGCGTCGCGGGCAGGTTGGGGTCGGGCGTCGGATACGGCGTCTGATTGCCGTCGTCGCCGACGAAGCTGGTCGCGGGAGTGCCGGTGTAGAGCACGGCGCGCAGCTGGAGCTGCGCCGACGCGTCGATGCGCTCCCGGGTCTCGTCGTCGACCTCGCCGGGCAGCTGCACCACGATCTGGTTGCCGGCCTGCGTGGCGATGTCGGCCTCGACGAGCCCCGACGCATCGACGCGCTGGCGGATGATGGAGGCCGCCTGCTGCATCTGCTCGCTCGACGGCACCGCCCCGTCGGACTGCGCCTGGAGGACGATCTGCGTCCCGCCCTGGAGATCGAGCGCGAGCTCGGGAGCCCACGAGCTCGCCTTGAACACGTAGACGCCGAGGGCGTTGATGCCGAACAGGAGCGCCGTCAGGACCACGAGTCCGGTCAGCGCGCGCCAGGCACGGCGCACAGGTGTGGAAGTCGCCACGGGGAGGTCAGCTTTCGTCGAGCGAGCGCCGGATCAGCGGCGGTTCAGGCGCGGGGCTTGTCGTCGCGGTCGGCCGCACCCTCGGAAGCGGCGTCAGCGCGATTGCGCGCGGCGTCGTCGCTTACCGAGGTGATGAGACCCTGCTCGACGTCGGCGACGTACTCGTCGTGGTGCTCTTCGGCCTCGATGTACTCGTCCTCGGTGAGCGACCCCTCGGCGGGATCGACGACGCGGAGGATCGCCTGGCTGTGGACCTCGACCTCGACGCCGGGCGCGAGCTCGACGCGAGCCGACTTCGAGAGGTCCTCGCCGTCGTACTCGACGATCGTGCCGTAGAAGCCGCCCTGGAGCAGCACCTTCGCGCCGGGCAGCAGCTGACGCGACTTCTCCGCCTGCTCCGCCTTCATCCGCTGCGCGCGGCGACGCTGGCTCCAGAACATGAACACGATGAGCAGCGCGAGGATGATCAGCAGACCGTACTCGGCGAAGAACTGCACTGCCGGGTTCGCGGGAGGAGCGTCGGCCGGGGTGGTGGCGAAGAAGAGCATGGAGGTGGGAGCACCTTTCACGGGTAGGCACGCGAAGAATGCGCACCCTCGGGATTCGTCGGCGAGAAGCCTTCAGCGATTATAGGTCATCGATCTCCAGCGCCCCGTCGGCACGGGGAACGCCGAGATGGCGGTAGGCGGAGGGCATCGCGACACGACCTCGCGGCGACCGGCCCACGAATCCGATCCGGACGAGGTACGGCTCGACGACCGACTCGATCGTCTCCGCCTCCTCGCCGACCGTCACGGCGAGGGTGTTGAGCCCGACGGGCCCGCCGCCGAAACGGCGCACGAGGGCGTCGAGCACGGCCCGGTCGAGGCGGTCGAGGCCGATCGCGTCGACGTCGTAGAGCTCGAGGGCGGCGGCGACATCCGCCTCCGTCGCGCCGGTCCCGGTGTCGCCGTGGACGACGACGAAATCGCGCACGCGGCGCAGCAGGCGGTTGGCGATGCGCGGGGTGCCGCGCGAGCGACGCGCGATCTCCGCGCGCGCGACGGGCGGGATGTCGACGGCGAGGACACTCGCGGAGCGCTGGATCACTCGTTCGAGCTCTTCGGGCTCGTAGTACTCCATGTGAGCGGTGAAGCCGAAACGATCGCGGAGCGGATTCGGCAGGAGTCCCGACCGGGTGGTGGCACCCACGAGGGTGAAGGGAGCCAGCTCGAGCGGGATGCTGGTGGCGCCGGCGCCCTTGCCGACCATGATGTCGATGCGGAAGTCCTCCATCGCGAGGTACAGCATCTCCTCCGCCGAGCGGGCCATTCGGTGGATCTCGTCGATGAAGAGCACCTCGCCGGGCACGAGGCTCGACAGGAGCGCCGCGAGATCACCCGCGTGCTGGATTGCCGGGCCGCTCGACATCCGCAGGGGGCGGCCGCTCTCGTGGGCGACGATCATCGCGAGCGTCGTCTTGCCGAGCCCGGGCGGGCCCGACAGCAGGATGTGGTCGGCGGGTCGGTCCTGCATCGCAGCGGCCTGCAGCAGGAGCTCCAGCTGTCCGCGCACCTTCTGCTGCCCGACGAATTCGGCGAGCGACGTCGGTCGCAGGGCTCCCTCGACGGCCAGCTCGGTCTCGTCGGCGGCCAGCTCGTGGGCGTCAGACACCGGTCTGCTCCGGTCGCGCGGGACCGAGCTGCGCCAACGCGAGCTTGAGCAGCGCGGGCACGGTCGCCGGGGCCGCGGCATCCGCTGTCACCTGCGCGACGGCCTCGGTGGCCACCCGTTCGCTCCACCCCAGCGCGACGAGTGCCGCGACGACCTGACCGACGAGCGTCCCCCCACCCGAGGGAGCCGACGCGGGCTGAGCGGACGGCACCGCCTGGAGCTTGCCCGCCAACTGCACCACGATGAGCTTCGCGGTCTTGGGCCCGATCCCCGAGACACGGCGGAACGGAGCGTCGTCCTCGGCGGTGACCGCCTCGGCGATCTGCGCGACGCTCAGCGCCGACAGGACGCCGAGCGCGGACTTCGGGCCGACGCCGGTCACCCCGATGAGAAGGAGGAACACCCCGAGCTGCTCGCGGGTCTCGAAGCCGAAGAGCGAGAGGGCGTCTTCGCGCACGACGAGGTTCGTGTGCAGCACGATCTCATCGCCGACATGGAACGAGCGCGGGATGTCGGGGGTCACGGCGACCGAGAACCCGACCCCGCCGACGTCGATGACGACGCTGTCGGACTCGAGGTGCAGCACGCTGCCGCGGAGGGAGGAGATCATGATCCGAGCCTAGGCGCCGCTTCGCAGGTATGTTCGAGCGACACGCATGACGCCCGGCCGCACGGCCGCCTCAGCGGCGTGACAGCCGTTCCGCATCCGCCCAGGCGCGCTGCGCAGGAGTGAGCGCTGCGGCCGCGGACCCGGTCGCGGCGCCGCCGGGACCGCGGCGCCAGGCATGGCAGATCGCGAGGGCCAGCGCATCAGCGGCATCCGCCGGCTGCGGCAGGGAGTCCAGGCGCAGCACCCGGGCGACCATCGTCTGCACCTGCAGCTTCTCGGCCGAGCCGTAGCCGGTGATCGCGGCCTTCACCTCGGAGGGCGTATGGGTCGCGGCATCGAGGCCGCTCTCCGCGGCGACCAGCAGCGCGATGCCGCTCGCCTGCGCCGTCCCCATGACGGAGCTCCGGTTGTGCTGAGCGAAGACCCGCTCGACCGCGACGACGTGCGGCCGATGCTCCGCGATGACCGCCCGCAGCCCCGCGGCGATCGTCGCGAGTCTGCGTTCGATGGGCAGATCGACGGCCGACCGGACGACTCCGACGTGCACGAGGGCAGCGGATCGATCGCGAGCGACGTCGACGACACCGACACCGCATCGGGTGAGACCCGGGTCGACACCGAGCACGCGCAGAGAGGTCACTCCCCCACGCTACGTCCGACGCGGCGACCCGGCGCGGCGACAGCCCGCGAAACGCGCAGTTCCCGGCATCCGACGCAGAACGAGCTGCGGTGGATGCCGGGAACTGCGCGCGATGCCGGGACTCTTACTCGTCGTCGTTCTCGAGCTCGGCCTGCACCTCGGGGGTCAGGTCGAAGTTCGTGTAGACGTTCTGCACGTCGTCGCTGTCCTCGAGCGCGTCGATGAGACGGAACACCTTGCGGGCGGTGTCGGCGTCGACCTCCACCTTGAGCGAGGGCACGAACTCGACGTCGGCGGAGTCGTACTCGATGCCGGCGTCCTGCAGGGCGGTGCGCACCGACACGAGGTCGGAGGCCTCGGTGATGACGCCGAAGCCGTCTCCGTGCGGCTCGACCTCTTCCGCCCCCGCTTCGAGGACCGCGAGCATGACGTCGTCCTCGGTCGTGCCCTCGGACGGGACGACGATGACGCCCTTGCGGCTGAAGTTGTACGCGACGCTGCCCGGATCGGCGAGCGTGCCGCCGTTGCGGCTGAGGGCGGTGCGAACCTCGGCCGCGGCGCGGTTCTTGTTGTCGGTCAGACACTCGATGAGGAATGCGACGCCGTTGGGCCCGTAGCCCTCGTACATGATGGAGGAGTACTCGACGGCCTCGCCGCCGATCCCGGCGCCGCGCTTGATCGCGCGGTCGATGTTGTCTTTCGGGACCGAGGTCTTCTTGGCCTTCAGAACGGCGTCGAAGAGCGTGGGGTTGCCCTGCAGATCGGGACCGCCGAGCTTGGCAGCGACCTCGATGTTCTTGATGAGCTTGGCCCACGACTTGGCACGACGCGCGTCGACGACGGCCTTCTTGTGCTTGGTCGTGGCCCATTTGGAGTGACCGGACATGCGCTCGATCTTACCGGGCGGATGCGCGCGCCTCGCGGACGTGCGCGAGGAACCTCTCGTGGAAGCGGCGCTCGCCCGATACCTCCGGGTGGAACGCGGTGGCGAGCAGTCGTCCCTGCTCGACCGCGACCACGCCACCGTCGGGCAGGGTCGCGAGGGCCCGCACCTCCGGTCCGAGCCCGGTGACGAGGGGCGCCCGGATGAACGCCGCGTGGACGGGCGCGTCCCAGCCCGCGACGGCGAGCGCCGTCTCGAACGATTCGGTCTGACCGCCGAAGGCGTTCCGTCGCACGGTCACGTCGAGCCCGCCGAAGGTCTCCTGCCCGGCGATCGCCCCGTCGACGCGGTCGGCGAGCAGGATGAGCCCGGCGCACGTGCCGTAGACCGGCATGCCCGCCGTGATCGCGTCGCGGATGGGCTGCTGCATCCCGAACGCACGTGCCAGCTTGTCGATGACGCTCGACTCACCGCCCGGCAGGACGAGTCCCTCGATCGTTCCGAGGTCGTCCGGGCGGCGGACGAGGGATGCCGCCGCCCCGAGCTCCTCGAGCACGCGCAGGTGCTCGCGGACGTCCCCCTGCAGGGCGAGGACTCCGACGCGCGGCGGCATCCCCTCGCTCATCGGCTCACCAGCCGCGGTCGGCGAGACGGTGCGGAGCAGGCAGATCGGAGACGTTGATGCCGACCATCGCCTCGCCCAGGCCGCGCGAGGCCTCGGCGACGACGGACGCGTCGTCGTGGAAGGTCGTCGCCTTCACGATCGCCGCGGCACGGCGAGCGGGGTCGCCCGACTTGAAGATGCCCGAGCCGACGAAGACGCCGTCGGCGCCGAGCTGCATCATCATGGCGGCGTCGGCGGGGGTGGCGACACCGCCCGCGGTGAAGAGCACGACGGGGAGGGTCCCGGTGGCCGCGACCTCGGCGACGAGGTCGTACGGCGCCTGGAGCTCCTTCGCCGCGACGTACAGCTCGTCGGGGCTCTTCGCCTGCAGGGCCCGGATCTCGGCGGTGATCGTGCGGATGTGCCGCGTCGCCTCCGAGACGTCGCCGGTGCCGGCCTCGCCCTTGGACCGGATCATCGCCGCGCCCTCGGTGATCCGGCGCAGAGCCTCACCGAGGTTGGTCGCACCGCAGACGAACGGGACGGTGAAGCCCCACTTGTCGATGTGGTGGGTGTAGTCGGCCGGCGAGAGCACCTCGGACTCGTCGATGTAGTCGACGCCGAGCTCCTGCAGCACGCGCGCCTCGACGAAATGTCCGATGCGGGCCTTGGCCATCACGGGGATCGACACCGATGCGATGATCTCGTCGATCAGGTCGGGGTCGCTCATGCGGGCGACGCCGCCCTGGGCGCGGATGTCGGCGGGGACGCGCTCGAGCGCCATGACGGCCACCGCGCCGGCATCCTCCGCGATCCGCGCTTGATCGGCCGTGACGACGTCCATGATGACGCCGCCCTTCAGCATCTCGGCGAGGCCGCGCTTGACGCGCGAGGATCCGGTGACGGTCTGGTCGTTCGACACGGTGAAGCTCCGATCTGGGCCGCCTGGTCGGGAATCAATTTCGGCCTAGGCCAAAAAATAGCATGGCATCCGACATAAGATCGTGCCGATGACTTCCCGTGACACGATCACCGGGCACACGGCGGGCGAGATCGCCGACAGCGTCCGGATGCTGCTGGAGCGCGGTGCCCTGCGCGCCGACGACGTGCTGCCGCCCGTTCGCGCGCTGGCCGAGCAGCTCGGCGTCAACCGGAACACCGTCGTCGCCGCGTACCGGCTGCTCGCGCAGGCCGGCGTGGTCGTGGCTCGCGGCCGCGGCGGCACGCGTATCGCCGAGGTCTCCCCCGTCGCCGCCGAGGGGGTGGCCGCCGACACGGTGCTGCGCGACGTGGGTTCGGGCAATCCCGATCCCGCCCTCATCCCCGACCCGAGCGGCGTGCTCGCCCGGGTCGCCGGGCGCCCCGTCCTGTACGGCGAGCCCGTCATCGATGCCGGGCTCGCCGACTGGGCCACGCGCTGGTTCGCCGCGGACTCGGCGGAAGAGGCCGACGTCCACCTCACCGTCACGGGCGGCGCCGTCGACGCCGTCGAGAGACTGCTCGCGCAAGCGCTCACCCGCGATGACGCGGTCGCGCTCGAAGACCCCTGCTTCCTCGCCAGCATCCACACGGTCCGGCTCGCCGGCTACCGTGCGGTCCCCGTTCCCGTCGACGGCGAGGGCATGACGGTCGGCGGTCTGCGCGCCGCCCTGGACGCGGGAGCCCGAGCCGTCGTCATCACCCCGCGAGCGCAGAATCCCACCGGGTCGAGCCTGTCGGCCGAGCGTGCCGCGGCGCTGCGCGAGGTGCTGGCCGATCACCCCTACGTCCTGGTGATCGAGGACGACCACTTCTCGCTCCTGTCGACCCAGCCGTATCGCTCGGTCATCGGTGAGAATCACGAGCGGTGGGCGCGCGTGCGCTCGGTGTCGAAGTTCCTCGGACCCGACATGTGTCTCGCGGTCACGGCATCCGATCCCACGACCGCCGAACGCCTCGCGCTGCGCCTCGGCTCGGGCACCACGTGGGTCAGCCACCTGCTGCAGCGGCTCACCCACGCTCTCCTCTCCGATGACACCGCCGCGGCCACGATCACCGCCGCTCGGACCCACTACGCCGACCGCAACGCCGCCTTCGCCGCACGGCTCACGCGTGCGGGCCTGCCCTGCGCACCCGGCGACGGGCTCAGTCTCTGGGTCGAGGTCCCCGGCACCGCTCGTTCCGTCGCCGACGCCATGATGCGCCGGGGGTGGCTGGCGCGCACCGGTGACGAGTTCCGGCTCGCCGACGATGCACCGTCGCGCCACCTGCGCCTGACCGTGCACGATCTGAACGACGCCGACGCGGCGCAGCTCGCGCGGGACCTCGTCGCATCCGCCCTCCCCTCTCGAAAGGCATGACCCCATGAAGGTGCTCTCGATCCAGTCGGCCGTCGCATACGGACACGTCGGCAACTCCGCCGCGGTGTTCCCCCTGCAGCGCATCGGCGTGGAGGTCATGCCGGTCTACACGGTGAACTTCTCCAACCACACCGGCTACGGCGCCTGGGGCGGTCCGATGATCAGTCCCGACGACGTCCGCGCCGTCATCGCGGGCATCGAGGATCGCGGCGCCTTCCCGCAGATCGACGTCGTCCTCTCGGGCTACCAGGGCGGCGAGGGGATCGCCGACGTCATCCTCGACACCGTCGCGCGCGTCAAGGCGGCGAACCCGGATGCCGTCTACGCGTGCGACCCGGTCATGGGCAACGCGAAGTCGGGATGCTTCGTGGCACCGGCCATCCCCGTTCTGCTGCGCGAACGCGTGGTGCCGGCTGCAGACATCATCACGCCCAACCAGTTCGAGCTCGGCTTCCTGACCGAGACCGAGCCGACCGACCTCGACTCGACGCTCGCATCCGTCGACGCCGCCCGGGCGATGGGTCCGCGCACCGTGCTCGTGACCAGCGTCGAGCGCCCGGACCGCCCCGAGGGCACGATCGAGATGCTCGCCGCGGACGACGCCGGAGCATGGCTCGTCCGCACGCCCCACATCCCCATGAAGGCGAACGGATCCGGTGACGTGACGGCGGCCCTCTTCACGGCCCACTACCGCAGCACCGGCTCCGCAGCCGAGGCGCTGGCCCGCACGACTTCGAGCGTGTTCGACCTCCTCACGCGCACGCACGAGTCGGGCGAGCGCGAGCTCCAGCTCGTCGAGAGCCAGGAGGCCTACGCCCACCCGCGGATGCAGTTCACGGTCGAGCAGGTGCGCTGACCGGCGCCGCTACTGTCCGCTGGACTCGGTCCAGGCCTGTTCCCACTGCGGAGCGTCATCGGGGCAGAGGAACCGGGTGCCGAAGACCATGATGCTCACGGCGCCCTCACGGGACGCGTCGTCGATGGCGAGACTCTGGATGAGCGGCGACGACGCGACGTGCACCTGGTACACGTTCTGGTCGACCTGGTGCCCGTTGAGGATAGAGGTCTCGCACGCATCCAGAGCGAGGGCGAGCGTCACGGTCTCGGCCTGCTCCGACCACTGACCGCCGTTCGCCTCGACATGCGCGCGCTGCTGCGCGACGAGCTCCTGCTGCGCGGGTGTCTTCGCGGTGAGCGTGGGCTGACCCACGGGCTGCTGCTGTGCCGCGATGAACGCGTCGCGCTCGGCGAGGGCATCGGCGGTCGTGGCTGCGTCGCCGCCGGCGTCGGGGCTCGCGGCTCCGCTCTTCTCCGGTGCCGACGTCGTCGCGGCCGGAGTCGCCTCGGACGGATTCGCGTCGCCCGCGGGCGTGCACCCTGTCAGGGCGAGGGCCCCGACGACGGCCAGCGCGGCGAGAGTCGCGGTACGGGGACGGGCGGTGATCGACATGATGCCTCCTCAGTGAACGCTCAGGCTATCGGCATCTCGGCGCTCCTCGCCGGGGCTTGCGTTCGAGACCGAGCGCGAGGAAGTACGCGGTCAGCCCGTCGGCCAGGCGGCGGCGACGGCCTCGCGGACCTCGCCGAGCAGCTGTGGAAGCGCCTTCGTCTTCGCGATGATCGGGAAGAAGTTGGCGTCGGTCGCCCACCGGGGCACGACGTGCTGGTGCAGGTGCCCGTCGACCCCGGCCCCGGCCACGGCGCCCTGGTTCATCCCGAGGTTGAAGCCGTCGCACCGCGACACCTCCCGCAGCACGCGCATGGCCGTCTGCGTCAGCGCGCCGATCTCGGCGACCTCCTCGGGCGTCGCGAGATCGTATGTCGGGATGTGCCGATACGGGCAGACGAGCAGGTGACCGGAGTTGTACGGGAAGAGGTTGAGCAACACGTAGGCCGTGCGGCCGCGCGCGACGATGAGCCCGTCGGCATCCGATTTGCCGGGCGCCGCGCAGAACGGGCACTCGTCACGCAGTGGTTCCGGACCCGCCTGGATGTACGCCATCCGGTGCGGCGTCCACAGGCGCTGGAACTCGTCGGGCACCCCGGCCAGGTGCGCGGCGTCCTCGACCGGGCGCGGGGTGTCCGACGAGCCGGTCACGCGAGCTGTCCCGCAGCGTCCAGGTGCTCCGCCGTGTCGACGAGCGTGCGGTTCGCGATGGCCGCGAGGATGCGCTCGACGGCCTCGTCCACGGGCACGCCGTTGGTCTGCGATCCGTCACGGAAGCGGAACGAGACCGTGCCGGCTGCGCGGTCCTGTTCGCCCGCGATGAGCTGCAGCGGCACCTTCTGCGTGGTGTGGGTGCGGATCTTCTTCTGCATCCGGTCGTCGGAGCGATCCAGCTCGGCGCGGACCCCGGCCTCGCGCAGACGGGAGACGATCTCCTGCAGGTAGGGCGCGTAGTCATCGGCGACGGGGATGCCGACGACCTGCACGGGCGCGAGCCAGACCGGGAAGGCACCCGCGTAGTGCTCGAGGAGGATCGCGAAGAACCGCTCGATCGACCCGAACAGGGCACGGTGGATCATCACG
This sequence comes from Microbacterium sp. Yaish 1, assembly GCF_002245215.1. Taxonomy (GTDB): domain Bacteria; phylum Actinomycetota; class Actinomycetes; order Actinomycetales; family Microbacteriaceae; genus Microbacterium. The sequence continues at coordinate 626,809 of NZ_NPMR01000002.1, forward strand.
GGGCGGTGCTTCTCACCGTCGGGCCCGGTGTACTCGAGCTCGAAGCGCTCGGGCTGGTTGAAGTCGAGCTGGATGGTCGACATCTGCCAGGTGCGGCCGATCGCGTCGCGCGCCTGGACCGAGATCTTCGGGCCGTAGAACGCCGCGCCGCCCGGATCCGGGACCAGCTCCAGGCCCGACCCCTCGGCCACGCGGCGCAGGGTCTCGGTCGCCTGCTGCCAGAGGGCATCGTCGCCGATGAACTTCGGGTTGCCCTCCTCCTTCGTCGACAGCTCGAGGTAGAAGTCGTTGAGTCCGTAGTCGCGCAGAGTCTGCAGCACGAACTCGAGGCTCCGCACGAGCTCGTCCTCGACCTGGTCGGGGGTGACGTAGATGTGCGTGTCGTCCTGGGTCATCCCCCGCACGCGGGTGAGGCCCGAGAGGGTGCCGCTCTTCTCGTAGCGATAGACCGACCCGAACTCGCTCAGGCGCAGCGGCAGCTCACGGTAGCTGCGCCCGCGCGAGCGGAAGATCAGGTTGTGGAACGGGCAGTTCATGGGCTTGAGGTAGTACTCCTGCCCCTGCCGGGTCACGTTGCCCTCGGCGTCGACGACCTCGTCGAGCTTCATCGGCGGGTACATGCCGTCGGCGTACCACTGCAGGTGTCCGCTCGTCATGAACAGGTCGCCCTTGGTGATGTGCGGGGTGTTGACGACCTCGTAGTCGTGGGCGAGCAGCTGCTCGCGCATGTAGCGCTCGATCTCGTAGCGGATGATGCCGCCCTTGGGGTGGAACACCGATAGACCGGGTCCGATCTCGTCCGGGAACGAGAAGAGGTCGAGCTCGACGCCCAGCTTGCGGTGGTCTCGGCGAGCCGCCTCGGCCAGCCGCTCCTGGTAGGCGCGCAGTTCGTCCTTCGACGGCCACGCGGTGCCGTAGATGCGCTGCAGCTGGGGGTTCTTCTCGGAGCCGCGCCAGTAGGCGGCGGCGACACGGGTGAGGTCCCAGCCGTTGCCGACCATCCGGGTGCCGGGCACGTGGGGTCCGCGGCACAGATCCTTCCACGCGGTCGCGCCGTCGCGGGTGACGTTGTCGTAGATCGTCAGCTCGCCGGCCCCGATCTCGGCCGAGGCCCCTTCGGCCGCATCGGCGCCCGATCCGGGACCACCGGCGAGGTCGACGAGCTCGAGCTTGAACGGCTCGTCGGCGAGCTCCTGGCGCGCCTCGTCGGCGGTGACGACCCGCCGGACGAACCGCTGGTTCTCGCGAACGATCCGCTCCATCTCCTTCTTGATCGACTTGAGGTCCTCAGGGGTGAAGGGCTCGTCGACGCCGAAGTCGTAGTAGAAGCCGTCCTCGATGGGCGGTCCGATGCCGAGATTCGACTGCGGCCGGATGCGCTGCACGGCCTGGGCCAGCACGTGCGCGGTCGAGTGGCGGAGGATCGCGAGGCCGTCGGGGCTCGACACGGTCACCGGCTCGACGGCATCCGTCTCGTCGACGACCGTGGCGAGGTCTTTCAGCTCTCCGTTCACGCGCAGGGCGACGACGGAGCGGTCGGGGAAGAGGGCGAAGCCGTCGGCGGGGTACGACACGTCCGACGGGGAAACGACGTCAGTCAAGGGAACATCTCCAGATGGGTGGCTCGGATCAAGGCTACTCAGCTTCGGACGCTCGCCGCGTCCCGCCCGCTCAGGCCGAGAGCGTTCGGCCGGCGGCGACGAAGCGGGTGAGCACACGGGCTCCGATCCGGCGACGTTCCATCCGACCACTGTATCCCGCGCCGCCGGGCCGCTAGAAAAGGGTGATGAAGTCCCACACCGCTGTGCCCGCCTTCCTCGCCGTCGCGTGCACGATGGCCCTCGCGGGCTGTGTTCCCGCTTCGCCCGCCGCGGTTTCGTCTCCGCCGACGAGCGCGAGCGCGACGCCGCCGACGCCGCAGCGCGAGACGCCCTCCCCCGTGGCGACCGACTGGCAGGAGGGCGATCTCACGATGGCGACCGGCGCGGATCTGCCCGAGGGTCTCGACACGGTGGTCGTCAACAGCTACGCCGGCGCGGACGTGTGGGAGAGGTCCCCGGGTTCGGATCCGTCGCTCAGCACCTACGTGCATGCGGCGACGCAATGCTTCGCGACGCACGGCGTCCTCGCGCTGCCCGGTCGGTCGGACGTCGGCGACCTCGCGGCGACGGCGGACTTCCTCGGCGCGGTCCAGGGAAGCGACATCAGCGACATCGAGCCCATCATCATGACGATGCCCTACACCGCGGGAATCGCTGCGCCCATCGCCGAAACCTCGGATCTGCACAAGATCGAGATGGCGGCGTATCCGGCCGCCGGGGAGGACACCGCCACGATCTGGGCCGCGCGAGCACTCGAGCGCGTCGGCAAGGGGTTCATCTTCGCGCTGACGTGTCCCGATGTCGACCAGCTCGGGGACATCTTTGAGGAGGCCAAGAGTCTCGTGACGTTCGGGGTTTACGACCCGGTCACGTACGGGTTGCCCTGAGCCACCGCCCGCGACGCGGCTCCGAGCGCGCCGACCGTCCCGGGTCGGCGACAGGGCGCATGATGGATGCCGTGAAGCTCGCCATCGCCGGAGCCGCACTGCTGCTCGTGGCGGCGGGCGCGGTCGTCAGCGGCATCCTGCCCCCCGACGACCTCGTCGGCATCGCCGAGCGCGTCGCGCCGATCCTCGCCTTCGTCGTCGCCGTCACGATCGTGGCGGAGCTGGCGGCGAAGGCCGGCGTGTTCGACGTCGCAGCCGGGTGGCTCGCCCGCGCCTCGCGGGGCCGTACGACGCTGCTGTGGCTCCTCGTCGTGGCGCTGGCCGTCGTCGCGACGGCTTTCCTGTCGCTCGACACGACCGCCGTGCTCCTCACGCCGGTCGTCGTCGCCGTCGCGCGCGCTAACGGACTGCCACCGCTCCCCTTCGCCTTCACGACGGTGTGGCTCGCGAACACCGCGTCACTCGTGCTGCCGGTGTCGAACCTGACGAACCTGCTGGCCCTCAGTCGGCTGCCCGAGGGCGGACCCCTGGCGTTCCTCGCGCTCATGGGGCCGTCTGCGGCCGTCGCGATCGCGGTGACCGTGGGCCTGCTGTTCGCCATCCATCGGCGCTCGCTCGTCGGGCGGTTCGACCCGGCCCCCGTGCCGCGCGTCACCGACCGGATGCAGCTGGTCGTGGCATCCGTCGTCGTCGTCGCGCTCATGCCGGCCCTCGTCAGCGGCCTGGAGCCGTGGATCCCGGCGACGGTCGCCGCGGCTCTGCTCGTCGGCCTCTTCGCATGGCGCTCGCCCCGTGGGCTGTCGCTTCGGCTCGTCCCGTGGCAGTTGCTCGTGTTCGCCGCGGGACTGTTCACCGCCATGGCCGCGCTCGAGTCGCTCGGCTCCGCAGCGGTGGTATCGCTGGTCGCCGGGGAGACCGGCGGGCCGTTCGAGCTGTGGCGCATGGCGGGCACCGCCGTCGTCGCGGCGAACACCGTCGACAACCTGCCCGCTTACCTGCTGCTCGAGTCGGCGGCGGGAACCCCGGAGCGTCTCGGCGCGCTGCTCATCGGTGTCAACGCGGGCCCGCTCATCACCCCCTGGGCGTCGCTCGCGACGCTGCTCTGGCACGAGCGGCTGCGCACCGTGGGCGTCGACGTCCCCTGGCGGCGTTTCGTCCTCTGGGGACTCGTCGCCGCGCCCCTCATCGTCGGGCTGTCGGTTCTCCCGCTCGCCCTCCGCTGAGCTTCCGTCGCTCAGCGGCACCGCTCAGCGGTGTCGAGACTCACGTCAGGGTGAGGTCGACCTGGATCTCACCCGCGAGACGCTCGAGGTCCGCCACGATGTCGGCGGCGTCGAACTCCGCGGGCAGGCGCACCACGACAGTCGCCTCGAACAGCGTGCCGCCCGCCATCGGAGCGTCGAGGGTGCGGCTGGTCAGCGCGTCGATGCTGAGGGCGTGGGCGCCGATCGCATCGCTCACCTCACGCACGATGCCGGGACGGTCGTTGCCGAGCACCGTGAATCGGAGCACCTGGCCGCTCGCGACGACCGGTGCCAACGGCTGGTGAGTCGTGATGCGCAGCAGACCGTCCAGACGCTCGAGCGCTTCGACGAGGCCGGCCTCGCGATCGGCGGGCACCTCCACCAGCACGATTCCGGCGAATGCGCCGGCAAGTTCCGCGAGTTCGCTGCGCTCCCAGTTGCCGCCGTGCGCTGCGACGGTGTCGGCGAGCGTGCGGACGAGTCCGACCCGGTCGTCTCCGACGACGGTGAGCACGAGCTGAGTCATGGCGCCGAGCCTAACCGGCAGCGCTGACCGGCGCCCCGTGAAACGACAAAACCCCCGGTGATACCGGGGGTTTTACTCGGTGCGCGATACTGGGATCGAACCAGTGACCTCTTCCGTGTCAGGGAAGCGCGCTACCGCTGCGCCAATCGCGCCTATACAGGCTGTTCAGTTATGAGGCGAGGTGGCGACGGGATTCGAACCCGTGTAAACGGCTTTGCAGGCCGGTGCCTAGCCGCTCGGCCACGCCACCGTGTGTGGTTCTGACCCACGTGCCGGATCACCCTGACGGGAGATCCTCGCACTCGAGCGGATGACGAGATTCGAACTCGCGACCCTCACCTTGGCAAGGTGATGCGCTACCACTGCGCTACATCCGCATTTCGTTCCGGATCGCTCCGGCACTTGTTAAACATTAGCCGACGATCGCACGAGTGCAAAACCGGCGACGCCCCGCGCGTGTCTCGCCGCCGCGTTCGGGAACCGTCGCGGCATCCGGTATGCTCGTGTCTCGGCCCTCACGGGCCAGATGGGCGATTGGCGCAGTTGGTTAGCGCGCTTCCTTCACACGGAAGAGGTCGTGGGTTCGAGTCCCGCATCGCCCACCATCCCCGCCCCGGCTGCCCTCCGCCGAGCACGCACCCTCTCCGCGAGAACGCACCGTGCATGGTGCGCGCTCGCGGCATCCGCGCGTTCTCGCGGTGCTCCACATCGCGCGCGGGGACCGGTCAGACGGCGCCGGAGACGCCGAGGAGCGAGCCCACCGTGAAGGTCGCGATCAGCGCGAGGGCCCCGCCGGCGACGACGCGCACGACCGGGCGGAGCGGCGGGCTGTCGCCGAGACGCGCGCTCAGATACCCGGTGAGAGCGAGAGCGATGAGGACCGCGACGAAGGTGACGGGAACCCGGATGTCGGCGGGCGGCAGGAGGATCGCGAGAAGCGGCAGCAGCGCGCCGATGGTGAAGGCGAGCGCGCTGGCCCCGGCAGCCGCCCACGGGCTGACCACCTCGTCCTCGGTCAGCCCGAGCTCGGCCTCGAGGTGCGCGGCGACGACATCGTGCTCGGTCAGTTCCTCCGCGACCCGCCGCGCCGTCTCGGGCGAGAGCCCGCGCTGCTCGTACAGCCCGGCCAGCTCGAGGAGCTCCGCCTCGGGGGCTTCGATGAGCTCGCGACGCTCCTTCGTGATCATCGCCCGCTGGCTGTCGCTCTGGCTGCTCACCGAGACATACTCGCCGAGCGCCATCGAGATCGCGCCGCCCACGAGGCCCGCGACGCCGGCGGCGAAGATCGGTGCCGTCTCCGTCGTGGCCCCCGCGACGCCGACGACGAGGGCGGCGGTCGACACGATGCCGTCGTTCGCGCCCAGGACCCCCGCGCGCAGCCAGTTCAGCCGCCCCGACATGGATGATGCGTGCGGCTCCCCCGGGTGCGCCCCCGGTACCTCCGAGAACGATTCGCTCATGACGCCATGAAACCACCCCGGCGTCCATCGCGGCAGGCCCCCGCGGCCCGAAGACGCAGCACCTCGGCGAGAGCGCATGGTTTCCGGTACGTTCTCGCGGAGCGGGTGCACTCTCGGCGAGGGGCAGGCGCGGCGCCGGCGCGGGTCAGCGGGCGGTGCGCCAGCCGTAGCGCTGTGAGAGGGACTGCGCGACCCGAGCGTAGGTGGTGCGGTCGAGGCCGCCCGCGGTGCGGCGGATGCCGCTCGTCGGCACGAGGTAGATCTGGTCGACGTCAAGCCACGACGGGCGCCGCTCACGGTCCCAATCCCCCGTCCCGAGCGGGATGTGATCGCGCTCGCCGTCGTGCGGCTTGCTCGTGAGCTTCATGGCCCAGCTGCGGCCGCTGTCGGCACGCGCGAGCACGAGCAGCGGGCGGTCCTTGCCGCGCGCGGCATCCTCCGCATACGGAACCCATGCCCAGACGATCTCGCCGGGATCAGGGTGTGCGTCGGGTCGCGGATCGTAGGCGAGCCGCAGGCCGCCGGCATCGGGGAGAGCGACCTCGACGACGGATGCCGCGTCCGCGCCCGCTCCGCTCGACGCGGACGGCCTGTTCGGGCGAGCCGGCGTGACGGTCCCCGGCCGCGGACGCGTTGTGGCCGGCCGACCCGAGCCACCCGCCGTCCGACGCGGTCGCAGCAGATCCCACACACGCGAAAGCACACCCATGCGCCCAAACCTACCCAGCTCGCGAGGCGCGCCGCCTCCGCCTCACCCTCCGCCTCACCTGGCAGCTCGCGCCGCTTCACCTCTCGCGAAGCGGCGCCGCCTGCCAGCCGGCGCCAACAAGAAACAGGGCGGGGCACCGCGGAGTGATCCGCGATGCCCCGCCCGAGTCAGAGCCGAGGTCCGGTCAGACCTTCGCGTCGGAGAGGGTGTAGCCGACCTCGCCGTGCATGACCGTGTCGATGCCGGCGATCTCGTCCTCGTTCTTCACGCGGAAGCCGATCGTCTTCTCGATCGCGAACCCGATGATGAAGGCCAGCACGAAGGAGTAGACGAGGACAGCGAGGGCCGCGATCGCCTGGACGATCAGCTGGCTGGCGTCGCCGCCCATGAACAGGCCCGTGCCGTTGGCGAAGAAGCCGAGGTAGAGCGTTCCGATGAGGCCGCCGACGAGGTGGATGCCCACGACGTCGAGCGAGTCGTCGAAGCCGAGCTTGTACTTCAGCTCGATCGCCAGGGCGCAGGCGGCACCGGCGATGAGGCCGAGCACGATCGCCCAGATCGGGTCGACCGAAGCGCAGGCAGGGGTGATGGCGACGAGACCCGCGACAGCGCCCGATGCGGCGCCGACGGAGGTGGGCTTGCCGTCCTTGATCTTCTCGACGAGCAGCCAGGCCAGCAGAGCGGCGGCGGGAGCAGCGATGGTGTTGATGAAGGCGAGCGCGGCGGTGCCGTCGGCGGCGAGCTCGGAGCCCGCGTTGAAGCCGAACCATCCGAACCACAGCAGACCGGCGCCGAGGAGCACGAACGGCGGGTTGTGGGGAACGTGGACGCCCTTCTGGAAGCCGACGCGCTTGCCGAGGACCAGAGCGAGGGCGAGAGCCGCAGCACCGGCGTTGATGTGCACTGCGGTGCCACCGGCGAAGTCGATCGCCCCGACGCCGAAGACGTCCTGCAGACCCTTGGTGATCCAGCCGCCGTACTCGAACGAGCCGTCATCGGCGAGGCCGAAGTTGAAGACCCAGCTCGCGACCGGGAAGTAGACCACGGTCGCCCAGACACCGGCGAACAGCATCCAAGCGCCGAACTTGGCACGGTCGGCGATCGCTCCGGAGACGAGCGCAACGGTGAGGATCGCGAAGGTTGCCTGGAAGCACACGAACGCCATGGGCGGGAAGGCGGCGTCGTCGGGCGTCTCGAGCAGGCTGCTCAGGCCGATCGCGCTCCAGTCGATCGACCACGGGGCGACGGTTCCCTCAGCGCCGGGGAAGGCGATGGCGTAGCCGAAGAGCACCCAGAGGACGCCGATGAGTCCGAGGGCGCCGAAGCTCATCATCATCATGCTGATGACGCTCTTGGCCTTGACGAGACCGCCGTAGAAGAATGCGAGTCCTGGCGTCATCAGCAGGACGAATGCGGCCGCGATGAGTATGAATGCGGTGTTGCCTTGATCCATCTCGAAGGGAACCTCTCTGCAGGGACGCAGGTGTAGCGTCGGGTCCCCTCAGTGTCGAGGTACCCAGTTTCCCCCGACGGCGCAGTCGTGTTTCCGAACGGTTACGCGAGCGCTCCCCCGGTAAACATCAGGTTTCCTCGCGCCGCACGGGCCCTGGGCAGGTGCTCAGGAGTGGGTGAGAGCCACGAGGCGCGAGATGGCGCGCAGGTACTTCTTGCGGTATCCGCCGCCGAGCATCTCGTCGCCGAAGACCTCGTCGAGAGGCCGGCCCGTGGCGCGGATCGGGATCTGCGCGTCGTAGGCGCGGTCGACGAACGCGACGAAGCGCAGGGCGGCCGACTGATCGGTCAACTGCGTGACGTCGCGCAGGCCGATCGTGGAGATGTCGTCGACGAGGCGGATGTAACGCGACGGGTGGACCGTCGCGAGGTGCGCGATGACGTCGGCGAAGGGGTCGTCCGAGACGAGACCGGATGCCGCGGCCTCCGCGATCGCCGCCTCGTACTTCTCGGGGGCGAGCGCGACGGCGTGCCCGTCGACGGCACGCTGCCGGTAGTCGGTGCCGTCGATCCGGATCGTCTGGAAGCTCGCCGACATCGCGTGGATCTCGCGCAGGAAGTCCTGAGCGGCGAATCGCCCCTCGCCCAGCGCGTTCGGCGGCGTGTTCGAGGTCGCCGCGAGACGCGTGCCCGACGCGACGAGCTCGCCGAGGAGCCGCGTCATCACCATCGTGTCGCCCGGGTCGTCGAGCTCGAACTCGTCGATGCAGAGCAGATCGGCTCCGCGGAGGAGCTGCACGGTGTTCTGGTAGCCGACGGCCCCCACGAGCGCGGTGTACTCGATGAACGACCCGAAGTACTTCCGGCGTGCCGGCATCGCGTGATAGATCGCGGCGAGCAGGTGGGTCTTGCCGACGCCGAAACCGCCGTCGAGGTAGACGCCGGGCTTCGTCTCGGGCGCCTTCTTCGCACGGCGGAACAGCCCCCCGCGCGCCGCGGGGGCGCCGCCCCCGGCGAACGCCTCGAGGAGGTCCTTCGCCTCCTGCTGCGACGGGTACTGCGGGTCGGCCCGGTACGAATCGAACGTCGCCTCGTCGAACTGCGGCGGCGGAACCAGGGCGCCGAGCATCTCGGCGCCGCTCACCTCGGGACGGCGGTCGCTGAGGCGCAGGATTCCGGCGGATGTGCTCGTCACGGATCAACCCTAACCGCGTGAAAGGATGACGCCGTGCGTGTGACCGAGATGCTTCCGGAAACCGGCGAGAGCGCCGATTCCACGACGGATGCCGGACGGGAGTGGCTCGCGCGGCGCTACCGGCGGGCGCCCGGCGGGTACGTCCGCGTGAACATGGTCACCACCCTCACCGGGTCGGCATCCGGCGGCGACGGGACGAGCGACACGATCACGAGCCCGACCGACCGCAGCATCCTCGGCATCATCCGCCGGGACGCCGACGTCGTCGTCGTGGGCGCGGAGACCGTACGCGCGGAGGGCTACGTCGTTCCGCGAACGGCGGCCCTCGCGGTCGTCTCACGGTCGGGGCGTCTCGACGGCCACCGCCTGACCGAGGCCGAGGCCGGGCGCGTCGTCCTCGTCGTCCCCGCCGGCGTCCATCCCGAGGCGCCCGCCGGCGTCACCGTCGTCAGCGTCGGCAACGGGCCCGACCTGTCCCCCGCCGACGTGCTCGCCGTCCTGTCGGCCCGCGGGTGGGAGCGCGTGGTCTGCGAGGGCGGACCGACCCTCGCAGCGCAGTTCGTCGCCGCGGGCGTCGTCGACGAGATCTGTCTCACGGTCGCGCCGCGGATCGGACCCGTCCGGCATCCGGTCCTGCCGGTCGCGGACGATGTGCCGACCGCCGTCGCGGGTGCGCTGATGGATGCCGCCGGCTTCAGCTATCTGCGGCTGAGCGTCGGCGCTCGAGCCAGTCGCGGATGACCGAGGTCCAGCGCTCCGGATCGTAGTTCCACAGCTTCGTGTGCCGGGCGGTCCGGAACACCTCGAGCTCGACCAGATCGGGACGTGCCTCCGCCAGCTGATACGACGCGTCCGCCGGGACGAAGCCGTCGTCATCGCTGTGCAGGATGAGGATCGGATGCCGCAGCTCGGCGGCACGCGCGACCACGTCGAGCCGGTCGAACGGGATCGGGGTGTTCAGGCCGACGACCCGCGCCCCCCACTCGCTGTCGAGTGCGCGCACGGCGGTGCTCGCGACGGGGGCGGGGATGCGCAGCAGGTGCGCCTGGTAGTCGAGCACGATGCGCCAGTCGATCGCCGGCGATTCGAGCACGACTCCGGCGATGATGTCGCGATGGGCTGAGTTCAGGGCGACCTGCAGGGCGATCGCGCCACCCATCGACCACCCCATGAGGAAGATCCGGCGCGCACCGCGGCGACGGGCGGCCCCGATCGCCGCATCCACATCACGCCATTCGGTCGCACCGAGCATGTACGTGCCCGAACGGCTGCGCGGAGCCTCCCCGTCGTTGCGGTACGACACCAGCAGCGACGACACACCGGCGGCGTGGAACACCGGCACCGCACGCAGCGTCTCGGTCCGCGTCGTGCCGCGTCCATGAACCTGGATGACCCAGGTGTCGCTCGGCTTCCCGGCCTCGTCCGTCGCCGGGAAGAACCAGGCGGGGCAGGGCCCCAGCGGAGACCCGACGAGCTCGGAACGGTAGGGCAGGTGCAGTTCCGCGGGATCGGAGTAGTACCACCCGCTGAATGCTGCGGCGGACGACAGCTGATCGTCCGTTCCGATCTGCGTGAGCAGCTTGCGCTTGACCGACGTCTCATCCAGAGCCAGCACGGCGCCGACCTTCACGTACGACGCGGTGCCCGTCGTGAACAGTCCGTACCGCCCCGGCAGCTCGGTGTCGGGGGTACGCGAGAGGGTCAGGGTCTGCGCGGCGACATCGACGGCGAGCAGTTCGGTGTCGGGCACTCGGCCGGCGGGCGTCACGACCTTGCGGGCTACGCGCATCGAGACGGTTCCGAGCGCCGCGAGCGAGATCCCGAGGGCTCCGGCAAGTGCCGCGATCGTCGTCTTCGCGGCGGTGGCTGCTGCGGGAGATGCGCCCGCAGCCCCGGCGCGCCTGGAACCCATCATCGAGGCCTCACTCTAGTCTGTCGACGTGGCCGATTCCCGTCCTCCCGCCGACACGACGGCATTCGTCGTCGCACGCGAGGCGGTGCTGGCGATGACGTTCCGCGACGACCTCGTGGTCCGCGAGATCCCCGCTCCGACCGGCCTCGCGCCCGATGCTCTCGCACTCGCGGGCGATGTCCGGCCCGAGGATCACGCCGTCGACTCCCCCTACGGCACCGGCCGCATCGTGGTGCTCCACGATGCGGACGAGCCGGATGCCTGGGGCGGCCCCTGGCGCATCGTCGCGTTCGCCCAGGCCCCGCTCGAACCCGAGATCGGCGTCGACCCGCTTCTGGCCGAGGTCGCCTGGTCGTGGCTCATCGACGCGCTCGATCATCGCGGCGCCTCGTTCCACTCCGTCTCCGGGACCGCGACGAAGACGCTCTCGCGCGGTTTCGGAAGTCTCGCCGACGAGGGCGATGGTGCGCAGATCGAACTGCGCGCCTCGTGGACCCCCGTCGGCGACATCACCGCCCATATCGACGCCTGGGCGGAACTGACCTGCATGCTGGCCGGCCTTCCTCCGGGGTCGGAGGGCGTCGCCGTCTTCGGAGCACGCCGGGGGAACCGTGGCTGAATACACCGTCATCGCCGATGACGCCGGACTCGAACGCGCCGCGGAACTGCTCGCGGCCGGTGACGGACCCGTCGCCGTCGACGTCGAGCGGGCGTCGGGCTTCCGATACTCGCAACGCGCCTATCTCATCCAGGTCTTCCGCCGCGGCGCCGGCGTGCACCTGTTCGATCCACCGGCGATCACGACCTTCGCCCCCCTCCAGGCCGCCATCGGCGACGTCGAGTGGGTGCTGCACGCCGCGAGCCAGGACCTGCCTTCGCTGCGCGAGGCCGGCCTCGACCCGACGTCGATCTTCGACACCGAACTCGCCGCACGCCTGCTCGGGCACGCCCGCGTCGGGCTCGGCGCCGTCGTCGAGGACACGCTGGGCATCGTCCTCGCCAAGGCGCACTCGGCCGCCGACTGGTCGACGCGGCCGCTGCCGCAGTCGTGGCTCGAGTACGCAGCCCTCGACGTGGAGCATCTCATCGACGTGCGAGACGTGCTCGCACGGGAGCTCGAGGCCCAGGGCAAGGTCGAGTTCGCCGCCCAGGAGTTCCAGGCCGTCCTCGACCGCCCGGTCAAGCCGCCTCGCGAGGACCCGTGGCGCCGGCTCAGCGGCCTGCACACGATCCGAGGCCGCCGCGCGCTCGCGGTGGCCCGAGCGCTGTGGACCGCGCGCGAGGAGTACGCCCGTGAGCAGGACATCGCCCCCGGCCGGCTCGTCCCCGACCGCGCGCTCGTCGCGGCGCTCGCCGCCGACCCCAAGACGAAGCAGGATTTAGCGAAGGTCAAGGACTTCACCGGCCGCGCGAGCCGCTCGCAACTCGACCGCTGGTGGGCGGCCTTCGAGGCCGGGCGGGCCGAGCAGTCGCTGCCGCCGGACCGGCTGCCGGGCGACGGCCTGCCGCCGGTGCGGGCCTGGGTCGACCGCAACCCTCCCGCCGACGCCCGCCTGAAGGCTGCGAAGCCGCTCGTCGAGCAGCGCGCGGAGGAATTGTCGATGCCGACGGAGAACCTGCTCACCCCCGAGCTGCTGCGACGCGTGGCATGGGCGCCGCCCGCCGAGATCTCCGCCCAGACGCTCGGCGCGGCACTCGCGGAGCTCGGCGCACGGCCGTGGCAGATTGAGCAGACCGCACAGCTGATCGCTCAAGCCTTTGTGGATTCCGTGAACGGGGATGCCGCACCTTCCTCGACCGGTTCGTAGGTTCGACCCAACCGATTTTCCCCGCCTCCGCGGCTCCCTAGGCTGGAGCAGATCCCATCTTCTGGAGGCAAAGTGGCCGAGATCTCGGACGTCTACTTCATCGACGGCATGCGCACCCCGTTCGGGCGTGCCGGCGAGAAGGGCATGTACTGGAACACCCGAGCGGACGACCTCGTCGTCAAAGCGATCCGGGGCGTGATCGAACGCAACCCCGATGTGCCGCTCGACCGGATCGACGACGTGGCGATCGCCGCGACGACCCAGCAGGGCGATCAGGGTCTGACCCTCGGCCGCACCGCAGCGATCCTCGCCGGCCTCCCGCAGAGCGTGCCGGGCTTCGCGATCGACCGCATGTGCGCGGGCGCGATGACGAGCGTCACCACGATGGCCGGCTCGATCGGCATCGGCATGTACGACCTCGCCCTTGCGGGCGGCGTCGAGCACATGGGCCGCCACCCCCTCGGCGGGGGCGACACCGACCCGAATCCCCGCTTCCTCACCGAGAAGCTCGTCAGCGCGGACGCTCTGAACATGGGCATCACCGCCGAGCGCCTGCACGACCGCTTCCCGGTCCTCACGAAGGAGCGGGCCGATCGCTTCGGCATGCGCAGCCAGCACAAGGCTCAGGCCGCGTACGACGCGGGCAAGCTGCAGCCGGACCTCGTTCCCGTCGCGGTGAAGTCCGCCGACGGTGCGTGGGGCCTGGCGACCGAGGACGAGGGTCGCCGGCCCGAGACCACGATGGAAGGTCTCGCGCAGCTGAAGACGCCCTTCCGGCCGCACGGCCGGGTCACCGCGGGCACCTCGTCGCCCCTCACCGACGGCGCGACCATCAGCCTGCTCGCCGGCTCGCGCGCGGTGAAGGAGCTCGGCCTCACCCCGAAGATGCGGATGGTCTCATTCGGCTTCGCCGGCGTCCAGCCCGAGGTCATGGGCATCGGTCCCATCCCTTCGACCGAGAAGGCGCTCGCCAAGGCCGGCCTGACGATCGACGACATCGGCTTGTTCGAGCTCAACGAAGCGTTCGCGGTGCAGGTGCTCTCCCTCCTCGACCACTTCGGCATCGACGACGACGATCCGCGCGTCAACCCGTGGGGCGGCGCGATCGCGGTCGGTCACCCCTTGGCGGCATCCGGTGTGCGTCTGATGATCCAGCTCGCCGCCCAGTTCGCCGAGCGTCCAGACGTCCGCTACGGATTGACGGCCATGTGCGTCGGCCTCGGCCAGGGCGGATCGGTGATCTGGGAGAACCCGCACTACACCGGCAAGAAGAAGACCGCGAAGAAGTGAGGCGCGCCGACATGACCTACGACGACATCGACTTCTCCCCCCTCGACGCCCTCACCGGTGACGAGGTCGGCACCCACTCGCTCGTGCGGGATGTCCGGCTCGCCTCGGGCCGCACGCTCGCGCTCATCACCCTCGACAACGGCCGCGACCACACCCGACCGAACACGCTCGGTCCGGCGACGCTCGCCGAGCTGGGCGGCGTCCTCGACACGCTCGCCGCGCGCGCGGCCGGCGGGGAGATCGATGCCGTCGGCATCACGGGCAAGCAGTACATCCTCGCCGCGGGGGCCGATCTGTCCGACGTCTCGCGGCTGCCGTCGAAGGACATCGCGAAGCTCGTCGCGCAGCGCGGTCACCAGGTGCTCGGGCGGCTGTCGCGCCTCGGCGTGCCGTCCTTCGCGTTCGTCAACGGACTCGCCCTCGGCGGGGGTCTCGAGATCGCGCTGAACAGCACCTACCGGACCGTGGATGCCTCCGCGGCCGCGATCGCGTTGCCCGAGGTCTTCCTCGGCCTCATCCCGGGCTGGGGAGGCGCCTACCTGCTGCCGAACCTCATCGGGATCGAGAACGCGCTCGAAGTGGTCATCAGCAATCCGCTCAAGCAGAACCGCGTGCTCAAGCCGCAGCAGGCGTTCGACCTGGGCATCATGGACGCGATCTTCCCCGCGGTGAGCTACCTCGAGGACTCCCTCGCCTGGGCCGATCGCGTGCTGTCGGGCGCCGTCTCGGTCACGCGGAAGAACGAGCCCGGCAAGCTCGAGCGCCTGACGAAGTGGCCGATCGCCGTCAAGGTCGCCCGCGGCATGCTCGAGTCGAAGATCGGCACCGTGCCGAAGGCGCCGTACCTGGCGCTCGAGCTGCTCGAGAAGGCCCGCAGCGGATCGCGCGATGAAGGCTTCGCGCGCGAGGACGATGCTCTCGCCGAACTCATCTCCGGCGACCAGTTCGCCGCGTCGATGTACGCCTTCGACCTCGTGCAGAAGCGGGCGAAGCGGCCGGTCGGCGCTCCCGACAAGGCGCTGGCGAAGAAGGTGACGAAGGTCGGCGTCATCGGCGCGGGCCTCATGGCCAGCCAGTTCGCGCTGCTGTTCGTCCGCAAGCTCCAGGTGCCCGTGCTCATCACGGACCTCGATCAGGCGCGCGTCGACAAGGGGCTCGCCTACATCCGCGACGAGATCGGCAAGCTCGAGGCGAAGGGCCGCATCGATTCCGACACGGCGGGCAAGCTCCGCTCGCTCGTGCACGGCACGGTCGACAAGAGCGAGTACGCCGACTGCGACTTCGTCATCGAGGCGGTGTTCGAGGAGGTCGGGGTCAAGCAGCAGGTCTTCGGCGAGATCGAGAAGATCATCGCCGACGACGCGATCCTCGCGACGAACACCTCGTCGCTGTCGGTGGCGGAGATCGGCGCGAAGCTCGCCCACCCCGAGCGTCTCGTCGGTTTCCACTTCTTCAACCCCGTCGCGGTCATGCCGCTGATCGAGATCGTGAAGACGCCGCAGACGACGGATGCTGCCCTGTCGACGGCGTTCGTCGTGGCGAAGGGGCTCGGCAAGAACGCCGTGCTGACCAAGGATGCGCCCGGCTTCGTCGTGAACCGGCTGCTCGCGAAGGTCATGGGTGAGGCGGCGCGAGCCGTCTACGAGGGCACGCCGGTCGCCGACGTCGAGAAGGCCTTCGCGCCGCTCGGCCTGCCGATGGGGCCCTTCCAGCTCATCGACCTCGTCGGCTGGAAGGTCGCCGCGCATGTGCAGGACACGATGACCTCGGCGTTCCCCGACCGCTTCTATGCCAACGAGAACTTCCACCAGCTCGCGGAACTGCCCGAGGTGGTCGAGAAGGACAAGGGAGGGCGGGTCACCGGCTTCACCAAGGCCGCGGAGAAGATCGCGAAGAAGGCGACGGGTTCGTCGCCGGTCGCTGCCGAGACGATCCTCCAGTGCGTTCAGGACGGCCTGGCGCAGGAGATCAAGCTCATGCTCGACGAGGGCGTCGTCCCCGAGGTCCAGGACATCGACCTGTGCCTCATCCTGGGCGCCGGCTGGCCGTTCATCGACGGCGGGGCCTCGCCCTACCTCGATCGGGAGGGCGCATCGGAGCGGGCGTTCGGCGACACGTTCCACCACCCGCCCATCCGCGGGATCGCGAACCGCTGACAACCAGCGCTGCACCGCTGACGAGGACCCCGTGGCACGAAGCCGCGGGGTCCTCGTCGCGTCACGCCGGTCGGCCGCCCTGCGCGCTCTGCACGCGCAGGTCGCGCTCGCGGACATCGCGCTGCTCGATCACGATGCGACGCAGCGCGGCCGGCGCCCCGGGGTTCGAATCCAGCCACGCCGTCGCCGCCGTCAGATCGTCCGTCGCCGGGAACAGACCGCGCACGAGGCGGCGCGCGATCTCGATGCTGCGGGTGTCCCAGAGCCAGCCGATGCGCGAGAAGTAGTCCCCGTCGAAGGCCGCGATGAGATCGCGTCGCCCTCCGGCGCGGACACCGGCGATCGTGGCGTCGAGCTCGTCGTTCGACAGGGTCTCATCCGTCCACGCCGCGACCCACGCGGCCTCGCGCACCGCCGCCTCCGGCAGCGCCGCTCGGGCGGCGCGGTGGGCTCGCCTCCCCTTCGCGGTATCGTCGCCGACCAGCTCGGCGTCGATCTCGGCCGCGCTGGCCTGGCCGGTCGCGGCGAGCGCGAACAGCCAGCTCCATCGCAGGTCGGCGTCGAGCACGAGACCATCGGGGAGTCCTCCTTCGCCGGCGAGCAGCTCGCGCAGCGACGCCGCGCGCCCCGCATCCACCGCGGCGGCAGCGCCCAGGGCGCGCGCCCAGACGAGCTGGGCGTCGGTCCCGGGGCGGGCTTCGTGCAGGGACTGCCAGACGGTCTCCAGCCAGCGCGCGGCGAGCGACTCGCGCTGTGCGGGAGCGGCGTAGTGGGCGATCGCGTAGTCGGCATGAGCGACCGCGTCGGTGAGGAGGCCGATGTGGGTCTCGGCCGCGGCGTGCGCTCTGACGATCCCGAGGTAGCGCGCGACGTCGAGTCGACCGTCGCGCACCGCGTTCCAGAGCGCGGCCCAGGCCACCGATCGAGCGAGCGGGTCGCCGATCGTCGAGAGCGAGCGCTCGAGCGCCGCCGTCGTCTCGTCGTCGAGGCGGACCTTCGCATAGGTCCGGTCGTCATCGTTCGGGATGATCAGGCACGCGGCATCCTCGGACAACGGCGTTCGGGCGTCGACGAGATCGAGCTCGACCCCGCCCTCTCGGCGAAGCGCCCCGTCCGACGCCGCGTACCGTCCCATCGTCACGCGATGGGGTCGGGGATCGGTCTGCACGATCGTGAGGCCGTCCGACCCATCGCGCTCGACCGACAGATCCGACATCCCGGTCGTCTCGAGCCAGGCGCGACTCCACGCCCGCAGGTCGCGCCCGGAGGTGTGCTCGAGCGCGTCCAGCAGATCACCGAGCGTGGTGTTCCCGAAGGCGTTGTCGGCGAAGTACTTGCGCGCGCCGGCGAAGAAGGCCTCCTCCCCCACGTACGCGACGAGCTGCTTGAGCACGGACGCCCCCTTGGCGTACGTGATGCCGTCGAAGTTGAGCTTGGCCGCCTGCAGGTCGGGGATGTCGGCCACGATCGGATGCGTGGTCGGCAGCTGGTCCTGCTCGTAGGCCCACCCCTTCCGCCGGCTCGCGAAGCTCACCCAGGCATCCGGATAGAGCCCGGTCGCGACCGACGCATGCGAGCCCATGAAGTCCGCGAAGGACTCCTTCAGCCACAGGTCGTCCCACCACCGCATGGTGACGAGGTCACCGAACCACATGTGCGCCATCTCGTGGAGGATCGTGTTGGCGCGGGCCTCGCGCTGCGCCGCCGTCGCGGCCCCGCGGAAGACGTACGCCTCGGTGAACGTGACGAGACCGGGGTTCTCCATCGCGCCGAGGTTGTACTCGGGCACGAAGATCTGGTCGTACTTGCCCCACGGATAGCCGAGCCCGAACGCCTCACCGAAGTATGCGAGCCCGCGGCGGGTGATGTCGATGATCTCCTCGGCGTCGAGATGCGGTGCCAGCGAGGCACGGCACAGGACGCCCAGGTCGACGGGTCCCTCGGGCCCGTCCCAGACCGCGCCGACGCGGTGGTAAGGGCCTGCTGCGACGGCGGTGATGTAACTGGAGATCGGAAGGGTCTCGGCGAAGGCGACCTCGGTACCGCCGGCGAGGTCCCGTCGATCGGTCTCCGCACCGTTGGACAGCACCCGCCAGCCCTCCGGCGCCGCGACCCGCATCCGCCAGCGCGCCTTCAGATCGGGTTGCTCGAAACAGGGGTAGACGCGACGCGCGTCCGCGGGCTCGTACTGCGTGTACAGGTAGACGGCGCTGTCGACCGGGTCGACGAAACGGTGAAGACCCTCGCCCGAGCGACTGTAGACCCCCCGCGCCTCGATCGAGACGGTGTTGTGCTCCGCCAGGTCGCGGATGCGGATGCGCGCACCATCCCAGTCCACCGGGCGGCTCTCGCCATTCATGGTGACCGCGTCGACGGCCGAGCCGAGGAAGTCGACCCAGGTCTCTCCGCCGGCCGGCGCATCGAACGAGAGGATCGCGCGGGTGCCGAAGGTCGTCTCGTCGGCGCGCGGGGCGTCGCGGACATCGAGGAACACCTCGGCGGTGCGGAGCCGGATCTCGGCTGCGCGTCGCTGGGCGTCGGTACGGGTGAGGTTGTCTCCGGTCATCCCTTCATGCTTTCACGCGAGCGTGGATCGGACGCCGTGCGGAGCCGGACTGTAGAGTCTGAACATGTTCAGCACACCGGAGCCGACCGGATCGAAACGAGACCGCACGCGTGCACGGATCGTCGAGACCGCGCTGCGGTCGTTCCGCGAACGCGGCTACGACGCGACCACGATCCGTCACATCGCCGCGGAGGCGGGCGTCTCGGTCGGCACGACGAACTACCACTTCGCATCGAAGAACGAGCTCGTGCAGGAGTTCTACCTCCAGGTGCAGCAGGCGCACCGAGCCGCCGCC
The DNA here is from genome assembly GCF_002245215.1 of Microbacterium sp. Yaish 1. Taxonomy (GTDB): domain Bacteria; phylum Actinomycetota; class Actinomycetes; order Actinomycetales; family Microbacteriaceae; genus Microbacterium. The sequence goes on from NZ_NPMR01000002.1 coordinate 645,910, forward strand.
CTCCCCCGACTCGAGTCGGAGCGCGGCCTCACGGACAGGCTCGCGATCGTCTTCCACACCGGCCTCGACCAACTGGCCCCGACGCATGGCCATGCGCCCGAGTTCCTGACGGCCGCCGTCTCGCCGCGATCGTCGATCAACCCGCTGTCGCCCGAGTCGGATGCCTCGCTCACGATCGTGGCGGACCTGTTCCGCACTGCCGTCGACGGTGCCGACCACAAGCTGCCGAAGGACATCGCCGAGGCGCTGCCCGGAGCGCTCGTTCTCGCACACCTGCTGCTCGCGATGTACTGGGTCTACGACCAGTCCGACGACCAGGCGAAGACCCGTCGCTTGCTCGACAGAGGCTTGGCACTGCTCGCGATGGCCCTCCCCCTCGCCCGCCTCCCGATGCTGCGACGGCCACTGCGAGAACTCCTCGACCTCATCGCCGAGGCCCGATCGTGACGGGCGCCGGTCCCCAACCGCCGCGCGAGTCCCGTCCCGACTCGCCCCGCACGGATGCCGCACCCCTGGCGTTCACCCCGTCCGAATTCGTCGCGGGTGCCGCTCGCGCGTGGGCCGCGACGACCCTGCTGATCATCACCGCCTGGGCTGTTCTCACGGGCGGCCTGAGCTTGATCGTGGGCACCGTGATGATCGTGATGGCCTCGGTCCCAGCTGTCGTGGTCGGCTCCCCCGGCGCATACCTGCTCGGCCGCTTCCTGCGACGCATCCCGCGTGTCGGGGCGCATCTCATGGTCTTCGCGGGATACGGCGCGCTGGTCGGAGCCATCACCACGGCCGTCGCCGTTCCCGTGCTCATCGGCGACGCGGGAGGCACTGGCGTCAGCGACACCGTGTTCCTCGTCAATGTGCCGCTCAGCGCCATCGGAGTCGCCGGCGCCTGGTTCCTCACCATGCGACGGGCCCTGCGCCGCGATGCCGGTGGGCTGGACGAGAGGGCACCGACACCGGATGCGGATACCGCGACCGAGGACGCCCTCGACCAGCGCTACCGCATCATCGACCCCGACCGGCGACGGCGTCAGCGGCCTCGAGACTGACGCTCGCCGTCGGCAGCCTCCGCCCGGTTCGGTGCGTCAGCGGCATCCGACCAGTCCGACTCCGCGTCCGCGCTGGGGCGAGCGATCGGGATGCGGGTGCCGAGGACCTGCGCGACGACGTCGTGCGCGATCTTCGCGGCAGTCAGGCCCGCGTCGTCGAGGATCTCGTCGCGCTCCGCGTGATCGATGAACTCGTCGGGGAGGCCCAGCTCGTCGACGGCCGTGTCGATGCCGGCCTCGCGAAGCACCTGGCGGATGCGGGTGCCGATGCCCCCGACACGGATCCCGTCTTCGATCGTGATGACGAGCCGGTGTTCGGCGGCGAGGTCGACGACCGAGCGCGCGACCGGGACCACCCAGCGAGGATCGATGACGGTCGCGCCGATCCCCTGTGCTCGCAGGCGCTCGGCGACCTCGATGCCGAGACGAACCATCGGACCGATCCCCACGATGAGCACATCGTCGGATTCGCCCCGCACCAGCACGTCGGTCCCGTCGTCCAGACGCTCGAGGGCCGGCAGCTCGTCGCCGACCGAGCCCTTCGGATAGCGGACGACCGTGGGCGCGTCCTCGATGTCGACGGCCTCGCGGAACACCTCGCGCAGACGCTCGGCATCCCGGGGCGCAGCGATGCGGATGCCGGGCACGAGCTGAAGCATCGCGAGGTCCCAGATGCCGTGGTGACTGGGCCCGTCGGGCCCGGTGACGCCGGCCCGATCGAGCACGAACGTCACGCCGGCACGATGCAGCGCGACATCCATCATCATCTGGTCGAACGCGCGGTTCATGAACGTCGCGTAGATCGCGACGACCGGATGCAGCCCACCGAAGGCGAGACCCGCGGATGCCGCGACAGCGTGCTGCTCCGCGATGCCGACGTCCAGGACGCGATCGGGGAACCGCTGCGCGAACGGCAGCAGCCCGGTCGGACGCAGCATCGCCGCCGTGATCGCCACGACATCACCGCGGCGCTGCCCCGCCGACACGAGCTCCTCGGCGAAGACGTCCGTCCAGCTCGTCTTGCCACCCGAGGAGACCGGCCGGCCCGTCGCGGGGTCGATCTTGCCGACCGCGTGGAACTGATCGGCCTCGTCGAGGCGAGCGGGCGCGTAGCCTCGGCCCTTCTCGGTGATCGCGTGCACGATGACCGGGGCGCCGTACGACTTCGCGAGCCGCAGCGTCTCGATCATGGCCTCGAGATCGTGGCCGTCGACGGGCCCGAGGTACTTGATGTCGAGGTTCGAGTACAGCGCCTCATTGTTCACGAAGCGGGACAGGAACCCGTGAGTACCCCCGCGAAGTCCGCGGTAGACGGCCCGCGCCGCCGGCCCCAGCCGACCGAACAGCGAGGCCGAGCCCTCGTGCAGGGACCGGTAGCCCTCGGTCGTGCGTACCTTGTTCAGGAAGCGCGCCATCCCGCCGATCGTCGGCGCGTAGGAGCGTCCGTTGTCGTTGACGACGATCACGAGGTTGCGATCGTTGTCGTCGGAGATGTTGTTCAGCGCCTCCCACGTCATCCCGCCGGTCAGCGACCCGTCGCCCACGACAGCGACGACGTGCCGGTCGGTGCGACCGGTGCGGGCGAAGGCCCGGGAGATGCCGTCGGCCCAGCTGAGCGAGCTCGAAGCATGCGACGACTCGACGACGTCGTGCTCGCTCTCGCTGCGCTGCGGGTAGCCCGCCAGGCCGCCCCGAGAGCGCAGCCGCGAGAAGTCCTGCCGACCGGTGACGAGCTTGTGGACGTAGGACTGGTGTCCGGTGTCGAAGACGACCGGGTCGTTCGGAGAGTCGAAGACCCGGTGGATCGCGAGCGTGAGCTCGACGACGCCGAGGTTGGGGCCGAGGTGCCCGCCGCTGCGCGCGACGTTCTCGACGAGGAACGAGCGGATCTCACTCGCGAGAGCCTCGAGCTGCGGAAGCGAGAGGGCGTCCAGATCGCGCGGGTGCGAGATCGAGGAGAGCAACGACATCGCGCTCCTCCTTCCATCGGTGCCGGTAAGTCTAATGAGCGGGATGCACGAGAGGCCGGAGCTGGACGCTCCGGCCTCTCGTGGACTATGCGGCTGGCGGGCTCAGACGAGCGAGCGCAGCACGTACTGCAGGATGCCGCCGTTGCGGTAGTAGTCGGCCTCACCGGGGGTGTCGATGCGCACGATCGCGTCGAACTCGACCGTCTGCTTGCCCTCGGGCGAGAATTCGCTCGGCTCGGCGACGACCTTCACCGTCTTGGGGGTGACGCCCTCGTTCAGCTGCTCGAGACCCGTGATCGAGATGATCTCGGTGCCGTCGAGTCCCAGCGACTTCCAGCTCTCGCCGGCCGGGAACTGCAGGGGCACGACGCCCATACCGATCAGATTCGAGCGGTGGATGCGCTCGAAGCTCTCGGTGATGACGGCCTTCACGCCGAGCAGGTTCGTGCCCTTGGCGGCCCAGTCGCGCGACGATCCCGAGCCGTACTCCTTGCCGCCGAAGATGACGAGCGGCGTGCCCTGGGCCTGGTAGTTCTGGCTCGCGTCGTAGATGAACGACTGCGGGCCGCCCTCCTGGGTGAAGTCGCGCGTGTAGCCGCCCTCGACGACCTTGCCGTCGTTGACCGCGGCCGTCAGCTCGTTCTTCAGGCGGATGTTGGCGAACGTGCCGCGGATCATGACCTCGTGGTTGCCTCGACGCGAGCCGTAGGAGTTGAAGTCCTTCTGCGCGACGCCGTGCTCGGTGAGGTACTGCGCGGCGGGGGTGCCGGCCTTGATGTTTCCGGCCGGGCTGATGTGGTCGGTCGTCACGGAGTCGCCGAGGGTCGCCATGACGCGCGCACCGGTGATGTCGCTGACCGGGGTCAGCTCCATCTGCATGCCGTCGAAGTACGGCGCCTTGCGCACGTAGGTCGAGTTCTCGTCCCACTCGAACACCGGCCCGGTCGGCGTGGGCAGGTTCTTCCAGCGCTCGTCACCGTCGAACACGGTGGCGTACTGCTTGATGAACTGCTCGCGCGAGATCGACGAGTCGATGATCTCCTGGACCTCGTCCGGAGCGGGCCAGATGTCCTTCAGGAAGACGTCGTTGCCGTCGGAGTCCTTGCCGAGCGGGTCGGTCTCGAAGTCGAAGTTCATCGACCCGGCCAGGGCGTACGCGACGACCAGCGGCGGCGAGGCGAGGTAGTTCATCTTGACGTCGGGGCTGATGCGGCCCTCGAAGTTGCGGTTGCCCGAGAGCACCGCGGTGACCGCGAGATCGTTGTCGTTGACCGCGGCCGAGACCTCTTCGATCAGCGGGCCGGAGTTTCCGATGCAGATCGTGCAGCCGTAGCCGACGGTGTAGAAGCCGAGGCTCTCGAGGTCCTTGTCGAGACCGGACTTCTCGTAGTAGTCGGTGACGACCTTCGAGCCGGGTCCGAGGGTCGTCTTGACCCACGGCTTGCGGGTGAGACCGCGCTCCGAGGCCTTGCGGGCCAGCAGCCCCGCGGCGATCATGACCGACGGGTTCGACGTGTTGGTGCACGAGGTGATCGCCGCGAGGGTGACGGCGCCGTTGTCGAGCATGTAGCTCTCGCCCGACGGCTGGGTGACCTTGACCGGGTTCGACGCCGCGTGGCGCGCGCCGCTCGAGAGCAGTCCCGCGTGAGCGTGGTCGTGCTGGTGCGAGACGGTGTCGTCGGAGTGGGTCTCGTGCTCGACACCGGGCGCGGTGCCCGGGTCGGATGCCGGGAAGGTGCCCTCGACCTCGACGGACTCGTCGGCGGCCGTCGCGTAGTTGAGGATGTCCTTCGCGAACTGCGCCTTCGACTCCGAGAGGAGGATGCGGTCCTGCGGACGCTTCGGACCGGCGATCGAGGGGACGACGGTCGAGAGGTCGAGCTCCATGTACTCGCTGTAGCTCGGCTCGTTCTCGGGGTCGTGCCAGAGCGACTGCTCCTTCGCGTACGCCTCGACGAGGGCGACGGTCTGCTCGTCGCGGCCGGTCAGACGCAGGTAGTCGAGCGTGACGTCGTCGATGGGGAACATCGCGGCGGTCGAGCCGAACTCGGGGCTCATGTTGCCGATCGTGGCGCGGTTCGCGAGCGGGACGGAGCCGACGCCGGCGCCGTAGAACTCGACGAACTTGCCGACCACGCCGTGCTTGCGCAGCATGTCGGTGATCGTCAGCACGACGTCCGTCGCGGTGACGCCCGCGGGGATCTCGCCGGTGAGCTTGAAGCCGACGACGCGCGGGATGAGCATCGACACGGGCTGACCCAGCATCGCCGCCTCGGCCTCGATGCCGCCGACGCCCCAGCCCAGGACGCCGAGGCCGTTGACCATCGTGGTGTGCGAGTCGGTGCCGACGCAGGTGTCGGGGTACGCACGGAGCACGCCGTCGACGTTGCGGTCGTAGATGACCTTCGCGAGGTGCTCGATGTTCACCTGGTGGACGATGCCGGTGCCCGGGGGGACGACCTTGAAGTCGTCGAACGCGCCCTGACCCCAACGAAGGAACTGGTAACGCTCGCCGTTGCGCTCGTACTCGATCTCGACGTTGCGCTCGAGGGCGTTCTCGCTGCCGAAGAGATCGGCGATGACCGAGTGGTCGATGACCATCTCGGCGGGCGAGAGCGGGTTGATGCGGTTCGGGTCACCGCCGAGGGCGGTCACCGCCTCGCGCATGGTGGCGAGGTCGACGATGCAGGGCACGCCGGTGAAGTCCTGCATCACGACGCGGGCCGGGGTGAACTGGATCTCGGTGTCGGGCTCGGCCGACGCGTCCCACGAACCCAGCGCGCGGATCTGCTCCTGCGTCACGTTCGCGCCGTCTTCGGTGCGCAGGAGGTTCTCGAGCAGCACCTTCAGACTGAAGGGAAGACGGTCGTAACCCTCGACCGTGTCGATCCGGAAGATCTCGTAGTCGGTGCTGCCGACCGTCAGGGTGCTCTTGGCTCCGAAGCTGTCAACAGTGGACACGTCTGCTCTCCTTCATCGGCGGGCCGCGCGCTCGCGCGCACTGTCCCATCATCCCCTCGCCGCACCGGTCGATCTAGTGAGGCGACCCTTAGTCGTATCGGGGAAATTTATCTTGACGTCAAGATAAATGTATCACTCGGCGGGCCGCTTATAGAGCGCCCGCACGGCGAGCCAGGTGACCGCCGCGAGCGGGGCGAACAGCGGAAGCCCCATCACGAGCTTCAGGGTTCCGAGGGCGGCCACCTCGTCGGCGAAGTACAGCGGCAGCTGCACCGCGAGTCGCACGTAGAAGAGAGCTGCCCAGGCGATGGCGAGCCAGAAGTAGACCCGGCGCTTGCGCTTGTCACGCCGCCAGGCGATCCCCTCGTTCATGAGGAATCCCGCGGCCAGCCCGATGAGGGACCACCCGATGAGAGCCGAGACGAGGAACGCCGTGCCGTACGCGGCGTTCGTGATCAGCCCCGGGATGAAGTTGTCCTGACCCCGTCCCGTCCACAGCGCGAGGCCCGCGGCGACGGCGGTCGCGATGAGACCGCCGAAAGCGGCCCCAGCGGGCCCCCGCTGGATCAAGCGGAGCAGCGTGAACACCGCGGCGACCCCGACCGAGAGACCGAGCGACAGCCAGAGGTTCGCTTCGCGCGTCTCGGGGTCCGTCGTCAGCGTGAACACCACGATGAAGACCAGACCCGGCAGGACGGCTTCGACGATTCCGCGGAATCCGCCCATGGCGCGCCACACGACTCCCCCGGTGGAGGCGTTCGTCTCCGGATCGAACCCCGCCCTGCGCGCGGCCTCGCCGAGGGCGGCACCCAGCACACCCGACGCCGAGCCCGCCGGCTGCGGCGGGGTCAGGTCGGCGGGACGCTCGCGCGCCGCGTCGGGACGCTCGTCGCCGTTCACGCCGAGCCGGGGGTCGCCGGCATCTTCAGCGGGATGAGGTCACGCGGCGGCATCGGCGACCCGCCGCGCACGACCACGAGGGATCGGAACAGGTCCTCGACCTGCGCGGCCGCCTCGACGTCGTTGGTGGCGGCGCCGCCGATGACCCCGCGGAGGAACCAGCGCGGACCGTCGACGCCGACGAATCGGGCCAGGCGCTTGCCGCTGCCGTCAGCTCCCGCGATCACGGGAACCTCCGCGAGCAGCTCCGGACCGAGCGGGCCCTCGCGCTCCTCGACGCGGCCGCCCTGCTGGCGCACCTGCTGACGGATCTGCTCGCGCGTCTCGTCCCAGAGCCCCGTCGAGCGGGGCGCCGCGAACGGCTGCACCTGCAGCGTGGACCCGGCGTAATCCAGACCGACCGCCACGATGCGCTTGGTCTGCTCCTCGACCTCGAGGCGCAGGTTGAGACCTTCGCGGGGCAGCACCTTGATGCCGCCGAGGTCGATGTAGGGGCGGACCGGGTTGGCCTCGGACTCGTCGAACGGTCCGGCGGTGGCGCGGTCGGCGGGCGCGGACTTCGCGTCGTCGCTCATGCGGATACTCCTGTCTGCTGGTAGCCGGTCGAGCCGAACCCGCCCTCGCCGCGGACGCTCTCGGGCAGCGTGTCGACGGGGATGAAGCGGGCGCGGGTCACCGGCATGACGATCACCTGTGCGATGCGGTCGCCGGGCGCGATGTCGTACGCCTCGGACGTGTCGGTGTTCAGGAGGGTGACCTTGATCTCGCCGCGGTATCCGGCGTCGACCGTCCCGGGAGAGTTCACCACGGTGATGCCGTGCTTGGCGGCGAGGCCGCTGCGCGGAACCACGAAGGCGGCGAAGCCTTCGGGCAGGGCGATGCGGACGCCGGTGCCCACGAGCGCGCGCTGTCCGGGCTCGAGCCGCACCGTCTCGGTGGAGACGAGATCTGCTCCGGCATCCCCCGGGTGGGCGTACACGGGAACGTCGGCGGCGATAATGGGGACGTCCACGGATTCGGTCACCCCACGAGGCTAATGCACAGTTCCGCCCCCGCCACCCCGCCCGCCACGAGCTATCGCGAGCGCCTGAGCCCATCGCTCTGGCTGCTGGTGAGCGCGGCCGTCTGCGGCCCGATGGTCGCCCTCGTGCTCGCGCCGCTCGACTCGATCGTCGGGCTCGTCGCCGGGATCGTCGTCGGCGCGCTCATCGTCGCCGGCCTGATCGCCCTCTCACCGGTCATCGAAGTCGCCGACGGACGCCTGCGCGTCGGCCGGTCGAGCATCGAGCTCGGGTATCTCGGCCGGATCGAGGCGCTGACGGGCGACGATGCGCGACAGGCACGCGGGCCCGGACTGTCGCCGAGCTCGTGGCACCTGCTGCGCGGTGGCATCGACGGCGTGGTTCGCGTCGCGATCGACGACGACGACGATCCGGTCGCGCACTGGGTCTTCTCCTCCCGGACGCCGGCCCGGGTCGTCGCGGTGATCGAGAGCGCTCGCGCGGACGCGGCGTCCCGTGCCCGCCGGGCCTAGTCCGTCACACCGCTTCGCGCAAAAGACAGACCCCCGACGCCGGAGCGTCGAGGGTCAGCGAGAGTCGTGATGCTCAGGCGGCGCACTCGGTGCAGATCGCGCCGACCTTGGTCTCGTGGTCGATCTGGGTGCGGTGCTTCACCAGGAAGCACTCCATGCACGTGAACTCGTCCTCCTGCGGGGGAAGGACGACGACATCGAGCTCGAGGTCCGAGAGATCGGCCCCGGGCAGCTCGAAGCCGGACGGGTTGTCCGCGTCCTCGTTGTCGATCGAGCCCGACGACTTGTCGGGCACGCGCTCCTTCAGGGCCTCGATCGACTCGCTGTCGTCCTCGGTCTTGCGGGGTGCGTCGTAATCCGTAGCCATGTCGAAAGGCCTCTACTTCCAGGTGTTGCCGGTTGCCGCGCCGAGTGGGGCGGCGATAGTTTGCATGACGGGCGCGTATTTCGCAAAACGTCGCGGAAGATCCTTCCGGGAACGGATGCGCACGACCGGTTCGCCCCCCGAAACCGACGGCGCGCCCCGGATATTCCCGCGGTCCCCGGATGCCTGTGACACCATGACGGCACACGCATCGCTGGGAGGGTTCTGCGCATGGAACAGCTCAAGGTCATCGGGACCGAGGAGGGCATCCTCGTCCTCGCAACCGAGTCCGGGGAGCGCTTCGCGTTGCCGGTGAACGAGACGCTGCGCGCCCAGTTGCGCCGCGCCCGTCCGGCTGACGAACCGCGGGCGCCCCGCCCCAGTCCTCGCGAGATCCAGTCGCACATCCGCGCCGGCATGAGCGCCGCGGATGTCGCCACGCTCCTCGGCATCCGGGTCGAGGACGTCGCCCGCTACGAGCGGCCGATCATCGCCGAACGCGAGCACATCGTCGGACAGGCCCTCGCGGTGCCGGTCCTCATCGCGGGCGAGCTCGAGCCGGATGCCCAGCCGACCTTCGGCACCGCCGTGCGCACCAAGCTCGCCGAGGCGGGCGCGACGGGTGAGCGCTGGAGCAGCTGGCGCGAGCCCGACGGCTGGATCGTCAAGCTCGAGTTCACCGTGGGCGAGGTCGAGCACGACGCCCGGTGGTCGTTCGACCCCCGACGCTCGTCGCTCGCGCCCCTCAACTCCGACGCGACCCAGCTGTCGCGGCAGGGGTCGCTGCCCGAGGGGCTGATCCCGCGGTTGCGGGCCCTCGACACACCGCAGGCCAAGGACGAGTCGCGGTTCGACAGCGGAGCGTTCGGCCCGCGGCATCCCGCCGCCGAGCCGGAGACGGCGACGTCCGGCTCGCTGCGCAGCACGACCGCGAAGGACGCGGCGATCAAGCGCGCTCCCGAACCGGTGGTGACGTCGTCCGAGACCGCCGACCTCCTCGAGGCGCTCCGCCGCCGCCGCGGACAGCGCGAGCCCATGCCCGGGGAGGACCGCGGGCAGGACACGCGTGAACGGACGCCGGTCGCGCTCTTCGACGCGCTCGAGCCCGGCTATCGCGAACCCGCCGAGCCGGCTCCCGAGCCCGAGGCGCCCCAGGCGGAGCCGGCGAACGAGGACGCGGCCCCGGAGACCCGCCGCCGCGGCGGCCGGACCTCGATGCCGTCGTGGGACGAGATCGTCTTCGGCGCGCGCAGCGAAGACGCCTGATCGCTCAGGCGGCGCGCTGGGCTCGACCTCTCAGGCGAACACGCCGAATCGGATGAGGGGAACGATCCGTTCCTGGTCGGTGAGCGACCCGTGCTGTCCGATCATCCGCTGCGGCTTCTTGTCGGTCAGCCGGTCGTCGTAGTACGCCACGCTCGAGCGAGCGGCGACGAGGACGTCCCCGATGCGCGGCGCCACCTCGGGGTGAACCGTCCCGAAGAGCCCGGCGTCGACGGCCTCGGCCCGGGTCATCACCCACGCACGATCCGATTCCGATTCTCGCCAGCGCGAGGCCACGCGTTCGGCGGCGCCGTCTGACGCGTAGAGGTGAAGCATCCGCGGCTCGCCGCCGATGACATCGACCTCATCGAGCAGTTCGTCGCCTTCCCGCAGCAGGACGTGCCGGTGCGCGGGGACGTCGATCATGCCGTGATCCGCCGTCAGCACAGCACCGATGCCCGGCCCCAGCCGACGATCCCACCGGCGCAGCTCGGCGTCGAGCGATTCCAGCTCCGCCGCCCACCGGTCACCCTCCCAGCCGTGCCCGTGGCCGATGACGTCGAGCTCCGGGATGTAGACGTAGACGAGAGCTCCCTCGTGGGCTCCGGCGAGGGCCTCGGCCCGCGCCAGACGCTCGCCGATCCCGGAAGCCGGCACGAACTCCGCCCCGCGGACGGTCGCCGTCGTGAACCCGGTGGCGGCGTACTGCGCACGGCTCACGACGAAGCAGCGGCGGCCCGCGGCGGCCTCACGCTCGAACACGGGCTGCGAACGCTGCCAGGAGAGCGGGTCGAGGCCGTCGTCTTCCCAGCCGGTGAGCTGGTTCGGGGCCGAGGCCGTGCCGGGCACCCTCACCCGATAACCGACGATGCCGTGCTCCCCCGGCGGCACAGCTGTGAAGAGACTGCTCAAGGCGGCGGCCGTCGTCGCGGGGAACACCGTGCGGGCGGCATCCCGCTTGGTCATGCGCTCGGAGAGGAAGCGAGCGTAGGCGGCGCGCTGTGCGAGGTTGCCGCGTCCCAGCCCGTCCGCGACGATGACGATCGCCGACCGTGCCGGAGCGAACCAGTCGGACCGACCCGACAGCGAGGTCAGCAGCTGCGGCAGCACACCGGTGAGGCTCCGGGCCGTGGGCGGGTCGATCGGTAGGCTTGAGGGCATCGCGGACAGTCTGACACAGACCGCATCCGCCCTCCCATCCCCGATCGAGGTCCGAACAGCTTCATGGCCGCATCCCGCACCGCTTCACCCGTCCCCGACCAGCCGGAGCGCATCGAGGACGTCGACGTCTCGGCGGAGATGCAGGGATCGTTCCTCGAGTACGCGTACTCGGTCATCTACTCCCGCGCTCTCCCCGACGCTCGCGACGGCCTGAAGCCGGTGCAGCGGCGCATCCTCTTCCAGATGGCCGACATGGGCCTTCGTCCCGACAAGGGCCACGTCAAGAGCGCCCGGGTCGTGGGCGAGGTCATGGGAAAGCTCCACCCGCACGGCGATTCGGCGATCTACGACGCGCTCGTCCGCCTCGCCCAGGACTTCGCGCTGCGTGTGCCCCTGGTCGACGGACACGGCAACTTCGGTTCGCTCGACGACGGCCCGGCGGCCGCGCGCTACACCGAGGCACGGCTCGCGCCTTCTGCTCTCGCTCTGACCGAGAATCTCGACGAGGACGTCGTCGACTTCATCCCGAACTACGACGGTCAGTTCCAGCAGCCGGCGGTCCTGCCCGCCGCGTACCCCAATCTGTTGGTCAACGGCACGACCGGCATCGCGGTCGGCATGGCGACGAACATGGCGCCGCACAACCTCGTCGAGGTCGTCGCAGCAGCCGTGCACCTTCTCGACAATCCCGAGGCGACGCTCGACGAGCTCATGGAGTTCGTGCCGGGCCCCGACCTGCCCGGCGGCGGCGTAATCGTGGGGCTCGACGGGATCAAGGACGCGTACGCCAACGGGCGCGGCACCTTCCGCACCCGCGCCAAGGTGTCGGTCGAGTCGCTCGGTCCGCGCCGCACCGGCCTCGTCGTGACCGAGCTGCCCTACATGGTCGGTCCCGAGCGGATCATCGAGAAGATCAAGGATGCGGTCAACGCCAAGAAGCTGACCGGCATCTCGGATGTCCAGGACTTCACCGATCGCAACCACGGGCTGCGCCTCGTCATCACGATCAAGACCGGGTTCGACCCGAACGCGGTGCTCGAGCAGCTCTACCGGTTGACCCCGCTGGAGGACTCGTTCGGCATCAACAACGTCGCGCTCGTCGAGGGACAGCCCCAGACCCTCGGGCTCAAGGAGCTCCTCCGGGTCTACCTCGACCACCGCATCGAGGTCGTCACGCGACGCAGCCGTTACCGGCTCGCCCGGAAGCAGGAGCGCCTGCACCTCGTCGAGGGCCTGCTGATCGCGATCCTCGACATCGACGAGGTCATCCAGGTCATCCGCACCTCCGATGACGGCGAGCAGGCGAGGACGCGACTGATCGACGTCTTCGATCTCTCGCAGCCGCAGGCCGATTACATCCTCGAACTGCGTCTGCGCCGCCTGACGAAGTTCTCCCGCATCGAGCTGGAGACCGAGCGCGATCAGTTGAAAGCCGAGATCGCGCACCTCGAGGAACTCCTCGCGAGCGACGTGCTGCTCCGAGCCCAGGTGGCCCGCGAGCTCGAGGCGGCAGCCGAGACCTACGGCACGCCGCGTCGCACGCTGCTGCTCAACGGCGGGCCCGTGACCGCGCGCTCGGGCAAGAAGGCCGCCGCCGACCTGCAGATCGCCGACGCGCCCTGCCGCGTCTTCCTCTCGGCGACCGGCCGAATGGTCCGGGCAGAGCTCGGCGAAGACCTGCTCAGCAGCGGTATCGTTCCGCCGGCCCGGCGCAGCAAGCACGACGCCATCCGCTCCGCCGTCGACGCCACGGTCCGCGGTGACCTCGGCGCCGTCACCAGCTCCGGACGCCTCGTGCGCTTCTCCCCCGTCGACCTGCCCTCGGTACCGGGCAACAGCGTTCAGCTCGCGGCGGGGTCGAAGGCCGACCAGTATCTCGGTCTCGGAGCCGGCGAGCACGTCGTGGCGATCGTGCCGCTGACCGGCGAGCCGCCGATCGCCCTCGGCACGGCTCAGGGCGTCGTCAAGCGCGTCGCGGCGACCGAGCTCGCGCCGGGCAAACCCGACGCCGAGATCATCTCCCTCAAGCCCGGTGACCGGGTCGTCGGCGCCGCCCCGGCGCCCGACGGCTCCGAGCTGGTCTTCGTCACCTCCGACGCGCAGTTGCTGCGATTCGATGCGGCGGCGGTGCGTCCGCAGGGTCGCGCGGCCGGCGGCATGGCGGGAGTCCGCGTCGCGGACGGTGAGCGCGTCATCGCGTTCACCGCGGTCGCGGCATCCGATGACACGGTCGTCGTGACGATCGCGGGCTCGACGCAATCGCTCGCCGGTGCCGACGCCGGCAGCGGCAAGGTGTCGGCGTTCTCGGAGTTCCCCGCGAAGGGACGCGCGACAAGCGGAGTCCGCGCACAGCGGTTCCTGCGCGGCGAGGACACGCTGACCCTCGCGTGGGTGGGCGACTCCCCGCGCGCGGTCGGTCCCGACGGCGCGACGCGGGCCCTCCCCGAGGCGGGGGCCAAGCGCGATGCCTCCGGCCAGCCCCTCGACGGCGTCATCGGCGCGATCGGCACCGTCGTCGCCTGAGCCCGCCCGGCCCCGAACCTCGGAGCATGACGCCACCGTCGGACGCTTCGCCGGAATCCCTCCGAACCTCGCGTCATCCTCCGAGTTCCGTGCGCGCGGCCGCGGCGCGGGTCAGGCGTCGATGGACTCGCGCGAGAGGCGATCGCTCGAGGTGACGATGAAATCGCGGCGCGGGGCGACCTCGTTGCCCATGAGCAGCTCGAAGACCGCATTGGCGGCGTCGGCATCCTCGACGCGGACACGGCGCAGCGTGCGGCCGGCGCGATCCATCGTGGTCGTCGCCAGCTGATCGGCATCCATCTCGCCGAGGCCCTTGTAGCGCTGCACCGGCTCCTGCCACTTGCGGCCCGACTTGCGGAGCTTCGCGAGCAGCCCGTGCAGCTCGGCCTCCGAGTAGGTGTAGATCGTCTCGTTCGGCTTCGAACCCGGATTCACGACGACCACACGATGCAGCGGAGGCACGGCAGCGAACACGCGGCCCTCCTCGATCAGCGGTCGCATGTAGCGGAAGAAGAGGGTCAGCAGCAGCGTGCGGATGTGCGCGCCGTCGACATCGGCGTCGCTCATCAGGATGACCTTGCCGTAGCGGGCCGCGCTCAGGTCGAACGAGCGCCCGGAACCGGCGCCGATCACCTGGATGATCGCGGCGCACTCGGCGTTGGAGAGCATGTCGCTCACCGACGCCTTCTGGACGTTCAGGATCTTGCCGCGGATCGGGAGGAGCGCCTGATACTCGCTGTTGCGGGCGTGCTTGGCGGTGCCGAGCGCCGAGTCGCCCTCGACGATGAACAGCTCGGATTCGGCCACGTCGTTGCTGCGGCAGTCCGCCAGCTTCGCCGGCAGCGACGACGACTCGAGCGCGGTCTTGCGGCGCTGCGTCTCTTTGTGCGTGCGCGCCGAGATGCGCGCCTTCATCTCGGAGACGACCTTCTCGAGCAGCTGTCCGGTCTGGGCCTTGTCGTCGCGCTTCGTGGAGGAGAAGAGCGCCCCCATCTCGCGATTGACGACCGAGGCGACGATCTGGCGCACCGCCGGCGTTCCCAGGATCTCCTTGGTCTGGCCCTCGAACTGGGGCTCGGGGAGCCGGACCGTCAGCACCGCCGTGAGGCCGGCGAGGATGTCGTCCTTCTCGAGCTTGTCGTTGCCGACCTTCAGGCGTCGTGCGTTCTGCTCGACCTGGCTGCGGATGACCTTCATGAGCCCCTGCTCGAAGCCCTGCTGGTGCGTTCCGCCCTTCGGGGTGGCGATGATGTTCACGAACGACCGGGTGACGGTCTCGTAGCTCGTCCCCCATCGCAGCGCGATGTCGACCTCGCAGGACCGCTCGACCTCGGTCGGCACCATGGCTCCGTTGGCCTGCAGCACGGGGACGGTCTCGGTGAACGTTCCCGAGCCGGTCAGGCGCCACGTGTCCGTGATCGGCGCATCCGGGGCCAGGAACTCCGCGAACTCCGAGATGCCGCCGTCGAAGCGGTAGCTGGTCTCGACCCGCTCCTCGCCGCGCTCGTCGACGATGACGATCTCGAGGCCGGGCACGAGGAACGCGGTCTGCCGCGCCCGCTGCACGAGCTCTTCGAGGTGGAACGCGGCATCCTTCGTGAAGATCTGGCGGTCGGCCCAGTATCGGATGCGGGTGCCGGTGGTGCCTCGGGGCGCTTTGCCGACCACGCGCAGCTCGGAGGAACGCTCGAACGGCGTGAACTCCGAATCGGGAGCATCGCCCGCGAACAGACCGGGCTCGCCGCGGTGGAACGACATCGCGTAGGTCTTGCCGCCCCGATCGACCTCGACGTCGAGGCGCTCGGAGAGGGCGTTGACGACCGAGGCTCCGACGCCGTGGAGTCCGCCCGACGCGGCGTAGGACCCGCCGCCGAACTTTCCGCCGGCGTGCAGCTTGGTGAACACGACCTCGACACCGGTCAGACCGGTGCGGGGCTCGACATCGACGGGGATGCCGCGAGCGCGGTCGCGAACTTCGACGCTGCCATCGGCGTGGAGGACGATGTCGATGCGCGAGCCGTAACCGCCCAGGGCCTCGTCGACGGAGTTGTCGATGATCTCCCAGAGGCAGTGCATGAGGCCGCGGGAGTCGGTCGAGCCGATGTACATGCCGGGGCGCTTGCGGACGGCCTCCAGCCCTTCGAGCACCTGGAGGTGGTGGGCGGAATACTCAGCAGTCACGATCTCCAAGCGTATCCGCGGGCGCCGACACGACGGGGAGGACACACGCGCGCGGGAGCGACTCGAGCCCGAGTGCGCGCGGTGAGCGTACGCGCTGAGCGAAATGATCGTCAAACGGGGCATACCCCCGGCTGGGCGTGGTTGTATCGAGGGACTCAGTTGCACGACCCGATCGACCGAGGAGGCACCCATCATGACCACGAACACTTCCGAGAGCACCGCCGTCCTCGACCACCGCCTGACCGCGGCCGATCGCTGCGACTCGTGCGGCGCCCAGGCTTACATCGCCGCAGAGGTGAACGGCAGCGAGCTGCTCTTCTGCGCCCACCACGGCCGCAAGTACGAAGAGAAGCTGCGCGCCGTCGCCACGAGCTGGCACGACGAGACCTCGCGCCTCGTCGCCGCCGGCTGAGGCCGGCTCCACGACGAAAGCCCCGAGCATCATGCCCGGGGCTTTCGCGTTGTCCGGCGGCGAGGTGCGATGCCGGGTCGCCGGTCAGAAGCCGACGGCTGCCTGGTAGACGGGAAGCAGGCCGGTGCGCACGCCCGAGGCGGACGGTTTGGGCTGGAACACGCTGGAGTTGTGGTTGCCCTCGATGACGACGGGGCCGTTGGGCGTGATCGCCAGGTCCCAGCCGACGTAGGGAGCTTCCGGTGTCCGGCGCGCGAGCTGCTCGGTGAGGGCGAGCACCTGGTCGAACAACGGCACCGTGAAGCCGACGATCGGGGTACCGGTGACGGGGTGCTCGCGATAGACGTTCGAGTTCTTGTCGACACCCGGATAGAGGGCGACGCCGTGCTCGTCGAGCATCGTGAACATGCCGCCCGAGGCGAAGTTGTCGATGACGTCGCCGTTCCCGATGCGCAGCACGCCGGCCAGGAGGCGAACGTGTCCGTCGGGGGTGAGGAACGTGATCATCCTCACCGTGTTGACGCTGTCGGGATAGAGCGAGGCCATCTCGGGGTGCTGGACGATGAACTCGTCGACGATCGACTGGCCCGCTGCGGTCGCCTCGGCCCGGAACGCGGCGGCATCCGTCACGTTCTCGTGCAGGGTGATTCCCCCGCCGCCGTGCCCGTCGAGCGGCTTGGCCAGCACCTTCGGGTGCCGCGCCAGGAACGCGGCGAGCTCGGCGTCGTCGACATCCCGGAGGTCGAGCGTCTCGCGGCCGAGCAGGTCGGCGTACTCGCGCGCGAAGCGGCGCTTGTCCTCGAGTTTCGCGCGCCCCTCGGGCGTGTTGTGCATGCGGGTGATCCGGAACGACTTCGGGTGCGTCATCCAGGTCGCGCGCTCGCGTGCGTTGAGCAGGCGGATGTCCCACACCGCGTAGTCGCGGAAGCCCATGTCGTACTTGACCGAGCACCACAGCATGTCGGCGATGATCAGCGGCAGCGGCGCTCTCGACACCTTCTGCACCTGACGCCCGAACTCGATGAGATTGCCGACCCGGATGTTGCGGGCGCGGTCGAGGAGGTAGCCCAGCCGGACGCGTGATCGACCCATTGCTCGTTCTCTCCGTGTTCTCGGTGTTCCGGTTGCGGATCCGCGGGCGCTCAGAAGCGCATGGCCGCACGGTAGCGCGGCAGCAGCCCGCGCCGGATGCCCGACACCGACGGCTTGGACTGGAACACGCCCGTGTTGTGGTTGCCCTCGATCACGACCGGACGCTCCGGCGTGATCGCGATGTCCCAGCCGATGTACGGCATCTCGGGAACCCGCCGGGCGAGCCGATCGACGAGCTCGAGCACCTGCGGGTACAGCGGAACCTGGTACCCCGTGATCGCGACTCCCGTGATCGGGTGCGTCTCGAAGGGGCGGCCCTCTTCGTCGCTCGCGGCGTGGCGCGCCCGCCCCTCCTCGTCGAGCATGGTGTACATGCCGCCGTTGGAGAAGTTGTCGATGACCCCGCCGTTGCCGACTTTCAGCACCGCGGCGAGGACGTGCACGACGTCGTCGGGATCGCGGTAGGTCACGACGCGCAGCGAGTTGACGCTGCCGGGATACAGGCGGGCCATCTCGGGATGCTGCACCAGGACCTCCTCGACGAGCGTCTCGCCCGACGCCAGCAGTTCCTCTCGGAGGCTCGCGACGTCGCCGATCGAGGCGACCTCGCGCATCGTGATGCCGTTGCCGCCGACTCCCCCGGGGTTCTTCGTGATGACGCGCTCGCGGCCGTCGAGGAAGGCCGCCAGCGCTGCGGTGTCGGACGAGGCGACATCGAGCCACGCGCGCCCGAGCTCGTCGCCGAACCGGCGAGCGAACTGGAGCTTGTCGTCGAAGACACCGCGCACGGAGTTGTCGTTGAGGCGCCGCGAGAGGTGGAACGACTTCGGGTCGGTCATGTAGGTGCGGCGCTCGCGCGCCTTGAGGATCCGGAAGTCCCACTCGGAATAGTTCTCGAACGTCGTCTCGTAGCGGACGGCGCACCACGCCATGTCGGCCGCGACCCACCAGACGGGCGCCTTCGAGAGGGCGGCGGACTGCCGGGCGAACTGCAGCACCCGCTCGCCGTCGAACGAGACGACGCGGCGGACGAAGAAGCGCGCGCGCCGGTAGAGCCGATTCACCGCTCCCACGTCAGACCTCGCGGATGACGCCGAGCGGCGTCGACTCGTGGCCCTGACCGAGCGGGTTGTCGCGCAGGATCCGCACGAGCCGCTGCTCTCCCGCCTTGTCGAGCGTCGAGCCGAGGATGTTGCCGCCGATGTCGTTGATGTCGACGACCGCCACCTCGGCGATGCCGCCCAGCTGGGACTTGATCCGCGCGGCCACGCCCTTCGGATCGGTCGGGCCCAGGACGACCGCCTTGTTGTAGGGCGGGATGGTGCCCGACGTCGGGCCGTCGATCGCGCGCGCTTTGTCTCCCGCGACACGGTAGAAGTCGCCGCGTCGGCCGAAGAGCTTCGTGACGGCGCTGACCGCCGCGGCGAACAGGATGCGCGGCGTACCGCACTCGCGGAGCGCCATCTCCATCGTCTCCGGCATGCCCAGGCCGATTCCGTACGGCGTGCGGGTGACGTACGTGGAGAGGAACCTCGCGAGCGGGCGAACACGGATCTCGTCGAGCGTGTACGAACGGCCCTGCGTGATCGCGACGATCTTCTCGGTGACGAACAGCAGGTCCCCCGCCTGGACGGTCGAAGCGGCGTACTCCGAGATGACGGCGTCGAGATCGTCGCCGGGCATCACCACACGGGTGCGGATCGGGATCCGCGCGTAGGAGGTGCCGTCGACGACGACCTCGAGAGCCTTGCCCTCGTTCGCGGCGCCGGTCACTCGAGGTAGTCCCGGAGCGACTGCGACCGCGACGGGTGGCGCAGCTTGGCCATCGTCTTCGACTCGATCTGACGGATGCGCTCGCGCGTGACGCCGAACGTGTCGCCGATCTGGTCGAGAGTCTTGGGCTGACCGTCGCCCAGGCCGAAGCGCATGCGGATGACGCCCGCCTCGCGCTCGCTGAGCGAGTCGAGGAGCGACTCCAGCTGGCGCTGCAGCATCGTGAAGCCGACGGCGTCGGCCGGGACGACCGCCTCGGTGTCCTCGATGAGATCACCGAACTCGCTGTCGCCGTCCTCGCCGAGCGGGGTGTGCAGCGAGATGGGCTCGCGCCCGTACTTCTGGACCTCGATGACCTTCTCGGGCGTCATGTCGAGCTCGCGGCTGAGCTCCTCGGGCGTGGGTTCGCGACCGAGGTCCTGCAGCATCTGACGCTGCACGCGGGCGAGCTTGTTGATGACCTCGACCATGTGCACCGGGATGCGGATCGTGCGCGCCTGGTCGGCCATGGCGCGCGTGATCGCCTGACGGATCCACCACGTCGCGTAGGTCGAGAACTTGAAGCCCTTGGTGTAGTCGAACTTCTCGACGGCGCGGATGAGGCCGAGGTTGCCCTCCTGGATGAGGTCGAGGAACTGCATGCCGCGACCCGTGTAGCGCTTGGCGAGCGACACGACCAGACGCAGGTTCGCGCCCAGGAGGTGGCTCTTCGCGCGCTGGCCGTCGCGGGCGACCCACTGCAGGTCGAGACCGAGCTGACTCGACTTCTCGGCAGCGGACATGTGCGACAGCTTCTCTTCGGCGAACAGACCCGCCTCGATGCGCATCGCGAGCTCGACCTCTTCGGCCGCGTTCAGCAGCGGGACCTTGCCGATCTGCTTGAGGTAGTCCTTGACCGGGTCGGCCGTGGCGCCGGTGATCTGCGTCGAGTAGACGGGGACGTCTTCCTCGTCGCTCGAGGAGATGACGATGGCGCCGGTGGGCAGGGCCTCGGTGACGGCCGGCTTCTTCGGCTCGTCATCGTCCTCGTCGTCGTCGGCCTTGGCGGCGTCGCCCGCGGGGGCGGCGTCGTCGTCCGAGGCGTCGTCGGCGTCGACCTCGACGTCGACCTCGACGTCCTCGTCGTCCATCTCTTCGTCGTCGTCGGCCTTGGCCTTCGCCTTGGAGGCCTTCGCGGGCGCGGCCTTCTTGGTCGCGGCCTTCTTGGCGGGCGCCTTCTTCGCGGCGCTCTTGGGCGCAGCCTTCGCCGCGGTGGCGGGCGCGTCCTCGACGAGTTCGGTGTCCTCGCTCGCGCGGGTGCGGGTGGTCTTCGTGCCTGACGTCACGGTTAGCCTCTCACCGGTGCGAACGCACCGGGTTCTCGGACACTAGTAAGACCCTTGTCAAGTCCCCCGCCACTCGAGCGAACGAGGAGCACAGGATCGACAACGGGTCAGGTCCTTCATTGTCTCATATCTCGTGCGCTGTTCCTGCGCAAGCATTCATTCCTATGAGAACGCCGACCGGGCGTGACGCATTCCCTCCACCGGGAATCGGGGTGCGCAGCGTTCCGATATCAGGAGCGTCCGCGCTTGTCGTCGTCGCCCGGCGGGCGCGACGCGAGGAATCGTTCGAGTTCGGCGGCCAGCTCATCCGCGCTCGGAAGATCACCCGTATGGATGATGGGCTGCCCGAGAGCCGACGCCGCCATGTAGGAGTCGTACCGTTCCTCGAGCGTGTGCAGCATCGTCGTCAGCTCTTCGCTGCCCGACACCTGGTCCTCGACCTTCTCGAGATAGTCGCGGTTCTCGTTGCGGAGCGTGTCGCTGTCGAACACGAGCCCGGTCGCGACGCTGAGGCTGTCGAGGCCCGCGATGGCTGCGGCGGGGTACTCGGTGTCACCGAGGTAGTGGGGCACCAGCAGCGCGAAGCCCGCGACGCGCGCATCCGCCTCCGCGAGCCGGAGCTCGAGCAGATGTCCCGCCGTGGCGGGGATCTGCGTGCGCGGCTGCCACACGGAGTGAGCCGCGGTCAGCTCGGATCGGGTACCGCTGACCGTCGCCCCGATGGGACGGGTGTGGGGCACCGGCATGGGAATGGCATGCACCCACGTGATCGAGGCGACCTGCATCCCCTCGGCCAGCCCCACGACCGTTTCGGCGAAGGCTTCCCAGGCGAAGTCCGGCTCGTAGCCCGCGAGCAGCACGAACGGCTGACCGAGCGAGTCGTGTGCGAGCGACAGCTCCAGGCGCGGCGCGCGGTAGTCGGTCAGGTGGTCCTCGTCGAAGGTCACGATCGGCCGACGCGCGCGGTAGTCGAACAAGACGTCGTTGTCGAAGGCGACGATCGTCGTCGGGTCGAGTTCGCCGCGGAAGTACTCCACGATGCGGGACACCGCGCCGCCGGCATCCGTGAATCCGGTCAGCGCGATGACGAGCGGCAGCCCCGCGGGGACGGGCGGAGACCCGGCGGCACGTGCGTAGAGCGGTCCGGACAGCGGCATGCTCCAACTCTACGAGGCGCATCGCGCCCCGGAGGCGGCTCGCCCCTCGCTGACAGCGAACGCCGCCGGCTCGCGAACCTAGGATGGGAGGATGCCGTTCCCCGAGATCGCGCACACCAGCGCGCCCGTCACCGAGTCCGACGCCGACGCCCTGGTCCTCGCTCTGCCACCGCTCGACGAGCAGGCCGACGTCGCCGGGTGGCCGGGCATCACCGAGATGCTGTCCGCCGTCGGGTTCACCGGCGCCCGCGGGTCGGTGCACCGCGTGTTCCTGCCCGCCGTGTCGTCGACTCCCGTCGTGGTCGTCGGAACCGGAAGCGACCCCGACGTCCACGCGCTGCGCGATGCCGCCGGCACCGCGGTTCGCGTGACCACCGGGTTCGCCTCCCTCGCCGTCGCCGCTCCGCTCGCGCCCGCCGAGGCGTGGGGCGCTCTCGCCGAAGGCGCCGTCATGGGCGGGTACCGCTTCGCGGGATACAAGGGCGGCACGCCGAAGTCGCGAGCGGAGCGCGTGACGGTCCACTCGTCCGCCACTCCTTCCGCCGAGGAGGTCGCCGGCGTCAACGCTCTCGGGCGATCGCTCGCCCTGGTGAAGGATCTGGTCAGCACGCCCGCCGAGTGGCTCTCTCCCGCCGACCTGGCGGAGCGCGCGGTCGAGGCGGTCGCGGGACTGCCCATCGAGGTCGAGGTGCTCGACGAGGCGGAGCTCGAGCGGCAGGGCTTCGGCGGAGTGCTCGGTGTCGGGCAGGGCTCGGACCGGCCGCCGCGCGTCGTGCGCGTGGAGTACTCCCCCGCTGACGCCGAGCGCCACGTCGCACTGGTCGGCAAGGGCATCACGTTCGACACGGGAGGCCTCTCGCTGAAGCCGGCCGCGAGCATGGTCGGGATGAAGTACGACATGGCCGGTGCCGCGACGGTGCTGGCGGTCGTCCAGGCGGCAG
This sequence comes from Microbacterium sp. Yaish 1, assembly GCF_002245215.1. Lineage (GTDB taxonomy): Bacteria > Actinomycetota > Actinomycetes > Actinomycetales > Microbacteriaceae > Microbacterium. The sequence goes on from NZ_NPMR01000002.1 coordinate 668,513, forward strand.
CCGCGCTCGCTCTTCCGGTACGCGTCTCGGCCTGGCTGTGCGTGGCCGACAACATGCCCTCCGGCCGCGCGACGCGTCCGGGTGACGTGCTCCGGATGCTGGACGGGACGACCGTCGAGGTCCTGAACACCGACGCGGAAGGTCGCCTCGTCCTCGCGGACGGCCTCGTCGCCGCGAGCCGGACGCGACCCGACGCGATCGTCGACGTGGCGACCCTGACGGGGGCGATCATCGTCGCGCTCGGAAACCGTCACACCGGCGTCATGGGAGACGATGACGCCGTCGCCGACTACCTGGCGGCCGCCGAGCGCGCGGGCGAAGCCGCGTGGCAGCTGCCGTTGCCGGCGCACATGGAGGACGAACTCGACTCCCCCATCGCCGACATGCAGAACGCGAAGATCGGCGATCCCTCCGGCGGCTCGCTCTTCGCCGGACTGTTCCTCCAGCGCTTCGTCGGTCGCACCGGCGAGGAGGACGACGCGCCCCGCATCCCCTGGATCCACCTCGACATCGCGGGGTCCGGCACGACCAAGGCCGCCTTCGGCGGGACCGACAAGGGGCCGACCGCGGCCACCGTCCGCTCGCTCGTCGAATACCTGCGGGGTTCGCAGCGATGACCGATCACAGCGTCGATCTCGTCGTCCTCGGCGGCGGCAGCGGTGGCTACGCGGCCGCGCTGCGCGCGGCTGAGCTCGGTTCCTCGGTGGTGCTCATCGAGAAGGACAAGCTCGGGGGAACGTGCCTGCACCGGGGCTGCATCCCCACCAAGGCCCTCCTGCATTCCGCGGAGGTCGCAGACAGCGTCCGCGGCTCGGAGCACGTCGGCGTCCGGGCCGCGTTCGAGGGGATCGACGTCGCGGGGGTCCATGCGTACCGCGACGGCATCGTCGCGAAGAAGCACAAGGGTCTCGAGGGTCTCATCGCAGCACGGAAGATCACCGTCGTGCACGGCGAGGGCAGGCTCGAGGCGGACGGCGGCGTGGCCGTGGGCGACGATCGCTACCGTGGCACCGACGTCGTGCTGGCGACCGGTTCGTACAGCCGCTCGCTGCCGGGACTCGAGCTCGATGACCGGATCATCACGAGCGAGGGTGCCCTGGCGCTCCCCACCGTGCCGCGGCACGCCGTCATCCTCGGCGGTGGCGTCATCGGCGTCGAGTTCGCGAGCATCTGGCGCTCCTTCGGCGCGGACGTGACGATCATCGAGGCGCTCGACCGGCTGCTGCCGACCGAGGATGCCGCGATGAGCAAGACGATCGAGCGCGCGTTCCGCAAGCGCGGGATCGACGCGCGCACGGGAGTCCGCTTCAGCGCCGCGGAGTCGCACGCGGACGGCGTCCGGGTGTCGCTCGAAGACGGCACCACGCTGGAGGCCGACGTACTGCTCGTCGCGGTCGGCCGAGGTCCCGCGACGGCGGGCCTCGGCTTCGAGGACGCCGGTGTCGAGCTCGATCGCGGCTTCGTCCGCGTCGACGAGCGGCTGCGCACCACGCGCGACCGCGTGTGGGCCGTCGGCGACATCGTCCCCGGCCTGCAGCTCGCCCATCGCAGCTTCCAGCAGGGCATCTTCGTCGCCGAGGAGATCGCGGGCCTGCGACCCACCGTCGTTCCCGACAGTCTCGTTCCGCGCGTGACCTACAGCAGTCCCGAGGTCGCCTCCGTCGGGCTGACCGAGGAGCAGGCCCGCGCCGCGCACGGCGACGCGATCGTCGTGCGCGAGTACAACCTCGCCGGAAACGGGAAGAGCGAGATCCTCGGGACGGCCGGACTGGTCAAGATCGTCCGGCGCCTCGACGGCCCGATCGTCGGGGTGCATCTCGCGGGCGACCGCGTCGGCGAGCTCATCACCGAAGGCCAACTCGCCGTGGGCTGGGAAGCCCACCCCGAGGACATCGCACCATTCATCCACGCCCATCCGACCCAGAGCGAAGCTCTCGGAGAAGCATTCCTGGCGCTGGCGGGCAAACCGCTGCATGCGCTCTGACCGGTCGACCGATGCAGATCAGTAAGCTAGAAGGACATCGGCATTTCTTGAAGGAGACAGATTCATGAGCACTTCCGTGGTCCTCCCCGCGCTCGGAGAGAGCGTCACCGAGGGAACGGTCACCCGCTGGCTCAAGAAGGTCGGTGACACCATCCAGGAAGACGAGGGTCTTCTCGAGATCTCCACCGACAAGGTGGACACCGAGATTCCGTCGCCCGTGAGCGGCGTCATCGAAGAGATCCTCGTGCAGGAGGACGAGACCGTCGAGGTCGGCGCCGTCCTGGCGAAGATCGGCGATGGCTCGGGAGCGCCCTCCAGCGACGCCCCCACCGAGCAGGCGCCGGCCGAAGAGGCCCCCGCCCCCGCGCAGGAGGCTCCCGCCGCCGAGGCGCCCGCGGAGTCCGCACCGCAGCAGTCCGCGCCCGCCCCGGCAGCGTCCGGCGATGCGAAGGATGTCGTCCTCCCCGAGCTCGGCGAGAGCGTCACCGAGGGAACCGTCACCCGCTGGCTCAAGCAGATCGGCGACGACGTCGCGGTCGACGAGCCGCTCCTCGAGATCTCGACCGACAAGGTCGACACCGAGATCCCCGCTCCCTTCGCCGGCACGCTCGTCGAGATCCTCGTCCAGGAGGACGAGACCGTCGAGGTCGGCTCCGCTCTCGCCCGCATCGGCTCGGGTGCCCCCGCTCCGGCCGCCGAGGCGCCCGCCGCTCCCGAGCCCGCCGACGAGAAGCCGGCCGCACCGGCCGAGGCCCCCGCCCAGCAGCCCGCTCCCGCTCCGACGCAGCAGGCCGCCCCCGCTCAGCAGGCCGCTCCCGCTCCCGCGCAGCAGACCGCTCCCGCCGCTGCACCGGCCGCACAGCCTGCGCCCGCAGCCGACAACGACGGCGTCACGTACGTGACCCCGCTCGTGCGCCGCCTCGCGCAGCAGCAGGGTGTCGACCTCTCGTCGATCAAGGGCAGCGGCGTCGGCGGTCGCATCCGCAAGGAGGACGTCCTCAAGGCCGCGGAAGCCGCGTCGGCGAAGCCCGCCGCAGCGGAGGCACCCGCCGCGCCCGCTCAGGTCGAGGTCTCGGAGCTCCGCGGCACGCGCGCACCGATGTCGCGCCTGCGCAAGGTGCTCGCCAAGCGCGCCGTCGAGTCGATGCAGCAGACCGCTCAGCTGACGACCGTCGTCGAGGTGGACGTCACCAAGCTGTCGGCGTTCCGCGACAAGGTGAAGGTCGACTTCAACGAGAAGACCGGGGCCAAGCTGTCGTTCCTGCCGTTCTTCGCTCTCGCAGCGGCCGAGGCGCTCCAGACCTTCCCGATCGTGAACTCGACGGTCGACGGCGAAGAGATCGTCTACCCGGCCACCGAGAACATCTCGATCGCGGTCGACACCGAGCGCGGTCTGCTCACGCCCGTGCTGCGTGACGCCGGTTCCAAGAACCTGGCCCAGATCGCACAGGACATCGCCGACCTCGCCGCACGCACGCGTGACAACAAGCTGAAGCCCGACGAGCTCGCCGGCGGCACGTTCACGATCACCAACACCGGTTCGCGCGGCGCGCTCTTCGACACCCCCGTGGTGTTCCTCCCGCAGTCGGCCATCCTCGGCACCGGCATCGTCTACAAGCGCCCCGGCGTCGTGACGGTGGACGGCAAGGACGCGATCTCGGTGCGCTCGTACGTGTACCTCGCGCTCTCGTACGACCACCGCACGATCGACGGCGCCGACGCGGCGCGCTTCCTGAGCGCCATGAAGGCACGCCTCGAGGGTGCTCAGTTCGAGGGGAACCTCGGCTACTGATCAGCTGAGCCACCGCATCACGGCTGGTCCGCGACGTCGTACACGTCGCGGACCAGCCGTTTCTCGTCTTCGGTGACGACCACGACGATCTGAGACGGGCGCGCTCCGGAGGGGTCGTCGACGCGCACCACCTCCACGCCGCCCAGGTCGTCGAGCAGGCGCACCTCGCGCGGTGCACCGGCAGTCGCGATGCCCTCCGGCAGCGCGGCATCCGGTCGCTCGAGAAGCACGGTGCGGCACGCCGGATCGGCGGTACGCCAGCAGTCCGCGAGTTCGTCGACGACCCGGAGGGCGGGGTCGGTCGGTGGTGTTTCAGCACCTGACGACGGCGACGAACGATCGTCCCCCGGGGAGTCCCTGACGCCCGACGGAGACGGGGAGCGGGCTTCCGCCCGGGGCCCCTCCTCCGTTTCCGAGGCCGGCACGTCCGGGGCGGATCCTTCGTCGCCGTCCGCGCCGTACGGGAGGGAGAGACCGATGGCGAGGGTCGCCCCGACCGCGGCCAGCGCGACCCACATCACGCGTCGCCGGCCGGCCGGCGGGGCCTCGCCACTCCGCTCGGATCGGCGTCGTCGCTGCCGCGGGAGAAGACCAGCCGCGTGCTGCAGCGACGCACGGGCCGCGGCGATCGTGGTGCTCACGCGCCCCATCAGCTCGCGGTCGAGGAGCCCCGCCGCCGCGCTTCGCGCCACGATCACGGCATCCGTCGCGGGGCGTTCGCCGGCAGCACTACCCGAAGGGTGATGAAGCCCCGCCGGCACGATGACGAACGGCTCCGGGGAGGCCACCGCGAACAGCTCGTCTTCGAGACCGGGCGTCGCGAACGGCAGTGTGACCCGGTCGGCCAGGGCGTCGCCGACCCGCTGGCGGATATCGGGGGACAGCGCCGCGTCGGGGATGCGACTGAGCACGGCCCGCGACGACGTCTCCCATCCCCGAGCTCCCGTGGGGACGAGCACAGGGCGCCCATCGCTCGTCGACCACCACTCCCCTGTGCGCCATTCCGACTGCGCCGCATCCACCGCCCCGCGCAGGACGCTGACGACGAGGGTCACCGCTTGACCTGATGTGAGGTCGAACGCGCTGTCTCCGCCGCACAGACGCGCCCGGAGCAGCGGCAGGATCACGAGCGTCTCGTCCGCGACCCGATCGACGTCGTCGGGAGCGAGAAGGTGACCGTCGGGGCGCGCCGACCACACCTCGCGAGGCAGGCGCGCCGCGGCGACCCGGTAGGCGGCGCCTTCGGGCGACGCCAGGATCTCACCGGGGAAGGGTGCCTCAGGGGGTGCCACACGCCGCAGCGGCGCGGGGACATCGGCGGACGGCGTGCGATTCATCGTCCCAGTGTCGCCCCCGCTCGTCCCGCTCTCTCCCGCTTCGAGTCGGTGTGTGCACAGTCACCGGCCAGGGGCGGTTGTGGAGGCGGAACGACGCGGCCGAAAAGGTAGGCTGTGAGCATGTCGTCCCGCAGCACCGCACCCGAGAAGCGCCCCGGATTCTTCTCCCAGCTCCGCTCCCTCTTCACCTTCACGAAGGAGTACTACAGCTGGCTGCCGTGGCTGCTCATCGGCATCGTGGTGGCCGGTGCGGGCCTCGGCGTCCTCGTCGGCTTCCTCGTTCCGCCGGGCGCCATCTGGAGCGTCATCCTCTGGGGTGTCACGGGCCTGCTCTTCGGCATCCTCGGCGCGATGATCACGATGACGCGTCTGGCCACGCGGGCCATGTACAAGCGCATCGACGGGATGCCCGGTGCGACCGGACACATCATCTCGACCAACCTGGGCCGCAAGTGGCAGGCCTCGGAGATGCCGGTCGGCGTCAACCCGAAGACGCAAGAGGCCGTCTACCGCGCAGTGGGCCGCGGCGGCGTCGTCATCATCGGCGAGGGAGCCCGCGGGCGTCTGACGCGACTGATCAACGACGAGCGCAGCAAGGTCAAGCGCGTCGCTTCGGGTGTTCCGATCCACGTCTTCTACGTCGGCCACGGCGAGGACGAGGTGCCCATCGCCAAGCTCGCCCCGACCATCAAGGCTCTGCCGAAGGCGATCGACCGCACCACGATGGCAGCCGTCATCAAGCGCATCGAGTCGGTCTCGCAGTCGGTGACGTCGCTGCCGATCCCCAAGGGTGTCGACCCGATGAAGGCTCGCGCTCAGCGACCCCGCTGATCCGTCTGAGGGCGCGGCCCCGCGCCCTCAGACGCGGACGAGGATCGTGCCCGCGGCCTTGTCGTGGAGCCCACGCTGATCGGGATCGAACACCACGGCGGGGATGACCAGGATGAGGAGCAGCGTCCGGACGATCGGACGCCAGAGGCCCGTCCAGCCCCCGTGCAGAAGCTCGAGGCGCAAGCCGACGATACGGTGACCCGGGCTTCCCCCGATGAGCGGGATGAAGATGACCTGGAGCGCCGCGAAGACCGTGATCGGCGCGAACTGCGTCACCCCGGCCTCACCCGGAAGAGCGAACTGGTTGAACCCGAGGAACGCGGTCGCGAGCAGGGTCGCCGCCGCGTAGTCGATCACGAGCGCCGCGAGCCGCCGTCCCAGGCGGCCGACGCTGCCGGGCCCGTCCTCGGGACGCCCCAGCCGCTCGCCGGGATAGGTGTTCTCGCGCAGGGATTCGGGCACCCGTCCAGCCTAAACGGGGCCGGCCGCGTAACATCCCGGAAACATCCGAGATACTGCCGGGCAACTGGATGCCGATAGGTTCGAAGAGGTCTGGATGACTCCAGGCTGTTCCTCACCCGATCTTGGAGACTCCATGTTCAAAGATTCTTCCGAGGTGCTCAAGTTCATCCAGGACGAGGACGTCAAGTTCCTCGACATCCGTTTCACGGATCTTCCTGGCGTGCAGCAGCACTTCAACATCCCGGCCTCGACCGTCGACGAGGAGTTCTTCACGGTCGGTCAGCTGTTCGACGGCTCGTCGATCCGCGGCTTCGCGAACATCCACGAGTCGGACATGCAGCTGATCCCGGACGTCTCGACGGCTTACGTCGACCCGTTCCGCGAGGCGAAGACGCTGATCATGATCTTCGACATCTACAACCCGCGCAACGGCGAGATCTACGCCAAGGACCCGCGGCAGGTCGCCAAGAAGGCCGAGAAGTACCTCGCCTCGACCGGCATCGCCGACACGGCGTTCTTCGCCCCCGAGGCGGAGTTCTACATCTTCGACGACGTCCGCTACGAGGTGAAGCAGAACTCGAGCTTCTACTCCGTCGACTCCGAGGAAGGCGCCTGGAACACCGGCCGCGTCGAAGAGGGCGGAAACCTCGCCAACAAGACCGCTTACAAGGGCGGCTACTTCCCCGTCTCGCCCGTCGACAAGACCGCCGACCTGCGCGACGACATCTCGCTCAAGCTCATCGAGTCGGGCCTCGTGCTCGAGCGCGCCCACCACGAGGTCGGCACCGGTGGACAGCAGGAGATCAACTACCGCTTCGACACCATGGTGCACTCGGCGGACGACATCCTGAAGTTCAAGTACATCGTCAAGAACACCGCCGAGATGTGGGGCAAGGTCGCGACCTTCATGCCCAAGCCCCTCTTCGGCGACAACGGCTCGGGCATGCACACCCACCAGTCGCTGTGGCTGAACGGCGAGCCCCTCTTCTACGACGAGAAGGGCTACGGCGGACTCTCCGACATCGCGCGCTGGTACATCGGCGGCCTGCTCAAGCACGCTCCCGCGGTCCTGGCGTTCACCAACCCGACGCTCAACTCGTACAAGCGTCTGGTCAAGGGCTACGAGGCCCCGGTCAACCTGGTCTACTCGGCCGGAAACCGTTCGGCGGCCGTCCGCATCCCGATCACGGGAACCAACCCCAAGGCCAAGCGCATCGAGTTCCGCGCCCCCGACGCCTCGGGCAACCCGTACCTCGCCTTCGCCGCTCAGATGATGGCCGGCCTCGACGGCATCAAGAACCGCATCGAGCCGCACGAGCCGGTCGACAAGGACCTCTACGAGCTGCCGCCCGAGGAGGCCAAGAACATCCCGCAGGTTCCGAACTCGCTGCTCGACTCCCTCGAGGCGCTGCGCAACGACCACGAGTTCCTGCTGGCCGGCGGCGTCTTCACGCCCGAGCTGATCGAGACCTGGATCGAGTACAAGATCGAGAACGAGATCCAGCCGATCAACGCCCGTCCTCACCCCTACGAGTACGAGCTGTACTTCGGCGTCTGACGCCACCGCTGCGACGAGCCCCGTCGCCCGCTCTGCACGAGTCGGGCGGCGGGGCTCCGTCATTTCCCGGAGCTTGCATCGCGGGCATCGCCGGAGCCATCCTGATCGGGTGAATCTCTCCGACATCCCCGGACCGTTCTTCCACGGCACGAAGGCGTCGCTTCGCGTCGGCGACCTGCTCACCCCGGGATTCCCGTCCAACTACCGCCCGGAGATCACGATGAACCACGTGTACTTCACTGCGGTGAAGGACGGCGCGGGTCTCGCGGCGGAGATCGCGCCGGTCCCGGGTCAACCGCACGTCTACGTCGTCGAGCCCACCGGCGAGTTCGAGGACGACCCGAACGTCACCGACAAGAAATTCCCCGGCAACCCCACCCAGTCGTATCGCTCCGCCGCTCCCCTGCGCGTCGTCGCCGAAGTCACCGACTGGACGCGGCTGTCGGCCGAGGCGCTGCAGACATGGCGGGAGCGCCTCGACCGGATGGCGGCCGAACGCGCCGAGATCATCAACTGACAGGCTTCACTCGGCCAGGCGCACGACCTCGGCGATGACCCGCGGGTGCGCGAGGATGCGGAAATGTCCTCCGGTCTCCAGCCGGACGTTACGCGCGCCGTCGAGCTCGCTTCCACCGGGGATGTGAGGGTCGAACTCGCCGTAGACCGACACGATGTGCGGGTTGGGTGCGACTTCGCGCGCCAGCGCCAGAATCCCGGGCGCACTCGGCGAGAACGCACGCAGCGTGGGCACGAGCATGAGCCGACCGTACACAGACCCCGCGAACGGGCTCGCGACGGCCACCATGCCCCGGACGCGGCTGCCGACAGCGGCATCCGCCATGACCTGCTTGCCGACCAGGCCGCCCTTGCTGTGCGCGACGATCACGACGTCGTCGAGATCGTGCTGCCGCAGATACTCCGCGACGTGACCCGCGGCGCGCGGCACCGGCCAGCGGTTCCGGCCCAATGCGGTGATGACATGGACGGGATGCCCGCGGTCGTGGAGCTCGGTGATGAGGGGCTGCAGGAACCGCCACGTCTCGTAGACGCCGGGCAGCACCACGATGGGCGTGCCATCCCCCGACCCGAAGTCGCCGGGATCCGTCCGCGAGAAGAAGGCGCGAGCCTGCCAGGCGACGGCGTAGGCGTAGTCCGCGATCCACCACGCTGCATTTCTCACGAGCCGGAAAATCACGGGCCCTCTCCCGGGTCCCTCGACGCGGCCATCGCGAGGATGCCGCGGGCGACGGGTTCAGCGTCAGTGCGCTCGACGTGGTGGCCTGTTCCCGGGACGACGAGCACGCTGCTCTCAGCCGTTCGGCCCGCGAGGCGCTCCACCCACGTGTCGCCGGCGATCGGGTCACGTCCGCCGCGCACGATGAGCGTCGGCACCGTCAGCCCGGCAAGGCGCCCCTCGATGGGATAGGCGAGCATGTGCCGGACCTGCGCGAAGAACCAGCGCGGGCCGGTGCGGAGATAGTCGAGCGTGACACGGACGTTCACCCGCGGCGGCTCGAGCAGTCCATCCCGGGCCAGGGCCACGGCCTGCGCGGCAAGCGTGCGGTGGTGATCATCGACGACCGGCCCGATCAGGCCGAGCCCTCGGACCAGATCCGGATGCCGCGACGCCGTCTCCACCGCCCACTGCACCCCCATCGAGTGCCCGACGAGCACGGCCGGTCGGCCGACGACACGACGGAGCAGCTCCGCGAGCGCATCGGCCATCGTGGCGACCGGCACGTTCCGGCGCGGCGCCGGCAGGCCCGCGAATCCGGGCAGATCGATGCTGTGCACCGATGCGCTCCGCGCGAGCAGGGGGTGCAGCCGAAGGAACGAGCGGTGCGACATCCCCACCCCGTGGAGAAGCACGATGGTCGGGAACGACGCCACCGCGGGCGAGCTCCAGACACGGAACTCGAGGCCGTCGATGGAGATCCGCCGGGGCGACCATCCGACGCGCTCCGGGCGAGGCAGCGTCGAGGTCGTCATCACCTCGTCAGGCTATGAGACGCACCGGCGGTGAGCAGGCGGCTTGACTTCGTGTCAACCACCGTGACCGGATGCCGTCGCCGCGGTGGACTGCTGTCATGACCGATGCATCCCGTGACTCACAGCCCATCGCCGACCCCGCCGCGCAGGATACCGATCGCGATGACACCTCGATCGTGCCCGATCTCGACGCCGATCCCGTCGAGGCTGAGCAGGACCGGATTCCGGACGCCGAGCGCGGCGAGCACTGACGCTCAGTGCGTAGCGGCGCCTCCGGCGTGGTGAGGTTCGCCGTGCCGGAGGCGCCGCATCACCGTGAGCACACCGACGATCACGAGACCGACGAGCAGTCCGGCGATCGCCGATACGGCCGTCTCACCGATCCAGACGACCGCACCGCCCGCGGCTTCGAGCAGGTGCTCCACCCCGTGCAGCAGGTCGAGGGTGAAAGTCACGCCCACCTCGCCCAGGTTCGCGAGCACGAGGTGGCCGCCGACCCACAGCATCGCGACGGTGCCCACGACGCTGATCACGCGGAACACAGCGGGCATCGACCGGACGATCCGCATGCCGGTGTGCCGGACGCGCGCTGACGGATTCTTCGCCATCCGCAGGCCGATGTCGTCGATCTTCACCAGCAGGGCGACGGCGCCGTAGACGATTCCCGTCATGAGCAGGGCGATCACCGCGAGGACGGCGAGGGTCTGCCAGATGCTCATCCCCTCATCGAGGTTCGACAGTGAGATGAGCATGATCTCGGCCGACAGGATGAGATCGGTCCGCACGGCCCCGAGAACGAGCTTCTTCTCGTCACGAGGGCCGTCATCCTCCGCGCCGTGATGCACCCCGAACCACTCCAGCACCTTCTCGGCTCCCTCGTAGCAGAGGAACATCCCGCCGAGGATGAGCAGGAACGGCAGCACGGCGGGCGCGAACGCCGTTAGCAGCAGCGCCACCGGGATGATGATGAGGAACTTGTTCGCGATCGAGCCGAGCGCGATCTTCGCCACGACGGGAAGCTCCCGCGCGGGCGTGATCCCCTGGACGTACTGGGGCGTCACGGCGGCATCGTCGATCACGACACCCGCAGACTTCGCAGAGGCGCGGAGAGCAGCGCTCAGGATGTCGTCGACGACAGCCAGCAGACCAACCGACATGTTTCCCCTTAGCCGTAGAAGAGCTTCTCGAACACGCGGCGGGCTTGACGCGCAGCGCGCATCCAATCCTCCTCCACGACGGTCGCCGATCGTGCCGGATACTCCAGCAAACGACCGATTCCGTCCAGTCGTCCGCGATCGGTCGGCAGGACGTCGCTGGTCTGTCCCGACAGCAGGGTGTTCGCCGACCGGAGGCGACTGGCCAGCCGCCACGCCGCCGCGAGCTTCTCCGCGGCATCGCGCGGGATGAGGTCGGCCTCGACCGCCGCTCCGAGCGCGGCGATGGTCGAGGTCGTGCGCAGGCCCGGCACGCGGTGGCCGTGCTCGAGCTGGATGAGCTGCACGAGCCACTCGACATCGCTCAAGCCGCCCGGGCCGAGCTTGAGGTGCCGGGACCGGTCCTGCCCCTGCGGCAGTCGCTCGCTCTCGACCCGGGCCTTGATGCGCCGGATCTCACGGAGACCCTGAGGATCGGGCGCCACCGGGTAGCGCAGGTCGTCGGCGAGGGCGAGGAAGCGTTCGATGAGCGTCACGCTGCCCGCGACGCCACGAGCGCGCAGAAGGGCCTGCGCCTCCCACGACAGTGACCAGCGTCGGTAGTACTCCGCGTACGACTCCAGCGAGCGCACGAGCGGGCCGTTCCGTCCTTCGGGTCGCAGCCCCGCGTCGAGCTCGAGCGGCAAGCGGTGATCCTCGGAGTATCGGCGCACACCCTGAACGAGCTGGAGGGCGAGTTCCTGAGCGCGCTGCGCCGGCACGCCGTTGGCGTCGAAGACGTAGATGATGTCGGCATCCGACCCGAACCCGAGCTCGGAGCCCCCGAAACGCCCCATCGCAATGACGGAGAAGTCGAGGCGGTCGTCTTCGGGCGGTACCACCTCGCGCCGCACGGCGCGCAGCGTCGCCTGGATGGTGACCTCCGTGATGGTGGTCAGGCCCTCGGCGAGCTCTTCGATCGACAGCTCACCGACGACGGCCGCCATCGCGAGGCGCAGCAGCTCGCGCCGCCGGAGGGCGCGGACCGCCGACATCGCGTCGTCGATCGAGGCATGCCGGGTCTGGATGGCCCGCGCCTCTTCCTGCAGCACGAATCCGGGTCGGGGCCGCAGCTGATCGGGCGAGTCGAGCCAGGCGATCGACTCGGGGATCCACTCCATCAGTTCGCCCACGTAGCGGGAGCCCGAGAGCAGGCGGGTGAGACTCTCGGCGGCACCCGACGAGTCGCGCAGCATCCGGAGGAACCACGGCGTGTTCCCCAGTCGCTCGCTGATGCGTCGGAACGCCAGCAGCCCGTAGTCGGGATCGACCCCGTCGGCGAACCAGCGGATCATGACCGGCATGAGGTGCCGCTGGATGACGGCCTTGCGGCTGAGGCCGCTCGTCAGAGCTCCGATGTGCCGCAGCGCGCCCGCGGGATCACGGAACCCGATCGCGGCGAGACGCGCCCTCGCCGCCTCGGGCGAGAGCGTCTGCTCGTCAGCGGGCAGTGCCGCGACAGCCGAGAGCAGCGGCCGGTAGAACAGCCGCACGTGGATCTCGCGCACCTCGCGCTTGATCTCCTCCCACACCGCGACGACCCGGTCGCCGCCGTCGCCGATGCGCGACGACCGCGCGAGCGTGCGCAGGGCCGCCCCGTCTTCGGGCATGAGATGGGTCCGGCGCAGCTCGCGCAGCTGCAGCCTGTGCTCCATGACGCGCAGACGCCGGTAGTCGAGCGCGAAGCGCGACGCGTCCTCGCGTCCGATGTATCCCTCCGACACGAGCGCATCCAGCGCGTCGAGCGTCGAGCGCTCCCGGATACGGTCGTCGGTCGCGCCGTGCACGAGCTGCAGCAGCTGGACGGTGAACTCGACATCGCGGATGCCGCCCGGCCCGAGCTTGAGCTGCCGCGCGACCTCGGCCGGAGGGATGTGGTCGGTCACCCGCTCGCGCATCTTCTGCACGCTCTCGACGAAGTTCTCACGGGCCGCGCTCGCCCACACCATCGGTTGCACGGCGTCGACGTACTGCTCCCCCAGCTCCGCGTCGCCGGCAAGCGGACGCGCCTTGAGCAGAGCCTGGAACTCCCAGCTCTTCGCCCAGCGGTCGTAGTAGGCGATGTGCGACTCGAGGGTGCGCACGAGTGCGCCCTGCTTCCCCTCGGGGCGCAGGTTCGGGTCGACCTCCCACAGGGGCGGCTCGATCTCAACCTCCGAGATGCCGCGCATCGTCTGAATCGCCAGTCGCGTCGCGACCTCGACGGCCTGCGCCTCCGAGACGACGTCTTCGTCGGCCGACCCGCCGACGAAGATGACGTCGACGTCGCTGACGTAGTTCAGCTCGCGCGCCCCGGACTTGCCCATCCCGATGATCGCGAGGCGCGTCGCGGCGACCGCGTCGCGCTCGAAACGGCCGGCTCCCGGGACACCGGCGACCAGCCTGCTGCGTGCCACGGCGAGAGACGCTTCGAGGGCGGCGCCGGCCGCGTCGGCGAGGGCCGCGGCGACCGCGTGCAGGATGATCGTCGGGTCGGATGCCGCGAGGTCGAACCGGGCGATGCGTGCCAGCATCCGCCGGTACCGCACCCGCAGCGCAACCCAGGCGTCATCACCCGAGGACGCCGCGAAGCCGTCCTCGGCGCCGACGGCATCCAGCATCTGCGCGCTCAACTCGTCGCGTGTCGGGAGTCCGTCGCCCTCGGAGGCGAGATCGGCGAGCTCCTCGGGATGCCGCAGGTAGAAGTCGGCCAGCCCGAGCGACGCGCCGAGCACCGACCAGACCGCGCCGGGCCGGCGTCGCAACGAGTCGGTCACGATCGACGCGTCGCGCCGCGCGATGCGCAGCAGCGCCGACACCGCGGCATCGGGGTCCGCGGCCGCCTCGGCCGACGCGATCAGCTCGTCCCGGTCGACCCCCGTCAGCTCGGCGAGGTCGGCGAGGTCGGCGTCAGCCCGTCCGAGATCGTCGAAACCCGCGCGGGCCAGCCCCGTCAGTCCGGTCGAACGAGGTGACCGGCTCATGGCCTCAGAGCATCTCCAGGTTGCTCTTGAGCTCGAACGGAGTCACCTGGGCACGGTAGTTCTGCCACTCGCGTCGCTTGTTCAGCAGCACGTAGTTGAACACCTGCTCGCCGAGCGTCTCGGCGACGAGCTCGGACTCCTCCATGTACTCGAGGGCGTGGTCGAGGCTCGCGGGCAGGGGCGCGTAGCCGAGGGCCCGACGCTCGGAGTCGGTGAGCGACCACACGTTGTCCTCGGCCTCGGCCGGCAGCTCGTAGCCCTCTTCGATGCCCTTGAGGCCCGCGGCCAGCAGCAGCGCGTAGGCGAGGTACGGGTTCGCGGCCGAGTCCAGAGCTCGGTACTCGACGCGCGAGGACTGGCTCTTGTTGGGCTTGTACATCGGCACCCGCACAAGAGCCGAGCGGTTGTTGTGGCCCCACGTGATGAAGCTCGGGGCCTCGTCGCCGCCCCACAGACGCTTGTACGAGTTCACGAACTGGTTGGTGACCGCGGAGATCTCGTTCGCGTGACGGAGAAGACCGGCGATGAACTGCCGACCCGTCTGCGAGAGCTGGTACTGCGCGCCCTCTTCGTAGAACGCGTTCACGTCGCCCTCGAAGAGCGACATGTGGGTGTGCATTCCACTGCCCGGGTGGCCGCTGAGGGGCTTCGGCATGAAGGTCGCGTACACGCCCTGCTCGATCGCCACCTCCTTGATGACGGTCCGGAACGTCATGATGTTGTCGGCCGTCGCGAGGGCGTCGGCGTAACGCAGGTCGATCTCGTTCTGGCCGGGGCCACCCTCGTGGTGGCTGTACTCGACGGAGATGCCGAGGTCTTCCAGCATCCGGACCGAGCGCCGGCGGAAGTCGTGGGCCGTGCCGCCCGGGACGTTGTCGAAGTAGCCGGCGGAATCGACCGGCTCGGGACCGTCGGGGCCGTACGACGACGACTTCAGCAGGTAGAACTCGATCTCGGGGTGCGTGTAGAACGTGAACCCGGCGTCGGCGGCCTTCGCGAGGGTCCGCTTGAGAACGTTGCGGGGGTCGGCGACAGCGGGCTGGCCGTCGGGCGTCGTGATGTCGCAGAACATCCGAGCGGTCGGGTCGATCTCACCGCGCCAGGGCAGGAGCTGGAACGTCGTCGGATCCGGGTGGGCGAGCAGGTCCGACTCGTAGCTGCGCGTCAGCCCCTCGATGGCCGAACCGTCGAACCCGAGCCCCTCGGCGAACGCGCCTTCGACCTCGGCCGGCGCGATCGCCACCGACTTCAGGGTGCCGATCACATCGGTGAACCAGAGCCGCACGAACTTGACGCCGCGCTCCTCGATCGTTCGCAGTACGAAGTCCCGCTGCTTGTCCATCGCGTCCTCTCCGAGACAGGGTCGGGTCCCAGACTACTGGCGGCGAGCGCCCTCCGACGGCGGCGTGCCCCAGTCATCCTCCCGAGCCTCGTCCTCTCGCCACGCCTGCGCCCGCTGCGCCATGATCTGCGGCGCCCGGGCTGCTTCCTCGGCCGAGGCGAACGGGCCGGCACGATCGGCGCCCGGCGATTGCTTGCCGCGCTCGACCTCGTGCGTCGTGAGGTTGTACCAGTACTCGCCGTCGCTCTCGGGCATGGTCGCTCCAGACTGCGCCTGCGGTGGCGCTCGGTCCGAGCCTAATCCGCCCGGCTCGCGCTCGATAGGCTGAGCCGTATGAGTGCGAGTGCGACGCGGGCCGTCGGAGTGGACATCGGGGGAACCGGGATCAAGGGAGCCGTCGTCGACCTGTCGACCGGCGAGCTCCTGACCGACCGCATCAAGGTCGCCACCCCGAAGGGCGCCGAGCCCGAGGACGTCCTGGATGCCGTCAAGGTCGTGCTCGACCGACTCGAGGTGACCGACGCGGGCGACGTGCCGCTCGGCGTGGCCTTCCCCGCGATCGTGAAGAACGGCCGCACCCTGTCGGCGGCCAACGTCGCCGACACCTGGATCGATTTCGAGGCCGAGAGCTTCTTCGAGAAGGGGCTCGGCCGCCAGATCCACTTCGCGAACGACGCGGATGTCGCCGGCGTCGCCGAGCTGCGCTACGGCGCCGCACGCGGCCAGGACGGGCTCGTCATCCTGACGACCCTCGGCACCGGCATCGGCTCGGCCATGATCTACAACGGCGTGCTGATCCCCAACTCCGAGCTCGGGCACGTCCACCGGGCGAAGCACGGCAAGGACGCCGAGGCCTGGGCCGCGTACTCGGCGATGGAGCGCGACCAGCTCGACTGGCCCGAGTGGGCCGAGCGGCTGCAGTGGTACTACAGCCACATCGAGTTCCTCTTCTCCCCCGACCTGTTCGTCGTGGGCGGCGGAGTGTCCAAGCACGCCGACAAGTTCCTGCCGCTGCTCGACCTGAAGACGCCGATCGTGCCCGCCGTCCACCGCAACAACGCCGGCATCATCGGCGCAGCGGCCCTCGCGCTCGCGGGCGAGCGCCCGGGCGTCCTCGACGAGACCACGGAAGACCTCGCCGGCACGACCGCCCACTGACCGTCGCGCGGCCAGGTCTCGGCGGCCCTTCGGCTTCGGGCGCACTTCCGCGCATCACGCGCGCTTCGAGTCGCGCACGATACGCGGAAGTGCGCCTGACGCGAGCGCGAGGGGAGACGTTCGGGCGAATGGGCCGGCCTGTACGCCGGCTTCTGTGGTGGGCATATCGGCCATGCGCCCGGGCTCTAGCTGAGCGTGCGTCGCGCCGCGCGCGTTCTGGGGAGCGGAAATCGGACGATGCGACACCCGAGCGACGATTCGCCGAGTGAAAAAGGCGTACGCGCTCAGCCGCGACCTCGGGGGCGAGATCAGGAGGCGATGAGCTTGTTTGACTTAGAACGGTTGCAACGCCAACAGAGCGTCTGCAGGTTCTCCTCAACCGTCATCCCGCCGCGCGACACAGGGATGATGTGGTCGACTTCCAGGAGCAGATTCGGTTCAACCCGGACGGACGCGCCACAGCTCTTGCATGCCCATCCGTCGCGATCCTTGATGTAGGCGCGGAGTCTGGCAGTCATCAGCGCCCGCTGCCCCTGGGCGGACTTCCGGAACTTGATCGACTGAGCGAGGAACTCGACCATCGCGTCGATCGCCGGAGTGTCCAACTTCACCGTGGTGCGCTGGGAGCTGTTACCACCAGCGCTCACGTACTCGAATCGGTACTCCGGGTAGGGAACGGACACAGGCGACAACTTGACGCCGACCTGCGACATGAACTCATCCGCGAAGTACTTCATGATGAACGGAGGCGGGCTAACTACACCCACGATCTGCGACTCGCGGGCCCGAAGGTTTGCTACCGCCGCTTCGAGGCTCGAGATACTCTCCCCCAGCGTCTCCACGTCGGCCAGCGTGCCCTCGTCTGCTCTGATGTCGAAGTACTTGGAGACGTACTTGATCGGGTTGCTCGCGGCGTTTCTGACCAACTGCAGCGAGCAGTTGTGCACGTTACTCGCCGCGTACTCCGCGACATTGCGGTCTCGCCGGTAATTGTGGGCGCTGGTGTTCTCGAACGTGGCGAGGTGCGCGTACCGCCCCGTCCCCGTGGCGCCGACCTCGAAGGAACCGCGATCCCGGATCTCAGCGACGTACTGGGTGACTTCGTTGTGTTCATAAGTGAGCGCAGCTATCTCCGCCTTATGTGCAGCGAACTCGTCACTGGCGAAATACCTCCGCTTACGTATCTCGCGAATGACGCTCGGCGCCTTCCAAGCAATCACCGCGATGATCGCCGCCGGAATCGCGACGTACCAGAAGTTCACCAGCAAAGAGATAATGAGGACGATCGCGAAGAAGATGATGAGGTACTGCACCTTAGGACTCCCCCCGAGCTCAGGTGTTGTGTCCATTTAGCATAGCCGCTTGATCGCTCCGCCTAGCATCGATGATTCCACCCACACTGGCGTTCAGGCGCAAGGTTCGCGTTCCTCGATAGTGAAGATAGGGCGCGCGCCAGGAAGCATGGTGACGCTTCGCGGCATCCGAACCCCGCACGATGCGCGGAAGTGCGCCTAACGCGAGCGCGAGGGGAGACGTTCGGGCGAATGGGCCGGCCTGTACGCCGGGTTCTGTCCGGGGGCGTGAGCCCCGTGGACGGCCATCTCTCTCGGCGACACGTTGCCGTGCCGCTCCAGCGGTCTACCCGGGGACTCGGCGGACCGCGTCAACATCCCCTGTCTGACCTTGCTCCGGACGAGGTTTACCGTGCGAGTCGTGTCACCACGACCCCGGTGGTCTCTTACACCACCCTTTCACCCTTACCGGCGCGGACGCCGGCGGTCTGCTTTCTGTGGCACTGTCTCGCGGATCACTCCGGGTGGGTGTTACCCACCGTCCTGTCCTGTGGAGCCCGGACGTTCCTCGGTGCGGTTGCCCGCCACGCGACCGTCCAGCCGACCCATTCGCCCGTCGAGTCTACCGGCGGGCCCGCCTTCGCCCGTCGTCAGCTCTTGTCGGCGGATGCCGCGATGCGCACGTCCAGCAGGAAGTCGAGGGGGAACGAGCCGAAGAGCAGCCGCCCGGCCGCGTCGGCGGCATCGCGAACAGCTGCCGAGGCGGCCTCGGCGTGCTCGACCGGGGTGTGCACGATGATCTCGTCGTGGAGGAAGAACGCGAGGTGCGCGCGTCCCGTGACGGGGTGATCTCCGACGCTCGGAAACGACGCCAGGCGCTGCCGCAGGTCGGCGAGCCAGGCGAGCGCCCACTCGGCGGCGGTTCCTTGGACGACGAAGTTCCTCGTGAAGCGCCCGCGCTCGCGCGCCCGTGACCGGGCGAGCGTCTTGATGGCGTCGGATGCCTCGGGCTCGGCGGCGTCCGCTTGGAGGTCTCGCCACCCGGCTGACGGGGCCGGGCTGGTGCGCCCGAGGAGCGTACGCACCGAGCCGCCCTCCTCGCCCACGCGCGCCGCGTCGTCGACGAGGGCCATCGCCCGGGGATAGGCGCGGCGAAGCGACGGGACGAGCCGGCCGCTGTCGCCGGTCGTCGCCCCGTACATCGCACCGAGCAGCGCCATCTTCGCCTCCTGGCGCGAGGGGACGGTACCGCGTGCCACGATGCCCTCGTACAGGTCACGGCCCCGTGCAGCGTCGGCGAGAGCGAGGTCACCGGACATCGCCGCGAGGATGCGCGGCTCGAGCTGAGCGACGTCCGCGACCACCAGCTGCCATCCCGGATCGGCGCGCACCGCGGGGCGCAGCATCCGCGGCAGCTGCAGCGCTCCCCCGCCCGACGACGCCCAGCGCCCCGTGACGACTCCGCCCGGAACGTAGACCGGACGGAACCGGTCGGTCGGGATCCACTCGTCCATCCACGCCCAGCCGTTGGCGCTCAGCAGCCGCATCGCACGCTTGTAGGCCAGGAGCGGCTCGATGACCGGGTGCTCGTGACGTCGGAGCTCCCACTTGCTCGTCGACTCCACGAGCACACCCACCCGATGCAGCGAGCGCAGCAGGCGCGGCTGCGAGTCGAGGCTCGCGGCCGGGTCGCCGAGGGCGGCCCGCACCCGGTCGGCCAGGTCGCGGACGAGACTCGGCAGCTCACCCGGTCGCGGGCGCGGACCGAGCGCGTCGGCGAGGATCGCGTCGTGCACCTCGCGGCTCCACGGGACGCCGGCGGTGTTCAGTTCGACGGCGACGAGGGCTCCGGCAGACTCCGCGGCGGTCAGCAGGCGCAGTCGGCCGGGGTCGGTCGCGCACTCGATCGCCCGGGCCTGACGCGCGAACTCCGCCAGCGTCGCGTCGAGGTCGTGCGGGAGGGCGTCGGCAGCCGGCTCGAGCGAGAAGAGGACGTCGCGATCAGACACCGGGTCGTCCGGTGCGGCATCCCAGACGGTCGCGGCCCGCAGCTGTGCGCCGTCCGTGACGAGTGAGCTGTCGCGAAGAATCGCATGGCACAGGCGCACGTCATGGCACCGCGGGACACGCACGCCCGCGGCGAGGATGTCGTGATACCAGGCCGTCGTATCGGACCAGATCCATCGCGCATCGGGATCGGCTGCGATCTCACCTGCCAGCTCGCCGGCGGCGACACGACTGCGCTCGATCACCGCGCCGGCGGCATCCACGACGGCGACGTCGACGTCTCCGTCGGTGCGGCGTCCCACCGCGCGCCAGCGGGCGCGCGGCGCGGTCATCGACGGGTCACAGACCGGATTCGTCGGTGCGGACGAGGATGCAGCCGCACTCGGGGCACGTCACGACCTCGTCGGCAGCAGCCTGCCCGATCGCCTTGAGGTCGGTTCCGGAGAGCTCCATGTGGCACCCGCCGCACGTGCGGCGCTGCAGGAGACCGGCGCCCGGTGTCCGCTCGGCGAGCGACTCGTAGCACGACAGAAGATCTGCGGGCACCTTGGCCGCGACCGCCGCACGGTCACGGGTGGCGGCGTCGAGACGCGCCTGGGCGTCCGCGACGGCGGCCTTGCCTTCGGCGCTCAACCGGCCGCCCTCGTCGTTGACCTCGGCGATCAGGGCCTGCTGCGCCGAGACCGCGGCCTCTGCGGCCTCCAGGCGCTCCATCGCCTCGAGCTGCGCGTCCTCCAGCTCGCTCTTGCGGCGCGCGAGCGAGGCGATCTCGTGCTCGAGGCCCTGGGCGTCCTTCGGGTTCGACGTCGCGGCCAGCCGCTCGGCATCGCGTGCGGCCCGGGCGTCGACGACCGCGACGTCCGAGGCGATGCGCTTGAGCTCGGCCTCGATGTCGTCGCGCTTGCCGAGAAGACCCGTCAATTCGACGGAGAGCTCCTGACGACGCGCGAGCAGCTCGTTGACACGCGCAGCCTGAGCCGGATTGCGCTTCGCGGCCTCCGCTCCGCGTGCCTGCGCGTCGAGGCGAGCGATGTCCAGCAGCAGCAGCTGATCTGCGGGGGTGGCTTTCATGTGGGCCCAGAGAGACTCGAACTCCCGACTCCCTCGGTGTAAACGAGGTGCTCTAACCAACTGAGCTATAGGCCCCTGGTCTCAGTGTACGAGAGCGCCGACCCCTCCGAGCGTGAGTAGGCTGTCGTGCGGTGCTTGTGCGCGCCCGACAACGCCCGCGCCCTGCCCGTGGTGATTACCTGGCACGATCTGCCATACGAGAAAGGTCGCCCGTGACTGTCAACGATCAAGACCCCTACTCCCAGGACGCCCTGGACAGCGACCCGGAAGAGACCGGTGAATGGCAGGAGTCGCTGCGCCAGCTGGTCGATGCGAAGGGCTCGGGTCGCGGTCGCGAGATCATGCTGAGCCTGCTGCAGGCCTCGCACGAGCTGCAGCTGAACGTCCCGCAGGTGCCGGTGACGGACTACATCAACACCATCGCGCCCGAGAACGAGCCGGAATTCCCCGGCGATGAGGAGCTCGAGCGCCGCTACCGCCGCTGGATCCGCTGGAACGCCGCGGTCACCGTGCACCGCGCTCAGCGTCCCGGCATCGGCGTTGGCGGACACATCTCGACCTACGCGTCGTCGGCCTCGCTCTACGAAGTCGGCTTCAACCACTTCTTCCGCGGCCCGGACCACCCGTCCGGCGGCGACCAGATCTTCATCCAGGGCCACGCCTCACCCGGCATCTACGCCCGCTCGTACCTCGAGGGGCGCCTGACCGAGAGCCAGCTCGACGGCTTCCGCCAGGAAGCCTCGAAGGCGCCCGACGGCATCCCGTCGTACCCGCACCCGCGTCTGATGCCGGACTACTGGCAGTTCCCGACGGTGTCGATGGGCCTCGGCCCCATCAACGCCATCTACCAGGCGATGAACAACAAGTACCTCACCAACCGGGGCATCAAGGACCTGTCCGACTCGCACGTCTGGGCCTTCCTCGGCGACGGCGAGATGGACGAGGTCGAGAGCCGCGGTCAGCTGCAGGTCGCGGCCAACGAGGGACTCGACAACCTCACGTTCGTCATCAACTGCAACCTCCAGCGCCTCGACGGCCCGGTCCGCGGAAACGGCAAGATCGTCCAGGAGCTCGAGGCGTACTTCCGCGGTGCCGGCTGGAACGTCATCAAGGTCGTCTGGGGCCGAGGCTGGGACGAGCTGCTGTCGCAGGATGACGAGGGCGCGCTCGTGCGTCTGATGAACACCACGCCCGACGGCGACTTCCAGACCTATCGCGCCGAGGACGGCGCGTTCATCCGTGAGCACTTCTTCGGTCGCGACGAGCGCACCGCGGCTCTCGTGAAGGACTGGTCGGACGACGACATCTGGGGCAAGCTCCGCCGCGGCGGTCTGGACTACCAGAAGGTCTACGCCGCGTACAAGCAGGCGATGGAGCACAAGGGCCAGCCGACCGTCATCCTCGCGAAGACGATCAAGGGCTACGGTCTCGGTCACCACTTCGAGGGCCGCAACGCGACCCACCAGATGAAGAAGATGACGCTCGAGAACCTGAAGCACTTCCGCGACTCGATGCGCATCCCGATCACCGACGCGCAGCTCGAGGAGAACCCGTACCTCCCGCCGTACTACCACCCGGGCCCCGAGGACGAGACGATCCGCTACATGCTCGAGCGTCGCCGCGAGCTCGGCGGGTTCCTGCCGCAGCGCCGCACGAACCACGCACCGCTCACGCTGCCCGGCGACGAGTCGTACGCGCTGCCGAAGAAGGGCTCGGGCACGCAGGAGATCGCCACCACGATGGCGTTCGTGCGCCTGCTCAAGGATCTGCTGCGTGCGAAGGACTTCGGTCACCGCATCGTGCCGATCATCCCCGACGAGGCGCGCACGTTCGGCATGGACGCGTACTTCCCGACGGCGAAGATCTACAACCCGCACGGGCAGAACTACACCTCGGTCGACCGCGAGCTCCTGCTGGCGTACAAGGAGAGCCCGCAGGGTCAGATCCTCCACGTCGGCATCAACGAGGCCGGTGCCGTCGCGGCGTTCACCGCGATCGGAACCTCGTACGCCACCCACGGCGAACCGCTCATCCCGGTCTACGTCTTCTACTCGATGTTCGGATTCCAGCGCACCGGCGACGCGCAGTGGGCGGCGGGCGACCAGATGGCCCGCGGGTTCATCATGGGCGCGACGGCCGGGCGCACGACGCTGACCGGTGAGGGCCTGCAGCACGCCGACGGTCACTCGCACCTGCTCGCGTCGACCAACCCCGCCACCGTGTCGTACGACCCGGCATACGGTTACGAGATCGCGCACATCGTGCGGTCCGGCCTCGAGCGCATGTACGGCGGCAACCACCCCGACCCGAACGTCATGTACTACATCACGCTCTACAACGAGCCGCTGGTGCAGCCGAAGGAGCCCGAGGATGTCGACGTCGACGGCATCATCCGCGGCATCCACCGCGTGAGCGTCGGCGAGGGCGACGGGCCGCGCGCTCAGCTTCTCGCCTCGGGTGTCGGCGTGCCGTGGGCCTACGAGGCGCAGAAGCTCCTCAAGGACGACTGGGGCGTGATCGCCGACGTCTGGTCGGTGACGAGCTGGACCGAGCTGCGCCGCGACGGCCTCGCCGTCGACGAGCACAACTTCCTGCACCCGACGGACGAGCCGCGTACCGCGTTCGTCACGCAGAAGCTCAACGACTCCGAGGGCCCGGTCATTGCGGTCAGCGACTTCATGCACGCCGTGCAGGACCAGATCCGTCCGTGGGTGCCGCGCCGCTTCGCGACGCTGGGCGCGGAGGGCTTCGGCTTCTCCGACACGCGTCCGGCCGCCCGTCGGTTCTTCAAGATCGACGGACCGTCGATCGTGGTGCGCACGCTCCAGGCCCTGGCCGAGGACGGTGTCGTCGACCGCGGTCTGTCGGCACAGGCGATCGAGCGCTACCGCCTGCACGACGTGACGGCCGGCACGAGCGGGAACGCAGGCGGCGAGAGCTGACCCTTCGGTGACCGACGACAGCTCGAAGGCGGAGACACTCGCGTGGCTCCGCCGGATCTCGGGTGATCTGGCCACGGCCACGATCAATCGGCTCGAGGAGACGCTGCCCTGGTACGCCGAGATGCCGCCTGCGCGCCGGTCCTCTGTGGGACTGGTCGCGCAGGCGGGCATCACCTCGTTCATCCAGTGGTACGAGGATCCGACCTCGACCCCGCGCATCGCCGCCGACATCTTCGCCGCAGCTCCGCGCGAGCTGTTGCGCAGCGTCAGCCTGACGCAGACCCTGCAGCTCGTGCGGGTGACCGTCGAAGTCACCGAGGAGCGGGTAGCCCATCGCGGCGACGATGTCCGCGAAGCGATCCTGAAGTACTCGCGCGACGTCGCCTTCGCCGCCGCAGACGTATACGCGCGTGCCGCCGAGGCGCGCGGACTGTGGGATGCCCGCCTCGAGGCGCTCGTGGTCGATTCCATCCTCACGGGTGAGACCGACGAGGAGCTGCCGAGTCGGATCGCCGCGCTCGGCTGGCATGGGCACGGTGCGGTCGCCGTCCTCGTCGGCACCGCTCCCCCGCAGTTCGACGTCGACCAGCTGCGTCGCGCCGCCCGGAAGATGGGCGTCGACGTCCTCGTCGGCGTCCAGGGTCTGCGCCTGGTGCTCGTGATCGGGCGCGCCGACCTGCCGGGCCGGGTCGAGCCGGTGCCCGAGCTGAGCTTCCTCGAGATCGCGGCGCGGCTCGAACCCGGGTTCGGCCCCGGTCACTTGGTGCTCGGCCCCACCGTGCCCGCCCTGGTCGACGCGAGCCAGAGCGCCCGCGCGGCGCTCGCGGGGTTCGCGGTCGCCGGCGCCTGGCGTCACGCACCGCGTCCCGCCGAGGCGGATGATCTGCTGCCCGAGCGGGCGCTCGCCGGCGATCCCGTCGCCAAGGCGACCCTGGTCGAGCGGATCTACCGTCCGCTGCTCGCCCACTCGGCCGACCTCGTCGCCACCCTGTGGAGCTATCTCGACAACGGCCGGTCCCTCGAGGCGACCGCGCGTGAGCTCTTCGTGCACCCCAACACCGTGCGCTACCGCCTCAAGCGCGTCTCCGACGTCATCGGGTGGGACGCGACGGGGCCGCGCGAGGCGCTCATCCTGCAGACCGCGCTCATTCTCGGCTCGATCGGCAACGACCTCACGAGGCGCCGCGCGCCGCAGTCGCGCCGGAGCTGACGACGACGCGCTGCCGCTGACCGCTACTCACGACCCGTCGACTGTACGGTCGACACAAAGGTTCGCCGCATTGTTGTGACATCGTCGCCAGCGGTCGACCGACTGAACTTGGAAGGATGTAACAGTGATCATCGCCGTCTTCCCCGGGCAGGGGTCGCAGTCCCCCGGCTTCCTCGCCCCGTGGCTCGAGCTGGAGGGTGCGCGTGAACGCCTCGAGCGCTTCTCCGAGCTCGCCGAGGTCGACCTCGTCTCCGCCGGTACGGAGTGGGATGCGGATCGCATCCGAGACACTGCCGTGGCTCAGCCGCTCATCGTCGCCGCCAGCCTGCTGTCGTACAGCGCGCTCGTCGCCGACGGCGCTCGCCCGGCAGGCGTCGCCGGCCACTCGGTCGGCGAGATCGCGGCGCTCGCCGCCGGCGGCGTGCTGAGCGACGATGACGCGATGCGTCTGGTCGGACTCCGCGGCCGCGCCATGGCGGATGCCGCGACCCGCGAGCAGACCGGCATGAGCGCCGTGCTCGGCGGTGACCAGGATGCCGTCGTCGCCCGTCTGGAGGAGCTCGATCTCACCCCGGCGAACTACAACGGCGGCGGACAGATCGTCGCGGCCGGCGCACTCGACGCTCTCGCGAGCCTGGCCGCCGAGCCCGTCGCTGCGACCCGGGTCATTCCCCTTCAGGTCGCCGGCGCGTTCCACACGCGGTACATGGCGCCCGCCGTCGACACGCTCGCCGCGGCGGCATCCGCCACCTCGGTGAACGACCCGGACCTCACGCTGTGGTCGAACCGTGACGGCGCCGTCGTGGCCGAAGGCCGCGACGCGCTCGACCGCCTGGTCGCCCAGGTCGCCTCCCCCGTTCGCTGGGATCTGTGCATGGCGTCGTTCGCCGAGCACGGTGTGACGGGCATCATCGAGTTCGCTCCCGCCGGCACCCTCGTGGGTCTGGCGAAGCGCGCTCTTCGCGGTGTGCCCTCGGTCGCCGTGAAGACCCCCGACGACCTCGTCGCCGCATCCGCTCTCATCTCCGGAGGTGCCGCATGACCGCCGCCATTCGCCAGGCCACCGGCCCCGCCCACACGCGCATCTACGCCTACGGGGCGGCTCGCGGCCAGAACGCCGTGCCGAACGACGACCTCGTCGGCCCGATCGACTCGAGCGACGAGTGGATCCGCCAGCGCACCGGCATCGTCACGCGCGTCCGCGCCGACAAGGACACCACCGTGATCGACCTCGCCGCGGATGCCGTCGCCGAGGCGATCCAGCGCAGCGGGGTGCCCGCCGATCAGGTCGACGCCGTCATCGTCTCGACGATCTCGAACCCGAAGCAGACGCCGTCGGTCTCGGCGATCGTCGCCGACCGCGTCGGGGCGAACCCGGCGGCGGCGTACGACGTCAACGCGGCGTGCGCCGGCTTCTCCTACGGGGTGACCCAGGCCGATGCTCTCGTTCGCGCGGGTGCAGCGCGCTACGTCGCCGTCGTCGGCGCAGAGAAGCTCAGCGACATCGTCGACCCGACCGACCGCACGATCTCGTTCCTCCTCGGCGACGGGGCAGGTGCCGCGATCGTCGGTCCGAGCGACACCCCGGGCATCGGCCCGACGGTCTGGGGTTCGGACGGGTCGAAGGCCGACGCCGTGGGGATGAACCACACGCTCGTGGAGTTCCGCGACGGGACCGCGCCGTGGCCGACCCTCCGCCAGGAGGGACCGACCGTGTTCCGCTGGGCGGTCTGGGAGATGGTGAAGGTCGCACGGCGGGCCATCGAGGAAGCCGGCATCCAGGCGGGAGACCTCGCCGCGTTCATCCCGCACCAGGCCAACATGCGCATCATCGACGAGTTCGCCAAGCAGCTCGGTCTGCCCGAGACCGTCGCGATCGGTCGCGACATCGAGACCACCGGCAACACGTCGGCGGCGTCCATCCCGCTCGCCACGCACCGCCTTCTCGAGGAGAACCCCGAGCTGAGCGGCGGTCTGGCCCTCCAGATCGGCTTCGGCGCCGGGCTCGTCTTCGGCGCGCAGGTCGTCGTCCTTCCCTGATCGGGCGGGCCCTCGCACCTAGACTGAACAGCGGCCCGCGTCCGGGTCGGTCCAGAGATAACAAGGAGAAACCCCATGGCATTCAGCAACGACGAGGTCCTCGCAGGACTCGCCGAGCTCATCACCGACGAGACCGGCATCTCGGCCGACGAGGTCGCCCTCGAGAAGTCCTTCACCGACGACCTCGACATCGACTCGATCTCGATGATGACGATCGTCGTCAACGCCGAGGAGAAGTTCGGCGTCACCATCCCCGACGAAGAGGTCAAGAACCTCAAGACCGTCGGCGACGCCGTCACCTACATCACGTCCAACCAGGCGTAACCCCCACCGGCGGGGGCACACGCCCCCGCCGGGGTTCCACCGAGGAGATCCATGAGCACCCCGCGTATCGTCGTCACCGGAATCGGAGCGTCGTCGCCCCTAGGCGGCACCGCACCCGAGAGCTGGGATGGACTGCTGGCCGGCCGTTCCGGCGCGCGCACACTCGAACACGAGTGGGTCGAGAAGTACCAGATCCCGGTCCACTTCGCCGCCGAGGCGATCGTGCGCCCCGACACCGTGCTGGAGCGCCCCGTTTCCAAGCGCCTCGACCCGGCATCGCAGTTCGCGATGGTCGCGGCGATGGAGGCATGGACGGATGCCGGTAGCCCCGATGTCGACCCCGAGCGTCTCGGCGTCGACTTCGCGACCGGCATCGGCGGGGTGTGGACCCTGCTCGACGCGTGGGACACGCTCCGCGAGAAGGGACCGCGGCGCGTTCTGCCGATGACGGTTCCGATGCTGATGCCGAACGCGGCCGCCGGCAACCTGTCGCTGCACTTCCGTGCCCGCGCCTTCGCGCGGACCGTGGCCAGCGCCTGCGCCTCGAGCACCGAGTCGATCGTCAACGCGATCGAGCACCTGCAGGACGGTCTGGCCGACATCGTCATCGCGGGCGGCACCGAGTCGGCGATCCACCCCATCACGATGGCGTCGTTCTCGTCGATGCAGGCCCTGTCGCGTCGAAACGACGACCCGGCGACCGCCTCGCGACCGACGAGCGTCGACCGTGACGGCTTCGTCATGGGTGAGGGCGCCGGTGTGCTGATCCTCGAGACCGAGGAGCACGCCAAGGCCCGCGGCGCGAAGATCTACGCGTATGCCGTGGGCGGCGGCGTCACGGCCGACTCGTACCACATCACGGCCAACGACCCCGAGGGCGCCGGCGCATCGCGCGCGGTGCGCGCCGCTCTCGAGCAGGCCGATGCCTCCCCCGACGACGTCGCGCACATCAATGCGCACGCGACCTCGACCCCCGTCGGCGATCCCAACGAGTACCAGGCGCTGCGCAGCGTGTTCGGCGACCGCATCGACGAGATCCCGGTCTCGGCGACGAAGGCGTCCACCGGCCACCTGCTCGGCGGCACCGGAGCGCTCGAGGCGATCTTCACGATCCTCGCCCTGCGCGACCGCATCGCGCCGCCGACGATCAACATCACCGAGCAGGATCCCGCCGTGCCGTTCCGGGTCTCGGGCGAGACCCAGAGCCTCGGCGACGGCGACCTGCTGGCGATCAGCAACTCGTTCGGCTTCGGCGGTCACAACGCCGTCGTCGCGTTCCGATCGGCCTGATCGCCCCGCGCACACGAAACCGACCCCCGCGGACGCTCTCCGCGGGGGTCGGTCTTCTTTCGGGTCAGCCGTCCCGTACGTGCTCCCGTTCCCCGGGATCGTTCCACCGGGGCTCGGTACGAACGCACGGGCCGGCTGGGTCTGTGTGCGACTCGGGGTCAGCCCACCTTGTGCAGCCACACCACCGCGGCGTCGTCGCCGGCGTGGCGGAAGGGCTCGAGCTCCTCGTCCCAGGCTGCGCCCAGCGCGACGTCGAGCTCCCGCTGCAGCTCACGGACATCGCCCGCTGCGATCTCCATGGCATAGCGGATGCGGTCCTCGCCGATCACGACGTTGCCGGACGCGTCGGTCTGGGCATAGTGGATTCCGAGACTGGGCGTGTGCATCCACCGACCGCCGTCACTGCGCGGGGTCGGATCCTCCGATACCTCGAAACGCAGGTGCTCCCAGCCGCGTATCGCCGTCGCGAGAGCCGCGCCGGTTCCGGCGGGTCCCTCCCAGTAGAACTCCGCGCGGCGGCTGCCGTCGAGCACCGGCTGGTCTTCCCAGTCGAAGCTGACCGCGCGTCCGAGCGCACGCCCTGCCGCCCACTCGAGGTGCGGGCACAACGCGCGTGGCGCGGAGTGGATGAAGATCACTCCACGCGCCTGTGGTGTCGCCATGACTCCTCCGTTTCATCAGGTACGTCTTCCCCTACGACCTGATCCCGGATGCCGGCGATGTGTTCGGTTATGGCGTCGATTATCGCGCACGAACCTGAAGAATCACAACCGTGTCACGATTTCGCCCATCATCCGATGTCAAGCGCCTTTCGCGCGTCGCGTCCGGCGGACAGGGTGGATGTCACACAACGAGGAAAGGATGCCGCATGTCCGACAGCACTCCCCACCACCGCGACGCCGACGACGCTCACGCCGACACCGCCGCACCGACCGACGCGGCCAGCGACGAGGTGAAGGCCGACGCCGCACGCGCGGGCTCCGACCTCGATGACACCGACCTGGAGGCCGGCGACGACAACACGGACTTCCCGCAGGACCCCGCGATCACGCATCCCTGATATCACGCGCGTCTGCATGCGAATGGCCGCCCGCGGGCGGCCATTCGTGCGTAGGGCGGGTGGGACTTGAACCCACGATCGTCGGGTTATGAGCCCGCTGCCTTGACCAGCTTGGCCACCGCCCCCTGTCGTATCGAGCCTAGCGCGCGAGCCGCCACGGGCGCGCTGCGACCGCTCAGTCGTCGAGGTGCTTGCCCTTGCTCCCGCGCGGAATCGGGAGCTGCTGACTGTCGAGCACGACCTGCGGGTGGTTGCGCGCGAGGGAGGTCACGCCGTACACCGCGATCGCGCCCGCGATGACGAAGCCGACGAACGCCGGCAAGGGCGCCGTCGCCGCCTCGCGGAGGATGACGATGCCGATGATGACGGCGACGATCGGGTCGATGACGGTGAGCCCGGCGATCACGAGATCGGGCGGTCCGACGGAGTATGCCGTCTGGACGAAGTAGGCCCCGACCGCCGTGGCCGTGATCAGACCGACGAGGCAGAGGAGCGTCAGCCACTCGAAGTCGCCGTTCTGGATGCGCGAGATCACGACCTTGGCGAGGGTGGCGACGAAACCGTAGATGATGCCCGAAGCCGCGATGTAGAAGAGCGGCTTCGCGCCCTTGCGCACCAGCATCCACACGGCCCCCGAGATCAGCAGCACGCCCGCGAGCAGCGCCAGGATCGTGATGAGCTGCGCCTGATCGATCGGCTCCTCCGTGGCGACGAGAGCCGCGACGGTGACGAAGGCGAGGATGCCGCCGACGCACAGGACGATCGAGCGCACGGATCGCTTCGTCGGCTTGACGCCGGTGATGCGCGCGTTCAGGAGGGTGGTGATCACGAGGGAGATCGCGCCGAGCGGCTGAACGAGGATGAGCGGCGCGAAAGTCAGCGCGGCGAGCTGGCACACGATCGCCAGGCCCAGCATGATCGTGCCGGCGACCCACGACGGACGCTTGAGCAGGCTCAGCAGCTGGGAGCCGTTGAGTCCGGCGCTCCCGGACGAGTTGGTGAGCCGCTCGACCTTCTGCACGCCCCGGTGCTGGTAGAGCGCGCCGAACGACATGAACACGGCGCCGAGCAGCGCGAGCGGGATTCCGATGAGGATTCTGGGTTCGCGGAAGACTCCGATCAGCTGATCGGTGACGTCATCGAGGGACGCGACAAACGGAATCACCTTTCGACCATAACCGCGAAGCGGGCTCGATTAGGCTCGCAACGTGCCCGTTCTTCCGATTCGCATCATGGGCGACCCCGTGCTGCACGCCCCCGCCGAGCCCGTCATCGAGATCACGGACGAGATCCGCCAGCTCGTCGCCGACATGTACGACACCATGGACGCCGCCCCCGGAGTCGGGCTGGCGGCTCCGCAGGTCGGCGTCGGTCTGCGCATCTATGTCTACACCTACCAGGATGACGACGGTCGGCCGTGGCGCGGCGAGATCATCAACCCGGAGCTCTGGATGCGCCCGCTCGAGCCCGGCGCGCCCGACCCCGACGACGAGTCGGAAGGATGTCTCTCCTTCCCCGGCGAACGCTTCCCGCTGCGCCGTTCCGAAGAGGTGCTCGTGACGGGAACGGACCTCACCGGTTCGCCCGTTGAGATCCGGGTGGACGGCTGGCGGGCCCGCATCATGCAGCACGAGTTCGACCATCTCGACGGCATCCTCTACATCGATCGCCTCGACGACTCCGACTGGAAGACGACGCAGAAGATCGCCAAGAAGCGCGGGTGGGGCCGTCCGGGCAACGCCTGGATGCCGGGCGTGGACGACCTGGACGCCTGACCTCGTGAAAGAGGCCGTCGATCCTCGCGGGTACGACATCGACGCGCTGCGCCGGCGGCTCATCCCCGAGCGCGACGGCGAACGCTCGACGAGCATCCCCGAGCTCGCTCAGGCCGACCCCGACCTGTGCGCGATCGCTCTCGCGCTGCCCGACGGCTCTGTGCGGTCGTCACCGGACGGGACGGTGCCGTTCAGCATCCAGTCGGCCGTCAAACCGTTCCTCTTCGCGCTGGCTCTCGCCGACACCGACGGGGCCGCCCTCGACCGGGTGGGCATCGAGCCGACGGGAGAGGCGTTCGACGCGATCAAGCTCGAGAGCGGCACAGGACGCCCGCCGAACCCGATGGTGAACGCCGGCGCCATCCTGACCTGCGCGCTCGTCGACGGAGATGATCCCGACGGGCGCACGGCTCGTATCATCGGCGGGCTTTCGGCGTTCGCCGGTCGCCGGCTCGAGGTGGACGACGGTGTCGCGCACAGCGAACACTTGCTCGGAGACCGCAACCACGCCCTCGCACACCTGATGCGCGATGAGGGCACGCTGGCGATCACGGCGGACGACGCGGTAGCCGTCTACGCTCGCGCCTGCGCTGCCGTCGTCGATGCCGAGACCCTCGCCGTGATGGGCGCGACGCTCGCCCTGGGCGGCGTCAACCCCGTGACCGGCGAACGCGTGGTCTCCTCCCGGATCGCGCGCGACGTCGTCGCCGTGATGGCCACGTGCGGCGTGTACGACGGGTCGGGGCGGTGGATGCGTGCGGTCGGGGTCCCGGCGAAATCAAGCGTCTCGGGCGCGATCGTCCTGGCGGCGCCGGGCACCCTCGGCGCCGCGATCGTGAGCCCGCCTCTCGATGAGCACGGGACGAGCGTGCGCGGACGCATCGGCGCAGAGGCGCTGAGCGCGGACCTCGGGCTGCACGTCTTCGGCTGATCCGTCGGCGGGCCCATGAGTAAAGGCCCGGGGTGGAAGCCCGGGCCTTCGGTGAGAGCCGCGGTAGATAACGCGGGTCTCTCGCTCCCCGGCTTGGACTCGAACCAAGAACCTATCGGTTAACAGCCGATTGCTCTGCCAATTGAGCTACCGAGGATCAGTCACCCGCTCGCGCTGGGCAACCCCTCTATATTAGCAAAGCCCCGGGGGTGCTCACGACATGAACCGTCCCCCGGGCGGGTCGCGCTGCTCAAGAAGCCCGAGACCGGCCGTCCGGCGTCCACACGACGTCCGACGCCGTCGGCCCATAGCCCACCGGGCGTCCCCCGTGGAGAACGAGAGCCGCGGCATCCAGCTCGTCGGCGGTCTCGACGTCGTTCGTCGCGATGACGATCGCCATCCCGGTGTCGTCGCGGCGCGACAGCAGCGCCTCGCGAGCCGCGATCCGCACCTCGATGTCGAGGTTGGCGTACGGGTCGTCGCCGATGAAGACCTTCGGGTCGAGCACGAGGGCGCGCGCGAGTGCGACGCGCTGGCGCATTCCGGCGCTGAGCTCGTAGGGATACTGCGACGCCGCCCCGAGCGGCAGGTGCAGCTCGTCGAGAAGAGAGGCGACCCGCAGCGAGAGCGCGCGCTGGCTCACACGACGGTCGCGCGAGGTGATGGGCTCCGCGATGACCTCGGCGACCGTCAGCCGAGCCGGGAGCGAGGCTCCCGCGGCCTGTGGCATGTGCCCGGCGTAGTAGGTCAGCATGCGCCGGGAGCGGCCGCCCTTGCGCACCGAGAGGCCCGCGACCTCCGCGGCGCCGCCGACGACGCCCACATCCGACGGCGCAGTGCCGGCGAGGATGGACAGCAGCGTCGACTTGCCCGAACCGGTCGCACCCATCACCGCGAGGGCCTCTCCCGCCCGCACCGTGACGCTGACGCCCTCGACGACGCGATCGGAGTCACCCGTCCGCGCGATCGAGAGATCGTCGCAGCGCACCGCGATTTCCGCGTCGGGTCGTCGGGACATGCGCATCATCCTGCCGTTTTCATCGCTCGACCGCTACTCGCCGCCGACGGCGGCTATTCCGATTCCATGAGCTGCCGCAGCCGCAGATCGAGGTCGCGGATGGCGACACCGATCGAACGGAACTCGGGCGAGCCCGGTTCGAGGCGCTGCTGCGCGCTCCTGAGCTCGGCCTTCTCGCGCTCGAGCGCCCGCTGACGCAGCTTGCGCAGCGACTCCATCGCCGTCGTCTGCGCGATGCGCTCCGTGCCCGCGGGGAAGTCCGCCGTGAGCAGCTCGATAGCGAGTGTCCGGTACGGCTCGCGAGTGGCGTCCACCGCCGCCGAGGTCCACCCGGGCCGCGTGAGGTCGGGCTGCATGGACACGGCCTGCCGGACGGCCTCGAGAGCCGGATGCGGCATCGGCAGACCCAGCGCGACGTCGACGGCCTGCTTGTCGAGCAGGTGCCCGTACTGCAGCACCCCCATCAGAGCGCGTTTCTCGAGCTCGAGCGCAGGCGGCAAGGAAGCGAGGGTGACGCGTACCGACACGGGCGGAGCTTCGGCGCCACGGCCGGGCGCTTCCGCCGGGGCCGCGCGGCCGGCCGTCGCCGCCTCGCTGCGGGGTCGCTCCCCCGATCCCGCCGGGGCAGCGGCCCGACGCGCGGCACGCTCGACTTCAGGCTGCACCTCGGAGAGGTCGAGTCCGAGTTTGCCCGCGAGCACGCGGGTGTACCCCGGGCGCAGCGCGGTGTCGCGGATGTCGGCCACGATGGGCGCCGCCGCACGCAGAGCGCCGATGCGTCCCTCGACGGTGGACAGGTCGAACGTCGACAGACGCTGATCCATGACGAATTCGAACATCGGCGCTTTGGCTTCCACGAGAGCGCGAACGGCCGCGTCGCCGCGGTTCAACCGGAGATCGCAGGGGTCCAGCCCCTCGGGGGCGACCGCGACATACGTCTGCGCCGCGAAGCGCTTCTCGTCGCCGAAGGCGCGCAGCGCGGCCTTCTGGCCGGCGGCATCCGGGTCGAACGTGAAGACGACCTCACCCGAGCTGCCCTCGCTGTCGCCCATGACGCGACGCAGCACCGTGATGTGGTCGGTGCCGAATGCCGTGCCGCACGACGCGATGGCTCCGGTGACCCCGGCGAGGTGGCAGGCCATGACGTCGGTGTACCCCTCGACGACGACGACGCGGTGCTCCCGCGAGATCGACTTCTTGGCCAGGTCGAGGCCGTAGAGGACCTGCGCCTTCTTGTAGATGGGCGTCTCCGGGGTGTTGAGGTACTTCGGGCCCTGGTCGTCGTCGTAGAGACGACGAGCGCCGAAACCGATCGTCTGACCGGCGACGTCGCGGATGGGCCAGACGACCCGTCCCCGGAACCGGTCGTAGACGCCGCGCTGCCCCTTCGAGACCAGTCCCCCGGTGAGCAGCTCCTCATCGGTGAACCCCTGCGACCGCAGTGCGTCGCGAAGCGCCGACCAGCCTTGGGGCGCGTATCCGACCCCGAAGTGCGCGGCTGCACCGGCGTCGAAGCCTCGTTCGCCGAGGAACTGACGTGCCGCCTGCGCGTCCGGGGCGGACAGCTGCGACCGGTAGAACTCGGCCGCGGCGGTGTGAGCGGCGTACAGCCGGGAACGACCGCTCGTCTCGGGAGCGGCCGCACCGTCCTCGTAGTGCAGCTGGTACCCGATGCGCGCAGCCAGACGCTCGACGGCCTCGGTGAACGACAAGTGGTCCATTGCCCGGAGGAACGAGTAGACGTCGCCCGACTCGCCGCATCCGAAGCAGTGGTAGTACCCGACCTGAGGCCGCACGTGGAAGCTCGGGCTGCGCTCGTCGTGGAACGGGCAGAGGCCCTTCAGCGAGCCGACGCCGGCGGACTTCAGGGCGACACGCTCGCCGACGATGTCGCCGATGTTCGTGCGCGCCTTGACCTCTTCGATGTCGGTCTGCCGGATCCGTGCCATCAGAGCCCTTCGATGGGCTCGGGCAGCGCGAAGTGGCTCGGCGCCGTCGCGCGCGGATCGGACGACCACAGACCCAGCTCGCGCAGGTCGACCGGGCCCACCAGGCGGCCGTGCCACTCGATCGCGAAGCGGTCGGTGAGCGTCGCCACCTGGTCGACGATGACACGTCGGCGGGCCGCGTCCGTCACCGCGGCGGCGAAGTCCTCGGCGTGCAGTGCGTCGAGGTGCTCGGGACGCTCCCAGAGCGCGTCGGCGAGCCGGCGCAGAACGCGGCGCTGCTCCTTGTAGAGCCCCTTCCGTCCCTCGATCGAGACGACGAACGCCCCGATGACCCCCTTGAGCACCGCCATCTCGACCTCGATGACGCGAGGGACGATGACACGACCACGGAAGCGCGTCAGGACGGGGATGTCGTAGTGCTCGCGCGTCGCGGCGGTGGCCGCCCGCGCGAAGCGGCCGATGAGATCGGAGGTCAGGTTCTTGAGCCGGGCCATCGCCGCCCGCGAACCGTCGTACGATTCGAGCCACTCGGGCAGCAGCGTCAGGCGATAGAGCGCGTCGCCGAGCTCGTCCTTCGTGAAGCCGTAGCCGACCCAGCTCTGGATCGCGGTGAGCAGCGCCTCGCGCTCGCGGGGGTCGCCGAGCCGCGCCGGGTCGAGGTAGCCGTTGAGCACCGCGTCCTCGAAGTCGTGCACCGAGTAGGCGATGTCGTCGGAGAGGTCCATGACCTCGGCCTCGATGCAGCGCAGGCGACCGGGAGCGCCCTCGCGCATCCACTGGAACACCGCCTCGTCTTCGGGGTAGACGCCGAACTTCTGCCGTCCGCCCGGGTCCGGGATGGCGTGTTCGACGGTCCAGGGGTACTTGCACGTCGCGTCGAGGCTCGCCCGCGTGAGGTTGAGGCCCGCGCTCTGACCGAACGCATCGACGACCTTCGGCTCGAGGCGCGAGAGGATGCGCAGGGACTGCGCGTTGCCCTCGAAGCCGCCGATGTCCTCGGCCCAGTCGTTCAGGGCCCGCTCGCCGTTGTGGCCGAACGGCGGGTGTCCGAGATCGTGGCAGAGGCAGGCGGTGTCGACGACGTCGGGCGAGAGCTCCAGCGCGATGGCGAGCTCGCGTCCGACCTGCGCGACCTCGAGCGAGTGCGTCAATCGGTTGCGAGCGAAGTCGGCGGGGCTCGCCGGGCTCAGCACCTGCGTCTTCGCGGCGAGCCGGCGCAGGGCACCCGAGTGCAGCACGCGGGCGCGGTCGCGCGCGAAGCTGTCGCGGCGCGAGCGGTGCTCCTCCCGGTGGAAGCGGGCGGCGTCGTGGTCGTCGTAGCCGGAGGGACGTCCCGCCGAGACGCCGACGCCGCTCGTGACCTCAGCCCCCACTGTTCTCGATCTCCGCTGCGGCGATGGCCGATGACTCCGCCGCGTCGACGTCGCGCGAATCGAGCCAGCGGTCCGGCAGCGCCGGACGCTTGGGTGTTCCCGCTCGCCCGCGCTGGCCCTCCGCCGCCGAGCCGGGATACGGCGCCGACCAGTCGAGCGTCGCCAGGATGTCGTCGATCTCGGCGAGGCTCGACGCGGTCGCCAGACGCGCCCGCGTGTCGCCGCCCACCGGGTAGCCCTTGAAGTACCACGCGACATGCTTGCGGATGTCGCGGCATCCGCGGCCCTCGTCCTCGAAGAACTCGACCAGCAGCTCGGCGTGGCGGCGGAACGCGGTCGCGACGAACCCGAGGGTGGCGTCCACCTCGGGCCCGGCCGAACCGGGGTCGCCCAGCGCACGCGCGAGGTCGCCGAAGAGCCAGGGACGCCCGAGGCACCCGCGTCCGACGACAACGCCGTCGCAGCCGGTCTCCGCCATCATGCGCACGGCGTCGTCGGCCGACCAGATGTCGCCGTTGCCGAGAACCGGAACGCTGGTGACGGCTTCTTTCAGCGCCGCGATGGCGGACCAGTCGGCGTGCCCCGAGTAGAACTCCGCAGCCGTCCGCGCGTGCAGAGCGACGGCGGACACACCGGCGTCCTCGGCGATGCGGCCGGCGTCGAGGTAGGTCAGGTGGTCGGAGTCGATGCCCTTGCGCATCTTCACCGTCAGCGGCACGTCACCGGCCGCGCGCGCGGCGCGCGTGACGATGTCGCGGAAGAGGTCGAGCTTCCAGGGCAGAGCCGCTCCCCCGCCCTTGCGGGTCACCTTGGGGACGGGACACCCGAAGTTCAGGTCGATGTGGTCGGCACGATCCTCTTCGACCAGAAGCCGCACGGCGGCCTCGGTCGTCGCGGGGTCCACACCGTAGAGCTGGATGGAGCGCGGCTTCTCGGACTCGTGATGCGTGATCAGCCGCATCGTCGTGGCGTTGCGCTCGACGAGTGCGCGGGTCGTGATCATCTCGCTGACGTAGAGACCCGCGCCGTATTCGCGGCAGAGCCGGCGGAAGGCGGTGTTCGTGATCCCGGCCATCGGGGCCAGGACGACGGGGGCATCCAGGGCGATCGGGCCGATCCGCAGGCGCGGGGAGGCGGACAGGACGGTACTCACCAGATCATTCTCCCAGAAGGACGGATGCCGGAAGGCGGCCGGGCGTAGCCTGGGGACGTGACCGAAGCGACCACCGACATCCGTTCGATTCCGTTCGCCGCCGCCGACGGCACCGTGACCACGCTCGACGACCTCGGCGACGGTGTCCTCCTCGTCGTCAACGTCGCCTCCAAGTGC
The DNA here is from genome assembly GCF_002245215.1 of Microbacterium sp. Yaish 1. GTDB lineage: Bacteria > Actinomycetota > Actinomycetes > Actinomycetales > Microbacteriaceae > Microbacterium. The sequence continues at coordinate 706,734 of NZ_NPMR01000002.1, forward strand.
GGTCTGACACCCCAGTACGAGCAGCTCGAGCAGCTCCAGCGCACCTACGGCGAGCGCGGGCTCCAGGTGATCGGATTCCCCTGCAACCAGTTCATGGGGCAGGAGCCGGGCTCGATGGAGGAGATCCTCGACTACTGCGCGATGACCTGGGGCGTCAGCTTCCCCATCATGGACAAGATCCGGGTCAACGGCTCGCACGCCGCTCCCCTCTACAAGGCGCTGAAGAAGATCCGCAACGAGGAGGGCGCGCGGGGCCCGGTAATGTGGAACTTCGAGAAGTTCGTGATCACGCCCGGCGGCGAGGTGCACCGCTTCCGCCCTCAGACGAAGCCCGACGCGCCGGAGATCGTCGCGGTGATCGAGGCGAACCTGCCGCGCTGACTCCGCCCGCGCGCGGACCGCGCTCAGCCCGCGGTCTCGACGCCGTTGCGCTCAGCCCACACCTGTCGGGCGATCTGCGCGAACGCCTCGGCCGGCTGCGCTCCGGAGACGCCGTACTTGCCGTCGATGACGAAGAACGGGACCCCGTTGATGCCGTACGCGCGCGCCTGGTCCTGGTCGGCGCGGACGGCCGGCAGGTGCTCGCCAGATTCGAGCGCGGCCCGGATGGCGTCGCGGTCGAGACCGACCTCGGCCGCGAGCTCGACCAGCTCGTCGATGCGGCCCACATGGCGGCCCTCGGTGAAGTACGCCGCCATCAGGCGCTCGGTCATCTCGTGCTGACGGCCCTCCGCCTTGGCAGCGTGCAGCAGCTCGTGCGCCTTGACCGTGTTGGTGTGCTGGAGGATGTCGAAGTGGTAGTCCAGACCCGCATTCTTCGCGACGCCGGTGACGTTGTCGAGCATCTGCTGCACCTGCTCGCGCGGCATCCCCTTGTGGCTCGACAGGAAGTCGAGCTCGTCGCCCTCGAAGTCGACCGGGGTGTCGGGCGAGAGCTCGAACGAGTGGAAGGTCACCTCCACGCGCGGGGCGTCTTCGTCATCCGCCGTGGCCGCGAGGCCCGACTCGAGGTTGCGCTTGCCGATGTAGCACCACGGGCAGGCGATGTCGCTCCACACGTCGATCTTGATTGCGTCCGTCACACCGGGTGCAACGTCCCGGGGCGCGCGAGCTATTCCCGCGACCGCGTCAGGCGGTGGGAGCGTCGACGGCGCCGCCGAAGCGGCGGTCGCGCGAGAGGTAGAGCTGGATCGCGCCCCACAGGTCCGATCGCGAGAAGTCGGGCCACAGGGTGTCGAGGAACACCATCTCGGCGTACGCCGCCTCCCACAGGAGGAAGTTCGAGGTCCGCTGCTCCCCGCTCGAACGGATGAACAGGTCGACGTCGGGCATGTCGGGCACGTAGAGGTGCCGGCGCAGGGCCTTCTCCGTGATCGCGGAGGGCTTCATCCGCCCCGCGGCGATCTGCTCCCCCATCGCGCGCATCGCGTCGATGATCTCGTGACGCCCGCCGTAGTTGACGCACATCGTCAGCGTCAGCACGTCGTTGCCCCGGGTGAGCTGCTCGGCGTACTGGAGCTCGGAGATGACCGATCCCCACAGGCGCGGCTTGCGCCCTGCCCACCGCACGCGCACGCCCCACTCGTTGAGCTGGTCGCGGCGGCGGTGGAGGACGTCGCGGTTGTACCCCATGAGGAAGCGCACCTCGTCGGGCGACCGGGACCAGTTCTCGGTCGAGAACGCGTAGACACTCAGGTGCTTCACGCCCGCCTGGATGGCGCCGGCGACGACGTCGAGCAGCACCTCTTCGCCGGCGCGGTGGCCCTCGATGCGCGTGAGGCCACGGCGGTTGGCCCATCGTCCGTTGCCGTCCATGACGATCGCGACGTGGTTCGGGACGCCGCCCCGTGGGAACGCCGGCGGGTACACCCCGGTCCAGTCGAGGGGGCGATAGGGAACCGCGTCGCGGTGCGTGTACGGCTTGGGACTCATCGGTTCGAGCCTAGGCGGTCGAGCCGTGCGCCCTCACAGGCGTCAGCGCGCCGCGCCGATGTGACCGAGCGATCGGATGCCGCGTTCGAGATGCCACTGGGCATAGGCCGCGATCAGCCCCGATGCGGCGTTGGCGGTGCCGGGGCTGCCCGCATCGACGGTCTCCCACTCGCCGGCGATGAGGGCGCGCAGACGCGCTCCGGTCTCGGGGGCGATGCGGGCAGACCCCGCGGGGGCACACGCGTCGCACACCGATCCCCCCAGCGGCGCGACGAACCCGTCGTGGGGGCCCGGGCGCCCGCAGCGGGCGCAGGCGTCGAGCGACGGCGCCCAGCCCGAGAGCGCCATGGCTCTGAGCAGGTACGAGTCGAGCACGGCGCGGCTGTCGTGGTCGCCGCGGGCGAGGGCGCGGAGCCCGCCGACGAGCAGCAGGTACTGCTGCGGCGTCGTCTCGGCCTCGTTGAGGCGATCGGCGGCCTCGACCATCGCGGACGCCGAGGTGTAGCGGTCGTAGTCCGTCGCGATGTCGGCACCGTAGGAGCCGAGCGACTCGGCCTGCTGCACGATGTCGAGCGAGCGCCCTTTGTACATCTGGACGTCGGCGACCATGAACGGCTCCAGCCGCGCACCGAATCGGGACGATGTGCGCCGCACGCCTTTCGCGACGCCGCGCAGCTTGCCGTGCCGCCGGCTGAGCATCGTGACGATGCGATCCGCCTCGCCCAGCTTGTGGGTGCGCAGGATCACGACCTCGTCGCGGTAGGTGGGCACTCTTCAATTATCGCGCTGACCGACGACAATGGTTCCGTGGCGCAGTCTCAGTTCGTGATCCCGCTCTGGGCGGATCTCACCGCCGTCGGGCTCGGCGGGGTCCAGGGCGCCCTTTTCGCTTCCGGATTCGTCGGCAAGCAGCGGCTCGATCCGCTCGGCGTCGTGATCATCGGCATCCTCATCGGAATGGGCGGCGGCCTCATCCGCGATCTGCTCCTGGGAGTTCAGCCGGTCACGCTGCAGAGCAACTGGTATCTCATCACCGCGACCTCGGCCGCTCTGGTCGGGATGCTGCTGTCGAACCTGTTCCAGCGACTCAACGCCGTCATCATCGGGCTCGACGCCGTCGTCATCGGCATGTTCGGGGCGTTCGGGACGAGCAAGGCCCTCGTGCTCGGGCTGCCGATCGTCCCCGCGATCTTCATCGGCTCGTGCGCCGCCGTCGGCGGCAGCATGCTGCGCGACGTCATCCTCGGGCTGCCGGTCGCCATCATGCACGTCGGCTCGCTCTATGCGATCGCTGCCGCCGCCGGGTGCGCGGTGCTCGCCGGAGCGTCAGCGCTGGGCGCGCCCATCGTGGCCGCCGCCATCGTGGGCATCGCGGTGACCACCGTCATCCGCCTGCTCGCGGTCGTGTTCGACATCTCCCTGCCCGAGCAGCGCGCCCTCCACCGGCGCAAGGTCGCGGCGGAGACAGCGTCGATCCCGATCGTCAAGCCCTGAGACCGCGGGGCAGCGCAACGCATCCCGCGAAACGACGAAGGCCCCGCCGAAGCGGGGCCTTGATCGAAGAACGGCTTACTTGGAGCCGAAGTTCTTGAAGCGCTGGTTGAACTTCTCGACGCGGCCGGCCGAGTCCATGATGCGCTGCTTGCCCGTGTAGAACGGGTGCGAGGCGGACGAGATCTCGACGTCGATGACCGGGTAGGTCTCGCCGTCCAGCTCGATCGTCTTGTCGCTCGAGACCGTCGAACGGGTCAGGAAGGTCTCGCCGGAGCCGAGGTCGCGGAAAACGACGGCGCGGTACTCGGGGTGGATGTCAGTCTTCATGGGATTCCTTACGTGGTGCCCTGGATTTTGCCAGGGCGAGGGAAGTCTGCGATGCGTCTGCACCAAAGAGCGATCCTACCAGGTTCAGGATGCCGCCCGAGCCGCGTAGCGTCCGCGCTCCTCGGTGAGCGCGATGGGCAGCCCGAACGTCTCGGTGAGATTCTCGGCGGTGAGCGTCTCGGCCAGCGGCCCGGCGGCGACGACGCTCCCCTCGCGCAGCAGGAGCACGTGCGTGAACCCGACCGGGATCTCCTCGACGTGGTGCGTCACCATGATCATCGCGGGGGTGGTCGGCGCCTGGGCGTACCCGCCCAGGAGGGCGAGCAGTTCCTCGCGGGCGCCGAGGTCGAGGCTCGCCGTCGGCTCGTCGAGAAGCAGCACCTCGGGGTCAGTCATGACGGCGCGGGCGATCTGGACGCGCTTCTGCTCGCCGTCGGAGAGCGTGCCGAACGTCCGCTCGGCGAGGCCGTCGAGCTTCCACTCCGCCAGCACGCGCATGGCACGCCGCTCGTCGATGTCCTCGTAGTCCTCGCGCCACCGCCCGGTCACGGCGTACGCCGCTGTGAGGACCACGTCGAGCACGGTCTCTTCGGCCGGGATGCGCCGGGCCATCGCCGACGAGGCGAACCCGATGCGCGGGCGCAGCTCGAACACGTCGGTCCGCCCGAGGCGCTCCCCCAGGATCTCCACGGTTCCCGAGGTGGGGTGCAGAAGGCTCGCCGCGAGCTGCAGCACCGTCGTCTTGCCCGCACCGTTGGGCCCGAGCACCACCCAGCGCTGATCATCGGAAACCGACCAGTCGACCCGGTCGATGATGTTCCGGGCGTTTCGGCGGACGACGACGTCGGAGAACTCCAGGACCTGCGGCATGGGTTCAGCCTAGCGGCCGAGCCCCGCCACTCTCGCGTACAACGCGGCGGTCTCGTCGGCGATCGCCGACCAGCTGAACGAGCTGGCGGCACGCTCGCGGCCCGCGGCGCCGTAGCGTCGCGCCCTGTCGGGATCCGAGACGACCTCGGTGAGCGTGGCAGCCAGATCAGCGACGAACTTCTCGGGATCGAGCGGAGTCCCGGTACCGTCGTCGGACTGCTCGATCGGCACGAGGCGCCCGGTCTCGCCGTCGACCACGACTTCCGGGATGCCGCCGGTCGCGGTCCCGACGACGGCTGCGCCGCACGCCATCGCCTCGAGGTTGACGATGCCGAGCGGCTCGTAGACCGACGGGCAGACGAAGGTCGTGGCCGCGGTGAGGATCGCGCAGAGCTCGTCGCGCGGCAGGAACTCCTCGATCCAGACGACCCCCGAGCGCTCGGCTTGCAGCTCGCGCACGAGGCCCTGCACCTCGGCCATGATCTCCGCCGTGTCGGGCGCTCCCGCGCAGAGGACGACCTGCACATCGGCGGGAAGCAGACGCGCGGCCCGCAGGAAGTACGGCAGGCCCTTCTGCCGCGTGATGCGTCCGACGAAGACCACCGAGGGGCGGGCGGGGTCGATGCCGTGGCGCTCGAGGACGGCGGGATCGTCGACCGGCCGCCACGACTCGACGTCGATGCCGTTGTAGATCACCGACACCTTCTCGGGATCGAGATCGGGATAGCTGCGCAGGATGTCGCGGCGCATGCCGTCGCTCACGGCGATGACGGCCGCCGCGTTCTCGTAGGCGGTCTTCTCGATGTAGCTCGACACGGCGTAGCCGCCGCCCAGCTGCTCGGCCTTCCACGGCCGCAGCGGCTCGAGGGAGTGAGCGGTGACGACGTGCGGGATGCCGTGGAGGAGGGAGGCGAGGTGCCCGGCGAAGTTCGCGTACCAGGTGTGACTGTGCACCACGTCGGCGCCGGCGACATCCCCGACGATCTCGAGATCGGTGCCGAGCGTCTGGAGCGCGGCGTTGGCGTCGGTCAGCCCGGCGGGCGTCGCGTAGGAGGTCGTGTCCGGCTCGTCCCGGTCCGCTCCGAAGGCCCGGACCTGCACCTCCATCGTCTCGCGCAGGGCGCGGACGAGCTCGGTGACGTGCACCCCCGCTCCGCCATAGATCGCGGGAGGATACTCCTTCGAGACGATGTCTACACGCATGGGTCGAACGCTAGTACAGGAGCGTTCGGCGGGCCTAGTGTGGTGCCATGCCAGCAGCGCCCAAGGTCTTCGGAATCGTTCTCGCGGGCGGGGAGGGTAAGCGCCTGATGCCGTTGACGGTGGATCGCGCCAAGCCCGCGGTCCCGTTCGGCGGCCAGTACCGCCTGATCGACTTCGCGATCTCGAACCTCATCAACTCGGGCCTGCGCCAGGTCGTCGTCCTGACCCAGTACAAGTCGCACAGCCTCGACCGCCACGTGTCGCAGACCTGGCGGATGTCGGCGCTGCTCGACTCCTACGTCGCCTCGGTTCCCGCCCAGCAGCGCCTGGGCAAGCGGTGGTTCTCGGGCTCGGCCGATGCGATCCTCCAGTCGCTGAACCTCATCAACGACGAGAAGCCCGACATCGTCGTCGTGATCGGCGCCGATCACGTCTACCGCATGGACTTCCGTCAGATGCTCGACGCCCACCTCGCCTCGGGCGCGCGGGCGACGGTGGCCGGCATCCGCCAGCCGATCGGCCTGGCCAACCAGTTCGGCGTCATCGACGTCGACCCCGCCGACGAGACCCGCATCCGCGCCTTCCTCGAGAAGCCCCAGGACCCCACGGGGCTGCCCGACTCGCCGCACGAGGTGCTGGCCTCGATGGGCAACTACATCTTCGACACCGACGCCCTCATCGAGGCGGTCGAGGCCGATGGAGAGCTGCCGACGTCGAACCATGACATGGGCGGCGACATCATCCCCTACTTCGTCGACCGCGGCGAGGCCGCCGTGTACGACTTCAAGCGCAACGACGTGCCCGGGTCGACCCCGCGCGACCGCAACTACTGGCGCGACGTCGGCACGATCGAGTCGTTCTTCGACGCGCACATGGACCTCATCTCGACGCTGCCGATCTTCAACCTGTACAACACCGACTGGCAGATCCACTCGCAGGCCGTGAACTCGCCGCCCGCGAAGTTCGTGCGCGACAGCGTCGGGCGCATGGGCAACGCGATCGACTCGATCGTCTCCCTCGGCTCCGTGCTGTCGGGAACCCACCTCGAGCGCAGCGTCGTCGGCCCGTGGACGCTCTCCGGAGGCGGTGCGACGATCACCGACTCCGTGCTGTTCGACTACGTCAGCGTCGGCGCCGGGGCGCGTGTGCACCGGGCGATCCTCGACAAGAACGTCGTGCTCGAAGACGGCGCCACGGTCGGCGTCGACCGTGAACGCGACCTCGCGCGCGGCTTCACCGTGACCGACACCGGCATCACCGTCGTCGGCAAGAACGCGCGCGTCGAGCGCTGACGCGCGTTCCCGCTAGCGTGGTGGTCATGCCCCACGCGCGTTTCCTCGTCGTCTTCGATGCCGACTCGACCCTCCTGCGCAACGAGGTCATCGAGCTCATCGCCGACGAGGCGGGACGTGGCGCGGAGGTCGCCGCCGCGACGGAAGCGGCGATGCGCGGGGAGGTCGACTTCGCGTCGAGCCTGCGCTCACGCGTCGCACAGCTCGCGGGAGTGCCGCTCACGGCCTTCGACCGGGTGCGGTCGCGCGTCGAGCCGACGCCGGGCGCGCGAGAGCTCATCGCGGCGATCCACGAACGCGGCGGCGTGGCTGCCGTCGTCTCGGGGGGCTTCCACGAGGTGCTCGATCACATCGCTCCCGGGCTGGGGGTCGACCTGTGGCGCGCCAATCGGCTCGGCTCGGACGGCGCGACGCTGGACGGCACGGTCGCGGGTGACATCGTCGACGCAGAGGCCAAAGCGGCGTCCCTGCGCGAATGGGCGGATGATCACGAGGTTCCCCTCGCCCGGACGATCGCCATCGGCGACGGGGCGAACGACCTGCGGATGATGGCGGCCGCCGGCCTCGGCATCGCCTTCAACGCCAAGCCCGCGGTGCGTCGCCAGGCGGATGTCGTGATCGGCCCGGTCGACCTGCGACAGGTCATCGCGCTCCTCCCCTGAGCCGAGGCTGTCGCCTGTCCGGGCCGAGCGCTACGGTCGGGTCATGCACGTGATCCTCATCCCGGGCCTCTGGCTCGACGCCTCGTCCTGGGACGACGTGGTCCCCGCCCTCCGCGATGCGGGACATCACCCGCATGCCCTCACGATGCCCGGTGTCGGTGACACCGCCGGCGCGGCCTCGACGACCCTCCGCGAGTGGGTCGACGCGGTGGTCGCCCGCATCGACGACCTTCCCGGCCAGCTCGCTCTCGTGGGGCACAGCGGCGGCGGGAACGTCGCGTGGGCTGCCGCCGACCGGCGCCCCGATCGCATCGCGCGGGTCGTCCTCGTCGACACCCTCCCACCCGCGCCCGGCGCCGAGATCTCGGCGTTCCCGGTCGTCGACGGCGTCGTTCCGTTCCCCGGTTGGGAGTTCTTCGACGAGCCGGATGTCGCCGATCTCGACGACGGCACGCGCGCCCGGTGGGCGGCCCGCACGCATCCGGTTCCGGCCGCGGTGCCGACCGATGCGGTCGACCTGGATGACGCTCGCCGTCACGGCATCCCGGTGACCATCCTGTCGGGCTCGGCCGACGAACCGGGTATCCGCGAGATGCTGGCGGCCTGGCCGCCCTTCCTCGCCGAGTTCGAGGCACTCGAAGACGTCACGGTCGTCGAGCTCGGCTCAGGTCACTGGCCCCAGTTCTCGCAGCCCGATCGACTCGCGCGCGAGATCGTCGCCGCCCTCGTGTAAGGCTCGGCGCCGCGTCAGTGTCCCATTCCGAGACCGCCGTCGACCGGGATGACGGCACCGGAGATGTATGCCGCGTCATCGGAGGCGAGCCACGCCACGGCTCCGGCGACCTCGGCGGACGAGCCGTAACGACCCGCCGGAATGCTGCGCTTGTACTCGGCCTGCGTCTCTTCGGGAAGGGCCGCGGTCATGTCCGTCTCGATGAAGCCCGGGGCGACGACATTCGCGGTGATACCGCGGGCGCCGAGTTCGCGGGTGAGCGAACGGGCGAACCCGACGAGAGCCGCCTTCGACGAGGAGTAGTTGATCTGTCCCGCCGAGCCGAACAGGCCGACGACGCTCGAGATGAGGATGACGCGACCCCACTTGGCACGCAGCATGCCCTTCGACGCCCGCTTGACGACGCGGAAGGCGCCGCCGAGGTTGGTCGCGACGACCGAGTCGAAGTCGTCCTCGGTCATGCGGAGCAGGAGCGTGTCCTTCGTGATGCCGGCGTTCGCGACGACGACCTCGACCGGACCCAGCTCGCTCTCGACCTGGGTGAACGCGGCGTCGATGGATGCCGCGTCCGTCACATCGGCGCGGACGGTCAGCGCCCCCTCGGGTCCCTCACCCGAACGGGCCGTCACCGCGACGCGGTGGCCGTCGGCGATGAAGCGCTCCGCGATCGCGCGGCCGATGCCGCGATTGCCTCCGGTGACGAGAACGACTCGGGACGTGGACATACGACTCTCCTGTGTCTGCGGCGGGAACCTCGCAAGCCTAGCCGCAGCGCGCACGACGCCCGCGAACGATAAGCTGGCGGCCCGACGTCGACGAGGAGCAGATGTGAGCGACCAGCCCCAGCCGCAGCAGCCGTACCCCGCGCCCGGGCAGCCCGCCTCCGGCGCGCCCGTCCCGCCCCCGGCTCCGCCGTACGCGACCCCGCCGCAGCAGCAGGCGTACCAGCCGGCCGGGTATCCGCTTCCGGCGTACGGCCAGGGCGGCGGCTACCAGCCGCAGAAGACGAACACGCTCGCGGTCGTGTCGATGATCGCCTCGATCGTGGGCTTCATCTGGCTGCTCCCGGTCATCGGGTCGGTCGCCGGCGTGATCATGGGCCACATCTCGCTGTCGCAGATCAAGCGGACGAACGAGAACGGGCGGGGGATGGCGCTGGCCGGCCTGATCGTCGGCTACGCGGGCCTCGCTCTCGCCATCGTCGGCATCATCATCGTCGCTTCGCTCATCGGCTGGGCCATCGAGCAGGACAGCTACAGCACCTACTCGTCGAGCTTCTGAGACCGGCCTCCCCCGGCCGCGCGGGCGTATCCTTGTTGCACCGTGAAGCATCAGCCCGCCACACCGTCGGCGACCTCGCTCCCGCGAGCCCCGCACGACGACTCGAACCGTCGCATGACGAAGTACTTCATCATGATGGCGGTGCGCGTGGTGTGCTTCGTTCTCATGGTCGTCATCGCCCCCTACGGCTGGCATACGGCGGCCTTCGCCGTCGGAGCGGTGTTCCTGCCGTACATCGCCGTCGTGATCGCGAACGTGGGAGACGATGTGCGAGAGCCCGCTGCCGTCTCGCCCCTCGCGGCACTCCCCGAGCGCCCGGAACAGGCGACGAGGGAGCCCCAGGCGCCTGCGAAACCGACCGTCATCGAGATCCGGGAGTCACGGCCGGAGTGAACGACATCGAGTGCTCCCGCGCCGGATGCCGCGCGTCGGCACGGTGGCGGGTCATCTGGCGCAATCCCCGCATCCACGCCGCCGACCGGCGCAAGATCTGGGTGGCGTGCGACGACCACGTCGCGTACCTGCGCGAGTTCGTCGCGGCACGGGACTTCCCCGTGAGCGTGGAGCGTCTCGTCGTGGACACGACCGAGGCGGGCGGGGCATGAGAGGCAAGACCGCCCTGCGCTGGACCGGCTATGTCGCCGTCGCCATCGCCTTCGCGATCGCCTGCGCCTACCTGTCGAACTGGCAGTTCACGCGCAACGAGGAGCGGAGCGCGCAGCTCGAGCTGGTCGAGCGCAACTACGACGCCGATCCTCTGCCGCTGTCGGAGATCCTCCCGTCCGGGACGGAGCTCGATCCGGCCGACGAGTGGCACCCCGTGGAGCTCATCGGCCGATACCGGGCCGACGACCAGGTGCTGGTGCGCAACCGTCCGCACGGAGGCACGTCGGCCTTCGAGGCCCTCGTGCCGTTCGAGACGACGGACGGGCGGATCTTCATCGTCGATCGAGGCTGGGTCCCTCCGGCATCCGACAGCCCCGAACCCGCCGCGATCGCCGCACCGCCCTCGGGCACGGTCACGGTGGTGGCTCGGCTGAAGCCCGCCGAAGCCGCGCCGACATCGGGGCGCTCGGCCCCCGACGGTCAGGTCCCGACGATCAACGTCGACCTGGTCGCCGACGAAGCCGGCCTCACCGGCGATGTCGTGACGTCGGCGTACGGGCTCCTCGTCTCCGAGGATCCCGCCCCGGCCGACGGTCTCGGGGCCATGCCGATCCCGTCCGAGGACCCGGGACCGCACCTTTCGTATGCGATCCAGTGGATCCTGTTCGCGATCATGGGCTTCGTCTTCATCTGGTACATGATCCGCACCGAGCGCCGGCACCGGCGTGAGGACGAAGAGGATGCTGCTGCGGCCGCCGCGCTCGCCACCCCGGAGACAGCCGAATCGCGCGTCCCCGCCGCCGCGGCATCCGGCCCGCGCGAGGCGTCGGTCGTCCCGGCGAGCCTCCGGCGCCGTCGTGACGTCAAGCGCGACCGCGACATGGAGGACGAGGACGCGATCCTCGACTCGACGCGCAGCTGATCGCGCCCCGGGCCGTCAGGCCAGGGTGATGAGCTCGAGGTAGTCGCGTCCCCAGATGTCCTCGACACCGTCGGGCAGGATCAGCACACGCTCGGGATTGAGCGCCTCGACGGCGCCCTCATCGTGCGACACCAGCACCACGGCGCCCTCGTAGTGGGCGAGCGCGCCGAGGATCTCGTCGCGCGACGCGGGGTCGAGGTTGTTGGTCGGCTCGTCGAGCAGCAGCATGTTGGCCGACGAGACGACGAGGGTCGCCAGCGACAGACGGGTCTTCTCACCGCCGGAGAGCACCCCGGCGGGCTTGAGCACGTCGTCTCCGGTGAACAGGAACGATCCGAGCACCTTGCGCGCCTCGGTCTCGGTGATGTCGGGCGCGGCAGACATCATGTTCTGCAGCACCGACCGCGTCACATCGAGGTTCTCGTGCTCCTGCGCGTAGTAGCCGATGCGAAGGCCGTGCCCGGGCTCGAGCACGCCGGTGTCAGGCTGATCCACGCCCGCGAGGATGCGCAGCAGCGTCGTCTTGCCGGCACCGTTCAGGCCGAGGACGACGACCTTCGACCCGCGGTCGATGGCGAGATCGACGTCCGTGAAGATCTCCAGCGAACCGTAGGACTTGGACAGCCCCGACGCCATGAGCGGCGTCTTGCCGCACGGTGCGGGCTTGGGGAAGCGAAGCTTCGCGACCCGGTCCTCCTGGCGCACCTCGTCGAGACCCGAGAGGAGCTTCTCGGCACGCGCCACCATCTGATGCGCTGCTGCGGCCTTGCTCGCCTTCGCTCCGAAGCGCGCAGCCTGCTGCTGCAGGGCGGTCGCCTTCTTCTCGGCGTTCGCGCGCTCCTTCTTGCGGCGCTCCTCGTCCGCGACGCGCTGGCGGAGGTAGTTCTTCCAGTTCATGTTGTAGACGTCGATGACCTGACGCATGGCGTCGAGGTAGAAGACGCGGTTCACGGTCTCGCCGACGAGTTCGACGTCGTGGCTGATGACGATCAGGCCGCCCTTGTATCCCTTGAGGAACTCCCGCAGCCACACGACGCTGTCGGCATCGAGGTGGTTCGTGGGCTCGTCGAGGATCATCGTCTGCGCGTCCGAGAACAGGATGCGGGCCAGCTCGATGCGCCGCCGCTGCCCGCCGGAGAGGGTCTTCAGCGGCTGATCGAGGATGCGGTCGGGCAACGACAGGTTGTGGGCGATGGATGCGGCCTCGGCCTCGGCCGCATAGCCGCCGAGCGCCTCGAACCGCTCCATGAGATTGCCGTAGCGGCGCATGGCCTTGGCCGCCGAGGCTTCGTCATCGGAACCCATCTCGAGCGACGCGCTCTGCATCTCCACCGCGATCGTGCCGAGGCCGCGGGCGTCGAGGATGCGCGTGCGCGCGAGCATCTCCGGATCACCTGAGCGCGGGTCCTGCGGCAGGTAGCCGAGCTCGCCCGAGCGTTCGACCTTGCCGTCACTGGGCAGGAGGTCGCCGGCGAGCACCTTGGTGAGAGTGGTCTTGCCCGCGCCGTTGCGTCCGACGAGTCCGATCTTGTCGCCGTCGGAGACGCGGAAGGACACGTCCGACATCAGCGTGCGCGCACCCACGCGGATTTCGAGGTCGTGCACGGCGAGCACAGCGATCGTCCAATCGTCAGGAACAGGGAGGGGCGGCCGAACGGCCAGCCTCTCATCCTACTCGTTGTCGGCACGGCCGCTCTTCGAGCCGCCGCACACCCGAGCACCTTCAGGGCGACTGCAGTGGATTGGCAGGATCGGCACGGCCGACGTAAAGTAAGCCTGCCCTTACTCACCTCTCCTCTGGAGGATCCTGTGCCCCGCATCCGCACAGCCGCCGCAGCCCTCATCGCAGCCACGCTGCTCCTCGCCGGCTGCGGTTCGACCGCGGCTCCCGACTCGGCGCCCGCCGCCTCGGGGGACGCGTCGTCCGACGCCTTCCCCGTCACCATCGATCACGCGTTCGGCCAGACCACGATCGAGAGCAAGCCCACGCGGGTCGCGACCGTCTCGTGGGGAAACCAGGAGGCCGCACTCGCCCTGGGCGTCGTCCCCGTCGGCATGCCCTCCGTGACCTGGGGAGACGACGACGGCGACGGCATCCTCCCCTGGGTGAAGGACAAGCTCGATGAGCTCGGCGCCGAGACCCCCGTTCTCTTCGACGAGGCCGAGGGCATCGACTTCGAGGCCGTCGCCGATACCCAGCCCGACGTCATCCTCGCCGCCTACTCGGGACTGACGCAGGACGACTACGACACCCTGACCAAGATCGCCCCGGTGGTCGCGTATCCCGACATCGCCTGGGGCACCAGCTGGCAGGAGCTCACGGTCATGAACGGCACGGCCCTCGGGCTCAAGGACGAGGCGGAGACCCTCGTCGACGACCTGACGACCCACCTGAACGATCTGACGGGCGCCTACCCCGACATCGCCGGCAAGACGACGCTGTTCAGCTCCTTCGACGCGACCGACCTGAGCCAGATCGGCTTCTACTCGACGGCCGACCCGCGGCCGCTGTTCCTCGAGGACCTGGGGCTGACCCCGGCGGCGACCGTCGCCGAGCAGTCGAAGGGCACCGACCAGTTCTGGATCACCAACAGCACCGAGGAGATCGAACGGTTCGCCGACCTGCAGGTGCTCGTGACCTATGGCGACGACGCCACGCTCGCGGCGATGCAGGCCGACCCGTTGCTCTCGCGGATCCCCGCCGTCGCGTCGGGAGCCGTCGTGGTACTGCCCGCGGCGAACGACCCGCTCGCCGCAGCGGCCAACCCCAGCCCCCTGTCGATCACCGACCCCCTCACCTCGACGTACGTCGACATGATCGGCGCCGCCGCCGCGAAGGCGTCCTCGTGACCGCAGTCGACCTGCGCCGGATGCCGTGAGCGTTCCGACCATGACGACGGCCCCCGCCGCCGTGAGCGCGCCCCCGCGGCGCGGCTCCCGGCGGCGGCGGGTCGTCTGGCTCGTCACCCTGGCGCTGCTCGTCCTGGTGGCGAGCATCGTCTCGGTGACGTTCGGAACGCGCGCGGTCTCCTTCGACGACATCATCGCGGGCCTCACCGGCAGCATCGAGAGCACCTCGGCGGCCGCCGTCTCCAAGCGCGTTCCGCGAACGGTGCTCGCGTTGGTCGTCGGCGCGGCCCTCGCCGTGTCGGGCGCCGTGATGCAGGGAGTCACGCGCAACCCCCTCGCGGATCCGCAGATCCTCGGCATCAACGGCGGTGCATCGCTCGCGGTCGTCATCGGGCTCGCCTTCTTCGGCGTGTCCAGCGCCTTCGGCTACATCTGGCTCGCCATGCTGGGCGCGGCGATCGCAGCCGTCTTCGTCTACACGATCGGATCCCTGGGCCGCGGCGGCGCGAGCCCCCTCAAACTCGCTCTCGCGGGGGCGGCGACGGCGGTCGCCTTCAGCTCGCTGATCAGCGCCATCCTCCTCCCCCGCATCGACGTCATGAGCGTCTTCCGGTTCTGGCAGATCGGCGGTGTCGGCGGCGCCACCGTCGAGAAGATCCTCCTCGTGCTCCCCTTCCTCGCGGTCGGCATGGTCATCTGCCTCGCGGCGAGCGCCGCACTCAATTCGCTCGCGCTCGGCGACGAGCTCGCCGCGGGGCTCGGCGAGCGCGTCCGCACGGCTCGCCTGGTCGCCGCACTCGGTGCCGTCATCCTCTGCGGCGCCGCGACCGCCGTCGCCGGCCCCATCGGCTTCGTCGGGTTGATCGTGCCGCACATCTGCCGCCTGCTCGTCGGTCCCGACCACCGCTGGCTCCTCCCCGTCTCGGCGCTCGTCGGCGGGGGGCTTCTCATCGTCGCCGACGTCGTCGGCCGTGTCATCGCGCGCCCTCAGGAAGTCGAGGTCGGAATCGTGACCGCGCTCATCGGAGCCCCGTTCTTCATCGCGATCGTCCGCCGACAGAAGATGCGCGCCCTGTGACCTCCACCGCCGCCGCCCGTCCGACCATCGACGTCGTCGTCGCCGGTCGCGCGCGTCGCGCCTGGCGCAGACGGATCGTCCTCGGCTCGCTGCTGGCAGCGGTCATCGTCATGTACGCGGTCTCGCTCATGGTCGGCCAGACCTTCTACACGCCAGCGGAGGTCTGGGGCGTCATCACCGGCCAGACCGTTCCCGGCGCCTCGTTCACCGTCGGCGAGCTACGACTCCCCCGCGCCACCGTCGCACTCCTCACGGGTCTGTGCTTCGGCATGGGCGGCGCCGTGTTCCAGACGATGCTGCGCAATCCGCTCGCCAGCCCCGACATCATCGGCGTCAACGCGGGCGCGAGTGCCGCGGCGGTCGTCGGCATCGTCTTCCTGTCGCTCAGCGAGGCGGGCATCTCGCTGCTGGCCACCGTCGCCGCACTCGCGACCGCGCTGATGATCTACCTGCTCGCGTTCAAGGACGGCGGCGCGGGCGCGCGCTTCATCCTCATCGGCATCGGGGTCGCCGCGATCTTCAACAGCGTCGTCTCCTACGTCCTCTCCCGAGCGGCCGAATGGGACCTGCAGGCCGCGATGCGGTGGATCACGGGCAACCTCAACGGCGCCTCCTGGGATCAGGCGGTCCCGCTGGCGCTCACGATGGTCGTGGTCGTTCCGGTCCTGCTGTGGCTGACTCGCGACCTCGAGCTCATGCGCCTCGGCGACGACACCGCGGCAGCTCTCGGCGTCCCCGTCGAACGCCGCCGCGTCCTGCTCATCATCGCCGCCGTCGCGCTCCTGGCCTTCGCCACCGCAGCCGCCGGCCCGATCTCGTTCGTCGCGTTCCTCTCGGGCCCGATCGCCGCGCGGATGCTGGGACCGGTCGGATCCCCCGTCCTCGCCGCGGGTCTCTTCGGGTCGCTCCTCGTGCTGGTCGCCGATCTCACGGCGCAGTACCTGCTGGGCATCCGCCTGCCCGTGGGAGTCGTCACCGGGGTGCTCGGTGCTCCGTATCTCATCTTCCTGCTCATCCGCAGCAGCCGTTCAGGAGGCTCACTATGACCGCGGACCGCTCTCTCGAAGCGCGCGGCGTCCGTCTCGGCTACGGCGACCGCGTCATCGTCGACGAGCTCGACCTCGTGGTCCCCGGGGGCCGCATCACCGCGATCGTCGGCGCCAACGCGTGCGGCAAGTCGACGCTGCTGAAATCGATGGCGCGGCTCCTGACCCCGCGGGCCGGCAGCGTGCTGCTCGACGGGAAGGACATCCATCGGCTGCCCACGAAGCGGGTGGCGCGTGATCTCGGTCTGCTGCCGCAATCGCCGATCGCCCCCGAGGGCATCACGGTCTCGGATCTCGTGAGCCGCGGACGCACGCCCCATCACGGCCCGCTGGCCCGCTGGACGCGGGCCGACGACGAGGCGGTCGCCCAGGCGCTCGATGCGACGGACACGGCCGTCATCGCCGATCGCGCCGTCGACGAACTGTCGGGCGGACAGCGGCAGCGCGTGTGGATCGCGATGGCGCTGGCACAGCAGACCGATGTGCTCCTGCTCGATGAGCCGACGACGTTCCTCGACGTCAGCCACCAGATCGACGTCCTCGATCTGCTCACCGACCTCAACCGCGATCGCGGCACGACGATCGTGATGGTCCTCCACGACCTGAACCTCGCCGCGCGGTACGCCGACTACCTCGTCGCGATGGCCGGCGGGCACCTCTACGGGGCCGGCGACCCGGGAGAGGTCCTGACCGCCGAGACCGTGCGCGCGGTGTTCGGGCTCGACAGCCGCGTCATCCCCGACCCGCTCACGGGGCGGCCGCTCGTGCTCCCCATCGGGCGTCACCATGTGCCCGCAGAGCTGATTGGAAATCCATGACTCGCCCCGCGCTCGACTTCTTCCGCGTCTCCGTCTCGGCCATCACCGATCTGACCCCGAGCTTCCGGCGCTTCACCTTCCGCGGCGACGACCTGGCGGAGTACGGCGACCCCGGGTTCGACCAGCGCGTGAAGATCCTCTTCCCCACCGACACCGCGTCCATCGACACCATGCCGACGGGCCCCGACTGGTACGAGGGCTGGCGCGCCCTCTCCCCCGACGCGCGCCCCGTGATGCGGACGTACACGACGCGCGCCGTCCGGCCCGCGCTGCGCGAGGTCGACATCGATATGGTCGCGCACGACGTCCTCGGGCCGGCGTCGGCATGGATCGCCGATGCCCGCATCGGCGACGAGGTCCTCATCCTCGCACCGACGACCGCGCACACTGGAGTGAGCTACGGAATCGATTTCGTCCCGCCCGCCGACACCGACGCGATCCTGCTGGCCGGCGACGAGACGGCCGCGCCGGCGATCGCAGTGATCCTCGAGCAGCTCCCGGCCGACGCGCGCGGCACGGTGGTGCTCGAGCTCCCGACGACCGGCGACCTCGACTATCTGCCGCACCACCCGGGGTTCGAGCGCCGGATCGCGGCGCGCGCGCACGAGGACGAGCGCCACAGCCACCTGATCTCGACGGTGGAAGAGACGGCGGCCCGGCTGGCGCCGGCGGGCATCGGCGCCGAGGTCGAGGAGATCGACGTCGATGCCGACATCCTCTGGGAGGTGCCGCGCACCGCCAAGGGCGGCGCCGCCCTCAAGCGAGCCCCCCTCTACGCCTGGCTCGCCGGCGAGGCGTCGGCGATCAAGACGCTGCGACGCCACCTGGTCGGCACCGTCGGCGTGGATCGCCGAGCCGTCGCGTTCATGGGCTACTGGCGGCTCGGGCGCTCCGAGAACTGAGAGCGCCCGAGCGACGAGTCGCCAGGAACTGCGGGTGTGAGGGGCCCGGTATCCGCGTTCTCTGGCGAGTCGACGGGGGTGCGGGCGTGACTCAGCTGCGGGTCAGCACCGTCTGACGTGCGAAAGCGCCGACTCGGCTGACGGCGTCGCGGAGCACGTCGGGCCCGCAGCCGAAATTCAGACGCACGTGCCCGACGCCCTCGGCGCCGAAGAAGGGGCCGTGGTGAAGGGCGACCCGGGCGCCTTCCCGGATCGGGTCGGCCGGGTCGTCGCCCCAGCCGTAGGCCGACACGTCGATCCACGCGAGGAACCCCGCGTCGGGGATGCGATAACGCGCGAGCGGAAGGTGCTCGGCCAACAGCTCCCCCAGCAGCAGCCGGTTGTGATCCAACCGAACGAGCAGACTGTCGAGCCAGGCATCCGATTCGGGTGAGAAGGCGGCGATCGTCGACAGCGCGCCGAACAGACCGGTGCGCCACTCGACCTCCCAGGGCAGGCCGCGAACGACGCCCGCATTCCCCTCGGACGCGGTCACGATCACCGCGCACTTCAGGCCGGCGAGGTTGTACGCCTTTGATGCGCTCGTCACCGCGTAACCGACGGCGGCGGCCTCCGGCGAAGCCGTGAGGAAGGGGACGAAGGCGACCTCGGCGCTCGCGAGAGGTCCGTGGATCTCGTCGCTGATCACGACGGCGCCGTATCGGTGCGCGAGAGTGGCGAGCGCGCGCAGGGACTCGACCGAGTGCACGGTTCCCGTGGGGTTGTGGGGGTTGCAGAGCAGTACAGCCCGCGCACCGCCGATGAGCGCCTGCTCGATGCCGTCGAGATCGAGTTCCCAGCCCGAACCGGTGTCGGTGAGCGGCACCTCTTCGACGATGGCTCCCGCCTCGGCGACCGTATCGAAGAACGGCGGGTACACCGGCGGGTTGACCACGACTCGCTCACCGGGAGCGACCGTGGCGCGCAGGAGCTCGACGATGCCCATCATGACGTCCCCGGTCCAGCGGACCCGGCTCGAGTCGACCGTCCACCCCCATCGCCGCTGGGCGAACCCGACGAAAGCCTCCGCGATACCGGGCTGCGGAGGCGTGTATCCGGTGTCGCCGATCTCCACCGCTTCGCGCAGCGCACTCGTGATCGGCTCCGCGAGCGCGAAATCGGTCTCGGCGACGAACATCGGGATGACGTCGTGCGGGTACGATCGCCATTTCGTGCTCGACCGTCGCCGCAGCGTCTCGAGCGGGAGGGCGTCGAGGGGCTGGATGCTCATCCGGCGAGCCTAGCCGGGGCACCGGGCGGGTCGCCCGCAGGTGTCGCCGCATGACGAAAGCCCCCGTCTCCGCCGTCGGGCGGTGGCGGGGGCTCGTCTGAGGGACGTCGTCAGATCGCGAAGCCGAGGGCACGCATCATGTCGCGGCCATCGTCCGTGATCCGCTCGGGACCCCACGGCGGCATCCACACCCAGTTGATGCGGAAGCGATCCACGACGTTGTCGAGAGCCTGAGCCGTCTGCTCCTCCAGCACGTCGGTCAGCGGGCAGCCCGCCGACGTCAGCGTCATGTGGATGATGAGAGCGTCGTTCTCGTCGTCCCACGCGAGGTCGTAGATGAGACCCAGGTCGACGACGTTGATCCCCAGCTCGGGATCCATGACGTCCTTGAGAGCCTCGGTGACCTCGTCGTACTTCTCGGGCGCGAGTGTTGCGGTCATGTAACGATCTTACGCGTCGACGGGGGTGTCGGCGTCGAGGAAGCGGTCGTAGCCCTCTTCCTCGAGTCGGTCGGCGAGCTCGGGCCCGCCCTCCTCGACGATCCGGCCCTTGACCATGACGTGGACGAACTGGGGCTGGATGTAGCGCAGGATGCGGGTGTAGTGCGTGATCAGGAGCACGCCCAGGTCGGTGTCGGCCTTCGCGCGGTTCACGCCCTCGGAGACGATCTTCAGCGCGTCCACGTCGAGGCCGGAGTCGGTCTCGTCGAGCACCGCGATCTTCGGCTTGAGCAGCTCGAGCTGGAGGATCTCGTGGCGCTTCTTCTCACCGCCCGAGAACCCCTCGTTGACGTTGCGCTGCGCGAACTTCGGGTCCATGCGCAGGTTGGCCATCGCCTGCTTGACGTCCTTGGTCCACGACCGGATCGCCGGAGCCTCACCCGCGACGGCCGTCTTGGCCGTGCGGAGGAAGTTGGTGACGGTGATGCCGGGCACCTCGACCGGGTACTGCATCGCGAGGAAGAGGCCCGCGCGCGCCCGCTCGTCGACGGACATCTCGAGGACGTCCTCACCGTCGAGCGTGATCGAGCCACCGGTCACGGTGTACTTGGGGTGTCCGGCGATCGCGTAGGCGAGCGTCGACTTGCCGGAGCCGTTGGGCCCCATGATCGCGTGGGTCTCGCCGGTGCGCACCGTGAGGGTGACACCGTTGAGGATCGGGGTGGCCCCCGCCTCGGTCTCGACCGTCACGTGCAGGTCGCGGATCTCGAGAACAGACATGTCGGGTTCCTTACTTCACTTCACATCGCGGGTCACGGTGGGATCGATGAGGATGTCGTCCCCCTCGATCGTGACCTCGTAAACGGGGACCGGCTCGTACGCCGGAAGATTCAGGGGCTGACCGGTGCGCAGCGAGAACGCCGAGCCGTGGGCCCAGCACTCCAGGGTGTCGCCCTCCACGAAGCCCTCGGCGAGCGAGATGTCGCCGTGCGTGCAGGTGTCGCCGATCGCGTGCACCTCGCCGTTGGCGTCCAGGACGACCGCCATCGGCACCTTGTCGACGACGACGCGAACCGCGGTGTCCTGCTCCAGCTCGCTGAGCTTGAGCACTTTCTGAGCGGTCACGCGTCGGCTCCCGCCGCCAGCTCGGCCTCGATGGCCTCCAGCAGCTCGTCCGCGAGCTCGTCGACACCCATCTTCTGGACGATCTCGGCGAGGAACCCGAGCACGACCAGGCGGCGTGCCTCGGCCTCGGGGATGCCGCGCGCCTGCAGGTAGAACAGCTGCTGGTCGTCGAACCGGCCGGTCGCGCTGGCGTGGCCCGCGCCCTGGATGTCGCCGGTCTCGATCTCGAGGTTCGGGATCGAGTCGGCGCGCGCACCGTCGGTGAGGACCAGGTTGCGGTTCGCCTCGTAGGAGTCGGTGCCGACGGCGTCGGGGCCGATGAGCACGTCGCCGATCCAGACGCTGTGCGCGCTCTCGCCCTGCAGCGCGCCCTTGTAGAGCACGTCGCCGACGGTCTGCGGGCCCTTGTGATGCAGGTACACCTGGCTCTCGAGGTGCTGGCCGGAATCGGCGAACGACAGGCCGTACATCCGCCCCTCGGCGCCGGCGCCGGCGAGCTCGAGCGACGGGTTGACGCGGACCACCGCGCCGCCGAGGCTCACCACGACGTGCGTGAGCGAGGCGTCGCGGTCGACGCGGGCCTGGTGCGCCGCGGCATGGACCGCGTCGTCGTCCCAGCGCTGCAGCGAGACGACGGTGAGGGCTGAGCCGTCGCGAGCGATGATCTCGACGTTCTGCGCGTGGGCGGCGGTTCCCTCGTGGCGGAGGATGACGGTGCCGCGCGCGTTCGGCATGGCCTCGATCACGACGTGCGCGTGGGCGAGGCCGCCGTTGCCGCGGAGACTGACCACGACCGGCTCGGCGAGCTCGACGCCAGCCGGGATCCGCAGCAGCGGTGCCTCGGCCTCCTGCGACCACGCGATGGCGCTCGGCAGGTCCTCGGGACGGAAGACCTCGCCGCGGGGCGCGTCGCCGACGCGGAGCCGGGCCTGCTCGACCTCGGCCGGCGCGGTGACTTCGACCGAGACGACGCCGGTCGGGCCGGCCTCGTCGACCAGCAGCGGAGCCAACCGGTCGATGGGGGTGTGCTTCCAGTTGACCTCGCGGCCGGTCGGGGCGCCGAAATCGGCCGGATCGTACGACGACGGCCGCTCGGACCGCGTCTGAACCGGAACGAATGCCGCTGCAGGGTCGATGTGGCCCTTCTCGCCGGTGGCGGGGGCCTGGGTGACGCTCGTCATATCAGCCGACGCTGCCTTCCATGCCCATCTCGATGAGCTTGTTGAGTTCGAGGGCGTATTCCATCGGGAGCTCGCGCGCGATCGGCTCGATGAAGCCGCGCACGATCATGGCCATCGCCTCGTCCTCGGGCATGCCGCGGCTCATGAGGTAGAACAGCTGCTCCTCGGACACCTTCGAGACGGTGGCCTCATGCCCGAGCTGGACGTCGTCGACGCGGATGTCGATGGCGGGGTACGTGTCGGACCGCGAGATGGTGTCGACGAGCAGGGCGTCGCAACGCACGGTGTTGGCCGAGTGATGCGCGTTCGCGTCGACCCGCACCTCTCCGCGGTAGCCGGCTCGGCCGCCCCCGCGCGCGATCGACTTCGAGACGATCGACGACTGCGTGTAGGGCGCCATGTGGATCATCTTCGCGCCGGCGTCCTGATGCTGACCGGGTCCGGCGAAGGCCACCGACAGGGTCTCGCCCTTCGCGTGCTCGCCCATCAGGTAGATCGACGGGTACTTCATCGTCACCTTCGAGCCGATGTTGCCGTCGACCCACTCCATCGTCGCGCCCTCGTGGGCGACGGCCCGCTTGGTGACGAGGTTGTACACGTTGTTCGACCAGTTCTGGATCGTCGTGTAGCGAACGCGGGCGTTCTTCTTGACGATGATCTCCACGACCGCCGAGTGGAGCGAGTCGCTCTTGTAGATCGGCGCGGTGCACCCCTCGATGTAGTGGACGTAGCTGTCCTCATCGGCGATGATCAGCGTCCGCTCGAACTGCCCCATGTTCTCGGTGTTGATGCGGAAGTAGGCCTGCAGCGGGATCTCGACGTGGACGCCCTTGGGGACGTAGACGAACGAGCCGCCCGACCACACCGCCGTGTTCAGCGCCGCGAACTTGTTGTCGCCCGCCGGGATGACGGTGCCGAAGTACTCCTCGAAGAACTCGGGGTGCTCACGGAGAGCCGTGTCGGTGTCCATGAAGATGACGCCCTGCGCCTCGAGGTCCTCGCGGATCTGGTGGTACACGACCTCGGACTCGTACTGGGCCGCGACACCGGCGACGAGACGCTGCCGCTCGGCCTCGGGGATGCCGAGCTTCTCGTAGGTCTCGCGGATCTCCTCGGGGAGGTCCTCCCACGACTGCGCCTGCTTCTCGGTCGAGCGCACGAAGTACTTGATGTTGTCGAAGTCGATGTCGCTGAGGTCGGCGCCCCACGTGGGCATCGGCTTGCGGCCGAACAGCTGATAGCCCTTCAGACGGGTCTTCAGCATCCACTCCGGCTCGTTCTTGAGGGCCGAGATCCCGCGGACGACGTCCTCGTTGATGCCGCGTTGCGCGACAGCGCCCGCGGCATCCGTGTCGTGCCAGCCGAACTCGTACACCCCCAGGCCTTCGAGTTCCGGTCGGTCGATCAGCACATCCGACATGACTTTCCTCCTCTTCGCACCGCAACGGTGTCATCCGTCCCGGCATTCCCGACTCCGACGGGAGTCACGTGGACGGGGATGCCGATTCGCGGGCCTGATGGACGCGGATGCCGCGCCTAGACTATGAGGGACGACGTGCACACGCGCCGCCATCCCGAACACACCCGATTCTACAGGCAACGCCCCCATCCGCGGGCCTGCCCGGAACGTACGAGGCGCGAATCGAGCGCCCCCGGAGGAGTCCGATGTCACTGGTCCGAACCCGCCCCGGACTCGTCGCGACGATCATGCCTGCCGCCATCACGCGATGGACGCGCGTCATGGGATGGCTTCTCGTCATCACGAACATCGGCATCGTCGGCACCGGCGGCCTCGTCCGGCTGACCGGATCGGGCATGGGGTGCGAGACGTGGCCGTACTGCACGGAGGGCTCGCTCACGCCGACGCCCGAGATGGGCATCCACGGTCTCATCGAGTTCGGCAACCGCACCCTGACCGGCGTGCTCGTCATCGTCGCGCTCCTGGCCTTCCTCTCCGTCATCCGCCTTCGCGCGACGCGACGCGAGCTGCCGGTGCTGAGCTTCCTCGTCGGCCTCGGGATCATCGTGCAGGCCGTCGTCGGAGGCATCACGGTGTGGCTGCACCTGCACCCGAGCATCGTGGGGCTCCACTACCTCATCTCCGCGGCGCTCGTCGCCCTCGCCACCGCCTTCCTCGTACGCGTCTATGCAACTCCCGGCCCGCGCGTGCGCATCGTGCCTCGTGCGTACGCCATCACGACGCATGTGACGACTCTCGCCGTGACCGTGACGGTCGTCGTCGGCATCCTCCTCACCGGGGCCGGACCGCATGCCGGTGACGACGCGGCCGCCCGCAACGGACTCGACCCGATCTTCTGGCAGCACGTGCACAGCTGGCCCGCCTACATCACGCTCGTGCTGACGCTCGTCCTGGTCGCCGGCGCCGTGCGCCTGCCCCGCACGACCGGACTGCAGCGGTGGACGGGCCTTCTGCTCGGCATCGAGCTGCTGCAGATCGCGGTCGGCCTCTGGCAGGCGCGCACGGGCCTGCCGATCGCGCTGGTGAACATCCACATGGTGCTGGCAGTGGCCCTCGTGGCGGCGATGGTCGCCGTCGTGATGTCTCTGAAGGCTCCGCTGGCGAACGCGGCGCCCGCGGCCGAGCGAGAGGTCGCACACACAGAAGCCTCATAGGCTTCGGAAGGGGCACGCAGAGGTCGATCCCTCAGAGTGTTCGAGGCCGCCGACAGCGGTCGCGACACGAAGGAGCACCATGATCGTTCACCCCCGCATTGTCCGCAGCATCCCGTTCTGGATTCTCGTTGCCGGATCGGTTGCCGCGATCGGCGGTGGCACCTACGTCCTGGTCGAGAAGCTCAGCAACATGGAAGCGACCATTCTCGACAACACCGCCACCGGAGTCGACGTCTACGTCGGTCAGATCTGGGGCGTGTTCGGCGGCATCCTCCTCGGTGCCGGCGTCGTCGGTCTGGCTCTCGCCCTCGCCACCGCGGCGCTGAGCTCGGTCCTCTCCGCTGCTCTTCGCGGCGGTGCCGCGCAGCAGGAGCACCACACCGCGGTGCCCGCCGCAGCGGAGCCCGTCGTCGCGGCGCCCGTCGCCGCGGAGACCGGCGTCTCGGCGACCGCCTCGGAGCGCGCCGCCGCAGAGCCCGCCGTCTCGACCGAGACGACCGCGGTTCCCGCCGCCGACACCTCGGCGCCCGACCCGGCGACGACCTCGACGCTGGAGTCGCCGAACGGCGACGCGCAGCAGCGCTGACCACCGCCCACTCGTTCAGGACGGCCGTCCTCCTACCTCCCGGGCTCACCGGGTCGGAGGGCGGCCGTTCTGCGGCTCCGCTCTGATCTCAGCGCGCCCCCGCTGACCCCCGAAGTCGCTGGCCGGTGCCCCCGGTCCTGGCAACTTCACCCAGCCCCCGCGAGCTCACCTGGCAGTACCCGCCGTACACACGCCCCGTGAGGGCACCAACTGCCGAGCGAGCCCACCAGACCGGGCGGGCACCCGCGTCAGAAGGGCAGCAGCGGGTCGACCGCGATGGCGACGAAGACGAGCGTCAGGTAGGTGATCGACGCGTGGAAGACGCGCATCGGGCGAGCCTGCTCGCCACGGACGGCGCGGTTGTACAGGCGGTGCGACTCGTAGAGGAACCATCCGCCGAAGACGATCGCCGACACGCTGTAGACGAGCCCCATGGGCGCGACCGGGATGAGCAGCAGCGAGCACGCCACGGTCGCCCACGCGTAGAGGATGACCTGCAGACCGACCTGAGAGCCGTTGCGGGTGGCCCCGAGCATGGGGACGTCGACCTCGTCGTAGTCGTTCTTGTACTTCATCGACAGCGGCCAGTAGTGCGGCGGCGTCCAGAGGAAGACGAGGACGAACAGGATGAGCGCGGCCCACGAGAGCGAGCCGGTCACGGCGGACCAGCCGATCACGACCGGGAAGCACCCGGCGATGCCGCCCCAGACGATGTTCTGCTCGGTGCGGCGCTTGAGGATCATCGTGTAGATCACGACGTAGAAGAAGATCGCGAAGACGCTGAGGGATGCCGCGACCCAGTTCGTCGTCACGGCGAGCCAGATGGTCGATACCACGGCGAGGGTCCACGCGAAGATGAGCGCACCCCGAGCCGAGACCTCGCCCGTCACGATGGGGCGGTTCTCCGTGCGCTTCATGTGCGCATCGATGTCGCGATCGAGGTACATGTTGAACGCGGCAGCGGATCCTGCGCTCATCGCTCCCCCGACCACGGTCGCCAGGACGAGCCACAGGTTCGGCAGGCCGCCGGCGGCGAGGATCATGACGGGGACGGTCGTCACGAGCAGCAGCTCGAGCACGCGAGGCTTCGTCAGCGCGACATACGCGCGCACCGTGGCGCCGAAGGACGTGCCGCGAGAAGTGTCGACGGAGGCCGAACCCGCAGTCGTCGTGATGTCCATCGCTCCCCGCATCTCACCCGCTGTGAACCTGTCCAGTCTAGGGCATCCGCCGGGCGGGGCCTCCGGGGCCCGGCCGCTGCACGCCGTCATAAGACGACGTGCGCGCCCCGGCCGCCTGACGTCATCGCTATGCTGAAGACATACGCGCGCCGGCGCCGAAACCCTCCCTTCCTGACTGCGGAGCGGCATGCGCAGGCGCTGCCTCTCGAGAAAGGCGACCGAGTGTCGGAACTTCGTTGGGATGAGATCGATCGGCGCGCGGTGGACACCGCCCGCGTCCTGGCCGCGGATGCGGTGGAGAAGGTGGGCAACGGCCACCCGGGGACGGCCATGAGCCTGGCCCCCGCCGCCTATCTCCTCTATCAGCGGGTGCTGCGGCACGACCCGACCGACACCGACTGGCTCGGACGCGACCGCTTCATCCTGTCGGCGGGCCACTCCTCCCTCACGCAGTACGTCCAGCTGTACCTGGGCGGTTTCGGGCTCGAGCTCGACGACCTCAAGGCGCTGCGCACGTGGGGCTCGCTGACTCCGGGACACCCCGAGTACGGCCACACCAAGGGCGTCGAGATCACGACCGGCCCCCTCGGCCAGGGCCTGGCGACGTCCGTCGGGTTCGCCTACGCGGCTCGCTACGAGCGCGGCCTCTTCGACCCGGAGGCGCCGGCCGGCACCTCGCCCTTCGATCACTTCATCTACGTCATCGCGAGCGACGGCGACATCCAGGAGGGCATCACGGCCGAGGCCGGCTCGCTCGCCGGACACCAGCAGCTCGGCAACCTGATCGCGATCTACGACGCGAACCAGATCTCGATCGAGGACGACACGAACGTCGCCTTCACCGAGGACGTGGCCGCACGCTACGAGGCCTACGGCTGGCACGTCCAGACGGTCGACTGGAAGAGCACGGGCGAGTACGTCGAGGACGTCGCCGCCCTCTACGACGCGATCGAGGCCGCGAAGGGCGAGACGGACAAGCCTTCCCTCATCGTCCTCAAGACGATCATCGGCTGGCCGGCTCCCGGCAAGCAGAACACCGGCAAGATCCACGGCTCGGCGCTCGGCGCCGACGAGCTCGCCGCGACGAAGAAGGTCCTCGGGTTCGATCCCGAGAAGAGCTTCGAGGTCGCCGACGACGTGATCGCCCACACCCGCGCCCTCGCCGAGCGCGCCGCCGCGGAGCGCGCCGAATGGCAGAAGTCGTTCGACGCCTGGGCCGAGGCCAACCCCGAGCGCAAGGCCCTGCTCGATCGCCTCGAGTCGGGCGAGCTCCCCGCCGACGTCAGCGTCCCCGCATTCGAAGCGGGCAAGGCCGTCTCGACCCGCGCCGCGAGCGGACAGGTCATCAACGCCCTCGCCGACCAGCTCCCCGAGCTCTGGGGCGGCTCCGCCGACCTCGCCGAGTCGAACCTGACCACGATCAAGTCGGGCAAGAGCTTCATCCCCACCGAGTGGTCCACGCACGAATGGTCGGGCGACCCCTACGGTCGTGTCCTGCACTTCGGCATCCGCGAGCACGCGATGGGCGCCATCGTCAACGGCATCGTCCTGCACGGCAAGACGCGCGCCTTCGGCGGCACCTTCCTCATCTTCAGCGACTACATGCGCCCCGCGGTGCGCCTGGCCGCCCTGATGAACATCCCCTCGATCTACGTGTGGACGCATGACTCGATCGCCCTCGGCGAGGACGGCCCCACGCACCAGCCGATCGAGCAGATCTCGTCGCTGCGCCTGATCCCGAACTTCACGGTGGTCCGTCCGGCCGACGCGAACGAGACCGCCGCGGCGTGGCACGAGCTGCTCCGTCGTCAGGCCGGCCCCGCCGGAATCGCCCTGACGCGTCAGAACATCCCGGTCTTCCCCCGCGGCGAAGACGGCTTCGCGACCACCGACGGCGTGGCGAAGGGCGCTTACGTCCTCGTCGACGCCGAGGGCGGTCAGCCGGACGTCATCATCATCGCGACCGGTTCCGAGGTGCAGCTGGCCGTCGAAGCCCGCGAGGCTCTCGCCGCGGACGGCATCCAGGCGCGCGTCGTCTCGGCCCCGTCGCTGGAGTGGTTCGCCGAGCAGGACGAGGCCTACCGCGAATCGGTGCTGCCTTCCGCCGTTCGTGCGCGCGTGTCGGTCGAGGCCGGCGCCACCCCGCTGTGGCGCTCGATCGTCGGCGATACGGGGCGCTCGGTCGGTATCGACCACTTCGGTGCGTCGGCCGACTACCAGACCCTGTTCGAGAAGTTCGGAATCACCACCGAGGCCGTCGTCGCGGCCGCCCGCGCAACCGTTGAGGAGAACAACGCATGAGCACGCCCACCCAGGACCTCTCCGACGCCGGCGTCAGCATCTGGCTCGACGACCTGTCGCGTCAGCGCATCACGACCGGCAACCTGCAGGAACTCATCGACACGCGCAACGTCGTCGGCGTGACCACGAACCCCTCGATCTTCCAGGCCGCCATCAGCGCCGGCGTCGGATACGAGGAGGCCATCGATGCTCAGGCCAAGGCCGGAGCATCGACCGACGACACGATCTTCGAGCTGACGACGACGGACGTTCGCAACGCGTCCGACATCTTCCGCCCGATCTTCGACAGGACCGGTGGCGTCGACGGCCGCGTGTCGATCGAGGTCTCCCCCGACCTCGCGCACGACACCGACGCGACGATCGCCGAGGCTAAGAAGCTCGCCGCCGCGGTCGACCGGCCGAACGTCCTCATCAAGATCCCCGCGACCAAGGCCGGTCTGCCCGCGATCACGGAGGTGATCGCGGCAGGCATCAGCGTCAACGTCACGCTGATCTTCTCGCTCGAGCGCTACAGCGAGGTCATCGACGCCTACCTCGCGGGTCTCGAGCGAGCCCGCGAGGCGGGCATCGACCTCGGCGGGATCCACTCCGTCGCGTCGTTCTTCGTCTCCCGCGTGGACACCGAGGTCGACAAGCGCCTCTCCGCGATCGGATCGGATGCCGCCAACGAGCTGAAGTCGCTCGCCGGTGTCGCCAACGCGCGTCTGGCCTACGAGCTGTTCGAGAAGAAGTTCGCCGAGCAGCGCGCCCAGGACCTCGTCGCCGCCGGCGCGAACCTGCAGCGTCCGCTGTGGGCCTCCACCGGCGTGAAGGATCCCGCGCTGCCGGACACCCTCTACGTCACCGAGCTCGTCGCTCCCGGCACCGTCAACACGATGCCCGAGAAGACCCTCGAGGCGACCTTCGACCACGGCGTCATCTCCGGCGACACCGTCACCGGTGCCTACGAGGCGGCCCACAAGGTGTTCGCCGACCTCGCCGCCGTGGGCATCGACCTCGACGACGTCACCCAGCTGCTGGAGGACGAGGGCGTCGACAAGTTCATCGCGTCCTGGCACGACCTGCAGGGCACGGTGACGGCGGCTCTGGAGAGCGCCCGTTGAGCTTCGAGATCCACGTCTCGGGGCACGTCTCCGATGTCGTCGAGCAGACGCTGCCCCGACTCGTGACCGACCTGGTCGCGAGCGGCATCACCGCGGGTGACGCCGACCTGTGGGGTCCGGATGCCGCTGAGGAGGCGTCACGCCGGCTCGGTTGGGTTCAGGCGGTCACCGTGTCGCGACCGCTCGTCGCCGAGATCGAGGCGCTGCGCACCGAGCTGCACTCCCGCGGCATCACGCGCGTCGTGCTGGCGGGGATGGGCGGTTCGTCGCTCGCGCCCGAGGTGATCGCGCGTACCCATGGGGTCCCGCTCACGATCCTCGACTCCACCGCGCCCGGGCAGGTCCTCGCGGCCATCGACGGCGACGCCGAGACGGGCGGTCTCGCCGAGACCGTCCTCGTCGTCTCGTCCAAGTCGGGGTCGACCGTCGAGACCGACTCGGCCCGGCGGGCCTTCGCCGCCGCATGGAGCGACCTCGGCATCGACCCCGCCGACCGGATCGTCGTCGTCACCGACCCGGGCTCACCGCTCGAGGCCGAGGCGCGGGCGGCCGGACACCGGGTGTTCACCGCCGACCCGACGGTGGGAGGGCGGTACTCCGCACTCACCGCGTTCGGGCTCGTGCCGGCCGGCCTGGCCGGAGCCGACATCCGTCAGCTCCTCGACGAGGCGGATGCGACGCTGCTCGAAGTAGCGGTCGACGACCGGCGCAACCCCGCTCTCGTGCTCGCCGCGGCGATCGCAGGCGGAGAGCCGCGGCGCGACAAGCTGGCACTCATCAGCGACGGAACCCACATCGTGGGGCTCCCCGACTGGATCGAGCAGCTGGTCGCCGAGTCGACCGGGAAGGCCGGCACCGGCATCCTGCCCGTCGTCGCCACCCCGCTCTCCCCCGAGCTCGACCTGCTGCCCGACGACCTGCAGGTCGTGCGGCTCGTCGGCGACGCCGTCCATTTCCAGATCCTCGAGCAGCACCCGGGCGAGGTGCTCGTCAGCGGTTCCCTCGGCGCGCAGTTCCTGGTCTGGGAGTACGCCACGGCGATCGCCGGTCGCCTGCTCGGTATCAACCCGTTCGACCAGCCCGACGTCGAGGCGGCGAAGTCCGCCGCGCGCGCTCTGCTCGACGACGCCCGGACCACCGCCTCCGCGCCGCTGTTCGTCGAGAACGGTGTCGAGGTGCGGGTGTCCGATCCGTCGCTCGCTGCGGATCACACGCTCGCCGGCGTTCTCGCGAACCTGTGGCAGAGCGTTCCGGCCGACGGGTACGTCGCCGTTCAGGCCTACGTCGACCGCACGGCGGTGCAGCAGCTGGCCGGCGTGCGCGAACTGATCGCGGCGGACTCCGGCCGCCCGACCACGTTCGGATGGGGGCCGCGGTTCCTGCACTCCACCGGTCAGTATCACAAGGGAGGCCCCGCGAACGGCGTCTTCCTTCAGATCACGGAGCGCACCGACGTCGACCTCGAGATCCCGGGGCGTCCGTTCACGTTCGGCCGTCTCATCGAGGCGCAGGCCTCCGGCGACGCCGCAGTCCTCGCCGAGCGCGGCCGACCGGTCGTGACGCTCACCCTGACGGACCCCGCCACCGAGGTCCTCACCCTTTTCGAAGCCGCCCAGTAGGAAGTCCCCTCCCATGACCGTGGAGATCTCGCGCGCCCACAACCCCCTGCGCGATCCCGACGACCGCCGCATGAACCGCATCGCCGGGCCGAGCGCCCTGGTGATCTTCGGTGTGACCGGCGACCTGTCGCGCAAGAAGCTCATGCCCGCCGTGTACGACCTCGCCAACCGCGGGCTGCTTCCCCCGGGGTTCGCCCTCGTCGGATTCGCCCGGCGCGACTGGGAGGACCAGGACTTCGCCGAGGTCGTGCACGCAGCGGTGAAGCAGCACGCCCGCACCCCGTTCCGGGAGGAGACGTGGAAGCAGCTCCTCCAGGGCATCCGCTTCGTCTCGGGCGAGTTCGGCGACGCCGACGCCTTCCGCCGGTTGCGCGAGACGGTCGAGAAGCTCGACGTCGATCGCGGGACGATGGGAAACCACGCGTTCTACCTGTCGATCCCTCCGAAGGACTTCCCAATCGTCGCGAAGCAGCTGAAGGACTCGGGCCTGGTCGACGAGCACGCCGACGCGGACACCTGGCGGCGCGTCGTCATCGAGAAGCCGTTCGGCAGCGACCTGAAGACGGCCCGCGAGCTCAACGCGGCGCTCGAGGTGGCCTTCCCGGCGGATTCGATCTTCCGGATCGACCACTACCTCGGCAAGGAGACGGTGCAGAACATCCTCGCGCTGCGCTTCGCGAACGAGATGTTCGAGCCGATCTGGAACGCGAACTACGTCGACCACGTGCAGATCACGATGGCCGAGGACATCGGCGTCGGCGGGCGCGCGGGATACTACGACGGCATCGGCGCAGCGCGTGACGTCATCCAGAACCACCTCCTCCAGCTCCTCGCCCTCACCGCGATGGAAGAGCCCATCTCGATGGAGGCGAACCACCTCCGCGCCGAGAAGGAGAAGGTGCTCGCCGCGGTCCAGCTGCCCGACGACCTGTCGACGGCGACCGCTCGCGGGCAGTACGCCGGCGGGTGGCAGGGCGGCGAGGAGGTCACCGGCTTCCTCGACGAGGACGGGATGAACCCCGAGTCGACGACCGAGACGTACGCCGCCATCAAGGTCGACATCGCCACGCGTCGCTGGGCCGGTGTGCCGTTCTATCTGCGAACGGGCAAGCGCCTGGGCCGCCGCGTGACCGAGATCGCCGTCGTGTTCAAGCGTGCTCCGCAGCACCTGTTCCTGCGCAATCAGACAACCGAGCTCGGTCAGAACGCCCTCGTCATCCGGGTTCAGCCGGATGAGGGCGTCACGATCCGGTTCGGGTCGAAGGTGCCCGGTGCGGCCACCGAGGTGCGCGACGTCACGATGGACTTCGGCTACGGCCACGCGTTCACCGAGTCGAGCCCGGAGGCGTACGAGCGCCTCATCCTCGATGTCCTCCTCGGCGACCCGCCGCTGTTCCCCCGCCACGAAGAGGTGGAGCTGTCGTGGCGCATCCTCGACCCCGTGGAGGAGTTCTGGGCGAAGCAGGGCGGTCCGCTCGAGCAGTACGCCCCCGGCTCCTGGGGTCCCACTTCCGCAGATGAACTGCTGGCCCGCGACGGCCGCGTCTGGAGGCGTCCATGATCGTCGATCTGCCCGACACGACGGTGTCGAAGATCGCCCGCGAACTCGTCAACGTGCGCGAGGAGGGTGGCGCCGTCGCTCTCGGGCGGGTGCTGACCCTCGTCATCGCCACCTCGCACGGACTCGAAGAGGACGCTATCGAGGCGGCCAACGACGCATCACGCGAGCACCCGATGCGCGTGATCGTGCTGATCACCAATCCGGAGGGTGAATCGAAGCTCGATGCGCAGATCCGGGTCGGCGGAGACGCCGGCGCGAGCGAGGTCATCGTTTTGCGCGCCAGCGGCGGAGCCGCGAGCAACGACGAGGCGCTCATCACGGGGCTGCTGCTCCCTGACGCCCCCGTCGTGGCATGGTGGCCCGACCGTCCGCCGGCCGAGCCCTCGCAGTCCCCCATCGGCCGCATCGCGCAGCGCCGCATCACCGATGCCGCAACCCTGCCCTATGACAGCGGACGGCTCGCCGCCCTGGGCGCGGGCTACGCCCCCGGCGACACCGATCTCGCGTGGACCCGCCTGACGCATTGGCGCGAGCAGCTCGCCGCCGTGCTCGACCAGCCGCCCTACGACCCCGTGACCGAGGTCGAGGTCGTCGGAAGCGGCAGCTCGCCGTCGACGGGTCTGCTCGCCGCGTGGCTGTGCCTGATGCTGGATGTTCCCGTGCAGTGGCAGTACGCCCCCCGCGAGGAGTGGGAGCACGGCATCCGCAGCGTACGGCTGAAGCGTCCGAGCGGCGACGTGCTGCTCGAGCGCACCACGACGGTGGACGCGACCCTCACGCAGCCGGGTCAGCCCTCGCACGATCTCGTCCTCCCCCGTCGGACGCTCCGCGAGTGCCTGGCGGAGGAGCTTCGGCGCCTGGGACCCGATGTGCTCTACGGACGCGTCATCACCGACGGCTGGGCGCGGCTTCACCGGTCGCCGGCGGGAGACGCCTGACATGCCCACCGCCGAGAAACGCGTCGTCATCAGTCCCGACGTCGACACCCTCACCGGCTCCATCGCGTCGCGCTTCCTCGACCGCGTCGCGAAGTGGGGCGCGGACGGGCGGACCGTCAACGTCGGACTCGCGGGCGGCGGGATCATCGGCCACGTGCTCGAGCGGTTGGGCTCCCACCCGGATCGCGACAGCGTCGACTGGTCGCGGGTGCACTTCTGGTGGGTCGACGAACGCTTCGTTCCGCGCGACAGCGACGACCGGAACGAGGCCGTCGCCCGCCGGGCGTTCCTCGACGCGATCGCGGTGCCCGCCGAGAACGTGCACCCCATCGCGGCATCCGACGAGGCCTCGGATGCCGAGGCCGCGGCCACGGCGTACGCTGCAGAACTCGCATCGGCCGGATCGGACGGGGCGGCCTGGCCCGTGTTCGACATCTGCTTCCTCGGCGTCGGCCCCGACGGCCATATCGCCTCGCTGTTCCCGGACCGCGGTGAGATCCGCATCACCGACAGCCCAGTTTCAGCCGTCCACGACTCCCCGAAGCCGCCGTCCGACCGAGTGACTCTCACGCGCCCCGTGATCAACGCGTCCAAGCGCGTGTGGATGGTGCTGGCCGGACCCGACAAGTCGGCGGCGCTCGGGCTCGCCCTCGCCGGCGCCAGCTATCACAGCGTGCCCGCCGCCGGGGCGAAGGGCACGCGTCGCACGATCCTGTTCACCGACGAGGCGACCGCCGCTCAGGTGCCGCCGGAACTCATCGACGACCAGTACTGACGTCGCCGACCCAGACGAACGAGGAGAGCGGATGCCGTGGCATCCGCTCTCCTCGTTCGTCGCGATGTGTGTCTCGCGTCAGTTCAGTCCACGACGCTCGCGAAGCTGCTGCAGGGCCTCGTCGAGGAGCTGCTCGGCTTCTTCGTCGGTGCGACGCTCCTTCACGTAGGCGAGGTGCGTCTTGTACGGCTCGGTCTTGGCGACAGCCGGCGGATTCGCCTTGTCGCGGCCGGCCGGCAGACCCGAGTGGGGCGAATCGATGGTCTCGGGGATCTCTTCCTCGGCGATACCGGCAGCGAAGTAGCGCACGGTCTCGTTGCCGAGAGCATCCCAGTACGAGATCGCCACACGATCAGCGTGGTGACCGTGGTCCTGCTCGCCCATGGGGCCCGCGCCGACGCGGGTGCCGCGGATCGCGTTTCCTCCTGTGGCCATCAGATCACCGTGAACTTCGTGATGAGGCCGAGGGCGACGATGGAGAGGAACCACGCCAGCGCGAGCACGATCGTGAAGCGGTTGAGGTTGCGCTCGGCGAGGCCCGACGAGCCCATCGCGGAACTCATCCCGCCGCCGAACATGTCGGACAGGCCGCCGCCACGCCCCTTGTGGAGCAGGATCAGCAACGTCAGGAGCAGGCTGGTGATGCCCAGAAGCACCTGCAGCACGAACTCGAGGATCTGCACGGTGGTCGTCACCTTTCCGGCGATCGTTCCGATCGCACGAGGGTCAAGTATATCCAGCAGCCGCGCGGATACGCGTACGGCCCGGCGACCGGTGGGTCGCCGGGCCGTACGACGTCACACGCCGACGTGCTTCTGGTAGCGGATGATCGCGGCGAACTCGTCCGCGACCAGGCTCGCGCCGCCAACGAGGGCGCCGTCGACATCGGGCTCGCGCATGAATCCGGCGATGTTCGCCGACTTCACCGAACCGCCGTAGAGGATGCGCGTGCGCGCCGCCGCGTCAGCGCCGAGCACGGAGCCGACGACCTCGCGGAGCTTCGCGCACACGTCCTCTGCCTGCTGCGGCGTCGCCGCCTGTCCCGAGCCGATGGCCCACACCGGCTCGTAGGCCACGACGATGTCGGCATCCGCCGCCACGCCCGCGAGGGCCGCCTCGAGCTGCGCCACCGGAACAGCCGAAGCGCCGTGCTTCTCGAGGTCTTCCGCCGTCTCGCCCACGCAGATGACCGGCGACAGACCGTGACGGAGGGCCGCCTGGACCTTGGCCGCAACGACCTCATCGGTCTCGGCGTGGTACTCGCGACGCTCGGAGTGACCGATGATCACATACCGGCAGTCGAGCTGCTTGAGGAACGCTCCCGAGATCTCACCGGTGTACGCACCGGAGTCCTTCGTCGAGAGGTCCTGAGCGCCGAGCGCGAACGCGATCTTATCGGCGTCGAGCAGCGTCTGCACCGTACGCAGATCGGTGAAAGGCGGGAAGACCGCCACCTCGACCGAGTCGTCCTCGTGCTTGGCATCCTTCAGCGTCCAGTGGAGCTTCTGCACGAACGCGACCGCCTGCAGGTGGTCGAGATTCATCTTCCAGTTGCCCGCGATGAGGGGCATACGGTTCATGCCCATCCGAGCACCTCCAGACCGGGCAGCTTCTTGCCCTCCAGGAACTCCAGCGACGCGCCGCCGCCGGTCGAGATGTGGCCGAACGACGAGTCGGAGAATCCGAGCTGGCGCACCGCGGCTGCGGAGTCCCCGCCGCCGACGACCGACAGGCCGTCGACCTCGGTGAGCGCCTGGGCGACAGCGCGGGTGCCCGCGGCGAACGCTGGCATCTCGAACACGCCCATGGGCCCGTTCCAGAAGACGGTGCGGGAGCTGCGGATCGCGTCGGCGAACAGCTCCGCCGTCTTCGGGCCGATATCCAGGCCCATGCCGTCGGCACCGAAGGCGGTGTCCTCCAGCGCATCGGCCGGAGCGACGACGTGGTCGGCGTCGGCGGCGAAACCGGAGGCCATGACGGCATCGACGGGGAGGACGAGCTCGACGCCGCGCTCCTTCGCCGTGGCGATGTAGCCCTTCACGGTCTCGAGCTGGTCGCTCTCGAGCAGGCTCTTGCCGACCTTGTGCCCGAGCGCGGCGAGGAAGGTGAACAGCATCCCGCCGCCGACGAGGATCTTGTCGGCCCGCGGAAGCAGGTGCTCGATGACGCCGAGCTTGTCGCTCACCTTCGAGCCGCCGAGCACCACCGCGTACGGACGCTCC
The DNA here is from genome assembly GCF_002245215.1 of Microbacterium sp. Yaish 1. Lineage (GTDB taxonomy): Bacteria > Actinomycetota > Actinomycetes > Actinomycetales > Microbacteriaceae > Microbacterium. The sequence continues at coordinate 743,686 of NZ_NPMR01000002.1, forward strand.
GGGTTCTCGGTGAGGCGGTCGAGGACGTCGACCTCCTTCTCGATGAGGAACCCGGCCGCCGACGGCAGGATCTCGGCGAGATCGTAGACCGACGCCTGCTTGCGGTGCACGACACCGAAGCCGTCCGAGACGAGCACGTCGCCGAGCGAGGCGAGCTGCTCGGCGAAGGCGCGACGCTGGGTCTCGTCCTTCGCGGTCTCCCCCGCGTTGAAGCGGAGGTTCTCGATCACCGCGACGTCGCCGTCGCCGAGCGAGGACACGACCTGCTGCGCCGACTCGCCCACGGTGTCGCCGGCGAAGGCGACGGGCTTGCCGAGCAGCTCGGACAGCCGCTGCGCGACGGGCTCGAGCGAGTACTTCGGATCGGGGGAACCGTCGGGACGGCCGAGGTGCGAGCAGGCGATGACGCGCGCGCCCTGGCCGATGAGGTGGTCGATGGTGGGCAGCGCCGCACGCACACGGCCATCGTCCGTGATGACTCCGTCCTTCAGGGGGACGTTGAAGTCAACACGGACGATGACGCGCTTGCCTGCGAGCGGGCCCAGCGAATCGAGGGTTCGCAGAGCCATGGTCGTCAGAGCTTGCTGGCGACGAGCTCGGTGAGGTCGACGAGGCGGTTGGAGTAGCCCCACTCGTTGTCGTACCAGCCGACGACCTTGACCTGGTTGCCGATGACGCGGGTCAGGCCTGCGTCGAAGATGCAGGAGTGGTCGTCGGTGACGATGTCGCTCGAGACGATCTCGTCCTCGGTGTACTTCAGGATGCCCTTGAGCGGTCCCTCTGCGGCAGCCTTGTACGCGGCCTTGATCTCCTCGACCGTGACCTCGCGCTCGAGCTCGACCGTGAGGTCGGTGGCCGAACCGGTGGGAACGGGCACGCGCAGGGCGAAGCCGTCGAGCTTGCCCTTGAGCTCGGGGAGGACGAGGCCGATGGCCTTGGCCGCACCCGTCGAGGTGGGGACGATGTTGAGGGCGGCGGCGCGTGCGCGGCGGAGGTCGCTGTGCGGGCCGTCCTGCAGATTCTGGTCGGCGGTGTACGCGTGGACCGTCGTCATGAGGCCCTTGACGATGCCGAACTCGTCGTTGAGGACCTTCGCCAGCGGCGCGAGGCAGTTGGTGGTGCACGACGCGTTCGAGATGACGTTGTGGTTCTCGGGGTCGTACAGGTCCTCGTTCGCGCCGATGACGAACGTGCCGTCCTCGCCCTTCGCGGGAGCCGAGATGAGAACCTTCTTGGCGCCGCCCGCGATGTGCTTCTTGGCGTCCTCGGCGTTCGTGAAGCGACCCGTCGACTCGATGACGATGTCGACACCCAGCTCACCCCAGGGGAGGTTGGCGGGGTCGCGCTCTTCGAAGACCTTGATGGTCTTGCCGCCGACCGTGATCGAGTCCTCCGAGTACGTGACCTCGGCGTCCAGGCGACCCAGGATGGAGTCGTACTTGAGCAGGTGGGCGAGAGTCTTGTTGTCGGTGAGGTCGTTCACCGCCACGATCTCGAGGTCCGCGCCCTGAGCGAGGGCGGCGCGGAGGTAGTTGCGTCCGATGCGGCCGAAGCCGTTGATGCCGATCTTGACAGACACGATGTCTCCCGTTTCTTGTCGCGCCGGAAAAGCCCGTGCTGGCTGACCGAAACGCGATCTGATGAAAAAGAAGAGGATGCCGGGTTCGGCTCCCGTTGCCGGGAGGAGCCCGGCATCCTCACCTGTTTATGACCCTACTACGCGAGCAGGCCGGCCGTCTTCTCCCGAGCCGTCACAAAGCGCTCAGCGACGTTCTGCCAGTTCGCGATGTTCCACGCCGCCTTGACGTAGTCCGCCTTGACGTTGAGGTAGTCGAGGTAGAAGGCGTGCTCCCACATGTCGAGCTGGAAGATGGGGATGGTGCCCTGGGCGGTGTTCGACTGCTGGTCGAACAGCTGCTGGATGATCAGCTGGGCACCGATCGGGTCCCAGCTGAGCACGGCCCAGCCGGAGCCCTGGATGCCGGTGGCGGCAGCCGTGAAGTGCGCCTGGAACTTGTCGAAGCCGCCGAAGAACTCGTCGATCGCCGCGCGGAGCTCGCCCTCGGGCTCGCCACCGCCCTCGGGCGAGAGGTTCGTCCAGAAGATCGAGTGGTTGACGTGTCCGCCGAGGTTGAACGCGAGGTCCTTCTCGAGCTTGTTGACGTTCGCGAGGTTTCCGGTCTCACGGGCCTCTGCGAGCTGCTCGAGAGCGGTGTTGGCGCCGTTCACGTACGTCTGGTGGTGCTTGGAGTGATGAAGCTCCATGATCTTGCCGCTGATGTGCGGCTCGAGAGCCGCGTAATCGTAGGGGAGCTCGGGAAGGGTGTACTTCGTCATTCTCTATCTCCTGTCAGCACCGCGCAGCGCGCGGCTCGTGCTGTCGAAGGCGCGCGACCGCACGCCTCGTGGACGTTTCTCATCCTATTGAGGGGCAACGCGTCGCACACCCCGTTGCTTCCCGTTCGGAACGCGGTGTAACGCGGGAGGGGTCGCTCAGTCGGAAAGACCCGCGGGGACGGCCGACTCGGTGTCGGGCAGACCCTCGGCGGCGGCCTTCTTGTCGGCCATCGCGAGAAGGCGGCGGATGCGGCCCGCGACGGCGTCCTTGGTGAGGGGCGGATCGGCGTGGTGCCCCAGTTCGTCGAGGCTCGCGTCCCGGTGCGCGAGGCGCAGGTCTCCGGCCTGCTTGAGGTGGTCGGGCACCTCGTCCCCCAGGATCTCGAGGGCGCGCTCCACGCGTGCGCAGGCTGCGACGGCGGCCTGGGCCGAACGGCGCAGGTTCGCGTCGTCGAAGTTGACGAGACGGTTCACGCCGGCGCGCACCTCGCGACGCTGACGCATCTGATCCCACGTGTCGGCCGTGCGGGTGGCGCCCATCTCGGCCAGCGTCTGACGAATCGCCTCGCCGTCGCGCACGACGACGCGCGGGATGCCGCGCACCTCGCGCGCCTTGGCGGCGATGCCCAGCCGGTGGGCGGCACCGACGAGGGCCATCGCGGCCTCCGGCGACGGGCACGAGATCTCGAGGGCCGCCGAACGCCCGGGGTCCGACAGCGACCCGGCGGCGAGGAACGCTCCGCGCCACAGGGCGGCAAGGTCGGGACGCGATCCCGTCGTCAGCCGGTTGGGAAGGCCGCGGACGGGGCGACGGCGCTGGTCGAGCAGGCCCGTCTGACGAGCCAGGGTCTCGCCGCCCTCGCGGACACGCACGGCGAACGTCGCGCCGTCGCGCCCGCCGGACGCCTGGATGCGGGCGAGCTCGGGGCGCACACCGTAGATCTCGACGAGCTCGCGGGCGACACGGCGCGCGAGGATCTCCGAGTCGACCTCGGCCTCGACGGCCACGCGGCCGGCGATGGAGTGCAGACCGCCCGCAAAGCGCAGGATCGCGGTCACCTCGGCCACCCGGGCGGCGGGTCGAGGGTCGCGCATCGCAGCCAACTCGGTCTTGACGTCAGCGGTCAGCGGCACGGCGCTCCTTCGGCAAAGGGTTCGGGGGACGAAGGAACAGCCTACTCGCGACCGAGGTCGCGATGCTTGAGTCGCACCGCCACACCCGGGAGGCCGGACAGCCGCTGAGCCAGCTCGCGCGCCGTCACGACGGAGCGGTGCTTGCCCCCGGTGCACCCGACGGCGACCACCGAGTGACGCTTGTTCTCCTCCTGGTACCCGCGCAGAACCGGGGCGAGCGCCGCGGCGTACGCGTCGATGAACTCGCGCGCGTTCTCGTGCGACAGCACCTCTTCGCGTACCGCGTCGTCTTCGCCGGTCAGGGCCTTGAGGTCGGGATTCCAGAAGGGATTCGGGAGGAATCGCATGTCGGCCACGAGGTCGGCGTCCGGCGGCAGCCCGTACTTGAACCCGAAGCTCATGACCGTGACGGTGTGCCGCGCCGCGCCGTCGTCGGCGAAGAGATCGGCGATGTAGGTGGCGAGCTGGTGGATGTTGTCGCGAGAGGTGTCGACGATCACATCCGCGCTCTCGCGGATGGGCGCGAGTCGCTCGCGCTCGCGGCGGATGCCGTCGACGAGCGTGCCGTCGCCCTGCAGCGGGTGCGGCCGCCGCACGGACTCGAACCGGCGTACGAGCACCTCGTCGGCGGCATCCAGGAACAGGATCCGCAGAGCGCGACCGTGTCGCAGCGCGCGGGTGATGTCGGGCAGCGCCGCGAACAGCTCGCCACCGCGCACGTCGACGACCGCCGCGACTCGTGGCAGCGCGTTGCCCGCGAGTTCGCTGAGCTCCAGGAGCGGGCGCAGCATCTGCGGCGGCAGGTTGTCGACGACGTACCAGCCGAGGTCTTCGAGGGCATTGGCGGCCGTTGTGCGTCCGGCCCCGGACATACCCGTGACGATGAGAATCTCGCCCGCCGGAACCTCGTCGGTCACCGTCACCACCCCTGTCTTTTCGCCGGTGTCCAGCCTATCCGTCCGCAAGGTGCCGATGGATCGCCTCTGCCAGGCGCGGTCCGATTCCCGGCAGCTCCTGGATCTCTTCGGGGGTGGCCTGCTTGAGCCTCGACACGGAACCGAAATGGCGCAGCAGCGCCTTGATGCGGGCCGCTCCCAGGCCGGGCACTTCGGAGAGCACCGAGGTGATGTCGCGCTTGCGCCGCTTGCGCTGGTGGACGATCGCGAAACGGTGCGCCTCGTCACGCAGTCGCTGCAGCAGATAGAGCGATTCCGAGGTACGGGGCAGGATGACGGGGTACTCCTCCCCCGGCAACCAGATCTCCTCGAGCCGCTTGGCGATGCCGCACAACGCGATCTCCGTGTGCCCGGCGTCCGCGAGCGCCCGCGCCGCGGCCTCGACCTGGGGCTTGCCGCCATCGACGACGAGCAGCTGCGGACGATAAGCGAACCGCGGTCGCTTGCGCGCCGTGACGACCTCGCCGTCGGCGGTCGCATCGGGAACCGGCTCGTCCTCCTCGTCGGGCCGGTCGAGGTAGGCGAGGCGCCGCGTGAGCACCTGGTACATCGAATCGGTGTCGTCCGTCGTCTCGTTGACGCCGAAGATCCGGTACTGATCCTTGCGCGGGAGGCCGTCTTCGAACACGACGAGCGAGGCGACCACGTTCGTGCCCGACAGATGGGACACGTCGTAGCACTCGATCCGCAGCGGAGCCTCGTCGAGGCCGAGCGCTTCCTGCAGATCCGTCAGCGCTTGGCTGCGGGCGACGTAGTCGCTCGTGCGACGCGTCTTGTGGAGCATCAACGCCTGCTGCGCGTTGATGTTGGCGGTCTTCATGAGGTCGGCCTTGCGCCCGCGCTGCGCGACCTGAATCGTCACGCGTTTGCCACGGCGCGTCTGGAGCCACTGCTCCAGCTCCCCCGCGTCGCCCGGGAGCGTCGGGACGAACACGTGGCGCGGGATGTCGCCGGCAGCGGCATCCCCGTACGTCCGCTGGAGCACCTGGTCGACCAGATCGGCGCCCGAGATGTCGATCTCCTTCTCGATAGTCGTCGCCCGGACACCGCGGATGCGGCCGCCGCGCACGACGAAGTGCTGGACGGCGGCGGCGAGCTCGTCCTCGGCGATGCCGAAGAGATCGGCGTCCATGTCGTCCTCGAGCACGAGCGCGCTCTTGTTCAGGACGGCGTCGATCGCCTGCAGCTTGTCGCGGTAGACGGCGGCCGACTCGTAGTCCATCGCGGCGGCCGCCTCGCGCATGCGCGTCGTGAGCTCGCGGGCGAACCGCTGATCGCCGCCCGACATGAAGGCGACGAAGTCGTCGACCATCGCACGGTGCTCTTCGATCGTGACCTTCATCGAGCACGGCCCGCCGCACCGGCCGATCTGACCGGGGAAGCACGGGCGCCCCGACGCCATGGCCTTCTTGTACGACGAGTCGCTGCAGGTCCGGATCGGGAAGACCTTGATCATCAGGTCGATCGTCTCGTGCACCGCCCAGACCTTGGGGTACGGGCCGAAGTACTTCGCGCCCGGAATCCGCCGGTTGCGCGTCACGATCACGCGGGGCGCTTCATCGGCGAGGGTGATCGCCATGAACGGATAGGACTTGTCGTCGCGGTAGCGGACGTTGAACGGCGGATCGAACTCCTTGATCCACATGTACTCCAGCTGGAGCGAGTCGACGTCGGTCGCCACCACCGTCCACTCGACGGATGCCGCTGTCGTGACCATCCGCCGCGTGCGCTCGTGGAGGGTGTGCAGCGGCGCGAAGTAGTTCGACAGGCGCGCCCGCAGGTTCTTCGCCTTGCCGACGTAGAGCACCCGCCCCTCCGCGTCGCGGAAACGGTAGACCCCGGGGTCGGTCGGGATCTCGCCCGCTTTGGGCCGGTAAGGAAGGACGTTCGCCACGTCAGCCCGCCTTGCGTGCCGCCGGGGCCCCCAGGATCTCGGCGAGGAACTGGCCGGTGTGACTCTCGGCGACGCCCGCGACCTGCTCGGGCGTACCGGTGGCCACGATCGTGCCGCCGCCGGCTCCGCCCTCGGGGCCGAGGTCGATGATCCAGTCGGACGCCTTGATCACGTCGAGGTTGTGCTCGATCGTGATGACGGTGTTGCCCTTGTCGACGAGGCCGTTGAGGACCTCGAGGAGCTTGCGGACGTCTTCGAAGTGCAGGCCGGTCGTGGGCTCGTCGAGCACGTAGATGCTGCGGCCGTTCGAGCGGCGCTGCAGCTCCGTCGCGAGCTTGACACGCTGCGCCTCTCCGCCCGACAGCGTCGTGGCGGACTGACCGAGCCGGACGTAGCCGAGCCCGACGTCGACGAGCGTCTTCAGGTAGCGGTGGATCGCCTGGATCGGCTCGAAGAACTCCGCGGCCTCCGAGATGGGCATCTCGAGGACCTCGGCGATGTTCTTGCCCTTGTAGTGCACGGCCAGGGTGTCGCGGTTGTAGCGCTTGCCGTGGCACACCTCGCAGTCGACGTAGACGTCGGGCAGGAAGTTCATCTCGATCTTCAACGTGCCGTCGCCGGAGCACGCCTCGCAGCGGCCTCCCTTCACGTTGAACGAGAAGCGGCCCGGCAGGTACCCGCGGACCTTCGCCTCGGGCGTCTCGCTGAACAGGGTGCGGATGCGGTCGAAGACGCCGGTGTAGGTGGCCGGGTTCGACCGCGGAGTGCGGCCGATCGGCGCCTGGTCGACGTGGACGACCTTGTCGAGGTTGTCGAGTCCGGTGACACGCGTGTGCTTGCCCGCGACGCGGCGCGCGCCGTTCAGACGGGTCGCCAGCACTTCGTAGAGGATGCCGTTGACCAGTGTGGACTTGCCCGAACCGCTCACACCCGTGACCGAGGTCAGCACGCCGAGCGGGAACTCGGCCGTGACGTTCTTCAGGTTGTTGGCACGCGCGCCGACGACCGTCAGCATCCGCTTCTTGTCGATCTTGCGGCGCTTGGTGGGCGTCTCGAGCGAGCGCCGCCCCGACAGATAGTCGCCGGTCATGGAGTTCTCGTCGGCGAGCAGAGCGTCGTAGGGGCCGGAGTGCACGACGTTGCCGCCTTCGACGCCGGCGCGGGGGCCGATGTCGACCACCCAGTCGGCCGCGGCGATCGTCTCTTCATCGTGCTCGACGACGATGAGCGTATTGCCGAGGTTCTTCAGCTTGACGAGGGTGTCGATCAAGCGCCGGTTGTCGCGCTGGTGGAGCCCGATCGACGGCTCGTCGAGGACGTAGAGCACCCCGGTGAGGCCCGAACCGATCTGCGTCGCGAGCCGGATGCGCTGTGCCTCGCCGCCCGAGAGCGATCCGGCTGCGCGCCCCAGGCTGAGGTAGTTCAGCCCGACCTCGATGAGGAAGTCGAGGCGAGCACGGATCTCACGCAGCACCGCTGCGGCGATCTTGGCCTCGCGCTCGGTGAGCTCGAGCTGGTTGAAGTAGGCCTGCGCCTCGGCGAGACTCAACCGCGCGACGTCGGCGATGGAGCGCTCGTGGACGAGGACGGCGAGCACCTCGGGCTTGAGCCGGTCGCCGTCGCACGCGGGGCACGGCACCTCGCGCAGGTACTCGGCCCAGCGCTGACGCTGCGTGTCGGTCTCGGCCTGAAGATACTGACGCTCGATGTACGGGATGACGCCCTCGAAGCCGGAGGCGTAACGCATCTCGCGCCCGTAGCGGTTCTTCCACTTGACGGTGACCTTGTAGTTCTCTCCGCGGAGCACCGCATCCTGCACGTCGCCGGGGAGGTCGCGCCACGGGGTCTTGAGCGAGAACTTCAGGTCGGATGCGAGCCCCTCGAGGAGGCGCTCGTAGTACTGGAAGAGACCCTTGCCCTGCGTCGTCCACGGCAGCAGGACGCCCTCGGCGATGGAGAGCTCCTCGTCGCCCAGCATGAGCTCCGGGTCGACCGACATCCGGGTGCCGAGGCCGGAGCACGTGGGGCACGCACCGAAGGGGGCGTTGAACGAGAACGTGCGCGGCTCGATCTCGGTGAGCTGCAGGGCGTGCCCGTTGGGGCAGGCGAGCTTCTCGCTGAAACTCTGCCACGCGGCGTCGCCCTCTTCGTCGACGAAGTTGATCTTGATGACGCCGCCGGCCAGGGCGAGCGCGGTCTCGACGGAGTCGGTGACGCGGCCGAGCAGGTCGGGACCGGCCACGAGCCGGTCGACGACGACGGCGATGTCGTGCTTGTAGCTCTTCTTCAGCGTCGGCGGCTCGGCGAGCGAGACGACGTCGCCGTCGACGACGGCGCGAGCGTAGCCCTTGGCACTGAGCTCCTTGAAGAGGTCGACGAACTCGCCCTTCTTCTGCGTCACCACGGGCGCCACGACCTGATAACGGGTGCGCTCGGGGAGCTCCATCAGCTGATCGGCGATCTGCTGGACCGTCTGACGCTGGATCCGCTCACCGCACTCGGGGCAGTGCGGAACGCCGATGCGCGCCCACAGCAGGCGCATGTAGTCGTGGATCTCGGTGATCGTGCCGACGGTCGACCGCGGGTTGCGGTTCGTCGACTTCTGATCGATCGAGACCGCCGGGCTGAGGCCCTCGATGAAGTCGACGTCGGGACGGTCGACCTGACCGAGGAACTGACGCGCGTAGGCGCTCAGCGACTCGACGTAGCGGCGCTGACCCTCGGCGAAGATCGTGTCGAAGGCGAGGCTCGACTTTCCCGAGCCGGAGAGGCCGGTGAAGACGACGAGACTGTCGCGCGGAATGTCGAGATCGACGTCCTTCAGGTTGTGGACGCGGGCTCCGCGGACGCTGAGTTTCGATGAGGAAGCGACGGGGACGATGGGCACCGCACAAGTCTAGGTGGGGCCTCCGACACTGGCTCCGAGGTTCGCCCTGGGCTCACTCCCGCAGGAGAGAAGCGTTCTCTCGAGGGACCCGGCGCCCAGCGAAGGGCTGGAGCCCGTCCCGCAGTGCGGTCACGTCGTCGACGGTCATCCCGACGGCGGCCATGACCTGTTCCGGCACGCGCACGGCATCCGCCCGCAGCGCCCGGCCGTCGGCGGTGAGGCCGATCTCGAGCACGCGCTCATCGCCTCGGCGCCGCTCACGTGTGACGAGCCCTTGGGCCTCGAGACGTTTGACGAGCGGGGACAGCGTCGCCGGTTCCATCGCCAGGTCGGCCGCCAGCTCCCCCAGCGCCTGCGGAGACGTCTCCCAGAGCGCGAGCATGACGAGGTACTGCGGATGGGTCAGACCGAGCGGCTCGAGGATCGGGCGGTAGATGGCCACGACGTTCCGGGCAGCGGTGACCAGCGCGAAGCAGAGCTGGTTGTCGAGCTTCAACATGTCGTCGGCGGAGTCCACGCTCGTATCCTATATGCCCTAATCGTTAGTACACTGATGATCATGACCGAGCCCGAGCGTCGCCCTCCTCTCCGCACGCGCGTCCGCGAGGCGGGCGGCTGGTACGCCTACGTCAACTCGCGCCTGATCCGCGCGGCCGGTCCCGCGTCGGTCGGCCCCTACGACACCGAGCCCGAGCCGGAGCGCACCGGACGCGCGTGCCCGCTGTGCGGCCACCCCATGACGGAGCACGACGTCGACCGGACCGGACCGAAGCCGCTCCTGCACTGCCCCCGCTGAGCCCCGGGCACCGCCGAGCCGTCAGGCGTGCCCGGCGCGCTCCATCGCGCGCAGCTCCTTCTTCAGATCCTGCACCTCGTCACGCAGGCGGCCGGCCAGCTCGAACTTCAGTTCCGCTGCGGCGGCGAGCATCTGCTGCGACAGGTCTTCGATCGTCGCCTCGAGCTGCTGAGCGCCTTCCGCAGCGATCCCTTCACGACGCAGCTGCGGTGTCGGGCTCTTGCCTTTGCCCGATTTGTTGCGAGCAGTCGCCTTGCCGTTCAGCAGATCGCGGGTGTCGGACGCCTCGCGCGCGAGCGCATCGGTGATGTCGGCGATCTTCTTGCGCAGCGGTTGCGGATCGATGCCGTTCTCGAGGTTGTAGGCGATCTGCTTCTCACGGCGACGCTCGGTCTCCTCGATCGCCGCGGCCATCGAGTCGGTGATCTTGTCGGCGTACATGTGCACCTGACCCGACACGTTTCGTGCCGCACGTCCGATGGTCTGGATCAACGAGGTTCCCGAGCGCAGGAACCCCTCCTTGTCGGCGTCGAGGATCGCGACGAGCGACACCTCGGGCAGGTCGAGTCCCTCACGCAGCAGGTTGATGCCGACGAGGACGTCGTAGGCACCCTGGCGCAGCTCGGTCAGGAGCTCCACGCGCCGCAGGGTGTCGACGTCGGAGTGCAGGTAGCGCACCCGCACGCCGTGCTCGCCGAGGAAGTCGGTCAGCTCCTCGGCCATCTTCTTCGTGAGCGTTGTGACGAGCACCCGCTCGTCACGCTCCACCCGCAGCCGGATCTCCTCGAGCAGATCATCGATCTGACCCTTCGATGGCTTGATGATGATCTCGGGGTCGACGAGGCCGGTCGGACGGATGATCTGCTCGACGACGCCGTCGGCGATGCCCATCTCGTAGCGCCCCGGCGTCGCGGAGAGGTAGACGGTCTGCCCGACGCGCTCCTTGAACTCGTCGAAGCGGAGCGGGCGGTTGTCCATCGCGCTCGGCAGCCGGAAACCGTGGTCGACGAGCGTGCGCTTGCGAGAAGCATCCCCCTCGTACATCGCTCCGATCTGGGGCACGGTCACGTGCGACTCGTCGATCACGAGGAGGAAGTCATCGGGGAAGAAGTCGAGCAGCGTGTGAGGCGGCTCTCCGGGGGACCGCCCGTCGAGGTGCCGCGAGTAGTTCTCGATGCCCGAGCAGAAGCCGAGCTGCTGCAGCATCTCGAGATCGAACGTCGTCCGCATCCGCAGACGCTGCGCCTCGAGCAGCTTTCCCTGGCTCTCGAACTCCTTCAGGCGCTCGGCCAGCTCGTGCTCGATCGTGCCGATGGCGCGCTGGACCGTCTCGGTGCCCGCGACGTAATGCGAGGCCGGAAACACCGGAACGCTGTCCATCTTCTGCACGATGTCGCCCGTCAGGGGATGCAGCATGTAGAGCGCCTCGATCTCGTCGCCGAAGAGCTCGATGCGGATGGCGTACTCCTCGTACACGGGGATGATCTCGATGGTGTCGCCGCGCACCCGGAAGTTGCCGCGCGAGAAGTCGACGTCGTTGCGGTTGTACTGCATCGCGATGAACTTGCGGATCAGGGCGTCACGGTCGTACCGCTCCCCCACCTGCAGCGCGACCATGGCGCGCAGGTACTCCTCCGGCGCACCGAGGCCGTAGATGCACGAGACGGTGCTGACGACGACGACGTCGCGGCGACTCAACAGCGAGTTGGTGGTCGAGTGGCGCAGCCGCTCGACTTCGGCGTTGATCGAGGAGTCCTTCTCGATGAAGGTGTCGGTCTGCGGAACGTACGCCTCGGGCTGGTAGTAGTCGTAGTAGCTGACGAAGTACTCCACCGCGTTGTTCGGCATGAGATCACGGAACTCGTTCGCCAGCTGCGCTGCGAGCGTCTTGTTGTGAGCCATGACGAGCGTCGGCCGTTGCACCTGCTCGATGAGCCACGCCGTCGTGGCCGATTTTCCCGTACCGGTGGCACCCAGCAGTACGACGTCGGTCTCGCCCGCGTTGATCCTGCCCGCGAGCTCGGCGATCGCCTGGGGCTGGTCACCGCTCGGGACGTATTCGCTGATGACCTCGAAGGGCCGCACGGAGCGCGTGGTCTGCATGATTCCAGCGTAGGCGGGGCCACCGACACCGGGCCCGGTCTTCGCTCAGAGCGTGCGCGCGTGCTACGAGGCGGCGGCCGCCGTCAGCCGGTCCCACAGGGCGTCGACCTGCCGGAGCGTCTGGTCGAGGTCACCCGCGGTGTCGATGACGACGTCCGCGATGGCGAGGCGCTGGTCATCGGGCACCTGAGCCGCGATCCGGCGGTCGGCCTCCTCGGCCGTCATCCCCCGAAGGCGCTGCAGCCGCTCGCGGCGGACCGGGGCGGGTGCGTGTGCGACGACGATCGCGTCCCACGGGTCGTCGACGCGGGCCTCGACGAGCAGCGGCACGTCGTACACGACGACTCTCGCGCGCTCCCGCCCGAGCGCCTCGTCGAAGCGACGCTGTGATTCCGCGCGCACTGCCGGGTGCACGATCTCGTTCAGCGTCGTCCGCGCTTCGGGGTCGGAGAAGACGATGGACGCCAGCGCGGCGCGGTCGAGCTCGCCGTCAGCCGTGATGACCCCCGACCCGAACGCCGCACGAATGGCCTCCAGGACGGGCGAACCCGCTCGCTGGACGTCTCGGACGATGGCGTCGGCATCGACGACGACGGCGCCGTGCTCGGCCAGCCGCCGTGCGATCGTGCTCTTGCCGGACGCGATCCCGCCGGTCAATGCGATCAGAGGCATACACCCGAGGATGCCACGGGCGCCAGGCCCGGCGCGAGGTCGCGCGATCGATACGATGGAATCCTGACAACCCGCGGAAGGTGGGATCACCGTGGAACGCACCGCCGTCATCGTCGAAGACCAGGCCGACATCCGGAGCCTGCTCTCGGCGATCCTCGAGTCGAGCGGTTTCACCGTGCACGCGACCGAGAACGGGCTCGAGGCGGTCGAGCTGATCCGAAGCGTCTCCCCCGACGTCACCACGCTCGACGTCAACATCCCGGGAATCGACGGGTTCGAGGTCGCACGCCGTGTCCGCGCGTTCAGCGACACCTACATCATCTTCATCTCGGCCTTCGTCGAGCCTGGCGACGCGGAACGCGGGCGCGCAGCCGGCGGCGACGAGTACCTCGGCAAGCCGTTCCGCCCGCGAGACCTCAAGGCGCGCCTCGCCGCGATCCCGTCACGACGGCGCCGCGACGAGGCTCCCGTCGACAACATCGCCCCTGCCGCGATGGCGGCGGGCGCGCCGGCCGGCTCCGCTTACGGTGACCTGTCCGTCGACGAAGGCGGATTCCGCGTCGCCGGCGCGCCCATCGACCTCGCGCCCACCGAATCGGCGGTGCTGCGCGACCTCGTCGTCGCGCATGGACGCACGCGGACCAAACACGAGCTGGCCCTCGCCCTGCGCTCTCGCTCGCGCGCCGACGCCCCCGATGCCGATGAGGTCCGTGCGGTCGAGCGCAGCGTCGAGTCGCTGCGACAGACGCTCGCCGCCGCGGCTGCGTCCACGCTCATCCTCTCGGACCAGGGCATCGGTTATCGCCTCGACCGTTCCTGAGCCGACCGGTTCACGCGATCAGGACGGCTCCGCGAGAAGCACGGCCGACGCCACCCCGGATGATGCGCGGGTCGCCGTCGTCGCGGCAACCTCGATGAGAGCATCCGCGTCGTAGCCCACGACGTCGCTCAGGGCGACTCCGATCCCGATCGCGGGGAGCACTCCCCCCTCGACCGATGCGAGCGCCTCGAAGAGCGAGCGGTACAGCGCCATGGCCTGGCGCCGTGCGTCGGCCGCCGAGCCCACGACGGTGATGACGCCGATCCGCTCGGAGCCGACCTCGCCGACGACAGCGAGCGTCGGCGCGTTGGTCGTCATGGTGTCACGCCACGTCCGCACGACCTCGTCGCCGACATCGAGGCCGAACGCCGTCGCGATGTATTCGAGTCCGTCGAGCTCGATCACCCAGACCGCCATCAGCTCCCGTCGGGCCCGCGCGCGCTGCGCGCTCACGGCGACAGCGCGGCGGAAGCCGGCGCCCGAGACGACCTCGCCCGGCCCGGCATCCCGTCCCTCCGGCGAATCGGAGCCGCGGACACCGGCCCGGCCGGCACGGAGCACGGACGCGCTCACGACTGCCGTGATCGAGAGGACGACGGTGAGGATGCTGGTCGGCACCGAGCCGACCCAGAGCTGAAACGTCTCGCCGTAGCCGAACATCGAGACGACGACGACGCGCGTGAGGTAGAACGCGGCCTGCACGCCGAACACGAGACCCAGCGGGAGCGCCGTGCGGGATGCCCCGAGCGCGCCGCGGAAGCACTCCACCGAGGCAGCCGCCGCCGCGAGGCTCAGGGCAGCGAACATCACGAGGGAGCCGGACCAGTCGTTGCCGCCCAATGCGAACTCGACGGACGCGGCGATCGCGGCGACGATGCCCGCGACCGCCACCAGCGCGCCGGCCCCGCGAACCGTCCGCCGGTTGTAGGCGCGGCATCCGAGCCACATGAGCCCCGTGCCCACCACCGACGCCGTGTTGCCGCACACGACGGCCCACGCGGTCTCGGGGGCGCTGGCCCACACGACGTAGAACATCGTCGTCAGCACGGCGCAGAGGAAACCGACCGCCCAGAAGCGGCCGCTCTGCTCGGGGCGCCGCAGCAGCGTGTCGAAGACGAAGAGCACGGCACACGCCAGAACCACGATCGCGGTGATCACGGATACGGAGAACTGGTCGATCATGACGGCGCTGCCCCCGGTCGACGGGCCGGAAGCGTCACCGAGAACGTCGACCCCACCCCGAGGACGCTGCTCACCGTGATGTCGCCGCCATGCCTGCGGACGATGTCGCGGCTGATGGCGAGCCCGAGCCCGTTGCCGGTGACGGCGGAGTCCCGCACCGCGGCTCCACGGTAATAGCGCTGGAACACCGAACCGAGGTCCTCCTCGTTGAGACCGACACCCGAGTCCTGCACCGCGATGAGTGCCCACTGATCGCCGACCGAGGTGGCGACCGAGACTCGTCCGCGCGGGCGGTTGTACTTCACGGCGTTGGAGAGCAGGTTGTCGAGCACCTGACGGATGCGAACCGGGTCGGCGTACGCGCGAGCGGGTTCGACGCGGGACACGTCGATCGCGATCCCGCGCTCGCCCGCGCTGACGAGGATGGACTCCACCGCGGCGTTGACGATCTCGACGAGATCGATGTCGGCCGGAGACACCGTCAGCTGTGCGGCTGACTTGTGCTGGCTCGACGCAGCGAGCACGTCGCCCACGAGACGCAGCAACTGGTCCGCGTTCCGGTCGGCCACGCGGAGGTTCTCGAGTGCTGCCTCGGGCACGCCGGGAGTGTCGATCGCGAGTTCGAGGTACCCGAGGATCGAGGTGAGGGGCGTGCGCAGCTCGTGCGAGACCGACGAGACCAGTGCGTCCCGTTCTCGAAGCGCGTCGGTCTCGGCGGTGACGTCACGGGTGACGACGACGGCTCCGGAGTCGCGTCCGTCCGGCTCGATGATGCGCCGTGCAGAGACGCTCAGGACGCGGCGGTCATCGTCGCGCCCGACCTGGATGCGGGCGTCGGTGAACGCCTCGCCGCGGCGCACGCGTGCGAGCGGATGGTCCTGCGGGTCGAGGGGCGTCGCCCCGTCCGCCGCGTAGACGTCGGGCTGTCCGCTGGTGCGGGATCCGCGCTGCAGGCGGGCGTGCGCGTCGTTGATGATCGAGGCCGAGCCGTCCGTCTCTATGCGAGCGACGCCGAAGTCCACGCGGTCGAGAGCCTCCGTGAGCACCTGCTCGTGCCGGCGGGCTCGCTCGAGTGACTGCGTCAGCACCGTCGCCTGGCGGTCGAGGAGGAGCCGCTGGGCGGCGGCCCGCCTGCTGCTGAGATACGTAGAGGTGCTCACGGCGATCAGAAGCAGCGGCAGCAGGAGGAAACCGAACGAGGAGGGCGACGCATGGATGACGGCCTCCGTCACTCCGTACGCGGTCAGGGCGAGCACGATGCCGCCGATCCACCCGATCGTGCCGAACCCGGCGGCGAGCCAGATGACCGGGAACACCCAGAGCAGCCCGAATCCACCGGTCGGTTCGGCGACCCGCATGACGCCGATCGCCGCGACGTCGCCGAGCGGGATCATCGCGAGCCACAGCGGCGGGAGGTGGCCCCAGGGGACGATGATCGCGGCGCCGGTGAGCACGAACACGGCGGTGACCGCGAGGAAGAAGAGGGCGGTGTCGCCGCGGAATCCGATGACGAGGCCGGCTATCGCGACGACGAGCACCACGGACGTGGTGACGATCTGATTGAGCATCGCCGATCGCGTGCGGTCGCCGTCGCCGAGGACGGCGTCGACCCATCGCGGGGGTGCGGGGAGAACATAGGTCGCCCGCGTGCGCTGCGGCGTGTCCGTCTCCATGATCTGAAACTATCGCGTCCCGGACCGGCCCGGGCACGTGGCGGGC
The DNA here is from genome assembly GCF_002245215.1 of Microbacterium sp. Yaish 1. GTDB lineage: Bacteria > Actinomycetota > Actinomycetes > Actinomycetales > Microbacteriaceae > Microbacterium. The sequence continues at coordinate 760,186 of NZ_NPMR01000002.1, forward strand.
TGATGATCCCGCCTGCGCACGAAACGGCGGAAGGGCCGGAGCACGAGGCTCCGACCCTTCCGTCGTGTCAGTGTCGGCTCAGCGGCCCGAGAGCTTCTCGCGCAGAGCAGCGAGAGCCTCGTCGTCGGCGAGGGTGCCACCGCCGGTGCTCGCGGACTGGACGTCCGACGAGAACGACGAGCCGTTGTCGGCGGGAGCCGCGGCCTCGGCCTCGAGAGCCTTGACGACGGCGGCCTTGTGAGCCTCCCAGCGACCCTGAGCTGCCGCGTACTCGGCCTCCCAGGCAAGACGCTGCTCGTCGAAGCCTTCCTTCCACTGGTTGGTCTCCGGGTCGAAGCCCTCGGGGTACTTGTACTCCCCGTTCTCGTCGTACTCGGTGACCATGCCGTAGAGGGCCGGGTCGAACTCGGTGCCGTAGGGGTCGACCGACTCGTTCGCCTGCTTGAGCGACAGCGAGATGCGGCGACGCTCGAGGTCGATGTCGATGATCTTGACGAAGACCTCTTCGCCGACCGACACGACCTGCTCCGCGAGCTCGACGTGCTTGCCCGACAGCTCGGAGATGTGCACGAGGCCCTCGATGCCGTCCGCGACGCGCACGAACGCACCGAACGGAACGAGCTTGGTGACCTTGCCCGGAGCGACCTGGCCGATCGCGTGGGTACGGGCGAAGACCTGCCACGGGTCCTCCTGCGTCGCCTTCAACGACAGCGAGACGCGCTCGCGGTCGAGGTCGACCTCGAGGATCTCGACGGTGACCTCCTGGCCCACCTCGACGACCTCGGAAGCGTGCTCGATGTGCTTCCACGAGAGCTCGGAGACGTGCACGAGGCCGTCCACGCCGCCGAGGTCGACGAACGCACCGAAGTTGACGATCGACGAGACGACGCCCTTGCGGACCTGACCCTTGTGCAGGTTGTTGAGGAACGTGGTGCGCGACTCGGACTGCGTCTGCTCGAGCAGGGCGCGGCGCGAGAGCACGACGTTGTTGCGGTTCTTGTCGAGCTCGAGGATCTTCGCCTCGATCTCCTGGCCGAGGTACGGCGTGAGGTCGCGGACACGGCGCAGCTCGATGAGCGATGCGGGCAGGAAGCCGCGCAGGCCGATGTCGACGATCAGACCACCCTTGACGACCTCGATCACGGAGCCGGTGACGACACCGTCGTTCTCCTTGATCTTCTCGACGTCGCCCCAGGCGCGCTCGTACTGCGCACGCTTCTTGGAGAGGATGAGGCGGCCTTCCTTGTCCTCCTTCTGGAGAACGAGGGCTTCGACCTCGTCACCGACCTTGACGACCTCGTTGGGGTCGACGTCGTGCTTGATGGAAAGCTCGCGCGAGGGGATGACACCCTCGGTCTTGTAGCCGACGTCGAGGAGGACCTCGTCGCGGTCGATCTTCACCACGGTGCCTTCGATGAGGTCACCGTCGTTGAAGAACTTCAGAGTCTTCTCGACCGCGGCCAGGAAGTCCTCAGCAGATCCGATGTCGTTGATAGCGACCTGCTTGGTGGCCGGGGCGGTCGTTGCGTTAGTCATGTAGTGGGTTGTCCTTGTTGGGTCAGGGTGTCGGGCCGCGGCTCTCGGGCGTCATCTCGACGATGACGGCCCCGACCGTGGCGGATGGTTGTGGATGATGCGTCGTGAACGCATGGCGACAAGGCCACACGAGTGACGATCCAGGGTATCAGAGCCCGCCCGCGCGATTCCAGTCCCCCAGCGCTTCCCCGACACCCGGCGACATCCGGCCCGAGACCCTGCCCGATGGTCAGTGCAAGGGGTCGACGACGCCGCCGACGTAGAGCCAGCGACCGCGTATCCGCGTGAAGCGGCTGACCTCGTGGAGTTCTCCCGAATCCGTGCCGGAACGCCACCGCGCCCGGAACTCGACGGTGCCCTCGGTGTCGTCGGGGCCACCGGCCGCACGAACGACCGTGAGCCCGGTCCATTGCTCGGGGCCGTCCGACTCGAGGTCATCCGGGCGCGTCGCGGGATGCCAGGTGCGCGCAAGGTGGGCACCGTCGTGGACGGCGAACGCGGTGTAGCGCGAACGCATCAGCTGCTCCGCGCTCTGCGCGGCCCGACCGTCGAGAACGGGACCACAGCACGACCCGAACGACCCGCCGCCGCAGGGGCAGGGGGCGGTTGCAGCCGGCCGCCGTCGCAGCGCCGCTTCACCGAACGACATGTGCACCCCGTCTTCGCATTCCTCCAGGCTACGAGACCGCCCTGTGGACAGTTCCCCCGCGCGCCGGGCCGGGCTCGGTACGTTCGGGGCATGTTCGTCCGACGCCGCCATGCCGTTGCCGCTCTCGTCGCCGCCCTCCTGCTGACGAGCGGATGCGGCTCCCCCGCGTCACCGCCCGCCTCGCCGACGACCGCGACGACGCCCTCGCCCGCGGACAGCGATGCCGCCGCTTTCGCCGCCGCCGAGGCGACCTACCGCGCCTACGTCGACGCCCTCAATGCTGTGGACCTCGCTGACCCGTCGACCTTCGAGCCCGTCTACGCCCTCACCACCGGCGAAATACTCGAGTCTGATCGAAAGGCTCTTAGCGCGTATAACTCTTCCGGAGTCACGATAAGCGGGCGGACAGAGGTGCGACAGGTCTTCCCTCACTCTGTTGACGGCAATGTCGCGGAGCTCTACGTCTGCATCGATGTCTCGTCCGTAACTCTCACGAATGCCGACGGCCAGAGCATGGTTCCCCCTGATCGCGACCCAGTACAAGCGATGCTGGTGACGGCTGAAAGGGACACACAGCTCGGCACTGGCGCACGGCTAATCGATGTCGTCGCCACCGCGGAGGGGCCGACGTGCGACTGACGCCCATCGCCGTGATTATCGTGAGTTTGACCGGCACCACCACCCCTCCCGATGAGCCGCCCCGCGGAACCATCGGCAGCTGGTCAGCGAGCGCAAGTCAGACTGAGGTACACATCGGAGCAACTATCAGGCGTCCCGGAACTGCGCGCATCGACTCGGGCAGCGCTCCTCGGACAGACCAGCCAGCCCCGCCGCGGGACTGCGGAGCGCTCAACCGATGCGACGACTTCACGGTGTCGCTCCTGCCGCAGGCGACGCTCGCCGATGTCGCATCCTTCGCTCCGCAGCCCGCCGCGCTCAGCAGTCAGCCGGCTGGCTTCGCGGTCGCCGGGCTTCCCGTGGACTTCGTGATCGCGGCACCGCAGCACAGCGCCACCGGGACCCTCTTCGATCTTCCGGTGACCGTTCGATTCACGCCCGACGACATCGTGATCGCGCCCGGCGACGGGTCGACCCTCAGCGTCGGGAGCACCGCTCGGACCTCCGCGAGCCACGTCTACCGCTCGCGAGGCAGCTACGTCGCGACCGCCACGGTCCGTTACCGGGCGGAGGTCGACTTCGGCCGCGGGTGGCGGCCCGTCCCGGGCCTCCTCGACATCCCGACCGCCGGGTATCCGATCGAGGTGCTGGAGGCGCGCGGGACGCTCGTCGACCGCACGTGCACCGAGCCGCCGTCGGGCCCCGGATGCTGAGCGGCAGGATGCTGCGAGTCCGGCATCCCGTGCCAGGATGATGCGATGAGCGACCGCCTCATGCTGCTCGACAGCGCATCCCTCTACTTCCGCGCGTTCTACGGCGTGCCCGACACCGTCAAGGATTCCGAGGGCCGGCCCGTCAACGCGGCCCGCGGCTTCCTCGACATGATCGCGAAGCTCGTCGCGACCTACGAGCCGACCCACCTGATCGCCTGCTGGGACGACGACTGGCGCCCGCAGTGGCGGGTCGACCTGATCCCGACCTACAAGACGCATCGCGTCGCGGAGACGATCGAGACCGGTCCCGATGTCGAGGTCGTGCCCGACCCGCTCGAGGCGCAGATCCCCACGATCCGCGAGAGCCTCGAGGTTCTCGGCATCCCGATCGTGGGCGCGCCTCACCACGAGGCCGACGACGTCATCGGCACGCTGTCCACGCGGGCGACCATGCCCGTCGACGTCGTCACCGGAGACCGTGACCTCATCCAGCTGGTCGACGACGACCGCGGCATCCGGGTCGTCTACACCGGGCGCGGGATGAGCAACCTCGACGTGCTGACCGGAGAGAGCGTGCTGGCGAAGTACGCCGTGCGCCCCGAACAGTACGCCGACTTCGCGACGATGCGCGGTGACGCCTCCGACGGGCTCCCCGGCGTCGCGGGGGTGGGCGAGAAGACCGCGGCGACCTTGCTGGCCGCTCACGGCGACCTCGCCGGGATCCTGGCAGCGGCCGAGAGGGGCGAGGGCATGACGGCCGGCGTGCGGGCGAAGCTGGCCGCGGCCGCCGACTACCTCGCGGTGGCGCCTCAGGTCGTGCGGGTGGTGCGCGACCTGGACATCGATGCTGTCGACGGCCGCATCCGTTCCACCGATGGCGACGCCGCCGCAGAGGTCGCCGAGCGCCGCGGGCTGGGCGGCTCGCTCGCACGCGCGGCAGCCGCGCTGCGTAGCCGCGCCTGACTCCCCCGCACCGCGGCCTCAGGAGCGGGGTCGGCCGGCCCACTCCCGCAGTCGGTCGAGCGACCATGTCGTGACGATGCGATCGGCGGGGACCCCCAGCCGCTCGGCGCGCTCCGCCCCGTAGTCGATGAGCGACAGCTGGCCCGGTGCGTGCGCATCCGAGTCGATCGAGAAGAGACAGCCTGCGGCGATAGCCTGCTCCATGAGATCGTCCGGTGGATCCTGGCGCTCGGGCCGGGAGTTGATCTCGACGGCCACCCCGTGCTCTGCGCAGGCGGCGAAGACGGGTTCGGGATCGAAGTCCGACTGCGGCCGCGTGCCGCGCTCACCTTCGACGAGTCTGCCGGTCACATGACCGAGCACGTCGACGCGAGCATCGGATGCCGCCGCCACCAGTCGCCGGGTCATCGCGCCACGGGCCATCCGCAGCTTCGAATGCGCCGAGGCGACGACGATATCGAGCCGCCGCAGCAGAGCGTCCTCCTGATCGAGGGAGCCGTCGTCGAGGATGTCGACCTCGATGCCGCTGAGCAGCGTGAACCCGTCGCCGCTCATCCCGGCGACGACGTCGAGCTGGTCGCGCAGGCGTTCCGGCGACAGGCCACGGGCCACGCGCAGGCGCGGCGAGTGATCCGTGAGCGCGAGGTACTCGTGCCCGAGCCCGCGAGCCGCGGCGACCATCTCGGCGATGGGGGTCGAGCCGTCGGACCAGTCGGAGTGGCAGTGCAGATCGCCGCGCAGCCGGCGGCGCAGCTCTCCGGCGACGACGACGCCCCGCCGTTCGCGCAGATCCGCCAGGTAAGCCGGCACGCCGCCCGCCCGCGCCTCGACGATCACCGCGAGGGTCCGTTCGCCGATGCCGGGGCGGCGGCGCAACGCGAAGGTGTCGTCGAGCTGATCATCGGACAGATCCCGAATCGCGTCGGCCGCAGCTCGGAATGCCTTGGACTTGTATTTCGACGAACGCTCGCGCTCGAGCAGCTCGGCGATCTCGGTCAGGGCGTCGATGGGATCCATAGGCATGTCTGGGGCCCGTGCCGAAGCACGGGCCCCACGTCCTCCCCGTTCAGCCGGAGGTGACCGCCGAACGGCGGACGACCACCGGGGCCGAGGCCAGGCGGTGTACCGCGAAGCCGAAGATGATCGACAGGATACCCACGCCCATCGCGAAGGCGGCGACGCCGAACGAGACCACGGAGGTGAACAGCGATGCGCGGAGGAACGAGGCGTTCATCATCGTCGCGCGGACGGGATCATCCTTGTCCAGCTCGGCATAGGTCTTGCCGCCGGAGGCGTCGAGCGCGTGGTGCTGGATGATGTCGGCCTGCACGTAGGCGGTGAACGGTCCGGCGACGGTCTGCCCCTGGAAAGCGGCGGCGTCATCGGGAACCGTGATGTTCTCGGCGCGCAGCTGCCCCGACACGATCGACCAGACGACGACTCCGCCGATGATCAGGACGACTCCGCCGAGCATCCCCAGGATGCCCAGGAGCTTCACGAGACCGGTGCGGCGGACGGGGGCCTCCACCGTATCGGCGGTGGGGGTGGTGTGGGACATCAGTTCCTCCTCGGGTGCGTTGCGCCTCACGCTATTCACCCGGTCTCACGGCACCGCTGGCGTGATGCCGTGAAAAACCGATGTGGTCTGACCTCAGCGCGCCGACGCGGCGATCCACCGCTCGAGGGTCTTCGAGGCATCCCCCGAGTCGATCGCCCGCACCGCCGCCTCGGAAGCCTCGGCGAGCCTCTCGAGAATCGGGCGCTGCACCTGAGCGGCATCCCGCCACAGCCGGTAGGCGACGATTCCGGCCGCCGCGTTCAGAACGACGATGTCGCGCACCGGACCGCTCTCTCCGTCGAGCACGCGGCGGACGATCGCGGCGTTGTGCTGCGGGTCGCCGCCGATCAGGTCCTCGATGCGCGCAAGGGGAAGGCCGAGATCACGCGGATCCAGATCGTGCTCGTGGATGTCGCCGAGGCTGACCTCCCAGATCCGGCTGTGCCCCGTCGTGGTCAGCTCGTCGAGGCCGTCATCGCCGCGGAAGACGAGAGCAGTCGCACCGCGAGTGCGGAAGACGCCCGTGATGAGCGGCACCCGGTCGAGGTGCGCGACACCGACGGCGTTCGCCTCGGCGCGAGCCGGGTTGCAGAGCGGCCCGAGGAAGTTGAAGACGGTGGGGATGCCGAGCTCCGCGCGTGCTGCCCCGGCGTGACGGAAGCCCGGATGGAAGGCCGATGCGAAGGCGAAAGTGATCCCCGCCTCCTCCAGCACCCGCGCGACATGGTCCGGGTCGAGCGACAGGTCGATGCCGAGCGCGCCGAGCACGTCCGACGAACCGGACTTCGAGCTCGCGGCCTTGTTGCCGTGCTTGACGACCGGCACGCCGGTGGCCGCCGCGACGATCGACGCCATCGTCGAGACGTTCACCGTGCCGAACCGGTCGCCTCCGGTCCCGACGATGTCGAGCGCGTCTGTGGGCACCGCCAACGGCAGTGCCGCCTCGAGGATCGCGTCGCGGAACCCCACGATCTCGTCGACCGTCTCGCCCTTCGCTCGCAGTGCCACCAAGAAGCCTCCGAGCTGAGCCTCGGTCGCGCGGCCGCCCATCACCTCGCGCATCGCCCATGTGGCCGCCGACACGCTGAGATCCCGCTTCTCGAGAAGATCGGTCAGGATGTCGCGCCACGCGTGCTGAGCCATGACACACGATCCTATCGGCCAGTTGTCGGGCGACTTTGAGCTGATTCTTAGGCAGCCCTAACCGCGACGCGATCCGATCAGACCTTCAGCGATGCAGAAACCACCCTGCAGATCGGCCATAATGGATGCCGTGACGACCACTCCAGCGACGTATTCCCAGGCCCTGCGCTCGGTCAAGCGGCCGGACCCGGTCGCTGTGGGCACCATCGTGTGGCTCGGCAGCGAGGTGATGTTCTTCGCGGGCCTCTTCGCGATCTACTTCACTCTGCGCAACACCTCTCCCGAGCTGTGGGCCGACCGCACCGAACTGCTGAACATCCCGTTCGCCGCGGTCAACACCCTCATCCTCGTGTTGTCGTCGGTGACGGCACAGATCGGTGTCCACAACGCCGAACACTTCCGCCCCTACCGCTCGGGCTCCATTTGGAACCTCCGCAAGTGGGGAATGGTGGAGTGGTTCTTCCTGACCTTCATCATGGGCGCGATCTTCGTCTCCGGCCAGGTGTGGGAGTACGCCACACTCGTCGCCGAGGGCATGCCCATCCAGGCCGACTCCTACGCGTCAGCCTTCTACATCACCACCGGCTTCCACGCCCTCCACGTCACCGGTGGTCTCGTGGCGTTCCTCCTCGTCATCGGGCGCGCCTTCGCCGTCAAGAACTTCGGCCGGAAAGAGATGACGTCCGCCATCGTCGTGTCGTACTACTGGCACTTCGTCGACGTGGTGTGGCTCGTCCTGTTCGCCGTCATCTACTTCCTGAAGTAACCCGGAGCTGATTCACCCATGGCATCCAAGAACCCGCGCCGCAACGGCGGACGTCGCAGCAAGTGGGCTGCCGCCGCGCTGATCGGCATCGGACTGCTCGTCACCGGCGGAGGCTACGCCGGCGCCACCGCCGCGATGGCTGCGGGAGACACGACGCAGACGGCATCCACGCTCACGGTCGAGGACGGCAAGAAGCTGTTCCAGGCCAACTGCGCCACCTGCCACGGCCTCGACCTGCAGGGCACGAACGACGGCCCCTCGCTCTACGGCGTGGGCGAGCTGTCGGTCGAGTTCCAGGTCGCCACCGGCCGCATGCCGCTTCAGATGCAGGGCCCCCAGGCTCCGCAGAAGCCCGTGCAGTTCACGCAGGAGCAGATCGAGGCGATGGCTGCCTGGGTGCAGTCCGAGGCCCCCGGCCCGACCTACCCCGACTCCGAGGTGCTCGACGCGGAGGGCGACGTCTCCCACGGCGCAGAGCTCTTCCGCATCAACTGCGCGATGTGCCACAACGTCGCCGGTGCCGGCGGTGCGCTCACGGAGGGCAAGTACGCCCCGCCGCTGACGACCACGTCGCCGCTGCACATGTACGCCGCCATGGTTACGGGCCCGCAGAACATGCCCGTCTTCAACGACATGACCCTCACCACCGAGGAGAAGCGCGACATCATCAGCTACCTGATGATGCGCCCGACCGAGAACTCGCCCGGCGGCTTCTCGCTCGGTTCGCTCGGCCCCGTCTCGGAGGGTCTGTTCATCTGGATCTTCGGCATCGGCTCGCTCGTCGCCATCTCGGTGTGGATCACCGCGAAGTCGAACTGAGAACCGTGACGATCGAAGCAACGCACAAGGAGCAAAATGGCTGACGAGAAGGCGCCCGAGCAGGTTCCTGCTTCCCCGGTGCCCTCATCGGGGCTCGCCGTAGCGGTGTCCGACCCGGTGCACAACCCCGGGCTCGCACCTCACCGCAAGCGCATGACCGACAAGGACCCCGCCGCCATGACGCGCGCGGTCCGCACCGTGTACACCCTGTTCTACCTGTCCGCCGCGGCGAGCATCTGGGCCATCGCGGCGTACCTGCTCTTCCCGATCGAGAGCGGGCTGATCAGCGACATCCGCCGGAACAACCTGTTCATCGGTCTCGGCATCGCCACGGCTCTCCTCGCCATCGGCATCGGCGCGATCCACTGGTCGAAGGCCGTGATGAACGACACCGAGTTCATCGAGGAGCGCCACTCGACGCGCGGCAGCGAGAAGACCCGTGCCGCAGCGGTGCAGGTGTTCGCCGACGCGAACAACGAGTCCGGCTTCGGCCGCCGCACGATGGTGCGCAACTCGCTCTTCGTCGCACTCGCGGCATCCGTTCTGCCCGGCATCACGCTGTTCCGCGGCCTCGCGCCTCACAGCTCGCCCGAGCACCCGCACGCGGGTGACCCGGTCCACCTGCTCAAGCACACGATGTGGGAAGAGGGCATGCGCCTGGCGCACGACCCGACCGGCAAGCCGATCCGCGCCGCAGACCTCACCCTCGGCTCCGCCGTGCACGTCATTCCCGAGTCCCTCGCGACGCTCGCGCACCACGACGGCTACCTCGAGGAGAAGGCCAAGGCCATCGTCCTCCTCATGCGTCTGCTCCCCGAGCAGCTGAACGAGGCGGATGACCGCAAGGACTGGTCGTACGACGGCATCGTCGCGTACTCCAAGGTGTGCACGCACGTCGGATGCCCCGTCGCCCTCTACGAGCAGCAGACCCACCACCTGCTGTGCCCGTGCCACCAGTCGCAGTTCGACGTCACCAACGCGGCCGCCGTCATCTTCGGCCCCGCAGCACGTCCGCTGCCCCAGCTCCCGATCACCGTCGACGACGAGGGCTACCTGATCGCACGCAGCGACTTCACCGAACCCGTCGGCCCGAGCTTCTGGGAGCGTCATTGAGCACCTCCACCCACCCCACGGAGAACGTCACGACCGCGCCCGCGGTTCACGCTGACGGCCCTGCGCGTCCCTCGGACAAGCCGCTCGGCGGCAAGTTCGTCGGCGGCGTCGCGAACTACCTCGACGAGCGCACGAGCATCTCGGGCCTCGTCAAGGAGCTGGGCCGGAAGATCTTCCCCGACCATTGGTCGTTCATGCTCGGCGAGATCGCGCTGTGGTCGTTCGTCGTCGTCCTGCTCTCGGGAACGTTCCTGACGTTCTTCTTCGAGGCGTCGATGGCGGAGACGCACTACTACGGCGCCTACGCACCGATGCGCGGCCTCGAGATGTCGGCGGCCATGGCCTCGACCCTCGAGATCTCGTTCGACATCCGCGGCGGCCTCCTCGTGCGTCAGCTGCACCACTGGGCGGCGCTCGTGTTCGTCGCCGGTATCGGCGTGCACATGCTGCGCGTCTTCTTCACCGGCGCCTTCCGCAAGCCGCGTGAGCTCAACTGGGTCATCGGGTTCATCCTCTTCATCCTCGCGATGGCGGAGGGCTTCACCGGATACTCGCTCCCCGATGACGTTCTGTCGGGCAACGGTCTGCGCATCATCGACGGCATGATCAAGGGCATCCCGCTGATCGGCACCTGGACCTCGTTCCTGCTGTTCGGCGGCGAGTTCCCGGGCACCGAGATCGTGGGACGCCTCTACGCCCTGCACATCCTGCTGCTGCCGGCGATCCTGGTCGCGCTCCTCGCCCTGCACCTGATGCTCATGATCGTGAACAAGCACACGCAGTTCGCCGGGCCGGCCCGGACGAACAACAACGTCGTCGGCTACCCGATGATGCCGGTCTACATGTCGAAGATGGGTGGCTTCTTCTTCATCACCTTCGGCGTGCTGGTGCTCATCGCGGCCCTCTTCACGATCAACCCGATCTGGAACTACGGCCCGTACGACCCCTCCCCCGTGTCGGCCGGTACGCAGCCCGACTGGTACATCGGCTTCGCCGACGGCGCGCTACGCCTCGTTCCGCCGCACTGGGAGTTCGTCCTGTTCGACCGCACCTGGTCGTTCAACATCCTGGTTCCGCTGGTCGGACTCGGTCTGTTCATCGTCATCGTCATGCTCTACCCCTTCATCGAGGCGTGGGTCACCGGCGACAAGCGTGAGCACCACATCGCCGAGCGTCCTCGCAACGCGGCCACCCGCACCGCGATCGGTGCGGCCGGTGTGACCTTCTACGCCGTCCTGTGGGCTGCTGCCTCGTCCGACATCATCGCGACGCACTTCCACCTGACGATGGAGGGCGTGATCCACACCCTGCAGGCGTTGCTGATCCTCGGGCCGATCATCGCCTACTTCGTCACGAAGCGCATCTGCATCGCGCTCCAGAAGAAGGACCGCGAGATCGCTCTGCACGGTTACGAGTCGGGTCGCATCGTGCGCCTGCCCGGTGGCGAGTACATCGAGGTGCACCAGCCTGTCGACGAGTACGAGCTCGTCAAGCTGGTCGACTACACCACGAACGCTCCCCTGGTGGTTCGTCCGAACGACAAGGGCCAGATCCCGTGGCACGAGAACCTGCGTGCCGGGCTCTCACGCTGGTTCTTCGAGGACCGCCTCGCACCGCTCACTCAGGCCGAGATCGAGGCCGCGCGAGCACACGCTCACCACGACCTCGAGCACATCGCCGAGGAGGAGGACGCCGAGATCCAGGGCGCCCACGAGCGCGCCGGCGTCCCGGACGCTCCGCACCAGCCGATCGATGAAGGCAAGGGCGTCGAGACGGCCAACCGTCCCTCGAACATCATCGTCCCCGACGAGGATGCCGACGGCGGAGAGTCGCCCAAGAAGAGCTGACGCCGGACCTGTCCGGATTACGGCGGGGTGTGACCGATCGGTCACACCCCGCCGTTCTTCTGTCTGCGTAGCGTGTTCACCATGACAGACGCACTCTCCTACTTCACGGCCAAGCTCGAGCATGAGACGGATGCTTCCGACGTCTACGACGCGCAACGCAGCGGTGATCGCTTCGTCTTCGTCGACGTCCGTAGCGACGAGGCGTGGGCCCAGGGGCACGCTGTCGGCGCCGTGCACCTTCCCCACCGCGAGATCGCCGCACGCGCGGCCGACGAGATCGACCGGGACCTCGATGTGGTCGTCTACTGCTGGAGCCCTGGCTGCAACGGTGGCACCCGCGCCGCTATCGAGTTCGCCAAGCTCGGCTACCGCGTACGGGAGATGATCGGCGGCTTCGAGTACTGGGCGCGGGAGGGCTACCCAGTGGCGAACGCCCACGGCCCCCTCCCCCGCACCTATGACCCCCTGGTCGCCCTCGTGCGCTCCTGAGACGACATCTGCCGCACCGACCCGGCCTCGCCCGAGCTGTCCACCGCCTCGCGCCCCGGGTCGGCGCACGCAGCGCCCTCAACGCCGCGTCGCCCAACGCCGAATGGATGCGGGTGCGCGGTGCCGCGATGCAATGGATCAAGCGCGACACGCCGGGGCGGCCGTGCCCGATCCGGGGTGTCTGTTCCGTTCCATTGCATCGCGGCGCGCGCGTGTCCGCAGGACCTGCAGCGCGACGTTCCCGTCGTGGCACGGGGTCGTCCCCGTCCTGGCACAGGGTCGCTGATAGGGCACCCGGTCGCGGCCGCGGCGGCACCCAGAGTGCCACGCCCGGATCCCGCCGGTCGTGCGACGGTTCTCGATGCAAGAGATCAGCGGCGACGCGCCGAGCCCTGGCGCTCCGATGCGGCGTGTCGCTGCGGCCGCCTTGCATTCCGGCGCGGCCAAGAGCTGGGGCGCTCGCTACTCGGGTCGGGAATAGCGTGCTCGGCAGACACGGGCGGCCGAGCACCAGCCTGGGCGCCGGCAGTGACCGAACCGCCTCATGCTGCCCGCGCAGAGGCGACAGGCATGGCGCAGCGGCGACGCGCGCGTCACACGCCCCTCGGCCGACGCTTCGGGGGCCCCGGGGCGCGCCACCGTGCACGATGACAAGCGCGCCCCACACGAGGGGGCGGCGCGGACAGCGGCGCACTCTATCCGCGGGCACCAACCGTGGGCGCACGACGGATGCCGGCAACACGGCGTGAACGACGACGGCCACCGCACCGGAGTGCGATGGCCGTCGTGAGGCTCGGGATCAGCGCGCGAAGTAGCCGCGGTAGTACTCGTACACCCATCCGACGATGGCGACGATGAAGATCGCGAAACCGATCGGCAGAAGGAACTGGCCGACCGCGAGTCCGATGATGAACACCGACGCCGCGAACGCCAGCACGAGCGGCCACCAGGACCACGGGCTGAACTCGCCGACCTCGGGGTCACCGTCGTCGATGTCAGCGGTGAGGGAGTCCTCGGGCAGCACGCCACCCTGCGCCTTGTGCACGCGCGAGACGTAGAACGCGATCATCGCGCCCATGAAGCCGGTGAACAGGAGGGCGGTCGAGCCGACCCACTCGATACGGTGCCACCAGACACCCTGATCAGTGTGAGCGACGAGGTTCCACACGGTGTACGTGATGAACACCGCGAAGAAGAACCACGTGAGCACCCACCACAGGTTGATGTTGGTCTTCACGGCTTACTTCACCTCTCCATCGGCGACATCCACAACCGGTGCGTCGGGGGCGTCCTTCGCGGGACCCACGCCGACCGGGATGGCGGCCTCGGGGTGGTTCAGGTCGAACGCCGGACGCTCGCTGCGGATGCGCGGGATCGACGTGAAGTTGTGACGCGGCGGCGGGCAGCTCGTGGCCCACTCGAGCGACGCTCCATAGCCCCAGGGGTCGTTGACCGTGACCTTGGGAGCGGTGCGGGACGTGATCCAGACGTTCAGGAAGAACGGGATCATCGACGCGCCGAGGATGATGGCACCGATCGTCGAGACCTGGTTCTGCCAGGTCCAGCCGTCCGCAGCCGAGTAGTCGGCATAGCGACGCACCATGCCGTCGACGCCCAGCCAGTGCTGGATGAGGAAGGTCATGTGGAAGCCGATGAACAGCATCCAGAAGTGCACCATGCCGAGGCGCTCGTTGAGCATCCGTCCGGTCCACTTCGGCCACCAGAAGTAGAAGCCCGCGAACATCGCGAACACGACCGTGCCGAACACGACGTAGTGGAAGTGAGCCACCACGAAGTACGAGTCGGACAGGTGGAAGTCGAGCGGCGGCGACGCGAGGATCACACCGGTGAGACCACCGAAGACGAACGACACGAGGAAGCCGAGGGTGAACACCATGGGCGTCTCGAACGTGACGGAGCCACGCCACATCGTGCCGATCCAGTTGAAGATCTTCACGCCCGTCGGAACCGCGATGAGCATCGTCATCAGCGCGAAGAAGGGCAGGAGCACAGCGCCCGTGACGTACATGTGGTGCGCCCAGACGGCCACCGACAGCGCCGCGATCGCGATGGTCGCGTAGATCAGCGTCTTGTACCCGAAGATCGGCTTGCGGCTGAACACCGGGAGGATCTCCGAGACGATGCCGAAGAACGGCAGCGCGATGATGTACACCTCGGGGTGGCCGAAGAACCAGAACAGGTGCTGCCAGAGCAGGACGCCGCCGTTGGCCGGGTCGTAGATGTGCGAGCCGAGGACGCGGTCGGATGCCGCTGCGAAGATCGCCGCCGCCAGCACCGGGAACGCCATGAGGATCAGGATGCTCGTGACGAGCGTGTTCCACGAGAAGATCGACATCCGCCACATCGTGAGGCCGGGCGCGCGCATCGTGATGATCGTGGTGATGAAGTTCACGGCGCCGAGAATGGTTCCGAAACCGCTCATGCCGAGGCCGAGCATCCAGAGGTTTCCGCCGGCACCCGGTGAGAACGTCGCGTTGGCCAACGGCTGATACGCGAACCAGCCGAACGAGGCGGCACCCTGCGGGGTGAGGAAGCCCGAGATCGCGATGATCGATCCGAACAGGAACAGCCAGAAGGCGAACGCGTTCAGACGCGGGAAGGCGACGTCGGGAGCACCGAGCTGCAGCGGCAGGATCGCGTTGGCGAAGCCGGCGAACAGCGGCGTCGCGAACATCAGCAGCATGATCGTGCCGTGCATCGTGAAGAGCTGGTTGTACTGCTCCTTCGTCGGCACGATCTGCATGCCGGGCTCGAAGAGCTCAGCACGGATGATGAGCGCCATCACGCCGCCGAGGAGGAAGAACATCACCGAGGCGATGAGGTACATGTACCCGATCGTCTTGTGGTCGGTGGAGGTGATCCACTTGACGATGATGTTGCCCTTCTGCTCGACGCGAGATGCGCTGAGCAGTGCCGCCTGGCGCGGCGGCAGGGTCGTGGGGCGGCCTGCGGGCTGGTCGCCCTGGAGCGGAAGTGTCGTGGCCATCAGTGGCTTCCCTCGCCGGAGTCGTCGGTGACCGCGCCCGTTCCCGGAGCGTTCTGGAGGCGGTCGTATGCCTTGTTGATGTCACCGGTCTGGCCGCTGACGCGCAGCGACTCGAGGTAGTCCTCGTACTCCTGCTCGGAGACGACCTTGACGTTGAACAACATCATCGAGTGGTACTCACCGCACAGCTCGGCACACTTGCCGGCGTACGTTCCCTCGCGGGTGGGGACGAAGGACCACGAGTTGGTGTCGCGGTGCGGGTACATGTCCTTCTTGTAGAGGAAGTCGATGACCCAGAACGAGTGGATGACGTCGCGCGACTGGAGGTTGATCTTGACCTCCTTGTTCACCGGCAGCACGAGCGTCGGCAGCGCTGCCTGGTCGACGTTGCCCTCGGCGTCGGGCTGCGCCTGCACGCCCATCGTCCAGACGGCGTCGGCGTTGTCGGACTCGTCGCCGTTGTACTGGAAGTCCCACGCCCACTGCTTGCCGATCGCGGTGATCGATACGTCGGGGTCGTCGTACTGCGTCTCGAGGATCGACTGATCGCGCGCCGTGAAGGCGAAGAAGCCGATGACGAGGATCAGCGGGACGATCGTGTAGAAGATCTCGATCGGCATGTTGTAGCGCAGCTGGACCGGCAGGCCCGTCTGGCCACGACGGCGGCGGTACGCGATCGCGGCGAAGGCCATGAGGCCCCATGTCAGAACGCCGACGGCGAGGAGGACGATCCAGGAGTTCACCCAGAGCCCCGACACCATCTCGGTGCGGTTGGTCGCCTGCGTACCGTCGTCGGTGAAGCCGGGAAGGTAGCCGTTCAGCTCCGTCGGTGTACAAGCTGCGAGGGAGACTGCCGTGACGATCCCGAGCGGGATCACGGCCCAGCGGAGGCGGCGTTTGAAGCGCACAGTGCACCTTTCCGGGACGAATGGTTCGACCTTCAGTCTAGGGCAAGCTTTCACCCTATTCAGGCCATCCATTCAGGATGTCGGAGACGAGGGTTGTCGCGGACGGGGCTCAGTGGAAGCTGTCGCCGCACGCGCACGAGCCCGCCGCGTTGGGGTTGTCGATGGTGAAGCCCTGCTCCGAGATCGTGTCCTTGAAGTCGATCGTGGCGCCGTCGAGGTAGGGCACCGACATGTCGTCGACGATGACCTCGACGCCGTCGAAGTCGACGGCCTTGTCGCCGTCGAGGAAACGCTCGTCGAAGTAGAGCTGGTAGATCAGTCCGCTGCATCCGCCGGGCTGGACGGCGACGCGCAGTCGCAGATCGTCGCGGTTCTCCTGCGAGAGCAGGCTCTTCACCTTGAGCGCCGCCTCATCGGTCAGCGAGACGCCGTGGGCACGGACGGTGTCGGACGTGGCGATGTCGGTCATGATTCTCCCGAGGTCTCGGGCCGCATGACATGCGGCCGGTGCCACGATTCTACGCGCGAGCACCGGCCGCGGGTCGGTCCGAGACGACCTCGTGATCGTCAGTGCGAAGCGGCGTCCAACCGCTCGAGGAGCAGCGCCTCCGAGACGAGGGCATGCCGGAAGGTGTCGAGGTGGAGCGATTCGTTCGGGCTGTGTGCGCGCGCGTGCGGGTCCTCGACCCCGGTCACGAGGATCTGCGCCGCCGGGAACTCGCGCACGAGGTCGGCGATGAAGGGGATCGATCCGCCGACGCCGATGTCCACCGGCTCGACGCCGTACCCCTCCGCGAGGGCTCGCCGCGCGTGCGCGACGGCGTCGCCCGTGGTGTCGACGAGGAAGGGGTTGCCGGTCTCGACGTCTCGGAAGGTCAGTTCCGCGCCGAACGGCGCGTGCGCGCGGAGGTGCGCCTCGATGGCCCGGTACGCGTCCTCGGCGGACTGTCCCGGCGCCACACGCGCGGAGAGGACGACCGAGACCTCGGGGCTGAGCGTGTTCGACGCGTTGCGGACGCTCGGGGCGTCGATCCCGGTCACGGTGATGGAGGGCTTGTTCCAGATGCGCGAGAGGATCGTCCCCGATCCGATCGGCGAGACGCCCGACGGGAGACCGGCCTCGGAACGGAGCGTCTCCTCGGAGTACTCCGGCGTCTCCGCGTCGCGCGCGGTCAACCCCTCGACGGCGACGCCGCCCTCGTCGTCCCAGAGCGTCGCGAGCAGCTTCACGGTCGCCAGCATGGCGTCCGGGACCGCTCCCCCGAACATGCCCGAGTGCGAGGCGTGCTCGAGCGTGCGGACCGTCATGGTGAAGCGGGCGTTTCCGCGCAGCGACACGGTGAGCGCGGGCGTCTTCGCATCCCAGTTGCCCGAGTCGGCCACGACGATCACGTCAGCGCGCAGCGCGTCGGCGTTCTCGGACAGGAACGCGGCGAAGGATGCCGAGCCGGCCTCCTCTTCGCCTTCGATGAAGAGGTTCACGCCGAGATCGAAGTCCGGTCCGGCTGCCTCCACGAGCGCTCGCAGGGCACCGATGTGCGCCATGACCCCGGCCTTGTCGTCGGCGGCGCCGCGGCCGTAGAGACGGCCGTCTCGGACGGTGGGCTCGAAGGGAGCGGACTCCCAGAGGTCCTCGTCGCCGACCGGCTGAACGTCGTGGTGCGCGTAGAGCAGGATCGTCGGCCGACCGTTTCGGGCGGGCCGGGTCGCCAGCACTGCCGGCATCCCCTCCTCGCCCGTCTCCGGCACCGTCGCGGTCGCGACCTCGACGCGATCGAAGATGCCGAGCCCGCGTGCCAGCTCGGCGACCGCTTCGGCGCTGCGCTCGACCTCGGCCCGGTCGAATCCGGGGAAGGCGACCGACGGGATCCGCACGAGGGCGCCGAGATCGGCGAGGGCGGCGGGAACGGCGGACAGGGCGGCGTCGCGCACAGCGGCGGACCGAGGAGATTCGGAGGTCATGCGGGTAATCTTAAGAGGCACGTTCGTCGCAGAACCCGAGGATCCCCGTGGCCAAAACTCCCGCTGCCCCCGCTCCGGACGACGCCGACCAGGCGTCGACGGGCACCGGCAAGAACCGTCCCACCCCCAGCCGCGCCGCCCAGGAGGCGGCTCGCAAGCGCCCGCTGGTGCCCGACACCAAGGAGGCGAAGGCGCGTGCCCGCGCCGAGCTCGCCGAGCGCCGGGACAAGGCGCGGATCGGCATGGCAAACGGCGACGAGCGCTACCTGCCGATGCGCGACAAGGGTCCGCAGCGGCGGTTCGTCCGCGACTACATCGACGCCGGCTGGCACCTCGGAGAGCTCGTGATGGGCGCGATGGTGCTCGTCATCATCGTCACTTTCCTCGGCTCGAACGCGGTGACCTTCTACGCCTTCATCGCGCTGTGGGCGTTCATCCTGCTCGTCATCGGAGACATGGTGATCACCAGCATCCGGGTGAAGAAGGCCGCCCGCGCGAAGTTCGGCGCCGAGCGGATGGAGAAGGGGCTCGGCTGGTACGGCGCGATGCGCTCGATCCAGATGCGCTTCATGCGGCTCCCGAAGCCTCAGGTCAAGCGCGGTCAGCGCCCCGCCTGAGCTGCACGAGCCCGCGATTGATCTGCCGCGCCCACAGCGGGCCGCGGTAGATGAACGCGGTGTACCCCTGCACCAGGTCGGCACCCGCCGCCAGCCGTTCCTGGACGTCAGCAGCGGTCTCGACTCCCCCGGCTGCGATGACGCAGAAGTCCCGGGGCACCGCCGAACGCACCAGACGCAGGACTTCGAGCGCGCGGCGGCGGAGCGGTGCCCCCGACAGCCCGCCGGCGCCGATCCGCTCGATCGTCGCCTCGTCCGTGAGGAGTCCGTCGCGCGAGATCGTCGTGTTCGTGGCGATGAGACCGGCCAGTCCGGCATCCACAGCCATCTCGGCGATGGCGGTCACCTCGTCATCGGCCAGGTCGGGCGCGATCTTCACCAGCAGCGGCGTCGCTCCCGCCGCGTCGCGCACGGCCTCGAGCAGGGGACGCAGCGTCTCGACCGCCTGCAGCCCGCGCAGACCGGGAGTGTTGGGTGACGAGACGTTGACCACGAGGTAATCGGCCTCGGGCGCGATGAGACGTGTGCTCTCGACGTAGTCGGCGGTCGCGTTCTCGACGTCGACGACACGGCTCTTGCCGATGTTCGCGCCCACCACCGCGTGAGTGCTCCCGCGCCGGAGACGCCGAAGGCGGGATGCCGCCGCGCCCGCGCCCCGGTTGTTGAAGCCCATCCGGTTGATGAGCGCGCGGTCCTGAACCAGTCGGAACAGGCGTGGGCGGGGGTTGCCGTCCTGCGGCTTCGCCGTGACCGTGCCGACTTCGACGTGGCCGAACCCGAGCGCTCCGAGGCCGCGCACCATGACCGCGTCCTTGTCGAATCCGGCTGCGACGCCGAACGGCGAGTCGAAGACGAGACCGAGGGCCTCGGTGCGGAGCGACGGGTCGGGGCGGGTGAGCGCCCGGGCGACGATCGAGAACGGCGGGATGCCCAGCAGACGGATGACCGGGACCACGAGGTGATGCGCGGTCTCGGGCTCCATGCGCGAGAAGACGGTGCGGAAGATGAACGGATACATCGCCGTCCAGCCTAGAGCGAGGCCGAGCCCTCCGATGTCCGCGCGGCGACGTGATCGGCGCGCAGCTGTTCGATCGCGGCCTCGAAGTCCTCGAGGGTGTCGAACGCCTGGTAGACGCTCGCGAACCGCAGGTAGGCGATCTCGTCGAGGTTGCGGAGCGGCCCGAGGATGGCGAGGCCGATCTCGTTCGTGTCGATCTGCGACGAACCGGTCTGACGCACGGCCTCTTCGACCGCCTGTGCGAGCACGGCGAGGTCGGCCTCGGTGACCGGTCTGCCCTGGCAGGCCTTGCGTACGCCGGACATCACCTTCTCGCGGCTGAACGGCTCGATGACGCCCGACCGCTTGATGACGTTCAGGCTCGCCGTCTCGATCGTCGAGAAACGGCCGCCGCACTTCGGGCACTGACGCCGGCGGCGGATGCTGAGACCGTCATCGCTCGTGCGCGAGTCGATGACACGGGAATCGGGATTGCGGCAGAAAGGGCAATGCATGACGAGCCCAGATTACGCGTCGAACCGCGCCGACACGGCTTCGCCGTGCGCGGGGAGCTGCTCGGAGTCGGACAGGGCGAGGATGCCGTCGTGCACGGCACGCAGGGCTTCCCGGTCGTAGGAGATGACCTGCTGCGAGCGCAGGAAGGTCGCAGCACCCAGACCGGCGGCATAACGCGCCTGTCCCCCGGTCGGCAGGACGTGGTTGCTGCCGGCCAGGTAATCGCCGAGGCTCACCGGCGTGTGCGAGCCCACGAACACCGCACCCGCGTTGACGTAGTCGTCGGGTCGCGGGTCGCGCAGGTGCAGCTCGAGGTGCTCGGGGGCGTAGGCGTTCGAGAAGGCCGCGGCCGCGGGGATGTCGTCGACCAGGACGATGGCCGACTGGGGACCGTCCAGCGCGATCGCGACGCGCTCGGCGTGGCGGGTCGCGGCCGCGCGAGCGGAGACTCGCTTTGCGACGGCCTCGGCCAAGTCGGTCGAATCGGTGACCAGGACGGCGGCGGCCTGCTCGTCGTGCTCCGCCTGGCTGACGAGATCGGCGGCCACGAGGTCGGCATCCGCTTCGCCGTCGGCGACGATGAGGATCTCGGTGGCGCCCGCTTCCGAGTCGGTGCCGACCACACCGGCGACGACGCGTTTCGCGAGTGCCACGAAGTTGTTCCCCGGTCCGGAGATGACGTCGACGGGATCGAGGCCGAGCGAGCCGACGCCGTACGCGAAGGCGCCGATCGCTCCCGCGCCTCCCATCGCATAGACCTCCGAGATGCCGAGGAGGCGCGCGGCCGCGAGGATCACGGGGTGGATGCGTCCGTCGTGGTCGCGCTGCGGTGGAGATGCCAGCGCGACCGACTCCACGCCGGCGACCTGGGCGGGGACGACGTTCATCACGACGCTGGAGGGGTAGACCGCCTTGCCACCGGGGACGTAGACCCCGACGCGACGCACCGGCCGCCAGCGCTGCTCGACCCGTGCGCCCGGGCCGAGCTCGGTCACGCGGTCCGGCGGGATCTGGGCGGCGGAGGCCAGCCGCACACGCCGGATGGACTCCTCGATCGCGGTCCTGACCGCCGGTGGAATGGCCGCCAGCGCCTCGTCGAGGTGCTGGGCGGGAACCCGAACGGAGTGGCCTTCCACGCCGTCGAAGCGCGCCGCCTGCTCACGGAGCGATGCCTCTCCGCGAGCGGCGACATCATGGACGATCTCGGCTGCGGTGGCCAGGGCGAGCCCGCGGGCGGCCTCTGCCCGGGGAACGGCGGCGAGCAACTCGGCGGGCGTCAGACGACGGCCGCGAAGATCGATGGTGCGCATCGTTCCAGGCTAGCGCGCGGCCACGGCGGACTCAGCCGCGCGTGACATCGGTGGTGTCGTGGAGGTAGCCGACGCGACCGTCCTCGTGGCGGACCACGAAGACCTCGCCGCGGTCCTCGATGACGAGGGCCCACGCCGTCGGCCCGATCCGGAAGAGCGGCGCACCCATCTCGTCGAGGACATCGCGCTCATCCGGGGCGAGCGCCCAGAACGCCTGGGGCGCGGCGAGAGGCTCGATGACCGTCGTCGCGCCGGTGTCGAACGGCTCCGCCGCGTCGGCCGGTGCCGACTCGGGCGCGCCGGAGGACGCCGGAGCCTCCGCGGGGACGGCGTAGCCGGCCGGAGCGGCGTAGCCGGTGTACGCGGGGGCGCCGGTGCCCGCTGCGTACGGAGCGCTGTGCGCCGATGCGGTGTGCGCCGGACCGGTGTGCGGTGCCGGGCGGGCGGATGCCGGCCGGGCGACGACCGGACGCGTCGCCCGCGCCACCCGGTGCGCCGGCGACTCGGGCCGGTGCGCGAAATCGTCGCCGAGAACGGGGAGGTGGGGCGCGACGACGGTGAGCACGACCCCAGCCAGAGCCAGGATCACCTCGACCCACACGACCCAGCTCGCGAGGAACACGCCGGACTGGGCGAGGCCCGCGAACGAGCTCCAGATGATCCCGAGCCAGACGGTGGCGGAGACCGAGAAGGCGACCGACGCGAACTGGTCGATGCCGAGCGAGCCGACACGGCGGATGCCCTGCGGGGAGAAGCGGCGCAGCAGCACCAGGAAGACCGCGACCGTGGGCACGCCGATCGTCAGGATCCAGTCGATCCCCGCGCCCCACACCGACACCCCGGCGCCGAATCGGCCGTACACGGGGAAGAACGAGCAGATGAACGCGACAGCCCAGACACCGGCGAGAGCGACCTCGCGGATCGAGAGCGGACCCACTCCGTACTGCGGCGGCACCTCCCCCGACGAGCCCGCGGCGGACGCGGCGGAGGTGTCTTCGGACGACGACGGCATCTCCGCAGCGTCGTCGACCGGGGCGTGCTCGGCGGACGCATGCTCGGCGGACGCGTGCTCAGCGGGCTCATCGATCACGACGGGCTCGACGGCCGACTCGTCGATCACGACCGCCGCATCCGGTGCGGGCGCGAACGCGTCCGAGGCCGCGTCGGCCTGCGCACCGTCGACGTCGCCGGCGGCCGTGGTCTCGTGTGCCGGCTCGGCAACGCCGGGCGCTGCGTCCTCGGGACGGCCGTCGTCGGAGTGGATGTTCTTCTCGTCGGTCACGATGTTCCCTTCGTCGCGGCGGTTGCGCTGCGGTGGAATCCTACCCGGCTCAACCCAGACACTGAGGTCCCAGAAGTCCCTTGAGCTCACCGTAGAGATCAGGCGTCACGCGTACCGGATGAGGCACCTCGAACACCTTCGCGGTGCCGGCTCTGTGGAGCTTGAGCGACACCTCGGTCTCACCGCTGTGCCGACGCAGGACGGCCGCCAGCTCGCCGATCGTCGACTCCGTCGCTCGCTGCTCCGGAAGCAGCAGCACGAGCGGCCCGGCGGCATCGAACGAACCGAGGTCGGGAGAGAAGGCCGACTGACCGTGGAGGTTCAGCCCGTCGTCTCGACGCGACACCCGTCCTCGCACGACGAGGATCGAGTCGGCCACCAGCATGCTCTGGAACTCCGTGTAGGTCTTTCCCATGAACATCACGGTCACCTCACCGTCGAAGTCCTCGATGGTGATCATGCCGTAGGGATTACCGCTCTGCTTCGCCACGCGGTGCTGCACGCTCGTCACGAGCCCGGCGACGGTGACCTGATCGCCGTCCTGGACGTCTTCCGACGCGAGCAGGTCGTGGATCGAGGTCGACGCGTGCTTGGCCAGCGGTATCTCCAGTCCGGCCAGCGGGTGGTCGGACACGTAGAGCCCGAGCATCTCGCGCTCGAACGCGAGCTTGTCCTTCTTCGTCCATTCGGGCCGCTCGGGCACCTTGGCCGGCATGACCTCTTCGGCCTCGTCGTACAGGCTGTCGAAGTCGAATCCGATCGCACCGGTCGCGGCCTTGCGCTTCGCATCGACCGCCGCTTCGACCGCATCCTCGTGGATCTCCATCAGGGCGCGCCGGGTCGATCCGAGCGAGTCGAAGGCCCCCGCCTTGATGAGGGACTCGACGGTGCGCTTGTTGGCGACGTGGAGCGGGACCTTCGTGAGGAAGTCGTGGAAGCTGACGTAGTTGTCGTCGGCGCGAGACGCGATGATGCCGTCTACGACGTTCGCACCGACGTTGCGGACCGCACCCAGGCCGAACCGGATGTCCTCACCGACGGCCGCGAAGTATCGGATCGACTCGCCGACGTCGGGCGGCAGCACCTTGATGCCCATGCGGCGGCACTCGTTCAAGTACACCGCCATCTTGTCCTTCGAGTCGCCGACGCTCGTGAGCAGGGCGGCCATGTACTCGGCCGGATAGTGAGCCTTGAGGTACGCCGTCCAATAGGACACGAGGCCATAGGCGGCGGAGTGCGCTTTGTTGAAGGCGTAGTCCGAGAACGGGAGCAGGATGTCCCAGAGCGCCTGGATCGCCCCTTCGCCGAAGCCGCGCTCCTTCATACCGCCCGAGAAGCCCTCGTACTGCTTGTCGAGCTCGGACTTCTTCTTCTTGCCCATCGCGCGGCGGAGGATGTCTGCCTGACCGAGCGAGAAGCCGGCGACCTTCTGCGCGATGGCCATGACCTGCTCCTGGTAGATGATCAGGCCGTAGGTCGTGTCGAGGATGTCGCGCAGCGGCTCTTCCAGCTCAGGATGGATCGGTGTGATCGGCTGCAGGCCGTTCTTCCGCAGCGCGTAGTTCGTGTGCGAGTTCGCGCCCATGGGTCCCGGGCGGTACAGCGCGATGACGGCCGAGATGTCCTCGAAGTTGTCGGGCTTCATCAGGCGGAGCAGTGATCGCATCGGCCCGCCGTCGAGCTGGAACACCCCGAGCGTGTCGCCGCGGGTGAGCAGGTCGTAGGCCGGGCGGTCGTCGAGTGCGAGATGCTCGAGGTCGAGCTCCTCGCCCCGGTTCATGCGGATGTTGTCGAGCGCGTCCGAGATGATCGTGAGGTTGCGCAGCCCCAGGAAGTCCATCTTGATCAGTCCGAGCGTCTCGCACGACGGGTAGTCGAACTGCGTGACGATCTGGCCGTCCTGCTCGCGGCGCATGATCGGGATGATGTCGAGGAGCGGCTCCGACGACATGATCACGCCGGCCGCGTGCACGCCCCACTGCCGCTTCAGGCCTTCGAGCCCGAGGGCGCGGTCGAACACGGTCTTCGCCTCGGGATCGGTGTCGATCAGGGCGCGGAACTCGCTGGCCTCCTTGAACCGCGGGTGGTCCTTGTTGAACATGCCGTCGAGCGGCATGTCCTTGCCCATCACGGCCGGCGGCATCGCCTTGGTGAGCTTCTCGCCCATGCTGAAGGGGAAACCGAGCACGCGTCCGGCATCCTTCAGGGCCTGCTTCGACTTGATCGTGCCGTAGGTGACGATCTGCGCGACACGCTCGGAACCGTACTTCTCGGTCACGTACTCGATGACCTCGCCGCGGCGACGGTCGTCGAAGTCGACGTCGAAGTCGGGCATGCTGACGCGGTCGGGGTTGAGGAATCGCTCGAAGATCAGACCGTGCTCGAGCGGATCGAGGTCGGTGATGCGCATCGCGTACGCCACCATCGAACCGGCGCCCGACCCGCGCCCGGGGCCGACCCGGATGCCGTTGTCCTTCGCCCAGTTGATGAAGTCGGCGACGACGAGGAAGTAGCCCGGGAAGCCCATCTGCAGGATGATGCCGGTCTCGTATTCGGCCTGCTTGCGCACCTTGTCGGGGATGCCGCCGGGGTAACGGTAGTGCAGCCCCGCCTCGACCTCCTTGACGAGCCAGCTGTCTTCGGTCTCGCCGTCGGGCACGGGGAACCGCGGCATGTAGTTGGCCGAGGTGTTGAACTCCACTTCGCAGCGCTCGGCGATGAGCAGGGTGTTGTCGCACGCCTCGGGGTGGTCGCGGAAAAGCTGCCGCATCTCCTGCGCGGTCTTGATGTAGTAGCCGTCGCCGTCGAACTTGAAGCGATTCGGGTCGTCGAGCGTCGAGCCGGACTGCACGCAGAGCAGCGCCGCGTGGGCATCGGCCTCGTGCTGATGCGTGTAGTGCGAGTCGTTGGTCGCCACGAGCGGGATGTCGAGGTCTTTCGCCAGCCGCAGCAGGTCGGTCATCACCCGGCGCTCGATCGACAGGCCGTGGTCCATGATCTCGGCGAAGTAGTTCTCCTTGCCGAAGATGTCCTGGAACTCGGCAGCCGCAGCGCGAGCGGCGTCGTACTGACCGAGGCGGAGCCGCGTCTGCACCTCGCCCGAGGGGCATCCCGTCGTCGCGATCAGCCCCTTGCCGTAGGTCTGCAGCAGCTCGCGGTCCATGCGCGGCTTGAAGTAGTAGCCCTCCATGCTCGACAGCGAGCTCAGCCGGAAGAGGTTGTGCATGCCCTCGGTGCTCTGGCTCCACATCGTCATGTGGGTGTAGGCGCCCGAACCCGACACGTCGTCGCTCTTCTGCTCGGGCGACCCCCACGCCACACGCGACTTGTCGCTGCGGT
Source organism: Microbacterium sp. Yaish 1 (assembly GCF_002245215.1). Lineage (GTDB taxonomy): Bacteria > Actinomycetota > Actinomycetes > Actinomycetales > Microbacteriaceae > Microbacterium. The sequence goes on from NZ_NPMR01000002.1 coordinate 786,338, forward strand.
GCGTTCCCGGAGTCACGTACGCCTCGAGACCGATGATCGGCTTGACGCCCGCCGCCTTGGCGGCGCGGTAGAACTCGAAGGCGGCGAACGTGTTGCCGTGGTCGGTCACCGCGATCGCCGGCATGCCGTAATCGGCCGCTGCCTGGGTCATGGCCGCGATCTTGGCTGCACCGTCGAGCATCGAGTACTCGCTGTGCACGTGCAGATGAACGAAGGAGTCGGATGCCACCAGACGAGTCTACGTTCGGCCCCGGACACCGGTCCTAGGCTGGGCCCATGGCCACTCCCGACTTCGTCCTCGATCTGCGCGAGAAGATCGGCACCGCTCCGCTGCCCCTCGTGGGGGTGACCGCCGTGGTGTTCCGCGATGAGAAGGTGCTCCTGGGGAAGCGCGCCGACAACGGCAGGTGGCAACCCGTGTCGGGCATCGTCGATCCCGGCGAGGAGCCCGCCGACGCCGCGGTCCGTGAGTGCCACGAAGAGGCCGGGGTCGTCGTCCGCGCCGAGCGGCTCGCGCTCGTGCACCAGATCCCTCGCATCGTCTATGCCAACGGCGACCAGGTCGACTACCTCGACCTGGTGTTCCGCTGCTCATGGGTCTCGGGCGAGCCGCATCCCGCGGACGGCGAGCTGACCGAGGTCGGGTTCTACGATCTCGGGCAGATGACCGACGTGGCACCCGAGCACGTCCGCAAGATCGCCCTGGCCGTCGCGGAGGACGACCCGGCGACCTTCCGGGGCGGGCGATGACCTCGCGGGTCGCGCTGGGCGACCTGCTCGATGCCCTCGCGCGCGATCAGGGCGATCCGGGCGGTGGTGCCGCCAGCGGCGTCATCACGGCTGTCGCGGCCGCGCTCGCGCAGATGGTCAGCCGCTACAGCTCCGCAGAGCCCGCCGCGCCCGGCATCGATGCTCGGCTCGCGCGCCTTCGCGACGCGGCCATCGCCGCCGCCGACGACGACGGGCGGGCGTCGGGCGCCCTCGGTGCCGCGCTCCGTCCGGTCCCGGGCGACGACCCCGGCGTGCGCGACCGGCGCATCGTCGAGGCGGCGACCGGGGCCATCGAGACGTCCGCGGCTCTCGGCGGGATCGCCCTGGGCGTCTGGAGGGAGGTGCGTCTCCTCGCCGACGTGGGCAACCGCCACCTCATGTCGGATGTCGCCGTCGCCGCCGACGCCGTTGCGGCCGGACTCGGCGGCGCGGCGACGAACCTGTCGGGCGGACTCACCCTCGTCGCGGCGCACGGTGACCCGGCACCCCTCGAATCCGCGCACGGCACTCTGCGCGACCGCCTCCTCGCGGCACGGCGTGAGGCCCGCAGCCTCGCCGACCGGCTCGGCGAGGGGTGACCGCACGCGACACGGCGTACGCCGGCCTGCGGGTCAGTCGCCCCTGAGCGTCTCGAGAGCCCGCGCGAGGTCGGCCGGGTACGGCGACGTGAAGGTCGCCCACTCCCCCGACACCGGGTGGTCGAAGGCGAGCCGATGCGCGTGCAGCCACTGGCGGGTCAGGCCGAGCCGAGCCGACAGCGTGGGGTCGGCTCCGTACAGCGGGTCCCCGACGCAGGGATGCCGGTGCGCGGCCATGTGCACGCGGATCTGATGCGTCCGTCCCGTCTCGAGGTGGATCTCGAGCAGCGAGGCGCCGGGGAACGCCTCGAGCGTCTCGTAGTGGGTGACCGAGTCCTTGCCCGCCGGGGTGACGGCGAACTTCCACGAGTGCGACGGATGGCGTCCGATCGGAGCATCGATCGTTCCGGCGAGCGGGTCGGGATGCCCCTGGACCACCGCGTGGTACACCTTCTCGACCTCGCGCTCCTTGAACGCGCGCTTGAGGGCGATGTAGGCCCGCTCGCTCTTCGCGACCACCATGAGTCCGCTCGTGCCGACATCGAGTCGGTGCACGACCCCCTGACGCTCGGCGGCGCCGGTCGTGGCGATGCGGTACCCGGCCGCAGCCAGTGCGCCCAGGACCGTCGGTCCGTCCCACCCCAGGGAGGGGTGCGCGGCGACACCGGCGGGCTTGTCGACGACGACGATGTCGTCATCGTCGTGCACGATCCCGAGGTCGGGAACAGCGACCGGGACGATCTGCGCCTCCGCGCGCTCCTCCCAGAACACATCGAGCCATGAGCCCGCGACGAGCTTGTCGGACTTGGCGAGCGTGCGACCGTCGAGGGTCACCCCGCCCGCGGTCGCCACCTCTGCGGCGAAGGTGCGTGAGAATCCGAGCAGCTTGGCCAGTGCGGCGTCGACACGGACACCGTCCAGTCCGTCGGGGACGGGCAGCGCGCGCTGGGGCATCTCAGCGGTCCGTGACCGTGGTCGTCGGCGCGTCGGCCGAGTCGTCGGCGTGCCGGCGCTCGCGCGAACCGTCGAAGCGGATGCCGACGACGACGAGCACCGCAACGGAGATCATCATCGTCACGATGAACATGTCGGCGACGTTGTAGATCGCCGAGGGGAACCACAGCCACATCCACGGGGTATGGATGAAGTCGATGACGTGCCCGACGAGGAAGCCGGGTTCACGCAGCAGGCGGTCGGTGAGGTTACCGAGCACGCCTCCCAGGAGCAGACCGAGGACGATGGCCCACGACCGCGTGCGGACACGGCGGACCGTGAGCACGATCACGACGACGGCCACGGCCGCGAGCGCGAGCGTGAAGATCCAGGTCACGCCCGTGCCCAGCGAGAACGCGGCGCCGGGGTTCTTCGTCAGGTAGAGCTGGAAGAAGTCGCCGAGGACGGGAACCTCGCGCTGATAGGGCAGATTCTCCAGGGCGAGGTACTTCGTGAACTGGTCGGCGGCCAGTACCACTGCCGCGAGAATCGCGACGAGGGCACCGGCCGCCGGACCGTTCAGACGCTTGCGCGACGCCAAGGATTACGCGCCGGCCGAGACGCCGGTCGTGTCGAGGTCGCGGAGCTTGCTCTCGATGAAGCCGCGGAGCTGACCGCGGTAGTCCTTCTCGAACTGCTGCAGCTCGGAGATGCGGCCCTCGAGCGACACGCGCTCGGCCTCGAGGCGCGCCACCTCGTCGCGGCCGCGGGCCTCTGCCTCGGAGATGATCGATGCGGCCTGTGCCTGCGCGTCGGCGATGAGCTTGTCGCGCTGAGCCTTGCCCTCGGCGACGTGCTCGTCGTGCAGGCGCTGGGCCAGCTCGATGATGCCGGCGGACGCGGCGGCCGGAGCCATGTCGGCGGCGGGGGCGGGCTGCTCGACGGCCGGAACCGGTGCGGGCACCTCCTCGACGACCGCGTCGTCGGTGGAAGCCGCGGCGGGGGTCTCACCCGACTCGTACGCGGCGAGCTTCGCCTTGAGCTCTTCGTTCTCGGCGATCGTCTTGCGCCATTCCACGACGATCTCGTCGAGGAAGTCGTCGACCTCGTCGGGGTCGAATCCTTCCTTGAAACGCACGTGCTGGAACTGCTTGGTGACGACGTCTTCAGGGGTCAAAGCCATGGTGTTGTCCTCTTTCAGGGCTCACGACGCGGGCCGGTCAGCCGGCACCCGCCGCAGCGGGCCGTACCCACCCAGCATAGTCCGACGCCTTCGCGGCCGCGACGATCCCGCCGGGACCGCCTCAGACGAAGGCGATCACGCGCGTGATCGACAGCAGGATGAAGCAGGCCAGCATGGTGAGCGGGAATGCCAGATCGATTGCGATGACGCCGAGTCTGATCGGAGGGATGACGCGGCGCAGTGTCTTGATCGGGGGGTCCGTGATCGTGTAGACGACCTCGGCGAGCACGAGGGTGAATCCCCTCGGGCGCCACTCCCGGTTGAACAGGGGGATGTACTCCAGGATCAGTCGGACGAACAGAACGAGGATGTACAGCAGGAGAGCGAAGTAGACGAGTGCGGCGATCAGCCGTACGACATCCACGTCAGATCACTGCGCGAACGGCGCCGCCTCAGGCTCAGCCTGAGCCACAGCGCCGTCGCCGGAGACGGCGATGTTCTCGGGCGAGAGCAGGAACACCTTGCTCGTCACGCGCTCGATGCGGCCGTAGAGACCGAGGGACAGGCCGCTCGCGAAGTCGATGAGCCGGCGCGCGTCGGCGTCGCTCATCTGCGAGAGGTTGATGATCACCGGCACGCCCTCGCGGAAGTTCTCGGCGATCACCTGCGCGTCGCGGTACTGCTTGGGGTGGACGGTCAGGATCTCGCTGACGGTGCCCGTGGTGGGCTGACGCACGACCGCCGGACGGTGCAGGGGCGTCACCGGCGCGGCCGGCTTCTCGACAGGCTTGTCACGGCGAGCCTGCTGCTCGGCCTGCGGCTCTTCGTACATTTCTTCCTCATCTGCGAGGCCCAGGTAAACCATGGTCTTCTTCAGCGGGTTCGACATCGCATCCTCCGTTTGCTCGTCTGTTCCGAGGCTATCCGCGGTCCGGGCGCGGTCCCGTGATTGCCGATCCGATCCGCAGGTGTGTCGCACCGGCGGAGATCGCTTCGACGAAATCGCCGGTCATGCCGGCGGAGATCCAGGTCGCGTCGGGCGCGACGGAGCGCAGGACGTCCGATGCCTGCGCGAGACGGGCGAAGGCCGATGCCGGCTCCTCGCTGAGCGGGGCGACGGCCATGACGCCGCGAACGCGCAGGCTCGGGCAGTGCTCCACGATGTGTGCCGTCAGCGCCTCGACACCGGCAGGCGCGACACCGCCACGACCGGGGTCGTCGGTCAGGTTCACCTGCACCAGCACGTCGAGCGGCTCCCCCTCGGGATCGGCGCCGTGGAGCGAGTCCGCAATGCGCGAGCGATCGACGGAGTGGACGACATCCGCCGCCGCTCGCACCGCCCGCGCCTTGTTCGTCTGCGCCTGGCCGATGAAGTGCCAGCGCATCCCGTCGAGCGCGGGAAGCGCGGCGCGCTTCGCGCTGAGCTCCTGCTGCCGGTTCTCGCCCACGTCGCGCACGCCGAGGGCATGGAGCTGAGCGATGAGCTCGGGTGGATGGAACTTGGTCACGACGATGCGGGTCACCTCGTCGGGCGCGCGACCCGACGCCCGCATCGCAGCGGCGATGCGGGCGTCGACGTCGGCGAGCCGTTCGGCCAGGTCCGGCATGGGGCGATCGGCCTACTTCAGGAAGTCGGGGATGTCGAGGTCGTCGTCGCCGAAGACCGAGTCGTACGACTCGCTCTTGGCCGACACCGGCACCGTCTCCTTGGCCTCGCGGCGCTCGGCGGGCTCGGATGCCGCGGCCTCCTCGGCCGGGATCTCGGGGAGGACCGGCGGCGCCGAGGGACGTGCGGCCGCGATCGGCTCGATGCGAGCCTGCGGCTCGCCGCCGTCGAACCCTGCGGCGATGACCGTCACCCGCACCTCGTCGCCGAGGGTGTCGTCGATGACCGTACCGAAGATGATGTTCGCCTCGGGGTGCGCAGCTTCCTTGACCAGCTGAGCGGCATCGTTGATCTCGAAGATGCCGAGGTTCGAGCCGCCCTGAATCGACAGCAGGACGCCGTGGGCGCCCTCGATCGAGGCTTCGAGCAGAGGCGACTCGACGGCGAGCTCGGCGGCCTTGATCGCGCGATCGGCGCCGCGGGCGGAACCGATGCCCATGAGCGCCGAACCGGCTCCCTGCATGACCGACTTGACGTCGGCGAAGTCGAGGTTGATGAGACCCGGGGTCGTGATGAGGTCGGTGATGCCCTGGACACCGGCGAGGAGCACCTGGTCGGCCGTCGCGAAGGCCTCGACCATCGAGATGCCGCGATCGCTGATCTCGAGCAGGCGGTCGTTCGGGACGACGATGAGGGTGTCGACCTCTTCCTTCAGCTTCGACACGCCGGCCTCGGCCTGGCTCTGGCGACGGCGACCCTCGAAGGAGAAGGGCTTCGTGACGACACCGATCGTGAGCGCGCCGATCGACTTGGCGATGCGCGCCACGACGGGCGCACCACCGGTGCCGGTTCCACCGCCCTCGCCGGCGGTGACGAACACCATGTCGGCACCCGCGAGCGCCTCCTCGATCTCTTCGGCGTGGTCCTCGGCCGCTCGACGCCCGACCTCGGGGTCGGCGCCGGCACCGAGGCCGCGCGTCAGCTCACGGCCGACGTCGAGCTTGACGTCCGCGTCGCTCATGAGGAGCGCCTGCGCGTCGGTGTTCACCGCGATGAACTCGACACCCCGCAGCCCCAGCTCGATCATCCGGTTGACGGCATTGACGCCGCCACCGCCCACACCGACGACCTTGATCACCGCGAGGTAGTTCTGGTTCTGGCTCATGCCGGCCTCCATCTCGTCCCGAACCCTGCTCGTAAACCTTCAACCTCACGTAGAGGTTTAAAGAATTGCCGGGTATGCAATTCCTGAGTTGAAGCTACGCACTCATGGACTCACCCGACGGACGTGAGCGGCGTGTCGCGACATCCCGCGTTTCACGGCACCGGAAGAGGGGCGTAGACGGCCGTGGCGACTCGATCGGCGCGGCGTCGATCGACGCGGTTCAGCGGACGACGGCTGCCTGCGGCGACGAGACGTCGTAGCCGGAGGCATCCGCTCGCGCGTTCATCAGCGCTTCGAGCGCCTGCACCTTCTTGCCGGAATCGGACGGCCCGCCCCAGACGACCGAACGGCCGTCGGCGAGCGTCAGGGTGACGTCGTTGGGCGTCGTCGCCGAGAGCACGGTCACCTGGGACCGCAGCGAATCCGGCAGGGAACGGAACACCTGACCCGCGGCGGCGAAGGTGCTGGAGGACAGACCGCCCTCGACCTCGAGGAGCGGTTGTCCCGCGGGCGGCTCGGGGGTCGTCGAGAGGGCGACCCCGGCCGCGTCGACGAGCGTGTAGCCCGCTTCGCCCTGCACGGCACCCACCGGCGTCCGCTCGACGATGCGCACCACCAGCTCATGCGGGGGCCTGGCCTCGAGACTGTAGGACTCGACCAGCGGGAACGAGACCAGCGCCGCCTTGACGGCGCTCTCGTCGACGAGGGGCATCGGCGTGCCCAGCTGACCCGCGAGCGCCGTCTCCACGGCCGCCGCGTCGAGCTGCGCGGTGCCGACGATCGTGATGCGCTCGACGGCGAACAGCGGGCTGTAGGCGGCACCGATCGACCCGAGGACGAGGGCGACCAGCACGCCCGCGGAGACCATCCAGATGCGTCTGCGCCGACGCTGGCGCGCCGTGAAGCGCCGCACCTCGCGGCGGAGCGCACGTCGTCGCGCACGCGCGGCGCCCCACAGGTCGCGCGCCGTGAGCGGGCGATCGGCCGAGTCGGCGTCCGCGGCATCCGGCGGCGGCGTCGTGGACTCCGCCCGCGCCGGCGGATCGAACGGAATGATCGGGGCGATTCCGTAGTCCCGGCCGCGCTGGTGCCACAGCTCCTCGACGGGCTGAGTCTGCGTGGAGTCCGGCGAGGCGACCTCGGCCCCGTTGCCCGCGTCCTGCCCCGCAGGGGCGCGACGCTTCCCGGACGCGCCTGCGCCGTCCTGCCCGCCGGCGGGCCGTGACGAGGGCGGCAGCGGACTCGGGCGGCGCACCGGCTAGTCCTCCGCCCGGGCGAGCGCGTCGAGCACCTGCGGGATGATCAGGTTCACGTTCCCGCAGCCCAGGGTGACGATGAAGTCGCCGTCGCGCGCGACACCGGCCGTGTAATCCGCGGCTTCCTGCCAGTCGGGGACGAAGTGCACGCGCTCGGCGTCGGCGAACGCGCCGCTGACGAGCTCGCCGGTGACACCCGGGACCGGGTCCTCGCGTGCTCCGTAGACATCGAGGACGACGGTGTGGTCGGCGTGCGTCTCGAGGACGTCGGCGAACTCACGGAACATCTCCTGGGTACGCGAGTACGTGTGCGGCTGGTGGAGAGCGATGATGCGCCCCTCCCCCACGACCGTCCGTGCCGCGGAGAGTGCCGCCGCCACCTCGGTCGGGTGGTGGGCGTAATCGTCGTACACACTGACACCGCGAGTGACCCCGTGGAGCTCGAAGCGCCGAGCCGTGCCCCCGAAGCCCTCGACGGCGCGCAGTGCGCGCTCGAGCTCGTACCCGAGGGCGGTCAGCACCGCCACGGCACCCGCTGCGTTGATCGCGTTGTGGGCACCCGGCACCGAGAGGCGCCCGTGGACCGTCTCGTCGCCTACGGTGAGCGAGAACGACACCGGACCGTCGGTCACGATGTCCGAGACCCGCACGTCCGCGTCGGCAGCCTCGCCGAACGTGATGACCCGCCGGTGCGTGAGGGCCGCCGCGACGCGGCCCGCACCGGGGTCGTCGGCCGAGATGACGACGGCTTCGCGGGCGCCGTCGGCGAAGCGGACGAACCCGTCGTAGAACGCGTCGCGCGTCTGCCAGTGGTCCAGATGATCCGGATCGACGTTGGTGATGAGCGCGATCGAGGTGTCGTAGAGCAGGAAGGTGCCGTCGGACTCGTCCGCTTCGATCACGAAGACATCGTCGTCGCCGGTCGCGCTCGAGACCCCCAGATCCGCGATGACGCCGCCGTTGACGAAGGTCGGACGGGTCCCGAGACCGCGGAGCGCCGTGACGATCATGCCGGTGGAGGTCGTCTTGCCGTGCGCTCCGGCCACCGAGACGAGTCGGCGGCCGCCGATGAGCCAGTGCAGTGCTTGCGAGCGGTGGATGACGTGCAGCCCGCGCTCCTTGGCGAGGAGGAACTCCGGGTTCTCGGGCCAGATGGCCCCCGTGTGGACGACCGTGTCGGCGTCGTCGGGCAGGTGCGCCGCGTCGTGCCCGACGTGGACATCGGCCCCGCGCGCCGCGAGCGCGCGCATCGCGGGGCTGTCGGCACGGTCGGAACCCGAGACGCGGATGCCGCGGTCGAGGAACATCCCGGCGAGGCCGGACATGCCCGATCCACCGATGCCGATGAAGTGCGCGGCGGTGATGTCGGCGGGGATCGGGAGGCTCAGGTCGGGTCTGATCATGACCCGTCAAGTCTAGGTCGCCCGGCTGAGAGGACCGCCCGCCACGCCCTCAGCGTCGCTGTGCCGCGTCGAGGAGGGCCACGACGTTGGCCGCCCCGTCGCGTATGCCGATCGACGCGGCAGCGCGCCGCATCCGGTCGAGCTCGTCACGGTCTCTCAGCAGGGGAACGACCTCCGCGCGCACGCGGTCGGGCGTGAAGTCGGCGTCGTCGATGATGCGGGCAGCACCGGCTCGCACCGCTCCCGCGGCATTCAGCGCCTGCTCGCCGTTGCCCACGGCGTAGGGGACGTACACCGCCGGGATGCCGAGTGCGCTGACCTCGCTCACGGTCGCCGCTCCCGAACGCGAGACCACGACGTCCGCGAGAGCGAACGCGAGATCCATCCGATCGAGGTACGGCACGACCCGGTAGTCGGGCGACGGCGCGTCGGACACCTCGTTGCGCTCCCCCGCGGCGTGCAGCACCTGCCAACCGGCGTCGACGATGTCCCGCCACGAACCCGCGAGCGCCTCGTTGAGCCGTCGCGCCCCCAGCGAGCCGCCGAAGACCAGGACGACCGGGCGCGCCGGGTCGAGACCGAAGGCGGCCGCGGCTTCGTCGCGACGCGCTGAGCGGTCGAGGTCGACGATCTCGCGGCGGAGCGGCATCCCGACCACCTGCGAACCGCGAAGCGGCGTCCCCTCGAACACGGTGCCGGTCGCGGCGGCGTTCCGCGCCCCCAGGACATTGGCGAGGCCGGGACGCGCGTTGGCCTCGTGGACGACGTAGGGAACGCCCTCGCGGCGCGCGGCGACGTAGGCCGGCGCGGCCGCGTAGCCGCCGAATCCCGCGACGACGTCGACGCCGCGTTCGCGGATGTGAGTGCGCACCTGTGCGACCGCCCGCAACCAGCGGGCGGGGAACCGGACGGCGGCGCCGTTCGGGCGACGCGGGAACGGCACCTTGTCGACGATGAGGAGTTCGTAACCGCGCTCGGGCACCAGACGGGACTCGAGCCCCTCGCGCGTGCCCAGTACGAGAACGGTGTCGTCGGGACGTCGGGCACGCAGCTCGTCGGCGACGGAGAGCAGCGGATTCACGTGTCCCGCCGTGCCGCCGCCCGCCAGAAGGTAGGTGGTCACCGGATCGAGCCTACCGGCGGGCGGAGCCGGCCCGAGCGGGCGCCGGCCGCACGGGTCGCGCCCCCGAGGCCACGTCGAGCGCGGGCGTGCGCACCGGCAGCGTGCGTGCGAACGACAGCAGGACTCCCGTGGCGAGAAGCCCCGAGACGAGCGAGGTGCCGCCCTGAGACATGAACGGCAGCGGGACGCCGAGGACCGGGAAGACGCGCAGCACGACGCCGATGTTGATGAGCGCCTGGCCCACGATCCAGATCGTGATGCCGCCCGCGACGATGCGCACGAACGGATCGTTGGTCTTTCGGATGATGTGGAAGGCCCCGACGGCGTAGAGGGCGAACAGGCCGAGCACGACGGCGCAGCCGATGAGCCCGAGCTCCTCGCCGACGATCGCGAAGATGTAGTCGTTCGCCGCGGCCGGCAGCCACTGGTACTTCTCGCGGGAGTTGCCCAGGCCGAGCCCGAAGATCCCGCCGCTCGCGAGCGCCCAGACGCCGTGGAGCGGCTGGTAGCACGAGCCCGCGTCGGCGAAGTAGCAGTCGGTCGAGTCGACGTTGAGGAAGCTCATGATGCGAGCCATGCGGTTGGGGCTCGTCACGGCGAAGACGGCGGCGGCGACCACGACCAGGATCACGGGGATCACGAACAGCCGCAGCTTCACGCCGGAGAAGAAGAGGCACCCCAGCAGGATCGACATGAGGATCATCGCCGTCCCCAGGTCGTGTCCGCCCATGACGGTGCCGATCACCAGCGTGCCCACGGGCACCACCGGGATGAACACGTGCTGCCACTTCGACAGGAGCGTCTGCTTGCGGTAGAGCACGAACCCCAGCCAGATCGCGAGCGCGAGCTTGAGGAACTCCGACGGCTGCGCCTGGAACCCGAACAGGGAGATCCAGTTCGTGTTCCCGTCGTTGTGGACACCGAGGCCCGGGACGAAGACGAGCAGCTGCAGCGCGATGCCGAGGCCGAGCGCCGGCCACGCGATGCGCTTCCAGAACTGCAGCGGCATCCGGCCCGCGATGAACATGAGCGGGATGCCGAGGAGCGCGAACACCGCCTGCTTGAGCACCGTCTCGAACGGGCTCGCGTTCGCCGTCGCCATCGTGGCCGAGAGGACCATCACGAGACCGAAGCCCGTCAGGATGAGCGCGGTCGACGCGAGCAGCAGGAACTCGCTGGGCACCGGGGCGAAGACGCGCCCCAGCGACACCCGCGCGGCGAATCCGCTGCGCGCCGGGCCGTCGTCAGCGAGGTTGGTCGGTGGTGGCGTCGGGCGGCTCGGCGTCGTGGTCACCGTCTCCCCTTCCGATCCGTTCGCGCACGGCGTCCGCGAAGCGGCGACCGCGGTCTGCGTAGGAGGCGAACTGATCGAACGAGGCGGCTGCGGGAGCGAGGAGGACGACGTCCCCGTCACCCGCGACCTCGGCCGCCAGTTCGACGACCCGTGCCATGACCTCCTCAGTCTGAGTCGCCTCGACCTCGATCACCGGAACCGCGGGGGCGTGTCGCGCGAACGCCGCCAGAACGGCCGTGCGGTCCTCGCCGATGACGATGGCCGCCTTGGTCGCGGCGCCGCGTCCCGCGACGAGCGCGGAGATGTCGACCCCCTTGAGGAGCCCGCCCACGACCCAGATCGCACCCGGGAAGGCGGCGAGCGACGACGCCGCAGCGTGCGGGTTGGTCGCCTTGGAGTCGTCGACCCAGGTCACGCCCGCCACTCGGGCGACGACTTCGATCCGGTGGGGATCGAGGCGGAACGCCAGGACGGCGGCGCGGATGGCGGCCGGCTCGACGTCCAGGGATCGTGCGAGCGCGGCCGCGGCCAGGATGTTCGCGACGATGTGCGGAGCGGCGAGGTCTCGCGCCGCGAGCTCGGCGACCGTCGTCAGCTCGAGAGCCGAAGCGCGCCGGTCCTCGTGGAAGGCGCGATCGACGAGGATGCCGTCGACGACGCCGAGGTCGCTCGGGCCGGGCACGCCCAGGTCGAAGCCGATGGCGCGGCAGCCCTCGACGACCTCGGCCTCCTCGACCATCTCGCGCGTGGCGACATCCGCCTTGTTGTAGACGCACGCGACGCGGGTGTTCTCGTACACCACGGCCTTGGCGTCGCGATAGGCGGCGAACGAGCCGTGCCACTCGAGGTGGTCGTCCGCCAGATTCAGGCAGACGCTCGCGTGCGGCGAGAGCCGATCGGGGCCTTCGGCCAGTCCCAGATACCAGAGCTGATGACTCGACACCTCGACGACCAGGACGTCGAATCCACCCGGATCGCGGACGGCGTCAAGCACCGGCACGCCGATGTTGCCGCAGGGCGCGGCACGCAGTCCCCCGGCGGCGAGCATCGCGGCCGTGAGTTGCGTCGTGGTCGTCTTGCCGTTCGTGCCCGTGATGAGCACCCAGTCGGCCGGGCGCCCGTCGGGGCGGACGACCTTGTCGCGCACGCGCCATGCCAGCTCGATGTCGCCCCACACGGCGATGCCGCTCTCGCGCGCCCATCGGATGACGGGGTGATGCGGCGGGAACCCGGGCGAGGCGACGACGACGTCGGGGGCGTGATCGGCCACCGCGTCGGGGACGCTCTGCAGCGAGCCGTCATGCAGCGCGACGCCGATCACCGGCAGGAGCCGCGCGTACTCGGCATCCGCTCCCTCCGTCGCCACGAGGACGTCCGCGCCGAGCTCGGCGAGGGTGTCGGCCACCGAGAAACCCGTGACCGAGAGTCCGAGGACGACGACGCGGAGGCCGCGCCAGTCGGCGTTCCAGCTCGTCAGGTCGTGCAGGCGCGCGGTCATACCGCCGCCAGCCAGGCCACGTAGAAGAGACCGACGCCGCCGACGGCGAGCATCCCGGCGATGATCCACATCCGCACGACGATCGTCACCTCGGGCCACCCGCGCATCTCGAGATGGTGGTGGAAGGGGCTCATGAGGAAGAGACGCTTACCGCCGGTCGCCTTGAAGTAGTACCGCTGGAGGATCACCGAACCCGGGGCGATGATGAACACGCCGGCGATGATGACCGCGAGCAGCTCGGTGCGCGAGAGCACGGCCATGGCGACGATGACGCCGCCGATCGCCATCGATCCGACGTCGCCCATGAAGATCTTGGCCTTCGGCGCGTTCCACCAGAGGAACCCGACGAGTGCGCCCACGAAGGACGCCGAGATGATCGTGAGGTCCATCGGGTCGTTCGTCGTGTAGCACGCGGCCTCGTACGCCGGCACGAGGGCGCCGCTCGCGCACCGCTGCTGGAACTGCCAGAAGGTCACGAGGCTGTACGCCGACACCGTGAAGATGCCCGCGCCGGTCGCGAGCCCGTCGAGACCGTCGGTCAGGTTGGTGGCGTTGGACCACGCGACGGCTTGGAAGGAGATCCACGCGAGATACAGGAGCCAGCCGGCGACACCGCCCAGCGCCATGAACGACAGCCAGTCGATGTCGCGGAAAAGCGAGATGAAGGGCCGTCCGACCGGCTCGCCTCCGTCGTTGGGCACGAGCAGGGCGAGGATGCCGAACGAGACGGCCACGATCACCTGCCCGGCGACCTTCCGCCACCCGGAGAGCCCGAGGCTCCGCTGCGATCGGACCTTCATGTAATCGTCGATGAACCCGACGATTCCCAGCCCGACCATCATCCAGATGACGAGCAGACCCGACATCGACGGCGGCGCGCCACCGGTCAGCGTGCCGACGAGGTAGCCGACGATCGTGCCGATGATGAAGATGATGCCGCCCATCGTGGGCGTCCCGCGCTTGGCGTGGTGGCTCGGGTTGGTCGCGTCGTCGGGCGTGCGGATGACCTGACCCCACCCGAGCTTCTCGAAGAGCCGGATGAACAGGGGGGTCAGGAAGAGTGTGAACGCGAGCGAGATCGTCGCGGCCGTCAGCAGGGATCTCACGAGAAGAATTCTCCCAGACGATCACCGAGGTGCCGCAGTCCGGCGGAGTTCGACGACTTCACCAGCACGCGGTCGCCCGCGCGGAGCTCCTCGATCAGGTAGTCGTAGGCGGCGTCGGCGTCCGCGAAGAACACCGCCTCGCCGTCCCATGACCCCTCGCCGATCGCAGCGAGGTACAGGCGTCGCGCCTCGGCGCCGACGACGACGATCCGCTCGATGCGGAGGCGGACGGCCTGGAGGCCGACGCGATCATGCTCGTCACCGGCGAACTCTCCGAGCTCGCTCATCGCACCGAGCACGGCCACCTTGCGCTCGCCGGGCTGCGTGATCTGCGCGAGGGTCCGCAGCGCTGCGGCCATCGAGTCGGGGCTCGCGTTGTAGGCGTCGTTGATGATGCGCACGGACTCCGACCCGAGCGGCTGCATCCGCCAGCGCTCTGCGAGCTCGACCGTCTCGAGCCGCGCGATGGCGTCTTCGAGCGCGACCCCGAGCTCGAGAGCCGCGGTGATCGCGGCCAACGCGTTCATGACGTGATGCTCGCCGAGCACCCGCAGCCGCAACGGCATCCGCTGATCTCCGACGGCGACGACGCAGGTCGTCCCCGACGCGTCCACCTCGACATCGTCCGCCCGCACCTCGGCTGCGGCGCCCCGTCCGAACCAGCGGACGCGCACACCGCGCGCCTCGGCCACCGCTGCCATCGTCGCGACGCGCGCGTCGTCGGCGTTGAGGACGGCCACGCCGCCGGGGCGGACCGCCTCGACCAGCTCGGTCTTGGCCTTGAGGGTCGCCTCGACGCCGCCGAAGCCGCCGGCGTGGGCCATCCCGACCATGAGCACCACCCCGACATCGGGGGTCACCAGGCCCGCGAGACGCGCGATCTGACCCGAGCCGTCCGCGCCGAATTCGCTGACGAGGTAGCGCGTGTCGTCCGCGACACGGAGCATGGTCAACGGCGCACCGACGGAGTTGTTGAACGATGCCCGCGGCGCGACCGTCGGCCCCTCCCCCTCGAGGATGCGAGCGAGGAGGTTCTTCGTCGTCGTCTTGCCGTTGGAACCGGTGATGCCCACGACGCGGAGATCACCCGTCGACCGCACGCGTCCGACGACCTCGCGCGCGAGGTCGGCCAGCGCCGTCACGGCGTCGGCGACGACGATCTGCGTGATCTCGGCGTCGACCGGGTGCTCGACGATCGCGAGCGCGGCTCCGGCCTCGGCGGCCGCGGGCACGAAGAGGTGGCCGTCGGTCGCCTCACCCGGCTTGGCCACGAAGACATCTCCCGGACCGATGTTCCGCGAGTCCGTGTCGACCGTTCCCCCGACGCGGGTGGCGGGAGAGTCGCCCCCGGCGAGGTGGAGGGTGCCGGAGAGCACTCGAGCGATATCGGACAACGGAAGGGAGATCATGTTCAATCCTCGGACGCGCTCACGCGCATCACTGGGTCACGGGGAGCAGTGGCGTCTGCGAGTCGGACGGCATGATCCGGTAGTGCTTGAGCACCTGGGTCATGGCCTTCTGGAACGCCGGCCGGTTGGCTGCCGACAGACGCAGGGTCTTCGGCTCGTCGAATGCCGTCAGGACAACATACTTCGGATCGTCGGCGGGTGCGTAGCCGACCAGCGACGTGTAATACAGGTTGTCCTTGTACGCACCGGTGTTCGGGTCGACCTTCTGCGCGGTGCCGGTCTTGCCCGCCATGCGGTATCCGGGGATCGCGATGTCATCGGCGAGCGTGCCCTGAGCGAAGACGTTCTCGAGCATCTCGCTGACCTGGGTCGCGGTGCTCTCCTTGATGACACGTACCGGCTCCGGCAGATCGGGCTTGGTGACCGTGCCGTCGGACGCCGTGCAGGACTCGACGAGGCTCAGCGGCTCACGCACGCCGCCGTTGGCGATCGTCTGGTAGACCGATGCCACCTGCGGAGCCGTGACGGTGAACGCCTGGCCGAACGTCGTCGTGTAATAGGTCTGGTTGTCCCACTGGTCGGCAGGGATGTAGGTGCCCTTCGGCTCCCCCGACCAGTTGAGCGCCGTTCCCTCACCGACACCGAACTTCTTGAGGTACTCGAGCCGGGTCTCCGGGTCGACCTGCGAGCCGAACTGCGACAGAGCGACGTTCGACGAGGTGACGAGTCCTCCGGTGAGCGTCAGGTTCTGGGCCTCGTGGTGCTCCGAGTCGTTGACGACGGCGCCGTTGGGGAACTCCATCCGGTCGGGCGACCATGCGGTGGAGAGCGGTGTCAGCCCGGCTGCCTCGATCGCGGTCGCCGCTGTGACGGGCTTGAACGTCGAGCCCGGCTCGTACGAGTCGCGGAAGAGGCGGCTGCCCCGGTCGGCGGGATCGGATGCAGCGATGTCGTTGAGATCGACGCTGGGATACTCGGCGGCGGCGCGGATCTTGCCGGTCGCGACCTCGACGACGAGGATCGATCCGCTCTCGGCCCCGAGGTTCTGGGTCTGCTCGGCGATCAGCTGCTGCATGTACCACTGCAGGTCGCGATCGATCGTGAGCTGCAGCGTCCCGCCGTTGACCGGTGCCGGGTCCTCGACCTCGGTGCCGGGGATGACGACGCCGTCGAGACCGCGCATGTAGCGGATCTTTCCGTCGCTGCTCTGCAGACACGAGTTCTGGAGAGCTTCCATCCCCTCGAGGGGCGTCTCGTCCGATCCGACGAAGCCGATGACGTTGCCCGCGACGGCACCGTCGGGGTAGGTGCGGTGCGGGTGCTGGTCGAAACCGACGAAGGGCAGCTTGAGGTCGGCCAGGGCACGATACTGCTCAGTGGAGATCCCCCGCTCGAGGTAGGCGAAGCGCGAGTCGGGGTCGGCGGCGACGGCGGTCGTGACGATGCTCTCGACCTCAGCGGCATCCTGCCCGGTGACAGCGGCGATCTCGGCTGCCAGCTCGGGCCAGGTGACCGTCACGGTCTGGCCGTCGTCGTTCTTGCGCTTGATCCCCTCGACCGCCAGCTTCGGGTCGATCTTCGCGTCGTAGACGGAGGTCGTCGTGGCCAACGTCGCACCGTTGGCGTCGGTGATGTCGCCGCGCGTGCCGAACAGGTCGGTCCCGGCCTCCATCGCGAGGTTGCGGGCGTCCGCCTCGTGCTCGTCGGCATTCACGACCTGGATGTCGACGAGCCGGACGATGAACGAGACGACGACGATCAGGACGACGAGGAGTGCGACGACCGTACGGCGGCGCGGACTGCGGGTGGCTCGTGTCGTCATGGTTCTCAGTGTGTGCTCGGGGCGGGCAATCCGTCTGCGATGGGCGGGGGTGTCGCACGATCGGCGCCCACCAGCTCATCCGTGCTCGTGCCGCTCTCGAGGCTCGCGGCGGGGTCGGTCACCAGCGGAACCCCGGCGACGAGCGAGTTCGCCACGGCGGCCCGACCGAGGGCGTCGACGTTCGAGTGCGATCCGGCCGCACTCGCCGAACCCAGCACGGCGCCGTCGCTCAGTCGCAGGTAGCTCGGCGATTCGGCGATGACCATACCCAGCGCCGTCGCGTTCGCCGCGAGGTACTGGGGCGAGGCGAGCCCGGCGAGGTCATCCTGGATGATCTGCTTCTGCCAGGTGAGCTGACGCTGCTGCTGCGAGAGCGCCGAGATCTCGTACGAGGTCTGCGTGG
The DNA here is from genome assembly GCF_002245215.1 of Microbacterium sp. Yaish 1. Classification (GTDB taxonomy): domain Bacteria; phylum Actinomycetota; class Actinomycetes; order Actinomycetales; family Microbacteriaceae; genus Microbacterium. The sequence continues at coordinate 803,888 of NZ_NPMR01000002.1, forward strand.
TGAGGATCGACAGCCCCATCTGGACCGCACCGATGAGAACGGCACCCGACACCGCGATGATGCCGTAGAGCATGCGGGGGCGGCGGCGGCGCGCAGCACCGGTGACCAGGCGCAGATCGCGCTGGCGCTCGCGCTCTCCCTCGCGAGGGAGCCGGCCGGGGACGCTCGCGAAGAAGTCGTCGCCGAGCGGAGACGGGATGCGGGCGGTGTTGTCGGCGGTCACGAGGCCTCCCTCATCCGTTCCGCCGCGCGCAGCCGGACGGGCGTCGCGCGGGGATTGCGTTCACGTTCTTCCTCGGATGCCAGCTCCGCACCCCGGACCAGCAGCCGGAACCGCGGCGCGTGCTCGGGGAGCTCGACCGGCAGACCGCTGGGCGCGGTCGAGGACGACGCCTCGGCCAGCACGCGCTTGACCGCGCGGTCCTCGAGCGACTGGTAGGACATCACGACGATGCGTCCGCCGACGGCCAGCGCGTCGAGCGCGGCGGGCAGCGCGCGCTCGAGCACGGCCAGCTCGGCGTTCACCTCGATGCGCAGCGCCTGGAACACCCGCTTGGCGGGGTGCCCCGCGCGATCGCGCTGCACGGCGACCGGGGTCGCGGCGATGAGCACGTCGACGAGCTCGCCGGATCGGGTGAGCGGAGCACGGCCGCGGGCCTCGATGATCGCTCGCGCGTATCGGCCGGCGAGCTTCTCCTCGCCGTAGCGCTCGAAGATGCGGCGCAGGTTGCCCTCGCTGTAGGTCGCGAGGATCTCGGCTGCGGTCGTGCCGGCGGTCTGATCCATCCGCATGTCGAGGGGCGCGTCCTGCGCATACGCGAATCCGCGGTCCGCCTCGTCGAGCTGGAGCGAAGACACGCCCAGGTCGAACAGGATGCCGTCGACGCGGCGGATGCCGAGGGAGTCGAGCGCCTCGCGGATGCCGTCGTACACCGTGTGCACGAGGTCGACACGGTCGCCGAATCGGGCGAGGCGCTCCCCCGCGATGCGGAGCGCGTCGGTGTCGCGGTCGAGCCCGACCAGCCGCACACCGGGGAACCTCTCGAGGAGCGCTTCGGAGTGCCCGCCCATGCCTTCGGTGGCGTCGACGACGACGGCGCCCTCGTGCTGCAGGGCAGGGGCGAGGAGCTCGACGCAGCGGTCGAGCAGGACGGGGGTGTGGATGTCGTCGTTCGTCATGATCGTGGTGGGACGGCCCCCGGAGCCCTGATCCCCCTCCGCTGCGACCTGACACCGGGGAAGTGCGTCAGGGCCAGCGGCTGAGGATCACGGCCACGGGTCAGAAGAGTCCGGGGATCACCTCCTGCTCCATGTCGGAGTAGGCGTCTTCGTTGCCGGCGGCGTAGGCGTTCCAGGCGTCGGCATCCCAGATCTCGGCGTGTGCGCCGACACCGGTCATCACCAGTTCGCGCCCCAGTCCGGCGTAGGTGCGCAGGTGCGGCGGCACGGTGATGCGGTTCTGGCTGTCGGGCTTCTCCGCGCTCGCGCCGGACAGGAACATGCGCTGGAAGTCGCGGGCCTGCTTGTTCGTCAGGGGTGCTTCACGGATGCGCTCGTACACGCGCTCGAACTCCACGGTGCTGAACACGTAGAGACACCGCTCCTGACCGCGCGTCACGACGACACCGGGGCCGAGGTCGTCGCGGAATTTGGCGGGGAGGATGACGCGGCCCTTCTCGTCGAGCTTGGGGGTGTGCGTGCCGAGAAGCATGGTGCTCCACCACCCCCTCCCGGCCCGTCGGTGCGCACCACTTTACTCCACTTTCCTCCACTTCACTATGGCAACGCCGCCCGTTCCTCCCCCCAGGGCACAAAAAAGAGCACCGACCCGGAGGTCGGTGCTCTGAAGGTGAAGCGGGATGCGTCAGCGTTCGCCGTTGCGACGATCCCATCGGTCGTTCATGCGATCCATGAAACTCGACGACCGAGCAGCGGGCTTTCGCGTGCCGGTCGTGGCAGTGGGGCGGCTCGCGGTCCCGTTGCGAGAGGGCGTCAGCGCCAGGACGACGCCGCCGACCATCACGAGGAAGGCGACGACACCGATCGCGATGATGCTGCTCGAGACGCCGGCGATCAGTCCACCGAGGCCGAGGAGGACGAGGACCGCGCCGTAGACGATGTTGCGGTAGCTGAGGGACTGGCCTTCGCGCGGAGCACTGACGACGTCTGCTTCATTGCGCATGAGATGGCGTTCCATCTCGTCGAGCAGCCGCTGCTCCTGTTCTGACAGTGGCATGCATCCCCCTCTGTTCGGGTACCGGTGCGCCCGATTCTACGCGCGCTGATGAGAACTAGGCTAGGCCTGTGACGAGCTCCACCGACCCGATCTCGACCGTTTCCCAGCGACTGGAAAGCTTCGCGTCGGATCGGCGGGCCGAGGTCGTCGATCTCGGGGCCGAAGCGGCCGATTTCGTCGACCGCGCCCTCGCCACCGTCGCCGGCGGCAAGCGACTGCGCGCCCGCTTCCTCGCGGCCGGTCACGCGGCAGCCGGCGCCTCCGCCGCCCACGCCGACATCGCGGGCGTCGCCGCGTCCCTGGAGATCTTTCACGCCGCCGCATTGGTGCACGACGATCTCGTGGACAACTCCGACACACGGCGCGGGCGACCCGCCGCTCACCGGGCTCTCGAGGACGCGCACCGACGTTCCCAGTGGCAGGGTGACGCCGACGCCTTCGGGCGCGCTGCCGCGATCCTGCTCGGCGATCTGCTGATCGCCTGGAGCGATGACCTCCTCGAGGACGCCATCGACGGGCACCCGAACGCGTCTGACGTACGCCGCCAGTACGCGACCATGCGCCGCGACGTCACCGTCGGACAGTACCTGGACGTCGCCGAGGAAGCGGCCTGGGCCACGGCGCCCGACGCCGACCACGCCGCCCGCGCTCTGCGCGTGGCGTCATACAAGTCGGCCCGGTACAGCGTGCAGCAGCCGCTGCTGATCGGCGCGGCGCTCGGTGGCGCCACCCCGCCGCAACGCGAAGCCCTCGCCGATTTCGGTCATGCCGTCGGGCTCGCCTTCCAGCTGCGCGACGACGTGCTCGGAGTCTTCGGCGACGCCGCGGTGACGGGAAAGCCCTCGGGCGATGATCTCCGCGAGGGCAAGCGGACCGTTCTCATCGCGTACGCCCGCGAAGCGATGGACGACGAGGGTCGGGCGGATCTCGACGCGGCGCTCGGCGACCGGACGCTCGATGAGGCGACCATCGCGCGCCTGCAGAAGGTCATCGAGGACAGCGGAGCGATCCGGCGTCTCGAGAGCGAGATCGATCGGCTCTCCGCCGCGGCCGATACCGCGCTGGAGAACGCTCCGATCGGGGAGCCCGAGGCCGCCGCGCTCCGCGAGATCGCCGACGCGGCGATCCGTCGGTCCGCCTGACCCGCGCGTCGGAGCGGCGACCGCCCCGACGGGCTCAGGCAAGGGTCTGGGCGACCCTGCGCACCTCGCTCTTGCGTCCGGCTCGCAGCGCGGCGATGGGTGCCGCGCCGATCGAGTCCTCGGTGGCGAACAGCCAATCGATCGCCTCGTCATCCGAGAATCCGGCGTCGTGCAGCACGGTGATGGTGCCGCGAAGCGACGAGAGCGGCGCGCCGTCGAGGAAGAACGCCTCGGGAATGCGGAGCGTGCCGTCGCGACGCGACCCGATGAGGTGATTCTCATCCAGGAGACGACGGACGCGGCTGAGCGTCTCGCCCGTCAGGTCGACCACCTCGGGCAGCGTCAGCCAGGACAGGGGAACGACGGGGTAATCGGGAGTGCTCACCCCTTCACTATGTCACCTCCCACCGGAGCCACGGGGCGTCTCTTCGGTCGCTTTCACACCAGTCACAGCGGTCACTTCGGTTGACACCTCTCACAGCGGCATGTCAGCGTTTCGGAGACCTCCGAGAAGGGACCCTCCGTGCGCCGCGACTCGATCTCTCCCCCGCACCGTCCGCGACCCCGCCTGCGCGGCGCCGTCGCGCCCGCCGTCGTCGGGTCCATCGCCCTGAGCCTGACGGCGCAGCCCGCCGCCGCGGCGCCGATGACCGACACCGCGCATCGGGATGCGGCTCCCGGTGCCTCGTTCCGGGCCGCTCCCGCGGCCGCCGGCGCGGCGCGTCCGCTCTCCGCTCGACCGGCTGAGCACACCGTGGTCCTCGGCGACACCATCAGCCGGATCGCGTCCGCCTACGGGCTCCGCACGGTCGACCTCCTCGCGTGGAACGGCCTGGACTGGTCGTCCGTCATCCGCCCCGGTGACCGCATTCGGCTCAGCCCGGACTCCTCCGGCCCCGCGGCCCCAGCGGTGGCGCCCGCCACGCAGAACGCACCCGCGGGAAGCATCCACACCGTCTCCGCCGGCGACACGCCCTGGTCGATCGCTCGGACGCACGGCATCGGCGTCGGCGCGCTGCTCGCGGCGAACGGGCTCGACGACGGCGCCGTCATCTTCCCCGGGCAGACGCTCATCATCCCGGCATCCGTCGGCGCGGCCCCGGCCCCCGCGGCCGCAGCGCCCGCGACCCCGATCGCCGGCACGGCCCACACCGTCGCCGCCGGCGACACCCTCTCGGCGATCGCGAGCGCTCACGGCCTGGGCCTCGATGCGCTGCTCGCCGCGAACGGGCTCGACCGCGCCTCGATCATCTACCCGGGACAGGAACTGGTGATCCCCGGAGCCGCGGCCACGCCCGCCGTCCAGACCGCGGCGCTCCCCGACCTGGGTCTCGACGCGGAGCAGATCGCGAACGCCCGGCTCATCATCCAGGTCGGCCGAGAGCGCGGCGTCCCCGACCGCGGGATCGCGATCGCCCTCGCGACGGCGATGGTCGAGTCGTGGATCCGCAACCTCGACTGGGGCGACCGCGACTCGCTCGGCCTCTTCCAGCAGCGTCCGAGCACCGGCTGGGGAACTCCCGACCAGGTCCGGGACCCCGCGCGATCGATCGCGGCCTTCTACGGCGGCGCCGCCGACCCCAACGGCACGGCGACCCGAGGGCTGCTCGACATCCCCGGCTGGGAGAGCCTCTCGTTCACCGATGCCGCGCAGGCCGTGCAGATCTCCGCGTACCCCGACCGCTACGGCGAATGGGAGCAGCAGGCCTATCGCTGGCTCGCCGCGCTCGGCTGACTCCGAAGCATCGGGAAGCATGTCGCGGACGTCCGGGGGTGAGCCGTTGCCCGGGCTCGCAGCATCCGCTCCGTAGAATCGCTCCGTGAGCATGAGCCAGCAGACCGACCCGCTGATCGGCCGACTGGTCGACCAGCGGTACCGCGTCCGCGCTCGCATCGCCCGCGGCGGAATGGCGACGGTGTACGTCGCGACCGACCTCAGGCTCGAACGCCGCGTGGCCCTGAAGGTCATGCACGGGCATCTGTCGGACGATTCGGTCTTCCAGAGCCGGTTCATCCAAGAGGCGCGCTCCGCCGCCCGGCTCGCCGACCCTCATGTCGTGAACGTCTTCGACCAGGGTCAGGACGGCGAGATGGCCTACCTGGTGATGGAGTATCTGCCGGGCATCACGCTGCGCGAGCTGCTGCGCGAGCAGAAGCGGCTGACCATCCCCCAGACGATCACGATCATGGATGCCATCCTGTCGGGTCTCGCCGCCGCCCACCGCGCCGGGATCGTGCACCGCGACGTCAAGCCGGAGAACGTGCTGCTGGCCGAGGACGGCCGGATCAAGATCGGCGACTTCGGGCTCGCGCGGGCGACGACGGCGAACACGGCGACCGGTCAGATGCTCCTGGGCACCATCGCCTACCTCGCGCCGGAGCTCGTCACGCGGGGCACCGCCGATGCCCGCAGCGACATCTACGCCCTCGGCATCATGCTCTACGAGATGCTCGCCGGCGAGCAGCCTTACAAGGGCGAGCAGCCGATGCAGATCGCCTACCAGCACGCGACCGACTCGGTGCCCCGCCCGAGCGCGAAGAACCCCGGTGTCCCCGAACAGCTCGACGAGCTGGTGCTGTGGGCGACCGAGCGGGAGCCCGACGAGCGTCCCCTCGACGCGAAGGTCATGCTCGAGCGGCTGCGCGAGATCGAGCGCGAGCTCGGCGTCTTCCCGCAGGTGGTGCGCACCGCGCCCTCGGGCGCGCCGGCGGTCGTCATCGACGACGACGGGGAAGGATCGGGCGAGCTCACGAAGGTCATGCCCGGCACGTTCACGGCGCCGCCGGTGACCACCGATGTCGACAACGCGACGCGATTGCGCCGCCTCACCCGCCGAAATCGGGCGAAGGGCGCCTGGCTCGTCACCATCGTCCTCCTGCTCGCAGCTCTCGCCGGCGGCACCGGGTGGTGGTTCGGCTCCGGTCCGGGGTCGCTCGTCGCCGTACCCGACGTGCGCGGCACGACCTTCGCCGAAGCCCAGACCGCCATCCTCGCGCAGGGCCTGCGAGCGGAGGAGACCGGCGAGAACAGCCTCGATGTCGCGGAGGGGCTCGCGATCCGCACCGACCCCGACCCCGGCGCGCGGCTCGATCGCGACGCGATCGTGACCGTGGTCATCTCGCGGGGTCCCGCTGAGGTGTCGATCCCGGCCCTCGCGGGCCAGACCGAGCAGGCGGCCCGCGAGATCCTGCGGCAGAACGTCGTCGCCGTGTCCAACGACGCCGACGCGGAATTCGACCCGGATGTCGCCGCGGGCACCGTCATCCGCGCCTCGGCGACCCCGGCGGGAGGCGGCGATCCCGTCGACTGCTCCGACGGCTGCACGCTCCGCCAGGGAGACTCGGCCAGCCTGCTCGTGTCGCGCGGGGCCGTGCCGGATGTCTCGGGCCAGAGCGTCGACCGGGCGACCGCCACCCTCACCGACGCCGGCCTCGAGGTGTCGGGCGACACCCGCGCGCAGTCGAGCGATCGCATCGCCAAGGGCGATGTCATCGGAATCGCCGACCGCGGCGAAGAAGGCAATTGGCGGCCGGGCGACACCGTGACCCTCATCGTCTCGAGCGGACCCCCGCTGTTCGATGTGCCGAGCGTCGTCGGCCAGACGCGCGATGCAGCCGCCAAGACGCTGCGCGACGCCGGGTTCGAGGTCAGCTTCTCGGCTCTGTGGAACATCTGGCCCGACGGGCTGACCAAGGTCACCGCCCAGGACCCCGCCGGCGGCAGCAAGCACGTGCGCGGCACGACCATCACCCTGCAGATCACCGCGACCGGCTGAGCCCGTCGGTCCTTCCCGGCCCCACGACCGCGAGGACGCGCATTCGCACGGTGTGGACGGCTCCGAACCGTGCGGTTGCGCATCTTCGCCGTCGACGACCCCTCAGGCGAGAGCTCTGCGGATGCGCGCGGCCAGCGCCCGGGCATCGCCGTCGAGGTCGGCGGCCCCGACGAGGATGACGCGGTACCCGGCATCCTCGAGAAGCTGCACGCGCGTGAGGTCCTCGAGCCATCGTCGCCGCGACGAGCGATGCTCGTCCCCCTGGTACTCGAGCAGCACACGATGCTCGGGCCAGCCCAGGTCGGCATGCCGCACGCCGGCAGCCGTGCGGACCGCGACCTGCACCCGCGGTTCGGGAATCCCCGCGTCGACGAGCGCGACGCGCAGGAGCGACTCCTGGGGCGAGTCCACCGGCGAGCGGGCACGGTCGAGCGCAGCTCGCAGCAACCGGGCTCCGCGCGCGCTTCCTCGGGCGACGACGGCCGCCTCCAGTTCGGCGCGCGTCGCGAGAGGACGCGTGCGACCTCGCTCGCCCCGCCGGCCGCTGAGCAGGAAGTCGGCCGTCGCGACGAGCCATCGCCCGGCCAGGGGCTGCCGACCGGCCGCGAGCCGGCACCACGTCTCGGTCGGCGACAGGACGGGCACACCGTCGACGAACCGGCGTTCGAGGACGAGTCCCGTCCGAGATCCGATCACGCCGGGTCGCCGCATCGCTGCTCCCCCGCCCGCCGTGATCACCTCGAGCATCGGCGGCGTCGAGGCCCGGGGCAACGGCATCCCCCACAGAGCGGCGGCCGTGCGCCCGGAGAACAGCTGCTCCGGACCGAGCGCGGGCAGGAGCAGGCGGCAGCGCCCGACCGTGTCGCCTCGTCCCCGGCATCGAGCGCCGCGTAGATCCCGTGGTGCGGATGCCGCAAATCGGCGGCCCGTAGCCTGCCGCGGCTCACGCCGGACGCGCGAGCCTCGACCGTGGCGAACGCTTGCCGGGCAATGGGTCGTGGCAGCGGGGCTCGGCGGTTCACCCGCCCACCATCACCCGCCGGCCCCGCTGATCCCGCACTCTCCACAGCCCGAAACGGCGAGAGCGCACATCTGCACGGTGGGGAGACCCCGTAACCGTGCAGACGTGCGCTCTCGCGGGCCTCGGCGAGCCGAAACTCAGCGCTTCTCGAGCTCCTCGGCGACCAGGAAGGCCAGTTCGAGGCTCTGCATGTGGTTCAGCCGCGGGTCGCACAGGCTCTCGTAGCGTGTGGCCAGCGTCGCCTCGTCGATCATCTCCGAGCCGCCGAGGCACTCGGTGACGTCGTCACCCGTGAGCTCGACGTGGATGCCGCCGGGGAACGTCCCCACGGCCCGGTGCGCCTCGAAGAAGCCGCGGACCTCGTCGACGACGTCGTCGAAGCGACGCGTCTTGTAGCCGGTGGGCGTCGTGATGCCGTTCCCGTGCATCGGGTCGGTGACCCACAGCGGCGTCGCACCCGAGTCCTTCACGGCCTCGAGCAGCGGCGGCAGGGCGTCGCGGATCTTGCCCGCACCCATGCGCGTGATGAAGGTGAGGCGGCCCGGCTCGCGCTCGGGATCGAGCTTGTCGATCAGCGCCAGCGCGGTGTCGGTCGACGTCGTCGGGCCGAGCTTGACACCGATGGGGTTGCGGATCTTCGAGAAGTAGTCGACGTGGGCACCGTCGAGGTCGCGGGTGCGCTCACCGATCCACAGGAAGTGCGACGACGTGTTGTACGGCGTGTTCGTCCGCGAGTCGATGCGCGTCATCGGACGCTCGTAATCCATCAGCAGGCCCTCGTGGCCCGTGTAGAACTCGACGCCGCGCAGCTCGTCGAAGTTGGCCCCTGCCGCCTCCATGAACTTGATGGCGCGGTCGATCTCTCCCGCGAGGCCCTCGTAGCGGGCGTTCGCCGGGTTCGATGCGAAGCCCTTGTTCCACGAGTGGACTTCGCGCAGGTCCGCGAACCCACCCTGCGTGAACGCCCGGATGAGATTGAGCGTCGACGCCGCCGTGTGGTAGCCCTTGAGCAGCCGGGCCGGGTCGGGCTGGCGCGAGGCGGCGGTGAAGTCGTAGCCGTTGACGATGTCGCCGCGGTACGCGGGCAGCGTGACGTCGCCGCGGGTCTCGGTGTCGCTCGAGCGCGGCTTGGCGAACTGACCGGCCATGCGGCCCATCTTCACGACGGGCATCGAGGCGCCATAGGTCAGCACGACCGCCATCTGCAGCACCGTCTTGATGCGGTTGCGGATCTTCTCCGCGGTCGCGCCGGCGAAGGTCTCGGCGCAGTCACCGCCCTGGAGGAGGAAGGCTTCTCCGGATGCCGCGCGCGCGAGGCGCTCGCGGAGGATGTCCACCTCACCGGCGAAGACGAGGGGCGGGAGCGTCGCGATCTCGGCCGACACCGCAGCCACGGCGTCGGGGTCGTTCCACGCCGGCTGCTGCTTGATGGGAAGATCGCGCCACGTGTCGAGTGAATCCAGCGTAGGCACGCGCCAAGTCTAGTGCGCGGCCGACACCGCGCCGGTCGTGTGACGCTCAGTCCTGCTGCTGCTGCGCTGCGCGTTCCTTGACCGACGACGCGTAGACGTCTTCGTACTGCTGCTCACCCAGACGCTGGAGCGCGACCATGATCTCGTCCGTCACCGAGCGCAGCACGTAGCGGTCACCTTCCATCCCCTGGAAGCGCGAGAAGTCGAGCGGTTCGCCGATGACCATTCCCACACGTCCGACCCGCGGGATGCTGCGTCCGATGGGCATGACCGCATCCGTGTCGACCATCACGACGGGGATGACGGGGACGCGGGCCTCGAGCGCCATGCGCGCCAGGCCCGTGCGCCCGCGGTAGAGCTTGCCGTCGGGGCTCCGCGTGCCCTCCGGGTAGATCCCGAGCAGATCACCGCGACCGAGCACCTGGAGCCCCGTGTTGAGCGAGGCCTCGGAGGCTTTGCCCCCGGTGCGGTCGATGGCGATCTGACCGGTCGCCTTCATGAACATCCGAGTGGCCCAGCCCTTGAGGCCCGTGCCGGTGAAGTAGTCGCTCTTGGCGAGGAACGACATCGGCCGGTCGATCATGAGCGGCAGGAAGATCGAGTCACTCACCGACAGGTGGTTGCTGGCGAAGATCGCGGCGCCGGATGCCGGGACGTTGCGGCGACCCACGATCCAGGGGCGGAAGATCGCCTTCACGACGGGTCCGATGAAGATGTACTTCATCAGCCAGTAGAACACCGGTCACCGCCCCCCGGCCAGATCGGCCACGCCGATCAGACCCGCGTCGTTACCGAGGGTCGCGATGGCGAAGTCGGCCGGAGCCGCGTTCTCGCCACCCGGCAGGGCGCCCCGGTAGGCGGCCCGGACGGGCGCGAGCAGCGTCTCGCCGAGCTGCGCGACGCCACCGCCGATGACGAAGATCTCGGGGTCGAGCGTCGCCTGGAACCCGCCCGCCGTCTCACCGAGCGCCGTCGCGACCCGCTGGAGCGCAGCAAGCGCTCCGGGGTCGTCGGCGAGGATCAGGCGGGAGATCGCGTCGCCCGGGATCGAGCCGTGCTCGTCGCGCACCTGCGCGAGACCGGCGCCGAGCTCGGGGTCGTCGGCGATCGCGATGGCCTCGCGCTGCAGCGCGCGTCCCGAGGCGTACTGCTCGAGGCATCCCTGCAGTCCGCAGCCGCACAGCCGGCCCCCGCGCTCGAATCGCACGTGACCGAGCTCTCCCGCCGCTCCGCGCCCGCCGATGAGGAGCTGCCCGTCGATGATGACTGCTCCCCCGACACCCGTGCCGAGCGTGAGCATGACCATGTTCGAGCTGCCGCGGCCGGCGCCGAACCGGTACTCGGCCCACCCGGCGGCGTTCGCGTCGTTCTCGAGCACGACGGCGACGCCGACCCGAGCCTCGAGCTCGGCACGCAGCGGGTGCTCCACCCAGTCGATGTTGGGCGCGTGACGCATGATCGAGCGCGTGCGATCGAGGAAGCCGGCGGCGGCGACCCCGACCGCGGTGACCTCGTGGGATGCGCGGAAATGCCTCACCATGTCGGCGACGGCGTCCGCCAGCGCGTCGGTGTCGGCGGGGGTGTCGACGCGGATGCGGTCGACGATCGTCCCGTCGGCGGAGACGACACCTCCGGCGATCTTGGTTCCGCCGATGTCGATGCCGATGTTGAGCACGCGTGGTCCTTTCCGTCGGCCGTCCGCCGGCGACCCGGAAAGTCTAATGGGGCGCCGCCTCGGCGCGCGGGCTCGGCGACCGGGCGACAGATAGAGTGTGTTTACCCTGCCAGACGCTTCCGGTACCGAAGGAGTTGCCGCCCATGAGCGCCGTCCAGTTCGAAGTCCCCGCCGTCGTTCCAGCCGATCCTGACGCGAACATCACCGATCTCCTCGTCGACCGGGTCGCTGCCACCCCGTCGCGAGCGCTCTTCGCCGTGCCGCACGACGGCGCCTGGCGAGACATCTCCGCGGCCGAGTTCCAACGCGAGGTGATCGCGCTCGCGAAGGGGCTCGTCGCGGCGGGCGTCGAACCCGGCGACAAGGTCGCGTTCGTGGCGCGCACCACCTACGACTGGACGCTCGTCGACTTCGCGATCTTCTTCGCCGGTGCCGTCATGGTCCCCGTCTACGAGACGAGCTCGGCGTCGCAGATCGCCTGGATCCTCAGCGATTCGGGCGCCACGTTCGCGATCGCGGAATCCGCCGACCACGCGGGACGCATCGACGAGATCCGTTCGACGGTCCCCCTCGTCCGCGAGGTGTGGGTGATGGCGTCCGGAGACCTCGACAGGCTGCGCTCGGGCGGCGGTGACGTGCCCGACGAGGAGATCGAGCGGCGACGCAACCTCGCCGTGGGCTCGGACATCGCGACGCTCATCTACACCTCGGGATCGACCGGACGGCCCAAGGGCTGCGTCCTGACCCACAGCAACTTCGTCGAGCTGGCCCGCAACTCCGGCGAAGCCCTCAAAGAGGTCGTCAACCACCCCGGCGGAGCATCGACGCTGCTGTTCATCACGACCGCGCACGTCTTCGCGCGTTTCATCTCGATCCTCAATGTGCACGCCGGGGTCAAGACCGGGCATCAGCCCGATACCAAGCAGCTGCTCCCCGCTCTCGGAACGTTCCAGCCGACCTTCCTGCTGGCCGTGCCTCGCGTGTTCGAGAAGGTCTACAACTCCGCCGAGCAGAAGGCCGAGGCAGGGGGCAAGGGCAAGATCTTCCGCGCCGCCGCGCAGGTCGCGATCGACCACTCGCGCCTACAGCAGGAGGGGAAGAGCATCCCGCTGCTGACGAAGCTGAAGTTCCGCCTCTTCGACAAGCTCGTCTACGGCAAGCTCCGCGCCGCCATGGGCGGCCGCGTCACCTACGCCGTCTCGGGATCCGCTCCCCTGGGTCCGCGCCTCGGCCACTTCTTCCACAGCCTCGGTGTCACGATCCTCGAAGGCTACGGACTCACCGAGACGACGGCCCCCGCGACGGTCAACCTCGCCACGAAGTCCAAGATCGGCACCGTCGGTCCGGTCCTGCCCGGTGTCGGGGTCCGCCTCGGCGAGGACGGCGAGGTCGAGGTGCGCGGCATCAACGTGTTCGCCGAGTACTGGCGCAACCCCGAGGCCACCGAGGCCGCCTTCAACGATGGCTGGTTCAAGACGGGCGACATCGGATCGTTCGACGACGAGGGCTTCCTCACGATCACCGGTCGCAAGAAGGAGATCATCGTCACCGCCGGCGGCAAGAACGTCGCACCGGCCGTGCTCGAAGACCCCATCCGCGCCAACCCGATCGTCGGTCAGGTGGTCGTCGTGGGCGATCAGAAGCCGTTCATCTCCGCGCTCGTCACGCTCGACCCGGAGATGCTGCCGACCTGGCTGACGAACAACGGCCTCGCGGGCGACATGTCGCTCGCCGAAGCGGCGAAGAACAGCCAGGTTCGCGCGGAGGTCCAGCGCGCGATCGACGAGGCCAACCGCAACGTCTCTCGCGCCGAGTCGATCCGCAAGTTCACGATCCTCGACACCGAATGGACCGAGGCCAGCGGCCACCTGACGCCGAAGATGAGCATCAAGCGCAACGTCATCCTCACCGACTTCTCGGAGGAGATCTCGGCGATCTACGACGAGCCGGTCAAGACGAGCAACGTCCCGCTCGGATGACCGGATGACGCGGAAGCGGGGCCCGGCTGGTGGATCACCGGCCGGGCCCCGCTTCAGTATGAGGGGTCAGAACCAGGACGACTCGCGTACCTCGCGCATGGCGATCCGCCGCTCGGCGGGCGAGAGCCGGTCGAGGTACAGGATGCCGTCGAGGTGGTCGCACTCGTGCTGCAGCGCTTGAGCCATCAGCCCCTCGCCCTCGAGGACGATCTCGTCGCCGTCGAGATCCATGCCCACGGCGCGCGCGTACGGGTGCCGGAGCGTGTCATGCCAGAGGTTGGGCACCGACAGGCAGCCCTCGCCGATGAGCGACGGCTCGCCGGAGACCTCGACCAGTCGCGGGTTGAGGATGTAGCCGATCACCCCGTCGACGTTGTAGCTGAACGCGCGCAGCCCGACCCCGATCTGCGGGGCCGCCACGCCGGCGCGGCCGGGCAGCTCCACCGTGTCGAGGAGATCCTGCACGAGCGAGCGCACACCGTCGTCGATCGCCTGGATGGGCGCCGCCGCCGACTTCAGGACGGGGTCGCCGAAGAACCGGATCGCGCGAACCGCCATGTCAGGCCGCCGCCCCGAGACGCAGCCCCTCGACCACGCTCGCTGCGAGCTTGCGAGCCGCCTCACGCGTCGCCGGGTCGAGGTCGCGGAACGACACTGCGCTTCCCGCTGCGAGGTGCGGGTCGTACGGCACGCGCAGCACCGAGCGGACGCGCGTGGCGAAGTGGGTCTCCAGCTCCTCCGCGCGGACCATCGGCGTGCCCGGACGCGACGTGTTGAGCACGACCACCGCGTTCTTCACCGCGTCGGCGAAACCGTTGGACTCGAGCCAGGTCAGTGTCTCGGAAGCCAGCCGTGCCTCGTCGACCGAGAGACCGGCGACGACGACGATCTGGTCGGAGAGCCCGAGCGTCGCCCCCATCACCGAGTGCACGATCCCGGTGCCCGTGTCGGTGAGCACGATCGAGTAGTAGTGCGCGGCGATCGCGGCGACGTCCTCGTAGTCGTGGTCGCTGAAGGCTTCCGAGATGTGCGGATCGGTGTCGGACGCCAGAACGTCGAGCCGCGTCTCGTCGCGGGCCACGATGGCGGAGAGATCGTTGAAGCCGACGACCTCGCCACGCGCGCGCGCCAGATCGCGCACCGTCTTGCCGCTCGTACGGCCGATACGGTCGGCGAGCGTGCCGCGGTCGGGATTCGCGTCGATCGCGATGACGCGGTCGTCACGGGCGTCGGCGAGCGCCATCCCGAGCAGGGTGGTCACGGTCGTCTTGCCGACGCCGCCCTTGCGCGAGAGAACCGGGACGAACTTGGCGCCGCCGGTGAGCGGCGCGGTGATCCGACGATCGAGCTCCTTGCGCGAGCGTGCCCGCTTGCTGTCGCCGAGGTTGATGCGATGACCCGAGACGCTGTACACGAGGCGCTGCCACCGGCCTTCCGGCTCGGCCCGCACGATCTGCGCCGGGTCGAGCAGACGCTCGGCCGTCAGCAGGTCGGCCGATTCGCGCCCGGGCTCGAGATCGCCGAGACGCCGCGACTGCAGGACCGGCTCGGTCGGACGCGCGACCTGCACCCGCTCGGTGGCATGACGAACCTGCTCGGCGACCTGGTGGGCCTGCCGGCGGGTGGTCGGCACGGTGCCGGTGATCGGCGTGGATGTCGGCACGACCGTCGCGACGACGACACCGGTGTCGCGCGCTTCCGCGGCCCGGGACGTCGCGGTGTCGGCTCCCGGGGCGCGATCGCTGTCGTCACCGGCCGTGACGTCCTCTGCGGCAGCATCCGTCATACCCTCGGACGCGCCCGGATCGCTATCGGCCTCGTCGGCCTCGTCGGCGGTCGTCGTGTCGTCCTCCGCCGGGAGGTCGGTCCCGGAGTCGTCCTCGTCGTCGATCTCGGCGGTGAGCACCTCATCGACGGGCTCCCCGGCATCGTCGTCGCCGGACACGTCGCGGTCGTCGTCCTCATCAGCGAGCTCGGATGCCGCCGTGGAAGCGACCTCGTCCGCGCCGTCGCCCTCGAGCTCGTCGTCACCGGTGCCGGCGTGATCTCCCGGCTCGGCCGGGAGCGCGGAGGCTTCCTCGTCCTCCGGGGTCGCCCCACCGCGTTCAGTCGCCCCGTCATCCGTCGCGCGCGTCGCGGCATCCCCCGACTCGTCGTCCGAATCGACCGGCGCGATGCCGAGCGGGATGTCGCCGGTCGTCAGCTGCTCGTCGCCGACCTCGCCGTCGATGACGTCGTCGTCATCGAGGTCGTCCTCCGCGACGGGAAGCGCGACGTCGACCTGTGCGGTGCCGCCGATGATCCCGATGGCCGTCGTATGAATACTCTCGCTGTCGGCGAGGACCGCGGGATCGGTCTCGTCGGGCTGGTTCTCGTTGCGCTCAGGCATGTTGTGCTGCGTCCACTCCAAGGTCTCGAGCTCGCGCCCGACCCCTTAGGCTACCCGCCGGGCCGGACCACGACCAAAAGGTCGCCCGCCTCGACCGCCGCCGTCGGGTCGACGACGAGCCGCTCGACGACGCCCGCGACCGGGGCCGTGATCGCCGCTTCCATCTTCATCGCTTCGATCGACGCGACGGCAGCTCCCGCCTCGACGGCATCGCCGACGGTGACCTTGAGCGTCACGACGCCCGAGAACGGGGCGGCGACCTGACCGGGCACCGAGGTGTCGGCCTTCTCGGCCTGACGGGCCTCGACGCTGATGCCGCGGTCGCGCACGAACACCGGCCGGAGCTGACCGTTGAGCGTCGCCATGACGGTGCGCATGCCTTTCTCGTCGGCCTCGCCGATCGCCTCGAGTCCGACGTACAGCTGCACGCCTTTCTCGATCTCGACGACGTGCTCGGCGCCGGGTACCAGCCCATACAGGTAGTCCGCCGTGTCGAGCACACTCAGGTCGCCGTAGGTGTCGCGCACCCGGTCGAACTCCTGGGTCGGCGCGGGGAAGAGCAGCGAGTTCAGCGTGCGCCGTCGTGTCGCGGAATCCGCGTCGAGAGCCGCCTCCTGCGCCGGCGACAGCTCCGCGGCGGCCGGGCGCACGGTGCGCCCCGCCAGCACCTTGGACCGGAACGGTTCGGGCCATCCTCCCGGCAGGTCGCCGAGTTCGCCTGCCATGAAGCCGACGACCGACTCCGGGATGTCGTACGCACCCGGGTCGGCGGCGAAGGCGGCCGGATCGGCCTTCACCGCCGCCAGATGCAGCGCGAGGTCGCCCACGACCTTCGACGACGGGGTGACCTTCGGGACCCGGCCGAGGATCTCGTTCGCCGCGGCGTACATGTCCTCGATGAGCTCGAAATCGTCGGCGAGCCCCAGCGCGATGGCCTGCTGCCGGAGGTTCGAGAGCTGTCCGCCCGGGATCTCATGGCGGTAGACGCGTCCGGTGGGGCCGGGCAGGCCCGACTCGAACGGACGATACATGTGACGCACCGCCTCCCAATAGGGCTCGAGGTCCGACACGGCGCCGAGATCGAGACCGGTGTCGCGCTCGGTGTGCGCGAGTGCTGCCACGAGCGCGGAGAGCGAGGGCTGACTGGTCGTGCCCGCCATCGGCGCGGACGCCGCGTCGACGGCATCCGCGCCCGCGGCGCTCGCGGCCAGGAGAGTCGCGAGCTGTCCGCCGGCGGTGTCGTGCGTGTGCACGTGCACGGGCAGATCGAACCGTTCGCGCAGCGCCGCGACCAGGCGCGACGCTGCGGCCGGCCGCAGCAGACCGGCCATGTCCTTGATGGCGAGCACGTGCGCGCCCGCCTCGACGATCTCCTCGGCGAGACGGAGGTAGTAGTCGAGGGTGTAGAGGTCTTCGGCGGGGTCGAGCAGATCCCCCGTGTAGCAGAGCGCGACCTCGGCGATCGTCGTCCCGGTCGCGAGAACGGCGTCGATGGCCGGCCGCATCTGCGCGACGTCGTTGAGCGCGTCGAAGATCCGGAAGATGTCGACGCCGGCATCCGCGGCCTCCCGGACGAAGGCCTGCGTCACCGCCGTCGGGTACGGGGTGTACCCGACGGTGTTGCGGCCGCGCAGCAGCATCTGCAGAGCGACGTTGGGCAGGGCCTCGCGCAGCTTGTCGAGTCGTTCCCACGGGTCCTCGCCGAGGAACCGCAGAGCCACGTCGTAGGTCGCTCCGCCCCACGCCTCGACGGAGAGCAGCTGCGGAGTGAGCCGTGCGACGGCCGGAGCCACCGCGACGAGGTCCTTCGTCCGGACGCGCGTCGCGAGGAGCGACTGGTGCGCGTCGCGGAACGTCGTCTCGGTCACGGCGAGCGAGGTCTGGCCGCGCAGGGCCTGCGCGAACCCCGCGGGTCCGAGTTCGAGGAGGCGCTGACGCGAGCCCGCGGGCGGCGGTGTCGCGAGGTCGAGCCGGGGCAGCTTGGTCCGCGGGTCGACGCTCGTCGGAGCAGAGCCGTGCGGGCGGTTGACGGTCGTGTCGGCGAGCCACCCGAGGATCTTCGATCCGCGGTCCTTCGACATCCGGCCCTCGAGCAGCTCGGGGCGCTCGTCGATGAACGACGTGCTGAGGTCGCCTCGGGCGAAGGACGGGTCGTCGAGCACCTGCTGCAGGAACGGGATGTTGGTCGAGACGCCCCGGATGCGGAACTCCGCGAGCGCACGGCGCGAGCGCACGACCGCGGCACCGAAGTCGCGCCCCCGGCACGTGAGCTTGGCGAGCATCGAGTCGAAGTGCGGACTCACCTGGGAGCCGGCAGCGGTCGTGCCGCCGTCGAGCCGGATGCCGGCTCCGCCCGGCGACCGGTAGGTGGTGATCTTCCCCGTGTCGGGGCGGAACCCCTGAGCCGGGTCCTCGGTCGTGATGCGGCACTGCAGCGCCGCGCCGCGCAGCTGGATGCGGTCTTGCGTGAGGCCGAGCTGCGCGAGGGTCTCCCCCGCGGCGATCCGCATCTGGGACTGGACCAGGTCGACGTCGGTCACTTCCTCGGTCACCGTGTGCTCGACCTGGATGCGCGGGTTCATCTCGATGAACACGATCTCGCCCGCCCGGGGCCCGTCCGTCTCGAGCAGGAACTCGACGGTGCCGGCGTTCACGTAGCCGATGGAGGTCGCGAAGGCGATGGCGTGCCGGTGCAGGTCGGCCCGTGTCTCATCGTCGAGGTTGGGGGCCGGCGCGATCTCGATGACCTTCTGATGGCGTCGCTGCACCGAGCAGTCGCGTTCGAACAGGTGCACCGTCTCGCCCGTCGCGTCGGCGAGCACCTGGACCTCGACGTGGCGCGGACGGCGGACGGCCTGTTCCAGGAAGACACGCGGGTCGCCGAACGCGCTCCCGGCCTCGCGCATCGCCTCTGACAGCGCCGGCGCGAGCTCGTCAGGTGTGCCGACGCGCCGCATCCCGCGTCCGCCGCCGCCGGCGACGGCCTTGACGAAGATCGGGAAACCGACGTCACCGGCCTGGGCGACGAGAGCGTCGATGTCGTCGGATGCCTCGGTCGATCGCAGCACCGGGACCCCGGCGGCGACGGCATGGCTCTTGGCCGTGACCTTGTTGCCCGCCATCTCGAGCACGCGCGCGGACGGACCGATGAACGCGATGCCCGCGTCGGCAGCACGGGCGGCGAGCTCGGGGTTCTCGGACAGGAAGCCGTATCCCGGGTAGATCGCGTCCGCCCCGCTCTCGCGCGCGACGCGGATGATCTCGTCGACGTCGAGGTAGGCCCGGACGGGGTGTCCCTTCACACCGATCTCGTAAGCCTCGTCGGCCTTCAGCCGGTGGAGAGAGTAGCGATCCTCGTGCGGATAGACGGCCACGGTGCGCGCCCCCAGCTCGAAGGCGGCACGGAAGGCGCGGATGGCGATCTCACCGCGATTCGCGACAAGGATCTTGCGGAACATGCTCACCTCGCTGGAATGAGTCGCACGGCGACGGCGCCGCGCGAGGGCTCGAATACCCTCACAGCCTAGGGGACGGTAACGTAGAGCCTCGTGCACGTACTTTCCGTCAGCTCGCTCAAGGGCGGGGTCGGCAAGACGACGGTCACCCTGGGGCTCGCATCCGCCGCGTTCGCCCGCGGTGTCCGGACGTTGGTCGTCGATCTCGATCCGCAGTCCGACGTGTCGACGGGGATGGACATCCAGGTCGCCGGCCGTCTCAACGTCGCCGATGTCCTCGCCAATCCCAAGGAGAAGGTGGTCCGTCAGGCCATCACCTCGAGCGGGTGGGCGAAGGTGCATCCCGGCACCATCGACGTCCTGATCGGCAGCCCCTCCGCCATCAACTTCGACGGTCCGCACCCCAGTGTGCGTGACGTCTGGAAGCTCGAGGAGGCCCTGGCGACCATCGAGGCCGACTACGACCTCGTCCTCATCGACTGCGCCCCCTCGCTCAACGCCCTCACCCGCACGGCATGGGCGGCGAGCGACCGCGTCATCGTCGTGACCGAGCCCGGCCTGTTCTCCGTGGCCGCCGCCGACCGCGCGCTGCGAGCCATCGAGGAGATCCGTCGCGGACTCTCCCCCCGCTTGCAGCCCCTCGGGATCGTGGTCAACCGGGTGCGGCCGCAGTCGATCGAGCATCAGTTCCGCATCAAGGAACTGCGCGACATGTTCGGCCCCCTGGTGCTCTCGCCCCAGCTGCCCGAGCGCACGTCGCTCCAGCAGGCGCAGGGCGCCGCGAAGCCGCTGCACATCTGGCCCGGGGACTCCGCGCAGGAGCTCGCCTCCGACTTCGACGCACTGCTGGACCGCGTGCTGCGCACCGGCCGCATCCCGGTCGCGGGCGAGGCTCCCACGGCCACGCCGAGCTGAACAGCCCTCCCCCCACACGAACGAAACCCCGGCCGCACCGCAGGTGCGCCGGGGTTCTGTGTATCGAGAGCGGCTCAGGCGCTGCGCGCCGAGCGTCGCGCGGCGAGCTCGTCGACGGGGTCCGGCGCCTGGGGGTCGAACTCGACGAGCGTCGACTCGACCTCGCGGAGCACCTTTCCGACCGCGATGCCGAACACGCCCTGACCGCGGCTGACGAGGTCGATGACCTCGTCGTTCGACGTGCAGAGATAGACCGAGGCGCCGTCGCTCATCAGGGTGGTCCCCGCGAGGTCGCGGATGCCCGCGGCGCGGAGCTGGTCGACGGCGACACGGATCTGCTGCAGCGAGATGCCCGTGTCGAGCAGGCGCTTGACGAGCTTCAGCACGAGGATGTCGCGGAAGCCGTAGAGACGCTGCGACCCCGAGCCGCTGGCACCGCGGACGGTGGGGACGACGAGCTCGGTCCGGGCCCAGTAGTCGAGCTGACGGTACGTGATGCCGGCGGCGCGAGCGGCCTGCGCCCCGCGATACCCGGCCTCGTCGTCCATCTCGGGGAGACCGTCGGTGAAGAGGAGGTCGGTCGTGAACCGCATCTCGCCGAGCGAATCATGCGCGGTCATCTGGTCCTCCTGCCGGACGGTCGGGTTTCTTCCACGCTAGATGAGGGATGCCGCCGCGGCAACGACATCCGCTCCGAGCCCGCGGCGTGTCGCGCGCGGCTCACCGGCCGAGTCGGTCGATGGCCGCCTGGACGAACGCCGAACGGACGTCGTCGAGCCGACGCACCAGCTCGGGCGCGAGCTCATGGGCGCGTCCGCGAGACGACGAATCGGTGCGGCGCAGCAGCGGCGCGAGGGCGGTCTCGACGAGCGCGACGTCGCGTTCGGCCGCCTGCCGCACGGTGCGGAGGTGACGCGGGCCGATGCCGTGTCGATCGAGCGCGACGAGCGTGCGCAACAGGACGAGCGCACGCTCGTCGTACGTGTCGGCGGCGGGCAGCAGGCCCGCTGACACCGCGTCGCCGAGCAGCGCCGCGGTGGCCTCGGCCTGGTCGATCAGCTCGTCGCGCCGATAGCGCCGATGCTGGACGATCGACGCCGGCAGCGCGGGGGGAAGCCCCTCGGCGCCCGGTGTGTCGAGGTACTCGCGGATACGCGCCAGCGGCATGTAGTGATCGCGTTGCAGCGTCAGCGCGGTGCGCAGCCGCTCGACGTCGGCAGGAGAGAACTTCCGATACCCCGAGCCGGTGCGCGTGGGGGTGACGATGCCCTGGTCTTCGAGATACCGCAGCTTGCTCGAGCTCAGCGCCGGGAAATCGGGGCTGAGACGCGCGAGGACCTGGCCGATGCTGAGGTGACCCGCTGCCGTGGACCGACCGCGGGCTGCGGGGGCCGCACTCACGCGCCGGTCGCCGGAGCGCGGTCGAGCGGTGAGACGAAGAAGTTCAGGCGGAACTTGCCGACGCGCAGCTCGGCGCCGTCGGAGAGCACGGCACGATCGACGCGTTCGCCGTTCACGTATGTGCCGTTGAGCGAGCGCTGGTCGACGATCTCGAAAGCCGACCCCGTGCGAGTGATCTCCGCGTGCCGTCGCGAGACGGTGACGTCGTCGAAGAAGATGTCGGCTTCGGGGTGGCGACCGACGGTCGTCACGTCGGTGTCCAGCAGATAGCGCGCCCCCGCGGTGGGGCCCGAACGAACCAGAAGCAGGGCCGCCCGCTCGGGCAACGCCTGGATGGCGTCGCGCTCCACAGCGGTGAGGTCAGCCCCGAACGGCACGAACGACAGGTCCAGGTCGTGCCCGAACGTCTGCGTCGTGTCCGAGGAACCGCTGTGCGGCGCGCGGTCGGGTCCGCGTCGGATGTCGTCGACGTCTCGATCCTTTTCGTCCACAGTGTCCTCCTCTTCCGGGCCAGCCTAACGGATCGGCGACGACTCGCGAACGCGAATACCCGGGCCTCTCACCACCTTCATATGGCCGAGGATTAGGCTCGGGGCGATGTCTGCACGCACTCCTTCTCTTCGTATGCGCCTGCTCCTGGGCCTCGGCATCGTGCTCGGTATCGCCGCGGCCTCACCCGCGTCGCCCGCTCTCGCGCACGACGAGCTGCTGGCCTCCGACCCGGCTGCGGATTCGACCGTGGCCGAGCTGCCCGACGAGGTGACGCTCACCTTCAGCGGTGTCCTCATCGACGAGGAGGGCGTCAACGCGATCTCGGTGACCGACGCGGCGGGAACGGAGCTCGCCCAGGGAACCCCGACGCTCGACGGCACGACGGCGACCCAGACCGTCGACGGAGACAGCCAGGGCCCGATCACCGTGCGCTGGCGGGTCGTCTCGAGCGACGGCCACCCGGTCTCGGGCGAGTTCTCGTTCACGGCCGGCGACCCGGCGGCGGCGCCGACGGCGCCCGCCGGTGGAACCGCCGCGACGGCACCGGCCGAGGGCCTGCCCGCGGCGTTCTGGATCGTCGTCTCGGTCGTCGTGGTCGCCGGCGTGATCGCCCTCGTGATCGCCCTCGTCGCGGCGTCTCGGCGGCGCACCGAGGACTAGGCTGGGAGCATGCCTCACTACAACGTCGTCATCCTCGGCGCGGGCCCCGGCGGGTATGTCGCAGCTGTCCGCGCTGCGCAGCTCGGACAGTCCGTCGCGATCATCGAAGAGAAGTACTGGGGAGGCGTCTGCCTCAACGTCGGCTGCATCCCCTCCAAGGCTCTGCTGAAGAACGCCGACCTCGCCCACACCTTCAAGCACAAGGCCGATCTCTTCGGTATCAGCGGAGATGTGAACTTCGACTTCGGCACCGCGTTCGACCGCAGCCGCAAGGTGGCCGAGACGCACGTCAAGGGCATCCACTTCCTGATGAAGAAGAACAAGGTCACCGAGTACGAGGGACGCGGGTCGTTCCTCGACGCGAAGTCGATCCAGGTGACCAAGGCCGACGGCTCGCAGGAGACCGTCACGTTCGACAACGTCATCATCGCCACCGGCTCGACCGTGCGCCTCCTCCCCGGAGTGCAGCTCAGCGACAACGTCGTGACCTACGAGGAGCAGATCCTCACGCGCGACCTGCCCAACTCGATCGTCATCGTCGGCGCCGGCGCGATCGGCATGGAGTTCGCCTTCGTCATGTCGAACTACGGCGTGAAGGTCACGATCATCGAGTTCCTCGACCGTGCCCTCCCCAACGAGGACGTCGAGGTCTCGAAGGAGATCCAGAAGCAGTACAAGAAGTACGGCATCGACATCCTGACCTCGACCAAGGTCGAGCAGATCGTCGACTCGGGCGACAAGGTCACCGTCTCGTACTCGGCCAACGCCGACGGCGCGAAGGGACAGATCGAGGCTGACAAGGTCCTCATGTCGATCGGCTTCGCTCCTCGCGTCGAGGGCTTCGGTCTCGAGAACACCGGCGTGAAGCTCACCGAGCGCGGCGCGATCGACATCGACGACCACATGCGGACGAACGTCGAGGGCATCTACGCGATCGGTGACGTCACCGCCAAGCTGCAGCTCGCGCATGTCGCCGAGGCGCAGGGTGTCGTCGCGGCGGAGACCATCGGCGGCGCGGAGACGCAGACCCTCGGCGACTACCGCAACATGCCGCGTGCGACGTTCTGCTCCCCGCAGGTCGCGTCGTTCGGGCTCACCGAGCAGCAGGCGCGCGACGCCGGCTACGACGTCAAGGTCGCGAAGTTCCCGTTCTCGGCGAACGGCAAGGCCAACGGCCTGGGCGAGCCCGTCGGTTTCGTCAAGCTCATCGCCGACGCCGAGCACCTCGAGCTCCTCGGCGGTCACCTCATCGGCCCCGACGTGTCGGAGCTGCTGCCGGAGCTGACCCTGGCTCAGAAGTGGGACCTCACCGCGCTCGAGGCCGCGCGCAACGTCCACACGCACCCGACCCTGTCGGAAGGCCTTCAGGAGGCCTTCCACGGTCTCGCGGGTCACATGATCAACCTCTGACGCTCGCGTCGCCAGAAGACGAACGCACCGCTCGGCCTCGGCCGGCGGTGCGTTCGTCTTCTCGTCCGATGGAGCCTGGGAGGCTCAGCGCCCGAGGGCGCGTCCGAGCTTGGATTCGGATGCCGCCGGCGCTCCCCCGGCGGATGCCACCAACTCGTCGGCTGCGGCGAAGAGCTCGGCCACACCGGCCGCGGTGGCGGGCGCCGCGGGGCCCAGCTCGAGCTCCCACTCCCGCCATGAGCTCGTACGTCCCGACCGTTCGTCCGTGGCCGTCACCCGATCGTCGACGAACTCGGCGACCATGCCGCCCGCAGCGTCGAGCAGGGCGAAGGCGGTGCGCGAGTTGCGAATGCGCGCGATGACCTCGAAGGGCGGCTGCGCCACCTCGGCGAGCTCGGCGACGATCGCGTCCGGCACCTCGACCGGGGCCGACTCATCGGCGTCGTCAAGGGGCCAGTGCGTCTCGAGCTTGCCTTCCGGCGTCGAGCGTTTGACGTGCCAGCCCTCGTCAGGACCGCCCGTGCGCCGCCGCAGCGCGGTCAGCGCCGCGGCGAGTCGACCGTCAGCGGTGTCGAGGTAGCGAGCGTCGAGCTCACGCGGCTCGGCTGCGCCGACGGTCGCGACTCCCGGGAGGACCGACCAGTCGGGGACGATCGCCTCGTCGCCGACGTCGTACTTCCGCTCGACCTCGAGCGAACTGCGCGGCTCAGTCGTCACTGGTCACGCGGTCATCGCGCTCGTCGGTCGAGGGGTCGATGTCGCCCTCCGCCTCGACGAAGTGGAACTCCGACGACGTCGGTCCGTCGCCCTCGCCGGTGTTCTCCGGCTCGCCGGAGCGTTCGTAGACCACCTGGGTCTCGCTGTAGGGAAGGATGAGCCGGTCTGACGCGTCGTCGTCCAGCGGAAGGGTCTGCCCATCGAGGGGACCACCGTGCAGTCGTGCAATAGCCATGTTCTGACCTCCTGGCTCCCGACGATACCCGCGCCGCTCCGACCGGCCGATACGCTTGCGCCATGCGTGCTCGGCGACTACGAAAGCCCCCCTCGGCGTGAAGCCGTTCGTGCTGCTCGCAACCCGGGCCGAGGACACGCCCGCCGACGAAGAGTACGAGCTCTTCCTTCGCCATACGGGCCTCGAACCGGCCTCGCTTCGCCGCGTGCGGCTCGAGGCGGAACCGATGCCCGAGATCGACCTCGACGGCATCTCGGGCATCTTCGTCGGCGGCGGTCCGTTCAACGCGTCCGATCCGTGGGAGCGGAAGTCCGCTGTACAGCGACGCGTCGAGACCGAGTTCTCAGACCTGCTGGAGCGGGTCGTCGCACAGGACATTCCGTTCCTCGGCGCCTGCTACGGAATCGGCACGGTGGGTGCGTTTCTCGGGGCGACGATCGACCGTCGGTTCGGCGAGCCCATCAGCGTCGCCGACGTCGAGCTGACGGATGCCGGGCGTCGCGATCCGCTCCTGGCCGGCATGCCGCCGTCGTTCGCCGCCTTCGTCGGACACAAGGAGGCGATCTCGGTCCTCCCCTCCCGTGCCGTCCTGCTCGCTTCCTCGGAGGCATGCCCCGTGCAGATGTTCCGGGTCGGCCAGAACGTCTACGCGACGCAGTTCCATCCGGAACTGGATCTCGCCGGGATCACGACGCGCATCCACGCATACGCGGGATACGGCTACTTCGCACCCGACGAACTCGACCTGACGCTCTCCGCGGTGCGCCGCAGGCCGGTCAGCCGCACGGGAGCGATCCTCCGCGCGTTCGTCGAGCGTTACGCACGGTAGCTCGCTAGTCTCATGCCGTGATCCATCTGGTGGCTCGCCGTCTTCGCCCCGATCATCGCGACCGCGTCATCGAGTGGTTGCGCGAGGTCGACGGCCCGCGGCGCGCGGAGGCGCTGGAGTCGCTCGCGGCTGAGGGGGTCGAGCACGAGACCGCGATGATCATCGATACGGCGGATGGCCCCATCATCGTCTACGCCATGCAGACCGACGACCTCGATGGCTCGCAAGCGGTCGCAGATGCGTCGCCCCGTCCGATCGACGCGGAGCACCGTGCGGTGATGCGCGCGGCCGCGGGCGGGCGGCTTGCGAGCGAGGTCGTCCTGGACCTGCACGCCGGTAGCGTCCGCCCTGCTGGGACGAGCTCCGACGACGACTGAGGCCGGCGGGTCAGGCGCCGGCTTTCGCGCGCTCGTCGGCCTCGAGCTCGCGTGCCTTCTCGAGTTCCCGGGCCGCGGCGGCGACGGCATCCTCCGCACGCTGCACGCGACGCCGCAGGAATGTGGTGGCGCCGAAGCGCGCCCGCACGCGGTCTTCCTCTTCGCGCACGCCCGTGACGATGTAGGCGGTCGCGATGAGGATGACCTGCGACGACAGGTTGAGCCACAGCAGCAGCGCGATCAGTGAGGCGAACGACGCGAGCAACGGGTTCGAGGTGGCACCACCGACGAACAGACCCGACAGCTGCTGCAGCACCGTCAGCCCGGCGGCCCCGAGCAGAGCGCCGCTCCACAGCGCGCGCTTTCGCACCTTCACCCCGGACAGGACCCGGAAGAGCACGGCCACAGCGACGGCGTCGAGGGCGAACACCACCACCAGCGACACGGCCCAGCCGCCGAACTGCACGAGCGGGTTCTCGTCGGAGAAACCGAGGAGGTCGGCGAGCAGTCCCACCCCGGCCGTCCCCAGGAACGTCACGCCGGCGGCGGCGACGAGCGCCCCGCCGATGCCGACCGCGAGCGCGAGGTTGCGCAGGAGCACCCACACGAAGAGCACGTCGTCGGTCAGCTGGTCCGCGATCGCCCGCATGGCGGTTCGGAGCGAACCGATCGCACCGATCGCCGCGCCGACCAGACCGACGGTGGCGATGACTCCCGCGATGGTCAGCCCGGCCGGGGCCTGGATGTCGTCGAGCTTGATGAGACCGTCCTCTCCGACGAGTCCCGGGATGACGCGGTTCACGGCGTCGATGAGCGCCTGCCACGCAACGGGGTCACCGGCGAGCCACAGCGCCGCGACGGAGAACCCCAACAGCACGCCGGCGAAGACGCTGAACAGGGTGCGGTACGTGACGCTGTCGGCGAGCACCGGCCCACGGTGCTCGCTGTACAGCAGGAACGCGCGCACCGGTTTGCGCTGCAGCGCCCACGCGATCGAGCGGGAGATGAACGTGGACTCGGCCATGCCGCCACGATAGCGCGGCGCTCACCCTCGCCCCCGTGCACTTGACACGCCTCAGATCCCGACCCAGGCACCCCCGACGACCGCCCATGCGCCGAGCAGCATGAAGGGGCCGAATGGTATCCGGGTGTGCCGGTCGCCTCGGCGGGCGGCGATCACCACGACGGCGACGAGACCGCCGGAGAAGAACGCGAGCGCGGTCGCGACGAGCGGCGCCACCCAGTCGTGCGTGCCCGTGAGGAGCCCGATCGCCGCCGCGAGTTTGACGTCTCCCCCGCCCAGCGCCCGACCGCCCCGGTGGAGGAGGTAGTAGACGACGAACAGCACGATCGAGGCTGCCGCCGCCCCGACGATCGGCCCTATCGAGGCCCGTTCGATGGCAGAGAGCACCGCGACGCCCGCGGCCGCGCCGGCCAATCCGAGGACGAGGCGGTTCGGAAGCCGGTGCGTCGCGATGTCGACCACCGCCAGCGCGACGCTCAGCGCGGCACAGGCGGCCACGACCACGATCGTCGCCATCGTCAGCGGTGTCACGCGTCGAGGACCTCGAGCATCACCCGGACGATGCCGTCGGATCCGATCGATTCGGCGCGGCGGATCGCTTGCTTCAACGGGAGCACGTAACCGCCGCGCCCGGCATCCGGAAAGATCGAGGTCTGCCACGTCGAACCGCCGATCGTCGCCCGCACCCGCACGGACCCGAACCCCCGCGGCATCCGCGGGATCTCTCGGATGTCAGCGCTGGGCTCTTCCGGCACGGCCGCGAAGTACCAATCCTGGGTGCGGGCCTCCCAGCGGAACACCTCGGCGTCGAACTCCATCTTCACGCGATCAGCGTAGGCCGCTCCCGAGGCGGGCGTCGCGGGTGTCCACAGGCCGGACCCGGCTACGGCTTGATCATCACCGGGGTTCCCGGAGGCAGCTGAGCCAGCCGATCGACCGCGGGCCCGTCGAGGTAGATGCAGCCGAAGGATGTGTCGCCCTCACGCGTCCGGTAGTAGTGGAAAGCCGTGACGGCGACATCTCCCCCGTCGAACCCGGCCATCACGGGCGACTGGACGCCGAGGTACACCATCGGATGCCCCTCGGTGTACCGGAACTCCGGAACGACAGTCGTCCACATGATGAAGGTCCGCCCCGTCGGCGTCGGCGTCGACGGCTTGCCCCAGGCGAACTGGTCGGACACGCGTTCACGACCGGCCGCACTGACGACGTCGATGGTGTTCGCCTGGAGGTGGACCTCGACGTACTGCGCCGTCGTGGTCAGCTCGACATCGGCGGCGCGAAGCCATCCGACGGTCTGTCCCCCGTTCCCCTCGGGAGGCACGCCCTGCCGGCCTGGCAGAAGCACCTTCACCCAGTCGACCTGGGCCTCGACGACGGGCACCGTCGTGCCGCCGTAGTGATGGTCGCGAGGAAGCTGTCCGACGGGTTGCCCGGTGGGGTCGGCGAACACGGGCGCGCCCGCGCCCAGCGGTCGAGCGAGCGATGAGGTCACCGGCCCCATCGGGTCGTCATCGACCGGCATCGCCGGGTTGACCGAGCGCACATCGATCACGGGCAGCGCCGAGATGTCGTAGACGGTGTCATTCCGGGCATACGGCACCGGCCCGGTATCCGGATCGGCCGCGGGCTCCGCAGCCGGGGACGGTGGCGCTTCGCTCCGGGCGACGGCGGCCGGGGGCTCCGCGCTCCGTGCGATCGCGAGGTCGCGGAGCGGGGCGAGCACCCAGAACCCCGATACCGCCAGAACGCCGACCGCGACGACAGCCACGAGGGCTGCAGGGTGCGGTCGACGAGTCATATGCCCATGCTCGGACGCATACGGCGACGGCGCAAGAGAGCGCCCCCGGTCACCAGTGGGGGTGGATGTCGGCTCGGAGGAGCTCGTCGTAGACCTCCACGACCGCATCCGAGAAGGCGGTCAGATCGGTGCCGTCGTCCAGCAGCGCCGCCGCGGCTGCGTTCGAGCGGGCCTGCTCGGTCGTCCGGGCTCCCGGGATGACGCTCGTGACGCCCGGTCGCGAGGCGATCCATGCGAGCGTCGCCGCCGGCAGGGTGATGCCTTCGGGAAGGGCGGCCGCAAGCCGTCGGGCTGCCTCGACTCCGGTCTCGAAATCCACCCCCGAGAAGGTCTCGCCGCGGTCGAAGGCCTCGCCGTTGCGGTTGTACGAACGGTGATCGTCGGCGGCGAACTCGGTCTGGGCCGTGTAGCGACCGCTCAACAGCCCCGACGCGAGAGGGACGCGCGCGAAGATCGCGACGTCGGCGGCCCGGGCCGCCGGGAGCACGTCGTCGAGCGGCTTCAACCGGAAGGGGTTGAGAATGATCTGGATGTTCGAGACGTTCGGCCGCGCGATCGCCGCGAGCGCCTGCGCCGTGGTCTCGACCGAGACGCCGTAGGCCGCGATCGCTCCGTCTGCGACCAGTTCGTCGAGGGCGTCGTAGGTCGCGTCCGACTCGATGACGGCCGACGGCGGGCAGTGCAGCTGCACGAGGTCGAGCGTGTCGACGCCGAGGTTGCGGCGCGACCGCGCCGTCCACGAGCGGAAGTTCTCGCGGGTGTAGTTCTCGGGCACCTGCGCCTCACGGCGCCCCATCTTGGTCGCGACGGTGATGCCGTGCCCGGGACGGCCGGCGAGGAAACGGCCGATGGTCGTCTCGCTGCGGCCATCGCCGTAGACGTCGGCGGTGTCGAAGAGCGTCACGCCGGCATCGGCGGAGGCTGCCAGGACGGCCAGAGCCTGGTCGTCGTCGACCTCGCCCCAGTCGGCACCGAGCTGCCAGGTGCCGAGGCCGATGGCCGAGACGGAACGGGAGGTCGAAGCGAGGCTGCGCTGCTGCATGGCTACAGCGTAGGCGCAGGGCCGGACACCTCGGTCCGGCCCTGCGCTCCGCGGATCGTCGTCAGGCGCCGTGCGCCGCCTTCGCCTTCCCGCTGCTCTTCTTGACAGGTGCGGTGGGGGCCTCCGCACCGACGGGAGCCGGCGGGCGGGCGGCGTCCGCGGCGGCGACGGCCGCGGCACGGGTGGCGCGCACCTCGGCGAACGACGTGCCGTAGTACGCGGCTTCCATGAGCGTCTTCATGTCGTCGATCATCGGCATCCGCGGGTTCGCGGGGGCGCACTGGTCCTCGTACGCGGCCATCGCGAGGCTGTGCAGGTTGTCGAGGAAGCGGGCCTCGTCGACGCCTTGCGCCTGGAACGAGCGCTCGATCCCAACGCGATCACGCAGTTCCTCCACCGCGCGTGCGTAGCTCTCGACGCCCTCCTCCGGAGTCGCCGCGGGCAGCCCCAGGTGCTGAGCGATCTGCTGGAAACGCTCGGGGGCGATGTACCGCTCGTACTTGGGCCAGCTCGTGAGCTTCGTCGGGACGGTGCCGTTGTAGCGGATCACGTGCGGGAGGTAGACCGCGTTGGTGCGGCCGTGCACGAGCTTGTATGTGGCGCCGGTGACGTGTGCCATCGCGTGCACGATCCCGAGGAACGCGTTGCCGAAGGCCATGCCCGCGATGGAGGCGGCGTTGTGCATCTTCTCGCGAGCCTTCCGATCGGCGCTGTCGGTCGAGCCCGGCTGGGCCTTCGTGCTGCGCTCGATGTTCTCGAAGATGAGCTTGATCGCGTGCAGGCAGAGCCCGTCGGTGTAGTCGTTCGCGTACACCGACACGTAGGCCTCGGTGGCGTGCGTCAGAGCGTCGAAACCGGCGTCGGCCACGAGGAAGCCCGGAAGGACGCGCGTCAGCTCGGGATCGATGATGGCGACGGACGGTGTCAGCGCGTAGTCGGCCAGCGGGTACTTCATCCCGGTGGCGTCGTCGGTGATGACGGCGAAGGGAGTCATCTCCGAGCCCGTCCCCGACGTCGTCGGAACGCACACCAGCTTGGCCTTCTTGCCCATCTCGGGGAAGGTGAAGGCGCGCTTGCGCACGTCGAAGAACTTCTCGCGCATGTCGGAGAACTCGATCTCGGGGTTCTCGTACAGCAGCCACATGACCTTCGCGGCATCCATGGGCGAGCCGCCACCGAGCGCGATGATCGTGTCGGGCTGGAACTGGCGCAGCTGCTCGGCGCCCGCCACCACCTCCGACACCTTGGGCTCGGGGCGCACCTGGTTCAGCAGCTGGACCTGCACCCGGTTCTCACGTCGGTTCAGGACATCGGTGATGCGGTCGACGTAGCCGAGCGAGGTCATGGTCTCGTCGGTGATGATGCTGACGCGTTCCACCCCTCGCATGTCGGCGAGGTAGCGGATCGCGTGCGGCTCGAAGTAGGTCTTCGCCGGGATCTTGAACCACTGCAGGTTGTTGTTGCGCCGTCCGACGCGCTTGACGTTCACGAGGTTCACCGCCGAGACGTTGTTGGAGACGGAGTTGTGACCGTACGAGCCGCAGCCGAGGGTCAGCGAGGGCAGGAAGGCGTTGTAGATGTCGCCGATGCCGCCGAGAGCCGACGGCGAGTTCTCGATGATGCGGACCGCCTTGACGACCTCCGCGAAGCGGGCGATCACCGCCGCGTCGTTCGAGTGGATCGCGCCGGAGTGACCGAGCCCGTCGAACGCCACCATCTGCCTCGAGAGTTCGATTCCCTCGTCCGGAGTCTCGGCACGGAGCACGGCGAGGACGGGGGCGAGCTTCTCGCGCGTGAGCGGCTCGTGCGGGCCGACGCCCGAGACGTCTGCCAGGAGGATGGACGTGCCCGCGGGCACCGAGAAGCCCGCCTGCTCGGCGATCCAGACCGGCGACTGGCCGACCACCCGCGCGTTGAGCTTCGCGTCGGCGCAGTTGGCGCTGTCGGCGGTCACCCCGAAGATGAACTCCTCGAGCATCGCCTTCTCCTCGCCACTCACCCGGTACGCGTGCAGGCGGGTGAACTCCTCGAGCGCCTCTTCCGCGATGGGTTCGTCGAGGACGACGGCCTGCTCGCTCGCGCAGACCATGCCCATGTCGAACGACTTCGAGAGCACGATGTCGTTGACGGCGCGGCCGACGTCGGCGGTGCGTTCGATGAAGGCGGGAACGTTGCCCGCGCCGACGCCGAGCGCGGGCTTGCCGCACGAGTAGGCGGCGCGCACCATGGCGTTGCCGCCGGTGGCGAGGATGAGGGCGACGCCCGGGTGGTTCATCAGCTGGCCGGATGCCTCCATCGACGGCTCTTCGATCCACTGGATGCAGTCGGCGGGCGCGCCGGCCGCCACGGCGGCCTCGCGGACGATGCGGGCGGCCTCCGACGAGCAGCGCTGCGCCGAGGGGTGGAAGCCGAAGACGATCGGGTTGCGGGTCTTGAGCGCGATGAGCGACTTGAAGATGGCAGTGGAGGTCGGGTTGGTCACCGGGGTCAGCGCGCAGATCACTCCGACCGGATCGGCGATCTCGGTGATCCCCGTGAGCTCGTCGTGAGCGATGACGCCGACGGTCTTCTGATCGATGATCGAGTGCGTGACGTGTTCGCAGGCGAACATGTTCTTCACGGCCTTGTCCTCGAAGAGGCCGCGCCCGGTCTCCTCGACCGCCATGACGGCGAGCTCGCCGTGGTGATGCAGCGCCGCCACCGATGCCTTGCGGACGATGTGGTCGATCTGTTCCTGGGTGAAGTGCGCGTACTCGTCGAGGGCACGCTGTGCCCGGGTGACGAGGGCGTCGACGGCGATGGACATCGTGAGCCTTCCCGGCGCGGACGGTCGCCGCGTCTGTGTCCGAATCCGGGATGGAGGGACCTCGACCCCGTGTTCCCAGTGTGATCCCTGTGGTCTGACCACACCGCGCGCCGGGCCGGAACAAATCGGATGCGGGTTTTCCCGCTCCCCCGCATCGCATCGGGCGCCATCGCGGCGCAAGACTGGCCCGGTGGCGCAACTCCCGGTCTACTTCTTCTCCTCGACCTCGAACCTGATCCGCCGCTTCGCGCGGAGCCTTCACGACGCGGACGGGCGGCCGGTGCGCGACCTCTCCGAGCGGACCGTTCGTACGAGCGAGGCACCGGGACCATGGATCCTGCTGACACCGTCGTACAAGGCGGGCAACGACGCTCACGCGACCCTGCCGGCGGCCGTCCGCGCCTTCCTGCGCTCGCCCGTGAACCGCCGGCGGCTCGTCGGGATCATCGGCTCCGGCAACCGCAACTTCGGCGAGCACTACCAGGCGGCGGCACGCGAGCTCGCCCGGGCGTCGGGGCGGCCGGTCGTGTTCGAGTTCGAGCTCGCGGGCACCCCGGAGGACGTGCTGGCGTGCGCGCGGATCCTCGCCGCTTTCGACACGCGCTTCGGGAACGGTCCCCCCGCGCACCATCCGTGAGTCGTATCGCGTCTTTCGATGACATTGCACGACGCATCGCCCCACAGGCGCCCGAAATCGCGTAGCATTCGAGAGTCGGTGCGTCACGGCGCGCCTCTCCGTCGGTCCACTCCGACGTGCACTTCGTTTCATTCCGCCGTCGATCTCACGCACCGGGCCGTGCTCTCGGCCCCGCGACCGCACCTATCTGGACCGGTCGCCCACACCGGCGAGTGTCTGCTCGCCCCCACACACTCCGCAGCGGCTCAGCCGCAGCGGTATCCGGATCATCACAGCGGTGGTCCCAGAACACAGAAGGAAAATGACGACATGGCCACTGGCACCGTCAAATGGTTCAACTCGGAGAAGGGGTTCGGCTTCATCGCTCCGGACGACGGCACCGCGGACGTGTTCGCGCACTTCAGCGCCATCGCCGGCACTGGACACCGCAACCTGTTCGAGAACCAGAAGGTCGAGTTCGACGTGGAGCAGGGCCAGAAGGGCCTGCAGGCGACGAACATCCGCGCTCTCTGAGCGTTCGACGCAGTGAAGGGGTCGGTCCGATCGGACCGGCCCCTTCCGCGTTTCTAGCGGGCGCCGGTACCCGCGGGCAGATCGACGCGACGCGCGACAGCGGCCACGAGGGACTCGAGAGGCCCGCGGCCTCGGCTGAGAGCCCACGCGGTGCACGCGGCGAGGAGGACCCCGACGCACCCGACCCAGAACCAGCCGCTGACGGCGGGGTCGCCGTCCCACGATGTGAGACCCGGCGCGAGCGCGAGCGGCGAGATCAGGACGGCGAAGGAGACGACGTGCGCCGTGTACGCCGTGAGGGGCATCGATCCGACGGCGGCCAGCGGCACGAGCAGCGCCCGCAGCGGACGCGCGGCGAGCAGGCACGCGCCGACGACGGCGAAGGCGAATCCGCCCGACCCGATGATCTCCCACGTCCCGCCGGAGTGCGGCGACACACCCCACGCCTGAGACAGCGCGGCGCCCAGATCGACCTCGCTCAGCCGTTCGAGATAGCCGCGCGCGTCGGGACGCATCGACGAGGACGATCCCGGCAACAGCGACGACACCCCCGATGACGACAGCGCGGATGACGACGAGACGCTCCCCCATCCCGAGAGCCACCCGCGAACCGTCCCGTTGAACGCATCGCCCAGACCGTAGCCGAAGGCGGCGAGCCCGACTCCCGATCCGAACAGCACCGCCGCGGTCCGCACGCGATCGAGTCGCAGTCGCCCGAGCGCCATCCCGGCGAGCACCAGAGGCAGCCACACGGTCAGCGGGTACGAGCCGCTGATGAGGAAGTCGACGGCGGTGCCGCCGATTCCCTGGGGGACGCCGGTGCCCGACAGCGTCACCGCACGCAGGAGCGCGACGACGGTCGGCCCCGCCACGGCGATCGCGACCGCGGTGAGCGCGAGGGTGCGGCGACGGAGTCCCAGGAACGGAATGAGGATCAGGAAGAGGATCCCGTAGATGGGCAGGATGACGGCGATCCCGCTGCCGAGCATCTCCAGCGCCAGGCCGAGGGCGAGAACGACGAGAGCGCGGCCGGCCATACGCAGACGCGCGGACCGCAGCGCTTCTCCCCGGGGGAGCCGCCCGCGTCCGGTCGCGAGGGCGACGGAGATGCCGGCGACCACGGCGAAGAGGATGGAAGATCGCCCCTGGACGATCGCGGCGAGGTCGGGCCCGTCGGGACCGGCGACCATCCACACGATCCCGACATGCGCGCCGATCATGCCGAAGATCGCGAGGCCGCGCGCGACGTCGACGCCCATGAGACGGGGCGGCCGACCGAAGTCGCGCCACCGGTCCCGCAGACGGTTGGTCTTCGGATTCTCGGCGAGTCGAACGATCGGGGTGGGCGGCATGGACACGACAGGCTCTCCTCGGCGATGGTCCGGACGGCGGACGGGCACGTCCGGCGTCTGCCGGCGGAAGGCCCGCCCCGACCGTAGGGCGATGCCATGTGCGCGGATTAAGTGCGCGCTGCGTACCGGACGAGGCGCGGATCCACCACGCCGGGCCGATCGATCCACGCCCGCACGATGTCGGCGACGGTCGCGGGAGAGGACAACGGCCACGAGTGGCCCGCGCGAGGCACGAAGGCCGCTTCGGACTCGAGCCCGGCCTCCGTCATCCGCCTCGCGAGCATGACGGCCGAGCGCCGGCAGTGCGCCGATTCGCGCTGTCCCGCCAGCGCGAGAACGCGGGCCGACGCCAGCTCCCCTCCGTCGAGCGACACGCCCGCGAGCACCTGTCGGCTGAGCCGTGAGTAGTCCCCGATCCTCACCGGCCCCGTAGACGCCAGATGCGCACGACGCACGTCGTCGGGCAGACGCATGCCCCGGGCGAGCAGCCGGTGCGTGAGCGGCATCGCCATGACGGGCCAGCTCATCACGTCGAGAACCCGCTCCCACCACGGCACCGGCGACGTGCTGATCCCCGTGAGCACGGCGGCATCGACCATGGCGGGATGCCGCGCGATCACGCGCAGCGCGACGTCGGCCCCCAACGAGAACCCCACGACATGCACGCGGTCCAGGCCGCGCTCGCGCAGTGCTCCCGCCACATCATCCGCGGCGTCGTCCATCGTCGTCCACCGCCGATGGCGCTGCGCGCCGTGGGCGGGCAGATCGAGAGCGAGCACGGGCCCCTCGTCTCCGAGGAGGCTCATGTGCGGCGTCCACGACACCGCGGCGAGTCCGCCGCCGTGGAGGAAGACGATCGGGGTCTGCATGACGTCACGATAGAGCTGGTGTCCGCGAGCCCGCTCGGCTCGCGACCCGATGCTTATCCGCGCCATATCCCCTCGGCCTAGCCTCCGACGCGTGCGCGCGCCGACCACGACCGACACCATCGCCCGCATCCTGTTCGTCTGCGCGGCCGTCGCGTACTCGGGCGTGGTCTGGGAGGCCCTCGCCGGCTACCCCCTCGACCCGTCCCGCGCGTATCTGTCCGAGCTCGCAGCCGAGAATCAGCCGACGAGCCCGATCTTCCGCGGCCTCGACGCACTGACCGGCGTGCTCGTCCTGGTCGCCGTGGCGCTGACTCGCGCGCGCTGGGCCTCGGCGGCGGCGAGCGCCACGGTGCGATGGTCGGCGATGCTGCTCGGAGCTTTCGCGGCTCTCACCGTCGCCGACTCCCTCGTGCCTCTGGCCTGTGCCGGTTCAGCGGATGCCACCTGCGCCGCTGCCGATGCGGCGGGTACCCTCGGGTTCGCCCACCAGGTGCACGCCGTGACGAGTTCGAGCGCGCTCGCCGCGGCGACCGCGTCCGCGGTACTCCTCGCGCTCGCGACCGGGGCGCGAGGCACGACGGACGACGGCGCCCTCCCCGCTCGGAGCGTCCTGCGCGCCGGCCTGCGTATCGGGGTCGTCGTCTTCGTCACGACGACGATCGGAGTCAGTCTCCTGGCCGTCATCGGGGCGAGCACGGGCACCCTGCCCGACGGGGGCGGCTATCTCCAACGAGCGCAGGTGGTCCTCCTGAGCTTCTACATCGGCGCATTCCCCGCGGTGGTGGGCACGGTCGCCCGGGGGCGGGGATGACGTCCGCGGCGGCCGCGGCTCACACCCGGCGTGTGGTCGGACTCGATCTCTTCCGCACCATCGCCGTCTTCGGGATGCTGGTGGCGCACGTCGGCCCCGCCGCCTGGACGGCGGGCGAGGGATGGGGCACCGTTCACATCGGCTGGGAACTCTTCCACTCGAGGATGCCGGCCATGTTCGCCTTCGCTGCAGGAGTCTCCCTCACCCTCGGATCGCCGACGGCCCCGGGCCGGGCCACGCCCGAGACAGCACCGACGGTCATCCGGGCTGCCCTCCTGGCCGTCTGCGGAGCAGCGCTGGCAGCGCTCGGCACGCCTGTCGCGGTCATCCTCACCTTGTTCTCGGTGTGGTTTCTGCTGGTGCTCCCGTTCCGGCGCTGCAGCCCCCGGGCACTCGTGGTCGCAGCGGCTGTGTGGGCCCTCGTCGGCCCGCCGCTCTCCGTGCTGCTCCGCCGCATGATCGGCAGCGAACCCGGCTTCGCGTGGTCGGCGCTGGTCGCGGGTGACTACCCCGCGCTGACCTGGATGCCCTTCGTCCTCGCCGGGTTCGCCGTGGGCCGGCTCGATCTGACGCGGCGGACCGTGCGTCGAACGCTCGCCGTCGTCGGCACGCTGCTCACCGCCCTCGCCTATGGCGGCGGGGGTGCGTTCCTCGCCCTCGGCGGTGTCGACGCGCTCGCCGCGGCCCGAGGAGTCACCGGGGGCGGTCCCGCCGCCGCCGCGGAGGTCGCCCGGGTGTTCTACGGCGAAAGCGGTGTCACCGACACGAGCAGCCTGCTGTGGCTGCTCGTACCGGCGCCGCACTCGGGCAGCTGGGCAGACGTCGCGGGGTGCCTCGGCGTCTGCGCACTCTTGCTGTCGGTGTGTCTCACCGCCGGAGAAGCCGCCCAGCGCGCCCTGGGCTCACCCCGAGTCATTCCGCGCCTCGCCGGGATCGTGACCTCAGCGCTCGCCCCCCCCCGGCGCGATGGTGCTGTCCGTCTACGCGGCGCACATCGTCGCGATGGCGCTCATCACCGCGGTGACGGGGCATTCCTTCGGTCCCGCGCAGAGCGTCGGCACGCTCGCGGCGTTCACGGTGGGACTGACCGCCGCGGCCGTGGTGTGGTCGAGATTCGCGCCTCGCGGCCCCCTCGAATGGGTGCTCGGGCGCGCGACGCTCCTCACCGTACGAACGGGAAGGCGAGTGTCTGCCGGATGGTCGCGCCCGTCGCGACCATGACGATGCGGTCGACGCCGAGACCGAGGCCGCCGGTGGGCGGCATCCCGAACTCGAGGGCTGCCAGGAACTCCTCGTCGAGCTGCATCGCCTCGGGGTCTCCCTGCGCTGCCCGCAACGACTGCTCGGTGAGCCGTCGTCGCTGCTCGACCGGGTCGTTCAGCTCCGTGTACGCGGTACCGAGCTCCATCCCCCCGGCGACGAGATCCCAGCGCTCGGCCAGCCCCGGGGTGCGACGATGCGGTCGCGCGAGAGGCGACGTCTCCGCCGGGAAGTCCGTGTAGAAGGTCGGCTCGACAGTTCGCGACTCCACGAGCTCCTCGTACAGCGACTCGATCATCGTTCCGACTCCCGCTCCCGCGGCGACGGAGACGCCGTACACGGCGCACACGTCGCGCAGCGCGTCGGGGTCGTGATCCGGCCGGATGGGGATGCCGATGCACTCGGTCAGGGCATCGCAGACGGGGACGACGCGCCACGGTGCCGAGACGTCGATGCGCTCGCCGTTCGGAAGGATCATCGTCGGTCTCCCGGAGGCGGCGACGAGCATCGATCGGATCAACCGCTCGGCGAGCCGACGCATGTCGTCGTAATCGGCGAAGGCGCGATAGGCCTCCATCGCGGTGAACTCCGGGTTGTGGGTGGCATCGACGCCTTCGTTGCGGAAGTTGCGACCGATCTCGAACACCCGCGGGAAGCCGGCGACGATGAGACGCTTGAGGGCGAGCTCGGGAGCGATGCGCAGCGTGAGCTCGCGGTCGTACGCGTTGATGTGGGTACGGAAGGGTCGAGCCGTGGCACCGCCGTGCGTGCGCTGCAGGACCGGGGTCTCGACCTCGAGATAGTCCTCCGCGAGCAGGCCGTCACGCAGGGCGCGGGTCGCGCGCGCCCGCGCCCGAATCAGCTCGGCCGCGTCGGGCGACGTCGCGAGGTGCACCTGGCGCTGGCGGACCTGCGCCTCGGGGTCGCGCAGGCCGGTCCGGCGGTTCGGCGGCTGCCGCAGCGACTTGGCCGCGAGCTCCCAGGAGTCCGCGGCGATGCTCGGCTCGCCGCGGACGCTGCGCACCGGCGATCCCGAGATCGAGATCAGGTCACCGAGGTCGATGCCCCGCAGCGCTCCGTAACCGCGCGTGCGGCCCGCGGCGGCGATGACCTGCAGTCCGACGTGGTCCTCGACGATGTCGAGGAAGGTGATCCCGCCGTGCCGCCGACGGCCGAGCACCCGGCCGACCACGGACACGGGCTCGAGCGGCACCGTCGTCGACCCGGCGCTCTCGATGTCACGACGCACCTCGCTGAGCGCCGCCGTGCGCGCGACACGGGGAGGGAAGGGATCGCCGCCGGCGGCACGGATACCCTCGGCGATGCCGATGCGCCGAGCCGTCGAGGGTGACACCGGGTGGGCCGGCGGCAGCGCGGACACCGGAGAGCCGAGGGCGCGGACCGCAGCCGCGAAGTCCGCCGAGCGCGGGTCGGACTGGACGTGCCACCGGCGCGGAGAACGGGCGAAGCCTTCGGCTCGCGCGACGGCGAGCATGACCGAAGCGATCGTGGCGCGGCGTGACCACATCAGCAGGCGCGGGCGCCAGTCCGGGTCGTACTTCTCGTTCGCCCGCCGCAGCGAGTCGAGCTGCCAGTGGCGCGAGAGCATCAGCAGCACGCGGCGCTTCGCCCGCAGCAGCGGCCCGGCACCGACCCTCGCCCCGCGGACGAAGACCTCCCGCAGGACCGCGAAGTTCAACGAGACGCGCGTGAGCCCCAGAGCGGGCGCCTGTGCGACGAGTTCGGAGACGAGGAACTCCGTCGCCCCGTTGAGCGACTCGGGATGACGACGCATGACATCGAGCGAAACCCCGTCGCCGTTCCACGGCACGAACACGAGGAGCGCCTTCACCACGCCGTCGCCGTCATGCGCCGTCGCGACCAGCGCGTCGCCGTCGGACGGGTCGGCGAAGCGCGAGAGCGCCATGGAGAATCCGCGCTCATCCCCGCCGTGACGCCAGTCCTCGGCGAGATCGGCGAGAGCGACGAGCTCCGCTCGCGGGATATCGCGCTGCCGTCGGAACTGGGCGGTGTACCCCGCCCGGCGGGCCCGCCGGCGCGCGGACGCGACCTGGGGCGATCGTGTCACGGCTTCGGCATGCGGTCCGTTCACACGCAGGACGGCCTCGTCTCCCAGCACCATGCCCCGCATGCCCCGCCGCTGATAGTGATGCGCTGCGCGCTCCGAGGCGGCCAGCACGGCGGGCCGCCAGCCGAAGTGGTCGACGACGCGCAGCCACTCGTCGATCGCGGCATCCCACTCCTCTTCGGGCCCGACGGGGTCACCGCTGGCCAGGGCGACGGCTCCGACGACGCGATACGAGACGGCGGCGCGCCGCGACGGCGAGAAGACCGCCGACTTGTCGCGGCGGGTCGCGAAGTAGGCCAGTGCGTCGTCGGTGCGGTTCGAGGCGAGGATGCCGCGCAGGTCGAGCTCCTCATCCTCGGTCAGCAGTCGGCGGGCCCGCGCACTGCGCAGCAGCATCGCGAGAGCGATCAGCAGGGCGACGGCGGAGATCGACGACACGATGGTCTCGATGCTCTGATGCAGGCCCGTGGCCTGGACGTCGACGAGGCTCGACGACGGGAACACCCCGGTCGCGGAGTAGAGCGCCCACCACCAGCTGTCCGCGGCCGTCTCCCCGGGTTCGGCCGTCATCCGCGCGAGCACGCCACCCGTGACCACCGCAACCGCGACACCGCCGAAGAACACCCCCGCCGCACGAACATACGTCGAGCGCGGCAGCACGGCGGAATACTGGGCGCGCGCGACCAGGAGGAGCACGACGAAGGCCGCGGCCAGCACCGCGGCCACCACGTCGACCCGCTGGATGTCCGCGGGAAGCGCAGATCCCCCGCGGACCGCCTCCAGCAGGTTCGTCAGAGGCAGCAGCACGGTCGGCAGCTCGAAGAGGACGAGGAAGACGAGGGCTCCTCGAAGGCGTCGCTTGGAGGCCGCGCCGACCACGAACAGCAGCACGGCGTTGAACAGCACCGGTTCGGGGCTGAACCCGAACACCGCGAAGTACGACGTCGCCCAGTAGATCCCCTCGGGCAGCACGACGTCGGTCACGGCCACCAGCACCATCGTCACCGCGATCGCCTGCAGCACGCGCCCCACCCACAGGGGCACGCCCGCCAGCGGGTGGCGCGTCCTCCGCGGACGGGGGCCGGACGGCTGTGCAGACGGCCGCATCCGAGGTGCTCGCGTCGCACGGCCGTCGTCGGCGCTGCGACGAGGACGCTCCAGCAGAGTGCTCATGGATGTCTCCTCGGATCAGGGCCGCGTCGCAGCGGAGCAGCCGGTCGGTGCGGCCATGTTCCTGCCGCCCGTTAAGCCCCCGATATGACTTGGACCGCGGTGGCAGGGGCGCTTCCGCCCGCGCTCGTACGCTCGGATCAGCCCGCCGCAGCGCGCTGCCGACACCGCGACGAACGGATGCCCCGTGGACCCCGACGCTCCCATCGACGTACCGCCCACTCTTCAACAGGACCCGGGTTCCGACGTGCTGTCGACCTACTGGCCGACCGCGGTCGGTCTCCTCCTGGTGGTCGTGGGAGTCGTTCTGAGCGTGCGCATCCTGCGCTCGCGTCGCACCCGATCCCGCACGCGTCGAGCGCTCCTCGGCGGCGCCGCCGTGACGGGCACCGCCATCGTCCTGGTGCTCTCGCTCGCCCTCGGAGTGAACACGTGGGTCGGGTACTTCCCGTCGGTGGCCACTCTGAGTCGTTGGATCGACGACAAGACCAGGGAGCCCGTGGCGGAGCTGCCTTCTTCCGCCGTCACGGTCGAGGGCGCGACGAACGTTCCGCTCACCGACGGCGAACGGGTCACCACCGACACGGCCGGGTACTCGTTCCTCACCGCAGTTCCCTCGACGGCGGCGAACGTGCCGAGCACCGGGGCCTGGGTCTACCTTCCGCCGGGATACGACGCTCCCGGCAACACGCGGCGATACCCCGTCATGTACGCGCTCCACGGCGCACCCGGAAGCGCCGCGGACTGGTTCGCCGGCGGGCGCATCGACTACCTGCTCGATACGCTCATCGCGAGCGGCTCGGTGCCGCCGATGATCGTCGTCTCCCCCGATCTCAATGCCGGCTCAGCGCGCGTCGACGATGAGCCCCTCGATCGTCCCGGGGGCGCGCAGCTCGAGACCTTCGTCACGCGCGACGTCGTGAGCTGGGCCGACGGCGCGCTCCGAACGGTCGCGGACAAGAAGCATCGGGTGATCGCCGGCATGTCGGCCGGAGGGCTCGGCTCGCTCCTCTACGGGCTCCACAGCCCTGACGTGTTCGGCGGGGTGCTGTCGATCATGCCCTACACCGCCCCCTACACCGCCTCGGTCGTGGCGGACCCACAGGCCAGGAAGCGCAACTCGCCGCTCGATGTCATCGCGGCGACGCCGAACGATGCCGTCGATCGATCGCAGGTCTTCTTCCTCGGTCAGGGCGATCGCGAGTCGGCCGCCGAGGCGACGGCGATCCGCGACGCCCTGCGCGGACAGGGGCGGACGACGACACTGCGCGTGCTTCCGGGACTCGAGCACAACTGGGTCGCTGCCCGGACGATCGCTCCCTACGGGCTGATCTGGACCGCGACGCAGCTGGGCTGGAACGCCGAGCAGACCGAGTGACCGCGGGCCGTGGTGGGTTCAGCCGCCCGCGCCGGTGGGGATGCTGATGACGAACCGGGTGCCCGCGCTCGAACTCGAGACCGATACCTCGTATCCCGACGCGGCAGCGAGCGCCTGTACGATCGCGAGCCCGAGGCCCACCGTTGTGCGCTCCCGCGTCTGCGAACGGCTGCCCGCTTGGGTGAACCGATCGAAGATCGTCGGCAACGCGGCCGGGTCGATGCCGGGACCGTCATCGACCACGCTGAGTTCGACAGCGGTCTCGGTCTGCTCCACCGCAACCGTCACACTCGTGCCGTCGGGGGTGTGGTGCCCCGCGTTCGCGACGAGGTTCAACAGCATCTGCCGGATCGCGCCTTCATCACCGACCACCGTGACGTCCTCGTCGGGCAGAGCGATGCGCCAGACGTGTCCGGGGTAAGCGAACCTGGCGTCGGAAGCGGTCTCCGCCACGATCATGGACAGCTCGACATCGTCGTGGGCGACCACGGGGTCGGCATCCAGGCGCGCCAGCAGCAGCAGGTCGTCGACGAGTGCGCTCATCCGCGCTGCTTCCGATCCGATGCGCTGCAGCGCGCCTTGGGTCTCGCGAGGGTCGGCGTCGGCATCGGTCTGGGCGTAGAAATCGGCGTAGCCGCGGATGGAGGCGAGCGGGTTGCGCAGCTCGTGGCTCGCCTCGGCGATGAAGCGACGCATCGACTCCTCGGCGCGGTGACGTGCGTTGAGCGAGAGCTCGACGTGGTCGAGCAGACGGTTGAGCGCGTCCGCGACGCGGTCGGTCTCGGATCCCAAGTGCCGAACATCGCGGGGAACCCGGCGTTGCGGGGCGATCTCGCCGGACGAGAGCGGTGTCGCCGTCACTTCATCGGCGATCTCGGCGACCCGCTCGAGGGGATCGAGCTGCTGCCGGGTCCAGCGCCAGCCGAACACCGCAGCGAACGCCGCGATCGCGATCCCGACGACCGCGAGCCAGAGCGCGTAGGTCCGGACGACCGACTCGGTGTCGGTGAGCCCGACCCCGCTGACGATGGTGAGCTCCTGCCCGTCCGCCGCCGTGACGTCGGTGGCCGTGACGAGGTAGCCGCCGTCGTCGGCCACATCGACCGTCGTGGTGTAGCCGCTCTCCGCCATCCCGTCACGAACCTGTGTGAGCTCGCGCTCGGTCATCGGGCGGTAGGTGTAGTCACGGGTGAAGAACGCCGAGACCGCGACGCGGTCGCCCTCGACGACGAAGAAGAATCCGTCGGAGGGGACCGCGAGAGACACGTCGTCGAAAGTCGGAACGCTCCCGGTCGCTTCCACCGTCGTGAGGGTCTGACCGATGGCGGTGTCGTTCGCCAGGTACAGCGTCGACTCGGCCTGGGTGACGAGATTCTGCCGGAGGATCGCGACGGAGACGACCCCGAAGACGGTGACGGCCGCCAGAAGGAGCCCGGAGATCATCGCGACCGAGCGGCCACGCAGGGTGCGCAGGCCTCCCGGCCGCGCCGACGTCACGATGAGGCCGGAGCGGTCGGAGCTGCCCGCAGGATGTAGCCGACGCGACGCAATGTATGGATCATGGGCTCGCGCCCGTGATCGATCTTCTTGCGCAGATACGAGATGTAGATCTCCACGATGTTCGACTCCCGTCCGAAGTCATAC
Organism: Microbacterium sp. Yaish 1; assembly: GCF_002245215.1. Taxonomy (GTDB): domain Bacteria; phylum Actinomycetota; class Actinomycetes; order Actinomycetales; family Microbacteriaceae; genus Microbacterium. The sequence continues at coordinate 848,465 of NZ_NPMR01000002.1, forward strand.
TCCCAGACGCGATCGAGGATCTGCTCCTTGCTGAGGACACGGTCGGCATTGAGCATCAGGAAACGCAGCAGCGAGAACTCCGTCGCCGTCAGCCGGATCTGCTCCCCTGCCCGTGTGACCTCGTGGTTGTCCTCGTTCAGTCGCAGGTCGCCGACCTCGAGCATCGGCGTCGGAGCGCCCTGCATGAGCATGGGACTGCGCCGCAGCAGCCCGCGAAGACGGACGACGACCTCTTCGACGCTGAAGGGCTTGGCCACGTAGTCGTCGCCGCCGGCGGCGATACCGGTGATGCGATTGGCGACGGTGCCGTTGGCCGTCAGGAAGAGGACCATGGTCTCGCTCAGCTCGCTGCGGAGCGTGCGCAGCACCTCGACCCCGTCGATGTCGGGCAGCACGACATCGAGGACCATGAGATGCGGCCTCATGCGACGCGCGGTCTCGATCGCGCTCGCGCCGGTCGCGGCGACCTCCACCTGCCACCCCTGCCGTGACAGCACCGCCCCGAGCAGATGACGGAGGTTCGGCTCGTCATCGACGACGAGCACGCGGATCGCGGGATCGGACAGCGGAGACGACGAGAGCGACATGGCTTCATGGTCCCGCGTGAGAATATGCGCCCGTTAAGAAAACCCGAGACGAGTCTCAGGCGAGCACGAGGTCGATCTCGGGGTGGCCCGCGAAAACGTCCAGCACCAGGTCGAAGTACGTCTTCCCCGCGCCTCGATCGAGTTCGTCCAGCGCCGCGCGCGCCGGCGCTGCCGCGTAGATGTCGGGCCGCTCGATTTTCGCGGCGAGGTAGGCCCGGGTGAGCGGGATGCCCAGCGCTCGTCGAGAGACGGCCGAATCAGCCCACTCGACGCGGGCGGACGACGCGTGTGCGAGGACGCCGAACCCACCGTAGAGCAGGTCGTCGAGGGCGTCCAGGCTCTCTCCGAGGATCCACTCCTCGTCGGGCATGAAGACGCGGTTCAGCTCCGCGTAGAGCGAGGGGATGTCGCGGACGCGGGCTCCCTCGATCCGCAGGTCGACGGGCGCGGGCGGTGTGCGATTCACATGCCGAGGCTAGCCGCCACGACGATGAGGAGCCCGCGAGGTACGGCCGAAACAGGCGGATCACGGCGAGGGCCGTTCTGCTAGCGTGCGTGAGAGCGCTCCCTGGGAGCGCTCTCAGACGAGCGAAGGAGCTTGAATGGATGCGATGAGACAGCGTCATCGGAGACGCGTGATGTCCGTGATCACCACGGGGATGCTTGTAGGAGCCGCGATGACCGCCGCCCCGCTGGCCGCTGCAGCGGCACCGGCGGAGCTCCTCCGGAACGGGGACTTCTCGACGGGTCACGAGCCGTGGTGGTCGGCCGGTGTCGACGGCTTCGACACCGCGACCGGCGCCTTCTGCGCCGGGGTGCCCGACACCGAGAACCCCTGGGATGTGCTCATCGGTCAGAGCGACCTCGCCCTGGTCGACGGGGCGACCTACACGCTGACTGCGAGGGTTCGCGCCGATGCGCCCGCCACCGTCCTCACCCAGGTCGCCCCCACGGTCCCGGATGCCGCCTACACGACGTACCTCGCGCAGAGCACCCCGCTCGCCGACGAGTGGCAGCAGGTCAGCGCGGAGTTCACGGCACGCGACCTGGGACAGGGCACCGTGTCGGAGCTGCAGTTCCGCCTCGGCGCGAACGGCACCACGCGATTCTGCGTCGATGACGTGAGCCTCGTCGCCGGCGACGCCTCGACTCCCCCGGTCACCCCGATCGGCGACGACGAGCTGCTCCCGAACCCCACACTGGACGAGAGCACGAACCCGTGGTGGACGAGCGGCCCCGCGGCGCTGTCGAACCCCGCCCAGCGGATGTGTGCGACGGTGACCGAGCAGACGCCGAACCTGTGGGACGTGCTCCTCGGCCACAACGACATCTTCTTGCCGGGAGAGACGGGCTTTCGTCTGAGCTTCACGGCATCCGCTTCGTCCGCCGCGACCGTCTCGGCGAAGGTCGGGACCTACACAGGCGCATCGCCGACCGACTGGCTCGAGCAGTCCTTCGCCCTGGACACCCAGCCGCAGTCGTTCGACGTCGCGTTCACGACGACGCCCGCCGCGGACTACCACCTCGGCCAGGTGCAGTTCCGACTCGGCGCGGTGCCCGCCGGCACCGAGATCTGCTTCGACGAGGTATCGCTCCGGGGCACCGTCTACTCCTACACTGCCGATCCGGGTCCCTCGGTCAAGGTCAATCAGGTCGGATACCTGACCCAGGGTCCCAAGCGCGCGACGGTCGTGTCCGATGCCCCCGAGCCGCTGCCGTGGACCCTCGAAGCGCCGGACGGATCCGCTCTCGCCACCGGCGAGACCGAGCCGGCCGGCTTCGACGCGAGCGCCGGGGCGTCCGTCCACCGGATCGACTTCAGCGACGTCACCGAGGAAGCGGTCGATGTGCGGCTCCGGGTCGGCACGGACATCAGCCATCCCTTCACGATCTCCGCCGACGTCTTCCAATCGCTGCGTGCCGACTCGATGCGCTTCTTCTACACGAACCGGTCGGGCATCGCCATCGACGGCGACATCGCGGGCGCCGAGTACGCTCGCCCCGCCGGTCATATCGGCGCCTCACCCAATCAGGGCGACGACAATGTGGGATGCCTCGAGCCGCAGCCGTGGTCGGACGGCTGGACCTGCGGCGATCGTCATGACGTCCGCGGCGGTTGGTACGACGCGGGCGACCACGGCAAATACGTCGTCAACGGCGGCATCGCGGTAGCCCAGGTTCTCTCGGCCTACGAGCGGGCCGTCGCAGCCGGCACGGCGGACGCGCTGGGCGATTCGACCCTCGCGGTTCCCGAGCGGGGCAACGGCGTCCCCGACATCCTCGACGAGGCGCGGTGGCAGATGGAGTTCCTGCTGCGGATGCAGGTGCCCTCCGGCGATCCGCTCGCCGGAATGGCCTGGCACAAGGTGCACGACCGCGCGTGGACGGGACTGCCCCTCATGCCGCACGACGACCCGCAGGAACGCCTGCTGCACCGGCCGTCGACGGCGGCGACGCTGAACCTGGCGGCGACCGCGGCACAGGCATCCCGCCTGTATCAGCCGTTCGACGCCTCGTTCGCGCAGCGCCTGCTCGCAGCAGCCGAGCGTGCGTACGACGCCGCCCTCGCACATCCCGATCTGCTCGCCCCGGAAGAGGACGGCACGGGCGGCGGCACCTACGCCGATGACGAGGTGACCGATGAGTTCTACTGGGCGGCGGCCGAGCTCTACATCACGACCGGAAGCGACCGGTACCGCGCAGAGGTGGAAGACAACCCGCTGCATCAGGCCGACGTGTTCAAGCCCGGCGGCTTCTACTGGGGCGAGGTGGCAGCCCTCGGACGCATGCAGCTCGCTCGCTTCGCAACGGACCTGCCCGACATCGACCGCATCCGCACGTCGGTGATCGATGCGGCCGAGCGTCTGATCGCCGATCAGCGGGCACAGGCGTTCGGCCAGCCGTACGCGCCGGATGAAGGACTGTACGACTGGGGGTCGAATTCATCGGTGCTGAACAATCAGGTCGTCCTGGGCACGGCGTTCGATCTGACCCAGCGCCCGCGATACGCGGATGCGGTCGTCGAAGGCCTCGACTACCTGCTCGGGCGCAACGTGCTCGGTCAGTCGTACATCACCGGGTACGGCACGAACGACGCGCGCAACCAACACAGCCGCTGGTACGCCAACGCCCTCGACCCGGCGCTTCCGAACCCTCCGGTGGGCACCGTCGCCGGGGGACCGAACTCGTCGATCCAGGACCCGGTGGCGGGAGCCTGGCTGCAGGGCTGCGCGCCGCAGGCGTGCTACGTCGACAACATCGGAGCCTGGTCGGTCAACGAGATCACCGTCAACTGGAACTCGGCCCTCGCCTGGGTCTCGTCCTTCGTGGCTGACCTCGGAGACGGCTTCGTCGCGGTCTCGCCCCGCGCCGTCGACGACGTCGCGTCGGGGCCCGCCGGCGCCGACATCGCCGTGCACCCGCTCGCCAACGATGTCGCCGGTGATGCCGACGTTCCGCTCGTGGCGGCATCGCTCGCCCTGCTCGGTGCCGACGGCGCGCCGACGACGTCCGTCGTCGCCGAAGGCCAGGGCCGGTACGACCTGGACGGGGACGTCGTCTCGTTCGTGGCGGCCGCCGGTTTCGAGGGCACCGCCGATCCGGTGAGCTATCGGGTCGCCGACGCGCGAGGCACCGAGGTCACGGCGACCATCACCGCGGAGGCGGCATCCGGAGGGCCCACCGGCTCCGGTGCTGCGGGCTCCGCGACCGCGAGCGTGACCCGCGGCGTCCTCGCGCGGTCGGGTATGGACCCGCTGCCGCTGGGGGTGCTGGGCGGCGTCGCCCTGGCGCTCACGGCCGCGGGGGTCTGCCTGCTGCGCCGACGGCGGCTCGGCTGACACCGCACGGGGCGCTCGGGGCCGGGTCCCGAGCGCCCCGTCGCGTCCGTGTTAGCTTTCGAGCACCGCGACCATCACCCGGAACGAGGACATGACCGACACTCCCTCCGCCCGCCGGGCAGCCCGGGTGACGCTGCGGGAGGTCGCGGAGCGCGCCGGCGTCTCGCGTTCCGCCGTCTCGTTCGTGATGAACGGTCGTACCGACCAGCGCCTGTCCGAGGACGTGTTCGATCGAGTCCGACGCGCCGCCGACGAACTCGGCTACCGCCCCAATATCACCGCGCAGACGCTGCGCACCGGCCGCTCGGGCACTGTCGCGCTGGTCTCCGACTTCGTCAGCAGCACCTCGTTCGCGAACTCGATGGTCCGCGGTGCGATGCAGGAGCTCCGCGAGCACGACACCCTCCTCTTCACCGTCGACACGCAGGGCGACACCGACCTGGAGGACCAGCTCCTCCACAGCCTTCTCGGCCGCGACATCGACGGGGTCATCTACGCCTCGATGTTCACGCGGACCGTCACCCTGCCGCGGGTGCTGGAGGGCGTGCCGACGGTGCTGCTCAACTGCGTGACAGCAGACGGGTCGATCGACGCCGTCGTACCCGACGAGGTCACCGCGGGTCGCGATGCCGCGCGGATGCTGCTGGATCACGGCCACCGCGACGGGATCTGGTTCCTCGGCGCGCTGCCCGCGGGCTCGCGCGGCGGAGCCGCCTGGCCCGAGTGGGACCCGATCGCGCTGACCGAGCGGCGGGCGGGGATCACCGAGGCGCTCGCGGCGGCGCGGACGACCCTCGCCGGCGTCGTGACCATCGACGACGACTGGGATGTCGCCAACGGACGACGTGCAGTGGCGCGCATGCTCTCCGAGGTGGCGGTCGCGCCGACCGCCATGATCTGCGCGAATGATGCACTCGCCGTCGGCGCGTACCAGGCGCTGCATCGCGCTGGTCTGCGCATCCCGCACGACGTGTCTGTCGTGGGTTTCGACGGCAGCCCCTTCGCCCGCGCGGTCGAGCCGGAGCTCACCTCGATCGCTCTGCCTCACATCGAGCTGGGGCGCCGGGCAGCCGCGATGCTCGCCGCTCGCGGCGACGCACCTCGCCTCGAACGCGTGGCGATGCCGACCGTGGCGGGCGGATCGATCGGGGCCGCGCCTACCCGGTAGCGGCTCAGCTATCGGGTGGCCGGCTCCCGATGCGTCCGGCAGACGCCGCCCCTCAGCCGATCCGCTCGACGCGCACGTCGTCGATGTTGAGCCAGGTGCCGCCCGCAGCCTCGGAGTAGAACCCGAACTCGAGAGTTCCGTTGGTGACCGGCACCTCGAGCGACACCCGCTTCCAGTCGTTCGGACTCACCGGCAGCGCCGCCTGGCGCTCGGGCACACCGGAGTTCTTCGCATAGAGGTACGCGGAGCTCTGTCCGCCGCTGTTGAGCGTCCACGCGGAGACACGGTAGAGCCCGGACGGCAGCCCGCCGAGCGTCTGATAGATCGACGCGGTATAGGCGGTCGACTTCCAGAACGTGAGCTTGAGCGCACCGACGACCGCCGGGTCCTGCGTGAAGACCGCGTTGGCGTGCGCGCCTCCCGGCGACCACACACCCCACCCGCTCGGGGTGTTCGTGTAACCGTCCTGTTCGAAGCCGCCGTTGACGGCGAGGTTCGGCCGCGGCGTCTCACCGAACACCTCGAGGGTCGGCAGGGCCGCGCCGCTCCAGTCGAACAGCGTCTGGTTGTCCCAGGGGTTGGACAGGATGCCGGAATCGTCGTTGTCGATCTTTCCGGCCTCGGTCCCCCAGTTGGCGCCCGGGACGGGAAGCCAGCCGGGCTCCCACCAGATGAGTCCGCGCCCGCGCCCGTCGGGCACCGCACGGACGATGTCGCGGAGGTCCCGGAGGAAGGCCGTCTGGCCGGCGACGCTCGCGGGGTACCCGCCGGTCGCCGCCTCGGACGTATAGAACGAGTTCCCGAGGCCGTCGCCGTCGCCGAGTGTCCAGCCGTACGCAGTCTCGACGATGAGGACGTCTTTGCCGTACCGCGCGCTGATGTCGTTGAGGTTGACGGCGAGATCCCCCATGGTGCCGTGCCAGAACGGGTAGTACGACAGCCCGATGATGTCGAATGGAACACCCTGCGCCGTGATCGCATCGAACCACCAGCGGTACAGCGCGTTGTCGCCGCCGTGATCCAGGTGCAGGACGATCTCGATGTCCTCCCCCGCGCGGAGCGACGCGTCGACGCCCGCGATCCCTGCTTTCAGCAAGCCCGCGAGCTGCGTGAAGTCCGAGACGCCGTTGCCGACCCGACCGTGATCCCACAGGATGCCGCCGGGGATCTCGTTGCCCATCTGGACCATGTCGGGCAGCACCCCGGCCGCTCGCATCGCGTCGATGACGTCCTCGGTGTACGCGCGAACGGTCGACACCAGTTGCGAGTACGTCAGACCCCGCCATGCTTTCGGCGCGGTCTGCGTCCCCGGGTCGGCCCACCAGTCGCTGAGGTGGAAGTCGAGCAGGATGTCCATCCCCGCGGCCCTGGCGCGCTGCGCCGTCGCGATCGTCGTGGCCAGGTCGTTCGTGCCGCCACCGTACGGTTCGCCCGTGACCGTGTACGGATCGACCCACAGGCGCAGCCGAGCGAGATTCATGCCGGCATCGCTCATGATCTCGATCGGGTCGCCCACGACTCCGCCTCGGGAGAACGTCCCGCCGAGCGACTCGACCTCGTGGATCATCCCGAGATCCCCGCCCATCACGAAGCCGTCGGGTTCGACGGCCGCAGCCGTCGTCGTCGCTGGCAGCGCCGCCGCGACGAGGACGAGCGCCGCCGCCGCGATGATCGCCGATGCTGGCCGCCGTGCTCTGCGTGTCATGTGTCTTCCTCTCTCATCGGTCGAAGCGGATCCGCAGTCGCGCCCAGTGCGTTCAGCGAGGCGAGAGCACATCCGCGCTCGTCGAACAGCGTCTGATTCGCCCAGCCGTTGCCGGGCTCGGCCACGTCGTTCCCGTAAGCCATACCCGCCGTCGATGCCCAGGATGTTCCCGGAACGGGCAGCCAGGCGGGCTCCCAATACACGACTCCCAGGCCACGGCCACCGGGTACGTCGCGGATGACCCGGGCCAGGTCGTCGAGGTACCGCGTTTGGCCCTCGACCGACGCCGGGTAGACCGCCGCCGGTGAGCTCGCATCGAACATCGACATCCCCGCCGGGTTGTCGGGCCGGTACGCGTAAGCGGTCTCGACGACGATGACGTCCTTCTCGTAGCGTTCGACGAGCTGGTGCAGGTTACCGCTCAGGTCGGCGAGCGATCCGTGCCACAACGGGTAGTACGACAGCCCGACCGCGTCGAAGTCGACGGCTCGCGCCGTGATCTCGTCGAACCATCGACGGTAGAGGTCGGCGGCCCCTCCCGCATCGAGATGCAGCACGATGCGGGAACGGTTGTCGGCCGCCCGCACGGCGCTCGAGCCCGCCCGCAGCAGCAGGGCGAGACGGTCGTACTGCTCTCGCGCCTCGTCGGCGGGCACCGCCTCGAAGGCACGGCTCGCCAGGTCGTACCGCGGCGTGCGGCCGAGCGGCCACAGCATCCCGTTCGTCGTCTCATTGCCGACCTGGACCCATTCCGGACTGCCGGCATTCGCACGCACGGCCGTGACGACCTCTGTGGTGTGGGCCGCCACGGCATCGCACAGGCCGTCGAGATCGAGCCCCTGCCACGAACGGGGCAGCGACTGCTTCTTCGGATCGGCCCAGAAGTCGCTGTAGTGGAGATCGATCATGAGGCCGAGGCCGGCGTCACGCGCGCGCTCGGCCAGGCGCACCGTTGTGGCGAGGTCGTTCGTGCCGCCCTGATACGGGCGCCCCGCGGCGTCGGTCGGATCCACCCAGACCCGCAGGCGCGCGAGATTGACCCCGTGGTCGGCGAGGATCCGGAAGAGGTCCCTCGCGCCCGCGGCATCCGAGAACCATCCCCCGAGCGCCTCGACCTCCGCGGTCATCGACACGTCGGCACCCCGGATCTGCAGTGTTGTCGTCGTCATTCCTTCTCTCCTCCCTGAGCGAGCCCCGCGACCAGGTAGCGCTGGAGCACCATGTAGAGCACCGTGATGGGCACCGCGACGAGGATGGCCCCGGCCGCGAACGTCGTGAAGTCGTTCCGGGTCTGATCCGAGATCAGTTGGAACAGTCCTATCGCGACGGTGTAGTTCTGCGGGCTGCTGATCAACAGGCGCGGCAGGATGAAGTCCATCCAGGGCACCGCGAACTGGGTGACGGCGACGAACGTCAGCATCGGTGTCATCAGCGGCAGCAGAATTCGCGTGAAGATCTGCCGATGCGATGCGCCGTCGAGCACGGCCGCCTCGTCGAGACTGGTGGAGATGCCGTCGAGGTATCCCTTGAGCAGCCAGACGTTGTAGGGCACCGCCGCCGCGACGCTCGCGATGACGAGGCCCGCCAGGCTGTCGAGCAGCCCGAAGTTCAGATAGAGGATGTAGATCGCGATCGCCGTCATGAAGGTCGGGAAGATCTGGATGACGAGCATCACCAACAGCCCCAGGCGTCGCCCCGCGAACCGCAGTCGGGCGAAGACATAGGCGGCGATCGCGGACAGCAGGACGCTCAGCACCATGTTCGACAGCGCCACGATGAGCGAGTTGCCGTACCAGGTGGCGAAGGGCGTGTCCGTGAACAGGCGCGCGTAGTTGTCCAGCGTCGGATCGGCCGGGATCGCCGAGGCCTGTGCGAGCGATCGACCGGAGCCCAGCGACGAGCCGACGATCCACGCCAGCGGGTAGAGCACGATCACCGCGACGACGACGAGCTCGACGTGGATCAGGGCGGTGACGATTCGGTTCCGGGTTCTATGCATCGGTGAACGCCTTCGAACGACGCAGGCTCCACACGGAGAAGCTTCCGACGATGACGAAGATCAGGATCGACATCACCGAGGCGATGTCGTAGAGCCCGTTGTCGAGCGTCAGCTTGTAGAGCCAGGTGATGAGGATGTCGGTGCTCCCGGCGTACCGGTAGTCGGGGTTGGCCGGTCCGCCCTGGGTCAGGAAGTAGATGACACCGAAGTTGTTGAAGTTCGCGACGAACGACAGGACGATCAATGGTGCGGTGGCACGGAGCACGATGGGCAGCGTGAGGTAGCGCACCTGCTGGGCCGCCGAGGCGCCGTCGATGCGCGCGGCTTCGTAGTAGCTCGGCGAGATGTTCGTCAGCGCCCCGCTGATGAGAGCCATGAAGTAGGGGAAGCCCAGCCAGAGGTTCACCAGAAGGGCGACGATCCGCGCCAGCCAGGGGTTCGCCGGGTCGGTCAGCCACATGACCCGCTCGTGCGTGATGCCGAGGTCGACGAGCGTCTGGCTGATCGGCCCGAACTGTCCGTTGAACATCGAGCGGAAGACGAGCGCGGAGATCATCGCCGGAACCGCCCACGGCAAGAAGAAGATGCTCCGCCACAGGCGTGGCAGGCGCACGCGCCGACTCGAGACGAGCACCGCCTGCAGAAAGCCGAAGGCGTACGTGGTGGCGGTCGCCAGCACCGCCCACAGGACCGTCCACCCGAGCACGCCGAAGAACGTCGCTCCCCACGCGCCGGCGCCGAGCAGCTGCCGGAAGTTCTCCAGACCGACCCACTCGACGAGCTGCATGGGCGGCAGATTGTCTTTGCTGTAGTCGGTGAAGGCGATGAGGATGCCGAACACGACGGGCAGCGCGGTGACGAACAGCAGCAGGATCAGGGTGGGCGCGAGCACGAGGTACGGGAACGCTGACTGCCGAGTGGAGCGCACCCACTCCCTCGCGGTCAGGCGCTCGCCCGTCGTGAGGATCCGGCGTCGGGTCCGCGCGGCATCCCGCACGGCCCAGACGGTGATCGCCGCGATCAGGGCGAGCACGAGCACCGCGATGATGCCGTTGATCATCAGGATGATCGAGTGGTCGCCCCGCGACAGACCCGCCACCGTCATAGCGCGAGGTTGCGTGCCGAGGGTGACCAGCCCCCACAGCCCGCGGACGAAGAACCCACCATGCGTGCGCGGCGTATAGCCCGACAGGTCGGCGTAATGGCCGGTGAGCAGCTCCGCGACGGCCGCCGTGCCGGCGACAGCAAGGAGCACGGCTCCTTTGCCCCACTCGCGGTTGAGCAGCTGCCCGAGACCGGGCACCAGCGCGGAGGCGAGACCGACCGCCCCGGGCGCAGCCGGGCTCGCTCCGCGTCTGTGCGTGATCACTCCCCCAGCCCGGTCAGGTCGGCATAGCCCTGGACGGCCTGCTTCTGCGCGGACGCGGGGTCGAGGACGCCGTCCCATACGCTCGCCACGAGACTGTTGCCGACCGTCCAGAGCGCGTCGCCCACATCGGCGACGAGGTCGGACCGTTCGGCCTGGGCGAGCACGCCGCTCGCGTGCGGGTCGTCGGCGAGGCCAGGGATGGCCTGGGCATTGAGCCTGGTGAGCGCCGGGATACCGCCCGTGGTCCGGTAGAGCGCAGCGGCCGCCTCGTCGGACGCGAGGAACGCCGCGAACACGCGCGCCGCTCCGGGGTGCTCGGAGTACCCCGAGACGACACCGACGCCGAGACCGGCCAGAGTCGCCGCGTCGCCTCCGCCATCGACGGCCGGGAGGGTCGTGACGCCGAACTCGAAGCCGTTCTCCGCGGCCGCTGCGGTGAAATCGCCGATCGACCACGGCCCGGTGATGACGTAAGGCGTCTGGCCTTTCGCGAACTCCATCTCGATGGAATCCCACGTGGCATCCGCCGAGTTGACCTGCCAGAGGTCGCGCAGCCCGCGGTAGTACTCGAGGCCGGCCGCGAGAGCGGGCGCCTCGAGCCCGGGCGTGCCCGCATCGGTGCCGAGATGCCACCCGAGCGAGCTGAGCACGGGGTACGCGTAGTACAGCTGGCCACTCAGCCACCGGATCGTCCAGCGGTTCGCGCGGGGGTCGTTGTACGCGGCGGCGAGTTCACGGATCTGCTCCCACGTCTTCGCCGGCTCGCTCGAACCGGTCAGCTGTTGCAGGAGGGTCTTGTTGTAGAACAGCGCGATCGACTCGGTGGACACCGGCACGCCGTAGAGCTCGCCGTCCCGACTGACGACTCCGGCGAAGGCGTCGCCCACGCGCGAAGCGACGTCGTCGGCATACTCCCCCAGCGGAGCCGCGACCCCCGAGTCGATCGCCCCCGACAGGTCGGTGAAGTTCGTGAAGTACACGTCTGCGCCGGTTCCGGCCTCGCCGTCGAGCTCCATCTTGGCGACGGCGTCGACCTTCGACACCGTCGTGAGCTCGATGCGGATGTCGGGATGCACCGCGGTGAAGGCCTCCACCAGCGCTTCGCCGTACTCGGGGTACTCCACCCAGACCTTCAGCGGTGCCTCTCCGCTGGCGACGTCGGGCTCGATCTCGTACGCCCGCGCCTCGGCATCCCACGTCAGGGTCGCTTCCTCGTCGGGCGGCGCGCTCGAGCACCCGGCGGTGGCCGCGAGCGAGAGGACGATGGCCGCTCCCACCGTGGTGCGGGCGGTGGCTGCTGTGCTTCGGATGGTCATGCAAACTCCCTCGTTGCCGTGACTGTGACCGGTCCCAGTCAACTGTCGCCGTCCATCTGAGTCCATGACGGTAGTGGCAGGATCGTCATCCCGCGACGCCTCTCCCCTGGGGAGGAATCGGCGCGCAGCGCTTCAGTCCAGCGGGGTGACGACCTTGTTCTGGTACGCCCACACGACCGCCTGCAGCCGCGAACGAACTCCGAGCTTCGGCAGGATGCGCACGAGGTGCGACTTGACGGTGCTGACCTCGACCATCAGCGCCGCAGCGATCTCGTCGTTCGACATTCCCTGCGCCAGGAGTGCGAGGATGTCGCGTTCGCGCGGCGTCAGGTGGCCGGCTGCCTCGGCCGCCGTCGACACGCGCTGCAGCGCGCGCCGCCGCGAGAACTCCCGCAGCACCCGGCGAGTGACGGCCTGGTCCAGGGTGCCGTCGCCGGCGGCGACGCTGCGCACCGCTCGGACGATCTCGTCGGGTTCGGCGTCCTTGAGGAGGAATCCCGACGCCCCGGCTTCCAGCGCCTCGAACACGTACTCGTCGATGTCGAAGGTCGTGAGGATCAGCACCGGGATGGCGGGCTCCCCCGCGCCCCGATCGGCGAGGGCGCGGGCCACCTCGATCCCGGTGAGCCCCGGCATCCGGACGTCGAGGCAGGCGACGTCCGGATGAAGCGACGTCGCCGCGTCGAGCGCCTGGGGGCCGTCAGCTGCCGTGGCCACCACCTCGATGTCGGCCTCGGCCGCCAGCAGGGCGGCGAGGCCCGCCCGCACCAGCGGCTGGTCGTCTGCGACGAGGACACGGATCATGGGGCACCTCCTGTGGTAGCGGCCGGCTCAGCCGGAACGGTGAGTCGGACGCACCAACCGCCGTCGGGCTCGGGCCCCGCCTCGAGCGTGCCACCCACGAGGTCCGCACGTTCGCGCATCCCGAGCAGCCCGAATCCGTCACGGGTCGTATCGGGGGCGGGCGCAGCCGCGGCGGCACCGCCCGAGTCGCGCACCGTCGCCACGAACGCGTCGGCCCTGGTGCCGTCGAGGCGCACCTCGCACGACGCCCCCGGGGCATGACGCGCGGCGTTGGCCAGCGACTCCTGAACCATCCGGTAGACGACGAGCTGTCCGAGAGGCCCGACCTGGCCACCGCCCCCGACGGTCGTCAGGTCGACCGCGCGCCCCGTGGCCCGACACGCCTCGACAAGTGCGGGGACGGCCTCGATCGTCTCGACCATGTCGCGCTCGTCCCCCTCTCGCCGAAGCAGTCCGACGAGCTGGCGCAGGTCGTCGAGCAGCACACGGCTCTGTTCGCGCACCTGCCGGACAGCCACCCGAGCGGCATCCGGATCGGTCGCGATCTGGCGCTCGATGACCCCCGACATCAACGCGATGCTCGACACATGATGGGCGGCGATGTCGTGCAGTTCCCGCGCCATCGCCGTGCGTTCGCGGGCGACGGCGGCCTCCACGACCGCGGCGCGCTCGCGGCGGACCGCCTCGTTCTCGTTCCGTTCGGCGCGACGGACGTCGCGACGAGCTGTCACCGCAAGCACCCCCGCGGCCGGTAGAGCGACGATCGCGACGGCTTGCAACAGCGCCGCGCCCACCGCGGCCGGCACGGTCACCGCGCTCGACCCGAGGATGTCGGCGGCCTGCCCGCCCCCGACGAGGAGCCCGGCCACCGGCAGCACGAACCGAAGGGCCGGCACCGTCACGACCGGCGTGGCGCGCACGACCGCGACCAGCACCGCGGCGTGCGCCAGGCTGCCGAGCCCGGTCGGCGTGGTGACCCCGATGAGCAGCGCGCCCGCCGCGGTTCCGATCAGGACCGTGCGAGGTGCCGACCGCGCGAAGCACAGAGCGACGGCTTGCCCCGCGAGCACCGCGGCGAACACCCACCACGGCCCCGAGCCCAGTCGCGGGGCCGCGTGGTCGGCGAAGAGCTCGGGCGCCGCCACGAGCGCGAGCAGCGTGGCAGCGCCGGTGCCGAGCGCCACGACGACATCCGTGACGCTCGGCCCGCGCTGCATCCGGCTCATGCCGCTATCTTCTCGGTTTCCGGTGCCCGACGGCCGGCCACCGGCGTGTCCGGGGGCAACCCGAGTCGGCCCCGGGTGAGCGCGACGGTCACCACCGCGGCAACCGCAGCGCCGATCACGAGCACGTGCTGCAGCTGCGCGCCGCCCACCGAGGGGAACATCTCCGCCCAGAACACCGTGACCGTGTTGTTCAAGCTGACGTGGAAGAGCATCACGATCGGCAGGCTCTGTCCGGATCGGTTGAACAGCCACATGATCACGACGTTGAAGAGGGCGCTGAAGACGACGAACTCGATGACGTTCACCCAGGTGACGTCGGGCCACGAACCCCACTCGGTGAGAAACAGGGGCAGGTGCCAGATCCCCCACAGCGGTCCGAGGATGGCTGCGGCACCGAGCGGTCCGAAGCGCTCCTGCAGCGGCGGCAGGGCGAAATCGCGCCAGCCCGGCTCCTCGGCCAGTCCCGTCGTCAGCATCTGCAGCACGAGCGCGGGCACATAGAGCGCGACCGCGACGAGGCTGGGCGCTTGCATCTGCCCGCCCGAGGCGAGGACGCCGAGGAGCAGCACCGCCATCGGCACGACGAGCAGCGCGACGGCGTACCAGCGCGGCGCGACCCGCCAGCGCAGGAGCCGCCCGACCCACACGCGCAGTCCCGCGCGTCCGCCCGTGACCGCCGTCACGACGAACGCCGCGCCGAGCGGCCCGAGATATGCGCCGAAGAGCATGCCCGTGAACTGCGATGTGCCGAACGCCTCCGGGAACGCGTAGTCCCAGACTCCGAGACCGTTGCGCGAGAGGATCCAGGGCGTCCAGGCGAGCCAGCTGAGGCCGAGAGCGAGCACGAAGAACGATACGAGGGGGCGCCGGCGGATGATGCCGGTAAGCCTTCCATCGGAGGTGGAGCCGACGTGGTTCGTGGACATGGGGGGTTCCTTCCGGTCGTCGTCGGACCCCGGGAGCAGGGTCGTCGTCGACTGTAGGAAGCGGGCCCCCTGCGGCTCGACGTTCGAACGGCGGCAATGCGCGGCCTCGACCGAAAGTCGTAGACCCGCCGCCGGCCGCGATCACCGCAGCTTCAGCGTCCGCAGCGCCACCACCGTGACGAGGAGAACGAGCGCACCTCCACCGATGCCGGTCGCGATCAGCGGCAGCGTATCGCCGAACGTCAGCCCGCCCGATCCGGCGATCGCGGTCGAGCCCAGGTTGAGCGCGCGCGTGTTGATGGCCTGCGGGATGACGTAGCCGAGCGGCCGAAGCGCCGTCGAGGTCACGGCCGCCACGCCAGCGACGCAGCCGAGCAGGCAGAGCGCCACCGGTGCGGCGAAGGAGCGCAGCAGCATCGACAGCAGCGACTGGAGCGCGATCAACGGGACGGCGGCGATGATCGCGACTGCCCCCACGATCGCGAACTGCCATGGGAAGGCTCCGTCCAGGCCGAGCACGAGCGTGCCCGCCACGGCGGTGCCCGCGACGAGCACGACCTGCATCAGTGCGACGGGCACGAGAACGGCGACGATCTTGGCCGTGGCGAGGCTGGTCGGTCGCACCGTCGAGGTGAGCAGCAGATTCCAGTTCGAACCGCGATGCTCGACCCGCCACACGGCGGCGGCGAGGAGGCTGATCCCCATCGAGAAGAAGAGCAGCCCGTAGAAGAGCACGACTTGCGAGGTGAAGGATGCCCAGCCCGCGTCGAGGGCGTCGGCGTTGGCCGACAGGTTGAGCGTGCCGGTGACGACCGCGAGCAGCGGCAGGACGATCGCGATGATCCAGGTGCTGGAACGGCGGAGCTTGCGCATCTCGGCTCGGAACATCGTCACGCTCCGATCGGGTCGAGACGGCGGATGCCGACGGCGATGACGAGCGCCGCCAGCAGCACGAATCCGGTGATCCACGCGTACGGTGCCTGCACGTACGCCACGGCATCGCCCGATTGGCCTGCTTGCGAGATGACGGCGTAGTACCCCCACGGGATGACGCGGCTCACGGCGGCGGGCAGCAGGAGCGAGAACACGGCGAGGAAGGAGCCGAGCACACCGACCCCGACGCTGACGAGCTGGTTCTCCACGCGTGCGGCGAGCAGGATGTGCAGGCCGCAGAACACGACGTCGAGCACGTAGAGCAGGACGGTGTAGGCGATCCACGGGACGGGATCGATCGGGACGCTGATGCCCGCCACGACGCCGATGGCGACGACGGCCGCGGTCTGCAGCGCGATCGCCGGTGCGAGGATGATCGCGAGGGCGCGGAGCTTGGCTCCGCACAGCTGGCCCGGAGTCCGCCCAGCTCCCGCCGCGAGCACCCACCCGTTACCGGAGTGCTCGATGTCGGTCTGCCTGCTGGCGAGCACGGCCGTCAGCAGGGGCGAGGTCATCGCCGCCATCATCGTGTAAGAGAGCAGCAGCGCCGCCCACGGCGATGCCGCCGGGTCGTCGAAGCTCTCTCGCGCGGTCCCCGAGAACAGCGAGGCCGAACTCAGCGCCGAGACGGCCAGCACGAGACCGACGAGGATCGGAAACGTTCGCAGCCGCCGCATCTTGCGCATCTCCAAGCGGACGCCGCTCACAGCAGACCTCCCCGCCCGGTGAGGTCCATGAACACGTCCTCGAGGCTCTGCTGCACGCGGCGCACCTGATGAATCTGCACACCGGCGTCGACGAGCAGCGCGACGAGCGCGGCGGTCGCCTCGTTGTCGTGACCGCTGAGCCGGATGCCGCCACCGGTCACCGCCGCGTAGGGGACGGCGCGCAGAGCCGCGTCGATCGACGGCGTCTCGACGATGAGATCGGGCAGCGAGTGGGCGAACAGGTCGGTACGCGTGCCCTGGAAGATCAGCTTGCCCGCCGACAGGATGCCGAGCACCGAGGCCATCTTGTCGATCTCATCGAGCAGATGACTCGACACCATGACGGTGATGCCCCGGCTCGCGAGATCGACGAGCAGGTCGCGGACCTCCTCGATTCCGGCCGGGTCGAGGCCGTTCGTGGGCTCGTCCAGCACCAGCAGCGACGGGTCTCGCGCGAGCGCCATGGCGATCCCCAAGCGCTGCTTCATCCCCAGGGAGTAGTTCCGGACCAGCTTGTCTCTCTGGTCGCTCAGCCGGACGGTGGCCAGGGCGGTCTCGATCTGGGCATCGACCAGCCCGAGCATGTCTCGGACGATCAGCATGTTCTCCCAGCCGGTCAGATGCCCGTAACCCGGTGGAGACTCGATCATCGAGCCGATGGAAGGCAGCAGATCAGCACGCGTGCTGCGGGTCAGCCGTTGTCCGAAGATCTCGATGTCACCGGAGGTGGGCTGGCTGAGTCCGAGCAGCATCTTCATCGTCGTGGACTTCCCCGACCCGTTGGGACCGAGGAACCCGTACACCGCGCCCTGCGGAACGGACAGATCGACGCTGTCGACGGCGGTGTGATCGCGGAACTTCTTGGTGAGGCCGTGGGTGGCGATGACGGTGCTCACGACGTGCACCACCGGATATCTCTCATGCCGTCATCCTGATCCGCGCGCGCTTCGCGCGGATCGGTCCAGAGATGCATCCTCCGTCCCTCGGACTCCTTCGATCGGTGGAGACCGGACGGACATCGACGCCTACTCGCTGCGGGCGCGCCCGGTACGCCGCCCGGATGCCAGCCCGCGCTCGTGCGCCCAGATGACCAGATGCACGCGATCACGAACCCGCAGTTTGGTGAGGATGTGGCCGACGTGTGTCTTCACGGTCACCTCGGCGATGTGGAGGCTGCGGGCGATCTCGGGATTGGACCGCCCCTGGACGATGTGTTCGAACACCGCGCGCTCCCGCTCGGTCAGCGTCACGAGGGGCGCATCGTCGCCCTCCGGCCGCTCGTCGTCGATCGCGAGACGGTCGAGCAGACGTCGGCTGGTGGGTGCCGAGACGGCGAATGTGCCGCCGTGGACGGCGCGAATGGCCTCGACCAGCTGTGCGGCGGTGCTGTCTTTCAGGATGAATCCGACGGCACCAGCCTGCAGGATGCGGACGGCGTAGGCGTCGGTGTCGTAGGTCGTGAGCCCGATCACCCGGGTCGCGGGGCTCACCGCCTCGGTCGTGAGGGCTCGCGTCGCCTCGATTCCGTCGAGCCGCGGCATCCGGATGTCCATGAGCACCACATCCGGCCGCAGCTCCCGGACCCGCTCGACGGCGGCTTCGCCGTCGGGGGCGGTGCCGACCGCGCGCATGTCGGGCTGCGCATCCACGATGCGACTGAAGCCGTCGCGCACGAGCGCCTGGTCGTCGGCGACCAGCACGGTGATCGGCGGTGACGAGGCGGTCATACGGCGGCACCGGCGACGATGACGTCGAGAGGCCAGACCGCGCGCACCGTGAACGCGTCGTCCCGCGCGTAGGTCAGCTCGCCCCCGTACAGTTCGCAGCGCCGGCGCATGCCCGCGAGGCCGCGGTGCTCCTGCACGGCCCGGTGGGCCGAGGACGGCGCGACGGGGTTGCGCACCGACACGGCGAGCGCGCCATGGTCCCACGACAGCGTCAGGGCGATGGGACCATCTCCCCCGTGCCGGATGGCATTGGTGAGGGACTCCTGGATCACCCGGTACGCCGCGAGCGACATCCCCGGGCTGAGGGGGCGGGGTTCCCCTCGGACGGCGACCGCGATCCGCGTGCCCACGCGGGTGAAGCCGGCGATGAGGTCGTGGAGGTCGTCGAGTGACGGCGTCGGCTGGAGAGCATGGTCGTCCGCGGGCGAGAGCAACCCGCGCACCTCCCGCAGCGCTGATCTGCCGCTGGTCGAGATGGTCGCGAACACCGACGCGGCGCCGGGGTCGGGTGCGGCTGCCCGTCCGCTCTCGGCCTGGACGATGATGCTGGTGAGCGTATGCGCCAGGACGTCGTGCATCTCGTCGCTGATCCGCTCCCGTTCCTCGTACGCCGCCAAGCGCGTCCGCACCTCGGCGTCGCGCTCGGACATCTCGGTGCGGTGGCGCGCGGCCCGCAAGGCCTCGCTCTTCCGGCGATCGAGCAGCCCGAACGCCCACGCCGTCAGCATGCTGATGCCGATGAGCCCGACGACCAGCCCCGTACCCGCCGACGCGTCGAATCCGATGTCGAGGAGGACGGCGGCGCCGAGACCGACGATGTACAGCAGCCCGAACACGAGGCCCAGATGCCGTGCACGTTCTGTTGCGTTGGCCGCGACGGAGAAGACGCCTACGAGCAGGATCAGGTCGCCGGGCAGGAGCAACGAGGCGTCGACGATGAGGTGGGCCGCTGAGATCGAGGTGGCGGTCGCGGCGAAGAGGACCGGGTGCGAGCGACGCCATACGAGGGTCGCGGACATGAGCGCCGACCACGCCCAGTCCGGTTGGCCGAGCAGTCCCATGGCAAGGCAGACGACGATGGCGACGGCCGCGATGCTCGCGTCACGACGCCAGGTGGTGCCGTCCCCCCGGTGCATGCCGCCACCATATCCCTTCGTTCCGCGGCGCACCCCCCTCCCCCCGTCGGTGGAGGCGGCTCGTCCGGCCGGTGGAGGACACGTCGCGAAATCCCCGCATCGCATAGTTCCGGTGGGCCTTCGGGGCGGGCTTGAGTGAGGACGGCAGGAGCCTGCCGAAACTGGCAGTGATGCGGACAGCGGAAGAACGAAGGAAGGAAGCGATCATGACCACGACCCTCGACGAAGACATGACGATCGTCAGCCCCCACTGGGACATGACGGCCCGGACGACCGATGGCTCCACCCCGTCGGTGCAGGCCCAGATCGACGCTGAGTTCGAGCGCGTCGTGAGCCCCTACATGGTCAGCAGCGGCTGGCTGTGCACGCTCACGATCGAGTGCGGAACCCTGATCTGCGCCTGTCGCTGATCACGGCTCGCGGGCGGCGCGGCGAGTCCGCGCCGCCCGCACCTGATGGAAGACCACGATCGGAGCTGTCGGTGCTCACCACCCGCGACACCATCGCCCTGCTGCAGGCGTCCGCGCTCGACGAGCGGCGGCTCGGACCATCGGCCCGCGAGAGCCTCGGCGACGACATCACACGCGCGTGGTCCGAGCGGGCGCTCGAAGCCGACGGGACCTTGGACGGCTATCTCGCCGCACGAGACCTCGACCGCGAAGCCCTCTCGGGACTGCTCACCGGCGCCCCCTGGTCGCCACGGCGGCACACCGGCGCATGGATCGGCAACGTATCCGGGTGGCTGACGCACCCCGCAGACGAACCGTGGCGTCCGAGTCGTCCGCTCGCGATCGAGAACGCGATCCTCACCGATCTCCCGTTCCCTTCGTTCCTGGCACCGATCGTCTCGGCTCAGCGCTCCTTCCTCGCGACGCTGTCCGGCCTCCCCGAGACGGCACGGGTCGATCTGCTCGATGGCTTGGCCGAGACGCTCGCGGCTCTGGCCCTGCGCTCGCTGCTCACCGAGATGGCGGGCGACGCCTCGGCCGGCGCATACGCGCGTCTCGACGCCTCGCTCTCGCACCCGGCCGCGCGGGTGTCTTTCCTCTCGCGCTACCCGCTCCTCGCCCGCGACCTCGTCGCAGCGATCGACAACTGGCGCCAGCGCGTTCGCCTGATCGTGGAGCGCCTCGACCACGATTCCGAAGCGCTGTCGGCAGCCGGTCTCCCGGGCCTCGGCCTCGTCGCCGTCAGTCGCGTGCGTTTCGCCGGCGACGCCCACAATCGCGGCCAGTCGGTAGCCATCGTGACGTTCGACGACGGGAGACGGCTGGTCTACAAGCCCCGCGACTGCACCGTCTTCGCTCTCTATCGCGACATCACCGCGGTGCTGGCAGACGTCCTGCCGACCGAAGCGCGCCTCCACGCGCCGCTCGTCGTGGTCGGCGAGGGATACGGATGGGTCGAGTTCATCGAGCACGCCGGCCCCGGTGAGGCCGATCTCCGCGACCACCTGCGCCGGCTCGGAGGGCTGCTCGCCATCGCTCACGCGCTCGGCGCGTCGGACCTCCATCTCGAGAACGTCATCGCCTCGGCGGCAGGCCCTGTCCCGGTCGACCTCGAGACGCTCGTGCAGAACCGCAGTCACCGGGATGTCGCCGAGACCGCGGCGACCGCAGCGGGGCGGCAGCTGAACGAGTCGGTGCTGGGCACCGGCATCCTGCCCGTCCAGCTCACCGCCGGCGAAGCGACGAGCATCGACGTGAGCGTCGTCACGGGCGGCCTGGAGCAGACCGGGCGCACCGCCACGGCGCACCAGCTCACCGGCGCGTTCACCGATGCGATGCGGATCGAGGCCGTCGAGCTGCCGATCGGCTCGTCGCAGAACCAGCCGCCCGAGATGACGGCGGGGGATGTGCGCCGTCATCGCGATGCGCTCGCCGACGGGTTCGTCGCCACTTCGCAGGCGCTCATCGCGCGTCGAGACCGCATCGTCGGCATCCTCTCCGGTGTTCCCGAGCTGACCGTGCGGCACATCGTCCGCGCAACGCGCTCGTACTCGTTGCTGCTGGCCGAGATGCGCCAGCCCTCTCGCCTGCGCAGCGGCATCGACCGCGACCATCTCCTGCGCAGCCTGTGGACACGGCTCGCCGACCACCCCGAAGACGTTCCCCTCATCCGAGCCGAGGACCGCGCGCTGCGCCGACTCGACGTCCCGCTGTTCACGGTGGGCATGGACTCGCTCTCCCTCGACGATGACCGGGGACCTC
This sequence comes from Microbacterium sp. Yaish 1, assembly GCF_002245215.1. GTDB lineage: Bacteria > Actinomycetota > Actinomycetes > Actinomycetales > Microbacteriaceae > Microbacterium. The sequence goes on from NZ_NPMR01000002.1 coordinate 870,117, forward strand.
TCGTGCCGCGGTACTTCACGCGAACCATGCGAGAAGATGTCGTCGCGCGCCTCAAGCGGCTCGGGCCGTCGGACATCGATGCGGGCGAGTCCCTCATCCTCGAGTCGATCCTCGCGGCCACCACCGCCGAGACCGAGGGCGAAGGCGGACCCGGCTCGGTCGGTGGGTCTCATCTTCGCCGCACCGGGATCCGCGCGCTCGCCGAACAACAGGCTCGCCTGCTGGCCGATACGGCGATCCGCGGCCGCGACGACGCGACCTGGATCAGTGTGTGCAGCAGCGTCGACAGCACCGGACTCGAGTACCGTCCGGTGGGCCCCACGCTCTACGACGGTCTCGCCGGCATCGTCCTCGGCGCGGCTGCGGCGCACCGGACGTTCCCCCGTCTGGGACTGGATGATCTCGCGGCTCGCGGCGCCCACGCGATAGCCGCGATCCTCGACGACTGGACGGCCGAGCAGGTCACCCTGCCCGTCGGTGCGTTCAGCGGCGCAGCCGGGCTCCTCTATGCGCTGTCTCGCTACGAGAGCCTGCTCGGCCGCGAGGAGTTCCGCACGACGCGCGCTCGAGCCGTGCGCCGCATGGCCGACGCGGCCGAGGCGGACGACTACCTCGACATCATGGCGGGCTCGGCTGGCGCGCTCGCCGTGCTGACGGCGATCCCCGGCGCGGTCGATGCCGAGACGGCAGCGGCCGTCCGCGCCCTGGCGCGACATCTCATCGATCGTGCCGTCGAGACGTCCGACGGCGCGCTGGCCTGGGAGAGCGGTGCCGCCCGGGCGCGTCTCGGCGGCTTCTCCCACGGGGCCACCGGGATCGGGTGGGCCCTGGCCGCCGCGTCGGCGACGCTCTCCGACCGCGAGATCGCCGAAGCTGCCCAGCGGGCGCTGAGCTTCGACGACGACCTGTTCGATGTGAAGCGGGAGCGGTGGCTCGACGCGCGCCCCGAATCGCTGGCCCAGGGCCGACTCTTCCCGGCGCACTGGTGCCATGGGACGGCGGGCATCGCCCTGGCCCGCGCCGATGCAGCCGCCCTGCTCGGGGACGAGGCGCTCCTGCCGCTCGCCGACATCGGGGCGTGCGAGACCGCAGCCGACCTCCCCTTCGACGATTCGCTGTGCCACGGGTCGCTGGGCAACCTGATGGCGCTGCGGGGCATCGAGAGCCGCGGCGGTCCCGCCGCCGACGACTACGCGCGCCGTGTCGTCTCGAGGATCGATCGCGACGGTCCGCACAGCGGACTGCCACCGGGCATCACGACCGTGCGAGGGCTCATGGTCGGAACCGCCGGGACCCTCTACGCACTGTGCCGCGAGCTCGACCCGGACCTGCCCAACGTTCTGCTTCTGGGATGACCGCGGCTTCGCCCGGTAGGCCGGTCAGGGGGCGACGACGGCATCCGTCTCGTCATCGACCGGCGGGGCGGCGGCGATGTGCGTGATGGGGCGCCACACGAGGAGAAGTGTCACCGCGGCACCGACGAAGGCGAACCACCAGGGGCCCGTCGGACCCCACACCTGAGCGATCACCCCGCCGAGCGCCTGCCCGATCACGAGACCGCCGAAGACCCCGACCATGTTCACCGAGGCGATGCGGCCCTGGAGCTCGTGGGGAACCAGGCGCTGACGGACCGTGGTAGAGATCGTGGCCCAGACGAACGCGTAGGCGCCGAACGCGATCATGATGACGAACGCCACGACACCGGACGCCGTCAGGGCGAACGCGAGGTGCATGAGGACCTCCGCGGTGAGGCACACGCGCATGAGCGCGGCGAACGAGAAGCGTCGCTCGAGTCTTCCGAACAGCAGCGTCGCCGCCAGTCCCCCGATGGCCGAGGCCGTGGTCAGCGCGCCGTACCCGACGGGGCCCATCTGCAGGTAGTCCGTCGCGTACAGCACGAGCACACCCCAGGGTGCGGCCCACGTGACGTTGAAGGTGAGGATGATGATGACGAGCGTCCGCACCGGCGGGTTGCGCCACAGCCAGCGGATGCCGCTCAGGATGTCGGTGTGCACGGGGGGCCGCTCGCGCCCTCCATCCGCGGGTTCGGCTCGCTTCGTCGCGGTGATCCGAGAGATGAGGACGATCGCGAGCGCGACGCACACGCCCTGAACGGCGAACGGCCAGAACGAGCCGATGGCGAACAGGAAGGCGCCGAGGGGCGGGCCGCCGAGCTGGTTCGCCACCAGGAACCCGGCCTGCAGCCGCGCGTTGCCGATCCCGAGGTCGCTCTTGCGCACCATCATCGGCAGCAGGGTGCTGCTGGTCGTGTCGACGAACACCTCGGCGGTGCCGTAGAGGAACGCCACGATCAGCACCATCCAGATGCTGGCGATTCCGGTGAGGAGGAAGACGCACAGACCGACCAGAACGAGAGCCCGGATGCCGTTGGCCACCATGATCAGGACGCGTCGGTCGACCCGGTCGGCGATGGCGCCGGCGTGGAGCCCGAACAGCAGCCACGGAAGGAACTGCATGACCGCGCCGGAGGCGACCAGGATGGGCGAATCGGTCATCGACGCGATCAGCAGCGGTGCGGCGGCGAGGGCGATGCCATCGCCGATGTTGCTCGTCAGCGCCGAGGCGAACAGCCACCGGAAGTCACGTCCGAGGCGCTGCGGCGCGACCCACTCTGCGATACCCACCGCACGAGCCTAGGGGCCGCCCCCGACACGCGGGGAACCGTCGCGACCTGCTCCGCGCCTCACTCCCCCCGCGACGGCTGCGCCGGCCCGGATGCCGGGACGATCCGCAGCGCTTCGACGAGACGGGCGTAGAGCGGACTCGTCTCGACGAGTTCCTCGTGCGTTCCCGAGGCGCGGACGCTCCCACGGTCCATCACGAGGATCCGGTCGGCGTCCATGACCGTGGAGAGCCGGTGGGCGATCGTGATGACGAGGGTCTCGGACGCGATCCGCTCGACCACGTCGTGGATCGCCGCCTCGGTCAGTCCGTCGAGCTGCGCGGTCGCCTCGTCGAGGAGCAGCACCGCGGGCGGCCGCACGATCGCGCGCGCCACCCCGATACGCTGGCGCTGCCCGCCCGAGAGGCTGGTCGTGCTCACGGGCTCGTCGAGGCCGAGCGGGAAGCTCTCGATCAGTTCGCGCAGTCGCACAGCCTCGAGCGCCGCCCAGAGCTCGTCGTCCGTCGCATCGGGAAAACGATAGGCGAGGTTGTAGCGAACGGTTCCCGCCAGCAGCGGCGTCTCCTGCTCGACGTATGCGATGCGCTCCCGGATCGAGCTGAGCGAGAGCGCAGCGTAGTCGCCGCCGTTCATCCGGATCGTTCCCGACTCGGGACGGTAGAACCCGAGGATCAGCGAGAACAGACTCGTCTTCCCCGCTCCCGACGGGCCGACGACGGCGATGCGCCCACGCGAAGGCAGGACGAGAGTCAGATTCTCGACGGCCGGCGCGACGGCACCGGGGTAAGTGAACGTCACGCGCTCGAACTCCAGCGCGGGAGCACCTCCAGTGTGCGGCGGGGCGTCCCCACCGCTGGCGGTGTCCTCCGCGGCGATGTCCTCCGTCTCGCGGATGCGCGCAGCGGCGGCCGCGCCCGACTGGAGTTCGGCGACGTACATCGTGATGGAGCTGACCGGCTCGACCAGCTGGAACGCGTACAGCAGGAACGCCACGAGAGTCGACACCTCGAGCCACCCCGAGGCGATCCGCCAGGCGCCGACGGAGAGGATCAGAAGGATGCCGAACTGGATGCCGCTGCCCGCGATGGTCCATGCGAACGCCTCGGTGCGATTGGCCCGCTTGCCGTGGCGCATCGAGTCACGGGCCTGATCGATGACGCGGCGCTCTTCGGTTCCCTCCGCCCGTGCCGCCTTCATGGTCCGCACCGCGCGAGCCCCGCCCTCGAGGATCGCTCCGAGGCGGCCGACCGCCTGCTGCGCGCGGCGTTGCGCCTCTCCGATACGCGGCATGAGCCGGCCGGCGAGCACGCCGACGACGGCGATGCAGCCGAGCGCCACCAGGAACAGGGTGAGGTCGAGGATCGCCATGAGGATGAGCGATCCGGCGAGGGCGATCACCTGATTGACCAGGTTCACCAGCGCGGAGGATGTCGCTTCGCGCAGCAGCACCGTGTCGGAGGTGACTCTGGTGACCACCTCCCCGGTCGGCCGGAACTGCAGATCCGCCACACGTCCACGGAAGAACCGTCTGACGAGCGTCGATCGCGCCGAGAACACGATGTCCTCCGCGAGGTTGCCGAGAAGCACCGCCTGCGCGAACCCGAATCCGGCACCCCCGATGACAAGACCGAGCAGCAGCGCGATCGGCGTCAGCATCTCGGCGGGCGCCCCGACGGAGTCGAGGATCTGCTTGGTGACCAGCGGCGTCGCCAGCGCGGCGGCCGTGCCTCCGAGCCCCAACAGGAAGCCCACAGCGAGACGGGCGCGATGCGGCCTGACGAAGACCCAGAGTGTCCTCATGTTCGGCCACGAGGTCGCGGCGGGCGGTTCCTGATCGCGGGCAGGGCTGGCGGGCGATTGCTCGAGGTTCGGTGCGGAAGTCATTGCCTTCGCACCGTAGAAGATCTGGATCTGCGTCGAATAAGAGAACGCAGAGGCGGCGCCCCTCCCGGCGCTGGCTGCGACACGTAGGCTTGCCCGATGTCCGGAAACCTGCGTGTCAGCCCCGATGCCTTCGTGCGCGTGCGCGGAGCGCGCGAGAACAACCTCCGGAACGTCGACGTCGATGTCCCGCGCGACGCCATCGTCGCTTTCACCGGGGTGTCGGGCTCCGGCAAGTCGTCTCTCGCGTTCGGGACGATCTTCACGGAGGCGCAGCGCCGGTATCTCGAGTCCGTGGCTCCCTACGCTCGGCGCTTGATCCAACAGGGCCACAATCCGCACGTCGAGTCGATCACCGGGCTCCCCCCGGCCGTGGCTCTGCAGCAGCGGCGGGGCGCGCCGAGCTCGCGGTCGAGCGTCGGCACCGTCACGACCCTGTCGAACTCGTTGCGGATGCTGTTCTCACGCGCGGGCACCTTCCCCGAGGGCGCCACGACGCGCCTGGACTCGGATGCGTTCTCCCCCAACACCGCCGCCGGGGCGTGCCCGGAATGCCACGGCATCGGCGTCGCGCACACCGTCACGGAGGAGACGCTCGTGCCCGACCCGTCACTCAGCATCCGCGACGGCGCGATCGCCGCATGGCCCGGCGCATGGCAGGCGAAGAACCTCCGCGACATCACGATCGCCCTCGGCTACGACGTCGATCGCCCCTGGCGCGAGCTCCCCCCGGCCGACCGGGAATGGCTGCTGTTCACCGACGAGCAGCCGGTGGTGGAGATCACCCCGCAGCGCGACCGGGTGGCTAAGCCGTACAAGGGGATGTTCTGGAGCGCGAAGAAGTACGTGTTCCATACGCTGGCCGACTCCGGCAGCGCCAAGATGCGCGAACGGGTGCTGCAGTTCGTTCGCACGGGCACCTGCCCATTGTGCGGCGGCGCCGGACTGCGGCGCGAGGCGCTGGCCGTCACGTTCGCCGGCCGCACCATCGCCGAGCTGAACGCCCTGCCGATGAGCGACCTCGCCGACATCCTGCGTCCGACCACCATGTTGTCCGATGCCGCGCCGGCCCTGCCGACGGCGTCCTCCGGCGAACGCACGGATGTCGCCGTCGTGATCACCTCCGACCTCGTCTCGCGCATCGAGGTGCTCGTCGACCTCGGTCTCGGATACCTCGGGCTCGGACGCGCGACCACGACGCTCTCGCCCGGCGAGATGCAGCGCCTGCGCCTCGCGACGCAGCTGCGATCGGGGCTGTTCGGGGTGGTCTATGTGCTCGACGAGCCGTCGGCCGGACTGCATCCCGCCGATGCCGAGCCGCTGCTCGACGTGCTCGAACAGCTGGCCGCATCCGGCAACTCCGTTTTCGTCGTCGAGCACAACATGGACGTCGTCCGCGGTGCCGATTGGATCGTCGACGTCGGCCCGGCAGCGGGCGAGGGCGGCGGGCGCATCCTGTACAGCGGAGCGGTCGAGGGCCTCGCCGAGGTGGACGAGTCGGTGACGCGACCCTTCCTGTTCCCGGGCGGTGACGGCGCGGCTGCAGCGTCAGCGCCGGTCGTTCGCACTCCGACCGGCTGGCTCACGCTCGAGGGCGCGTCGCTGCACAACCTGGCCGACGTCGACGCGGCGTTCCCGCTGAGCACGTTCGTCGCGGTGACCGGCGTGTCCGGGTCGGGCAAGTCGTCGCTCGTGGGCGGAGTACTGCGCGACGTGATCGAGCGCCACCTCCGCCGAGACGACGCCGACGAGGCGGCCGACGAGACGACGGATGCCGCCGGGCGGGTCGACGCGATGCTGCCCGATGAGCGGACGGCGAGCTCGTCCGTCCGGGCGGTCGCCGGCCTCGAGCACATCGACCGCCTCGTGCGGGTCGACCAGAAGCCGATCGGACGCACCCCGCGCTCGAATCTCGCGACGTACACGGGGCTTTTCGACGGGGTGCGTGCGGTGTTCGCCGCCACCCGCCTGGCCCACGAGCGCGGCTACACCGCCGGACGCTTCTCGTTCAACGTCGCCGGCGGCCGATGCGAGACCTGCCTCGGCGAGGGGTACGTCTCGGTCGAGCTGCTCTTCCTCCCCGGCAGCTACGGGCGCTGCCCGGCCTGTCACGGCGCGCGTTACAACGACGAGACACTCGAGGTCGCCTACCGGGGGAAGAGCATCGCCGACGTGCTCGCTCTGACCGTGGAGGATGCGGCCGAATTCTTGGCTGACGTGCCCGCCGCGGCTCGTAGCCTGCGCGCGCTGCGCGAAGTCGGTCTCGGATATCTGAGGCTCGGTCAGCCCGCTACCGAGCTGTCAGGCGGCGAGGCCCAGCGCATCAAGCTCGCGACCGAGCTGCAGCGGACGCGCCGAGGCCACACCCTCTACCTGCTCGACGAGCCGACCACCGGGCTGCACCCCGCCGACGTGCGGCTGCTGCTCACCCAGCTGCACGCTCTCGTCGACGCGGGCAACACGGTGGTCGTCGTCGAACACGACATGGATGTCGTCGCGTCGGCCGACTGGGTCATCGATCTCGGCCCGTCCGGCGGCAACGCCGGCGGGCACGTCGTGGCGGTGGGCGCGCCGGCCGATCTCGCGCGCAATCCCGCGAGCCGGACGGCGCCGTACCTCGGGCGAGCTCTGTAGCCGTCATCCACTCCGCGCCGCATTAGCCGTTTCGCGCGGATAACCAAACGAAACACTTGAAAATAAGGCGATCGCCCGTGTTAGTATCGCGATGTCACCAGCCACATGTGACACGAATATCCAAACGTGGGGGCCATCGATTCCGAACCGTGGAATCTCGCTTCTTCCGCCGCATCCGCGCGACAACCGGGAGGCGTCTGGCCACCTGCACCACCGCCGGATTTCCGGCTGTACAAGGGAGGTGGAATTCATGTTCTCGGAAACGATCCCCGCGCGTGACTCGCGGCCGGAGGCAGCGGAGATGTCCGCCCGCCTCGACAGCGAACCGGGGCGCCGGCCATGACCCGCCTCGACGATCTCGCGGACTCGGTGATGACCGCCTCCCTCGCGCTCTGGCGCCCCGAAGCGCGGGACGTCCCGATCGACAGCCGCTTCTGCGGTCCGCTCGGTCAGGACCCGCAGGACCCACCATCGGAATGGGGCATGTGGAACGTCATCCGTGGGCGCCGCCCACTGCCGGCGCAGGGGTTCAAGATTCATGTCGCGCCGCGCTTCGACGAGTTCGAAGAGGTGCTCGCGATCACCAAGCGGGTCGCGCGCGAATTCGGAATCACGATGAAGCACGTCTCGCGGCGCGAGTTCCTCTGGGCGCTCTACTCGCAGAATGCGCCGCGAACGACCGCCGGCAAGGTGATCGTGCTCTATCCGCGCCCCGACGACCTCGCCCCGTGCCTCGCGTCGCTCCGCCAGGCCCTCGGCCCCCGTTCGGGCCCGCCGGTCGCCGGCGACCATTCCCTGGGTGACTCCATCATCCACAGCGGATGGGGCGCCTTCGAGTTCTCGGAGTCGACTCCGTTCGACGAACAGGGCCGCGCGGTGATCGCCGGTCCCGACGGAACACCGCGAGTGGACGCCCGCGTCGTCGTTCCGGTGGCATCCGACAGGGAACACCTCTGCGAAGCGTCCGGACTCCGCTTCGGCGTGAACCCGCACGCGCTCCCCGACCGATACCGCGTTCGCACCGCCGTCACTGTGCACGCGGGCGGCGGAACCTACCTCGCCGACGATCTCGCCACGGGCGGCCGCGTCGTGATCAAGCGGGGGATCCGATTCATCGGGCTCGACGAGCGCGGAACGGATGCCGCGCAGCGAATCTGCGACGAGACGGACACCCTCCGTCTTCTGGCTGATGACTCCGGGCTCGAATCGCGCGTGCCGCGACTCGTCGACAGCTTCGAGATCGGCATGAGCAGGTTTCTGGTCGAGACGTTCATCGACGGGGTCACGCTTCATGACTGGGTGGTCTCGAACAGCCCGGTGTACGCCGGCCTCGATCGGGGAACAGACGAGTACCGCGTGCTGGCCGAGGCCTACGCCCGCCGCGTCGCGACGATGGGAGACCAGCTCCGCGAGCTCGTCGCCGATCTCTCGGCATCGGGTGTTGCTCACAACGACCTCGAGCCGTCGAACGTCCTCGTCACCGGCGACGGAGTGGCCCTCGTCGATTTCGAGACGGCGAGCCGCAGCCGCGGGCCCGGAGCACCGGCGGCGCACGGGGCGCCGTGGGTCTACAGCGCTCTTGCGGAATCGGCCGGCGACGGCGATCTCCAGGCCGTCGACACGCTGATGACATACGCCTACTGGCCTCCCGTCGTATCGGCGCACCTGGACCCCGGGTGGCGATCGCGATGGGCGTCGGGCGCGCAGCGCTACTTCGCCGGCAGGACGCCGACGACTCGGTCGGCCGCGGGGACGCATCCCGCCCCGACAACCGAGCCGCCGACGGCGACGGAGATCTACCGGGCGTACGCGAACGCCTGCCGCCACTATCTCGACACGGGGATCGGCCTGCCGCGTCCGCTGCGGTCTCCCCGGGGGAATCTCGACAATCGTTCCGTCGCGAGCTTCGGCGACGGCCTCCTGAGCCTGCTCCTTCTGCCGAGCGACGACAGCGTGATTCGTGCGGCGCAGCAACAGCTGCTCGCCGTCGTGCAGGACGGACCGTCACGGCCCCTGCGGGTCTCGGATCTCGGGTTGATCGGCGGCGTCGGACTGCTCCCGGCGGTGCTGGAGCGGAACGGGAACCACGACGCGGCGTCGCTGTGGTTCGACGCCTACCTGGAGCTTCTGGAGACCGCCGAGCTCGACGCGATCAGCTCGCGGCTGGACACCGGCCTGTCCGGCATCCTGACTTCGCTCCTCGTCGCCGCAGATGGTCGGCCGACGGGCCATACGGCCGCTGTGACCGATCGACTCGGACGGGAGCTGGAGGCTCGGGCCCGACACCTGCTCCGCACCGACCTCGGTCGCACGGAGGAATCGGAACGACGGGGCCTGATGGGCGGAGCCTCGGGAATGGCCCTGGCCCTGTCGCTCTGGTCGCGGGCGAGGGGAAGCGAAACGAGCGTCCCCTACAACCTCATCGACGCGGAGCGCAGACTCTATCAGGTCGTGAATCGCGTGTTGTACTTCGTCGACGGGCAGAACACGTTCCGGCCTCACCTGGATCGCGGCAACGCCGGGCTTCTCGTAGCGGCCTCGACGATACTCCCCGCGAGCGAGTTGGCTGCCCAGCGTTGGCAACGCATCGCTGCCGGGCTCCGAACGTCACTGGGGGTCGCGCCCGGACTCATGTGCGGCTCCGCCGGGCTCCTCTTCGCAGCGAGCCTCGTCAACGAACGCCTCGGCTCGTTGCCGGGCAGGATCGACTCCGATGGCCTGCTCGCCGACCTCCAGTCGATGCTCGTTCCGACCGAGCACGGCCCGCTGGCACCGGGTGGGCTCGGACGACGCGTGACCCTCGACGGCGCCACCGGCGCAGGCGGCGTAGCCGTCGCGGTCGCCGCGCATCGAGGAGACCTCGAACTCGGCGGCCTGATCGGCACCCGAGCCCACCGCGGTGAGTACGTGGACGTGCCGGTGTTCACCCGTTGAGCCCTCCCTCCATCGAATTCACGGCGACCTGGCGTCACGCGCGGGGCTTAAATAAGCTGACCGCATGACTTACTCGAACCGGGCTCACGCGTCCGCGAAGGCAATCGGAGCGAGTTTGGACGATCTTCTCGGCCCGGCATCCGAGCGCTATCTCGCGACTCGGTTCCGAGACGTCGCAAGGACTTTCGTCGGCTCCGCGACGCCCTCCAGCGAGCGCCGCATTACGCTCGATGGCCGCGCGGCCCTCAGATATCCCGACGCGTGGACGGTCAAGAGGAGTTCACGACCCGCCCCGCATTTCAGCTCGATCGACGCCGTCGTCCTGGTCGAAACGGTGTGCGCGCATTTCGCAGAGCGCGACGAAGACTCGTCGGCCTCTCCCCCGCGTCTGCGCAGTATCAGTCTCCGCGCCGGAACCTCCGCGGACGTCGAGCTCGAGGGGATACCGGTCGCCGGCACGCTCGACGCACCGCCATCGCGCACGGGCATGGACGCACGTCTCACCCTGGGCGCGATGCGGGCGGTCGCACAACTGGATCATCCGCCCGCATTCCCTCACGAGACCCCAGCAGAGGGGGCTCCGCTCCCGCTCGAACTGGCCGCCGATGGCGCGGGCGAGCACGTGTGGCGTTCCCACCTGATCCGCATGGACATCGGGCGCTCGATCGAGTTCCGGCACGAGATCGTGTCGACGGGCGACCCTGCGGCGCGACGGGCAGTCACCGTGCTCGACCTCCTCCGCCTGTCAGCACAGCAAGCGCAGGCGCTGATCTACTTCAGCGACGGATTGGACCGGGCGTCTGCCAACTCCATCTGGATGCGGAGCGCCTCCTTCGACGTCGGTGAGCGGGAACCGCTGGACGCTCCCCTGCTCCTCGAGGTCAGCATTACGCGGACGCAACGGATCGACCGGGCGTCCGTGCGGTGGAACGTCTTCGACGTCGTCGCGCAGGGCACCGGCGACCTGCGGGCCTCAGCGTCGCTCGCCTACGCGCGTTAGACGGAATCGATCCGAAAGGCCGCCTCGACTGCTCGGGTGGCGGCGACGCGATCGGCGGGGGGCACCATCGCGTCGACCGCGAAGATCCACATGTCTCGGAGGCCGGTGAGCAGGTCGTCACCAGAGCTCAGCGCCTGCGACATGAGTTGCACACCGGTGAAGAAGCCGATGAGCGTCTTCGCGAGGGCTTCCGGCGACAGTCCGCTCGCCAGTTCGCCCCGCTCGAGCGCGGGCCCGATCATCGCGGCCGTGGTCTCCACCCAGCTGAGGTAGAACTCGCCCGCGGGCGCGCCGAGGGCCCCCTCCTCGAGCGCCAACCGGATGCCGGCGCGAACGACCGAGTCGGCACGCAGCTGGTCGGCCATGGCCCGCGACACCGAGACCAACCGCACGAAGACGCCGGGCGAGGTGTCGAACGCATCTGTCAGGAGCGGCAGCGACCGGGCGTTCTGCTCGTTGATGACCGCGAGCGCGATCTGCTCCTTCGACTTGAAGTGGAAGTACATGGAGCCCTGCGAGACTCCCGATTCCTCGACGATCATCGAGAGGCTGGCCTTGCCGTACCCCTCGCGGTCGAACACGCTCGCGGCACCCTCGACCACCGCGCGCTGGGTCTCCTGTGACCGGCTCTGCTGCGGTGTCCGCCGGACCGCCGTCGAAACCTGGCGGTTTGCTTCATCCTTGCGCACGAGAGCCCATTATCCCCTGGCCGGTGCGCGGCCGGTGCTCACGCGTTCAGCGCGCCGACCGCCCGTGCTGGACGTACCACGACAAAGCGGCAGCCGTGAGGTGAACGTTGCGGCTTCCCGCATCGGGCACGAGATCGCGGAGGCGCTCGGACGAGAGGAAGTAGTCGTGGGCGAACTGTGCGACCTTGCGTGCCGGGATGCCGCGCGACTCGAGCGCCGCACCGGCATCGGCGGCACTGAGCGACCGGGACGGAAGCCTCCCCCACTCGGCGAGGATCGGCGAGAGGAGGTCTCTCACGGCGACGGGCCGATCCGGCACGACATGCACCACCGCACCCGCTCCACCATCCAGGCGATGCCGCACGGCAGCGACCGCTGCCCGGGCGACCAGGTCGGCGGATGCCACGGACAAGCGGGCGGCACCGTCTTCGATCCATGCTCCTAGTGCGGCGTGGGCGGAGAGCAGCCGCAGAAGAAAATGCCCGTCCCCCACGCCGGTGATGAACAGGGGGCGCAGCACGGACGCGCCGGCAGCGGACGCGATCGCGTCACCTCGCGCTCGCGTCACGCTGAGTTCGGACTCGGGGCGAACCGGATACCGCCCCTCGCTGCCGCCTGAGAACGCGAGCGCCCCGTAGATTCCCGCCGTACTGACGTGCACGAGGGGGATGCCGAGCGACGTCGTCGCCTCGACGGTATGCCTCACACCGTCGACATTCACGCGGCGCTGCTCCCGTTCATCATCCCCGACGTGACTCGCCGCATTGATCACGGCGATCGACCCCGAGATCGCTTCGCGGAGAGATTCCGCCCCATTAGCGATATCGACGACGCGACTCCTCTGATCGGATCGCAATTCGGCGTTCCGGCCTCGACTGAGGATGAGCGGGTCGAATCCCGCATGAGCGAGCTCTTCTGCCACATGACGGCCGACGAATCCCGTCCCACCGATCACAGCTACCGAATTCGCCATAGCTTCCCCACCATGACCGAACGACCCCCAAGACACACAAGCAGCTGCCCGCGCGTTTGCGCGATCGGGCGAGCACGGATTGAAGCTCGGGTCGAACACGCGACGCCGAGGATCGGCCGACTCACCGAGCGAGACCCGCGTGTCGGATACATGTCAGCCGGGCCGCCGCAGATCGAGGGAATCGGCGTCGATGACCTGCTTCGTCACCGCGTAGATGAGTACCTGCACGCGATCGCGCACGCCCCACTTGGTCATGATCCGACCGAGGTGCGCCTTGACCGTGGGCTCGGCGAGATGGAGCTCGCGCGCGATCTCGGCGTTCGAGCGCCCCTGCGCAAGAGCCTTCACGATCGACAGCTCGCGAGGCGTGAGCGGTGACGGTACCAGCGCTCCGCTGACGGCGCCCGGAGATTCCCCGACAGAACGGACGAGGTCGCGCGTCACCCGCGCGGATATGACGGATCGACCGGCGTGAACCTCGCGAATCGCCTCGACGATGTCGTCCGGGTCCGTGTCCTTCACCAGGTAACCCGAGGCCCCTGCTCGGAGTGCGGGCACGACGTGCCGCTCAGTCGAGAACGTCGTGACGGCGAGCACCCGCACCTCGGGGAATGCCGTCGTGATCCTGCGCGTCGCTTCGACCCCCGAGACCGTGGGCATCTGCAGATCCATGAGCACGACGTCGGGCCGGAGCTCGCCCGTCGCCGCTACCGCACTCTCCCCATCGATCGCCTCCCCGACGACGCACATGTCCTCGCTGGTCTCGACGAAAACGCGGAGAGCATGACGGACGAGCGCTTCGTCGTCGGCGATCAGCACCCGCGTGTCCCCCACGACGCAATTCTACGAAGAATCTCCACGATCGGGTTAATACCTAAGTATGCAGATTCCGATACTTCGGAATGCAGCGCACCGGCACGCGCGTCGGCGATCCTCCACCGAGGCCCTTCGTTAGGAGAATCAATGTTCGCGAAACTCGTCATGCTCACCGCGGAGATGCGACCGGCCGGACCGATCATGCGTGAGCTGTGCCGCCTGCTCGGAATCTGCAAGTGAGGCGAGCGCCCCTCCGGGCATGATGGGAGGGTGACGGAGCGTCAGAGGAGATCGCGGCACAAGCACGCACCGGCCCGAGCGGGCGCGGACACGCGCGGGTTCAGCGCGCTGCCACGCTGGGGGCGCATCATCTTGCTCCTCGTCCTGGCCATGATGCTCATCGTCGATATCGGCCTCGTCATCGCCGACCCCGACGTCGCCTGGCGGGGCATGATGTTCGGGTTGCCAGCGATGCTCGCCACGGCGCTGTTCATCTGGTGGCCGGCAGCAGCAGCGACGGGTCTCCTGCTCGTCACGCTCGTCCAGCTCACCACGGGGCAGGACGGCAGCGATGTTCTCTACCTGGCCGGTGGCGCCGGCCTCGTGGTCTACACAAGCCCGCTGTGGTTCCTGACGATCTACATCGTCGCGACGCTGAGCCTGACGATTCTGGCGAGCACCGTCCTCGGAATCTTCGCGAACACCGCGCTGCCGGCACTGGCGCTCGTGATCGCGATCTCATCCGCCATCGGCTGGGCGCTCCGGGCGGCTCACGGGCGCGAGCTGCACCTGGCGAGCGACGTCGCCGCTCTGGCGCAGGCACGCTCCGCGGCGATCGAGGCCGAACGAGAGCGCATCGCGGACGAGTTGCACGACATCATCGCGCACGACATCACGCTCGTCTCGATGCACGCGAGGGTGCTCGAACGGGTGCACGACGAAGCCCTGCGTGACCAATCCGTTCGTGCGATCCGCGCCGGCGCCGACCAGGCGCTCGCAGACATCCGCAGGATGCTGAGGATCGTGCGCGACGATGACGGCTCTTCGGCACCACCCGGCGACGAACAGCCGACGAGCATCGGCTCCGCACTCGACGAAGCGCGCGGCGCGCTCGCTCAGCTCGGCGCGACGATCGACGTGCGCTCCACCGAAGCCTCGGTGTCATCGACGATCGAGCAGACCCTCGTCCACCTGATCCGTGAGGGCACCACGAACATCGCCAAGCACGCCCCCGAGAACACCTCCGTGACGATCACTCTTGAGGTGGTCGACGACGACGTCCGACTCGAGATGACCAACACCATGGACGCCAGACCGATCGCGAACGGCATCCCATCGTCCGGTTACGGACTCGACCGTCTGCGCGAGCGCGTCGCGGTGTCCGGTGGTGACTTCAGGTCGGGTCCCACTGACAGCGGATGGATGCTCATCGCGCGTCTACCCGCCCGGTGACCGTCGACGTCGGTGCACCGCCCGGGCGCGCGCCGGGCAGCGCCGAACGGAACACCGCGAAAGCCAGCCCGAAGTAGAGGACCGCGGCCACCATCACTGTGCCGGCGATCGTCACCCATGAGCGGAGAGCGACGTGATCGTCGCCGTAGCCGATCACACTCGACACTGCGATCAAAAGCGGGGCAGCGCTGAGCACGAGCCCCGCGACCGCACGTCCGATCGGCGCTTCCGAGAACGCTCGTGCACCCACACCGGCGAGCGAGGAACACACGAAGAAGAGGCCCAGAGGAACCAGATACGCGATGCCCCACCCCACGTGGCTGAACTGGGCCGAGACGCCCAGGACCACCGCGGGCGCTGCCACGACCAGGTCGAAGCCCGCGTTCAGCAGCACGCCGGCGAGACCGGTCCTGACCACCGGGACATCGGCCAGGAGCACATGCTGGTGATCCAGATCTGCCGCGGCCAGCTGCGAGGCCGCCGACAGAGACGGGAGGAGCACCGCGATGACCACTCCGACCGCCACCGGCACGACCCCACCGGAGAGCAGACACACCGAAACCACCGCGACGAGCGCGACCGCGGTGGCCGGGTACTGCCAACGGCGGCGACGCACCTGTGCGAGATGACTCACCAGGACCGCGGAGATCGGGCGCGACGGCCACCGATCCCACGATCTCATCCCCACGGCGTAGCCCCTCCCCTGCAGAGCAGAAGACGGCCCGCCGGAGAGGGCCTTCGACAGCTGATTGGCGAGGATGCTCTCCTGCACCGCCGGTTCGACGAACGCCCGCGGCTGCGCGGCGAGTATCGACACGGCGATCACCGCGAGAACCATGCACCAGACGCTCACCGTGAGATCCGCTGACTCCGGAGACACGACCGCGGCGATCGGCTGAGCCACCACTGACAGCCCCCATTCGAAGGGGCTTCCGGGCGGCACGAGACCCGCATAGGCCGCCGCGTTCAGGGCTACCCATGCGACCGCCCACACGCTCGCAACGCCGACGAGCGCGGTACGCCCGCGTTTCGAGATCCGCTGCCCCAGAGCATGGGCACACAACGAGACGGATCGGATGAGAAGGAGGATGCTCGACAGCGCGACGCCCGAGACGAGCCCCAGCTGCGGCGGCTCACCGCGGAGCACGAGGGCGACCGCGCTGGCCGCCGACGCCCCGATGAATCCCATCGCCGCGGATCCGAAAGCGTGGGTCAACAGCATCAAGACCGGACCGTCGCGACTCGTGAGAACCCACGACACGTCGCCGGGGCGCAACCGCAGCGGCGATCCGCGCTGCGCCGTCAGCACGACGAGCGCCAAGATCAACCCGAGGACGAGACCCCCCACTCGCACCCCCGGGGTCTGGTCTCCGCCGGACACGTCGTCACCCTGGGTGACGAGGACCCACAGGTAGCCCACGGCCCCGAGCGCCGACAGGACCAGGGCGAGCGGGTTGATGAAGAGCACGCGCAGGTCGCGTATCCGCATCCGCGCATAGGCGATGACGAGTGCGACCGCAGCAGTCCTCGCGTGACGTGGACGGGCGCTAGGCGGGGCCACAGCTCATCGTCCCAACAACGCGGAGGTAGGCGTCTTCGAGAGACTCGCCGGAGTCGCCAGCCGGGCGCACGCTCATGTCGTGGACGAGGCGGCCGCCGTAGAGCATGAGCGCCCGATCGGCGATCTTCTCGAGGTCGCCGAGCCCGTGCATGGAGATGAGAACGGTGCGTCCCTGCTCGGACAGTCGGCGTACTTCGTCGCGCAGTTCACGGGACGCCACGGGGTCCAACCCGTTGAACGGCTCGTCGAGGAGCAGGACGCGCGATCCTTTCGTCAGCGCGAGGATGAGCGCGAGCTTCCGCCGCATGCCCTGCGAAAGTTCGTGAGGGAGCGCGTCGCGCTTGTCAGCGAGGTCGTATCTCTCGAGCAGCGCGGAACGCGCCTGGGCGGTCGTCGTGACACGGTTGAGTCCTTCGACCAGCCGCACGTGTTCGATCACGCTGAGCCCAGGGTAGAGGTCGGGATCTTCGGGCATCAGACTCAACGCACGCCGAGCCTCGGGACTGCCCGCGGGGTGGCCGTCGACCAGCGCGCTTCCCGAGGTGAGCTCGTACAACCCGGCGAGACTTCTCATGAGCGTCGTCTTTCCTGCGCCGTTCGGCCCCATCAGCCCGACAACCTGACCCGCCGGAACGTCGAAGGTGACGCCGTCGAGGATCCGCGACGCGTCGATCGTCTTCGTGACGTCTTTCAGTGCGAGGGCAGCCCGGGGCCCGGTCTCGTCAGGCATCGTCCGGCCCCAGCCAGCCGGCGAGATCGAGGCCGGAGGCCGACACGAAGTCGGCCAGTTCGACCAGCTCCCCCCGTCGCTGCATCGAGCGGAGAACCGCGCGAACGTCGGGATCGCCGCTCGCGGCCGCTCGTTCGATCTCGCGTTGCAGAGTCGGCTCGCAGGTCGGACGTCGACGCAACCCGAGGCGGTCGGCGAAGCCGCGGCGTGCATCCTGCGAACCCCATCCCCGCGCGTCGCCGTACGCGCGCACCCGCCTGGCCACCGGATGCTCGGCACCATTGTCGGAGGCGAGTGCGTAGGCGACATGCTCGGCCGTGACGGGCGAGCTCTCCTTCGCTGCGGCCCGTCCCGCGGTGGTCATCGTCGAACGGAAACGCGCTATCGATTCCACGTGTCCTCTCCTCTGCTCGGTGTCTATGCCTGATCGGGTCGCCGCCGCTTCACGACGAACCGGATGAGACTCTCCATCGGCCCCTGCCGTCCGGCACGCTCCAGAGCGATCGACAGGAGTGCGAATACGACCGTCAGCACCACTCCGACGGCGACCGCCCCGCTCGCCGAGACGTGACCGTAGTAGCCGAGGCCGTAGGCCGCGATGGCGCAGACGATACTCGTGAAGATGTAGATCGACAGCGGGTATCGCCCCATCGCCGCAACGGCTCGGACCAGCGGCGACGCCGACAGGCGCTTCTCGCGGATCAGGATCAAGACATAGATGGCCACCGCGAGAACGGGCGGCGCGACGACCTGGCACCATGTCGCGAGCGCGCTGAGCACTCCGGTGTCCTGGGGAAGCAGGGTCTGAACGCCGAGCTGGAAGAGGTAGGCCGCGCCGGCGACCACGACGACCGTCACGAGGACGGAGCGCGCCCCCCGGGTCGCCAGCACCGCCGAGCCCGCGGCCCGCAGGCGCGAGATCCCGATGCCGATGAGAAGGAGACCGACGAGCTGCGGCAGCCCGACGGGAGCGAAGTCCTGCATGTAGACGAGCCAGTCGGTCAGCCGCTGCTGCAGAATCGCTGCCGCGTCGTGCGAGCCGTAGGCACGTGCCGCATCATCCTGCAGGCCGCGATAGGCGTCTGCGACAGAAGACATCGCATCCGCGGAACCGTCGCGGGGGGTTCCGATGCGCGCCAGCAGGTCGGCCACGACGAGCACGAGGGGGAACATCGTGATGCTGGCACCGATCGCGATTTGAGCAACCGGTTGACGGAACCGGAAGTACAACGCGATCACACCGGCGATGAAGTAGGAGAAGAGGATGTCGCCCCACCAGATCAGGAGGCCGTGGAGCAGTCCGAGCATCCCGATGACGGCGAGCCGGATGACCGCGTATCGGAAATCTCGCCGCCCCGCCCCCGCCCGGGCGAGACCGTGACCCATCGCGAGGACGAACATCCCCATCCCCGTCATCGTGGGGACGCTCAGGAACAGCACGACCGCGGCGTCGTCCGCGGGGATGCCGGTGAACGGACTCGCACCCGCGACCTGGTCGTACCGGATCGGGGTGAGGATCAGCGGAACGTTGGTGAGCAGGAGCAGGATGATGCCGACGCCGCGCAACAGATCGGGACCGAGCAGACGCGCGGGCACGACATCCTCTCTGGTCCGGGATTCAGTCGTCACGACTCGCCTCCTCAGCCCGCGCCGCGAGCTGCACGACCAGCTTGTTCAGCCCGTGCCGGCTCACCCCCGGCTGCACTCGGCCGGACAGGTCTCGCGCCGCCCCCGCCTCCTCTGGGGGAAAGACGAACCCGTCGGCCGTCAACTGTGCGAGAACGCGCTGCACGGCAGGCTTGGATCGCATGTCGTCGTTCAGAACGGGGATCAGGCCGATCGGGCCGGCGAAGTTCGTCAGCGTCAGCGTCAGGAGGTTGCCCGTCGACGCGCCCGCCAGGCTGCTCAGTGTGTTGAGGGTGGCGGGAGCGACCAACGCCATGTCGCTTTCATCGGAGAGGGATCGATGTCGCGGAACCCCGCCCGTCGGCTCGTCGATCTCGACGTAGACCGGGCAGTTCATCACCGAGCCGACCAGAGCGGGCGACATGAGACGCGCCGCCGACGGCGTCATCACGACCGCGCAGCTTGCAGCGGCTGCGCGCAGTCGCGCGAGTTCGGGCAGCAGCGAGACGAGAGCCGATGACGCGCACATTCCGACGAGGAGCCGCGGCAGCCTAGCCGGCATACGACACCTCCGGGACCAACCGGTAGGGCTCGGCAGCGTCGATACCCGCAGCCGCGAACTCTCCTCGAACCGCCGCAGCCAACGATTCCCGTGCGCTCAGCCGGCTGCGGAGAGCGCGTGCCACGCAGGCTGCGCGCACCTGTCCGGCGCTGTCACGCGCCGGGCCCTCGATCCACGAGACGCCGGAGCCGTGGATCTTGGCGAACAGGGAGTGCCGCGGCGCCGAGGTGAAGAACCGCGCGAGAGCCCCCTCACCCAGCGCCTCGAGCACCGGCTCGAGGTCGCTTCGCGAAAGATAGATGGTGAAGGCGTCGGGTCGGGGGTACTCCTCTTTCACGCTGAGCGCCTTGACGATGTAGCGCGTGGTGACCTCCCCTACTGCCCGGGCGAGCATGCGGCCCGCCTCCGGTGCGGCATCCCGAGCGACGGGCACATAGACCCGGACACCCTGATCCGGCGGTTCAGACGGCGACAGCAGCCCCGCGAACGCCGGCGACAACCGGTCACGGATGGCTGGCAGCGAAAGGACTCCGTCCGCGACGACGTCGCGTGCGTCGACCCGCACGCGCAAGCCCGCCTTCTCGAAGATCGACGTACCGGCGCCGGGCGATTCGAGAGGCCGCCACCCTTCCTCGTTGCGGGTCACGCGGCCGAAGATCTCCGCAGCCGAGAAAGCGTGTCGCGAAGAACGCGCGTGATCCGAGCTCGGCGCCCGGCGCAGGTGGAGCACCGCGTAGAGCTGGCGAACGAGAGCCGCTTCATCGGTCACCGTGAGGCCGTCGGTGAACCGCTCGACCTCCGACACGATCGCATCGATCATGCGGCGCCGCTCTTCGCACGGATCCAGGCGTAGGAAGCGTCGAGCCCCCAGGGCCGCAAGAGCACGGAGGGGTTCTTGACGAACGCACACCCCATGACGGAGAAGGCGCGCCCGACACGCGTCTCGCCGTGGAGGTGGTGAGCGAGCGCACCCGCCCGGTGAAGCAGATGCACACCGACGAAGGATGCGGTTCGCGACAGGAAATCTTCCGGGTCGGAGAGCTGGCCGCCCAGCGCACGGGCGGTCGCCCGGTATCCCGCGATGGCCGACCGGGCGCGGCCATGCAACCGTCCGGCGACACTCGGAATGAAGTCCGACATCTTCTCGTCGGTTCCGGGAGGCGATTCGATGACGACGTACTCGATCATCGAGCCGAGCAGGGACCCGAGATCGAACAGCGGGTCGCCGACGCGAGACAGTTCGAAGTCGATGAATCTGACGTCGGATGCGGGGTCGACGAGGATGTTGTCGAGACGTGCATCTCCGTGGACGAGCGATGTCTCCCGCGCATCCGTGAGGTCGGCCAGGCGTGCCGTGACGGCGGGGTCGGCGTGAATCGTGCGAATGACCTGCAACTGCCCGGGTGTAGACGTGACCAGGTCGTCGGGATGGAGCGGCTCGTCATCGGGAACCAGATCGGCGAACGGACCGAGCAGCCGTGACGCCCATTCCGGCAGCCGCCGCGTGCCGGCGTGAACGCGGGCGAGCTGAGCACCGAGGGAGGCCCATGCTCCCGGCAACTCCCCCAGCGAGTCCCACGCCGCGCGCGCTGTCGGGTACGGCAGGAACTCCGTGACGAGGATGTCGCTGCGACGGTCATGGGCGATGCATCGCGGCGCGATGTCGGCGATACCCCCTTCACCCAGCAGTTGATACACGAGCCCTTCGGTAAGCAGCGCGCCGTCGCCGGCGGGCGTCCGCTTCTTCCCGCGCTTGAGAAGCAGTTCGCGCCCGTCCCGAGTTCGGGCGCGAACCACTTCGTTCCGCTCGTCGTGCAGAGGCGTGACCGCGGGGTCCGAAATGCCGAGCGATGCCAGGTAGCGCATCCAGTCGAAGTCGGACTGCTCGGTCATGGGTCTCCTCAGACTCGCGCGTTCTCGGGACGTGCGCGCCGCACGGTGTCGGCGCGATCGGCGGGGGGAACCGTCAGCACTTGAGCAGCCACGTCGCGCACTTCAGGACGACCGTGGTGCGGATCACGATGCCGCCCATCTCAGGGGCGATGTACTCGTCTCCGAGCATGTCGCTGATGTGAGCCTCGAAGGCGTCGACGTCCTCGATGAGCGCTCGACCGTGCTCTGCGACGGCGACGTCGGCCGCGCGACGGATGAAGTCGAGGTAGTCGCGCTCCTCCGGCGTGAGCGAGTTGCGGAACTCGTGGAACTTGGACGTGAATTCAGCCAGCCGGCTGCTCTCCGGGTCGCACAGCACCTGGAGCTCGGCGTCGAGATCGACGGTGTCAAGAATGAGTGACATCTTTCCTCCTTGTGAACACACGCAACGAGTTGTTACGTGACGCAAAATTAGCGCCGTCGAATTCACCCGACTAGAGACGTTCGTAGCGGCTTGTTTCCCCCGCCCGGCGCAGATTCTCGAGGAGTTCCCGCTGGCTCTGACCGTCGACGGATGCCGCCCATGCCGGCGTACCGGGTGCACTGCGCCACGATTCCGCGAGCGGACTGTTGTCGACCGTGTCGAACCCGAGATCGTCGTAGAGACGGGTGACGAATGCGACGGCATCCGGAAAGTCGCTGGATACAGAGAGAGCTTTCCGGTCCGTCGCACCGCGAGGCCGGGCGAGCCGCACCAGCGCGGGGAGCGCGTCGCTCGGAACGCGCAGCGGTATCCGCGGATGAAACTGGATGTGGCTGAAGGCTTTGACGATTCTGGAGTCCGGCAGCTGACGGGAATGCGAGGAACGCGACATCCGACTCCGCCGCCGCATCACTCACAGTCTCCGCACGCACCCGTGGCCCCATCTCCCCCACCAATCCGCGAAGAGTGTGCGGGCCGCGAGAGTTGGCCAGGATGACGTCGTACCCGGCAGCGGACGCTGCGCGCGCGAACGTGCTGCCGGCCTGACCGGCCCCGAGGACGCCGATCGTCGTCACCAGCTCAGCACCCCGGCCTCATCCTGCAGCGTCCCGGTCGGCCCCGTCGCGTCAATGGTCGCGAGCTTCACGACGGCGCGCGCGGCTTCGTCGACAGGACGACCGCCCTCGAAGGCGGCGGTCATGTCGGTCGCGGTGTAGCCCGGCTCGATCGCGTTGATGCGCATGTCCGGGTTCGCCTTGGCGTACTGGAGGGTGAGCATCGTCGCCGCTGCCTTGGACGCCGCGTACACCGCGTTCGTGAGGTGGTACTCGGGTCGGTCGGGGTTGGTGACGGCCCAGAACGAGCCGGCGCTGCTCGAGACCGTCACGACGACCGGATTCGTCGAACCGCGAAGCAGCGGCAGCGCCGCCTCGGTGACGCGCACGACTCCGACGGCGTTGGTATCGAACCCGCGCAGTGCCAGCGGACCGCCGACCGGCTCGAACTCCTGGATGCCGGCGTTGTTGACCAGCACGTCCAACCGCCCTTCGGCAGCGGCGATGACCTCGAGCGCGCGGGCGACCGAATCGTCGTCGGTCACGTCGAGCTGCACGAACCGCGCCCCGATTCGTTGCGCCGCGTCCTGCCCCCGTTCGGGGGTACGCGCGCCGACGTAGACGACGTGACCGAGCTCCTGCAACTGCTTGGCGGTCTCGAATCCGATGCCCTTGTTCGCACCGGTGACCAGAACAACACCCACGACGATCTCCTAGAAATATGTCTCGTTGAAGCGATGTTCTCGACGCTATGCACGTCATGGAGGTCCAGCCAGGATCCGCTTCGGACCGGGGTCTGTCAGGACCCCCTCTGCGCGGGGCTCTCCCGAACACCGGTGGTCTCGCGAAGGAACGGGCGAACCCCCTCGGCAGCTACCTGCGGGCGCGCCGGGAGCGCGTCACGCCCGAGCAGGCCGGTATCGCCGCAAGCGGGGCCCGGCGCGTGCCTGGACTCCGGCGCGAAGAGCTCGCCATGCTCGCGGGCATCAGCGCGGACTATTACCTGCGTCTCGAGCGCGGTCGTGACCGTCATCCCTCCGGGCAGGTACTCGATGCTCTGGCTGGTGCACTGCGTCTCGACGCGGACGAAGCCGCGCATCTCCACGTCCTCGCGTCTCAGCCCGTTGCTCGTCGGCGGGGCGCCTCGCGGGACACGGCGGTTCCGCCCAGCGCGACCGACCTTCTGCATTCGCTTCCGCACCCGGCGTTCATCGAGGACAGGTACCTCACCGTCATCGACGCGAACGAACACGCCGTCGCGCTCGATCCCCGGCTCGCACCCGGCCGGAACCAGCTGCGCGACCTGATCCTCGATGCCGACGAACGAGCCATGTACCCGGATGCCGACCTCGCCGCCGCGTGCCTCATCGCGAGCCTGCGGCACAGCATCGGCAACGACCTCGCCGATCCTCGATTCGTCCAGCTGACCGACGAGTTGCACGATGCGAGCGAGACGTTTCGCCGCACGTGGTCACGTCATGATGTTCGGGCTCAGCGCGGGGCGACCCTGCGGCTCATCCACCCCGTCGACGGTGAGCTGCACCTCAACCGCGAGCAGCTCGCCATCAACGCGACCGCGGGGTTGAAGCTGGTCGTGTACAGCCCGGTTCGGATGACCGCGCCCTAGGCGTTCTGTGAGGCCGCCCATGCGGCCACGCGACGAGCGCTCTCCTCTTCTGAGATATCGACGGTGCGCGTCATGATCGACCAGCGAACACCGAAGGGGTCGCGGGCGCTTGCGTAACGGTCGCCCGAAGCGAAGTCCGTCGTCGGTTCCCGCACGACTGCTCCGGCTGCTTCGGCCGATGCGACGACCTCATCGACATCGCGCACGTACAGGCCGAGCGAGTAGCAATCATCGTCTCCTGCGGGTGGGGCGACGAGGTTGTAGTCGGAATGAGGCTCACCGATCTGCAGCTGTCCGTGCCCGAAGTCGAGCACCGCGTGGACCACGATGCCGTTCATCTCGGTGACGTCCACCACACGGGCACCGAGCGCGTCACGGTAGAAGCCGATCGCTTCGCGGGCGTTCGGGATCGCGAGGAACGGGGTGAGGCTGCTCACGCCCTTCGGGGTGCCGTGGTCGGTGTGCTCTCCGTGTGCTGCGTATGCCATGCCTCGAAAACTACGGATAGCGGGGACGCCTGCGCTTGAAGATTCGCGCCACATCGACTCGATAGGGTTCCGAGATGACCTCGAACCCGGCACCGTCGCGTGGCGTGCTGTATCCGGGCGACCTTCCCACCTTTCATCGAGAGCCAGCGACCGGCGACATCGCGACGCTCGTGCGGTGGTTCTGGATCCCCGAATGGGACATCGAGCCCGGACGCACCTCACGTCAGCACGTGATCGGGTTCCCGGCGTGCAACCTCGTCGTCGAGGGCACGACGACAGGGCTGGCAGGGCCGACGACGCGTGCGTCTTACCGAGACTTGTCGGGCAGAGGATGGGCTGTCGGCGCTGTCTTGCGACCTGCCGCAGTACCTGCGGTGGTGGGCGATCCCGCAGAGCTTCGCGACACGTACCGAAGCGTGGAACTCCCGGGTCTCACCGCTGCGGTCAGATCCGCGATGACCGCTGACGCGCCTGCGAAGGATCGCTACGCTGCGGCGACAACCGCCTTCGCCGACTGGCTGCTGGGCCACGTCTCCGACCCCAGCGAGGAGGCTCTCCTCGCGAACCGCCTGGTCGAGAAGGCCGAAACCGATCCACAGCTGACGACCGTCAAGGAACTCGCCGCAGAACTCAGCATCTCCACGCGCACTCTCCAGCGTCTCGCCGTGAAGTATGTCGGCCTCCCGCCGGCAGCCCTGATCCGGCGCCGACGGCTTCAAGAGGCGGCAGAGAAACTCCGCCGAGACCCTCATCTGGACATCACCGCGCTCGCTCACGAATCCGGCTACGCAGATCACGCCCACCTCACCAACGACTTCCGGAGCAGTCTCGGATTCACGCCCAGCAATTACCGGAGAGCGCTTCCAGCCGACTGACCGGAGCCGTGAGCACCGCCGTCGGGTGATCACCGGCGATGCAGCCAGCGCGAGGGCCAGCAGAACCTCCGGCTGCTCCATCAGGGCCTGAGCGAGTGACAGCTTCTGCTTCATCCCGAGCGAATAGTTGGCATCCTCCGCTCAGTGACCAGGCCTACGGCACCCATACCCCGCCAACATTGGCAAGCTGAATCCCACCGCCCGCGACGAATAGGCTAAACAGCATGAGTTGGAGGGTGCGTTACAAGAGTGCGGCCTATCGAGTTCGCCACTCGGAGCGCATTACCGTCGAGAATCTCGGGCCGCTGCATCGCGGGTCTCCGATGCTCGAGTGGGGCTCGGTCACGAAGACGGTCACCGCTCGGATCGCGCAGCAACTGGACCGCGCCGAGATCATTGACCTCTCGGCTCCGGTAAGCGAGTACCTGCCGAAAACCGGTCTGCCCCGCAACGTCGATGTGCGCTCGTTGGTGACCCACACCTCGGGCCTGGCCAGGCTTCCTTCACGGATGATCGAGACGATCGCCGAAGCCCGCGACCCCTACGCGAAGTACACCACGGACTATTTCGATTCCGAGGTATTGCCGGATCTGTCGACCCAACACGGTGGGCACGTCGGCATCTTCGAGTACTCGAACCTTGGCTACGCGGTGCTGACGCGTGTGCTCGAGGTCACGACAGGTCTCGACTGGTGGACGCTCGCGAAGGAGTACGTCTTCGACCCGCTCGACATCACGGACGTGTCGACGTCCCCCGAGCCGGGGCGTGTGCCCGTTCTGCGCACCTGGGCGGGGGGCGTTCGCGAGCAGTGGAGGGATCCTGGACCATTCGTCGGGGCCGGGGGCTTGCATGGAACTTTCGATGCGCTCGAGCGGTACGCCACTTCCATCACGCGGCAGACGCCGGGAGAGAAGCCGCTGGGCTGGATGGAAGATTCATCGTTGTGCTGGCATAACGGCCATAACCGAGACCATGGGTCATTCGTCGGCGTCACGCACGATGGCGCGCGAGTCATCACTGTGCACACCCTGGGATACAGCGCGGGACGTGCCGACCGGATCGCTGCACGGTTGGAGCGGACCACGTCGTGATTCCTACGTCGGCGAGCCTCTCGTCAGTGTCGCGGTCATAAACGGGAGGGTCCCACTTCGGCAGCGGCCGGATCGAGTGGGTCGAGCGACTGGACCAGCGGCGATCGTTCCCTGACATAACGAAGCCCTGATGAGATTTGATCCTCATCAGGGCTTCAGACCGTCGGGATGACAGGATTTGAACCTGCGACCCCTTGACCCCAGGTGGCAGAAGTAGTACTCATAGCCCACCTGACCTGGGGTTTTGTCTTTCAGGAGCGTGCTCTGCGCGTCACGTTTTGCAGGCTTTGCAGACTGTTGGTCACCTGATTGGTCCACTTCACGCCAGGTCTCTCTCATCCTGCGCGATGGCCTCGCCGCCTTCACCAAGCGCAACAAGGAACTGCGAGGTCGTGAGCACCTCGTACGGGCGCGAGACCCAGTAGCCGGCTGGCGTCAGGTGGCGAGTAACGAAGCGTGTTTGAAGCACGTGGGCGCCGTGGTCCGGCAATGGCTCCAGGCCGAGCTTCTTGGCTATGTCTTCAACGTAGGGCTTCAGCTCTATCTCCTTGCGCGCGAGCTGTGTGGCGTAGCAAGGCTTGACCCTGCCTTTGTTCTCCGAGTCGCTGTAGAAGGTTCGCAGCTGGCGCGCAGTCTCTGCGAAGCCGTAAACGGAGGCGGGATCTTTCGCCTCGATCAGCCAGATGTTCGGATCGCCGCTACGCCCGCAAACGAGGTCTACTTCTGTCGTCAGCTCCGGGACGCCCAGACGAGCGTGGTCGCCAGGCTTGACGCGCGCGATGGTCTTGAACCCAACTTCTTGAAGCTGCCGCTCAAGTGTTCGCTCGAACGCCTTGTTCCTCCCCGATCGTCTCTCAGCAAGAGCCTTGGACACCTTGTCAGGCACCTCGCCCGTCCAGGGAAGAACGCCCTGCGTCAGGTGATTGTTGTAAACGCTCAGGGTTGTCAGGAGATACTGCGGAGCGATCAGGATGGTGTCATCTGGACGCCTTACAAGCGGTTGCACGAGTAGACGATGTCTGCGGGTTCGTGTTTGCCACGGCTCCCAACTGCTGGATCGCAGTATGTCTGAGGACACCGTGAGCATTTGAAACGCGTTCCGGAGACGCAACCGCTGTTCTTCATCGAGATCACCGGCTGCTTCAAAGACCCAGCCGAGAGCCTCGTCCTCTGAGGCAAATGCGATGCTTCTGCCGTCGTTGAATGAATCCCATTGAGCGAGCGCCATCAAGACTATGAAGAGATCGGACGTGGACGCGCCGAAGGATTCCAGCATCGCTGGGTCAACGGCGTCCTCAAGTCCTCCTGCGCCTGCCTCGTCGTCATCGAGTACCGGACCGAGGCGGATAGTGGCTGCCGCCGTGTTGAGAGATCCTCCTTCCAGCGCCCATGAATCATCAGTCACGTGCTCTTCGTCTTTGAATGTGAGCTCGTATGCAGAACTGATATCGATGATCGTGGGAGCAACCCGGTGATGCAGCCGCTCGCTCAACGTCGTCATTGTGCGGTACGCATCTGCGGCAGCCAGGAGCGCACTCCAGCTCTGAGCCGTAACAGGCTGTTGCCCATTAGCATCCGGGCCCAGTCTCAATGCGGCTTCGACGATGATCTCGTTGCACTGCCTTAGTTCCAGCGTTTCACTAGCGAGCTCGGCCATGCGCGCCACTGGATCCCACTCCGTGCTCAGATTCTGGGCGACGCGCGTCAGGTTTCCTTGCGCTTCCTGGAGGTGGTCATAGACACGATTGAGTTGCTCCATTCCCGTGGCGACGATCGCATCGGTGTTGTGTGATGTGATTCGATCGTTGAGCTGTTCCAGAGCTGCGGGCGCGAGATGGGTTCGGACTAGCGCATTGGCTTCGACCCCGTGGTACTCGCCGGGTTGTATGCCCGTTGCGTGCAAGCGACGGGCGAAGGACGCAGTTGCCGCTGATTCGTCAGACGGGCTCAGCTGCCAGGGCCTCGGCAGATGGTTGAGTTTGGTTCGCGCGGTCTTCGTCTCGAGTATCAGGAATGGTCGGCAAGTGAGCCATTCGCGTCCGATCTCTTGCGCAACGCTGTCATTGACGCCGCCGTAGGCAAGAAGCTGTTCGAGGGCGTTGGCTGTAAGCGCATTGGCTGCGAAGGGTTTGCCGTCCGCCTCCTGCACGAACTCCTCCAGGTCGAAACTCCAGAGCGCCACCCGCGGAGCACCTTCCGTTCGAGTCCGGGAAGATGAGAACTCGACCACTTCATCGCCTCGTTCAACCGTCCGAAGCCAGAGCCGGTATCCGGGAGTTGCGAGGTCTTCGTGGGCGTGCCGCCACGACTCACCGATTGCGTCGAAGGCGAAGACGAGGCCTCCACAGACGTCAAACAGGAACCGATACTCCTGGTCGTCGGTCCAGTCCGGGTCGGACCTGACGATTGCGATCGGAGGCGTGATGAGAGGCAGAGACCAGCCGATTCGATCGGGGGCACGGTGGGTTCCCCGTCGATAGTCGTATTCGCTCTCAGAGCCAACAAACGATACGGACGCGACATTGCCGGATGAGATTTCGGCCATCTCCGCGTGCCGCAGTGGCGGCAGCCCTGTTCCATGAAGCGCGACTTCTAAGCGCGAGAGAGCTACCGCACGCTCCCACTCGGCTTCTCCTGCGTGTGCCTCGAAGTACATGTGTGTTGGACTGATCCCGCCTTTGAAGAAGGTCTTGTCGTTCGTCCTCCATGGTTCCCAGTAGTTGATCGCTTCCCAGCCGAAGCTGGATGGAAACTCTGGTGAACTCAGGTCACGGGCGAACCGATACAGATCGTCGTCTGCCGTTGCCGTCTCCGCAATCCAGGTGAGGTCTTCCAGCGCGAGCGCTGCTTGGCCAGGCACCTGAGGTGCCATCAGATGGGATGTGCCGGCGACGATGACAAGCGGAACAACGCTTGCGCCGGGGAGCAACTTGATGGTGCCGCCACCAGCGATCTGTGCCGAGATCGGGCCGTCGGACGGGTCACGGTCCCGGACGCGGTCTGCCAGCGTTACGCACGCTGGCGACGACGACCCTGTTCTAGGCAGGTCTTCTGTGAAGAGGATCGATACCGCGATGAAGTTTGGCCCGTCGACCGGAACGAGCCACTGGATTTCGTTCCCTGTCAGTGGAGGCGTCTCATCGGGTGCTTTGGGCGGCGCCTCGATCAAGGTATTCGAGAACCGCCAGAGTGCGCCGCGGATCGCATCGATGCAGGAAGCCCGGAGCGCTCGCCTAGCGTGGTTATCACGTTCAAGGCCATCGACAAGTTCCGCGACCGCGTGAGCAAGCACTTCGGGGACATAGGTCGGTGGCAGCCATCGATAATGCGGGTTAGCTGTTGAGAGGCGATAACGCAGAGTCCGCCCGAAGGGACTCGTCGGACTATCGTGCTCGTACTTTGCCGAGATTGCCGGTGAGGTCATCCATTCAAGCGCAAGCAGATCCGCTTGGCCTAGTTGGAGCGACTCGAGCGGGTCAGCGGAAACGAGCTTGCCGGCGGCGTCCAGCTCGTTGACTGGAAGTTCGATTTCGTCGCCGAGTTCGATGTCCGGAGCTGGTTGCCACTCCGGCAGCAGAGTGTTCAGGCAGTAGTCCACGTACCTGAGCGCTACTCGGACAACATTGGCGATGCCAAACTTGTGCCGCCGCACAAGTCGGTCGTCCACCGCGTCGGCAAGTCGCAGAGCCCGGGAGAGGTCGGCTATCGGCCTCTCGATCAGACCAGGCACATAGCGCAGCAGTTCGTCATCGACTCGGACGGTCGCGACATTGGTGGGGTCGGTCGAGATGTAGTCCTCGTGCATGACACCGATGCCCTTGGACTCAGCCGCCGTGTCAACCAACTCCTGTACGTCAGGGAGAGGCTCTCTTGAACGCTCGTTGGAAACGGAACTCGCGCGGAGGCTGGCGGCGAGCGCCACACCGATTGATACGGCCCGGTGACGCGCGGACGGGGACGAAGCTGCCGCAAAAAATGTGGCCCACAGTTGGTCGGGGTCGAACCGACAATAGATTCGAGCAAGTTCGTCGGGTTCGGGTGCCGCCGGCTTTGCTTGAGCGCGCTTCGGTTTTCTCGTCTTACTCCGACCCATGCCAGCCTCCAAGTTCACGTGGAAGATACGATCTCATGTGTCGTGTTCGACAGTCGATGTCGACGCGACGCCCAGCACCTGAACCGGCGCCGGATGCTGCGAGCCTATAGCTGGCCCGACATGTCCTACGGCGATGCCGTGCGGGGGCGGCTGCGAGCTGATCGTCGCGGCCGGTCTAGCTGGACGCATCAGCCGGGATGACAGGCCAGGTCCGCCCGGCAGAAAGGCTTCAGCTGTATAGACCTAGCCTGAGGTCGACGGATCTTCGGCCGCCGTGCCGCCCTGCTCATCTTCTGGACGGCGAGACGCTTGCCTATCGTCAACCACGGTTACGCCAACGGCTGCGATCTGCATGACGATCGAGTCGTCATCGCAAAGGACTCGTCGTGCGAGCTTGGCGGCGTGCGAAAGATCGGGGTGCTCATCCACAGCGTTTCGGAGCCGATCCTGCGGCACACCCAATTCGTGAAGCAGGTTCAGGATCACCAAGCCTGCGGTGACCTCAGCGAGAGCATGAAGGTGGTTCAGATCGTTATCGGCGGTTCCGACGTGCGCGAGATTGTTGCGCGCATCTTTCGCCGCTTTGGCCCACACCTCAGGTTCATGCACGAGGCGGACGCCAGCTTCGCCGACTCGGCCCACAAGATCGAGGAGCCGCTGCTTGAGAGTGGGGACATTTGAATGCTCGGTGAGACGGTCCGAGAGCCACGCCTTGCGGTCAGCTGGCGCCGCTTCCAGTAGAGCTTTGCGCAGTGACTTGAACTCTTCCGGAGGAATCGGCGGGGCCGGGTCGAGCGCACGATGGAACGACTCCGCGGCGGCAACAGCCGTAACAACTCTCGTCTCGATGTAGCCGCTCCGCACATACCGCAAACCGAGAATCATGCTGCGCGCGGCAGCGAACCTGTCGCGGACATCTAGCCAACGAGGAAGGAGCTCCTCGAAGGGAAGGTCATCAAGCGTCAGGACGTAGTTGCGCAGATCGAGAGCCTTCGCATCCGGCTTGGGCTTGACTACCCGCACCTGATACACGGTGATCTCATGCGGCTGGTCCCGCATCGGATGATCGTCGGGCCAATCGTCAGGAGTCGGCGGCAGGAACACGCGCATACTGATGATCCCGCACGCACGGAGCGTTGAGAGGGACAACAGGTCTGCCATGCCTCCGAGCAGATCGAGCCAGTACTCGAAGGACTGCGGCTCCTCGCGCTCGAATCTGATGACCTGATGTTCGCGCACGCGCGTCAGGGTTTGGGACCGGGTCTGCTCAGAATACGGATGCCACGCATAGTGGCTGAGCTTGACTGTCAGCGGGCCCGAATTGGCCGTGAGAGCTTCCAGGTGCTTCAACTCGATCGCGCCACTGAGGTCGCGTTCTGGCCCGAAATAATGTGTCTCCTGGATGCCAGTTCTGCGCGACCAGACGGTCATGTCCTCGACGTGTGCGGAAGCAGCCGTAAACGCTCGTTCGTCCGGATCGTCCATATGCACGCCCACCAGCGCGGTGTGTGCCCTCAACTCCAGCTTGTCAGGCGTCCCGAACATCCCGCCAAGGCTGAACGAACGCGCAGTTGTGACGTGGACGCTCAACAAGGTGATGAACTTGCCGTCACCGATGCCGACGACCACTGGCCAGTGCTGAAGCTCGTCGGTGACGATAGTGGAGCCGTTCTCACCCGGGCGCGTTACGTTGTATCGCCAGCCGCCGATGAGCCGAAGCCGTAGACCCTTGTCCGGCGAGTAGGTCAGCACCCCAGGCACCTTGTTGTCGGGATCCTCGGGTCGCCACCACTGGCCCGTCCAGTCCTGATGCTCGTCTAGCAGAGTTTCGGTCACACCTTCATAATGCACCTACGCTACGACATCGAACCGTGTCGGGATGCCGTCGCCGCAAGCGCGAACCGGCGCGTGAAGCTCGCAAAAGTGAATGTGCCGGGAGCGCGCACTCGAGGGTTCCCTTTCGCCCGTCGTGCGGTTAGGGATCCTCCAACGCGCTGATTGAGGTCGCAGCATAGTCAGCCAAGCTGCGACCGGCGGCGAGGCGTGTTCTGGTCGAGCGTCGTGCGCCGACGGTCGTCATTCTCGCCAGAAGACGTGGTACGGATCTACGCACGCTCACCCCGATAGACATAAGCGAGCACCGCTGTTGGGGCCCGTGAGTGTCTTCACCTTGTCACCGAGCATCCAACCATGAGAGCCCATGACAGGCTCGTGATGCTGCTTGCAGGACCGCATCTTTACGACAGTCATAGTAAGCACGAGGTCTTTCGGCTCCTCGCAAGGATCGCGCCGAATCTGGAGGATCGCGATCGGAAGCTGCCCCTCGGACGTGTCCTCAAAGGTCCTCCGCCATTTGACCTCGATCCCGAGCGCGAAGAGCAACGCCACGAAAGATGCATCTTCGACATCATCGAGTGGCTCACACGCTACGTCAGCGGATGGGACGACCTTGAACGCGCGGTCGCTGCGATCCGAGATCATCGACCGACCATCGGAGTGCGCCCGCATCCCGACTATTGGATGGACTCGGGTGGCTGGGTCGAGGAGGCAGCACCGTTCTCCACCGACGAGTTTGTTGGAGCATTCGACGACCACGGTCCCTCGGGCGCCTTCGCGCTGGCAGTCAATCAGTCATACGCCGAAGACGCGCTGGATGGGCCGACCTGGCAGGGTGCGTGCGCCGTCGTGCAGCAGGCGATCGAGAGCCGGCCGGACACTGGTCTGGCACTCCTCGGAGAGCCGATCGTCTCGGAGAACCCTGTGCGAAAAAGCGACTTCAGGTCTTCAGTCATCACTGGGCTCGGCAATGCCAAGCTCACGGACCAGCAGATCGAACCGGCGCTCGCATCGCTGCTAGCCCTCGTCGCGGATGCGCGACTCGCCCGTTCGATGAGCGATCTCTCTCTCGGCTGTGGAGAGTGGTGCACCCGAGCCCTCGGAGTCAGTGCTGGCTCGGCTCGATGAGCCGGCAAGCGCTGTATGGGACACACACGCTCCGGAATTGGAGGAACGCGACTCCCAAGATTGGCTGATGCTCGGACTCAACACGTGGCCCGGAGTTCTCGCACAATATTGGGTCAACCGTGTGCGCCTGCTGTGGACAGCCGAGGGGAACGATTGGCGAGGGCTTTCCACGGCCGACAAGGAAGCCGCGGCGAGGCTGCTGGATCCCGCTGACTACGCAACTCGCGCGAGTTTGGCGATCACCGCCGCGGACACATACTTCCTATTCGGTGCTGATCCCACGTTTGCACGCGAGCACCTCTTTCCATTGTTCGAGGCCACGACAGGCGAAAGAGCGACCCAAGCCTGGAAGAGCTACCTCCACCACCCCCGAGCCAACGATGCGATGCTGGAGGCCGGCTTCTAGCATCAGCTGACTTCGGCCCATGATCTGATCGCTGGCCTGGGCTCCGAGCACGGTCTTGAGCGCCAGTACTGGTGAATGATGGCGTCAATCTGCATCCGATCGGGGGCAGCGGACGTTGTCGACGCGCCAGCCTCACCGAGCCTGCGCAAGTTTGTGGCTTCATCAGTGCGATGGCCGATGTGCTCCACGACATCGACGAAGCGGAGTCGACGAACGCTTGGACTGCGTGGCTTGCCAAAAGCGTCCGAGTTCGCCTCTCTCAACCGATCAGCATGATTCCCGCGCAGGAACGCACAGCGTGGGGCGACATGGCGCTCCGCACGCCCAGCGGCATCACCTTGGAGACACTCGAAGTCACGGACTTAGCGCCGGGACCGCTCGGGGAGCACTCCACGTTTGACGACCTGCCGGCCGAGATCGTTCGCACGCATCCGGACAAGATTGCCCAGATCCTCACCCGTCGCCTCGCACTGGTGAGCCAATCTGATTGGCACATCGCTCACGAATTGCAATCAGTCGCAGGCCTGCTCAAGGAGAGCGGCGTCACTGATCTGGAACTTCGAAACCTCGCGGAACATGCGATACGCATCGGTGTCCACAGCGCCGCGTCCTGGGCCGACGACGTCACCTGAGAATCCGGAGAGCCGGAGTCAAGCGGAACCAACGCCTGTAGGTCGGATCAACCATTGTGGCGCGTTCCGCAGTGCCAGTTCGCCGTTGCGCGGTCGGTAGGCGAGCCTTCAGAGAGACGTTCTGGGCGCCCGGTTCCACCAGGCAGAGTGGGGTGCCGCCGATCAGTGGGTGGTCTTACTGAGTGTTATGCCGTTCGAAGGGCATGCCCCGTATGACTCGGAAGGCACCTCGGTGGCCGCCAGCGCGTCACTCTCTCACCGGCCTAACCTCATCGTGGTCGGCGGCCGTCAAACCATGGGGCGCTGGTTCTGATGCTCCTCGGTTGCGTACCGCAGGAAGAACGCGACTGTGGTTTCCAGATCGGTGACGGCCATCTCAAGGAAGTTCGCGTAGACGCTCATACTGATCGGATGCTCCGAAGGATTCCGCACCGAATGCGGGCCAACCCCGATGCCCGCTGAGATCGGGACGTTTCCGTGGGACACGCCCGCGCAAGCCATCCAGCACGACTCCATCAAAGTGGGATAGCTCGGTCGCACAGCGCGGCTTGCTTCCCGAACGATGCCGCTCAACGCCACCCTCTTCGACGTCGTCACCTTCTCCGGGTCAAGCCCCTTGATCGGCTCCGCGATCTCGTGGATCGTCTCTTCAAGGTCATACACCGCGCTGAGATCCGGATTTGCGTTAGCAACGACCGCCATGTCAACAGCGCTCTGGGTGTCCCACCACATCCGCTTGAGGAATCGCTCAACCCGGACACGATGAGACGGGTCCGCGATGAGCCAATGTGCTGTCGCTATGCACTCGATCGCGACTCTCAGCACAACGAACGACGTCAGAGCCGGGGTACGACCGTCGCAGGCAGATCCGATGTAGTGCTGTGCCAGTCGGAGTTGAGTCCGCACCATGTCCGATGGGAGGAACGTTTCCTCGAAGCAGTGATCAACCGCTGACGCACGACCTCCAGGGATCACTTTCACACTGTCAATAAGCTCGCCCACCGCTTCCAGGCGGGCCCGGGCGACACGTACATGATCTTGCGGGTCAGGTTCCTGAATCCGCGCTTCAAAGAACGCAGAGATGCGCCCCAACTCCTCCTCATCGATCTCCACAGGTTCAGGCTACGTCGAACGCTGCTGACACCCCCGTCGACGCAAGGACGAACGGGCGCACCTCCGGAGATGCGTTGGGCCACCTCGCCGCCATCCGGCGCCGAGGCCCTCGATTGCGGCCAGTCCAGAGGGGATTGGTCCCCTTTTGGTCCCCGTCGCCCACAGGCCACCCGACAGAGGCGCCCCTATGGGGTGCCTGACGGCTGGGCTCGACTCCCAGGGGACCACATGGGGACCACCTGAACGAGCCCCAGACACGACTAAGCCCTGGTGAGATTTACTGTCTCACCAGGGCTTTTCTGTCGGGATGACAGGATTTGAACCTGCGACCCCTTGACCCCCAGTCAAGTGCGCTACCAAGCTGCGCCACATCCCGGTCCGCTGTCCGCACGCGGACAACTCCCCTATCCTAACCGGTCCTGAGCCAGCTCGCGAACCGGCGCACCCGGGCGCGTTGCGCGGCTTCGTCCCCCTGATCGTTGCCCGGTGTCCGAGGCGGGCAGTACGGTCTGGCCATGAGCGAGACGACGATCGTGCCGGTGACGCCCGGCAGCTTCAGCGATGCCCAGCACGCGATGAGCGGCGGCGGCGACGGACAAGAGTGTCAGTGCCAATGGTGGACGATGACCAACGCCGACTTCCAGCGCACCGACGTCGAAGGCCGTGCCGCGGCCTTCCGCAGCGAAGTGGATGCCGCGCCCTCCCCCGGCCTCGTCGCCTACGTCGACGGCGACGCCGCCGGCTGGGTCCGCGTCGGTCCGCGTACTCGCCAGATCCGACTGAGCAAGACCCGCGCCTACGCCGGTACGACCGAAGAGCCCTGGGACGACGCGGATGTCTGGGCCGTGAGCTGCTTCGCGGTGCGCAAGGAGCATCGCCGCTCGGGCCTCAATGCGGCGCTCCTCGATGCCGCGATCGCCTTCGCCCGCGAGAACGGCGCACGCGCGATCGAGGCGTACCCAGTCGACCCGAATGCGGGTCGTAAGGTCACCTCGAACGAGCTGTACCACGGCGCCCTCTCCACGTTCCTCAGCGCGGGCTTCCGCGAAGTCGCCCGCCCGAAGCCGCACGTCGCCGTCGTCTCCCTTGACCTGGCCGGCGCGAACGAGACCAGCACCGGCGAGCACCCCTGACGCTTCGGCGAGAATGGAACGCATGACCGCATCCGACGCCCCCGTCCGTGTGGACTCGTGGCTGTGGGCGGTCCGCATCTACAAGACCCGGTCAGCGGCGACCACGGCGTGCCGCGCCGGTCATGTCCGGGTCAACGGCGAAAAGGTGAAAGCGTCGCAGTCGGTGAAGCCCGGCGACGAGCTGCGGGTGCGCATCGCGGGCTTCGACCGCATCCTCGTCGTCCGGCAGACGCTCACCAAGCGCGTCGGTGCGCCCGTCGCCGCAACGGCGCTGGAAGACCGCACGCCCCCGCGCGAGCCGATGGCCATGCTCGCCGTCCGCGACCGCGGCGCCGGCCGACCGACGAAACGCGAGCGCCGCGAGATCGACCGGCTGCGCGGAGTCGACTGAACCATCATCTCGGGCACCCGACCACGGGCCGCCGAAGACCGAAACCCCGCGATGCTCAGAGCACAACGCGGCGGCGCGCCACCTGCACGACGGCGCACAGCACGAGCGTCACCATTCCCCAGATCGCGCACGCCGGCGGCAGTACGCGATACGCGAGGTGCTGAGCGGTCCACTGCGCCGTCAACGGGCCGTACGCGGCGAGGCCGATCAGCCACGCCACCACGAGCACGACCGGCAGCGACACCCACCAGACCACCCGCACGGCACCGCGGAGCACCCGCCGCACCGGAACCGAGGACCGCTTCCGCAGCCAGAACGCCCCCGCCACCGCGAGCCCCAGCAGGCCGAGCCCGCTCGATGCGTACTGGAACCACCGGTAGCCGTGGAACGGCCCCCAGCGCTCGGCCAGCGCGGGGACGAGCTCGACGCCCCAGCGCCCCTCGTGGGTGAAGGCATCCCAGGCGATGTGGCTCAGCACGCCGAGTACCAGCGACACCACGACCAGCAGAACCGTGACCGCAACCGACCGGCCGCGCCCCGTTCCCGACACGACCGTTCGCAGCGCGTCGCCGCCTGTGGCATCCCACCTCGACGGCAGCCGTCCGGCGAGCCAGTCCGGCGCGAGCTCACGGACCGCGGGACGCAGCAGCAGCCACCACGCGAGCAGCAGCACACCCGCGATCGCGACCGTCAGCCACGGGTACGCGTGCGTCTGCGCGTAGCTGATGCCGATCCCACGCGCGAACAACGGCAGGTCGGGAGCCATCGCCCCGACAGCCACGGCCGCCGGCACGAGCGGTGTGCGAACGACCGCCAGCGCGACGACGGCGTGGCTCGGGGTGAACGGCATCCGGTCGGTTCAGTCCTCGACGAAGACGCCCGCGAGAGTCTTCTTGCCCCGCCGCAGCACGGCCACGCCGCCCGGCAGATCCCCGACGACGACGGCCGACTCGTCGTCGACCTTCGCACCGTTGATCGAGACGCCGCCCTGCGCGATGGCCCGGCGGGCCTCCGACAGGCTGCCGACGAGCCCGGTGTCGACGAGCAGCTGCACGACCGAGGTGCCGGCCGACGCGGTGGCGTGCGGAAGCTCCTGCAGAGCCGAGCGCAGCGTGGCGGCGTCGAGCGCGGTCAGGTCGCCCTGGCCGAACAGCGCATCGGATGCCGCGATGACCTTCGCCGTCGCGTCCACTCCGTGCACCGTTGCGGTGACCTCGAATGCCAGGCGCTTCTGCGCGGCACGGCGGAAGGGCTCGTCGGCGACGAGGCGCTCGTACTCCGCGATCTCGGCGCTGCTGAGGAACGTGAACACCTTCAGGCGTTCGACGACATCGGCATCCGCGGTCGAGAGCCAGAACTGGTAGAACGCGTACGGGCTCGTGAGCTCGGCGTCGATCCAGATGGCGTTGCCTTCGCTCTTGCCGAACTTCGTGCCGTCGCTGTTGGTGATCAGCGGCGTGCCGAACGCGTGCACCGAGGTGCCCTCGACGCGGTGGATGAGGTCGGTGCCGCTGGTGAGGTTGCCCCACTGGTCCGAGCCGCCCGTCTGCAACGTGCAGCCGTACTGGCGGTAGAGCTCGAGGAAGTCGAGCCCCTGCAGAATCTGGTAGCTGAACTCGGTGTAGCTGATGCCGGCATCCGAGTTCAGGCGGGCGGCGACGGCATCCTTCTTCAGCATCGTGCCGACGCGGTAGTGCTTGCCGATCTCGCGCAGGAAGTCGATCGCCGACAGCGGCGCCGTCCAGTCGAGGTTGTTCACCATGCGGGCGGCGTTCTCGCCCTCGAAGCTGAGGTACTTCTCGATCTGACCGCGCAGCCGGTCGACCCACTCGGCGACGGTCTCGCGCGAGTTGAGCGTGCGCTCGGCGGTCGGACGGGGGTCGCCGATGAGGCCGGTCGAGCCGCCGACGAGACCGAGCGGCTTGTGACCGGCCAGCTGCAGGCGGCGGAGCGTCAGCAGCTGCACGAGGTGACCGAGGTGCAGGGATGCCGCCGTCGGGTCGAAGCCGCAGTAATACGTGAGCGGGTCTCCGCCGAGCGCCTCTCGCAGCGCTTCCTGGTCGGTGGACACATGCACGAGACCGCGCCACACCAGCTCGTCCCACACGTTCTCGAACGCGGGATCGAGCGCCACGGGGGCGGTCGTCAGGGCTTCATCAGACACGCGCTTCAGGTTATCAGCGGCGCACCCGCCGATACGGCGGGGCCGGGCGGNGGGCGGCTTCGGCGCCCCGACTCGACGACTCAGCCTGATGACGGCACACGAGTCAGCCCGAGGCCTCGTCGTGCAGACTGGCGACAATGCCCGCGGAATCCCGCAGCCAGCCCCAGCACCCGTCGACAGGCTGAGCGGCGCCTCGGGTGTCTTCGCCGCCCAGCCCTTGGGGTTGAGCCTGTTGACGGCACAGGAGCCGCCCGTCGAGCCCGCGCCCAGGCTGATCGCATTGCGGCGGCGTCGTGCGTGTGGACCCACGACACGAGGCGAGCGGCGCGCCGCCCGCCTTCGTCAAGGACGGTCAGGCGGCGGTGCCCCACCAGATGAGGAAGGCCGCGCCGAGGGCGACGACCCAGCTGACGAGGCTTCCGACGAGGAAGTACTCGGCGCGGTCTCCCCCGTCGTGGTCGCGCGAGATCTCCGGGAAGCGGACGATGCCCTTCGCCGCGAGCACAGCGGCCAGCAGCGTGAATGCTCCGGTGAGGGTGAGCGCGAAGACGAGCACGCGCTCGAGGGGGCCGATGATGCGCCCGCCCTTCAGCTCGTTCGCCGCTTCGGCGGCCACGACACCGCCCCGCAGCGACGCCCGCACGATGACGTTTCCCGACTCGACGAGGAACACCAACGCGCCCGCCAGCGCGATGGCGAGGTCGAGGCTCACGACGCCCAGCGGCGAGTCGATCGGCCAGATCCTCTCGAGCGGCCCCTGGCCATCGCGCACCCCGATGAGGGCGACCGCCACGGCCACGACGACCGCCAGGAGCGCCGCGGGCCACAGTCCCCACCGGGTGGGCTCGCGCGTCGAGGTGACCGCCGCCCATACGGCTGCGACCGCGACGGCCGCGAACCACCAGGCCGCGGCGCCCGCCCAGGCGGCGAGGGGCAGCAGCGCGGCGCCGAGAACCACGAGCACGATCCCGAGCTTCGCGCCCGACAGCCGCTTGCGGGCGAGGTCGAGCGCGCCGACACCGAGGAGGATGAGCCCCGCGCCGATCAC
Organism: Microbacterium sp. Yaish 1; assembly: GCF_002245215.1. GTDB lineage: Bacteria > Actinomycetota > Actinomycetes > Actinomycetales > Microbacteriaceae > Microbacterium. The sequence goes on from NZ_NPMR01000002.1 coordinate 910,554, forward strand.
GACGAGCGCTCCGTCAGCGCCGCGTAGCCGGCGACGATCGCGGGAGCTCCGGACGACGCGAGCAGCTGCGACACAGCCGACTGGGTGATGCCCTCCTCCTTCGCGAGGGCGCCCTGGGTGCGGCCGAGGCAGCGGCCGTAGGTCAGGCGCCGGGCGCGCTGCGACATCGCTCCGACGAGTTCGTCACGGGCGAGTGCGTAGGCGTTGGCGAAGCGGATGCGGTCGGCCATGGCGACATCCTCGTCCTCCCCTCCGACAATGCGGGTGCGGGCGCGCGGAACCGCGCGGTCCTGCATCGCGTGCACCTGCTCGATCGCCTCGCGCGCGCGCCACCAGCCCGGCCCGTCGGAGATGTCCGCGCTCTCGGATGCGACCGACCCGACATCGCCGACGCCGAGCCCGAATCGCAGCGACGCCTCATCGGGCAGCGCGAGCTGAAGAAGCAGAAGCCACGCCAGCGCGTCATCCAGCTCGTCGAAGACCGCCTGGAACTCGTCGGCGAACGTGGCACGCATCGTCGACGAGGCGACAGGGAGCGCACGATCGACCTCGGCCATCGAGGCTTCGATCCGGGCCTGGGTACTGCCGCGATCCTCGAGCAGACGGGAGCCGACGATGTCGGCGATCACCGCGATAGTCATAACGATCAGATTATCACTTATATTCGCCGGATATAAGTGATCTGCTGATGAAGGCGAGATATCAGTCTGAAGCTGATATTAGAGCTGCCACACGCGCACGGCCTGCTGAGCCCGAGCGATGAGTGCCGCTCGCTGCTCATCGACCCGCACCGGCGCGGTTCCGCCGATGCCGTCGCGGCTCGCAACCGAGCCCTCGGGCGAGAGCACCTCACGGACCTCGGGAGCCAGGTGCTCCGAAACCGAGACGAGGTCGTCATCGGATGCCTCGTGCAGCTCGATGCCCTGCTCCTCGCAGAGCCGCACGAGCGAGCCCGAGATCTCGTGCGCCTCGCGGAACGGCACACCGCGCTTGACGAGCCACTCGGCGACATCGGTTGCGAGCGAGAACCCCTGCGGCGCGAGCTCGGCCATCCGGTCGACGTCGAAGCGAAGCGTCGCGACCATGCCGGCGAATGCGGGCAGAACCACCTCGAGCGTCTCGATCGAGTCGAAGACCGGCTCCTTGTCCTCCTGCAGATCGCGGTTGTACGCGAGCGGCAGCGCCTTGAGCGTTGCGAGCAGGCCCGACAGGTTGCCGATCACGCGGCCGGCCTTGCCGCGGGCGAGCTCGGCGATGTCGGGGTTCTTCTTCTGCGGCATGATGCTCGACCCGGTCGAGTAGCCGTCGTCGAGCGTGACGAAGCCGAACTCGCGGGTGTTCCAGATGATGATGTCTTCGGCGAACCGCGAGATGTCGACGCCGATCATCGCGGCGATGAAGGCGAACTCGGCCACGACATCCCGCGACGACGTGCCGTCGATCGAGTTGTCGGCGGGCCGGTCGAGCCCGAGCTCCGTGGCCACGAGCTGCGGGCCGAGGCCGAGGGTCGCGCCGGCGAGCGCTCCCCCGCCGTAGGGCGAGACCCGGGCGCGCGCCGACCAGTCGCGCAGGCGCTCGAGGTCGCGCAGCAGCGGCCAGGCGTGGGCCTGCAGGTGGTGGGCGAGCAGCACCGGCTGCGCGTGCTGCAGGTGGGTACGGCCGGGCATGATCGCGCGGGAGTGGGTCTCGGCCTGGCCGACGATGGCGTCGATCACCCGCAGGATGTCGCGGGCGATGACCTCGGCGTGATCGAGCAGGTACAGCCGCACGAGCGTGGCGATCTGGTCGTTGCGGCTGCGTCCGGCGCGCAGCTTGCCGCCGAGCTCCGGTCCGACGGTCGCGATGAGGGCGGCCTCGAGCGCGCCGTGCACGTCTTCGTCGCCCGGGGCGGGCTGCAGCGAGCCGTCGCGGACGGCGGCGAGCACCGAGTCGAGCCCCGCGTGCATGCGGCTCTCCTCGTCGGGCGTGAGGTAGCCGGCGGCGGCGAGCGCCTTCGCGTGAGCGTGCGATCCGGCGATGTCGTACCCGGCGAGCGCCCAGTCGAAGTGCGTCGATCGGCTCAGGCGCGCCAGCTCGGGCGCGGGGCCCGAGGCGAAGCGGGCTCCCCAGAGAGCCCCGGAGTTCGTGCCGCCTGACGTGTCTGCGCTCATCGCTCCAGCCTATCGGGGCGGCATCGATGCGCCCGGCGCCTCCACGCGCCCGCGCACCGTCAGACGGGCGAGTGCGTCGATGCCTGCTTCGAGGGGACCGCGTCCGACGGCGAGCGCCCAGGCGGTGCATCCGACGATGATGCCGAGCGTCATCGGCCAGAACGGATCGAGAGCACGGTAGGAGTCGAGCTCGAAGACGCCCGGCTCGGCGGCGGGACGCGTGAGCGCCCACACGACGATCTGCGCCGAGTAGGCGGTCAGCGGCATCGACCCCACGGCGCGGAGCGGCAGCGCGACCCATGTGAGGGGCGTCCGGCACACCAGCACGCACACGCCGATGACGAGAAGGGCGAACCCACCGGATCCGATCACCTCGAACAGTCCGGACGAATGCGCCTCCCCGGTCCACGGGGTCTGTCCGAAGACCTCGGACCGGCCCCAGACGATGTCGAGCGCCGCCCCGACAGCCGTCAAGGCGAGCCCCGCGAGCGCGAGGAGCCACGGCGTCGCGCGCGAGCGCAGGTCGAGGCGCGCTGCTCCCATGCCCGCGAGGACGAACGCGATCCAGGTGAGGAACGGGTAATGCCACCCGACGGCGTTCGAGACGTCGACCCCCTCGGGTGTCGACCAGAACGACAGACCGTCGATCGCCGCTTGCGGGAACGGCGCGACGAGCCCGACCACCGCGGCGGCGATGAGCAGCGTGCGCGCCCGCAGCGGCAGCACGGCGGCGGCGATCACGAACAGCAGCGCATAAGCGGGAAGGATGACGTACACCGGCACCGCGAGGAACAGCAGCAGCACGCCGATCACCCAGATCGCCCCGGCCCGCACGAGCAGGCGCAGGCGAGCCGTCTCGAGTCGTGGGCCGCGCAACGGAACCGGGCCGCCGCTGATGAGTCCGATCGAGACGCCCGCGAGCGTCGCGAACAGGATCGACGACCGCCCGTGGACGATGCCCTCGTACGAAGAGGGGATCGTCCAGTCGAAGTCGGGGATGGCGAGCAGGTGCGCCGCGAGCATGCCGATCACCGCGAGGCCGCGAGCGAGGTCGATGCCGTCGATGCGCGAGGGCGCGAACAGCGGGCGGCGTCGCAGCATCTCCCTCACCCCCGGCATCGGGCGCTCCTCACCGTGCCGCGGTCACTGCTGACGCAGCAGCCAGACCAGCAGCGCCTTCTGCGCGTGCAGGCGGTTCTCGGCCTCGTCCCACACGACGCTCTGCGAGCCGTCGATGACGTCAGCGTCGACCTCGTAGCCCCGGTCGGCGGGCAGGCAGTGCATGAAGATCGCGCCGTCGGCGGCGGCATCCATCGTCTGCTGCGTCACCTTGTACGCACCCAGATCGCGGATGCGTGCGATCTTCTCCTCCTCCTTGCCCATCGACACCCACGTGTCGGTCACGATGACGTCGGCGCCGGATGCCGCCTCGAGCGGGTCGACGAGGATCGTGACCGATCCGCCCGTCTGGGCCGCGATGCGCTGCGCGTCGGCCACGACGTCCTCGCGCGGGCCGTACCCTTCGGGCGACGCGACACGCACGTGCATGCCCGCGGTCACGCCGGCGAGCACGTACGAGTGACCCATGTTCGACTGCCCGTCGCCGAAGAACGACAGCGTGAGCCCGGCGAGGTCGCCCTTGTGCTCGCGGATGGTCAGCAGGTCGGCGAGCAGCTGGCAGGGGTGGAAGTCGTCGCTCAGCGCGTTGACGACCGGCACGCGGGTGCCGCGCGCCATCTCCTCGAGGCCCGCCTGCGCGTATGTGCGCCAGACGATCGCGGCGACCTGGCGCTCGAGCACGCGCGCGGTGTCGGACGGGGTCTCCTTGCCGCCGAGCTGGCTGCTGGCCGTCGAGATGATCAGCGGCGAGCCACCGAGATCGGCGATGCCGACGGCGAACGAGACGCGCGTGCGGGTCGACGACTTGTCGAAGATGACTGCGACGGTCTGCGGCCCCTGAAGGGGCTTGAGCTTCCAGCGGTCCTTCTTCAGCGACAGCGCGAGGTCGAGGACCTCGGCCTGCTCGGCCGGGCTCAGGTCGTCGTCGCGGAGCAGGTGGCGGGTCATGCGGATTCCTCCGTGGTCGTGTTCTCGAGAAGCAGGGCCGACTCGACGGTGCGCAGCGCGGCGGTGAACAGCTCGGCGAACTCGTCGATCTCGACGTCGCCGATGGTGAGCGGCGGAGCGATCCGCACGGTGCGGTCGTTCGCCGCATTGACGATCAGGCCGTGCTCCTGCGCCGCCGCGACGACGGCGCCGGCGACCGGATGCCGCAGCCCGACGCCCAGCAGCAGGCCCTGTCCGCGCACGCCCTCGATGAGCGACGAGTCGATGGTCTGGAGCACCTGGCGCAGGCGTTCGCCGTGGGTCGCGGCGGCTTCGACGAGCCCGCCGTTCTCGATCTCTCCGAGGACGGCCGAGGCGACGGCGGTGCCCAGCGGGTTTCCGCCGAAAGTCGAGCCGTGCGTGCCCGGGTAGAACAGGTCGCTGGCGCTCGCGAACGTGATGAGCGCGCCGATCGGGAAGCCGCCGCCGATGCCCTTGGCAACGGTGATGGCGTCGGGCTCGATGCCGGCGTGCTGGAACGCGAACCACGCGCCGGTGCGCCCGGCGCCGGTCTGGATCTCGTCGATGATCAGCAGCGCACCGTGGCGCTTCGTGATCTCACGCGCCGCCGCGAGGTAGCCCTCGGGCAGCGGGATGACCCCGGCCTCGCCCTTGATGGGCTCGACGAACAGGGCCGCGACACGATCGTCCATCGCGGCTTCGAGGGCCTCGACCGTCGAGTCGATGCTCTCGACGCCGGGAACCATCGGCTCGAACGGCTGCTGCATCTGCGGCTTGCCGGTCAGAGCGAGGGTGCCCATCGTGCGGCCGTGGAAGGCGTCCTTCAGCGCGAGGATGCGGGGGCGCTCGGCGCCGCCGTGCAGACGCGCGAGCTTGAATGCCGCCTCGTTCGCCTCGGCGCCGGAGTTGCCGAAGTAGACGCGTCCGGCCTCGCCGGTGCCCGCGAGGCGCTTGAGCTTCGCGGCGAGCTCGAGCTGCGGCGGCGTCGCGAAGTAGTTCGAGACGTGCGAGAGGGTGGCCGCCTGACGGGAGACCGCCTCGACGAACACGGGGTGAGCGTGCCCGAGCGAGTTGACGGCGATGCCCGCGAGGAAGTCGAGGTAGCGCTTGCCGTCGACATCCCAGACGTATGCCCCCTCGCCGCGCTCGAGCAGCGCCAGGCGCGCACCCGCGCTGCGCACGAGGTCGCGATCGACGTCATCCGCCCATGTGGGCGCTGTCTGCTGGATCGTCGGGTTCGTCATCCCGCCACCACCTCCGTGCCGATTCCCTGTGCTGTGAAGACCTCGACCAGCACCGAGTGGGGCTGGCGTCCGTCGATGATGGCCGCCGTGTCCACTCCCCCGTCGACCGCGTCGAGGCATGCCTGCATCTTCGGGATCATTCCCGACTCGAGCTTCGGCAGCATCGCGCGCAGATCGGTCGACGTCAGGTGCGAGACGAGCGAGTCGCGATTGGGCCAGTCGGCGTAGAGACCGGGGACGTCGGTCAGGACGACGAGCTTCGTCGCGCCCAGCGCCGTCGCGAGGGCCGCGGCCGCGGCATCCGCGTTGACGTTGAGTGAATGACCCGGGTTGTCGAGGTCGGGCGCGATGGAGGAGATGACCGGGATGCGGCCGGCGTCGAGCTGGTCGTGCACCGGCTGCGGGTCGACCTCGACGACATCCCCGACGTGCCCGAGGTCGTGCTCGGTGCCGTCGATCACGACGCCGCGACGGCGACCGCCGAACAGACCGGCATCCTCGCCCGACAGGCCCGTCGCGAACGGACCGTACGCGTTGATGCGAGCGACGAGCTGCGGGTTGATCTGCCCCGTGAGCACCATGCGGACGACATCGATCGCCTCGGTGCTCGTCACCCGGTATCCGCCCTTGAACTCGCTCTCGATCGAGAGTCGGTTGAGCATCTTCGAGATCTGCGGGCCACCGCCGTGCACGACGACGGGCTTCACCCCGACGAAGCGGAGGTAGGCGATGTCCTGCGCGAACGACTCCTGCAACTCCTCAGAAACCATCGCGTTGCCGCCGTACTTGATCACGATGATCTGGTCGCGGAAGCGCTGCAGCCACGGCAGCGACTCGATGAGGACGCCCGCCTTGGCCGCCGCCTCTTCGGGGGTCGTGTACTGGAGGTCGATGTCGTTCATGAGGAGTAAGCGCTGTTCTCGTGGACGTAGTCGTGCGTGAGGTCGTTCGTGAGGATCGTCGCCGTCGCGTCGCCCGACTTCAGGTCGATGAGGATGTGCGTCGCGCGGGGCGTCAGGTCGACCTCTTCACGCGGGCGGTCGGGGCCGCCGGCGGTGCAGACCCGCACACCGTTGAACGACACGTCGACGTCGTAGGGGTCGAAGGCGGCATCCGTCGTGCCGATCGCCGCGAGCACCCGACCCCAGTTCGGATCGTTGCCGAAGATCGCGGCCTTGAAGAGATTGTTGCGGGCGACCGATCGTCCGACGACGACAGCATCCTCTTCGGATGCCGCACCGACGACCTCGATCGCGATGTCGTGGCTCGCGCCCTCGGCATCACCCTGCAGCTGCTCGGCGAGGTCGGCGCAGAGCTCGGCGAGCGCGGCGGCGAACTCGGCGGCATCCGGCGTGACTCCCGACGCGCCGCTGACCATGAGCGTCACCTGGTCGTTGGTCGACATGCACCCGTCGGAGTCGAGCCGGTCGAAGCTCGTGCGGGTAGCGGAGCGCAACGCGGCATCCGCCTGCGCCGCGTCGAGAACGGCGTCGGTGGTGATGACCACGAGCATCGTCGCGAGGCCCGGCGCGAGCATCCCCGCGCCCTTCGCCATACCGCCGATGGTCCAGCCGCCGCGCGAGACGACGGCGCGCTTGGGGCGCGAGTCGGTGGTCATGATCGCGAGCGAGGCATCCTCGCCGCCATGGGCGCTGAGCGAGCCGATCGCCGCCGTGGTGCCATCGAGCACCTTGGCGCGGAACACGTCATCGCCTGTTCCGATGAGACCGGTCGAGCACACGAGCACGTCGCCGGAGCTGACATCCAGCAGCTCGCCCGCCTTCTCGGCGGTCTGGTGGGTCGTCTGGAAACCGAAGCTGCCCGTGAAGCAGTTCGCTCCGCCGGAGTTGAGGACGACGGCTTCGACGACACCGTCGGCGATCGCCTGCTGCGACCACAGGATCGGGTTCGCCTTGGCGCGGTTCGAGGTGAACACCGCGGCACCGACCTTGAGGGGGCCGCGGTTGACGACGACGGCGACGTCGGGCTTTCCGGTCGACTTCAGACCCGCGGCGACACCGGCGGCTTCGAAACCCTGGGGGGCGGTGACGCTCACGGGGCGACTCCGTTCACGCTCAGGCCCGTGGTCTCGGCGAAACCGAGGGCGATGTTCATCGACTGGATGGCGGCACCGGCGGTGCCCTTGGCGAGGTTGTCGACCGCGGTCACAACGACCACACGGCCGGCGGCCCGGTCGATCGCGAGACCCATGAGAGCGGTGTTCGCACCGGTGACGTCGGCGGTGCGCGGGAAGGAGCCTTCGGGGAGGAGCTGCACGAACGGCTCGTCGGCGTAGGCGCTCTCCCATGCCTCGCGGATCTGCGCGTCGGACGCGCCCTCCGCGATCGGAGCGGTCGAGGTGGCCAGGATGCCGCGCGACATCGGCACGAGGACGGGGGTGAACGAGATGCGGATGTCGCCTGCCGCGCCCGCTCCCCGCAGCGCCTGCCGGATCTCCGGGATGTGGCGGTGCGTCCCGCCGATGGCGTAGGGGTTCGCCGACCCGAGGATCTCGGCGGCGAGGAGGTTCGTCTTCAGGCTCTTGCCCGCACCCGAGGGACCGACCGCGAGCACGCTCACGATGTCGCTCGGGTCGATGACGCCGGCGGCGACACCGGGCGCGAGGCTCAGCGCGACGGTCGAGGCGTTGCACCCGGGGGCGGCGATGCGCGAGGCGCCGACGAGCTTCTCGCGCTGCTTGCCGGTGCCGTTCACGCCGCCGACGAGCAGCTCGGGCACCCCGTAGGTCCAGGCCTCGTGGAAGTCGCCGCCGTAGAAGGCATCCCAGTCCTCCGGCGACGTCAGCCGGTGGTCGGCGCCCGCGTCGATGACGAGGGCGGTGTCGGCGAGCGCCTCGGTGTACTGACCGGACTGGCCGTGCGGGAGGGCCAGGAACACGATGTCGTGCCCCGCGAGCACCTCGGGGGTCGAGGGCTGGAGCGTGAGGTGGCGCAGCGAGCGGAGGTGCGGTTGATGGTCGATGAGGGGCTGACCGGCGTTGGAGTGCGCGGTGACCGTGCGGATCTCGACCTCGGGGTGAGCGGCGAGCAGGCGCAGGATCTCGCCTCCCGCGTATCCGGATGCGCCGGAGACGGCGACGGAGAGGGGCATGACTTCCACCTTATTGTCTGGGATGACGTCGCCTTCGCGGCGACGGGGACCGGCGGCGGCGACACCACGCGCTCGACCGCGTCAAGCGGGAGCGTGCAGGGTCGCCTAGCGTCGGCGGTCGCCCAGACGTCGGCGCGCGCGAAGCACCGTGACGGTGCGCTGCGGAGCCGAAGACATGCGCCGACAGTAGCGCTCGCGCGCCGCATCCGCCAAATCCCCCGTATCCGAGTGGAGTTGACCCCGTGGGGTTTGCAGTGCAAAGTGGTTTGCATGGAGCACGAATCGATGGATGACGAGCAGCAGGCCGACCCCGCGGCGATGCTCGCTCTCATGCAGGAACAGCGCCGGCGCACCGCGCACTGGGTCAACCGCAACTATGCGGTGATGCTCATCACCTGGGCGGCGGCGTGGATCGTCGGGTTCGGCTCCATCTGGAGCGCGGCGGCCGGCGGCGGGAATCCGTGGTTCCGCATCCCGACAACACCCGCGTGGATCGTGTTCGGCGTGGTGCTCATGACGGGCATCGTGGTGTCCGCGGTGGCCGGCATCCGCTCCGGGTCGGGCGTGCGGGGGCCCTCACGGCTGGCCGGGGCCATGTACGGCTGGACGTGGACGCTGTCGATGTTCGGTGCCGGGCTCCTCATCGGCGCCGTGCAGCGCACCGGCGCAGATGCCGACGTCATGGCAGTGCTCTCCCCCGCGATCTTCGTCCTGCTGGTCGGCGTGCTCTACCTCGCCGGTGGGGCACTGTGGCGCTCCCCCGTGCAGTACGCGCTCGGCATCGTCATGATCGCCACCGCGATCGTCGCCTCGTATGCGGGCCCCCCGACCAACTACCTCGTGTACGCGACCGTCGGACCGCTCGCGATGCTCATCGTCGCGACCCTGATGCTGCGCGGAGTCATCCCGGCGGAAGGCAGCCGATGACCGAGCTCGACCCGGTCATCCACGCCCCGGCCCGCCTGCGCATCGTCACGGCGCTGAACGAGGCCCTCGCCGACGGCGACGAGGTGACCTTCCCCGTGCTGCAGAAGCTGCTCGGGATGACCGCCGGCAACCTCACCACGCACCTCGCGAAGCTCGAGGCGGCGGGCTACGTCGAGACCGCGAAGGCCTTCGCGGGACGGAAGCCCGTGACCTACGTCGCGCTGACCCCCGCCGGGCGCGCGGCGTTCCGCACCTATCGCACCCATCTGCTCGATCTCCTCGGAGGAGGATCATGACCGCCCTCATCAGCACCCGCGACCTCGTGAAGCGGTTCGGCGATGTCACCGCGCTGGCCGGGGTGACGCTCGACATCCACGCCGGCGAATGCGTCGGACTCCTCGGCCCGAACGGCGCGGGCAAGACGACCCTCCTCTCGCTCGTCGAGGGCCTGCGCACCCCGACCAGCGGCGAGGTGCGCCTGTTCGGCGGCGACCCGCGCGACGCGTCGTCGCGCGTCCGGCTCGGCTCGACTCCGCAGGCGACGGCGCTGCCGGACGCTCTACGGGTGAGCGAGGTCCTCGACTTCGTCGCGTCGCACTTCCCGCATCCCTCTCCCCGCGCGCGCATCATCGACGAGTTCGACCTCGGCCCGCTGCTGCGCCAGCAGTGCGGTGCGCTGTCGGGCGGCCAGCAGCGGCGGGTGGCGGTCGCGCTGGCCTTCGCCGGCGACCCCGACCTCGTGCTGCTCGACGAGCCCACGACGGGTCTCGACGTCGACGCCCGGCGAGCGCTGTGGGATGCCGTCCGCGCCCGGCACGCCGCCGGATGCGCCGTCGTGGTCACGAGCCACCACCTCGAGGAGATCGAGCAGCTCGCGCACCGCGTCGTCGTCATCGACGACGGCGTCGTCCGCACCGACGACACGCTCGCGGCCGTCGTCTCGAACGTCTCGCGCCGCCGCGTCACGCTGCGCGGGGTCTCGGCCGACGATATCCGGCGCCTCGACCCCGAGGCATCCGTCACCGTCTCGGACGACGCCGTGACGGCCGTCGTCGGCGACTCCGATGCTCTCGTCCGCTCGCTCGTCGCCGCTGACCTGCCGTTCCACGAGCTGACCGTGCGCGGAGCGACGCTCGAGGAAGCGTTCCTCACCCTGACCGCCACGTCCGCGCACACCGAGAAGGCCGCCTGATGTCCACGCTCTCGCTCACCCTGACCGCGACCAAGTACAACCTCATCGAGACCGCACGGGTTCCGATCGCGGTCATCGGGTCCGTCGTCTTCCCCACCCTCGCGTTCTGCCTCTTCGTGCTGCCGCAGCGCGCGATCGTGGCCGACAGCACCATCGCGACGGCCGCGGTCTGCTCGATGGTGGTGTTCGCGTTCATGTCATCCGGGCTGTTCTCCGTGGGCCTCGAGCTCGCCGAGCAGCGCTCGAAGCCGTGGACGCCCTACCTGCGTACACTCCCCGGCAGCCCGCTCGCCCGCGTCGGCGCCCTGATCCTCGCGACTTTCGCGATCGCGACCGTGGCGATGGTGCCGCTGCTCATCGTCGGCGCGGTCTTCACGAGTGCTCGCCCCGAGCCGGTGCGACTGCTCGCGGCCATCGTCCTCGTGATCGCGACGGCGCTGCCCCCGATGCTCATCGGCGCCATCATCGGGATCACGACGGGCCCGAAGGCGGCCATCGCCGTCACGCAGGTCGCCCTGTTCCTGCTCGCCTTCGGCGGCGGCCTCTTCCTGCCGCCCGAGCTCTTCCCCTCCTGGCTCGACACCGCCTCGTCGGTCCTGCCGATCCGTCAGGCCCGCGAGATCGTCGTCGGGGTCGCCACGGGAACCGCGGTGCCCGGGTGGGCGATCCTCGGCATCATCGCGTGGACGGCCGCCCTGGGCGCCCTCGTCGTGTGGCTGTACCGACGCGACGAAGGCCGCCGCTACCGCTGATCCGGCCGGGCGTCGCGTCCGCCCCCGCGCCGATCAGGTGGGGAACGACTTGATGCGCACGAGCAGGTCCGGGCCGGTCCGCTCGAGCGTGCGTCCGCCGACCAGAACCCCGACGACCGCGACGACCGCGCCGAACACGACGCCGACCGCCAGCGCGATCCAGCCCCACATCGCCTCCCCGGTCACGGCGTCGACGATCGCCGGCACGATGGCCGGCAGCGACAGAGCGATCACCGCGGCCCACACGACGAAGACCAGCAGACCCACGATGGAGTTCTGCCCCGGGGTGCTCTTGAACGGGCTGTCGCCGGGCGCGGGCACCGGGGTCACGATGAGCGCCGACGACACCGCGCAGGCGCCATATCCGGCGAGCAGCACGCCGAGGGCCGCGCCGAGCACGGCGGGAAGGTGCGCCGCGTCGCCCGAGACGAGCGCGGTCGCGACCGCGATGACCACGATGAGCGGGATGCCGACGCAGGCAGCACCGAGCAGACGGCCCAGACGGTCGGCGCGCCCGGAGATGCCCGTGGCGAGGGTCGTCCCGAAGGCCGTGCCGTCGAACGACACGTCGGCGTAGCCCACCGCCGCCATGACGAGGGCGGCCAGGACCGGCGAGATGAGGAACATGAAGCCGTCGGTTCCGCCCGTGAAGGCGAACAGCACCGGGAACAGCGGGATGACGATGAGCTGCCGGAGGTAGCGCGGATCACGCAGCCACCCGGAGAGGGACCGTGCCCACGTCGCACCGACGCCACCGGTCGGCATGACGCCGAACAGGCCGAGCTTGCCGGCGGCGACGGCTCGGGTCGCGCGCTGGCGCGGCGACGACACGGCCGTCTCGATGACGCGGTCCCACACGACCCACAGCACGACGAGGGTCACGATGGCGATCGCGGTGCTCGCGAGCGCCGGAAGCCATTGGCCCGCCGCGACGCTCGGCGCGACCGACCACGCGGCACCGAGCGGCGTCCAGGCGAGGATGCCCGCGGCCTGCTGTATCCGCGCCCACAGGTCGCCGCCCGCCTGGTCGAGCAGAGCCACGATGCCGGTGAGGATGGGGCCGGTCAGGATGAGCACGACGAGCACGACGGTGCCGATGATCTCGCGTGAGCGACGACCGCCCATGCCACCGGACAGCTCGCCCATGAGGCGCGACGCCAGCACGCAGGTCAGGACGCCGAGCAGCACCGTCGGCACGGCGACGACCGCCGCGAGCGGCCAGCGCACCCAGACGATGAGCGTCGCGAGGGCGGCGACGGTGGTGACGATTCCGGGGATGCCGGTGAGGCCGGTGCCCGCCAGAGCGAGCATGACCTGACGACGGGTCAGCGGGAACGGTGCGAGACGCACGGCGTCGACGGTGCTGTCGAGCCCGGCGATGAGGATCGGGCCGATGAGCCAGCCGAGGATCAGCGCCGAGCCGCCCAGAACGGCCACGACCGTCGCGACCTCGAGGTTCTCGAAGATCGACAGCGCGATGAGCGCGGCGACGAGCCCGCCGAGGATGCTGAGGCCCCAGAGCGATCCGAGGATGAAGCCCACGAGCTGCCAGGGGCGACGGGCGAGCGTGTTGCCGAGAACGCGGTAACGCAGCTTCAGGACTGTCGCAACCACTGCGGCCCCTCCGACTGGTGGCGTCCGCCGACGAGCGAGACGAAGCGGTCCTGCAGGCTCTCGCCGGCACGCACCTCGTCGATCGTGCCGGCCGCGAGCACCCGGCCCGCGGCGATGACGGCGACGTGGTCGCACATGCGCTGGACGAGGTCCATCGAGTGGCTCGAGACGATGACCGATCCGCCAGAGCTGGTGTAGCTGCGCAGGACATCCTCGATGTTCGCGGCCGACACCGGGTCGACCGACTCGAAGGGTTCATCGAGCACGAGCAGGCGCGGCGCGTGCACGAGGGCGCACGCGAGCGCGACCTTCTTGGTCATGCCCGCGGAGTAGTCGGCGACGATCGTCCCGGCTGCGCCGCGCAGGTCCATGAGGTCGAGCAGGTCCGACACGCGCGGCGCGATCTCGGGCCGGGGCAGCCCGAACATCATCGCGGTGTAGGTGATGAGCTGCTCCCCCGTCAGGCGGTCAAAGAGCCGCACGCCGTCGGCGAGGTTGCCGATCGTGCGCTTCGCGGCCACCGGGTCGCGCCACACGTCGATCCCGTGGACCCGCGCGGTGCCGGCATCCGGGCGAAGCAGCCCCGTGGCCATCGACAGACTCGTCGTCTTGCCCGCGCCGTTCGGGCCGACGAGACCGTAGAACGACCCGGAGGGCACGACGAGGTCGATGCCGTCGACGGCGACCTTCTCACCGAACCTCTTGACCAGGCCGTGGAGCTCGAGGGCGGGGGCGGCGCCGGCCGCCGGAGATGATGGGGTGACGCTGGCTGGGATCTCGCTCACGGCCCGACCTTATCGGGAAGCGGACTCCGGTGTCAGACGCAGATGCCAGAGTGAGGGGATGCTGCGCACTCTGGCTGTATCGGGATACCGCTCGCTCCGCGACGTCGTCGTGCCGCTCGGCGACCTCACCGTCGTGACCGGCCCCAACGGCTCGGGCAAGTCGAACCTCTACCGCGCCCTTCGTCTGCTCGCCGCTGCGGCGCAGGGCGATATCGTGGGCGCCCTCGCTCGGGAAGGCGGGTTGCCGTCGGTGCTGTGGGCCGGTCCGGAGAACGGCGGCGACCAGGGAACCGTGCGGCGCGGGCCGGTGGCGGTGCAACTCGGCTACGCCTCGGATGAGCTGGGATACCTCATCGATCTGGGTATCCCGCAGGGTGACCAGAACAGCCCGTTCGCCCGCGACCCCGAGATCAAGCGCGAACAGGTGTTCGCCGGTGTCGTCGCCAAGCCCTCGACCCTGCTGATCGACCGCACGCGGCAGCTGACCCGTGTGCGGGATGAGTCCTGGACGATGCTCGACCAGCAGCTCGCGCCGTACGAGAGCATCGTCACCGATCTCGCCGAGGGAGACACCGCGCCCGAGTTGCTGACCCTGCGGCGCGCGATGACCGCGTGGCGGTTCTACGACCACTTCCGGGTCGATCTCGACGCCCCCGCGCGTCAGCCCCAGGTCGGCACCCGCAGTCATACCCTCGCGCACGACGGAGCGAACCTCGCCGCGACCTGGGCGACGATCGTCGAGGCCGGGCACGGCGATGCCCTCGCCCGCGCGGTCGACGAGGCGTTCCCGGGCAGCCGCGTGCGTGTGGTGACCTCCGACGGCCTGTTCCGCCTGACGATCGAGCAGCCCGGCCTGCTGCGTCCGCTCGACGCGGCCGAGCTCTCCGACGGCACGCTCCGCTACCTGCTGCTGTGCGCCGCACTGCTGCCGGCGCGACCCGCACCGCTCCTCGTGCTGAACGAGCCCGAGGCGAGCCTGCATCCCTCGCTGCTCGCGCCGCTGGCCTCGCTCGTGCGAACGGCATCCGAGCGCACCCAGGTCATCACGGTCTCGCACGCCGATGCACTCGTCGATGCTCTGCCCGAGCCGTCCCGCGTCGAACTGCAGCGGTCGAACGCCGAGACGACCGTTCGCGGCCAGGGCCTTCTCGACGTCCCGGCCTGGAACTGGGGCTCGCGCTGAGCACCTCTCGGTCGGCCGGCCGGCCGGTCGGAGGAACGCGTCGGGCGCAGTTCCGGACGTTCGGCGCGGTTGCAACCGCGCGTGACGTCGGGAACTGCGCCCGTTACGCAGGTCAGTCGCGGATGACGGCGCCGAAGCGCTCGGCCGCGACCGCGACGCCCGCGAGCTTGGCCTCGCTCGCCTCGGCCGCGGTCAGGGTGCGGTCGTCGGCGCGGAAGCGCAGGGCGAACGTCAGGCTCTTCGACCCCTCGGGAACGCCGGAGCCACGGTAGTCGTCGACGAGACGGAGCGACTCGAGAAGCGAGCCGGCCCCCTCCGACAGTGCCGAGGCGAGCGCGCCCGCCGTCACGGAGGCGGGGACGACGAGCGAGACGTCCTGCGTGGCCGCGGGGTAGCCCGACAGCGACGCGACGACGACCCGCTCCCCCGCGTGAGCGAGAACCGCATCGAGGTCGATCTCGGCGACGAGGACCCGGCCCGCCAGGTCGGCCGCAGCCGAGACCTCGGGATGCAGCTCCCCGGCGTAGCCGACCTCGACGCCGCCGACCGTGAGGGCGGCGGCGCGACCCGGGTGCAGCGCGGCACGGCGGGTCTGCGCGATCTCGATGTCGACTCCAGCCGCCGAGGCGATCGCGGCCACGGCGGCGAAGACGTCGCTGAGGTCGGCCGCGACGGCGACCTGCCCCGGCTTCTTCGGCGCCGCATTGCCGGCGACGAGCACCGCGACGTGACGCGGCTGCGGCGGGATCGAGGCGTGGAGCTCCGCGAGCGTGGCGTCGTCGGGACGCACCGCGAGCGGCGGAACCGTAGCGGTGCCGTACTGCTTGCCGGACTCGGGGACGAAGACCGCGCCGACCTCGAAGAGGGCCAGATCCGTCAGGCCACGCGAGACGTTGCGGTGCGCGACCTGCAGCAGGCCCGGCACGAGCGAGCGGCGCAGGTAGGGCGCCTGCCCGTCGAGCGGGTTGGCGATCTTGACCGAAGGCAGCTCCTCGCCCGAGGCGGAGCCGTGCAGGTCGTTGCTGTCGCGCGTCGTGAACGGGAACGACGGGGTCTCGACGAAGCCCGCTGCCGCCAGTGCGTTCGACACGCGACGACGGCCCTTCTGGGCATCCGTCAGACCGCGACCGGACGGCGCCGTGGGCAGCACCGAGGGCACACGGTCGAGCCCGTGGATGCGCGCAACCTCCTCGGCGAGAGTCCACTTGTCGGTGAGGTCGGGGCGCCACGACGGCGGGATGACCTCGTACCCGGCATCCGTCTCGGTCACCTCTGCACCGATGGTCTCGAGCGCCGAGACGACCTCGTGGTCGGTGTAGTCGACGCCGATCAGCCCCGCGACGAAGCCGCGTGGCAGGTCGATCGCCTCGAGGAACACCTCGCCGAACAGAGCGCCCCCGACCGGCTCGAGCGTGCCGCCGGCCAGCTCGACCATCAGGTCCGCCACGCGGCGGGCGGCCACGAAGGGCAGCAGCGGGTCGACACCCCGCTCGAAGCGACGCGACGCCTCGCTCGGCAGCTTGTGCCGGCGCGCGGTGCGGGCGATCGTCACGGTGTCGAAGATCGCGGCCTCGATGAGCACGTTGCGCGTCGCATCCGTCATCTCGGTCGTTCCACCACCCATGACGCCGGCGAGGCCGATGGGGCCCGACTCGTCGGTGATGAGCAGGTCTTCGCCGTCGAGCGTGCGTTCCTTGCCGTCGAGCGTCGTGAGCTTCTCCCCCGGCGTCGCGCGACGCACCGTGATGCCGCCGGTGAGCTTGTCGAGGTCGTAGCCGTGGATCGGGTTGCCGAGCTCGACCATGACGTAGTTCGTGATGTCGATGAGGATGCCGAGCGAGCGGATGCCGGCGAGCGTGAGACGCGCGACCATCCACGGCGGCGTCGGCCGCGACGGGTCGACGCCCGAGACGACGCGCACCGCGAACTCGGTCGCGCCGACGCGGCCGCGGATCGGCGCCCGGTCGTCGACCGCGACATCGAAGCCCGTCGCGGGGTGCTCGAGCTCCTCGAACTCGCGCAGCCCCGGGTCGCGGAATGCCGCACCGGTGGCGTGCGAGTACTCGCGGGCGATGCCGCGCACCGACAGCGCGTAGCCGCGGTCGGGGGTGACGTTGACGTCGATCGCGGCGTCGTCCAGGCCGAGCAGCGCGATCGCGTCGGCGCCGACCGGCGCATCCTCATCGCTGTCGAGACCCAGCTCGGTCAGGCGGAGGATGCCCGAGTGCTCGTCGCCGAGCCCGAGTTCCTTGGCCGAAGCGATCATGCCGTCCGAGACGTGTCCGTACGTCTTCCGGGCCGCGATCGGGAACGGTCCCGGCAGCACGGCGCCCGGAAGCGTCACGACGACCTTGTCGCCCTCGAAGAAGTTCGAAGCGCCGCAGACGATGCCGCGGACGCCGCCGTTCGCCTCGCCGACGTCGACCTGGCACCAGCGGATCGTCTTGCCGTTCGACTGCGGCTCGGGCTCGAACGACACCACGCGGCCGACGACGATCGGACCGGTCAGGTCGAAGCCGTGGACGTCCTCCTCTTCGAAGCCGACCGACACCAGCGCCGCGAGGATGTCTTCAGGCGCTGCATCCGCCGGCACCTCGACGTACTCACGCAGCCACGAGAGCGGAACGCGCATCAGACCACCATCCCGAACTGCTCGCTGAAACGCACATCGCCTTCGGCCATGTCGCGCATGTCTTTCACGTCGGAGCGGAACATCAGCGTCCGCTCGATGCCCATGCCGAAGGCGAACCCGGAGTAGACCTCGGGGTCGATGCCCGCCGCGCGGAGCACGTTGGGGTTCACCATTCCGCAGCCGCCCCACTCGATCCAGCGCGCACCGCCGGCGAAGGTCGGGTGCCACAGGTCGAGCTCAGCGCTCGGCTCGGTGAACGGGAAGTAGTTGGTACGGAAACGCGTCTTCGCCTCGGGACCGAACAGCTCGCGCGCCGCGTGGTCGAGGGTGCCCTTGAGGTGGGCCATCGTGATGCCCTTGTCGACGACGAGGCCCTCGAACTGCGTGAACACGGGAAGGTGGGTCGCGTCGTACTCGTCGGTGCGGAACACCCGGCCCGGAGAGAGGACGTAGATGGGGATGTCGCGCTCGAGCATCGACCGCATCTGCACAGGGCTCGTCTGCGTGCGCATGACGAGGTGCCGCGCGACGGGGTCGACGAAGAACGTGTCCTGCATCTGGCGCGCGGGGTGGTCGACGTCGAAGTTCAGCGAGTCGAAGTTGAACCACTCGTGCTCGAGCTCGGGTCCCTCCGCGATCTCCCAGCCCATCCCGACGAAGAGGTCGGCGACCTCCTCCTGCAGGAGCGAGATCGGATGCCGTGCCCCGACGCGTCCGCGGGGGGCGATGGCGGTGACGTCGAGCGCCTCCGCCTCGAGCTTGGCGGCCGTCTCGGCGGCGGCGAGCTCGCCCTCGCGCGCGGCGAGAGCCTGGGTGACACGGCCGCGTGCCTGGCCCACGAGCTTGCCGAACTCGGCCTTCTTCTCGTTGGGCACCGACCGCAGCTGCGCGTTGAGTCGCGCGAGCGGCGACCCCTCGGCCGTGTGGGCGTTGCGGGCGGACTTCAGCTCTGCGGTCGAGGACGCGTCGGCGATGGCGGCGAGGGCCGCATCCACCGCCGCGGCGACCGCGTCAGGGGTGATCTCGGGTGCGTCGGACACGGGAGTCGAGTCTACCGGCGACGGGCCCCTCCGCTTTCGCGCGAGGGGCCCGTCGGGGTGGTGCTCGGTACGTCAGGCGCTGCCCGGGCTGTTTGAGTCGTACTTGCCGATCCCCTTCTGCATGGCGATCAGCTCGGTGTCGGTCGTCGGCGCCACCGGATGGTGCAGCGGGTCGACCGCCGATGCTCCGCCTCCGGCGGTTCCGGTGCTCCGCGGCGACCGCGAGAGGCGCTTTTCGAGGAAGCTGGCGAACCACGACAGCAGCAGGCACATCACGATGTAGATCGCGCCGACGACGATGCCCGCCTGCAGGATCGGGCGTCCCGGCTGCGAGGTGAGCTGCTTGGCGTAGTACAGCAGCTCGGGGTAGGTGATGATGAAGCCGAGCGCGGTGTCCTTCAGCGTCACGACGAGCTGCGCGACGATGACGGGCAGCATGGCCCGAACCGCCTGCGGCAGAAGGATGAGGCGCATGACACCGCTCTTGCGGAGCCCGATCGCGTAGCCGGCCTCCTTCTGCCCGCGCGGCAGCGACTCGATGCCGGCGCGCAGGGCCTCTGCGAGCACGGAACCGTTGTAGGCGACGAGGGCGATGACGACGGCCCAGTACGGCTCCATGCGGATGCCGAGCGTCGGCAGACCGTAGTACATCAGCATCATGAAGATCAGCACGGGCACGGCCCGGAAGGCCTCGACCACGACGCCGAAGGGAATGCGCACCCAGGCGTGATCCGACAGACGGCCGATCGCGAGCACGAAGCCGAGGGCCAGCGCCCCCACCGCCGCGAGGCCGAAGGCCGCGAGCGTGTTGCCGAGCGCCTTCAGGATGCCGAGCCACACGTTGCTGAAGGTGAAGACGTACCACTTGTCGGCGGAGAACTGACCGCTCACCGCGAAGCGGAAGACGACGAATCCGATCGCCGCGGCGACCAGGAGGACGGTTACGATGCCGAGGATGCGGTTGCGCAGGATCGCGCGGGGCCCCGGGACGTCGTACAGGACGGAAGTCATCGCGCGATCCTCCACTTGTTCTCGAGTCGTCGCTGCACGGCGCTGAGGACCAGCACCAGGGCGACGAAGACGACGGCGACCCAGAGGAGCACCGTCAGGGCGTTCTCGCCGCGCTCACTGAGATTCGCGCGGATGGCGCCGAGCTCGACGACCGAGAAGCCGGCGGCGACGGTGGTGTTCTTCAGCAGCGCGATGAACACGCTCATCATCGGCGGCACGACCGACCGGAAGGCCTGCGGCATCACGACGAGCGTCATGACCTGGCCGAACGTGAGCCCGATCGCCCGGGCCGCCTCGGCCTGACCGACCGGCACGGTGTTGATTCCCGCGCGGATGACCTCGGCGACGTAGGTCGCGGTGTAGATGCCCAGCGCCCAGACGCCGAGCACCGTGAAGCCGGGGTTCGGCAGGTCGAGCTGCGGGTAGCCGAACGCGAAGAAGAAGAAGACGAGCGTCAGCGGGGTGTTGCGGATGGTGTTGACGTAGATGGTGCCGAAGGCGCGGGCCGCCGGAATCGGCGAGACGCGCATGGCGCCGATCAGGGTGCCCAGGACCAGGGCGATCGCTCCGCCGGCGAAGAACAGCAACAGGGTGTTGCCGAGCGCCTCGCCCCAGAGGTCGAGGTTGTCGGTGATGACGCCCACATCGTCTCCTTGGGTGGTGCGGGGCGGGGACGCGCGCGTCCCCGCCCCGTGGTCATGGTGTCAGTGCGACTCAGTACGCGTCGACCGCGGGCTGCTCGACCGTGATCCCGGACTGGCCGAGGTTCTTGTCGAAGATGCCCTGCCAGACGTCGCCGCCGTCGGTGAGCAGCTCGTTGATGTGCGCACGGAAGGCGTCGTCGCCCTTGCGGAGGCCGACACCGTACTTCTCCTCGCTGAAGGGCTCTCCGACGACCTTGATCTCGTCGGGGTACTGCGCCGCGTAGCCGATCAGGATCGCCTGGTCGGTCGTGACGGCGTCGACGGTGCCGTTGATGAGAGCGTCGACGCAAGCCGAGTAGAGGTCGAACTCTTCGGTGGGGACCTCGGGGTAGTTCGCCTTGATGTTCTGGATCGGGGTCGAGCCGGTCGCCGAGCACACGCGGGTGTTCTCGTTCAGGTCGTCCTCGCTCGCGATGTCGCTGTCGGCGGCGACGAGGAGGCCCTGGCCCGTGATGAAGTACGGGCCGGCGAAGTCGATCTGCTGCTTACGCGAGTCGGTGATCGAGTAGGTGCCGACGTAGTAGTCGACGTCGCCGTTGACGATCGCCTGCTCGCGGTTGGCCGAGGCGATCGCCTTGAACTCGATCTTGTCCTCGTCGTAGCCGAGGGAGGCCGCGATCCAGCGGGCGATGTCGACGTCGAAGCCGCTGCGCTCACCGGTGGTCGCGTCGAGGAAGCCGAGACCGGGCTGGTCTTCCTTCACGCCGACGACGACCTTGCCGCGGGACTCGATGGCGTCGAACGTCGGGCTGCCCTCGAGCGAGACGTCGGAGGCGACCTCCCACAGGGCCTCGTTGCTGTCGCCGCTGTCACCGCTGGCAGCGCCGGGCGAGGTGGGTGAGCCGCTGTTGCAGCCGGTCAGAGCGATCGCAGCGATGGCGACACCGGCGAAGGCGCCGGTGATTCGTGTCTTGCGCATGTGGTCCTCCTGGTTGGGGCATCCGCGCCCGGTGCAGAGCGCAGAGGTCGGTGGTCTCAGTGGGTGATGAGCTTGGAGAGGAAGTCCTTGGCACGGTCACTCCGGGGCGCCGTGAAGAACTGCTCGGGAACGGCCTCTTCGACGATCTGGCCGTCGGCCATGAACACGACGCGGTCGGCGGCCTTGCGGGCGAAGCCCATCTCGTGCGTGACGACGATCATCGTCATGCCGTCCTGCGCGAGGCCGACCATGACGTCGAGGACCTCGTTGATCATCTCCGGGTCGAGCGCGCTCGTGGGCTCGTCGAAGAGCATGACCTTCGGCTTCATCGCGAGCGCACGGGCGATCGCGACGCGCTGCTGCTGGCCGCCCGACAGCTGCGCCGGCAGCTTGTCGGCCTGGTGGCCCACGCCGACGCGGTCGAGCAGCTCACGGGCGAGCTTGTCCGCCTCGGCCTTCTTCATGCCCTTGACCTTGATGGGGCCGAGCGTGACGTTCTCGAGGATCGTCAGGTGGGCGAAGAGGTTGAACGACTGGAAGACCATCCCGACGTCGGCGCGGAGCGCCGCGAGAGCCTTGCCCTCGGAGGGCAGCTTCTCGCCGTCGATCGTGATCGTGCCCTCGCTGATCGTCTCGAGGCGGTTGATCGTGCGGCAGAGGGTCGACTTGCCCGAGCCCGACGGACCGATGACCACGACGACCTCGCCGCGGTTGACGGTCAGATCGATGTCCTTCAGAGCCTGGAACGAGCCGTAGTGCTTCTGCACGCCCTCGATCACCACGAGCGGGTCGCCGCGGCGCACCGAGATGTTCGACGTCGGGGGCGCCGGGTTTTCGGGAGTCGTCATAAGAGTTCACACTAAGAGCACTCCCCCGCTCGGAGCAGCCGCGAACGCCCCGAGTCACCGATCTGTAACAGAATCGGAATACACGGCGCGTCTCCCTTGCCCTCCGTCGACTCGCCACGAACTGCGGATGCCGCGGGGGTCGGACCCGCCATTCCTGGCGAGTCGACCGAACAGAGACGAAGCTCAGCCGGCGCGCTGGGCGAACGCGGTCTCGTAGAGGCACACGCTCGCGGCGGTCGCGAGGTTGAGCGACTCGGCGGCACCGTAGATCGGCAGGCGCAGCGCGAGGTCGGCCCGCGCGAGGGCCTCGTCGGCGAGCCCGCGGGCCTCGTTGCCGAAGAGCCACGCCGTCGGCTCGGCGAGAGTCGCGCGGTGGTCGAGGAATTCCTCGCCCTTCACGTCTGCGGCGACGACCCGCAGTCCCGCCGCGTGAGCCTGCTTGACGGCAGCGTCGAGCTCGACGCCCAGAGCGATCGGAAGGTGGAACAACGACCCGGTGGTCGAGCGGACCACCTTGGGGTTGTACGGGTCGACGGTCCGCCCCGTCAGCACGACGGCATCCGCGCCGGCGGCATCCGCGGCCCGGATGATCGTGCCGAGGTTGCCGGGATCGCGCACCTCCTCGCAGATCGCGACGAGTCGGGGGCGTGCGGCGAAGATGTCGTTCAGCGACGACGGCGACTGATGGGCGACGGCCACGATGCCCTGCGGCGTGACCGTGTCGGCCATCGCCTCGAGCACGGCCTCGCTCGCCGAGACGACGGCCACGCCGGCCTTCTCGGCGCTCGCGGCCAGCTCGGGATGCCGCTCGATCGCGTTCGGCGTCGCGAAGATCTCGACAAGGGTCTCGGCGCGATAGGCCAGGGCCTCGCGCGCCGCCTGAGGGCCCTCGAGCAGGAACAGGCCGGTCTCCTGACGGGCGCTGCGCTTGGTCAGCTTGGCGACGGCGCGAACGCGGGGCGAGCGAGGGTTCTCGAGCACGTTTTCAGCATACGGCGAAGGGGCGCCCTCCTCTCGGAGGACGCCCCTTCGTGGATGCGTGGAACGCGAAGACCCGATCAGGCCTTGGGAGCGTTGACGTCGGCCGGCAGAGCGCCCTTGGCCGTCGCCACGAGCGACGCGAAGACGGCGGGCTCGTTCACGGCGAGCTCGGCGAGCATACGACGGTCGACCTGCACACCCGCGAGGCCGAGGCCCTGGATGAAGCGGTTGTACGTGATGCCGTTCTGACGGGCAGCGGCGTTGATGCGCTGGATCCACAGACGGCGGAAGTCGCCCTTGCGCTTGCGACGGTCACGGTACGCGTAGACGAGCGAGTGGGTGACCTGCTCCTTCGCCTTGCGGTACAGGCGCGAACGCTGTCCGCGGTAACCGGAGGCGCGCTCGAGGATGACGCGACGCTTCTTGTGGGCGTTTACTGCCCGCTTGACTCTAGCCATTTCGTTTGTTTCCTATTCGTGCGCAGCAGCGCTCAGATGCCGAGGAGCTTCTTGGCGACCTTCGCGTCGCCGGGAGCCAGGATCTTGTCGGCCGACAGGCGGCGCGTGCGCTTGGTGGGCTTGCCTTCGAAGTTGTGGCGGAGGTTCGCCTGCTGCTTCTTGATCTTTCCGCTGCCGGTGACCTTGAAGCGCTTCTTGGCACCCGAGTGGGTCTTCTGCTTCGGCATGTCTCTTCCTTCGTTGTGTATCCCGCGAGGCGGGAGTCTGGGGGCTACTCCGCCGAGGCGGGAGCGGCGTCTTCGGTCTCGGGCGCGTCGCCGGAGCGGGCCTGACGTGCTGCCTCCTTGTTGGCGGCACGCTGGGCGTTCTGCTCGGTCTTCACCTCGGACTTGTTCTTGTGCGGCGCGATGACCATCACCATGTTGCGGCCGTCGATCGTCGGGTTGGACTCGACGGTGCCGAGCTCGGCGACGTCCTCGGCGAACTTGCGGAGCAGGCGCACTCCCTGCTCGGGACGCGACTGCTCGCGGCCGCGGAACAGGATCATCGCCTTGACCTTGTCGCCCGCCTGGAGGAAGCCCTCGGCGCGCTTGAGCTTGGTGATGTAGTCGTGCGCCTCGATCTTCAGACGGAACCGGACCTCCTTGAGGACCGTGTTGGCCTGATTGCGACGCGCTTCCTTGGCCTTCTGAGCCGCTTCGTACTTGAACTTGCCGTAATCCATGATCTTGACCACGGGCGGCTTCGAGTTCGGGGCGACCTCGACGAGGTCGAGCTCGGCCTCCTGCGCCAGACGCAGGGCGACCTCGATACGGACGACGCCGACCTGCTCTCCAGCGGGGCCGACGAGGCGAACCTCGGGGACGCGGATGCGGTCGTTGGTGCGGGGATCGCTGATGTGCGGAACTCCTGTTCGTGCGGTGGTGGCCACCGGGACGCGAGGACGCGACCCGGGCGGAAGAGCATCGCATCCACCCCGCACGACGCACGTGCGTCGGCATTCGTGTTCCGCACCCTGGCTACTCCGGCCGTTGTGAGGCGGACGGAGCGGAGTGCATGACCCGGTAGCCTGGAACGGCAAGCGCGGGTGGGATGTGATCCTCTTTCGATCCGGAGTAGAACACTCCGGTGCCCGCACAGTCTAGCAGAGAGCGACACGTGGACACGAACCCCGCCGACAACAGCACTTTCACCGACGACGAGGCTCGTCGCCAGCGGTGGGAGGAGCAGGAGCGCGCCGCCTCCGCCGCGACCCGCGACATCGCCGACGTTCCCGCCGTCGAGGTCATCACCACCGCCGCCGTCCACCTGATGAGCGCCGCCGCGGTCAAGGTCGGACTCGCCGACGACCCCGCCACGCAGCTCGACCTCGACGAGGCCCGCAAGCTCATCAACGCCCTCGCCGGGCTCATCACCGCCGGAGCCCCCGAGATCAGCGACATGCACGCGCGTTCGCTGCGCGACGGCCTGCGCTCGCTGCAGCTGGCCTTCCGCGAGGCGTCCACGATCCCCGACCCGATCGGGAAGGGCCCCGGCGAGAAGTTCACCGGCCCGGTCAACTGACGTCGTTCCGGGCTCGGGCCGCGCTCGGGCCCGGAGACTCCGTCAGGAAGCGCGCACCAGCTTGACGGTGAGCGAGTCGACGAGCACCGCGATGCGATCGTCGGCAGCCCAGCGCGAAGCGAGCCGCGACAGCACGGCGTCGAGCTCGGCGGCATCCAGCCCGTCGATGAGATGGAGCCGCACGACCAGCTCGGGTCCGCGCATCCGCGCGTCGGGATCCCCCGCTGCGACCGAGAGGTCGAGCACCGCGAGCTCTCCCCCGATGCTCGCCTGAAGGGCGGTGAAGACCTCGGGCGAGGTCGGTGCCGGCTCCCACGGCAGACCTTGACCGATCGCCCAGACGGCAGGTCGCCGCAGCACGAACTCGGTGTCGGAGCCCGGATCGATCACGATCAGGTCGGTGTCATCGGATGCCGCGGCCATCGCCGTGCGCACGCCGTCGGCCGGGACCGGTCGGGCGACGGCGTCCCACCGCGCCAGGGCCGCGACCGAGGTGAAGACCGGCAGGACCCGACGACCGTCGGGGGCGGCGACCGTGACGATCGAGAGCTCCTGCGTCTTGTCGACGCGGAGGCCGGTGGGCCCGACCCCCTCGTCGCCCTTCTCGGGGACGAGCGGGATCAGCAGCCGCGCCGTGCGGTACGCCTCGACGACCGCGACCGTGTCACCCGTGCCGGCGCGGAACGCCTCGAGAGCGGCGAGCAGAGCGGGATCGGCGGAGCCGTCGTCGCCGGCGTGCGGGTTCGACTCGAAGCTGCGCCCCTCCCAGGGGACGCCCGCCGAATCGGCGGCGTGGCCGCAGCCGTCGTCAGTCTCCGGCGACATCCAGCGCCTCGGCCAGCGTGAAGGCGCCGGCGTAGAGCGCCTTGCCGACGATCGCGCCCTCGACCCCGAGCGGCACGAGCTCACGGAGCGCGGCGATGTCGTCGAGGCTCGAGATCCCGCCGGACGCGACCACGGGCTTCGGCGTCCGCGAGGTGATCTCGCGCAGCAGCTCGATGTTCGGTCCCTGCAGAGTGCCGTCCTTCGTCACATCGGTGACGACGTAACGGCTGCAGCCGGCATCCTCGAGGCGCTCCAGGACGTCCCAGAGGTCGCCGCCGTCGCGGGTCCAGCCGCGGGCGGCGAGCGTCGTGCCACGCACGTCGAGTCCCACCGCGATCGCGTCGCCGTAGCGTCCGATGACGTCGGCCGCCCACTCGGGGTTCTCGAGCGCCGCGGTGCCCAGGTTGATGCGGGTCGCGCCGCTCTCGAGGGCCGCCTCGAGCGTCGCGTCGTCGCGGATGCCGCCCGACAGCTCGATCTGCACGCCCTTGACCTGCTTGATGACCTTGCGCAGCACCGCGGTGTTGTTGCCGCGGCCGAAGGCGGCGTCGAGGTCGACGAGATGGATCCACTGCGCACCCTGCTTGGCCCAGGCGAGGGCCGCGTCGACGGGGTCGCCGTAGGTCGTCTCGCTGCCGGCTTCGCCCTGGGTCAGGCGCACGGCCTTCCCGTCGGCGACGTCGACCGCGGGCAGGAGGATCAGTTCGGGGGTGGACGCGAAGTCGTTCATCACATTCCAGGGGTGGGTCGGGATGCACGCTCGTCCGCGCGAGCGCACCAGAGGGAGACTAGTGGCGCGGCAGGGCGCCGATCCAATTGGCGAGGAGACGGATGCCGGCGGCCCCCGACTTCTCGGGGTGGAACTGCGTCGCAGACAGCGGCCCGTTCTCGACCGCGGCGAGGAACGGCGCGCCGTAGTCGCACCACGTCAGGACGGGCTCGGCGAAGGGCTTCATGACCTCGAGGCTCCAGTCCTGGGCGCCGTACGAGTGCACGAAGTAGAAGCGCTCGTCCTCGAGCCCGTCGAACAGCGTCGACCCTGCCCCGGCACGGACGGTGTTCCACCCCATGTGGGGCAGCACGGGCGCCTGCAGCTCGGTGACGGTGCCCGGCCACTGCCCGAGGCCCTCGGTGTCGTCGCCGCGCTCCACGCCGTTGCCGAACATGATCTGCATCCCGACGCAGATGCCCAGCACCGGGCGCCCGCCGGCCAGGCGCCGCTCGATGATCTCGTCGCCGCGGCTCTCGCGCAGGGCGGCCATGACCGCGCTGAACGCCCCCACTCCGGGAACGAGGAGCCCGTCGGCGTCGCGGATGAGGCCGCGGTCCGACGTCAGCCGGGCATCGGCCCCCGCGGCGGAGAGAGCCTTGACCGCCGAGTGGACGTTGCCCGACCCGTAGTCGAGCACGGCGACGAGCGGTGCGCGTTCGGTCCTGTCGCCCTCGGTCATAGGGCGCCCTTCGTGCTGGGGATGCCGTGCACGAGCGGATCGAGCACCTTCGCCTGCCGGAATGCCCGGGCGAACGCCTTGTACTCCGCCTCGGCGATGTGGTGCGGATCGCGTCCGCCGAGGACGCGCACGTGCACCGTGAGCCCGGCGTTGAACGCGATGGCCTCGAACGTGTGCCGCACGAGCGAACCGGTGAAGTGCCCGCCGATGAGGTGGAACTCGTAACCGTCGGGCTCCCCCGTGTGCACGAGGTACGGACGCCCCGAGATGTCGACGACCGCCTGCGCGAGCGCCTCGTCGAGCGGGACGAGCGCATCGCCGTAGCGGGAGATGCCCGACTTGTCGCCGAGCGCGGAGCGCAGCGCCTGTCCGAGCACGATCGCCACATCCTCCACGGTGTGGTGCGCGTCGATGTGCGTGTCGCCCGTCGCACGGACGGTCAGGTCGGTGAGCGAGTGCTTCGCGAACGCCGTCAGCAGGTGGTCGAAGAACGGCACGGTCGTCTCGATCGTGCTGATCCCGGTGCCGTCGAGGTCGAGCTCGAGCTCGACGCTCGACTCGCTCGTGGCACGACGGATGCTGGCCGTTCGGGGGCTGGTCATGCCTCCGAGTCTATCGAGGCCAGTGCTTCGAGGAACGCGGTCGTCTCGTCTTCCGTACCGGCGCTGACGCGCAGGCTGTGCGGGATGCCCACGTCGCGGACGAGGATGCCGCGGTCGTACAGAGCCTGCCAGGTTGCCCGCGGATCGTCGACGCCGTCGAACAGCACGAAGTTCGTCCAGCTCTCGTATGCGTGATAGCCGAGTGCGTCGAGCGTCGCCGACATCCGATCGCGCTGCGCGACGATCTCGTCGACCATCCGGAGCATCGTCGACGAGTGGGAGAGGGCGGCCGTCGCCGCCGCCTGCGTGAGCGCGCTCAAGTGGTACGGCAGGCGCACGAGCCGCAGCGCGTCGATGAGCGTGGGGTCGGCGGCGAGATAGCCGACGCGGGCGCCCGCGAAGGCGAAGGCCTTGCTCATCGTGCGTGACACGACGAGCCGCTCGCGCTCACCGAGGAGCGTCAGCGCCGAGGAGCTCTCGCGCGGCGCGAACTCCTGGTAGGCCTCGTCGACGATCACGATGCCCTCGGTGGCGTCGTACACCGCCTCGATGACGTCGAGCCCGAGGGGCGTGCCCGTGGGATTGTTCGGCGCGCACAGGAAGACGACGTCCGGGCGGAGCTCGGCGACCTGGGCCGCGGCGGAGGCGGGATCGAGCGTGAAGTCGGGCCCCCGTGTACCCGTGACGTACTGCGCGCCGGTCGCGCGCGTGAGCAGCGGGTACATGGAGTAGGTGGGACCGAAGCCCATCGCGGTGCGGCCGGGCCCGCCGAACGCCTGGAGGAGGTGCTGCAGGACCTCGTTCGATCCGTTCGCGGCCCAGATTCGATCGGGCGTCAGGCCGTGGCCGAGGTACTCGGCGAAGGACTCGCGCAAGTGGGTGAACTCGCGGTCGGGGTAGCGGTTGACGTCGCGCAGAGCTCGGGCCACGGCATCCAGGATGTCGTCGGCGACCTCTTCGGGAACCGGATGCGTGTTCTCGTTGACGTTCAGCGCGACCGGGAGCGGCGCCTGCGGGGCGCCGTACGGGGTGAGGCCTCGCAGATCGTCTCTGAGGGGCAGATCATCCAGACTCGGGCTCATCCCACCCATGCTAGGCCGCGCGGACCACTGCTGCCGCCGGAGTCAGCTCGCGGCGTACTCGGCCGGGATGGCGAGCGTCTGGCCGGCTTCGAGCTGGCCCGAGCCGAGAGCGTTCAGTCGGATGATCGCGTCGACGACATCGCGGGGGTCGGCGGCGGGCGCCACCTCTTCGGCGATGGACCAGAGCGATTCGCCGGACATCACGGTCACGGTCGTGAACGACCCGGCGGGAGCGCCGACCTCGTTCGAGGCGAGCGCGCCTCCCCCCGAGAGCACGGCCGCGGTCACGGCGACGACCGCCGGAAGGGCGGCGATCGTGGCGACGACGCGGCGTCCACGGCGCGTCAGACGCAGGCGGGTGCGGGGGGCCGGTGCGAAGCGGGCATCGATCGTGGTCATGGCATCTCCTCGGGAGCGGTAGGAAGATTCGCCCCCGCCTCTCGGCCGGGAGAGGCGGGTGCGAACTTCGGTTCCGAACGTATCTTCGATATTGTGTGGTGTCAACCACCCACCGAAATCGGAGACCGATCGAAGAGACACGCGGAGCGTTCCGCGATGTCGCCGTCGTATCGGGCTACGTTTTCGACAGCGAGAGCCCACCATGAACCTCCGACATCGGGTCGGGGACGGGGCGCGACGACAGGAGACCGGCGGTATGAGCGAGAAGCCGCAGACGCGACGACGCAAGAACCTGAGCGACAAGCAGCTCGCGATCCTCGAGGTGATCCAGAGCGCGATCGCCCGCAACGGCTACCCGCCGAGCATGCGCGAGATCGGCGACGCGGTCGGCCTCAAGTCGCTGTCGAGCGTCACCCACCAGCTGAACCAGCTCGAGCTCAGCGGCTACCTCCGACGCGACCCCGGCAAGACCCGCGCGATGGAGGTGCTCATCGATCTCCCGGGCACCGCCGGCGAGAACCCGGCCGACGCCGCACCCGCCCTCGGCGACGCCGCTCTCGTGCCGCTCGTCGGCCGGATCGCCGCGGGCGTGCCGATCACCGCCGACCAGCAGGTCGAGGAGATCTTCCCGCTGCCGCGTCAGCTCGTCGGCAAGGGCGAGCTGTTCATGCTCAAGGTCGTCGGCGACTCGATGATCGACGCGGCCATCTGCGACGGCGACTGGGTCGTCGTGCGGGCGCAGGCAACCGCTGACAACGGCGAGATCGTCGCGGCCATGCTCGATGGCGAGGCGACGGTGAAGACGCTCCGTCAGCGCGACGGCCACACGTGGCTCCTCCCCCGCAACTCGGCCTTCGAGCCGATCCTCGGCGACGACGCGACGGTGCTCGGCAAGGTCGTGGCGGTCCTCCGCACCGTCTGAAGCGCGGCGGCGCGGCATCCGCTCCCGTCGTGTCACCCGCGCGGGCTTCGGAAGCCGTGCCTCGCGTAGCGTGGCCGTATGTCGCAGCAGCTTCCCTACGGTTCCTGGCCCTCTCCCCTGACCGCCGCGTGGGCCAGCGCGTCGTCACTGCGCCTCGACGGCGCGCGCTTCGTCGGCGATGAGATCTGGTGGGGCGAGTCGCTGCCCGACGAGGCCGGTCGCGTCGCGGTCATGCGCCGCCGCGGCGACGGCACCGTTCAGGTCGTCCTCCCCGCGCCCTGGAACGCCCGGTCGCGCGTGCACGAGTACGGCGGCGGCGCCTGGACGGTCTCGGACGACGGCGAGCTGTTCTTCGTCGACAAGTCCGACCAGCGCATCCGGAGCCTCCGCCCGGGCGGCGAGCCCCGACCGCTCACCCCCGAGGAGACCGGCACGCACTACGGGGGCCTCCGCTGGCAGCGGGGCGTGCTCCTCGCGGTGCGCGAACGGGAACGCTCGGGCGGCACACCCGAACGCCACATCGTTCGGATCGAGCGCGCGGGAAGCCCCGACGTCCCCGACGCCTCGAGCGTGATCGAGCTCGCCGGCGGCAGCGACTTCGTCGCCCAGCCCGCACTGTCACCCGATGGCTCGCGCCTCGCCTGGGTGGCTTGGGATCACCCCGACATGCCCTGGGACCGCACGAGCATCCGCGTCGCCGAGCTCGACGCACCGGGCAGCGTCCGGGAGGTCGCGGGCGGCGCCACCGCCGCACTGCAGCCCGAGTGGAGCTCCGACGGCGGCATGCTCTTCCTCGACGAGCCGACCGGACGCTGGAACCTCTACCGCGTCGACCCCGCGACCGACGCCGCGCCCACGGCGGTCGCGCCCGCCGACGCCGACACGGGCGGCGGCCTATGGGTGCTCGGCACCCGCTGGTACGCGCCGCTCGACGACGGCCGCGTCGTCGCCGTGCGCACCCACGGATCGGACCAGCTCGTGGTCGTCGACCGCGACGGCGGCGCCATCCCGCTTCCCTTCCCCGCCAGCGCACGCGTGCAGATCGAGGACGTCCGCGGCAGCCATGCCCTCGTCAGCGGCGCGATGCCGGGAGCGGCGGGCCTGTGGCTCGTCGACCTCGACAGCGGCGAGACGAGCGCGGTGCGTGGTGGGGCTCCGGATGTCGACGAAGCGTGGATCCCGCACGCCCGGCAGCTGACGACGACGGGCCCGCACGGACCCGTCCACGCCTTCGCCTACCCGCCGACCAACCCCGACGTCACCGCGCCGGACGACGAACTGCCGCCGTACCTCGTCTGGGTGCACGGCGGGCCGACGTCGCACGTGGGCGGCGCAGCCGACAGCAAGGTGGCCTACTTCACGAGCCGCGGCATCGGGGTGCTCGACGTCAACTACGGCGGTTCGACGGGATACGGCCGTTCCTACCGCGAACGACTCAAGGGACAGTGGGGTGTCGTCGACGTCGACGACGTCGCCACGGCGGCACGCGGTCTCGCCGACGAGGGCCTCGCCGATCCGTCGCGCCTGGCGATCGAGGGAGGCTCCGCCGGCGGCTGGACCGTACTGGCGGCGCTCGTCGGAACGGATGTCTTCGGGGCCGGCGTCTCGCGTTACGGTGTCGGCGACGCCCGGGCTCTGGCCGCCGAGACGCACGACTTCGAGGCGCGCTACCTCGACGGCCTCATCGGCCCCCTCCCCGAAGCCGAGGACGTGTACATCGAGCGGTCGCCGCTGAGCCGGCCCGAGCGGTTCCGGGTGCCGCTGCTGCTCCTGCAGGGCGACGAGGACGCCGTCGTGCCGCCGGCGCAGGCCGAAGCCATCCGCGACGCGCTCGTGGCACACGGCGTGCC
This sequence comes from Microbacterium sp. Yaish 1, assembly GCF_002245215.1. Lineage (GTDB taxonomy): Bacteria > Actinomycetota > Actinomycetes > Actinomycetales > Microbacteriaceae > Microbacterium. Next base: position 942,866 of record NZ_NPMR01000002.1, read on the forward strand.
GCACGCCTACGTGCTGTACGCGGGCGAGGGACACGGATTCCGGCGCACCGAGACGATCGTGAACGCCCTCGAGAGCGAGCTGGCGTTCCTCGGCCGGGTCTTCGGCTTCGACACGCCCGGTGTCGCGCCGATCGAGCTCGACTGAGCACCACCGAGCCTGCAGATGTATCGCCGCGCGCAGACTCAGACGGCGTAGGGCGCAAGCTCGGCCGCGAGGCGCTCCGAGACATGCGCGTGCACCGCGGTCCCGTCCTGCTCGTGCGACGTCGCGACGATGTGGCCGCTCTCGTGCACGGCGGAGATCAGGTCGCCGCGGTCGTACGGCACGAGGGCGCGCACCTCGACGGCCGGCAGCGGCAGCGCGTCCTCGATGGCGGCGCGCAGCTCATCGATACCCTCGCCGGTGCGCGACGACACGAAGTGCGCCGTCGGCTCGAGCCCGCGCAGCAGCAGTCGCGCATCGTCGTCGACGAGGTCGGCCTTATTGAACACGACGAGCTCGCGCGTCGCACGAGCGCCCACGTCGCCCATCACATCGCGGACGGTCGCGAGCTGTGCCGCCGGATCGGGATGGGATCCGTCCACGACGTGCACGATGACGTCCGCGCCCGACACCTCCTCGAGCGTCGAACGGAAGGCCTCGACGAGCTGGTGAGGCAGGTTGCGCACGAAGCCGACGGTGTCGGTGAGCGTGAAGACGCGGCCGTCGGCGGCCTCGGCCCGGCGCACGGTGGCATCCAGGGTCGCGAACAGGGCGTTCTCGACGAGGACGCCGGCGCTCGTCAGCCGGTTCAGCAGGCTCGACTTGCCGGCGTTGGTGTAGCCGGCGATCGCGACCGAGGGGATCGTGTTGCGCCGACGCTCGGCGCGCTTCGCCTCGCGCGACGGCGCGAACTCCCGGATCTGCTTGCGCAGCTGCGCCATGCGGGTGCGGATGCGGCGCCGGTCGAGCTCGATCTTCGTCTCACCGGGACCGCGCGAGCCCATGCCCGCCCCGCCGGCGCCCACCTGGCCACCGGCCTGGCGGCTCATCGACTCGCCCCACCCGCGCAGACGCGGCAGGAGGTACTCGAGCTGCGCGAGCTCGACCTGGGCCTTGCCCTCACGGCTCTTCGCGTGCTGGCTGAAGATGTCGAGGATGACCGTGGTGCGGTCGATGACCTTGACCTTCGCGACATCCTCGAGAGCACGCCGCTGACTCGGAGCGAGCTCGGTGTCGGCGATCACGGTGTCGGCGCCGACCGCGGCGACGAGGTCGCGCAGCTCGGCGGCCTTGCCGCGTCCGATGTAGGTGGCGGGGTCCGGATGCGGTCGCCGCTGCAGCACGCCGTCGAGCACGACCGCGCCGGCGGTCTCGGCCAGCGCCGCCAGCTCGCGCAGCGAGTTCTCCGCGTCCTCCTGCGACCCCTGGGGGTACACGCCGACGAGCACGACGTTCTCGAGTCGCAGCTGCCGGTACTCGACCTCGGTGACGTCCTCGAGCTCGGTGGACAGGCCGGGGACGCGGCGCAACGCGGCGCGCTCCTCGCGGTCCCACTGGTCGCCGTCGGTGTCTCCGTACGCGACGGTCGCCTCGTCCTGCAGCGCCTGGGCGCCGCCGAAGACGCGGATCGACGAGCGTGTCTCCGCGCTCGCGAGCACGCGATCGACCGGGTCCACCGCGATGTCGTCGTCGCCGTCGGGGGTGGTGATATGCGTCATAACTCTCTTCCCGGGATGCCCGTGCCCGGGCATCCGTGAATTCTAGTCTCCCGCCGGCACGTCCGGCTCCGATACGCTCGGATGCATGGGGAGCGATCACTACTTCAGCGCGTCCCCGTCCAGCGAGCAGAACCTCCGCCGCATCCGCGTGACCCTCGCGGGCCGTGCCGTGGAGGTCACGACCGCGGGCGGGGTGTTCAGCCCTGACCACGTGGATTCGGGCACAGGGGTGCTTCTGGCCAATACCCCGCCGGCACCGCCCGGTGGGGACTTCCTCGACCTAGGCTGCGGTTGGGGACCGATCTCGCTGTCGCTGGCTCTGGAGTCGCCTCACGCCACGGTGTGGGCCGTCGATGTCAACGAGCGGGCTCTCGACCTGGTGCGACGCAACGCCGCTGATCTGGGACTCGATAACGTCAACGCCGTCCTGCCCGACGATGTTCCCGACGACGTCGTATTCCGGACCATCCGATCCAACCCGCCGATCCGCGTCGGCAAGAACGAGCTCCACGGGATGCTGCAGCGGTGGATCCCGCGTCTGGCGGAGCGCAGCGACGCCTGGCTCGTGGTGCAGCGCAACCTCGGTTCCGACTCCCTGCAGCGGTGGCTCGCCGCCACGTTCGACGACGGATACGGCGTCTCGCGCGCGGCGACCGGCCGCGGGTTCCGCGTGCTTCGGGTGCGCCGCCACGGCACTCCCCCGACGGGAGCGATCGAGCTGCCCTGACCGGCGGCCGGGTGTCCGGATGCCGCGGCGCTCGGATCAGTCGGCGAGCGTGACCTGCCCCGAGAAGACCAGCGTCGCGGGGCCCGAGAGCAGCACGTGCTCGCCATCGGCCTGGCGCACGATTCGCACGCCCAGCGTGCCGCCCGGCACGTCGACGGTCCAGCGGTCGGGCGCGGCCGCACCGGCCCAGTGACGCACCGCGAGAGCGGATGCCGCCACCCCCGTGCCGCACGACAGGGTCTCTCCCACGCCGCGCTCGTAGACGCGCATCCGGATGGCCCCGACGCCGTTCTGCACGAGCGGCTCGGCCGGGACGACGAACTCGACGTTCGCGCCGGCGGACGGACGGGGCTCGAGGGTGGGCTGCACCGTCAGGTCGAGCCCGTCGAGCTCGTCCTCGCCCGCGAGCGCGACGACGACGTGCGGGTTGCCGACATCGATCGCCTGCCCCGGGCGGGCGACACCGAGTCCGCGCGCCCGCACCAGGACGTCGCCGTCGTCGGCGCGCCAGAGCCCGAGGTCGACCTCGAAGCCGTTGTCGGCGCGGGTGATCGTCTTGATGCCAGCGCGCGTGCCGATGCGGAGTCCGCCCTCGACCGACGCGAGACCCGCGTCGGCGAGGTAGCGCGCGAAGACCCGCGTTCCGTTGCCGCACATCTCGGCCTTCGAGCCGTCGGCGTTGCGGTAGTCCATGAACCACTCGGCGCCGGCGGCAGCGGCATCCGCCCCCTCGGGGATCGCGGCCGAGCGGACGACCCGCAGCAGGCCGTCGGCGCCGATGCCGACGTGGCGGTCGCACAACGCGGCGATCTGCGCGTCGGTGAGCTCGAGCGCGCCGTCCGGGTCGGCCAGGATCACGAAGTCGTTGCCGGTGCCGTGGCCCTTGGTGAACGCGAGAGTCGCCATGAGCCCAGCTTAGGCGGGGCCGCCCGGCCCATCGACGACGAGGCGCTTGCCCGTCGACCACACGGTGAACGGCTCGTAACCGAGCTCGTCGTAGAAGCCGCCCACCGTCTCGTTCTCGGGACGCACCATGAGCTGCACCTTGGGGCACCCCATGGCCTCGAGCAGGCGCTCGGACTCGGTGACGAGCATGCGCCCGATGCCGAGCCCGCGGTGCGAGGGAGCCGACGCGAGGTAGTAGAGCCAGCCGCGGTGGCCGTCGTAACCGGCCATCACGGAGCCGACGACCGCTTCCGCCGTCCCGTCGGCAGGCTGATCGACGGCGACGAGGAACAGTTCGGGCTGAACCGTCAGCTTGCGCCTGATGTCGGCACGCGGGTCGTTCCACGGTCGTGTGAGACCGACCTCGTGCCACAGCTGGACGACCGCGTCCTCGTCGGCGAGCGCGAATGCGCGCACGGTGATGCTCACTGTTCCTCCCCCTCCGGCCGGGGTGCCGCGTCGGGACCGGCCGCCCCGTCGACGACGGATCCCGCGTCGACCTCGCGCGGGTCGACCCATCGCACGTTCTCATAGCGCTTGAACCACGAGACCTGCCGGCGCGCGTAGCGCCGCGTGAGGGCCTGCGTCTCGGCGATGGCCTCGCCCTCGCTCAGGTCGCCGCGCAGCTGCGCGACCGCCTGCGCGTAGCCGATGGCGCGGCCCGCCGTCACCCCGCGCTCGAGGCCCTGCCGCCGCAGCGCCTCGACCTCGTCGAGCAGCCCGGCGGCCCACATCCGCTCGACACGCGCGTCGAGCAACGAGACGAGCTCCTCGCGCGGCACCGCGGTGCCGATGATCCGCGTCCGAGGCGACCAGAGCACCGGCGCCTCGGGCAGCGCTCCGCCGTGGGTCCGTCCGCCCTGTGCCAGTACCTCGAGCGCGCGCACGACCCGCCGGCCGTTCCGCGGGTCGATGCGGTCGGCGGCGGCCGGGTCGGCGGCCCGCAGGCGCGCGAACAGCGGCTCCGCGCCGAAGCGTTCGAGTTCGTCCTCGAGGCTCGCGCGCAGCCGTTCATCGCGAGGCGGGAAACGGAAGTCGAACAGCACACTCGACGCGTACAGCCCGGAGCCCCCGACGAGGATCGCGTCCGCGCCCCGACCGTGGATCGCATCGATCGTGCGTCGCGCGAGCTCCTGGTACCACGCGACGGCGGCCTCTTCGGTGACGGCGAGCGCATCGAACAGATGGTGCGGGATGCCGCGGCGCTCGGCCTCGGGGATCTTCGCCGTACCGATGTCCATGCCGCGGTACAGCTGCATCGCATCGACGTTGACGATCTCGGCGGGGCGTCCGCGGGCGGCGAGCGCTTCGGCGAGGTCGAGGGAGAGTCCGGTCTTACCGGTGCCCGTCGCCCCGAGGACGGCCCACAGGGTCGGTGCCGCGTCGGCCCTGCTGGCGCCGACGCCCGGGCTCGGAGCTGCGGTCACACTCCCACGCGCAGCGACGGGAGGCCGAGCGACACCGGTCGCGGACCGCCGTCCGGCGAGGCCGGAGCCGGCACACCGCATGACTCGGCCAGCGAGCGGTCCCACGCGTCACCGGCCCGGGTGCGACGGACGCGCAGCGGCGAGCCGTCCGCGCTGTCGGCGAGCAGATGGAACGGTGCGGCATGCGTGACGGTCACGGTCACGACATCCCCCGGCCGCGGCGTCTGGGAGCCGTCGGGCACCTCGAAGTGCACGAGGCGGTTGTCCTCCGCCCGCCCGGTGAGCCGGTGCGTCTCGGCACCCTTCTTGCCCTCGGCCGACGACACCAGCACCTGGACCTCGCGACCGAGCTGCTTCTGGTTCTCCTCCAGCGCGATCCGGTCCTGCAGCGCGACGAGGCGTTCGTAGCGCTCCTGCACGACCGCCTTCGGCACCTGGTCCGGCATCGTCGCGGCGGGCGTGCCCTCGCGGATGGAGTACTGGAAGGTGAACGCGCTCGCGAAACGGGACTGCTCCACCACCCGCAGCGTGTCCTCGAAGTCGGCGTCGGTCTCGCCGGGGAACCCGACGATGATGTCGGTCGAGATCGCGGCGTGCGGGATGCGCTCCCGCACCCGGTCGAGGATGCCGAGGAACTTCGAGCTGCGGTACGACCGGCGCATCGCCTTCAGGATGCTGTCCGAGCCCGACTGCAGCGGCATGTGCAGCTGCGGCATGACCGCCGGCGTCTCCGCCATCGCATCGATGACGTCGTCGGTGAACGCCGCCGGGTGCGGGCTCGTGAAGCGGATGCGCTCGAGCCCGGGGATCTCCCCCGCCGCGCGCAGGAGCTTGCCGAACGCCTGGCGGTCGCCGAACTCGACGCCATAGCTGTTGACGTTCTGGCCGAGGAGCGTCACCTCGATCGCCCCGTCGTCGACGAGCAGACGGATCTCGTTCAGGATGTCGCCGGGACGACGGTCCTTCTCCTTGCCGCGCAGGTGCGGCACGATGCAGAACGTGCAGGTGTTGTTGCAGCCGACCGAGATCGACACCCAGCCGCTGTAGACCGAGTCTCGCTTGGTCGGCAGGGTCGAGGGGAACGTCTCGAGTGACTCGAGGATCTCGAACTCGGCCTCGCCGTTGTGCCGCGCCCGCTCGAGCAGGCCCGGGAGGGCGCCCATGTTGTGGGTGCCGAAGACGACGTCGACCCACGGCGCCTTCTGCTGCACCGCCGTCTGGTCCATCTGCGCGAGGCAGCCGCCGACCGCGATCTGCATGCCCTCGTGCTTGTCCTTGCGCGACTTCAGGTGTCCGAGGGTGCCGTAGAGCTTGCCGGCGGCGTTGTCGCGCACGGCGCAGGTGTTGATGACGATCACGTCGGCCTCGGTGCCGGGATCGGCGGGCAGATAGCCCGCGCTCTCGAGCGATCCCGACAGGCGCTCGGAGTCGTGGACGTTCATCTGGCAGCCGAAGGTGCGCACCTCGTACGTGCGCGCGCGGCCGTCGGCGGTGCGCGCCGCGAGCGACGGCGCGATGAGAGTGGGTGCGCTCGAGGGAGTCGACATGATTCCCTCATTCTACGATCGCGCTCGTCGGCACCGTCAGGGCGCCGTGACCGGCCCCGCCGTCGCCGTCGCGAACGTCGTGGTCGCGACACCACCGAGCCCGTCGGCGAGGCCCAGCCGCAGGGCCGCGACCTTGTACTCCGCGGTCGACTCGCCCGAGGCCGCCGTGAAGGTCGCGTCCGGTGGGGCGTTCGGCTGGTCGGGCTGCACGTTGACCATCAGTGACACGACCGACGGCAGGGCGGCGATCACACCGCCGAGCGCCGTCGTCACGGCGTTCACCGCGGTCGCGAGCGTGCTGCCGAGGGTCGTCAGCGCCCCGGTCACCGTGGTGGTGACGATGTTCGCCAGGGCGGAGACGAGGCCGCCGCCCAGGTTCCCGACGGTCGACAGCAGCTGCGAGACGTTGGGCAGACCGAGAGCGCCGAGGAGAGTGTCGATCGGTCCGATCGCGCCGGCGGCTTCCGCGTCGATCGTGAGCACCGCGGTCCCGTCCAGCAGGGCTCCGAGCGGACCGACGAAGCCGACATCGGCGGACAGGATGTTCAGCCCCGGAAGGTTGACCAGCGGCGGGATGGAGACTCCCGGCGCCGCCACGACGGCTTCGAGCGCGATCGTGACCGTCGCGTCGCGGAGTTCCGCGGTGAGTGCGGCGACGATCTGAGACGTCCAGTTGTCGAGCAGGGCGCCGGCCCGGTCGACGATCGGGTTCAGTACCGCGTCGTTGAGGACGACCTCGGTATTGGGAGGCGCATTGTTCAGCGACGGCAGCAGGGCGTCGAGATCGACGTCGATCGTGCCCGCCTGCAGATCGATCGTGACGACGCCGTCGGTGAGCGGCGTGTTCAGAAGCGTGGCGACCGACCCCAGCAGGTCGAGTCCCGTGATGGAGACGTTGCCGCCGACCGTCGTGGTGAGGACGCCGGGAAGTCCTGCGTCGATCCCGGCTCCGATGGACGAGCCGATGAGTCCCCCCGGTCCCGTCAGCTGAGCGACGGCGGCACCGAGCGTGTTCACGGCGGCCGTGGTCGTGCTCACCAGGCTCTCGACGACCGGCGCATCGAGCTGCAGGCCGAGTCCGGCGATGCCGTAGTCACGGACGACGGCGCTTGCGGGCGCGGTGTCGCCCCAGAGCTGATCGCGCAGCAGCGCGCACCCGTCGATCTGAGAGCTCGCCGCGACGGCGCCGATCTCGAGATTCGCGTCGGCGATGCCCGCGACAGCCGGAAGGATGCCGCTGAGCCCGACGCGCGCGCGGGCGGGAAGGGACGCCGGCGGTGTCGTGTCCGATACCAGCACGGCGCCCGAGTCGTTGATGAGTCCGGACGCGCCCGCGACCGATCCGTCCGTGGCTACCCTCGCGTACTGGTTCACGGCGCCGAGGGCAGCTCCCGGCAGCCCCACGGTGAAACCGGTGAGGTCGACGTTGATCGCGCCCAGTGCCGTGACATCGAACGGATTGGCGTACACGTAGGAGTCGGGGGGAACCGACCCGAGGTCGACCGCGTTGCTCGGCGAGACGGTGACATCGCGCGCACCGTCGAGCGCGAGGGCCATCTGCTCGAGGTCGGCGATCGCATCGAGGTCGAGCCCCAGAAGCGAGCCGCTCAGGAACCGGCCGGACGCGACGGCCCCGAAGCCCGTGCCGTCCGTGCAGTCGAGCGTCGAGGTGCCCACCTGTCCGTGCACCCATTCCGGGGTGTTCCACGCGGCGGTCGTCGCCGTGACCGTCATCGGCAGGCCCACGATGGCGACCGCGGCGATCGCGACGGCGGATCGGGTTCGGGTCTTCATGCGCGGACCTCCCGGCGGTGCAGGCGCAGGGCGAGCCCCGCGGCGAGGAGACCTCCGGCGAGCGCCAGCACCGCTGCCAGAGCGGACGGGTCGCCACCGGTCGCCGGGAGTCCGGGCAGACCGGTCACCGGCGCCGGGGATGGCGGCACCGGCGGAACGACATCGTCGATCGCGACGGCGGTGAGCCCCACACCGATGCGACCGGTCAGTCCCATCAGGGTCGTGTCGGCCCGCGCCTCGGCGCTGTCCTCGACGGCGAGCGTCACGAGCAGGCTGACGGGCGCGTCCGCCGCGAGCGCCGGAAGGTCGAAAGTCGGACTGGATGATCGGTAGTCGTGGGCCGGGGTCGCGACCGTGAGGAGGTCGGCGCCCGATGCGCAGACCGGCGCGTCGGGCAGCCCCGTCCACTCCTTCGCGCAGGACTGCACGGTGACCTCGAGGCCGCGCGGGTGCGCGACGAGGTCGCCGTCCTTGCGCAGTTCGAGAGCGAGGGTCGCGCTCGACGCATCCTCGAGACGCGCCTGCACCTGCCAGGCGTACGGGTCGCCGGGGCTCAGATCGGTGAAATCCACGGGATAGGGGTCGGAAGCCAGCACGAGACGTCCGGGCGCCCCCGTCTCGGGAACCGCCACGAGAGCCGCGGCGGCGGCTCCCGCCAGCAGCACGGTTCCCATCACGAGAAGCGCGACGGAAGCCGAGGCGGCCGTCATGACGGCTGCGCGGTGGCCGTGCGCCGATGCACGTTTCATGGACCTCTCCCTGTTCAGGTCTCGACGACGCCGGCGTGGGCACGCGCCCGGGTCGGCCAGAGCGCCCAGGCGATCGCGAGAGCGATCAGGATGCTGGCCGCCATCATCACGAGCGGCGTCTGCGCCCACAGTGCGATCGAGCCGAGCACCGGGGCGGACACGAGCACGCGGGGCGCCTCGTCGACGACGTAGGTCTGGCTGTCCGCGAAGTCGTTGTCGTCTCCCTGGAGCGTCAGTTCGCGTTCATCCGGCGCGGTGGCGACGGCATCGATGGCGACGATCCGGTGCGTCACCGGCTGGCCGGTGTCGGGGCGAGGGACGGTCACGACGTCGCCGATGCGCAGGTCGGCTGCGGGCGTCAGCTGCGAGACAGCCGCGGCCCCGACGGGCATCGTCGGCGACATCGAGCCGGTGACGAAGACGACGATCGACAGGCCCCAGATCCAGGCGGCCAGGAGCCAGGCGATCGTGACGATCCCGACCACGCCGATCAGCGTGATCACGACATCGCGGATCCGGCCGAGCCGGGAGGAACCGTCGGTAGCGGCTCCTCCCGGGTAGGCTGTGCCGCCACCGTCGAGTGCGCCCGCGGCGTCGTCGGTGATGGCGCGCGTCGACACGGTGATCAGGACTCCGCCTGGAACTCCCACGCGGGGGCCACGGTCAGCCCCATGTAGTCGTCGAGCGTCGTGCCCGGTGCGAGCGTCAGCGGATCCGGCAGCGAGATCTCGAAGCAGTAGACCTGCGTGCTGCCTGCGTCGGCGACCAGCGGCTGGCTGGCGCTCCCCCCGGTCGTCGCGAGAGGGCCGTCGGCGATGAGGGTCGCTGCCGCCCCGGCGGCGAAGGCGGTCGCGTCGCACGTGAAGGCAGCCGTGGCCGTCGCGACGCGCACGTTCATAGCGCCGAACAGGAGCCCCGCGGCATCGTTGGTGGTGACCCCTGCCGCCGGGACGCCTGCCTGAAGTTCGACGTCGCCGGCGATCGAGCCGGGTGCCGTCCGCAGCGCGACGGCCGCGTACACGGTGTCGCCGGGAGTCAGGTTCAGGGCATCCGGACCGAACACGATCTCACCGCCGGGGTTGTTCGGCTCGTCCACCCAGTCGGCCGCCGTGGTGAACGGCGCGACGGTGTTCTGCTGGACGGAGAACGTCGACGTACCGACCCCGGGGCCGCCGGCGCCGTTGCCGCCGAAGACCCATTCGGTGTCGGTCCAGGCAGCGAGCGTCGCGGTGACACCCAGCCCCAGTGCTGCCCCGCCGGCGGCGATGGCGAAGACCTTGCGGCGGGTCGTCCCCCGTGTGGTCGGAGTGTTCATGTGCGGAGTCCCCCTCGTGTCGACCGGCCTCGTGTCAGCCGGATTCGGTGCGGTTCGAGGTGACGCTAGGAACGGCGACGGTGACGCGACAGCAGTTCGCCGCGGGTTCGGTGGTGAATTGCGTAGCGACCCCGGCACGTGACCTCGACCGGCTGCGTGGACACGCAGCAGAACCGGTAGTCCTCAGTGCCGCCTCAGTAGTCCGAATCGGGTATACCGATAGTCCGGGTCGGGTCGGCTGGGTAGGTTGTGAAAAAACCCGAAACTCGCTGGGGAGAGGAGCTGGGGTTGCATGACACGGTGGGAGCAGGCGCACAGGTCGCGACGGAGTGATCACGAAGGAGACGACGTCATCGGGGACGGACGGCGTCCGGATGCCGTCGCGGACGCGCTCCTCGGCGGTCGATCGATCGTCATGGGCGGGCCGCTCGGGTCGGGGAAGAGCTATCTGCGCGCGCGTGTCGTCGATGCTCTCCGGCAACGGGGAGTCGATCCGATCGTCGTCCGCGCGTCCGCCGTGCTGCGACGCACGTACGCCGATGCCCTCGCGGCTGCATCCGATTCTCGGGCCCTCGCGCTGCTGCGCGACGAGCCCACCCCGCCATCGACGATCATCGTGGTCGACGATGCCCAGGAACTCGACGCGACGTCGCTCGCCGCGGTCTTCCGCGCGGTTCATTCGAACCGCGCGACCGCCCTCATCGCGGTGACCGAGCCCCGGCTCCCCACCGCCAGCCGTCACGACGTGGTCGACGTGATCCACGACCTGTGGCTCTCCGGGAACGCGGACCGGATCGAGCTCCCGCGGCTCTCGCCAGGCGATGCCGACCGGCTTCTGACGGTCTTCGCACCGCACGACCCTTTCGACAGCGTCACGCGCGCCGCGATCCTCTGGTCGGCGGACGGCTCGCGACTCCTGCTGCGCGCGCTCGTCGACGCGGGTCTCGCCGCATTGGCCGAGAACCGCGATCCGATCGCGGCCATCGCGGACGACGCATCGCACGGAGCCCTCGCGGCGGTGCTCCACGCCCACATGCGCGACCTCGACGACGAGCAGCTGCGCGCCCTGGTCCTCATCGACCGGGCGGCCGGGATCGCACGGGCCGACGCGACCCGGCTCGCTCGCGCCGCCGTCGTGCACGAGCTGCGGGTCTCGGGTCTGGTCTACGACGACGGCAGCACGAGTCACCGTCTCACCGCCAACCGGGTGCTGGCTCGGGCCGCCGAGCGGGCTCTGGGGCGAGACGTCTCCGAGGCAGTCGTCTCGGAGGCCCTGGACCGACTGCTGCGCGACGAAGGCCGGTGGTGGAGCACGCCCCTCGCCCGTCTCCTCGCGGATCGATGGGTGCGGACGGTCACCCGTCCCGCCGATCTCGACGGGGTGTCTCAGGGACTCGTCGAGCGCGTCATCCTCGACGCCGCACGCGAGGCGAACGACGCCGGTGATGCGTCGGATGCCGCGGCCTACGCCGCGTGGATGAGAGCCGACATCACCGTCCCCGCGATCATGCTCGAACACCGTTTCGCCGTCGCGAGGCTCGGCGCCCCGCCCACCGAGGATCGCGTGCTCGACGTCGCTGCGGATGAGCGCCGGCGGGCTCGCGCGCTCGTCACGTTCCCCTCGGTGAACGACACCGCGGCCGCACGAACGAGCAGCAGCGCGGCCGGCCGCGGTTCTCTCCTCCGCGCGCGTCAGGCCGTCGCGGATCTGCGTCTGCGGGACGCCGTCGTGTTGACGGAGCACGTGCGGCGCGATCCGGACACGTCGTGCCTGCGAGACCGTGTCGACGTCGAAATGCTCACGGGCATGGCACGTGCCTACCTGGGCGAGACCTCCGCGATGCTCGAGGCCCTGAACCGCGCGATGCGCCTGTTCGCTTCGGGCGCGAGCTTCGACGACACCTTCGACCGCCTCTCCGCGAGGTCGTACGACCTCGCGTGCCGCACCGTCGCCGGGACGGATGATGCGGAAGCCGTCGACCGCCTGGCCTTCGAACGGGATATGGCCGTGCGTGCGGGCGGCTCCGCGCTCGCGGCCGCATCGCTCGCGGCCGTGCTCGTCGAGATCAGACGCGGACGGGTGCTCTCAGCCCGACGCGAGCTGCACGCTGCCGCCGCGCGCGCCCCCTACCGGGGCGGGGAGTCGCTCGCGATGATCGAGCTCGAGACCGCCTACGGGTTGGCGCTCTTCGGGCATCCTCACGAGGCGAGGCAGGCGCTCGATGCTGTCGATGTGTCCTCCTCGGCGAGCCGGATGCTGCAGCATTCCCTCGTCTCGACGTCATCGGTCGTGGCCGCCGCCGACGGACGCATCGACGAGGCCCGCTCCTACGCCGCCGACTCGTGGGCCCTCAGCAGCGCGACGGATGCCGTGATGCTCCAGATCCGCGACGCGCACCGCCTCGCCGTCCTCGGCCACCCTTACGCAGAGCAGACCCTCGCCGAGGTCCGCGCCGCGGCCGAACGCGTCGAAGCGCCGACGGCGCACGCGCTTCTGCGCGATGCAGAGGCGGCGATCGCGGATGGGACAGGCGCGGGAAAGCTGTCCGCGCAGGTCCTGCAGCGTCTTCGCGCCGCCCTCTCGATCCGCGAGGAGCACGACGTCGACGCGACGGGGGCACCCCCCATTGCGACCACCGCGCTGACCGCGCGCGAGCGCGAGATCGCTCACCTCGTCGAGAGAGGACTGTCGAACCGACGCATCGCGGAGGTCCTCTTCGTCTCCGTCCGCACGGTCGAATCGCACATCTATCAGGCGCGGGCGAAAGTCGGAGCGGCGACGCGACGGGAGCTGGGAGCGATCGTCGCCCACGACGGCCAGGCCCACGACGACGGATCGGCCCCGCCCCGGAGGCAGATGAACGCCGGGGGCTGAGGGCCGAGGCGGTCAGGCGTCGTCGCCGGACAGCGCCTGACGGGCAGCGTCGAGCGCCACCGAACCGCGGAAACCACGCCGTGCCAGTTGTCCGTGCAGACGCCGCAGGGCCACATCGTGATCGAGACCGGACATGCCCCGAGCGCGCTGCCGCGCGAACTCGAGAGCGCGCTCTGCCTCGTCGTCGGGCAGCGAGGCCATGGCGATGTCGATGACCTCGCGGTCGAGTCCCCGGCGCGCCAGGGTCTGCGCGACCGCTGTCGCTCCCTGCGCCTTGCGCCCGAGCGCCCCGTCGAGCAGTTGCTCGGCCAGCCGGCTGTCGTCGAGATAGCCGTTGTCGAGGAATGCGGCGATGATCGCGTCGGCTTCGGCATCGTCGAGTTCGGCCTCGCGCAGGACGTCACGAGCCTCGCGCACCGAGAGAGACCGGCCGCGCAGCCGCTTGAGCAGCGTGCGTTCAGCGCGCGCACGCCCGGCCGTCCCATCAGCGCGCGGCGCGGCCGCCGACTCCCGAGGAGCCGATCGGAGCGCAGGCGCCGCGGCCGACGCCGCCGTGCGCGGGTCGGCGGTCCAGGTCGTGTGCCAGCGTGAGCTGTCGTCCGATTCAGCCGCGCTGCCGCGCCGCGGCTCTGACGCCGCGGCATCCGCCGCGCCGAAGAGTGGGATGACGGGGGCGAGACGCTCGGCCTCACCCCCGTCGCGATCCGTACCGCTCACGCCGGGCGGCGCGCCGCGAGCTCGTCGGCCTCGGCCGTCGCGGTCGCGGCGGGCTGACCGATGCCGAGCTTCTGCTTGATCTTGTTCTCGATGTCTGCGGCGATGTCGACGTTCTTGATCAGGAAGTTGCGCGCGTTCTCCTTGCCCTGACCGAGCTGCTCGCCGTCGTACGTGTACCAGGCGCCCGACTTCTTGACGATGCCGTGTTCGACGCCGAAGTCGATCAGGCTGCCTTCGCGGGAGATGCCGACCCCGTAGAGGATGTCGAACTCGGCCTGCTTGAACGGCGGCGCCATCTTGTTCTTCACGACCTTGACGCGCGTGCGGTTGCCGACGGCCTCGGTCCCGTCCTTGAGCGTCTCGATACGGCGGATGTCGAGGCGGACGGACGCGTAGAACTTCAGCGCCTTGCCACCGGCCGTCGTCTCGGGCGAGCCGAAGAAGACGCCGATCTTCTCGCGCAGCTGGTTGATGAAGATGGCCGTCGTCTTCGTCTGGTTCAGGCCACCCGTGAGCTTTCGGAGGGCCTGCGACATGAGGCGCGCCTGCAGGCCGACGTGCGAGTCGCCCATCTCGCCCTTGATCTCAGCCTCGGGAACGAGCGCCGCGACGGAGTCGATGACGACGAGGTCGATCGCGCCGGACCGGATCAGCATGTCGGCGATCTCGAGCGCCTGCTCACCCGTGTCGGGCTGGGAGACCAGCAGCGCGTCGATGTCGACGCCCAGCTTCTGCGCGTAGGAGGGGTCGAGCGCGTGCTCGGCGTCGATGAACGCGGCGATACCGCCCGCGCGCTGCGCGTTGGCGATGGCGTGCAGGGTCAGCGTCGTCTTACCGGACGACTCCGGGCCGTAGATCTCGATGATCCGGCCGCGCGGGAGCCCACCGATACCGAGGGCGACGTCGAGGGCGATCGACCCGGTAGGCACAACCTCGACGGGCGCACGCTCGTCGGAGCCGAGGCGCATGACCGAGCCCTTTCCGAACTGACGGTCGATCTGGGCGAGGGCCGATTCGAGGGCCTTCTCGCGGTCAGCGGGTGATGGCATGGCGTGCTCCTTATGCTCGCGTTTCCGACGCCTGTAGGCTGTCGCGCTCCCGGCACGGTGCCGGGATGCTGCGACAAGGCATGGTGTGTCTCTCGACGCTGTCCACGGTACGGAGGGCCTCCGACATCGGTCGGCGGCCGGCCCGCATCCGGGGATCCTCGACGGGAGGAACCACCTGTGCAGGACACTACGCCCGTTTCGAACGGATATTCGACGACACGCCGAAAGATCACGGCCGACGTCGAACACGCCAGGACGGAGACGCCCCGACGACGAGTCAGCGCTCGCGCGGATCCAATCGGCCGACCCCGTAGCGCCGCGACTCCGGCACGTCTGCTTCGACGCACAGCGCCAACCAGACGGCACGCGGCGACTCACCCGCATCCAGAGCCTGGCGTGCGGTGCGGTCGCCCAGCGGGCCCAGAGCGAGATCATCGATCAGCGCCGGACCGCGACCGCCGAACTCCGCCGCGACGGCGCGATCGAACTCACTGCGACGCATGGAAGTGATCGCTGGTCAGTGCAGCGAGAGCTCGGGGGCGACGAGGTCGCCGTCGAGACCCGCGATGTCGTCGGGAACGACATCCGACAGCACCGGGAGTCCTTCGAGGACGGAGATGCGGTCGCCGACTTCACGCATGATGCTCGAGATGGGAACGTCGAGCGCCTCGGCCACGGAAGCGAGGATCTCGCTCGAGGCCTCCTTCTGTCCGCGCTCGACTTCGCTCAGGTAGCCCAGTGCGACGCTCGCGCGGCTGGCGACCTGTCGCAGCGTACGACCCTTCTGCAGGCGGAGGTCACGCAGAACGTCGCCGATCTCCTGTCGAACCAAGATCATCTCGGACCCCCTCCTTCGTCGTGGTGCTCGCTCGTCCCGGGTGGACAACGGTATCTCATCAGCACGTCACCCTAGCCCGCTCCCGCTGTGGGTCGCATGAGAGTTGACACGCGCTGCTCACGATGACAAGAACGACGGCCGCGCCGTGCGTATTCCGTCACAGCGCGTCGAGCGCCAATCGGATCGCACGGGCCGTGGCCTCGGCCCGGATCTGGGCGCGATCGCCGTCGAGTCGCAGGCTCTCGATGCGCACGCCCAGCGCGGTGGCGACGGCGATGTGCACCGTCCCGACGGGCTGCCCGTCCGGAGACTCCGGGCCCGCGATCCCCGTGGTCGCGATGCCCACGTCCGCCGCTGTATCCCCGGGGCCGAGCGCGACGCGAGCCCCCTCGGCCATCTGACGTGCGACCCGAGGGTGGACCGCCCCGTGGGCTTCCAGGAGCGCGCCGTCGACATGCAGCAGCCGTTGCTTCAGCTCGGTCGCATAGGCGACCACTCCCCCGCGCAGGACGGCCGATGCCCCCGAAACGGCGACGAGCTCCGCGACGACGAGACCGCCCGTCAGCGACTCGGCGACGGCGAGCGTCCAGCCGAGTTCGCCGAGTCGGTCGATGAGCCGCTCCGCATCCGTACGCCGGCCGGTCGAGACGAGGGTCGACTCCACGTCGTCCGGCAGGTCGTGCACGTGCTCGCGCGCCGTCACGATGCCGCCCCGCTCCGCCGAGCACCGCGGACGGCTGTGATGACGTAGTCGATCCCGCTCGCGACGGTCAGCAGCACCGCGATCCACATCGCGATCGTGTTGACGATGTGGATGCCGTCGCCGAAGACCGTCCACAGCGGAAGGAGTGCCAGCGAGAGCGCGACGGCCTGCGCGACCGTCTTGAGCTTGCCCATCCAGGCGGCGGCGACGACATGGTCGCCCGCCACGATGAGCCGGTGCACGGTGATCCCGAGCTCACGCACGAGCACGATGATCGTGACGGCCCAGGGCAGCTCCCCGAGCAACGACAACCCGATGAACGCGAGGCCCGTGAGGACCTTGTCGGCGATCGGGTCGAGCAGCTTCCCGAGATCGGTGACGATGCGGTACTTGCGTGCGAGGTACCCGTCGATGCCGTCCGTCGCGATCGCGACGATGAAGAGGACACCGGCCCACCAGCGCAGAGCACCGTCGGAGCCCCCGTCGACGAGCAGCAGCCACAGGAAGACGGGCGCGCACAGAATGCGCACGATCGTGATCGCGTTGGGCAGTTGCCTGGGGATCGCCACGGTGCCGAGCCTATCCGTCAGTCGCGCCCGGTGAGACCCCAGGCGTCTTCGGAGGCGTCGTCACCGTCGACGACCTCCAGCCCCTCGAACTGCGCTTCGACGGGGTCGACGGGCGCCGCGGCGGCAGCCGGGGCGGGCGGATCCTCTCCGCGCAGACGTGCGAGAACGGCCGGAAGCTGGTCGGGAGTGACGAGGACATCGCGCGCCTTCGACCCCTCCGAGGGGCCGACGATCTCGCGCGACTCGAGGAGGTCCATGAGGCGCCCGGCCTTGGCGAACCCGACGCGCAGCTTGCGCTGCAGCATCGAGGTCGAGCCGAACTGCGTCGACACGATCTGCTCGGCGGCCGCGAGGAGAAGCTCGAGGTCGTCGCCGATGTCGGCGTCGATCTCCTTCTTCTCGGCGACGGCGGCCACGTCGGATCGGTACTCGGGCTGCGCCTGGCCCTTGACGTGGGCGACGACCTTCTCGATCTCGGACTCGGCGACCCAGGCGCCCTGGACGCGGATGGCCTTGGACGTGCCCATCGGCAGGAACAGGGCGTCGCCCTGACCGATCAGACGGTCGGCCCCCGGCTGGTCGAGGATGACACGCGAGTCCGTGACGCTCGTGACGGCGAACGCCAGTCGCGACGGCACGTTGGCCTTGATGAGCCCCGTCACGACATCGACCGACGGCCGCTGGGTCGCGAGCACCAGGTGGATGCCGCTCGCTCGCGCGAGCTGGGTGATGCGGACGATCGAATCCTCGACGTCGCGCGGCGCGACCATCATGAGGTCGGCGAGCTCGTCGACGACCACCAGGAGGTACGGGTAGGGCTTGAGCACGCGCTCGCTGCCGGCCGGCAGCTGGATCTCACCCGCGACGACCGCCTTGTTGAAGTCGTCGATGTGACGGAACCCGAACGACGCGAGGTCGTCGTATCGCATGTCCATCTCTTTCACGACCCACTGCAGCGCCTCGGCCGCCTTCTTGGGGTTCGTGATGATCGGGGTGATCAGGTGGGGCACACCGGCGTAGCTCGTGAGCTCGACGCGCTTCGGGTCGATGAGGACCATCCGGACGTCGCTGGGCTTCGCCCGCATCAGCAGGCTCGTGATCATCGAGTTCACGAAGCTCGACTTACCCGACCCGGTCGATCCGGCCACCAGGAGGTGGGGCATCTTGGCGAGGTTGGCCACGACGAATCCGCCGCCGACGTCCTTGCCGACGCCGATCGTCATCGGATGCGTCGACGATGTCGCCGCGTTGGACCGCAGGACGTCTCCGAGGGTCACGATCTCGCGGTCGGTGTTGGGGATCTCGACGCCGATCGCGCTCTTGCCGGGAATGGGCGCGAGGATGCGCACCTCGTTCGAGGCGACCGCGTAGGCGATGTTGTTCGTCAGCGCCGTGATCTTCTCGACCTTGGTGCCGGGGCCGACCTCGATCTCGTACTGCGTCACGGTCGGCCCGCGCGAGAACCCGGTGACCTTGGCGTCGATCGAGAACTGCTCGAAGACCCCGGTGATGGCCCGCACGATCGCGTCGTTGGCCTCCGAGCGCGTCTTCGCCGGCGTTCCGGCGCCGAGCGCGGCCACGGCGGGCAGCCGGTAGGGCGTCGCAGGGGGCTGACCGTGGAAGTCACCGCCGAGGCCCGTGAGCCCGGGCAGCTCGTCGATCTCGCCGGTGTCGTGGTCGTCGCGCACGGCGGTGTCGGCCGCGCGCCCCGAGCGCGCCGCGGTGGCGGCCCGCTCGATGACGGCGGGGTCGATGATCTCGGTCGGCGCATCGGGAAGCGGGGGCGGAGTGGCGACAGCCTGCTCGAACCCGCCGGCGACAGAGCCGGCGACGGAGGGACCGAGGAGCTCGGTGAGATCCTGCGACGCACTGCCGTCGTCGGGGTCCTCCTCGCGGCCGCTCTTGTTGCGACGCCACCAGGGCAGCGCGTCGTCACCGTCGTCGGCATCCTCGTCGGCAGCCGGCGCCGGCTTCTTGCCCTTCTTCGGCGAGAACGCGACCGTGGGGGCTTCGCCGTCGGGGTCGGCGACGGGACGCTCGGCCCCGAACATCCAGGCGTACAGGTCTCCGAGCCGACTGCCGATACGGTTCGGCGGCGTCTTGGTGAGGATGAGGATGCTGAGGACCGTCACGAGACCCAGGACGGCGGCGGCGCCGTATGCCGTCAGGATGGTCAGCGGCTCGCCGACGGCCCATCCGAACAGACCGCCTGACGCGCTCAGCTGGAGCGCGCCGGCCTTCGGCTCGGGACGCGCACCGAAGACGTGGCAGAAGCCCGCGACGGAGAGGATGAACAGCCCGAATCCGATGCCGATGCGTCCGTTGTCGTTCACCGACGCGGGATGCCGGAACAGCCACCCCGCGAGGAAGAGCAGCAGCACCGGCATGATGAACGCCTCGCGGCCGATGAGGAAGCCCACCGTGTACGCGCTGACGAGCGTGCCGGCCTCGGTTCCGATGAGGAACCACTCGACGGCGGCACCGGCGATCGCGAGGAGCACGAGCAGGAACGGCAGCCCGTCGCGGCGCTGGTCCTTCTCGAGGGTCTCGGGACCGAACGCGCGGAACATCCCGCCCGTCGCGTGGGCGAGCCCCATCCATGCGCGCGCGATGACCGGGGGCCGCTCGGACTCGTCGACGTACCGCTTGGGTGTCGGTTCGCTCTTCCGGGCGCGCGAGGTCGAGGTCTTCGCCGGTGCGCGGCGTCCGGAGGGCGCGTTCGTGCTCCTGGCCATTCCTCCACGGTACGCGGGGGTTCCCCCATTACCGCGGAACGACGCGGGTCAGGCCTCGATGACGACGGGGACGATCATGGGGCGCCGACGCAGCGACTGGTTGACCCAGCGGCCGATCGTGCGGCGGACGACCTGCGACAGCGCGTGGTTGTCGCGGGTTCCCGACTGCACGGCCTCTGCAAGCGCCGCCGCGATCTTCGGCTTGACGCTCTCGAACACCGCGTCATCCTCCGCGACACCGCGGGCGTGGATGTCCGGTCCGCTCACGACGCGTCCCGTCTTGCCGTCCACGACGACGATGACCGAGATGAAGCCCTCTTCACCCAGGATCCGGCGATCCTTCAGGTCGGCATCCGTGATCTCGCCCACCGTCGACCCGTCGACGTACACGAATCCGATGTCGAGCTGACCGACGACCTCCGCGACGCCACCCTTGAGGTCGACGACGGTGCCGTTCTCGGCGAGGATCGTGCGCTCCTCCGGAACACCGGTGTCCTGCGCGAGCTTCGCGTTCGCCATCAGGTGGCGGTACTCGCCGTGCACGGGCAGTACGTTGCGGGGCTTGAGGATGTTGTAGCAGTACAGCAGCTCGCCGGCGGCGGCGTGACCCGACACGTGCACCTTGGCGTTGCCCTTGTGCACGACGTTGGCGCCGAGCTTGGTCAGCCCGTCGATGACGCGGTAGATCGCGTTCTCGTTGCCGGGGATCTGGCTCGACGCCAGGATGACCGTGTCGCCCGGACCCGGCTCGATCGCGTGCTCGAGGTTCGCCATGCGCGAGAGCACGGCCATCGGCTCGCCCTGCGAACCGGTGGACATGTAGACGATGCGATCGTCGGGCAGGTCCTTGGCCTTCTTGTAGTCGATGAGCACGCCGTCGGGGACGTTGAGGTACCCGAGGTTCTCGGCGATGGTCATGTTGCGGACCATGCTGCGGCCGAGGAACGCGACACGGCGACCGTTCGCGGCCGCGGCATCCACGACCTGCTGCACGCGGTGGACGTGGCTCGAGAAGCTCGCGACGATGACGCGGCGCGGCGACTTGCTGATGACCTGGTCGAGCACGGGACCGATGCCGCGCTCGGTCGGCGTGAAGCCCGGCACGTCGGCATTGGTGGAGTCGACGAGGAACAGGTCGACGCCTTCCTCGCCCAACCGGGCGAACGCGCGCAGGTCGGTGATGCGGCCGTCGAGCGGCAGCTGGTCCATCTTGAAGTCGCCGGTGGCGAGAACGAGCCCCGCGGGGGTGCGGACGGCGACGGCGAGCGCGTCGGGAATCGAGTGATTGACCGCGATGAACTCGAGGTCGAACGGGCCGACCTGCTCCTCCTGGCCCTCAGCGACCGTGAGGGTGAAAGGACGGATGCGGTGCTCCTTGAGCTTCGCCTCGATGAGGGCGAGCGTCAGGCCCGAGCCGATGAGGGGGATGTCGCCCTTGAGCTTGAGCAGGTACGGAACGGCGCCGATGTGGTCCTCGTGGCCGTGGGTCAGCACGACGCCGACGATGTCGTCGAGGCGATGCCTGATCGGCTCGAAGTCGGGGAGGATCAGGTCGACGCCGGGCTGGTGCTCCTCGGGGAAGAGCACGCCGCAGTCGACCACGAGGAGCTTGCCCTCGTACTCGAAGACGGTCATGTTGCGGCCGACCTCGCCGAGACCGCCGAGCGGGTAGACCCGCAGCGTTCCGGGTTCGAGAGCGGGCGGGCTGAAGACGTTCGTGGGCATTGGCACGCTTCCTCGGGACGCCGACGTGCGCGGCATCCTCATTGTTTTCGTCTAGCGGGTCGTCCCGTGCACCTTGGGCAGCGCACCGCCGGCGGCGGCGTTACGGTCGGGACGGAAGTTGGAGAAGTCGGCACCGGGGACACCCGAGACGAGCGCGAGCTCGTCCTCGATGATGGCGGCCTCCCACTCTTCGGGACCGACGAGGGGCAGGCGCACGCGCGGGCTCGAGATGCGTCCCAGGCCGTGCAGGATGTACTTCGCGCTCACGGTGCCGGGGACGTGCGTCATGACCGCGCGCACGAGCGGCTCGAGGCTCTTGTGCGCCTCGGTCGCGGCCGCGAGGTCTCCCCGGTTCACCGCGTCGACGATCGTGCGATACGGGGTCGCCGTGATGTTCGCCGTGACGCCGATGAGGCCGCTCGCGCCGATCGAGAGGTGGGGCAGGACGTTGGCGTCGTCACCGGAGAAGTACATGAGGTCGGTCTGATTGAGCACGCGGCTGACCTCGCTGAAGTCGCCCTTCGCGTCCTTGACGGCCAGGATGTTGGGGTGCTTCGCGAGGCGCAGGATCGTCTCGTACTTGATCGGCACGCCGGTACGACCCGGGATGTCGTACAGGATGACGGGCAGATCGGTCGCATCGGCGACGAGGCGGAAGTGCGTCAGGATGCCGGCCTGCGTGGGCTTGTTGTAGTACGGCGTGACGATCATGATGCCGTCGGCGCCGGCCTTCTCGCTGGCCTTGTAGAGCTCGATCGCGTGCGCGGTCTCGTTCGAGCCGCCGCCCGTGATGATCTTCGCGCGTCCGGCCGAGACCGACTTGCCGACCTCGACGAGGCGGAGCTTCTCGGGGTCGGTGAGCGTGCTCGTCTCCCCCGTCGTGCCCGTCACGACGATGCCGTCGGCGCCGGCGGTGATGACGTCGTCGATGTGCTTCTCGACGGCGGGCCAATCGACTTCACCGTCGGCGGTCATGGGGGTGACCAGCGCGACGAGGACCTGTCCGAAGGGATTGCCCGAGTGCGTCATGGTCTCAGGGTATCGGTTCCGCCTTTGCATCGCGTATGACCGACGGGCTGACTCCCGGTCGCCGATACGTTCGCAGGACCGGAGGTGCTGGTGGCGGCACGGCAGCGCCGCGAGGCGACATCCGCCCCGCCGGTCCGACGGATGTATCGGTAGTCATGCCTCCGGCGCCCGCCCGCGGGCTCAGCGGCGCCGGAGGATCGCGTCCAGCCGGGCGAGAACGGCCCGCTCGACGCGGGGCCAGTCGAAGACGACGAGGGAGTAGTCGAAGCGCAGAGTCTCGTAGCCGATCGCCGCCGCTTCGGCGTCGCGCACGAGATCCTTGTGCCGCAGCGACGGGCCCTCGTGGTTGAGACGGCCGTCCACCTCGATGATGAGGCACCCCGCGACGAGGAAGTCGACCCGCCCCACACCCGGGATGAGCACCTGACTCTCGACGGAGATGCCCAGCCGAGAGAGGCGCAGCCGCAGGAGAGACTCGAGCCCGCTGTCGGCATCGGGACGAGCAAGATCGACGAGGTATCGGAAGCGGGCCGGGAGCGTCAGGCGTACCTCCGCCCGGTCCGCGCGCGTGAGCAGGCCGAGCCGCCACGCCGACTCGAACGCCACGAAGAACGCCTCGGCGCCGAGGCATGAGGCCGCCTGCACGAGTGCGTGGACGAGCGAGACGGCACCGAATGCCGCGGCATCCCCGTCGTGATGGGTGACGCAGCGGCATCCCGGGTGCGCATGCACACGACCGGCACGCCCGACCCGCACGTGCAGGCGTTCCTGCGGCTCGAGCACCCACACGCCCCGCCGGCGCAACGCCGAGGCGCAGCACACCTCGCCGCCGTGGGCAGCGGCTTCGACAACGGCCGGCTCGGCATCCGGAGCCGCGTAGACGCCGTGCCGGACTCTGACGAGCGCGCCCCTTTCGACCGCCCGCGCCAGCTGCAACCGCGTGACGCCTCGCGAAGTCAACCAGCGCGACCGCACGCACCCGCCCATCGCGCGGATCCTCGTGGCCAGTTCGTATCCGCTCATGCACCGACGTTCGCCGCGAACGCGAGCTCGTCGCTCAGGGCATCGGCCGTCTGTGGACGGAGCGGACCCGCGGCGGACTGGGGAGGAGCGCCGAGCGACCTCGAGCCGGATACAACCGTCGGACTCGCGGTACAGGATGCGCCTCGAAGGCCGGCCGACGCGACACCAACCCCGTCGGTCCGACGGATGTATCGCCGCACCGGCGCGGGGCGCCCGGCGCGGGGCGCGGGGCGCGGGGCGCGGGGCGCTCTAGGGTTGCCGCATGGCCTGGACGACCCGGAGCACCCGCACGGCGTACGAGAACCGATGGATATCCGTCCGCGAGGACGAGGTCACCGGTCCGGCGGGCGACGGCATCTACGGCGTCGTCGAGATGCGGCATCCGGCCGTCTTCGTCGTGGCGATCGACGACCGCGATCGGGTCTGCTTCGTGGAGGTCGACCGCTACACGACCGGACGTTCGCTCGAGGTGCCCGCCGGCGGGAGCGACGGCGAGGACGCGCTCGACGCCGCGAAGCGGGAGCTCCTCGAGGAGACGGGTCTCACCGCCGAGGCGTGGCAGCCCATCGGGCGGATGAATGCGCTCAACGGCATCGCGGTAGCGCCCGAGCACGTCTTTCTCGCGCGCGGCCTCGCGCCGGCGGAGGATGCCACGACGTCTCAGCTCGAAGAGGGCATCGAGCGCGTCGTGTGGATCCCGTTCGCCGAGGCGCTGCGTCAGGTCGCCGAGGGGCGGATCGACGACGGCGAGACGGTCGCCGCCCTCGCCTATGCAGGCATCAGCCTCGGCAGGTTCGTCTGAGTCGAGCCCGGGCCGCCGCCCTCCGACGTGTCAGGGGGCGACGCGGCCGTTGGCGTTGAACGCCGCGTGCGTCAGCGGCATGAGCTCACGCCAGAAGGTCTCCATCTTCTCGGCGCACATCTCGATCTCGCGCTGCGGGAACGAGGGGAAGTGCGTTCCCTCGACCTTGGTCCGCAGCGACAGGAAGTTCATCAGCGAACGGGCGTTGACCGTGACGTACATCGACGAGTAGATGTTCAGCGGCAGCACGATGCGTGCGACCTCGCGGGCGACCCCGGCGTCCAGCATCCGCCGGTAGGCCTCGTACGCCTGGATCGACGCCTGCCGCGTGCTCTCGTCGACGACGGCGAACTGCTCGTCGGTGCCGGGGAGGAACTCGTACGCGCCGGGCTTGCCGACCTGGTTGAGGTTGCGCTCACGGGCGGGAACGTAGAACACCGGGCGCAGCTCGCGGTAGCGGCCCGACTCCTCGTTGTACGAGGCCATGCGGTGCCGCATGAACTCGCGGAACACGAAGATGGGCGCCTGCACGTAGAAGGTCATCGAGTTGTGCTCGAAGGGCGAGCCGTGTCGGTCGCGCATGAGGTAGTTGATGAGGCCGCGGTCGCGACCGGATGCCTCGGTGCCGGCGGCAGCGGCGTCCAGGGTCTGCTCTCCCTGCGTCGACACGCGAGCCGCGAACAGGACGTCCGAGTCGGCGGCGCTCGAGCGGATGAGCTCGACCGTCACATCGCTGCGGAACTCGATCTCGGGATTGGTCGGGGTCTGCTCGGCGTCGCTCACAGCTTCAGATTACCCCCGGCGCCCGAGTGCTCCCGGCCGCTCGCGACGGTCTACTGTGGGCTGTTGTGGAACTCATGGCGGTGGCGGTCGTCCTGGCCTGCCTGTTAGCGGTAACAGGTGGGATCGGAGTCTTCCTGCGGTGGCGTGCCTCGCAGCCCTACCCCATCCCCCGTTTCGACGTCGTCGACCCGCGTCGGCTCGGCGCTGCTCCCGATGCGCTGGGCCGGACCGCGACGCTCCTGCAGTTCAGCACCGAGACCTGTCATCGCTGCCCGGCCGTGCACCGCACGCTCGCGGAGATGGCGCGCGACTGCGACGACGTCGTCCACCTCGACATCGACGTGACCGACCGCCCCGACATCGCGCGTCGGTTCCAGATCGCGCAGACGCCCACGACGCTGGTCCTCGACGGGCGAGGCGTCGTGCGCACGCGTTTCGGCGGTGCACCTCGCCGGGATGTCGTGCAGCTCGAGATCCTGAGGCTGCGAGCCGACTCCGCCTCGGTCTGAGCGCGCGGACGGAAGCTGTCAAGACGTTCCGGCGAGGGGCGGGCCGACCTAGGCTCGACGCAAGCGCACACCGCGCCGTCTCGATGCGGCACCTCAGCTGCCGCCTGTGAAGAGGAGAGTCATGAGCGTCACGAGCGAAGCAACCACCAGCTGGAAGGGCAGCCTCACGGAGGGGTCCGGTCAGATCGCCCTGGAGAGCTCGAACCAGGGACCGTTCGAGGTCAACTGGAAGGCACGCAGCGAAGGCTCCAGCGCAGTGACCACTCCCGAGGAGCTGATCGCCGCCGCGCACTCCTCGTGCTTCTCGATGGCGCTCTCCCACGCCCTGGCCGAGAACGGCACGCCGCCCGAGTCGGTCGAGACCACGGCATCGGTGACCTTCATCCCGGGCACGGGCATCACCGGTTCCCACCTCAACGTCAACGCCGTCGTCCCGGGACTGTCCGCCGAGGACTTCGACCGGCTGGCGCAGGAGGCCAAGAGCGGATGCCCCGTCTCGGCCGCCCTCGCCGGCATCGAGATCACCCTCGAGGCCACGCTTGGCTGATCAGGGCTCCGCGGGCCGCGTCGTCGTCGCGGGTGCGTCCGGTCTCATCGGACGCGCCCTCGTCGACGCGCTGCGCGAGGACGGGATCGAGGTCACGCGCCTCGTCCGCCGCTCCCCCGTCGCGGCCGACGAGGTCCAGTGGTTCCCCGGGGAGCGTCCGCTCGACCCCGGCGTCCTCGACGGCGCCCGCGCCGTGGTGGGACTCAACGGCGCGAGCATCGGCCGCTTCCCGTGGACCCGTTCGTACAAGCACGAGCTCGTGTGGTCGCGCCTGCTCCCGACGGAGACCCTCGCGACGGCCGTCCGCGCGCTCGGGTCGGATGCTCCGGCGTTCCTGTCGTCATCGGCCGTCGGCTACTATCCGACCCGTCCCGGGGTCCGCATGACCGAGACCGCGCCGCGCGGCGATTCCTTCCTCGCCGATCTGTGCGGCGAGTGGGAGACGGCCGCCCTGACCGCGCGCGAGCGCGCGCGGGTCGTGCTGCTGCGGACGGCGCCGGTCGTGCATCCCGAGGGCGTGCTGAAGCCGCTCATGCTGCTGACCCGCGCCGGCTTGTCGGGGCCGATCGGCCGAGGCACGCAGGTGTGGCCCTGGATCTCGCTCGTGGACGAGGTCGCGGCCATCCGCCACCTCATCGACGCCGACGTCGCCGGCCCGGTGAACCTCACGGGGCCGACGCGCGCGACGGCCAACGACCTGGGCTTCTCCCTGGCCATGAGGATGAACCGCCCGTACCTGGTCCGCGCTCCCGAGTGGGGGCTGCGGCTCGTGCTCGGGCGCGATGCCACCGAGGCGTTGCTGACCAACGACACCGACGTCGCTCCGGCGGTGCTGCAGAAGTCGGGCTTCGTCTTCACGCACGAGCGCGTCGAGGACGCCATCCGCGCCGTCGTCCCGCCCCGCTGAGTCAGACGCGCCGCTCGGCGCGCTCGAGAGAGATCGCCGTGCGCACCGCCTGACGCGCGCGTCGCCGGTCGCCCGCGCCGTCATAGGCGAGCCCGAGCCGGAACCAGGCGCGCCAGTCCTCGGGCGCCTCCTCGACGGCTTCGCGGTACCGCGGGAAGAGAGCGTCGGCCTCGACGCGATCGGGGCGACCGCTCGGTGACAGGTCGATGCTCTCCTCCGGCAGCGCCGACTCCTGCTCGAGGCGCCGGCCGAGCCGCGACGCGCTCGCGCCGAACGCCAGCTCGCGCCAGAGCGCCCAGGCCGCGATGACCGGCAGCACGATGAGCGCCACGCCCATCACGACCCCCATGGGCTCGCCCGTCATGACCAGCAGCACGGCGCGCTGCGCGACGAAGACGATGTACAGCGCGAGGAGCGCTGCCATGATCAGCGTCAGGATGCGAGTGCTCATGCTCCGGTGACGCGCGCGACCTGGCCGGGGACGTCGCCTTCGTCGCCCGGACCCGGCGCCGCCGCCGCCGACGGCGGACGGATGCCGATGTCGATGAAGCTGTCGAGACCGACCGTGATCCCCCGAGCCTCTCGTGCGGCATCGAGAGCGATACGGATGCCGGGCTCGTACGCACGGGCGGGATCGATCGTGTCGTGCACGATCGACAGCGCCTCGCCCGGGCCCGAGAGGATGGTCTCCTGGCGGGCGACGACGCCGGGCCGGCGCAGCGAGTGGATCGGGACGCTCGCGACCTTCTGTCCGCGGGCGCGCTGGTCGGCGTGCGGCGACTCGACGGGGCCGACCCCGGCGCGGGCTGCGGCGATGAGCTCGGCCGTGCGGACCGCGGTGCCACTGGGCGAGTCGACCTTCGTCTCGCGATGGGCCTCGATGATCTCGATCGACGGGAAGAGCGCGGCTGCCGCGGCGGCGAGAGCGCTGCCGACGACCGAGCCGAGCGAGAAGTTGGGGATGAAGACGACGCCGACGCCGGCAGCCTCGACCGCGGGCCGGACCTGGGCGATGCGTTCCTGGGACCAGCCCGATGTGCCGACGAGCACGTTGATGCCGCGCTCGACGGCCGCTCGGACGACATCCGTCGACACGGCGGGGGTCGACGCGTCGACGACGAGGTCGGCGCCTTCGAGCTCGTCGAGACTGCTGCGACTGGTCAGGACCGCGGAGATCTCGAAGCCGTCGGATGCCTCGATGACGTCTCGGATGATGCCGCCGAGCTTTCCGGTGCCGCCCACGAGGGCCACGCGCGTGGTCATGACCACCAGCCTACGCGGGCGCGAACTGCACGAACGTGTCCCAGGCGAGCTTGACGACCAGGATCGACAGGACGACGAGGAACACGATGCGCACGAAGCCGCTGCCGTTCCTCGTCGCCATGCGCGCGCCGATGAACCCGCCCGTCATGTTCGCCGCGGCCATCACGACGGCCAGGAGCAGCAGGATCTCGCCGTGCACCCCGTAGACGAGGAGCGCCGCGAGGTTCGTGGTGAGGTTGGCGATCTTCGCGTTGACGCTCGCCTGCAGGAAGCCGTACCCGAGCACGGCGACGAGGAGGATGACGAAGAACGAACCGGTGCCGGGACCGAGGATGCCGTCGTAAAAGCCGACGACGAGTCCAATGAGTGCCGAGCGCCACACGATCGCCGCCCGGGACTCGTGGCGCGGCTCGTGATGCAGGCCCATCTTGGGCTTGAGCAGCGTATAGATCGCGACCGCGACGACCGCGACGAGGACGATCGGGGTCAGGAGCTCCCGGGGGACGTAGCGCGACAGCGCGGCCCCCACGGCCGATCCGGCGAAAGCTCCGGCCACGAGCGGCACGAGCAGCACCAGCTGCACCCGGATGCGACGCAGGTAGACCCAGCTCGCCGAGAGCGTGCCCGCGAAGGACGACAGCTTGTTCGTCCCGAGGATGAACGGCGTCGCGACATCCTTCGGCACGCCGATGACGAGCGCGGGAAGCTGGATCAGCCCTCCCCCGCCGACGACCGCGTCGACCCATCCAGCCACCCCGGCTGCGACGACGAGGAAGATCAGCGCTGAGACGGAGACGGGGAGCCAGTCGGCGAGCAGAGGACCATCGAGCACCGATCGATTCTCCGGTTCGGTGAGCGCCGCGTCCAATCGGCGGAGCCGGGCTCGCGCCGCGGCTCAGCCGCGCATGTCGCTGAAGAACGCCGTCTTGGCTCGGGTGTAGTCGTCGTAATCGGCCTTGCCCGCGTTCGCGGCCGACAGGCGACGCTTGAGGTCCTGATACCGAGCGCGGAGCACGGAGTCGGAACAAAGCGCGTCGCGGAATCGCACCGTCTCGCGTGCCCACGGCGAATCCGAGCGGCGCACGTGCAGGATCACGTCGGCGCCGGGCGCGACGTAGAGCCGCTTCTCCCAGACCTCGTCGGGGACGTCGTCGACGCCCCGTGGGATGTCGCGGCTGACGCCGGGCGAATCGGGGCGGGATCCCCACTCGCGGCGGAAGCCCGCGGGCCGGAGTCGCGCGCTGAGCTCGTCTTCGGCCGGCAGCGGGAGGATGGCGACCTGGAGGTCGATGACGGGCTTGGCGTCGAGTCCCGGAACCGCCGTCGACCCGATGTGGTCGAAGCGAGCGGCATCCGCCCCCGGCAGCCCGTCGAGCGCTGCTCGGATGCGATCGAGAATCGCGCGGGCCTCGACGATCCACACCGGATCGTGCGGCTGGAGCTGCGCGGGGTTGCGGGGCTCTTCGGCCATCGGCTCAGACGGGAAGGATGTCGGGAAGGCCCGTGCGCAGTTCGACCGGGAGGTGCGAGAGGTCGTTGTGCGACACCATCGTCCAGGGGCGGCCGGGGCGCTGCGCGAGCACGGTCAGCCCGCAGTGCGCCTGGTTGATCGTGAGCCAGCGCCAGTCGGGCGCCTGCAACACCTCTCGGACGAACCACGCGATGACGAAGTTATGGGTGATCAGCAGCTCGTGGGTGTCGGGCTTGCGCGCGAGGAACTCCCCGACGGCGTCCGCCATCTGCGCCGCACCGGCCTCGGTCTCGGCCTCGGTGTACGACCCGAAGAAGGGTTCGTAGGCCGCGGGAGTGTCGGGCGTCATCCCGGTCGGGACGCAGTCGAACAGCAGCGACGAAGCCTGCGGCGCCAGGGCGGGGAGGCGCTTGGCGACGGCGCGGGCCGTTTCTTGAGCGCGCTCGAGCGGCGAGTGCCACACCGCGTCGAGCGGCACGCCGGAGATGCGATCGGCCAGCAGCTCGGCTTGACGGCGCCCACGGGGAGACAGCGGACCGTCTTCGAGACCGTGCTCGGCGTCCTGATGCTCTCCGTGGCGCACGAGATAGAGATACTGCGTCACAGAAGCTCGATTCGAAACGATGAACAGGGCGCCATCCACCCTACGTCACCCCTCAGACAGCCGCTCCGAGGGATCACGGATCGGATCACTCAACGGCGCGCGCGATCTCCGCGAGATGCGAGCGGCCGAGCCGGGCGCCGACACCCTGCACGAGCTGGTCGACGTGCGCGGGCCGGCTCGCGTTCACGATCGGCGCCGTGACGACGCGCTGAGCGAGAAGCCACGAGACCGCGATCGCCGCCGTCGAAACCGACAGCTCCTCCGAGATGCGGTCGAGCGCCTTCAGCGTCCGGGCGCCGCGACGGTTCATCCAGGCGGCGAGCTGCGAGCCGCGCACCGATGACGACAGACCCGCACGATCGCGATGACGCCCGGTGAGATAACCGTGCTCGAGAGCCTGGGAGGGCGTGACGGCGAGCCCCTGCGCTCCGGCGATGAGGCGCAGATCGCCGTCGAAGTCCGAGCGGTGCAGGAGGTTGTAGGGAACGTCGAGGGCGGCGAAACGCGGGTAGCCCGCGGAAGACAGGATGCGGGCCTCGACGAGCTGCATCGCCGTGTAGCCGGCGGCCCCCAGGGCGCGGACCTTGCCGCTGTCGACGAGCCACTCCGCCGTCGCGAGCGTGTCTTCGAGCGCCGTGACACCGTCGGTCGCGGCATCCAGGTAGAGAAGATCGATGCGCTCGATGCCGAGGCGCCCGAGCGAAGCTTCCACCGACCGCACGAGGTTGACCGATCCGAGGCCGGGGTTGTCGGGGTTGCCCCCGACCCGCACCGTGACGACGATCTCGTCGCGGTTGCCCCGGCTGGCGAGCCAGCGTCCGATGATGTGCTCGCTGCGACCCGACGCGTAGCCGTCGGAGGTGTGCAGGGCGTTGCCGCCGCGCTGCACGTAGGCGTCGAGCACGGCGTGGCTCGCCGCGAGATCGATCGTCCAGCCGAACTCGGAGCCGCCGAGGATCAGGGGGAAGATCCGCATGCCGCTCTCGCCGAGGTCCACGCGGATGTCGGCCCCGAGGGGCTTGCCGTGGACGGGGATCGGGCTGGATGGATGCACTGCGGCAGCAGCGGCTGCGACCTGAGCCACCCGGTCCCCCGACATCACACACCTCCGTCGACACCGAGGAAACGCGGGGCGCGGCTCCTCGGCGCGCACTTCGAGAGTAGGACACCCCGCACCGGTGGGCGCGTATTGTCGCGAACGGGCCGTGAATTCCAGATAACTGTTTCATCACGGCGTGCTCCGGGAACGACGGATGCCCGCCCCCGAGGCGGGGACGGGCATCCGGGCGATCCGCGGATCAGCCTTCGGCGGGAGCCTCCGGGCCCTCGCTCGCTGCGGCCGAGCCGTCCTGGTCAGCGGTCTCTTCGAGAACGGGCTCGAGGGAGAGCTTGCCGCGGTCGTCGATCTTCGTGATGCGCACGAGGATCTTCTGGCCGACACCGAGGACGTCCTCGACGTTCTCGACGCGCTTGCCGCCGGCGAGCTTGCGGACCTCGCTGACGTGCAGCAGTCCGTCCTTGCCGGGCAGGAGCGAGATGAACGCGCCGAACGTCGCGATCTTCACGACGGTTCCGAGGAACTGCTCGCCGACCTCCGGGTTGGTGGGGTTGGCGATCGCGTTCACGCGGGCACGGGCGGCCTCGGCCGAGGGGCCGTCGGTCGCTCCGATGTAGACGGTGCCGTCCTCCTCGATCGAGATGTCGGCGCCGGTCTCGTCCTGGATCGAGTTGATCGTCTTGCCCTTGGGGCCGATCAGCTCGCCGATCTTGTCGACCGGGATCTGGACGCTGATGACGCGCGGAGCGGTGGGAGCCATCTCGTCGGGGCTGTCGATCGCCGCGTTGAGGACGCCGAGGATCGTCAGACGAGCCTCCTTGGCCTGGGTCAGCGCCGCCGAGAGCACCGACGACGGGATGCCGTCGAGCTTCGTGTCGAGCTGGATGGCCGTGACGAACTCGCTCGTACCGGCGACCTTGAAGTCCATGTCGCCGAGCGCGTCCTCGGCGCCGAGGATGTCGGTCAGCGCCGCGTAACGGGTTTCTCCGTCGACCTGGTCGGAGACGAGACCCATCGCGATGCCGGCGACCGGGGCACGCAGGGGCACACCGGCGTTCAGCAGCGAGAGGGTCGAGGCGCACACCGAGCCCATCGAGGTCGAGCCGTTCGACCCGAGGGCCTCGGAGACCTGACGGATCGCGTACGGGAACTCCTCGCGGCTGGGCAGCACGGGCACGAGGGCGCGCTCGGCGAGGAAGCCGTGCCCGATCTCGCGACGCTTCGGGCTGCCGACGCGGCCGGTCTCACCGGTCGAGTAGGGCGGGAAGTTGTAGTGGTGCAGGTAGCGCTTGCTCGTCGTGGGCGACAGCGAGTCGATCTGCTGCTCCATCTTCAGCATGTTCAGCGTGGTGACGCCCAGGATCTGGGTCTCGCCGCGCTGGAAGATCGCCGAGCCGTGGACGCGCGGGATGACCTGCACCTCGGCGTCGAGCGGACGGATGTCGGCCAGGCCGCGACCGTCGATGCGGACGCCCTCGCTGAGGATGCGGCCGCGGACGATCTTCTTGGTGACCGACTTGTATGCAGCGGAGAACTCCGCGAGCGCGGATGCCGGGAGCTGCTCGGCCTCGACGGCAGCGGCGACCTCGCCCTTGACGCGCTCCTTGATGGCGTCGTCGGCGTTCTGGCGCTCCTGCTTGTCTGCGATCTGGTAGACGCTCGTCAGCTCGCCGTAGGCGCGCTCGGCGACGAAGTCGTAGACCTCGGGGGCGTACGGCGGGAAGACCGGGTAGACGCCCGGCTCACGCGACGCGGATGCCGCCATCGAAGCCTGCGCCTCGACGAGCTGCTTGATGAAGGGCTTCGCGGCCTCGAGGCCCTGTGCGACGACCTCTTCGCTCGGCTTGACGGCGCCGCCCTTGATGAGGTTCCAGCTGCCCTCGGTCGCCTCGGCCTCGACCATCATGATGGCCACTTCGCCGTCGGGGAGGACCCGGCCGGCGACGGTGAGGTCGAAGACGGCCTCTTCGACGACCTTCTGGTTCGGGAAGACGACCCACTGGTCCTCGTGCTCACCATGACCGGGAACGAGCGCCAGGCGGACACCGGCGATCGGGCCGGAGAACGGCAGGCCCGAGATCTGCGTCGAAGCGGATGCCGCGTTGATCGCGAGGGCGTCGTAGTACTCGCCGGGCGCGATCGAGAGGACCGTGATGACGATCTGGACCTCGTTGCGCAGGCCGTCGACGAACGACGGGCGCAGCGGACGGTCGATCAGACGGCAGACGAGGATCGCCTCGGTCGAGGGGCGTCCCTCGCGACGGAAGAACGAGCCGGGGATCTTTCCGGCGGCGTACGAGCGCTCTTCGACGTCGACGGTGAGCGGGAAGAAGTCGAAGCCTTCGCGCGGGTGCTTGCCGGCGCTGGTGGCCGAGAGGAGCATCGTCTCCTCGTCGAGGTAGGCGGCAACGGCGCCCTGCGCCTGCTGTGCCAGGCGTCCGGTCTCGAACCGGACGGTGCGGGTGCCGAAGCGGCCGTTGTCGAGGACGGCTTCGGCTGCGGTGATTTCTGGACCTTCCAAGAGGTCCCTCCTTCTTTGTTTAGACTCGCACGCGCGTTTCGCGCACGAGATCGTGCGAAGGAGCGGGGCAGATATGGGCGCGCGGACGAAACCGCGAGAACCGCCTGCGCTGGTCACCAGTCGAAGATCACCATCTCCGCGACCGGGATTCGATCGGGATGGGAACCCACCACAGGGGACCAGCTTCCTGCCGGATCCGCTCCATGAGCTCAGTGTTGAGTTGAGCGGGTGCCGGACGGCAACCTGCCCCAGCCTACCAGCGAGACCCTCGCCTGCGTATCGTGGCCTCATGAGCGAAGCAGACAAGCCCGCGGGCGCGGCATCCGACGATGTGAAGCGCAAGTTCCGCGAGGCGCTCGAGAAGAAGAACGCCCAGCACCGCACGGGAGAGGCGCACCTCGACGGCGATTCGTCGGTGCACGCGTCGCACGGCGCGATGACCAAGCGGGAGTTCCGCCGCAAGAGCGGGTGAGACCGAACGGCCACCCGTGACGGGGCTCGGATGCTGGCGCGTCCGGGCCCCGTCCGGTTCTCGGGCGCTTCGGGGGCTGTGGAGAGTGACGACGCGATGTCGGAGGTCCGTGACATGATTCGAACATGCATTCGAATGGCGGACTCGGCGGCGGGATGGGCAGCGACGGTGACGTCGACGTCCTCGCTCAACTGGTCGCGGATGCCGAGGGGGTTTCGGATGCCGCGCGGGCGGTCCAGGTCCGGGAGGTTCGGGTGCTCGCGGCGGCCGGGGTACTCGCGGAGAAGCAGGCCGCTGGGGCATCCGAGAAGGTCAAGGCGCGAGAGATGGCGTTACGCGGGATCGCCGCGGAGCTCGCCGGGGTGTTCGTCGCGACCGACCGGACCCTGCAGCGCCGGATAGATGAAGCCCGCGATCTGGTTGAGAACTACCCGGTGACGATGACGGCCTGGGAAGCCGGGCGCATCGTCCGCGGGCACGTGCGGGTCATTCAGGAGGTCGGGTGTCTGGTGCCCGCGGGCGAGCGGGCGGAGTTCGAACGCGTCGCGATCGAACGGTGCGAGGGCGAAAGGCCCAACCGGGTGCTGGAGGCATTGCGGATGATCGCCGAGCGCATGCACCCGCGGACGTTCACCGAGCGGCACGAGGAGGCCGCGGCGGGACGGTGCGTGCGGGTGCAGCCCAGTTCGGATGGGATGTCGGATCTCATCGCGACGCTGCCGACCGTCATCGCCGACGGGATCGTGGACCGGCTCACGCGGCAGGCACGGGAGATCATCAACGCACGGGCGCAGGCTGACGCTGCGAGCGCGGGGGCGGGCGCCGGGGGCGATGCCGCCGCGGGTGCCGACGCGGGGAGAGCTGACGCCCTGTTCGACCCGGACGCGACCGGCGCCGACGGGCTGGTCGCCCCCACCCACGGCGACGTGTCCTCGTTCGTCGACGATGCCCGAACGATCGACCAAGTCCGCGCCGACGTGTTCAGCGACCTCCTCCTCGCCGGGACGCCCACCCTCGACCCGACCGCCACGGGCGACGGGAACGGGACACTCGGGGCGATCCGCGCGCACGTCCAGGTCGCCGTCTCCGCGCTCACGCTCATAGGGCAAGACGACGGGCCCGCCGATCTAGCCGGCCGCTCCCCCATCGACGCCGCCACCGCCCGCGAACTCGCCGGCAACGCGACCTCGTGGGACCGGCTGCTCACCCACCCCGTCACCGGAACCGTGCTCGAGTGCGACAGCTACCGGCCTACCGCCGCCATGGTGCGACTGCTGCGAGCGAGGGACCGGCACTGCCGGTTCCCCGGATGCCGACAACCCGCCATCAGGTGCGAGTTGGACCACACGATCGCCGCCTCAGAGGGCGGAGCCACGCACGTGGGCAACCTCGCCAACCTCTGCAAGAGACACCACGACGTCAAACACCACACCCGATGGCGAGTCCGACAACTCCCGGGCGGGAGGCTGATCTGGACCTCACCGACCGGGCGCATCTACCGCGAAGACGCACCACCACCACTCGTCGCCTTCACCGTCGCCGAGCCACCCGACCCCGGGCCTCCGCCATTCTGAGCAGTCGTCTTCCCGCTTGTCGCTGCTGTGCCTGTCGTCCTGCCCGCCGGCGTGCCGGTTCGTCCTCCGCCGAGCATGCCGGTGGCCGCGGCATCCGATCTCTCGGACCCGCGGCCACCGGACGGGGACAACCGTCAGCGGGTTGCGGCCTCGCGGCGGAAACGAGCGCGCTCCTCCTTCGCCGCGGCCTCATCGAGGGCGGCGTCGCCGAGGCCCTGCGTGTTGACGGCGCCGGTGTCGTTCGACATCCCGTCGTGACCGTGACCGGAGAGCATCGCCTCGTCGAACGGGCGCTCTCCGCTGAGCACGGCGCGGGCCTGGTCGCGGTCGAACTCGCGGGTCCAGGTTCCGATGAGGATCGTGGCGACCGCGTTGCCCGTGAAGTTGGTCAGGGCACGACCCTCCGACATGAAGCGGTCGATGCCGACGATCACGCCGACGCCGTTGACGAGATCGGGACGGTACGCCTGCAGACCGCCGGCGAGGGTCGCGAGGCCCGCACCGGTGACTCCGGCCGCACCCTTCGAGGCGATGATCATGAAGACCAGCAGGCCGATCTGCTCCGGAATCGACATCGGGGCGCCCATGCCCGCGGCGATGAACAGCGACGCCATCGTGAGGTAGATGGCCGTCCCGTCGAGGTTGAACGAGTATCCCGTGGGGACGGTGATGCCCACGACCGGCTTCGAGACGCCGACGTGCTCCATCTTCGCGATGAGCCGGGGCAGCGCGGACTCGCTCGACGACGTCCCGACGATCAGCAGGTACTCGCGGGCGAGGTACTTCATCAGGCTGAAGATGTTGATCCGCGCCACGGCGTAGAGCAGCGTGCCGAGCACCGCGACGATGAACACGATGCACGTGATGTAGAACGCGATCATCAGCACGCCCAGGCTCACGATGGCGGCGACACCGGTCTTGCCCACCACCGCGGCGATCGCACCGAAGGCGCCGATCGGAGCGAGCCACAGGATCATGCCGAGGATGCGGAAGACGAGCGTCTGCAGGTTCTTCACGGCGCTCATGATCGGCGCGCCCTTCTCACCGAGTCCCTGCAGCGCGAATCCGACCAGCAGCGCGATGAACAGCACCTGGAGCACGCTCTCGCCGGTGAACGCCGAGAAGAACGTGATGGGGATGATGCCGAGCAGGAAGTCGGTCGTCGACTTCGCCTCGGCCGCCGCCCCGGCGTCGTAGACCGCGCTCTGCATGTTGAGCCCCTCACCCGGGTGGATGATGTTGCCCACGATGAGACCGATCGCCAGGGCGAACGTCGACATCACCATGAAGTAGAGCAGCGCGAGGCCACCGATGCGTCCGACCGTCGCGGCCTTCGCGATCGAGCCGACGCCCACGACGATCGTGCAGAAGATGATCGGCGCGATCATCATCTTGATGAGGTTGACGAAGCCCTTCCCGAGCGGCTCGAGGCCGACGGCGAAGGTAGGCCACACGAGGCCGACGATCGCGCCCAGCACGACCGCGAGGATGACCGAGACGTAGAGCCAGGTGTGCTTGTCCCAGGCCTGCTTGCCCTTCCGGGCGTTGTACCCCGGCAGGCGGAAAGATGATGTGAGAGCCATGGTCTCCTCCAGCTGAACAGTCGTTGTCCGATGCCGACGTCTCTGTCGGTGCGCTCTCAGCGTCGGCCGGTTCCGCTCGGACGCCGATTTATGGTCGTATTGGTCGCGGCCCGCGACCCGGGCGCACCCGACGATGACGACGAGAGCGAGAGCGGCATGACAACGCGCACCCACAGCGCCGCCTCGCTCGTCTTCGTGGCGGTCGCCGTGGCCGTGGCCGTCCTCACCCTGGCGATCGCCGGCATCCTCATCGCCGACGGGCAGCGGTCCGCGCGGGCCGAGGCCGAGCGCGTCACTCAGGCCGTCGCGCAGACCGTCGCCGACTCGGCGCAGGTCGCCGACCTCCTCGCCGCCGGCGACCGCGACGTCGCGTCCGCGGAGCTGCAGCCCCAAATAGAACAGGTCATCGTCGACGCCCGCGTCGACTTCGTCACGATCATGGATCCCGGCGGCATCCGGATCACGCATCGCGACGCCGAGCGGATCGGCGAGCGCTACCTCGGCTCCATCCCCACCGCATCCCGCGCGCTCACCGAGGAGTTCACGGGCACTCTCGGCCCCTCGATCCGCACGATCGTGCCCGTCGAGAGCAACGGCGCCGTCGTCGGATGGGTCTCGGTCGGCGTGACGATCGGCAGCATCGCGGCGACGCTGGGGCCCCGCATCCTCGTCGTCGTCGGCATCGCGGCCGCGCTCCTCGCAGCCGGTCTCGTCGGAGCCGTCGTCGCGCGGCGGGCGACGCGGCAGGTCACCGGAGACCTGCCCGCCGGCGCTATCCGCGACGCCGTCTCGTCGTTCGAGTCGCTCCGCACCCTCGGGGAAGCCCTGCGGGCGCAGACCCACGAGCACGGCAACCGCATGCACACCGCCATCGCGCTGCTCGAGCTGGGCCGCACCCCCGAGGCGATCGAGATCCTCGCCGAGACCTCGCGGCAGAGCCAGGTGCTGGTCGACGAGGTCGCCGCCCGCCGCGAGGGCGATCCGACCGTCGGAGCGCTGCTGCTCGGCAAGGCCTCGCAGGCCAAGGAACACGGCATCCGGTGGCGCTCCCGCATCGAGCCCGACGCGCCTCGCTCGGTGCTCTCGCCGGTCGACGCCGTCTCAGTCGTCGGTAATCTCATCGACAATGCGCTCGATGCCGCCGCCGGCGGACCCGAACCGCGCTGGGTGGAGATCAGGATGACGCGCACCGAGGAGGACGAGCTCGAGATCGCCGTCTCCGACTCGGGAACCGGCGTTCCTCCCGAGCTTCGGCGCCGGATCTTCGAGCACGGCTTCTCCACGAAGCCGGCCGGCGCCGAGGGTCGCGGTGTGGGGCTCGCCCTCGTCGCAGCGATCGTCGACGACGCCGGCGGTACCCTCACCCTCGATCACGACCCGACGACGTTCCGCGTCATCCTGCCGAGGAGGGAAGCATGATCGGTGTGCTGCTGGTCGACGACGAAGCCCTCACCCTCGACCTGCACCGTCACTACATCGATCGGCTCGAGGGGTTCCGTGTCGTGGCCGAATGCAGCGGGGCGCGCGCGGCGCTGCGGGCACTCCTCGACAGCCCCACCGCCGACGAGATCGACCTCGTCCTGCTCGACATGACGATGCCCGACGGATCGGGACTCGACGTCCTCCGCCATCTGCGGGCACGAGCGCGCGACGTCGACGTCATCGCGATCACCTCCGTGCGCGATGCGGACGTCGTGCGCCAGGTCGTCGGCCTCGGCGCGGTGCAGTACCTCGTGAAGCCATTCACCTTCGCCGACTTCCAGGAGCGGATGTCGCAGTACGCGCGATTCCGCGCACGTGCGAGCCAGACCACGGGCGCAGCGACCCAGGCGGAGATCGACGCACTGCTCGGAGCGCTGCGACCCGTCACCGCTCCGATCCCGAAGGGCCTCGCCCCCGAGACGCTCGAGCGCGTGTCGAATCGGCTCCGCGACGCGGGAGCCCTCTCGGCGCGCGAGGCTGCGGAGGCGCTCGGGATGTCGCGCGTCGCCGCCCGTCGATACCTCGAGCACCTCGCCGACGCCGGCCGCGCCGAACGGGCCCAGCGCTACGGCGCCCCCGGCCGTCCCGAGGCGGAGTACCGCTGGCGCGCCTGACCCCTCCCCCGCCTCGCCGAGAACGCACCGCCACCGCGAGATCGCACCCTCGTCGGTGTGCGCTCGCGGCGACGGTGCGTTCTCGGCGGGAGACGGGAGGCGGGCTATTGCTGCGGGGAGGGCGAGCGGCGCGGGGCCGTGGGGCCGATCCGGACGTAGGCGGGGAGCTTGGGGGCGACGCCGTCGCCGGCTGTGCGGCCACGCAGGCGCCGCCACACCCACGGGAGAGCATCGCGCCGCAGCCATGTCCCCGGCACGACGGGGTCGTCATCGAGGTGGAAGGCCTCGTCGAGACCGGCCAGCGCCTCGGCATGGGGCACCCCGAGCGTCTCCGCGGCGCGATAGGCCACGAGCCGGTGCCCGCGCGAGCGCAGATGCACCTTGTCGTCGGCCCACAGCTCGAGACGGGCGAGCTCCGGCACCGCCTCGAGATCGAGCAGGATCGCACCCGTCGTCGCTGCGACCGTCCGCAGCCGCGCGTTGTAGGCGGCGAAGCGTCGGGCGAAGATGCCCGCGGCGGCCCGGCCGGGAAGGAACACGGTGGCGAGCAGCACGTCGGCGCCGGACTCCCGCAGCCTCCGAACGGCGATCTCGACCTCATCGGCGACGCTCGCGACGTCGACCCGGGCCTGCACGAGATCGTTGGCTCCGATGAGCACCGACACGAGGTCGGGTCGCAGCGCCAGACACGCCGGCACCTGCTCGTCGACGAGGTGGCGCACCCGCTTGCTGCGCACGGCGAGGTTCGCGTACTGGAAGGCGCCCGTTCCCCCACCGACGCGCGGCGCCGCCGAGGCGAGCAGCTGCGCGAGGCGGTCGGCCCAGCCCCGGTGCATCCCCGCGGGCATTCGGGACGTGTCGCAGAGCCCCTCCGTGATCGAATCGCCCAGCGCGACGTAGCGCCGCCAGAGCGGGGGGCCGTCGCCGGCGGCGGGCAGCTCGGCTCGCGGCCACACGCGGGCCCGACGCGCGCGATCGATCGCATGCAGCTCGCCCGCACGCTCGTAGTGGCCGAGCAGGGCGTCGCCGAGGCTCTCCCAGGTCCGCCCGGCCACGGCCGCCCGCGCGGCGGCACCGAACGCTCGTCGTTTGGCGGTATCCCCCGCGAGGTCGGCGACCCGGCTGCGGAGGTCGCCCGGGTCACCGGGCCGGTAGAGCCAACCATCGACGCTGCTGCGGACGAGATCGAGGGGTCCCCCGCGCCCGGTCGCGACGACCGGCACACCGCTCGCCTGCGCCTCCTGGATGGTCTGGCCGAACGTCTCGCTCTCGCCCGGATGCACGAACACGTCGAAGCTCGCCATCGCGGTCGCCAGCGCGTCGCCCTGCAGATGCCCGAGGAACACGGCATCCGGCAGCAGGCGCTCGAGCCCCGCCCGCGAGGGGCCGTCGCCCACGATGACCAGTCGCACCCCGGGCAGCGAGCTCAGGGCAGCGAGGTCCTCGATCTGCTTCTCGGGTGCGAGCCGCCCGACGTAGCCGACCACGACCTCGCCGTTCGCCACCCCCGGCACGACCCGGGCCCGCCACGCGTCGTCGCGCCGGTGCGGTGCGAAGCGGATGCCGTCGACCCCGCGGCCCCAGATCGCCACGCGATCCACGCCGAGCCCGGCGAGCTGGCGTCGAGCCGCATCGGCGGGAGCGAGCGTCAGCGTCGCGCGGCGATGCAGTCGCCGCACGTGGGCTGCTGTGAGCGCGGTGGCGTGCGGCAGGCCGTAGCGCTCGGTGTACGCGATGACGTCGGTCTGGTAGACGGCGACGCTCGGCACACCGAGGCTTTCGGCCGCGAGCAGGCCCTGCCACCCGAGGAGGAAGGGCGACGCCAGGTGCACGACGTCGGGCCGGAACGAACGCAGGGCGCGGGTGACCGACGCCACGGGCGGAGCGGCGACGCGCACCGCCGGGTACCGGGGCATCGGGATCGACCGCACCGACCGGCCCGGAACAGCGAGCGGATGCCGGCGTCCCGCGCCCGGCGCGACGACGAAGGCCTCGTGCCCGCGACGCTCGAGATGCTCGAGCACCCGCAGCACGGAACCGGTCACCCCGTTCATGTGGGGCAGGAAGGACTCGGTGACCACCGCGACTCTCACGAGACCAGGGTGTCGCCCGAGACGCGCCCGCGTGCGCCGATGCGGCAGGTATCGCGTACTGTTCACGCGTTCCTCGGCGGCCGGTCACCTCGCGGACGCCTGACCGTCGCCGTTCCCGCACCGTTCATCCCCGGCTGATAGAGATGCCGCGTGCTGGCCGACCTGCTGACCGCGATCTCCGGCGGGCCGTGGCTCCTCGTCGCGGTCTTCGGGCTCGTCCTGCTCGATTCCGTCCTGGTCGTCGTCCCCGGCGAAGTCGCGGTGACGGCGGCGGGCGCGCTCGCGGCGTCGACCGGCGATCCCCCGCTGGCGGCCGTCATCGGTGCCGCCGCGGGCGCCGCGTTCTGCGGCGACGCCCTCTGCTACACCGTGGGGCGTCGGATCGGCCTCCGCCGATGGCGATGGATGCGGCGTCCGCGCGTACAGCGCGCGTTCACATGGGCGGACGCTCGGCTGCGGCGGGGAACGGCGACGGTCGTCTTCACCGCCCGCTTCATCCCCTTCGCGCGCCTCGCGGTCAATCTCAC
This sequence comes from Microbacterium sp. Yaish 1, assembly GCF_002245215.1. Taxonomy (GTDB): domain Bacteria; phylum Actinomycetota; class Actinomycetes; order Actinomycetales; family Microbacteriaceae; genus Microbacterium. The sequence continues at coordinate 985,143 of NZ_NPMR01000002.1, forward strand.
CGCCGGCGCCACGCGGGTATCGGCCGTGCGGTTCCTCGCCATCGGCGCAGGCGCGGCGACGGCCTGGGCCTCCTATCAGAGCGTCATCGGCGCGGCGATCGGTGCCCTCCTGCCCGATGCCCCGCTGCTCGCGGTGCTCCTGTCGGTGGCCGCGGCGCTCGCGCTGGGCGCCGCGATCGATCTGATCACGGCCGCCGTCGCGCGGCGCCGCGGACGGGTCACTCCCCCGCGAGACCTCCGAGCAGATGACCGAACGACTTGCCCTCGCCCAGGTACGAGGCCGGATCGAACGGATCCGCATCGGTGACCGGCGTGCGTGCCACGACGGCGGCAGCGAGCTCACGCGCGCCGCGCTCGACCCGGGCGCTCAACGGAGCGACCTCGTCGGCCTTGCTCCCCCAGTCGCTCGACGCCGCGAAGACGCCGGTCGAGACGGGCGCCGCGTGCAGGTAGGCGAACAGCGGGCGGATGGCGTAGTCGATCGCGAGCGAGTGACGGGCCGTGCCCGCGTTGGCCCCGATGAGCACCGGCTTCCCGGTGAGCGAGTCGGGGTCGAGCACGTCGATGAACGACTTGAACAGCCCCGAGTAGCTCGTCGAGAAGATCGGCGTCACCGCGATGAGCGCGTCGGCCGAGACGACGGAGTTGATCGCCGACTCGAGCGCGGGCGGCGCGAAGCCGGTCAGCAGGTTGTTGGTGATGTCGTGCGCGAGATCGCGCAGCTCGATGACGTCGGCGGTCGCGGTGATGTCGGATGCCGCGAGCTCCGCGATCGTCGCGGTCGCCAGCCGATCGGCCAGCATCCGCGTCGACGACGGGTTCGACAGCCCCGCCGACACGACGGCGATACGGCGCGCGCTCATCGTGCCGCCGCCACGCCGAAGGCCGAACCCGCGGGCGCCGGGGCGTCCTGGTAGGGCGAAGGGCCGCTGAGGTTGTCGCCGCGGTTGGCGCGGGGACGCGCCTCGCGTGCGGGGCCGTCACCGTACACCTCGCGGACGCGCGCAGCGTGCGTCGGGGCGTCGGGCACCGCGGCGCCGCGTCCCTGCGCGAGCTCCTTGCGCAGCACGGGAACGACCTCGCCGCCCAGGATGTCGAGCTGCTCGAGAACCGTCTTCAACGGCAGCCCCGCGTGGTCGATGAGGAACAGCTGACGCTGGTAGTCGCCGAACGTCTCGCGCATGGCGGCGTATCGGTCGATGACCTGCTGCGGCGATCCCACCGTCAGCGGCGTCATCTCGCTGAAGTCCTCGAGGGAGGGGCCGTGACCGTAGACGGGGGCGTTGTCGAAGTACGGGCGGAACTGCCGGACGGCATCCTGCGAGTTCGCACTCATGAACACCTGGCCGCCGAGGCCGACGATCGCCTGCTCGGGCGTGCCGTGGCCGTAGTGCGCGAAGCGCTGACGGTACAGGTCGATCAGGCGCTGGTAGTGCTCCTTGGGCCAGAAGATGTTGTTCGCGAAGAAGCCGTCGCCGTAGTAGGCGGCCTGCTCGGCGATCTCGGGGGTGCGGATCGAGCCGTGCCAGACGAACGGCGCGACACCGTCGAGCGGGCGGGGCGTCGAGGTGAAGCCCTGCAGCGGGGTGCGGAACTTGCCCTCCCAGTCGACGACGTCCTCACGCCACAGCTTGTGCAGCAGGGCGTAGTTCTCGATCGCGAGCGGCAGGCCCTGACGGATGTCCTTGCCGAACCACGGGTACACGGGGCCGGTGTTGCCGCGCCCCATGATGAGGTCGACGCGGCCGCCCGACAGGTGCTGCAGCATCGCGTAATCCTCGGCGATCTTCACCGGGTCGTTCGTCGTGATGAGCGTCGTCGCCGTGGAGAGGATGAGGCGCTCGGTCTGCGCCGCGATGTAGGCGAGCGTCGTGGTGGGCGAGGACGACCAGAACGGCGGGTTGTGGTGCTCGCCGATCGCGTAGACGTCGAGCCCGACCTCCTCGGCGTGCTTGGCGATGGTCACGGCTGCGCGGATCTTCTCCGCCTCGCTCGGGGTGTGGCCGGTCGTCGGGTCAGCCGTGATGTCGCTCACGGAGAAGATGCCGAACTGCATCCCCGACCAGCCGGTGTGTTCGCTCGTGTGCGTGTTCACGTCGGTCCGCCTTCCCGGATGCCGCAGCATCCGTTTCATGCAAATGAATATAAACCATGCAACGCCGTCGCGCTCGGACTATTCCCGCGGGATAGTGTTTCATCCACGATGACGCATCCCGCCACCGGCACGACCGGAACGCGCCCGAAGCGGCGTGTGCCCTTCTGGGACAACGCTCGCTTCGCCTGCATCGTGCTGGTGGTGCTGGGACACGCGATCCAGCGCCTGACGTACGACTCCGACATCGCGATGGCGATGTACCTCGTGATCTACGCGTTCCACATGCCCGCGTTCGCGATCATCTCGGGCTACTTCTCGAAGTCCGATCCGCCGTCGCGGCGACAGATGGCCCGCGTCATCACCGACATCATCGTGCCGTACGCGATCTTCGAGGGCCTGTGGACGCTCACGAAGTTCCTCGTCGAGGGGCACGCGAACCCCAACCCGACGCAGCCCTCGTGGACGCTGTGGTTCCTGCTGGCTCTCGGCATCTTCCGTCTCGTGCTCCCCTATCTCGCGCTCCTGCGGTGGCCGCTGCTGTGGGCCTTCGCGATCTCGATCGTCTCGGGCTACCTCCCGAACATCGACTCGACCCTGTCGCTGTCGCGCACCCTCGGATTCCTGCCCTTCTTCGTGCTGGGCTGGTGGCTGCGCGACCGCGACGTGGTCGACCGGCTCGACCTGCTGCGACGCAATCCCGCGACCGTGACGGCCGCCGTCGCAACACTCGGGCTCACCGGCTGGGCGGCGTGGGCCTTCATCGGCACGTGGCGCGACATCAACCTCGGCAAGTGGATGTTCTACGACGCGAGCTACTCCGACGCGGGCAGCTCCGAGTGGTGGGCGGGAGCGGTGCGGGTCGCCCTCGTGCTCGTGGCGCTGGCCCTCACGGCATCCTTCTTCGCTCTCATCCCCCGCGGCTCGCACCGCTGGACCCGCCTCGGGCAGTACACGATGTACGTCTACCTGCTGCACTCGTTCGTGCTCTACCCGTTCCGGGAATCGGGCGTGCTGCGCGATGCCGAGCCGACGTGGGTGTGGCTGCCGCTCGTCATCGTCGCGTCGGTCCTCATCGCGCTCGGGCTCGCCACTGCGCCGGTGCGACGCGTGTTCCGGCGGCTCGTCGAGCCGCGCCCCGCCTGGCTGTTCCGCGACCCGGAGCTCGCCGGACGCGAGGGCCGGCGCAACGATCCCACGGGCTCGCGTCGTCCGCGAGATCCCGGCGCGGTCATCCCGCGCAACAATCGAGCAGACGCCCCGGACGGCTCGTAACCTCGCTGCATGAGCGAGCTCTCCCTCCCCGTTCTCGACTTCTCTCAGCTCGACGGCGACGCCGACGACATCGCGCGCTTCCGCGACGAGCTGCGCGCCGCGACGCACGACGTCGGCTTCTTCTACCTCACCGGCACCGGCATCCCCGCGGGTCTCGAGGACCGCCTGCACCGTGTCGCGCGGGAGTTCTTCGCTCTCCCCGAGGCCGACAAACTCGCGATCGAGAACGTCAACAGCCCGCACTTCCGCGGCTACACGCGCGTGGGCGGCGAGCTCACCCAGGGCAGGGTCGACTGGCGCGAGCAGATCGACATCGGGCCCGAACGGCCCGAGGTGACGGATCCCGAAGCCCCCGACTACGCGCGCCTCATCGGGCCGAACCTCTGGCCCGCGGCGCAGCCCGAACTGCGTGAGGTCGCCGACGCCTGGGTCGCCCACCTCTCGGACGTCGCGCGGCGCCTGCTCCGCGCCTGGGCCGAGGCCCTCGGCGCGCCCGCGACGTACTTCGACGACCACTTCGGCGAACCCCAGACGCTGCTGAAGATCGTCCGGTATCCGGGCAAGGACGACCCGACGCCGCAGCAGGGCGTCGGGGCGCACAAGGACTCGGGCGCCTTGACGCTGCTGTGGGTCGAGCCCGGGAAGGGCGGCCTGCAGGTGCAGCGCAACGGCGAATGGGTCGACGCTCCGCCGGTGCCGGGAGCCTTCGTCGTCAACATCGGCGAACTGCTCGAGTACGCGACCGACGGCTATCTCATCGCGACGAACCACCGCGTCGTGTCGCCGCGCTACCCCGACGACCGCATCTCGGTGCCGTTCTTCTTCAACCCCGCCCTCGACGCCCGATTCCCGCTCATCGACCTGCCCGCCGAACTCGCCGCCGAGGCGAGAGGCGTCACGAAGGACCCGAGCAACCCCATCCACGGGGTGCACGGCGAGAACGCACTGAAGTCGCGCCTGCGGGCCCACCCCGACGTCGCCGAGCGCTGGCACGCCGACCTGCTCGCCGCGGCTCGCCACTGACCGCCGGCCGCCGAGAACGCACCCTCGTGCCGAGCGCGCACCATCCGGGGTGCGTGCTCGCGGCGAGGGTGCGTTCTCGGCGTGCTCGGGCGTGCTCGGGCGTCGTCGGCCGAGAAAGCCGAAGGCCGCCCCACACCTGGGACGGCCTTCGCAAGAATGTTTTGCGCGATTGTGCGCGGGGTCGCTCTCCTTAGCGGCGGAGACCGAGGCGCTCGATCAGCGTACGGTAACGCTGGATGTCGAGCTCCTGGAGGTAGCCGAGCAGTCGACGGCGCTGACCGACGAGCAGGAAGAGCCCACGGCGCGAGTGGTGGTCGTGCTTGTGGGTCTTGAGGTGCTCGGTGAGGTCCTTGATACGCTGCGACATGAGCGCGACCTGCACCTCGGGGGATCCGGTGTCACCGGGGTGCGTCGCGTACTCTTCGATGATCGCCTTCTTGACGTCTGCTTCGAGTGCCATAGATGGGATCCCCTTCCTTCTCATTGCGCGGCGCTCGTCACCCGATGTGCGAGCTCTCTTTATCCGCGGCCGATCGAACGGCAACCGCTCTACTGTACCAGTCATCTAGGCTCGTCTGATGCGCCTGCGTCGGGATCACCTCATCGACCTGCGGCCGTTGACCACCTCCCCGGCCTTCGCGCGCATGTGGGTCGGGTCGACCCTCGCCGGGCTCGGCGGGCAGCTGACGATCGTCGCGATCATGCTCCACATGTACGACCTGACGGCGTCGACGTTCGCCGTCGCGATGATCGCGGTCGCCGGACTCGTGCCGATGATCATCGCCGGCCTCTACGGAGGCATGCTCGCCGACGCGTTCGACCGGCGGCGGGTCGCCATCATCGCGGCATCCGTGACGTTCGTCTCGACGGCGGTCCTGATGGTGCTCACGTGGAGCGGCGGCGAGACGGTCGCGTGGCTGTACGCCATCGCGGTCGTGAACTCCGCGGCCAACTCCGTCGTGATGGCCGCGCGTCAGGCGATCGTGCCGCGCCTGATCCCCCGCGAGCTGCTGCCCGCGGCCTCGGCGCTCGGGGGCATCACGATGGGCATCATGGTCTCGGTCGGGCCCGCCGCCGCCGGACTGCTCGTGGCCTTCACCGGGTACGGCTGGACCTACACGATCGACCTCGTGCTGATGAGCGCCCTCTTCCTCGGGCTCTGGTCGCTGCCCAGCATCCGTCCCGAGGGCACCGTCGTGCGCCCGGGGCTGCGCTCGCTCGCGGACGGCTGGCGCTTCATCAAGCAGGCCAAGAACATCCGGCTGCAGTTCATCCTCGACATCATCGCGATGACCTTCGGCCAGCCCACCGCGCTCTTCCCGGCGATCGGCGCCGTCCTCCTCGGCGGCGGTGCGATCACGACGGGGCTGCTGACGGCCGCCATCGCCGTCGGGGCGTTCTTCTCGAGCCTCTTCTCGGGTCCGATCGCCCGCTATCCCTTGCACGGCCGTGGCATCGAGAGGGCGATCATCGCCTACGGCGTCACGATGGCCCTGTTCGGCGGCGTGCTGCTCGCGGGGTCGTTCGGTGCGCTCTCCCCCGGGACCGTGGGCGAGGAGTCCGCGAACGTCGCCCTCATCGCCCTCGCGGCCCTCGCGCTGGCCGGGTCCGGCGCTGCCGACAACGTCAGCTCGATCTACCGGAACACGATGGTGCAGGCCGCCGTCCCGGATGCGATCCGGGGCCGCCTGCAGGGCCTGTTCATCGTCGTCGTGGCGGGCGGTCCGCGTCTGGGCGCGCTGTACGCCGGCACGCTCGCGACGGTCACGGCGCTGTGGTTCCCGCCGCTGCTCGGCGGGTTCATCATCGTCGGGCTGGTGGCGCTGCTCGTGCGCCTCGCCCCCGCGTTCCGCGCCTACGACGCGACACACCCGACGCCCTGAGCCGGCCGAACCGGGCCGATGACACGACGAGGGGCGGATGCCGCAGCATCCGCCCCTCGTGGTTATCCGGGCGATCAGGCCTGGATGGAGCCCTGCAGGTCGAGCTCGATCGTGACGTCCTTGCCGACGAGCACGCCGCCGGTCTCGAGTGCGGCGTTCCAGGTGAGGCCGAACTCCTCGCGGTTGATGACGGTCTTCGCGGTCGCGCCGGCCTTGTAGTTGCCCCACGGGTCGGTACCGAAGCCGCCGAACTCGACCTCGAAGGTCACCGGCTTGGTGACGTCCTTGATGGTGAGGTCGCCGTCGACGAGGAAGTCGCCGCCCTGCTGACGCACGCCGGTCGAGACGAACGTGATGTTCGGGTAGTTCTCGACGTCGAAGAAGTCGGCGCTGCGCAGGTGGTTGTCGCGCCCCTCGTCCTTCGTGTTGATCGAGGCGACGTCGACCTTGGCGTCGAGCGTCAGCTCGAGCGGGTTCTCGGGGGCGACGATGGTCGCCTCGGCGACGGCGAAGGTGCCGCGCACCTTCGAGATCATCATGTGGCGGACGCTGAAGCCCACCTCGCTGTGGGAGGCGTCGAGCACCCAGGTGCCAGACTTGTAACCGGGGATGTCGGTGGTCGTGGTCATGATCGTCCTTCGTCGTAGGGGTCCGGGAGGGGTCCGGCGTACAGGGGCGGCAACGCGACCCTCGCACAGCCTATTCCCGCGAATGTAAATTTCCGGTGGCCGGATGACGACGGGCGGATGCCGCGTCGCGCAGCATCCGCCCGTCGAGAGGTGTTCGCCCGGTCAGCCGACCGCGAGCAGGTCGATGATGAAGATCAGGGTCTTGCCGCCGAGGAAGTGGCCGCCGGCGGGGCCGTAAGCGAGGTGCGGCGGGATCACGAGCTCGCGGCGTCCGCCGACCTTCATGCCCGGGATGCCGTCCTGCCAGCCCTGGATGAGGCCGCGGAGCGGGAACTGGATGCTCTCCCCGCGGTTCCACGACGAGTCGAACTCCTCGCCGGAGGTGTACTCGACGCCGACGTAGTGGACGGTGACGGTGTCGCCGGGCTTGGCCTCGGCGCCGTCGCCGACGATCAGGTCGCGAACGACGAGGTCATCGGGCGCGGGGCCCTCGGGGGCGTCGATCTCGGGCTTGGTGCGGTCGTCAGTCATGGTGTCCATCCAACCCGAGGGCGCGGGCCGGTGCAACGCGGCGCCCACCCGAGCGCACCTCTTGACGCGACGCGGCGGCGGGAGGATCATGAGGGCAGGCCAACTCAGCGCCCGGGAGACATGCAGGCATCGCCGCAGCACCGGGCGCTGAGTCTTTCACCGGGCTGGGTCTTTTATCGGGCGGTACCGTCCCGGAGGCGCGTCACGGGCGCAACAGCGTCTGGCGCAGGCGCGTGGCCCGGGCGAGGTGCTCGCGCTCGTCGGCGAGGGCCTCATCGTCGCGGCCGGTCAGCGCTCGCTGGCGCGCCGCAGCCAGACGTGTGGCCTCGGCTATGAACGCCCGCATCGTCTCGCTGCGGTCGCCGGGAAGCGTCCGCGCCCAGGCGAGAGCGCGCCGCCGGCCTCCCCCGGTGGCGAGCAGATCGACTTCGACGGGGGTGAACCATCCCGCCGCGGCGTAGTCGTCGAGGCGCTCGCGCGTGAGCCGCGCCTCCTCGCGGCGCAGCAGCAGCACACCGAGCACGAACCCGATGAACAGGGGCACCTGCAGCGTGACGTAGAGAGCGAAGAAGTCGGCGAAGGCGGCCGAGCCGTTCCAGAGCGCGTGGAGGAGGATCGCGACGGCGAGGCCCGTCGCCCAGGGCCCGAAGACGGCGCCGCCGCGCGCGCCGCGGCGCACCGCGAGTCCGACCGCGAAGCCGGTGGCGGCCGTGAACATGACGTGGGCGAAGGGCGAGAGGATGCCGCGCAGCACGAAGGTCACCGACACCTGCGCGAGGCCGCCGGTGATGAGGCTGTCGGCGAAGTAGAGGATGTTCTCGGTGAAGGCGAAGCCGGCACCGATCATGGCGCCGTAGACCACGCCGTCGACGGGGCCGTCGAAGTACCGGCGCCCGATGCGGAGCATGAGGAGGATGCCGACGCCCTTCGCGATCTCCTCCACGATCGGCGCCTGCACGACGCTCCCCATCGCCTGCGCGATCGGGTCGCGTGCGGGACCCGCCACGATCGTCACCAGCAGGTCCACCCCCAGCGCGATGACCACCGAGGCGACGGCTCCCCACCCGAGGGCGAGCCACAGCAGCCGCGGCGGCTCGGGCTCCCACCGATCGACGAGGCGGACCGCCCAGAGCACGCCGAGCAGCGGAAGCAGGGCCAGCACCGCACCCACGATCGCCGCGAACCACCCCAGGAAGGAGACGAGGTAGGCGACGAGTCCGAGCAGCAGCAGCACGAGAACGGCACCCACCCAGAGCGCGGCCCACCCGCCGGGGCGTGCCCGTACCGGCACGATGGGCGGCGAGGTCGGCGCGGCCGGGATGGGACCGGGGTGGCCGGGTTGCGGCTGCGAGAGAGGCGACGGGAACGACACGCCCCCACCCTAGGGGGCGGGCGGGCTCGGAGAGCCCGCCGAGCTCGTGCGCGGCGCTCAGCCGTACCGGTCGCGATAGGCAGCGAGTGCATCCGGATGCAGGGCGATGGGGGCGGTGTCGATGAGCGACGACTCGGTGAGGTATTGCACGCCGAGGGTGCCCGGCGGCACGAGCCGCGGGGCCTCGTCGAGCAGTACGTCCACGAGGCGTCGCACCGCGTCGGAGTCGACCTCGGGTCGGACGAGGAGGAGGTTGGGGATGCCGACGGTCGTGACATCCCGTTGGCCGGGGTAGACGCCGGCGGTGATCTCGGCCGTTCGATAGAATTCCGGCCAGGTCCGCCGCAGGTCCTCCGCCGGCGCCGAGAGATCGAGCAGACGGACACCGGAGCGCGGAGGATGATCCACGAGCTCGGGGATCGGCACTCCTCCCGAGAAGAACACCGCGTCGAGCTCTCGGGCCTCGAGCGCGTCGAGGGCGGACCGCAACGGCAGCTGCCGCGCACTGGCTGCTCCCCCGTGGGCCGTGACGGCGTCGAGCATCCGGCGCGCGGCCAGCGTCGCTCCCGATCCCGGTGCCCCCACTGAGACGGCGCATCCCGACAGGTCGGCGGCGACAGCCAGATCGGAGTCGGAGCGGACGAGGCATTGGAGATAGTTCTGATAGACGCGGCCGACAGCCAGCAGGTCCCCCGCCCGCTCCGCGGCGAGGTCGGCGAGGCAGAGCCCGAGATCGGCTCGAGCCGCACGAAGCAATGCGACGTTGGCGTCGCTCCCTTCGGTCTCGACGACCGTCAGCCCGCCGGGCCCGCGAGCCACGACGCGATCGCGGAGATTCTCGGCGAACTGCAGGTACGTGCCGCCGCGCTCGCCGCTCGCGAGACGCAGCGGGGAGTCCGCGTCCGTCGGCCCGCAGCCGGTCATGGCCGTGAGCGCGAGAGCTCCTCCCCCGAGCCCGAGCCCCAAGCCGAGAAGCTCGCGCCGCGTCAGCTCCACGTCGACCCCGCGAGCGTGACGGTGACGACGAGGCCGCTCGGCTGCGCACGAGAGACCGAGACGGTGCCGCTGTTGGCGTGCACGATCGCGGCGAGCACGGCGTGCCCGAGCCCGGTGCCGGGCAGCGAGCGATGCGCCTCAGCGCGCCAGAACCGGGTTCCCAGACGCGCGAGGTCTTCGTCCGCCAGTCCGGGCCCGTCGTCGGCGACGCGTAGCACGGCGCGACCGTCTTCGGCCCACAGCGCGATGGCAGCGCGCGGCGAGGTGCCACCGTACTTCCGGACGTTCTCGAGGAGGATGAACGCGATGTCCTCGAGATCGCTCCGGCGGCACCCAACGAGCACCTCGCCCCGTGTCGTCGGGTCGATCCGGATGCCCTCGAGGTCACGCCGCTGACGGAAGAGCGCCGCGAGCGCGGCGGCCGAGGTGACGTGCTCGCCGACCGCGGCCTCGCCCTCGGGGCTGGCCCGCTGCTCGACCTCGGCGATCGCGAGCAGCCGGTCGAGGGTGGCGCTCAGCCGCTCCAGGTCTCCGTCCAGAGCCGTGATCGCCTCGGAGCCGGGGTCGTCGGCCAGCAGATCGTCGACGCGGTAGCGCATGGCCGTGAGCGGGTTCCGCAGCTGATGGGAGACGTCGGCGACGAGCCCGCGCTGACGCTGCAGCGCTTCCTCGCGCGCCTGCGTCATGCGGGCCACCGATCGGGAGAGCCGTTGGATCTCCGGCGGCCCCAGCGGTACCGCCGGCAGCACGCCGGTGTCGGCGGCACCCTCGGCGGCCGCCGCGTCGAGGATGCGGACCGGGCGGAGGACCCAGTCGGCGAAGCGCAGCGACAGCACGACCAGGACGCCGAGGAGCAGCAGCGCGGCACCCACCGCGATCAGCCATGACCGGGTCACGTCGGCGCGCGCGTCGGCCACGTCGACGACGAGCAGGGCCCCGCCCTGCGCGACCTCGGAGCCGCGACGCACGGGAGCGGCGATGGGCTGGGCGTCAGGCGACCACGGGAACACCACCGGGAGGTCGTACTGCGGCAGATTGCGTTGCGCCGACAGCAGCATCCGATCGGCACCTTCCGGGTCGGGGACCTCGCCCACCGCGGCGACGGGGCGGCCCTCGCCGTCGACGACGAGGACGGGTTCGCCGTGCACGTCGAAGAATCGGTCGAGGTAGCGCTGTAACGTGACCGGCTCGTCGTCGCCGGTGGTCGTGGCGACCGCGACGATCTCGTCGAGCGCGGCTCCCCGCTGCAGCAGAAGCGCCTGCGTGCGCGCGGACGCGAGCGCGCCGAGCAGCGGAACGAGCACGGCAACGAGACTGACCCCTCCCAGCAGCAACAGCCCGATGAGCATCCGCGCCTTCATGAACCCGTCTCGAGGCGGTAGCCGTACCCGCGGATCGTCGTGATGGTTGCGCCGGGAAGCTTCTGCCGCAGCGCCGTCAGGTGGACGTCGAACGATCGCGACGACGCAGCATACGCGTCGCCCCACACCACATCGAGGAGGCGATGACGGCTCACGGCACGGCCGGCGGATCGCGCGAGCTCGGCGAGCATCGCGAACTCCGTCGGGGTGAGATGCACGTCGCCCGTGTCGCTCGTCACGCGGTGGGCGTCGAGGTCGACGTCGATGCCCCCACCGATGCGCACCCGCTCGACGCGCGGGGCGTCGAGTCGACGGCGCGCGACGGCCTCGACGCGCGCGAGCAGCTCCGGGATGCGGACGGGCTTCACGACGTAGTCGTCGGCCCCTGCTCGCAGGGCACGCACGGTGGACTCCTCATCACCGCGCGCGGTGACGACGATGAGCGGCACCTCGGTCATCCGTCGCAGCCGCCGGAGCGCCTCGATGCCGTCGAGATCCGGCAGCCCGAGATCGAGCAGCACGACGTCGTGGTCGTGATGGCGCAGCAGCAGGTCGCTCGCACGTGCGACACGGGTCGCGGCATGCGGCGACCGCCGCAGCGCCGCGAGGAGGGCCGCCGCGACCGAGTCGTCGTCCTCCACGATGAGCAAACGCATACTGCAGGTTACGACGGATCGGACGGTGCCCCTCGGGCGTCCGCGCGCGCCGGCGCCCCGACTGTAAAGGCGAGGTAAAGATCGGCACTGCTCAGGGCAGGCCGCCGACATCCTGGGTCACGGACGATCCGGCGAACGCATCGGCGCGCTCGCCGCACAGAGAGGAACGACTCATGTCGACGGCGACTGCATCACCGCCACGGAGCGTCAAGCGCTCCGTGCTCAACACCCTCAAAGGCTCCGCTGGAAACCTCGTCGAGTGGTACGACGTCTACGTCTATTCCGTGTTCCTGACGTACTTCGAATCGCAGTTCTTCAGCGCCGACGACCAGAACTCGACGCTGTACGCGTGGGCGATCTTCGCGGTGACGTTCCTCATGCGCCCGCTCGGCTCGTGGTACTTCGGGCGCCTCGCCGACCGTCGCGGACGACGGTTCGCCCTCACCGTCTCGGTGACCGTCATGGCCGCCTGCTCGGCCCTCATCGCCCTCGCCCCGACGGCCGCGACGATCGGGGCCGGGGCCGCCGTCATCCTCCTCATCGCGCGGCTCGCTCAGGGATTCGCGACCGGCGGCGAGTACGGCGCGAGCGCCACCTACATGTCAGAGGCCGCCGTCCCCGGACACCGGGGATTCCTGTCGTCGTTCCACTACGTGACCCTCGTCGGCGGGCATGTGCTCGCGCAGACCACGCTGCTCGTCATGGTGCTCACCCTCACGCCGGCGCAGATCAGCGAGTGGGGCTGGCGCGTCGCGTTCGGGATCGGCGGATTGGCGGCCGTCGTGGTGTTCTGGCTGCGGCGGACGATGGACGAATCGCTCAGCGACGAGGCCCTCGAGGCCGTCCGCACGGGACAGTTCACCCGCGCCGGCTCGATGCGCGACCTGCTCGTCGTGCAGTGGCGCCCCCTGCTGCTGTGCTTCCTGGTGACGATGGGCGGCACCGTCGCGTTCTACACGTACTCCGTGACCGGACCGAACATCGTCAAGAACGCCTTCGCCGGGGGCGACGTGATCGCCGGCACCGTGATCAATCTCATCGCGCTGACGGTGCTCATGCTGCTCCAGCCGATCGGCGGCTGGATTTCAGACCGGGTCGGCCGACGTGCCCTGCTGATCTTCTTCGGGATCGGCGGCGTGCTCTACACCTGGTTCTTCCTCACCTATCTCCCCCAGCAGACCGACCCGGTGATCGCCTTCGCCCTCCTCATCGGCGCATTCGTCATCCTGACGGGCTACACGTCGATCAACGCCATCGTGAAGGCCGAGCTGTTCCCGACGTACATCCGCGCTCTCGGCGTCGGATTCGGCTACGCGATGGCGAACTCGATCTTCGGCGGCACCGCCCCGCTGCTCTTCAGCGCGGCCAATGCGAGCTCGCAGGTGCCCCTCTTCATCGCCTATGCGACAGTCGTGATCGCCCTCTCGCTCGTCGTCTACGTGAGGTTCCTCAAGACCGACACGACGAATTGGTTGGACCCCGACAAGCAGCCCGAGTCGTCGCGCGAGCGCGCCGCGACCGAGTCGCGAGCCGGGTAGCCTGACAGTATGCGCTTTGCCCACGTGATGACCGCGGGGGCCGACGATCCCCGCCTCGTGCTCGTCGAAGACGACCGGGCCACCTTCGTCGGCGACCTGTTCGCCGGCGCACCCGAACGACTGCAGCAGCTCATCGAGCTCGGCGACGACGGGCTCGCGCGCGTCGCCGACGCGTCGACGGGCGACGGCGTCGCGTGGCACGGCATCGACGGGTCCACGTTCGCGTCGGCCGTCCTGGCCCCGCCGATCGTTCTCGCCGTCGGCCTGAACTACGCCGCGCACTCGAGCGAGCTGGGCCTGAAGGCCGACACCGCGCCCACCGTCTTCACCCTGTGGCCGAACTCGCTCACGGCGCACGATGCGATCACGTCGTGGCCGCGGAGCCTCAGCGAGTCCGTCGACTACGAGGCCGAGCTGGGCGTCATCATCGGAACGGCGGCGAAGGATGTCGCCGCCGACGCGGCTCTCGACCACGTCTGGGGCTACACCGTCGTCAACGACATCACCGCCCGCGACATCCAGTTCTCCGAGGCGCAGTGGTCGCGCTGCAAGTCGTTCGACGGTTTCACCCCGACGGGGCCGTACGTGGTGACCGCCGACGAGATCCCCGACCCGCAGGATCTGCACATCTGGGCCGTCGTCGACGGCCAGACGGTGCAGGACGCCTCGACGGGACAGATGATCCGATCGGTGGCCACGCTCGTCGCGCACCTCTCGACGGCGGCCACGCTGCTGCCCGGCACGCTCATCTCGACCGGGAGCCCGGGCGGCGCCGGCTATTCGCGCGACCCGCAGATCTTCCTGCGCGACCGCTCCGTCGTCACCGTCGGGATCGACGGGATCGGCGAGCTGCGGACGCACTGCCGCATCACGGACTGACCGCGCACCCGCAGCTTCCGCCGACCCGGAGTCCGACCTCGACGCGCACGCTTCGGCGCGCTGACCCGTCGCCCGGGTCGTTCAGCAGCAGGTGGGCGGCGATGCGCCCCATGAGTTCCATCGGCTGACGTACGGTCGTGAGCGGCGGCGAGGACATCCCCGCCGCCTGGATGCCGTCGAAGCCCGCCAGGCGGACGTCGCTCGGCACCCGCACGCCGCGGGCGTGCAGCACATCGAGCGCGGCGAGCGCGATCTGATCCGTCGCGCACAGGACCGCGTCGGGCAGCGCGCCCGCGTGCGCCCGTGAGCTGAGCCCCGGGAACACCGGCGCGCGCTCGAGCTCGACGGTGTCGATGATCTCAGCACTCGCGCCGGGATGGGCCGCGACGGCATCGAAGAAGGCGGCGCGGCGCTCATCGGTGTCGAAACCGGCGGGTGCGTCGATCCACCCGAAGGTGGAGACGCCGTGGACCTCGACGAAATGATCGACGAGCATCCGCTCGCCGCCCGCGTTGTCGGCGAGGACGTGGTGCGCGTCGCCGAGCGGGGAACTCAGCACGGCGACCGGAAGCGTCGACGACACCGAGCCGAGGGACGCCGTCACCGTCGGCCCCGGGAGGATCGCGAGACCGTCGACCTGACCCGCCGTGTCGGCGATCTCGGACGCCCCCAGCCCCCCGGTACTCAGCAGCACCGCGGTGCCGGCCCGCTTGCACTCGAGCACGAAGCCGCGCTGGATCTCGTCGACGTAGAGCGGGAACGTCCGCGGAGCACTCCGACGGACGTCCTCGTCGGCGTCCCACCCGATCAGGTCGACGTCGAGGTCGAGCTCGGCGAGATCGGTGAGCCCGGGTGGCGGCGTCGCTCCCGCGGATGGCGCTCCCGCCGTCAGCCCCGTCTCGACGGGCGGCGCCGATTCGACCAGCAGGTCGAACAGGTGCAGCCCGAGCACACCGGTGCGGCCGCGCGCGAGGTTCCGGGCCGATCCGCTCGGGACGTATCCGAGCTCGCGCGCCACGCGCAGCACTGTGTCGCGCGTCTCGGTGCGCACCTTGTCGGGGCGCCGGAACGCGAAGGAGACCGTCGCGATCGACACCCCGGCCCGTTCCGCGACGTCGTACACCGTGGGCCGTCCGACCACCATGACTACCTCGATTCCCCGGGGAGTCTACCGACGCGCCTCACGCCGGCACGATCGACAGCCCGGTCCCCCGCGGGAAGATCGGCTCGTCGGTGTCGCCCGGGACGTCGGTCCGGGCGCGACGCACGGCCTCCATGGATCGCGGGATCTCGACCGGCAGCTTTCCGCGCGGCGGCACCGCACCGGTGAGAGCGGCGAGCACCGCGGCATCCGAGCTGCCGTAGTCGGCGACGATCGCCGAGGCGATGGGGACGAAGGGGGTGAGGACGGCGGGCCGGTCGAGACCGACGACCAGCACCAGCGGGGCGTGGGCCGCGACACGGCCCAACCGCGATACGAGTCCGGGCCCGAAGTCGAGAGAACCCTGGTGGAACCACTTCTCGAGGAACAGGTCGTCGCGGGGCTCGAAGGGCGCTCCGACGCGGACGATCGCGACGTCGGCGTCCTCGGGCCGCTCGACGCGGTCGCCGTACGCGGCGAGTGCGCTGTCGCCGACGTTCTCGGCGTAGATCCTCGGCCGGGACTCCGAGCGGATGGGCAGCACGTCGTCGCGGTTCTGCAGGACGGTCAGCGACTCCGCCTGTGCGCGGGTCCCGAGCGCCCGGAAATCGGCGTTGCCGACGATGCGCTCGGCTGCGTCCTCGTCGACGTACGGGTCATCGAAGAGACCCAGCCGGAACTTCACGAGCAGGATGCGGCGGGCCGACACGTCGATGCGCTCGATGGGCACGGTGCCGGACTCGACGAGGTCGACCAGCAGCTCCGTGCACTCCTCACCGCCGAACTGATCGACACCGGCATCCAGAAGCCGCAGCATCCGCTCGGTCGGGTCGAGCTCCTCGACCCCCCACGCGCGCGCGGGCAGCACCTGATCGCCGACGTGATTGTCGTTGACGAGCTCCCAGTCCGTGACGACGACGCCGTCGTAGCCGAGCTCGTCGCGCAGGAGGTCGGTCACGATCTGGCGGTTGTAGGCGAACCCGACCTCGGCGATCGGCACCCCGTTCCGCTCGAGCCCGACGGGCATGCCGTAGTACGGCATCATGCCGGCCGTCCCGCGCCGGATCGCCTCGCGGAAGGGCTCCAGGTGGTAGTCGAACATGCCGCCGGGGTAGACCTGCTCGCGTCCGTACGGGAAGTGCGCGTCCTCGCCGTCGAGCTGCGGCCCGCCGCCGGGGAAGTGCTTCGTCGTGCACGCGACGCTCTCGGCACCGAGCTCGTCGCCCTGGAAGCCCCGGAGGTAGGCGGCGGTGATCTGCGAGACCCGCTCGGCGTCGAAGCCGAAGGTCTGCGCCTGCCGCCCCCAGCGAGCCTCGGTGGGCAGGTCGATCTGCGGGTGCAGCGCGGCTCGGATGCCGACCGCGCAGTATTCGCGTCGGGCGACGTCGGCGAACTGCTCGATGACCTCGAGGTCGTCGAGGGCGGCGAGGCCCAGCGGCTCGGGCCACTGCGAGAACGGTCCCGCGGAGAAGGCGACCCCGGTGTTCTCGACGAACGCGTGCCGCGGATCCGTGCTGATCGTGACCGGGACGCCGTGCGGCGTGCGCTCGGCGAGACGCTGGAGGTTGTTGTTCCACCGCGCGCCCTCACGGGCGGTCCGGATGGCGTGCACGTTGAAGTGCGTCATGTTCTTGCCGACCACGACGTCGGTCGTGGGCGACTTCGAGATGGCCCCCGGCGTCTCGAGGAGCTCGCCGTCGGGGCCGATCTCGATGACGGTCTGGAACATCAGGCCGATCTTCTCGGCCGGCGACATCCGGCCGAGAAGATCGTCGGTGCGTTCCTCGGGGGTCAGGCGCGGGTCCTCGTACGGGTCGAGGATGCCGTTGCCGTTGAGGTCGCGGAAGCGGGTTCCGTCGGGGGCGGTGTGGAATTCGGGTCGCATGAGGGGCTTTCGATCGTGGGGGGACGGATGCGGCGACGCGGAGGTCCGCGCGAGGGTCACTTCAGGCCGGTGGTGGCAACGCCCCGGATGAACCAGCGCTGCAGGAACACGAACAGCACGATGATGGGCGCGATGACGAGCACCGAGCCAGCCAGGAGCAGTCCGTAGTTGGTCGCGTTCTGCCCCGTCGAGTAGAGCGACAGCGCGACGGGGAGCGTGTACATCTCCTCGGTCTGGGCTGCCACGAGCGGCCACAGGAAGTTGTTCCACGACGCGAGGAACGTCAGGATGCCGAGGGTCGCGAGCGGCGGCCCGCACAGCGGCATCACGATGCGCGAGAAGATGCGCCACTCCCCCGCCCCGTCGAGGCGGGCCGCCTCGAGCAGCGCGTCGGGGATGCCCATGATGAACTGCCGCATGAGGAACACGCCGATGGGGGCGGTGATGAAGGGGAGGATGAGCGCGGGATAGGTGTTGACGAGCCCGAGCGAGGAGACCATCACGAACAGGGGCACGAAGGTGACGACTCCCGGCACCATGAGCGTCACCATGACGAGGACGAAGAGCACCTTCTTGCCGGGGAACTCCATCTTCGCCAGGGCGTAGCCCACCATCGAGCAGAACACGATGTTGCCGAGGACGGTGACGACCGCGACGATGAGGCTGTTGCCGAAGAAGTGACCGAAGTCGAGGGGGCCGAACCACCGCGCGAAGTTCTCGCCCGTCGGATTCTCCGGGAACCACGTCGGCGGACGCCGCAGGATCTCGCCCTGCGTCTTGACCGACCCCAGCACCATCCACAGGAACGGGATGAGCCAGAGGGCGAGTCCGACCGTCAGGACGGTGTAGGTGATCGCGCGCGGGCCGAACCGACGACGGCGGCGCCGGGGAGCGGGCGGCGGCGTGACGGTGTCCACCACGGGAGCGGGGATGGTTGTCATCGGGTCAGTCCTTCGAACGGAGCAGCCGGAACTGCAGCAGGCTCAGCAGTGCGATGGCCAGGAACAGGACGTAGCTCGCGGCTGACGCCAGTCCGTACTCGCCGAAGCCGAACTGCTGGAAGGTGTAGTACGCGACCGACAGGGTGGAGTCGAGCGGCCCGCCCTTGGTCATGACGAACGCCTCCTCGAAGAACTGCAGGTAGCCGACGGAGATGAGCACCGCGCCGAGGAGGATCGTGGGGCGCAGCAGCGGCAGGGTGACCGAGGTCAGACGCCGCCAGGCTGACGCGCCGTCCATCGTCGCGGCCTCGTTGACGTCCTGCGGCACGGCCTGCAGGCCCGCGAGGAAGATGACCATGAGCGTGCCGACGTTGCGCCACACCGCCATCATGATCAGCGAGGGCAGGGCGAAAGCGGGATCGTTCAGCCAGTTGGGGCCGTCGATACCGACGAGCGCGAGGGCCGAGTTGAGCAGGCCGTCCGGCTGGAGGATGTAGCGCCAGACGACCGCGACCGCGACGATGCTCGTGACCACCGGCGCATAGAAGCCGACCCGGAAGAACGCGACGATGCGGCCGCCGCCGCTGTTGAGTGCGAGGGCGAGGGCGAGCGCCAGCACCATCGTGACCGGGATGCCGACCACGACGAAGATCGCGGTGACGCCGAGGGACGTGAGGAAGCGCGGGTCGCCGAAGAGGGTCGCGAACTGGTCGAACCAGACGAAGTTCACCGCGAACGGCGAGGTGATGTCGCGCGCCGTGAAGTCGGTGAACGACATCGCGAACGACCCGACGATCGGGAACAGCATGAAGACGGCGAAGACCGCGACGAAGGGCAGGCAGAACGCCCAGGCGATGAGGGCCTGGCGCTTGCGCTGCCTCGCGTGCAGCCCGCCGGGGCGGGAGGCCCCGCGGCCGGAGTCGACTCCGGCCGCGGGGAGGGTGGTGGTGGACATCGAGGTCACTCGAGTCCGATCGCGTCGGCGTCGGCCTGCAGCTTCTGCAGCACCGCGGGAACGTCGGCGCCACCGCGACGCAGCTGCTCGAGGGCCTGGTCGCCCTTCGCGGCGACCTGCACCCAGCTGGTCGTCACGGGCGGAGCCTTCGCGGTCTGGAGCTGTTCGCCGAAGGTCGTCAGGCTCGCATCGTCGGCCAGCGCAGGAGCGTCCCACGCGGCCTGGAGAGCGGGCAGGTCACCCGTCGTCTCGTAGAACGCCGCCTGAGTCTCCGGCTCGCTCAGCCAGCGGACGAGCTTCCACGCCGATTCGGCGTTCTTGCTCTGGTTGAACACGACGAGGTTCGCGCCGCCGCTGAACGAGACCGACCCGGTGTCGGCGGGCAGGACGGCGGTGGCGTACTTCGAGGCGAAGTCCGCACCGCCCAGCAGCTCGAGCTGACCACGCAGGAACGGGCCCTCGACGACCATCGGGGTGGTCCCCGCCACGAACTCCGCCTCCGTCGCTCCGGACGAGATGTCGGCGTTCGCGTCGGCGAGGCCCTTGTCGAAGAAGCTCTTGTAGTACTCCAGCCCCCTGGTCATCTCGGGGGTGTCGAGCGTCCAGGCGTCGCCGTCGGTGAGCTCGGCGCCGGCGGACCACGGCATCCACATCGCGCCCTGGAACGAGTCGTTGCCACCGGGCATCCGGATGCCGTACTGGGCGCCCGCCTTCTCCTTCATGTCGGCGGCGAGCTGCTGCAGCTCATCCCACGTCGTGGGCGCCTGCGTCCAGCCCGCCTGCTGCGCGAGGTCGGTCCGGTAGTAGAGCACGCGGGTGTCGACGTACCAGGGCACTCCGGCGGCACGATCGTCGAACTCGGTCGTGCTGAGAGCGCCGGGGAAGAAGCCGTCGGTCGCGATCTCGGCCGGGACGGTGGCGAACGCGTCGCCGAAGTCGGCCATCCAGGTCGAGCCCACCATGGCGACGTCGGGGGTGTTGCCGCCGGCGATCGCCGTCTGGAACTTGTTGTGCGCCGCGTCCCAGGGGATGGCGGTGACGTCGATCTTCACGTCGGGGTTGGCTTCCTGGAACTCTTCAACGAACTCCGGCAGCGCCTCGCCCTCTGCACCCATCGCCCACACGCTGATCGTGCCCGTGGCGGGGCTGTCGTCGATCGTGGTGACCTCGGCCGGCCCGGCGGCCGACTCGTCCGCACGGCCGCAGCCGGTCAGGATGAGCGACACCGCAGCGAGGGTGGCGATGCCACCTGCCACTGTCTTGAACTTCACGTCTTCCTCCTTGAATCGCGGGACCGCCGCGGCGATCAAAGCGCTTAACCTTTGCGCCGTCGTCGAGTTTAAGCGCTTTGAGCGAGAGACGCAATCGCACCCGGGAGTCCTGAGCCAGGCATGAGAAAACCCCCGCGGATCGGATCCGCGGGGGTTCTCGGTGCTGACGTCGGCTCAGTACCGCGCGGACGAGCAGGGCTGGGTCTGGCCCCAGACCGTCACGGTGTCGGCACCCTCCACGACGCAGGTCTGGTAGATCTCGTTCGCCATGTTGCCGAAGACGGTGAACAGCACGATCGCGACGACGACGCCGATGACCAGGAGCACGGAGCTGATGATGATCGCGGCGAGCGCGAACCCGTTCTTGTGCCCCGCCTTCTTGCTCTGGACGAGGGCGACGATGCCCAGGATGAGACCGATGAGCTGCGCGAAGAACGACAGGACGAAGGCGACGATACCGAGGGTCTTGCCCGGAATCGGGGCGTTGGGGTTGCCGTACGAGGCGTCGGAGGATGACGTCGGGTATGCCGGGGGCTGGTAGGCCGGAGGCTGGGGCGCGGACGGGTTGTTCGGGTCGGTCATGGGATCCCCCGGTCGGTCGGAAAAGAGGTGGACTTCTCGACGTTAGCGAGAGCCCACCCCCGGGCACAAAGGGG
Organism: Microbacterium sp. Yaish 1; assembly: GCF_002245215.1. GTDB lineage: Bacteria > Actinomycetota > Actinomycetes > Actinomycetales > Microbacteriaceae > Microbacterium. Next base: position 1,006,227 of record NZ_NPMR01000002.1, read on the forward strand.
TGGTCAGCCCGACACGCTCTCCTCGGCGTCGGCGAGGACGATCGGGATGGCCGCCGTCACGGCCTGCAGACCCGACAGCCGCGCCGGCGAGAGCTGCTTGTCGACCTCCTCGCGCGACATCAATCCCGCCTCGACGACGAGGTCGCCCACGTTGCGGTGGGTCAGCAGTGCCGTCTTGGCCAGCGCCGCCGCCGCCGCATAACCGATGAAGGGGGTGAGCGCCGTGACCACGCCCACCGACGAACCGACCATCGCGCCCAGCCGCTCGCGGTTGGCGGTGATGCCGTCGACGCAGTTGACGCGCAGCGTCCGCATGGCCCGCCGCATCCACGTGATCGATTGGAAGATCGAGTGGGCGATGATCGGTTCGAATGCGTTGAGCTGCAGCTGTCCGCCCTCGACCGCCATCGTCACCGTCAGGTCGGCGCCGGCGACGGCGAACGCGACCTGGTTGACGACCTCCGGGATCACCGGGTTCACCTTGCCGGGCATGATGCTCGACCCCGCTTGGCGCGCCGGGAGGTTGATCTCGCCCAGGCCCGCCTGGGGGCCGCTCGAGAGCAGCCGCAGGTCGTTGCTGATCTTCGAGAGCTTGATGGCGTTGCGCTTCAGCGACGAGGAGAACGACATGAACGAGCCCGTGTCGCTCGTCGACTCGACGAGGTCGACGGCGCTGGAGAGGTCGAGGCCGGTGATCTCGCGCAGGTGGCGGACGACCGCGGGACGGTACTCCGGATGCGTCGTGATGCCCGTGCCGATGGCCGTCGCACCCATGTTGATCTCGTAGAGCAGCGATGCGTTCTCGCCGAGGCGGGAGTGGTCCTCCCCCAGGGTCGTGGCGAAGCCGTGGAACTCCTGTCCGAGCGTCATCGGAACGGCATCCTGGAGCTGCGTGCGCCCGACCTTGAGGACGTCGTGGAACTCGACGGCCTTCGCCAGGAACGATTCGCGCAGCAGCGCCAGCTCGTCGAGCAGTCCCTGCAGGTCGAGGGCGAGCCCGACCTTGATCGCCGTCGGGTAGACGTCGTTGGTGGACTGGCTGCGGTTGGTGTGGTCGATCGGCGAGAGGAAGCCGTAGTCGCCCTTGGAGCGGCCCGCCAGCTCGAGGGCGATGTTGGTGATGACCTCGTTGGCGTTCATGTTCGTCGAGGTGCCGGCACCGCCCTGGACGACGCCGACGACGAACTGGTCGTGGTACTCGCCGTCGATGACGAGTTGCGCGGCCCGGTCGATCAGCTCGGCGCGCTCCGCATCGAGCACACCGATCTCGCGGTTCGCGCGTGCCGAGGCCTGCTTGACCATCGCGAGCGCTCGGACCAGGTCGCGGTAGACGGAGATCGGCCGCTGCGAGATCGGGAAGTTCTCGAGCGCGCGAGCGGTGTGCACGCCCCAGTAGGCGTCGGCGGGGATCTCGAGCGAGCCGAGCGAATCGGTCTCGGTACGGGTGGCAGAAGTGGACGACATCATGCACGGGTCCTTGTGGGTCTCACGGCGATGGGAGGGACGATCCCAGCCTAGTCAGCGCTTGCGGGAAAACGCCTCGAGACGCTCCTGCGGCGACAGCTTCGCCATCTCGGCGACCCACTCGGCGGAGAAGTAATCGCCCGTCGGAGCCTCGACGACGGGCACGACGGTGTGAGTGACCACGTCGTCGTACACGTGGACGAGCTGGAAGGCCTGGCCGGCATCCATGCCGTTGACCGCCTGCGGGGGACGCTGGAGGTTCATCGTGTAGCAGGTGGCCGATGCGACCGAGACCGGGATGCCCGCGAACGTCCCGGAGGTGGAGTAGTGCAGGTGACCGGCGAGGATGCCGCGCACGTCGGTCCCCGCGATGGTCTCTGCCAGCGCCTCCTGATGACGCAGCTCGAGGATGTCGAAGAACGGCACGTGGCTCGGCAGCGGCGGATGGTGCATCGCGAGCATCGTGCCGTGGGGCGCGGGCTCGGCGAGGACCTCGCGGAGCCAGTCGCGCTGATCCGCGTCGATGTCGCCGTGGTGCCAGCCCGGAACCGTGGAGTCGAGGGCGATGAGCCGCAGTCCCGACAGGTCCCACACCCCGGTCAGCGGCTCCTGGCTCGGCGGTCCGCCGAACAGGCCGACGCGCATCGCGTCGCGCTCGTCGTGGTTGCCCGCCACCCAGACGATCGGCGCCGCCAGCCGCTCCGCCACGGGCTCGACCGCTTCGCGGAGGCGGCGATACGCGTCCGGCTCGCCGAGGTCGGTGAGGTCACCGGTGAAGACCAGGGCGTCGGGTCTGACGCCGGTGCGCTCGACGGCCGCGAGGGTGGCTTCGAGGTTCGCCTCGACGTCGTAGCGCCCGCCGAGCGCAGCGCCACCCGCCAGCAGGTGGGTGTCGCTGACGTGGACGAGGACGTGACCGGCGGGCTCATGACGGCCGAACCGCACGGATGCCGCGGGGTCGCGGTGCTGCGTGGAACCGTCCGACGGCGCTGCTGAGGTCATGGCCACAGCCTATGCCGGGGGTCCTACCGTCCCGCCACGATGAGGACGATGCCTCCGAGGACGGCGAGACCGCAGAGGGTGAACGCACCGTAGGCGGCCACGAGCGCGACCCTCTTCTGCGCTGCCGTCAGCGGGTTCTTCTTCGCCGCCTTGGCCGCGGCCTTCGCGTGACGGCGCGCCTGCTTCTCGCTGATGACCGCGATCGCGTCGGTGAACTCCGCGGGAGTCACCACCGGCACGCGGCCCGCGCGCACCAGCATCCGCAGGCCGAACGCGTAGAAGCCGACGACGAGCACGGCGCCGGTGATGGCCGCCGCGAACACCTGGACGAAGGCGAACCAGTCGATCGAGACGTTCATCGCTCGCCCTCCGTCTGCTCCGAGCCCGACTTCTTCGCCGCGGCCGCCGCCTTCGCGCGCCGCTGCCGCCGTGTGGGCGGCGGATCGGCCGGCACCTCGACGGCGAGACCGGAATCGGCGACTTCGCTCATCGCGTTGCCCGCGTGCACCTCGTTGCGACGCGACCGGAGGAACAGGGCGAGGACGATCGCGACGGCGGCGATCGCGTCGACGACGATGCCGACGGGGCCGAACCACACCACGAGCAGAGCGGCGACGGCCCCCACGGCCCCGGAGGCGGGAAGGGTCAGCAGCCAGCCGACCGCGATGCGGCCCACCGTGGCCCAGCGGACCGTCGAGCCGCGGCGTCCGAGCCCGGAGCCGATCACCGAGCCCGACGCGACCTGCGTCGTCGACAGCGCGAAACCGAGGGCGCTCGAGGCGAGGATCGTCGACGCCGTCGACGCCTCGGCCGAGAACCCCTGTGCGGGCTTGACGTCGGTGAGCCCCTTGCCGAGGGTGCGGATGATGCGCCATCCCCCCATGTAGGTGCCCAGCGCGATCGTGACGGCGCACGCCACGATGACCCACAGCTGAGGCTCGGCGTGCTCGGCGCTCTGCCAGCCGGCCGCGATGAGGGCGAGGGTGATGACGCCCATGGTCTTCTGCGCATCGTTGGTGCCGTGCGCGAGCGCGACGAGAGAGGAGGTGAAGATCTGCCCCCAGCGGAAGCCGTCGCGACCGTCGGGCTTGCCGTCGTGGCGACGGGTCACGGCGTAGGCGACCTTCGTGACGGTGAACGCGATGACGCCGGCCGTCACGGGCGCGATCAGCGCGGGCAGGATGATCTTGCTCAGCACGACGCCGAAGTCGATCGCCATCGCCCCGACGCCCACGAGAGTCGCGCCGATGAGGCCGCCGAAGAGGGCGTGCGACGAGCTCGACGGCAGTCCCAGCAGCCACGTGAGCATGTTCCACGTGATGGCGCCGATCAGCCCCGCGAAGATCAGCGGCAGCAGCGCGGTCGCGGCGAGCTGATCCTCGTGGATGATCCCGTGCGAGACGGTCTTGGCGACCTCCGTCGACAGGAATGCTCCGACGAGGTTGAGGCCGGCGGCCAGGAGGACGGCGACCTTGGGCTTGAGCGCCCCCGTCGCGATCGGCGTCGCCATCGCGTTCGCGGTGTCGTGGAAGCCGTTGGTGAAGTCGAAGAAGAGTGCCAGTCCGATGACCAGCAGAAGAATGAGTACAGCGGTCTCCACTGTGCGCTCTCTGTGCGTGCGGGCCCGCGAACGCGGGTCCTCGATTACGGGATCGGGATGCCGCGGCAGCGGCGGGCGCGAACGAAGAGTTCACCGTCTGTTCAGGGTCCGGCAACCGGACCATCGAATCCTGCCACACCATCGCCGTCACCGTGAATCCGAGCGGCCGGATCAGGCGGTCACGGCGCTAGCGTGGAACGGTGACCGACACCCGCGACATCCGCACCCCTTCCTCCTCCGACGCTCCCGCGGCCCCTGTAGCGGCCGTGCGCGAGCACCGCCGCACCCACCACGGCGACGAGTTCGTCGACCGCTACGAGTGGCTGCGCGAGAAGGACGACGCCGAGGTGATCGCGCACCTCGAGGCCGAGAACGCCTACACCGACGCCCGCACGGCGCACCTGAGCGGGCTGCGCGAGCGGATCTTCGAGGAGATCAAGGGGCGCACGCTCGAGACCGACCTGTCCGTTCCGAGCCGCCGCGGCGACTGGTGGTACTACAGCCGCACGGTCGAGGGCAGCCAGTACGGAATTCACTGCCGCGCTCCCCTCACGTCGCCCGACGACTGGACACCGCCGCAGCTCGAGCCCGGCGTCGATGTGCCCGGCGAGCAGGTGCTTCTCGACGGCAACATCGAGGCCGAGGGCGCGGAGTTCTTCTCGCTCGGGAGCTTCGAGGTCTCGGCCGACGGTTCCCTGCTGCTGTACGGCGTCGACACCGAGGGCGACGAGCGATACACGCTGCGCCTTCGCGACATCGCCACCGGCGAGAACCTGCCCGACGAGATCACCGGGACCTTCGCGGGAGCCTCGCTGTCGCCCGACGGCCGGTTCGTCGTCTACTCCACGGTGGATGACGCGTGGCGGCCGGACTCGGTCTGGCTGCACGAGATCGGCACCGACACGACCTCCGACGAGCGTCTGTTCCACGAGCCCGACGAACGCTACTGGGTGGGTGCGGGCTTCACGCGCAGCGACCGGTACCTGGTGATCGAGGTCGGCTCGTCGATCACGAGCGAGGAGTTCCTCGTGCCGGCCGACGATCTGCGGGCGGAACCGCGCTCGGTGTGGCCGCGCCGGGAGGGTGTGGAGTACTCCGTCTCCCACGCGATCGTGGACGGCGAGGATGTGCTCTACGTCCTGCACAACGACGGCGCGCTCGACTTCGAGCTCGTCCGGGTCTCGGCCGACGACCCGACGGGTGCGCGCCAGGTCGTGCTCCCCCACGAGCCGGGACGCCGCCTCGAAGGCCTCTCGACGTTCCGCGACTGGGCGCTGCTCGGCTACCGGCGCGACGGACTGCAGCGTCTGGGCATCTTCGACTACGGCTCGGCCTCGGTCACCGAGCTCGAGTTCGACGAGCCGCTCTACACCGTGGGCTCGGGCGGCAACCCCGAGTGGGCGCCGCCCGTCCTGCGTCTCGGCTACGGCTCGTTCGTCACCCCCGGCACCGTCTACGACTACGTCGTCGCGACCGGGGAGCTGCTGCTGCGCAAGCGCCAGCCGGTGCTGGGCGGGTACGACCCCGCGGACTACGAGCAGCGACGGGTGTGGGCGACGGCCGACGATGGGACGCGCATCCCGGTCTCGGTCGTGTGGAAGCGGTCGTTCGGCGACCCCGCCGACAGCGGGGCCGGGCAGCCGCGCGCGCTGCACCTGTACGGCTACGGGTCGTACGAGCACTCGATCGACCCCGCGATGTCGGTGGCGCGCCTGTCGCTCCTCGACCGCGGCGTCGTGTTCGCCGTCGCCCACGTGCGAGGCGGCGGCGAGATGGGGCGGCAGTGGTATGAGGACGGGAAGCTGCTGCACAAGCGCAACACGTTCACCGACTTCGTCGCCGTCGCGCGCCACCTCGTCGAGACCGGCTACACCTCGCCCGACCGGATGACCGCCGAGGGCGGGTCGGCCGGCGGCCTCCTCATGGGCGCCGTCACGAACCTCGCCCCCGAGCTGTTCTCCGGTGTGCTGGCCGCGGTGCCCTTCGTCGATGCGCTCACGACGATCCTCGACCCGTCGCTGCCGCTGACCGTCATCGAGTGGGACGAATGGGGCGACCCGCTGCACGACCCGGACGTGTACGCGTACATGAAGTCGTACTCGCCGTACGAGAACGTGCGCGAGGACGTGACGTACCCGCGCATCCTCGCGGTCACCTCACTCAACGACACTCGCGTGATGTACGTCGAGCCCGCGAAGTGGGTCGCCCGTCTGCGAGAGGTCGGGGCCGACGCGTTGCTGAAGTGCGAGATGGTGGCCGGTCACGGTGGCGTGAGCGGCCGGTACAACTCCTGGCGCGAGCGCGCGTTCGAGCTCGCGTGGCTGCTCGACGTCGTCGGCCTCGCTGACCAGCCGGCCTGACGCCGCACCCGAGGGGCGCTGTCAGAGCTGGCGGCGCCCCTCGAACGCGCGGCCGAGGGTGACCTCGTCGGCGTACTCGAGGTCGCCTCCGACGGGGAGGCCCGACGCCAGCCGCGTCACGCGGATCTCGAGAGCCGTCAGGAGGCGACTGAGGTAGGTCGCAGTGGCCTCTCCCTCGAGGTTCGGGTTGGTCGCGAGGATGACCTCCTGCACGGTGCCGTCGGCCAGACGCTGCATGAGCTGCGCGATGCGGAGGTCGTCGGGGCCGATGCCGCCGATGGGACTGATCGCGCCGCCGAGCACGTGGTACAGGCCGCGGAACTCGCGCGTGCGCTCGATCGCGGCGACGTCCTTGGCGTCTTCGACGACGCAGATGAACGTGCCGTCACGCCGCGGGTCGCGGCAGATCGCGCAGCGCTCGTGCTCGGACACGTTGCCGCAGACCTCGCAGAAGCGCACGCGCTCGCGCAGCTCGCCGAGCAGGTGCGAGAGCTTGGAGACGTCGAAGGTGGGAGTCTGCAGGATGTGGAACGCGATGCGCTGCGCCGACTTCGGCCCGATGCCGGGCAGGCGGCCGAACTCGTCGATGAGGTCCTGGACGATGCCGTCGTACATGGCTTAGCCGAATCTCGTGGGTGAGGTGAAGGGTTCTTCGCGAACGAAGGTGGCTCCGAGCATCTGGCGGACGACCGCCTCGCCGTAGCGCTCGATACCGCCCCGGGCGGGTGCCGCGTTCGAGCGGCCGTTCGACGGCGCCGGGGCGGCGACGGCAGCCTCCGGCGATGCCGGTGCGGGGCCTGTCGTCGCCGGGGCGGTGGTCATTGGCCGTTCGACGGCGACCGGCGCGCGCGGGGGCAGGGGCGCGTAGTCGTCGACGGGAGGCGGCGGGTAGTCGCGGTCCTCCTCGTCGATGGGCGGCAGGGGCTCGGGGTAGGGGTCGACGTCACCGTCGTGGGGCGCCGTGAGCGTGCGCACGGGGGCGGCGACGGCATCCTCCGGCTCGTCGTCCACCGCGAACTGCGGCGCCGGGTCGCCCTGCGGGATGGGCGCGACGGCCCACTCGGTGACGGGGCCGGCGGAGGAAGCGGAGCCGGATGGTGACGCGGATGCGGCCGGACGGGCGCCCGCCGACGCCGAGGGTGCGCCCGCGGTGCGCTGACCGCCGGGAGCCGGCTGCGACGACGGGGCGGGCGCGGACTGCCGGTGATCCCCCGCGGGATGCTGCCGTGGTGCGCCACCCGACTGCCCGCCCGGCTGCGGGGCCGGAGGCCCCCCGGGTGCGGGGCCGCCGCCGGGGTCGGAGTCGTGGCGGGCGACGTACTTGACGCGCACGCCGAGGACGCTCAGAATCGCGCCACGCAGATCTTCGCTCGGGCCCTTGCCCGCGTTGAGCTTCTTGAACTGCAGGACGTCGGACTGGCTCTGGAAGGACAGCGTCAGCACACCCGTCTCGGAGAACGCGACAGGCGTGGCGACGGAGGCGATCATCCACGAGGTGCGGCTGATCGACTCGAGACGCTGCAGCACCTCGGGCCACGCATCGCGCATCTGCGCGAGCGTGACGGTCGACGGATCGCGCGGTTCGGCCGGGGCCGGGGCCGGGGCCGGGGCCGGGGCCGCGGGAGGCTGCGCGGCGGGGGCGGGGGCAGAGGACGGCGCGGACGCGGTGCGCTCGGGCTGCGCGGGGGCCGGAACCTGCGCCGGGGCGGGCGTGACGATGCGCGGCGGAGCTGCGGGCGCGGCCGCGGGAGACGAGGCGTGCGACGCGGGAGCGGCGGCGACCGGGGCCTGGTCGGCGGCGGGAACGCTGTGCTGCGCGGCGGCGAGGACGCGCGCCACCAGCAGCTCCAGCTGAAGCCGCGGCGACGTGGCGCCCGACATCTCGTCGAGGGCGGTGACGACGAGGTCGGCCGTGCGCGAGAGACGGTCGGTACCGAAGAGCGAGGCCTGCCGCCCCATCCGCTCGAGCTCTTCCGCGGACACGCCGCGCAGCACGGCGGATGCGCCCTGGCCGGTCGCCGACACGATGATGAGATCGCGGAGGCGCTCGAGCAGGTCGTCGACGAAACGGCGCGGGTCCTGACCGGTCTGGATGACCCGGTCGACCGCCGCGAAGGCCGCTGCGGCGTCGACGGCGCCGAACGCCCCGACGACCTCGTCGAGCAGCTCGGCGTGGGTGTAGCCGAGGAGGGCCACGGCGCGCTCGTACGCGACGGCGCCGTCGTCGGACCCGGCGATCAGCTGGTCGAGCAGCGAGAGCGTGTCTCGCGGCGACCCGCCCCCGGCCCGCACGACGAGCGGCAGCACGCCGGCCTCGACCTGCACGCCCTCCTGGGTGCACAGCTGCTCGACGTACTCGAGCATCGCGGCGGGCGCCACCAGCCGGAACGGGTAGTGGTGGGTTCGCGAGCGGATCGTGCCGATGACCTTCTCGGGCTCGGTCGTCGCGAAGATGAACTTCACGTGGGCCGGCGGCTCTTCGACGAGCTTCAGCAGAGCGTTGAAGCCCTGCGCCGTCACCATGTGCGCCTCGTCGAGGATGAAGATCTTGAAGCGGTCGCGGGCCGGGGCGAAGACGGCGCGCTCGCGCAGGTCGCGGGCGTCGTCGACACCGTTGTGGGAGGCCGCGTCGATCTCGACGACGTCGAGTGAGCCGCCGCCGCCACGGCTCAGCTCGACGCAGCTGTCGCACGTGCCGCACGGGGTGTCGGTTGGTCCCTGCGCGCAGTTCAGACAGCGGGCGAGGATGCGGGCCGAGGTGGTCTTGCCGCAGCCGCGGGGACCGGAGAAGAGGTACGCGTGACCGACGCGGTCGGAGCGGAGCGCCGTCATCAGGGGTTCGGTCACCTGCGACTGGCCGATCATCTCGCCGAACGCTTCGGGACGGTAGCGGCGGTAGAGGGCGGTGGTCACCCAGACAGACTACGGCGTACCGCTGACACCGGCCCTGTCGGCATCCCCACGTCGGGAACAGTGCGCACCCGCGCACGGTTGCACGGGGCATGGAAGCCGCACGCGTCGACGTCGTCGTCATCGGCGCCGGGCAGGCCGGGCTCTCGGCCGCCTACCATCTGCGCCGCCGCGGGTTCGTTCCCTTCTCCCCCGGCGACATCCCCTCCGACACGTCGGCGCGGACGTTCGTCGTCCTCGACGCCGAGGACGCTCCCGGCGGCGCCTGGCAGCACCGGTGGGAATCGCTGCGCATGGAGACGGTCAACGGCATCCATGAGCTGCCCGGTTTCGCGGTGCCGCCGGCTGATCCGGCTGCTCCGGCCCGTGCCGTGCTTCCCGCCTATTTCGACGACTACGAGCGTCGCTTCGACCTCCGGGTGCACCGCCCCGTGGAGGTGCGGCGCGTCGAACGCGAGGACGCCGACCCGCACGGTCGCTTGCGGGTGGTCACCGGAACCGGGTCGTGGTCGGCGCGCTGGGTGGTCAATGCCACGGGGACGTGGCGCCGCCCGTTCTGGCCGCGCTACCCGGGAGCCGACACCTTCGTGGGGCGCCAGCTCCACGTGCACGACTACGTCTCGGCCGACGAGTTCTCGGGGCAGCGGGTCGTCATCGTCGGCGCCGGGATCTCGGCCATCCAGCTGCTCGACGAGATCTCCCGCGTCGCCGACACCTTCTGGGTGACGCGCGACGAGCTGCGGTGGGACGCCGGCGGGTTCGACACCGCCGTGCGCATCGCGGCGATCGCCGGGGTCGAGGAGCGCGTGCGGCAGGGGCTCCCGCCCGGCAGCGTCATCTCGGTCACCGGCCTGCACTGGAACCGCTGGGCGGAGTCGGCTCAGCAGCGCGGCGTACTGGTCCGGCATTCGATGTTCGAGCGGATCGAGCCGACCGGCGTGCGCATGCCGGACGGCCGGCTCGAGCCCGCCGACGCGATCCTGTGGGCGACCGGCTTCCGCGCCGACATCCCGCACCTGGCCCCGCTGGGCCTGCGCACCGCCGCCGGCGGCATCCGGGTCGCGAACGGGCGAGCGATCGACGAGCCGCGGCTCTTCCTCATCGGCTACGGACCGTCGCAGTCGACGGTCGGCGCCAACCGCGCGGGCCGCGACGCCGTGCGCGCGATCATGTCCGAGCTCGCCGTGCCCACGGGGTCCGCGCCTGCGACCGTCGCGGCGGCGCTGCCCTGAGCTGGCCCGCCAGGAGCGACCCCCGCGACGTCAGGAGTCGGTGCCCACCTGCTGGTCGGCGAAGGTCTGCGCGTAGTCCTCGACGACGGGAACCTCGCCGGTGATGATGGGAACCTCGGTCGTCACCGTCGGGATCGACGTCGTGACCGTCGCGTCGGGGATCGAGGCCGACAGCAGCGACCCGTCCTCGCGGCGCGACTGCGCGAGCTGGCGCAGCGACGGCCGGCCCGACAGGAGCGGCCCCTGACCGGCGAGCGGGATGCGGACGGTCTCGCCGCCCGCGACCCGGAACTCGCGACCGCGCACCGAGAAGTCCACCGCATCGCCCGGCCCCGCGGCGACGGTCATAGCCTCGGCGGTCAGCGTGATGTCCAGGCGCGTGCCCTGCCAGTGCAGGGTGTACTCCAGCGACGGCCAGTCGCGCGGCAGGCGCGGGTCGAAGCTCAGGGCGCCGTAGTGGTCGCGCATGCCGCCGAATCCGGAGACGAGAGCGGTCCACACGCCGCCGGCGGAGGCGACGTGCACGCCGTCCGAGGCGTTGCTGTGGAGGTCGCCGAGATCGACGTAGATCGACTCGAGGAAGTACTCCAGCGCGAGGTCCTGGTAGCCGACCTCGGCCGCGAGAATCGACTGCACGACACCGGACAGCGTCGAGTCGCCGGTCGTGAGCGGGTCGTAGTACTCGAAGTCGGCCAGCTTCTCCTCGTCGGTGAAGTGGTTGCCCTGGAGGAACAGCGCCAGCACCACGTCGGCCTGCTTGAGCACCTGGTAGCGGTAGATCACGAGCGGGTGGAAGTGCAGCAGCAGCGGCCGCTGGCTGTCGGGGGTGTTCTCCAGGTCCCACACCTCGCGGTCGAGGAACACCGCGTCCTGCGGGTGGATGCGCAGCGACTCGCTGAACGGGATGAGCAGCGCCTCGGCCGCCCGCTCCCACCCGTCGGCCTCTGCGGGGTCGAGGTCGAGACGCTCGATGAGCGCGCGATACGCCTCGGGCGCCTCCTCGGCCATGTCGCGCACCGTCCGCGCGGCGAACCGCAGGTTGAACCGAGCCATCACGTTCGTGAAGAGGTTGTCGTTGACGACCGTCGTGTATTCGTCGGGTCCGGTGACGCCGTGGATGTGGAACGACTCCGCGGCACCGTCCTCGCCGAAGCGCCAGAACCCGAGCGTCGACCACAGCCGTGCCGTCTCGACGGCGATGTCGACGGCCTCGCGGTAGAGGAAATCGACGTCGCCCGTGGCCCGCACGTACTTCGCGAGGGCGAAGCTGACGTCGGCGTTGATGTGGTACTGCGCGGTGCCGGCGGCGTAGTAGGCGGAGGCCTCTTCGCCGTTGATCGTGCGCCACGGGAACAGGGCGCCGGCCTCGTTGAGCTGACGCGCCCGGCGGCGCGCGGCGGGGAGCATGAGGTAGCGCATGCGCAGCGCGTTCCGGGCCCACAGCGGAGTCGTGTAGGCCAGGAAGGGCAGGACGTAGACCTCGGTGTCCCAGAAGTAGTGGCCGCTGTATCCCGACCCGGTGACGCCCTTGGCGGGCACGCCCTGCCCGTCGGCTCGGGCGGCCGCCTGCGCGAGCTGGAACAGGCACCAGCGGGTCGCCTGCTGCAGGTCCTCGTGGCCGCCGATGCGCACGTCGGAACGACGCCAGAAGTCGGCGCACCACGCCGCCTGCCGCTCGAACTGAACCGCGACTCCCTCCTCGCGGACCCGGTCGAGCACCCGGCGACTGCGCTCGACGAGCTCGCGAGCCGGCACGCCGCGCGACGTGTGGTAGCTCACGAGCTTGGTGACGGTGATGGGGACACCCTGCCGCGCGTTCACCCGGAAGACGTTCTTGGCGATGTCGGGCTCGATGAGGCGACGGGAGGAGTACTCGTTCTCGGTCTCGACGAGGTGGTCGGCGACGACCGACACCGTCATCCCGGAGTTGGTGGACTTGTACGACAGGACCGACCGGCCGTCCTCGTCCTGCCAGTACTCCTGCGGCTGGAGGACCCGCTCCTCGATCTTCTCGGTCTTCCGCGGGTCGAAGCCCGCGGTGGCGCGGCCCGGCGCCGATCCCCCGTAGACGTCCTCGCCGTCCTGGCGGTTGACGATCTGGCTGCTCACCGAGACCGGGGCGTCGGAGTTCAGCACCGTCACCGTCAGGCGCATGATCGCGAGGTGCTTCTGCTCGAACGACACGAGGCGCTCGAAGTCGACCTGCACCTCCTTGCCGCTCGGGGTGACCCACAGCAGCTTCCGGGTGAGCACGCCGGTGCGCATGTCGAGGACCCGCTCGTAGTCGCGGATGTCGGCGACGTCGAGCGAGAGCGGCTCGTCGTCGACGTAGACACGCATGACCTTCGCGTCGGGCGCGTTGATGATCGTCTGGCCGACCTCGGCGAAGCCGAAGGCCTGCTCGGCGTGGCGGATCGGGAAGATCTCGTGGAAGCCGTTGATGAAGGTGCCGTGCTCGTGCGCGTAGCGTCCCTCCGGGTGGTTGCCGCGCAACCCGAGGTAGCCGTTGCCGACCGCGAACAGCGTCTCGGTCACGCCGATGTCCTCGACCGAGAACCTCTTCTCGACGAGACGCCAGGGGTCGACGGGGAAGCGATCGCGATCGATCATGAGGGCCTTCCGGAGGACGGGCCCCGCCGCTGGAGGCGGGCGATGCGGGCGGGTGTTGACGTTGGTCAGACGAAAGCGTCGAGATCGTCGACGACGACGTGGGCTCCGAGCGCGCGGAGCGCGTCGGCGCCGGCGCCGCGATCGACGCCGACCACGAGAGCGTAGCCTGCCGCGACCGCCGACTCGACACCCGAGTGGGCGTCCTCGATCGCGACGGAACGGGCCGGGTCGACGCCGAGCATGCGCGCGCCCTCCGCGAAGACGTCAGGCGCGGGCTTGGAGGGCAGGTGGCGCTCCTCGGCGATCACGCCGTCCATGACGACGGGGAACCTGTCCAGAAGCCCGGCGACCGCGAGGACCTCGCGCGCGTTCTTCGAGCTGGAGACCACGGCGATCGAAACCCCGGCGGCCTGGAGCTTGTCGACCAGGGCCAGCGATCCGGGGTACGGCGCGATGCCCTCGGCTCGCAGGACGCGCTCGAACACCGCGTTCTTGCGGTTGCCGATGCCGCAGATGGTGTCGGCCGACGGGTCGTCGCCGGGGTCGCCCCACGGCACCTCGACGTCGCGTGAGCGCAGCAGGCTCGCGACGCCGTCGTAGCGCTTCTTGCCGTCGAGATGACGGAAGTAGTCGTCCGCGGTGTACTCCGGCGTGATCCCCCAGGCCGTGAACAGCTCGGTGAACATGGTCTGCCACGCGTGCATGTGCACGTCGGCGGTCGGGGTGAGCACGCCGTCGAGGTCGAACAGAACGCCGTCGTAGGTGGTCAGGTCGGGAAGCTGAGCCGAGGTCACGGAACCAGCGTAATGAGGTCCGGCGGTCACGCCGTCACGGCGATGGTCTGCCGCGCGATCTCCAGCTCCTCGTTCGTCGGGACGACGAGCACCTCGACCCGGGAGGCATCCGTGGAGATCCGGCGGATGCCGCGCCCGCGCTGCTCGTTTCGGGCCGGATCGATCTCGACACCCGCGAACCCGAGCGTCTCGAGGGCCGCGGCGCGCACCAGCGGGGAGTTCTCCCCCACGCCGGCGGTGAAGGAGATGACGTCGACCCCGCCGAGCTCTGCGAGGTACGCACCGGCGTAGGCGCGCAGCCGGTGGGCGTACACCTCGAACGCCAGCGTGGCCGCCTCGTCGCCGCGCTCGACCCCGTCCTCGATGTCGCGCATGTCGGAGACCCCCGCCAGGCCCAGCATGCCGCTCCGCTTGTTCAGGAGATCGTCGAGCTGCGGGATGGTCATCTCGGCGCGGCGGGCGAGGTGGAAGATGACGGCGGGGTCGATGTCGCCCGACCGCGTGCCCATGACCAGGCCCTCCAGCGGCGTCATCCCCATCGACGTGTCGACCGAACGACCGCTGTCGATCGCCGTGACGGATGCGCCGTTGCCGAGGTGGAAGACGATCTGGCGCAGCTCGGCGAGCGGACGGCCGAGGTGAGCCGCGGCCGCCTCCGAGACGAACTTGTGCGAGGTGCCGTGGAAGCCGTAGCGGCGGACGCGGTGCGCCTCGGCGAGCGCCGTGTCGATCGCGTAGGTGTAGGCGGCGGGCGGCATCGTCTGGTGGAAGGCGGTGTCGAAGACCGCGACGTGCGGCAGGTCGGCGAAGGCGGCCTTGGCCGCGCGGATGCCTTGCAGTGCGCCGGGGTTGTGGAGGGGCGCGAGCACCGACAGCTCGTCGATGTTGATCTCGACGAGGGGCGTGATGAGCGTGGGTTCGAAGAACCGCGCGCCGCCGTGGACGACGCGGTGGCCGACGGCGACGGGCGCGTGCTGCTCGAGCGACGGGCCGTTCTCGGCGAACGCGTCGAGCATGAGCTGGAAGCCGGCGGTGTGGTCGGCGATCGGGAGCTCGCGCTCGTAGGTGGCGTCGGTGGCGGTGACGGCGGCCTCCCCGGCAGCGGCCGGCGGGAAGAACACGGTGTGTTTGACCCGGCCCTGCTCCTGCCCGATGCGCTCGACGAGGCCCGACGCGTGAGGGAGCCCGGTCTCGGCGTCGATCAGCTGGTACTTGAACGACGACGAGCCGCTGTTGATGACGAGCACGATGCTCATGCGGATGCCCCTCCCTGGGCCTGGATCGCGGTGATGGCGATCGTGTTGACGATGTCTTCGACGAGGGCTCCGCGGGAGAGGTCGTTGATCGGCTTGTTGAGGCCCTGCAGGACGGGGCCGATGGCGACGGCGCCGGCCGAGCGCTGGACGGCCTTGTACGTGTTGTTCCCGGTGTTCAGGTCGGGGAAGACGAACACCGTCGCCTTGCCCGCGACGGACGATCCGGGCATCTTCTTCGCCGCGACGGCCGCGTCGGTCGCCGCGTCGTACTGGATGGGGCCCTCGACCAGTAGCTCGGGGGCGCGCTCGCGCACGAGCGCGGTGGCCGCCCGCACCTTGTCGACGTCGGCGCCGGACCCCGACTCCCCCGTCGAGTACGACAGCATCGCCACGCGCGGGTCGATGCCGAACTGGCGCGCCGTCTCGGCCGACGACACGGCGATGTCGGCGAGCTGCTCGCTCGTGGGGTCGGGGATGACGGCGCAGTCGCCGTAGACGAGGACGCGGTCGGCGAGCGCCATGAGGAAGACGCTCGAGACGACCGAGACGCCCGGCTTGGTCTTGATGATCTCGAAGGCCGGACGGATCGTGTGCGCCGTCGTGTGGGCGGCACCCGAGACCATGCCGTCGGCGAGACCGAGGTGCACCATGAGCGTGCCGAAGTACGACACGTCGGTGACGGTGTCGGCCGCCTGGCCGTACGTCATGCCCTTGTGGGCGCGCAGACGCTCGTACTCGCGGGCGAACTTGTCGACGTGGACGGCGTCGAAGGGCGAGAGGATCTCGGCTCCGCGCAGGTCGAGACCGAGCTCCAGCGCGCGCGAGCGCACCTCGATCTCCTCGCCCAGCAGCGTGATGTCGGCGATGCCGCGCGCGAGCACGATCGAGGCGGCGTGCAGCACGCGGTCATCGTCGGCTTCGGGCAGGACGATGCGGCGGCGGTCGGTGCGGGCCCGCTCGACCAGGCCGTATGCGAACATCAGCGGGGTCACGACGGTGGACCGCGCGAGCCCGAGCGCCTCGGTGAGCTCGTTGGTGTCGATGTGCCGCTCGAAGAGCGCCGCGGCGGCCTCGTAGTGCCGCCGCGAATCGGCCGCGAGGCGCCCCCGCGTGCCCATGATGCGGGCCGCGGTCTCGTAGGTGTCGAGATCGGTGGCGATGATCGGCAGCGTCTCGCCGACGCCGTCGATCAGCCGGTCGACCGCCTCGGGCAGCGGGAACCCGCCGTTGATGACGATCGCCGAGAGCGAGGGGAAGGTGCCCGACGCGTGTGCGAGCAGCGTGGCCAGGAGCACCTCGGCCCGGTCGGACGGGATGACCACGACCGAGCGCTCGCTGAGCCGCGGGAGCACGTTGACCATCGACATCGCACCGATGACGACCCCGAGCACCTCGCGCCCCAGCAGGTCGGCGTCGCCCTTGACGAGCGACCCCTCGACGGCGGCGAGGACGGTGCTCACCGACGGCGACACGAGGAAGCGGTCCTCCGGCACGGCCCAGACCGGGACGTTCTGCGGCACCGCACCGCGCACGGCCTCGATGATCTCGTCGAGACGATCGCCGTCCGCGCGGTTGGCCACGACGGCGAACAGCTCGGCTCGGTCGTCGCGCAGCTCCGACACCGCCAGCGATGCGATCTGTCCCATCTCGTCGGGGGTGCGTGCCGGGGCGGACCCGAGCTTCTCGCCGCCGCCCTGCCCCGCTCGTCCGCCGAGCACCAGCAGCACCGGTGCCCCGAGGTTCACCGCGATGCGGCCGTTGTAGCTCAGCTCCGCGGGGGAACCGACATCCGTGTAGTCGCTGCCCATGATGACGACGGCGTCGCACTTGGCCTCGACCGACTTGTAACGCTCCACGATGCGAGAGAGCGCCCCGTCGGGGTCGCGCCGCATGTCGTCGTAGGTGACGCCGATGCACTCGTCGTACGCGAGGTCGACGCCGTCGTGGTCGAGCAGCATCTCGAGGACGTAGTCGCGTTCCTCCGTCGACCGGGCGATCGGCCGGAACACTCCGACGCGGGGCGCGACACGGCTGAACGCCTCGAGCACCCCCAGCGCGATGATCGACTTCGCGGAATGGCCTTCTGCGGACGTGATGTAGATGCTCTGAGCCACGGGTTCAGCCTAAGAGGGAGAGGCCTGACCACGAGCCGTGAATATCGCCACGGTCGTGGCGGCGGATGCCGCAGGCCACGACGGTGGGGAAAAAGTAAGACTCTCCGCGAACCCGGCAGAGCCCGGTTACCCTTGCTACGTTTCCGTCCTGGGGGAGTTGGCCTGGATGCCGCCTCGCGGAGAGCTGACACCAGTCTAACCCGGAACCTGAGTCCTCCCGTCACCGGGGCCGGTTAGGCTCTCGCCAGACGGGCGCGACGCGGCGGGACACGCGGCGCGGAGAACGAGGGGATCGCATGACCAACGACGGCAGCCAGGCAGCTTTGGGTCCCGACCGGTTCGCCGCCACCACCGATGCGATCTCGGCGAGCATCGCCCGCGTCATCGACGGCAAGCCCGAGGCGGTGCGCTCCGCGCTCGTCTGCCTCCTCGCCGAGGGGCACCTTCTCATCGAGGACGTGCCGGGCGTCGGCAAGACGATGCTCGCGCGTGCGCTCGCCGCGACCGTGGATGCCACGGTGCGCCGCATCCAGTTCACCCCCGACCTGCTGCCCGGCGACGTCACGGGCGTGAGCGTCTTCAATCAGGCCGACCGCGAGTTCGAGTTCAAGCAGGGGGCGATCTTCGCCCACATCGTCATCGCCGACGAGATCAACCGCTCCTCCCCCAAAACGCAGTCCGCGCTGCTCGAGGCGATGGAGGAACGCCAGGTGACCGTCGACGGGCGCACCCACGCGCTGCCCGCCCCGTTCCTCGTGGTCGCGACGCAGAACCCCCTCGAGATGGAGGGCACCTACGCCCTACCGGAGGCGCAGCGCGACCGCTTCATGATGCGCATCTCGATGGGCTATCCCGACGCCGCGTCCGAAGCCCGGATGCTGCGTCAGCGCGACACCGTCAACCCGCTGTCGTCGCTCGCCCCGGTCATCACGGCGAACGAGGTGCAGGACCTCATCGCCTGGGCGCGCAGCCTGCATGTCTCGCCCTCGGTCGAGGAGTACGCGGTCGCGATCGCCCGCGCCACCCGCGACCACCGCGATCTGCGCCTGGGGGCGAGCCCCCGCGCCACCCTGCAGCTCGTCCGCGCCGCGAAGGTGTGGGCAGCGCTCGACGGCCGCCCCTTCGTCATCCCGGACGACATCGTCGCGCTGCTGCAGCCGGTCTTCGCCCACCGCCTCATCCCGGCGCGGACGACCGGCGCCTCCCGCGGCCGCAGCGGCGCGGAAGTGGTCGAGGCGGCGTTGGCCGACATCGCCGCGACGGTCCCGGTGCCGCTCCCGGTCCGCTGAGCCCCGCCATGACCGGTTCTTCCCGTCCGGCTCACCGCCGGCGCCCGCTGGGCCCCGCCCTCCGGCGGGCCTGGCCGCTGACGGCCCGCGGCGCCGGTGCGGTGCTGATCGCCGTCGCCGCCATCGTCTGCGCCCACGCCTTCGGCGTCGCGGAGCTCGTGTACGTCGGCGTGCTGCTGATCGCGACCGTCGCGCTGGGCTGGGTGTCGCTGTGGTTCGTCCACCGATACGGCGACGTGTCGCGTTCGTTCTCCCCCGACGTGGCCGCCGTCGGGAGCGAGAGCGTCGTGACGGTTCACGCGACGGCCCGCGGCGGGTTCTCCGGCGCGATCGCCCGATGGACCGACGCGCTGCCGGACGGCGTGGAGGGAGACGCGTCCGGCATCCTCACCGGTGCGGCCGCTCTCGACCGCATCCGCCTGACCTACCGCATCCGGGGCACACGGCGCGGCATCCGCGACGTCGGTCCTTTCGCCGTCGTCGTGACCGATCCCTTCGGGTTCACCCGCCGGAGCGTCCGCATGGGCGGGGCTGAGCCGATCACCGTCGCACCGGCGACCGTGATGCTCCCCCCGCTGACGGAGTACCCCGGCGAGGCGGGTGGCAGTCTCCACACCGCGACCCACCAGCTGGGCGAGGGCGCCGACAACCTCATCCCCCGGGCCTATGCGCCGGGCGACTCGATGCGGCGGATCAATTGGCGCGCGAGCGCGCACCACGACGAGCTGATGGTGCGTCAGGAGGAGCAGGAGTCCACTCCCGAGGCCACCGTCGTGCTCGACCGGGCGGCGTCCCGCTGGGCTCCGGCGGCGTCGCGACCCGGCGAGGACCCGGCGTTCGAGACCGCCGTGACGGCGGCGATCTCGGCGGTCGCTCGTCTCGCGCGCGAGGGCTACGACGTCACGGTCATCGACGCGGAAGGACACCCGGTCGGTGCGCCCGTTCCGGCCGGCGATGCCGTCGCCGTCGAGCAGCTGGCCCTCGACCTCGCCACGATCGTCGCCGGCTCCGGCGATCGATTGGCCGTGCTTCCCCGCCTGTTCGCGGGCACCGTCGCAGGGCCGGTGGTCGTCATCTCCGCTCGCGTGACGGCGGCCGACGCCGATGCGCTGGCGCCGCTCGTCGCGCACAGCGCGCTTCCCGTGCTGCTGGCGGCCGAATCCTCGGACGGGGCGCTCGCACGAGCGGCCGCGGCCGGATGGCGGGCCGGCGTGCTGACTCCCGACGGCGACCTCACCGAGAGCTGGCGCGCCGCGACCGAACGGGGGACCGCTCGTGCCGCGTACTGAGCCGTCGCGCCGGTGGCGGCATCGTCCGACGATGCCCTCGCGCGCCGAACTGAGCCGCACCGGCGACACACCGCTGGCGGCCGTCCTCCTCCTGTCGATCGTCGCCGCGATCCTCCCGCTGCTGCGCGTCGTGGCCGCCGGCACGTGGCTCGTCGTCGCGGTCGCCGTGGCGGCAGCCGTGCTGCTCGTCGGCGTCGGACTGCGACGGCTGAATCTGCCCGCCGTCGTGGTCACCCTCGCCGAGCTGGTGACGGCGGGCGCCCTCGTCACCGCCGTCTACTTCGGCGACACCGCGCTTCTCCTCGTCATCCCGACCCCCGGGACCTTCGCCGAGGTGCCGTCCCTCATCACCGGCGCGAGCGGGCAGATCATCAACGGGGTCGCGCCCCTCACCGCGGACCGGCCGCTCGCGGTCCTCGCCGTGACGGCGGTCGCCGCCCTCACGGTCCTGCTCGACCACACCGTCATCACGGCCCGGATGCCGCTGCTGGCGGCCATCGCCCTCGTCGCGGTGTGGCTGATCCCGGCACTGTCGGTGCCCGCCCCCGTCGACCTGATCGCGTTCGTCGTGTTCGCGGCCGCGGTGCTCCTGCTCATCCGGACCGAGACCCGCTCGCGCGAACGTGCGCTGGCCCGATCGGTCGCAGCGGTCAGCGCCACCGAGGCGCGACAGCGCGGCGAGGCGGAACCACGTCGGCGCCGGTCACGCTCGGGTGCCGTGCTCGCGGCCGGTCTTGCGGTGACCGCGATCGTGGCGACCGTCATCGTGGTGCCCGAGCTCCCCCGCCCCGCTCCGCGCATCGGAATCGGAACAGGCCCCGCCACCACCATCAACGCCAGTCTCGAGCTCGGCGACGATCTGCGGCGCCCCACCGACGTCGAGGTGCTCACAACCCGCACCAACGCGCCCAGCATGCCCTACCTGCGTGCCGCGACGCTTTCGAGCTTCGACGGACGCGTCTGGGAACCCGACCGCGACGAGACCACTCCCCTCACTCCCGAGGCGCTCGGTCCGGTCGTCGCCGACCCCGACGTGCGGGTGACCGAATATCAGACGACCGTCAGCATCACGCAGCTCTCGTCGGCATGGCTGCCGGTGCCCGGCCCGGCCGTGCGCGTGGACGATCTTTCCGGCGGCTGGGAGGCGATGCCGTCCAACCGCACGGTGGTCGCCGCGGACACCGACACGCAGGGGCAGGAGTACGTCACGACCACCCATGTCGTGCGTCCGACCCTCGAGCAGATCCAGGCGGCCGGGACGACCACCGACGGCCTCCCCGATGCCGTCACCCAGCTGCCCGCCGACATGCCCGCCTCGATCGAGCGGACGGCGCGCGAGGTCACCGCGGGGGCGGAGAACGATTACGACCGGCTCGCCGCCCTGCAGCGCTGGTTCCGCAGCGCGGAGTTCACCTACTCGCTCGACGCGCCGGTCTCCGACGGGTTCGACGGATCGGGCGTCGACGCGATCGCGGACTTCCTCGAGGTGCGCAGCGGCTACTGCGTGCACTTCGCCTCCGCGTTCGCCGTCATGGCGCGAACCCTCGACATGCCCTCCCGCATCGTCGTCGGATACCTGCCCGGAACGCTGACCGGCCGCGTCGTGGACGGCGAGAGCGTCGCGACGGTGCTGAGCTCGCAGCTGCACGCGTGGCCCGAGGTGTACTTCGCCGGCATCGGCTGGGTGCCGTTCGAGCCGACGAACAGCCTCGGCACCCCCGCCAGCTACGCGCGCTCGGCGCAGCCGCTGCCCGACGACGGCGGGCAGGACGTGACCCCCGCGCCCGCGCCGCAGCAGACGGCGACGGTCGCGCCCGACGGCGGGCCCACTCCGACGCCGACCACCTCGACGGGGCCGAGCGCGGGCTCCGAAGGCTCGCCTCTCGCGCTCGTGCTGCCCTACGGCGGAGTCGTCCTCGGCTTCGCGGCGCTCGTGCTGCTTCCCGCCCTCCTCGGAGCGGCGCGGCGGCGGTGGCAGACGACGGCGGCCGAACGCGGCGATGTGCTGGCGGCGTGGCGGATCGTCCGCGAGAGCGCCCGCGACGTCGGCCTGCGCGTCGACGATGCCGAGAGCCCCCGCGCCCTCGGCATCCGCCTGGCGGCCATGCCGACGGTTCCCGACGAGCGCGTCGACGCGCTCGTCGCCGCGGTCGAACGCACGAGCTACGACGTTCCCGACAGCGAGCGCGACGCGGCGGGCGGCCGCGCCGCGGCATCCGACGCCCTGGCCGTCCGCCGAGGGCTGCTCGCGTCCGTCTCGACGCCGCGGCGCATCAGCGCCGTCCTGCTCCCCCGCTTCCTCGTCCGCGCCTGACTCCGCGGGCCCCGCGCATGCCGATGGGGCGCACATCCCGACCTCGAGCGCAGAAGAAACTGCGCCGGATGCCGAGAAGCGCGCCCCATCGCGGATGGGCGCGGGCGTCAGGCCCGGGCGGGGGTCTCCAGCTCGTCGGCGCTGTCGTCGGCGAACGGGTCGCCCGAGCGCTCGGCGTCGTACAGCTCGCGATCGAGGATGCCCTCGCGCTTGGCCACGATCGTCGGCACGAGCGCCTGCCCCGCGACGTTGACGGCCGTGCGGCCCATGTCGAGGATCGGGTCGATCGCCAGCAGAAGGCCGACGCCCTCGAGCGGCAGGCCCAGGGTGGACAGGGTCAGCGTCAGCATGACGGTCGCACCCGTCGTGCCCGCCGTCGCGGCCGATCCCACCACCGAGACGACGACGATCAGCAGGTACTGCACCGCGTTCAGCTCGAGGCCGAAGAACTGCGCGACGAAGATCGCGGCGATCGCCGGGTAGATGGCAGCGCAACCGTCCATCTTGGTCGTCGCCCCGAACGGCACGGCGAACGATGCGTACTCGCGAGGAACGCCGAGGTTGCGCTCGGTGACGCGCTGCGTGAGCGGCAGGGTGCCGATCGAGGAGCGCGAGACGAACGCGAGCTGCACCGCGGGCCAGACACCCGAGAAGTACTGCCGCACCGACAGGCCGTGGGTCTTCAGCAGCACGGGGTAGACGACGAAGAGCACGAGAGCGAGGCCGATGTAGATGGCGACGGCGAACCAGAGCAGCGTCGTGAGCTTCTCCCAGCCGTACGTGACGACGGCCGACCCGATGAGGCCGAGGGTGCCGATCGGGGCGATGCGGATGATCCACCACAGCACCCGCTGGACGACCTTCAGGGCCGACTCGGTGAACGACACGAAGGCTTCGGCGCGCTTGCCGAGCTTGAGGGCGGCGATGCCGATCGCGACCGAGATGACGATGATCTGGAGCACGTTGTAGCCGACGCTCGAGCTCGCGGCGCCCGTCTCGGGGTCGATCGAGGTCGACACCGACAGACCGAGGAAGTTCTGCGGGATGAGTCCCGTGAGGAAGCTCCACCAGGAGCCGACGCTCGAGGGGACGTCGGGGGTGAGCTGGCCGGCGTCGACGCGCGCGCCCGGCTGGATCGTGACGCCGAGCACGATGCCGATGGTCACGGCGATCAGCGCGGTGATCCCGAACCACAGCAGGGTCTGACCCGCCAGGCGCGCGGCGTTGGTGACGTTGCGCAGCTGCGTGATCGAGGCGACGATCGCGAGGAAGATCAGCGGCACGACCGCCGTGCGCAGCAGTGTGACGTAGCCGCTGCCGATCGTCGACAGCGTCGCGGCGAGCCCGTTCGGGTTGCCCTCGGCATCGGGCCCGAGCTGACGTGCCAGCAGGCCGAGGAGAACGCCCGCGACGAGGGCGATCGTGATCTGGAAGCCGAACGAGCGGTAGAAGGGCTTCTTCCGCTTCGCCGGGGCGGCGGCGTTCTTCGAGGTGGCAGAACTCATGGTGGTGCTCCTGAGAGGGATGACGTCGCGATGGCGACCCACCGACGCTAAACCCGAATCGGGGTCGTCGGGGCCATATGACCCTCCATGACACCCGCCGGCTCCGTCGCGTCGTCGCTTTCGGGACACGGTCGCTCTGATGTCTGCCGGAGTCCGCATCGGGGCGGTCGTGGCCCTTGCCGCCACCGGAGAATGAGCGCGTGACCCGCGATCTCGACCGCCTCCTCGCCCCGCCGACGCCCACCGCCGCGCTCGCCCTCGAGGCGGTGAGCCGGTGGTCCTCGCCCGCGCTCGTGGACCACGGCGTCCGGTCGTGGGCCTGGGCGCGGCTGCGAGCCGAAGCGCTCGGGCTCGATCACGACCCCGAGCTGCTGTTCGTCGCGGCGATGCTCCACGACCTCGGCGTGACCCCCGCGTTCGACGCTCACGAGATGGCGTTCGAGTCGGCCGGCGGCGCCGCGGGATGGCTCTTCGCGGCCGGTGCGGGGTGGCCCGCGGAGCGCCGCGAACGCGTGCGCGAGGTCATCGAGCGGCACATGTGGCTGAGCGTCGACCCGGCACTCGATCCGGAGGGTCATCTGCTGGAGGTCGCGACGAGCCTCGACGTCTCGGGAGTCGCGCCGGAGCTGTGGGATGCCGAGACCCTGCGAGCCGTCACCCGGCGGCATCCGCGTCGGGACTTCACCGCGCAGTTCGCGCAGTGCATCCACGCACAGGCGCGCCGCAAGCCCGGCACTCCCTCGGCCCGCCTCGACGCGTCGCAGCGCATCGCCGAGGGCGGGCGGGTGTGGGACGGCATCCTGGCATGACGAAGGGCGCCACCCTCGCGGAGTGGCGCCCTTCGTTTCGGCGGAAGTGACAGGATTTGAACCTGCGAGGCGAGTTACCCCGCCTACATGGATTCCAGCCATGCTCCTTAGGCCGCTCGGACACACTTCCGTCGACGAGTTTATCAGTCCCGGGCGCGCACTCCCGCCGCGTCGGTCTCGGGCCGCGGAGCTAGGCTCGTGACGTGACTGATTCCTCTCTCGTCCTGGTCGCCAACGCGGGTGACAGCAGCATCAGCGTGTTCCGTCTCGACGGCGACGCCCTCGAACGGCTCTTCGTCGCCGACGGCCTCACCGGAACCGGCACCTTCGCGATCGACCGCGAACGCGACCTGGTCTACGCGGGCGTCAAGGGGGCGACCTCGGACGAGCCCGCGGCGATCGTGACACTCGGGCTCGATCGCGCCACGGGCGAGCTCACCCCCCGCTCGCGCTTCGCGCTTCCGGACGGGTCGGTCAGCTACATCGCGCTCACCCGCGGGGGCACGGCGCTGCTCGCTGCGTCGTACGGCGGCGACTACGGCTTCGTCGCCCCGATCACCGACGGCGTGATCGGCGACCCGACCGGCCGTGTCGAGTTCGCCAAGCTCCACTCGGTGCTGCCCTCCTCCGACGGCCGCTTCGCCTATTTCGTCTCGCTCGGCGACGACCTCGTCGGCCAGTTCGCGCTCGGCTCCGACCTGACGCTGACTCCGGTCGGCTCGGGCACCGCCGCAGCGCCCGCCGGCAGCGGCCCCCGCCATCTCGTGCTCAACAGCGCCGAGGACGCCGTCTACGTCATGACCGAGTACTCCGGCGAGGTGCTGCACTACGCGCGCGACGCGGCGACGGGCGGCCTGGAGCTGCGCTCCCGGGCCAACGCGGTCGACCCCGCAGCCGGGCTCGTACGCGGTGAGATCGGCGGCGACCCCGTCGCCAACCACGCCGTCTGGGGCGCCGACATCCACTTCGGCGCGGACGAGCGGTACCTCTGGATCTCGGAGCGCTCGACGAGCACGCTCGGCGCCGCACCCGTCGCCGAGGACGGCACCGTGCAGGACGTCTCGTCGTTCATCCCCACCGAGCCGCAGCCGCGCGGATTCGTCCTCTCCCCCGCGGGAGACCGTCTGATCGCGGCGGGCGAGAAGTCGCGCACGGTCTCGCTCTACGCCGTCGACGGCGCCGAGCTGACGCTGCTCGAGCAGGCCGAGACGGGCGCGGGCGCGAACTGGGTCCGCTTCGCCTGACCCGCGGCGCCCCGGGTACCGTGGGTGAGGTGGCCCTCTCCTCTCGCACTGCTCCCCGTACCCCGCGCCCGAGCATCGAGCTCGAGGTCGTCGGAACCGAACGCCTCTCAGCGCACCTGGTGCGCGTGACCCTCGGGGGCGAGGGCTTCGCGGCGTTCCAGAACCGGCCCGAGACCGACAAGTACGTGAAGCTGAAGTTCACGACGCCCGCGCCCGAGTCCGCGCCGGTCACGCGGACGTACACGGTCCGACGGGTGGATGCCGTCGCGGGCACCCTCTCGATCGACTTCGTGGTCCACGGCGACGAGGGCCTCGCCGGGCCGTGGGCGGCGCGCGCGCAGGTCGGCGACCGGATCGAGCTGATGGGACCGGGCGGCGGCTACGCACCGGATGCCGCCGCCGATTTCCATCTCTTCGCCGGAGACCTCTCGGCCGTTCCGGCGATCGCCGCCGCACTGGAGGCGCTGCCGTCGGATGCGGTCGGACACGCGTTCGTCGAGGTGGAGTCCGACGACGCGATCCTGGCCCTCGAGGCGCCCGCCGGGGTAGAGGTTGAGTGGATCGTCGACCCCACCCACGATCCCGCGGCTCTCGCCGCCGTCGTGCGGCAGTACGACTGGCCGGCGGGCGACGTGCAGGTCTTCGCCCACGGTGAGCGCGAGTCGATGAAGGCGCTGCGGCGCGTGCTCTTCGACGAGCGCGGACTCGAGCGCGGCCGGGTCTCGCTGTCGGGCTACTGGGCCCGGGGGCGCAACGAGGACCGGTTCCAGGCGGAGAAGCGCGAGCCCATCGGCCAGATCCTCTGAGCCCGCCGTATCAAACGACCCGGTGCATCCTTCATTCTGCGCTGTCGGAGAAGATGTCCTCGATCGCGCATCCGAACACCCGAGCGAGCCGGAACGCCAAGGGGAGGGACGGATCGAAGCGCCCGCGTTCAATGGAGATGATGGTCTGGCGCGACACCCCGAGCTCATCGGCGAGACGCTGCTGCGACCACCCCCGGTCGCGTCGGCGCTCGGATACTGAATTCTCCATGCTCAGCCGCGTCGCTGCTCGGCCAGGTAGCGCACCGCCACCGAGCCCATCGCGATCATCAGTACCGCTGACAGAGCGATGAGGGTCGGGACCTCGACGCGCGTGAACGCGAGAGTCGCCGTACCGAGACCCACGATGAGGAGGGTGTCAGTGAGAGCGCCGCTCGTGGCCCGCTCGAACCACCGCGACTCGACCGACTGCTCGGGCTGCTCGGCGGCTCCCCGCAGAGTGGACCGGTCGACGACCGCCACCCAGGCGAAGCCGATGCACGGGCCGAGCGTGAGAGCGACGATCACGGCCGCTCCGACCACGGGCTGCGGACCGCCGCCGCCCGTCGCGACGACGACCGCCGCGAGTGCGGACGACACGAGCGCACCCGCAGGGATCGCGATCCACAGCGCGGAGAGCCGGCGATCGCCGAATCTCATGCGTCCCCAGCGGGGGCGCTTGTCGACGGCGGACGGCGTGCTCCGGTTCTCGTTCATCGTTCCCTCAGTGTCAAGTGGACTTTACTGTAAACGATACTTTACACACGTTCGAACCCCGCGGGAATGCCGGCGCCGGTTCCAACGGTTCACCTCCCCATGACCACTGTGGGAATCATCGGAGCAGGACACATCGGAAGCGCTCTCGCCGAAGGGCTGGTCGCACGCGGCTACGACGTCGTGATCGCCAATTCGCGCGAGCCTGAAACGCTCAGCGACCTCGTCGCGCGGCTCGGCGAGCGCGCACGGGCGGCGACCGCGCAGGAAGCGGCCGAGGCGGCGCATTGGGCCGTCGTGACGGTGCCGCTGAAGGCACTCGAAGACGTCCCCGCCGAACCCCTCGCCGGCAAGATCGTGCTCGACACGAACAACTACTACTGGGAGCGCGACGGCCGCATCGCCGAGCTCGAGGAGAAGCGCACCACGACATCCGAGATGGCACAGTGCCATTTCGCCGAGTCGAAGGTCGTGAAGGCGTTCAACCACATCCCCGCCGCCGACATCAACACCGACGGCTCCCCCGCCGGCACCCCCGACCGTCGAGCGCTCGCGACCGCGAGCGACCACCCGGATGCCGTCGCGCACGTCACCGCGCTCTACGACGAGTTCGGCTTCGACACCGTCGACATCGGTTCGCTCGCCGAGAGCTGGCGCGTCGAGCGCGACCAGCCCGCCTACGTCGTGCGGCAGAACGCCGACGAGCTGCGCGCCAACCTCGCTCGCGCCCAGCGCTGATCGAAGCGTCGCAACGCCCACGCGGACCCGTTCGAGCAGATCACCATCCCATCGAACCGGGGACGCCCTTGAACGGGCCCGCGAGGTTGGACGTCACCCAGCCGCCGTAGAAGCCGCCGGGCTGCGGTACGACGACCTCGCCGTCGACCGTGCACCGGTCCATTCCGCCCGCATAGACGGCGACGCGTCCGACGAGCTCCTCATACCCCGGCGACGGGTTCGGGTAGCCCCACGCGGCACGCTCGCGCACGGCCGTGCCACGGACGACGTCGAAGTACTCGGCTGCGCCCTTGAACTCGCAGAAGGAGCTGCCGGCCGCCGGTACCAATGAGCCGGGCACGAACGCCGCGGCCGGCAGGTAGTACACGGGCGGATGGCTCGTCTCGAGCACTCGCACGACGTCGTCCGTCTCGACGATCGTGACGGCGGCGAAGTCGATCGTCACGCGCGCGTGGACGCGTTCGAGGCGGGGCGGACGGGGATAGTCCCAGACGGACTCCTGTCCGGGACCGACGGGATCGGGGGTGGGGCGGCGCATGCCCGACAGGTTACGCGCGGGGAGCGACATCCCGGCTGCGAGGACGCCCACCGCGGCGCGACCGCAGCGAACGGATGCCGCGGGCGATGAGGCGCCATCCGAGCAGCAGCACGAGCAGCGTCAGCGTCGCGACGATCACGAACGGCAGCGCCGTCCCCTGACCCGACACGGCGCGAAGCAGCATCCCGCCGACGACCGTGACGATCCACACGACGAGACCCGTCGGCACGATCCCGGTCGGCGATCGCCATGCCCGCACGGCGATCCACGCCACCAGCAGGCCGGCGAGGAACGGCCACGAGGTCTGCCAGAGGCCCGCGAGCACATCGGAGTCATGGCTCGCCCGGCCGGTCGCCGCGAACGCCACCACGAGGACGGCATCGAGCAGGAAGGCGAGGACGGACGCACGGATCATGTCCCCATCCTCTCCCGCCACAGCGGTGTCGGCCGCCCTCGATAGCGTTGCAGGCGTGCGACTGCTCCTCCTCTCCCTGCATCCCGGCGCGCTGAGCTCGTTCCTCGACGGCGGTGACCGTCCGGGCCCGATCGTGTACATCGACGACGCGCAGGCGGCGTTCCGCGACGCGCCCTTCGTCGCCGCCGAACGCGAGGCGGTGAGCTCGTGCGGCCGCGACGTGATCGATGCGACGCTGCGAGACACCGCCCCCGAGGACGCGGACCGTCTGCTCTCGCGCGCGGGGGCGGTGTACGTCGCCGGCGGAAGCACCTTCGCTCTGCTCGAAGCCCTGCGGCTCTCCGGCAACGACGACGTCCTCGTCGACCACGTCCGGCGCGGGCTCCCGTACATCGGACTCAGCGCCGGATCGATCGTGGCGGGACCGGATGTGACACCCGCATCGCTCATGGACGATCCTGCCGACGGTCCCGCGCTCGAGAACCACGAAGGGCTCGAGCTGATCGACGTCACCCCGATCCCCCACGCCGACGGAGCACTGCCGCCCTACCCGCCGGAACTGATCCGCCGCACCATCGACACATACGGGTCGGACTTCGCGCTCCTCCCGCTGCGCGATGATCAGGCCCTGCTGGTCGAGGACGGCAGCGCCACGGTGATCGCCTCACGCTGAACCCGCGCGTCCCATGCTTCGCCCAGCATCCGCTCCTTCCTAGACTCGGAAGGCGTCCGCCGCGCCTGCTCCGGACGAGAGAACAGATCCGAGGCCCATGTCTTCTCCCGATGCGACGGCGGCGACGGCCGCATTCCGCGCCGCCCGCGACTTCCTGCTCGACAACGCGCACTCCCCCGAGGCGGCCCACGCCGGGTTCACCTGGCCCGACGTCGGCGACCACTTCAACTGGGCCGTCGACTGGTTCGACGCGATCGCCTCGGGCAACGACCGCATCGCCCTGCACGTCGTCGACGAGGACGGCAGCGAGAGGCGGGTGACGTACGACGAGATGCGTCGTCGCTCGAACCGCGTCGCCAATTGGCTCACAGGCCGGGGCGTCGGGCACGGGGATGCCGTCATGCTCATGCTCGGCAACCGTGTCGAGCTGTGGGAGGCGATGCTGGCGATCCTCAAGATCGGCGCCGTCATCCTGCCGACCTCCGTCGTGCTGGGCGCCGACGACCTCCTCGAGCGCGTCGAGCGCGCCGACATCCGCGCCGTCCTGGCCGACCCGGTCGACGCCGCGAAGTTCGACGGGATCGAGGGCGGGTTCGAGCGCATCGTCGTGGGCGGCGAGCGTCCGGGATGGCACTCGTTCGCGGATGCGGCCGACGCCGACGACGCGGCACCCGGTGTCGTCGTGGCCTCCGACGATCCGGCCATCGTCTACTTCACCTCCGGCACCACGTCGCGACCCAAGATGGTGGTGCACACGCACGTGAGCTATCCGGTGGGTCACCTGTCGACGACGTACTGGATCGGCGTGCGCCCCGGCGACGTCCATATGACGATCAGCGCCCCCGGGTGGGGCAAGCACGCATGGAGCCTGTTCTTCGCGCCGTGGATCGCCGAGGCGACGATCTTCGTCTACAACTACTCCCGCTTCGACGCCGCACGCCTCGTCGAGCAGCTCGACCGCAACGCAGTCAACACCTTCTGCGCTCCACCGACGGTCTGGCGCATGCTGATCCAGGCCGACCTCGAGAAGCGGCCCCGCGCACTGCGCGAGCTGCTTTCGGCCGGCGAGCCCCTCAACCCCGAGGTGATCGACACCATCCAGCGCTGGTGGGGGCTGCAGATCCGCGACGGGTACGGGCAGACCGAGCTGACGGCAGTCATCGGCAACACGCCGGGCGTCGCCGTCAAGCCCGGCGCAATGGGCCGCCCGCTCCCGGGCAACGACATCGTGCTGATCGACCCGCTCACCGGACGCATCGGAGATGAGGGCGAGATCTGCCTGCCGACCGCGCCGACCCGTCCGCTCAACCTCATGCCCGGCTACCTCGGCGAGCCCGAGCGCACCGCCCGGGTCGACCACGACGGCTACTACCACACGAGCGATGTCGCCGTCCGGGACGCCGACGGACAGCTCACGTTCGTCGGGCGCACCGACGACGTGTTCAAGGCCAGCGACTTCAAGGTCTCGCCCTTCGAGGTGGAGTCGATCCTGCTGACGCACCCCGCGGTGGCCGAGGCGGGCGTCGTCGGGGCGCCCGACGCCGTACGGCTCAACATCGTCAAGGCGTACGTGTCGCTCGCGGCGTCCTGGGAGGCGTCGGCCGAGACCGCGCGGGCGATCCTCGCGCACGCCCGCGAGCACATGCCGCCGTACATGCGGGTGCGCCGTGTCGAGTTCTTCGAGCTGCCCAAGACGATCTCGGGCAAGATCCGCCGGGTCGAGCTGCGCGAGCGCGAAGTGGCCGCCGCGGATGCCGGCGAGCGCGTGACGACCGAGTGGCGCGAGTCGGACTTCCCCGACCTCAAGGGCTGAGGCGCCGTCCGCCTGCCGCTCAGGCGAGCCATTCGCAACCCCTGGCACGCGCACAGGCGGCGGGAGAAGACTGAGGGTGTCCGGACAGCCTCAGCAGAAGGAGCCCCTCGTGCCGCAGAACGTCGCCGAACAGATCGTCGCCCAGCTGATGGATGCGGGGGTGAAGCGGATCTACGGCATCGTCGGCGACTCGCTCAACCCGATCGTCGACGCGGTGCGACGAACCGGGGGCGCAGCGTCCGGCGGGATCGACTGGATCCACGTCCGCCACGAGGAGGCCGCCGCGTTCGCCGCGGCCGCTGACGCCGAGCTCACCGGCGAACTCGCGGTGTGCGCAGGCAGCTGCGGCCCCGGCAACCTGCACTTGATCAACGGGCTTTTCGACGCGCAGCGATCCGGCGTCCCGGTGCTCGCGATCGCCAGCCACATCCCGAGCCTGCAGATCGGATCGGGCTACTTCCAGGAGACGCATCCCGAGCGCCTCTTCACCGAGTGCAGCGACTACTGCGAGATGATCCTCACGCCCGAGCAGTCGCCGCGCGTCGTGAACTCCGCGATCCGTCACGCCACCGCGGGCTCGTCCGTCTCGGTGATCGTGCTGCCCGGTGACCTCGCCGAGCTGCACTCCACCGGCGAGTTCCCACCGTTCGTCGCTGCTCGTCCCGGTCGCATCGCGCCCGACGAGCGGAGCGTCGCCGAGCTCGCCGCCGCCATCGATAAGGCCGAGAAGATCGCGATCTTCGCGGGCGAGGGCGTCCGCGACGCTCGCGAAGAGGTCATCGCGTTCGCCGAGCACCTGCAGGCACCCATGGGGCACTCGCTGCGCGGCAAGCAGTGGATCCAGTACGACAACCGCTTCGACGTCGGCATGTCGGGCCTGCTCGGCTACGGCGCCATCGACCACGCGATGCACGAGGTCGATCTCCTCCTGATGGTGGGCACCGACTTCCCGTACGACCAGTTCCTCCCCGACGGGGCGAAGACGGTCATCGCGCAGATCGACGTCGATGCCCAGCGGCTCGGACGTCGGGCGGGCGTGACGCATCCCGTTCACGGCGATGTCGGCCTCACCCTCGCGGCGCTGCGCGCCCGGACCGCCGCGAAGACCGACGACGCGTTCCTCCAGCACACGCTGAAGCGGTACCGGAAGGCCATGAAAGACTCCGTCGCGGCGTACACCGACTCGGACGCGCAGCCGATCCATCCCGAGCGCGCCATGTCGGTCATCGACCGGGTCGCGGCATCCGACGCCGTCTTCACCGCGGACACCGGCATGGGCAACGTCTGGCAGGCCCGCTATGTCACCCCCGGCCCCGAGCGCCGTCTGCTGGCGTCGTGGCGGCACGGGTCGATGGCCAACGCGCTCCCCCATGCCTTCGGCGCGCAGATGGCGTATCCCGATCGGCAGGTCATCGCGATCGCGGGCGACGGCGGACTCTCGATGCTCCTCGGTGAGCTCATCACCGTCGCCGCCTACGACCTGCCGCTGAACGTGTTCGTGTTCAACAACTCCACGCTCGGGATGGTCAAGGCCGAGATGCTCGTCGCCGGCTTCCCCGACTTCGGCGTCGACGTGCCGATGGTCGATTTCGCCGCCGTCGGGCGAGCGCTCGGGTTCCACGCGCAGCGGGTGACCGATCCGGCCGACCTCGAGGCGGCCGCCACCGCCGCGCTCGCGCACCGGGGTCCGTCCATCGTCGACATCGTCACCGACCCCGATGCCCTCTCGATGCCGGCATCGATCACGGCGGAGCAGGTCGCGGGCTTCGGGATGTCGATGGCGAAGATGGTGCTCGGGGCGAAAGACTCCGGCGGCATCAGCGCGGTGCTCGACACCGCGAAGTCGAACATCAAGCACATCCGGAGCCTCTGACCCCCACCGGCCCGCGCCCGCCCGTGTCCGCGAGATACGTTCGCCGGACGCACGGGGCTGGTGTGGTCTGGGCACCCGCTCCAGACGACACCAGCCCCGCCGGTCCGACGGGTGTATCGCCTCAGACGAGGTCGGCAGGCAGCGGGAAGCGCAGGACGGCGGCGACGGGTGCGCCCTCGGGCAGGTCGGTGCTGCGGACGGCCCGCACGCGGCCGCCCGAGCGCAGGACGCGCGCCGCGATCTCGTCGAGGATCGCGTAGGTGGTCGGCCCGGCGTCGGGCGCGCGGGTGATGTGGCCGGACTCGTCGATGACGCCCTCCTGGTCGAATGCCAGATCGAACAGAAGCTCGTCGACGGCGGCGGTGCTGGCGGCGACGGCGGCCTCGCGGACCGACGACGTCGCGAGCCGCTGGGCCCGAAGCGACCCGAATCGCTCACGCCACTGCGCGAGCTCATCCTGCTCGTGGGCGTCGAGGATGCCCCGCGCGGCCTGCTCGAGATCCGCGCTCGACAGCGAGTCCGGGTGCGCGTCGATACCGCGCTCCAGAAGAAGGCGATGGGTGTTGACCGCGCGGTAGGCCGGCTCGAGGTCTTGGGAGGCGGCGAGGATGAGCGGGACGTCGGCGGGAACGACGCGCACGACGGCGTCCTGGATGATCCGGCTGAACTTCTCGCGCTCGATGCGGTCGCCCGTCGTCCCCTGCGGCCGCGGCATGTCGCGCTGACCGTCGGTCGTGGTGTGCTCGAGCGCGGCCCAGAGGTCGTCGGGCAGCTCGAGCCGCCGCTCGGTGAGCCCGAGGTCGGGACCCAGTTCGCTGAGACGGCCGCCCTCGCGCGACACCTGGATGACGAAGGCCCGGCGCGGGAACGACACGGCGCGCAGCAGCTGCCCCGCGTCGAAACGGTCGCCGACCGACGCCCGCGGTTCGAGGCGGCTCGGCAGCCGGAACGCCTCGACACGGCCGGGCGATGCGAGCACGACGGTCGAACGCGACTGGCTCTGCCAGAACTCCTCGTCGTCGAGCAGCGCGCGCAGCGACGCGAGCACAGCGTCGCGATCGGCGTCGTCGACCTCGACGGCGGCGAGTTGTCGCGCCGCCTCGTCGATGCCCTCGCGCAACTGGAGCTGCGCGTGGCGCCGGTCTGCGGGAATCGGTGACGACGGGGCGACGATCGTCACGCTCGCGGGATGGCGAGCGTCGATGAGGTCGAGCAGGGATGCGGTCTCAGGAAGATCGGATGCCAACATCGCCTCAGGTTAGGCAGGCGACCGCGCCGGGCGTCGAGGGGTTGCATGCAGCCGCGGATGCCGTTAGGCCACGGCCCCGCCGCATCCGATCACGCGAGGAACTCCCACGGGTCGAAAGACTCGATCGGGATGACGCGGACGCGCGGCAGCGGCGCATCGAATGCATGGACGTCGTACTCGAGGTCGAAGAACTCGACGCCCGGGATGGCCGTGAGCTCGCTGCTGCGGAACTCCGAGAACGCCAGCACTCCCACGCGGCGACCGGGCCCGGTGAGCGCCGCGACCTCGCCGACGAAGTCGCGGTCGTGGCTGACGAGCACGACATCGTCCTCGCGTTCCTTCAGCGCGGCGAGGGTGCGCTGGATGGCGATGTCGACGACCTTCTCGTCGGCGTCGCCCGACAGCGGCACCGGCTTGTAGTCGAGGGCGAGCAGCGCCTGGACGAACGACATCGGCAGGTGGTTGCTGGCGTTGAGGAAGAACAGTCCGCGCGCGGGCTGCTGCCACTGGTCGTCGACGAACTGCAGCAGGCGGTCCCAGCGGGGTCGCTCGTCCGGGAGCGGACGACGCCCGAGGATCGACTGACCGAGCGTCGCGTCGATGTTCTCGCCGTCGACGAGCAACCACGTCACGCGTTCGGTCATGAGGTCCCCTGTCTGCGAATGTCTCCCGTGAACGCTATCAAGCCGGTTCAATCCCCCGCCGCCAGGGGGACCCGCATCAGGCGGTCGTCGCCGGCCGCCGCGTTCCCCCGGCCGTCGGTGTTGTTCGTGAGCAGCCAGAGCTCGTCGCCCGCGACGACGGCATCGCGGACGCGGCCGAGCTCACCCTGCCAGAGCGCGACCGGCTCGCCGATGAGAGCGCCCGCCTCGACGTCGATCTGCCACACGCGTTCGCCGCGCAGGCCCGCGACGAAGAGGGTGTTCCCGCGCGCTGCGACGCCGCTCGGGCTCGCCTCCTCGGGCGTCCAGGTGATCAGGGGCGCGACGAAACGCTCGTCGTCCGACGCCCCCTCGACCAACGGCCAGCCGTAATTGCCGCCGGCTTCGATGCGGTTGATCTCGTCGAAGCGATCCTGTCCGAATTCGCTCGCCCACAGCGTGCCGTCCTGGGTCCACGCGAGACCCTGCACGTTGCGGTGGCCGAGGGAGTACACCGCCGATCCGAAGGGGTTGCCCGGGGCGGGCTCCCCCTCCGGCGTCAGCCGCAGGATCTTCCCCGCCAGCGAACCGGGATCCTGTGCCGCCTCGGGTCGTCCCGCGTCTCCCGTGGCGACGTAGAGCATGCCGTCGGGCCCGAAGGCGATGCGTCCGCCGTTGTGGACACGGTCACGCGGGATGCCGTCGATCA
Organism: Microbacterium sp. Yaish 1; assembly: GCF_002245215.1. Lineage (GTDB taxonomy): Bacteria > Actinomycetota > Actinomycetes > Actinomycetales > Microbacteriaceae > Microbacterium. The sequence continues at coordinate 1,042,185 of NZ_NPMR01000002.1, forward strand.
CGACCTCCGCGCCGCCGAGCCGGCGATTCCCGGCATCACCGTCGAGGCGCGCGCGCACGATGCGATTGTCATCGGCCGTCGTCACGTAGGCGTACAGCAGCGTGCGGTCCTCGTCCTCGTGCACCGCGATGCCGAGGAGGCCGCCCTCGCCGACCGCGGCCGTGAGGTCGATCTCGCCCACGACGCGCGCGAGCCCGTCCGCGTCGACCTCGAGGACCGCGCCGTCGTCGCGCTGGCTCAGCAGCTGGGTCCCGTCGTCGAGGACGACGACCGACCACGGCACCTCCAGCTGGGTGACGACGTCGCGGGGTTCGCTGGCGGCGCGCCACCAGGCGACGGCATCCGCCGCCTCTTCCGTCGGCGCGTCGCTCGGGGTCGGCGCGGTCGCGCCGTCGCTCGGGCGCGGTTCGGCCGGGCCGGTGCAGGCGGACAGCAGCAGCGTCGAGGCGAGCAGCGCCCCGGTCAGGCCCTTCGACCCCCGAGGACGCGGATGGATGCCGTGGCCCGTCGAGCGCTTCATCGTTCCAGGCTACGACCCGGCGAGGATCGCGGCGGCGTCCTGCGCCCACCCGAGCGCCGCTTCGGGGTGGGCGAGCGTCGTAGCGTCGTCGGCGCGCGCGAGCACCGTGATGACGACCGGTGCGCCGCTCTCCCGCTCGAGGTACCACGAGCCGGCGAGCACGCCCACCGAGCTCCCGCCCTTGAACGCGACGTACGTCCACTCGTCCCCGAACTCGAGACCGGGATTCGCGGACAGGATGTCGCGCACGGGCGCCCCCGCCGGCGTCTGCGCCCGGTCCTGCAGCGCGGCATGTGCGGCCGCGAGGTCATCGGGCGCCGCGAACCAGTCGATCCCGTCGGGCCAGCCCGGCTGCGCGGTGGAGGCGGCCGCGAGGTCGGGGACGCCCGCGGGCAGCCGCTCCAGCACCGAGCGACGGGCATCGGGGTCGCCGGCAGCGCCGGTCCACAGCTCCCGCAGACCGGCGTCGCCGAAGAGCAGCCAGAAGAACTCGCGCGTCGTGGCGAATGGGAGGTTCGCCTCGGGGTCGGAATGCCCCATCGAGACCATCGCCGCTTCGACCGCGTCGCGGCCGACGGCGCGGACGAGCATGTCGGTGGCGGTGTTGTCGCTGATGGCGATCATCTTGTCGGCGGCCTCGCGCACGGTCACCTTCGTGCCGTCGGGCCGGTCCTGCAGCTCGCCGCTGGGCAGACTGCGCACCGCGGCGTCGACGACCAGCTCGTCGTCCCAGGCGAGCCGTTCGGCCCCGATGGCGTCGACGACGGCCCCGAGCACCCACAGCTTGAAGATGGAGCCGACGGGTCCGATCGCCTGGTCGCCGCCCTCGTAGAGCACCTCGCCCCCGACCTCGCGGACCTGCACGCCGGCGGTGAAGGCGGCGGCGTCGATCTGCTGCGTGAGCTCGTCCCAGGAGGCCGCGGGCGTGCGCTCAGGCTGCGGCGGGCTGAACAGGAGCATCTGGATGCGAGCGTCGGGCGTGACCGAGATCGACATGTCGTAGCTCACCTGCGCGGACTCGATGGTCACGCGGGCCTCGGTCTCCACGCCGTCGTACCCCACCGCCGTCCACGGGGCTGCGGCCTGCATCTGCGCGAAAACCTCCTGCAGCTGCGCGGGCGGGAGCTGCTCCAGAGCGGCATCGTCGAAGTGCGTCTGGATGTCATCGGCATCGGTGGCCTCGTCGCCGTTGATCTCGTCCATCACCCAGCGGACCTGGTCGCCGACCGGCGTGGCGGGAATCTCGACGGGCACGGCGGACGAGGCGGGCGTCCCCTCCGGCGCGGGTTCGGCCGAGCAGGCGGCCAGCGCTGCGGCGGTCGCCGCGGCGACGGCGACGGCGACCGGGCCGCGTCGGCGGGAGCGGGTGGACGGACGAGGAACACGCGTATCGATAGGGAGACTCACCTATCCAGCTTCTCGACGCACGCGTGTCTCCGCCTCCCCCTACGGGTGGAGATCGTGGCCGCCCGGATCGGCTCGGCCCTCCGGGTAGCGTGAAAGAGTGGACCCGATCGTCGCGACCTTCCTGATCCTCGCCGCCGCGATCATCGCCTTCCTGTCGGCGCGGGTGCCGCTCGAGGTCGTGGCCGTGGGTGTCGCGCTCGCGCTCTGGGCGACGGGGGTGCTCACCCTCCCCCAGGCGTTCGCCGGTTTCGGCGATCCGACGGTGCTGTTCATCGCGAGTCTGTTCATCGTCGCGACGGCGCTCGAGACGAGCGGCGTCACCCGCATGGTCGGTGCCGTGATCCTCGCCCGCGCCGGTACGCGGCGTGGCCGCATCCTGATCTGGGTCGGCGGGATCGTCGCGATCCTCACCGCGCTGATCAGCATCAACGGCGCCGTCGCCGCACTCATCCCCGTCGCCGCGGTGATCGCCCGACGGTCGGGCCTGTCGCCGTCCCAGCTGATGCTGCCGATGGCCTTCATCGCGTCATCGGCATCGCTGCTCACCCTGACCGGAACACCCGTCAACGTCGTGGTGTCCGAGCTCGCCGCCACCGAAGCGGGCCGCCCGTTCGGCTTCTTCGAGTTCGCGCTCGTCGGGCTGCCGCTCGTCGCGGCCACGATCGCGATCGTCGTGGTGCTCGGCCCGCGGCTGCTGCCGCATCACGGTCCCGACCCCGCGCCCGACCGTCACACGGAGCGCGAGGCCGAGACTCTCTCGCTGGTCCCCGAGGCCGTGCGCACGGGGGCGGTCCGCACGCAACGGCGCAGTCGCCTGCACCGCGGCTCGCGGCGCACGCTCGCCGTCACCGCCGTGATGGTCGCGCTGCTGGCCACGGGCGCGATCCCGCCCGCGGTCGCCGGCCTCCTCGCCGCCGGCTCCCTCATCGTGCTGCGGGTCGTGAAGCTGCCCGACCTCTATCACGGCGTCTCGTGGACGACCCTCGTCCTCATCGCCGGCATGATCCCCCTGTCCGTGGCGTTCCTCGAGACCGGAGCCGCCGACGTCGTGGCCGACGCTCTGCTGGCCGTCGTCGGCCAGGCCGACCCGCACCTGGCGCTCATCGTGGTCTGCGTCGTGGTGGTCGTGCTCGGACAGTTCATCTCGAACGTCGCCACCGTGCTGATCGTCGCGCCGGTCGCGACCTCGATCGCGCTCACCCACGATGTCAGTCCGCTCCCCTTCCTCATGGCGCTGACGGTCGCGGGGGCGTCGTCGTTCCTCACCCCGGTCGCCACCCCCGTCAACCTCATGGTGATGGCCCCGGGCGGGTACCGGTTCGGCGACTACTGGCGGCTCGGGCTGCCGCTCACCGTCCTGTTCCTCCTCGCGGCGGTGTTCTACGTCCCGCTCATCTGGCGGTTCTGAGCGCGCAGCGGCCGCGGTCACGACGGCGGAAGGGCCAGCTCCCTGCCGGTGTCCCAGTCCTCGGTCCAGCCGAGCTCGGTGAACAGGCCGTCCAGGAGCATCGCGGTGAAGCCCCAGACGAGGAACTCACCGGCATCCTGACGTACGACGAAGCCCGGCCCCCGCCATTCGGCGCCGTCGCGGCGCAGCACCGTGACACCGCGGTTCGCCGGCGCGAGCAGATCGGCGACCGGGGCGCGGAACACGGCCGCGGATTCCGCCACGTCGACCACGCGCACCGGCGACGGGCGTCGCCACCAGGCCAAGACGGGCGTCACGAGGTGCCGGGAGTACTCCAGCGGGACTGGCGGAAGAGCACCGAGCACCTCGACCCCGTCGGTGTCGAGTCCGGTCTCCTCGCGCGCCTCCCGCAGTGCCGCCGCGACCGTGTCGGCGTCACCGGGGTCGACTCGGCCGCCCGGCAACGCCACCTGCCCCGGGTGCGACCGGAGCGTCGCCGCGCGGGCGAGCAGCAGGACGTCCAGATCACGCGAGAGGGCGGCCTCGGGCGCATGATCGCTCGGACGGTCGTCGAGGACGCCGAAGAGCACGAGCACGGCGGCGGCGCGTGTGCCGGGCCCGGCCGCGGCTTGCTCCAGCCGCCCCGCACCGAACCCGGGCCGTCCGGCACGCGCGGCGAGCGCGGCGAGCTGTTCGCGCGCGCCCGTTCCCGGCGTCTCGAGGGGCATTGCTCCAGGCTACCCAGCCGTCAGTCGCGACGGCCGAACACGCCGCCGAACAGGACGTGCAGGAGCGGCAGCGCCGACAGCCCCATGAGCACCGTGCCCGCCGTCTCGTCGTCGGGACGCATCAGCACTCCCGCCACGAGCAGTCCGGCGAAGAGGATTCCCGAGACGGCTCGTCGTCCGAGCCGTTCCAGGCGCGACATCCGCCGTTCGAGCCGCGCGCTGTCGAAGCCGAGGTTGCCGTCCTCGAGGTGCGTGATGAGGCCGTCGAGCCGCTGCGGCAGGCGCATCGTGACGTCGGCGAAGGTCATCGCGCGCCGCGCCGCGTCGCGCATGAGGTCGCCGCGTTCCTCGCGGAGCAGTCGAACCGCGTAGGGCTCTACCGCGTCCCAGAGGTTGAACGCGGGATCGATCGAGGTGCACACGCCCGATGTGAGCGAGGCCGCCCGGATGACGAGCAGGAAGTTCTCGGGCAGCTGGAACGGCAGCGCACGGGCGAGCTCGCCGAACTCCCCCGCGAAGTCGCGGAACTCCCGCGGATCGACCTGTTTCAGCTCCGCGAACCCCATGCCGCCGAAGCGCGCGAACAGCTGGGTCATCGCGCGTTCGAGCTCGCGGACGTCGGCGGAGGGCAGCAGCGCGCCGACCTGCGAGATCCCGGCGACGAGTCCGCGGCCGTCGCGGGCCGCCGCAGCGACGAGGACCGTGCGCAGCGCGTCCCGCGTCGAGGGTGATATCTCGCCCATCATCCCGAAGTCGATGAAGGTCAGCACCCAGGCCGGCTCACCCTCGCGGCGCTGATCGGACGGCACGGGCGTGACGAAGACGTTGCCCGGGTGAGGGTCGGCGTGGAAGAAGCCGAACCCGAAGAACTGGTCGAACATCACGGAGGCGAACTCGCTCGCCACCTCGTGAGGGTCGATGCCCGCGGCCCGAAGACCGTCGACGTCGGTGACCTTGATCGCGGTGACGTCGGCGAGGGTCAGGACCCGGGCGGCCGAGCGCTCCCAGGCGATCTCGGGGACGGCGACACGGGGGTTGCCGGCGAACTTCTCCCGGAAGCGTTCCGCGTTGGCCGCCTCGTGCCGATAGTCGATCTCCTCGAGGCTCGTGACGGCGAACTCCTCGACGAGGGCCGGCATGTCCGCTCGGCGCGAGACGATGCGGATGCGGCGCAGCCAGCGCGCGATGCGACGGAGCGCGGCGAGGTCGACGTCGACGATGGTCTGGATGCCGGGTCGCTGGACCTTCACGACGACGTCGCTGAATCCGGCGTCGGCGGCCTGCTCGGCTGTGAGCCGGGCGCGGTGAGCCTGACCGAGGGATGCCGCGGCGACCGGCTGCTCGTCGAACGACGCGTAGGCGTCGCGCAGCGGCATCCCCAGCTCCGCCTCCGCGGCTGCGCGGATCTGATCGAAGGGAACCGGCGGCACCTCGTCCTGCAGGCCGGCCAGCTCGGTCGTGATCTCCGGTGGCAGGACGTCGAGCCGGGACGACATGAACTGCCCGACCTTGATCATCAGCCCGCCGAGCTCGACCGCGAGCGCGTGGAAGCGGCGCGCGAGTCGGCGGAGGCGCGCCGTCCGCCCCCGTTCCGAGAATCGCTCGAGACCGAAGCGCGGCAGCACGATCTCGAACCACCACGTCTGCACGAGCGCACGAGCGGCGAACCGCAGGATGCGGCGGTAGCGCGCACGCGCGCGGGCGTCACCCGGCACCGCGCGAGTGCCGGGTGACGCGACGCGATGCGGGTCGGCCGAGGCCACCCGCGTCAGGCCTGCGCGAGCAGGGCGTACAGCTTGCGGCGCGCGTCGTCGAGGATCTCGACGGCCTGCTGGACCTGCTCGGGCGAACCGCTGCGGCCGACCTGGGCGGCGGCCTGGGCGAGCTCGACACCGGCCTTCGGCAGCGCCGTCACGCGGCTGTGGTCGCGGCTCGTGGACTCCCACGGAGCCGACTTCTCGCCCGCCTCGCCCGCCGCCTCGCGGCCGGCCTCGGTGAGTGAGTAGGTCTTGCGTCCGTTGGACTCCTGGGCGCTGACGAGGCCCTCATCGGCGAGCAGCTGGAGGGTGGGGTACACCGATCCCGCGCTGGGCTTCCAGGCGCCCCCGCTGCGCTCTTCGATCTCGTGGATGATCTGGTAGCCGTGCATGGGCTGCTCGGCGAGGAGGGCGAGCACGGCGGCACGGACGTCGCCGCGTCCGACCCGGGTGTTCACCTTCTGCTCGAAGGTCGACTTCAACTGGTCGAATGCCTCGAACACGTTGTTCCCGAGGTCGGAGACGTTGAACCCGCCACGACCTCCGAAGATGTTGTCACGGCCGCCGAAACCGCCGGTGGGGAATGTTCCGCTCATGCTGACCTCCCGGTCGTCGATATATTAGCGATACCTGACGATATATCGTTATCGCCCCCGACGACAGGGCTCGCACGGAACACTCAGCCTTCACGCGCGGCGGCCGACGATGTCGTCCGCGTTCGAGGCGATCCACTCCATGAGCGGCATCATGCGCTCCATCAGCTCGACACCGCGTTCGGTCAGCGCGTACTCCACGCGAGGCGGCACCTCGGGGTAAGCGGTGCGGCTCACGATGCCGTCGGCCTCGAGCGTGCGCAGTGTGGACGCGAGCATCTTCTCGCTGATGCCCGCCACGGAGCGACGGAGTTCACCCCATCTGGCGGTGCCGTCGGTCAGCGCCAGCAGCACGAGCACGCCCCATTTGCTCATGACATGGTCGAGCACGACACGCGTCGGGCAGTTCTCAGTGAAGACCTGATCGGACGTCGCCCGGATCTGCGCAAAACTGACTGACATGTAGGTAGCTTACCGAAAAGTGGGTACCCCTCTTTCGGAATGCATAGATGGCGCGCGACGGTTGTCCTCGGCAACACCCGACCGAAAGGATCACCGATGACCATCCTCATCACCGGAGCGAGCGGACAGCTCGGCCACCTCGTCGTCGACGCGCTGCTCGCCCGCGGCGTCTCCCCCGACACCGTCGTCGCCGGGGCTCGAGACCTCGCCAAGGTCGCCGACCTCGCCGGCCGCGGCGTCGCCACTGCCCGCGTGGACTACGACGACCCGGCCTCGCTGCGCGACGCGCTCGCGGGCGTCGACAGCGTGCTGCTGATCTCGGCGTCGGAGCCGGGCAAGCGGCTCGCGGGCCACAAGAACGTCATCGACGCGGCAGCGGCGGCGGGCGTGTCGAAGCTCGTCTACACCAGCGCCCCGAAGGCGACGACCTTCGAGTGGGCCCTCGGCGCCGAGCACAAGGCGACCGAGGAGGCGATCGCGGCGAGCGGCGTTCCGGCTGTCGTGGTGCGCAACAACTGGTACATCGAGAACTACGTGCCCGACGTCCAGCGCGCCGCCGAGAGCGGCGTCATCGCGGCATCCGTCGGCGACGGCCTGATCGCGCCGGCCTCGCGCGCCGACTTCGCCGAGGGCGCCGCCGTCGTGCTTCTCGAGGACGGTCACGTCGGCAAGGTGTACGAGTTCGCGGGCGACACCCGCATCGGATACGACGCGATCGCCGCCGCGGCATCCGAGGTGCTCGGTCGCGACGTGACATACGTCCGCGTCTCCACGGACGACCATGTCGCCGCCCTCGAGAGCGCCGGTCTCGACGCCGGCACCGCCCAGTTCGTCGCGGGGATCGACACCGGCATCCGCGAGGGCGTCCTCGACGTGGACGACCGCACCCTCTCGCACCTCATCGGACGACCGACGACGTCGTTCGCCGACGGGCTTCGCGCCGCACTCGCCTGAGCCGCGGCGACCGGGCTCGACGGTCAGCACGATGCTGCGACCCGTCGAGCCCGGTCATCCGGTCTCGTCGCCGACCCACGACACCCGCCCCTCGTACCGGTTGCGCACGTCGAAGAGGTGACCGACCCGTTTGTAGTAGTGCAGCAGGATGGCACGATCCAGCACGCGCAGTTCAAGGCTCCGGGCGAGGTCGGCTTCGACCGCCGTCGCCTCGGCGAGGTCGCGCAGCCAGACGATCACGTAGAGGTTCGAGGCTCCGCCCGCGAGAGCGGCGCACATGCGTGTCATCGGCATGACGGCGATCTCGGACGCCGTGGCCTCGAGGCGCCCCGCGGGCACGACCAGCCACAGGGCGAGCGCGTGAGGCCACATCGTCTGCTCGAGCGAGACGTCGATGCGCTGTTTGATCCATCCCCGCTCGAGCACACGTCGCACGACACGGCGGGCATGCGCCTCCGACACCCCGAGCTCGCGAGCGATGTCGGCGGGCGCGACCCGGCCGTCAGATTCGAGAGCCCGGAGCACCGGGCGCCACTGCGCTGCCAGGGAGTGCGCGTCATCGTCCAGGCCCGCGGCGCCGGGGGCATCGCCCACACCCGCGGTCTCGGGTGAGCCGACGGCCCGCCAGCGCGAGCCCTCCGAGAACATGCGCGTGACGATCGTCGATCTGACGCCGGTCACGGCCTCGTGCGTGGCCACGCGCGACTGGATGAGCCGTCGGAACTGTTCCATGTCGTCCGCCACGATCGTGACGACGAGATCGCGCTCCCCCGTCATGCCCGTCAGTGACAGGAACTTCGGCTCGGTGCGCAGCTGCGCCGCGACCTCGTCGACGGTGCCGGGGCGACAGCGGATCTCGACGAGCCCGGTGACGAGTCCCGGAGCAGTGACCGCATAGGCCGACGACCACGCGGCGCCCGCCGCGGCGAGCGCCTCCCATCGCCGTCGGGCCGTGGGGGCGCTCACGCCGATGGCGCGGGCGATGCGCGCCCACGAAGCGCGAGGCGTCTGCTGGAGAGCCGTGATGAGCGCGAGGTCCGAATCCGACAGATCGTGCGGGTGAATGGGAGTCGCGGAGCGCATGATCGATCTTTTCATGGCGCTTCATGTCCTAATCGATCACCGTAATCTGATCGAGACACGGAATCGGCACCATCGCTGCATCGCGTATCCCTCCGCGCGACGACGATCGGAAAGAGTGCCCATGGCCGCTGACAGCACCACCGCTCTCACGCTCGCCCACGCCCCCGGGGTGGGCGGACGCATCCTCCGCACCATCGAACGAGTGGGCAACCGGCTGCCTCACCCGTTCTATCTGTTCCTCATCATCGCCGGGCTGGTGGCGGTGGCCTCCGGCAGCGCCAGCGCCCTGGGCGCCCGCACCCTCGATCCGCAGACGGGCGAGACGATTCCCGTGCGCAGCATCCTGTCGCCCGAGGGCGCCGTGTACGCGCTCACCTCGGCGATCGAGAACTTCGTCTCGTTCCCACCGCTCGGGCTGATCATCACGGTCATGCTCGGCATCGGGCTCGCCGAGCGTCTCGGCCTCCTCAAGAGCGCGATGCGCGGCGCCGTGCTGGCTGCGCCGCGATGGGCCGTGACGTTCGTCGTCGTGCTCGTGAGCCTCATGGGCAACCTCGCGTCCGACTCTGCGATGGTCATCCTGCCGCCCCTCGCGGCCGCCGCCTTCCTGGCGGCCGGGCGCCACCCCCTCGCCGGATTCGCGGCGTCGTACGCGGCGGTCGTCGCCGGGTTCAGCGCCAACGTCGTGCCGGCCGGGACGGATGTGCTGCTGTCGGGCATCACGACATCGGCGGCGCAGATCGTCGACCCCGAGGCATCCGTGTCTCCCCTGGCCAACTACTTCTTCATGGCCACCTCGACTCTCATCCTCGCCGTCGTCATCACCGTCATGTGCCAGCGGTACGTCGAGCCGCGTCTCACCCCCTACCAGGGCGGTCTCGCGGACGACGACGCCGCCCGGCCGCTCGACGACCGGGAGCGACGCGGCCTGCGGGTGGCCGCCCTCGCCGTCGTGGCGTACCTCGCGATCGTCGCGACGGCCGTGATGCTGCCCGGGTCGCCGCTGCAGGGAGAGGGCGGACAGATCCTGCGCTCTCCGTTCATGACGGCGCTGCCGATCTTCATCCTGTTCCTGTTCCTGATCGCGGGCATCGCGTACGGGATCGCCGCGAAGACCCTCACGCGAGCCGCCGACGTACCCGAGCACATGACGGCGGCGGTGCGCGACCTCGTGCCCTTCATCGTCGTGATCTTCACCGCGGCGCAGGCCATCGCCTGGTTCAACTGGTCGCAGCTCGGGCTGCTGCTGGCTACCTCCGGGGCCGAGGCGATGGAGTCCTCCGGGCTCGGCGGCATCGGCGGCCTTCTGTTGTTCAGCCTGTTCTGCACGATCCCGGCGCTGCTGCTCGCGAGCGGATCGGCGCTCTGGACACTACTGGCCCCGATCTTCGTGCCGATGTTCATGCTGACCGGGATCGACCCCGCATACGTGCAGGCGGCGTTCCGCATCACCGATTCCGCGACCAATCCCCTCGTCCCGATGAACCCGATGCTGCCGGTCGTGCTCGGCCTGCTCCAGCGGTGGGAGCCCAAGGCGGGCCTGGGCACGCTGTTCGGGCTCGTGATCCCGTTCACGGTGGTGATCTGGGGTGTCTGGCTGCTGCAGTTCCTCGTGTGGGGGCTGCTCGGCCTCCCCGTCGGCCCCGGACACGGACTCGAACTGTCCTGAATTCCGCGCACCCCTCGCGTCCCACAGAAGGAGACCCCATGACCACCCTCACCCCGCGCCCCGCGACCGCCTCGGCGACGGCGGCGATGCCGGCCACCGTCGAGGCTCTGCGCCCCTCGCTCGCCAGCCACATCGACACCCTCGTCGACATCGCGGCGGACTTGCACGCCCACCCGGAGATCCGCTTCACCGAGCGCCACGCGGCCGCACGCCTGACCGCGGAGCTCGATCGGGCGGGCTTCGCCGTCGAGCGCGGCTTCGCGGGTCTCGACACGGCGTTCGTCGGTCGCTGGTCGCCCGACGGGGCGGACGCGGACGCGCCCACCGTCGCGATCTTCTGCGAGTTCGACGCCCTCGAGGAGATCGGCCACGCCTGCGGGCACAACCTCATCGCGGCATGTGGCATCGGAGCGGCGCTGCTGGTCAAGGACGCCCTGACGGCGGAGCCCGCGAACGCGAATCTCGTCGTCATCGGCAGCCCCGGCGAGGAAGGCGCCGCGGGCAAGGTTCCGATGATCGAGGCGGGCGTGCTGGACGGTGTCGACATCGCGATCATGGTGCACCCCGCCGGCACCGATGCGGTTCGCGGGTCATCGCTCTCGCGGGTCGCCCTCGACGTCGACTTCCACGGCCGGGCGGCCCACGCGGCCGCCGCGCCCGAACGGGGCCGCAACGCGCTCGACGGTGCGACGCTGTCGCTGACGGCGATCGGGATGCTGCGCCAGCAGCTGACCGACGACGTGCGGGTGCACGCCATCATCACGAACGGCGGCGAGGCGCCCAACATCATCCCCGAGCACGCGGCGCTGCGGATCTTCGTGCGGGCCGGCGATCGCGAGCACCTGCTGAGCGATGTCGTTCCCCGCGTCCGCGCGTGCTTCGAGGGGGCGGCGCTCGCGACCGGCACCACCGTCGAGATCGCCGAGAACACCCCGCCCTACTTCTCGCTCCGCGCGAACCCCACCCTCGTCGACCTGGCCGAGGCCGCGTACGGCGTGCTGGGCCGCGAGCTCGAGCCCGACCCGACGCTCGGCGGATCCACCGACATGGGCAACGTCTCGCACGTCGTGCCGGCGATCCATCCGATGATCCGGCTCGTCGCCGACGCCGTGCCCCATACGCGCGAGTTCGCCGCCTCGGCGGGCGATCCCGAGCTCGCCCGCACGACGATCGCCGACGGCGCGCTCATGCTCGCCGCCACGGCTCTCGCGGCCGTGCGCGACCCCGCGATCATCGCCGACGCTCAGGAGACGTTCGCGTCGTGATCGCGGGGCGCGCTCGCCAGGTCAGTTCAGGGGGCGCGTCGAGGGCGGGATGACACCGTTGGCGTAGAGCTGCTGGGCCACGTCCTGCAGCGCCGTGAGAGCGACCCGCTGGGTCGTCGGACCGTACGAGATGCGGGCGACGCCGAGATCCTCGTACTCCTTCGCGGTGAGCGCGCCGGGCAGGCCGATGACGCTGAGCTTGCGCTGCCCGAGCCCCTCGACGAGGCGCCGGGTGATGTCGGCGTCGAGGATCCCCGGGACGAACACCACGTCGGCACCGGCGTCGAGATACGCGCGACCGCGCTCGATCGCGTCGGCGATCGACTCCTCGGTCGACCGGTCGCCCGCGCGGACGAAGGCGTCGGTGCGGGCGTTGAGGGCGAACGGGACGCCCTCGGCCTCCCCCGCCCGGACGATGGCCTCGACCGCGCGGACCGAGTCCGCGAGCGGCTGCAGGCGGTCTTCGACGTTGGCGCCCACGATGCCCACTCCGATGGCCCGGCGCGTGGTCTCACCGGGGTCGCCGAAGCCGGCATCGAGGTCGGCCGACACGGGCACGTCGCCCGCCACCGAGACGATGCGGCCCACCATGTCGAGCACGATCTCGAGCGGGATGTCGGTGCCGTCCTCGTACCCGAACGACGCGGCGATCGAGTGGCCGGCCGTGGCGATCGCGCGCGTCTCGGGCAGAGCCAGGATGGCCTCGGCCGACACGACGTCCCACACGTTCACCACCCGGAGGATCTCGGGCGCGGCATGGAGTGCGGACAGGGTCTGGGCTCGCTCAGCGGGAGTGCTCATGCCGATCACGCTAACGGCGCGCGGCAGGCACGGGGCACGTGTTGCGCGATTCGACGACACGTGTCATCGGGCGGCGCCTCAACCCTGGCGTCCTTTGAACCGCGGGTTGAGCTTGTTGATGACGTACACGCGGCCACGGCGACGCACGACCTGCGCGCCGGGCTGATTCTTCAGGGACTTGATGGATGCGCGAACCTTCACGACGACCTCCTATTGAGAACTCTTATCAACAACAAGGTACGGTGGAGGACCGATCGCCACAACCCGAGCGGAGAGAACCACCGTGACCACTCATCTCGCCGTCACCGGCGTCTGCAGCGCCGAACGCCGTCGTTACGCCCGCCTGTGCGTCATCGCCGGGCGCCACCGCGCCCTCCGCGTCGTCGACCTCGCCAGCGACGCCGACCCGGCCCACGTCCATGCCACCGTTCACGGCATGCCCTCCCTCTGCGTGCTCGATGCCCGCCACGCGGTCGACGACCTGCGCGACGAGGCACCGCTGCGTCGGGCCGTCCCGCACGGAGACGGGCGAGCCGACGTCGGAGCACGCGCGCGGCTGGCGGCGCAGCTGATCGAGGCGGCGAGCGCCGTCGTGATCGTCAACTGGGAGCGGATGCCGACGGCCGACCTGTCGATCCTCATGGCGCTCGCGTCGCACCTGGCGCCGACCGCGCGCATCCGACTCAGCCGCGGCGTCGCCGACGACCTCTCCGCACTGGGCTTCGGCACCACCCTTCCTCTGCGCGACGCGGGCGACCGCGCCGGATGGACGCGTGCCCTCAACGGCGAGCACGATCCGTTCCTGACCGATCGGCGCGTCGCGACGATGCGCTACGAGCAGTTGCGCCCGTTCCACCCCGGCCGGCTCGTGCTGGCTCTCGATCTGCTCGACTCCGGCTCGTGCGGACTCGTCGTGCGGTCGGTCGGGGTCTGCCGTCTCGCAAGCCGGCCGGACGTTCCCGCGCGGTGGGAGCAGGCCGGGTCGGCGATGTGGATCGATCCGATCGAGGCGGGCCACGGACTCGACGACGTGGGCCAGGACATCGCGCTGACGGGCATCGACCTCAACACCGCCGCCGTGCGGCACGTCCTGGATGCCGCCGTGCTCGACGACGCCGAGTTCTCGGCCGGCCCGGCGGCCTGGCGACGGCTGCCCGACCCCCTGCCCGAATGGAACGTGGCGGTCGGGTCCGAGGACCCGACCGCCGACTGAACCCCGGGGTGCGGTTCAGACCCGTCCGCGGCGGTGCGCGCGCCGGCGGATCACGGTGAGGAACACCCCACCGGTCAGGAGCACCAGGGCGATCCCGGTCGCCGTGACGGCGGTCGCACCGTCGCCTCCCGTCGCCGCGAGGTCGCGCCGCGCGCCGGCCCCGGCCGCTGCGCCCGCCGCCTCGGGGTCGGCCGCGCCGGTGCCGCCGGACGGAACACCGCCCGTGCCACCGCCGATGCCGCCGCCCGCTCCGCCTCCGGCGCCGGGGTCCGAGCCCCCGCCCGAGCCGTCGCCGGGGTTCTCGGGCTCGACGGCGGCGGTCACGGTAAACAGTGACACGCGCGAGTCGTCGACGGCGCCGAAGGGGTCGCTCGTGCGGACGTACCATCCGCGCTCCCCCTCCTCCGCGAGGGGCCAGGCGGCCGAGAGGATCGAGCCGCTCGCGACATCCGAGAAGGTCGCGATCTCGGTGCCCCCGAGGACCTCTGCGGAGAAGGCGTCGGTGCCGAGGGTGCGCGTGCCCGGTTCGATGCGCAGCTGATCGTACGTGAGTGCGAACTCCTGCTGCGAGTAGTCGCCTGCTCCCGCCGGGCCGAGAAGGCTCGGCTCGTCGGAGTTGTAGACGTCGAGTGACGGCGAGTAGGTCCGCACGAGCATCTGCCGGCCCTCGTTGTCGAAGTGCAGGAGGCGGAGGAACCCGAGACCGCCCTCCGGGAGGCCCTGGTAGTCGAACAGCATCGAGTAGACGGAGCGATCGTCGACCCCGTCGCCGTCGTCGTCGAACGCGTCCTCGCGCAGGAATGCGTCGTGGTAGTGCCCCGAGAAGACCATGCGGACGTTCGGGTTCGTCGCGACGACCTCGTCCATGACCCGCTGCGGGATCGCGCCGAGCCCTCCGGTGGTGAGGATGAACTCGTGCTGCGCGATGATCGCGACGCGGTCGGGATACTGCGCGAGCACCTCGTTCATCCAGGCGATCGACGCATCCCCCGGAAGCCAGCCGGTGTACAGCATCAGGAAGTCGATGCCGCCCGCCGAGATGAGGTCGTAGTGACCGCGGTTGTCTTCGAAGCTGCCGCCGTACCAGGGGTTGCCGGCATAGCGGTCCTCACCGAAGTAGGCACTGTAGTTCGTGTAGTCCTCCAGGTGGTGGCCCACGTCGTGATTGCCGGCCAGCACGCCGTAGGGCAGGCCCGCCTCGTCGAGACGGCGGTACTCGGGATCGGCCCGCTCCCACTGCTCCATCACGTCGTAGTCGTCGATGATGTCGCCCGTGTGGAAGAGGTACTGCAGGTTCAGCTCGTCGCGCCGATCGAGGAGGTACGAGTGGATCGCCTGCTGGTGGCGGTACGGCTCGCCGGGGAGGGTGTTCTCGTTGTAGTACTGCGTGTCCGACTCCCACGCCAGGGTGAAGTCGAACTCGCTGCGCGGGACGTCGGCGGCGTTGTGGGGGGCGACCGGAGTCGTCCGGTCGGAGAGGTCCGCGCCTGCGAAGCCCTCCGAGTGCTGCACGAGCATCCGCACCACTCGGCCCGCGCCGTCCGCGCCCGCGAAGGCGTAGTCGTCGACCGCCACGACGGCATCGAGCGAGAACGACTCGTCATCGGCCGCGCTCACGTGGCGGTCGACCTCGTCCCACCCCGACCCGTCGGCTCGCTGGACGTAGAGGATGACCGTCGCCCCCGCGTCGGCATGACCCGACCAGGTCGAGCGGACGTCGGAGCCGGCGTCGGCATCGGCGACCGCCACGTCGAACGACTGGTACGGGAACGCCCGGTCGCTCGAGATCTCCTCCGAGACGCCGTCGACGGCCGCGAGAGTGCGCAGGTCGTCGGCCGTCAGCTGCTCGGCCTCCGCGCGGTCGACGGCTCGAGCGTCCTGCACGGTGCCGGCCTGCGCGCTGACGTCACCGTCGGACAGGTCGAGCCGGCGCCCCTCGAGGAAGCTCACGTCGAGCACGTCGCCCGTCGGGTCCTCGACCTTCGCCTGCAGGGTCACGTCGCCCGCCGGCACCTCGGCCCCTTCCGCCGGCGCGAGGGCACCGGCACTCGGCTGCTCGTCGTACGTCGTGAAGGTCGCCGTCCAGGTGTCGGTGTTGCCGACGTGGTCGGTCGCGGTGATCTCGACGCGGTGCTCCCCCGCGGCCAGGTCGACGGACGAGGTCTCGTGGGGCAGGGCGATCTCCGTGCCGTCGAGCCGGGCGACGGTGCTCGCGACGCCCGATCCCGCGTCGGCGATCTCGGCATCGATGAGGATCGGCCCCTGATAGGCGGTGCCGTCGACGATCTGCGAGGTGACGACGGGAGCGGTGTTGTCGACCGTCACCGTCCGCGAGACGGTCGTCTCGCCGTCGGACGCCGCCACCACGGCGGCACCGTCGGCGCGGGCGGTGGTGTCCCACGACGCCGAGAGACCGGCGAACGCGTCGTCGGGCAGCGCGAAGCGCGCCTCGTAGTAGTCGAGCTTGCCGGTGGCCGCTCCCGCGTCGGTGACGCTGTCGCCCATCCGCAGGACTGCGGCGGGGTCGTCGTAGCCGAGAGGCGTGAGCGTCCGACCGTCGGGCAGAACCAGACGCAGGCCGCGGATCTCGAAGTCGTCGTTGTTCTCGGCGAGGTCGATCTCGGGCGCCTTCTTCGTGCCCGCCCACACGCTCACGACGAGCTCGTCACCGCGGACGACGTACTCGACCGGCACCGGGGTCACGATGGTCTCCCACCCCTGCGTGCCGATCTCGAAGATGTTGAGGACGTCATCGCCGATGCGCACGCCGTTCTTGAAGTAGTAGTTGACATTCGTCGTGTCGAAGACGAAGCGCGGCTCGTCCTCAAGGGTGGGGGTGGTCTCCACGGCCGCGCCGTCGATCGTCAACTCGATCGGGCTCGGGTACGCATCGCCCGCGGCGACGATCTCGGTCGTTCCCGAGACGAACCGCCCGTCCTCGAGGTTGAGTCGGACCGGGTTCGTGTCGACCCCGGCCACCGGAACGCGACGAGTCTGCGTCGACGTGGAGTTCGTGCCGTCGCTCGCGGTGATCGTGTACTCGTACCAGCTCTTGCCGATGAGGTCGGCTGCGTTGACCACGAACGTCACCGTTCCATCGCCCGCGTCGAGGAGGTTGATGCGCGCCGGGGCGGGATCGACGTCGTTGGCAAGCTGCAGGGTCACTGTCCGCGCCAGCACGTCGTCGGTCACGGTCGCCGTGATGGCGAAGTCCGTGTCCGGCTGGATCTCGGCGGCAGTGCCGTCGACGATCGTCGGCGCCTGCGTGTCGGGCGCAACGATCATGAGACCGCCGGGAACCTGGTCTGGCTGCACGGCACCCGGCGACGCCGGGGCGAGGTCGACGATGCGCTGCGTCGCGACATCCGCTCCGACGGTGTAACGGATCCCCTGGTCGGCGACGGTGTCATCGGCGCCGTCGAGGTTGTACAGCGCGGTGCTGACGTGACGGCCGCTGTTGGTCTCGATCGCGATCCCGCGAGCCGAGCCGTTGGCCATGCCCGCCGAGGAGATCTCGACGAGGTTCTCTCCCGCGACGAGCCGCGAGCCGAAGTGGTCGTTGAAGTCCGCGGCCGTCAGGGCGTCGTTGGCGCCGTTCTTGATCCAGAGCACGAGCGTGTCACCGCCGGGGATCACGACGTCGCCGGGCACGGCCGGCCACACGCTCGACGAGCCCTCGACGGGGTACAGGTAATCGATCGTGTAGTCGGAGAAGTCGATCGGATCGCTCGAGGCGTTGTACACCTCGATGAACTCGAAGGCGTCCGAGCCGGCGACGTTGGCCGAGTCGGGCAGCAGCTCGGTGATCTGCAGTGGTGCGGTGACGACGCTCGGGTCGGGCTGGGGGTCGAACCCGGGCTGTTCCCCGGGCTGCTCTCCCGCGGGCGGGGTGACGGCTTCGGGTGCCACGAGGCCCGGCGACGCCGCAGCCGGCTCGGCGAGGATGTCCATGCCGCCGTCGACACGCTCGGTCGGCAGGCGGAAGTGCGCCGACTGTCCGGCGGCCGCCGCGGTGCGCCCGTAGGTCGACCAGCCGACGATTCCGTCGTTCTGGAGGATGCGGATGCCGCGGGGCGCGCTGTTGGCCATCCCGGCCTGCCCCGTCACGCGCACCACGGTGGTGTCGGCGCCGGCGCCCCAGTGCGCCCGGAAGTCGTCGATCGAGCGCGCGAAGGAGTCGACGCTCCCCGCGGTGTAGCTCAACCAGAACACCACGGTCCCCCCGGCGGGGATGACGACCGGGGCGGTCACCGCGAGCGGGACGTCACGGGAGCGGTCGGCGCCGTCGGTGTACGTGTACGCGAACGAGACGCCCGCAGCCGCCAGGTCGACGTCGACGGGACCACGGTTGTGAACCTCGAAGAACTCGTAGTCGTCGACGCCGACGTTGTCGGGCGCGATCTCGGTCACGACGAGCGAGCCGGACGGGGCCGCGTTCGCCGTGGGCACGCTCCCCGGGGGATGGACAGCTGCGAGCGCGGGTGCGGCGAGCGCGAGCGAGAGGGCTCCCGCGGCGAGCGTCGCCGTCGTCGCGATGGTCAGGAAACGGGCGCGTGGGCGCTCAGCGGGCATGACAAGCCACCTTCGGTGCAAGAGGGATGCCGCCGACGGTAGGGACCGCGCGCGATCACCGAGTGAACGATCACGCCCCGAGAGGTGTCCGCGCGGTGACGTGCCGCGTCATCTGGGTGTGCTAGTCGCGCGTGGCGTTCACCCCGTGTTCACGGATCGATGGTGCGCTGGACGGGTGTCGAATCTCGCCGCCGTGTTCGCGGTGTTCCTGCGCCTCGGACTGACGTCCTTCGGTGGCCCGGTCGCACACCTCGGCTACTTCCGCGACGAGTTCGTGACCCGTCGACGCTGGATCGGCGATCGGACCTACG
The DNA here is from genome assembly GCF_002245215.1 of Microbacterium sp. Yaish 1. Classification (GTDB taxonomy): domain Bacteria; phylum Actinomycetota; class Actinomycetes; order Actinomycetales; family Microbacteriaceae; genus Microbacterium. Next base: position 1,060,928 of record NZ_NPMR01000002.1, read on the forward strand.
GCGAGCTCGTGGCGCTGTGCCAGTTCCTGCCGGGCCCCGCGTCGAGCCAGGTGGGGTTCGCGATCGGCCTGCGCCGCGCGGGACTCGCGGGAGCGGCGGCGGCGTTCGCCGCGTTCACCCTGCCCTCCGCTGCCCTCATGGTCTGGGCGGCGAGTGGGATCGGCGCCATGACGGGCCCCATCGCGACCGGAGTCATCGACGGGCTCAAGGTGGTCGCGGTCGCCGTCGTCGCGCACGCCGTCTGGGGCATGGCGCGCAGCCTCGCGCCCGACCGCCCACGCGGAACGATCGCGATCGCGGCGGCCGTCGGGGTCGCGCTGGTGGGCGGCCCGCTCGCCCCGTTCGGCGTGATCGCCCTCGGAGCGATCGCGGGGGCCCTCTGGCTCGCCGAGGGCGCCATCGCGTCGTCCGACGCCGCCGCCGCGGACGACGGCCTTCCCAGCGCGGGCACCCGCGTCGGGATCGCCGCGCTCGCGACCCTGGTCGCTCTCCTCGTCGCGAGCCCGATCGCGGCCCGGATGACGGGCGACGGCTCGATCGCGCTGTTCGATGCCTTCCTGCGCTCCGGGGCGCTCGTCTTCGGTGGCGGCCACGTGGTCCTCCCCCTGCTCGAGAGCGCCGTCGTCGGGCCGGGCTGGGTCGATGCCGAGACGTTCCTCGCCGGCTATGGCGCCGCGCAGGCCCTGCCCGGCCCGCTCTTCGCCTTCGCCGCTTATCTCGGGGCGCTCGCGAGCGTCGGCCCGGGCGGCGTGGCCGGGGCGGCGATCGCGCTCGTCGGGATCTTCCTCCCCGGTTTCCTGCTGCTTCTCGGTGCCCTGCCGGTGTGGGCCGTCCTGCGACGACGCGCGCGGGCGCGCGGTCTCGTGCGGGGGGCCAGCGCCGCCGTCGTCGGCATCCTGGCCGCGGCGCTCTACGACCCGGTCTTCACGACGTCGGTCACCCGCGCCGACCACTTCGCGCTCGCCCTGGTCTGCTTCGGGCTTCTGACCCTCTGGCGCTGCCCCGCTTGGGTGGTCGTGGTGCTCGGCGCCGCCGCCGGTGCGGCCGCCGGTGCGCTGATCAGCGGCTGACGAGCGACGGCGCGGAGCGGGCTCCGCGCGGCATCCCTGCACCATCGCCCGTGCGCTCGCGGCGTTCGATGGCGAGGTTGACGACTCCGAGCGCGAGCACGAGGACCGCCGCGATCGTGGGCAGCAGCATCGCGAGCCGCACCTCGCCGGCCTCGGCGATCGCCCCCGTCACGGCCGACGCGAGCGCCTGGGCCAGCGTGAGTGCCGATCCGAGGAGTGTCATCGTCGTCGCCGAGCGGCCGACGGGGCTGCGGTGCCCGGCGATGCTGAACAGCGTCACGAGGGTCGGCCCGACCCCGAGCCCCATCAGCAGCAGCATGACGATGACCGCCCCGAGCGAGTCCGAGGCGGCGTAACCACCGGCCGAGACCGCGAGGACGGCTGCGAAGACGAGCCAGCGGTGGCGCAGCGCGAAGCGGGACGGCAGCAGCACGACGGCGAGCGCGAGAGCGGCCGAGCCGATCCCCATCAGCCCGTACAGGAGCCCTGCCTCGACGTCGTCGCCCGCGGTCTGCGCGAACGCGGTGAGGGATGTCAGCGTCGCGCCGAAGAAGAGCCCCACGCCGAAGGTGCCCGCGACCAGGACGAGGATGCGCGGACGCAGCACCTGCGAGATGGGCGCCCGCTCCTCGCTCTCGCCGGGGTCGAGCGCCGTCGCCGCGATCCGCCCGCTCGGGTGGAGGGCGAAGGCGGTGACGAAGACGAGGCTGAGGGCTGCGGCGATCGCGATCGGGGCCCAGGGCGCGATGACGGCCGCGAGGATGCCGACCAGGAACGGACCGATGACGAAGGCCGTCTCGTCAGCCGCCGACTCGTACGACATCACGCGCGAGAGCGTGCGCGGACGGTGCTCGGCACCGAGACGCGCCCGGATGATGCCCATGAGCCGGCTGCGCGACATGGCTGCGGCCTGCGGTGCGGTCAGACCGATCGCCGCGGCGGCGGTCAGGATGAGCGGATCGGGCGATCCGGCCGTGACGACGACCGGGAAGACGCCCAGGAGGATGCCGTTGAGGATGCCCAGGGGAACGAGCACCTTCCGCTGGCCGAAGCGGTCGACCGCGTCTCCGATGACGGGGCCGGCGATGACGACGCCGATGCCGACGGCTGCCGAGGTGAGCCCGCCGAGCCCCACGGATCCGGTCGCCGAGACGACGAGGGTGAGGACGCCCACGACCATCATCGCGAAGGGGAGCCGGGCGATGAACGCGATCGGGAAGAACACCCAACCCGTGTGGTGGATCAGGGAACGATCATTCGACGTCATGCATGCCTCCGAGCAGTCAGCTCGTTCTCACGTGCCGCCTTGCTCCGTCAGCAGGTAGTTGCATCGCTTCGTCCGGGCCGGCGCCGCGGACTGCTCGATTCTACCGGCGGAACAGCTCCTCGGCCACGAGCGAGAGATCGTGCAGGTCGGAGACGCCCGCGAGCTCGCGCGCCGAGTGCATCGAGAGGATCGGGATGCCGACGTCGACGGTGCGGATGCCGAGGCGCGTGGCGGTGATCGGGCCGATGGTCGAGCCGCAGGGGACGCTGTTGTTCGAGACGAACTCCTGGCTGGCGACGCCCGCTGCCTCGCACCACCCGTTCCACGCCGCCGCCCCGACGCCGTCGGTCGCGTAGCGCTGGTTGGCGTTGATCTTCAGGATCGGCCCCGATCCCAGCACCGGCAGTACGACGGGGTCGTGCTTGTGGACGTAGTTCGGGTGCACCGAGTGCCCGACGTCGCTCGAGACGCACCAGGATGCCGCCAGGGCGCGCATCCCCTCCTCGCGATCGGCCCCGAGACCGAGCTGGATGCGCTCGATGACGTCGGCGAGGAAGGGTCCGGCCGCACCGGAGCGGGTCGCCGACCCGACCTCCTCGTGGTCGAAGACGGCGAGCATCGCGATGTGCCCGGCGTCGAAGCCTGCGGCGGCTCGCTCCAGCGCGACGACGCCAGCATGGACGGAGGCGAGGTCATCCAGCCGCCCGGCCGCGAAGAAGACGTCGCCCGCACCGAAGACCGAGCCCTGGGCGGCATCGGCCGTCACGACGTCGTAGCCGCGAATGCGGGCGGCATCCACTCCCGCCTCGCGGGCGAGCTCGCCGAGCAGATCGGCGGAGTCTGCGGACCCGAGCCCCCACACGGGCTGCGTCTGCGTCTGCTTGTCGAGCGCGAGATGATCGTTCGCCTCGCGGTCGAGGTGGATGGCGAGCTGGGGCAGGCGGAGGAGCGGGCCCGTCGCGGTGAGCACCGCAGTGCCGTCGTCGAGCACGAGACGGCCGGCCAGCCGCAGCTCGCGGTCGAGCCACGAGTTGAGCAGCGGTCCGCCGTAGACCTCGACCCCGGCTTGCAGCCAGCCGAGCCGGCCGGTGGTGGGGCGGGGCTTGAGCTTGAAGGCGGGCGAGTCGCTGTGCGCGCCGAACACCCGGACGGGCGTCACCGCCGTCGCCGCTGCCGGCACGATCCACGCGAGCACGGCGCCGTCGCGCACCACCAGGTAGCGCCCGCCCGGCTGCTCCGGCCAGCGCTCGTCCTCGGACAGCTCGGTGAAGCCCGCGGCGACGAGGCGACGGGCAACCTCCGCGGCGGCGTGGAAGCTCGACGGCGACGCTGCGACGAAGTCGGCGAGGTCGTCGACGTGGGAGCGGGCGGCGGCGGTGACGGCGGACACGGTGACTCCTGGATCGTTGAGGGGCTCTCTCGATCGTAGGCGCACCCGCCGCCGCGGCCCGGGCTCAGCCGTTGGCATCGGTGCGCATCGGCGGGCACTCCGATCCCGGCGTGGTCGCCAACTCGAAATGCCAGGGCTCGTTGCCGTAGGTCTGACAGATGCCGAACTCCGAGCCGTAGGAGATCAGCCAGTACTGCGCGTCGACGGGTCCGATGTCGATGGCGTCGCCGCTGACGTGACGTGACTGCTCGGGCGTGGCGACGTAGGCACGGGCGGTCTCCTCCCCCACCGAAGCGATGCGGTCGTCGAGGAGCCATTGCTGATACGCCGCGCTGCGCCAGCCACTCGTGACCCCGAGGCGGATGCCGTCGTCGGCGGCACGTGCCTCGGCGGCGCGCATCGCCGCGAGCAGCTCGGGGTTCAGTCGTGAGATGGCCGGCAGGTCGTCGTCCCACAGACTCACCTGCACCCCGTCCTCGATGAAGCCGTCGTCGACCGACGGCGTGAAGACCGTGCCCGGGAAGACCGGCGGCATCGGCGGCAGCTGAAGACCCGATGAACCGGCGAGCGCACCGATGACGGACGCGCCGAGGGCGACCGCACCCGCGACGGCAACCGCGCCGAGAGCGAGACGGCGACGGCGAACACGACGGGACGTCCGCGCTCGCGGGCGCGGTGGCACGAAAGTCACCCGCCGTCCGGGCTCGGTCGTCGGCAGCGTGAGCGGGCGGGTCGGAACCGGGGCGGAGGAAGTGCTCATGATCCCAGTGGATGAGAGCGGATGTTGCACCGGTGTCGCTGATTCCGCATACGCCCGCGATACATGCGCACGCCTATCCTGAGGCCATGCGTGTGCTGATCGTCGAGGACGAGCTCTTCCTCGCCGAGGCGATCCGCGACGGCCTCCGCCTCGAGGCCATCTCGGCCGACCTCGCCGCCGACGGCGATACCGCGCTCGAGCAGCTGACGATCACCGCGTACGACGTGGTCGTGCTCGACCGCGACATCCCCGGCCCGAACGGCGACGAGATCGCGCGCCACCTTTCCCAGCAGACCGGGGCGCCCCGCATCCTCATGCTGACCGCGGCCGATCGGCTGGATGACAAAGCGTCGGGCTTCGAGTCCGGTGCCGACGACTACCTGACCAAGCCGTTCGCGATGCGCGAGCTCGTGCTGCGACTGCGCGCGCTGGCACGTCGCTCGACCAGCTCCGCTCCCCCGATCCGCGAGTTCGGCGGCGTGAGGCTCGATCCCTTCCGCCGCGAGGTCTACCGCGACGGACGGTACATCGCGCTGACACGCAAGCAGTTCGCCGTGCTCGAGGTGCTCCTCAGCGCCGGCGGTGGTGTCATCAGCGCCGAGGCGCTGCTCGAACGCGCCTGGGACGAGAACGCCGACCCGTTCACGAACGCGGTCCGCATCACGATCTCCACGCTGCGCAAACGGCTCGGCGAGCCCTGGGTCATCGAGACCGTGCCGGGTGTCGGATACCGGATGTCGGACCCCGCGCCGTGATCGCCCGCCGCCGAGGACTCTCCCTCCGGGTTTCGCTCACCCTCAGCTACGCCGGGTTCCTCGTCGTCGCCGGCGCGGTGCTCTTCGGCGTCGGCTTGCTGGCCCTGCGGTTCGTGCCGAGCGGCGACCTGTTCAGTCAGTCGACGGGCGGGTGGGCGCCCGGTCGCGGCGACCTCACCGACGTCTTCGTCAAGTACGCGTGGTGGGCTCTGGCCGTCCTCATCGTCGTGGGACTCGTCGGCGGCTGGTTCCTCGCGGGATGGATGCTCGCTCCGCTCGGACGGATCACCGGGGTGGTCGGCCGGGCCGATGCCGGAACGCTTCACCGCCGAATCGCGCTGCGCGGACGCCGGAACGAGCTGACCGACCTCGCCGACGCATTCGACGACATGCTCGATCGGATCGAACGCGCTGTCGCAGAGGAGTCGCGGTTCGCCGCGAACGCATCGCACGAGCTGCGCACGCCGCACGCCGTCATCCGCACGATCGTGGAGGTCGCGCGAGCCGATCCGGAGGGGCGCGACGTCGACCTCGTCCTGAGCAGGATCGCCGAGACGAACGAGCGGGCGATCGCGACGACGGAGGCACTGCTCGATCTCGCACGTGCCGGCCGCACCGGCCTGAGCTTCGAGCAGGTCGACCTCGCCGCCCTCACGGAACGGGTCGCCGCCGACGTGCGCGACCCCGACGCTTCGGCGACGCACCGACCGTCACCGAGCATCCGGGTGGAGCCGGGGCCGGCGGTCGCCCACGGCAACGCCGCCCTGCTCGGGCAGCTCGTGTCGAACCTCGTCACCAACGCCATGCTCCACAACGTCCCCGACGGCGGCGAGATCGCGGTGCGGACGCGCACGGCACCGGACGGGTGGGCGCTGCTCGAGATCGCGAACACCGGGCCCGAGCTCGATCCGGCTCGCGTCGCGACGCTGACGGAGCCGTTCGTCCGGGCGGGCGATCGCACCCGCCCGGCATCCGACCGCGGCGTCGGCCTCGGGCTGACCATCGTCGCGACCATCGTCCGCAGCCACCGCGGCGATCTGCGCATCATGCCGCGCGAAGGCGGCGGCCTGCTCGTCCGTGTGGCGCTGCCGAGCGCGTGAGCGTCCTCAGGCGGTCTCGGCCCGGCTCTGGCACTCGATGCACGCGGGAGCGTAGGGAACTGCTTCCAGACGTGCGGGAGCGATCGCGCGACCGCATCCGACGCACTGACCGTACGAGCCCGCACGAACGCGGTCCAGCGCCTCGCTGATCAGCGTGATCGCGGCGCGGTGCGATGCGGCGGCCTGATACGCCACCGGATCGACCGAGGGAACGGCACGCGGCTCGATATCCGCGAGCAGCTCACGGCGTTCCGCGAGGAGCGCTTCCAGACGCGTCCGGACGTCGCTCGACGTCGCTTCGGCTGTCTTCTCCATTTTTCTTCCGTTCTGCTTTTTGCGGTGCACGAAAAGCCCCGATCTCGAGCCCGCAAAGGCGAGATGACGGGGCGGTGACCACCCACCATAGCCAGTCCCCGCAGAAAAGCAAGTCGCCGGATTCCGCAGCTGAGGAGCGATTTGACTTCCTTTTCTTTCGGGCTATGGTCGGGAGTCACACGCCAGCCACAAGGGGAAGCGAGTTCTCATGTCGACCAAAACACCACGCACACGCGGCGACAAAAAGGCGCCGCAATTATCGTTGAAGGAAAAACGAGCCGCCAAGCGCGAGAAGCAGGAGGGCGGCGCGTTCCTGAAGCCGCGGAAGGGCTCGGCCCGCTGACACCGCGTGTGCGCGTGCGGGATATCCCGTGGCACATCTCGAATCGATTCGATACACTGACCGACGGCGGCGCTCCGGCGCCGCCGTTGTCGTGCCCGCATCTTCTCGAAGGCCACCGCGATGTCCCGCACCCTCACCACCGGCAGCCCCTGGCGCGTCATCCTCGCGTTCTCGGTGCCCCTTCTGATCGGCAACGTGGTGCAGCAGATGTACCACATCGTCGACGCGGTCGTGGTGGGTCGCTGGCTCGGTGTCGATGCACTCGCCGCGGTCGGCGCAACCGGATCGATGCTCTTCCTCCTCATCGGCTTCGCGTGGGGACTCACCTCGGGATTCGCGATCCCCACGGCGCAGGCCTTCGGCGCCGGTGACCACGCCGCAGTCCGCCGCTCGGTCGCGGCGGGCGCCACGCTGACCGCCGTCACGAGCGTCGCGCTCACCGTCGTGGCACCGTTCCTCTCGCGCCCGCTCCTGCGGCTGCTGCAGACGCCTCCCGAACTGCTCGACGACGCGACGACGTTCGCGATCGTCAGCTTCCTGGGCGCCGGGGCGACGATGTTCTTCAACTACCTCGCCGCCATCATCCGCGCCATCGGCGATTCCCGCACCCCGCTGATCTTCCTGACGGTCGCGTGCGTCTTCAACGTCGTGCTCGTCGTGCTGATGGTCGGGCCACTCGGATGGGGCGTCGGTGGCGCTGCCCTCGCGACGGTGGTGTCGCAGGCGCTCTCGGTGGTGCTGTGCCTCGACTACATCCGCCGGCGCATCCCCGTCCTGCGCATGCGGCGCGCCGACTGGCGCATCACGCGAGCCGATCTCGCGCTGCACCTGCGACTCGGCCTGCCGATGGGGTTCCAGGCCTCGATCATCGCGATCGGCACGCTCGCGGTGCAGGTGCGCCTGAACGAGCTCGGCGCCGACGCCGTCGCCGCCTACACGACCGCATCCCGCGTCGACGGGCTCGCGATCGCTCTGCTGCAGTCGCTGGGACTCGCCGTCTCGATGTTCGTCGCCCAGAACTACGGCGGCGGACGTCCCGACCGCATCCGCCAGGGCGTCGCGCAGGCGACGTGGATGGCCGTCATCGGTGCCGTCGGACTCGGTGCGGTGCTCATCACGCTCGGGGCGCCGCTCGTCCGGCTGTTCGTCGGCGACGGAGCGGACGACGTGGTGTCGCTCGCCGCCCTCATGCTGGTCATCAACGGCGCGACCTATACGGCGCTGGGCGTCCTGTTCGTGCTCCGCGGGGCGCTGCAGGGCCTCGGTCACACTCTCGTGCCGACCATCACCGGAATCGTCGAGCTGTTCATGCGCGCCGGAGCGGCTGTCGTGCTCGGCGCGCTCATCGGTTTCGCGGGTGTCGCGTGGAGCAATCCCCTCGCCTGGCTCGGGGCGACCGTGATCCTGATCCCGGCCTACCTGCGTGCGCGTCGCGAACTCGCGACCATGCCGGTCGCTCGCGCGGATCACATCAGCGCTGCGACGACTCCCGTGCCGGTCGTCGGCCCCGCGAGCGGATCGATGGTCGTCGACGCGGTGGTCACGCAGCCGGTCCCCGTCGTCCCGGCCCGGCGACGCCGCCGCACCGTCGCCGCAGCGCTGCGCCGCAGCCGCCGCTGACCCGCGGGCACCTGCGGATCAGCTCGCGGATGAACCGGGGCGTGATGCCCGGCGCGGGGCCCGCTTGACGGGCGCAGATGCCACCTCGGGAGCAGCCGCGGTCTCGGCGGGTGCTGCTGCCGCGGGCTCTGCTGCGGCGGGCTCTTCGGCGCGTGACTCAGCGGCGGGCTCCGCAGAAGCATCCGTCGCCGGAGCCTTCCGGCTGCGGGGTGCGCGCTTCGGCCGGACGGTGGCCTCGGTCTCGGTCTCGGTCTCGTCCGACGGCGTCTGCGGGGCGGCGGCGCGGCTCCGCGACGTGCGCTTCGGCCGAGCCGGCGCGTCGGACGACGCCTCCGGCTCAGCGGGAACGGACTCGGCGCCGGCATCGACGTCAGCCGCGGGGGCGGACGCCGCGTCGGTGCCCGAAGCCGGCGCAGCCGTCTCCGTCTCCGTCTCCGTCTCCGTCGAGGCGTCGGCGTCCGTCGCGCGCTTCGCAGCGGTGCGGGCCCCCGTCTTGCGAGGAGTCCGGGTCTTCGCCTCACCGCTCGCCGCGGTCGTCGCCGCTTCGGACTTCGCGCTCGTCTTCGCCGCTGTCCTCCCGCTGGTCTTCTTCGCGGACCGTCCCGCGGCAGGCGCCTCATCCGGTAGCGGAGCGGCGTCGGCCCCCGTTGCCGGCTCGTCTGGGCTCGCGGCATCCGGGGTCTCGGCCGCGTCGGACACCGGCGCGGGCTCGGTCGCTGCCGCGCCGGCCGTCTCCGTGCGCTCCGACGGTGCTGCGGGTGCCGCAGCGTTGTCACGCGCCGCCGACGAGACGGCGTCGAGAGCCGCATCCAGGGCTGCACCCAGCGTGAGCTGCTCGATCATCGGACGGCGGTTGCGTGACGAGGGACCGTCCGCCGGTTCGGCCGCGGGCGTCGCCTGCGAGGCCTCGTCGCGGGAGTCGCCGGTGTCGTCGCGCGCCGGCGGCTCGCCCTCGGGCGCGGCGCCCTTCGCGCGCGACGGCTTGCGGCGCGAGCGTCCGCCGGCCGTTCCGGCCTCCGCCTCGCCGCGCGCCTCGCCGCGGCCCTTCGCCGGCGCATCCGCAGCGGTGTCGTCGGAGCCCTTCACGCCCGCCGAGGTCTTCGGGCGCAGCGACATCCCGCCCGGCTTCGACTCGATCGTGAACAGCCCCACCGCTCGCACGAGATCCGACAGCTTCGCGTAGCCCCAGTTACGAGGGTCGAAGTCGGGCTGCTGCTTGCGCATGAGCTGCCCCACCGTCCCGAGGTCGGACCAGCCGTCGTCGGCAGAGGCCGTCTCGGCGGCGCTGCGGAGCAGGGCCACGAGGCGCGCATCGCCGCGCAGCGCGGCGGACGTCCAGCGCTCAGCCGTCGTCGAGCGCGCAGCATCCTTCTCGTCGACGACGCCGAGCACCTCGAGGTAGGTGAACTGATCGCACGCGTTGCGGAAGGCCTCGGGCGTCTTCCGCTCACCGAAGCCGTAGACGGTGACGCCCTCCTCGCGGATACGCGAGGCCAGACGCGTGAAGTCGCTGTCGCTCGAGACGATGCAGAACCCCTGGAACCGGCGCGTGTACAGCAGGTCCATCGCGTCGATGATCAGCGCACTGTCGGTCGCGTTCTTGCCGGTCGTGTTGTCGAACTGCTGCATCGGCTGGATGACGTGCTCGCTCGCGGCATCCTTCCACCCGCGCAACTGCGACTTGGTCCAGTCGCCGTAGACGCGCTTGACCGAGGCGGTGCCATAAGTGGCGATCTCGGCGAGCACACCGCCGATCCGCGACGGCGAGACGTTGTCGGCATCGACGAGGACGGCGAGGAGGTCGCTCTGCTGAGGCATACCCCCAGCATGTCATTGACGAGGCGCCGCAGCACTGTCAAGCCGCTGCCGGGGCTCCCCCGCCCGCCGTAGCGTGAGGTCCGATGACATGCGAATCCCGGCCCCCGCTGCACCGTCCGACCGTCTCGGTCGTGATCCCGGTGAAGGACGACGCCGTGATGCTGCGGCGGTGTCTGCGCGCCCTCGCCGAGCAGTCCGAGCCGCCCGACGAGATCGTCGTCGTCGACAACGGCTCGCGCGATGATTCCGCCGACGTCGCCCGTGCCGCCGGTGCCCGCGTCGTCGAATGCGCCGCGGCCGGCATCCCCGCCGCGGCGGCGACGGGCTATGACCACGCGATCGGCGATCTCGTGCTGCGACTGGACGCCGACTCGCTGCCGTCCCCGACCTGGATCGCCGACCTCTGCCGCGACTTCGCCCGCCGCCCCGATGTCGCCGTGCTCACGGGCGGCGCGCGTTTCATCGACGGACCGCGGGTGCTGCGCCGTCCCCTCGCCGCGACCTACCTCGGGCTCTACGCGTTGCTGGGGTTCGCCGCGCTCGGCCACCTGCCGCTGTTCGGCTCGAACCTCGCCTTCCGGCGCGCCGCGTGGCGGAGCGTCAGCACGGAGGTGCACCGCGGCGACGCCGACGTGCACGACGACTTCGACCTGGCGTTCCACCTGGGCGGACGGCACCGTATCGCGTACTCGCGACGGGCCGACATGGGGATCTCGATGCGGCCCTTCGACGACGGTCGAGCCTTCCGCACGCGGGTCGCCCGCGGCTTCCACACCGTCGTCGCGCACTGGCCCGACGAGCTGCCGCACCGCCGCGTCGCCCGGCGGCTGCGGCGCACGAGACGCCGCCGCATCGCCCGCGCCGCGGAGGCTCGACGATGACGGGCGCAGCGGGCGCGAGCACCGTCGCCCGCCTGTTCGGCCCGGGCGAGATGCATCCGCACGACCTCCACGTCGCGACCTGGAACATCCGCCGACGCATCGACGGTCCGACGTGGCCCCCGAACGACCGCTGGACGGTGCGCGGTCGGCGATTGGCCACCGTGCTGCACGCCGACCCGCCCGCGATCCTCGGCACGCAGGAGGCGATGCCCGACCAGGCCGACCTCGTGCGCGCCTCGCTCGGCACGTCGTACCGCTTCGTCGGTCACGGCCGGGGCGTCGACGGCCGCGGCGAGGGATGCCCGATCTTCTTCGACGCCGACCGGCTGGAGCTCACCGGCCACACCCAGCTCGCACTGTCCGAGACGCCCACCGTCGCCGGATCGGCGTCGTGGGGCAATCCGGTGCCACGGGTCGTCGTCCGGGCGGCGTTTCGCGATCGGGTCACCGGCAGCGGGCTGACCGTCTTCAACACGCACCTCGACGTCTTCTCAGCGCGGTCGCGTCTGCGCTCGGCCTGGCTGCTGCACGACCTCGCCGCGGAGACGCCGGGGCCGGTCGTCGTCATGGGCGATCTCAACGCCGGGCCGGGGTCCGCACCGGTGTCGGCGCTGCTCAGCGGCGACCTGGTCGACGCGTGGCACGCCGCCGAGATCCGCACGACTCCGCTCTGGGACACCTATGGCGGCTACCATCCGCCGCGCGTCCGCAAGGGGCCGATCGACTGGATCGCCGTCGACCGGGCGTCGCGCGTCACACGGGCGGCCGTCGACGCCCGGACGATCGACGGCGCGGCGCCCTCCGACCACCTCGGGGTGCATGTCCTCCTCGGGCTGCGAGAGGATGCGTCATGAGCCGCCCCGTCATGATCGAGAACTTCCTCCGCCCGCCTCGGACGACCAGTGCGGTCATCGCGGACGCGGTCCGGCTGTGCGGCCTGCTCAGCGTCGTGGTCGCCGCGCTGTGGTTCGAGCTCACCGACGCCGGCATCCTCGCATTCGCGCTCCCCGCACTCGTCGCACCGCGCTTCGTCGGCGTCCGGCCCGGGTTCGACATCGTGTGCGGCGTCACGGTTCTCGTCGCCGCGTGGAGCAACGTCGTCGATCTGTACCGCAGCCTGCCGTCCTGGGACATCCCGGTGCACCTCGTGTGCACGGGCGTCCTCGCGGCGCTCGCCTACATCGCGGCAGCCCGGGTCGGGATCGTGCCGCTTCCCGGAGCCGCGGGATTCCGGGCGCGTACCGGCCTCGTCGTCACGACGGCGTTCGGCCTCGCTTTCGCCGCGCTGTGGGAGATCGTGGAATGGATCGGGAAGGTCTTCGTCGACTCGATCCTCGTGACCTACGACGACACGATCGGCGACATGGCGGTGGGCGGGCTCGGCGCGCTGATCGCCGGCATCCTCGTGGCCCGCGTGCGGCTGACGGCCGAGCGCGCGCCCGCGGCGGGCAGCGACGCCGGCCAGGATGCCGCAGGCGTCACACCCTCCCGGTGAGGATGAGGTTCCAGTACACCCACGGCAGCACGCGCCGGTCGAAGAGCCACGACAGCGCACTCTCGCGGTACATGCGCCGGAAGAAGGGGATGGTCGGCATGAGCTCGCCGGACGGACCGAACTCGGCCCACACGACACTCGACCGCGACACCGTCATCGGGCACACGCCGTAGCCGTCGTACCGCGCGCGGGGCTCGGCACCCGACAGGGCTGCGGTGAGGTTCTTCGCGAGCACCATGGTCTGCTTGCGCAGCGCTCCCCCGCTCTTCGAGTTCGTCGTCGCGGCGGCGTCACCGATGGCCCACACGTTGCCGAAGCGGGTGTGGCGCAGGGTCTCGGGGTCGACGTCGACGAACCCGTCCGCATCGCCGTCGGCTGCCAGCCCGGACTCGCGGATCCAGTCGGGCGCCGACTGGGGCGGCACGACGTTGACGAGATCGAATCGGAGGCGTTCGATGCCGGACGGCGAGGCGATCACGACCTCGGATGCCGCGGCATCCACCTCGATCAACGCGCTCTGCGTCCGCAGCTCGATGCCGTAGCGGTCGATCGCCCGCTGGATCTCACGGTCGAAGGCCGGGATGCCGAACACGGTGTTCTCCGGCACGACGAGAACGACCCGGATGTCATCCAGCACGCCGGTGCGCCGCCAGTAGTCGCACGCCTGGTACATCGGCTTCTGCGAGGCGCCGGCGCACGAGGCCGGGCCCGCGGGCTGAGTGAAGACGACGGTGCCCCGCCGGAGGTCGCGCAGGCGCAACGAGGTGCGGGCCGCGAGGTCGCGCTCGTAGTGGGTGGTCACGTCGCCCGTGCCGATCGATTCGGCCAGGCCCGGAACGCTCGCCCAGTCCTTCTGCATCCCGGGGCTCAGGACGAGATGGTCGTAGCCGACCTCGCCGCCCGAGGCCAGGCGCAGCGTCGACCGGTGCGGATCGACCGAGGTCACGGCATCCTGGATCCACCGGACACCGTCGGGGATGACGCTGCGCTGCGGCCGGACCGTCTCGCTGATTCGCGCGGTGCCACCGGCGACGTGCGAGAACAGCGGCTGGTACTCGTGGGTGTCCTTCGGCTCGATCAGCGCGATGTCGTCGACCCCCTGCCGTCGCAGTCGGGCTGCGGCCGAGACACCGCCGTTGCCACCGCCGACCACGACGACCCGATGATGCGCGGGGTGCCGTCGTGTCGCTCGAGGATCGGATGCTGCGTCTGCCGTCGCCATGCGACCACGGTAGGTGTCGCGCGCGGAACGACCAGGGTGCTTGCGTCGCGCGACGGCGGGGTCTAGGCGCGGTGCGGATGCCGCCGTGAACGCACCCTCGACGCGAGCACGCACGCTGCATGGTGCGTTCTCGGTTCGGAGGTGCGTTCTCGGCGGTGGCGTGGGGGCGGGGGCTACAGCGTCTCGGTGATGTAGATCAGGACGAAGAGCGCGAGAGACCCCACGGCGAGGATGCCCATCGCGAAGGCGAGACGCCGGTTGCGCACGGGCGCGTCGTCCGACGAGCGCGCGGCGACGACCATCATCGCCCAGCCGACGACCGCGTAGACGATGCCGATGGCGGGCAGCGCCGTCTGCAGCTGGAAAGCCAGCACGTAGAGCACGATCGCGACCGCCGCGAGGACTCCACCGGGCACGAGCCAGCGCGACGCCGCCCCCTGCCGGAAGCTCGCCTGATTGGTCAGATCGGTGGGATCGGGCCGCGGGTGGCGGTCCGGCATCTGCTCGGGTCCGTGGGGCTCGTTGCGCTTGTCGACCATGTCATCCTCCCGTTCGTCGCCCTCACGGTACGTGCCCCCGCGCGCCCCGCCCGACCCCCTTGCGCATCTCCCGCCGAGCACGCACCATCCCGGCGAAAGTGCACGGTGCGCGGTGCGTGCTCGGCGCGCCGGTGCGTGCTCGGCGCGGACGGGTCAGCGGGCGAGGGCGACCATCTCGGCGCTGCGGTCCCAGAGCTCGCGGGCGAGATCGGGGTCCGTCGCGTTGCGGTGCGACCGGGTCGGGCGGTCGTTCTCGTAGTAGGCGCCGGGCACCCAGTCGCGGTTCGGGATGCCGTCGGCGAGGAAGACCAGACGCGCGCCGCCCTCGTCGGTCGTGGTGAGCAGCCTCCGCACGAGCGGGTTGTGGTAGACCCACCGGAGCGGGCCGGGCACGTTCGCGGCGAACTGCGTCGCCACCACGCCGGGGTGGAAGGCGGCCGCCGAGATGCCCTGGTCGCCGAAGCGGGTCTGCAGCTCACGGGTGAACAGGATGTCGGCGAGCTTGGCATTGCCGTAGGCGATGCGCCCCGAGTAGTGCTTCGCCGCGTTCAGATCGCTCACGTCGAACCGCGAGAACAGGCGCGCGGCCACGCTCGCCGTCTGGATGACGGATGCCTCGCTCTCGATGAGTCGCTCCAGCAACAGGTTCGTCAGCAGGAACCCGGCGAGGTGATTGACCTGGAACGTCTGCTCGTAGCCGTCGACGGTGAGGGCACGCGGGCCGAAGATACCGCCGGCGTTGTTGGCGAGGACGTCGATCCGTGGATACGCCTCGAGCAGCTCGTCGGCCAGACGCCGCACCTGGGCGAGCTCGGCGTAGTCGGCCAGGTGGTAGGGCGCGTCGAGCTCGCTCGCGAGAGCCCGGGTCTTCTCAGGCGAGCGCCCGACGAGCACGACGCGGTGCCCTTCCCGCGCGAGGCGCCGCGCCGCGGCCGCCCCGATCCCGTCGCTGGCTCCCGTGATGATGATCGTGCGCATGCCCGCAGTCTCGCAGGCCGCGGGCAGTCGGCGGGAGTGCTGGCGCATCCGACCCCGGTGTGTCAACGACTTCTCCCCCGGCGCCGCCGGGCGACAGGATCGCCGCATTCGAAGCACAACGGAAGGAACCGGGATGGCTCAGGAACTGTCGAAGGGCGACCGCGTGAGCTGGGACACCTCTCAGGGACGAACGCAGGGAAAGATCGTCGAGAAGAAGGAGAAGGACTTCCAGTTCGCGGGTCAGAAGTTCACGGCATCCGCCGACGAGCCGGCCTTCATCGTCGAGGCGGAGAAGAGCGGCGACCGGGCGGCGCACAAGCGATCGGCGCTGCGCAAGCTCAGCAGCTGAGCGGCAGCCGCTCGGTACCGCCCGCAGCCGCTCGGCACCGCGACGAGAGGCCCCTCCGCCGAACGGAGGGGCCTCTCGTCGTATCGCGCCGGGGTCAGTTCTCGATGTCGCCGCGCCAGGCACCGGTCTCGGTGCCGCGCGACTCGATGAACTCCTTGAAGCGCGTGAGGTCCTTCTTCACGGCGTGGTCGTCGATGCCGATGGCGGCACCGACCGACTCGACGAAGCCCTCGGGCTTCCAGTCCAGCTGAACCGTGACGCGGGTCTCGTTGTCGCTGAGCTTGTGGAACGTCACGACACCGGCGTGCTCGTCCTTGCCGCCGACGCTGTTCCAGGCCACACGCTCGTCGGGGTGCTGCTCGGTGATCTTGGCGGTGAACTCGCGCTCGGCCCCGCCGATCTTCACCTTCCAGTGGGTCGTGCCGTCGTCGAGCTGGGTGACCGACTCGACGAAGCTCAGGAAGTGCGGGAACGACTCGAACTGCGTCCACTGGTTGTAGGCGACGGAGACGGGAACGTCGACGTCGATGGTCTCGATGATGCGAGCCATGGGCGGCTCCTTTCGTTTCGATTGCGGGGCTGTCACCATGCTTCGCCGTCACCGGCGCCGTCGCGACCGACTTGCGACCTCGGCGGTCGGCTGGTAGGCCCCGAGGCCGGGGTCAGTCGAGCCCGCGCACCGGCACGCCGAGCCACTCGCCGAGGTCGCGGATCTCCGCCTCGACCATCTCGCGCTCCTCGCTCTCCCAGGGCACGAGCTCGTGCAGCGCCGTGACGACGAGGTTCTCCTTCGGTTTGTCGAGGGCGGCGTCGAGAAGACCGATGAACCGGTCGCCGCATAGGATCGGATGCGCGAAATAGCCGTACACGCGCTGCGCCTTCGGCACGAACTGCTCGAGCTTGTAGGTGAAGTCGAACGCCTCGACCAGTCGCGGCCGGTCGAACAGCATCCCGTCGTACGGATTGAGGATCGCCACCCTCCCGCCGGGATCGTCGTCGATGGCCTCGAGCGCCCGCGGGTCGACCCGCCACTTCCACGAGCTGCCCTCGACGACGGCCGGCTCGCCCGCGGTCCCCACCCCCGACCACGACGATCTCTGCCGCGCGAGCCCCGCGCCCTGCAGACGGCGCTCGTCGAGCATCGCCCCGGCCTCGTCGTAGGTCAGGTCGTCGGGCTCGGGGCCGCGCGCCCGCTCCGCGACATCCCAGCGGCGCAGCCGACCGGCACGCCCGACGACCGCGACCTCGCCGAGCCGCTCGAGCAGATCGAGCATGCGCGGCACCTGGTTGTCGCTGTACCAGCCGCTGTCGTTACCAGCGGGCACGGCGGCGGTGTCGGGGATGTCGGACGCCAGCAGAGGCCCGTCGGCGCGCAGTCGCGCCAGGACGTCGGCTCGGAAGGCGCTGTTCGCCTCGAGCCAGGCCGCCGTGCTCTCACGCACGGACCGCTCGCGCATCCGCACCCGCATCGCCGGGAGCATGCTCGCCGGGTGGAACGAGCCGGCGTACTCGAAGAGCTGCCGGTCGTCCTCGACGGCTTTGGTCAGCTGCCCGGGCTCGTAGCCCCAGCCGATCCTCGTCCACGGGATCGCCTGCTCGCTGGGCGCGATGACGGCCGTCGGATCGATCTTGATCGCCCCGATCTGCTCGGCCACCTCGACGACGTCGCCGGGCCGGTCGGCCTCGAGCAGCTGCGCCCGCACGATGATGCGACGGGCCTGCTCACGCGTGAGCCGGTGCGGTTCCATGCGACGACGCTACCGCCGACCCCCGACCCCTGACCCCCGACGCTCAGAAGCGGGCGACCCACTCGGGAACGGTGGCCGTCGCCGGGCCGAGCACGACGTCGTCGAACAGGCGAAGGTCCTCGTAGGCCTCGAGGTTCAGCAGAGCGGTGCGGGCCCCGGCTTCCGCCGCCACCGCGACGAGGGATGCCGCGGGCGTGACCGCCCCCGACGTCCCGATCACCCAGAACTGCTCGCACAGCGCCACCGCGTCGAAGATGTCGTCGAGCCCATATACCGCCTCACCGAACCAGACCACGTCGGGGCGGAGTGCTCGGGCTCCGCACACCGGGCAGGGCGGCCCGTCAGCGAGGTCGCCCTGCCACGGCATCCGCTCTCCGCACGCCTCGCAGAGCGCCGACGCGAGCTCGCCGTGGATGTGGCTGACGCGCACCGACCCGGCACGCTCGTGCAGATCGTCGATGTTCTGCGTGACGATGAACACATCGCCCGGGCGCCGTGCTTCGAGGTCGGCGAGGGCGAGATGGGCCGCATTGGGCTCCGCGGCGGCCGCCGCGCGACGACGCTCGTCGTAGAACGCGTGGACGAGAGCCGGGTCGGCCGCATAGCCCTCGGGAGTCGCGACATCCTCGATGCGATGGTCCTCCCAGAGCCCGTCGGCGGCACGGAACGTACGGATGCCCGACTCGGCGGAGATGCCGGCGCCGGTGAGGACGACGGTTCGCGGCACCGTCAGCGCCGCGCCGTCAGGTCGGGGGCGAGGGCCTCGCGTTCGTCGAAGACGAAGCACTCGCCGTTCCAGTGCGCGCCGCCCTCGTGCTCGAAGTAGCCGAGGATCCCGCCCTCGAGCTGATAGGCGTCGACGCCTTCCTCGCGCAGGACGATCGCGGCCTTCTCGCAGCGGATGCCGCCCGTGCAGAAGCTGACGACCGTCTTGTCCGCGAGCTGATCGCGGTGCGCCGCTGCGGCATCCGGGAACTGCGTGAAGCGCTCGATGCGCCAGTCGACGGCTCCCGCGAACGTGCCGTAGTCGACCTCGAAGGCGTTCCGGGTGTCGAGAAGGACGATCTCGCGCCCGGCGTCGTCGTGGCCCTGGTCGAGCCAGCGACGCAGGTCGCTCGGCGAGACGCTCGGAGCCCGCTCGGCGGCGGGCCGGATGGCGGGGCGGTCCATGCGGATGATCTCGCGCTTGACCTTCACGAGCATCCGGCCGAACGGCTGCTCGTCGGACCAGCTCTCCTTCGCCGTCAGCGCCGCGAAGCGCTCGTCGGCGCGCAGGTCGTCGAGGAAGCCCCGAACATCGGTCTGGGCACCGGCGAGGAAGAGGTTGATGCCCTCCTCGGCCAGCAGGATCGTGCCCTTGAGCCCCGCGCCCTCGGCGCGCTCGCGCAGCACCCCGCGCAGCCCGACGGGGTCGGCGATGTGCGTGAAGAGGTACGCCGAGACGTTGAGAACGGATGCCACGCCTCCAGCCTACGAAACCCGCGGCCGCACGCGGATCGGGCGCAGCTCCCGGCATCCGCCGCAGAACCATCTGCGCGGGATGCCGAGAACTGCGCCCGAAGCCGAAGGCCGAAGGGGCCGGGGTCAGTTCACCTCGGAGGGGTGGGCGCTCACGCGGCCCGAGCCGTCGCCCGGGTCGAGCGCCGAGATCGCGTCGACCTGAGCCGTGGTGAGCTCGAAATCGAACAGCGACGCGTTCTCGACCATGCGCTCGCGGCTGACCGTCTTGGGGAAGACGATGAAGCCACGCTGCAGGTGCCAGCGCAGCACGACCTGCGCGGGGCTCTTCCCGTGCGCGGCGGCCGCCTCGGCGACGGGCTCTGCGCCGAACAGGTCGTACTTGCCCTGGCCGAGCGGACCCCACGACTCGATGCGCACACCCTTGTCGGTCGCCCAGTCGACGACCTCCTTCTGCTGGTAGGCCGGGTGCAGCTCGATCTGGTTCACGGCGGGGAGCACACCGGTCTCGGCGTGGATCTTCTCGAGGTGCTCGACGAGGTGGTTCGAGACGCCGATCGAGCGGGTGTGGCCCGCGTCGCGCAGCTCGATGAGCTTCTGCCACGCGTTGACGTAGTTGCCGTTGGCGGGGGCCGGCCAGTGCACGAGGTACAGGTCGACGAAATCGAGCCCGAGCTTCTCGAGGCTCTCCGACAGCGCCTTCCGGGGCTCGTCGCCGCCCTGGCGGTCGTTCCAGAGCTTCGTGGTGATGAACAGCTCGTCACGCGGGATGCCGCTCGCGGCGATGGCGCGGCCCACGCCCTCCTCGTTGCCGTAGATCGCGGCGGTGTCGATGTGGCGGTAGCCCGCCTCGAAGGCCTCCGAGACGAGACGCTCGGTCTCGGCGGGGTCGACCTTGAAGACGCCGTAGCCGAGCTGGGGGATCTCGAAGCCGGAGTTGAGGGACACGTTCGGAACGCGGATCTGATCTGCCATGCCTCCACCCTACGAGCGGGTCCCGACCGCGTCGCCGGGATTGACGCGGAGCGCCCGGACGGGCAAGGGGGTCTCAGCCGGCGAGCGCGTGCAGAGCGTCGCCGGTGAGGCGCTGCGTCGTCCACTCCGCCATGGGCTCGGCGCCGATGGAGCGGTAGAACGCGATCGACGGCGCGTTCCAGTCGAGGACGGTCCACTCCAGCCGCGAGTAGCCGCGCTCGACGCAGACCTCGGCGAGCGACGCGATCAGCGCCTTGCCGTAGCCGGTGCCGCGCTGCGACTCGTCGACGTAGAGGTCCTCGAGCCAGATGCCGTGGCGCCCCGTCCAGGTCGAGTAGGTGAGGAACCAGATCGCGATGCCCACGATCGCGCCGTCGCGCTCGACCACGTGGCAGAAGGCGCGGGGCTCCGTTCCGAACAGCGTCGCGCGCAGCATCTCGGCGGTGTTCTCGACGGCATCCGGCTCTCGTTCGTAGACGGCGAGGGCGTGGATGCAGGCCAGGATGCCGGTCTCGTCACCGGGGCGGGCGGCGCGCAGCACAGCGCCGCCGGGAAGGTCGCGCGGGGTCATCCCGTCAGCGTATCGAGCGGGCGATGCCCCGCGGCGCCCCGCGCTAACTCCTCAATCTCGGGCGCGGCCCACACCGGACGGCCCGGATACCCGCGACGACCGCCGAGACCACCTCCCACCATGAGGAGTTAGTGTGCCGGGTCGGGCGTCATCCGACCAGCGGACCGCCGTGCCGCCAGTACCCGAGGAACGAGATGCGCTCCTTCGGGATGCCGACGTCGGTGGTGAGGAACCGGCGGATGCCGGTGACGACGCCCGACTCGCCGGCGAGCCACACCGCGAAGCCCGGGTCGGCGGCCGCCGCGGCGCCGTGCTCCGCGGCCCACGACCGCACAGCCGTGGTGAGGGCCTCGTCGCCGGCGCGGTGCTCGACACGCGTCACGAGCGCGCGACCGGCGAGCGCGTCGGTGACGAGGTCGTCGGCGGGGTCGGCCGCGCCGACGATGACGTGCGGCCGCGCCTCCGCCGGCAGCGAGGCGACGATGTTCCGCAGGGCCGGGAAGGCCGTCTCGTCGCCGACCAGGAGGAACCGGGTGGCGTCGCCGGGCGTCCAGTGGATGCCGTACCCCGTCCACCCCATCCGCACGTCGGGGCCCGTGATGACGAGGGGGTCGCCGGGCCGGGCGGCCAGGGCCCAGGCCGACGCCGGCCCCACGGGCTCGTGCAGGAAGAAGTCGACGTCGATCTCGCGTTCGGTGACGCGGATGGCCGAGGGGGTGTAGGTGCGCAGCACGTTGCGGTCATCCTCAGCCAGAGCCTTCCACCGCGCGTACCAGTCGGAGGGGTGCGGGGTCGGCTCGTCGAGCAGGCCGAAATCGGCCAGGCCGGGTGCCGGACGACCCGGCAGGGGAAGGACGATCTTGATGCGCTGGTCGAGCCCCCACGGCGCGAAGTTCGCCAGCGACTCGCCGCGAAGGGTGATGCGGATGAACCCGGGGCTGAGCCGGACCACGGCGGCGACCTCGACGACGAAGGCGCTGTAGGCCCAGGGACGCTCGGCGATCACAGCGTCTCCTCCCCTGCGCCGGCGCCGCCCCGACGCGCGCGGAGCGGCACGACGAGGGGCCCGCCGGTGACCGGATCGTCGACGACGATGTTCGCGAGCCCGAAGACCTCCTGCACCCGCTCGCTCGTGATCACCTCGGCCGGCGGTCCCTCCGCGAGGATGCGTCCGTCGCGCATCGCGACGATGCGGCTCGCGTACCGGGCGGCATGGTTCAGGTCGTGGAGCACCGCGACGATCGTCCGGCCGCGCTCGTTCAGCTCGGCGAAGAGCTCCATCAGCTCGACCTGGTGGGCCACGTCGAGGAACGTCGTCGGCTCGTCGAGCAGCAGCAGGTCGGTCTGCTGTGCGAGGACCATCGCGACCCAGACACGCTGGCGCTGGCCGCCCGAGAGCGCCTCGACGGGGCGCGTGGCGAGCTGCGTCGTGCCGGTCGCCGCCAGCGCCTCGTCGACGGCCGCGTCATCCGCGGTGGACCACTGCCGGAAGAGCGTCTGGTGCGGGTAGCGACCGCGTCCGACGAGCTCGCGCACGGTGATGCCCTCGGGGGCGATCGCCGACTGCGGCAGCAGACCCAGGCGCCGGGCGACCTCCTTCGCGGGCAGCTCGGCGATCGCGCGGCCGTCGAGCACGATGTTCCCCGCGCGCGGTGCGAGAAGGCGCGACAGGCCGCGCAGGAGAGTGGACTTGCCGCAGGCGTTGGGACCGATGATGACGGTGAACGACCCGGGCTCGATCCGCACCGACAGATCGCGGACGATCTCGGCGCCGTCGTAGGCGAGCGTCACGGACTCTGCGGCGAGCGATGTCGCCGGGGGGAACGGGTCAGGCACGGCGGCGGACCTCCAGCACGATCATGAGGACGAGGTAGGCGCCGCCGAGCGAGACGGTGACGACGCCGACGGGGAGCGGGGCGGGCAGCAGGTGCTGCGCGATGAGGTCGGAGGCGATCAGCAGCACGGCTCCGATGAGAGCGGAGAGGCCGAGCGACAGGTGCGGAGTCCGCGCGATGAGGCGCCCCACCTGCGGTGCTGCCAGCGCGACGAAGGCGATCGGACCGCCGACGGTCGTCGCCGCCGCGACCAGCACGACCCCGACCAGCAGTGCGAGTGTGCGGACCAGGTGCGGTCGGGCGCCCGTCGCGGCTGCGAGGTCGTCACCGAGCTCGAGCTGGCGCAGCCGCGGCACGAGCGCGAACGACGCGACGACGAACGGAGCCGCGCACGCGAGCGCGCCGGCCACCGCCGGAGCCGTGACACCGTTGAGACTGCCGGCACCCCAGGCGGAGGCGAACATCGCCGTCTCGAGCTCGATCTGCAGCAGCATCCAGGTGTTGAGCGACGCGAGCATCGCCGAGACGCCGATGCCGACGACGATGAGGCGGAACCCCTGCAGCCCGCCGCGCCAGGCGAGCGCCCAGATCGCCACGGCGGTGGCGAGGGCGCCGATCAGCGAGCCGCCCACGAGCACCGGCCAGCTCGACGACACGAGGACGAGCGCGGCGAGCATGCCCGTGAAGGCGCCGCTCGAGAGCCCCAGGATGTCGGGACTCGCCAGCGGATTGCGCGTGACGGTCTGGAACAGCGCCCCGGCGATCCCGAGGGTCGCCCCCACCCCGAGCGCCGCGACTGCGCGGGGCAGCCGCCACTCGCGGACGACGGTCTGCACGAGCGCATCGTCGCTCGCACCCACCAGCGCCGCGACGACGTCGCCCGGCGCGACCGGGAACGTACCGGCGCCGAGGGCGACGACCAGCAGGACGCCCGCTCCCGCGAGAGCAGCGATCCCGACGACGACGCTGCGCAGGCGCAGCAGCACGTGCAGCCCGCCGATCCGCAGGCTCAGCATCCGTGGCGCGCCGCTCACAGGGCGCTCGCCCGGCGTCGGCGCGCGAGCGCGATGAGGATGGGAGCCCCGACGAACGCCGTGACGATCCCGACGGGCAGTTCCGCGGGCGCG
This sequence comes from Microbacterium sp. Yaish 1, assembly GCF_002245215.1. Taxonomy (GTDB): domain Bacteria; phylum Actinomycetota; class Actinomycetes; order Actinomycetales; family Microbacteriaceae; genus Microbacterium. The sequence continues at coordinate 1,084,544 of NZ_NPMR01000002.1, forward strand.
ATGAGCACGCGCCCCACGACATCCGCCGCGAGCACGACGACGGGCGCGAGCAGCGCGCTGACGGCGAGGATCACCCGGTGATCGGCGCCGAAGAGCCAGCGGGCGATGTGCGGCACCATGAGCCCGACGAACGAGATCGGCCCGGCCAGTGCTGTCGCCGCGCCCGCGAGGAGGGTCACGGCGACGATGACGCCGATCCGGATGCCGGCGAGGTTCGCCCCCTGCGCCCGAGCGACGTCGTCGCCGAGCGCGACGGCGTTGAGTCCGGCGCCGAGAACGAGGGCCAGCACGAGCCCGACGGCGATGAAGGGCGCGACCGGCACGATCGTGTCCCAGCCGCGACCCAGCAGCGACCCGGCGTTCCAGCTGCGCATGGCGTCGAACGCGTCGGGGTCGCTGAGCACGATGCCCGTCGTGATGCCCGACAGCACCGCGCCGAGGGCGACACCCGCGAGCGTGAGCCGGATCGGGCCCGCGGCCCCGCGTCCGCCCGAGCCGATCAGGTAGACGGCGACGGTGACGGCGAGCGCACCGACGAACGCGAACCACACCGTGCCCGACGCCGCGCGCACGCCGAGCACCGCCATCCCGAGAGCGACGGCGAGCGCGGCACCGGCGTTGACGCCGAGGATGCCGGGGTCGGCGAGCGGGTTGCGCGTGAAGGCCTGCATCAGCGCGCCGGCGACGCCGAGCGCCGCGCCCGCGAGGAGTCCCACGACCGTCCGCGGGATCCGGAGCTCGGCCACGACGAACGTCGCCTCGGGAGAGCCCTCGCCCCGCAGCACCGCCGCGACCGTGTCGAGCGAGAGCGGATTCGCGCCGACGGCGAGGGATGCCGCGACGACGAGCATCAGGGCCAGGGCGATCGCGGCGCCCGCCGCGGCGCGTCCGGCTCTCGAGCTCACCGCCCGTCGAGGAAGCGCTCGATGTCGGTCAGCACGCTCTGAGCGCCGCGGGGACCGACGCCGGCCACCCAGGTGCTCGTGTCGACCAGCGTCACCGACGGGAAGGCATCCGCGTTCTGGGTGATCGCCGCCGGGATCGCGGACGCGTCGGTCACGTCCGAGGCCGTGACGAAGACGGCGTCCGCACGCGCGTCGAGGACGTTCTCGGGAGAGATGTCGGCCTGTAGCCCGTCGGCCCAGTCATGCTCGGGCGTCGTGTAGCCGACGCACTCGAGCAGGCTGCCCGCGAACGACACGGGGCCGTACAGGCTGAGCGTCGTCTCGTCGCGCGGACGGATGACCTGCGCCGTCTTGCCGGCGAGGTCGTGTGCCGCCCCGATCTCGGCGCAGCGGTCGTCGACGGCGGCGATCTGCGCGGCGACCTCGTCCTCGCGTCCGAGAGCCTCGCCGATCAGCTCGGCGTTGTCGCGCCACGGGTCGGCCTGCGTCGCGATGAAGACCGTCGGAGCGATCGCCGAGAGCTGGTCGTAGAGCTTCGAATGGCGCGCCTCGGTTCCGAGGATGAGGTCGGGCTTGAGCGCGGCGATCGCCTCGAGGTCGGGCTCGGGCACCGTGCCGACCGGTTCGACGCCATCGACCTCGAGGTACGCCGGGATTCCCGCGACGTTGCTCGCGACCGCGGCCCCCACCGGCGTGATGCCGACGGAGACCGCGGTGTCGAGCTCGAGGGGCTCGAGGGTCACGACGCGCTGGGGCTGCTCGGGAACCTCGGTGACGCCGCGGGCATGCTCGACGGAGCGCGGGGCCGCGCTGGCCTCCGGCGCGGCGTCAGCAGCGGAGGGCTGCGCAGCGCATCCGGCGACGACGAGGGCCGCGGCGGCCGAGATGGCGACGGCGCTCAGGGCGCGCCGGACAGGACGAGACAGCATGTGGGGCCTTCCCTCGGGTCGATCTCGCGGCGAGCGCGATGAGGCAAGGCAACCCTAACAAAAACCGTCAGTCGGCTGTGAGCGCCGCTTCGATCGGGGTGTCACCACCCGTGAACTCGATCATCCGCCCGACGGTCGCGGGCTCGGACAGGACGGCGGCGATGACCGCCGCGACATCGCCACGCGGAACGGACTCCTTGCCTGAACCGCCGACCGTGATGCTGCCGGTCGGCTCGTCGAGCGTCAGCGCGCTCGGCGCGACGATGGTCCAGTCCAGTCCGCTCTCGCGCAGGTGGGCGTCGGCCTCCGCCTTCGCCTCGGCGTAGGCGTAGAACGAGTCGTCCTCGGGCACGCCGTGATCAGGTCCCGCACCGAAGTACGACACCATGACGTAGCGGCGGACGCCGGCGGCCGCGGCGGCATCGATCGAGCGGATGGCCGCATCGCGGTCGACCGCCCAGGTGCGGGCGGCATCCCCTCCCCCGGCTCCCGCGGCCCAGACGACCGCGTCGTTGCCGCTGAGCAGGTTCGTCAGCTGGTCGACGTCGAACGACTCGACGTCGGCGACGAGCGGCGTGGCTCCGGTCGCCGCGACATCCGCCTCGTGGTCGCGGTTGCGGATGACGGCGGTGACGGTGTCACCGCGCTCGGCGAGGATCGGCTCCAGGCGCAGCGCGACCTTGCCGTGGCCTCCGATGATCAGGATGCGAGACATGGGTGTTCCTTTCGTCGGGGGGGTGTGGATCGGATGCGGCTGCGCCGGCTCTTCGCCCGGCGCGTCAGCCACGGAAGTCGTCGGGGTCGATGTCGTCGAGGAACTCGCGGAACTCCGCGACGCGCTGCTCGGCCGCCTCGGGAGTCTCGGCCCCCTCCGGCGCTTCGCTCACGGTGTCGGGGATGCCCGCCTCGGCGAGCACGTCGTCGGCGACGAAGATCGGCGCCCCGGCACGCGAGGCGAGCGCGATCGCGTCGGAGGGGCGGGCATCGACCACCCGCGATCCGGTGAGAGCCGTGACCGTCACCTCGGCGTAGAACGTGCCGTCGTCGATGCGGGTGATCTCCACCCGGTCGACGGTGGCGTCGGTCGCGTCGAGCAGGCGGATCATGAGGTCGTGCGCGAGGGGACGCGGCGGCGAGACCCCTTCGACCGCGACGAGGATCGACGTCGCCTCCTGCGAACCGATCCAGACCGGCAGCACCCGATCCGACAGGGCATCGACGGGCTTGAGCAGGATGACGTGCTGCTGAGCGGGATCGAGCGCGACCCCGAGAACGCGGACCTGGACCATGACACCTCCCGGGGTCGGTTTCGCCCAGCCTATGCAGGAGGGAATGCGAACGGGGCCGCGGGCGTTGCGGGTTGACATGCAGCGTTTCGGCACTCTCTCGTTCGGTCACTACGGTCCGCTCGGCGGCGGTCGCGAGCTCACCGCCGGCGATTCGCTGCGCCAGGCGATCGACCTCGCCCAGGGTATGGACGACCTCGGCGCCGTGGGCGCTTACTTCCGCGTGCACCACTTCGCGCGCCAGCAGGCCTCTCCGATGCCGCTGCTCGCCGCGATCGCCGCGACCACGAAGAACATCGAGATCGGCACCGGCGTCATCGACATGCGATACGAGAACCCGCTGTACCTCGCCGAGGAGGCGGCGGCGGTCGACCTGATCTCCGACGGACGGCTCGCGCTCGGCGTCAGCCGCGGGTCACCCGAGACCGTCGTCCGCGGGTACGAGGCGTTCGGATACACCGGGTCGCAGGATCCCCGCGGCGCCGACATCGCTCGCGAGCACTTCGACACCTTCCTCCGCGCCATCGAGGGCGAGGGGCTCGCCGAGCGCGACCCGAACAGTCCGTTCGGAGGCGGGAACGGCAAGCAGCGGATCGAGCCGCACTCCCCCGGCCTCCGCTCGCGCATCTGGTGGGGCGCCGGAACGACCGAGACCGCGGAGTGGGCCGGCCGCATGGGAGTGAACCTGATGTCGTCGACGCTCCTCACCGAGGCGGACGGCACGCCGTTCGACATCCTCCAGGCCCGACAGCTCGACGCGTTCCGCGCCGCGTGGCGCGAAGCCGGGCATCCCGGTGAGCCCCGCACGTCGGTCAGCCGATCGGTCTTCCCGATCACGACCGCCGAGGACGAGCTGTACTTCGGCGGCAGCAACGACCAGGACGGCATCGGCTACATCGACGGTATGCGCTCGACCTTCGGCAAGACCTACGCCGCGGCGCCCGACGTGCTCCTCGAGCAGCTGCTGCAGGATGCCGCCGTCATGAGCGCCGACACCCTCATGCTGACGATTCCCTCGCAGCTGGGCGTCGAGTTCAACCTGCGCATCGTCGAGTCGTTCGCGAAGTACGTCGCCCCCGCGCTCGGCTGGACGTCGTCCCCCGCCGCCGTCTGACCGCCTAGGCTCGGCGGCGGGACGAAGCTCGACGTCCGTCCCGCTGCACGGCTCGCGATCGCTTCGGGCGCGGTCGTGCTCGCGGGACTCGACGTCGCGTCCGGCCTGCTCGCGGTGCGAGATGACGAGGGGTATCTCTTCGACACCGCGTCATGGGGCTTTCGTCTTTTCGTGGCGCTGTGTGTCGTCGTCGCGCTGACCGCGGCGTTCCTGTCATCCCGGCGACGGAGCCTGCAGGTCGCGGGAGTTCTCGCGGTGGGAACGGTGGCGTTCGCCCCCTGACCCGGACGAGGTCACGCCCCGGCGCTGGTCGTAGCTCGCGTCGAGAACGCACCATCGCGCCGAGAACGCACCGTCGCGGGTGCGTTCTCGCGGCGACGGTGCGTGCTCGTCGATCGGCCGGGCGCCACACCCGGACAATGGACGGATGACGCAACGCCGCCGCACGCTCATCGAACGCGACGGCGTCTCGCTCGCGGTGACCGAGGCCGGAGGGACCGGCCCTGCGGTCCTGCTGCTGCACGGGCTGGCAGGCAGCTCGCGCGAGCTCATGCCCACGGCGGATGCGCTCACCGACGGGCACCGGGTGCTCCTGCTCGACCAGCGCGGTCACGGCTGCAGCACGCGGCGACCCGACGACCGCTCCCGCGACGCCTTCGTTGCGGATGTCGTCGCCGTGATCGAGCGGTTCGCGCCGGAAGAACGAGTGGCACTGGTCGGGCAGTCGATGGGCGCGCACACCGCGTTGCTCACCGCGAGCCGGCATCCCGACCTGGTCAGTCGGCTGGTGATGCTGGAGGGGCATCCGGCCGGGAGCACCGATCCACAGGATGCCGCCGACCTCGGCGCCTTCTTCACCTCGTGGCCGATCCCGTTCGCCGATGCCGCCGCCGCGCGGGGCTTCCTCGGCGACTCGCCGCTCACCGAGGCCTGGGTCGCGGACCTCGAGCAGACGCCCTCGGGGTGGCGACCTCGCTTCGACGCCGACGTCATGCAGGCCGTGATCGCCGCGGTGCACGAGCCACGGTGGGCGGAGTGGAAGGACCTCGCGGTGCCGACGACGGCGGTGTTCGCCCGCCGCGGCATGTTCTCCCCCGAGCAGCGGGCCGAGCTCGCTCGCCGGCGCCCGGGCACCCGCATCCTGCCGCTCCCCGATGGCACCCACGACGCGCACCTCGACGCGTTCCCCTCCTGGATCGCCGCGCTGCGTGAGGCGCCCGCCTGACGGAGCCCGCCCGAGCACGCACCATCCCCGCGAAAGCACACCGTTGCGGGTGCGTTCTCGCGGCGAGGGTGCGTGCTCGGGGCGTGCCGAACGGCCGGCCAGGGTACAACCACGGCGGGTGTGGGCGAAAGAGCGAGCGGGATTCCGCGGGCTCGGCCATAACGTGTCGTCCGCCCCGGGTGCCCGACCGGCGCCTGTTCCTGCACAGAAAGAAGAAGCACCATGCTCTGGACGATCCTCGGCCTCATCCTCGTCGGACTGATCGCCGGCTTCATCGCACGCGCCGTCATCCCCGGCAAGCAGAACATCGGCATCCTGATGACCATCGTGCTCGGCATCGTCGGCTCGTTCGTCGGCGGATTCCTCGGATTCCTCATCTTCAACCACAGCCCCGAGGGCGGCTTCCTGCAGCCCTCCGGCATCATCGGCTCGATCATCGGCGCCATCATCGTGCTCGGCATCTACGTCGCCGTCACGCGCCGCGGCTCGACCCGCACGCGCTGACACAGCTGCGCACAGGCACCGCGCGAACTCCTCAGATCCGGGCCCCGCTGCCGCTGGCAGGACCCGAGACACCGCTATCGGGCCGGATTCTGAGGAGTTGGCGCGTCGTCGTTCACGAGCCGGAATACCAACACAGCCCGGTACCTTGAACCGATCATGAGCACGATCGGAAACAGCGACCTCTCCGTCTTCCCCCTCGCCCTCGGCGGCAACGTCTTCGGCTGGACCGCCGACCGCGACACATCGTTCGCGATCCTCGATGCCTTCGTCGAGGGAGGCGGCAACTTCGTCGACACCGCGGACGTGTACAGCGCGTGGGCACCCGGGCACAGCGGCGGCGAGAGCGAGACGATCATCGGCGAATGGCTCGCAGCGCGCAGCCGCCCCGAGGTCGTCGTGGCGACGAAGGTGAGCCAGCATCCCGACTTCCGCGGACTCTCCGCGTCGAACATCCGCGCCGCCGCCGAGGCTTCCCTGAAGCGCCTGGGCGTCGACGCGATCGACCTCTATTACGCCCACTTCGACGACGAGGAGACCCCGCTCGAAGAGACCGTCGGCGCGTTCGGCCAGCTCGTCGCCGACGGCCTCGTCCGCCACATCGCCGTGTCGAACTACACCGCCGAGCGCATCGAGGAGTGGCTGCGCATCGCCGATGAGACCGGCGTCGCCCGCCCCGTGGCCATCCAGCCGCACTACAACCTCGTGCACCGCAACGAGGTCGAAGAGACGATCGTGCCGATCGCCGAGCGCGAGAACCTCAGCCTCATCCCCTACTTCGCTCTCGCGAAGGGCTTCCTGACCGGCAAGTACCGGTCGACGGATGCCTCGGCCCACAACACCCCGCGCGCCGAGGGCGCCGCCGTGTACGCGACGCCGCAGGGTCTGCAGATCATCGACACCCTGGAGCGCATCGGCGCCGCACACGACGTGTCGATCGCCTCGGCCGCTCTCGCGTGGCTGCGCTCGCAGCCGACCGTCGCCGCGCCGATCGCGAGCGCCTCGCGCCTCGAGCAGGTGCAGGGCCTGCTCGACGGCGGGCGCGTCGAGCTCACGGCCGACGAGATCGCCGAGCTCACCCGCGTGTCGACCTGGACCCCGGAGGCCTGATCCGCGGCACCCCCAGCTCGGAGAATCACGCGAACCTCGGAGCCCTGCGCGAGCGGGCTCCGAGGTTCGCCGTTTCCTCCGAGGTTTGCGGTTTCCGCACCTAGGACGCGCGAGCAAACCCACAAATTTCACGGTGTGGTAAGACCACAGGCGGTTTTCCGTGTTTAATGAGTCCCATGAGCACCGCGACCGTCGGATACAGCGCCATCTCGAGCTACTCCCGCGTGGAGATCCTGCACCTCATCCAGGAGCAGCCCCGCCGGACGATCCTCGAGCTGCAAGAGGCCACCGACCTGCACCCGAACACCATCCGCGAGCACCTCGCACGCCTGATCTCCGACGGTTTCATCGTCGCCGAGAAGGAACACCGCACCACCCGCGGTCGTCCGCGCGTGCTCTACAGCGCCGCCGACGGAGACGCGACCCGCAGCGCCATCCAGCGCCGCAAGGTGCGGGATGCCGCGCAGCGCGGCGACCTCATGCGCCGCGTCCTCACCGTCGATGTCCCCGACGTGCTCGAGACCCGCGCCCTGCATCAGCTCGATGCCCTCGTCGAGGAGCTCGAGGACGAAGGCTTCGACCCGATCATCGACGACACCGCGCTGACGGTCGATCTGACCCCCTGCGCCCACGCGACCGCGCAGGCCGATCACCGGGAAGTGCTCTGCAGCGTGCACCTGAGCCTGCTGCAGGGCGTGCTCACCGAGGCGGGCGGACCGCTCGCCGTCGACGGCATGCGCTCCTCGTGCGACCCGTCGGTCTGCATCATCCAGCTGCTGCACGCCGCGACCACCCACGACTGACGCGGACGGAATCGACGCCCGGGCCGAGTCCGACCTCACCCCCGGGCGTCCGCGATCAGAATCGCCGCCGTCGAGCGCGCGAGCGCGGTGTCGTGACCGCGCTCGCGCAGCCGCATCGCCAGGTCGCCGCTGACGACGAGGAGCAGCCGCTCCGCGAGCTCGGTCGCGGCGGCCCCGGCGATCGGACGCGCGAGCTCCGTCAGCCGCGCCCGCATGCCCTCGGTGTCGGCGCGAACAGCGGATGCCACCTCCGGCGGCGGATCGGCGTATTCGGCGGCCGCCCCGAGGAAGGCGCACCAGCGCGACCCCCGCGGCTCGTCGCGGAAGAGCGTCAACGCATCGAACACCGCCAGCAGCCGCTCCTCGTCGTCGGTGCTGCGCGCGACGGCGGCGTCCCACGCCTCGATCCATGTCCGCTGCCGCCGTTCGAGCGCGGCCGCGAGTAGCGCCTCTTTGCTCGCGTATCCGCGATAGAGGGTCGCCGCCGACACTCCGGCACGCGCGATCACGGCGTCGATCGGCGTCGCGGCGATGCCCTGCGTGAAGAAGAGGTCCTCGGCGGCGTCGAGGATGCGTTCCTCCGTGCGCGGCCGCATTCCCATGCCAGCACTCTATGCTCGGTAAAGTGAAACGGTCGTTTTTGTTTCGGCGGTGGGGTCTCGTCGCCTCCGGTGTCGCGCTGATCGCGGCGACCTACGGCCTCGTGCGCCTCGCCTTCGGACTCCATCTGCCCGACATGAGCGCCGACCTCGGCATCGACACCGCCGCCGCCGGCCTCGTCTCGGCGGCGGCGTCGATCGTCTACGCCGTCGCCGCGCTCGTCGGCTTCCTGGCCGCCGAGCGTCACCCGCGCGTCCTCGTCGTCGCGGCGATCCTCACGGCGGGCGGCGGCGCCGTCGGGATCGCGGCGGCCACGGATGCGGTGACCTTCGCCCCCGCCGCAGCGATCTCCTCCGCGGGCGCGGGGCTCGCCTCGCCCGCCCTCGTGCGCCTGGTCGCGCGCACGTTCGCCGGCCACGAGTCGAGCACTCCGCAGGCCATCGTCAACGCGGGGACCGGCCCGGGCCTCGTCGTCGCCGGCTTCATCGCCCTGGCCCTCTCCCCCGACTGGCGCGCCTGCTGGCTGATCGCGGCGCTCGCGACCGTCACGGCGGGGGTCGCCGTCCTCGTCACCGACCACCCGCGGGGCAGCGCTGCGGGAGACGAAGGCGCGAGCCGGCCTCCCCTTCTCCCGCCGGGCGGGTGGTGGACAGCGCATCGCTCGGCGATCGCGGCATCCGTCCTGCTCGGAATCGGCGCGTCGGCCATCTGGAACTACGGCCGCACCGTCGTGGTCGACGCGGGCGGATCGCAGACCCAGTCGGTGCTGGCGTGGATCCTGCTCGGATGCGGCGGCGCCGCCGTCATCGTGACATCGCGGCCCGTGTCCGGCCTGCACCCCCGCGTGCTCTGGCTGATCGGCGCGGGTCTCATCGCCGGGTCGACGCTCGCGGTCGGCGCCGCCCCGGCGAATCCGGCGCTCGTCCTCGTCGCGTGCGCCGGGTTCGGGTGGGCGTACGTCACCGCCTCGGGCGCGCTCATCGGGTGGACGACGCGGATCGATGCCGGACACGCGGCCGCCGGCACAGCTCTCCTGTTCGTGACCTTCATGGTCGGACAGGCGGTCGGCGCGGCAGCGATCGGTGCACTGCTCCCCCACGGCGGCCCGGCGCTCGTGTTCGCCGCAGCCGCCGCGACGTGCCTCGCCGGGGGCGCGATCCTGATCGCACCAGCCCGCCGCGAGGCGACCGCACCCCGCACCTGAGCCGAAGCTCCGACCTAGCCGCCGATCGCGTTCATCCCGCGCGCGGGCTGGAGGAAGCCCGGGTCGTCGATCGCGTGGCCGGCCTTCTTGCCGGCGATGCAGTTGCGCAGCACCCGATCGATCCTCTCGGCTCGCGCCTCGGGCGGCGTCTCGGAGCGCAGGACCGGCAGCAGGTCGTACTCGTCGATCGAGAAGAGGCAGTTGCGCAGCTGGCCGTCGGCGGTCAGCCGCATCCGGTCGCACGCGCCGCAGAACGGGGCGGTCACCGATGCGATGACGCCGACCGTGTGCGGGCCGCCGTCGAGCCGCCACCGCTCGGCGGGCGCGCCACCACGGCCGGGGACGGGCTCGAGGCTCCAGCGCGCCGACAACGCCTCGAGGATCTCCTCGCGCGTGACCATGCTCGACCGGTCCCAGGTGTGGCCGGCATCCAACGGCATCTGCTCGATGAATCGCATCTGCGCATCGTGCGCCACGGCGAAGGCCACGAGGTCGGCGAGCTCGTCGTCGTTGACACCGCGCATCGCGACGGCGTTGATCTTCAGCGGCCGGAGCCCGGATGCCTGAGCGGCGCGCACTCCGTCGAGCACCTCGTCGAGGCGGTCGCGACGGGTGAGGTTCCGGAACCGCTCTCGGTCGAGGGTGTCGAGCGAGATGTTCAGGCGAGAGAGCCCGGCGGCGACGAGGTCGGGCAGCACCTCGGGCAGCCGGATGCCGTTCGTGGTCATGGCGATCTCGATCGGGCCGTCGGGCGACTCGATCGCCGCGAGCCGACGCACGATCTCGACGATGTCGGTGCGCAGCAGCGGTTCACCACCGGTGAGGCGGAACGTCGTGATGCCCGCGGCTGCGGCGACGGTCGCGACCTCGACGATCTCATCGAGGGTGAGGATGCTCTGCCTCGCGAGCCATTCGTTGCCCTGCTCGGGCATGCAGTACGTGCAGCGGAGAGAGCAGCGGTCGGTCAGCGAGATGCGCAGGTCGCGGTGGACCCGGGCGAATCTGTCGACGAGCGGCTCCCCCATGGGTCGAGCGTAAGCGGCTTCCGAGCACCCGAGGGTCGGTCGCGCCGGATCGGAACCGCCACTTGTGGTCTGACAGCACCTTGCTTAGTGGTCTGACCACGCGTAGCATTATTCCCGGCCGCCCCTGAGACCGGGGAAAACCACACTCGATACCTTCAGCCTGTCGAAACCCTCGCCTCCCGAAAGGCACGCCCCGATGGACTTCCTCGATCCGCTCCTGCTGGCACGCTGGCAGTTCGGTCTGACGACGCTGTACCACTACCTCTTCGTGCCGCTGACCCTCGGGATGGCTCTCGTGGTGGCGATCTTCCAGACGGTGTGGCACCGCACCGGCAACGTGAAGTGGCTGCACCTGACCCGCCTGTTCGGCAAGATCTTCCTGATCAACTTCGCCATGGGCGTCGTGACCGGCATCGTCCAGGAGTTCCAGTTCGGCATGAACTGGTCGGCCTACTCGCGCTTCGTCGGCGACATCTTCGGCGCACCGCTGGCCTTCGAGGGCCTCCTCGCCTTCTTCTTCGAGGCGACCTTCATCGGCCTGTGGATCTTCGGCTGGGACAAGCTGCCCAAGGCGCTCCACCTGTTCTCGATCTGGATGGTCGTGCTCGGGTCGACCCTGTCGGCGTACTTCATCCTCGCCGCCAACGCGTTCATGCAGAACCCGGTCGGGTACCAGATCGCCGGCGACGGCGGTCGGGCGGAACTGATCGACTTCGGCGCGGTCCTGACCAACCCGATCGTGCTCGCCGCATTCCCGCACACGATCTTCGCCGCCTGGATGTTCGCCGCTGCCGTGGTCATCGCGGTCGCCGCCTGGCACCTCTCGCGCGCGCAGCACGTCGAGACGATGCGTCCCGCGCTCCGCTTCGGCATGTGGGGCATGATCGTCTCGTTCGTCGGCGTCGCCCTCTCGGGAGACCAGCTGAGCCTCGTCATGGTCGCGACCCAGCCCATGAAGATGGCCGCGGCCGAGGCGATGTTCAACAGTGCGTGCGGTGCGGACGCATCGTTCTCGATCTTCTCCATCGGAACCCCCGACGGCACCGAGGAGGTCTGGTCGCTGCGCGTGCCCTATCTGCTGTCGTTCCTGTCGACCCACAGCTTCGACGGGTGCGTCGAGGGCCTGAACGACCTGCAGGCGCAGTACACCGAGACCTTCGGGGCGGGCGTCGACTACCGCCCCATCGTGTGGGTCACCTACTGGTCGTTCCGCTGGATGATCGGCCTCGGCGGCATCGCGACCCTCATCTCGGTCGCCGGCCTCTGGGTCACGCGCAAGAAGGCTCAGCGCCCCGTCGCCCGATGGATGTGGAAGGTCGCCATCTGGTCGGCTCCCCTCCCCCTCCTCGGCAGCCTCGTCGGCTGGGTGTTCACCGAGATGGGCCGTCAGCCCTGGATCGTCTTCAGCCTCATGCTGACCGAGGACGGGGTCTCACCCAACGTGCCCGGCTGGACGGTGCTCATCTCGCTCATCGCCTTCACTGCGGTGTACGCATCGCTCGCGGTCGTCGAGTTCGGACTCATCCGCAAGGCCGCGCAGAAGGGTCCCGACCCGCTGCCCGAGCCGGGCTCGCCCGAAGCCGAGGACGCCTCGGCGTCCCACACCCAGACCACCGTCTACTGAGGAGCACGACATGGATCTCGCATACGTCTGGTTCTTCATCGTCGGAGTGCTCTTCGTCGGCTACTTCGTCCTCGACGGGTTCGACTTCGGCGTCGGGATGTCGCTGCCCTTCCTCGGCAAGGACAACGTCTCGCGGCGCCAGATCATCAACACCATCGGCCCGGTCTGGGACCTCAACGAGACCTGGGTCATCGTGGCGGGCGCGTGCCTGTTCGCGGCGTTCCCGGAGTGGTACGCGACCCTCTTCAGCGGGTTCTACCTGCCGCTGCTGCTGATCCTCATCGCCCTGATCCTGCGCGGGGTCTCGTTCGAGTACCGCCACCAGCGTGACGACGCCACCTGGCGCAAGCGCTTCGATCTCATGATCGTGGTGGGCTCGGCTCTCCCCGCCTTCCTCTGGGGCGTCGCGGTGGCCAACATCGTGCAGGGCGTGCCGATCGATGCCGACAAGGAGTTCACCGGCACCCTTCTCACGCTCCTCAACCCCTACGGTCTGCTCGGCGGTGTCGTGACGCTGCTGCTGTTCTTCACGCACGGGGTCTACTTCGTCGCCCTCAAGACCGACGGCCCGGTCCGCGAGCAGGCTCGCCGGCTCGCGACGAAGTCGGGACTGCTGACCCTGGTCGCCGCTGCCGTCTTCCTCGCGTGGACCGTGCTCTCGGCGATGCAGGCGCAGGCGCCGCTGCTGCCCCTGGTGTTCGTGACCGCCGCCGCGGCGGCGCTCACGCTCATCGGGGCGCTCCTGGCCAATGCGGTCGGCCGCGAGGGGTGGGCCTTCGCGGGAGGCGCCGGCACCGTGATGTTCGCCGTGCTGACCCTCTGGCTCTCGCTGTTCCCGAACGTCATGCCGTCGTCGACCGACCCCGCGTGGAACCTGACGATCGAGAACGCGTCGTCGACCGACTACACGCTCACGATCATGACCTGGGCGGCCGTGATCTTCCTGCCCCTGGTGCTGCTCTACCAGGGCTGGACGTACTGGGTCTTCCGCAAGCGCATCACGCGGGCCCGTATCGAAGAGGCCGAGCTCGTCGCCCATTGACCGGCACGGGATGCCTCGGATCCGCGCGACCGCGCCGGGCCCGAGGCATCCCGGTCCCGGGGTAAGGCAGGATCGAAGGGTGAGCATGGACGAGCCCGAGGCGCCCGCACGCTCGAGCGGGCGGCCCGTGGATCCGCGGCTGCTGCGCTACGCGCGGGCCTCGCGCGTCTTCTTGGTTGCGATCGGGGCGATCGGCCTCGCCCAGACCGCCGTGATCGTCGGCTTCGCGTGGCTGACCACGCAGGCCATCGTCGGGGCCATCGGCGGGATGCCGGTCGCCGACCTCATGCGCATCCTCGGTGCCCTCGCGGCCGTCGTCGCCGCGCGCGCCGGGCTCCTCTGGCTGCGCGAGGCCGTCTCTGCTCGCGCCGCTGCCCGGGTGCGCAGCGAGTTGCGCGGCGGACTCACCTCTGCCGTCGGTCGCCTCGGCCCCGGATGGCTCGCGAGCCGGAACTCCGCTCAGCTCGCCGTGACCGCCGGCCGCGGCCTCGACGCGCTCGACGCGTACTTCGGCCGCTACCTGCCGCAGCTCGTCCTGACGGTCATCGCGACGCCCGTGCTCATCGCCGTCATCTGGTGGAGCGACTGGATCTCCGGGCTCACGGTCCTGCTCACGATGCCGCTGATCCCGCTTTTCATGGTGCTGATCGGCCTGGCGACCCGCGCCGTCCAGCGGGCGCAGTGGCAGACGCTCCGCCAGCTCGCAGCCCGCTTCGCCGACACCGTCCGCGGCCTATCGACGCTCACGGTGTTCGGGCGGCAGCACCGGGCCGCGACGTCGATCGAGCGCGTGACGGAGAATTACCGCATCGAGACGATGCGCGTGCTGCGGGTGTCGTTCCTGTCGGGCTTCGCGTTGGAGTTCCTCGCCTCGATCTCCGTCGCGATCGTGGCGGTGTCGATCGGCTTCCGGCTCATCGATGGCTCCCTCGCCCTCTCGGTCGGACTCTTCGTGCTGCTGCTGGCCCCCGAGGCGTACCTTCCGCTGCGTCAGGTCGGCGTCCAGTTCCACGCCGCCGCCGAAGGGGTCGCGGCCACCGACGACGTCTTCGAGGTCCTCGACGCGGCGCGGGCGCTGCCGCGGCAGGAGGCCGCGAGCTCAGCGCGGACGGATGCGGCGACGAGCGTCGCAACGGAACGCGGCGTCCTCCACGCCGATGAGCTCCGGGTGCGGCGCGGCGACTCGCTGCTCGCGCCGGTGTCGTTCACGGCGAGGCCCGGCACCATCACGCTCCTGTCGGGGCCGAGCGGCGCGGGAAAGTCCAGCGTCTTCGCCGCGCTGCGCGGCGTGGCCTCGTTCGAGGGCGAGCTGACCCTGGACGGCGGACAGGTTCCGCCGCCGGCGTCGTGGCTCGCCTGGGCCGGACAGGACCCGGGCCTCATCGCCGGCAGCGTCGCCGAGAACGTCACGCTCGGCGCTCCCTCGGACCGTACCGCGGGGGCCGCGGGCGAGCGGGCCGTCGCTCGTGCACTCGCCGCGGCCGGCGCCGCCGGCCTCGACCCGGCGCTCGAGCTCGGCGTGCGCGGCGCGGGCCTCTCCGGCGGTCAGGCGCAGCGCGTCGCGGTCGCGCGTGCCCTCTTCCGGCACGCGGTCGTCGGGGCACCGGTGATCGCCCTCGACGAGCCGAGCGCGGCTCTCGACGCCGAGACCGAGGCCGCCCTGTGGCAGAGTCTGCGCCGCGTCGCGGACGACGGCGCGACCGTCCTGCTCGTCTCGCACCGGGAGACGGCCCGTTCGATCGCCGACGTGCTCGTGGACGTGCGACCCCGATCCGAGGTGACGGCATGACGACGACCGCCGACGTGCTCCGCGGCGCGATGCCGGCGCCGCGACGGTTCTGGCGCGCCCTCGCGACCGGCTTCGCGACGGAGGCCTCGGCCGTCGCGCTCCTCGCGTGCAGCGCGTGGCTCATCGTCCGCGCGAGCGAACAGCCCGCGGTGATGTACGTGATGGCCGCCGTCGTCGGGGTGCGGGCGTTCGCGATCTCGCGCGCCGTCTTCCGCTACCTCGAGCGCCTCACGTCGCACGACGCGGCGCTGCGTCAGCTCGCCACGACGCGCACCGACCTCGTCCGACGCCTGATCCCGCTCGCGCCCGACGGGCTCGGCCGCATCCGCCGGGGATCCGCTCTCTCCGCCCTCGTCGACGACGTCGACGACCTGCAGAACCTGCCCCTGCGGGTCGTCGAGCCGCTGGTGGCATCGGCCACAGTGGCCCTCGCCGCCGTGGTCTTCGTCGCGACCGTCTCGTGGCCGGCCGGGCTCACCCTGCTCGGCTGCCTCGTGGTCGCCGCGGCGGCGGCCACCGGCTGGGGCTGGGTGGCGGGCGCCCGCGCGGAGCGCACGATCGCCCCGCTCCGCGCGCGCCTCGCCGACGCCGTCGCCGACCACCTCGGGAGCCTCGACGTGCTGCTGGCCTACGGGGCCGAAGAGCAGAGCCGGCGCCGTATCGAGGCCGCGGACGCCGACCTGCGCCGTGCGGTCGTCCGCCGAACCGGGGCGCAAGCCGGAAGCGCGGCCATCGTCTCGCTGGCCGCCGGCGCCGCGTCGATCCTCGCGGTCGCCGTGACCGCACCGGATGTCGCGACCCTCGGCGGTCCGTGGCTGGCCGTCGCCGTCCTCGTGCCGATGGCCGTGTTCGAGGTCTTCCAGACGGTTCCGCTCGCGGCGGCATCCTGGCGTCAGGTGCACGCGTCGGCGGAGCGCATCGCCGAGACCGTGCCGAGCGGCATCCCCGCCGGTCTCGTCGACAGCAGCGTCGTCCCCACGGGCGTCGCGCCCGCGCTCGGCGACGGCCTGCACCTCCGCGACGTGTCGGTCACGTGGCCCGGCGCCGAGCGTCCCGCCCTCACGGGTATCGACCTGGATGTCCGTCCGGGTGAGCGCCTGCTCGTCGTCGGCTCGAGCGGTGCGGGCAAGTCCACGCTCGCGCATGCCCTCGTCCGCTTCCTCGACGTCGACGGGAGCTACCGCGTCGGGCGCACCGACGTGCAGGACCTCTCCCCCGACGACGTGCGCCTGACGGTGGGACTGTGCGAACAGCAGCCGATGCTCTTCGACGAGGACATCCGCCAGAACCTCCTGTTCGCCCGCGACACCGCGACCGACGCCGAGCTGGAGGCCGTGCTCGAGCGCGTCGGCCTGGGCGGATGGCTGCGCGAGCGCGGCGGTCTCGACGCTCGCGTCGGCGAGCACGGCGCCCTCGTCTCGGGCGGTCAGGCGCAGCGCATCGCGCTCGCTCGTGCGCTGCTCCACGGCTTCCCCGTGCTCGTGCTCGACGAGCCGACGGCCGGGGTCGACCCCGCGGCATCCGACGCGCTGATGCGCGATCTGCTCTCGGCCGTCGACGAGGAACGTGCCGTCGTGCTCATCTCGCACGTGCGGGTGCCGAGCTCGCTCGTCGACCGCACGGTCCGCATCTCCGACGGGCGCCTGCTCGCCGGCTGACGCGCGGGCCACCCCCGCGCGGTCTGACCGGACGTCAGCGCGCGAGATCGATGCCGAAGGCCTGGGCGCCGGGCGAGGAGGGCAGGCGCTCGAAGCCCAGGCGGTCGTAGAAGGCGAGTGCCCCGGCGTTGGCCGCCGACGCGACCAGGTGCAGGCGGGTGACGCCCGACGCCCGCAGCTGCTCCGACACCCGGTCGATCAGCCGGCGCCCCCACCCCTGTCCCTGCGCCGCGGGCAGCAGGTCGATGTGCAGGTGCGCGGGATACGCCTCGGCGAGCGGCTCGGCTCCGGGGCGTCGGCCGTAGGCGTACCGCAGCGTCCCCGCCTGGCGCGAGGTGTCATCGGGCGAGGGCTCGGGCCACCGGTCGGCGAACCGCGGCCACCACTCGGCGCGGAACCACTCCTCGAAGACATCGGTATCGGGTGTCGCGACGACGTAGCCGATCGCGCGGTCGTCGTCATCGGCCACGACGAAAGCGAAATCCGGATGCCGCTCGGCGTAGGGCAGCACGAAGACCGCTCCCCAGATGTCGTCGTCGTCGAAGATCCCCGCGGCATCGGAGCCGTGGTCGGCGGTTCGCAGACAGATCTCGCTCAGCGCGGCGTCATCGCCGGGCCGGACGGCACGCATGTGGGGCATGCCCCCATCGTGCCACTCAGCCCCACGTGATCGCGGCGGCCGTCAGCGAGAGCTGCACGGGGGCGCCCGCACGGATGTCCGCGGCCAGATCCACCGGGATGTCGACCGCCAGCGGCGGATCGGCGACGAGCACCCGTACCCCGCCGACCGTGGGCTCGAGCCGCACGACGGGAGCCAGCCACACGACGCGGTCGTCCTCCGATGGCGCAGCCCCCGACGGCGCAGCGCCCGACCGCACGAGCCCGTCGCCGGCCGTGGCCCCATCGAGCCGGACGTCGCTCGGGCGGAACAGAGCGGCAGCGGGACCACCGTCCGCTCCGGGTCGGGGCACCGAGAGGGTGCCGGCCTGCCAGACCGCGTCATCGCCCTGGCCGACCACGTTGCCGACGACGCGGTTCATTCCCGCGATGGCCGCGCCGAACGCCGTCGCCGGGCTCCGCAGCACGTCGCGGACGGAGCCGCTCTGGGTCACGCGTCCTGCTTCGAGCACAACAAGCCGATCGGCCACCGCGGCGGCATCGAGGGCATCGTGGCTGACGATCACGGCCGTCGTCCCGGCGGCGCGCAGCTGCTCGCCGAGCATCGTCCGCAGCGAGGCGGCGGTCGCCGGGTCGAGCGCCGTGAACGGCTCGTCGAGCAGGATGACGCGGGGCCGCGCCGCGAGCGCGCGGGCGAGGGCGACCCGTTGCTGCTGACCGCCCGACAGCTCTCGGGGGTACCGGGCGTCGACGCCGGCGAGACCGACCCGTTCGAGCCAGTCCTCGGCGATGTCGCGCGCCCGGCGCGCCGGCTCTCCGCGAGATCGCAGGCCGAAAGCCACGTTCTCGCGCGCCGAGAGGTGCGGGAAGAGGCCGGGGTCCTGACGCAGCATCACGATGCCACGCTGCTGCGGCGCCACCCGGCGGCGGGGGCCGGCGACCTCGTCGTCGTCGACGCGGATCGATCCCGCATCGAGCGGGACGAGGCCGGCGATCGCCTCGAGCACCGTCGTCTTGCCCGCGCCGCTCGGCCCCATGACCGCGACGACCTCGCCCGGTTCGGCGACGAGGTCGGCGGCCACGGCGATGCCGGGGCGCTGCACTCGGACGCGAGCGGTGAGCCGCGCGCTCATCGGGCGCCGCCCGGCCGCCAGGCGCGCACGAGCAGCAGCGCGGCGATCGCGGTGATCAGCAGCAGAAGCGACAGCGCGACAGCCGTGCCCTGCGACACCCCCGCGCCGTTGAACGCCGTGTAGATCGCCAGCGGCATCGTCTGCGTGACGCCGGGCGCGTTGCCGGCGAACAGCGCCGTCGCACCGAACTCGCCGAGGGCGCGCGCGAAGCACAGCACGGTTCCCGCGATGAGCCCGGGGGCGGCAAGGGGCAGGGTGACCCGGAACAGGATGCGCCACCGTCCCGCGCCGAGCGCGGCGGCGGTCTGCTCGTAACCGACTCCCGTGGCCCGCAGGGCGCCTTCGAGCGCGAGGACGAGGAAGGGCAGGGCGACGAAGGTCTGCGCGATGACGACGGCCGCAGTCGTGAACGGGATGCGGATGCCGGCCTCGCCGAGCACCGCGCCCAGCCAGCCGCTACGGCCGAACAGGAACAGCAGGGCGACGCCGCCGACCATCGGCGGCAGCACGAGCGGAACCGTCACGACGGCGCGCAGCACCGCCGCACCGCGGGCGCCCGCCCGGGCCATCGTGAGGGCGAGCGGCACGCCGAGGACGAGGCAGACGGCGGTCGCGGCGAGAGCGGTCTGCAGCGACAGCGCGAGCGCCGCGCCGGCCTCGGGCGAGGTGACGTCGGCCCAGACCGTCGCGGGGTCGACGCGCCCCACCAGCGCGATGAGCGGGACCACGAGCAGCGCGAGCCCGAGGACGGCGGGCAGGACGAGGACGCGCGGCAGGTGCCCCGGCGCGCTGCGGCGCTTCGCGCGGGGGTGCCCGGTCGCGTCGGCGCTCACGGGGCACCGAAGCCGAGACGGCGGAGCACCGCCTGGCCGTCCGCCGACAGCACATAGGCGACGAACGCCTCCGCAGCCTCGGGCGACCGCGCGTCGGCGAGCGCCGCGATCGGATACCGGTTGACCACGTCGTCGGCGCCGGGGGTGTCGACGGTCTCGACGTCGTCGGTCAGGGCGGCGTCGGTGACATACACGAGCCCGGCATCGGCCTCACCGCTCGCGACCTTCGTCAGCACCGCCGTGACGTTCTGCTCGTAGCTGTCGACGCTCGCGATGACACCGGCGTCGCTGAGAAGCGTCTCCGATGCCGCACCGCACGGCACCGCCGGTGCGCACAGCACGACGGTGCGCTCCTCGTCCGCGAGGTCTGCCAGGCCGGCGATCGAACCGGGGTTCCCGGCGGGCACGAGGAGGGTGAGCCGGTTCGTCGCGAAGACGTCCGGGGTGGCGGCGAGCCCGGCGTCGACGACCTTCCGCATGTTCGTCTCGTCGGCCGAGGCGAACACGTCGGCGGGCGCGCCCTCGATCAGCTGCGTCGCGAGCGTCGACGACCCGTCGTAGCTGATCGGCGAGATCGTCACGGCCGGATGCCGCCGCTCGAACTCGGCCGCCAGCTCGTCGAAACCCGTCTTCAGCGACGCCGCGGCGAACACGGTGACCTCGCCTGAGATGTCGGGGCCCGCGGAGCCGGACTCGGACTCCGCGACGCCGGTCTCGGCATCCGTCCCTCCGCCGGGGCCGGCGCCCACGGCGCATCCGGCCAGGAGGAATATGGCGGCGGCGAGGGCGGCGATGCTCGTTCGTCGGGTGCGCACGGCTCAGTCCTTCGGGGTCTCGACGACGACGGTGGTGGCCTTGACGACGGCGACGGCGAGAGACCCGGGCTCGAGCTCCAGCTCGCGCGCCGCCTCGGCCGACATCAGCGACACGATCCGGTGCGGTCCGGACTGCACGTCGACCTGCGCCATCACGCCGTCGATCTGCACGCGAGTGACGAGGCCGACGAATCGGTTGCGGGCGCTCGAGAGCCGATCCGAGGGGTCGGCGGCGGCGGAAGCCAGCTCGACCGCGTGGGCCGCGAGCGCGTCGCCCGGTACCCGTGCAGGGCTGTCATCGGTGACCGGGAGGATGCCGTGGTCGATCCAGCGACGCACGGTGTCGTCGCTGACGCCGAGCAGGCGCGCCGCCTCCGAGATGCGATATGCCGTCATGGGCTGAACCTACCCGCATCTGCGGATCACAGGGGCCGAATCGGCCGTATCCGCGGATGCTGACGTCTCCGCGTCTCCCGTGCGCCCGGGGTGCCCCCGCGCGCGTCTAGCCTGATCCCATGACCGTCCCGCCTCTCGTCGCTCCCACCGGGCCCCTGTCGGATCGCGAGCGCGAGCGAACCGCGAGGCATGCCGTCCTCGCGGGTCTCGGCGACGCGGGGCAGCGGCGGCTCGCGGCTGCCCGCGTGGCCGTCGTCGGCGCGGGAGGCCTCGGCTCGCCGGTGATCCTCGCCCTTGCGGCCGCCGGAGTCGGGACGATCACCGTCATCGACGACGACGAGGTCGAGTACGCCAATCTCCAGCGGCAGGTCATCCACCGGGTCGACGACGTCGGTTCGCCGAAGGTCGCCTCCGCCGT
Source organism: Microbacterium sp. Yaish 1 (assembly GCF_002245215.1). Taxonomy (GTDB): domain Bacteria; phylum Actinomycetota; class Actinomycetes; order Actinomycetales; family Microbacteriaceae; genus Microbacterium. Next base: position 1,105,572 of record NZ_NPMR01000002.1, read on the forward strand.
ACGCGCCGCCGCGGCGCTCTCCCCCGAGACCCGGATCGAGACGCGCCGCGAGCGGCTGGATGCCGACAACGCGTCGCGTCTGCTGGCGGGCAGCGACCTCGTGATCGACGGGACCGACACCTTCGAGACCCGCACCGTCGTGGCTGCGGCCTGCGCGGCACTCGGACTGCCGCTCGTCTGGGGCGTCATCCAGGAGTTCCACGCGCAGGTCACCGTCTTCTGGACCGCGCCGCCCGACGGCGTACCGGCGATCGGCCTCGACGATCTCTATCCCGCCGGCAGCGCCGACGACCTGCCGACGTGCGCCGAGGTCGGCGTGCTCGGCTCGCTCTGCATGACGGTGGGCGGAATGCTCGCGACCGAGGCGATCAAGCTCATCACCGGTGTCGGCGAACCGCTCCTGGGCCGGCTCCTCGTCGTCGACGCCCTCACCGGCACCCAGCACGAGGTGCCCCTGCGCGCGGCCTCGAGTGCGGCGCTCACCGCCCCGGTTCCTCCGCCCCCTCCCGGGCCGAGGCGGACGGCGGCACCCGAGATCGACCTCGAGCAGCTTCGCGCGCAGCAGTCCGCCGGCGCGGTGGTGCTCGACGTGCGAGAACCCCACGAGACGGCGACCGGCGTGCTTCCCGGATCGGTGCTGCTGCCGCTCGGAGAACTCCTCGCGGCCCCCGACCGCGTCGATGCCGACCGGGTCGTGGTCGTGTGCGCGCACGGCATCCGTGCCCGTCGCGCCGCCGACGTCCTCCGGGGCCGCGGTGTCGCGGCATCCGTGCTCGCGGGCGGGCTCGCGCGGTGGCAGTCGTGAGCGGCGGGCTGCGGACCGTCGAGGAGCAGCTCGCGGACGTCCTCGCCGCCGTCCGCCCGCTGCCGACACGCACGGCCGGGCTCGCCGACGCCGCCGGCTGCGTCCTTCGCGAGGCCGCGGTCGCGCGCGGAGGCATCCCCGACTTCGACAACTCGGCGATGGACGGCTTCGCGGTGCGCTTCGACGACGTCGCGGATGCGTCGGCCGAGCACCCCGTCGATCTGGCGGTCATCGCCGACCTGCCGGCCGGCTCCGCCGACGATCCGCCCCTGAGCCCCGGGCAGGCCGCGCGCATCATGACGGGCGCCCCGGTGCCGACCGACGCCGACACCATCGTGCCGTTCGAAGACACCGCGGGCGGCCTCGACGATTCGCTGACGACCGCGCGCGTGCTCGCGGCCCCCGCCCGGCGGGGCGTGTTCGTCCGGCGCGCGCACGACGACATCCGCCCCGGCGACACGGTGCTGGGCGCGGGAGTTCTGCTCGGTCCCCGGCAGCTCGCCGCCCTCGCTGCCGCCGACATCGCGCGCGTCGCGGTCTCGGAAGCTCCCCGCGTCGTCGTCATCTCGACCGGCAGCGAGCTCGTCGAGCCCGGCCTCCCCCGCTTCCGCGGACAGATCCCCGAGTCCAACGGCCTGCTGCTCGAGGCGCTCGTCCGTCAGGCGGGCGGCGACGTCGTCCGCCGTGTGCACGTCGACGACGGCGGCACCGCGTTCCGTCGCGAGATCGCCGAGGCCACGACCGGTGGATCCCGCGCGGACGTCGTCATCACCTCGGGCGGGGTGAGTGCGGGTGCGTACGAGGTCGTCAAGACCGAGCTCGGCGACGCGCTCCGCTTCTCGCGGGTGGCGATGCAGCCGGGCAAGCCTCAGGCCTTCGGAGTCCTGCCGTCGGGAACCCTCGTCTTCGGCCTGCCGGGAAACCCGGTGAGCGCGGCGGTGTCGTTCGAGGTGTTCGTGCGCCCCGCCCTGCTCGCCCTCCAGGGCCGCTCAGACCTCCACCGGCCCGCGCTGCGTCTTCCCGCTGCCGAGTCCTGGCGCACACCACCGGGGCGCCGGCAATACCTTCCCGCGGTCATCGACCGCAGCGACCCCGCACGGTGGTGCGTGCGCCCGGCGACACCGGGGGGCTCGGGCTCGCACCTCGCGGGCGCCCTCGCCCTCGCCGAGGCGTACGCGGTCGTCCCGGCCGAGACCGCCGTCGTCGAGGCCGGCGACCTCATCGAGGTCGTGCTGCTGGAAGAATGAGGGCATGAGCTTCACTCACCTCGACGACGCCGGTCACGCTCGCATGGTCGACGTCACCGCGAAGCAGCCGACCGTCCGCGCGGCGACGGCGCGCGGGTTCGTCCGCTGCTCGCCCGAGGTCGTCGCAGCCCTCCGCGACGGCACGGTGCCGAAGGGCGACGTCCTCGCGGTCGCGCGCATCGCCGGCATCCAGGCTGCCAAGCGCACCCCCGAGCTGCTCCCGCTCGCCCACGTGATCGGCGTGCACGGGGTCGTCGTCGACCTCGACATCACCGATGCGGGCATCGACATCGAGGCGACCGCGCGCACCGCCGACCGCACCGGCGTCGAGATGGAGGCGCTCACCTCGGTCGCGGTCGCCGCCCTCGCCGTGGTCGACATGGTGAAGGGCATCGACAAGGCGACCTCGATCGAGAACGTCCGCATCACCGCGAAGTCGGGTGGCCGGAGCGGCGACTGGCGGCGTCCCGCCGAGGGCGCCTGATGGCTCGCGTGCGCTACTTCGCCGCGGCTGCCGAGCGCGCGGAGACGGCCGAGGAGGTCCGTTCCGAGGCCAGCCTCGGCGCTCTGCGCGACGCACTGTCGCGGGAGCATCCCGGGCTGGCGGCGATCCTGCCGAAATGCGCCGTCCTGGTCGACGGCGCACGCGTCGCCGACACGACCGAGATCGGACCCGACGTCACCGTCGACATCCTGCCGCCCTTCGCGGGCGGCTGAGACGGCCCGGGTTCGACGCGATCAGCCGCCGATCCCCTTCCACGCGGTCGTGCCGTCGGCCTCGATCTGCTGCTTCCAGATCGGCAGCTCGCGCTTGATCGCCTCGATCAGCTCACGGCACACATCGAACGCGTCGCCCCGGTGCGCCGTGCCCACCGCGATGACGACGGCCGCGTCCCCCACCGCGAGGTCACCGATGCGGTGGCTGACCGCGACGATCCCGTCACGGTCGCCGAGCGCCGCCTCGGCGATGGCTCGCAGCGTCGTCTCGGCGTCGGGGTGAGCCTCGTAGTGGAGCCCCGCCACCGCGCCGGCGGCATCCGGGTCGTGATCGCGCACGGTCCCGACGAAGCTCGTCACGGCCCCGACGGCGGAGGAATCGACGGCCGCCAGATGCCGGGACACGTCGAGAGGCTCCGCGGTGATGCGGGCGATGCGGATCTCGCCCATCAGTGATCGTGCCCGTCGAGCTGGGCGACGACGTGCCCGGCGATCCCCGTCACCACATCGATGCCGGATGCGACGGCGCGCGGCGACCCCGGCAGGTTCACGATGAGCGTTCGTCCGACCACCCCTGCCCGCCCCCGCGAGAGGACAGCCGTGGGCGTCTCGGAGACGCCGCGGCGTCGCAGCTCTTCGGCCACGCCGGGCAGCTCGCGCTCGATGACCTCGCCGGTACCCTCGGGAGTCTCGTCGCGCGGTGCCACGCCGGTGCCGCCCGTCGTGACGATCAGGCGCGCTCCGCCTGCGATCGCGGCGCGCAGCGCCTCGGCGACGGACGCGGCCCCGTCGGCGACGACCACCGCATCGCCACACTCCCACCCCGCGGCGCGCAAGGCCTCGACGGCGACCGGGCCGGCCGCATCCGGACGCTCGCCGCGCGCTGAGCGGTCGGAGACGGTGATGACGACGGCGGAGCGGCTCATGCCCCCACCCTAGAAGCGTCTTCATCCGCCGGGGCGGTGTCGTCGTCGGCGTGGGTGTTCTCGACGGCGATCCGCCCCTCCTCGACCTTCCCCTCGGCCATCTCGGTGATGCGCGTGGCCATCGCCGTGAAGATGAGCCCGTGGAACGGCAGCACACCGAGCCAGTACAGCCGCCCGGCCAGTCCGCGCGGGAAGAAGATCGCGCGCTGCTCATACCGGGCACCGCCATCCCGCGGGGCGACCTTCAGCTCGAGCCAGGCCTCGCCCGGCACCCGCATCTCGGCACGCAGACGCAGCAGGCGTCCCTCCTCGACGGCCTCGACGCGCCAGAAGTCGATCGCATCCCCCACCCGCACCTTTCCCCGGCTGCGGCGGCCGCGTGCGAGGCCGATGCCGCCGACCAGGCGGTCCATCCAGCCGCGGATCTCCCACAGCGCACGCGCCGAGTACCAGCCGTTCGTCCCGCCGATGCCCGCGATCACCTCCCACAGTCGCTCGGGCGACGCGGTCGTTTCGGCGGAGCGCTCGTCGGTGAACACGGTCCGCCCCGCCCACTCGGGGTCGCTCGGCAGCGGATCGCTCGGCGCGCCGAGCACGTCGGCGTCCTGCCAGCTCGTCTCGACCTCGTCGGCGTCCACCCGGCCGAGCGCGAGCCGCACGCTCGTCCGATACGACGTCAGGCCGCCCTCGGGCTGCGGGATGATGTCGTCGATGTCGTGGTCGTCCATGACGCACTCGTTCTGGAGCGACGCGATGAGCGGGCGGGCGATGGCGCGCGGCACCGGCGTCACGAGGTTGACCCAGTGCGAGGCGAGCCCGGGTGTCAGCACAGGCAGAGCCGCGATCGCCCGCTGCCGCAGGCCCGCCTCCAGCGCGTACCCGTTCATCATCTGCCCGTAGCGCAGAACGTCGGGACCGCCGATGTCGACGGCACGGTTCAGCTCGGGATCGACGCGAGCCGCCCCGAGCAGATAGTGCAGGACGTCACGCACGGCGATCGGCTGGATACGGTTTCGCACCCACTTCGGCGCCGGCATGTACGGCAGCACGTCGGTGAGGTGACGGACCATCTCGAACGATGCCGACCCCGACCCGATGACGACGCCCGCCTGCAGCACGAGCGTCGGCACGCCGGACTCCAGCAGGATCTCGCCGACCTCGACGCGCGAGCGCAGGTGCGGCGACAACTCGGCGTCGGAGGGGTGCAGGCCACCGAGATAGACGATGCGCTTCACGGATGCCGCCGCCGCGGCGTCGGCGACCGTGCGGGCGGCCCGTTCGTCGGCCTCCTCGAAGCCGGCCCCCGCCCCCATCGAGTGGATGAGGTAGTAGACGACATCCACGTCATCGACGGCCTCGGCGACGGCATCCGCGTCGTCGGCCGAGCCGCCCACGATCTCGACGGCGTCTCCCCATGGGAAGCTCGCGACGCGCTCGGGAGTACGGGCCAGCACGCGCACGCGGTACCCCGCCGCGACGAGACGCGGCACCAGCCGTCCGCCGATGTACCCGGTGGCGCCGAGGACGAGGGCTCGCGGGGCGGACCCGTCCGGTCGGGGCTGCGCCTGCAGCTCGGGCTCGTGTCCGGTGGGTGCGGTCAGCTCGGTCATGATCAGACGGTAGGCGCGGACCGCTCCCGACCGACACGACTTGACATGCGGCGGATCGCCGGTCGCCGGTCGGGCACGGGGACAGCTTCGCCTCACGCGCGCGCGATAGGCGGCGATACGCCGGTTCGCAACGCCTCCGTCGGAAGTTGCGCCGGCCCCGGCACCGGGGTCTACGCTCCCGTGAGCGAAGGACAGTCGTCTGGCGACCCGAGCCCGGCGACGCTGCCGGAGGAGAACCGAATATGTCACGCACGCGCACGAAGCGGCCTGCCCGCCGACGTCTCGAGGTCGACGACGTCATCGTCGTCGAACGCAAGAAGGTCCGTACCGCGATCTCCGGCACCGTCGTCGGCAACTTCATGGAGTGGTTCGACTTCGGCATCTACGGCTACCTCGCCGTGACGCTCACCGTCGTGTTCGCCGAGGACATCCCCGACCCGTGGGGCCTGCTGGTGACCCTCCTCGGCTTCGCCGTGTCGTTCCTCGTGCGTCCCCTCGGCGGGATCGTGCTCGGCCCGCTGGGCGATCGGATCGGGCGACAGAAGGTCCTGTTCCTGACGATGGCGATGATGGCGACCGCGACCGCGCTCATCGGCCTGCTGCCGACCTCGGCGCAGATCGGCATCTGGGCTGTCGTCCCCCTGTACGTGCTGAAGATGGTGCAAGGCTTCTCGACGGGCGGCGAGTACGCCGGGGCCTCGACGTACGTGACCGAGTTCTCACCCGACCGCTCGCGCGGCTTCTGGGCGTCCTGGCTCGACGTCGGCTCGTACGTCGGCTTCGCCGCAGGTGCCACGGTCGTGGCCCTCACCACGCTCATCACTCAGGGCCTCTGGGGCCCGGACGCGATGGTCGACGGCGGCTGGCGCATCCCGTTCCTCGTCGCCATCCCGCTCGGCATCGTCGCCATCTGGTTCCGGCTGCGCATCCCCGAGACCCCGGCGTTCGAGCAGGAGTCGGAGTCGGGCGCGACGCTGGGCAAGGACGACCCGATGGCCCGTCACGGCATCGGCGGCATCCTGCGCCACCACTGGCGGACGATCCTCGTCGCCGTGGCGATCGTCGCCGCGACCAACACCGCCGGATACGCCCTGACCAGCTACATGCCGACCTACCTCGAGAAGGAGGTCGGACTCTCGAACCTCTCGGCCGCGGTGGCGACGGTGCCCGTGCTGGTCGTCATGTCGGCGACCCTCCCGTTCGTCGGGCGCCTCAGCGACCGCTTCGGCCGGCGCCGCATCTACGCTCTCGCGATCGGCGCCTCCCTCGTCCTGACGGTTCCCGCGTTCGCGATCATGCAGATCGGCGAGCTGTGGGCCGTGTTCATCGCTCTGGCCGTCATCGCCGTGCCGGTGGCGCTGTTCGTCGCGATCTCGGCGAGCGCGCTGCCGGCACTCTTCCCCACCGCGACCCGCTTCGGCGCCATGGGCATCGCGTACAACCTGGCGGTGTCGCTCTTCGGTGGCACGACGCCGTTGTTCAGCCAGGCGCTCATCGAGTGGACGGGCAACACATACATGCCCGCGTTCTACATCATGTTCTTCTCGGCGCTCGCGGCCGTCGCGCTCTTCGCGATGCGCGAGACGGCGCAGCGGCCGCTGCTCGGGTCGGTGCCGACGGTCGAGACGATCGCCGAGGCCGAGGCTCTCGTCGCCGGGCAGGACGACGATCCGCGCATCGACACCTCGACGATGCCGCTCGACATCATCCGTCCCTGAGGCGCCGCCGGCCCGGGCGCGTCCTCAGCGCCGCCCGGTGCCGAAGATGCCCCGGATGACGCCGGTCAGCACCTCCTGGGCCGCACGCGAGCCGAGGATCTGCTCCGCCGGCGTCTTCCGGCGTGACCGCGTGTTCGAGGTCATGCTGCGCAGCATCCGGTCGTACTCGCGACGCTCTTTCGCCTCGTCGGCCGCGGCCTGCTTGCGGATGGCGGCGAGCTGCTTCGCGTAAGCGGCGTCGGCCTTCGCCCGCAGCTTCGCGGCGTCCTGCTCGGCCTTGCGGCGCGCGGCCTCGGCCTCGGCCGCGTCGAGCGCCGCCTGCGCCGCGTTCATGCGGGCGGTGAGGATCTCCCGCGCCGACTCGCGATCGATCGCCTCGGCGTAGCGCGGCCGGATAGCGGATGCCGACACCCGGGCCTCGACCTCCGCCGCCGTCGCCGGCGACATCGACGCCTGCGGGGCACGGAGCCGCGTCCATGCGACGGGCGTGGGCGCGCCCTTCTCGTTCATCACCGTGACGATCGCCTCGCCGGTGCCGAGCTCCTGGAGCACCCGCTCGAGGTCGTAGCCCGAGCGAGGGTAGGTGCGCACGCTCGCCCGCAGGGCGGTGACGTCGTCGGGCGTGAACGCCCGCAGCGCGTGCTGCACGCGTGAGCCCAGCTGCGCCAGAACGTCGGACGGGACGTCCTTGGGCGTCTGCGTGACGAAGAAGACGCCGACGCCCTTCGACCGGATGAGGCGGACGGTCTGGACGACGGCGGCGAGGAAGTCCTTCGACGCGTCGCGGAACAGCAGATGCGCCTCGTCGAAGAAGAACACGAGCCCGGGCTTGTCGGCATCGCCGACCTCGGGAAGCAGCTCGAACAGTTCGGCCAGCAGGTACATGAGGAACGTCGAGTAGAGCACCGGCCGGTCGGCCACGCCGGGCACCTCGAGCAGGGTGACGACGCCGTCCCCCGTGTCGGTGGTGCGCAGGAGGTCTCGGACGTCGAACTCCGGTTCGCCGAAGAAGACATCGGCTCCGGCGTCGGCGAAGGTGATGAGCTCGCGGAGGATGACGCCGGCCGTGGCCTTCGAGAGTCCGCCGAGCTCCGCGAGCTCGGCCTTGCCCTCATCGCTCGTGAGGTAGGTCAGCACCGCCCGCAGGTCGGCGAGGTCGACGAGAGCCAGGCCGTTGGCGTCGGCGTAGTGGAAGACGAGACCGAGGCTCGATTCCTGCGTCGCGTTGAGCCCCAGCACGCGGCTCAGCAGCAGCGGGCCGAAGCCCGAGACGGTGGCGCGCACGGGCGTTCCCGCTCCGCGGTCGCCGAGCGCGAGGAACTCCGTCGCGAACGAGCGCGGCGTCCACTCCTGCCGGATGGCGCTCGTCCGGGAGAGCAGCTTCTCGCTCGCCTCCCCCGGCTCGGCCAGTCCCGACAGATCTCCCTTGATGTCGGCGGCGAACACCGGCACACCGTTCGCCGCGAGCTGCTCCGCGAGAACCTGCAGGGTGCGCGTCTTGCCCGTGCCGGTGGCGCCGGCCACGAGACCGTGACGGTTCGTCATCGCGAGCGGGATCCGGACCGGCGCATCGCGCAGCGGCTCGCCGTTGAGGAGAGCTCCGAGCTCGAGGGCGGGCCCGTCGAACGCGTAGCCCTGTCGGATCGCGTCGACCTCGGATCCCTCGAGGGGACCCGCCGCGCCGGAGGGCTCGGCTTCCGGGACCGGTGGCGGGGTGTCGGATTCCGGGGCGGGAGCCGGCGACTCAGGTTCCGCGGCGGGAGCCGAGGCCGCAGCACGCGCGGCATCCGCTTCGGCCGCGGCCAGCGCGGCCCGCGCCCGCGCGGCGACGAGGGCCGCCTCGGCGGCATCCGCTTCGGCGCGCAGTCGGGCGAGATCGGCCGCGGCGACCGCGGCATCGGAGGCAACGGCCGGATCGTCGGGCGAGACGCTCATGGCGGTGAGCCTAGCCCCGCCGATCCCGTACCGCGCGCCGTTCGCGTTCGAGCTGCTCGCTGAACATCGCCGCCACCACGAGGGCGACGCCGGCGCCCAGCAGCATCCCACCGACCGTGTCCGAGAGCCAGTGCGCGTGCACGACCGTGCGGCTGAGCGCCATCAGCAGGGTCCACACGACCCCGATGAGCGCGACCCAGATGCGCGGGAAGAGGATGACGGCGACGACCGCGATCGTGGCCGCATTGGCCGTATGCCCGGACGGGTATGAACCGGCGTCCGTCGTGACGAGGATGTCTTCGGGTCTCGACCGGTCCACGAGATTCTTGATCAGCTGCACCACGAGGGCGCTCAGCGCCGACGCCACCAGGAAGTAGCCCGCCGCCCAGGGCCGACGCAGCACGATCAGCGCCACGGCGACCGCGATCGGGATCGCGAACACCCCGACCCACGTCCCGCCGATCCGGTTCATCACGAGCCCGAAAACGAGTCCGACCGCACCCGGATCTGCGGGCAGCGTCTCGTTCCACCACCGATCGACGGCGAAGGGCTGACCGAGCTGCGTGAACAGCCACCACCCCAGCAGCCCGCCCGCCACCATCAGGGCGATTCCGATGGCGGCGCGGCGCGGCCAGAGTCGGCGGGGGTCGGTCGGCGGAGCGTCGTTCATCGGTCCATTGTGTCGACGGTGGTCGATTCGGCACCGCCCCTTGCGCTGAGCGCGGCGATCAGGGAGAGAGCTGCGGCACGCTGCGCGGACGCACGACGAGCCACAGCGAGAGGACCGCCACCACGGCGCACCCCGCCATCACCGAGGCCATCGTCGTCGCGGTGATGCCCGAGCCGCCCGAGATCCACGCGGCGAGGGGCGAGATGAAGCCGGCGACGCCGAAGTTGACGGCGCCGATGAGGGATGCCGCGGTGCCGGCCGCACGGCCGTGACGGTCGAGCGCGAGCACCTGCACGCACGGGAAGGTGAAGCCGCACGCCGTGATGAAGAAGAACAGCGGCACGACGGTGCCCCACAGGCCCAGCCCCAGCTGGTCGGTGACGATGATGGTGGCCCCGGCGATGACGAGCACGGCCGTCGAAACCGCCATGACCCACTGCGGGCCGAAGCGGGCGGCGAGCCGCGACGCCGTCTGCACGCCCAGCACGACTCCGAGCGAGTTGACGGCGAACAGGACGCCGTACTGCTGCGGGTCGAAGCCGTAGGTCTGCTGGAAGAGGAACGACGACGACGACAGGTACGAGAACAGTCCGCTGAAGGTCATGCCGCCGATGATCAGCACGCCGATGAAGATGCGGTCGCTCAGGACGCTGCGGTAGCGCTGCCAGACCGTGGCGGAACCGCTGTCACGGCGGCGCGCCTTGGGCAGCGTCTCGGGCACGAGGAAGAGCGAGGCGATCAGCATCACCGCGCCGTACGCGGCGAGCACCACGAAGATGCCGCGCCAGGGCATGACCGTCAGCAGGCCCGAGCCGACGAGCGGGGCGGCGACCGGGGCGACACCGGAGACGAGCGCCAGGCGGCTCAGCATCACGACGAGCCGGCGTCCGCCGAAGAGGTCGCGCACGATCGCCATCGCGACGACACCGCCCGCGGCGGCCCCGATCCCCATGAACACGCGAGCGGCGCTCAGCAGCTCGAGGGTCGGGGCGATGGCGGCGGCCGTGCTCGAGAGCACGTGGAGCGCCGTCACGCACAGCAGGGGCACGCGGCGTCCCAGCTTGTCGCTGAGCGGGCCGACGATGAGCTGACCCAGCGCGAAGCCGACCATGGTTCCGGTGAGCGTCAGCTGGATCGCCGCCGCCGTCGTCTGGAAGTCGGCTTCCAGGGCGGGGAAGGCGGGAAGGTAGAGATCGATCGTGAAGGGCCCGAGCGCCGTCAGGGCCCCGAGCAGGATGATGTAGATGACGCGGCGCGAGGTCGGGATCGCGTCACCCGGATGCAGCATGATGGGCGCGGTAGCCGGGTTCGAGCCCAGCGTGCGGATCGCCCCGGTGGCGGAGGAGGAATGATGGGGAGGAGTTTCGGGCACGTCTTCTTCGTTTCGTGGCAGCAGCGTTTTCGAGCGACCTTCTATCGTAACCCGCCGCCGCTCCGCGTCGTTCGCGCCTCTCAGCCGATTCACCATTCACGCGCATAGGCTGACCCCGCGCCGCGCGCGTTCCGACACCCTCCCCTTGCCCCCGAACCGAGGTCACAGCAATGACTCCGTCCGCCGACAAGCGAACGAGCGGCAATCCTGCCGCCCAGGCCCAGATCAACCTCACCGTCAAGCAGCAGCGCGAGCAGCAGAAGCAGGCCAAGCTCGCCGAGTACCAGAAGCAGCTGGCGAAGCGACGTCGCAGCAAGCTGACCTGGTGGGTCGTCGGCTCGACCGCCGCGGTCGCCGTGGTGGGCCTCATCGCCGCGTCGGTGGTCCTCGCGCCTCGGCCCGTCACGTACGAGGCCGGCAACAGCACCGGTCGCGAGATCCCCGGCGTCGAGACGTTCCAGAACATCACGACGCACGTCGAGGGAACCGTCGAGTACCCGCAGAACCCGCCGACCGGTGGCGAGCACAACCCGTACTGGCTCAACTGCGGCGTCTACACCGAGCCGCAGGCGAATGAGAACGCCGTCCACTCGATGGAGCACGGCGCCGTCTGGATCACGTACGACCCGGCCCAGGTGTCGGACGCCGACATCGAGACCCTCAAGGGCTACATGCCGAGCACGTACGCGCTGCTGACGCCGTACCCCGACATGGACACCCCCATCGCCGTGAGCGCCTGGAACGCGCAGCTGAAGGTCGACTCGGCCGATGACGAGCGCATCCGCGACTTCTTCACCGAGTACTGGCGCAGCCAGAACGTCCCCGAGCCGAACGCGATCTGCTCGGGCGCGATCGACGGGCCCGGCAAGGCGTGACCGACGACCTCGCGGTGGAGACCGAGCCGGAGGGCTCGGTCCCTCCGTCCACCGGCCTGCGCTGGTGGGCGGTGCTCCTCATCGTCCTCGCGGTGGCAGGGACGGCGTTCGCCGTCGGGCGCTTCTCCGCCTTCGGCACCTCCCCGTCGGTTCCCGGCAACTCCTCCCCCGAGGCCGGCTTCGCCCGCGACATGCAGGTGCACCACACGCAGGCGATCGAGATGGCGATGACGATCTATCGCAAGACCGAGGACGAGGGCATCCGCACGCTCGCCTTCGACATCGCGACCGCGCAGGCCGGCCAGCGCGGCGAGTTCTACGACTGGCTCGTCCAGTGGGGCCTGCCGCAGGCATCCGCCGCTCCCCTCATGCAGTGGATGGTCGGGCACCCCGCTCACAACCACGGGGCTCAGGCGCAGCAGCCGAGCGACGACGAGCTCCGCGCCGAGATGGGCATGGCCACGCCCGCGCAGCTGGCCCAGCTGGATGCCGAGACCGGGGTCGCCGCCGACTGCACGTTCCTCGGCCTCATGATCCGGCACCACCAGGGCGCGATCCCGATGGCGCAGGCGCTCGTCGACCTCGGCAGCGACCCGCGGGCCGTTCAGGTCGCCGGCGGCGTCATCGAGACGCAGAGCGCCGAGATCGACCTGATGCGCTCGATCCAGCAGAGACTGGGGTGCGGAGGCTGACAGCCCCCGCACCCCAGCGGCATCCGATCCTCCTGATCAGCCCTTCGTCGCACCTGCCAGCAGGCCGCGCACGAAGAAGCGCTGCAGCGCGAAGAACACGATCAGCGGCACGATGATCGAGATGAAGGTTCCCGCCGACTGCAGGAACCAGCGGTTGCCCCACGTGCCCGACAGCGAGTTGAGCGCCTGCGTGATGGGCAGCGCTCCCGGCGACGCGAAGATCGTCGCGACGAGCAGGTCGTTCCACACCCACAGGAACTGGAAGATCGCGAACGACGCGATCGCCGGGGCTGCCAGCGGGACGATGATGCGGAAGAAGACCTGCCCGTGGCCGGCGCCGTCGACCCGCGCCGCCTCGATGATCTCGCCCGGGATCTCGGCGATGAAGTTGTGCAGCATGAATGTCGCCAGCGGCAGGGCGAAGATCGCGTGGGCGATCCAGACGCGGGCGAAGCTGTACTGCACCTCGTTGAGGCCGAACCCGGGGAAGATCGGCACGTCGTTGATGGTCAGCCCCTCCGAGAAGAGGCTGAGCAGCGGAACGAGCGCCATCTGCAGCGGCACGATCTGCAGCGCGAAGACGAACACGAACAGCGCGCTGCGGCCCTTGAAGTCGATCCACGCGAACGCGTAGGCCGCGAGGGCTGCCATCACGATCGGGAACACCGTCGCGGGGATGGTGATCGCGAGGGAGTTGATGAACGCCGACGCGAGCGTCGTCGACGTCCCTCCCGCGGTCAGCGCCTCGGCGTAGTTGTCGAGGGTGAACTCGGGATTGGCGAAGACGGTCCACCACCCTGTCGACTGGGTGTCGGCACCGGGTCGGAACGACGTCACGAACAGGCCGAACGTCGGGATCGTCCAGAAGACGGCGATGATGACGGCCGCGATCGTCGCGCCCTTCGACGTCAGCTTCTTGTGGGCGATCGCCTCGTTGCGGCGGGTGTCGCGCGCTACCTGGCGCTTGGTACGGGTGTCGACGGGCGCGGCCGGGGCTGCAACGGTCATCAGCGGATCTCCCTCTGCTTGGCCATCGATCGGGCGTTGTAGATGATCAGCGGCAGGACGAACAGGAACAGCACGACGGCGAGCGCGGACGAGTGCCCGTAGCTCTGGAATCGCTGCTGCTGGTTGACCATCTCGAAGCCGAGCACGGTCGTCTCATCGCGGCCGCCGGTCATGACCGCCACGATGTCGTACACCTTCAGCGACGCGATCGTGATCGTCGTGAGCACCACGATCAGCGACGAGCGGATGCCGGGCACCGTGACGTTGCGGAACCGCTGCCAGGCGTTGGTGCCATCGAGCTGCGCCGCCTCGAGCTGCTCGGTCGGCACCGCCTTGATCGCGGCCGAGAGGATGACCATGGCGAATCCGGTCTGGGTCCAGATGAAGACCACCAGGAGCATGAGGGTGTTGATGACCGGCTTGATGGCGAGCCACTGGATCGGGTCGCCGCCGAACGCCGTGACGATCGCGTTGAGCAGACCGACCTGCTCCCCCTGCCGGGCGTCGTACATGAACTTCCAGATGATGCCGGCGCCGACGAACGAGATCGCGACCGGCATGAAGACCAGGACCTTGAGCACCTTCTCGCCGCGGGCGCGGTCGATGAAGACCGCGTAGGCGAGTCCGATGGCGACCGAGATCGTGGGAGCGAGGAGCGCCCACAGGATCGTGTTGACGACCGAGGCGGTGCCCGTGGGGTTCGTGAACACCCAGAAGTAGTTCTCGAGGCCCACGAACTGATCGCCCGACTTGTCGTAGAACGACTTGAAGATCGTGGCGATGGCCGGGTAGATGAGTCCGAGAGCCAGCATGATGCTGGCCGGGGCCATGAAGAGGACGAGCTGGAACAGGTAGCCCGCGCCCTGACGCGACCGGAAGTCGGCGAAGAAGAGCAGCGCACCGACGAGCAGCGCGATCGCGACGACGTAGAGGACGGCGTTGGCGTAGGGCCGCAGCAGCAGGAAGGCGAGCACCGGGATGACCAGGCACGCGACCAGCCGCATGACGAAGTAGCCGCGACCCGGCCGGGGCGCGTACTCGATGAGCACCAGGATGATGCCCACGACGAGCCCGAAGACGGCCAGGATGACGGGGATCTGGATGAGCGGGTTCATCGCGCCCAGCCAGAGGAAGAAGCTGTTGAGTGAGAACCCGATCGTGATGCGCGCTGATTCCTCGCTCGATCCGGTGAAGATCAGCAGCAGCAGGATGGCGACGATCAGGGCGAACCCGACGGCGACGACGATCCGCGTGATCGACCGCCCCTTGGGATCGGTGGCATGGGTGGTGGTGGGAGGTTCGGTGTCGACGGGTCTGTCGACGGTCGTCTGCGACATGTGGATCCCCTTCTGAGTACAGCGGCGTACCCGGGCGGTACGGACGGGAGGAGCGGGGCCGGGCTTGTGCAGCCCGACCCCGCTCGGCTCAACCGATCGTCAGGCGACGATCAGTTCTCGTAACCGGCCTGGATGTCGGACAGGACCGTCTCGGTGTCCTTGCCGTCGATCCAGTCGACCATGCCCTTCCAGAACGAGCCCGAGCCCACCGTGGACGGCATCAGGTCTGATGCGTCGAAGCGGAAGACCGTGGTCTCGTCCTGCAGCGTCGTCATCGCCTCCTGGAGGAACTCGCTCGAGGCGAGGGAGGGGTCGGCCTTCTTGTTCGCCGAGATCACGCCGCCGAGCTTGACGCGAGCGTCGGCGAACTCGGGCGATGCCATGAACTCGAGAACCTTCTGCGTCGACTCGTCGTCCGAGAACGCCGCGACGAACTCGCCGCCGCCCTCGACCTGGAGCTCGCCTTCGGTGTACCCCGGGGTCAGGAACGCGTAGACGTCGCCGTCGGGAGCGACCTCGGGGGTCGCGCCGTCGGCGGTCTGCACGTCGAGGAAGTTCGCCGACAGGAACGAGGCCTGGTGCGTGAGGGCGCAGTCGCCGCTCGCGACGGCCGCGGCGACGTCGCCGAACGCGGTCGAGTTGATGCTCTTCACGTCGCCGTAGCCCGCGTTGACGTACTGCGGGTTGAGCAGGATCTCGCCCACCGCGTCGAACGCCGACTTGATCTGCGGGTCGGTGAACTTCACGTCACCGGCGACCCACTGGTCGTAGACCTCGGGACCGGACTGGCGCAGGACGAGGTCCTCGACCCAGTCGGTTCCCGGCCAGCCGGAGGCCGCGTCGGAGGCGAAGCCGGCGCACCAGGCAGGCCCACCGGTCGTCTGGACGATCTTGTCGGTGAGGGCGATCATCTCGTCCCACGTCTTGGGCACTTCGACGCCCCACTCGGCGAACTGCTTGGGCGAGTACCAGACGTAGCCCTTCAGGTTCGCGAGCATGGGAGCCGCGTAGAAGGTGTCGTCGAACGTTCCGTACTTCTTCCAGTCCGGCGACCAGTTCTCGTCGACCGCGCTCTCGACGGCCTCGGACGCCGGCAGCACCTTGCCGGTCTCGACGAGCGTCTTCAGCAGACCGGGCTGCGGGACGATCGCGATGTCGGGGGCGTCGCCACCGGTCACCTTGGTGACGATGTTGCCCTCGAACGACTTGTCGCCGGTGTACTCGACCTTGATACCGGTGTCCTCGGTGAACTGCGCGAACGACTCGTTGAGCGCGTCAGCCTCACCACCGGTGATTCCGCCCGAGATGCGGACGGTCGTCTTCGCGTCGCCGCCGCCGCCTTCGGTGCCTCCTTCGGCGCACCCAGCCAGCACCAGTGCTGCCGCACCCATGAGGGCGACGGGGGCAAGAAGACGGTATCGCTGTGACAATGCCATGTACTTCTCCTCTATCGGGATCATCGTTCACCCAGAGGAGCCTTGTCCGCATCCATTGGGGAACCGATTCCAGGACAACCTACTGTCCCGCCGAGTCCGGCACAACCAGCGGAATATCACGGAATGACAACCATCATCTGTGGTAATGAACCGGATCATGGGAGCGCTCACACACGACCGGCCTGGAACCGGTTCCCGGTCGCGGGCGAAACCGCTACGCTCTGGTGGGAGTCCCCCGGCAGGTCTCCCCGAACGGACGAGGAGGTCCCATGAGCACCATCGCCGACGTCGCCAACCGAGCGGGGGTGTCCAAGGCGACCGCGAGCCGAGCCCTCTCCGGCCGCGGATACGTGTCGGAGGAGACCCGGCAACGGGTCGCCGCCGCGGCGCAGGAGCTGTCGTACGTCGCCCACTCCTCGGCCATGAGCCTCGCGACCGGTCGCACCCAGACGGTCGGCGTCGTCATGCCGCATGTCAGCCGATGGTTCTTCGGGGAGGTCCTCGAGGGCATTCAGGCGGCTCTCCTCGAGCACGGCCTCGACCTCACCCTGTACGACGCCCGACCGGGAACGGAGACCCGGCGACGGGTGTTCGAGGACTTCCTGGCCCGTCGACGCTTCGACGGCGTCATCGCGGTGGGCCTCGAACCGGCCGAGAGCGAGCTCGACGCACTGCTGGCACTGGGCAAGCCCGTCGTCAGCGTCATCGGCACCGAGGGCGACACGAGCCTCGTCACGCTCGACGACGCGCACGCGACCGCTCTCGCGACGGCGCACCTCGTCGAGCTCGGGCACCGCCGCATCGCGTTCCTCGGTGGCACGGATGCGACGCGCTGGCCGCACGTCGAGTCCGAGCGCTACGCCGGCTACGAGTCGGAGATGCGCCGCGCCGGCCTCGCGACGGAGATCTCCCGCGCGCCGGCGGAGCTCTCGATGCCCGCGGGGTACGCCGCCGCCGTCGACCTCCTGAGCGACCCGGCATCCCGGCCCACCGGCATCGTGGCGGCCTGCGACGACGTCGCGATCGGCGCGATCATCGCGGCCCGCCGCCTCGGCATCCTCGTCCCCTCCGCTCTGAGCGTCGTCGGCATCGACGACCACGTCAACGCCGAGATGTTCGCTCTGACGACGTTGCGACAGGTGCCCCACGAGCAGGGCCGGGCCGCCGTCGAGCTGCTCCTGCGCCACATCGAGGACCCCGACGCCGACACCGTGACGATGCGGATCAAGCCGCGCATGGTGGTGCGGGGAACGACGGCGGGAGCACCCGGACACAGCTCCGTCGCCGTCCGCGACTCGACCCTCTCCCGCCGCGACTGAGTCCGGCGCAGACGACGACGGCCCCGGATGCAGCATCCGGGGCCGTCGTGCTGCTCTCGAGTGAGAGCGGGGAATTACTTGAGGGTGACCGTCGCGCCGGCCTCTTCGAGAGCGGCCTTCGCCTTCTCGGCGGTCTCCTTGTTCGCGCCCTCGAGGACGGCCTTGGGAGCACCGTCGACGACAGCCTTGGCCTCGCCCAGGCCCAGCGAGGTGAGCTCGCGGACCGTCTTGATGACCTGGATCTTCTTGTCGCCGGCAGCCTCGAGGATGACGTCGAACGAGTCCTTCTCCTCCTCGGCCTCAGCGGCACCAGCGCCACCAGCGGCGCCGGCGACGGCGACGGGGGCAGCAGCGGTGACGTCGAACTTCTCCTCGAACGCCTTCACGAAGTCGCTGAGCTCGACGAGGGTCAGGCCGGCGAACTGCTCGAGCAGTTCCTCGGTGGAAAGCTTCGCCATGATGTATCTCCTAGATAGATGGGGTTGGTGTAAGAGCTCGCCTGTCGCTCACGCGGCGTCGGCGGTCTCCAGCTTTTCGCGAAGCGCGTCGATGGTGGCGGCAGCCTTGCCCATCGTCGCCTTCATCATGCCCGCGGCCTTGGCCAGCAGAACCTCGCGGCTCTCGAGCGAGGCGTACTTGTTGACCTCGTCGGCGGTGAGGGCGTTGCCCTCGAAGATGCCGCCCTTGATGACGAGGAGCGGGTTGGCCTTGGCGAAGTCACGCAGAGCCTTGGCGGTGGCGACGAAGTCGCCGTGCACGAACGCCACGGCCGAGGGACCCTTCAGGTCCTCGTCGAGCGACGTGATCCCCGCGTTGTTCGCGGCGATCTTGGTCAGCGTGTTCTTCACCACGGCGTAGTTCGCGTCCTGACGGATGCTGTTGCGCAGCTGCTTGAGCTGGGCCACCGTCAGACCGCGGTACTCGGTCAGCAGAACGGCAGTCGAGTCCTCGAATGACTTCGTGAGCTCGGCGACCGATGCGTCCTTCTGCACCATGGTCACTCCTTGATGTGTGCCTGACGCCCCGC
The DNA here is from genome assembly GCF_002245215.1 of Microbacterium sp. Yaish 1. Lineage (GTDB taxonomy): Bacteria > Actinomycetota > Actinomycetes > Actinomycetales > Microbacteriaceae > Microbacterium. The sequence continues at coordinate 1,124,266 of NZ_NPMR01000002.1, forward strand.
GGTGGCGGAGCGCCGGCCTCGACCAGCCCCGGACATGACAAAAGCTCCGGCGCAGAGGCACGGAGCTCGGTTCCCGAAGGAGAAGTTCAGTGTCACCTGCGCGGGCCCCTGCAGTGCAGAGCTTCGATCACGAGTGCGCTCACGCGCACACCGATGACCAGCGGTCTTTGGCTTACCCCCCACCATACCCCCCACACCCCCCATCCCCCAAATCCCCCCCGCCTCGCCGAGTGCACGGCATCCCGCCCAACGCACGGCACCGCTACGCAGGATTCCCGTGCACTCGGCGCGAGCTCGTTCACTCGGCGCCGGCCGCGGGTTCTGCACATGTGGGGGTGGGGGTGGGGGTGTCCACACATGGGTGGGGGAATGGGGTGGGGGTGCGGGTGGGGGGGTGAGCATGGGCGGGATGCGCAGACGACGAGGACCGGATGAGGTGCGGGCATTGCTCCACCGCCGACGCGACCTGCTCGAAGCCGGTGAGAGCGAACGCTCGATCGACCGTTCCGTCCGCGACGGCGTCCGGGTGCACGTGCGACGCGGCTGGTACGTCGACCGCGCCGCGTTCGATGAGCTCTACGCCGAGGACGCGCATCTGCTCCATGTGATGGCGGTCGCGCACGAGGTCCGGGGCCACGCGGTCGTCTCGCACGAGTCCGCCGGGGTGCTGCACGGCCTCGACCTCTATCGCGTCCGGCCGACCCGCGTCCACCTCACGACGGCGCCGGGCGCCCGGGTCTCCAGCAGTCCCGATGCATTCCGCCACTGCACGCCTCTCGATGCGCATGACGTCGTCGAGGTGAACGGCATCCGCTGCACCTCCCTCGCGCGGACCGTCTTCGACGTCGCGCGCACGATGACTCCCGAAGCGGCTCTCGTCATGGCCGACCGCGCGGAACGGATCTGGTGCGAGCGCACGGGCAGGACGCCCGAGGACTGGCGGACGGCCATGGCCGCACGGATCGCCGAGGCCGGGGCGGCGCGAGGGATCCGGCGGGCCCGGTGGGTGGCGGGCTTCGCCGACGGCCGGGCGGAGTCGACCCTGGAGAGCGTGAGCCGATTCCGGCTGCACCAGCTCGGCTTCCGCTCGGTTCGGCTGCAGGTGCCGATCGCCGGCCCGCGCGGCGCGGGCTGGTACCGCGTCGACTTCGGCCTCGACGACGCCGATGCCTGGGGCGAATGCGACGGCGTCGGCAAGTACCTCGACCCGGAGCTCCGCTCCGCCCGCTCGGCAGAGAGGACGGTCCTCGACGAGAAGCGCCGCGAAGACTGGATCCGGGGTACGACCGGGCGCCGCCTCGTGCGCTGGGAAGCCCGCCACGTGACCTCCCCCTCAACCCTCGCCGCCCACCTCAGGGCATGCAACATCCGCCCTCCCCGCTGAGCGCACGACTTGCCGCCGAATGAACGAGACTTCCACGCACCGATGCCGTGCAATCGAGGGGATGCCGTGCACTCGGCGCCTACGTGGGGGGGGGTGGGGGCACGCCGAGGGGCAAGGGAGGGAAGGGGGGTGGGCGGGGTTAGGGTCGAAGGCGTGTCTCCCGAACTCGCTGCTCGCATCGTCGCGGATTCGCGCGACCGCGTGGCGTGGATCCGCGCGCGCTCGCGGGGCATCACGGCGACGGATGTCGCGACCCTGACGAGCCCCAAGGCGATCGCGCGCGCAGCCGACGCCAAGCTCATGGGCTCGGGCTTCTCCGGCAACGCCTACACCGACCACGGACGACGCCGCGAGCCGGAGATCGCCGCCTGGGTCGCCGCGACGCACGGCATCCAGCCCTCGTCCGCACTGTTCCACGCCGTGGTCGAGAAGCGTCACCTCGCCACTCCCGACGGCGTGATGGTGGATGCCGACGGCCGCGTGACCCTCGCCGAGATCAAGACCACGAACAAGAGCTGGCGGTCGATCCCCCGCACCTATCTGCGACAGGTGTGGTGGCAGCAGCACGTCCTCGGCGCCGAGCGCACGCTCGTGGTGTGGGAGCAGCACGACGGCTTCGTGCCGATCGACGACGAGCCGCGCTGCGCGTGGGTCGACCGGGACGAGCGTGAGATCCGCCTGCTCGTGAACCTCGCGACGGAGCTCATCGACGAGCTGTACCGCCGCACGATGCAGCGGCGCGCGGCCGAGGCGCCCCGCATCCCCGCGACACAGCCTCGCGAACCCTACCGAGCCCTCGCCCTCAGCGACTGACCGCCCGCCTGGCGCACACCGCACCCCGCGCGGTCAGCGCAGCGGCGTGACGACTTTCGCTTCGGCATCCCACAGGCGCAGCCCCGTCAGCTCACCCTCGATGGTCGACGCACCGACGATGCCGAGTGCGCGGCCGACCTGTTCGGCCGTCATCCGGCGAGCGAGCGTCATGTGCGGCGTCCACCGATCCTTCGCCGTGACGGCATACCGAGCCGGCGGGGGTCCGACGAGGTCGACGATGTCGGCGTGCAACCGCAGCAGCGCGGCGGTCATGACGACGGGCCGGGCCAAGACGAAGCGCTCCCCCGCGGCGAAGACGACCGCTCCCCCGAGCCGGACCTCCACCGGCAACACGCTGCCGACCCGCGCGAGCTCCCGCATGGCGGCTTCGGGGAGGTCGTCGCGCACGGCGAGCGTCACGTGGGGCCGGTTCGACTCGGACGGATGCCGCCCGGCGCTGGGTAGATCGGCGTCGATGAGCCGCTGCCAGTCCGCCCGCACGGCGGCATCCACGACGTCGTCCGGAAGCGACTCGATACTGAACATGCCGCCATCCTCCCGCTGCGCCCGCCCTGCCGGGAATAGTTGACGTAACTCAACGATTGAACATATAGTTGACCGATCTCAACGGTTGACTTTCGTCAACCACTTAAGCCGCTCCGCGGCTATCGAAGTACCCGTCCACCGACGATCCGCGCCAACGCAGCCGCGTCCGTCCGAATCCCAGGAGGACTCATGTCCGCTTCCCCATCCGCTCGGCCCGAGGGGCAGAACATGTCGCGCCGCGGCGTGCTCGAAGCCCTCTCGGGTCTCCTGCTCGGCATGTTCGTGTCGATGCTCGCCTCGACCGTCGTCTCGACGTCGCTCCCGGTCATCATCCACGACCTCGAGGGCACCCAGGCCGCCTTCACGTGGGTTGTCACGGCCACCCTGCTGACGACCGCGATCTCGACCCCGATCTGGGGCAAGCTCGCCGACCTCACCAACCGCAAGGTGCTGTACCAGCTCGCGATCGTCATCTTCGTGCTGGCCACCGCCGCGGCCGGCTTCTCGCAGTCCCCCGAGATGCTGATCGCCTTCCGCGCGGTGCAGGGCATCGGCGCCGGCGGCCTCGCCGCCCTCAGCCAGGTGCTGATGGCCGACATCATCAGCCCGCGCGAGCGCGGCCGCTACATGGGCCTCTTCGGCGCCGTCATGGCCGTCGCCACGATCGGCGGACCGCTGCTCGGCGGCGTCATCACCGATGCCTGGGGCTGGCGCTGGAACTTCTTCGTCGCGCTTCCCGTCGCCGTGGCGGCTCTGCTGATCGTGCAGCGCACGCTCCACATCCCGGTGCACCCGCGCAAGGAGACGCGCATCGACTACCTCGGCATCGTCCTGCTGTCGACGTCGGTCTCCCTCCTGCTGATCTGGGTGACCCTCGCGGGCGACTCGTTCGAGTGGATGAGCATCGAGACCCTGCTGATGGTCGGCGGCGCCGTGATCGGCGCGGTCCTCTTCGTCATCACCGAGCTCAAGGTGCGCGAGCCCCTCGTCCCCCTCACGCTCTTCCGCAACCTGACCTTCACCCTCTCGGTGATCGCATCGATCGCGACGGGCATCGCGATGTTCGGCGCCTCGGTGTTCCTCAGCCAGTACATGCAGCTCGCCCGCGGAGCCACCCCCACCGAGGCCGGCCTCATGACCATCCCGATGATCGGCGGCCTGCTCGTCGCGTCGATCGGCGTGGGCGCGCTGATCACGCGGACCGGACGCTGGAAGCCGTTCCTCATCGTCGGCGCGCTGCTGCTGATCGGCGGGGCGAGCCTGCTGTCCACGATCCACTACGACACCGACTTCACCCTCGTCTCGATCTACATGGCGATGCTCGGTGCGGGCATCGGCATGACGATGCAGAACCTCGTGCTCGTCGTGCAGAACACCTCTCGCCCCACCGAGATCGGTGTCGCGAGCTCGGGTGTGACGTTCTTCCGGAGCCTCGGCGGCACGATCGGCGTCTCCGTCATGGGAGCCGCGCTCGCCTCGCAGGTCACGACGCTGGTCAGCGATCGGAAGGACGACATCCAGGCCGCACTGGCGTCACTCGGCGACCAGGCCCCGACCTGGGCTGCGCAGCTGCAGTCGGGAACGCTCCCCCAGGTCTCGGCGATGCCCGAGGCGCTGCGGATCGTCTTCGAGGACATCTACGCCACCGGCATCTCGCACTCGTTCCTCATCGCCGTGCCGTTCGCGGTCCTGAGCCTCATCGCGATCGTGTTCCTGCCGAACAAACCGCTGACCACGATGACCACGACCGAGCGCCTGCAGGCGGGCGAGGCTGACTTCGCCACGGTGTCGGTTCCCGAGGGCATGAGCGCGCTCACAGCGACCGGAGCCGTGCGCACGGATGCCGCCGACGGCGACGCCCCGATGGACGCCGAGACGCGCCGCTCGGCTCGCTAAGGTGATCGGGATGCCCGAACGAGAGTCCGCTGAGCCCCGGGGGTGCTCCACCCCCGGGGCCCCCGGCCCGTGGGCCGCGGTCTTCGACGACGAGCGCACGGCGGCCGTCCGTGCCCTCGAGCTCGAGTTCAGCGAGCTGTTCACGCACGTCCGACGCCTCTTCGCCGAGAACGCCGACCGACTCAGCCCCGGAATGCTCCCCGGCGCCTACAAGGTCTTCACCACGATCGCCCGCCGCGGCCAGATCACCCTCTCCGCTCTTGCCGAGACCCTGCACTCCGACAAGGGCCAGATCAGTCGCACGGTGCGCGAGCTCGAAGAGCTGCAGCTCGTGCAGCGCACTCCCGACCCCGCCGACGGCCGCTCCAGCCTGCTGTCGGCCACCCCCGACGGCATCCGCCGGCTCGACGCCGTCCGGGCGCCGCGGGAGAACTCGCTGCTGACCGCACTCGAGTCGTGGCACGTCGACGACATCCGGGAGCTCACGCGGCTGCTCCACGCCCTCTCGGCATCCGAAGCACCCGACTGACGCGCCTCGGCTCCGCGGGCCGGCGCCCCGACGAGCTTCTCCCCTCGGTGACCGCTCCGTAACACGGTCGAGACAATGTCACGATTGACTGAAGTCGACCGAGCATCATCGCCGCCGACGCCGGCGGTGTGAGGAAGGAGCGACGGATGAGATTCCGGCCGCTGCGCACAGCAACCGCCTCCCAGCCGACGACGTCGGCCGAGACGCCGCCCGAGACGATGCGAGCGGTCGTGTTCGACGAACCCGGTGCACCCGAGGCCCTCCGCGTCGCCGAGGTGCCGGTTCCCTCGCCCGCGCTCAGCGAAGTGCTCGTGCGGGTCGTGGCCGCAGGCGTGAATCCCATCGACGCCAAGACGCGGTCGGGGCGCGGCGTGGCGGGACTCGTCGACCGCTGGCCGAGCACGCTCGGCTTCGATTTCAGCGGCGTCGTGGTCGCGAGCCCGTTCGAGACCCACGAGTTGCAGCCGGGCACCGAGGTCTTCGGCATGGTGCCGTTCCCGCGGTCGGGGGGCAGCTACGCCGAGTACGTCGTCGTGCCGTCGCTGTCCGTCGCCCGGAAGCCCGCGAGCCTGTCGCACGTCGAGGCCGCGGGGGTTCCCCTCGCCGCGCTCACCGCGTGGGGGCTGGTCGTCGAGACCGCCCACGCGCACGAGGGGCAACGGATGCTGATCCACGCCGGATCGGGAGGCGTCGGCCACTTCGCCGTGCAGCTCGCCGCCTACTTCGGCGCCCGGGTGACCGCGACCGGATCGGAGCGGAACCTCCCCTGGCTGCGCGAGCTCGGCGCCTCGGTCGCGATCGACTACGCCACGACGCGCTTCGAAGACGTGGTCGGCGAGATGGACGTCGTCATCGACCTCGTGGGCAACGTGCACGACGACACCGGCTCCCGCTCGCTCGGGGTCCTGCGTCCGGGGGGTCTGTATGTGATGGTTCCGACCGGCGGGTGGCCGGGGTACGCCGATGCTGCCGCTGCCGCGGGGGTCCGGGCGACGGGGTACAAGGTGATCCCCGACGGCAGCGTGCTGGCGACCCTCGGCCGCCTGCTCGACTCCGGCGCCATCCAGGTCTTCGTCGACAGCGTGCACGACCTCGCCGATGTCGCCGCCGCCCACGTCGAGGTCGAGCGGGGTCACTCCCGCGGCAAGGTCGTCCTCACGGTCGCGGAGACCTGAGCCCCGCCCGGCGGCGGGACTTCGCCGAGCACGCACCCTCTCGCCCACTACGCACCGTCATAGCGACACTCTCGCGACGAGCGTGCACTCTCGGCGAAGCGAGCTCGGGCTCACGCGACGGGTTCGAGCACGCGCCGCGCCTCGGCGACGACCTCGTCCGCGACGGCGTCGAGTAGGGGTGAGGCGAGGTTCCACTGCTGCCAGTACAGCGGCACGACGATGTCCTCTCCCCCGAGCCGCACCAGCTCGCCCCGTTGCACATGCGCGCGGGACTGCAGCGTCGGCAGCAGTGCCCACCCGAGGCCGAGCAGCACGGCGGTCGCGAAGTCTTGCGAGGCCGGCACGCGGTGCCGCGGCGGCGCGGCGGCATCCACGCCCGCCCCGCGGAGCCACCGGGTCTGCAGCTCGTCGCGGCGGTCGAAATCCACGACGGGCGCTGCCACGAGGCCGGCGCGATCGGGACGTGCTTCGGCGGCTTCCCCGAACCATCGCTTCGCGAAGGCTCGCGTTGCGACCGCCTCGTAGCGAAGTGCGCCGAGCGCGGAGACGCGGCATCCCGCCACCGGAACCCGCCGAGAGGTCACCGCGCCCATGACCGTTCCGCTCTCGAGCAGGCCGGCGGTGAAGTCCTGGTCGTCGCGGTGCAGGTCGAACACGACATCCCGTGCGGACGCGACCCGCGCGAGCGGCGGCAGGAACCACGTCGCGAGAGAGTCGGCGTTGACCGCGAGCGGAACGCTCGTGACCTCGTCGTCGGTCCCCTCGAAGGCATCGCGCTCGAGCAAAGCGAGCTGGCGGGCGTAGCGCACGAAGCGGTGGGCCGCCTCGGTCGCGCGCGCCGGCTTCGACCTCACGAGCAGCACCTGTCCGGCGATGCGCTCGAGCGCGCGGATCCGCTGGCTCACGGCGGATGGTGTGATGTGCAGCCGGCGCGCGGCGGCATCCAGGCTCCCCTCGTCGAGGATCACCGCGAGCGTCTCGACCAGCTCGACAGGCACACGCATCTTCAGCTGTGCTTCACGACGTGAAGTTCCATGAACTGGACTGTACCGTGCGTCGACCCTAGCGTCGACTCGTGCTCTCCGCTTCTCTCTCGGGCCTCGGCCTCGGCCTGTCGCTCATCGTCGCCATCGGCGCGCAGAACCTGTTCGTCCTGCGGCAGGGCATCCGGCGCGAACACGTCGTGCTGGTCGCGACGATCTGCGCCCTCTCCGACGCCGTGCTCATCGTCGCCGGCGTGACCGGCCTCGGCCTTCTGGTGGAGGGCCTGCCGTGGCTCGTACCCGTCGTCCGATGGGCCGGTGCTGCGTTCCTTCTCGCCTACGGCCTCCTGGCTGCCCGCCGCGCCTGGCGTCCGAGCGGACAAGCCCTCGACGCTCACGCTGCGACCGAACGGCCGGCGCCGGCACGCCGCACCACCGTCGTGCTCACGTGCCTCGCGCTGACCTGGCTGAACCCGCACGTCTACCTCGACACCGTCTTCCTCCTCGGGAGCATCGCCGCCACCCACGGCGACGACCGGGTCTGGTTCGCCGCCGGGGCGGTGACCGCGAGCGCCCTCTGGTTCTTCGCCCTCGCCTTCGGGGCGCGGCTCCTCGGCCGGGTGCTCGCGACCCCGCGGGCGTGGCGGGTGCTCGACGGTTTCGTCGCCGTCGTCATGATCCTCCTCGCCGTGAGCCTCGTCTGGCCGTGAGGCAGGATGAGGGGATGCGAAGCGTTCACGTGATCGTCGAAGGCCGCGTCCAGGGCGTCGGATATCGGTACAGCCTGCTGCTGGAAGCCGACCGGCGCGGAGTGGCGGGCTGGGTGCGCAATCGGGCCGACGGTTCCGTCGAGGCGGTCCTCGAGGGCACGGATGACGCTGTCGACGCGGTCCTCGCCTGGATGGCGGAGGGCCCTCCCGGGGCGCGGGTCGACGCCGCGCGGGTCACCGACGCGGAGCGCGTCGGCTCGAGGGGCTTCGAGGTGCGCGACACCCACTGATCGCAGCCGCGGCACCGCGTCGGCGCCGCGACCGGCCTCACGACGCCGGCAGCCCGGCGGCGAGCTCGCGCAGCACGTCCGCCGCGTCATCGCGTCGGGCGAGGCCCGCCGCCTGGCCCGCCCACAGCGACGACAGCTCCGGATCTCCGCCGGCGGCTGCGCGGAAGACCCCCGTGAGCCAGTTCTGCGCGGGGAAGGGGGCGATCACGCCACTCGCCTCGATGTGGCGGACGGCGCGATTCGGGATGCCGCGCGCGAGGCGCCCGCTCATCGCGCGCGTGAGCACCGTGGAGGTGTCACGGGCCGCGGCGATCGCGGCGCGGTGGCCCTCGGATGCGGCCGACTGCCGCGTCCGCAGGAACGCCGTACCGACTTGCACCCCGGCGGCCCCGAGGGCGAATGCCGCGGCGACGCCCCGCCGATCGGCGACGCCGCCTGCGGCGATCACCGGCACGGAGACGGCATCCACGACCTGGGGGACGAGAGCGAAGGTCCCCACGAGGGAGTCCTCCGGCGCCGCGAGGAACGACACGCGGTGGCCCGCGGCCTCAGCGCCGCTCGCGACGATGACGTCGACCCCGCCGGCCTCGAGGGCGCGCGCCTCCGCGACCGTCGTGGCGGTGCCCATCACGCGCATGCCGAGCCGATGCGCATCGGCGACGATGTCCGGTGCCGGCACCCCGAAGACCACGCTGAGCACCGCCGGCCGCGCCTCCCACACCGCCGCGAGCTGTTCCTCGAGGGGCGGCAGGAAGCGTTCGGGCAGTTCGGGCACGGCAGCTCCCGCCGCGTCGTAGAGCGGGCGCAGCGCGTCGCGCGAGGGCGCGGCATCCACGCCGTCCGGGGTGACCTCATCGCCGAGCGGAAGCCAGAGATTGAGAGCGAAGGGGCGAGCCGTGCGCTCTCGTATCGACGCGACGGTCTCGCGGATCCGCGTGCCGTCGTAACCGTAGAGGCCGAACGATCCGAGCCCGCCGCCCTCGCTCACCTCGCCGGTCAGCACCGCTGACGAGAGGCCACCGAACGGGCCGAGCACGATGGGCAGGTCGATTCCGAGCAGATCGGTGAGGGAACGCCGCATGAGCCGACGCTAGCGCGTTCCGCGCGGGCCGGGAACGACGAACGGGGCCTCACCCGAAGGTGAGACCCCGTTCATGCGAAGCGCGATCAGACGAGCGCGTTGACGTCCAGCGGGATGCCGGGGCCGAACGTGGTCGACACGGCACCCTTCTGGATGTAGCGGCCCTTGGCGCTCGAGGGCTTCAGGCGGACGATCTCCTCGACCGCCGCGTTGAAGTTCTCTTCGAGCTGCTCGGCCGAGAACGACGCCTTGCCGACGACGAAGTGCACGTTGGCGTGCTTGTCGACACGGAACTCGATCTTTCCGCCCTTGATCTCCTCGACGGCCTTGGCCGGGTTGGGGGTCACGGTGCCGGTCTTGGGGTTGGGCATGAGGCCGCGGGGACCGAGGACCTTACCCAGACGTCCGACCTGGCCCATGAGCTCGGGCGTCGAGACGGCCGAGTCGAAAGCGGTCCAGCCGCCGGCGACCTTCTCGATGAGCTCGGCGCCGCCGACCTCGTCTGCGCCAGCGGCGATGGCGGCCTCGGCGGCCGGGCCCGTCGCGAAGACGATGACGCGAGCGGTCTTACCCGTGCCGTGGGGCAGGATGACCGTGCCGCGGACCATCTGGTCCGCCTTGCGCGGGTCGACAGCGAGCTTCAGCGCGACCTCGACGGTCGAGTCGAACTTCTTCGAACCGGTGTCCTTCGCGAGAGCGACGGCCTCGGAGGAGCTGTAGAACTTGTCGCGGTCGATCTTCGCCGCGGCTGCTTCGTAAACCTTGGACTTAGCCATTGTGTTCTCCCCCTCAGCTCTCGACCGTGATGCCCATGGAACGGGCGGTGCCGGCGATGATCAGCGAGGCGGCCTCGATGTCATTGGCGTTCAGGTCGGGCATCTTGGCCTCGGCGATCTCGCGGACCTGGTCCTTCGTGAGCTTCGCGACCTTGGTCGTGTGAGGCGTGGCCGAGCCCTTGGCGACTCCGGCGGCCTTCTTGATGAGCTCCGCGGCGGGCGGGGTCTTCAGGATGAACGTGAAGCTGCGGTCCTCGTAGACGGTGATCTCCACGGGGATGACGTTGCCGCGCTGCGACTCGGTCGCGGCGTTGTACGCCTTGCAGAACTCCATGATGTTGACGCCATGCTGACCGAGCGCGGGGCCGATCGGCGGCGCCGGGTTGGCTGCTCCGGCGTTGATCTGAAGCTTGATCAGGCCGGTCACCTTCTTCTTCGGTGCCATTCGTTTTCCTTTCGTCGAGCGGATGCCGGCGGCATCCCTCTCCCGCACGCCCGGCATCTCCGAGCGGCGGTCGTGTCGCGCAGGCGCGCAGGCGCCCGCAAACTCCCCAAGCTTACCGCATCCTCGGCTCCGAGGGTGCCGGTGAGTGCGGCGCGCAGACGACGGAGCTCCCCGGCCGCCGTGCGGCGGAGGGGCGCTCGTCGACGCGGTATCGCGTTACTGCTTGGTGACCTGGTCGAACGAGAGCTCGACGGGCGTCTCGCGCTCGAAGAGCGACACGAGCACCGTGAGCTTGCCGCTCTCGGGCTTGATCTCGCTGATCGAGCCGGGAAGGCCGGCGAACGAGCCCTCCTTGATCGTGATGGTCTCGCCGATCTCGAAGTCGACCTCGGTGACGACGCTGCGGGTCGGCGCGGCGACGCCCTTGGCTGCGCCGGCCTTGGCGGGCGCCGCTTCCTTGACCTCGACAAGCGACTTCAGCATGTTGAACGCCTCGTCGAAGCGCAGCGGCGTCGGGTTGTGGGCGTTGCCCACGAAGCCCGTGACGCCGGGGGTGTGGCGGACGACCGACCAGGTGTCTTCGGTGAGCTCCATGCGGACGAGCACGTAGCCGGGGATCCGGACGCGCGTGACCATCTTGCGCTGACCGTTCTTGATCTCGACGACGTCCTCCATCGGGACCTCGACCTGGTAGATGTCCTCCTCGACCTCGAGCGTCGACTTGCGCTGCTCGATGTTGGCCTTCACCTTGCGCTCGAAACCGGCGTAGGAGTGGATGACGTACCACTTGCCCGGCAGCATGCGCAGCTCGGTACGGAACGCCTCGTACGGGTCATCGTCGTCGCCGACGGAGATCTCGATGCCGGCGGCGGCCTCGAACTCGGAGAGGTAGTCGACGGCCTCCTCGGACACCTCGACGTCGGGCTCGGGGCCGTCGTAGGGCTCGACCTCGTCGGCGGCCTCAGCGGCCTGCTCGGCGATCTCCTCCTCGAGCGAGTCGGTCAGCACCTCCGCAGCGGCTTCGGCCTCGGCGGTCTCGTCGATCTCGAGCGCGTCGTTGACGACGGCGTCGGCCTCGGGGTCGTCGATCTCCACACCGTCGAGGTCGGTGTCGTCCTGCTCGGCCTCATCGTCCACGACGTGGACGGCGGCGTGCTCGGCGGCGTCGGAGGCGCGCTCCTGACCGGCCAGCACGTTGCCCTCCTGGGCTTCGTCGTCCTCGCTGGACTGCTCGGCGGCCGTGGCCCAATCGACGTCGTCGGGGATGCGTTCTGACACTGCGTTCTCTTCCATCGGTTGTCGGGATGCCTGCGCGGCAGGCATTCGCGGGTCGTGCGGGCTGGGCCCGTCGATCAGCCCGGGACGCCGAAGACGACGGTCGTGATCCAGACGAACAGGACGTCGAGGCCGTAGACGAGCGCCATCATGACGACGACGAATCCGAGGACCACTGCCGTGAACTTCACGAGCTCCTGGCGGGTCGGGGTGACGACCTTGCGGAGTTCGGCGAACACCTGGCGGATGAAGATGATGATCCGCGCGAAGATGTTCGGCCTCTTCTCGCGGGGCGCGCCACCTGCGGCGACGACTTCGCCACCCTCTTGGACCATCGAACCCACCTGATACCTTCCGTGTGCCGGCTGACGCCGACGCGCAGGGCGGACAGGAATCGAACCTGCAACCTGCGGTTTTGGAGACCGCTGCTCTGCCAATTGAGCTACCGCCCTAGAGATCCTTCGGATCCCGGGGTCTACGCCCGCATTCCTCCACGGCCGTCGAGTCTTCGACGCTTGGGCATGGCGAAAGAATGCAGATTTCGACTGCTCCTCTCAGTGTACGTCATGACTGCCAGGGTCGCGAACGTCGGCGCGATTTCAGCGCGGACTCCTCCCCTGGCGCGACGTGGGACGAGTAGCCCACAGACGTACGTACGTTCGATGGGGATGTCTGAGGCTGGTGCCAGGATGGGAACATGACAGCGAACGGCGGTAGTGGGCTCGGGGGTGACGGTGCCGCGGATGCGTCGCCGCACGCCGAGGCGTTCTCCGTGTTCGCGGAGGCGCTCGACCTGGTCCACGCCGGGGATGTCGCGCGGGTTCGGGCGTTGGCGGAGCTGGGCCGGTCGGCGATGCGTGAGGCGCGACGTGACGGCGTGCGGGGGATGGCGTCGGACATGGAGCTGCGGTCGGTCGCGGCCGAAGCAGCCGGGATGGCGCGGCTGACGGATCGTCGCCTGCAGGGTGAGATCGACCATGCGATGACGGTCATCGACGACTACCCCGCGGTGTTCGAGGCGTGGGTTCAGCGGCGGATCGAGCGCGGCCACGTCGATGTGGTCGTGCGAGTCGGTGCGGGGGTGCCGGACGAGGTGCGGGAGTCGTTCGCGGAGGCCGCGGTCGGGGTGTGCGAGCGGGATGTGCCGTCGCGGGTGCGGGGGACGCTGGAGGCTCTCGCGGCGAAGTTGCACCCGCAGGCGTTCACCGAGCGGCACAAGACTGCGGCGGCGGAGCGGTGCGTGCGGGTGTTCCACGGGACGGACGGGATGTCGAACCTCGTCGCCAACCTTCCGACCGTCATCGCCGCGGGGATGCTCGACCGGCTCACGCAGATGGGGCAGTCGGTGAAGGATGCCCGGGTCACGACTGGTCCGGAGGGCGGGTCGGATGCCGCGGGGTCGGGCGAGCCCGCTGATACGCGGACGATGGATCAGCTGCGGGCCGACATCCTCGGAGACCTCGTCCTCGGCGGGGCACCTGTGGTCGATCCGACCTACGGAACCGACCGGGCCGGCGGGCTCGGCGCCATCCGGGCACGCGTGCAAGTCGCCGTCACCGCGGAAACCCTGATCGGGCGCGACGAGAACCCCGCCGAAGCAGTCGGCGCCGGCCTCGTCGACGCCGACACGGTCCGCCAGCTCGCCGGGCAGGTCAGCGAGTGGGACCGGTTGTTCATCGACCCGGTCACTCGCACCCCGGTCGAGATCGACACGTACCGGCCGACCGCGTCGATGAAGAAACTCCTGATGGCCCGGGATCAGCATTGCCGGTTCCCCGGATGCCGCCGTGCCGCGATCCGGTGCGAACTGGATCACACCATCGACCACGCCCTCGGCGGGCACACCCACATCTTCAACCTCGCCCACCTCTGCCAACGGCACCACTCCATGAAGCAATTCACCAAGTGGGAAGTCCGGCAGCTCGGCAATGGAGTCCTGGAATGGACCTCACCCCTCGGCCGGATCTACCGCGAAGACGTCCCCATACCCGCCGTGTGCTTCACGATCGACACCGCGGACCCGCTGCGCTCCCGCGCCGGAACGGGCGAACCGCCCGGCGAGCCGCCACCCTTCTGAACCCGGTCAGGTCGCCATTCCGACCCCGTCAAGCTGCCCGTCACCCGACGGCGATCTGACGCGCCGATTCTGGACGCGAATCAAAAATGCCCCCTTACCGGGAACTGTTACGCTCTGCTGTCGCACCGAGGACGCCATCGGTGGTGCTTACCCGAAACGAAATCAGGCGGATGAATACCGGACGATCACAGCAGTTCCAGGTCGACCTTCGCGGCATCGTCGACCTCCTGAGTCGGCACATCTATTCGGGTCCTCGCGTGTTCCTGCGAGAGCTGATGCAGAACGCCTGCGACGCGATCACCGCTCGCGCCGAGTTCGACGCGAACGCAGCATCGGCCGGAGTGCCGCGCGAATCGAGCGGCATCCGCATCACTCCCCTCAGCGACCGCAGCGACGAGTTCATCGTGCGCGATGACGGCATCGGGCTCACCGCCTCAGAGGTCACGGACCTCCTCGCAACCGTCGGCCGCAGCTCGAAGCGCGACATCTTCGACCTCCCCAGGAGCGACTTCCTGGGGCAGTTCGGCATCGGACTGCTGTCGTGCTTCATGGTGGCCGAGACGATCGTCATCCGATCACGGAGCGCGCGCGGGGGCGACGCCGTCGAATGGCAGGGCAACGCCGACGGCACATTCACGGTGCGGACGATTCCCGATGACCTCCCGGTCGGCACGAGCGTGCACCTGCGGCCGCGCCCTGGCCAGCGCGACCTCCTCAGCACGCCCGCGACGGTGGAGCTGGCCGAGACGTTCGGCGAGTTCCTCCCCATCCCGGTGCGCGTCGACCTTCCCGGCGGCGGCGAGCAGCTGACGACCCGCACGCCTCCCTTCCGTGCCGCCACGACCGGCATCGACGAGGCGGCCCGCTGGGCCTACGGGCGCGATCTGCTCGGCCAGGACCCGTTCGACGCGATCCCGCTGCACGTCCCGGGAACCGACACCGTCGGAACCGCGTACGTCCTCCCCTACGCTCCCCCGCCCGGGGCCCGCCAGGCCACCCGCGTCTACCTCGGCCGGATGCTGCTGAGCGAGAACGCCGACGACATCCTGCCCGACTGGGCCTTCTTCGTCCGCGCCGTGATCGACTCCACGGCCCTCAGCCCGACCGCGAGCCGCGAGGCGCTGGTCGAGGACGACGCCCTCGAGCACACCCGCCAGGAACTCGGCGCCGCGATCCGGCGCTGGGTGCTCGACCTCGGCCTGACCGAACCGCACCGACTCGCGCAGTTCGTCGCGGTTCACGAAGTCGCTCTCAAGTCGCTCGTGCGTCATGACGACGAGCTCGCCGCCTTCATCGTGCGATGGCTGAGCGTCGAGACCACGCACGGCCGGATGCGCGTCGGCGACCTGGTCGGCCGCTTCCCGCACCTTCGATACGTCGAGACGGTCGACGAGTACCGCCAGATCGCCGGCATCGCCGACCCCCGGCAGCCGCTTGTCAACGGCGGGTATCTGTTCGACGCCGAATTGGTGCGCCTGCTCCCGCTCGTGTTCGACGGCGTCACGGTCGAGCACGTCGACCTCGCCGAGGAGCTCGAACGGCTCGATCCGCCCCCGCTCGACGATCGCGCCCGCGTCCTCGCACTCGAGGAGCGCGCGAGCTCCGCCCTGTCGGCTGTCGGATGCACCGTCGCGGTGCGTTCGCTCGACGCTGCCGAGATTCCCGCGGTCTACCTCGCGGGCGCCGAAGCGCTGCGCGCGATCGACCGCGGCCGAGCACGATCGGTCGGCAGCCCCCTGTGGGGAAGCGTCATGGACCGCATCGACGCGACTGCCCAGAAGCTGCGCCCGGCGTCGGCTGAGAGCGCGTCCGGGGGCGTCCGCCTCTGCCTGAACTGGCAGAACTCGGTCGTGCGTTCGCTCTTGGACATCCCCGACGACCTCGCCTTCGCGCGCACGGTTCACCTCCTCTACGTCCAGGCGCTCCTCGCCGCCCAGCGCCCCCTCAGCGGTGACGACCGCGCGCTCATGATGGGCGCGCTCCATGCGCTCGTCGAACTCTCCGCGCGCCCTGCGTCCTGACCGCATCCCGCGCCTCGCCCCACGAAAGGACAGCATGAGCAGCGACCGTATCCTCGAACTGTTCGAGCAGATCGACCGCACCCCCGTCGGCATCGAAGAACGAGCCCTCATCAACGAGGCCATCGCCCTCGCCGTCGATGCGGGGGACGAGCCCCTGGAGTACCGGGCGCGGATGCGACTGACCTCGTCCGCCTGCATGAGCGGCGACACCGAGGCGATGCTGACCTCCTTCGCATGGTGCCTCGGCAAGCACGACGACGACCCCGAGCGCTTCCCCGCCGACCTCGGTGACGAGACCGCCGACCTCATGTGGCAGTTCAAGTGGATGGCCGACAGCCTGGCCGCGTCTCCCGCGTTCGACCGGGAACAGATCGCCGCCGTGCTCGACGACATGGAGAACCACTACCGCGCCGCCGGGCTCGGTCAGAGCGGCGTCCTCATGGCCCGCTTCGAGAACGCGTGGATGGCCGGCCGCCTCGACGAGGCCGAGCAGCTGCGCACCAAGCTCGAGACGACACCCCGCGACAGCCACAGCCACTGCGAAGCGTGCGTCCGCAGCGTCGTCGCCGGATACCTCATCGACACCGACCGCGAAGACGAGGCGATCCGCCTCGTCGAAGAGCTCGTCGAGGGCGACTTCTCATGCGGTGAAGAGCCGGAGCACGCGCTCGCCCGGTCGCTCGTCCCGTACCTGCACGCGGGCGAATACGACAAGGCACGCCTCGCTCACCTGCGCAGCTACCGCCTGGCGAAGGACAACGCGGACAACCTCGCCATCGTCGCCGACAACATCGTCTTCTGCGCCATCACCGGCAACGAGGCACGGGCGCTCTCGCTCGTCGAACGCCACCTCGACTGGCTCGCGCACGACGCGCTCGGCGTCGACGGGCATCTCTCCGCCCTCACCGCCTTCGCGATCGCGCTGGAAGCGGTCAGCGCCGCGGGTCACGCCGACACCATCGTGCGCGGCGCCGACTCCGAGCGGCTTCGTGCCTTCTTCGGCGACCACGACGGCCCGTGGCGTGCCGCCGAGCTGGCCGCGGTGATGCGTTCGGAGGCCGAGCGGATCGCCGGCGAGTTCGACCGCCGCGACGGCACCGACGGCCACCGCCGCCGCCTCGACCGGGCCTGGGCCGTCGGGCAGGAGCGCTATTCGCTTCCCCTCAGCGCCGAACCCCTGCTCCCCCGCGTCGCCCCCGTGGCCGCGCGCTCGGCCGAGGAGCTCGTCCAGCGAGCGATCGACCTCGCCGACTACGGAGCCTCGGAAGCGCTGGCCGCGGCGGATGCAGCGCTCCCCGGCGCGACCCTCGAGCAGCGCGCCAAGCTCCACTCGGCGCGCATCGCCGCTCTTGTCGCGCGCGACGACCTCGAGGGCGCCCAGGCGGCTCTGCAGGACCGTCTCGACGCCCTCCGCGCCGCCGGCCGCGACGCGGAGGCCCAGGTCGAAGAGCGCGCCGGGCTCGCGCTCTTCGGACGCAGCACCCCCGACGACCTCGAGACGCTTCGCGCGGTCCTCGCCGACGGCGAGAGCCTGCCGCCGCGCCTGCACGCGATCGTGGAGGTCGTACTCGGCATGGCCGTCGCCGAGAGCGACCCGGAGACGGCCCGCGAGCTCTTCGACGACGCGCGCGACCGCGAGGCCGCGCTCGGCGACGACGACCTGCGCCGCATCGTCGCGCTCGCGCGTGCGTCGTTCCAGGGCGCCATCGGCGCGTTCGACGAGTGCGACGCGACGATCGCCGCCGCGCTCGAGAACCCCGCACTCGGCGCCGGCGCACGAGCCCGGCTGCTCGGGCTGCGCGCTCGCATGCGCGGTGGCCAGGAGCGGTTCCTCGACGGCGTGACCGACGCCGACGAGCTCTGCCGCATCCTCGTCGAGCTCGACGCGCGCAGCGTCCTCGCCGGGGCATACGTGCTCGCGGCCGCCCTGAACGAAGACGCCGGCGCTCCCGGCGAGGCGGTCGCGCGCTACCGGTTCGCCGAGCGCGCCGCGACCGAGAACGGCGACTCCGTGACCGCGGTGCAGTACCGCCTCGCGCGGGCACTGCTCGCATCCGGCTCTGCCGACGAGGCCGCCGAGCTGCTGGTGAACGTCTACTCCGACGAGACCGACCGCGACGAGCCTGCGGCCTCTCGCGCCCAGACGCTCATGCTGCTGGCCCGCGCCTTCGAGGACGCCGGCGAACCCGGCCGTGCCGTCGGCGCCTGGGATTTCGCCGCCGAGCTGTTCGACGAGGGAGAGGCCCCGGTGGGTCGCGCCAACGCCCTCCTGTCGCACGGACGCCTGCTGCACCGGTTCGGAGAGTTCGACGACGCCCTCGCCTCGCTCGAGACGGCGGTCGCGATCGCGCGCACCGACCCCGACCAGGGCGGCCTGCTGGCCGAAGCGCGCCACTCGGAGGGCCAGGTCCGGGCCGCCCGCGGCGAACCCGAGGCGCTGACGGCCCTCGATGAGGCGCGCCAGATCGCGTCCGGTCTCGGCGCCCCCTGGCTCGTGGCCGACATCACCGACTCGCGAGCCCGCGCGCTGGCGATGCTCGGGCAGGCGGACGAGGCGGTCGCCACCGCCCTCCAGGCCGCCGACGCGTTCGCCGAGGTGGGCGACACGGCGTCCGCAGGCGCATCCGAACTCTTCGCCGCACGTGTCCTCACGCAGAACGAGCGGGCCGCCGATGCCGTCCCGCTCTACCGCTCGGTCATGGAGCGCGCCGCAGAGATCCCACCGCTGCTCCAGGTCGCCGCGGGCGAGCTGGGTGACGTCTACGAGACCCTCGGCCGCCCCGCCGAAGCCGCCGAGGTGCGTGCTCTCCTCGACGCCTGAGCCCGATCACCTACGACCCCGATCACCCACGACGAAGGGCGCGCCGATCCACTCGGCGCGCCCTTCGTGTTGCTCCGTGGGCTCTCGCGACGGGTCAGGCGCCCGTGCGGATGAGCTTCTTGTTCACGAACTCGTCGGCGGCGAGGAGCCCGAGCTCGCGAGACGTGCCGCTGCGCTTGACGCCGCCGAACGGCAGCCCGGCCTCGTCAGCGAGCACGAGGTTGATGTAGACCATTCCCGCGTCGATCGCATCGGCCACACGCTCAGCCTGCTCGGCATCCGTCGTGAACACGTACGACCCGAGCCCGAACGGGGTGTCGTTGGCGAGTTCGATCGCCTCGGCCTCGTCCGCGACCCGGTAGACCACGCCGACGGGACCGAAGAACTCCTCGCGGTAGGCATCCATCTCCGGTGTCACGCCGGTCAGGACCGTTCCCGGGTAGAAGGCGCCGTCGCGGCGTCCGCCGGTCACGAGGGTCGCCCCCTGCGCCACGGCTCGGTCGACCTGCTCCGCCAGCCGCTCCGCCGCCGTGAGCGACGACAGCGGTCCGAGAACCGTATCGTCGGCGAAAGGATCGCCGACCTTCGCGTCGGCCAGCGCCGCGGCGAACTTCTCGACGAAGGCGTCGTAGAGTCCATCGACCACGATGAACCGCTTCGCGCCGTTGCACGACTGGCCCACGTTGTCGAGGCGCGCCTCGGCAGCCGCCGACACCGCGGCATCCAGATCGTCGGTCGAGAGCAGGATGAAGGGGTCCGACCCACCGAGCTCGAGCGCGACCTTCTTCAGGTTGCGACCGGCGATCTCGGCGACCGCCGATCCGGCGCGCTCCGATCCGGTCACCGAGACGCCCTGCACGCGGCGGTCGGCGATCACATCGGCGGCCTGCTCGTTGCTCAGGTACAGGTTCGTGTAGACCCCGGCCGGGAAGCCCGCGTCGCGGTAGATCGCGTCGATCGCTGCGGCGGACTCGGGGCACTGCGGCGCGTGCTTGAGCAGGATGGTGTTCCCGACCGCGATGTTCGGCGCCGCGAAACGGGCTACCTGGTAGTACGGGAAGTTCCACGGCATGATCCCGAGCAGCACGCCGAGCGGGCTGCGACGGATGACCGCGGCACCCTCCCCCTCGATCGGGATCGGGGTGTCGCCGGTGATCTCGTCGATGTGGTCGGCGTAGTACGCGGTGATGTCGGCGGCGAAATCGACCTCGCCCTCCGCCGCGGCGAGCGGCTTGCCCATCTCGCGCACGATGATGGCGGCCAGCTCGTCGCGGCGCTCGCGGTGCAGCTCGGCCACGCGGCGCAGACGCTCGGCCCGCTCGGCCGGCGCGACGACGCGCGACCACGTGCGGTAGGCCTCGTCCGCCGCGCCCAGGGCGCGCTCGACGTCCTCGTCGGTCGCGGGGTCGTACGTCGCCAGGGTCTCGCCGGTGGCGGGGTTGGTCACGGCATACGTGCTCATCGGTTCTCCTTCGTCTCGTCAGTCGGCGGGGATCAGGGTGTACTTCGTCGAGAGGTATTCGTGGATGCCCTCGAGTCCGCCCTCGCGCCCGATTCCCGACTGCTTCACACCACCGAACGGGGCCGCCGCGTTCGAGACGACTCCGACGTTCAGGCCCATCATGCCGGTCTCGAGGCGATCGATCATCCGGTGGCCGCGCGCGAGATCCTGCGTGAACACGTACGACACCAGTCCGTACTCGGTGTCGTTGGCCAGGCGCACGGCCTCGTCCTCGTCGGAGAAGGTCGCGATCGCCAGGACGGGTCCGAAGATCTCCTCGCGCAGGATGTCGCTGCCCGCGGCGACCTCGGTCACGACCGTGGGCTCGAAGAACGTCCCCTCCCCGTCGATCGCCGAGCCGCCCGTGCGCACCGTGGCGCCCCGCGCGACGGCGTCCTCGACGAGCGCGCCGGTCTTCGCGACAGCCTTCTCGTCGATGAGGGGCCCGATCTGCACACCGTCCTCGGTACCGCGACCGATCTTCATCCCCGAGACGCGCTCGGTGAGCCGGTCGGCGAACTCGTCGGCGATCGACTCGTGCACGATGAAGCGGTTGGCCGCGGTGCAGGCCTGCCCGATGTTGCGGAACTTCGCGAGCATCGCGCCCTCCACCGCCTTGTCGAGGTCGGCGTCGTCGAACACGACGAACGGGGCGTTGCCGCCGAGCTCCATCGAGACCCGCAGCACGCCCTCGGCGGCCTGCTCGATGAGCTTGCGTCCGACCGGGGTCGAGCCGGTGAACGAGAGCTTCCGCAGCCGGGGGTCGGCGATGATGGGCGCGGCGACCTCGCTCGAGCGCGTCGCGTTGACGACGTTGACGACGCCCGCCGGGAGGCCCGCCTCCTGCAGGATCTGGACGAACAACGTCGTGGTGAGCGGCGTGAGCGCCGCGGGCTTGACCACGACGGTGCACCCGGCCGCCAGCGCCGGGGCGATCTTGCGGGTCGCCATCGCGAGGGGGAAGTTCCACGGCGTGATGAAGAAGGACGGACCGACGGGACGCTGCGAGACGACCATGCGGCCGGTCCCCTCCGGATTGAGGCCGTATCGGCCCGAGATGCGCACCGCCTCCTCGCTGAACCACCGCAGGAACTCACCGCCGTAGACGACCTCGCCGCGCGCCTCGGCGAGGGGCTTGCCCATCTCGAGCGTCATCAGCAGCGCCAGGTCCTCCTTGCGCTCCTGCACGAGGTCGAACGCGCGGCGCAGGATGTCGCTGCGCACGCGCGGCGCGGTGGCGGCCCACTCCTCCTGTGCCGCGACGGCGGCGTCGAGGGCGCGGATGCCGTCGGCGGGCGAGGCGTCGGCGATCTCGATGAGCGTGCGGCCGGTCGAGGGGTCGGTGACGGGGAAGGTCGCGCCGCCCTCGGCATCCACCCACTCGCCGCCGATGAAGAGGCCGCGTTCGATTCCCGCCAGCAGTCGTGTCTCGTTCTCGTGCGTCATCGCGCCACTCCTCTCGCGCGCCGGCTCACCGGCGCATCCTTGGTCAAAGTCTCGCCCCGGAAGAACGCGGGGCGCTTCACGGCCTGCCACACCATCACGACGACGCCGACGAGGATGACTCCCACGCCGAGGATGAACACCAAGCCGATGCCGCCGATCTGCGATCCGCTGCCGTACGCCGGATCCATCGTGTCGATGAGCGTCGTGACGAACAGCACCGCCAGGATGGCGCCGCCCACGAGCGGGAAGAGGAACGTGAAGAAGACGTTCCGTACCGAGTCGAACCACTGGCGCCGGAAGTACCAGACGCAGGCGAACGCCGTCAGGCCGTAGTAGAAGCAGATCATCATGCCGAGCGCGAGGATGGTGTCCCACAGCACGTTCTCGCTGACGATGCGCATGACGACGTAGAAGCCCGAGGCGACGATCGCCGAGACGATCGTGGCGTAGCCGGGCGTGAAGAACCGGGGGCTCACCTTCGCGAAGCTCTCGGGGAGGGCCCCGTAGTGGCCCATCGCGAGCAGTGTGCGCGCCGGCCCGACGAAGGTCGACTGCAGCGACGACGCCGAGCTGGTGAGCACCGCGAGCGAGACGAGGAACGCCAGCGGGCCGAGGATCGGTCCCGAGAGGTGGAAGAAGACGTTCTCCTGGATGTCTTCGTTGCCGAGTCCGAGCTCGCCCGTGCCGACGCCCGCGAACATGATCATCGCGATCGCGAGCACCAGGTAGAGAGCGACGATCATGACGACCGTGATCGTGGCGGCGCGCCCCGGGGTGCGCTCGGGGTCCTTCGTCTCCTCGTTCATCGTCAGGGTGACGTCCCAGCCCCAGAAGATGAAGATCGACAGCGACAGCCCGGCGGCGAAGGCGCTGAACGTCGGTACCGCGAAGGGGTTGAACCACGACCAGTCGAACGCCGTGGCATCGAAGGCGTTGCCCGAGACGGCCTCGACGATCGCCGCGATGGCGAACAGCACGAGGACGACGACCTGGAAGGCGACGAGTCCGTACTGCAGCTTCTGCGTCGTCTGCATGTCGCGGTACGAGATGAAGGTCGCGGCGGCGACGAACAGGACGCAGACGAGGACGTTGATCCAGACGACCGAGGCGAGGCCGGCGATCGACTCCTGCCCGGTGAGCTGGGCGATCAGCAGGAAGAGGAAGTCGACCGCGACACCCGCGAGGTTCGAGAGCACGAGGATGGTCGCAGCGACCAGCCCCCAGCCGGCCATCCACCCGATCCACGGGCCGAAGGCGCGCGTCGCCCACGTGAAGCTCGTGCCCGAGTCGGGCATGCGGTTGTTGAGCTCGCGGTATCCGAAGGCGACGAGCAGCATCGGGATGAAGCCGACGAGCACGATCGCCGGCACCTGGGTGCCCACGACGGATGCCGTCGGCCCGACCGCCGCGGTGAAGGTGTAGGCCGGGGCGATGCAGGAGATGCCGATGACGACCGCTCCGATCAGGCCGACCGTTCCGGCGCTCAGCCCCTTCCGGGAGATGCCGCCGGTGACGGGGTCGCCCGCGGGCACCCCCGTCTGTTCTGCTCGGGTCATGCGCTCGCTCCTTCGCGGTCGCTGCGGGTGCGGGGCACCACGATCATGGGGGCGGTGACGACGCGCAGCATCCGCGCCGCCGTGGAGCCGAGGAAGAGCCGTCGCGGCTGCGCGAGACGGCTGGAGCCGACGATGACGACCTCGCCGGCCTCCCACTCGAGGTGCGACACGGCATCCTCGATGCCGTCCCCGGCCGCGACCACCGCGGTGACCTCAGCCTCGGCTGGGAGGGCCGAACGGACCTCGTCCAGGACCTCCTGGGCGTGGTTCTGACCGACCGTGCGGATGGCACCGGTGTCGAGCCCCGCAGGCAGGTCGAGGGCGACGAGCGAGAGCAGGCGCACCGGTGCCGCGGTCGCCGCGGCGAGCCGGATGGTCGCCTCGACGAGGAGCTCGGTGCCCTCGCGCTCGCCCACACCGGCGGTCAGGCGCGTGATGCCGGTCTCGACCGGAACGCGGCGCGCGCCGCGCGGAACCAGGGCGACCGGCACGTCGGAGGAGTGCACGAGCTCGGTCGTCGTCGTGCCGAGCCGGTGCCGGCCCCGGTTGCCGCCGTCGGCCGCCCCGACGACGATGAGCGACGCGCCGAGCTCGTCGGCGGTGTCGATGAGCCCCGCCGCGACCGACTCGCCGTAGCGGACGTGGGCGCGGTGCGACACACCCTCGGGAACCTCCGCGGCGCCCTCCCGCAGCCAGCCGGCGGCCTGCTCGCGCAGCAGCCGCTCGTAGCCGGCATCCGGCGGGACGATCCCCGGCTTCTGAGCGGGGAGCACGAGCACGAGGTGGAGCGCGGCCCCGGATGCCGTCGCGAGGCGACTCGCGAAGGCCACGGCATCCCGCCCCGCCTTGGTCGCGGTGTATCCGACGACGATGCGGCCGCCGGACGCCGACTGG
This sequence comes from Microbacterium sp. Yaish 1, assembly GCF_002245215.1. Classification (GTDB taxonomy): domain Bacteria; phylum Actinomycetota; class Actinomycetes; order Actinomycetales; family Microbacteriaceae; genus Microbacterium. The sequence goes on from NZ_NPMR01000002.1 coordinate 1,148,485, forward strand.
CTCATGCGCGGTCCGCTTCGAGGATCTCGTCGGCGACGCGGTGGCCCATGCGGATCGCCCCGTCGACGTGCTGGTAGCCGAGTCCGGCGAGGTCGCTGCAGGCGACGTGCAGGGGCGCGACGAGCTCGAGCTGCTCAGCGCCGTACCGGGTCAGGCCGCCCAGGTCGAAGCTCGCGGCGTAGGCGCCGCGCGTCCACTCCTCGCTGCCCCAGTCGCTCTCGTAGTAGACGATCGGGTTCTTCGCCTCGGGTCCGTAGTAGTGCGAGAGCGACTCGAGGATGCGCTCGCGCCGCTCGTCCGCCGACAGGCGGAAGAGGTCGTCGGCGTTCTGGTCGGAGACGAACCCGACGAGCGTGCCCCGCTCGTCGCCGTGGTTGGTGTTGTCGTACGCCTCGTGCGACAGCTCGTACGGGCTGAAAGCGGTGCCCGACAGCCCCTGCTCGCGCCAGAATGGGCGGTCGTAGACGGCGTGCACCTTGATGACGAAACCCATCGAGAAGTGCTGGTGCATCTGGTGCTTCAGACGCGGCAGCGGCGGCGAGAACGAGATGCGGTTGTAGAGCACCGGCGCCAGAGCGAGCACGACGTGGCGCGCCCGCACCGTGACCTCGTCGGTGCGGACGACCGCACCCGCGTCCGAGTACTCGATCGAGCGCACCGGCTGACCCAGCAGGACGTCCTCGCCCAGCCGCTCCGCGAGGCGCAGCGGCACCTGCTGCAGGCCTCCGACGACGCGCTTGTCGAGGATGAAGTCCGCGTCGACCAGGTGCGAGTACGAGCCCGCCGACGCCGCCATGAGCAGCGACTGGAGCAGCGAGAAGGTGTGCGTCGGCTTGGTGAGCATCGCCGATCCCGTGGCGAAGGCGAGGTTGCGCACCGCCTCGTCGTCGTCGGTCTGCTGTCGAAGCCAGGCGTCCCACGAGATGCGGTCCCACTCGGCCGCCTTCTCGTGCGCCCACGGCCGGTCGGGGTCGATCTCGGCGACCATCGCGTCCAGCCGCGCGGTGATCTCGTCGATGACGCGCTCGGTCTCCGGCGCCACCGGGAACATCTCGCCGCGGAAGCGGCGCGCCTGCCCGTCCGGGCCGACGTAGACGCTGTCACCGTCGCGGTAGCGCGTGTACGTCTCGAGTCCGAGGTCGGCGAGCGTGTCGATCAGCGCGTGCTGGTCGGGCGAGACCCACTGGCCGCCGAGCTCCAGCATGGCGCCGTCGATCTCCTCGGTCCACAGGCGTCCGCCGACGCGGTCGCGCGCCTCGAGCACGACGACCGACAGCCCGGCCTTCCTCAGGTCGTTCGCGGCGGTCAGTCCGGCCGCGCCGGCTCCGACGATCGCGACGTCGCGGGTGATCTCAGTCATTTCCGACTCCTTCGTTGGCAGAACCCGTGACCGGGGCGACACTCTCCCGGTCGAGCCGACGGGCGCGCAGGTTGCGGCGCACGAGCGGCCAGAACACCAGTAGTACACCGGTGGCGATGAGACTCGTCCACACCTGCGAACGCCCCGACTCGGTCGTGAGCATGACCACCACGACGGCGGCGATCGCGACGATCAGGAAGATGTTGAGCCACGGGTGCAGCCACATCTTCAGCTTGAGCGCGGCCACCTCCTCGGGCGTCATCCGCTGACGCAGGCGCAGCTGGGTGAGGGCGATGAAGACGTACACGAAGAGCGCGACGAGGCCGGCCGAGTTCATGATGAAGTCGAAGATGCCCGACCCCGGGGTGAGGAAGTTCACGAGCGTCGCGATGAGCCCGCCGATCGTCGAAGCCAGCAGCGCCATCACCGGAACGCCGGTGCGCGAGCGCCGCGCGACGATCTTCGGGGCGAAGCCCTTGTCGGCGAGGGCCGAGAACATCCGCGAGGCCGAGTACAGCCCGGAGTTGAGCACCGAGATGACGGCCGTGAAGATCACGAGCTGCATGATGACGTCGGCCCCGGGGATGCCGAAGCGCGACAGCGCGATCGTGAACGGCGCGTTCGCGACGTCGGTCGGCGCCGGCAGCTCGTCCCAGGGCACGACGGTGACGATCACGAGCACCGACCCGACGAAGAACAGCAGGATGCGCCAGATGATGGTGCTCGTCGCCTGCCGGATGCCCTTGGCGGGATCGACGGATTCGGCCGACGCCATGACGGCGATCTCGGTGCCGAAGTAGGAGAAGATCACGAGGGCGACACCGGTGAAGGCGACGCCGATGCCGTGCGGCGCGAAGCCGCCGTGCTCCCACAGGTTGGGGACGGCGAAGGTCGCCTGCGGCCACAGCCCGAGGGCGAAGAGGATGCCGGCGCCGAGGAACACCACGATCGCGAGCACCTTGATGCTGGCGAGCCAGAACTCGACCTCACCGAACGTGCGGACCGAGATGACGTTCGTGCCGACGAAGACCGCCAGCAGGATCAGCGACCATCCCCAGGAGGGGACGCCGGGGAACCAGGTGTGCATCGTCTCGCCGCCGAGCACCGCCTCGTAGGCGAGCACGCCGACCCAGAAGTACCAATAGAGCCAGCCGACGAGATAGGCAGCCCAGTCACCGAGCCCGACGCGCGCGTACTCCATGAACGAGCCGATCGCCGGACGCGACGCCGCCATCTCGCCGAGCATGCGCATCGCGAGGAAGACCAGCAGACCGCCCAGCAGGTAGGACAGGACCGCGGCCGGCCCGACCGTGCGGATGACGTTGCCCGACCCGACGAACAGGCTCGCGCCGATGATGCCGCCGAGCGTGATCATCGTGACGTGGCGCGACCGCAGCTTGCTCGAGCGCGCTTTCGTCACCGCCCCGAGCCCCGCGGACGTCTCGGGCGAGACCGGGTTCTTCCAGCCGCTGGAGCTCGGGGCCGCCACGCTCAGACCCGCCCGAGCGCCGCAGCGATGACGTCGAGGCCGTCGTCGAGCAGCTCGTCGCCGATCGACAGCGGCGGAAGGAACCGGATGACGTTGCCGTAGGTGCCGCACGTGAGGACGATGACGCCCTCCGCGATGCACGCCTTCGCGATCGCCGATGTCAGGGCGGCATCGGGGGCGCCGGTGGCGGGATCGACGAACTCGGCCGCGATCATCGCGCCGAGCCCGCGCACGTCCCCGATGCGGGGGTCGCTCTCGCGCATCGCGTTCAGCCGGTCGGTCAGGCGCGCCCCGATCTGCTGAGCGCGCTCGATCAGGCCGTCGTTCTCGAAGGCGTCGATCGCGGCGAGGGCCGCCGCGCAGGCGACAGGGTTGCCGCCGTACGTGCCGCCGAGGCCACCGGGGTGCGAGGCGTCCATGAGGTCGGCGCGGCCGGTGACGGCCGCGAGCGGCAGGCCCGCCGCGATGCCCTTCGCCGTCGTGATCAGGTCGGGGACGATGCCGAAGTGCTCGCTCGCGAACATCGCCCCGGTGCGCGCGAAGCCGGTCTGGACTTCGTCGGCGATGAACACGACGCCGTTCTCGCGGCACCAATCGGCGACCGCCGGCAGGAAACCATCGGCCGGCACGATGAACCCGCCCTCGCCCTGGATGGGCTCGATGATGACGGCGGCGAGGTTGTCGGCTCCGATCTGCTTCTCGATCTGCGAGATCGCGCGGGCTGCGGCATCCGGGCCCGACAGTCCGTCGCGGAACGGATACGACAGCGGCGCGCGGTAGACCTCGGGGGCGAACGGCCCGAATCCGCTCTTGTAGGGCATCGACTTCGCGGTGAGCGCCATCGTGAGGTTGGTCCGGCCGTGGTAGCCGTGGTCGAAGGCGACGACCGCCTGACGGCCGGTCGCCTTGCGTGCGATCTTGACGGCGTTCTCGACCGCTTCGGCGCCCGAGTTGAACAGCGCGGTCTTCTTCTCGTGGTCGCCGGGGGTGAGCCGGTTGAGGGCTTCGGCGACGGCGACGTACGACTCGTACGGCGAGATCATGAAGCAGGTGTGGGTGAACTGCGCGACCTGAGCCTGCACAGCCGCGACGACGGCGGGATGCGCATTGCCGACCGAGGTCACGGCGATGCCCGAGCCGAGGTCGATGAGCGAGTTCCCGTCGGCGTCGACGACGACTCCGCCGCCCGCGGCGACGGCGTGGATCGGCGCCGTGTGGCCGACACCGGCTGGGACGGCGGCGGCCTTGCGTGCCAGCAGCTCCTCGGAGCGGGGTCCGGGGATCGCGGTGACGACGCGGCGCTCCTGCGGGAGGGTCGGGCCGCCGAGGGGGATGGTCGGCGTCGAGGTCGTGGTGCTCATTCCGCGACAGTAAGACGCGCATCGCGCAACCCGCATTCACCGGGTTGTACAGTGATGCCACCTCTTATCGCCAGTATGTACAGGATGCCGATGCCCGCCGCCGCTCCCCCGTCGCCGACGATCCGCGCGCTGCTGACCCGGCGTGAACTGGATCTCCGCCTCGCGACGCCGGCCGACGACGCCAACCTCGATGCGCCGGTGCGCTGGGTGCACAGCTCGGATCTGGCCGACCCGACGCCCTTCCTCTCGGAGGACGTCGTCCTGCTCACGACGGGCACCCAGTTCGCCGGAGACGCCGACGCCGACGCGGAGGCGGAGGCCTACGTCGGCCGCCTGCGGGCGCGCGGAGTCCGGGGGCTCGGCTTCGGCACGGAGGTGGTCCGCGACGGCATCCCCGACTCCCTCCGGCTCGCCTGCACGACGGCGGGCATGCCGCTGTTCGAGGTGCCCTACCGGACCCCCTTCATCGCCGTCGCCCGCGCCGCCGCCGAAGCCATCGCCGCGCAGGCGTACGCCCGGCGCAGCTGGGCGCTCGACGCGCAGCGCGCGCTCGCGATCGCCGCTCTGCGCCCCGACGGCTTCGACGCGACGCTCGCCGAGCTCGCGCGTCAGCTCGGCGCGTGGGTCGGCCTCTACGACGCCTCGGGCGCGCTGACGCACGAGCACTCCGCCGCCGGGTCGTCGGTCGACGACGAGCTGCGCCGGGCCGTCGACGCCGAGGCGGTGGCCCTCCTGCGCAGGGGCGGCGGGACCGGTGCCGCGATGCGGCTGGCGGGGCACCCCGTCACTCTGCAGACCCTCGGCTCGGCGGGTCAGCGGGGCGTCCTCGTCACCGCCGGCGTCGAGCTCGACCAGGATGCCCGGGCCGTCGTCACCGCCGTCGTCGCGACGACGGGCCTCGCTCTCGAGCAGCGCCGGATGACCGCGGGAGCGTGGAGCGGACTGCGAGCGGCGCTCGTCGACCTCCTCGCCGACGGGCATCTCGCCCTCGCACGGAAGGTGGCGACCGATGCCTGGGGCGGCTTCCCCGGCGCGCCCTACGTCGTCGCCGTGGCGGATGCGCACGCGCCGACGGGCGCGCGCGAAGTGCTCGACAATCACGCCGCGGGCGGCCGGCTGTTCTACGGTCGCGACGAGGACGGCGTGCTTCTCATCGTCGGGACGGGCGAGCGGCACGTGCTCGAAGACATCGCCGAGCGGCTGTCGTGGCGGCTCGGAACCGCCGCGGCCGCGACCGACGACGACGTGACGGCGGCCCGCGACCGGGCCCGGCTCGCGCGCGACCGCGGGCGTCCGGGTACCGTCACCGATGTCGTCGATGCCCCGGGCGACCTGCTCGACGATCTCGCGACGGCGCCCTCTCGCGCCCGCGCCGGCGCCGAGCTCGCCCCGCTGCGCACCCACGACGCACGTCACGGCACGGCGCTCGAGGCGACGCTCCTCGCCTGGCTCGACAACGACGGCGCGCACGAGGCGACTGCTCGTGCCCTCGGCGTGCACCGGCACACCGTCCGCACGCGCATCGCCCTCGCCCAGCGCCTCCTCGGCCGCGACCTGTCGACCTTCGCCAATCGCGCCGCCGTCTGGACGGCCCTCCGCCTCTCCCCCTGAGCCCCGGGCCCCTTCCCGTCGACTCGCCACGAAATGCGGATCCGGGCCCCGCCGCATCCGCCGTTTCTGGCGAGTCGACGAGGAAGGAAGGGGCGAGGGGGGTCAGGCGCCGAGGTTGTCGGAGAGGATCTCGAGCACCTGCGCGCGCACGGCGCTCGCCCCGCCGGGCAGGCGCGCCGCCACCTCATCGGCGAAGGCCTCGACGAACAGCGCGTGCGCGGCGCGCGACGTGTGCTCGAGCTCATCGCGGAAGCTCGTCCCGGCCGGTGCGATGACGAGGGCGTGCGTCGCGCACTCGACGAGCGGGGATGCCGCGAACGAGGTGATCGCGATGACGACGGCTCCCCCGCGGGCTGCCGCCGCGGCAGCCCGCAGACTGGCCTCGTTGGCGCCCGACCCGCTCACGACGACGCAGACGTCGCGCGCGGTGAGCTGGCGCGCGGAGATCTGCTGCGCGATGACGTCCGCGATGACCTCGGCCGGTCGCCCCGCAGCGGTCAGGCGCATCGCGAGGTCGCTCGCGACCGGTGACGACAGGCCGTTCGCGACGACCAGAAGCCTCCCGGCGCCGACCACGGCCGTCACCGCTCGCTCCACCTCGTCGGCGTCGAGCAGACTCGTCGACGCCGGGAGCGCCGCCGCGGCTCGATCGATCGACCTGCGCACGCGCCCGAGTGCCCCGTCGCCGTGATCGGATGCCGCCGGCGCGGCCCCTCCGAGCTCGGCGGCGAGCGCGACCCGCAGCTGCGGATAGCCGCGGAACCCGAACGTCTGACAGGCGCGGACCACCGACGAACGCGCGACCCCCGCACGGTCGGCCAGCTGCTGCGCGGTGAGCTCGACGACGTCCTCGGGCGCGTCGAGGATCACGTCCGCGACGCGGCGCTCGGTCGGCTGCAGCCCGTTGCGGAGCGCTCGGATGCGCACGGTCGGCGGGGCGTTACCGGACACGTGCGCCCTCCATGATCCGTCGGCGGATGCGGCCCGAGATGCCGTCGATCGTCATCGTGACGACGATCACGACGATCAGCAGCATCCCCACCGTCGACCACTCACGGTACTGGGTGTAGGTCGTCAGCATGTCGCCGATCCCGCCGACACCGATGAGTCCGAGGACGGCCGACGAGCGCACGTTGATCTCGAAGCGGTAGAGCCAGAACGACAGGAACACCGGGGTCGCCTGCGGCCACACACCCCATCGCAGCACCTGCGCCGGGCTGCCCCCGGCCGCGCGCGCCGCTTCGATGGGTCCGGCCGGGACGGCTTCGACGGCTTCGTATCCCCACTTGCCGAGGGTGCCGATGCCGTTCACCGCGAGGGCGAGAGCGCCCGTGAGCGGCGTGAGGCCGGTCATCGAGAGGATGATGATCGCGAAGATGATCTCGGGAACGGCGCGAATCGTCGAGAACACGAACCGCAGGATCGAGCGCAGCCACGCCGGACCGAAGCCCCGAGCCGCGACGAGGCTGAGGGGCGTGGCGACGATGACGCCGAGCACGGTCCCGACCCACGCCATCTGTACGCTCTGCCATGTCTGCCACAGGGCGTCGGGCAGCTTCTCCCACGTCGGGGACGAGAACATGAGCCAGCCGTAGCGCACGAGCTCGGCGGGCAGGTCGGCCAGCCGCGACCAGGTGATGTCGACCGACCAGAACGCCAGGATGACGACGACGGTCACGCCCGCGGCGGTGAGGCTGCGCACGAGCCGACGCGGGCGGGTGGGCACGGCTTGCGCTGACGTGCGTCGCGGATCGGCGAGAACGGGAGCGGTCATGCGAGCCTCCGTCGCAGGGCGGAGCTGGCGGCGTCGATGACGAGCACGACGACGAGGATCTCCATGATGATGAGCGACAGCTGGTCGTATCGGTAGTAGGTGCGCACGGCGTCGATGATGAGGCCCATGCCGCCCGCGCCGACGAGTCCCAGGACGGTCGACGCGCGGACGTTGAGCTCGAGGACGTACAGCGTCTGCGCCGCGAAGGCGGGCCACGTATCGGGCAGGGCGAGGGCGCGGTTGATCTGGAGCTGCGTCCCGCCCGCGGCGCGACCCGCTTCGAGCGGCCCCGTGTCCATCGCGTCGATCTGCTCGGAGACGAGCTTGACGATGATGCCGACGTTGAAGAGCACGAGGGCGAGGATGCCGGGCAGGGCGCCGACCCCGACCATCGCCACCAGGATCGCCGCCGAGAGCAGGTCGGGAACGCTCCGGACGACGTTGAGCAGCGCCCGGACGGCGCCCCGCAGCACCGGATGCGGGTTCGTCGGCCGAGCTGCCCACAGGCTCAGCGGCAGCGAGAGCGCGGCCCCCGCCGCGGTGCCGATCACCGCCATCTGGAGCGTCTCCAGCAGCGGGCCGATGGTGCGCGGGAAGAACGACCAGTCGGGCTGCAGCAGCCCGAGCACCTTGTCGGCGCCGTGCTGCCAGTTGCGCGCGATGCCCGACAGGTCGAGACCGACGCCGATTCCCGGGAGGCAGGTGACCACGGTGATCGCGGTGACGACCCCAGCGATCAGCCACGGCACCGCGCGTCCGCGGGGTCGCGGCGGGACGACGAGTGCGGGCGCGCTCATGCGTCGAGCCGGTCTTCGGCCGTCAGCGATCGCCCGTAGATGCCGGCGAAGTCCGCGTCCGAGGCATCCGCTGCGAAGCCGTCGTAGACGACCTCGCCCGCCCGCATCCCGATCAGCCGCACGCCGTATGTGCGTGCCAGATCGAGCAGGTGCAGGTTCACCAGCACCGTGATGCCGAGCTCCGTGTTGATGCGCTGGAGGTCTTTCATGACTCCGTGCGCGGTGGGCGGGTCGAGGCTCGCGACCGGCTCATCGGCCAGGACGATGCGCGGCTGCTGGGCGAGGGCGCGGGCGATCGCGACGCGCTGCTGCTGACCGCCCGAGAGCGCGGCGGCGCGATCCCAGACCCGCGGCAGCATCCCGACGCGATCGAGCGCCTCGAAGGCGAGGCGCCGGTCGTCCGACCGGTAGGCCCCCAGCAGGGTGCGCCACACCGGGGTATGGGCGAGGCGGCCGACCAGGACGTTGTTGAGCACGCTCGTGCGACCGGCGAGGTTGAAGCCCTGGAACACCATGCCGATGTCGCCGCGCAGGCGGCGCAGCTCGCGCCCGCGCGCCGTGTCGACGCGCACGCCGCCGACCTCGAGCGCGCCCGAGGTCACGGGGACGAGGCCGTTGATCGTGCGGATGAGTGTCGACTTGCCCGATCCCGACAGCCCCACGACGGCGACCATCTCGCCCGCCCCGATCTCGAGCGAGACCCCGCGCAGGCCGAGAGTGCCGTTCGGGTAGCGCACCGAGACGTCGTGCAACCGGATGCCCGACGGCGATGCCGGGACCGAGGCCTCGGCATCGCGCGCAGTGGTGTCGGTCACTGCAGTCCGAGCGCCTGCGCGGCGCGTGCGACGACGTCGAGCGACGAGGCGTCGGCGGGGGCGAGCTTGGTGATCGAGTAGATGCTCTGGAGCACCTCCGAGCCCTCGGGGGTGTTCGAGAAGTCCTCCAGCGCGGTCGCGATGCGCTCGCGCAGCTCGGGCGAGAGGTCTGAGCTCAGCGCGACACCGTCGTTGGGGATCTCCTCGGTCATCGCGAAGACGACGACCTTCTGCCCGACGTCCGGGGTGTCCTTCTTCACGATCGTGCGCGCGTCCCAGAAGCTGAACCCGACCTCGGCGTCGCCGTTGTAGACGGCGAGCACGGACGCGTCGTTCGCGGTCACGGGCAGCTGATCGATGTCGGTGTCGGTGTCGAGCCCGGCCTCCTGCAGCGCGAGGATCGGGTAGATGTAGCCGGCGGGCGACCCGGGTCCGAGCACGGCCACCTTCGCACCCTTCACCTTGGTGATCGAGTCGAGGCCCGCGGGGCCCGTCATCGCGTCGGCGCCGTTGCAGAAGAGCATCCCGTCGCGCTCGACAGGAGCGTCGTCGCAGTACTTGTCGGGGTTGTTCGTCATGAACTGCGCGGGGTAGCTGATGTTGCCGTTGCGCTCGGTCTGCAGCACGACGTCGGCGCCGTACATGTCGCCTGCCTGCCACAGCTGCAGCGACGGGAGGAACCCGATCTGCGCCTGACCGGCGCCCATCGCCTCGACCGCGGCCTGGTAGTCCTTCGAGACCACACCCGTGACCTCGATGCCGAGCTCGTCGCTCAGGTAGTCGGTGAGCGGGGCTGCGGTCTCGACGAGCCCGTTCTGGTCCTGCGAGGGGACGAGGGCGAGCACGAGCGACGTCGGGTCGGCGGCGGCTTCGGGGGTGTCGCCGGCGGCGGGTGAGCCCGCGCAGCCGGCGAGGGCGATCGCGGCGACCGCGCTGACGGCCGCGGCGGCGAGGAAACGGGTGGTGCGCATGAGTGAGTGTCCTTCGGGTGAGGGGTGGATGTTCGGGGTCAGGGGGTGGATGCGGCCGCCCACGCCTCGATGCGCGGCAGCAGTTCGGTGAGCGTGTCGGCGTGGAAGGTCGGGGATGCCGCGGCATCCGTCCACGGGCCGACGAGCGCGGTGTCGTGTCCGCGCCGGTGCGCGGGCTCGAGGTCGTTCCGCCAGATGTCGCCGACCGCGAGCACCCGGCGGTCGCGGACGTCGGGCGCGTCGAGCAGTCGTTCGAGCCCCGCGGGCTTGCCCGCGTCGGTGACGATGCGCGCGAACGCTTCGCCGAGCCCGAGCGCGTCGAGGGTCTCCGCGACGCGGATCGCCGGGGCGTTGGTGACGAGCACGCACTCGGCCGGCAACCGCGTGGCCGCCGCTGCGAGACCGACCGGCGCCTCGACGGGGGCGAGATCGGTCCCCAGCAGCGCACGGCTGTCGAGGTAGGCACGCGACAGCGCCTCGGCCCCGACTCCCGCGTCCTCGGCGACGAGGCGGATCACGTCGTACGCGTCGAGCGGCGCCCCGTGTCCGGTGGGTCGGCCGCGGAGTCCGTCGTCGACCCGGGCGAGGAAGCGATCCGGTGCGCCGGAGGCAGCGGCGGCGGCGCGCGCGTAGGCGAGCACCGGCCCGTCGCCGAGGGCGACGGTTCCGTCGAAATCGAAGATGATGAGAGCAGGGTTCGGCACGGATCGGACTTTCTGAGTGGACGCTTCGTCCATCGTTAGGTGAACACGTGGACACAAATCCCACAGCCGATGAACTGCGGATGAACGAGATCCGACGACTCGATGCGGCGGCCGCGGCCTCGGCACGCGGCGATGCCGGGCAGGCGTTCGACGCGGTCCCGTGGCTCTCGCGATCGATCGCCGCGGATGCGGCATCCGGTCGCTTCGCGCGCTGGTCGCGGTCGACGATCGTCGACGAGAACGTCGGTGCGCCCGTGCTCGACCGTGCGGTCTTCGACCGGCTGCACGATCTCGCCGGCGAGCCGAGCGCCTGGCCGGTCGGGAACGCCGGGGTGCTCCACGTGTACGGCTACCTGCTCTCGCTGACGCCGACGCCGTACGGCCTGAAGCGCGAACGCTGGCTCGGCCCCGAGCTCGCCGACGCGTTCGGGCTCGCCGACGATGCGTTCGCGCCCTGGGCGGACGGGCCGACGCTTCTCGAACGGGTGACGGATGCGGCGACGGGCCTGCTCCGCTCCCCCGCGGCGGCGCGGTCCGAGGCCGGCGGCGAGTACGTCACCGCCCTGTCGGCCTCCACCGGTCCCGCCGCGCTCGTGTACGCGCGTGTCGCCGACGACGACATCCGCCTGGTGACGACCTTTCCCGTCGCCGACGCCGCCGCCGTCCTGACCGCGATCGACACGGCCCCGCCCGCCCCCGGCACCCCCTACCGCCCCCGGTGGAACGCCGCCAGCTAGGAGGGCGCGTGGGACTCCAGGAACGCGTAGAGGTCGGTCGTGTCGACGCCGGGGAAGGCGCCGGTCGGCAGAGTCGCCAGCAGCGTGCGCGGGGTCTTGACGTTCGGCCACGCGGCGGCACGCCACCGCTCCTCGAGGTCGGCCGGCGCACGTCGGCAGCACACGTCGACCGAGTGCCGCGACACCCCGCGATGGGGTGTGTCGCGCCCGAGGAACCACTTCGTGTCATCGAACCGCACGCCGACGCTGACCGAGTGCGCGCCCTCGCTCGAATGCTCGACGCGAGCCGTGCACCAATAGGTCCCGTTGCCGGTGTCGGTGTACTGGTAGTACGGGTTGAAGCGGTCGTCGACGTCGAAGACCGCCCGGCTCGTCCACTCCCGGCAGCACAGCTGCCCCTCGATGGCGCCGAGCCGGTCGGTCGGGAAGTCGACGTCGTCGTTCTCGTACGCCTTCGTGATCGTCCCCGACTCGTGAACCTTGAGGAAGTGCACCGCGATGCCCAGGTGCTCGGTCGCGAGGTTCGTGAAGCGGTGCGCGGCGGTCTCGTACGACACCGAGTACGCGTCGCGCAGGTCTTCGATCGAGATGGCACGCCGCTCCTTCGCCTCGCGCAGGGCGGGCACGGCATCGGCCTCGGGGATCAGCAGCGCACCGGTCAGGTAGTTCGTCTCCACCCGCTGCCGGAGGAACTCGTCGTAGCTGGCCGGCTCGGTGTGACCGAGGATGCGGCTCGACAGCGCCTGCAGCACGGCGGTCCGCGGATCGGCGGGGGTCGCAGCGGCGAGGCGGCTCGACAGGTACAGCCGCCCATGGGCGAGGTCGGCGACGCTTCTGGTCGTCTGCGGCAGATCCGCGACGTAATGGATGCTGAAGCCGAGATGCCCCGCGATGTCGCTCGCGGTGCGCTGCGTCAACGGCCCGCCCGGGTGCCCGACCGCCGCCAGCAGCTCCCGCGCCTGCTGCTCCAGCTCGGGGAAGTAGTTGTTCTGGGTCCGCATCAGGCGCCGCAGGGCGACGTTGGCGCGGCGCGCCTCCTCGGGGGTCGCGGCGCGCTCGTCGTGCAGTCGCTCGATCTCGCCCTGCAGCGCGAGAAGGGCGCGCAGCACCTCGTCGGGCACGGCGCGCGGGATGCGGAAGGGCGTGATCCCCGCGCTCCGGAACGTCGGCCCCGTCATCGCCCGGGCGACCTCAATCTCCAGGGCCGCACGGGGATCGAGCTCCTCGGACTCGAGGAGCGCATCGAGCGAGGTACCGAGGGCGCGCGCGATCGTGCGGAGCAGCGAGAGCTTCGGCTCGCGGCGTCCGTTCTCGATCATCGAGAGCTGGCTCGGCGCACGCCCGACGGCAGCGGCGAGGTCGTCGAGGGTCATCCCTCGGCCGGTGCGGATCTGCCGGATGCGCCGGCCGATCGTGAAGGCGTCCATGTCCTCATCGTCGAGCGCCACGCCCGCGGCGGCGACGGCATCCTTGCGCGTCATGGCGGGATTCTGTCACGAAAGCAGAAGATCGAGCGATCTTCTCCTCGAACCCGGGCGTGCTGCGCCCGGTAGTTCGCCCACAGTGGTCTCCACGACGGGCAGAGCCGCCCGTTCCGACGAAGGAGACCGAGATGACCACGATTCCCGCTCCGGGTCCGCTGCGGCCCGGCGACCAGGTTCAGACCGCTGCCGAGCTCGAGGAGCTGTGGCAGACCGACCCCCGCTGGGACGGCATCGAGCGCACCTTCAGCGCCGATGACGTCATCCGGCTGCGTGGCTCGGTCCGCGAGGACGCCACGCTCGCCCGCCGTGGAGCCGAGTCGCTGTGGAACCTCCTCCACACCGAGGAGTACGTCCGCGCCCTCGGGGCTTACACGGGCGGCCAGGCCGTCCAGCAGGTGCGCGCCGGCCTCAAGGCGATCTACCTGTCCGGGTGGCAGGTCGCCGCCGACGCCAACCTCGCGGGGCAGACCTACCCCGACCAGAGCCTGTACCCGGCCAACTCCGTGCCCGCTGTCGTCCGGCGAATCACCAACGCGCTGCTGCGGCAGGACCAGATCGAGCACGCCGAGGGCGGCCGCACCCGCGACTGGCTCGCCCCGATCGTCGCCGACGGCGAGGCGGGGTTCGGCGGACCGTTGAACGCCTACGAGCTCGCGGCATCCCTCATCGCCGCCGGTGCCGCCGGCACGCACTGGGAGGATCAGCTCGCGAGTGAGAAGAAGTGCGGCCACCTCGGCGGCAAGGTGCTCGTGCCGACCGCCCAGCACATCCGCACGCTCAACGCCGCGCGGCTCGCCGGGGATGTCGCGGGCGTGCCTGCGATCGTGATCGCGCGGACCGACGCGCTGGGCGCCGACCTCATCACGAGCGACGTCGACGAGCGCGATCGCCCCTTCCTCACCGGCGAGCGCACGAGCGAGGGCTTCTACCGCACCCGCGCCGGGATCGACCCTGTCATCGCGCGCGGCCTCGCGTTCGCGCCCTACGCCGACCTGCTGTGGGTCGAGACCGGCGAGCCCGACATCGAGCTGGCCCGCGAGTTCGCCGCAGCCGTCCACGCGGAGCACCCCGGCAAGCTGCTCGCGTACAACTGCTCGCCGAGCTTCAACTGGAAGCGGCACCTCAGCGATGCCCAGATCGCGACGTTCCAGGCGGAGCTGGCCGAGCTGGGCTACCGGTTCCAGTTCATCACTCTGGCCGGATTCCACGCCCTCAACCACTCGATGTTCGACCTCGCCCGTGGCTACGCCGACCGCGCGATGAGCGCGTACGTCGAGCTGCAGCAGGCGGAGTTCGACGCCGAGGCGCACGGCTACACCGCCACCCGCCACCAGCGCGAAGCAGGCACCGGCTACTTCGACGCCCTCTCGACGGCGCTCAACCCCGACAGCGCCACCCTCGCCCTGGCCGGATCGACCGAGGCATCCCAGTTCTGACCCCCTTGCCCGTCGACTCGCCAGGAAATGCCGGTCCGGAGCCCCCGGCATCCGCATTCTTCGGCGACTCGACCGCGAAAACCACAGGAGACGAGACCATGACCATCACAGAGACTCAGAGCCGGCGACGCACCTGGACGGGACCCGTCGCGGTGCAGACCCACGAACCCGCGATCGAGGTGCGCGGCGAGATGCACCCCCGCTTCGACGAGATCCTCACGCCCGACGCCCTCGACTTCGTCACGGCACTGCACGACCGGTTCGCGGGGCGACGGCACGACCGCCTCGCCGACCGGATGCGGCGCCGCTTCGAGATCGGGAACGGGGCCGACCCCTCGTTCCGCAGCGACACCGCGCACATCCGCGAGGACGACTCGTGGCGCGTCGCGGGCGCGGGCCCGGGCCTCGAGGACCGCCGCGTGGAGATCACGGGCCCCACCGATCCCAAGATGACGATCAACGCCCTGAACTCGGGCGCCCGCGTCTGGCTCGCCGATCAGGAGGACGCCACCTCGCCGACCTGGCGCAACGTCATCGGCGGGCAGCTGTCGCTGCGCGACGCGATCCGCGGTGAGCTGGAGCACACCGGTCCCGACGGGCGGCGCTACACCGTCACCGCGGAGCGCACCCCGACGATCGTGATGCGCCCGCGCGGCTGGCATCTCACCGAGAAGCACCTCGCCTACACCGACCGCACGGGGCGCACCCTCGACGCGTCGGGGTCACTCGTCGACTTCGGGCTCTACGCGTTCCACAATGCCGTCCGGCTCGTCGAGAACGGCCGAGGACCGTACTTCTACCTCGCCAAGCTCGAGTCGAGCGAGGAGGCGCAGCTGTGGGACGACGTCTTCTCGTTCACGGAGCGCCGGCTCGGGCTGGCCCACGGCACCATCCGGGCCACCGTGCTGGTCGAGACGCTCCCCGCGGCGTTCGAGATGGACGAGATCCTCTTCGCCCTCCGCGACCACTGCGCGGGCCTGAACGCCGGACGGTGGGACTACATCTTCTCGATGATCAAGAACTACCGCGGGCGCGGAGCCCGGTTCGTGCTGCCCGACCGCAGCGCGGTCACGATGACGGTGCCGTTCATGCGGGCCTACACCGAGCTGCTCGTGAAGACCTGCCACCGCCGGGGCGCGCACGCGATCGGCGGGATGAGTGCCTTCATCCCCAACCGGCGGAACCCCGAGGTCACCCGGGCCGCGTTCGAGAAGGTCGCCGCCGACAAGCGTCGCGAGGCCGGCGACGGCTTCGACGGCACGTGGGTCGCGCACCCCGACCTCATCCCGATCGCTCGCGCAGAGTTCGACGCCGTGCTCGGCGACCGCCCGAATCAGCTCGACCGGCAGCGCGACGACGTCGAGGTCGCGGCATCCGAACTGATCGACTGCCACATCGGGCTGCCGATCACGACCGCCGGTGTGCGCGCGAACGTGTCGGTCGCCGTGCGCTACCTCGAGGCCTGGCTGCGCGGGATCGGCGCCGTCGCGATCGATGACCTGATGGAGGATGCCGCGACCGCCGAGATCAGCCGCTCGCAGATCTGGCAGTGGATCCACCAGGACCGCACCACGGATGACGGCACGCCGATCACCCGCGCCTGGGTCGACGGGCTGGTCGACGATGTTCTGGCCGAGGTCGAGCGCCGCGACGGCGACCGCTTCGACGACGCCGCGGCCCTGTTCCGCGAGGTCGCGCTCGGCTCCGACTTTCCCGCGTTCCTGACCCTCCCCGCCTACGCGAAGTACCTCTGAGGTCCCTAGCCCCCGTCGACTCGCCACGAACTGCGGGTCCTGGCCCCGCCGGATCCACGTTTCGTGGCGAGTCGACGGGGAGACAAGAGACTCGGGTCAGGGAAGCAGGCCGCGCTCGAGGGCCAGGGTCACGGCGCGGGTTCGGCTGTCGACGCCGAGCTTGTCGTAGACCCGCAACAGGTGCGTCTTGACGGTCGACTCGCCGATCCCGAGCTGCACTGCGATCTGCCTGTTGCCGTGCCCCGCGGCGACGAGGCGCAGCACGTCCGTCTCGCGCGGAGTGAGAGCGGATGCCGCGACCTCGGGCTGCCGCATCCGTTCCACCAGACGCACCGCGACGGCCGGCGAGAGAGCCGACTGGCCCGCGGCGACCGAGCGGATGCCCGCCACGATCTCCTCGCGCGGGGCCGCCTTGAGCAGATACCCGCTGGCTCCGGCTTCGATGGCGGCGAGGATCTGGTCGTCGCTCTCGTAGGTCGTGAGGATGAGCACGCGCGGCCCCGCGGCCCCATCGCGCGCCGCCACGATACGAGCCGTGGCTGCGACGCCGTCGAGCACCGGCATCCGGAGGTCCATGAGGATGACGTCGGGACGCGTCTCGGCCGTGAGCCGGACGGCCTCGTCGCCGTCGGCTGCCTCAGCGATCACCTCGAACCCGGGCTCGTCGGCGAGCAGGCCGACCAGCCCCGCCCGGACGATCGGGTGGTCGTCGGCGATGAGCAGACGGATCATGCGCCCACCGCCGCGCCAGCATTCCGCACAGGCGACCCGGGCAGCCGAACGGAGAGCGTCGTCCCCGACCCCGGGACGGCCGTGACCTCGACGGTCCCCCCGACGAGTGCGACTCGCTCGCTCATGCCGTCGAGGCCGTATCCGGTGCGCGGCGACGAGACGTCGAACCCGCGTCCGTCGTCCTCGACGACCAGTCGCAGGGCGCCGTCGTCCTCGCGCGTGAGCACCACCGTGACCCGCGCGGCTCCCGCGTGCTTGCGCACGTTCGCCAGCGCCTCCTGCAGGCAGCGCAGGGCGACGACCTGCGTCTCGCGATCGGCCCCGGATGCCGTGTCGACGACGGAGATCTCGAGCCCGGTGTCGGCGCGGAAGCGTTCCGCGAGCCGCTCCACGGCGGCGCCGAGCACGGGGTCGTCGGGGACGGCGGCGGTGCGCGCGACGATCGCACGGGCCTCGCCGAGCGCGTCGCGAGCGGCCACCTCGAGACGCTCGACAGCCGCGGCGGCGCCGTCGACGTCGCCCGTGCGCGATCGCCGCCCGGCCTGTTCGGCGAGCATGACGATGCCCGCGAGGGTCTGCGCGAGGGTGTCGTGGATCTCGCGGGCCAGGTGCTCCCGCTCGTCGGCCGCGCCCTTGTCGCGGCTGAGCGCCTCGACCTGCTGCTGCGCCCGCGAGAGCTCGTCGAGCAGGCGCGCGCGCTCGGTGCCGTATGCCGCGATCGCCGAGATCCACCACCCCATCGCGATCGAGAACGCGACCGAGAGCACCGCGACGGCAGCGGCCTCCAGCAGCGCGTCGGGAGCGAAACCGAAGCCGCCGGCATACCCGACGAGCATCCCGGCGCCGACCGAAAGCGACCCCACGACCCCGTCACGGCGCAACGGCGCGAAGATCCACACCAGCGGATACACGATGACCTGCATCGTCGCGAGCGAGACCTCGCCGAACGTCATCGCCGCGATCGAGACCGTCACGACGGCGAGGAACACCGCGAAGCGCCGGGGATCCTCCGCGCCGGCGGAGGGCCGCGCGATCAGATACGCCGCGAGCAGCAGCACCAGCCCCGCGATCGCCCACGGCAGCCGGTCCGCCTCACCCGCGGCTACCAGGATGCCGACGCCGAGGGCGAGCACGACACCGACGGCGACATCCACCCAGCTGCGACTGATCACGAGACCATCCTGCCGCTCCGCGCTGCCGCTCAGCGGATGCGCGAGCGGATGCGAGCCGCCGCGAGCACCGTGAACGCCACGGCCACGACGGCGAGCACGACCACCGCGACCCAGACCGGCACCGTCGCCGAGCCCACCTGCAGGTCGAGCCCGTAGATGCGGCTGAGCTCCTCGACCGCGCCCGGCGCCCCGCCCGCGAGGCGATCGAGCGGATCGGCGGCGAACTCGCGCCGGACGAGCATCGCCGACTGCGCGAACGGGAGGATGCCGACGGCATCCCGCACGGCGTCGGGGAACGAGCCGACCGGGATGTACGCGCCCGCGACGAAACCGGTCAGGGTTCCCACGAGCGTCGAGAGCCCCGAGTACGAGCCGCTCGTGCGGAGGAACGACACCACGAACGCCCAGAGCGCCGTGTAGGCGGCCACCGAGAGGACCGTCCACAGCACGATGCGGATGATCTGCCCGGCGTCGGGGAGCGTGCGCCCGGTGAGCCCGAGGTACGCCAGCGCGACGGCGAGCACGATCAGCGTGGTGATCAATCCGATGATGAACGCCGACCCGAGGTACCCGAGCACGAGCTGCGCGCGGCGCACCGGCGAGACGAGGAAGTCGCGGAACCGTCCGGTGGCGGCATCCTCGACGAACGTCGACAGCGCGCCGAGCGGCGTCGTGACGGCGGCGACGGCCACGACCCCGGCGAACATCCACGAGTCGACGAAATCGCGGGCGGCATCGGCGTCGAACCCCGGAGTCGCGGCGAGCGAGTCCACCTGCATCTGGCCGAGGAACAGGGCGTAGAGGAGGAACACCACCAGGGCGCCGGTGAGCGAGAAGAACACCCCGAGCGGGTCCCGGTAGAACAGTCGGAGATTGCGCCCGACGTACGCCTGCACGGTCTTCATCGCGCCGCCTCCCCTGTCGCTGTCTCCGCCGTCGCTGTCTCGCCAGTCGCCGCCTGTCCGGTGAGGGCCAGGAAGACGTCGTCCATGCGTCCATGTCGGAACTCGAAGTCGAGCACCGCGTCACCGCGTTCGGCGAGGATGCGGCGGGCCTCGGCGGCATCCGCCACCGCGATGCGCTCGTCGCCGTCGGCCGTGACGAGCGACAGGATGCTGGAGCTGTACCGCGCCCTTAGCTGCGCCGGAGTGCCGTCGGCGACGATCCGCCCGCGGTCGATGATGCAGACCTGGTCGGCCTCTTCCGTCTCCTCGAGGTAATGCGTCGTGAGGAACACGGTGAGACCGGCGCGCTCGCGCAGCTCGTGGATCGTCCGCCACACCATCTGCCGGCTCGCGGGATCGAGTCCCGTCGTCGGCTCGTCGAGGAAGACGATCTCCGGGTCGTGGAGCAGCGCGCGGGCGATGTCAGCGCGGCGACGCTGCCCGCCCGAGAGCCGGCCGTAGCGACGGTCGATGAACTCGCCCAGGTCGATGATCTCGGCGAGGCGGTCGATGCGGTCGCGGATCGCCGCCGTCGAGCCGAGGTACGGACGCGCCCGCACCGTCAGGTTCTCGCGCACGGTGAGCGCGGAATCGAGGAGCGAGTCCTGGAAGACGACGCCGATCGCGCGGCGCACGGCGTCACCGTCGGAGCGCACGTCGTGACCGGCGACCTCGAGCCGGCCGGCATCCGGCTCGATCACCGTGGTGAGCGCGCCGATCGTCGTGGACTTACCGGCCCCGTTCGTCCCGAGGAACGCGAACACGCCCCCGGCGGGCACCTCGAAGCTCACGTCGTCGACGGCCGTCACATCGCCGTATCTCTTGGTCAGGCCGCGCACGACGGTCGGTGCGCTCGCTCTCGTGGTCATGCCTCCAGCGTGCCGGTTCCGCCGCCCGTGCGGCAGAGGTCATCCGGTCGATCCCCGTCCACCATTCGGTGGACCACGCCGCTACTCTCGAAGGGTGACCGAACGCGCACCGCTGTCCCGCAAGCTCTCCGCCATCGCCGAGTCGGCGACCCTCAAGGTCGACGCGAAGGCCAAGGCCCTGCAGGCCGCCGGCCGGCCGGTCATCTCGTACGCGGCGGGTGAGCCCGACTTCTCGACGCCGCAGTTCATCGTCGAGGCCGCTCAGCACGCCCTCGCCGACCCGGCCAACTACCGGTACACCCCGGCCGCGGGCCTCCCCGTGCTGCGCGAGGCGATCGCCGCCAAGACGCTGCGCGACTCGGGCCTCGAGGTCCAGCCCTCGCAGGTCATCGTGACCAACGGCGGCAAGCAGTCGGTGTACCAGGCCTTCCAGACGGTCGTGAACCCGGGTGACGAGGTGCTGCTGCCCGCGCCGTACTGGACCACCTATCCCGAAGCGATCGCCCTGGCCGACGGCATCCCGGTCGAGGTCTTCGCCGGCGCAGACCAGGAGTACAAGGTCACCGTCGAGCAGCTCGAGGCTGCCCGCACCGAGCGCACCACCGTGCTCGTCTTCGTCTCGCCGTCGAACCCCACCGGCTCGGTGTACACGCCCGAGGAGACCGCGGCGATCGGCCGGTGGGCGCTCGAGCACGGCATCTGGGTCATCAGCGACGAGATCTACCAGAACCTCGTCTACGAAGGCGCCCGCGCGGTCTCGATCGTCGAGGCCGTGCCCGAGCTCGCCGGTCAGACGATCCTGGTCAATGGTGTCGCCAAGACCTACGCCATGACCGGATGGCGCGTGGGCTGGATGGTCGGCCCCGCCGACGCCATGAAGCTGGCCGGCAACCTGCAGTCGCACCTCAGCTCGAACGTGAACAACGTCGCGCAGCGCGCGGCCCTCGCCGCACTCACCGGCCCGCAGACCGAGGCCGAGGAGATGCGCCTGGCCTTCGACCGTCGGCGCCGCCTGATCGTCGAGGAGCTCGCGAAGATCCCCGGCGTCGAGGTCCCCAACCCCCTCGGGGCGTTCTACGTCTACCCCGACGTCACCGGACTCCTCGGACGCTCGTGGGGCGGGGTCGAGGCGAACACGAGCCTCGAGCTCGCCGACCTGATCCTCGAGCAGGCCGAGGTGGCCGTCGTACCCGGCGAGGCCTTCGGTCCGTCGGGCTACCTGCGCCTGTCGTACGCGCTCGGCGACGACCAGCTGCTCGAAGGCATCCAGCGCCTCCAGCGCCTCTTCTCCTGACCCCCCCTTTTTCCCCCGTCGACTCGCCAAGAAACGCGGATCAGGGCACGCCCGCATCCGCCGTTTGTGGCGACTCGACGGGCAGGGGGGCGGAGCCAGGGGTCCTGCACAGGGGGCTGAGGGGGCGAGATATCCCCGGGACTGGCAGCGGAACGTCGGCGCGAGCCCTCGGAGACGGATGCTGGTGCGATGCGACGCGCTCCGCTTCCCGACGCGCTTCCCGCGGGCTTTCTCACCGAGACGGCGCGCGAGCACGGCGTCGCGGCCGGCCGCCTGCGGGCTCGTGATCTGACCCGGCCCCTCCACGGTGCGCGGGCCCGCGAGCCGCTGAACCATCTCGACCTGCTCAGGCTGATCCGCGAGCGGGTTCCGCCGCATGCATTCTTCTGCGGACCCACCGCCGCCGCGGCGCACCGGATGCCGCTACCCGCACCGCTCCGAGACGCCGCGGCGGACCGCCCGCACCTCGCCGTCGCCCTTCCGGCAAACCGGGTCAGGCGTCCCGAAGTGGTCGGCCGTGCGCTGGCCGTGGAGCCGGACGACGTCGTCGAGGTGGACGGCATCCGCCTCACGACGGTCGAGCGGACGTGGGTCGACCTCGCCGGGTCGGTGTCGCTGGGCGCTCTCGTGGCCGCGGGCGACGCGCTCATCGCTCGCGGTGGGCCGCGCACGACGATCGATGCGCTCGGCCTCGCTCACGAGAGAGCGGGCCGCAGCCGGGGCGCAGTCCGGCGCGCGGAGGCCCTGGCCCTGCTCGATGACGGTGCGGAATCGCCGCGCGAGTCGGAACTGCGGGTGCTCCTGATACGGGCCGGGCTCCCCCGGCCCGAGACGAATGTCGTCATCCGCGACGGCTGGCGCTTCGTCGCGCGGGTCGACCTGCTGTATCGCGAGGCCCGGCTCATCCTCGAGTACGACGGCGATTATCACCGCGACCTCTCGCAGTGGAGCCGCGACCAGTCACGACGTGCCGAGCTCGAGTCGCTGGGCTACCGCGTCACCGTCGTGACTGCGCGCGACTTCGACGATCCCGGCGCGCTCGTGCGCCGCATCCGCCGTCTCCTTCCCGCCCCGTGACGCACCTCACTCCGTCGACTCGCCACGAACTGCGGATGCCGGCACCCGATCATCCGCATTCTCTGGCGACTCGACGGGTGGGGCGGGGGGCTTAGAGCTCGACGCCGACGAGGACGGGCTCGGGCTGCAGGATGAGGCCGAACTCGGCCTGCACGCGCTGCTGGACGAAGCGTGCGAGGGCGGCGAGCTCCTCAGCGGTCGCTCCCCCGCGGTTCGTCAGCGCCAGGGCGTGCTTGGTCGACAGGCCGGCACGCGAACCCGGCAGTGAGAAGCCCTTGCCGATGCCCGCGTGCTCGATGAGCCAGGCCGCGCTGACCTTGACATCCGGCTCCGCCACCTCGCCCGTCGGCGAGACGCCGTAGTACTCGTTCAGCGGGATCACCCGGTCGGTCACGGGATCGGGTGCCACCGGCCAGCGCGGGCAGGCGTCGGGCAGCGTGCGGGCGAAGGCGGCGGTGACGACGGCGTTCTGGAAGAACGACCCGGCGCTCCACGTGTCGGGGTCGGCGTCGTCGAGCACCATCCCCTTGCTGGCCCGCACCGACAGCACGGTTTCGCGCACCCACCGCAGCGACACCGTCGCCTCGGGATCGAGCCCGAGCGCGCCGCGCAGCTGCGGCCCGCGGATCGCGAACTCACCGTGTCCGACACGCTCCAGCTCGAGGGTGATCGAGAGGATGACGGCCGAACGCGCCGCGACCGATCCGTGATGATGCTTGAGGACCGAGGTGCGGAAGCCGAGTCCCAATTCGGATGCCGGGACGACGCTGACCTCGCCGGTCGACTCGTCGAGCAGCTCGACCTCGACGAGGGTCTGGACGACCTCCTGGCCGTAGGCGCCGATGTTCTGCACCGGTGCGGCCCCGGCGGTTCCGGGGATGCCCGACATCGCCGCGATCCCGCCGAGGCCGGCCGCGACGGCGTATTCCACGAGGTCGTCCCACGAGTGTCCGGCCTGAACCTTCAGACGCGCGTGATCCGGATGCGGCGAGGGAAGCTCCTCGATACCCGTCGTGCGGACGGCGACGACGGTGCCGTCGAACGGCTCGTCGCCCACGAGCAGGTTCGACCCGCCGCCGACGACGAGCCAGGGCTCACCGGCCGCCCACAGCTCGCGCATCGTGGCGACGAGCTCGTCGCTGGTACGTGCTTCGACCATGCGGTCGGGCACGGCGCCCGCGCGCAGCGTGGTCAGCTCCGCGAGGGGTCGCGGTTCGATCTCGGCCACGGTCACGCGGCGGTGCGCACGCGCACCTGCGCCTTGCCGAGCACGACGGTGCCGTCGTGGCTGACGGTCAGGTCGATGCGCGCGACGCCGTCATCGACCGCGCCGACCTTCGCGACGACGGTGAGAGTCGCGCCGGTCTCGGCGTCGACCACGACCGGCCGCGTGAAGCGCACGCCGTATTCGAGGATGCGGCCGCTGTCCCCGAGCCATTCGACGATCGTCTCGACGGCCAGCCCCATCGTCAGCATGCCGTGGGCGAGCACCCCGGGCAGGCCCACGCGGGCGGCGACGTCGTCACGATAGTGGATGGGGTTGAAGTCGCCCGACGCGCCGGCATAGCGCACGAGCGACTCACGGGTCAGCTCGACGGTGCGCTCTGCGACGACGGTTCCGACAGTGAGATCGCTCATGCGTCCTCTCCCCCGACCAGCAGCACGGAGACGGCGGTCACGACGTGATCACCGGAGACGTCACGGATGTCCGCCTCGCTCGTGACCATCGCCCCCTTGCCGAACGCGCGGATGCCGGTGACGGTGAGCTGCGCGGTGAGCTCATCGCCCGCCACGATCGGTCGCGTGTAACGGAAGCGCTGCTCGGCGTGCACCGTCCGCTCGAGGGCGATGCCCGAGTCGGGCTCGCTCAGGAGCTGCTGCAGCGTGAGGTCCTGGATCACCATGGCGAAGGTCGGGGGCGCGACCACATCGGAGTAGCCCAGCGCGCGCGCCGCTTCGGGGTCGGTGTGCTGCGGATCGGTCGCGAAGACGGCGCGAGCGAACTCGCGCACCTTCTCGCGACCCACGAGGTACGGGGCGGTCGGCGCGAAGGCGCGGTCGACCAGATCGGGGTTCACGGACACCGTCCGATTCTACCGTCGGCCCTCTGCGGGCTGCGCAGCCCGCTTCGCCGCACGCGCCGCGCGGTGCGCCTTGACGGCGCGCACCGCCATCTGCGAGGCGATGAAGGTGAGGAAGACGGCGAACAGGATGTTGGCGGTCAGCGGGTTGAGCAGGGTCGCGATCCAGGCGCCCAACGCGGTGGTCGTGCAGGCGGCGAGTCCGACGACGAGGGCCGCCAGGAGGTCGACGTTGCGCCGGCGGGCGTTGCCCACCGTGCCCGAGATCGCCGTCGGGATCATCATCAGGAGCGAGGTGCCCTTCGCGATGAGATCGCTCGTGCCGAAGAGGAACATCAGCGCGGGCACGACGATGACGCCGCCGCCCACGCCGAGCAGGCCCGCCATGATGCCGGTGAACAGGCCCAGCCCGGCGAGCCCGATGCCGACGCCCCAGCTCAGCTCCAGCACCGCGTCACGGGAGGGAACGACGATGAAGAGCATCACGATGACCACGACGAGGAACGCCACGAAGCCCCAGCGCAGCGCGTTCTGCGGGATCTTCGCCAGCAGCCAGCTTCCGATCTGTGCGCCGATCACGGCGCCCGCGGCGAGGATGATGGCCGGGATCCAGGCGACCGATCCGGTGAGGGCGTAGGAGATGACGCCGACCGAGGCGGTCGGGACGATCGCGGCGAGAGAGGTTCCGGCGGCCAGCCGCTGATCGAACCCGAGCAGCAGCACCAGGAGCGGGACGATGACCGTTCCGCCGCCGACGCCGAACAGCCCCGACAGGAGGCCGGCCGCGAGCCCGACTCCGGCGCAGGCCAGGTAGAACCGCGCGCTCCGGCGCGCACCCCGCTCCCCCATCACTGCTCGACGTAATCGTCGATGAGCCAACCGGAACCGCCCGGGACGAGCGTGTAGAGCGCCGAGAAGCTGGCCGGCACGGGATTGTCGAGAGGCGCGCCGGCGGCATCCGCCGTCTGCGTGAAGGTCTCGACCGTCTGGACGTAGATCGTGTCTCCCTCTCGGGTCGTGGAGATGAAGCTCACTTCGTAGTCCTCGACCGAGTTGTTGAACTCGCGTGCCGCCTGGGCGAAGTCCGCGCAGTCGGACAGGCCACCGCTCGCGAGGAACTCGGGCGTGAGGATCGCCTGGTACGCCGCGCAGTCCATGTCATCCCAGGCGTCGTCGTAGGCGTCGACGACGTCTTCGGCCGCGCGGAGGTCGGCGCCCTGCACGGCGCTCGCACCGGGGCGGTCGCCGCTCGGGTCGAGGATGCCGACGACGAAACGCGGGATCAGCACGGCCGCGAGGACGACGAGCCCGATGAGCACGACGCCGAGGGCGACGAAGACGATCCAGAGCTTCGATCGGCGAGCGGGCGGGGTGACGGTCTCGCCCACGGCGCCGGTCACCGCCGCCGTCGCCGTCGTCGGGTGGGCACCGGGGTAGACCGGAGCATAGCCCCCGGGCGAGGGCGGGATGGGCGGCAGCGTGTCGGTCGGCGAGGCGGTTCCGGATGCCGCGAGGCCCTGCTGGCTCTCCGTGATCGACGCCGCCGTCACTGCCGGCGGCTCCTGGAGCTCAGGCTGCGGCTCGGGCTCGGGCTCGGGCTCGGGCTCGGGGTCGGGCACGGGCTCGACGGGAGCGTGCGTGTGCTCGGTCCATCCCGAGCCGTCCCACCATCGCAGTGAGCCGTGACCGTCGTCGTACCAGCCCGGAGGCGTCGAACCGCTCAACTCTGCCTTCTCTCGCGTCGGGCGCAGATCCGCCTCGTTCAGACTACCGATCGGCCGCGACCTGGCTGCCCGTCCCGCCGTCGGCCGCGCCGATCTCGGCGACCGCCTCCGCCTGCTCGGTCGCGGCCTGCTCGAACTGCGATCGGTAGAGGCGCCAGTAGGCGCCCTGAGCGGCGATCAGCTCGTCGTGCGAGCCCTTCTCGACGATGTCGCCGTGCTCCATCACGAGGATGAGGTCGGCGTCGCGGATGGTCGAGAGCCGGTGTGCGATGACGAACGAGGTGCGGCCCTCGCGCAGCGCCGACATCGCCTGCTGCAGCAGCAGCTCAGTGCGGGTGTCGACCGAGCTCGTCGCCTCGTCGAGGATGAGCACGGCCGGCTGCGCCACGAAGGCCCGCGCGATCGTGATGAGCTGCTTCTCACCGGCCGAGACGTTCGCGGCATCCTCGTCGAGCACGGTGTCGTACCCGTCGGGCAGCGAATGCACGAAGCGGTCGACGCGCGTCGCGATCGCCGCCTCGACGATCTCGTCGTCGGTCGCGCTCTCGCGGCCGTAGCGGATGTTGTCCCGGATGGTTCCGGCGAACAGCCAGGGGTCTTGCAGCACCATCCCCGTGCGCGAGCGCACGTCGTCGCGCGACAGCTCGGAGATGTCCTGACCGTCGAGCAGGATGCGGCCGCCGTCGAGCTCGTAGAAGCGCATGAGCAGGTTCACGAGCGTGGTCTTGCCGGCCCCGGTCGGTCCGACGATCGCGACCGTCTGGCCCGGCTCGACCCGGAACGTCAGGTCGGTGATGAGGGGCTTGTCGGGTGAGTAGGCGAAGCGGACATGCTCGAACTCGATGACGCCGCGACCGCCGCGCACCGGCTCGGCGTCGGGGGCGTCGGGCTCCTGCTCGTCCTCGTCGAGCAGCTCGAACACGCGCTCGGCCGACGCGGTGCCGGACTGCACGACCGCGGCCATGCCGCCGAGCTCGGACAGCGGCTGGGTGAACTGCTGCGAGTACTGGATGAACGCCTGCACGTCGCCCAGTCGCAGCTGCCCCGAGGCGACCATCAGGCCGCCCAGCACCGCGATGCCGACGTACGTGAGGTTCCCGATGAAGGTCATGCCCGGCATGATCAGGCCCGACAGGAACTGCGCCTTGAACGCCGCCTCGAACAGCTCGTCGTTCTCGGCCGCGAACTTCTCGCGCGCATCGCGCTCGCGGCCGTACACCCGGACGAGCGCGTGCCCGGAGAACGACTCCTCGACGCGGGCGTTGAGGCGTCCGACCTTGCGCCACTGCACGGCGAACGCCTTCTGCGAGCGTGGTCCGATCACGCCGAAGATCACGGCCATGAGCGGCAGCGACACGAGCGCCACGAGCGCGAGCTGCCACGAGATCGAGAACATCATGAACAGCACGCCGACGACCGTCAGCACGCTCGTGAGGGCCGTCGAGAGCGACTGCTGCATCGTCTGGGTGATGTTGTCGATGTCGTTCGTGACCCGCGAGATCAGCTCACCACGCTGGACCCGGTCGAAGTACGACAGCGGCAGCCGGTTGATCTTCGCCTCGACCGACTCGCGCAGACGCCACATCGTGCGCACCATGATGATGTTGATGACGAAGCCCTGCAGCCAGGTGAGCACGGCCGAGCCGACGTAGATCGCGAGCACGGTGACGACGACCCACTTCAGCCGGTCGAAGTCGACGCCGGCGCCGACCTGGAAGTTCTGCATCGCACCGACGAGGTTGGCGATATCGGTCTGACCCGCCGCGTTGAGGGCCGCGACCACGTCCTCCTGGCTCGTGCCCGCGGGGAACTGCGAGCCGAGGTTCGCGGAGACGACGCCCTCGAAGATGAGGTTGGTCGCGTCGCCGAGCACCCGCGGGGCGAGGACGGCGAGAACCACGCCGACCGCACCGAGAACCGTCATGAGGGCGAACACGACCGCGTAGGGCCGGAGCAGTCCGATCATCCGCAGGAAGCTCGGCCCGAACTTCGCCGCCTTGCCCGGTGCCACACTGTCCCAGCTGCCCGAGTTCTGGCGGGCCTGCTCGGCCAGCTCGAGCTCGGTGCGCTCGTCGTCGGTGAGGTTGTCGGCGCTCATGCGTCCACTCCCAGCTGCGATTCGACGATCTCGCGATACGTCTCGTTGGACTCGAGCAGTTCGTCGTGCGTGCCGAGCCCCGCCATCCGCCCGTCATCGAGCACGAGGATGCGATCGGCACCCGTCACGGTGGAGATCCGCTGTGCGACGACGATCTTGGTGACCTCGGGCAGCTCGCGCCACAGCGCCTCGCGCAGGCGCGCGTCGGTGGTGAGGTCGAGCGCCGAGAAGGAGTCGTCGAAGACCAGGATGTCGGGGCGGCGCACGATCGCGCGTGCGATGGCGAGTCGCTGTCGCTGCCCGCCGGAGACGTTCGTGCCTCCCTGCGCGATGCGGGCGTCCAGCCCGCCCTCCATCTCGGCCACGAAATCGCGTCCCTGGGCGATCTCGAGGGCCTTCCACAGCTCTTCGTCGCTCGCGTCCTCCCGGCCGAACCGCAGATTGGAGGCGACGGTGCCGGTGAACAGGAAGGCGCGCTGCGGCACATAGCCGATGCCTCTCCACAGCAGGTCGAGGTCGGCCTGCCGCACGTCGACGCCGGCGACGGTGACCGCCCCACCCGTGACGTCGAACAGACGCGGTATGAGCGACACCAGGGTCGTCTTGCCCGATCCGGTCGACCCCACCACCGCGACCGTCTCGCCCGGAGCCGCGCGGAACGAGATTCCCTCGAGGACCGGCGCATCGGCGCCCGGGTAGGTGAACGAGACGTCGTCGAACGCGATGGCGCCGGGCTCGGGGAACTCACGTACCGGTGACGCGGGGCGCTCGAGAGCGTCGTGGGAGGAGAGCACCTCGCCGATGCGGTCGGCCGAGACCGCGGCGCGCGGAATCATGATCGTCATGAACGTCGCCATCAGCACGCCCATGAGGATCTGGCCCACGTACTGCATGAACGCGAACAGCGTGCCGATCTGCACGTTGCCCTGATCGACCTGGATGCCGCCGAACCAGATGACCCCGACGACCGTGACGTTGAGCACGAGCATGGCGAGCGGGAACATCAGGACGAACAGGGATCCGACCTTGCGACCGACGATCATGATGTCGGTGTTCGCACCGCGGAAGCGCTGCTCCTCGATGCGCTCGCGGACGAACGCCCGCACGACCCGGACACCGGTGAGCTGTTCGCGCATGATGCGGTTGACGTTGTCGAGCCGCGTCTGGAACTGCCGGAACAGCGGCACCATGCGACCGATGATGAGCCCCGCGACCACGAGCAGGAGCGGCACCGCGACGCCGATGAGCCAGCTCAGCCCGACATCCTGCTGGAGCGCCATGATGACGCCGCCGATCGCGAGCATGGGCGCGGTGACCAGCATCGTCGCGCCCATCATCGCGAGCATCTGCACCTGCTGCACGTCGTTGGTGTTGCGGGTGATGAGCGTGCCCGGGCCGAACCTCGAGACCTCGCGTTCGGAGAAGCCGCTGACCTTCTCGAAGACGTCGCGTCGGATGTCGCGTCCCGCGGCCATGGCCGCGCGGGCGGCGCAGAGGGTCGCGATGACCGAGGCGACGATCTGCCCGAGCGCGATGACGAGCATGATCGCGCCGCGCGACCAGATGTAGGCGGTATCGCCGCGCGCGACGCCGTTGTCGATGATGTCGGCGTTCAGACGAGGCAGGTAGAGCGAGGCCATCGCCGAGCCGAACTGGAACACCAGCACGCCCAGGAGCAGCCACCGATAGGTGCGCAGGTAGCGAAACAGGAGCTTGCCGAGCATGGGTCTCCTTGAGCGAGTCGGCCGGACGGTTCATGCTAGCGCCGGGGTCCGACACGCGATCGACCGTCGATCCTCACAGCCGCCGCCGATGCCGCCTCGGTACCGTCGGTTCCATGACGACCGGCAGCTCCGTGCCCCCGCTATCGATCACCGACGGTCTGCAGAACTTCTCACCCCAGGAGCTGCGGAGCCTGCGAGACGAGTTCCAGCAGTTCCTCCTGGAGTACCGGTTCGGGATGCAGGAGATCGAGACGAAGCTGCAGATCCTGCGGGACGAGTTCCAGCAGCTGCACGACTACAACCCGATCGAGCATCTCTCCAGCCGGCTGAAGTCTCCCGACGGCATCGTCGAGAAGGTCGTGCGCAAGGGCGTCGAGCCCGAGTTCGCGTCGATCCGCGAGCACATCACCGATATCGCCGGCGTGCGCGTCACGTGCAGCTTCACGCAGGACGCCTACCGCCTGTTCGACCTGCTGACGGCCCAGGACGACATCGAGGTACGGACCGTCAAGGATTACATCGCCGAGCCCAAGCCCAACGGCTACAAGAGCCTGCACGCGATCGTGGAGGTGCCCGTCTTCCTCTCGACCGGACGCATCACCGTGCCCGTCGAGGTGCAGTTCCGCACCATTGCGATGGACTTCTGGGCGAGCCTCGAGCACAAGATCTACTACAAGTTCGCCGCGAACGTGCCGGCGGAGCTGACCGCGGAGCTGAAGGATGCCGCGGAGACGGCGGCCGAGCTCGACGCGAAGATGGAGCGGCTGCACCGCGAGGTGCGGCACCGCGAGGTGCGGCACCGTCCCCGCGTCGTGCGCATCTGAGCGCGCGACGCGGGGACGCCGGGCTCAGTCCTCCGAGACCGTGATCTCGACGGGGATGTTGCCGCGGGTCGCGTTCGAGTACGGGCACACCTGGTGCGCGGCGTCCGCGAGCTCCTGGGCGACCTCGCGCTCGACGCCAGGCAGCACGACCTCGAGGACGACCGAGAGCGAGAACCCGCCGGCATCCGTGGGGTGGATCTGCACCTGGCCGCCGACGGCCGAGTCGGTCACGTCGATCTTCTTGGAGCGCGCCACCATCTGCAGGGCGGAGTGGAAGCAGGCGGCGTAGCCGGCGGCGAAGAGCTGCTCGGGGTTTGAGCCGTTGCCCGAGCCGCCCATCTCCTTCGGAATGGCCATCTCGAGGTCGACGCGGCCGTCCGTGGAGCGGACGTGCCCGTTGCGGCCGGCGCCCGTCGAGAGTGCTTCGGCGGTGTAGAGAGCGCTCATGCGTGCTCCTCCTTCATTTCCTTTCGGGGGTGGTCTCGGTCGCGCGATGCGCGGAGCGCAGGTCGGCGGCGGTGTCGCGCATGCCGTCCGCCAGCTCGGTGAGGGCGGCGATCAGCTGACGGGCTCCGTCGACGGTGACGCCCATCCCCTGCGCGATGCAGGCGGGAACGTGGGCGAGCTCCGTGCGCAGCTCGCGGCCGCGGGCGGTGAGCGACACGGTCACGACGCGCTCGTCGACGCTGTCGCGGCCGCGCTCGACCAGGCCGTCGCGCGTCATCCGGCGCAGCAGCGGCGAGAGGGTGCCGGAGTCGAGGTCGAGCGCCTCGCCCAGGTCGCTCACGCTGCGCCCGTCGCGGTTCCACAGCAGCACGAGCACGAGGTACTGCGGATAGGTCAGCCCATGCGGCTCGAGCAGGGCGGCGTAGGCCTTCGTGGTCGCGCGCGACGCGGCGTAGAGCGAGAAGCAGACCATGTGCTGCGTCGGTTCCATGTGATGCATGGTACACAACTAGGTTGTGCACAATCAATATCGCCGAGAGAGACGCCGGCAGCCGAGGCCACCGGCGCTCTCTGATCGCGGATGTCAGGGCGTGGGCATGCCGCCGTTGACGTTCAGGGTCTCCCCCGCGACGTAGCTCGACTCCGCCGATGCGAGGAAGACGTAGGCGGGCGCGAGCTCAGCCGGCTGGCCCATGCGTCCGAGCGGAGTCTCCTCGCCGAAGCTGTCGATCTTCTCCTGCGGCTGGCCGTCGCTCGGCTGCAGCGGCGTCCAGATCGGCCCGGGCGCCACGGCGTTGACGCGGATGCCCTTCGGCGCGAGCTGCTGCGCCAGGGCTTTGGTGAAGGTGTTGATCGTCGCCTTCGTCGAGGCGTAGTCCACGAGCGTCTCCGACGGCGAGTAGGCCTGGATCGACGTCGTGTTGATGATCGACGCGCCCGCCGGCAGGTGCGGGAGCGCGGCCTTGGTGATCCAGAACATCGCGTAGACGTTGGTCTTGAAGGTGTCGTCGAACTGCTCGTCGGAAAGATCGGCCAGCTCGTACTGGAAGATCTGCTTGCCGCCGTTGTTGACGAGGATGTCGATGCCGCCGAGCGCCGAGACGGTGTCGGCGACCAGCGAGCGGCAGTACTCCGGGTCGCGCAGGTCGCCCGGAAGCTGCGCCACCGTCACGCCCGCATCCTTCAGGATGCCGGCGATGCGCTGCGCGTCCTCTTCCTCCTCGGGCAGGTACGAGATGGCGACGTCGGCCCCCTCGCGAGCGAAGGCGATCGCAGTCGCGGCGCCGATGCCCGAGTCGCCGCCCGTGATGAGGGCCTTCCGCCCGGTGAGGCGGCCGCTGCCGCGGTAGCTCTCCTCGCCGAGGTCGGCCTTCGGCGTGAGGTCGGCGTCGAGGCCCGGCTCGTCCATGTGCTGCTTCTCGGGCTCGATGTCCGCGTACAGCTCGGCGGGGTTGACGAAGGTGTACTGGTCACGGGACATGGTGTCTCCTTCCATCGGTCTTCCTGGGGGTGGTCGTGACTCGGGTCCGTCGATCAGGCGATCGACGCAGACCCGAACGTGTGGATGGGGCGCCCGGTCGCGCCGGGTTCGAGGCGGAGGATGCCGCCCGAGAGGGGATGCCGCTTCAGCTGCTCCTCGGTGAGGTTCTCGCGCGCCGAACCGACGAGGAGGACGTCGAGGTCGGGCCCCGCGAAGGCGACCGAGGTGATGTTGGGAACGGGCATCGTGATCTCCTCGACGAGGTCTCCGTCGGCGCTCCAGCGCGCCACCACGCCCTCGCCGTAGAGCCCGTTGAAGAACGAGCCGTCGGTCGCCTGCACCAGCCCGTCGCTCGACCGGCCGACGAGGTAGGGCTCGAGCTCTCCGAGCTCGCCGGCGGGGCCGTATGGCGCGCGGTAGACGGTCGAGGTCGCGGTGTCGGTGATGTACATCGTGCGCCCGTCGTCGGACCACTCCATACCGTTCGCGATTCCGTAACCGCCGCCGAGCACTCGGACGGCGCCGTCCGGGTCGACCGACCAGACCGTCGCATCGGGGTCGTCGCTCGTGAGCTCCATGGCCCCGACGACGAAGCGACCGAACGGGTCGACCTTGCCCTCGTTCAGGCGCATCCCGCCGTGGCGGTGGCGCAGCGACGCGAGGTCGCGCTCGATGCGCCCGTCCGCGTCGAGCAGGACGACCCGGTCCTTCAGAGCCGCGACGTAGCCGCCTCCGGCGGCAGGCTGAACCGCCGACAGCGGCGGGGGCAGCTCGACGACGCGGTCGTCGCTGCCGTCGGCCGCTCCGTCGAGCGGGCCGCGATGCAGCAGTCCCGCGGTGATGTCGACCCACACGACCTCGGCGGTGCGGTCGTCCCACCAGATGCTCTCGACGAGCACGCCACGAGTGTCGCGGAACACTCCGATCTCATCTGCCACGGAGGGCCTCCTCGGGGACGACGTCGCGGATGGTGAGCACGGTCGCGATGAACGCGAGGTGGCTGAGGGCCTGCGGCGTGTTGCCCCAGGCGGTGCCGTCGTCGGCGTCGATCATCTCGGCGTAGATGCCGACGTCGTTCGCGAGGGCGACGAGCTGGTCGACGAGGTCGAGCGCCTCGTCGTGCCTGCCGACGCACGCGAGCGCCTCGGCGCGCCAGAACGCGCAGGCGACGAAGGTCTTCTCCTCGGCCGACACCCCGCTGTAGCGATACAGCAGCGGCCCGGCGCCGAGTTCCCCGGTGAGGGCGTCGATCGTCGTCGACATGCGCTCGCCGCGATCGAAGCCGGTGGGTGCGTGCAGCAGCACGGAGGCGTCGAGCTCGTCGGAACCGGCGTAGAAGACGTACGCCGACTTCGCCTCCGACCAGCAGTTCTCGTCGATCCAGAGCCGGATGCGCTCGCGCTCGGCCTTCCACCGCTCGGCGCTCCCCGGGATCGCGCCGTTCTCGGCGAGCGCGACGGCATCGTCGAGAGCTTTCCAGCACCCCATCTTCGACGAGGTGTAGTGCCGTTCCTCCGGCAGCTCCCACATGCCCGAGTCGGGGTTGCGCCACAGGTCGCAGGTGCGGTCGGCGACGCCCGCCAGCATCCGCCCCGTTCCGATGTCGAGGACGTTGCCCGCATCGACGTACGTCCGGCAGATGGCCATGAGGTCGCCGTAGACGCCGAGCTGGAGCTGCTCGCGTGCGGGGTTGCCCGTGACGACCGGGCCGACCCCTCGCCAGCCGGGCACGGGGTAGTCCTGGGCATCGGGTACGAGCTCGCCGCCCAGCGTGTACATGACGTGCAGCTCGGGCCCGTGCTCGCGGATGGTGCGCAGCATCCACGACAGTGCCGCGTGCGTCTCCTCGCGCAGCCCGAAGCGCACGAGCGCGTGCGCGGTGTAGGCGAGGTCGCGCACCCAGGCGTAGCGGTAGTCCCAGTTCTTGCCGCCCTCGGGATCCTCGGGTAGCGAGGTGGTGGCTGCCGCGGCGATCGCGCCGGTGGGGCTGAAGATGAGCAGCTTGAGGGCGAGCGCGCTGCGCTGGATGCGTTCCTCCCAGGGCCCCTCGTACGAGAAGACCTCGGACCAGTGCCGCCAGTTGTCGATCGTCCGGTCGATGCCGACGTCGACGTTCCGCGGGTCGGGAAGGTGCAGGGGCTCGTCGTGGGTCGCGGCGAGCGCGATGAGGTGACGCGACCCCTCCGTGGCGGTGAACGAGCCGGTCAGGCGAGGGCCGCTCGTGCCGTCGGGATCGGGGGCGTCGGGGCCGTGCTCGAAGCCCACGACGACGAGCGCGGTCTTGCCGCTGCGGATGACGTCGCCGTGCTGGGTGCGCTCGATCCAGGGCGACGCCGTGCGCAGCGAGGTGCCGGGATGAATGCGCCACGCCATCGGCACGGTGCCCTCGAGCCCGTCGATCCGGCGGGCAAGCTCGGCCCACGGCATCCGCCCGGCGACTCCCGACACCATGGCGTCGGTGACCTTCACGGATCCGCGAGCGGTTGTGAACGTCGTCTCGAGGACGTTCGTGTCGGGGACGTACCGACGGGTGGTCTCGAACTCCTCGGTGGGGGCGAGCTCGAGACATCCGCCCGTCTCGCTGTCGAGCAGGCGCGCGAAGACGGGCGTGGAGGTCAGGTCGGGAAGCGGCAGCCAGTCGACGCTGCCGTCGAGACCGATCAGCGCGACGGTACGGCCGTCGCCGATCGGCGCATACGACTCGATCCCCGCGGTCACATGCCCTCGTCGTTGATGTCGCCTTCGCCGTCTTCACCGAGCTCGGCGATGACCGGGTCGTCTCCCTGGGTCTCGGGCTGGGCGTACCCCGTGGGCAGGTCCTCCGCCGGGATCTCGTCGTCGTCCGAGGGGATGTGCGCGGGGTCGTCGCTCGTGGCGGTGGCGGTGTCGAGATCGGCGGGGTCGACGCCGGAATCGAGCGCCTCGTCGATCGCGTCGGTGCGCTCCCACTCGCGCTGCGCGGGGTCGAGGTCGGGATCGGCCACGCTGGTCGCATCGCCGTCGCGCAGCGGCTGGATGCCGGCATCCTCGGCTGCGGCGGGGCGGGCGAGGTCGTCGTTGAATGCGTTGGACATGACTCCACGATGCGCGGCAGCGGTGAATCCGTCGAGCCACTTGCACCGGACCCGGGGGCGCGATAACGGGACTACCACGGGTCGCTCAGGCGATCACCGGTAGCGTGGAACGCTCCGTCGTCGTCATCCCGGAGGTCGCCCATGCCCGTCGCCCGAATGCTGTTGGATGCCGGTCGCGGCGCTCTCATCGGGACCGTCGAGATCATCCCCGGAGTCAGCGGCGGCACCGTCGCGCTGATCGTCGGGGTGTACGAGACGCTCATCGACTCAGCCGGCCACCTCGCCCGCGGGGTGGCTCGCGCCGCCGCCGACGGCGTCCGAGGCCGCGGTCTCACTCGTGCGTGCGCGGAGTTCGCCGCCGTGCGCTGGTCGGTCGTCCTGCCCGTCGGCTTCGGCATGATCGCCGCGGTTCTCGCGGCGTCTGCGGTTCTCGCGCCGATCATCGAGGCCGAACCCGTCGCCTCACGCGCGCTCTTCGCAGGACTCATCCTGGCCTCGCTCGTCGTCCCGATCCGGATGGTCGGCGGTCGGTGGCGGATACGCGAGTACGCCATCGCGGCCGTCGGCGCCGTCGCCGGGTTCGCCCTCACGAGCCTGCCCCAGGTCGACCCTCTCGAACCGCCCCTTCCGGTCGTCGCGCTCGCGGCGGCGTTCGCCGTGTGCGCGCTCGTCGTCCCGGGCGTCTCGGGTTCGTTCATCCTGCTGGCCGTCGGGATGTACGCGCCGACGCTGGCCGCGGTGAACGAGCGCGATCTGGTCTACCTCGGCGTCTTCATCCTCGGCGCGATGATCGGGCTCGGACTGTTCGTGTCGGTGCTGCAGTGGCTGCTGGTTCACCGGCGGCGCGTCATGCTGGCGATGATGACGGGCCTGATGGTCGGTTCGCTCCGCGCCCTGTGGCCGTGGCAGGAGGGCGGCACCGTGCAGCCTCCCGGGCCGGATGCCGTGCCGGTGCTGCTCCTCGTGCTCCTCGGCGCCGCGGCCGTGGGCGGCGTGCTCCTCATCGAATCGGCTGTTCTGCGCAGGGCTGCTCGTCGCCTCGAAGCGGGCGCCGCGGGCTAGCACACGTCAGCCTGATCCGCCTCCCCCTCGGCTCATCGGGGCCGGCGTGTGAGCGTGGAATCATGATGTCTTCGATCACCGCCGCTGCACGCACGCTGACCGACGACTCCCCTCAGCTTCTGCTGCGCGGATACGGGTTCGGCGATCGGATCTGGAGGCGGGTGCGAGCCGGTGCACGCTCGGCGCCGATGGGCCTTCTCGGCGATCCGACGATCTTCGTCCGGGGCGCCGAGGGCGTCGAGGTGTTCTACGACGAGGATCGGGTGCGCCGCCACGGGGCGATGCCGGGGATCGTGCAGGAGACCCTCTTCGGGCACGGTTCGGTTCACAGCCTCGACGGTGAGGACCACCGGCACCGCAAAGCGACGTTCCTCGACGTCGCCTACGAGGACGAGCAGGTCGAGCGCCTGCGCCCCCTCCTCGCCGCCGAGTGGCAGCGCGAGCTCGACGACTGGTTCGCCGGCGGTGAGCGCTCCGCCTATGACGCGGCGGTGGGCGCCTTCGGGCGTGCCGTCATGCGGTGGGCGGGGCTTCCGGGAACCGCCGCGGCGAAGACGCGATGGGCGGGACGTCTCGCGCAGATCGTGGACGGCTTCGGCGTCCCCTACTCGCCCGAGTACCTCCTCGCGTGGATCAATCGCCGCTGGTCCGACCGCCACTCTCAGCACCTCATCGAGGCGGTGCGCGACGGCGACCTCCAGCCGGAGCCCGGAACAGCCCTCCACGCATGGGCCTGGCACCGCGATCGCGCCGGCGTGCTGCTGTCCGCACGACTGGCCGGGATCGAGCTGCAGAACAGCATGCGACCCATGATCGCCGTCGCGCGGTTCGTGGCCTTCGCCGCGAAGGAGCTGCACGACCGTCCGGAGTGGCGCGAGCGCATCGCCGCCGAGGCGGCAGAGCGCGAGACCCTCGACGGCGGACCGCTCGCTGTCGCGTTCGCCCAGGAGATCCGGCGCACCGCCCCGTTCGTCCCGATGCTCCCCGCGCGTGCGGTCGCCGACATCGAGCTCGACGGCCAGCGCGTTGCGGCGGGTGGCCGCGTCGTGCTCGACATCCTCGGCACCAACATCGATGAGAGCTCGTGGGAGCGCGCCGACTCGTTCGCACCCGAGCGCTTCATCGGCGTCGACGACTACGAGGCTCTGTCCGCATTCGTCCCGCACGGCGGGGCGGATGTCGCCACGGGCCACCGGTGCCCGGGAGAGAAGCTCGCGATCGCCGGGCTCGCGACCGCGATCACGGCACTGAGCCACCGGGATGTCGCGATCCTCGGCTCCGCTCTCGACGTCGACATGCGCCGGTTGCCGACGAAGCCCGCGTCGGGCGGCCGCGTCCGCGCGACCGGCACTGGCGGCGGTTGCCCGTTCCACCGGCGCTGACCCGACGCGAACCCGTACTCGGCGTCGTGTCCCCCGAAAGGCCGACTCGACGGACCGGCCGGAAACCCCTAGCGTCGATGACGTCGACGATCTTCCCCCCGGATCGTGGAGCGCCCCGCATCCTCGGATGTCGGGGCGTTCTGGTTTCCGCGACGCGGGAGAACGCCCGGCATCATCCGATCGGATGAAATCTTGCGCGGAACATCAGCGGATACAGAGCCCCGCAGGCCCCACGCCACGGAACTTTTAAGTCGCTTGACCGGCTTTTTTGAGGCCGGCCGGCGGCGCAACCGGCCTGCACGCGCCGTCTGCCACCCGAGGCATGATCATCACGTCGGGTGCGATCCAGCGCTGATGGGGAGCAGGGCGGGCCTGCTCGATCCCTCGGCCGCGAGTTAGGTCCTCGTCTCGCGTCCGACCTGCGCCCGGGACTCTGGAGGGGTCCCGGGCGCCTTCTCGTTCCCGCATGCGGAGATTCTCTCGGCGTCTCAGCCGCGGCGTCGGCACCGTTCCCGCATACGACAAAACCCCCGGACGAACCGGGGGTTTTCATCTGTAGCAGGAGCGGGGCTTGAACCCGCGACCTCACGATTATGAGTCGTGCGCTCTCACCAGCTGAGCTACCCTGCCGCAACGCATCCGAGGATGCTGCGAGCCCCGAGTCAGGATTGAACTGACGACCCCTTCCTTACCATGGAAGTGCTCTGCCACTGAGCTATCGGGGCGTGCCACCCGCAAGCGGGCAACTAGAAGAGGATACCATCTCGGCGGCCTCACTTCGAATCAGGTCAGCGCTTCGTGTGCTCCTCGAGCCAGGCGATGGGATCGGTCTGCGTGGTGCCGCCGAGGAGGACCTCGAGGTGCAGGTGAGCCCCCGTCGACTTGCCGGTGCTGCCGACCTTGCCGATGATCTGTCCGGGCTCGACCGTGTCGCCGACCTTGACCTTGAGCGAGCCGTACTGCATGTGGCCGTAGCGGGTCGAGACGAGCTCGCCGTCGATGTTGTGGTCGATGACGACCGTCACCCCGTAGTCGCCGCCCGCCTCGGTCGCGATGCGCACGGTGCCACCGGCAACGGCGTGGATGTCGGCGCCCGCGCCCGGAGTGAGGTCGACGCCGCGGTGCGGACGCGAGAACTCGGACAGGTAGGAGACGGAGCCGAACTGCGCCGAGATCGGCACACCCACCGGGAAGGGCCACTGGATCGCGGCGTTCGGGTCGTTGACCCACGTGCCGGCGAAGTTGGTCACACCCGAGTCTGCGGCGATCTTCGAGACCGAGGTGACGTCGAAGGTGTCGCTGCGGTCGAACGTCACGCCCGTGCTGGATGAGGAGACGTACGCCTGGATCTCCTCGGGCTCGATCGAGGCCGACGTGCGCGGCGCTTCCGCCGTGATGTCACGGCCGGTGTCACCGGACGCGAAGACCGCAGCGGCAGGGCTCGTCAGGCCGACCGCGAGGAGACCGACGGCCGCGACGGCGCTCATCGAGACGGATGCCGCCGCGACGCGCTTGCCGACGCGACGCAGGCGTCCCGGGCGGGCGACCGCGACCTCGCGCGTGCGCTGCTGGTGCTCGGCGATCGACTCCTCGGCCACCTGCACCGGCGTCTGGGCCGTGAAGGAGAACAGGCGCGCGGCGAACTCGAACTCGTCGACGTCGTGCGCGTCCGAAGGCTTGCGGGTCTCGTCCCCGGCGCTCGAGTCGCCGGCCGAGCTCGTCTCGGCGGCATCCGCCGTGTCGGCCTTCGCGGAGTCGACGGCGGCAGGGCCGAACGACTCCCCCTGCGGGGCAGCGTGCTCGGCGGCCGGACGCGAGCGGCGGCGGCGGGAGGGCGTGACGAGATCCGGACCGGCGTAGGCGTCGCCGTCGAGGACCGTGAGGACCATCTCGTCGGTCTCGGCGTTGGCCTCGGCCTGAGGCTCCACGACGGGAGGAACCGTGCTCGCGTCGTCGCTCGACGCCGCGCGGGGCTCGTCGGGCGTCGAGGGCGCCTCGTCGATCGTCGCGACGTCGTCGGTCGGAACGGCGGCGACCTTCGCGGCGAGCTCGGCTTCGGCGGCCAGACGCCGCCACTGCGCTCGCGTCAGACCCGCGGCCCGCGTGAGACCCGCCGCCGCAGCGGACGAGGGTTCCCCTGCCGAGGGTCGCGAGGACGCGGCCTCAGTGGGGGTGGTCTCAGAAGTCAAATCGCAGGCTCTCGAAAACAGCGCGCGCTCGCGCGCGGCACAAACTATCCGGGTGGTGTCCGCCCTCCGGATCGGGTTCCGAAGATAACGAACGGGTAAACACTAACGACTTGCGGCTGGGAATGCGATCCACGCGTCAGCTTTCGTGGAAAACCCGTTCCGCCAGACGGCTGTGGAGCGACGGGGACGCGGCGATCGTCATGGTTCGCCCGGGGCGTTCGCCGGGCATCCCGGTCACCACTCCCCCGGCCTCGGCGACCAGCAGCGCCCCGGCGGCGTGGTCCCAGGGCTGCAGTCCGCGCTCGACGTAGCCGTCGAGGCGGCCGGCGGCGACGTACGCCAGATCGAGGGATGCCGCTCCGGCGCGGCGGATGTCGCGCGCGACGGGCATGATGCGGCCCAGCCGCGCGAGATCGCCCGCGTGCGTCGCCGGGTCGTAGCCGAAACCGGTCGCCAGGAGGGCGCCGGCATCGGTCGGCTCGGAGACCGCGAGACGGACGTCGCCGAGCCAGGCGCCGTCACCCGCGGTCGCGCGGAACATCTCGTCGACGGCCGGCGAGAAGACCGCCGCGGCGACCGCCTCCCACCGCTGCGGATCGGGCTCGCCGTCGACGACGGCGATGCTCACCGCGTAGTGCGGGATGCCGTAGGCGTAGTTGACCGTTCCGTCGATGGGGTCCACGACCCAGGTCAAGCCGCTCGCACCGCGCTCGGCTCCGGACTCCTCGCCGAGGAACCCGTCGTCGGGACGCGCCTGGGCGATGCGATCGCGGATGAGGAGCTCGACCTCGCGGTCGGCCTCGGTGACGATGTCGGCGAGCGCCGACTTGGTCGCGGCGATCGCGACTCCCTCGCCCCGGCGTCGGCGCGCGAGCGCACCCGCCTCGCGCGCGATCTCGACGGCCAGGTCTGCGAGCTCTCGGGCATCCACCATGCGACCCACGCTACGGGGTTCGCGGCCCCCGGAAGGCCGAGACCGTCAGCGCGGAGCGATCGGCTGGTCGGGCAGGGGCGGGGGCGGCGGGTAGTCCTGGTAGCCCGGCTGCTGCTGTGCCGGCGCCGGCGGGGTCGCCTGAGCAGGCGCCGGCTGTGCCGGAGCCTGCTGGGCGGGGGCGTACGCCTGCGGATAGGTGGGACGGCCGGTGTAGTAGGCCTGCCAGTCGGGCGACCCATCGCCGAGCACGGGCAGCGGCGTGCGGCCGTCGGCGTAGGTCGGCCATGGTGCCGCTGCCGGCGGATGCGGCGGGCGGGGCATCAGCAGCGCGTTGACGAGCGGGACCAGCGCGGTGCCGACCGCCGCGAGGATGGTGAGCGCGACCACGACGCGCCAGTAGATCGGCAGGAAGTCGAACCACTCCCCGCCGACGAGCGGCACGATCAGCATGACGGCGACGATCCCGACGAAGGCGATGGTGACGTAGGTCACGATCGAGAGGAACGTCGTGGGATTGCGCAGATAGGCCTTCGTGAACAGGCGCAGGTGCAGCAGGGCCAGCTGCAGGATCAGCACGACCAGGAGGAAGCGCATGAAGCGCTCGTACCCCCACCCGAAGCTCTCGGTCGGGGACGGCAGCCAGATCATGACAGCGCCGACCAGCAGCGCGATGACCCAGCTGCCCATGCTCGTGAGCGCGAACCAGGCGGGACGACGACCGGCGAGGTGCGACTCGAGGATCGCGATGCCCGCGAAGCCCGCGAGCAGCAGCACCGTCATGAAGGCGCGCGCGACGATGCCGGTGCCCGAGCCGATCAGCACCCAGACGACGCACACGATCGCCGCGGCGATGAGTGCGCCGATCGCGACCCAGATCGCGGCTCGCAGCAGCCTGCTCGATTCCGGAGATGTGATGGGCTTGCTCATCGACAGGTTCCCTTCCGCGCTGACTCCTCACATCCTGGCATGCACGGGGCTTCCGTGCGGGGCTGAGAGGATTCTGTGGTGAAGCCACCCCGAGAGCCCGGCGTCGACTTCGACGCGTCCGCGACGCAGACCTTCTTCCGCACGCGTCGCGCGTCGGCGATCCTGGTTGCGATCGTCTCGGTGAGCACGACCGTCCAGGTGCTGGCGACACCGATCACCGCGATGATCGCCGGTCCCGTCGACTGGCCCTTCGACGTATCCATATCGGTCCTGTGCGTCATCCTCGCCCTGGCGTGCGTGGCCCAGGCCTCGGCTGTCCTCCTGAGCGAGCGATGGCCCCGCACGGCGGTCTTCGCGACGGTCGCCGTCTATCTCCTCCTCCTCGGCGCCTTCGACATACCGAACTGGCTCATCGGCATGTACCTCGTCGTGGCACTCGCGCAGTTCCTTCTGGCCCGCCGGGTCTCGGCCGGTTCGGCCGTCGTGTGCTTGCTCGGCGTCGTGATCGCCGGAATGGGCGGGCTCTTCACCTGGGCCGTCTTCTACTCGGGCGACGTCAGTACCGCCCTGAGCTTCATGGCGAACGAGTTCTTCCGCTTCTCCGCTCCTGCCCTCGGGGCGACCGCTCTCGGGATCTGGTGGCGCGCCCAGGTGCGTCAGGTGACACTCGCCCGCGAACAGGCCGAGCTCGCCCGCCAGGAGCACGACGCGCGCGTGAACGACGCACGGGAGCGCGAGCGCGCCCGCATCGCGCAGGAGCTGCACGACGTCGCGGGCCAGCACCTCGCGGGCCTCGTGACCCTCGCCGACGCCGCCATCTCTCTCGCCCCGGCCCGCCCCGACGAGGCGATCCGCCTGGTCGGCGAGGTGAGGAACGAGGGCCGGTTCGCCGCCGCGAGCCTCGCGGGTGCACTGAGCGACCTGCACGCCGAGGCGGCGGCCCCGGCCGAGACGACGCGTGACCTGCGCCGGGCGGGCGAACTCGTGCAGTTCTGGTCGCAGCGCGGCATGCCGGTGTCGTTCGAGCAGTCCGGCGGTGTGTCCGATCTGCCCGCCGTCGTCTCGACCACGGCGTACCGCGCCCTGCAGGAGGCGCTGACCAATGCGGCCAAGCATGCTCCCGGCGCACCCGTGAGCGTCTCGGTGACCGCCGCCGAGGAGGAGCTCCTGGTCCGGGTCGTCAATCGGGCGCCGAACAGTGATTCGACGCCGGTTCCGGGCCTCGATCTGGGCTGGGGCCTGCGCGGGATGCGCGAGCGCGTGGAGCTGT
Organism: Microbacterium sp. Yaish 1; assembly: GCF_002245215.1. Taxonomy (GTDB): domain Bacteria; phylum Actinomycetota; class Actinomycetes; order Actinomycetales; family Microbacteriaceae; genus Microbacterium. Next base: position 1,192,082 of record NZ_NPMR01000002.1, read on the forward strand.
TGCGGGGCACACTGTTCGCAGGGCCGTCGCCGACCGGCGGATGGGAAGTGCGGATCACGATCCCGATCGACCCGATCACCTGACAAGGAGAACGGTATGACTCGTGGGGCCGAGCGCATCCGCGTTCTGATCGCCGACGACAATCGTGCTGTGCGCCGCGGGCTGCGGCTGCAGCTCGAAGGCGCTCCCGGCATCCAGGTCGTCGGCGAGGTCTCGAACGGCATCGACGCCGTCCACGTCGCGCGCGCCGAACGCGCCGACGTCGTGCTCATGGACATCCAGATGCCCCAGATGTCGGGGCTGTCCGCGACCCGCCTCCTCGCGCGTCCCGACGACGGGGGCGCACCCATCGCCGTCATCGTCATGACGAGCTTCGCCGTCGACGGGTACGTCAGCGAGGCCCTGGATTCCGGCGCCGTCGGATACCTGCTGAAGAGTCATGACTCGGACCAGCTCGTCGGCGCGATCTACGCCGCGGCGCGGGGCGAGGCTCTCGTGTCATCGCGAGTGACGGCGCCGCTGATCCGTGAGTTCGTCCGCCGCGGCGGCGCTCCCGAAGACCCTGAGGCGAGCGCTCTGCTGACCTCCGCCGAGCGCCGGGTGATCTCCGTTCTCGCCGGCGGCGTCACGAGCAACGAGGGCATCGCCGAGACGCTGCAGGTCTCGGTCCACACCGTGCGGTCGCAGCTGCACTCCGCGCTCAAGAAACTCGATCTCGCGGATCGCACCCAGCTCGCGCTGTGGGGAGCACGCAACCGGGTCTGAGTTCTCGTCATCCATCCGGGTGAAACTTCGGCACCGGTTTCTGCCACGCACGACCGTCCCCCTCCCGCTGGTATGCGAGAGGGGGACGGTAGGTGTCAGGCCGCCCGCGCTGCGCGCTGAGCGTGGACCCGGAGGCCGCCCACCAGCACGAGCAGACCCACCATCATGCTGCCCAGACCGAGCATGAGGCCCAGGTATGGCGCTCCGCCGCCTGTCGCGGGAAGAGCACTGTGCCCGGGAACCACCGGCTCGCCACCGCGGACGTCGTTGACGAGGCCCGCGTCGACGGTGTCACCCGGGAGGATCTCCACGGTGACCGGGTCGGCGGTCGCCACCTGCACGAGTGCGGTCGTGCCGGACTGAGTCTCTGTCACGACGCACTCCGACCCGGCGGGCAGGTCGCTGTACACCTGCTCGTAGTCGCCTGCGCCGCTCCTCGCGGAGATGGCGAAGATCTCATCCAGCACGGTCCCGTCGTCGCAACGGATGCTGAGCTCGATGTCGCCCTGCAGGCCGGCTCCGCCGCCCGTGATCGACTTCACGACTCGCAGCGACCCGGGCAGGTACGTGACGTCGTTGGCCAGGGCGGCATCCACCGTCCCGCCGGGCTCGATCGCCACGGTGACCGGACCGTCGGTCGTGACGTCGACACGCGTCGTCGCTCCCGACGCCGACTCCGTGACGGTGCACTCCGTGCCGGCCGGGATGTCGGTGAAGACCTGCTCGTACTCCCCCGCCGCAGCGCCCGCGGGGATCGCGAACGTGTCCTCGAGGACACCGCCGCAGACGATGGCGAGCTCGATCGCCCCCTGTTCACCGGCGGCGACTCCATCGATCGACTTGACCACCCGCAGCGAACCGGGACGGTAGGTCACGGTGTTCGCGAGCGCGGCATCCGTCGTGGCACCCGGCTGGATCTCCACCGTCACGGGATCGCCCGTCGACACCTGCACCTGCGCGGTCTCGCCGGACTCGGCCTCGGTCGCCGTGCACTCCGTGCCGGCAGCCAGGTCGGAGTAGACCTGCTCGTACTGACCGGCCGCACTCCCCGCGGGGATCTCGAACGTGTCGTCGAGCACGTCTCCGCACACCACCCGCAGCGCGATGGCGCCCTGCTGACCTGCCGCGTCGCCGTCGATGCTCTTGACGACGCGCAGCCCGCCCGGCAGGTAGGTCACCGTGTTGGTGATGGTCACGGCCGCGCCCTCCGAGGTGATCTCCGCATCCTGTCCGGCATCGGTCGTGACGTCGACGACGGTGTTCGCGCCCGTGACCGGCTCGGTCACGGTGCAGGTCGTCCCCACCGGTATGTCCCCGTAGGTGAAGGTCTGCGTGGTCGCGGTGCCGGCCGGGATGTCGGCGGTGAAGGTGTATCCCTCGCCGCAGTCGATGGCCAGCTGGATGTCGCCCTGCAGACCGAGCGCCTCGCCGGCGAACGCCTTGCTGACCGTGAGCGAACCCACCGCCAGGAACTCCGCCAGCGCGGAGTCGACCGCGTCGAGTTCGGCGGTGTCGGCCAGGATGAGCCGCTGGGCGTCGTCCAGGTCCGGCGTGTTGCCGTCGTACAGGTAGACCTGGCCGCGTTGGACGGTCACCGTCGCGCGCGCGTTGATCACGGCCTCCCCCGGTGAACCGTCGGGAACCCTGACCCAGATCTCCGTCCCCGACGGGACGGTCGCCGGGTTCGCCAGGGGCTGCGTGCCTGCTTCATCCGTGAACATGGCGTAGCCGCTCGGAACGGAGACGGTCACGTCGCTCGTCCCCTCGGCGGTGACCGTGTACGGCCCCGCACTCGACGTCGCTGCGACCGAGTCCGACTCGGGCGTGATGCTCACTTCAGGCGCGGGCGGCTCTACGACGGGTCCTGCGGCCTGCGCGGCCGCGACGATCGCCGCCGTGGCCTCACGAACCGTGGCACTGGCCGCCGTGCTGAGCACATATCCGTCGGTGAAGTACCAGATGGCCGACTGCACGGCGGCAGCCTGCTGATTCGGGGACAGCCCGGCGGGCTCGGCGACGGTCGGATAGAAGTTGTTCAGGATGTAGGTCACGTACCCGATGTTCGGAACGTTCGACTCCTCCCACGAACCGGACTCGTACCCGATCCCGACGTATGTCGAGACGCGCAGGTTGATGCAGTACATCTCGGCGGTCAGCGACGGATCCGAGACGCTCGACGCGATGATCGTGCCGGCGAACGTCGAGACCGACGCGTATCCCGCGGGGTTGGTGTCGGGATACGGCGCCTGCGGGTCCTGAGTGATGGGTGAGGGCGGTTGGAGACCCGGAAGCGTCGCGCCGGGGCCGAGACTCGTGATCTGGATCTCGGTGTTCGGCCCGATCTGAGCGTCGACGATCGGCGTCGCATCATCGATGCGCGCGTGCGCGGCCTGTCCGAGCGGCGACAGGATGAGCGCGGCGACGACGAGGCTGCTCAGTCCGGCGACGATGCCGCGGATGCGGGCGCCCGCTCGGGGCTCCCGTCGGAGACTGTCCGATCGTGTCTTCACGCCCGACCCTGCCGATCTCTCGCCTGATGCCGTGTGCCGTTGTCTCTGGTGCGAATCATGACCTCTTCCTCTCGACGCGGCGGAATACGGACGCTCCCGCTCATGGGGTGCTCAAGGTCACCCTTGACCACGAACTCAGGCGATCGGCAGTGCCGATGGTCCTGCCGCGCTTGCGGATGACGCGAAATGACGGGCGCTCATGAACTGCCGCCCGGCGCGGCGTCGTCGTGGGTTATCCGATAAACGGCCGCTTGCGTGCGGCTCTCCAAATGCAGCTTCGCGAGCAGTCCGGAAACGTAATTCTTGATCGTCTTCTCGGCCAGTCCGAGTCGGTTCCCGATTTGCCGGTTGGTCATTCCCGCGGCGATGAACCGGAGCACCTGCCGTTCACGCAGGGTGAGGTCGGGGGCGACGGGCCCGCTCGGCGGTGCACCCGCGGCACGCACGGCCTGCAGGGTGTGCGGGTTCCCGCCGCGCGCGATCCGGCGCACCAGCCGGAGAACGTCCTGTTCATCGGCGTCGTCGAGGAGGTATCCGTCTGCCCCGGCGGCCCACGCGACGCGTTTCGCCTCCTCGGCGTCGCTGCGACCGTGCACGAGTACCGGAACGTCGGCCTGCGCGCGCCGGATCCGGTCCACCGCGTTCACGATGCGCTCCGGCGGTTCGGTCGCGTCGAGGATCGCCACATCCGGGTCGGTGAGGTCGATCATGTGTCCTGCCTCGTCGAGACGGGCGACCTCTCCCACGACGACGAGGTCTTCGGAATCCTCGATGAGCGCGCGCAGCCCTCGCCGCACGACGTCCCGACGGTTGATGAGGAAGACCTTCACCTCGTCACCCGTGTCCACCGCTTCTTCGTGCATCTCTTTTGCGCCTCCCCCGGGTTCGCTCAGTCAAACACCCGGGGGTCGGCGCGACCAGGGGGGTCGCGGTTTCCGGGCTTTTCGGGTCTTTCGTCCCGTTCGACCCGCACAGCTGGCGCATCACCGACTGCGCCATCATCCATTCGGATGAATTTTCCCGACCGATTCCGACACGTCCCGGACTTCTCGCCCGGTTCCGTTACGGCACAACCGGCGCCGAAGGGGGCTTTTCTCCGGTCCTCGCACGCTGAGCCCGACGTCCGGCCCGACCGATGATGACCCTGGGCCCGCCGTACCGGGCCGTGGGGGAAGCAGATGGATCCGATCTTCGGGCGTTTCGCGATACCGGATCGGGTGTTCTACGACTCACCCGACTCGGATGCCGCACGTGCCGGCGCACCGGAAGGCGCGGACGTCTACGCGCCGTCGACGACGGCCTCGTGGGACGGCTGGCGGCGGAGCCGGCGGCATCCATGGTCCGTCTGGATGCCGCACGGGATGCGCCTCGCCGATCAGGGGTGGAAGGTGCATGTCACGGCTCTTCCCAACGGCGCTCGCGATGTGCTCGACATCGTGTCGGCGTACTGCCACCGGCACGGCATCCCGTTCAAGCATCTGATCGACGAACGGGCGCTCGACGCCGTGCTGGCGAAGGATGCCGAGCGGTCGGGTGCCGGGAAGTTCATCACGCTCTATCCCCCCTCGGAGGAGAGCCTGGAGGAGTGCCTCGTCACCCTCGACGAGGCACTCGGCTCCCGGCCCGGCCCGTACATCCTGTCGGACCTGCGCTGGAACGCGGGGCCGCTCTTCGTCCGGTACGGCGCCTTCACCGACCATGAGGTGCTCGTCGACGGCGAGTCCCTGCCGGCGGTGCGCGACCTGCGGAGCGGGCAGTGGGAGCCCGACCGCCGCGAAGCCGGGTTCCACGTTCCGCCCTGGGTCAAGCTGCCGGCCTTCCTCCGGCGTCAGCTCGACGCCCTCGGAGACCAGCCGCCGGCAGGATTCCCCGAGATCACCGGGGCGCTGCACTACTCCAACGCCGGCGGTGTCTACCGCGGCGTTCTCGACGGCTCTCCCGTCATCGTGAAAGAGGCCCGGCCGTTCGCCGGCTGGACCCCGGATGGACGCGATGCCGTCGCGCGGCTCCGTGACGAGGAACGGACCCTGCGGGCCATCGCCGGCGCAGTGCGCGTGCCGGAGGTACGAACATCTCTCGACGCGCACGGTCATCGCTTCCTCGTCCTGGAACAGCTGCCGGGCGAGCCGCTCGACCGGGTGGTGTCGACCAGCAGCCCGCTGACCGCCGCGGTCTCCACCGCCGCGGAACGCCACGCCTATCGCGACCGGATGCTGCGCGTCCTCGGTGCCCTGCGGCGGGAGATCTCGTGTCTCCACGCCGCCGGCCTCACCCACGGTGATCTGCATCCCGCGAACGTCCTGGTCGATACGGACGGGTCGGTCGGTCTCATCGACTTCGAGATGTCGTTGCCCGTCGGCTCGCGTGCCGCCGCCGTACTCGGCGCGGCGGGGTTCGCGCTGCCCGATGAGCCCGACCCCGTGCGGCGCGACGCTCACGCACTGGCGTGCATCGAGCTGTACGTCTTCCTGCCGCTCACGAGCGTGCTCGCCCTTCAGCCGGCGAAGGCCGGCGCTCTCGTCGCTGAAGCCGCGGCGACCTTCGACCTGCCTCGCGCGTGGTCGGAGCGCGTGGCCGCCGCGCTGCGGCTCGGGTACCGCGAGGACGGCGCGACCGGCCAGACGGGCCGGCATCCGCTGCCCGTTCCGACGATCGAGCGGATCGCCGCCCAGCTGATCGCCGATGCGACGCCGCATCGCCGCGACCGGCTGTGGGCGGGCGATCCCCGCCAGTTCGCGGAGCCCGCGTTCTCCCTCGCCCACGGCGCACTGGGGGTCGCCCTCGCGCTCGACGCCGCCGGTGTCGCTCTGCCGTCCGAGATGCGGGCGTGGGTGTCGAAGTCGATCTCCGCCGTGCGGGACGACCGCCCTCGCGTCGGCCTGATGGACGGCCTCGCGGGCGCGATGTGGGCGTGCCGCCGCCTCGGGTTCACCGGCGAGGCCACGACGCTCGGCGAACGCCTGCGGAGCGTCGAGCTCGACGTCGGGGCATGGGGCTCCGACCTCGCCTCGGGCCTCGCCGGTGTCGGCATCGCCCTCCTCGGCGCCTCCGGCTCGCCCAGCGACCTCGCGCGCGCGATCGACATCGTCGACCGCCTCAGCGAGCGATCGGGGCTCGACGAGCGGACTGCGCCGGCGACGACGCCTCCCGCATCACGACGGCGCGGCGGCCTCATGGGCGGTGCGAGCGGAACCGCGCTCCTGGCCGTTCGGCTGTTCGAGCACACCCGAGACCGGCGCTTCCTCGAGATCGCCCGCCGCGCTCTCGCCATCGACCTCGGCTCGCTGCGGCGGGACGGGGACGGCTCGCTGCACGTGGACCAGGGCTGGCGGCTGCTTCCCTATCTCGCCCACGGGTCGGCTGGCATCGGCCTCGTGATCGCGCAGTACCTGGCACACGATCCGGACGACGAGCTGGACGACGCACTGCGCGGCATCATCCGAGCAGCGTCGGCCCCCTTCGTCGTGCAGTCGGGCATCTTCGCCGGCCGAGCGGGGCTGGCGCTCTTCCTGCACTCGCTGCACGCGACCGGGCACGCGACGCCCGAGACCGTCCGCGCCCGCGACCACCATCTGTCGCGGATGACCCTCCACGCTCTCGATGCCCCGGCCGGCGTCCGCATCGTCGGCGACGGGATGCTGCGCGCCTCGTGCGACCTCGCCACCGGGGCCGCGGGCGTGCTGCTCACCCTCGTCGCGGCGTCCGGTCGCGGTCCGATGACCGACCGGCCGCTCCTCCCCATACTCCCCCCGGTGCTCGCACCCGTCGGTTCTCCGGCGGCGATCGAACGAAGGAGGTGAGGAAATGGGCTTCATCCTGTCGCTGCAGACGCTCGAGAAGAGCGAGGACGAGCACCGCACGGTCCTGGCCAGCACACTGAGCATCGGCCTGTGCCGGAGCACCGTGTCGACCGCCTGCTGACCCGGAGCACCGCGCTCGACGGAGCGCGACCAAGGCGCAAGCGAAAGGGCCCCCGCTCAGCGGGGGCCCTTCTCGATGTGGCGAGTGAGGGATTCGAACCCCCGAATGCAATGCAGTCTGATTTACAGTCAGATCCCTTTGGCCGCTTGGGTAACTCGCCAGTGCGCACCCGCCCGGCTTGTGCAGTCGACCGGAGGCGCGAGAACCCATATTACCCCCTGTGACCGCGTGCTCCGAACCACGGCGAGGGCCGTCAGTCGTCCTCGCCGATGACCCGTTCGACGAAGGCCTCGGTGCGGTGGCGCGTGCCGTCGATCCGGCGATCGACGCTCGCGCGGATCTCGCTGGGCGCGAGCGGCCCGGCGATCCGCACGTTGTCGTGACATCCGAGGTCGGCGCAGATGTACGTGCCGATCGTGTCACCGGCATCGCCGGCCGGTCCGGCCTTGCGCGCGCTGAAGAGGGTGACCTGGTCGCCGGGCTGCATGGTGTGGCAGAGGTTGCACAGCGCGGAGCGCGCACGCGAGCTTCCGGATGCTGCACGCAGCACGACCCCGACCGGGCCGCCCTCGCGTTGCGTGATGACGTATCCCCGCTCGCGCGAGTTCGGATCCCGCCAGGCGAGGAAGTCGAGGTGGTCCCAGTCGAGCAGCATGAAGTCGATCGGCATCGCCATGATCCGGCGGTCATCGACCGTCGCGTTCACGAACGAAGCGCGGACTTGGTCCTCGGTCAGAGCTTGCACGCGTTCCAGCCTACGAAGCGCACGGCATCCGCGGGCCGCGTGCGCGGACGCCCTCCCGCGGTCACTGCGATGCGACCCATGCCTGCCAGTCGGCCTCGGTGAAGTCCGTGCTGTCGACGAAGAATCCGCCGCCGAGGACCGAATCCACTGCCATCGTCCAGGCCGACCCGTCATAGGCATCGGCGTAGGCGTAGAACGAGCCCGCGGCGTCGTAGGCCAGATACGCGTCCTTGCTGCGCAGCGCCTCATCGCTGAAAGCACCCATCCCCTGTGCGGCGATGGCGGCCTTCACCTCGGGTCGGAGGTAACCGGGCTCGGCGAGGCCCGATTTCCATTCGACGAAGCGGGCGAACCCCTCGTGGACCGCGACGGGCGGTGCGATGAACGACCCGGGCGCGGCCGTGTTGTGGAGGGCGTGTGCGAACTCGTGGACGAACACCTTGTCGCGACCCGACGCGCTGCCCGGGCCCATCACGATGAGCGTTCCGGACGTATCGGATCCCGTCGCGATCGCGGGATCGAGGAAGCGCTGCGCGATCTGCGGGCGCAGGGTCGGACGGGCATAACCGGCGACATCCATGTCCCACGGCGTGCCCTTGCCGTACTGCCAGCGCTGGAAGCGGTCATCGTCGTCGGTGATCGCCGATACGAAGCCGTCCTGCGTCGGCTCGCCGCCGAGGGCGCGGATCGTGTCGAGCGCGATGACGGCCGATCGCTCGGCCGCATCCGCGTTCTGATCGACCAGTTCGGCCTCGTCGCTCATCCCGAACAGGACGACGTGGTCGCGCTTGGCCACGTGGATCTCACCCTCGTCCCACGGGTTCGGCTCGCGCGCGGGGACGATGGACGTGATCGTGGCGGGCTCGGGCGGTTCCGTCTGCTCGTACCGGTCGAACGACCGGCTGGGGACGGTACCGGGCTCGAACGTCACGGTGTAGGCGAAGCCCTGAATGAGGTCGAGACCGGCGTCACGGTCACCGTCGCCTCGCTGCGGCTGCGCCGCGAAAGCATACTGAGCGCCGAGGATGACCTCGATGGTGCCGGTCTCGTCGACGTCGAAGTCCGACGGCGCGATCGCCGCGACATCCCACCCGATCTTGCTGGAGTTGTCCCACCACAGCGCGAGCTGCGTCGCCGCGTCACCCGTGGCGTGAGCGAGGAACCGCTCACGGTCTTTGTCGCGCATGGCGGCGTTCATCTCGGCGAATGTGGCACTGGTGGGAGTCGCGAGGTCGTTGTCGGCCCACGGTGCCCACCCGACCGGAACATCGGCCGTCGGGCCGGTCTCGGGCGTCCGCGGCCACAGCACGACGCCCGCGGCGGCGGTCATCAGCAGCGCGCCGACGCCGAGGGAGGCGATGACGATCTGCATCGTGCGCGCCGCACGGTTGCGGGGCTTGCGCTCCGGTGCCTCGGTGGCCGGCGCTGAGGTCGTGTCGGTCATCGGGTGTCCGCCTTCGAGATGAGGATGATGCGGCGTTCGGAGTCGGTCGTCAGCTCGCCGCCGACGCCCGTCGAGGCGAGAACGAAGACGTAGTCGGTGCCGCCCGAAGAGATGAGGTACTGCTCGAGGGGTGCCGGGGTGTTGGGGTCGTTGTGCCACCCCATCAGATCGGTGAGGGGCGCAGCCTGGCCGATGACGGGGAACCCGGCGGCGAGGGCGTCGATGTCGATGCCGTCGTCGAAGGAGGTCGAGGTGCCGCCGCTCAGGCAGACCGCGGCCAGCACGCCCTCGGTGCGCGCGATCTCGGACAGCTGCGACAGCACGACGTCGGAGGTGTAACAGGCCTGATCGATACGGGCGGGCTCGAAGCTCGTCGTCGCGACGACCGCTCCGTCGTACGCCGACGCCGAGGCGGCGCCCGTCACCCGCCAGGGACCGATGGCCGTCGGCGTCTCTCCCTGACGCGCGCCGGAAGGCACGTCGTCGCCGTAGTAATAGGGACGGGTCAGCCAGATCTCGCGGGTCGAGGTCGCCGTCTGCGGCGTGCCGTCGACGGTGAAGGTATAGGTCATGTCGACCAGTGCTTTGGCGGTGTCTGCGCCGCTGGGCGACTCGTAGCCGGCGGTGCCGTTGGTTCCATAGAGGATGCCGCGCCTGTCGTACTCGATGGAGAGGTCGAGCACCTCCGCGGCGCGCGCATCGCCGAACAGGGGCGTCGCCGACCCCGAGATCGCGATGTAGCCGGGCGAGGCGTACTGCGTCCAGCCGGGATCGTCGGCTGTGGCAGCGGCGAGGAAGCCGTCGACGACATCCGGCGCCTCCGAGGTCGCGGCGGCGTTGGCCGAGACGACGGTCCAGCCGACGTACCCGGCTGCGCCGCCGACGATGAGGAGCGTGGCCGCCAGCACGATCCAGGTCGCTCGCGTCATCACCTTCCGCCCGGGGTTTCTGGGCGCGGGACCGGGCGCGGGATCGGGCGCGGGATCGGGGGCCGTCGCCGGTGCGGCATCCGGCGCCGACTGCTCCGCAGTGGGGTACGGCGAGACGTGATCGGTCCATCGCTGGCCGTCCCAGTACCTCAGCTGCTGCTGTCCCGATGGGTCGGGATGCCAGCCGGCCGGCGCGGTCGGAACAGAGTCCGGCACGTCGTTCACACGTCCCCCTTGCCCCGGCCGCGAGCACCGCCGGTTCGAGACGATGCTATTGGCATGCGCGAAGTGGCTCGTACACCTGCTTTTCCGCGCCGGATCTGCTAGTCGTGACAGACGCCCCCGGCGTCAGATGAACCAGCCGTTCAGGAATCCGGTCCCCAGCAGCACCTGCCCCCAGCCGAGGACCAGTGCCACCACGGGCCACCCGTATCCTCCGCGGTCACCGCGCGCCGCGATCAGCCCGATGATGCCGAGCACGCCGCCGAGGGCGCCTGCCGCGATCGAGATCGGCAGGGCGATGAACAGCATCCATCCCCAGAGCGGATCCACGGTGTACCCGAGGATGACCACGACAACGACCGGGAGGATGCCGATGCCCGCGAGGATCGTCGCGGCGATTCCCCACCCGCGGCCGCGGCGCCGGGGCCGGTCGGCGGGCTCACTCGTCATGGCGCGAGCCTAGCGTCCCCCGGCGCGAGACTACGGGCGCGGCTGAGGTCAGCGGACCATGCGGGCTTCCGTGATAGCGGGAGCCATCGGGTCGACCTTCTCCATACCGTCGAAGGCGAATCCGTTCCGAAGGTAGAAGGCGATCGCTCGCGGATTCTGCTTGGCGACCCACAGAGTCGCGGATGCTGCGCCGAGCGCCGAGTCCAGGAGCGCCTGGCCCGCCCCCGTGCCGTGATGAGCAGCGGAGACATAGATCGCGTAGAGGTGGGTGTCACACCCTGGCTTCTCGACACGGTCGGCAGAGCTCGGACCCGCGAGAGCGAATCCCACGAGGTGACCGCCATGCTCGGCGACTCGCACCGTGACGGTGGGCGCGGGATCGTTGAGGATCTGATTCCACATCCGATGTCGCGAGGCGACGTGTTCTGCGTCGAAGAACCCAGCCGGCAGGAGGTGCTCGTACGCCTCTTGCCAGGTGGCGACATGGAGTTCGGCGAGCAGCGCTGCCTCACCGGCGGCGGGCTCTCGGATCACGAAGCTCATGTACCCCACCCTGACAGGGATGCCCGCCGTCGTGGCAGGGCGCACGGCGGCTCGGTAGGCTGAGCGGCATGGCAGATTCCTCGTTCGACATCGTCAGCAAGATCGATCGCCAGGAGGCCGACAACGCGCTGAACCAGGCCCGCAAGGAGGTCGAGCAGCGCTACGACTTCAAGGGCACCGATGCCTCCATCGAGTGGTCGGGCGAGTCGATCCTCATCAAGGCGAACTCCGAAGAGCGCGCCAAGGCCGTGCTCGACGTCTTCCAGACGAAGCTCATCAAGCGGGGCATCTCGCTCAAGAGCCTCGACTCGGGCGAGCCCACCGCTTCCGGCCGCGAGTACCGCATCGTCTCGACGCTGAAGGAGGGCATCTCGTCGGAGGATGCCAAGAAGATCAGCAAGATGATCCGCGACGAGGGCCCGAAGTCGGTCAAGTCGCAGATCCAGGGCGATGAGCTGCGCGTGCAGTCGAAGTCGCGCGACGACCTGCAGGAAGTGCAGCGGATGCTGAAGGCCGCCGACCTCGACGTCGACCTCCAGTTCGTCAACTACCGCTAGGACGCCCACCTCACCACCCAGCCGACTGAGCTAGCGGATCAGCTCCCCTCGTAGAAATCACGCCATCCCCCGGGTGATTCCGCCATGCGCGGGATCAAGAGGACGTCGTGAAGGGCCGACCCATGTCGGAGGTTGCTGGTCTACTATCCGTACAAGGGATGAGGAGATGACCATGGCACCTGTTATCCAGATCTCGGAGTCGGACCTGCGAGACCGGCTCTCATCGATCCTTGGGTCGCTCGGGTTGAGTTCATACCAAGAGTTCCGGTCCAGGGCAGAAGCGAACATGTTGGAAGACCGGGAATGGGCCGCCCGAGACGAACTTGATTCGATCGCATACCTGCTGGGCGAGAACCACCTCACCGATTGAATGAACGTTCTCGGGCAGGCCCAAGAGCTCGCCGCTCGCCTCGAAGAAACTATCCGTTGCTCCCTTCCGGGCGATACTCCGATACGTGCGCAGCAAGTTCCCTCGACGGGAAGAGTCCGAGTATCGGCAGTTGACGCCCTCGGATCTATTGAGCCGGCCCGTCTGCCTCTCTTCGTGGCCGGCGAGCATCTGGCCAATTGGACGTTCTACTTTTTCACCGACGTGTCCTCCGAGGGTTTCCTGCGCGTCGACCAGATGCGAATCGCTCTGTACTCGGTTTTCGAGCCGCCTCCTATTGCTCGGCTCGAGTACGAGTCGAGCACTACCGGTCCACCCGTCAGCCACTGGCAGTTTCACGGGGAGCGCGGCGCGTTATCGTTTGTGCTTGCCCGAGCACATCAGAAAGGAAAGAAGGGGAGCGCCCCGATGTCGCTCTCATCGCTACACTTTCCGACTGGCGGCCGACGCTTCAGGCCTGGTGTAGAAGACTTCATTCAGTTCCTCATCGATGACTGTGGCTTCGACCGTCAGCCTGCCTGGCGACGAGCGATTGAGGATGGGCGCGAGATCGCACGCCGGTTCCAAGTTCGCACCATCGCTCGCGACTACCAAGCCGAGGTCGCGCAGGTCCTCCGCGACCGGGGCTGGCATGTGGAGCCACCCAACGAGTTCGACGAGCATGAGAGTGTCGAAGCGCTGCGAGAATACTAAGCCCGAAGCCGAACCGCCCAAACCGCGTGAGGCTGATGAGGCTGAGCTCAGCGCATCGCAGCCCTGGTGCGCGCCTCTCGCACCGTGCCCCACCATCTGCGTGCTTGCTCACTGGCACTATCAAGCCCGTAGGGTGTGCACCCCCGAGCCCCGACACCCGTGACGCGACAGATCGACGCTCCGCGGCGCCGACCCGCAGCAGCGGCGAGGCGCCGTCGAGGCGCGGAATGAGAGTGGGAAGCGCGCGCACGACTCGCGGCGCCGCGGGATCCGTCGTTAGCAGAATGTCGAGAGCCGACGTCGCGATCTGATCGAACGGCGTTCGCACGGAGGTCAATCGCATGGCCGGGTTTCCTGCCTTCGGCCAAGAGGAAGCCATCGTACGACGCCCGGCGGACACGCCTCGGTGACGGACCGATACCGTGTGCGCATGGCAAACTTCGACCTCGTTTGGGTCATCTCGATCACCGCGGGACTGCTCGGCCTCATCATCACCCTGCTGGTCGCGTACTGGGTGATCCGGCTCGCCGTCACACACGCCCTCCGCTCGCATGCACTGTGGGCGCAAAACGGCGGCGACCGCTGACGTCCGTGATCCGCGTACAGCTTCGACTGAGTAGGCACCAGACCTCGGGTCGGACCTGAAGCACCCCAATCCGCAACTCAGCGGCGCGGGGCCGTCGACGCGCGCGGAATGAGGGTGGGCAGCGCGCGTACGATCTGCGGCGTCGCGGGATCGGTCGTCAGCAGGATGTCGAGCGCCGACGAGGCGATCTGGTCGAATGGCGTCCGCACCGACGTCAGCGGCACGGGCAGGCGTGACACGAGCGGGATGTCGTTGTACCCGACGATCGAGAGGTCCTTCCCCGTCTCGAGCCCCATGGATCGCGCGACGCTGAGCACTCCGATCGCGAGATTGTCGTTGGCCGCGAAGACAGCGGTCGGACGAGAGCGACCGGCCAGGAGTGTCTCAGCGGCCTCCATCCCGTGGTCGAGGCCGTAGCCGACCGCCATCACCCGCTCCTCGGGCAGGTCGACGCCGGCTTCAGCGAGAGCACGGTTCGCGCCACTGCGCCGGTCGCGCCCGCTCGAGGTGAACCAGGGGCCCGTGACGACGGCGATGTCGCGGTGTCCGAGGTCGAGCAGGTGCCGCATCGCGAGATAGCCGCCGGTCTCGTCGTCGCCGAGCGAGGCGGGGCTGACCCCGTCGGTCCGCAGCGCGAGCACGTGGGGAATGCCGCGCTCGCGCAGCGACGCCGGCAGCGAGTCGTCGATGCGGGCGGTCGCGAGCACGAGCCCGTCGACGTTCCGGTCGAGCAGAGTCTCGGTCGCGCGGCGCTCCTCGTCGCCGTCGTCGCCGCACGTCGCGACGACCGCGAAGTAGCCCCGCTGTCGCGCGGCCCGCTCGACCGCCTCGAACATGAGCGCCATGACCGCGTCGGTGAGTCTCGGCACCAGGACGCCGATCGTTCCCGTGGCGCCACGGCGGAGCCCCGAGGCGAAGACATTCCGGCGATAGCCGAGCTCCTCCGCGATTGCGCGAACACGTTCGGCCGTCGCCGACCGAGAGGGCGGAGTGCGGTCGTCGAGGATGCGGCTCACAGTCGAGATGCTGACGCCCGAGGCCGTCGCGACGTCTTTGAGCGTCACGACGTGTCTGACGTTCCGGTCACCCTCGGCCATGTCCTGCCTCCCTCGCCGAGCCTACCCGTGACCCACCCAGCCGCGAGAACCTTCCCGAGAACGTTCCCGAATCGCTTGACATCGATCGCGAGCGGGTCCAAACTGCAAACGTTCCCGCAAACGTTATTGGTTTCGGGATCAGCCAACCGGCACCTCCCGATCTCGACGACGAGACCTCACTCAAGGAGACGACATGGTCCTCGACCTCCGCGGACTCAACCCCGCCCCCGTCACCCCGTTCACCGTCGACGGCGACGTCGACTACGCCGCCATCTCGCGGCTCGGCTCGTGGCTCGGTTCGATCGAGGGGGTGAAGAGCCTGGTCGTGCTCGGCCACGCCGGCGAGGGAACATTCCTCACCGAGAAGGAGCAGCTCGACGTCATCCGGGCCTTCCGCGACTCGGTCGAAGACCGGCTGCCGATCATCGCCGGCATCACGAAGGAGGGCAACGCCACCGCCGCGCTCGAGGCGAAGGATGCCGCCGCCGCCGGAGCTCGCGGCGCTCTGGTCTACCCCTCGCACGGCTGGCTGCGCTTCGGATTCCAGCCCGGCGCGCCGCAGACGCGCTACCGCGCGATCTGGGAGGAGTCGGGGCTCGAGGAGATCCTCTTCCAGTACCCCGACAACACCAAGGCCTCGTACGACCTCGACACTCAGCTCGAGATCGCGGGACAGGAGGGCGTGAACCACACCAAGAACGGCGTGCGGAACATGCGCCGGTGGTACACCGAGATCCCGGCGCTGCGCGCGGCGTACCCCGAGCTGCAGATCCTGTCGTGCCACGACGAGTACCTCCTGCCGACGATGTTCGACGTCGACGGCCTGCTGGTCGGCTACGGGAACATCGCGCCCGAGCTGCTCGTCGACCTGATCGCCGCGGGCAAGGCACGCGACTACGCCGCTGCCCACGCCATTCACGAGCGCCTGCTCCCGGTGACGAAGGCCGTCTACCACCGCGGCTCGCACATGGAGGGCACCGTCGCCCTGAAGTGGGGCCTGGTCAACCGTGGCATCCTGGACCACGCGACGGTCCGGGAGCCGCTCCTGCCCCTCCCCGCCGGCGCAGACGCCGAGATCGCCGCGGCCTTCGCCTCGGCCGAGCTCGGCAGCGTCACCGTTCCCGCGTAAACCACCACGGGCGGCCGGACCCCGCATCCGGCCGCCCTCCCTCCACCCCGTTCCGCTCCCCGACGCGTCGCAGCGCCGGCTCGAAGTCAATGACGACTGCGCGGCATCCCGCCGCCCTCCGAAGGAGTCTCCATGAGCGACCGCATCACCTCACGTCCCCCCGCCACTCCCGCGACCGGCCACGGCCGGATCTCGACCGAAACGGTGCGGAGCATCGTCGGCAAGAACCCCGTGCGACGAACCTTCTGGCGTCGCCTCGCCCTCATCGGCCCGGCATTCGTGGCGGGAGCCTGGCAGTTCGGCCCGGGGAACCTCACCACCGCGATGAACGCGGGAGCAGGATACGGCTACGCCCTGATCTGGGTGATCATCGTGTCCACGCTGCTCATGGTCTTCCTGACCGACATGAGCGTGCGGCTCGGCATCCGAACGCCCGTCTCGCTCATCTCCTCCATCAAGGACAGCCTCGGGCGTCCGACCGGCGTCGCAGCGGGCGTCGGCGTCTTCCTCATCGCCCTCTGCTTCTCGGTGGGCAACGCCGTCGGGTCGGGCGTGGGGCTCGCGATGCTCATCCCGGGCAGCTCGCCCGTCATGTGGACGGTGATCTGCACGGTCGCCGTCGCGACCATCCTCCTCATGAAGGGCATCTACGGCATCGTCGAAAAGGCCCTGATCGTCATCGTGGCGATCATGGCGTTCTGCTTCATCGTCTCGGCGTTCGTGTCGAACCCCGACTGGGCCGCTGCCGGCCTCGGTCTGATCCCCGTCGTCCCCGACGGCGCCTGGCTGCTCATCATCGGGCTCGTGGGGACCAACTTCTCCATCAACGCCGCCTTCTTCGCGTCGTACGGGACCAGGGCCCGGGCACGGACCGAATCGGAGTACCGCGACATCACGATCGTCGACACGATTCCCGGCATCGTCGCCCCGGGGATCATGACCGCCCTCGTCATCGTCGTGTCCGCGTCGGTGCTGTTCGACACGGGCACCCCGGCTCCGGGAGCGTTCGTCGGCCTCGCGCGCATCTTCGAGCCGGTTGCGGGACCCGTGGGCACCTGGATCTTCGCGCTGGGCTTCTTCGGTTCGGCGTTCTCGTCGATGATCCCCAATTGCATCGCCGGCGGCACCCTGCTCTCGGACGCGCTCGGACGCGGGGCATCGGCCGAAACCATCACCGCTCGGCTGGGCAGCGCGTTCATCCTCGCCTTCGGCATCGCGATCACCGTGGCATTCGCCGGGTCGTCGCCGATCGAGCTGATCGTGCTCGCTCAGGCCCTCACGGTCCTGTTCGCTCCCCTGCTGGCCGCTCTCATCATCGTGATGGCCAACAATCGCGCACTGATGGGCCCGCTCCGAAACCGCTGGTGGCAGAACGTGCTGGGTGTCGTCGGCTTCGTCTCGGTGCTCGCCCTCTCGATCCGATTGCTGATCAGCATCGTCGCGGGCTGAGTGCTCACCGGTCGAGGCCGCTGACGAACGACACCAGTCGGTCAGCGGCCTCGGAGCGTGCGGGCGCAGCCGAGAGGAAGACATCGTGCAGGGCGCCGTCGATGCGGGCGATCGTGACGGTGGCGGCGATGCGGGTGGCCGCGCGCGCGATGTCGTCGACGACGAGCACGGAGTCGGTCGAGGTCATCGTGTCGTTCCACCGCAGCGGCGAGGTCGACCGCGCCGAGAGCAGCACGAGAGCCGGGGCGCCGACGTCGACCCCGGCCGCGACACGCGCGTGCCCTGCGATGACGGCGGCGAGCCATGCCGGATGCGTCGGGAAGCCCTGCTCGGGTCGCCAGCCGTCGGGAGCGTCGGGAAGGCTGCCGACCTCGCGCTGGGCCCGCGTGTAGAACCCGAGATCGACCACGGGGTGGGCGCCGCGCGGGTCGAATCGGGCCCGGACCTCGACGAGCGGCGCGACCGCCTGCCGCCCGAGGGGGCCGAGCTGCAGCTCGAGCCAGGGGCTGTTCAGCACCACGGCCGCGGCGCGTCCCGGGTGACGTGCCGCCCACAGGGTGAGCGTCAGGCCGCCGGTGCTGTGCCCGAGGAGCACGAGCCGCCGCCCCTGACGCTCGGTGTCCATCACGGTGAGCGCGGCCTCGATGTCGTCGTCGTACACGTCGAGCGACGTGACGTATCCGCGCGCCTGACCAGGACGGATGCTGCGCCCGTACTTCCGCAGGTCGAGAGCATGGAAGCGCGCGCCGCGATCGGTGAAGATCCGCGCGAGGTCGGTCTGGAAGAAGTAGTCCGACCAGCCGTGGACGTACAGCACGTCGATGTCGCGCCACGCGCCGAAGAGGCGGAGGCCCGGATGCGGCATCGCCCGCACGAGCGTCGCGACGACGTCGCCCTCGTCATCCGAGCCGAGCGGAAGTGTCGTCTGCTCGAAGCCGGGGCCCAGCAGGTCGGGGCCCCACGTCACGTCATCCGCCCGCATGTCCCCACCCTAGGTCGTGGAGATCCGCGGGTGCTGGGCGTCAGGCGGCGGAACTCTGCTGCGAGCCCGAGCCCGAGCCCGAGCCCGCACCGGAACCGGTGCGACGGGCCTCGCGCTCCTGAGCGCGCTGGAGCGCGCGCTTGCGCTGCTCGCGGGCGTCGTCCTCAAGCTTCGCCGCACGCTGCTCGTCGCGCGTGAGGTTCTCGCCCGTCTCGGGGTCGAACACGTGCAGCGAGTCGGGTGAGAACCACAGCGTCGCCGGATCCCCCGCGCGGATGTTGCTGAGCGAGTCGAGCGCCACGACGAGCTCGGTGCGCAGCCCCTCTCCGTCGAGATCGCGGTCGAGCTCGGCGAGCTTCTCGCGCACCGACTCCTCGACCTCGAACGGGATGTAGGCGTACAGCACCTCGCCGAGCCACTCGGTCATCTCGACGTCGACGTCGGCGCGCACACCGCCCTCGAGCGGACGGTCGGACGTCTCGGCATCCTCGAACGCGTCGGGACGCACTCCCACGATGACGAGCTCGCGGTCGCCGATCGCGCGGCGCAACCGGTCGTCCAGCGGAACGTCGAACATCGGCAGCTTGAGCGTGTCGCCCTCGACCGTGCCGTGCAGGAAGTTCATCGGAGGCGACCCGATGAAACCGGCGACGAAGAGGTTGACCGGCTGCTCGTACAGGCCGCGCGGGCTCGCGACCTGCTGCAGCTCGCCGCGGCGGAGCACCGCCACCCGGTCGCCGAGCGTCATGGCTTCGGTCTGATCGTGCGTGACGTAGACGGTCGTCGTGCCCAGCGAACGCTGCAGCCGCGCGATCTCGGTGCGCATCTGGCCGCGCAGCTTGGCGTCGAGGTTCGACAGCGGCTCGTCGAAGAGGAACGCCCGAGCGTTGCGCACGATCGCGCGCCCCATCGCCACCCGCTGACGCTGACCGCCGGAGAGGTTGGCGGGCTTGCGGTCGAGGTGCTCGTCGAGCTCCAGAAGGCTCGACGCGCGCCGGACGCGCTCGTCGATCTCGTCGTCGGGCACGTTGCTCGACTTCAATCGCATCGGGAAGGCGATGTTCTCGTACACCGTGAGGTGCGGGTACAGGGCGTAGTTCTGGAACACCATCGCGAGGTCGCGGTCCTTGGGCGCCTTGTCGTTCACAACGTCGCCGTCGATCAGCATCTCGCCGCTGGTGATGTCCTCGAGCCCCACGATCATCCGCAGGAGCGTCGACTTGCCGCATCCGGAGGGTCCGACGAGGATGACGAACTCGCCGTCGGCGATGTCGAGGTCGACACCCTTGACCGCCGTGAAGCCGTCGTCGTACGTCTTCACGATGTTCTTCAGCGTGATGGAGGCCATGACGTTCCCTTCGAGGTGGACGCGGCGGCGAGGATGCTGGAGGTCATCCCTTGACCGCGCCCTGCGTGAGGCCGGAGACGATCCGGCGCTGGAAGATGACGACGACCACCACGATCGGGATCGTCACGATGATGGCGGCTGCCGAGATCGCGCCGGTGGGCTGCTCGAACTGCGAGGCTCCGGTGAAGAACGACAGGGCCGCCGGCACGGGGCGCGCAGCGCTGGTCGAGGTGAGCGAGATGCCGTAGACGAAGTCGTTCCACGCGATGAAGAACGCGATGATCGCGGTCGTGAAGACCCCGGGCGCCGCGAGCGGCACCACGGTCTTGCGGAAGGCCTCGAACGGCGTCGCGCCGTCGACCTGCGCCGCCTGCTCCAGCTCCCACGGGATCTGGCGGAAGAAGGCGGCGAGGGTCCAGATCGCGATCGGCAGCGTCAGCGAGAGATACGGGATGATGAGGCCGAGCCAGGTGTCGTAGAGACCGATGACCCGCCACAGGTTGAACAGCGGCGTCACGATCGACACGATCGGGAAGACCGACACCGCGAGCGCGGTGACGAGGATGATGCGCTTGCCGCGGAACTCGAGCCGCGCGATCGCGTAGGCGCACAGCGTCGCGAGGACGACGGCGACGAAGGTGGCGATGAGCGAGATGCCGACGGAGTTGCGCAGCGCGGGCAGGAACAGGTCTTGCGCCCCGCCGCCCGGCGCGAGGATCTCGGTGTAGTTCTCGAGGGTCCATTCCTGCGGGAGCAGGGTGCCCGAGAACAGACCCGACGGCGTCTTGAACGACGTCATGAGGATCGAGAAGACGGGGAAGAGCGACCACACGAGCACCGCGATGATGATCGCGGCCCATCCGATCCGCTGCGGCCAGGTGAGAGTGCGCATCAGGAGTTCCGTCCCGTCGCGAGGTCGACCTTGAAGCCCTTGATGAAGATCGCGGCGATGATCAGGACGCTGAGGAACAGCAGCACCGAGATCGCCGAGCCGAGCCCGATCTCGAGGCGCCCGATCGAGGTGTTGTACGCGAGCAGCGACAGCGCCTCGGTGTCGTTGGCGCCGCCGGTCATGATGTAGATGTTGTCGAAGATGCGGAACGCCTCGAGGGTGCGGAAGAGCACCGCGACCATGATGGCGGCCTTCATGTTCGGCAGGATGACGCGACGCATGACCTCCCACCCGGTGGCCCCGTCGACCTTCGCGGCCTCCTCCAGATCGCCGGGCACCTGGGCGAGCCCCGACAGCAGCAGCAGCGAGATGAACGGCGTCGTCTTCCACACCTCGGAGAAGATGATCACCACGAGGGAGGTGCCCTGCTCGGCGAACCAGTTGAGCTCGGGGTCGAACCCCGGGATCCAGCTGAGCCAGTTGTTGACGTACCCGCCCGAGTTGATGTCGAACGCGTAGAACCAGGCGAAGGCCGCCACGACCGTGATGATGCCGTAGGGCACGAGGATCGCGGTCCGCGCGAGACCGCGGAGCTTCCTGATCGCCCGGTGCATGACGAGCGCGAGGAGGAAGCCGAGGATCAGCTCGAACAGCACGGTGACGACCGTGATGAAGAGGGTGACCCCCATCGACCGCCAGAACGCGGGGTCGCTCAGCACCACCCGGTAGTTCTCGAACAGGACGAACGACCGCTCGTCGGGCGCCGTCAGCCGCAGGCTGAACAGTGAATCGAACAGCGCCTGCCCGATGGGATACATCGTGACCAGCAGCATGATGACGAACGCCGGGCCCGCCAGCATCCAGCCCAGTCGCCCCTCCGCACGCGCCCGGGCGGAGCGCCGGGGCCGCGCCGCCGCGCTTTCCCGCGTGCTCACAGCAGACGCTCCCCGCGCAGGACGGCGAGGATGAACTCGCTCGACGTTCTCGGCGTGGTCTCGGGGTTCACCGCTGCCGGCGGGTGCCACGTGCGCTGGAGCCCGATGGAGATCTCGTTGTAGTACGGCGTCTGCGGACGCGGCACACCGAGGTCGAGCGACTCGCGGATGGTGTCGGCCATCGGGAACTCCTCCTGCACGCGAGGGTCGTCGTAGGCGGCGGCGTTGGACGGCGGGTTGCCGTCGGTGACGAAGTACTCCGACTGGTTCTCGGGCTGGACGATGCACTCGACGGCCTGCCAGGCGAGGTCGGGGTTCTTGCTGAAGGCACCGACCCCGAGGTTGATGCCGCCCACGGGAGGCGCCGCCGGCTTGTCGGCGTCGACGCGCGGGTAGACGGCCCAGCCCAGGTCATCGGCGATGGCGGGGTCGGCGCCGGTCATCGCCGGCCACACGAACGGCCAGTTGACCATGAACGAGCCCTGCTCGCCCTGGAACAGGTTCATATTGGCGTTCTCGTCGGCGGTCGGAAGACCCGGCCCGCCGAGCCCGTCGGCCCCGATGCGGTGGATGATCTCGGCCGCAGCCCGGCCCGCCTCGCTGTCGAGTCCGAGCTCGAGCTCGTCGGCGGGCGCCTCGGGGTTCTTCAAGATCTCGCCGCCGGCCGACGCGACGAGGGCGTTGATCCAGACGGTCAGCGACTCGGCCAGCGCGCCCTGGACGCCCAGCCGCAGATCCTGCTCCTCGGCGACGGCGATGATGTCGTCCCAGGTGACCGGCTGCGACATGTCGAGACCGGCCGCGTCGACGACCGACTGCCGATACCAGAGCAGCTGCGTGTTGGCCCAGAAGGGCACGGTCACCAGCTCGCCACCCCAGCTCGCGGAGTCGACCGCGCCCTGGACGATGCCGTCGGTGTTCTGCAGGTCGGCCGGCACCTCGTCGAGGAAGCCGGGCTCGGCGAGTTCGGGGATGAACGGCGGGTCGAGGCTCATGATGTCGAGCGAGGTGTCGCCGGCGGCCAGACGCCGGGCCAGCTGCTCGCGCTGCGACGCCGCATCACGCGGCAGAAGCGACGTCTCGATGCGATAGGCGCCGTCAGCGGCATCCGTGCAGGCCGCGGCGATCCGCGCCTGCCCGCCGTCGTCGGGGTTGATGTACCAGGTGAGCGTGGGCACTCCGTCATCGGGGGCGCAGGCGCCGAGCGTCGCTGCGAGCGCGACCACCGATGCGGCTGCCAGGACCCGGGTCGTGCGCATCGGGCCTCCTCGTTCCGTATCGTCGCGACCCGGCGCGCTCACGGCACCGGGCGTTCCCCCATCATGGCGTCGGAGGAACGCCGCGACCACGGGTTGCCCAACCCGATGCGCTGTAGTACACCGGGCGGGCGAGGCGGACGGTCAGTCCTCGGCGACCGGGCTCTCGATCTCGGTCGGGTCGTCGCCCGCGAACGCGTGCGACTTCGTCTCGAGGAACGCGCAGAGGGTCGACACCATCGCGAGCTCGGTCGACAGGGCGAGCGCCCCGCCCGCGCCGAGACGCAGCTCGGTCTCGCGCGCCTCGAACGTGATGCGCCAGGTGTTGCCGCCGGGGACATCGGGCTCGATGTAGGTGACGGTCTGCGCGTTCATCATGGTGATCGCGACGAGTCCGGTGTCGCGGCCGAGGCTGCCGTCCTGCGGGATGACCTTCACCGCGAGCGGGTAGCCGAACCGCTGGAACTCCTCGATCCACGCGTCGAGGGTCTGCTTGCTCCGAAAGGTCATCGCCCGGCCTCTTCGCCGCGCGAGATGCTGACCATCTCGTCGCGGTCGACGACCTTCACGCGCGCGCGTTCAGCCGGGGCGCCGAGCGCGATCTCGTGCTCGTCGAGGCGGTGCCAGCCGTCGAGGTCGGTCCAGGCGACGCCGCGCTCGGTCAGCAGGTCGAGCACGCCCTGCTCGGACGGGTCGACCGGCTGCCACCACGACCCCTGGTCGTTGATGACGTGGCGCACGGTCTCCATCGCGTCCGACTTGGTGTGGCCGATGAGGCCGACGGGCCCGCGCTTGATCCACCCCGTCGCGTAGACGCCCGGCACGCGCTCGTTCGAGTCCTCGTGCAGCACCTGACCCTCGTGGTTCGGGATGACCCCGTGCGTCGCATCGAACGGCACACCCGGCAGCGGCGATCCGAAGTAGCCGACCGCGCGGTAGAGCCCCTGGAGCGCGACCTCGCGCAGCTCGCCGGTGCCCTCGACCCCGCCCTGGCCATCGGGACGCGTCCGCTCGTAGACGAGCGCGGCGACACGGCCGTCGGCATCCTTCTTGACCTCGACGGGCTTGGCGTAGAAGTGCAGGTGCAGACGGCGCGAGGCCTCTCCCCCGATGCCGTTCGCGCCCGGCCGCTGGCGCCAGGACTGCAGCACGCGGTCGATGACCATCACCTGCTTGTTCGACGCGATCGCCGCCTTCGACGCCTCGTCGTAGTCGAAGTCCTCGTCGTAGACGACCAGGTCGACGTCGCGCAGGTCGCCGAGCTCGCGCAGCTCGAGGGGGGTGAACTTCACCTGCGCCGGTCCGCGACGGCCGAAGATGTGGACATCGGTCACCGCCGATGAGCGCAGCCCCTGGTAGACGTTGTCGGGGATCTCGGTCACGAGAAGGTCGTCGGCGTGCTTGGCGAGCAGTCGAGCCACGTCGAGCGCGACGTTGCCGTTGCCGATGACACCGACGGATGCGGCATCCAGCGGCCATTCGCGCGGGAAGTCGGGGTGACCGTCGTACCAGCTGACGAAGTCGGCCGCGCCGTAGGAGCCCGCAGCGTCGATGCCGGGGATGTCGAGGGCTGCGTCGCGGACGGCGCCGGTGGCGAAGATGACGGCGTTGTAGTGGTGCTTGAGGTCGTCGAGGGTGATGTCCTCACCGAAGCGCACGTTGCCGAACAGGCGGATGTCGCCGCTGTCGATGACGTCGCGGAGCGCGTTGATGATGCCCTTGATCCGGGGGTGGTCGGGCGCGACGCCGTACCGGACGAGCCCGTAGGGTGCGGGCAGGTGATCGAACAGGTCGATCGAGACGTCGAACTTGCGCTCGGCCTTCAGCAGCAGATCCGCGGCGTAGATGCCGGCGGGCCCGGCTCCGACGATGGCCAGCCTCAGCTTGGTCATGGGTGTTCCTCGTTCCTGGTGGCACCCGAGCGCGGGCGCAGCGGGGTCTGTGTCAGCTGGCGCGGTCGACGACGACCTCGGCGAACCGGGTCAGTGCGTCGCGCACGGCGCCGGAGGGCAGCGGCGCGAGAGCCGCGACGGCGTCGTCGGCCCACTTCTCGGCGAGCCGGCGCGTCTGGGCCGTCACGTCGTGGTCTCGCAGGCGGGCGAGCGGCTCGTCGAGGATCGCGGGATCGGCTCCCTCGGCGATCTCGGCGACGCCGCGGTCGATCGTGGCGGCGAGCTCGCGCGAGGCGTCGTCGCCGGCGCGGGTCAGCAGCAGGTACGGCATCGTCGGCACGCCGGCGCGCAGGTCGGTGCCCGGCACCTTTCCCGTCGCCTCGGGGTCGGCCGAGAGGTCGATGACGTCGTCGAGCAGCTGGAAGGCGACGCCGGCCTTCTCGCCGAACGCGAGCAGCGGCTCGGCGAGCTCTTCCGGTCCGCCGGAGAAGAGCACGCCCACCTGCGCCGCAGCGGCGATGAGCGATCCGGTCTTGTCGGCGAGCACCTGGATGTAGAACTCGACGGGATCGTCGCCGGGCTGGGCGCCGATGGTCTCGTGCATCTGACCGAGCACGAGACGCTCGAAGGTGTCGGCCTGCACGCGGATCGCCCGCTCGCCGATGCGAGCCATGAGCTGGCTCGCCCGGGAGAAGAGCAGGTCACCGGTGAGGATCGCGACGTTGTTGCCCCACACCTCGTGTGCGCTGGGCACGCCGCGTCGCTTGTCGGCGCCGTCCATGACGTCGTCGTGGTAGAGCGAACCGAGGTGGGTGAGCTCGAGCGCTGCGGCTCCGGCGATGACGTCCTCGGTCGCACCGTCGCCGAGCTGGGCGGTCAGCAGCGCCAGCATGGGCCGCAGCCGCTTGCCGCCGGCTTCGTAGAGGTAGCGCGTCTTGGCGTCGACGAGCGCGTCGCTGACGGTGAGTTCATCGCCGAGGCGCGTCTCGACGCGCTCGAGCCCGGCTTCGACGGTCGCGAGCAGCTTGCGGGTGCGGGGTCCGGCGAAGATCCGCTCGGTCATCCCGAGGTGCTTCGCCAGCCGCGGCGCGGATGGGCTCGATGTCACCTCTCCAGCCTACCGGCCGGGCGACGACGCCGATCCGCGCGAGCCGGTTCAGACGGCGGGCTTGACAGCGCGATGCAGCGCGACGATGCCGAACGACAGATCGCGGTGCGCGACCTCGTCCCACCCGGCCTCGCGGATCCACCCGGCAAGGGTGCGCTGGTCGGGCCAGTCGCGGATCGACTCGTTGAGGTAGTCGTAGGCCTCGGCGTTGGAGCTCACCACGCGCGCGACCAGCGGCAGCACCCGGTCGTTGTAGAAGCGGTAGAGCCCCGCGAACGCACGGGACGGCGGCTGCGAGAACTCGCTGATGAGCAGGCGCCCACCGGGCTTGGTGACGCGCAGCATCTCGGCGAGCGCCTTCTTCGGCTCGTTGACGTTGCGGAGTCCGAACGAGATCGTCACGACGTCGAACTCGGCATCCCCGAACGGCAGGTTCGTGGCGTCCGCTTCGACGAACGACAGATTCGGGATGCCGCCGCCCGGCGCCTGCGGTCCGTAGCGGCGGACGCCCTCGGCGATCATGCCCGGCGAGAAGTCCGCGGCGACCACCTCGGCGCCGCTGCGCGCGAGCGAGACGGAGCTCGCACCCGTTCCCGCGGCGAGATCGAGGATGCGCTCCCCCGGCTTCGGGTCGATCGCACGGGTGGCCGCGATCCGCCAGAGGCGGTCCTGGCCGAGGCTGAGGACGTCGTTGGTGCGGTCGTATGCGCCGGCCACCTGGTCGAACATGCCGCTGACGCGCGACGGATCCTTACCGAGGTCGGCGCGGTTGGGCTCGCTGGTCACGCCCTCGAGTCTAGGCGCGGCGGCGGGCCGCGAGCCCCGCCCCGCGAGGTCCCCGTCCGGCCGGGTATGAGCCGGGCTTTCCCGGCCGAAGTGGGACCTCGGCGGGTGAGAGGAGAGTCAGGGGGCCGTGGGGGCGGGGAGGGATGCCAGGATGCCGAGCCAGTGGGCTGCCGTGGGTGCATCGAAGGGCGGGCGGTGGGCGGTGACCGCCGTCTCGAGGTCGACGGCGAGGGCCTCGAGCTCGGCGACGATCTCCCGCGGGTACCCGTAGGCGACGCGATGCTCCTCCCACTCGTCGCGGTCATCGATCCAGATGCCGCGGGTGGCGGAGTCGACGACATCGAGGTCCATGTCGATCGCGGTGGGCTCGCCGCCCTCGTCCCACCGGGCATCCCAGGCGATGTCGATGTACACGCGGGTGGGATGCGGCGGCGCGTTCATCGTGAGGACCCACTCCCCGACCGGCGGAAGGAGCATGACGCACGGGTGCGTGGCGACGAAGTCGCGTCCGGGCCGGTTGCTGCGGTCGCCCGGCCGCTGGCCGAACCAGTCGCCGTGCTCGTCGCTGCCGAGGTAGGTGCAGGCATGCACCCAGTGGGTTCCGCCGTTCCACTTGCGCCAGCGGAAGGTCACCGGGGTTCCCGGCACGGGGCGGAGCATCACGCGCCGAGTCTAGGCTGGTCGGGTGAACGATTCTGCGCCCGCCGCCCGGCTGCGCGTGGTCACTCGCGAGATCGAGGCACCCGACGAGCTACTGGTGTTCGCCGACCCGCGGAACCCGACGGTGTGGTCGCGACGCGGCGACATCCTCGTCGCACGCGGCACCGCCGCAGCCTTCGGTTCGGCCGACGCGACCCCCGGTCCGCGCGAAGCCGCCGACTGGTGGCGCAGAACGGTCGCCGCCGCCGAGATCGACGATCCGGTCGGATTGCCCGGTTCGGGCCTCGTCGCCTTCGGCGCCCTGCCGTTCGATCCCCGCCCCGATGACCGCGCCGACGCGACGACCCCGGCGCTGCACTTCGCGGTGCCCCGGGCCGTCGTGGGCCGCCGCGGGTCGCGCGCGTGGGTGACCTCGATCACCACCGACGGGTCGGATCCCGTCGCCGCCCTCCCCGCCGCGACCGGCTTCGGTCCGCACTGGTCGGCGACGACCGGCCCCGGGGCACTGACCCCCGACGGCTACCAGGAGATCGTGCGCGCGGGCGTCGACGCGATCCTGCAGGGCGACCTGCAGAAGGTCGTCCTCGCTCGCGACCTCGCCGGCACCGTTCCCGCGGAGGCCGACCTCCGTCGGCTCGTCCGCGCGCTGTCGTCGGCCTACCCCGACACATGGGCGTTCGCCGTCGACGGTCTCATCGGAGCGAGCCCCGAGACGCTCGTGACGGTGTCGGGCGGAACCGTGACCGCGCGCGTCCTCGCCGGGACGATCGCGCGCGGGGCAGACGCCGACGCCGACACCGCGGCATCCCTGCGCCTCGCCACGAGCACGAAGGATCTCGACGAGCACGGCTACGCGGTGCGCAGCGTCCTCGAGGCGCTCCGCGCCTCGACCTCGTCGCTCGTCGCCGGCGAACAGCCGTTCATGCTGAAGCTGCCGAACGTCTGGCACCTGGCAACCGACGTGGAGGGCGAGCTCGCGGGGGATGCGTCGGCCCTCGACCTCGTCGCGGTGCTGCACCCGACCGCGGCGGTCGCCGGCACACCGACGCCGAACGCGCTCGACGAGATCCGCCGCCTCGAACCCTTCAGCCGCGGGCGGTACGCAGGTCCCGTCGGCTGGATCGACGCGAAGGGCGACGGAGAGTGGGCCATCGCCCTGCGATGCGCGCAGTTCCGTCCGGGCGAACGAACCGACGACGGCACCTCGATGCCCTTCACCGCCTATGCCGGCGCGGGCATCGTGGGCGCGAGCGACCCCGAATCCGAGATGCTCGAGACGCGGGTGAAGTTCCGCCCGATCATCGACGCGCTCGCCTGAGCGGGCGAGCACGGACCGTCCACCCCGCGGCGGTGCTCAGCGGGCCAGCGGGACTTCGATCAGCTGGCGACCGCCGACGGGCGAGGTGAGCGCCTGATCGAGCGCCGAGCGCGTCGTGATGCGCCGGTACTCCCACCCGTAGGCGAGCGCGAGCTGCTCGAGCCGTACCTCGTGGGGGGTGAACAGCACCCGTTCAGCAGCCGCCGGCGGTGCGGTGCCGGCGACCTCGAGACCGTCGAAGATCGTGCCTCCGCCATCGTTGCCGACGATGACCTGAATGCGCGGTTCGTCCTCGGCGCCGGGAAGCAGCAGCGCGCCGACGTCGTGCAGCAGAGACAGGTCGCCGGTGAGCACCCGGGTCACGCCGGCCCGCGCGTCGTCCTGGCTCGCGACCGCGATGCCCACCCCGGTCGCGACAATGCCGTCGATGCCCGCGAGCCCGCGATTGGCGTGCACCGGCACCTTCTTGCCCCCGAGCACCGTGTCGGCCACCCGGACGAGTCTCGACGAGGCGAACAGCAGACGATCGTGCGGCCAGCTCGCCCGCCAGACCGCGTCGACGAGCGACTCGCGGTCGAGCGGAGCCTTGAGAACGGCCATCTCCGCCGAGATGGCGCCGAGGCGCTCCTGCGGCACCGTCGATGCCAGCCCGTCGACGTCGGGGGCCGCAGGGCTCAGGTCGACCGCCTCGTCGCGCGAGGCGCGCATCCAGGCGCCGAGCCAGGCACGGTCGGCCACCCCGGGCGAGACGGACACCGCGGACACCGCGGTCGTCGTGCCGTTGAGGTTGAGGTCCTCCCCCGGCCCGCGAACGGCCCACACCTCGATCTCCGGGCGCGACAGCAGCCCGGCCACCTCGCGGCTGAGCGTCGGATGCCCGAACACGACGACCCGTTCGACGGCGTCGGCGAGCTCGGGGCGGGAGAGCACGGCGCGATAGCCGTGGACGAGATTGCGCCCGAAACGCGCACCGCTGACGATCTCCGCCACGAGCGGCCAGCCCCCCGCGTGGGCGAGTTCCTCCGCCGCCGGGCCGGCATCCGCGCCCGCGACGACGAGCGTGTTCGGACCGCGGGTGAGCTCCACCGCTTCGAGGGGCATCGGGGGTTCGGCTTGGCCGATCCCGCCGCCGCCCTGATAGTGCGCGCCCGAGACCGTCGACTCCGCGGCCGCGTCCGTGTCGGTGCCGTTGGGACCGGGGGTGAGGGCGGGCTCGGCCTCCGCACCGATGAGCCACGGCGGGAGGGCGCCCGACAGGGGGTTCCGGTACGGGAGGTTGAGGTGCACCGGGCCGGCCGGGCGCGATCGGTCGCCGCGCGTCGCGGCGAGGGCCTCGACCGCGAGCGCGGCGATCTCCGCCGCCTGCGGCGCGGCCGGGTGGGCGTCGACGTCCTCCGGGGTCAGGGCGTCGGCCTCGAGCCGGACGAAGCCCGAGAACACGCCGGGCTGACGCGTGGCCTGGTTGGCGCCGATGCCGCGCAGCTCGGGCGGACGGTCGGCGGTCAGCAGCAGCAGAGGCACCCCCGAGTGGTGCGCCTCGAGCACCGCGGGCATGAGGTTCGCGACCGCCGTTCCCGAGGTGCAGACGACGGCTGCCGGCATCCGCGTCTCGCGTCCGATGCCGAGCGCGGTGAATCCCGCGACGCGCTCGTCGATGCGGACATGGAGGCGGATCAGGCCGCGCTGCTCCAGCTCCGCCGCCACGAGGGCGAGCGCCTGCGACCGCGACCCGGGACTCAGGACGACGTGGCGCACTCCCCCGGCGACCAGAGCGCCGAGAAGTGCGGCCGCGGCGTCGGTCGCGGGCGCCCGGTCCGCCGGCGTCGGAGCGTGTTCGGCCCCGCTCATCTCAGGCGCGCGGGCCGCGTGAGCCGGCCGGTCCTTCGGCATCGTCGTCGCTCTGCGACGAGCGTGTCGGCGGGATGTCGCGGGGGTCGTCGGCCTCGGCGTCGAGCGCTGCGAGCTCCTCCTCGAGACGGCGGATGCGCTCGTCCTGGTCGCGGACCGATCCGAGGCTGCCGAGGAACTCGGGATCGTCA
The DNA here is from genome assembly GCF_002245215.1 of Microbacterium sp. Yaish 1. GTDB lineage: Bacteria > Actinomycetota > Actinomycetes > Actinomycetales > Microbacteriaceae > Microbacterium. The sequence continues at coordinate 1,222,726 of NZ_NPMR01000002.1, forward strand.
TCCGGGGCGCGGCGGACCGGAGCGCTCGCGCGGCGGGCGCGTCCGACGACGAACCACAGGATGCCGCCCAGCACGGGCAGCAGGACAACGATGAGGATCCACACCGGCTTGCTGACGCCACGGTGCCGCGTGGCGTCCTGCAGCGCGCAATCGACGATGCTGTACACCCAGAAGGCGAGTGCCAGCAGCACACCGATGAGCAGGAGCCGCGCCATCCTCCCATCCTAGGCGTCCGGCGGGCCGCTCGGCCCGGACGTAGAATGGCCGGATGAACGCCCGCTCGGCCGTCGTCTACTCGGTGCTGCGGCTCCTCGCCTTCCTGGTCCCCTTCGGCATCATGATGCTGTTCCCGATCATGCGCGAGTTCTACTGGCTCGCGGCGATCTTCGCCGCCCTCATCGGCTTGAGCCTGTCGATGATCTTCCTGCGCCGGCCGCTCGACGACGTCGCGACCGGCCTCGCCGAACGGCGCACGCGCCGCCGGTCGGGCGCCCAGGCCGACGCCGAGGCCGAAGACGCCGCGTCCTGACCGCGGTTCGTCCCGATCTCAGCCGACGAAAGCCCAGAACAGGAACGCGCCGTAGGCGACCGACGTCAACGACGTCAGCGCCAGCGCGACGACCAGCTCGCGCGGCTGGCGATACGTCCACACGATGAGGATCGCCGACAGAGCGGGCAGCAGCGCGAACAGGCTCAGCCACGCGATCGGGTAGACCAGCGCCAGTAGAGCGGCGATCGCGAACGGCGCCAGGACGAACAGCGTGAAGACGATGCGCGTCGCCGTCCGGCCGATGAGCACCGTGAGCGTGCGCTTGCCCGCGATCCGGTCCTGGTCGATGTCGCGGAGGTTGTTCGCCAGGAGCACGGCGCAGGCGAGCAGCCCCGCACCGACCGCACCGAACCAGCTCTCCTGGGGAACGGATCCGGCCTGGACGAAGGTCGTGCCGACGGTCGCGACGAGCCCGAAGAAGACGAAGACGAAGAGCTCGCCGAGACCCGCGTACCCGTACGGGCGCTTGCCTCCCGTGTAGAACCAGGCCGCGACGACGCAGGCCGCCCCGATCAGCAGCATCCACCAGTGACCGGTGCGCACGACGATCGCGATTCCGGCGACGGCCGCCAGCCCGAAGAATCCGAGGGCGACGGTGAGGACCGTGCGAGGCTTCGCGAGCTTGCCCCCGGTCAGCCGTGCGGGGCCGACGCGCACGTCGTCCGTGCCGCGGATTCCGTCGCTGTAGTCATTGGCGTAGTTGACGCCGATCTGCAGGGCGACGGCGACCACGAGGCAGCACAGCGCGATGACCCAATGCAACTGCCGATCGACGAGCATCGCGGCGCCCGTGCCGATGAGCACCGGCGTGATCGCGAGCGGCAGAGTGCGCAGGCGCGCGGCGCCGATCCAGTCGCGAGCCGTGGCCGTCCGCGGCGGCGGAGCCGACACGAGGCCGCGCTTGGCGGGGTTGCCGCCGCGCGGCGCAGGACGGGACGACTTCGGGGAGCGAGACGAACGAGCCACGAGGGATCATCCTAGATCGCGAGCATGCGACGCACCGCCGCACGGTCGGGTTTGCCGCTCGCGAGCACCGGCATCCGATCGACCGTGACGACCCGTGCGGGGCGCGCCGGCTTGCCGAGCCGATCGCCGACGGCAGCCCGGAGCTCGCCGAGCAGCGCCGGCACGTCGGAACCGGTGTCGGCGAGCGCCGCACTCGGCACGACGACGGCCGACGCCTGGCCCCATCGTTCGTCGGGGATCGCGACGACGACGGCCGACGCGAGTCCGGCATGTTCCCGGATGACGGCCTCGACGCGGTCGAGCGAGACGTTGACGCCGCCGGAGATGATGACGTTGTCGATGCGGCCGGTGACCCGCAGCACGTCGCCGTCGAACTCCCCCGCGTCGCCGGTCCGGTACCAGCGCACACCCTCGTCGACGATGAAGGATGCCGCCGTGCGGCCCGGCTCGCCGAGGTAGCCGTCGGCGAGCATCGGACCCGAGAGCTGCACCTCGCCCGCGACGATCCGCACGCCCACTCCATCGAGCGGGACGCCGTCGTAGACGCATCCGCCGCTCGTCTCCGTCGAGCCGTAGGTGCGCACGATGCGCGCGCCCCGCTGTGCGGCGCGCTCGTGCTGAGCTACCGGAAGCGCTTGCCCGCCCACGAGGATCGCCTCGTACGCCCGCAGGGCATCGGCGACGGCGGCATCCGTCTCAGCCGCGTCGAGCAGGTCGGACAGTTGCGCCGGCACCAGTGAGGTGAACATCCCCACGCGCTGCCCGCCGATGCTCGAGTGCATCGACGCGGTGACCGCGGCGAAGGCGGCGGGCGAGAACGACCCCGCGAGGACGGCCGGCTCGTGACCCGCGAGCAGGCTGCGGACCATCACCTGCAGCCCCGCCACGTACCCGGGAGACAGGGCGAGGAGCCAGCGCCCCTCGCCGATCCGCGCCGCGGTCGACGCGGCGCTGGCGATGAGCGCCGAGCGACTGAGGACGACGCTCTTGGGCACGCCCGTCGATCCCGACGTCGTGACGACCGCGACGGTTCCCGGTGGAGCCTGCGCCGGCAGGGCGTGGCCCGCGGGCGCGCCGAGGGCGAGCGCCGGTCCCGCACCGTCGAGGGTCTGCCGAAGGGCCCGGAGAACCTCGCGGGGTTCCGATGCGACCGGGACGAGGTCGACCGCCATGTCAGAAGCGATCCGTCTCAGAAGTGGTACGGGTAGGGCGACCAGTCGGGGTCGCGCTTCTGCAGGAAGGCGTCGCGCCCCTCGACGGCCTCATCGGTGCCGTAGGCGAGGCGCGTCGCCTCGCCCGCGAACACCTGCTGACCGACCATCCCGTCGTCGATCGCGTTGAACGCGAACTTCAGCATGCGGATCGCGGTGGGCGACTTCCCGAGGATCGTACGGGCCATCGCGATCGCCTCGCGCTCGAGCTCGGCGTGCGGGACGACGCGGTTGACCGCGCCCATCTCGTAGGCCCGCTGCGCGGAGTACTCCTCCGCGAGGAAGAACACCTCGCGGGCGATCTTCTGACCGACCTGACGCGCCATGTACGCCGAGCCGTACCCGGCGTCGAACGACCCCACATCCGCGTCGGTCTGCTTGAACCGGCCGTGCTCGGCCGAGGCGATGGAGAGGTCGCACACGATGTGGAGGGAGTGCCCGCCGCCGGCCGCCCACCCCGGGATGACCGCGATGACGACCTTCGGCATGAACCGGATGAGGCGCTGCACCTCGAGGATGTGCAGACGCCCGGCCCGAGCCGGATCGGCGACCGCGCTCTCGTCGTCGCTGTACTTGTAGCCGTCGCGGCCACGGATGCGCTGGTCGCCGCCCGAGCAGAACGCCCAGCCGCCGTCCTTCGGGCTCGGACCGTTGCCGGTGAGCAGCACGACGCCGATGCGGGGGTCCTGACGAGCGATGTCGAGCGCGCGGTACAGCTCGTCGACCGTGTGCGGGCGGAAGGCGTTGCGCACCTCGGGACGGTCGAACGCGATGCGCGCGATGCGCCCGTCGTTCGAGACGTGAGCCGTGATGTCGGTGTAGGCGTCCGCCCCGGGGGCGAGCGACCATTCCGCGGGATCGAACAGTTCCGAGACCATGCCGCCAGCCTATGCCGCGGTGCGACGGAGGCAGCTTGCGATCGGTGTCGGTCTTGCGGTTGCGCAAGTTCTCCACCAACCCCCTGCAAATAATCGGGCACATCCGCTCAACCGCGCTCCCTGTTTTCCAGACCAAGGAGTACAGTTGATGCAAATAGTCGCGGGCGTTCCGGAAAGAAGGTAGGTCGTGGAGGGCGAATACTCGATCCCTCGGCTCGACTTCGGCTCCGCGCTCGTGTCGACTCTGTTCGAGATCGAGCGCCTGCGCGCGGACATCGGCACGGGCGACACACCGCCCGAGACCTTCGTCGAGCTCCATCGGCTGTTCGATTTCGTCATGAGTGTGGTGTCTGCGCGCATCGAAGGCAACCACACCACGGTGTACGACGCCATCGGGCAGATCGAGAGCGGTGAGGACACCGTGGCCGATCCGCTTCGAGAGATCACGAACATCGTGTCGACCGCGCGCTTCATCGACGACGTCGACCCGTCCGTCCCCATCACCCACGGCTTCATACGAGAACTGCACCGTCGCGCCGTCGCAGATCTCATGCGAGAAGGGGATCGCACCCCGGGCTCGTATCGCCAGCACGACGTCGCCATCGTCAACTCCGCGCATGTTCCGCCGTCCTGGGTCAGCGTCCATGCCGAGATGACCACACTGCTCGAGTTCGCGAACGCCGAGCTTCCCCTCCACGAGCAGATGCTGCAGATCGCGATCGCTCATCACCGCTTCGTGTGGATTCACCCGTTCGGTAATGGCAACGGTCGCGTATCCCGTCTCTTCACGTACGCGATGCTCCGTCGCACGATCTTCGCCAGGCGCGGGTACAGCGCGCTGAACCCCACGGCGGTCTTCGGCAATGATCGCGACGCGTACATCTCCGCGCTTGAGGCGGCCGACGACCTCAGTGACGAGGGCACCATCGCGTGGGCGGCATTCTTCGTGGGAGGCATCCGCGATGATGTGGCGAGACTCGTCCGGTTGCAACAGCACACGTTCGTGATCGATCAGCTGGTCGGGCCAGCGCTCGACAGTCTGCATGACGATGGTCTGGTGAGCGCGGAAGAGCACGCAGCGCTGCGGAGGGCTCTCCGGCACGGCGTCGTGAAAGCGGGCGACCTGACGTCAGATATCCCCGGCACTCCCTCTCACCGATCCCGGGCCATCCGCGGGCTCGTCGATCGACGACTTCTCCGAGCCGCAGACCGGGGGCCACGTTTCTACCGCCTCTCCCTCTCCCGTGGGCCGCTCGCCCCCAGACTCATCCGTCGACTCGACGCGCTCGGCTACCTGCCGAGGATGCTCGCAGGCGACTGATCCCCCCGTAAGCCCCCCTCGACGCGCTCGACATGGAGACCATGACATGACGACATCCCTCCCCTCCCTGGCCGAGCTGCTCGACCGGTCGCACGTCGTGGCACTGCCGCTGACGACGCGTTTCCGCGGTGTCGACGTGCGAGAGGCGCTGCTGCTCGAGGGGCCGGAGGGCTGGACCGAGTTCTCGCCGTTCACCGAGTACGACGACGGTGAGGCCGCGACCTGGCTGGCCGCCGCGCTCGAGTTCGGCTGGACCGCGATGCCCGCGCCGGTCCGCGAGCGCGTCGCCGTGAACGCCACCGTGCCGGCCGTCGCGGCCGAGCGCGTCGCCGAGGTGCTCTCGCGGTACGACGGATGCCGCACGGTCAAGGTCAAGGTCGCGGAGCGCGGCCAGGTGCTCGCCGACGACGTGGCCCGCGTGCGGGCAGTGCGCGAGGCGCTCGGCCCCGAGGGACGTGTGCGGATCGACGCGAACGGCGCGTGGAACCTCGACGAGGCCGAGCACGCGCTCCACGCACTGGCGGAGTTCGATCTCGAGTATGTCGAGCAGCCGTGCGCGAGCGTCGAGGAGCTCGCCGAGCTGCGCCGCCGTGTGCGTTACATGGGAATTCCCGTCGCCGCCGACGAGAGCGTCCGCAAGGCCGACGACCCGCTCGCGGTGGCGCGGGCCGGCGCCGCCGATCTGCTCGTCATCAAGGCGCAGCCGCTCGGAGGCGTCCGGCGTGCGCTCGCGATCGTCGCGGAGGCAGGTCTACCCGCGGTGGTCTCGAGCGCCCTCGACACGAGCGTCGGCCTGTCGATGGGGATCGCCCTGGCGGCCGCTCTCCCCGAGCTCGACTTCGACTGCGGTCTGGGAACGGCCTCGCTGTTCGCCGCCGACGTCGCAAGCCCCGCCCTGCGTCCGGTCTCGGGCGAGCTCGCGACCGGACGGGTCGCGGTGGACCGGGATGCCGTCACCGCGCTCGCCCCGTCTGCGGAGCGGCAGCGGTGGTGGCGCGAGCGGCTGGAGCGGTGCCACTCGGTGCTCGCGCGACAGCACTGACGGGAGACCGCTCGGGCCTCAGGCGTCGAGGAGCGCGGTCGCGAGTTGCCCGATGCGCTCGTGCAGCAGCCGCGTCGTCTCCGCTTCGCCGAGCCCTTCGACCGCCGCCCGCTCGCACGTTGCATCGGAGAGATCGACCATGAGCTGCGCGACCTCCGTGATCGGCAGCCGGAAGCGCAGCTCGTAGACCTTCCGGATGTCGTCGACGATCATCCGCACCCGCTCGACGATGCCGTCCTGCAGGCGAAGGTAGGCCTCGGCCATCCGTTCGTCGCGCAATGCCTGCGTGCGCAGCTCCGACACCAGCCGGGGCTCCATGCCCCCGAGCGAGACGTCGACGATCTGGGGAACGAGCAGGGACGGATCGGGCGCCGCGGTGCGATCGAGGGTGCGTACGCGGTCGGCGACCAGGTCGAGCTTCTCGCTGGAGGACCGCTCGACCAGGGCGAGGAAGAGCTCGCCCTTGGAGTCGAAGTTCGAGTAGAAGGCGCCGCGGGAGAACCCTGCGCGGTCGCAGACGGCCTCGACGGATGCCGCGTCGAGACCGACCTCGGCGAAGACCTCCGCGGCGGCATCGAGCAGCCGGGCGCGCGTGTTCTCGCGACTGCGGGTGGCTGTGCGTGCCTCGGCGTCCATGGTGCTCCTCGTGTTCACACCGATCGTCCAGCCTGACCGATGCGTGATGAACCTAGGATACATTGGTGTATCGGATACAGCGCTGTATCGAACAACCGTGACGATCGATCAGACCTGGAGCGCCCGTGTCCACACTCCTGTTCACCCTCGGACGCTGGTCGTTCCGTCACCCCTGGCGCGTGCTCACCGCATGGCTGCTGATCCTCGTCATCGCCGGCGGCGGTGCTGCACTGCTGAACAAGGGCACCGACAACTCCTTCTCGATCCCCGGAACCGAGGCGCAGGAGGGACTGGAGCTGCTGAACCGCACCTTCCCCCAGGCGAGCGGCACGAGCGCGCAGCTGGTCGTCGTCGCACCCGACGGCGAGAGCGTGCGCGATGAGCCGTTCGCCGGCGAGATCGCCGACACCGTGACGGCGTTCGGAGACCTCGGCGACGACGTCCTGGCCGTGACCGATCCGTTCGACCAGACCGTATCCGGCCTGGTCTCGGAGGACGATCGGGCCGCGATCGTCCGCGTGCAGTTCGACGGCGAGGCGACCTCGGTCAGCGCCGAGACGAAGGACGCGCTCACCTCGGTGGCCGACCGGATGCGATCGGACCTCCCCGACGGCACGCAGATCGCCCTCGGCGGCGACCTGTTCTCGACCTCGATCCCGGCACTGTCGATCGTCGAGGTGATCGGCGTGCTCGTGGCGCTGTTCGTCCTCATCGTCACGTTCCGCTCGTTCGCGGTGTCGTGGTTCCCCCTGATCAGCGCCCTGATCGGCGTGGCTCTGGCGACGTCGATGATCTTCGTCGCCACCCAGTTCGCGTCGGTGTCGTCGACGACCCCGCTGCTGTCGGTCATGCTCGGCCTGGCCGTCGGCATCGACTACTCGCTCTTCATCGCCGCGCGACATCAGGACCAGGTGCGCGCGGGCATGGACCCCGAGGAGTCCGCCGCCCGTTCGACCGGAACCGCGGGATCGTCCGTCGCCTTCGCGGGCATCACGGTTCTCATCGCGCTGATCGGCCTGAGCTTCGCCGGCATCCCCTTCCTCACGACGATGGGCATCGCTGCGGCGGTCGCGGTCGCGATCGCGGTCGTCGTCGCCGTCACCCTCACCCCCGCGCTGCTCGGGTTCGCCGGAGCTCGCGTCGCCGGCTGGCCCCGTCGGGCGAAGCGGTCGCGGAAGCGCCCGGCCGCGCCGCGCCGGTCGTTCTCGGAGCGCTGGGTGCGCGGCGTCACGCGGCATCCCCTCGTCACGACGATCGCGGTCATCGTGGGCCTCGGCGTCGTCGCGATCCCGTCGGCGAGCCTCACCCTCGCCCTCCCCAACGCGGGGGTGCAGCCGCCCTCGAGCGAGGCCCGGCAGGCGTACGACCTCACCGCCGAGCACTTCGGCCCCGGCGCGAACGGCCCGCTCATCATGACGGGAACGATCGTCACCTCGAACGACCCGCTGACCCTGATGCAGGACATCGGCGACGACATCGCGACCATCCCCGGCGTGAAGGAGGTGGCCCTCGCCACCCCCAACGAGACCGCCGACACCGGGCTCGTGCAGATCGTGCCCGAGACCGCACCCGACTCCCCCGAGACCGCCGACCTCGTACGCGAGCTGCGGGCACAGCACGACCGACTGCTCGACGAGTACGGCGTCGACCTCAAGGTCACCGGGTTCACCGCGGTCGGCATCGACATCTCCGACCGGCTCGGCGAAGCGCTCCTGCCCTTCGGCGTGTTCGTCGTCGGGCTCTCCCTGATCCTGCTGACGATCGTGTTCCGATCGATCTGGGTGCCGATCAAGGCCGCCCTCGGCTACCTTCTCTCGGTGCTCGCCGCCTTCGGCGTCGTGGCCGCCGTCTTCGAGTGGGGCTGGTTCGCCGACCTGCTGCACGTCACGCGCGAGGGGCCCGTCATCAGCTTCATGCCGATCATCCTCATGGGCGTCCTGTTCGGGCTCGCGATGGACTACGAGGTCTTCCTCGTCTCGCGGATGCGCGAGGACTACGTCCATGCGCGCCGCGACCGGGGCGGCCGCGCCGACCGCCTCACCGCTGTCGGGGCCGTCCGCTCCGGTTTCACCTCGTCCGCACGCGTCGTGACGGCAGCGGCGGTCATCATGTTCGCCGTCTTCGCCGCCTTCGTCCCCGAGGGCGACTCCTCGATCAAGCCGATCGCCCTGGGGCTCGCCGTCGGCATCGCCGTCGACGCATTCCTCATCCGCATGACGCTCGTGCCGGCCGTCATGGCGCTGCTCGGCGAGAAGGCCTGGTGGATGCCGCGCTGGCTCGACCGCATCCTCCCCCACTTCGACATCGAGGGCGAGGCCGTCGAGCGCGAGCTGTCGCTGCGCGAATGGCCCGAGCGCAACACCTCGGCCGCCCTGGTCGGAGAGGATGTCGCCGTCCACGCCGACGACGACGGCCACACCGCGGTCTTCTCCGGCGCGACCTTCCGCGTCGAGCCCGGCGAATCGCTCGTCGTCTCCCACCCCGATCCGCGGGTCGGCCGGGCCTTCGCCCTCGCCGTCTCCGGGCGTCTCCGCGTCGACGGCGGGCTGCTCCGCGTCGGGGGGCACCTGCTGCCCGAGCGAGCGCCGTGGGTCCGTTCTCACGTCGGCCTCGCGCTGCTCGACGGCACGACCGACCCGGTGGCCGAGCTCCGTCGCGCCACGGCCGGCGGCACGACGATCGTCGTCGTCGACGGGCTCGACGCCCTCACCGGCGCCGACCGCGACCAGGCCGCCGCAGTGCTTCGCGACGCGGCATCCGACCTCGACGACCGTCATGCGGGGGCAGGCGCCCTCACCGTCGTCGCCATCGTCCGGCGCGAGCTCGGCGTGCTCGACATCCTCGCCGAGGCGCACCGCCCCGCTCCCCGCACCCTCCCCCTGCACGGCGGCGCACCCGCGGCAACCGCGTCCGAACCGTCGCACCCGAACACCGAGGTGATCTCGTCATGACCCTGCCCATCGAACGCGCCCGCTCGCGCAAGCCCGTCACCTGGCTCACGATCGTGGGCGTCATCCTGCTGCCCGTCCTCATCGGCGGTGTGCTGGTCGCGGCGCTGTACAACCCCGTCGAACGGCTCGGCAACATGCGCGCGGCCATCGTGAACGACGATCAGGCCGTCGAGATCAACGGTCAGCTCGCTCCTCTCGGCCGCCAGCTGACCGCCGGACTCGTCGCCGGGTCGGACGAGGTCCCGAGCAACCTGGACTGGGTCATCTCGAACGACGAGGACGCCCGGGCGGGCCTCGCCGACGGCACGTATGACGCCGTCGTCACCATTCCGAGCGGCTTCTCGGCGGCGGCCACCTCCACCGCTCCCGGGGGCACGCCGGAGAAGGCCACGATCCGTGTCGACACCGCTCCCGACAGCCTCGTCGTCGACGACGCCATCACGGCGCAGATCACGCAGGCCGCAACATCCCTCATGGGGTCGCAGCTTTCGACGGTCTACCTCGAGAACGTGTTCCTCGGCTTCACGACGCTGGGAGATCAGCTCGGGGATGCCGCCTCCGGCGCGCGTCAGCTCGCCGACGGCGGGCGGCAGGCAGCCGACGGTGCGACGCAGCTCGCCGACGGTGCGGGCCAGTTGGCGAGCGGGGCCGGAACCCTCTCGGACGGGGTGGGCCAGCTCGCGACCGGTGCCTCGCAGCTCTCCGACGGCGCCGCGGCGACCCAGACGGGCCTGACCACCTGGGCGCAGGGAGCCCGCACTCTCGCGGGCGGCACCAACGAGTTCGCGACCCAGCTGTCGCAGTCGTTGAACGGGATCAGCGTTCCCGAGATCCCCGCCGAGGCGGTCGCCGGGGCGCAGTACCTCGCCGAGAACTCCGACCGCATCGCCGGCGGGGTCACGCAGGCGGCCGCAGAGCTCGCCGCGGTCTCGGCCAGCTGCGAGGCCAACGGTGGATCGGCACAGGTCTGCGACGCCCTTCGCGCCGTCTCCGAGCGCACGCAGAGCGCCCTGCCCGAGGTCACCGGCGTGATCGGCCAGTCGGGCCAGATCGCCGGTCAGGTCTCGGGACTGGCCGCCTCGGCGCCCGAGCTGATCTCCGGCCTGCAGCAGGCGGCGGGCGCGGCGACGCAGCTCGCGAACGGCATGACCGAGCTCGCCGACGGCGCCGACGCCCTCGCGGCGGGAGGCGGCCAGCTGGCCTCCGGCGCCTCGGCCCTCGCGACGGGTGCCTCCTCCGCCGCCGATGGTGCAGCGCAGCTCTCGTCCGGCGCCGGCGAGCTGGCCGGCGGTGCGACCGACCTCGCGACCGGTGTCGGAACCGTCGCCGACGGCACGGGCACCCTCGCCGACGGCCTCGACACCGCGACGGCCGCGCTGCCCTCGTACACCGACCAGCAGGCGACCGACCTCGCGAGCGTCGTCGCGGCCCCGGTCGAGGCCGAAGGACTGGGAGCCGAGCTGTTCGGCGCCTCGGCCATTCCGCTCCTCACGGGCCTCGCGCTGTGGCTCGGCGCGATCGGATCGTTCGTCGCGCTGCAGGCCGTCCCCCGCGGTGCGCTGACCTCGCGGCGCCCCTCGTTCCTGCTGACGCTCCGCGCCTTCGCGCCCGCCGCCGTGGTGGGGCTCGTGCAGGGCGTGCTCGTCGCCGTCGTCGTGCAGCTCGCCGCCTCGTACGATCCGTGGACGTGGGCCGCGTTCGCGGGGCTCTCGGCCCTCGCGGGTGTCGCCTTCGCCGCCGTGAACCAGGCCCTCGTGGCGCTGCTCGGCGGAGCGGGCCGCTGGGTCGCGGCAGGTGTCGCCGTGCTCGCGGTCGCCACGGGGGTGGTCTCGACCGTGCCGGGCGTGCTCTCGCAGATCGCGGGCCTGCTGCCGACGGCATCCGCCTACCAGGGCCTCCTCGCGGTGCTCACGTCGGCGGGAGGTGCCGGCGCCGCGGTCGCGGGACTGCTCGTGTGGACGGCGATCTCGCTCGTGGTCACGGTGATCGTCACGGCCCGGGCGCGCACGACCTCGGTGCGTGCGGTGCTCCGCCCCGCCACCGCCTGAGACCCCGCCTCGCCCCGCCTCGCCTCGCGCGGGGCGGGGCGGACGCGTCAGTTGGCAGGTCACGCCCCTTCGCGCAGCAGGAATGGGCATAGCCTGCCAACCGAAGCGACGCCCAACACCACGGGCGACCGCGACCCGGTCGGCGATCCCGAGAGTCAGCTCAGGCCGCTGTAGGCGTGCAGACCCTTGAAGAACTGGTTGACGATGATGAAGTTGAACAGCACCGCCGAGAAGCCGACGATCGACAGCCAGGCGCTGCGGTTTCCGCGCCAGCCGCGCGTGGCGCGCGCGTGGATGTATCCGGCGTAGAGCACCCAGATGACGAAGGTCCACACTTCCTTCGTGTCGAAGCCCCAGTAGCGACCCCACGCGTCGTTGGCCCAGATCGAGCCCGCGATGAGGGTGAAGGTCCAGAAGATGAAGCCGATGATCGCGAAGCGGTAGGCGAGCGACTCGAGGGCGTCGGCACTCGGCAGCGTACGCAGGAACCGCGCCCCGTCGCGCCGAGGAGCGGATGCCGCGGATGCCGCGTCCCCCGCGTCTGCGCCTGCGCGAGCCAGGGCGCGTGCCACGCGTCGCGCCTGCATGAGCTGCACGATCGACAGGGCGAACGCGAGCGCGAAGAACGCCGACGCCAGCGAGGCGACGAAGACGTGGATGACGAGCCAGATCGACTTCAGCGGGTCGGCGAGCGGCACCACCGCGACGTAGAAGTTGAGGACCGAGCCGCCGAGCAGCACGACCGCGAGCCCGGTGATGAAGGTGCCGAGGAACCGGAGGTCGTACCGGAAGAGCACGACGAGGTAGACCATCACCACGAGGAGCAGCCCGGTGAGGGCGAACTCGTACATGTTCGACCACGGCACCCGCTCGGCGGCGATGCCGCGCAGCACGGTCGCTCCGAGGTGGAAGAGGAACCCGATCCAGGTCAGGGTCGTGCCCATGCGCGCCCACAGCAGGCGAGGGCGGTCGGCGGGACGGGCGTTGAGCGCGAGCTCGGCCTGCGCCTCCGCGGCGCGGATCTCGCCGATCGTCTGGGCGCCGCCGGCCGCGACCAGGACCGGAGCGGCGGCGGTCGCGGGGACGGAGTCCTTCGTCTTCAGCGCGAGGTCGGAACGACGAGCCAGATCGACCGCGTAGGCGATGAAAGCCAGCGCGTAGACAGCCACGGCTGTCCAGACGAGCAGGACCGAGACGGCATCCAGCGACAGGTCTTCGGGCATGATCCTCAGTTTACGTCGGGCGCTTGCGCGCGGGCGGGGCGGGGACGGCGCGGACGCTCGGCCTCGGGCGGCAGCTCGACCTCGTCGCGCCCGAGGGCGGCGAGGTGACTGCGGGAGATGTCGGCGACCGCCTGCGCGATCGCGGGGTCCTCGCCGCGGGCGAGGCCGGCGTACTCGAGGCGGATCGCGCCGTCGACCGGGGTCGCCTTGACCCACAGGCGCCGCCGCGGCACGAAGAGCCCCGCGAGCAGGCCGAGGGTGGCGAGGATCGCGAAGACGAGCACGAACGGCGCTCCCACATCGCGGTGGATCGAGAGCGAGACGTAGCGCTTGACCGCGGCTTCGGCTCCGGACGCGCGCTGGTCCTCGAACGTCACGGTGCCGCGCCCGCCGGGCAGGTCGACGGTCTGACCGGGTTCGAGCTCGAGGGACGCGACCCCCGAATCGCCACCGGCGATCTGCTCCATGCCGGTCGGGTCGAGGGTGTAGACCGAGCGAGGGGTGCCGTCGTCGATGCCGAGGTCGCCCTCGTAGACGCGGAAGGTCACGAGCGGGTTGGTGAGGTCGCCGTAGGCGGAGGCGATCGCCCCCGTCTCGAGCGTCGCGGCCGTCGGGTAGAAGAAGCCCGCGAATCCGAGCTGCTTCGGCATCCCGTCGGCGATCTTGACGACACCGATCGAGGTCATGTTGTTGTCCTGCGGCAGGAAGGGGACGTCCTCGCTGAACACGACCTCGCCGGCGGCGTCGCGGACGGTGATCGTGGGAGCGTAGCCGTTGCCCATCAGGTAGACGCGGTCACCCTCGATCCCGTAGGGGTGGTTGACCCGCACCTCGCCGTCGCGCGGCTCCTGCCCGGGCTCGGTCACCGTGAGGTGGGCGAGGAAGTCACCGGCCATCCCGTGGCCCGGTCCCCCGCTGAACGGGCCGTACGTCACGTCGAACTTGTCGAGGGTCAGCGAGTAGGGCGGCATCTGGTCGGTGTCGACGAAGCGGCCCGGGTTGAACGAGGTGTAGCCGAGGCCGAGCGAGTTGACGAACGTGTCGCCCTCGACGATGACGGTCTGGCCGGTGTACGTCAGCCCGCCGCCGATGCCGACCGAGATCAGCACACCCACGAGCGCACCGTGGAAGACGAGGTTGCCCGTCTCGCGCAGATAACCGCGCTCGGCAGACACGGATGCCACGGGGCCCGTGTCGTAGCGCTCGACGCGGTAGCCCGACTTGCGCAGCTGTCGCTGGGCCTCGTCGACGGCCGCCGACGCCGCGGCCGCGGCATCCTCGTCCTCGCTCAGAGCGACGCCGACCGTGCGGTGATCGGCCAGCCGGGACAGGCGCACGGGGGTGCGGGGCGGGCGCGACTTCAGCGCCTGCCAGTGGTGCTTCGTGCGGGGGATGACGCATCCGACGAGCGAGACGAACAGCAGGATGTAGATGGCCGAGAACCACACCGAGGTGTAGACGTCGAACAGCTGCAGCGCGTCGAGGATCGGATACAGGTCGGGATTGTCGGTGCGCCACTGCGTCACGCCGTTGGGGTCGGCGCTGCGCTGGGGCACGATCGACCCCGGAATGGCCGCGATCGCGAGCAGGAGCAGCAGCACGAGCGCCGTGCGCATGCTCGTCAGCTGCCGCCAGCCCCACCGCAGCCACCCGACGAGCCCGAGCTGGGGCTGCGTGATCGGGCGGTCGCCGTCCGTCCCGCTGTCGTCGGGGGCGTCGGAGTGGTCGCCCGGTCGCAGCGGCGCCGAGGGATCGGCCTGGTCAGAGGAAGGTCGGGACACCGGCCACCACTCCTTGGAAGACGGACATGATCGTGGTCCAGACGCCGGTGACCATCAGCAGGCCGAGGACGACCAGCAGCGCTCCCCCGGCGATGTTCACGACGCGGATGTGCCGGCGCACGAAGGCGACCGAGCGGGTGGCCCAGCTCGCGCCCAGCGCCAGCAGGACGAAGGGGATGCCGAGCCCCAGGGAGTACGCGACCGCGAGAACCCCCGCACGGGTGGGATCGGCCTGGCTGAGGGCGATCGAGAGGATCGCGGCGAGGGTCGGACCGATGCAGGGAGCCCACCCGATGCCCATCGCGATGCCGAGCAGCGGCGCTCCGGCGAGGCCGAGGTTCTGCCGCAGCTGCGGCCGGTAGATCCGCTGCGCGAAGCCGAACATGCCGACGAACACGAGCCCCAGGACGATCACGATGGCGCCGAGGACGCGCGTGATGGCCTCCTGGTACTCGAAGAAGACGCGGCCGACCGTACCCGCGAAGACCCCCATCGCGAGGAAGACGACGGTGAAGCCCGCGATGAACAGCCCGACGCCGAGCAGCAGGCGACCGCGGCCCGGCGCCGACGTCGGAGAATCCGTCGAAACGCGGACCGACCCGGCGGCATCCTCCGAGGTTCGCGCGATTCTCCGAGTCTCATCGCGGCCGGCCGCCTGCCCGGCGGGCTCGCGCGGGGTGACCGCGCTGCCGAGGAAGCCGAGGTATCCGGGCACGAGGGGCAGCACGCACGGCGAGAGGAACGACACGAGGCCCGCGAGCACGGCGATCGGCACCGCGAGCCACAGGGCTCCGCCGAAGACGATCTCGCCCGGGTTCACGACGATCCCGCGCCGGCGCCCGCCTTCGCGGCGTCCTCGACGAGGGTGCGCAGGATGCCGGCATCCCGCAGCTGCCCGACGATGCGGGCGGCCACCCGGCCCTCGGTGTCGAGCACGAGCGTCGTCGGCGCCGCCTGCACCGACGCGGATGCCGCGAGCGCGAGCTTCAGCTCACCGTCGCCCTGCATGAGGAGCGAGGGATAGCTGATGCCGTAGTTCTGCTCGAAAGCCGACGCCTGCTCGGGTCCGTCGTAGATGTTGATGCCCAGGAACTCCGCGCCGACCTCCTGCGTGTCGGTGTAGACCTCTTCGAGCAGCGGCGCCTCGGCGCGGCACGGTCCGCACTGGGCGTACCAGAAGTTGAGGACGAGCGGCTTTCCGGCGTAGTCCGCGCTCGAGATCGTCGAGCCGTCGACGGCCGTTCCGGTGAACTCGATCGGAGCGCCGCGCTCGGCCTCGGGGATCTCCGTCGTCGTGCCGTCGCCCGAGATGAACCCCTTGTTGTCGCCGTCGCGGTACTGCCCGGCGAGGTCGTCGTTGGGGTTCGAGCAGGCGGCGAGACCCGCCGCGAGCCCGAGGGCGAGGACGGCGGCCACGAGGCGGCGCTTCATCAGACGGCTCCTACATCGACGGCGCCCGCGGTCGACGCGGGCTCGGCGTACGCGACCTCGCGCCACGCAGCGCGCTCTCCCCCGTCACCGAGCTCGAAGCTCGTGACGCTCGAGAGGGCGCACCGGCGCCGACGGGGGTCATGGCGCAGCGGCTCGCCCGCGATCGCGAGGTGGGTGATCCAGATCGGCAGCTGGTGCGAGACGATCACGACGTCGCCCGAATCCGTCGCGTGCCACAGATCCCGCATCGCGGCATCCATGCGCGCGACGATCTCGAGGTAGGGCTCTCCCCAGCTCGGCGTGGCGGGCGTGCGCAGGTGCCACCAGTTCCAGGGATTGACGAGGGCGTTGCGCATGCGCCGCCCCTCGAAGACGTTGTGCGGCTCGATGACGCGCTCGTCGATGACGGGGTCGAGGCCGAAGAGCTCGGTGAACGGCTCCGACGACTCACGCGTGCGCTGCAGTGGCGACGACATCAAGGCGGTGACCGGCCGGTCGAGCGACGAGACGTACTCGGCAGCGGAGCGCGCCATGCGCCGGCCGTCCTCGCTCAGCCCGAAGTGCGGCAGCCGTCCGTAGAGCACGCGCTGGGGGTTGTGGACCTCACCGTGGCGCACGAGATGGAGACGGGCTGCGGGCACGGTCTCCAGTCTACGGCGGCGGCTCCTATGCGGACCCTGAGCGCTCGGGTGCGGTGCCCGGGCCCGAGGCCCGTCCTCGCCGCAGCTCGCGCACACGGGAGACGATGAACCAGACGACGAGCACCGCGACGACGATGATCACGATCAGCTGGAAGATCTCGGCGTACTGCTCGACGATGTGCCAGTTCTCGCCGAGGAGGAAGCCCGCCATCACGAAGATGGAGTTCCAGATGAGGCTGCCCGCCGTCGTGAGCAGCCCGAACTTCCACCAGTGCATCCGTGCGACGCCCGCGGGAATCGAGATGAGGCTCCGGAACAGCGGCACCATCCGGCCGAAGAACACGGCGATCGACCCGTGCTTCTCGAACCAGTGCACCGACCGCACCACGTCGTCGCCGGTCACCAGCGGCATCCGGTCGGCGATCCGGCGCAGACGATCCGCGCCCAGCCACCGGCCGAGGAGATACAGGATGAACGCCCCGGCGACCGATCCGAAGGTGGTCCACAGGATCGCCTCCGCGAGCGTGAACGACCCGCGTGATGCCGCCAGCCCGGCCATCGGAAGCACGACCTCGCTGGGGATCGGCGGGAAGAGGTTGTCCATCCCGACCGCGATCGCGGCGCCGGCCGGCCCGATCGTGTCCATCAGCGAGACGGTCCAGTCGGCGAGCGTCGTCAGCCACGACCCGCCCTCATCGGCGGAGGCGTCCGACGCGTGCGCGTAGGCGGTGCGGGTCATGACGGTCATCGGGTGCCTTCGCGCTCGGTGATCGGATGCCCGGGCGGGCCCCGCGCACAGCCTAGGGCCGCGACGTCGGAGATAGCTGGACGCGTAGACTCTCCCCTCGTGAGTGAACGCGTTCTCGTCCAGCAGCTGCAGGCCCGCCCCGACGGCCCCGTTTCGGTGTCCGGATGGGTCGAGACCGTCCGCGATCAGAAGAAGGTGCAGTTCGTCATCCTCCGCGATGAGACCGGCGCCGTGCAGCTGGTCAACCCCGCCACCCGGCCGGCGGAGGACGGCAGCGAGCAGGATGCCGCGGCCCTCGCCCTCACCGAGCTGATCTCGAACCTCTCGACGGGCACCTTCCTCACCGTCACGGGCGAGCTCAAGCACGACGAGCGCGTCAAGCTCGGCGGCGTCGAGATCAAGGTCGGCGCTCTCGACATCGCGGCCGCCGCCCTCCCCGAGACGCCCATCGCCGCCGACTCCGGTCTCGACAAGCGCATGGACTGGCGCTTCCTCGACCTGCGCCAGCGCCGCAACAACCTGATCTTCCGCGTGCAGACGACGTTCGAGCACGCGATGCGCACGTACTGGATCGAGCGCGACTACATCGAGATCCACTCCCCCAAGCTCATGGCCTCGGCATCCGAATCGGCCGCCGAGCTGTTCGAGGTGCCCTACTTCGAGGACAAGACCGCGTACCTCGCCCAGAGCCCGCAGTTCTTCAAGCAGATGGCGCAGTCCGCGGGCTTCGGCAAGATCTTCGAGATCGGCGACGTCTTCCGCGCCGACCCGTCCTTCACCTCGCGACACGCGACCGAGTTCACCTCGATCGACGCCGAGATCAGCTGGATCGACTCGCACGAGGACGTCGCCGCGATGCAGGAGGAGCTCCTGCAGTTCGCCTTCCAGGCCGTCAAGGACAAGCACGGCGACGAGATCGCGGAGCTGTTCGGCGTCGAGGTGCAGGTTCCGCAGACCCCGTTCCCGCGCATCCCCCTCGCCGAGGCCCGTGAGATCGTCGCGGCACGCGGATACGACATCCCGCGCACCGACGGCGACCTCGACCCCGAGGGCGAGCGCCAGATCTCGGCGCACGTGCTGGAGACGTACGGGCACCAGTTCGTCTTCATCACCGATTACCACCCCGAGATCCGCGCGTTCTACCACATGCGCGACGAGGAGACCGGGCTGACCAAGTCGTACGATCTGCTCTTCAACGGCGTCGAGATCACGACCGGCGCACAGCGCGAGCATCGCGTCGACGTGCTCATCGAGCAGGCCAAGGAGAAGGGGCTCGACCCCGAGCACCTCGACTTCTACCTCGACTTCTTCCGCTACGGCGCCCCGCCGCACGGCGGTTTCGGCATGGGTCTCGCGCGCGTGCTGATGCTGCTGCTCGGCGAATCGTCGATCCGCGAGGTGACCTACCTCTTCCGCGGTCCGACGCGCCTCGCCCCGTAACACATCCCCCCGCGCACCCGGCAAGCGCTCAGCCGGCGTTCGCCGTCGCACGTATCGTGGCTTCTTCCGTGATGGAAGGAGCAGAACATATGTGGGACGGGTGGATGGAGTTCGCCGTCGCTGTGCTGGTGGGCCTCGCGGTCGCGGTCGTGATCGCGGTGGTCGCTCATGTCGCGCTGCGCATCGCCGCGCGACGGCAGCGCTGGCCCGAGGTCCTCAGCCGCCGTTCGCGTGCGTCGTTCCGTTCCCTGCTCGTCGCCATCGTGCTGTGGGCGGCGGTGCAGACGGCGTTCCCCGATGAGCTGTGGCGGTCGGTCCTCGGACAGATCCTGACGATCGTCATCATCGCCGCGAGCGCCTGGCTGCTCGCATCCCTCGTACTCGTCGTCACCGACGTCGCTCTCGGCCGCTACCGCATCGACGTGCCCGACAACCGCGTCGCCCGCCGCATCCGTACGCAGATGCTGATCGTGCGCCGCCTCGCCGTCGCGATCATCATCGTGATCGGCATCGGGGCGGTGCTGCTCACGTTCGACTCCGTCCGCGCGGTGGGCGCGAGCGTCCTGGCCTCGGCCGGTATCGCATCGGTGGTCGCGGGACTCGCCGCCCAGTCCGTGCTCGCGAACGTCTTCGCGGGCCTTCAGATCGTCTTCAGCGATGCTCTCCGCGTCGACGATGTCGTGGTGGCCGACGGCGAGTGGGGCCGCGTCGGCGAGATCACCCTGAGCTACGTCGTCCTCGATCTCTGGGACGACCGGCGCCTCGTCCTGCCGTGCACCTACTTCACCACGACCCCGTTCGAGAACTGGACCCGGCGCGGCTCGGAGCTGCTGGGCGCCGTCGAGATGGACCTCGACTGGAACGTCTCCCCCGCCGCGATGCGAGCCCACCTGCACGACGTGCTCGAGAAGACCGACCTCTGGGATCGCCGGACCTCCGTGCTGCAGGTGACGGATGCCGTCGCCGGCTATGTGCGTGTGCGCATCCTGGTCACCGCGAAGGACGCCCCCACCCTGTTCGACCTCCGCTGCCTCGTGCGCGAGGCGATGGTCACATGGGTGCAGCGCACGATGCCGCAGGCCGTTCCGGTGCAGCGGATCGTCATGTCGGATGCCGCGGCCCCCGGCCACGGCAGCGACCACCACGTCACGCACGACCCCACACCGACCAACGACGGGCTCTTCACCGGCAGTGCCGAGGCCGAGCGCCGGGCGAGCACGTTCACGAACGCGATCCCGGTGGTCATGACGGAGGAGCTCGCCGAGCGCGATCGGCGGGACTGAGAGACCCCCGGGCCGGGCCGGTCGAGGCCGGCGGGTCAGACCTCGAAGTCGACCGAGATCCGACTCGCGACGACGCCGCGGACGAAGGCGGC
Source organism: Microbacterium sp. Yaish 1 (assembly GCF_002245215.1). Taxonomy (GTDB): domain Bacteria; phylum Actinomycetota; class Actinomycetes; order Actinomycetales; family Microbacteriaceae; genus Microbacterium. The sequence goes on from NZ_NPMR01000002.1 coordinate 1,242,968, forward strand.
GACCTCCTGGTGAGCCGGGTGCACCTGGTACGCCTCCAGACCGGCGACGTCGTCGAAGTCGGCGACGAGGGCGACGTCGCCGTTGACATCGGCGTAGGCCGCGTTCGGCCCGATGCTCAGTGAGCGGATCGAGGGGACGACACCGACCAGGCCCTGGATGCGGCGTGCCACCTCGGCGGCCTGCTCGGCTCGGGTGTCGGCGTCTTCGGCGGCGAGCTTCCAGGCGACGACGTGGCGGATGGTCATGCGGACTCCTCGGTCGGGGTCGGGGTTTCGTCGGTCAGCGCGGCGCGCAGCCGGTCGGCGGACACGCGCCAGTGCGCGTGAAGGCGGTCGTCGATCAACACGACGGGGATCTTCTCCCACCACCGCTCGAAGAGCGCCGGGTCGTCGAAGATCGACCTCTCGACGACCTCGACCTCCGCGTCGCCGGGCAGGTCGGCCACGACCGTGTCGACGATCTCTCGGGCGACGTCGCAGAGGTGACAGCCGGGCTTGGAGATGAGCGTCAGCGTGGACATCGGTGGCGCGGCGCTCTCAGCGCTCGAGCTCGAAGCCGCGCGCGGCCCATTCGCCCGTGCCGCCGGTGACGTTCGTCGCGTCGTAGCCGCGCGCCTCGAGGGCGGCGACGACCTGCGCCGATCGTCCGCCGGCCTGGCAGATGACGTCGAAGGCACCGTCGGGCAGCTCGTCGATGCGATCGCCGAGCTGCGACATCGGGATGCTGATCGCACCCGGGACGCGTCCCGCGGCGAACTCGTGATCCTCGCGCACGTCGATGAGGGGGATGTCGCGGCCCGCGCGGAGCTCGTCGATGGTGATGGATTTCATGCTCGTTCCTCCACGTTCAGCCTAGGCCGCGGCGAGGCGGGGCGGCCGCATCCGGAAAGCACGAAGCGCCCCTCGGCCGGAGCCGAACGGGGCGCTCAGTGACGTCGCCGCGACTTACTTCTTGTTGCGGCGCTGGTGGCGAGTCTTGCGAAGCAGCTTGCGGTGCTTCTTCTTCGCCATGCGCTTGCGGCGCTTCTTGATGACAGAACCCACGGAAAACCTCACTATGTCAGGGTCTGGACGCATCTCGTCTGCGTCCGGGAACAGGCACCTCGCGAAAAATGCCTCGGATCAGTCTAGCCGACGTCGGCGATCGGCCGTTGCACGGCGTCGCGCACCGCCGACTCGGGGACGCGATAGCTGCGGCCGAAGCGCACCGCGGGCAGTTCGCCGGAATGCACGAGGCGATACACCGTCATCTTCGACACCCGCATGATCTCGGCCACCTCCGCGACAGTGAGGAAGCGCACATCGGGCAGCTCGGCCATCGTCATCCCTTTCCCCGGATGCGAACACTCTAGGGGTCGCGCGCGACGCGTGTAAACCGAAGTGACGCCTGTTGTCCCGACGGGGCGAGCGTACCTGCGTCAGCGTCCGGACCGTTTGCCGAACACGCTCGTGACGGCGTGCTTCGCGGATGCCGCGGCCCGGCCGACCAGCTCGGCCGCAGCCACGGCCTGCTCGGGAAGGGCGGCGACGGGCTCGGCGTCGTAGGCCTCGGAGGAGAGGAAGGGGACGAGCCAGTCGTCGACGACGTCGAGCGGCTCGGGAGACAGGCTGTAGTAGCGGTGCTGCCCCTCCTCCCGCACGGTGACGAGCTCGGCCCCGCGCAGCACCTTGAGGTGCTTCGAGATCGTCGGCTGGCTCACGCCGAGCTCGCTCACGATCTGCGAGACGCTCGTCCCGGAGGAGCGCGGATCGGAGTCCCGATCGAGCAAGAGCCTCAGGATGTCCCGACGGGTACCGTCGGCGATCACGTCGAAGATGTCCGCCATGCCATCAGGTTAGTCGGCGCGCGCGCCCGAGTACCATGACATCGGCACCGACCTACCGCGGCGCCGGGAGCAACAGCTGCGATCGTGGGGAGGAACACGCATGGCGGACAGGTCCGTCGGCGCGATCGTCCTCAACCGCCTCGGTGGTTTCGGGCGCAGCGCCTGGGATGCCGGTCGCGATCTGGCGACCGCCTCCCCCTCCCGGTTCGCGGTTCTGATCTTCTCGACGCTGATCCTCGTCTTCACGACGCTGTTCTCCCTGCCCGCGGCATCCGCATCGGGCCGTGCCACACCGTTCGCCGACGCGCTGTTCACCGCGGTGTCGACGATCTGCGTCGCCGGGCTCGCGACCGTCGACATGGCCACGCACTGGTCGCCGTTCGGTCACGTCCTCATCTACATCGGCGTCAACGTCGGTGCGCTCGGCGTGCTGACCCTCGCGTCGATCCTGGGACTCGTCATCTCCAAGCGTCTCGGCCTGCGCGCGAAGCTCATCGCCGCCGGCGACAGCAATCCGATGCGCGCACACGGTGGTCCCGTCAACGAAGGTCAGGCCGTCCGCCTCGGCGAGGTCGGCTTGCTGCTGCGCACCGTCGCGCTGTCGACGCTCGTCATCGAGGCGGGCCTGGCGATCCTGCTGTATCCCTCACTGCTGTTCGGCGGCGTCGACCCGCTCACCGCGCTGTGGGAGGCGCCATACTACGCGGCGATGGCCTTCACCAACACCGGCTTCTCGCCGAACGCCGATGGACTGCAGCCGTTCGCCCAGGACTACGTCATGCTCACCGTGCTCATGGCCGGGGTGTTCCTGGGCTCCATCGGCTTCCCGGTGATCTTCACGCTCTGGCGCCACCAGTGGCACGTGCGGGCGTGGTCGCTGCACGCGAAGCTCACGATCATCACGACGGTCATCCTGTTCTTCACGGGCGCCGGCGTCTTCCTGCTCCTCGAGTACGACAATCCCGCGACCTTCGGCTCGATGGAGGCGTGGGACACCACGTTCCAGGCCTTCTTCATCTCGGCGATGACCCGGTCGGGCGGCTTCTCCATCATCGACATCGGCGAGATGCACGGCTCGTCCCTCATCGTCGGATCGATGCTCATGTTCGTCGGCGGCGGCTCGGCCTCGACCGCCGGCGGCATCAAGGTCACGACCCTCGCCGTGCTCGCCCTCGCCGTGTGGTCCGAGGCGAAGGGGCGCCCGTCGGTGCAGGTGTTCCGCCGCCGCATCCCCAGCGACGTCCAGCGCGTCGCCCTCTCGGTCGTCGCGTGGAGCGCCACGATCGTCGCGATCGGCACGGTCACGATCGCGCAGATCACCAAGGCCCCCGTCGACGAGGTGCTGTTCGACGTGATCTCCGGCTTTGCGACCGTCGGGCTGTCGACAGGCTTGACGGCCGAATTGCCCGACCCGGCGGTGTACGTCATGGCCCTCGTCATGTTCATGGGACGCGTTGGTACAGTGACTCTCGCTGCAGCGGTGGCCGCGGCATCCCGTTCGCAGTTGTACGCCCTGCCCGTCGAAAGGCCGATCGTTGGTTGAGCAGATCCGGAGCGACGCTCCCGTCCTGGTCATCGGGCTGGGCCGTTTCGGCGCCGCCTGCGCGGGCGAGCTCGACCGCCTCGACCGCGAAGTGCTCGCGATCGACGACAACCTCGAGCTCGTCCAGAAGTGGTCGGAGCGCGTCACGCACGCGGTGCAGACCGACGCCCGCAACCTCGACGCGCTCAAGCAGATCGGTGCGCAGGACTTCCAGGTCGCCGTCGTCGCCGTCGGCTCGTCGATCGAGGCCTCCGTGCTCATCACCGCGAACCTCGTCGACCTGAAGGTCCCGCAGATCTGGGCGAAGGCGGTCTCGCAGTCGCACGGCAAGATCCTCGCCCGTGTCGGTGCCAATCACGTCGTTTACCCCGAGCGCGAGGCCGGCGAGCGCGTCGCGCACCTCGTGAGCGGGCGCATGCTCGACTTCATCCGTTTCGACGACGACTTCGTGCTCGCGAAGATGTACCCGCCGAAGTTCATCCGCGGCGTCGGCCTCAACGAGTCGGGCGTGCGGACGAAATACCGCGTCACCGTCGTCGGGGTCAAGAGCCCGGGCAAGCCGTTCCGCTACGCCGAGGCGAACACGGTCGTCACCAACCACGACCTCATCATCGTCTCGGGCACCAACTCCGACATCGAGCGTTTCGCCTCCCTCGACCGCTGACCCGGTTTCGCCGCCGCGATGTCGCGGTATGCCGGGGTCAGGCGCCGGCGGCGAGCTCTCGGGCGCGGGCCAGCGCCGCGTCGGTCGCGCGCGCGAAGACGTCGTCGAGGCGGGCCTCCTGCAGCACGGCGATCGCTCGCTCGGTGGTGCCCTTCGGGCTCGTGACGCGCCGGCGCAGCTCCGCCGGGTCCTCCCCCGACGCGTCGAGCAGAGCGGCGGCACCGATGAACGTCTGCTCGGCCATCACCCGCGCCTCGGCCTCGGCGAAGCCCTTGCCGACCGCAGCCCGCGTGAGTTCCTCGATCAGCAGGAAGACGTAGGCGGGACCCGAGCCCGAGATCGTCGACAGGGCGTCGATCTGCCCCTCCGGCACCTCGACGACCACGCCGCACGTCTCGAAGAGCGCGCGCACGGTCGCCCGGTGCGCATCGGATGCCGCGGGGCCGGCAGCCAGCCCCGTGACGGCCTTCCCGACGACGGCGGGGGTGTTGGGCATCGACCGGATGACCGCGACATCCGACCCCAGGATCCCGGCGAAGGTGTCGATCGTGACGCCCGCGGCGAGACTCACCACCACCGCCCCCGGGCGCAGCACCGGCGCGATCTCGCGCAGCAGGTCGGGCACCATCGCGGGCTTGACGCCGATCAGGACCACATCGGCAGCGGCCGCGGCATCCGTGTTGCCCGTGGGAGTGTCGGCGAGCGCGACGCTCGTCACTCCCGGCAGGTCGGCGAGGGCGGCGGCCTTCTCGGCGGTGCGGTTGGTGACGGTCACTCCTCCGGCCGCGGCGCCCGAGGCCACGAGCCCCGACAGCACCGCACCCCCCATCGAACCGGCTCCGAGGATGGCGATCGGGGGCAGGGCGACGAGGTCGGGCATGCGGCCATCTTAAGTCCGGCCGTTTCCCAGCGGAGGGAACGGGCGCGAGGTAGAGTCGAAGCGTCCGCGGGCGCGGAGGCGCTCGCCGCGCAGAGCAGAGCGAAGGATCCCGCCATGCCCCTCTTCGACGGCATCACGCCACGCACCATCGAGACGTCGCGCCTGGCGGTGAACATCCTCGAACGCGCCGCAGACGACCCCGAGACCCCGGCCGACCGCACGCTCGTGCTGCTTCACACGGCTCCCGGGTCGAGCCTGTTCTGGCAGGAGATCATCGAGGACCTGCCGAGCGACGTCCGCCCGATCGCCATCGACCTCCGCGGCTTCGGCGACACCGAACGGCTGCCGGTCGACGCGACGCGCGGCGTCCGCGACTTCTCGGACGACGTGCGGGCGACGCTCGAGGCTCTGGGCCTCGATGCCGTGCACCTCGTGGGCTGGGGCCTGGGCGCCGCGGTCGCGATGCAGTACGCCCTCGATCACCGGGTGCGCTCGCTGAGCCTGCTCTCGCCCGTGTCGCCCTACGGCTTCGGCGGCACGCGGCTCGACGGCACGCGCCTGACCGACGATGACGCCGGATGCGGCGCGGGCGCCGTCAGCCCGACCCTCGTCGACCGCCTCACGGCTCGCGACGCGGGCGACGATGAGGGCACCGCCCGTTCGTTCTTCCGCACGTCGTTCGTCTCGCCCGACTACGAATCCGACAACGAGGACACGTGGGTCGAGGCGATGCTCACGACCTCGACGGCCGAGGGCAACTACCCCGGCGACAGCGTCCCGAGCGAGAACTGGCCCGGCTTCGCCGCGGGCCGGCTCGGCACGCAGAACGCCCTCGCCCCGGGGCACTTCGACGTCTCGTCGATCGTCGACCTCGCGGCAGGCTACGACGCTCCTCCGATCCTGTGGGTGCGCGGCGGCGCCGACGTCATCGTCGCCGACGGCTCGTTCGCCGACAGCGCTCACCTCGGCGAGATCGGCGCGATCCCCGGCTGGCCGGGCGTCGAGGCCGCGCCGGCCCAGCAGATGGTCGCCCAGACCCGCGCCGTCTTCGACCGGTACCGCCAGGCGGGCGGTCAGGTGACCGAGGTGGTCATCGAGGGCGTCGGGCACGCCGTGCACCTCGAACGCCCGGGCAAGGTCCGCACCGCGATCCTGTCGACGATGGGTTACCTCGGTACGCCCCTCTCGCCGGCTCCCCCGACCGAGGCGATCATCCTCAGCTCCTGGGACTGACCGGCCGAGTGCTCACCGCTGCTGCGCGAAGAATGCGCGCAGCAGCGCCGACGACTCCGCGGACCGCACCCCGGCGACGACCTCCGCGCGGACGGGAAGCCGGCGGTCGCGCACGAGGTCGTACTGCGACCCGGCCGCTCCGGCTTTGTCGTCCCACGCGCCGAAGACGAGTCGCGAGACATGCGCCTGCAGCATCGCGCCCGCGCACATGACGCAGGGCTCGAGCGTCACGGTGAGGGTGCACCCGGCCAGGTTCCACGAGCCGGTCCTGGCCGCCGCGGCGCGCAGCGCGACAACCTCGGCATGAGCCGTCGGGTCGCCGGTCGCCTCGCGGAGATTCCTCCCCTCGCCGATCACCGCACCCGCCGCATCCGTCACGACGGCGCCCACGGGGATGTCGCCGGCTGCCGCAGCCGCTTCCGCGAGCTCGAGGGCCCGCGTCATGCTGCGGATGTCGCCAGCGGATGCCGTCAGGGTCACGGCACCAGCGTAGAGCCGAGGAGACGGGGACCGTCCGCGTAGGATCATTCACATGCGTGTTCACGTCGCCGACCACCCCCTCATCACCCACAAGCTCTCGGTCCTGCGCGACAAGAACACCACCTCGCCGGTGTTCCGCCAGCTCACCGAGGAGCTCGTCACCCTGCTCGCGTACGAGGCCACCCGCAACGTCCGCACCGAGCAGGTCGAGATCGAGACGCCCGTGACCCGGACGACGGGCCTCGCGATCGCCAAGCCGCGGCCCCTCGTGGTGCCGATCCTGCGCGCCGGGCTGGGCATGCTCGAGGGCATGACCAAGCTCCTCCCCACCGCCGAGGTGGGCTTCCTGGGGATGGCGCGCAACGAGGTGACGTTCGAGCCGACCACGTACGCCGAGCGCCTGCCCGACGACCTCAGCGACCGCCAGTGCTTCGTGCTCGACCCGATGCTCGCCACGGGCGGGTCGCTCGGCGCCGCGATCGACTTCATCTTCAAGCGCGGCGCGCAGGACGTCACCGCGATCTGCATCCTCGGCGCTCCCGAGGGCCTCGCCGCCATCGAGAAGCAGGTCGGCGACCGCGACGTGACCCTCGTCCTGGGCTCGCTCGACGAGCGTCTCGACGAGCGCGGCTACATCGTGCCCGGTCTCGGCGACGCGGGCGACCGCCTCTACGGAACCGTCGACTGACCCGCGCCCGCACCTCCACCCCACCCCACCCCACCCCGGGTATCGAGCGCACTTTCGCGGATGAGGCGCGGTTCAAGCTGCGCCTGTCGGTGGAAAGTGCGCCCGATAAGCGCGAGCCGCGCGTTTCAGACCGCTCCGACGAGGCGAGCGAACGCACTCATCCGCGCCACCCCCTCGGGCGTGCGCGGCAGATCATCGAGGATGCCGGTGCCGTAGACGATGTACGCCGTGTGCTGCGCGCGTGAGACGGCGACGTTGAGGCGGTTCTGCAGCAGCAGGAACTCCAGTCCCCGCGGTGCGTCGCGACCCGAGGATGCCGCGAGCGACACGATCGCCACCGCCGCCTCCTGCCCCTGGAAGCGGTCGACCGTTCCGACCGGCACCTCGGTGTAGCCCGCGGCGGCGAGCGCCTCCTCGACGAGCACCTGCTGTGCGTTGTACGGCGTGACCACGATGATGTCGCGCTGCCCGAGCGGACGCGGTGCGAGCGCCGGATCGGGCAGCCACGCGCGGCCGAGGAGATCGGCGACCAGGCGCACGACGACCTCGGCTTCCTCGGGCGAGGCGGTGGCATTGCGCCGGTGTGCGACGGGCAACGGCACGACGCCCGGAGTCACACCCGCGAGCATCCGGTCCGCGGTCGAGACGTGCGCGGCGAGACGTCCGTCATAGGCCAGCACGGAGACCGGCTCGGCGACCTCCGGCCGCATTCGCCGGGTCTCGGCCAGGAAGAACCCGCGGTCGGCGGGAATGACGTGAGCGCCGTCCATGATCCAGCCGAGAGCGGACGTATCGACCGGCTCGGGGTGCGTGCCCTGGCTGACCTGCGGCAGCTGCTGGGGATCGCCAAGCAGGAGGAGCCGGGATGCCGCGACCGACACCGCGATCGTCGAGGCGAGGGAGAACTGACCCGCCTCATCGATGACGAGCAGATCGAGGCTGCCGCGCGGGATGCGGCCCGCGTGGGTGAGATCCCATGCTGTACCGCCCACCACATAGCCGTCGGGACGTGTCGCGGTGAATTCGGCGACGCCGTTCTTCGGGATGACGGTGAAGGCCTCGTCACCGGTCGGCTCGCCCTTCACCGCCTTGGCGATCTTCTCGCGAGGCACGCCCGCCGCCGCGATGCGGTCGAGCATGTTCTCGACGACGGCGTGCGACTGCGCGACGACTCCGACGCGGTATCCGCGTTCGCCGACCAGACGCGCCACGACGTGCGACCCCACATAGGTCTTGCCCGTTCCGGGAGGGCCTTGAACGGCGAGATAGCTGCGGTCGAGGTCGAGGATGGCGCGCGAGATATCGGCGACGGGGTCGGATCCGTCGCCGGGCAACCCGCCGGAGAGCGTTCGCGGCGGCCGGCGCAGCAGCAGATCGGTCGCGGGATCGGTGGGCAGGTCGGGCGTCGCGGCGATCACCCCGTCGGCCCACGCATCGATCGCCGCCTGCTGGCTGCCCGCGGGAGGCGGGGCCGCGGGGGTCAGCGCGATCGGCAGCTCGGACCACATGTACGCCCCCGCGGCGAGCTCCTCGACGATCGCGCCGTCATCGAGCACCTCGACCACCCGGACGCGCCGGTCGGCGTGGATGAAGCGGGGCCGCGGTTCGGTCGGGAACGGCGCGGGCGACTCGTAGATCGCGAAGGGCGACGAATCGACGCTCAGCCGCGTGCCCGGCGCGACCTCGCCGCGGAGCTCGAGGATGCGCCGGTCGGTCCGGGCACCCTCGGGGCGATGCCAGTCTTCGAGCACCCGGCTGCGCTCCGCCGCGACGGCGACGACGTCGCGGGTGTCCTCCCACATCGAGAGCGGTTCGCGCAGGCGAAGGAAGTGCGTGGCCCAGAACGACTTCGCCTCGCGCGGGTAGTAGTCGATCGCCGCCGCCCCGAGCCGGAGCGCAACGGCGGCCGGAGCCTCGGCGCCGGCAGGATCGTCGGTGGCAGCGGCATCCGCGAGCCGTGAGAGAGCCGTCGCCCGCGGCGACGGCTCGTAGGCGCGCTCTTCGGGCTCGACGTCGGCAGACGGGCGGAGCTGCGCCTCGCGCGCGCGGTCGACGAGCCAGTCGCGCAGTCGACGCGTCGACACGCAGTCGTAGCGGTTGTAGTCGGCGAGGTCGGCGAGGATCGCGGCGGCACCGTCGGTGTCACCCGCCTCGGCGAGCGCCCGCGCCTCGACGTACCGGACGATCGAGTCGTCGCCCTTCTGGACATCGCTCGTCCGGACCTCGGCGCCCATGTAGAGGGGTTCGAGCTTCTTGATCGAGTACGAGCGCGAGCCCACGCGAAGCGCCCGGCGGACGATCGGATACAGGTCGACGAAGACACCGTCGCGCAGCAGCCGGTCGACCTCCGCTTCGCCGACGCCGTAGCGCGCGGCCATCGCGAGGAGATGCGTCGGCTCGTACGGCGCGTAGTGGTAGATGTGCATCGCGGGATGGGCGGCGCGCCGCACGGCGACGAACTCGAGGAAGGTCTGGAACGCCGCCTTCTCCTCGTCGAACGTGTGAGCCCACAGCGCGGAGTACTGCTCGCGCAGATCGACCCACCCGAACAGGTAGTCGATGCCCCAGTGGCGGCCCGCGCCCTCGGTGTAGAGCGGGTCGCCCTCGAAGTCGAAGAACAGGTCGCCGAGATCGGGCCGGGGAAGCGCGCCGAGGGCCTGCGGGAAGACGACCTCGTAGGTCGGCAGGGGCGCCGCGCTCGGGGCGGTCTCGGTCTCGCCGTCGGGCGCGGTCGTGACGCCGCCCGCCGGGCTGTCGAGCTGCAGCCGCGCCTGGGTGCGGAGCCCGGTGAACGTGTCCCACGACATCCGGGCCGGCGTCTCGCGTGCCGCCGCGAGCTCGTCGATGGTGGTGATGCCGGCGGCCCGCAGCCGCTCGCGCTGGATCGGCCGCATCCCGGCGACGAGCAGCAGGTCGCGCGCGGCCACGACCTCGAGATCGCAGGTCGCGCACCGTCCGCAGGCCGCGACCCGAAGGTCGCCGCGGTCGTCTCCCCACGCGATCGGCCGACCCTCGGCCCCCGCAGCGACGTCACGGTCGGCGATGAGCGAGCGCAGGCGCTCGCGGCGCAGGACGAACACCGGCGCGATGTCGGCCCGGGCGTGCCGTGACACCGTGCCGTCGCCGAGCAGCAGCTCGACCTGGTCGGCCACGCGCGCGCCCTCGCGGTCGAGCTGGACGGCATACGCCTCGAGCTGCATCAGCGCGGTGACGCGGGCGTGACGCGCGAGCTTGGTGTCTTGCACGACCCACCGGTCGTCGTCGTCGCGCAGCAGGAAGTCGGCGAACCCGACGAAGTCGGTGTCGGCGAACGCGGCCTGGTAGATCACCCGCGCGTCCGATGCGAGAGCCTCGCGCGTGAGCGCGACGGCCCGCGCCAGGCCCGCGGCATCCGATGATCGCGTCTCGGGGATCTCGGCCACACGATCACCGAATTCGGCGCGGTACGCGGCGAGCTGACGTTCTTCGTGCCGGTCGCCCAGACGGCCGGCCCGCTCGAGCGTCGGGTCGTCGGGCTCGTCGACGGCGGCGACGCGTCCGAGCTTGGCGTCGATCGCGCGCAGCCAGGCGAACTCGCACTCGGCCGCGGCCTTGAGGTCGCTCGCGCTCCAGACGATCCGGCCTTCGTCCTCGATGTATCGCATGATCCCCTTCCGTTCAATGACCCTAACCGCGGGGTGCGACACCGCCGGCGCCGGTGCCAGACTGAGGAGGGTGAACGAGTCGCTCCCCTTCGCCAGCGCGTACGCCCACGGCTTCGCGCGGATCGCCGCCTGCACCATCCCGGTGGCCATCGCCGATCCCGCCGCCAACGCCGAGGCCGTGCTCGCCGAGGCGCAGGCGTGCGACGCCGACTCCGTCGCGGTCGCGGTGTTCCCCGAGCTGTGCCTCACCGGCTACGCGATCGACGACCTCGTCCTGCAGGACGCCGTGCTGGATGCCGTCGACGCGGCGATCGAGCGCATCGTCGCGGCATCCGTCGACCTGATGCCGGTGCTGGTGGTCGGTGCCCCGCTCCGCCACCGCAGCCGCCTGTACAACTGCGCCGTCGTCATTCACCGCGGCGAGATCCTCGGCGTCGCCCCCAAGGCCCACCTGCCCACCTACCGCGAGTTCTACGAGCGCCGCTGGTACGCCGCCGGCGAGGAGTGGGACGGCGAGAGCATCCGCATCGGCTCGCACGAGACCGTGTTCGGGACGAACCTCCTCTTCGACATCCGCGACGTCCCCGGCCTCGTCCTGCATGCCGAGGTGTGCGAGGACATGTGGGTTCCGGTGCCGCCCTCGTCCCGCGCGGCTCTCGCGGGAGCGACGGTGCTCGTGAACCTGTCGGGCTCTCCCATCACGATCGGCCGGGCCGACGACCGCCGCACGCTCGTGCAGTCGCAATCGCTGCGGTGCCTCGCCGTGTACGCCTACGCCGCGGCAGGCCTCGGCGAATCGACCAACGACGTCTCGTGGGACGGCCAGACCATGATCTACGAGGGCGGCTCGCTCCTGGCCGAGACCGAGCGCTTCCCCGACGGTCCGCGCCGCAGCGTGGCTGACGTCGACCTCGACCGGGTGCGGCAGGACCGGTACCGACAGGGCACCTTCGACGACAACCGCCGCACGACGGGAACCGACTTCCTCACCGTCGAGACGTTCCTGCACCCGCCCGCCGCGGACATCGGGCTGCGGCGCACACTCGACCGCTTCCCCTTCGTCCCGGACGACCCCGCCCGCCTCGACCAGGACTGCTACGAGGCGTTCAACATCCAGGTCTCCGGACTCGAGCAGCGGATGCGGGCCATCGGCGGTCCCCGCCCCGTGATCGGCGTGTCCGGCGGGCTCGACTCCACTCACGCCCTGCTCGTCGTCGCCCGCGCGATGGATCGCATGGGTCGCCCGCGCAGCGACATCCTCGCGTACACGATGCCCGGATTCGCCACGAGCGACCACACGAAGTCCAATGCCGTCGCCCTTGCCGAGGCGATCGGCGCGACGATCGAGACGATCGACATCCGTCCCGCGGCGAACGAGCTCCTGCGCGGCATCGGACACCCCTACGCTTCCGGCGAGCCCGTCTACGACGTGACGTTCGAGAACGTCCAGGCCGGTGTCCGCACCGACTTCCTGTTCCGGCTCGCCAACCGCCTGAACGGCATCGTCATCGGCACCTCCGATCTCTCGGAGCTCGCGCTCGGCTGGGCCACGTACGGCGTCGGCGACCACATGAGCCACTACGCCGTGAACGTCGGTGTGCCCAAGACGCTCATGCAGCACCTCATCCGCTGGGTGATCGCGCACCGGGAGGGCACGGGAACCGACCTGACCGACGAGGCCGTGGCGGTGCTGCAGTCGGTTCTCGACACCGAGATCAGTCCCGAGCTCGTGCCCGCGGGCGAAGACGGCAAGGTGCAGTCCACGGAGTCGACGATCGGGCCCTACGCCCTCCACGACTTCGCGCTGCACCACGTCCTGCGCTACGGGTTCCGTCCGTCGAAGATCGCCTTCCTCGCCCAGCACGCGTGGTCGGATGCGGATGCCGGCGACTGGCCGGTCGGCTTCCCGCGCGACAGTCGCTACGCGTACGACCTCGCCGAGATCACGCACTGGCTGCAGGTGTTCATCAAGCGGTTCTTCGGCTTCGCGCAGTTCAAGCGCAGCGCGATCCCCAACGGGCCCAAGGTCGCCGCGGCGGGGTCGCTGTCGCCGCGGGGCGACTGGCGTGCACCGTCGGACGGCAACCCCGAGGCGTGGCTCGCCGAGCTCCGGCGGGCACTGCCCGACCTCGTCGACTGACCCGGGCCGACCGGGGAGGCGCGGATCAGGCCGTCGGCAGGGTTCCGTAGGCCAGCGTGATGAGCCACCCGTCGCGCGAGATGTCGACGAGGGTGTACTTCATCTTGCGATCCGGGATCCAGCCGCGGTGGCGGCCCGGGTCGAGCCGGACCTGTTCCGGTGCGACACGGACGCCGCGGCCGTCGGCCTCGAGCACCGCCTGCACGTGAACCCAGTGGTCGACGAGGTCGAGGGTGTCGGCGCCGGCGAAGAGCCGCGAGTGCTTGCGCATCCGGGCCAGGTCGGCGGGTTCGGGATGCGCGTCGCGGATGTCGATGCCCACCGGCAGTCCCGGGTCGCTGACCGCGACGACCGTCGCCGCGCGGAAGCTCGCCGTCGTGATCGCCAGCGGCACCTCGACGCCGTCGCGTGAGGCGATGAGGCGCGTGTGATAGCCGAAGCCGCGGGGCGCCTCGCGTTCGATGCGCACGTCCTTCTCGTCGCACCCGAGAGCCTGGGCGACGAGCTCGCGCGCGATCATCCGCCGCCGGTGATGGACCGTGATGGCGGGATCCCACCCGAGCCGCGCGGTGATGCCCGCGGGCGTATCGAGAAGTACCGTCTTCATGCCGTCGCTCCCGCCTCTGGATGGTCTGACCTCAGCTCGAGTCTAACGATCAGGCGCGAGGGCACCAGGGCGCACGACCGGGTCAATCCGGTTCCCGGCCCGCCCGGGCATTCGTCGACGAGACCTCGCCTAGGCTGGCGGGATGAGCCTCGACAACGGCGACGACAAGCGGCCGTCCTCCGCCCGCATCGCGATCTGGGTCGTGGTGGGCGGCATCGGCGCCTACCTGCTGATCTCCGGCATCCTCGGCATCCTCGCTCGGGGCGGTGCCTGACCGTGCGACGGCTCTTGGTCGTCGCCCACCGCGATGAGCTGATCGGGTTCCCCGCCGACATCCCGGGGTTCGACATCCTGCTCACGGGACCGGGCAAGCTGCTCGCCGCGCATGAACTGACCCGCGCACTCGACCGCACCGCGTACGACGAGATCGTCGTCGTCGGGACGGCGGGAGCGGTGGCCGGTGCTCTCGGGCCCGGCATCTACGAAGTCGGCGACGCCGTCCAGCACGACGTGTTCGACCTGGCCGGGGTTCGCGGCCGGCACCTCTCGATGCCCGAGCGCGTCGAGGCCGGCGGCACCGGGGTGCGCATCGCGACGGGTGACGTCTTCGTCGACGACGCCGAGGCGGTCGCCCTCATCCAGTCGCTGGGAGCCCAGCTGGTCGACATGGAGACCTACGTCTACATCTGGGTCGCGCAGCGCTTCGGCATCCCCATCCGCGTGCTCAAAGCGGTGTCGGATGATGCCCAGGACGGCGCGACGACCGGGTGGGACGAAGCCGTCGCCGCGTGCAGCCGCGCCCTGTACGAGCGGATCCGCGCCGACTACGGCGTCTGATCGCCGCTGCGCGCGAACAGCCGGCGCAGCAGCAGGAACACGACGAGGGCGACGACCGCGACGAGCCCGAGCTTGACCGCGAACACGGCCAGGCGCAGCACGATGTCGACGATCACCCACGCGACGAGGATCGCGGCGATCACTCCGACGACGGTCCAGAAAGTCCTCACGACGCCAGCCTAGTCGCGCTCGCTGAGCGCCTCCTGCCGGATGATGCTCGGGCCCTCGCGCGTCGCCTCGACGACGATCTGCGCGGCGAGCTGCTCCTTCATGCCCTCGACGTGACTGATGACGCCGACGGTCCGGCCGCCCGCGCGCAGCTCGTCGAGAGTGCGCATCGCGAGCTCGAGGGTCTCGGGATCGAGCGACCCGAAGCCCTCGTCGACGAAGAGCGTGTCGAGACGGATGCCGCCGGCGCGACCGGTGACGACCTCGGCGAGACCGAGCGCGAGGGCGAGGGAGGCGAGGAAGGTCTCTCCTCCCGACAGCGATTGCGGCGAACGCAGACGGCCGGTGTGCGCGTCGAGCACCTCGAGCCCGAGTCCGGATGCTGCGCCACGGGCCTGCAGCGCGTCGCTGTGATGGAGGGTGTACCGCCCTGACGACATGTCGCGCAGGCGCAGGTTGGCGGCGGCGACGATCTCTTCGAGCTCGGCCGCGAGCACGAAGGTCTCGAGATCCATCTTCCGGGTGTTGGGCGCACGGCCGGCGACGGTGTCGGCGAGGCGGGTCACCGTCGCCGTCCGCTCGGCGAGACCGGCCACCGCGACGAACGCGTCGTCGATGCGAAGGAGGAGATCACGCATCGTGTCGGCGGCGTTGACGGCATCGCGGTGCGCAGCGATCGCCGCGCTGCGGGCGCGGTCTCCGGCGGCGACCGCCTCCGCAGCGGCCTCGAGATCGGGCCGCTCGTCGGGAAGCCCCGCGGCAGCGAGCTCGAGTTCGAGCAGGCGGGCGCGCGTGGCCGCGACGTCCGCGGCGTGTTCGGCCACGCGCCGCGTGAGGGCGGTCCGCTCGGACTCGGGAAGCAGCGCCGCGCGCACCTCACCGACGTCGGCGAACACCGATGCCTCGATCCGCTGCGCGCGGTCGTTCGCCGCATCGGCCGCGGTCGCCTCGCTGTGAGCGAGCGCCCGCCGCCCCTCGAGCACCCCGCGCGCGAGGTCACGCTGCTCGGTCGCCGCCGCGATGCGCTCAGCGACCGTCGCGAACGGACCCCGCGCGTCGGCCACGTCTCTCTCCAGTCGGGTGAGCGTCGTGGTGGCCACGGCGGAGCGCTCGCGTGCATCGGCCAGGGCGGTCGCGAGGCGCGTGCGCTCCTCGGTCGCCTCCGCGTCGAGACGGTCGAGCACGTCGCGCTTCTCGGTGAGAGCGGTGACACGCTCGGCGGCGCGTTCGGCGGATGCCAGCTCGTCCCGCGCCTGAGCGAGCAGGCCCGCGAGCTCATCGCGCCCGCGTCCGCCCGCGCGCGCCGTCGCAGCGGCATGGTCTGCGCGAAGCAGGGCGGCGCGCTCCCCCGCACCGCGGGCCTCGGCTGCGGCAGCATCCCGCGCCGACTCGGCGTCGGCCAGATCGTCGTCCGTCACACCGTCGTCCGCCGGGGGCGCGGGATGCGGGTGCTCGAGCGCCCCGCAGACCGGGCAGGCCGCGCCATCGGTCAGCTCGGCGGCGAGCTCTCCCGCCCGCCCGGCCACCCGTCGCCGCAGCAGGTCGGTGACGGCGGCGGCCGCTGCCTCCGCGGCGCCGCTCGCACGCAGATAGGCTTCCTCGGCCTCGCCGAGCTCATCCGCGAGCCGTTCGGCCTCACCGGCCGCCTCGGCCTGAGCGGCGAGCTCGGCCACCCGGGCACGCTGCTCGTCGCCGCGCGCCGCCGCAAGGGTCGCCGCTGCGAGCTCGGTCGCGAGTCGTTCGCGCTCCGCGGGCAGGAGCGCGTGCTGCTCCTCGAGCAGCGTCGCCTGCTCCTCGAGAAGGGCGATCTCTGCCGCGGTCGCGTCTCGCGCATCGAGGGCATCCGTCAGCTCGTGCTCGCGCGCGAGCGCGTCCGTCCAGCGCGCGATGTCGCCCGTGAGGGTCTCGACGAGAGCGGCGATGTCGTCGTCGACGCTTCCGCCGGCCGCCGTCCAGCGCCTCTCGGCGCGCTCCGCCGCGACGCGGGCCTCGCCCGCCGCTTCGTCGGACCGGTCGGCCTGCTCCAGCGTCGCGCGGAGCGCTTCGGCGGCACGTGCACGCTCGAGTCGGCGTTCACCCGCGGCCACCTCGCCGGCGATCGCATCGAGGTCGTCCAGGCGTCGCCGCGCCGTGGCGAGGTCGTCGAGCACCCGCGCCTGTTCGACGAGCTCGGCGTGCGCCGCCACGAGAGCGGCCTGCCGCGACTCCGCCTGCTGGCGGAGCTCGTCGGCCTGCTCCACGCGATAATCGGCGCGACGGTGTGCTCGCTCGACGGCATCGCGTCGACCGGCGAGGTCGAGCGGGGCCGGCTCGTCCGTCGCACCGTCGTCGCCGATGGCGCTGCTCTGCTGCGTCATCGCCGCTTCGGCGAGCTCGAGAAGCGTACGCACCTGATCGCCGGCGGCGTCGAGCTCGCGCTGCGCCGTGCGCCGGCGTTCCTCGAGGTCGTCCTTGTACTGCTCGAAGCGCTTGGTGCCGAACAGGGTGCGCAGCAGCTGCTGCCGCTCGTCGTTGCGAGCGAGGAGGAACCGCGAGAACTTGTTCTGCGCCAGCAGGATGACCTGCTGGAACTGCTGCGCGTTCAGGCCCAGCACCTCGTCGAGCAGCAGGGCGACCTCGCGGGGTTTCGCAGCCCGCCCCACCCATTCGCCGTCGACGTGCTGCTCGAGCTCGGCGCGCGCGATCTCGGTCGTGAGCTTGTCGCCGCGCTTCGCGGGCCGCTCGTACTCCGGCGCCCGGGTCACGCGCCAGCGCTGCCCGCCGACGGTGAACTCCAGCCGGACCTCGGTGGGGTCGCCCAGGAAGCTGTGGTCGCTGCGGAGGCGCCGTTCGCCGTTGTCGTACCGCGGGACCGAGCCGTAGAGCGCGAAGCTCACCCCGTCGAGGATGCTCGACTTGCCCGCGCCGGTGCGGCCCGAGATGAGGAAGACGCCGTCGCGATCGAAGGCGTCGAAGTCGACGGTCTGCTTCTCGCGGAACGGACCGAAGCCGGTCAGCTCCAGGCGATGGAGCTTCACGCCATCGCCTCCACGCGGACCCGCTCGTCGAGGACGTCGGCCAGCAGCTCGCGCTCGCGCTCG
Source organism: Microbacterium sp. Yaish 1 (assembly GCF_002245215.1). Taxonomy (GTDB): domain Bacteria; phylum Actinomycetota; class Actinomycetes; order Actinomycetales; family Microbacteriaceae; genus Microbacterium. The sequence continues at coordinate 1,260,758 of NZ_NPMR01000002.1, forward strand.
TCGGCCCCGGCCCCCTCTCGGACGTGCACGAGGAACGCTTCGACGAGCTCGGCGTCGCTGCGCGCGGCGCGGACGCGGTCGACGTAGGTGCGCGCGACGCTCGGCGCGGCATCCGCCGGGGCGTGCACGACCTTCGCGCAGAACGGGAAGCGTTCCTGCAGGCGACGCATCGGATCGCGTTCGGGCAGCGTGTCGGTGTACTCGACGCAGACCCACGCGTCGGCATGCTGCTCGTGCGCGGGATCGGCGAGAACGTCGGCCAGCGGACCGCGGAGGGTGACCACCCGACGCGGGACCGGCAGCTCGAGCCATCGCGCATCGGCGAAGCCCTCGGCGTCGAGCTCGACCAGCCACGAGCCCCGGGGCTTGTCGCCCTCGCCGAAGCTGTAGTGGAGCGGCGCGCCCGCGTACCGGACGGCGGGAGCGAGCTGCTGACGTCCGTGGATATGCCCCAGCGCCATGTAGTCGACGCCCGAGAACGCGGACAGCGGCACGACGTCGAGACCACCCTGCTGGATGTCTCGCTCGAGGTGCGGCGTCGGCTCGACCCCTGCGGCGAAGCAGTGGGCGATGGCGACCGACCGGCCGCCGCGCACCGCCAGGTCGTCGCGCACGAGCCCCATCGCGCGATCGATCACGGCGGCCTGCGACCGGGCCTCGGGCCACAGGTGTCGCAGCAGCGCCGGCTCGAGGTACGGGATGCCGTAGAAGTGCACCGGCCCGTCGGCATCCGCGATCGTGATCGGAGTGCCCACGGCGGCCGGGTCGGTGAGGACGTGGATGCCCTCGCGCAGCAGCGCCGCCTGGAACCCGAGGCGGGCGGCGGAATCGTGGTTTCCGCTCGTGACGATGACGCGAGCGCCGGTGTCGGCGATACCGCGCAGCGTGTCGGAGAGGAGGGCGTAGCAGCCCGCCGCCGGCGCGGCCGAGTCGAACACGTCGCCCGCCACGACGACGACGTCGACCTCGTGCTCGCGCACCTGGGCGGTGAGCTCCTCGAGCACGCCCCGCAGCGCGTCGAGCGTCGAATGACCGTGGAAGGTCCGCCCGATGTGCCAGTCGGAGGTGTGGAGGATCCGCATGCCGACCAGGGTAGGAGGAGGGTCGGACATCGCCGTGGTGCCCCGCGGGGAAGCCGCCAGACTCAGGCTCGCGCCGCCCGCCGCCGGGAGGTGAGATCGGCGACGCCCAGCACGAGGGCGAGCGCGAGGAACAGGCCCACCGAGACCATCCCGAGGGCGTAGGCGTCGTGATAGACGTCGATCCGCGGCGTCGAACCGCCACCGAGGCGGTACACCGTGGAATAGAACAGCGACAGCGCGACCGCCGTTCCGACGGCGGTTCCGATGCGCTGCACGAGCTGACCAACGGAGCCTGCCAGGCCGCCTTGCTTCACGGGGATGTCGGCGAGGGTCAGGGTCTGATTGGGCGAGATGACGAGACCGCCGCCGAAGCCGCCGACCGTCAGCACGCCCGCCATCGCGAACTCGACGATCCCGGGCGGCACGAAGTATGCGACGAGGGCGAGCGCGACGACCGCCGCGAGCATGATGACCAGTCCCCCGACCACCAGCGGGCGCCCGACCCGCGTCACGATCCGGCCGCCGACGTACGAGGCGCCGGCGCTGGCGATGGCGTACCCGATCGACACCATTCCCGCGAACACCGGCTCGAGGCCCACCCCGAGCTGCAGGAAGAGCGTCGTGAGCAGGAACATGGCGGGGAGCGCCATGAAGTACACGGCCTGGATGAGCGTGCCGTTTCGATACGACGAGATCGCGAAGAGGTCGAGCGGGATCAGGGGGTGCTTGCCGGATGCCGCGTACCGCCGCTCCCACCACACGAACAGGGCGGCGAAGACGCCGAAGGCCACGAGCGACCACCAGCGCTGCGGGTCATCGCCCTGTGCGCCCGTGGTGAGGAGGAACGGGGCCATGAAGGCGATCACGACGAGCGCGAAGAGCAGGAGGCCGACCGGGTCGAGCTGCAGCCGGGCCGGCCGCGATTCCCGGGTCCTCGGAAGCAGCCAGATCACCCCGGCGAGGACGGCGAGGGTCAGCGGGACGTTCATCCAGAAGATGTACCGCCATCCGTCCTCGGCTCCGCCGAGCGCGATCATGAGGCCACCGAGCGTCGGGCCGAATGCCGTCGAGATGCCGATCGTGGCGCCGAAGAGCCCGAAGGCCTTCCCGCGCTCGGCCCCCTGGAACATCTCCTGGGCGAGACCGATGACCTGGGGCATCTGGATTCCGGCGGCGACGCCCTGCACGAGCCGGGCGGCCAGGAGCACGTCCGTGTCGGGCGCGAGCGCGCACACGACGCTCGTCACGGCGAAGAGCGAGAGCCCGATGACGAACAGCGCCCGTCGCGAGCGCTGATCGCCGATGCGACCGGCCGGTACGAGGGTGAGCCCGAAGGTGAGCACGTAGCCCGACACGATGAGCTGCAGCTCCGTCGAGCCCGCGCCGAAGGCCTTCTCGATCGAAGGCAGCGCGACGTTGACCTTGGTCAGGTCGAGGATCGTCAGCGCCGCAACCGCGACGCAGACCCAGAAGGCCCGCCACCGCTGGTGCGCCGACAACGGGATGCTCGCCGTGTCACTCATCGTGGGTCAGGCTATGCCCGGCGGGACGTGCCGGGCGCGGCCTTGCGCTGTCGGCCCGGGGCATTCGCGATGTCGTCCCTCAGTCGACGGCGAGGTCGTCGACGATCCGTGCGATCTCGTCGTCGTCGACGCTCAGGCCGACCTGCGAGATGCGCTGGCGCACGTACTGCTCGACCGTCGCCCGGTTCTCACCCGGAAGATCCGCGCGCAGCTGCGCGACGAGCCCGTCGAGGCGCTCCTGCTCGGTCGTGTCGTGCATAGACAGCGCCGGGCCGTCCTGCACCCCCGGAGGCGAGACCGGCGTGTCCTCCTTCGGAGGCGTCACGTCGCCGCCGGTGCCCGCGGCGGTCGCCCGCGTGCCGCCGCGACCCGTCTCGGGCGCGTCCTGCGTCGCGGAATCCGAGACGCTCGAGTCGATCTCGTCGGCCTGACCGCTCATCGCTGCTCCTCCTCGTCTGCCTGTTCGTCGGTGACGAGGTCGGGGTCCAGGCCCTGCTGGATCTCGGCGCTCTCGACGAATCCGTCCGCGCTGTCGCCGTCGGGCATCGGGACGTCGGCGGGGCTGTCCGCGTCGCGGACGGCGTCGTCTTCGGCTTCGCTCGCGGCGAGCGAGGTGGCACCGGCACCGTCGGGGTCGACGACGCCCTCGGGAAGATCGCGGTTCATGGCTGTCTCCTTCGATCGATCGCCCCAGTCTGGCCCCGGCATCCGTTCACGAGCACCGTCTTGACAGGCGTACGCCGAGCGACGTATCCCGGCCGCATCGGCACGACGCGGCGGTCAGCTGCGCGGCTTCAGGATGCCCGCGCGCTCGGGGTGGGCCTCGAACCAGTCGGCGACGTACCAGCAGACCGGGATGATCGTCCGGTCGCCGAGAGTCTCGATGTCGGCCACGGCGCGCTCGACGACCTCCGCCGCATAGCCGTGGCCGCGGAAAGTGGGAATCGTGTAAGCACGAGTGAGCGCCACGGTGCGCCCGTCGTCGCGGTAGTCGAGCACGCTGACGAGGTCGTCTCCCCGGTGCAGCGCGTAGCGCGAGGCATCCCTCTGGTTCGTGAAGGTCAGTTCGCTCATGGGCCCACGCTACGCCCGGCCGGCGGCAGCGAGGCCAGCCAGGCCTCGATCTCCGAGCGATCACGCAGCCGCACGATCCGCTCCCCCGCCGCGATGCGCCCGAGCATGCGCTCGCGCGTGACCGGATGGTTGGTCCAGGCGAACCGGATGATGTTCCGCTCGGGATGCCATCGGAAGAGGTTGCGCGCACGCTCCCGGTTCCCGTGCCAGAGCTCCTCCCGCCGCACCACACGGCGCAGCGTGCGCCCGATGACCTGGCGCATCACGCGTCGGCGCGGCAGGTCGAGCCAGACGACCGTGTCGGCGCCGTCCGGCGAGCCCGGATCGAGCATGTCGCCCAGACGCGACGTCCAGTTGCCGTCCGCGACCCACCCCTCCGGATGCTGCCGCACGAACTCCCGGACCCGGGCGCGGGCCTCGTCGAGGTCGCGCATCCGCCAGTCGGCGTCCCAGAAGACGGCGTCGAGCTCGAGCCGCGGCACCCCGGTCCGCGCCGAGACGCGGTCCGCGAGCACGCTCTTCCCCGAGCCGGAGGTGCCGACGATCCGGATCCGCGTAGCCACGATCGTGCACGGTAGCGACGATTGAGCAATCTGTCACATTCCGTCATCGAGCGACGCCCGACGCTGGTGTGTTTGACACATCCGGACACGGATCGTCATAATCAACCCCATGACTGACATCGCACGCACTCTGTCCGCCCGGGAGGCGAACGGAACTGCCGACATCATGATGATGTCGCAGCGTGCTGTCATGTGTTGCCGAATGTGCCGCTGACAGGTGAACCCCGCCTGATCCTCCGCCGCTTCTGAACGCGGCCGCGGATCCCCGAGTTCCGATGGACGGCCCACAACGCCGCATCCGGATGCTCGCTCACCGGCCCCCGCTGGGCCTCACGCAACGCACACCCGAACCCGCCGCCGGCTGCTGACAGCCCGGGTTCACGTTCCGAGGACGAACCTCCCATGTCGAACACCGCTCTTCTCGCCCCCGCCGCCCCCGCTCGTCACCTCCGCGCCGTCGAGACTCCTCCCCCGGCCGCCGCGGCCTCAACCGCACCCCGCGGCTTCGCCCTGTACGTCGGCATCGACGAGGCCAAGGCCGCCGCCGACGGCGTCTCGCTCTCGACCCTCGTCGAGGCGCTGCGCCGCACGCTGGGCGAGCTCGCCCCCCACGCCGAGACCTACGCGACCGTCGCCCTGGCACCCGTCGGCGCCGGCGGACGCGACGTCGACGTCGTCCGCCTCGCGCTGCACGAGCCCAGCGCGGTCGCCCGCACGAAGCAGGACGTCCCGGCGGAGGACCACGTCCCCGGCGGCGTGACCGTCGACATCTCGCGCAAGCGCGTCTTCATCGACGGCGAGTCGGCGGCCTTCACCTTCAAGGAGTTCGAGCTGCTGCAGTACCTCGTCCTCCGCGAGGGACGCACGATCGAGCGCTCCGAGCTCGTCGAGTCGCTGTGGAACAACGGTTCCGACGAGGAGGCACCGGGCGAGCGCACGATCGACGTCCACGTCCGCCGTCTGCGCGCCAAGCTCGGGCGCTACGAGGACATCGTGCGCACGGTGCGCGGCGTCGGCTACCGGTTCGACCGCCACGCCGACGTGGTCATCCGCTACGGCCACGGCACGCCGTCGCCCGACCGCTTCTGACTCGCGCCGCCTCACCCCGACGCCGATCGGCGTCGCTCACGGCGGGATGTCGGAGGTTCCGACGTAGGGTGTCGGCATGAGCGCGGTGACGACGGGGCCGATGCCGGGTCGCCGACCGGCGATCCGCGAGCGCGCTGCCGCGCCGGCGTCGCCGCCCCCGATCGAGACCGAGTACCGACCGGCTGCGCCGATCGACGTCGCCCGCGCCGTGCGTCACCAGCAGCACGGGGCCCACGATCCCACGATGACCACGTCGGGCGAGGTGATCTGGCGCGTCAGCCGCACGCCGCACGGCGTCGCGACGCTCGCCCTGCGGGTGAGCCGCTCGCTCGTGAGAGCAGCCGCGTGGGGTCCCGGCGCCCAGTGGGCGATCGAGCAGCTGCCGCGGCTGTGCGGCGGTCACGACGATCCCGAGGGTTTCGACGGGACGCGGCATCCGCTCATCGCCGACATCCACCACCGGCATCCCGACATCCGCCTCGGCGCGACCGACCTCGTCTTCGACGACCTCGCGAGCGCCGTCTTCGAGCAGAAGGTGACGGGCCTGCAGGCGTTCGGCGCCTGGCGCGCCATCGTCACCTGGTACGGCGAGCGCGCCCCCGGGCCCACACCGCGTCCGATGTTCGCGCCGCCCGCCGACTGGCACCTCATTCCGAGCTGGGCGTGGCATCGCGCCGGCCTCGAGCCGCCGCAGTCGCGCACCGTCGTGCGCGCGGCACAGCGGCGCGCATCGATCGAGCGCGCGGTCGCCGGGGCCTCCGACGGCGACGAGCGCGAGCACATCCTGACGTCCCTCCCGGGCGTCGGGCCGTGGACGTCGGCCGAGACCCGCATCCGTGCCTTCGGCGATCCCGATGCCGTCAGCGTCGGCGACTACCACCTGTGCCACACCGTGGGCTACGCCCTGACGGGCCACCGCGTCGACGACGACGGGATGCTCGAACTGCTCGAGCCGTGGCGGGGCCACCGGCAGCGCGTCATCCGGCTCATCTACGCGGGCGGCGTCTTCGAACCGCGCCGCGGCCCGCGGCTGCATCCCGAAGACCATCGCGACCGCTGACGCCGCCGCGTCGTAGGCTCGAGGCATGGCGAATCGGGGATGGCAGCGCGGACACACCTACTGGGCGCTCGGCGCAGCCCTCGTCTTCGTGCTGGGCTTCGTGTTCGGCCTCGTGATGAACAACGTGTGGCTCGGCCTCGTGCTCGCCGCGGCGATCTCGGTGGGATGGCTCATCGCCTACGAGTCGCGCCGCGGACGCAACGAGGGCGTCTACGACCGCGACGACGACGGCGCACAGCTCTGATCCGCCGCGCGAGCCGCTTCACCTGACACGTCCCGCCCCTTCCACACGCCGGATGCGGCCACGACTGCCAGGTGAACCATCTTTGGCAGGTCGCGGTCAGCGGAAGTACACCGCGAGCGGATACTCGCCGTCGTCGCGGACTGCGATCGGCGTCTGGAAAACGCCCTCCAGCACATCGGGGCGCATGATCTCGCTCGGTGTCCCCGCGCACGCCACCGTTCCCCCGGTGAGGGCGACGATGCGGTCGGCGTAGGCGGCGGCGAAGTTGATGTCGTGGATGACGACGACCACGGTCTTGCCCAATTCATCCGCTGCGCGCCGCAGCTGCCGCATCATCCCGACGGCGTGACGCATGTCGAGGTTGTTGAGCGGCTCGTCGAGCAGGATGCACTCGGTGTCCTGCGCGAGCACCATCGCGACGTAGGCGCGCTGGCGCTGCCCGCCGGAGAGCTGGTCCAGGTAGCGGTGCGAGAGGTCCTGCAGATCGAGGAAGCGCAGCGCTTCGTCGACGTGGCGCCGGTCGTCGGGGGTGAGGCGTCCCCCGGAGTGAGGGAAGCGCCCGAAGCCGACGAGGTCGCGCACCGTGAGCCGCGTGACGAAGTGGTTCTCCTGTCGCAGGATCGACACGACACGCGCCAGCTCGCGGCTCGGGGTGCGCGCGACATCGAGGCCGCCCACCGTGACGGTGCCCGTGGTCGGTTCGGTCAGGCGACCGACGATCGTGAGCAGCGTGGACTTGCCGGCGCCGTTGGGGCCGACGAGGGCCGTCACCCCGCCCGCCGGGATCTGCAGGTCGATCGGGCCGAGCACGCGGAGGCCCCCGTAGGACTTCGAGACGTCGGTGAGGGTGATCACAGCGCGCCCTTTCGCAGAAGGTAGACGATGAAGAAGAGACCGCCGACGAACTCGATGATGACGGTGAGCATGCCCGCGGCGTAGAACACGTGCCGCAGCACGAAGTAGCCGCCGAGCAGCGTCGCCGCCCCCAGCAGTGCGGCGAACGGCAGCACGACGGCGTGCCGGGACGATCCGGCCAGCTGGTAGGCGAGGGTCGCGACGATGAAACCGAAGAAGGTCATCGGGCCGACGAGCGTCGTGGAGACCGAGATGAGCACGGCCACGAGGATCAGCAGGACGGTGACCTCGCGCTTGTAGGCGAGCCCGAGGTTCGTGGCCACATCGCGCCCGAGCGTCAGCACGTCGAGACGTCGACGGCGGCGCCACACCACGACGAGGACGATCGCGACGATGACGGCGGCCCACGGCAGATACTCGGGGTTCGAGTTGCTCAGGTTGCCGAACAGCCGCGCCGAGAGCAGATCGAAGTCGCTCGGCGTCAGCAGCCGCTGCATCACCGTGGAGAGCGAGCCGAACCCGACCCCCAGCACGATGCCGATCAGCAGCATGATGTGCAGGTTTCCCCGCTTGCCGGCGAAGAGCCACCCGTAGAGGAGGGTCGCGAAAGCCACCATCAGCAGGCTCTGGAGAGCCACCTTCGCGAGACCGTCGGTGGCCGCGAGCGCAGCTCCCCCGAAGAAGAACACCAGGCCGGTCTGCATCACGACGTACAGCGCGTCGAACCCCATGATCGAGGGCGTGAGGATGCGGTTGCCCGTGGCGGTGTGGAACAGCACCGTCGCGACCGCCTGGCAGCACGCCACGATCGCGACCGTCGCCACCGTCGTGACCCGCAGATCCACGGCGAGCCAGTAGCCGCGTTGGGCCGGATCGAGGGGGATGTTCCAGGTCAGCAGCAGGACGGCTGCCGCGGCGACCACGACGGCGAGAACGACGAACCGCAGCCACACCCGCGGCCGCCGGTCAACGGGGGCCGGCGACGAGACGGCAACGGTGCCGCGCAGCGTCTCAGCCATCGTGCCCTCGCTGCCGCAGGAGCAGGCCGACGAACACGGCAGCACCGAGGACGCCGAGGATCATCGAGACGGGCACCTCGAACGGCATCCGGATGACGCGGCCGACGATGTCGCAGACGACGATGACAGCCACGCCGCCCAGGCACACCCAGGGAAGGTTCGCGCGGAGATTGTCTCCCCGCCACATCGACACGAGGTTGGGCACGATGAGCCCGAGGAACGGGAGGAAGCCCACGACGACGGTCGTGACCCCGGTCGCGACGGCGACGAGAGCCGTGCCGAGGAGGAGCACCCGGTCGTAGTCGACGCCGAGCGTCGTCGCGACATCTTTGCCGAGGCTCGCCGCCGTCAGCCGGTCGGCGAAGAGTGCGACGAGCACGACGACGATGCCGACGACCCACAGCACCTCGTAGCGACCGCGGACGACGGCGGTGAAGCTGCCCATGAACCACGTGCCCAGCATCTGCAGGGCGTTCGCGCTGACGGCGAGGTAGGTCGTGAAAGACGAGACGACGGCGCCGAGCATGATGCCGATGAGCGGCACGATCAGCGACGAGCGCAGCTGGATGCGGCGCAGGATCGCGAGGAAGACCATCGTGCCCAGGAACGCTGCGATGCTCGCGAAGACCATGCGCACGACCAGCGGCGCGTCGGGCACCAGGAGCACCGTGGCGAGGAGGCCGAGAGCTGCCCACTCGGTCGTGCCGGTGGTGGTGGGCTCGACGAAGCGGTTCTGGGTCAGCAGCTGCATGACGAGGCCGGAGACGGCCATCGCGCAGCCGGCGAGGACCAGGGCGAGCGTGCGCGGGATCCGCGTGATCCACAGCATCCCGGAGCCGACGCCGTCGGAGGTGAGGTCGTAGACGCCCACGAAGAGCGAGAGCACGATGAGACCGACCACGACGATGATCGCGGCCGGGAGGGCGAGACGCCCGCGGATGCGGGCGGGGGCGGTGAGCGCAGTCATGACGGATCAGGGGAGCCCCGCCCGGCGGTACCGGACGGGGCTCCCCGGGACGACGATCAGGCCGCCGCGGCGAACGCCGTCGCGATGTCGGCGTAGAGCTTGGTGTACGCCTGGATGCCCTCGTCGAGGTAGAAGCTCGGTGCGAGGTAGACGATCTGCCCCTTCTGCACGGCGGGGACGTTCTGCAGAGCCTCGGATCCCTCGATGAGCTCCTTCGCCGAGACGTAGCCGTCCTCGCCGAACATGGCGTCCCGATCGAGCACGATCAGCCACTCGGGGTTCGCCGCCGCGATCGCCTCGACGCTGATGTCGTCGCCGTGCGAGGCGTTCTCCGCTCCGCGGTCGATGCCGGGGACGAGCCCGAGCGTGGGGAAGACCGCACCGACCCCGCGCCCCTCCCCGGGCGCCGCGAACGAGATCTTGCCGCCCGAGGTGAGCAGGCCCACGACCGTGTCGGTGCCGTTGTAGGCCGCCTTCGCGTCGGCGACGGCGGCGTCGAGGTCGTCGGCGAGCTTCTTCGCGTCATCCTCCCGATCGAAGACCTGTCCGAGGATCTCGACCTGGCGCTTCAGCTCGGCGACCTGCTCCTCGCCCTCGCGAGCACTGGTCTCGATCGTCGCGGGCTGAATCGCCCTCAGGTCGTCGTAGATGTCGCGGAAGCGGTAGCCCCCGACGATGAGGTCGGGCTGCGCCGAGATGATCGCCTCGAGGTCGGGCTCGCGGTGCAGCCCGACGTCGAGCACGTCGTCGCCGCCGGACAGGTTGGGCCACAGGTCGTACATCAGCGGCTTGGGCGCCGCCACGAGGTCGATGTCCCAGTCGCTCAGCGTCTGGAACGTGGTGTTGTCGAGCGCGACGACGCGTTCGGGCGCGACGGGCACCTCGATCTCGCCGTGGTTGTCGGTCACGGTCACGGTCGCGGCCGAGGTCGCGACGCCGCCGGGCGCGGCATCCGGGCTCGCCGACGACGCACACCCGGCGAGGCCGAGCGCTGCGACGAGCGCGATCGAGACGAGTGCGGGACGGCGGAATGCATGGCTCACGTGACGTATCTCCTGGTGCGGTGCGTATCGGATGCTGGTCGACGGCGCGACCGGATGCCGGGATCGAGACCCCGACGGCTGTGTAGGTTAGCCTAACCTTCATGTCCGCATCGACCGCAACCCCCTCGTTCCGGATCGCTCGCCGAGCGCTCGACCTGCGTTTTCGCTTCGTCCGCCTGGCAGCCCGACAATGGCTCACTCCGGCCTACGTCCGGGTGCGGCTCGAGGGTGCCGATCTGCGGGACTTCGATTCCCCGGGCTGCGACGACCACGTCCGCGTCTTCTTCCCCGAGGTGGCCCCCGAGAGCATCGACGAGATGCGGGCGGCACCGAGCCGCGAGTACACCCCGCTCGCCTGGGACGCCGACGAGGGCTGGCTCGACCTCGAGTTCGCTCTGCACGGCGACGGCGTCGCGGCGGGGTGGGCGGCGACGGCGGAGATCGGGTCGACGATCGGCATCGGCGGACCGCGCGGATCCGCTGTGCTCGCCGGACGCCCCGACGGCTGGTTCCTGGCGGGAGACGAGACAGCCGTCCCGGCGATCCGCCGGTTCGCCCATCACATGGATGCCGCCGCCGTCGGGCGCGTGCTCATCGAAGTGCCCGACGCCGATCACGAGCTGCCCATCACCACGCCGCCGGGGGTCGTCGTCGAGCAGGTGCACCGCGGATCGGCATCCGCCGGCGCTGCCCTCGCCGCGCGCCTCGACGCGCTCGGCGACGAGGACCGACCGGCGGGCGCCGTGTTCGGTTTCGTCGCGGCCGAGCAGTCGATCGTGCGCTCCGCGCGGACGCTGCTCCTCGACCGCTGGCGCCTCGACCCCGAGCAGATCACCGTCAAGGGCTACTGGAAGCGCGGCGAGCCCGAGTATCACGCACCCCACTGAGCGTTCGGAGTCGGTTCATCTGGCACTCCCCGCCCCCTCCCCGCGCGGGATGCGGCCAGAACTGACAGGCGAAGACCGCGCCGCCCCGCACCGCTCCGCTAGCATCGCGGGATGGAGGCCGTCTCGACAGCACCGCTGCCGAACGCTTCGCTGCCCCAGGCGATGCGACGTTTCGTCGCGCACGCCTTCCGGCTGCGCGGCCGCGCGAGTCGCAGCGAGTACTGGTGGTGGATGGCGGTCGGTTTCGCCGTCGCCGTGGTCTTGCTTCTCGTGATCCCGCGGATGCTGTCGGGACGCTGGCCGCAGCTGGATCTCGCGCTGCACCCCTTCGGCTGGTGGGGATGGCGCGGCCTCGAGCTCTTCGGGCCGATCGCCCCGACGGATCCGCTCTCCACTCTTCTGGGCGTCTACCTCTGGGCCTCGGCCGTGTGGGTCGCCCTCACGGTCGTCCCCGGTTTCACCGTGGCGGTCCGGCGGCTGCACGACTCGAACCTCTCGGGATGGTGGGTGCTGCTGAACCTCCTGCCGGTGGGCGGCTTCGTCCTGCTCCTGCTCGCCCTGCGACGGTCGCGCCCCGAGGGCGCTCGTTTCGACGGGGATGCCGCACTGCGCGAGCGCGCCGCCGGCTGGCTACGGGCCGAGGTGGTGTGATGCCTTTCCTCTCCGTGCTCCCGATGCTGCTGTCGGTCGTCGGCGCCCTGTCGCTCGGCGACTCGAGCGGGCTCGCAGCGGCGACCGCGGTGGCGCTGCTCGCGATCGCGATCGCGGTCGTCTCGGTCTCGGCGACCGCCGCGACCACGGGGGCCGCGGGCTCGCGACGACCCCACCCCCGGCGGTCGATCTCACCCTCGACGCTGCTGGCGCAGAGCGACCCGGACGCTCCCGGAAGACGCCGCCCCCGCGCCCCGGGGCTCGCGGCTCCAGCCGCGTAGCCACGTCCGGAACGGCTCCACACCCGCGCGCACCCGCGCCCGATGCCTCGCGCATCGCGCCGTCCGGCGTCCCCTCGCGGCTGATCCCCGTGTTCAGCTTTCGTCGATCGGACTCCTCATGGACCTGTATTCCTTCCCGCCCCTCGCCGCCGCGCTCAACGCCGTGGCCTCGACCCTCGCCGCGCTGACCGCGGCACTCGAACCCGCACTCGGCGGCCTCGCCGCCGCGGCATCCGTCCTCCTCATCACCGTCGTCGTGCGCACGGCACTGATCCCGGCCGGCGTGGCCCAGGCACGCGCCGACCGCGCTCGTGCACGGCTCGCTCCCCGGCTGCGCGAGCTCCAGCGGCGTCACCGCAACGATCGCGAGAGGCTGCAGCGCGAGACGCTCAAGCTGTACCGCGACGAGAACGTCTCTCCGACGGCGGGCTGTCTGCCCCTGCTCGTGCAGGCGCCCGTCGTGGCGCTGCTGTACGGCGTGTTCATCCATCCCACGATCGCGGGGCACGCCAACGGGCTGCTCGCCGAGACGCTTCTCGGGGTCCCTCTCGGGTCGAGTCTCGCGGGCACCATCGCGTCGGGAGCCCTGCCACTCGCCGCCGCCCTCGTGTTCGGCGCCGTCATCGCCTCGATCGCGCTCGTCGGCGAGCTGACGCGGCGAGCCTTCCGGGTGACGGATGCTCCGGCCGCCCTGTCGGGAGTGCTCGGGGTCGCGCAGTTCGCGACGGCCGTCATCGCGGTGTTCGTCCCGCTCGCGGCGGGCCTGTACCTGGTGGTGACGGTCGCCTGGACGCTGGGGCAGCGGCTCATCCTCCGCCGCATTCTCCCGCCCGTCGCCGCGTGAACCCGTTCATCTGACAGGAGTGGCCCCCTCCCAGGCGCGGAACGGGCCACTTCTGTCAGGCGAGCGCCGCAAGGCGCGACTGAGACGCGACTCAGGCGCGGGCGGGCAGATTCTCCTCGAGGAACGCGAAGACCGTCTCGTACCAGACCCGCGCGTTCTGCGGCGAGAGGATCCAGTGGTTCTCGTCGGGGTAGTACAGGAACCGGTGCGGGCTCGTGCCGTCTTCGGCGGCGTGATGCTCGTTGAGGTCGGCCCACAGCCGCAGGCCCTCGCCGATCGGCACGCGGTAGTCGCGGTCGCCGTGGATGACGAGCATCGGCGTCCGGATGTCGGCGACGAAGCGATGCGGCGAGTTGGCGACCGCGCCCTCGGGGCTGAAGATGCTCTGCCAGTACGGCGCGAAGTCGGTCGTGCCGGCGAATTGGTCGAACGCCCACAGGCTCGCGTGGGTCACGATCGCGTCGAAGCGGTCGGTGTGACCCGCCACCCAGTTCGCCATGTAGCCGCCGAACGAGCCGCCCATCGCGGCCGTCCGGGTCTCGTCGATGTCATCGCGCGCGACGACGGCGTCCGTGATCGACATGAGGTCGGTGAAGGGCGCCGCACCCCACGCGTCCCACCCGCGCGCGATGAAGTCGAGCCCGTAACCGGTCGACAGCGCCGGGTCGGGCAGCAGCACGGCATAGCCGCGCGCCGCGGCCAGCAGCGGGCTCCACCGCCAGCTCCACGCGTTCCAGCTGTTGAGCGGTCCGCCGTGGATCCACAGCAGAAGCGGCGCCGGGCTTGCGGCATCCGCCCCCTCGGGCAGCACGAGCCAGCCGCGCACGCGGACTCCGTCGTCGGCGGTCGTCTCGACCTCGACCATCGAGGCGGTCGTGGCCGGCGACGGCGCCGGGTTCGCCAGCGGCGTGACAGAGCCGTCGGCGGCGACACGGACCGGATGCGGCGGCGTCATCCAATTGGAGCGGAGCGCGATGACGTCCGTGGTGCCCGAGACCGGCTCGACGTGCGTGTACGCGAAGTCGTCGTGCGTCGTCTGCGCGACGCCGCCCCCGTCGATCGGCACGATGAAGACCGGGCCGCGACCGTCGTGGTCGGCGGTCACGACGAGCGCCGCGTCGTCGTCGGAGAACCGGATGCTGCCGGGCCACCGGTCCCAGTCCGACGCCAGGCGCTGCGGGTCGGCACCGTCGAGGGCGCTCGCCCACAGCTCCTGATCGGCGGGCCCCTCGGGGGTGGACTTCGCCGTGCGGACGTAGGCGACACGGGCGCCGTCGCGGCTGATCGCGGGCATCTCGACGTCGACGTCGACCTCGTCGCGGATGACGCGCAGCTCGCCCGTCGCGGTGTCGATCGCGACGAGACGGTACCGGGCGTCACGCCCCTGCGGCTCGGGCACCGAGGCGACGAGGGTCGCACCATCGGGCGTGAGCGCCATCCCGGCCGTCGCGGCCGCGCGACCGCGGAGCAGGACGCGCGGGCGCGGCAAACCCGCGGGGTAGGGCTCGTCGGCGGCCTCCCCCGTTTCGGCGCCACCGCCGACGACCTCGTCGACAGCCTGGTCGGCGGTCGCGATGACGGCGGGCGCGTCGGCCAGCTCGTTCAGGTCGAGGGCGAACAGCGCGGGCTCGTGCGGACCCAGGTCGTGATCCCAGTACCGCACGGGGTACGTGTCGTGGATGATCGCCGAGACCTTGAGCTTCTTCCGCTCCGCCCGCAGCTTCGCGTCGGCCTCGATCGTGGCGGCCTCGGGAAGCAGCGACGACGCGATCACGATGCGGTCGGAGTCTGCCGCCGTGACGACCGCCGAGACGCCACCGGCCAGCCGGGTCACCGGGCGCGCCTCGCCGCCGGCGGCCGGGAGCAGCCAGAGCTGAGCGGGGGCGCCGTCCGCAGCGTCGTTGTCGGGGCGCGCCGAGACGAACAGCAGATCGCCGGAGGAGGTGAACACGGCCCCGGACTCGCCGGTCGTCGAACGGGTCAGCCGGCGCGGCGCACCGGTGCCGTCAGCGGGCACCGACCACAGCGAGCGCTCGTAGCCGGTGCGATCCTTCGTGAGGGTCGCGACCGTCAGCACGACGTGCGAGCCGTCGGGCGAGGTCGCGGCCGCGTCGATGCGGGGAAGGGCGTAGTAGTCGTCGAGAGAGTCGAACGGCGTCGTCATGCCTCCACGCTATCCGGCGCGGACTACATCTCCTCGTGGGTGTCGGGGTCGCCGTCCCAGAGCCGGCCGCGTTCGAGGGCGCTGATCGCGGCGATCTCGTCGCCGGTCAGCAGGAAGCCGAAGACGTCGGCGTTCTCGCGCTGGCGGGCCGGATCGGCCGACTTCGGGATCGGGGTCGACGACAGCTGCGTGTGCCAGCGCAGCACGACCTGGGTGCCCGTCACGCCATGGGATGCCGCGATGTCGGTGATCACCTGCTCGTTCAGCAGCTCGCTGCGCCGCGCCAGGGGGCTCCAGCTCTCGGTGCGGATGCCGTGCGCAGCATGGAACGCGCGCAGACCCGACTGCGGGAAGTAGGGATGCATCTCGACCTGATTCACCGCCGGGGCGACTCCGGTCTCCTCGATGAGGCGCGCGAGCATCGGCTCGGTGAAGTTCGACACCCCGACCGACCCGACCTGCCCCTCATCACGGAGCGCCAGCATCGCGCGGTAGGTCTCGAGCCACTTCCCCTGGCTGGGGTTCGGCCAGTGGATGAGGTAGAGGTCGATCTTCTCGACGCCCAGCCGGCCCAGCGACCCCTCGGCGCTGCGGATCGTCTCGTCGAAGCCGTGGTCGCGTCCCGGCACCTTCGTCGTGATGATCAGCTGGTCGCGGATGCCGCTGCGGCGCACGGCCTCGCCGACCTCCGACTCGTTCTGATAGTTCACGGCGGTGTCGAGCAGGCGGTACCCGGAGTCGATCGCGGCGGCGATGGCGTCGACGCCCTCCGGGCCGCGCAGGTTGTAGGTGCCGAGCCCGAGCTCGGGGAAGTCGGAGCCGTCGTTGAGCGAGACCGTGGGAATCGTGACCATGCCGCACACGCTACGCCGTCACCGCGGTCTGCGCCGCGGGCTTGCGCAGAGCGATCCCAACGCTCAGCGCGCGAGGAACTCCTCGATCACGGTGAGCACTCCCGCCTCGGTGTGCGAGGGGGCGCTGTAGCGTGCGACCGCCGCGATCTCGGGGTGGGCCTCGGCCATCGCGTACGAATAGCGCGCCTGCTGGAGCAGCTCGAGGTCGTTGAGGTAATCGCCGAACGCCATCGTGTGCTCGGGGCCGATCCCGAGCGTCTCCTGCAGCCGCGACAGCGCCCGCCCCTTGTTCACCCCCGGGTTCATGATGTCGACCCAGTGCTGCCCCGACACCACGACCTGGTGCGTCTCGCGGAGGTCGAACAGCTCGGGTGCGACCGAGTCCTCGGCACGCGCGAAGTCGTAGACGGCGAGCTTGAGGATCTCGTCGTCGACCGACGTCAGGTCGTCGACGACAGCGAGCTCGGCGTAGTACTTGTCGGCCTCGGCGAAGAAGACGGCGTCCGCGCGCTCGATGTACGCCGAGCGCTTGCCGCAGACGACGAGGCCGACATCAAGGTGGTCGAGGCCGCGGATGCGCCGAACGACGGATGCCGCGAACTCCGCGTCGACGGCATCCGAGCTGACCTCCGCGCCGTCGCGCACGACGTAGGCGCCGTTCTCGGCGATGTAGTCCAGCTCGACCGGCGCATCGGCGAACTGCCGCCGGAGCGTCGCGAGCTGCCGCCCGCTCGCGGGAGCGAAGACGATGCCCCGGTCGCGGAGCCGCGGCAGCAGCCGCCACAGCCCGTCCGGGATGCGGCCGTCCGCGTCGAGGAGCGTGCCGTCCATGTCGACGGCGATCAGGCGGATGTCGGGAGAGGTCACTCCCCCATCCTCGCCGACACGACCGGCCGGTGCGGCCGCGCCCTCCCGGGGGATAACCCGAAGGCGAGTCTCCGGACCGCTCGCCTGCGCGGCACCCGGCCGCGGTCCTAGCGTGGAGCCATGACCACAGCCGTCGCCAGCACCGCCCCTCCATCCCGCGCCCTGACGTGGGCGCGCCCGCTCGGGGCGCTCGCTCAGCTCGCCGCCCTCGGCTTCGCGGGCACCGCCGCGTTCACCGTCATCCTGACGCTCATGGCGGTCGGCATAGGCCTCACTCCGGCGCTCGGCCTCGGCCTGCCGATCCTCGTCGGCTTCGTCTATGCGCTCTGGCTGACCGGTTGGCTCGAGTACGCCCGCGTCGATGGGTTGTACGGGTGGGGACTGCCGCCGCTGTCGGCGCGCAGCAGCGGCCGGCCCGGGTTCGGCGGGTGGCTGCGCACGGTCTGGCTGCAGTTCACCGACGGTCGCATGTGGCGCGGTGTGGCTCACTCGGCGATTTCGACCGTGCTGGGCCTCATCGTGCTGAGCCTGGCGAGCCTGCTCGCGTCGGGTGTCGCCCTTCTCTTCGCGCCGCTGTACGCCACCAGCGACGTCACGATCGGGTCGACCTGGATCACCGTGCCGCTCGAGGGCGCCGTCGTGGCCGGCGTGCTGATGGTCATCGTGCCGGCAGCCGTGCTCGTGGGCATCGCTCTTCTGCACGGCGTCCTCGCGAAATCGATCCTCGTCCCCTCTCGTGAGGCCCAGCTCGTCGAAGCCGCACGCACCGCGGGGGTGCAGCGCGAAGGCGCGGTCCGCGCCGGTGAGCTCGAGCGCACCCGCATCGAGCGCGACCTGCACGACGGCGTCCAGCCCCGTCTGGTCTCGGTCGGCATGACGCTGGGACTTGCTCAGCAGAAGATCGACGACGACCCGGATGCCGCGAAGGAATTGCTCGCCGAGGCGCACACCTCGACGAAGGCAGCCATCACCGAGCTGCGTCAGCTCGCCCGCGGCATCCACGCCTCGGTGCTCGACGACCGGGGGCTCGACGCGGCGCTGTCGGCCCTCGCCGCCCGCTCGCACGTCCCTGTCAGCCTCGACGTGCGGGTCGATCAGCGATGCAGCCGCACCGCCGAGGCGGCCGTGTACTTCGCCATCGCGGAGTCGCTCACCAACGCCGCCAAGCACTCGCGGGCCGGAGAATGCCGCGTGGTGGTCCGCCATCGCGACGACCACACCCTCTGGGCGCGCGTCGAGGACAATGGCGTCGGAGGCGCCCGGGTCGTTCCCGGAGGCGGGCTCGACGGGATCATCAACCGCATCACCGCGGCCGGCGGCACGACGCGCCTCGACAGCCCGGCCGGCGGTCCGACGGCTCTGGAGGTGAGCGTCCCGTGCGCATCCTGATCTGCGAGGATTCCACGCTGCTGCGCGAGGGACTGGTGCGGCTGCTGGCCGACTCGGGCCACGAGGTCGCCGCCGCCCTCCCCGACGCCGAGGGCCTGTCGGCCGCCGTGATCGAGACCGCCCCCGACCTCTGCATCCTCGACGTCCGGCTGCCGCCGACGTTCACCGACGAGGGCATCCGCGCGGCCCTCGCGCTGCGCGCCGAGAACCCGCGACTGCCGATCCTCGTGCTGAGCCAGTACGTCGAGGAGCGTTACGCGAGCGAGCTCATCACCTCGCAGGGAGCAGCCCTGGGCTACCTCCTGAAGGACCGTGTGGCCGACGTCGGCGAGTTCCTGGCGACGATCGAGCGCATCGGGTCGGGAGCCACGGTCCTCGACCCCGAGGTGGTCGCGCAGCTCCTGACGCGACGTTCACGCGATGAGCGGATGTCGCGGCTCACCGAGCGCGAGCGCACGGTGCTCGCGCTCATCGCCGAAGGGCGCAGCAACCAGGCCATCGCCGGGGCGATGTTCCTCAGCGAGGCGAGCGTCGAGAAGTACATCACCTCCCTTTTCCAGAAGCTCGATCTCGAGCAGGACGAGCACGGCAACCGTCGCGTGCTCGCCGCGCTCGTCCACCTCGAACACGGCGGCTCGCAGCCGCAGAACGGAACAGTCCGATGAGCACGACCCTGAACCCGCCTCCCGCCACTCCGCCGGGGCCCCCGGTCGAGCCGCCGACCACGGGCGACATGCCGCCGGCCGGGTCGGCACCGGCACCGTCGCCATCGGCTCGGGTGATCGCCGGACTCACGATCGCCGCAGGAGCAGCCGTCGTTCTATTCACCGCGGGCACCGGTGTCGTGTCGACCATCGTCAGCGGTGGTGCGGCGACCTCGACGATCTCGGCGCCGACCACGGGCGTGAACATGCTCGAGATGGATGCCGCAGCGGCCGACGTCGAGGTCTCCTTCGGCGACGTCGACGAGGCGACGCTCACCGTGACCGGCACGGGAGGCGCCGAGGCGTGGGAGCTCGCCCGCGAGGGCGACCGCCTCGTGGTCGACTCCGACCGCGACTGGTGGAGCGGATGGCGCCTGTGGGGCGGATCGTCGCGGGCGACCCTCGTCCTGCCCGCAGGCCTCGCCGGGCTCGACGCCCAGCTGAGCGTCGGGGCGGGAGCGCTGCGTGCGGACGGCGAGTTCGGTGCGCTCGCGCTGCGAGCCGACGCCGGATCGGTCGACGCGGCCGGCTCCGCCACGAGCCTCGACGCGCGGGTGTCCGCCGGACGCGTGTCCGTCGACCTCGACGGCGTCCGCGAGGCGACCGTCGACGTCAGCGCCGGCCGAGTGTCGGGAGCGCTGTCGGGCACCGCACCGACGTCGGTGACGATCACCGCCGAGGCGGGCGGGGCCGACCTGACGCTGCCCCGCGGCGGCTACGCCGTCAGCTCGAACCAGGAGGCGGGCTCGTTTGTCAACGGCCTCACCGAGGACCCGGCATCGCGCAACCGCGTCGAGGTCCGGGTGTCGGCAGGCTCGGTCGTCCTGCGCGAGGGACGCTGAGGGCGACGGGCGTTTCTGAACGATCCCTATGCACCGCTGATGAGAACCGCTCATCCGTTGCATCCCGTTATCTGGCCGTTATAAATTCGAGGCACGCAGTTCCCCCGACTGCGCGGTGTGATCTCTGGTGCAAGGGATGACAGGGCCGGTCGACGATTCTGAGTCGACCGGCCCTTCTCACGTCCGGCGGGCGATGACGGCAGTCGTAGGCTGGCCGGGTGCGTGCGTTCACCGGTCATCTCCCCGGCTCGCCCGCCTACCGCCGGCTCATCGCCGGACTCTTCTTCGCCGGCGTGGCGACCTTCGCCCAGCTGTACTCGCCGCAGGCCGTGCTGCCCTTCATCGGCTCGGAGTTCGGGGTCGAGCCGGCGACGGCAGCCCTGGCGGTCTCGGTCTCGACCCTCGGTCTCGCCGTCAGCGTCATCCCCTGGTCGGTCGTCGCCGACCGCATCGGCCGCGTCCCCGCGATGGCGATCGGGGTCATCGCCGCGACGGTGCTCGGCCTGCTCGCCCCGCTCGCCCCCACCCTGCCGCTGCTGCTCGGCGCCCGCCTGCTCGAAGGTGCGGCGCTCGGCGCCGTGCCCGCCATCGCGCTGGCGTACCTGTCGGAAGAGGTCGACGCGGCCCACACCGCGACGGCGGCGGGCAGCTACATCGCCGGCACCACGATCGGCGGGCTGCTCGGGCGGCTCGTCGCGGGCCCGTTCGGCGACGTCGGGCTGTGGCGCGGCGGGGTCTTCGCGGTCGCAGCGGTGTGCGCCGCGTCGGCCGCGCTCTTCCTCTGGCTCACGCCGCCGGCGCAGGGCTTCGCGCCGCAACGCCGGCGCGGCGCCTCGGGCCCCTCGCTGGTCGCCCGGCTCGCGACGAACCTGCGGGACCGCCGTCAGCTGGCCCTCTACGCGCAGGGGTTCCTGCTCATGGGCGGCTTCGTCGCCGTGTACAACTACCTCGGGTTCCACCTGGTGGCGCCGCCGTACTCGCTGCCGCTGTGGATCGTGAGCTTCCTCTTCCTCGCGTACCTCGCCGGGACCGTCGCCTCGCCGTGGGCCGGATCGCTCGCAGGGCGGTTCGGCCGTCTGCCGGTGCTGCTGGCAGCGCTCGTGGTCATGTCCATCGGCATCATGGTGACGGCCATACCCCACGTGATCGCGGTGCTCGTGGGGCTGCTGATCCTGACCGCCGGCTTCTTCGGCGCTCACGCGATCGCCTCGGGCTGGGCGCCCGCCGCGGCCACATCGCAGACGAGAGCTCAGGCCGCATCGCTGTACTACCTCGGGTACTACGGCGGCTCGAGCCTGTTCGGCTGGCTCCTGGGATACGCCTTCCACGACCTCGGGTGGGCCGGCGTCGCCGGATGCACCCTCGCGATGGTCGCGGTCGCCGCGCTGCTCGCGGTACTCGGGCTCAGGGCGCCGCGTCGGACTGCCTGACCGCGCCTGCGACCGGGACCGCCGGCGCGGGCTCGGGCGGTGGCGCATCGGCGTACGCCCGGCTCAGCCGCCGGTACTGCGGCGAGGCGAACGCGAGGATCACGACGAGGAGCATCACGACGCTCGCGGCGACGAAGGCCAGGGCGATGCCGCGTGCCTCACCACCGCCGAGCAGCCAGCCGAAGCTGCGGTCTCCGGCGTCGCTGCGCATGAACGGGATGAGGCCGAACTGCGCGAGGGGTCCGATGAGATACGCCGAGATCGGCGACGCCGCCGACTCGACCGACGCCGCGAACCCGAAGACGCGGCCCTGGGTGCGGTACGGCACGACTCGCTGGATGACGGTCTGCTCGGCGGCCTCGGCGACGGGCATGAGCATCATGAAGACGAAGATCCCGAGGGCGTACAGCCACCACCACTCCCGGATCGCGAACGTCATGCCGAGCACGGCGACGCCGACGTTGACGAGCAGCAGCGTGCGCACCGGATTGCGGCCGAGGCCGCGGGCGGCCACGAGCGCGCCGCCGAGGATGAAGCCGGTGCCGGTGACCGCGAGCACGACACCCCACGCCTCGACCGTGAACAGCGTCAGCCCGTACGGATCCATGAGCGCCATGAACACCCCGCCGACGAGGTTGTTGAGGGTCGTGAACAGGATCAGGGCCAACAGCCCGGGCACCGAGCGGATCGCCGGGAGGACACCGCGGAACGTGAAGGCGGGCGTCGCTGCCCCGTGCGCCGGGGTGACGCCGCGCTCGGGGATCGAGACGAAGGTCAGATGGGCGAGGGCCGACGCGGTCGCCACGACCGCGATCACGACGGTCCATCCCATTCCGAGGAGGCCGATCGAGAGGCCGGAGAAGACGCTCGTGACGATGAACGCGACGCCCTGGACGGTTCCGACCAGGCCGTTCGCCCGATCCCGCCGGTCGCTCGGCACGAGCAGGGTGACGGTGGTCGACAGCGCGATGTTGCGCAGGTTCTCGACCACTCCCCCGACGAGGATCAGCCCCGCGAAGACCCAGAACCACGGCCGACCCCAATCGACGAGCACCGACTCCGGGAACAGCAGGTAGATCGCGCCGGCGCCGAGATAGGTCGACAGGGTGATGAGGCTCGAGAGCACCATCACGGCCTTCTTCTTCATGTGGTCGACGAGGGCCCCGAAGACCACGCCGAACACGGCGACGAGCAGCATGTACGACCCGCCGATGATGGAGGTCGCCAGCACGTTCTGCGTCGCGAGGTAGGCCCAGAACGTCAGGGCGAACCAGAGGAAGCTCGAGGTCACGTTCGCGAGCAGGGTGTTGCCGAGCACCTGGCGGAACGCGCGCATGCGCGAGGTCTCCAGCGCGCTGAGCGGGGCGGTCATGGGACGAACAGTAGACCCGGTCGCCGACACGGAGAAGAGCGGATTCCGAGTGGCCCGTCAGGCTCGCAGCGCGGGATCGGCGAGCGACCACTTCTGGGCGGTCTGCATCATCCAGAACACGAGGAACAGGGCGAGGGCGATGAGCTCTCCCGCCAGCACGACGGGGAGGTCGAACAGTACCGCCGACACGACGGTCGCGGCGAGATCGAGGAGGAGTGCGACGGCGACGACGACGTACCCGATCCGCATCCGCGTCGCCGGTGGATGCGTATCGGAGGGCCGCAACGCCTCGGCCAGCGCGACGAGGGCGATGATGATGAAGAAGCCGAACGCCGCGACGGCGTGGCCGTAGCGGACGAGCAGCTCCGGCGCGAGCGTCCACACGAGGGCCACCCCCGTCAGCACCGCAGCCGCGAGGGCGAGAGTCGGCCCCGTGTCGCGGAGGGCGACGTCGCCGCGTCGCGCCAGCACGAGGCCGATCGCGAGCACGACGGCGCCGATCACGAGATACGTCGCCAGGGCGTTGTCGAGGTCGTCCGTGAAACCGGCGGGCACGCACGGGGCGGCGCAGTCGACGACGAGGCCGGGCACCTCGCCGGCCGAGATCGGCGTGGGGATGATGGCGATGAGCGGAGCCAGGAGCGCCGCGACATCCAGCAGCACCCGCTGCGGGCCCCGCCCGGAGAGGGCGAGCAGACAGGCCGCGGCCGCGACCAGGGCGGCGGAGAAGACGGTGCGGGCCGAGCTGTAGAAGTAGTGGCTGACGCTGGGGAGCACTCCCGCGTCGGGGATCGCGAAGAGCACCGCGAGCATGATGGCCACCGGCGCGCCCGCGAGGGTCAGGCGCAGGTAGCGATACGTGCGCTGCGAGGTCGAGACGGCCGCCACGACGCCAGGCTAACGGCGGCTGGGGACGTCCGCCGCATCCGCCCCGGTGACAGGAGCGGATGCGGCGGACGGGCGCGTCAGGAGACGGCGGCGATCTCGTTCGGAACGTGCGGCAGCTTCACGGTCTGCACGATCTCGCCCGTCGTGAGGTCGACGGCGACGAGTTCGCTGTCGGCCGGGTCGGTGACGTAGGCGATGTCGCCCGCGACCTTCACGGCGGGGTGCGGAGCCTGCCACTCGGCCGGCCCCTCCCACGGGTCGATCACGGGCAGCGACTTCGTGATGCCGCCGGTCGCGGGGTCGATCCAGTGCAGCGATCCGTCGGTGCCGATGAGCACGGCCTCGGCGGCCGGCCCGCGCGCGATGCCCCGGAAGGTGTACTCGACGCCGGCGGGCAGCGCGACCTTGGTCAGCGACTTCGCCTCGGTGTCGACGAGGGCGATGTTGCGCAGCAGGTAGCCCTCGGCGTCGGGGTCGTCCTTGTAGTCCATGACGACGAGCGGGCTGTCCTCGGCGACGAAGGCGTTGCCGATGCGGCCGTACGAGTCGGGCGAGGTGACCTTGGTGATCTCGCCGCCGTCGTAGATGATCGCGCCGTTCTCGCAGCCGAACACGACGCGCTCGCCTTCCGCGGTGCCCTCGCCGTGGACGCCCGGGCAGTCCGCGTTCGAAGCGATCTCGGCGCGGTTCGCGTCGAGCACGCGGATGCCGGTGCGCCCGGCCTCGCCGCCGACGGTGGTCAGCAGCGTGCCGTCCTCGAGCTCGACCGAGACGCCGTGGTGCGCCTCGACGCCGGGAACGACCTCGGCGTCGGGCAGCTCGCCGCCGAGCTGCGCGAGGGCGGCGGTGTCGAAGATCGTCGTGTCGCTCGTCGCGTCGTCGTAGAGCACGGTCTTGCCGCCGTGGACGACGACGTGGCCGGCGGCGGCCGCCGGGACGACGAGATCGGTGAGCTCGGGCTGCTGGACATCGAGCAGCTGGAAGCCCTGTGACGTCGTGACCATCACGTGACGGCCGTCACCGGCCGAGTTGAGCCGGATGAAGTCCTCGGAGTCGAAGTCGCCGATCACCTCGAGCTCATCGCCGCCGAGGACGAGCACGCCGCCCTCGTAGCCGAGCGCGACCCGGGGACCGGCCGGCGCGGACGCCTCGGCCGATGCGTCGCCAGACGGGCTGGATGTCGCGGAGGGTGAGGACGAGCATCCCGCCAGCACCAGGGCTGCGGCGCCGGCGAGGGCGCCGAACTGCAGGGTTCTCTTCATGGGGTGGGTTTCCTTTCCAGGGAAATGCCTCATCGGGTGAGGCCGTCGGTGATGCGCTGGAGGTTCTGGCGCATCATGTCGAGGTAGGTGTCGCCGGGTTGCCCCTCCGGGGCGAGCGACTCGGTCAGCAGCGGCACGACGGACACGTCGCGCCCCGCCTCGTCGGCGAGGACGCGCATGAGCCGGTCCGGCTGCGACGAGTCGGCGAAGATCGTGCGCACCCCGGCGCTGTCGATCGCGTCGACGAGCTCCTGCAGGTCGGAGGCGCTGGGGGCCGCGAGGGTCGTGCCGCCCGGGACGGCGGCGCCGAGGATGCGCACGTCGTAGCGGCGAGCGAGGTAGCCGAAGACGTGGTGGTTGGTGACGAGGGCCCGGTGCTCGGCGGGGATGGCCTCCAGGCCGGCGGCCATCTCGGCGTCGACCGTCTCGAGTTCCGCGACGTACGCGTCGGCGGCATCCGTCACGGCCTGCCCGCCGTCGCCGGCGAGGTCGGCGAGGACCGGAGCGAGGGCGTCGACGACACGAGCGGTCTGGGTCGGATCGGTCCAGAAGTGCGGGTCGACGGCGTCGGAGTCGAGGTAGCCGAGGGTCTCGACGTGGTCGCCCGCGACGAACTGAGCCACGCCGTCGGCGGCGGACGCGTCGACGTGGTGCTGCACGCCCTCTTCGAGCCCCAGTCCGTTCGAGACCACGAGGTCGGCGCTGCGCATCGCCGCGGCGTCCTGCGCGGAGAGCTCGAACGAGTGCGGATCGGCGTCCCGGGGCATGAAGGTGACGACGTCCAGTTCGCCGGCCGCGATCGTCTCGACGATGTCGCCGAGGATGTTGGTCGTCACGACGACGCTCGGGCGGTCGCTCCCGCCCGCGGTGCACCCGGCGAGCGCGACGACACCCGCGACGACGAGGCCGAGGGCCAGGGCCGCGCGCCTCATCGTCCCGTCTCCGTGAAGAGGGCGGGCGCGTGGTCGACGGTGAAGGTGCGGGCGACGCGACCGCCGTCGGCGGGATCGAGCTCGAAGAGGGAGCGCTCCGCGGGTGCGTTGAGGTAGGTCCGCCGCTGATCCGCGACGAGGTCGACGCCGGCGGACAGCGCCGGGTCGCCCAGCGACACGGCGACGAGCGGCTCCGTACGCGAGAGCTGCTCACCCGTCGCACCCGAGATGACGATCACCGAGCCGTCCGCGGCGAGCGCGACGACGGTCTCGTCGGCGTCGTCGACGGCTGTCACGCGGACGATGCGCTCGCCGGCGTCGTGCGACGTCCACGAGCGCTCGCGGGTGTCGAGCAGCCAGAACGCCGACGATTCGGTACGACCGGCCACGGTGGGCCGGCCCTCGCGATTCGCGAACGACAGGGCGCGGCTCGGCCCGCCCGCGGGATACGGGATGCGCTCGAGAGTCGTGCCCGCGGCATCCGAGACGGCGAGCACGGCACCGTCGGCGCAGCCGACGACGACGCCCACGTTGGTCGCGATGGACCCCGCCGGCTCGACGCACGGCGTGGTGTCGAGTTCCGCCCCCGAGGCGTCGACACGGCGGATCTCGCCCGAGCCGGCATCGGCGATCAGCGCTCCCCCGGGAATCGGCGCGACGAACGAGCCCGGCGCGTCGAGGTCGAGACGGAAGCTCTCGACGATGTCCCCCTTCTTCAGCGCGTCGAAGTCGAGCAGCACGGCTTCGCCGCCGCGGTCGCCGTCGTCGAAGTAGACGCCGGCCCCGAGGTCGCTCGTCACGGTGCGCGGCGTCCCGGATCCCTCGAGCTCGCCGAGGATGCGGGACGGCGCCTCGTAGTAGTGGAAGTGGTCGATGTGGTTCCACGTCCACACGCCGCTGTCGATGATCGACACCTCGCCCTCGCGGCCCGCGAAGAGGAAGCGGCCGTCGCTGTCGAGGGTGTCGGCGGGAGCGATGTCGCCGAGGACCTCTGACTGCTCGTCGATCAGGTCGAGGTGGTGCACGGTTCCGTCCGTGCCGATGCTGGTCAGGTGCAGCGCAGGCTCGGAGAGCTCGCGTGCCCCGGCGATGGCGCCGTGACCGTCGCCGAGAGCTTCGCCGCCGGCGGTGGCGTCGGCATCGGGCGAGGCGGCTGAGCCCGATGGAGTGGCTTGGCAGCCGGCGAGCAGGGCGGCACCGGCCGTGAGGGCAACGAGCGAGAGAGGTGCACGAGTTCTCATGCGGTCCTTTCCGGGGTGTTCGGGATGACGGATGCCGGCGCGCGGCGCCCGTCCGGGCGGGTCAGGGTGCGGACGAGGGCGCGGATGCCGGTCGAGACGGCACCCGAGCAGATCGCGGTGAAGGCGACCGTGGCCCCGGCGGCGGTGGCGGCGTGCCACGACACGAGGAGGCCGACGGCGACGGAGAGGGTGCCGATCAGAGCGGCGAGGATCATCGTGGGGACGATGCGTCGTGTCCACTGCCCGGCCGCGACGGCGGGCCCGAGGAGCATGCCCACCACCAGGAGCGACCCGACCGCCTGGTAGGCCGAGACCACCGCGAGCGTGACGAGCCCGACGAGGACGATGTGAGCGGTGCGGGGGCGGAGCCCGAGCAGCTGCGCCTGACGCGGGTCGACGGTCAGCGCGACGAACGAGCGGTGCCCGAGCGCCGCGACGGCGACGGTGACGGCGAGGGCGACCCCGAGCGCGACGAGATCAGCCGACCCGATGGCGAGGATGTCGCCGAAGAGGATCGCCGAGGCATCCGTCGCGAAGCTTCGCGAGGCCGAGATGACGATGATGCCGAGCGAAAGGCTCGCGACGAACAGGAGTCCGATGCTCGTGTCGGCGGAGAGCCGGCCCCGGCGCTGCAGTGCGCCGACGCCGAGCGACATCGCTGCGGCGCTGACGGCCGCTCCCGCCATGGGCGGGAAACCCGTGAGGGTCGCGACGGCGACGCCCGGGAGCATTCCGTGAGCCATCGCCTCACCGAGGAAGGCCATGCCGCGCAGCACGACCCAGGTGCCGACGATGCCGCACACGATGGCCACGAGCGCGCCGCCGAGCAGAGCGCGCTGGACGAACGTGACGGCGAAGGGGTCGAGGAGGAAGGACACGGTCGACGACGATACATGAAAGTGAGAACCGTTTTCATTTGCAATACTGGGCGGATGTCCAGCTCCACCCCCGCATCCGTCCCCCGTGGCCCCGTCGTCGCGCTGCGCGAGGTGACCGTCGCCTTCGACGGGCACCTCGCCCTCCGCGACGTGGATCTCGATGTGGCAGGTGGCGAAGTCCATGCGATCGTGGGCGCCAACGGGTCGGGCAAGTCGACGCTGATCGCCGTCGCGGCCGGCCTCCTCTCCCCCACCTCGGGAACGGTGCGCCGGGAACCCGGCATCCGCGTCGGTCTCGTGCCGCAGACCTCGAACGACGGCGCCCGCCTGCCGCTGACCGTGGCCGACCTCGTCGCGATGGGCCGCTGGCGCGAGCGGGGACCGTTCCTGCCGCTGCGCCGCAGCGACCGCGCGCGCATCGCGGAGGCGATCGAGACCGTCGGGCTGACCCCGCTCGCCCGGCGGCCGCTCGGGCTGCTCTCGGGCGGCCAGCGCCAGCGGGCGCACATCGCACAAGCCCTCGCGCAGGAAGCCGACCTGTTGCTGCTCGACGAACCGATGAGCGGACTGGATGCGGCATCCCGCGACGCCGTGGCATCCGCTCTGGCCGCCGTGGCGCGCACGGGCACCGCCGTCGTCGCCGTCACGCACGATCTGTCCGAGCTCGGCGAGGTCGACGCCGTCTGCCGACTCGTCGACGGGCGCGTCGTCGAGAGTTCTCCCGCCGCGCCGCGTGGACGCGGACACGGCGGCGCGGCTACCGTGAGAGCGTGACCGCTGCTCCCATCGATGCCACCACCACAGCCGCCTGGACCGACCTCGAGTCGCTGAAGAACGGCTTCGCCCCTGACCTCCGCGCCTGGTTCGACAGCGATCCCGGACGCGTCGAGCGCCTGAGCCTGCCGCTGGCCGACCTGCACGTCGACCTGTCGAAGAACCTCGTCACCGACGAGATCGTCGCAGCCCTCGTGCGCCTGGCCGAGCAGACCGGCGTCGCCGAGCGCTACGCGGCGATGGTCTCGGGCGAGCACATCAACACCAGTGAGGACCGCGCGGTGCTGCACACCGCGCTGCGCCGCCCCGCAGGCGCCTCCCCCGAGCTCGTCGTCGACGGGCAGGACATCGACGCCGACGTGCAGGACGTGCTCGAGAAGATGTCGGCCTTCGCCGACCGCGTGCGCTCCGGTGAATGGACCGGCATCACCGGCAAGAAGGTGACCCACGTCGTCAACATCGGCATCGGCGGCTCCGACCTCGGGCCGGTCATGATCTCCGAGGCCCTCCGCCCCTATGCCACGGCCGGTATACAGGCGCGGTTCGTGTCGAACATCGACCCGTTCGACATCGCGAACAAGACCGCCGACCTCGACCCCGAGACGACGCTGTTCATCGTCGCCTCGAAGACCTTCACCACGCTCGAGACCCTCACCAACGCGCGCCTCGCCCGCGACTGGCTGTGGGCCGGACTGCAGAAGGCCGGCGCCATCGACGACAGCGAGGCGAAGAAGACCGACGCCGTCGCGCACCACTTCGTCGCCGTCTCGACGGCGCTCGAGAAGGTCGAGGCCTTCGGGATCGACCCCGCCAACGCGTTCGGGTTCTGGGACTGGGTGGGCGGCCGCTACTCCGTCGACTCGGCGATCGGCCTATCGCTCGTGATCGAGCTCGGCCCCGAGGCGTTCCGCGACCTGCTCGCCGGCTTCCACGCGGTCGACGAGCACGTGGCATCCACCCCGCTCGAGAAGAACGTGCCCGTTCTCATGGGCCTGCTCAACGTCTGGTACACCAACTTCCTCGGCGCCCAGACGCACGCCGTGCTGCCCTACGCGCAGCAGCTGCACCGCTTCGCGGCCTACCTGCAGCAGCTCACGATGGAGTCGAACGGCAAGTCGGTCCGCTGGGACGGCACCCCCGTCACCTCCGACACCGGCGAGGTCTTCTGGGGCGAGCCCGGCACCAACGGCCAGCACGCGTTCTACCAGCTCATCCACCAGGGCACGCGCCTGATCCCCGCCGACTTCATCGCCTTCGTCAACCCGGCCCACCCGCTCACCGACGGCGGGCGCGACGTGCACGGACTGTTCTTGGCGAACTTCCTCGCGCAGACGAAGGCGCTCGCGTTCGGCAAGACCGCCGAGGAGGTCGAGGCCGAGGGCACGACCGGAGCGCTCGTCGCCGCACGCACGTTCGCCGGCAACCGTCCGACGACGTCGATCTTCGCGCCCGCGCTCACGCCGAAGGTGCTCGGCGAGCTCATCGCGCTCTACGAGCACATCACCTTCACGCAGGGCACGATCTGGGGCATCAACTCGTTCGACCAGTGGGGTGTCGAGCTCGGCAAGCAGCTCGCCTTGCAGATCGCGCCCGCGATCGAGGGCGACGCCGACGCGCTCGCCGCGCAGGATGCCTCGACCCAGGCTCTCCTGTCCTACTACCGCACCCACCGCGATTCCTGACCCCCCACCCCCAACCGTCGACTCGCCACAGAACGCGGATGCCGGGGTACCGGCATCCGCAGTTCTTGGCGAGTCGACGTGTAAGGGGGGCGGGGTCAGGAGGGGGCCGTCAGGGTGTGCATGCGCTCGCCGGCGGCGTTGAAGATGCTGATCACCTCAGCCGGACGCGTGCCCACGGCGCTGATGGAATGCGGTGTGCGGGTGTCGAACTCCGCAGCCTCGCCCCGCGAGAGCGTGAGTTCCTGGTCGCCGAGAACGAGCCGGATGCGGCCGCTCAGCACGTAGAACCATTCGAAGCCGTCGTGGACCCGCGGGGCCGGTGCCTCGTCGGACGGCGGAAACGTCACCTTGTAGGTCTGCACGGGTGAGCTCTCGCGCGTCAGCGGCGCGACGACATGGCCGTGCCGCCTGGTCGCGGGCCGACGCACGCGGGGGTCGGGATGCTCGGCGGGCACGAGATCGTCGATGCGGATGCCGAGCTGCCGCGTGAGCGGCACGAGCAGCTCGAGGTTCGCCTGGCGCTTGCCCGACTCGAGCCGCGAGAGCGTGCTCGTCGACACGCCGGCCCGCTCCGCGAGATCGTCGAGGGTGAGTCCGCGTTCCTGCCGCGCCGCACGCAGGCGCGGGCCGATCTGATCCAATCCGGTCATGGGTCCAGTTTGCCATTTCCGCAAACTGGTTTGCCACTGTGCACCTGGACAGGGATGCTGTCGGCATGCAGAACCTCGATCAGGACGTCGTCATCGTCGGTGCCGGACCCGCCGGCCTCAGCGCCGCGCAGATGCTCGGACGGGCCCGCCGCCGCACCCTCGTGCTCGACTCCGACAGCCCGCGCAATCGTTTCGCCGAGCACATGCACGCCGTCGTGGGCTTCGACGGGACCTCGCCCGCCGAGCTCCGCCGGCGTGGTCGAGAAGAGGCAGAACGCTACGGCGTCGTCTTCCGCTCAGCGCGCGTCGCATCGGTGACCGAGGTCGACGGCGGCCTGGAGGTCGCCCTCGCCGGCGGCGGCGAGCGGATCACGACGCGAGCGCTTCTCGTCGCGACGGGCGTCTCCGACCGCATGCCCGACGTTCCCGGCCTCGCGGAGCGATGGGGCCGGACCGTGCTGCACTGCCCCTACTGCCACGGCTGGGAGGTGCGTGATCGCCGCATCGGCGTGCTGGCGACGTCGCCGATGAGCCTGCATCAGATCGAGCTCGTGCGGCAGTGGAGTCCGGAGGTCGTGGCGTTCACGGCCGCGGCGGGCGACCTCGGCGATGACGTCCGGGAGCGGCTCCGCGCCCGCGGCATCCGGACCGTCGGGTCGCCGGTCGTGGCGGTCACCGGCGCGGCGGGCGCGGCGGCCGCGGCGGGCGGCGGGGATGACGCCGACGATGCCGCGATCGGCGCCGTCGTGACCGCCGACGGGCAGCGCATCCCGGTCGACGCGATCTTCACCGGCGGTCGCCTCGAGCCGCGCGACGGCTTCCTCGCCGGGCTCGGCCTCGCGCGCAGCGACGGACCGGCGGGATCGTTCATCGCCGTCGACGCAGCCGGCGCGACGAGCCATCCCCTCGTGTGGGCGGCGGGCAACGTCGTCGCGCCCATGGCCAACGTGCCTCTGTCGATGGGTGCCGGGTCCATGACCGGCGCAGCGGTCAACGCCGCGCTCGTCGCCCTCGACGCCGCAGCAGCGGTGGAGCGCCGCCGCGGTCACGCCGCCGACTGGGAGGCCCGTTACGCCGAGACGGACCGGGTGTGGTCGGGCCGCGTCAACGAGACGACCTCGACGATCATCGCCGAGCTCGAGGCCGCGGGATCCCTCACTCCGACCACCGCGCTCGACCTGGGCTGCGGCGAGGGCGGTGACGCCCTGTGGCTCGCGTCGCGCGGCTGGTCGGTCACGGGGGTCGATCTGTCGCCCACGGCGGTCGCGCGCGCCCGAGCCGCCGCCCGCAACGCTCAGCTCGACGCGACCTTCGTCGCGGGCGAGATCGACGCCGCGGAGCTCGGGGAGTTCGACCTCGTGACGACGAGCTTCCTGCACTCGTGGGACCCGGAGTTCTCCCGCATCCCGCTCCTGCGCGCAGCTCTCCGCCACGTCGCGCCGGGCGGGCGACTGCTCGTCGTCTCGCACGCCGGCGGATCGCCCGCCGAGCCGGGAGCGCCCGACGCGCAGGAGCATCCTCCGTTCCCCACGCCCGCGGAGGAGCGCGCCGCACTCGACCTCGATCCCGCCGAGTGGGTCGTCGAGCGCGAGGAGGTCATCGAGCGCCGGGAGATCCGCGAGCGCCGCGCCCCCGCAGCATCCTCCCCCGCAGCATCCCGTCCCCCACACCTGCTCGACGGCGTCCTCCTGCTCCGCCGCCTCCCCTGACCCCGCAGCACAAAACGTCGACTCGCCAGAATCTGCGGATGCCGGAGGCACGGCATCCGCGATTCGTGGCGAGTCGACGTTTCGGGGAGGGAGGAGCGGGGTTACTTCTCCAGGATCAGGAGGGGGGCGCCGGCGGTCGTCGGGCCGAGGCCCACGGGGTCGACCGTCGCGAAGGCGTCGCCATTGAGGACGATGACCGGCGTGATCAGCGGGTAGCCCGCCTTCTCGATCACCGAACGGTCGAACGTCACGAGCGGCGTGCCCTGCTCGACGCGGTCTCCGGCCTTGACGTGGACCTCGAAGCCCTCGCCCTTCAGGTTGACGGTGTCGATGCCGACGTGGATGAGCAGCTCCGCGCCGTTGTCGAGCTCGAGTCCGAACGCGTGACCGGTCGGCTGTGCAGCCGCGACGGTTCCGGCACCGGGCGAGACCACGGTGTTTCCCGTCGGCTCGATCGCGACACCCGGGCCCATGACGCCGCCGCCGAAGACCGGGTCGGGCACCTCGGAGAGGGCGACGACCGTGCCATCCAGAGGCGACGCGATCTCGAAGGCCGCCGACACCTCGTCGGTGGCGCCGGGCTTGTCGAGGGTCGCGGTGGCGGTTCCCGGAGCGGTCTGCGCGGGGGCCGCCGTCGACGAGCCCGAGGCAGCGGCAGCCGCCGCGGGGGCCGCTGCAGCACCGGCAGCCGTCGCGCCGGCCTTCGCCTCGGCCTTGTCGCGCTGCGCCTCGAACTCGGCGCGCTGCTCGGGCGTGCGGTAGTCGCTGATGATGACGAGCACCATCGCCACGACGAACGCCGACAGCACCGCGATGCTGTAGAGCACGACCGAGTCGAACGCGGGGATCGTCAGGAGCGACGTGAACACGAACGCCTGCGTCTTCACGCCGCCGCCGATGCCGATGATGAGGCCGCCCACGAGGCAGCCGACGAGCATCCGCGGGTAGATGCGCTTGAACCGCAGGTGGATGCCGTACAGCGACGGCTCCGAGATGCCACCCAGCAGACCGGCCGCGAGGGCTCCCGTCGCCGTCTGGCGCATCTGCTTGTCACGGGCGCGCCACGAGATCCACAGCACACCGGCGGTCGCGCCGAAGCAGGCGAAGTTCCACGCGCCCATGGGGCCCTGGATGAAGTCGTAGCCGAGGGTCTGGATGTTCAGCAGCATGATCGCGTTGATCGGCCAGTGCAGGCCGAGCGGCACCATGAAGGGGTACGCGAGCGGGATGACGACGGCGAAGATGAACGGCGAGAAGTCGTTGATCGAGCTCAGGACGTTCGCGAGGCCGGCACCGGCGTACACGCCGATGGGTCCGATGAGGAAGGCCGTGAGCGGGATCATGATCAGCATCGCCAGGAACGGCACGAAGATCAGCTGGATGTTCTCGGGGATGACCTTGCGCAGCCCCTTCCACAGCAGGCCGAGGGCACCCGCCATCAGCAGCGGCGGGAACACCTGCGAGCTGTAGTCGAAGATCGTCAGCGGCAGGCCGAAGACCGAGACGGTCGTGATGTCCGAACCGAGGAAGTTGATCTGCTGAGCGCCCTCCTGAGTGGCGAGGCCAGAGAACTGGGGCAGCATCACGACCGCCATGATCGCGAACCCGACCCACGGATCGGCACCGACCTTCTTGGCCGCGTTGTAGGCGACCATGAGCGGCAGGAAGATGAAGACGCACTGCCACATCAGGTTGACGAACTGCCACGACGGGTCGAGGACGACGCCCGGGGCGTTCCAGGCGGGGATGACGCCGAGCGTCGCCATCAGCGCCATGAAGGTGATGAACAGCGATGCGCCCAGCAGCGCGCCGAGGATCGGGCGGAACGAGTCCGACAGGAACTCGAACAGGGAGTCGAGCCAGGCGACCTTGCCGCGCGGGCCCTTGGCCCGTTCGCGCGCCTTCACCGAGTCGATGTCGTCCTCGTCGACGGCGCCGCCGCCGGCGCCCGACATCGAGGGGAGCGCGTTGATGTCGTTGTAGACGTTCTGGACGGCCCCGCCGATGACGACCTGGTACCGGTTCCCGGCCTGCGGCACGGCGCCCATGACGCCGGGGATCGCCTCGACCGTCGACTGATCGACGGTCGAGGAGTCGCGCAGTTGGAAACGCAGCCGCGTGGCGCAGTGCGTCAGACTCTCGATGTTTCCCGGACCGCCGACGGCGTCGACGATCGATTCAGCGGGGCTTGTCGCCATGGCTCATCTCCTGTTGTCCGACGGGTGGCCGGAGTTCTTCGCCCGGAACTTTACCCTGGGAGATCGCCGGGAACGAGGGGTTGACCCGTCATGGCCTGACCACACTCGCTTCCGCTCCCCCGGAGGAAGATCTCCGCGCGCGACGGGCACGGAACCCCTGCACGACCGCGTCGCCGATCACGAAGGCCGCGAGCGGCAGGCCGACGAGAGGCAGGAAGTACCCGATGCCGATCGCGACCGCCACGACGAGCGCGACGCCCCACGACGGCGCGGCCGGAAGGGCCTCGCCGGGAACCGCACCCATCCGGCGGGCGGGGTCGCGGGTGGGACGGCGCTTCCACCACATGAGGTACCCGAGCACGACCATCACGGCGATCCCCGCGGCGACGACGAAGAGGACGAGCTGGTTCACGATCCCGAACATCGATCCCATGTGGAGGTCGACGGCCCAGCGCGCGAGCTTCGCCATGAACGGGTAGTCGGCGAAGTCGACCCGGTCCACGACCTCGAGCGTGTCGCCGTCGATCGCGACACCGTCGACCTCGGTCGGAAAGCTGCGCTGGATCTCCTGGACGACCCACGCCTGACCGGCAGCCGACGGCGGCCGGATCTCGATGAGTCCGACGTTGACGTTCTCGGTCCGGGCGACAGCGAGCACGTCGTCGAACGTATCGGGCGACACCGCGGCCGTCGGGGCCGCGACGACGCCGTGATCCGCGTGCGCGCCCGCGGCGGCGGGGCCGTCGTCGCCGAGCGCTGTCGACAACGCGGGGTTCTGCCACGAGAGCGCGGCCCGCAGCGTCGACACGTTGGCGCCGCCGTAGGTCGACCACGTGATCCCCGAGGCCGAGAGGAAGAGCGCCCCGACGACGAGCCACACCCCGAGTGACGCGTGCCATCCGAAGAGGCGTCGATACCCCGTCGCGCCGCGCTTGGGGCGGAGCAGGTCCGCCTTCACGCGCGCCCTGCGCAGCCGCACGACCCAGAGCGCGAATCCCGCGACCACGACGATGCCGAGCCACGACGCGGCGAACTCGCTGTAGAGGCGGCCCGGCTCGCCGAGGTGGAGGTTGCGGTGCAGGTCGCTGACCCACGCGCGAAGCGGCAGCGCGCCGCTCGTGCCGTAGACCGTCAGGTCGCCCCGGATCTCCCCCGTGCCCGGGTCCACGAACACGGCGCGGGTCTCGCTCGGCCCGAGCCCATCCTGGGCGAACATGACGCGCGTGGTGTCGCCCGCCGCGGGCGCGGGCCGGACGGCCGCGAGCGAGGCGGCATCGCCGATGTACCCCTCGGCGATGCGGACCTGGTCGCCGATCGACAGCGTCGTCTCGCTGATCGGTGCGCTGAGCTCGTGGGCGTAGACGACGCGCTCGAGCTGCGGCGTCACGACGTAGATCGCCCCGCTGACGGCGGCGATCAGGATGAACGGGCCGACCAGGATGCCGGCGAAGAAGTGGATGCGCAGCAGCAGTGGCATCGCCCACGCGCGCGGTCGCCGGGGCGGCGCGTGTTCGCGGGACGGGGTGGCGGGCGCGCCGCCGGAATCGGGGGCGCCGCCGGCGGGCGTGCGCGACTCGGTGATGGACATGAGACTCCTCGGTCGTCGGAATGCCGGCGCAGAGCCTGATCGGCACGCGCGGCGAATCGCCCCGACGGTCGCCGAGGCGTCAGAGAACGAGGAGAGCGGGAGGACCCCGACGCGCGGGCGCCGCGACGAGGGCGCGGCGGCGCGGCATGCGGACGCTCGACACGAGCGGGCGAACCCGCAGCGGTGCCGGGGCGGAAGGGACGGCACCCCGCGCCACCGAGCGCAGACGCACGGCGATGCGCCGAGCGAGCCCGACGAGTCCCGCGAGCAGCCGCTCGCCGCGGTGCAGGAGGAGGGTGGTCGCGACTGCGGCCAGCACGTGGGCGCCGATCATCGCCGCATCCGGCGCCACCGCCGAGAGTGCCCCGGGCGCGGACACGGATGCCGGGAGCGACATATGTCCCGCATGCAGGCTCATCGGCCCGGTCTGGCTCGTCCCGCCCGTCGAGACCCCCGCTGATCCTGCAAGCGGGACGACGCCGAGCGCGAACATGACGTGGAAGAGCACCTGAGCCGCCGTGACCGCGACCCCGAGCCGAACCACGGAGAGCCGACGCCCGACGATGACGAGGCTGACCACCAGCGAGAGAGCCCACGGCAATGCGGCTCCCAGCGCCGAGGGCGGCTCACCTCCCGCCGCCACATGCGACAGCAGAGCGACGAACGTGGCCAGCGTCGCGGCCGCGCTGGCTCTCAGCGCGCGCTGGTGGCGAGGGGAGGTCACGTCGAGGTGCTCGGACGGCCGGTCGGTCGCGGGGCCGTCAGACTCCGACGCGGGAGAAGGCGTCGAGGCTGATGCCCTGATCGAGCACGGTCTTCGACCACTCGCGGGCCGAGTGCAGGGAATGGTCGCGGTAGTTGCCGCACTCGAGGGCGGAGACGCCCGGGATGTCGGACTCGACCGCTTCGTCGGCGATGAAGCGCAGGCTCCCCGTCAGCGCCGCGACGACGTCGGCGACCTCGGGCTCGCCCCACATCAGCAGGTGGAATCCGGTGCGGCATCCGAAGGGCGAGATGTCGATGACGCCGTCGATGCGGTCGCGGAGAAGGCCGGCGAGCATGTGCTCGATGGTGTGGATGCCGGCGGTCGGGATCTCGCCTGCGTTGGGCTGCACGAACCGCACGTCGAAGTTCGTGATGGTCCCGCCGCCGGGACCGTGCTCGACGCCGATCCGCCGCACATAGGGGGCGAGCACGGCGGTGTGGTCCAGCGTGAAGCTCTCGATTTCGGCCATGATTTCCTCCCTCGGCACGGACGGTCGGACGGCTGGCACGGCCCGCCGCTCGGGCCAGATTAACCCGCCGCGTCACCGGGTCGGCCCGCCTCGGCTCTCAGGTTACGTCCAGGGGCTGTCCGGGACTCGTCCAGACTCACCCCGCAGACTCGGGGAGTTTTGTGCGTCCGCCCGAGACGCCCGCCGCGTGCTGCGGTGCCCGCAAACATCGAAGGACCGCCCCTGTTCGCATGACTTCTTCGTCAAGCCAGCCCACCCGCCGCGACCTGCGGCGTTCCACCACCTCCACCTCCACCTCGGCATCCCGCCGCTTCGTCCGCCCCGCCGCCCTCACTCTGGGCCTGGCCCTGGGCCTGACCGCGGTGGTGGGAACGACGGCCTCTGCCGCGCTGCCCACGGCATCGGGTCCCGCTCCCGTCATGCAGCGCGCCGCACTCGTCACCGCCGCTGCCACGTCGACCGCGAAGCCGCTGAGCGCGATCGAGCAGGCCACGAGCGACGCGGTCGCCGCGGCCGAGGCATCCGTCGTGGACGCCGCCACCGTGACCGGCGATGTGTCGGCAGCGGCACTCCCCATCGAGGGCGACACGACGATCGACACGTCGCAGCTGCGCGAGCGCATCGAGGGCCTGAAGGACACCGACGTCATCCCGACGCTGCTCCTGCCCGATCTGACCGACAAGCTGACCGACGCGACCGATGACGTGCAGGCCGCGACGGCCGACCTCCGTGGACGCCTCGAGGCCGCTCAGGCGCAGAAGGCCGCCGAGGAGGAGGCCGCGCGGATCGCCGCCGAGGAGGCTGCGGCCGCCGAGGCAGCCGCGAAGGCGAAGGCCGAGGAGGAGGCCGCTGCGGCAGCCGCCGCGCAGCGTTCGAACAGCTCGCGCTCGTCATCCTCGTCGTCGTCCGCGCCGGCCGCTTCGGCCGTCGCCTCGACGGGCGACAACTCCCCCGGCGCCGCGCAGCAGGCCGCGAGCAACATGCTCGGCGAGTTCGGCTGGGGCCAGGACCAGTTCTCGTGCCTCGTGTCGCTGTGGAACAAGGAGTCGGGCTGGAACTACCAGGCCTACAACAGCGGCAGCGGTGCGTACGGCATCCCGCAGGCGCTTCCCGGCAGCAAGATGGCTTCGGCCGGCGGCGACTGGCAGACCAACGCGGTGACGCAGGTGCGCTGGGGCCTCGGCTACATCTCCGGCCGCTACGGCTCGCCCTGCGGCGCGTGGGGCCACTCGCAGTCGACCGGCTGGTACTGATCACCGCTCGCTGACGGTTCGCGAAAGCGCACGTCCGCACGGTCCGCTCATGCGGAGACCGTGCGGACGTGCGCTTTCGCCGTTCCGGATGCGGGTCAGTCCTCGTCGAGGGGGTCCTCGTCGAGGGGGTCCTCAGCCGTGACCTCGAGCGTCGGAGCTTCCTCGATCGGGTCGATGGGCATCTCACCGGGTGCGACGAAGGGCACGTTTCCATTGAGGCTCATGGTGGTTCCTCCCTGCGGTTGCTGAGTCGCCTACGGTACGACGACGCCGGCGAGCGGTCAGCCCCGTTGCCTTCCGGCGATGCCGGGTGTAGCCGCTGTCGGAGGGCGGGGGTGCCGTCGGTCGCGACGAAAAGGTCACCGGCGCGAAGCGGGGGCGCAACCGCCTGCACATCGACGTGTCGGTCGCACCCGTTGACGGTGCTCGCCGCGCGACGGCCGAGGCCGTGGATGCCGAGAAGGATCGTCTCGTCGGGCTCGGGGCGAGCGTCGTGCGGCTGGTGGAACAGCAGTGGGGTGCGTGGCCCGAGCGGTATTGGCAGATGCGAGACCCCGAGGGCAACGAGTTCTGCCTCCAGTGATCGTCCGGCATAGGGTCGAGGGCATGGCCCCCCGCATCCTCGCCGTCGTGAACGGCCGCATCGTCCCCGTGTCCGCACCCGTCATCGAGGGCGGGACGGTGATCGTCACCGACGGCGTGATCACCGCCGTCGGCGGAGCCGAGACGCGCGTTCCCGAGGGCGCGGAGGTCGTGGATGCCGCGGGGCGCTGGGTCCTGCCCGGGTTCGTCGAAGCGCACGGCCACCTCGGAGTCCACGAGGACGGCGAGGGATGGTCGGGCAACGACACCAACGAGATGACCGATCCGAACGGTGCTCGCTTCCGCGCGCTCGACGGCATCGACATCGACGAGGTGGGGTTCCGCGACGCGCTGCGCGGCGGTGTCACCTCCGTCGTCATCAAGCCCGGATCGGGCAACCCGATCGGCGGACGCACCGTCGCGATCAAGACCTGGGGCGGGCGCACCGTCGACGAGCAGGTGATCGCCGAGAACGTGTCGGTGAAGTCGGCCCTCGGCGAGAACCCCAAGCGCGTCTACGGCGACAAGAAGCAGACGCCCTCGACCCGGCTGGGCGTCGCCTCCGTTCTGCGGGATGCGTTCGTCGGTGCGCAGAACTACGTCGCCAAGCGGGATGCCGCGGCAGCCAAGGGCGAGCCGTTCGAGCGCGATCTCGGCAAGGAGACGCTCGCCGAGGTGCTCGACGGCACACTGCTGTGGGACCAGCACAGCCACCGGCACGACGACATCGTCACCGCGATCCGTCTGGCCGAGGAGTTCGGTTACCGGCTCGTCGTGAACCACGGCACCGAGGGTCACAAGATCGCCGACGTCCTGGCCGAGAAGGGCATCCCCGTGATCTTCGGCCCCATGCTCACCTCGCGCTCGAAGGTCGAGCTGCGCGACCGCGCGATCGGGGCGCTCGCCCTGATCGCCGCGGCGGGCGTCACGGTCGCGATCACGACCGATCACCCCGTGGTGCCGATCGACCAGATCCGGCTGCAGGCGATCCTGGCGGTGCGCGAGGGGCTTCCGGCGGATGTCGCGCTGCAGGCGCTGACCACGAACCCCGCCAGCATCCTGCGGCTCGACGACCGCGTCGGCGCCCTCGAGACCGGCCGCGACGGCGACCTGGTCCTGTGGTCGGGCGACCCGCTCGCGGTCGAGTCGCGCGTCGAGCACGTCGTCATCGGCGGCACCACGGTGCTCGAGTCGACCGGCGACGGCGACGTGCGCATCGTCGAGCGGTGGGAGCGGTTCGGCCGGTCCAGCTGGCTCCGTTGAGACGGGCCCGGAGCCGGTTCCGGGCGCGAACGCAAGCGGTACACGCGCCCGCCTGATCGGGTGTGCACTGAGGGGATGTCGAACCTGCCCTTCTGGCTGCTCCTCCTGGTGTTCGCCGCGGCCGCCGCCGTCGTGTGGGTCGCCGGCATCCAGCTCTCGAAGTCGACCGACGTCCTCGACGATCGCTGGCGCATCGGCAGCGCGTTCGGCGGACTGATCGTGCTCGCCGTGGCGACGAACCTTCCCGAGATCGCGATCACGGTCAGTGCCGCGATGTCGGGGAACCTCGAGGTCGCCGTGGGCAACATCCTCGGCGGCATCGCCCTGCAGACCGTGGTGCTGGTCATCCTCGACCTGTTCGGCAAGCGCGGACACGGGGTGAGGCCGGTGACGTACCGTGCCGCATCCCTCGTCCTCGTGCTGGAAGCCGTCGTCGTTGTCGCCGTCCTCGCGGTGGTGATGGCGGGGAGCCAGTTGCCCGGAGACCTCGTGGTCGCACGGCTCACTCCCGACGTCGTGCTCATCGCGGCGCTGTGGCTCGCGGGGCTCTTCCTCGTGCAGCGCGCCGGGAAGCACCTTCCCTGGCACGAGAACGGCACGTCGCCGGGCGCGAGCGAACACCGTCCGGGGCACCGGCGCGCGAAGCCGCAGCATCCGCATCACGCGATGAGCACCCGCGCGGTCGTCGCGATCTTCGCCGTCTCGGCGCTTGCGACTCTGGGTGCCGGTGTCGTGCTCGAACGGGTCGGCGACGCGATCGCCGACGAGATCGGGCTGTCGGGGGTGCTGTTCGGAGCGACGGTCCTCGCGCTGGCGACCGCGTTGCCGGAGATCTCG
Organism: Microbacterium sp. Yaish 1; assembly: GCF_002245215.1. Lineage (GTDB taxonomy): Bacteria > Actinomycetota > Actinomycetes > Actinomycetales > Microbacteriaceae > Microbacterium. Next base: position 1,302,534 of record NZ_NPMR01000002.1, read on the forward strand.
ACAGGGCTGCAGGCGATCCGCCAGGGCGACGACAATCTCGCGATGAGCGACATCTTCGGCGGCAACGCCTTCCTGCCCGTGCTGTTCCTCGTGGCCACCCTGATCTCGGGGAAGGCCGTGCTGCCGCAGGCGAATGGAGCCGACATCTACCTCACCGCGCTGGCCGCGCTGCTGACGCTCGTCTACGTCGTCGGGCTCATCTTCCGGCCCGCGAAGCGCGTGGCCGGGATGGGCGTCGATTCGCTGACCGTGCTCGTCCTGTACGCCGCCGGGGTGGCAGGGCTCTTCGCCGTCGCGGGGTGATCCGGCCGTGACGTGGTCGGGCTCAGACCTCGTCCGAGCGCGGCGACCGCACCGCCCATCCGACCCGCCGCAGGGCATCGGCCAGACGTGCGGCCTCGGTCGCCGCGACATCCCAGGACACGTCCGAGCACACGTCGACCGCCAGCGGGGGCGGGTCGGCGAACTTGGGGATCTGCACCTCGGCCCACACGTCCCGCCCGAGTCCCACGCGCGGGAACGCGGTGCCCGCGCTCTCGATGACGCCGTCCGACACGAACGCAATGGTCTCGAGAGCGTCGGGTTTGGCGATCGGAAGGTCGACGACGAGCGTGACCACGAAGGGTCCGCTGGCGGTGTCTCGGCCGTGGGCGTGCACGCGCTCATCCTGACAGACGTGGGAGTAGCGGAGGCCGAAACTGGATGCCGTCGAGGCGCGGCCTCGGCATTTCCGATGATTACGAAGAGATAACGGAAAACCCTTGCTCGTCGTTACCTCGTCGTTATAGAGTGCTCGCACGGTAGCTGTTTTGCTGTGGCAGCCACCGGCATGTGATTGCAGGAAACTCTTGGTGCAAAGGGACGAGGGCCCGACCGGATGCCTCTTCGGTCGGGCCCTCAACTGCGTCCGCGAGTCGTGGGCCGGCCGCGGGTGACGGGCGCTCAGGCGCCGCCGCCACCGCCACCACCGCCTCCCCCACCGGCGGATCCGCCGCCGCTCGAGCCGCCCGACGTCGACGACGACGAGGACGCGGCCGACGACAGCGTGCCGATGCCCGCGGAGAAGGACGAAGCATCGAAGCCACCCGACCCGGAGTACCAGATCGGCGCACTCACACCCGCAGCGGCATAGGCCGCCGTCAGATGCTCGGCCCACTCCTTCTCGCGGCCGAAGAGCACGGCGTACGGCAGCAGGCGCTCGTAGATCCGCAGGACCTCGCGGGGGTCGTCCGTCGCGACCGGCTCGCGCTCAGCGCCGGTCGGCGACTGCAGCATCCGGATGCGGTCGGCTTCGGCCCACCGGATGAAGAGGTCGAGCCCGCGCAGGTGGTCGCGGACCTCAGCCCCCGCGGCCGACAGCGGATCGCCGGCGACGGCGAAGATGACCACGAGGAAAGACACCCCGGCCAGCACGATGCCGATGATGGGCAGCGCCGGGCGGACGTACGCGTTCAGCGCGAGCGCCCCGAACAAGATCACCAGACCGGCCGCGATCGCCCACGCGGCGACGGGCCAGCCGCGCACTGCCGCCGGCACCGGCTTGTACATGCCGCGTCCGCCGAGGCTGTCCTTCGCCATCTTCAGCGCCCGCTGGGTCTCGGTCGACAGCCGGGTGTCGGAGGTCCCGAAGCGGTAGATCTCACCTCGACGGTGATACGGGAACATACCCCACAGGAGTCTGCGCCCGTTCTCGTCGGCGAGCCGGGGGTCGACCAGCTCGGCCTGCAGCTTCGCGCGCCCCCAGCGGCGCTTCCCGTCGTCGACGATGCGAATGGCGCCGACCAGCGCCAGCTCGAGGATCTCAGCCGGGATCGCTTTCGACGTCTTCTGGAGCAGTACCGCGGCGTCGATCGCATCGATGCGACGCGGCGGCGCGTACTCCGCGATGATGGTCGGGCGCCCGGGCTCGTCGCGGAGGTACCGACGGCGGTTGCGCAGAGCCCACCCGGTAGCGCCGGCGAGGAGCACCGCAGCCCCGGACTGGAGCCACCCGAGAGGCGACGCCAGGAATCCGGTGTCGTACACCTCGAACGTGCCCTCGTCGAACCCGACGGCGAAGGTGAGCGTCTCGTGCGGTGCCAGGTCGGTCGCCGAGGCGGTGATCGTGGTTCCGTCCGGTGAGGCGATGATCTCGGGACACGGGGTCGTGCTGTCCTGCTCGCCGACGTAGCAGGCCTGGCGCCCCGCGAGCGAGGTCGCGAGGCTGGGATCGATGTGGAGCGTCGCGGTCACCTGGCGGAACGGCTAGTTCCAGTCGGTGCCGTTGACGTCCCAGTAGAACTCGAGCCCGGTGTCCGGGAAGTCCCACACGACGTTCTCGAGGTCGTAGGTGAAGACGAAGGTGTTCCGCCCGTGCAGGTACTCGGGCCCGCGCGTCAGGATGCCGAGAGTGCCGTCCTCGCTGTCCGTCTCGACGGGGCGGGCCTCCCCGTTCTCGTCGGTGACGGAGATGAGCTGCGGCTGCATCGGCTGCCCGTTGTACGTCTCGGGCAGAAGGCGGCGCATGCCGCGGTTCTGATCCGACTCGGGGAAGTCGGCGACGAAGGTCTCGACGACCCGCATCCTGGCCGTGCCGTCCTCGGCGCGGCTGAGGGTGTAGTCCACGGAGAGCGAATCGAAGACGAACGCGTCGAGATCAGCGGATTCCTCGGCGGATGCCGCGTCGGGGGCCGCCAGCCCGAAAAGGCCTGTGATCAGCACGAGGACCACGACCGCGAGTGCCGCCCGGGTGCGACGCATCATGCCGACCAGCTTAGGCGCGCAGTAAAGTTGTCGCCATGAGCGATCGTCGTCGTGCCGTGGCAGCGTGGGAGAGCCTGTTCCGCGCGCAGCACGAGATCTTCGACGACATCAGCAACGACTTCGCCGGCGATGAGCTCACGCAAGCCGAGTACGACGTGCTTCTGACGGTCGTGCGCGGCGCAGGTCATCGGGCTCGGCTGCGCGATGTCACGGCCAACATGCTCATCAGCCAGCCGAGCGTGTCGCGCCTGGTCGACCGGATGGTCTCGCGCGGGCTCATCACCAAGTGCGGTGACCCCACCGACGGTCGGGGCGCGATGCTCACCGCGACGCCGGAGGGCGTCTCGGCATTCCGCCGGCTCGCTGCGGCCCACGGTCGCTCCATCGCGGAGCGGATGTCGGTGCTGTCGACCGAGGAGCTGGAGCAGCTCGAGCAGCTGACGACGAAGCTGCGCCGCCTGCCCTGACGCCCGGCGCGGTCCGGGGGTTCCTCCCCTGGCCGGATCGATGCTCCGGCTTTCCCCATCGAACAGAGTTTCGATTTCCATGTCGTACCCCACTGTCATGATGGGAACATGACAGCGAATGGCTCGGGTGGCGAGGTGGGACGCGAAGCCCCCGCGCCGTCGCAGGCGCTCGCTTTCTCGCGGTACGCCGAGGCGCTCGACCTCTCCCACGCCGCCGACATCGCCCGCACCCGGGCCCTGGCTGATCTGGGTCACGCGGCGCTGCACGACGCGCGTCGCGATGGGGTTCGTGGAATGGCGTCCGACATGGAGCTGCGGTCGGTCGCAGCAGAAGCCGCCGGGATGGCGCGGCTCACCGACCGCAGGTTGCAGGGTGAGATCGACCACGCGATGACCGTCATTGACGACTATCCCGCGGTGTTCGAGGCGTGGGTTGCGCGGCGGATCGAGCGCGGCCACGTCGATGTGGTCGTGCGGGTCGGCGCGGGGGTGCCGGCGGAGGTGCGGGATTCGTTCGCGGAGGCCGCGGTCGGGGTGTGCGAGCGGGACGTGCCGTCGCGGGTGCGCGGTGCGCTGGAGGCTCTGGCGGCGAAGTTGCACCCGCAGGTGTTCACCGAGCGGCACAAGACTGCGGCGGCGGAGCGGTGCGTGCGGGTGTTCCACGGCACGGACGGGATGTCGAACCTCGTCGCGAACCTTCCGACGGTGATCGCCGCGGGGATGCTCGACCGGCTCACGCAGATGGGGCAGTCGGTGAAGGACGCCCGGGTCACGACCGGTCCGGAGGGCGGGGTGGATGCCGCGGCTGTTGCTGGCGCCGGCGGCGCGGGTGGCGCAGGCTTGGCCGCGGACCCCGACACGCGAACGATGGATCAGCTGCGGGCCGACATCCTCGGGGACCTCGTCCTCGGCGGGGCGCCCGTGGTGGATCCGACCTACGGGACCGACCGGGCCGGTGGGCTCGGCGCCATCCGGGCGCGCGTTCAGGTCGCCGTCACCGCCGAAACGCTGATGGGGCGGGACGAGAACCCCGCGGAAGCGGTGGGCGCGGGGCTTGTCGATGCCGACACGGTCCGCCAGCTCGCGGGGCAGGTGTCGGAATGGGACCGGTTGTTCATCGACCCCGTCACTCGCACCCCGGTCGAGATCGACAAGTACCGGCCGACCGCGTCGATGAAGAAGCTTCTGATGGCGCGGGATCAGCATTGCCGGTTCCCCGGATGCCGGCGGGCCGCGATCCGGTGCGAACTGGATCACACCATCGATCACGCCCTCGGCGGGCACACCCACATCTTCAACCTCGCCCACCTCTGCCAGCGACACCACTCCATGAAGCAATTCACGAAGTGGGAAGTCCGGCAGGTCGGCGGCGGGGTCCTGGAATGGACCTCACCCCTCGGCCGGGTCTACCGCGAAGACGTCCCCATACCCGCCGTGTGCTTCACCATCGACACCGCGGACCCGCCACCGGATGCCGCACCCGGCGGACCACCGCCGGATGAACCGCCACCCTTTTGAGTTCCGGGCACGAGCCCGAGCACGGGCCCGTGCACGTTCCGAGACCGGGCCCACCCGAACTCGCGCGCACCCGACTCACTGGCGACGCATCGGCCCCCGCCGGCAGCGCGTCGGGTCAACGACGCATCGACTCACCGGCAGCGCGATCGGCATCGACCCGCATGCGAAGGGCGGCCGCCGCCCCCGGAGGAGCTGCGGCCGCCCGTCATTCGGTGCGTTCGAGGTGCCGCGAAACGCGTCACGAAACGCGTCGCGGCAGCGTCGGCGCGATCAGTTCTCGATCGGCACCACCGGGGTGGCGGCGTCGGTCGTGACCTCGACCTTGCGCGGCTTGGCCTTCTCGCTGACCGGGATGGTGACGGTGAGGACGCCGTTGTTGTACGTCGCGGCAATGCCCTCCGTGTCGACGCCCTGGCCGAGGTTCAGCTGACGAAGGAAGCTCGCGGCTTCACGCTCGCGCGTGATCCACTTCACTCCGTCGCCGCTGGTGAGCGTGCGCTCGGCGCGGATCGTCAGCAGCTGGCCGTCCACGTCGATGTCGACCGAACCCGGGTCGATGCCGGGCAGGTCGGCGGTCATCACGTAGTGGTCGCCGTCACGGTAGAGGTCCATCGGCATGCGACGAGGGCCGCGGCGCGTGTCGAAGAGGCTCGAGGCGATGCGGTCGAGGTCGCGGAACGGGTCGTAAGTAGCCATCGATCTTTCCCTTCTCTGGATGCGTGGTAGTGAAATCTCAAAGTTGAGTCTTATCGGCTCAACTGCATCCAGATTAACACTCGCTCCCGCGCGGTACCAGTGGTTCTCGCACGGCGAACAGCGCCCCGGAGACGGGGCGAACGAAGGCGTATCAGCACTCGACGACGTTGACGGCGAGCCCGCCCTCGCTCGTCTCCTTGTACTTGTGCGACATGTCGATCCCCGTCTGCCGCATCGTCTCGACGACGGCATCCAGCGAGACGTAGTGCTGCCCGTCGCCCCGCAGCGCGAGGCGCGCCGCGGTGACCGCCGTCGACGCGGCGATCGCATTGCGTTCGATGCACGGGATCTGCACGAGACCGCCGACCGGGTCGCACGTGAGTCCGAGGTGGTGCTCCATCGCGATCTCCGCCGCGTTCTCGATCTGCGCGCTGCTGCCACCCATGACCGCCGTCAGGCCCCCGGCCGCCATCGCGCATGCGGACCCGACCTCGGCCTGACACCCGCCCTCCGCGCCCGAGATCGAGGCGTTCGCCTTGAAGAGCGAGCCGAGCGCCGTCGCGGTCAACAGGAACCGCCGGATGCCGCGCCGACGGTCGAGATCCTCCGAGGCGAGGCGCGACTCCGCCGCGAACCGCCACCAGTACATCGCCACCGCGGGAAGAATGCCCGCGGCCCCGTTGGTGGGCGCGGTGACGACGCGTCCGCCCGACGCGTTCTCCTCGTTGACGGCGAGCGCGAACGCACCCAGCCACTCCCCCGGGAGCTCCCGTCCACCCGCGGCTTCGGCCTCCTCGAGCTGCGCCCGCATCGTGCCCGCCCGACGCCGCACCCGCAGCATCCCGGGCAACGTGCCCTCGGCGCGCAAGCCCGCGTCGACGCACCCCGCCATGGCGTCCCAGATCGCGTCGAGCCCCGCGGCGACCTCCGCCTCGGGCCGGAGCGCCTCCTCGTTGCGGCGCGCGAGCCCGGCGATGCTCAACCCCTCGCGCTCGCACAGCTCGAGCAGCTCCGCCGCGGTGCTGAACCGGTACGGCCACGCGACATCGCCGCTCGCTCCCGCTCCCCTCGCGCCGGCGTCTGTCCCGGCCCGGCGGATGAAACCGCCCCCGACCGAGAGGTACGTGTCGGACGCGACGAGATCGCCCGCGGCATCCCAGGCGCTCAGCGTCATCGCGTTCGGATGCTCCGGAAGTCGCGTCCGCGGCTCGAAGCTCACATCGCCTCGCGAGAACGGCACCGGGTGCCGGCCCGCGAGCAGGAGAGGCGAGCCATCCGTCCAGCTCGTCCACGCCGCACGAACCACATCGGGATCGACCGTCTCGGGCGCGTGGCCCTGCAGCCCCGCGACCACCGCGTCGGGAGTGCCGTGCCCGATGCCGGTCGCTCCGAGCGACCCGTACAGCACGCAACCGACGCGCACGACCTCGGGCAGCCTGCCGCCGGCTTCGAGCCCGACGGCGAAAGCTCGGGCGGCGCGCAGCGGGCCGACCGTGTGGGAGCTCGAGGGTCCTACACCGATGGAGAACAGCTCGAACGCCGAGACGTAAGCGCTCACGCCTCCAGGCTACGCCAGCATTTGCCGTACGCACCGGGCGACGTCAAGGGCGTGCCGTCGGGCGCGCCGTGCGCCTATCGTCCCGATCGATGACCACCCCACTCCACCCCCGCCTGGCGTCGCTCAAGGCCGCCGCGCGCACCGCGGGCGGCGAGGCCTTCGCCGTCTCGCGCCTGCTGCTCGCCGCCAAGACGGCCCTCGCCGCCGCGATCGCCTGGTACCTCGCGCCGTATGTGCCGTTCGCGCACGACGAGTACTCCTACTACGCGCCGCTCGGCGTGCTCGTGAGCATGTACCCGACGATCGCCGACTCCGCCAAGGCCGGCCTGCAGGCGCTCGGAGGCCTGGCCATCGGCATCGCGATCGGCCTCGCGGGACTGTGGATCGTCTCCGGGCCCAGCCCGCGCATCGTCGGGGTGGCGATCGTCGTCGCCGCGGGCGTGGCCGTCGGCGGCATCCGGGCACTCGGAACCGGCAGAGACTGGATCGCCATCGCCGCGCTGTTCGTGCTGCTTCTCGGTGCGAACGACGCCGGCGGCTTCTCGGTGTCGTACCTCGTGACGATGGCGTTCGGCGTGCTCATCGGGGTCGCCGTCAATCTCGCGCTCGTCCCGCCCCTGTACCTCCGGCGGGCCTCCACCCGCCTGTCGCAGCTGCGAGACGCGGTCTCGGACCGGCTCGAGATGCTGGCGAGCTCGGTCGCCGACGGCGCACCCACCGATTCGAACGGCCAGCGCTACCTCGGGGAGATCCTCGACGCCGTCTCGGCCGACGTGCGCGAGGCCGCCCGCAGCCGCAAAGCGCATCCGCTCGCCCGCCGCCGCCGGGGCATCGAGGCCGAGAACGACCGTCGCTTGAGAGCGCTCGAGAACACCGTGCGCCAGACGATCGAGCTCGGCGACGGCATCGACGGCCTCCCCCTCACCCCCGACGCCGCACCGCTGCGCGCCGAGCTCGCGGACGCCGTGCGCGCCACGGCGCGGGCCGTGGCGCGCCCGCTGGACGACCCGACGGCAGCGGCCACGGTCGAGGATGCCGAGAAGGCTCTCGCCCGCGTCGTCGAATCGGCGCCCGCGCACAGCGATGGTCGCATCTCGCCGTGGACGCGCACCGCCGTCGACCTCAGCCGGATCATCGAGGCGTCCCGCCCGTTCACCTGAACCGGCGGATCAGCGAGCGGCGATGCCCAGCACCCGCTCGAGATACGGACCCGAGAACTTCCCGCTCGGGTCGACACGCGCCACGAGCTCGCGGAAGTCGGCGAGACGCGGGAGCGAATCCCCGACGGGCATCGAGAAGACCTTGCCCCAGTGCGGGCGGGGGTCGAATGGCGCGAGCACGCGCTCCACGTGCGAGATCGCCTCGCGCACCGCATCCGGTTCGTTCTTCCATGTGAAGTGGATGCACACGCTGTCGCGCCCGAACCCGGGAGAGAGCCAGAGGTCGTCGGCGGCGACGGTGCGCAGCTCGGTCACGAGAAGCGCGGGCTCGACCCGATCGGCGACCGAGCGGACGGCCGCGATCGCCTCGACGGCCACCGCACGGTCGACCCAGTACTCGGTCTGGATCTCGTCGCCGTTGGACGGGGTCGCATCGATGCGGAAGTGCGGCAGACGCTCGCACCAGTCCCCGGGGATGCCGCCCTGCTCGGTCGTGTTGTCGACCCCGTCGGCCGCGGGCGAGTCCGCTTTGACCCTGACGCGCCGAGCGCTCAGCACGCGCTCAGGCATGTCGGCGGCCGATGCGTCGTCGAGGCGCTCTTTGATCCAGACCTCCCCGACATCGGGCGTGTTCCAGCGGGTGAAGACACTGACGCTGTAGCCGGACGCCGTCACCTCGTCGAAGCGCTCGAAGAGATCGTCCCACGTGAGCCCCGCGTAGGTGTCCTGGCGCACCTGGTAGGTCGGCTCGATCACGAGCGTCAGCCGGACGACCGGCCCGAGCGCGCCGAGGTGCACGACGCTGCCCGCGAAGTCGGCGTCGCCGGCCGAGACGGTGCGCAGCTCGCCGTCCGGGGCGATGAACTCCAGCGCCCTCACCGCCGTCGCGAGCGACCCGTTGCCGTCACCCGACCCGTGGGTCGACGTCGCCGTCGCACCCCCGACGGAGATGTGCGGCAGCGAACCCATGTTGTGCAGCGCCCAGCCGTGATCGGCGAGGTGCCGCGCGACAACGGCATACCGCGTTCCGGCTCCCACCGTCACGGTCCGCGCGTCCTCATCGACGACGATGTCGGCGTCGAGCCCGGTGAGATCGAGCAGGACGCCGGCGGTGTCGGCGAGGTCATTGAAGGAATGCCGCGTGCCCAGCGAACGGACGCGGTCGTGAGACGCGACGATCCGCTGCGCCTCGGCGATCGTCGTCGGCGCGAGCACCCCCTCGGCAGTGAAGGTGTGTGTTCCGGCCCAGTTCCGTTCGGTCACGATCCCCACGCTACGCGATGAGCGTCGAGAATGTATAGAAACACAACAAAGTCGTCGGGTGCACGCGACAACAAAGAAGCCCCCGCAGAGCGGAGGCTTCTCGTTCACTGTCTCAACACAGTGTGCGCCCGAAGGGACTCGAACCCCTAACCTTCTGATCCGTAGTCAGATGCTCTATCCATTGAGCTACGGGCGCATGGCCTCGGAATCTCTCCCGGGCCGTCGTCAAGCATAGCCCGCTCTCGCACAAAGAGCGAATCGAGCGCGGAACGGCTAATCGATCACCGGCGCAGCCGCGGAATCCACGGCCTCGTCGCGCTCGAGCACCTGCCGGTGAGCGTTGCGACGCTGCGACCGGAGGCGCGGGAGGTCGACCATCCGCAGAGCCTGCATGCGCGCCGTGCGCATGCGCTCGTAGTCGGGTTCGAGATCCGGCCGCGCCGCCTCGATGCGAAGCGTGCGGTCGATGTTCCCGGCGACCTCCGCCCACGCGGCCTCCCGCGCGTCAGCGATGAGCTTGCGCAGCTCCGCCTCGTCGGCCGCTCGCTCGCGCAACTCCTTGGCGATGCGCAGCGACTGCTTGCGGCGTCGACGCAGATTCGACACGTCGCGGCTGCGGTAGTCGTGCGTTCCGCTCGAGTCGCTGTACCGGCCGCTCGCGGCCTTGCGTTCGCGATGGGTGCGTTCGGCATCGGCCTCGGCCTCCTCCGCGAGGGAGATGAGCGCATCGCGTGCGTCGTCGAGGAAGCGGTCGGCCTCGAAATCGCGGCCGTCGGCGAGGATGTCGACGAGGATGGCGTTCTTGAGCGCGAGGCGGGTCGCCGCGGAGGCGATGTACAGCCCTTCGGCGACGATCTCCGAGCTCTTGGTACGCGCTTGACGGGTGGCCAACGCTGCCCCTCCTCACCTCACCCCAATCCTACGGGGCGCGCACGTCAGCCGAGCTTGGCGATGATCGCCGCGATCCTCCTCGCACGGGTCTCCGGCGCCTTCGCGGACTCGACGTTCCCGACGTGCGCCTTCCGCGCGCTCGGCGACAGCCGGTCGAATGCTTCCCGCGTCCCGGCGTCCGTCAGAGCGGCGGCGAGATCGGCCGGCACCTCGACCTCTCGCGGCGCCTCGTCGAGCTCGATGTCGACGATGATCGCATCGCCTCCCGCGAGGCCGCTCTCGCGCCGCCGCTCCGCGGAGAAGGGGATGAGCGCGAGCCCCCGCATCGATCCCACCGTGCTGCGGAAAGCGAAGCCGTTGACCGTGACCGAGACGGCGGGGCGACGGCCGCCGCCGAGGGCGTCCAGGACCGAGAACGGCACCTCGATGCCGGTGTTGTTTCCGAACTGGGACAGCGTCGTCTCGAATCGCACGCTTCTCACTACCACCGCGGCGCCCGAACGCACAAGGAGGGTGAGCCGTGAACTCGCTGACCGTAGCCTCGCGTCACGGCCTGGGCATTACTCCCCATCGATATCGACGACTCACACAAGATCGGACGCCCCGGGCTCCGTCAGAGGCAAACCGATCTGCCACTGTCACCGAACAACCGCAGCACCGCGACATCCGTCGCCCAATGGGAGGGAACCCTCATGCGTACATCACCGAACCGCCTCGTGGCGATCATCTTCGGCGCCGTCTACATCCTCGTCGGCCTCCTCGGCTTCACCGTGACCGCGGGCGTCGACTTCATCGCCACCGAGGGCGGCCTGCTGCTCGGGATCTTCGAGGTCAACCCGCTGCACAACATCGCGCACCTCCTGATCGGTGCCGCGCTGCTCATCGGCGGCCTCTCCGGCGTCCGCGCCGCGAAGGGCGTCAACGTCACCGTCGGCGCGGCCTACCTGCTGCTCGGCATCGTCGGCTTCTTCATTCAGGACAGCGCCGCGAACGTGCTCGCCCTGAACACCGCCGACCACTTCCTCCACCTCGCCAGCGCCCTCGTCCTGCTCGGCGTCGGCCTCGGCACCGACCGCGCGGTCGACACCCGCCGCACCGCCGTCGCCTGATGAACGCCGCCGCGCTCACCCGCTCCTGGCCCACGCTCGCCGCGTGGGGGGCTGGTCTGCTCCAGCTCGGCGTGGGCGCGGGCATGATCACCCAGGGCACCGGCGCCGCCGATCGCGGCGTCGGTGTCCTGGCGGTCGCGGTCGGGGCGGCCGCCCTCGGTTGGGGCGTCGCCGCCCTGACGCGCGGCCACCTCGTCGCTCCCCGCGTCGCGATGGCTATCGCCGTCGTCGGCACGATCGCATCGGGGCTCGCTCTCGCAGCGGACCCGATGCGGATCAGCGTTCACGCCGTCGGCGTGACTGTTCTCCTCCACGTCGCCTACGGCGTGGCCGCAGCGGCTGTCGTCCGCCGGGCGCGCTCGATCACCGCGGACGCTGCGCGTCCCGCCGATGCCCGCGCCACCCCGCGGACGAGCGTCGTCGGGCTCGTCGCCGGCTGCGTCATCGTGGCCGGACTCGTCACGCCGGCACTCGGGGCGACCGAGGCCGGCCGCAACGCCCCGAGCCACTCGGACCACCCGCTGTTCTCCACCGAGCACAGCCACTGAGCCGGCGAGCCTGGCCGCGAGATCAGATCGCGCTGATCCGCCAGGATGCCTCGACCGTGCCGGCCGGCTCGATGAAGATGAGCCCCGCGTCGTAGTCGTACCGCGCGGCGTTGAAGGCATCCGGGGCGCACGTCATCGGCTCCACCGCCAGACCCGCGCGGTGTCCCGGCTGGGCCGGTCCCCCGGGCAGGTCGGCGGTGTGAACCTGGACCCACGGGCACGCGGCATCCCACGAGATCGCGACCCCGGTTCCCGACGGATCCGTCACGCGCACGGATGCCACGCCGTCCTCGTCACGTGACAGCGCGGTGAACGCGTGGTCGATCTCCACCGAGCCCAGCGTCCGCGGTTCGCGGAAGTCGAACTCGGCGACATCCGCGACATCCGCCAGCCCGACCGGCGAGAGCCGATCGGGGGTGACCTCGAGCACGCGGTCGGCGGGCAGCTCGAGCGTCCACTCGTCCAGCGGCGCCGATCCGGCGACGAGGTACGGGTGCGGGCCGGTGCCGAAGGGCGCGGCATCCGCGCTCTCGTTCGTCGCCCGCACCGTCTGGGTCAAGCCGTCGGCGCCCAGACGGTAGGTCGTCTCGATGCGGACGGTCCACGGGTAGGCGGTCTGCGCGACGATCGTGGCGCCGAGCGTCACGTGGTCGGCCGCGACGGCCACGGGCTCGAAGTCGAGCCAGGCCGCCAGTCCGTGCAGCGCGTGGTGGCGCTCGGGCTCGGTGAGCGCGAGGCGGTAGCGGGTGCCCGCCACCTCGTACTCACCGTCGACGACGCGGTTCGGCCACGGCGCGAGCGTCGCACCGCGGTATCCCGGGCGCACCTCGTCCTCGCCGTAGGGCACGACGAGGTCACGTCCGGCGATTCGGAAGGAGCGCAGCGATGCCCCCACGCTCGCCACGATCGCCTCGGCGTCGCCGAATCGCAGCACGTACGACGTTCCGGATGCCGCCACGGGCGTCCCCTCTCGGTTCTGGTCCTCGGAGCTCACAGTCCGCGGGCCAGGCGGTAGTAGGCCTGGTTCCAGCGGAGCTCCTTCTGGAATCCTCGCACCGTCGTGTCCTCGTCGATGACCACGAGCTCCGTGCCGGCGATCTCGGCGAAGTCGCGGAACACCTCGATGCCGACGGCCGTCGTCATGACGGTGTGGTGGGCGGCGCCGGCGGCGAGCCAGCACGCGGCCGACGTGGCGAAGTCGGGGGCCGGCTTCCAGATCGCGCGGCCCACCGGCAGCTTCGGCAGGTCGGGGGCCTCGACGTTCTCGACCACGTTCGCCGTCAGGCGGAAGCGGTCGCGCATGTCGCTCATCGCCACGACGAGGGCGGGACCCGGGTCGGCGGTGAAGACCAGGCGCACCGGGTCGTCCTTGCCGCCGATGCCGAGCGGGTGGATCTCCAGCCGCGGCTTCGCGGTCGTCAGCGACGGCGAGACCTCGAGCATGTGCGCCCCGAGGATGCGCTCCGAACCGGGAACCAGGTCGTAGGTGTAGTCCTCCATGAGGCTCGCCCCGCCGGGCAGGCCCGAACCCATGACGTTGGCGACGCGCACGAGGATCGCGGTCTTCCAGTCGCCCTCGGCGCCGAAGCCGTACCCCTCGGCCATGAGGCGCTGCACGGCGAGGCCGGGCAGCTGCGTGAGCTCGCCCAGGTCTTCGAACGACGTCGTGAACGCGCCGAACCCGCCGGCCTCGAGGAACGAGCGCAGGCCGATCTCGATCGCCGCGCCGTCGCGCAGCGACTGGTGGCGCTCGGCCCCGGGGAGGAGTTCCTCGGCGACGTCGTACTGCGCGAGGTACACCTCGACGAGCGCGTCGATGTCGGCGTCGGAGGCCGCGGCGACGGCATCCGCCAGCTCGTTCACGCCCCAGGTGTTCACCTGGACGCCGAACTGCAGCTCGGCCTCGGTCTTGTCGCCCTCGGTCACGGCGACGTAGCGCATGTTGTCGCCGAAGCGCGCGAGCTTGAGCGTGCGGGCGGCCTGCCACCCGGCCGCGGCTCGCTGCCAGTCCTCGATCTGACGCGTGACCTCGGGGTTCGAGACGTGGCCGACGACGGTCTTGCGCGAGACGCCGAGACGGGTCTGGATGTAGCCGAACTCGCGGTCGCCGTGAGCGGCCTGGTTGAGGTTCATGAAGTCGAAGTCGATGTCGGCCCAGGGAAGCTCGACATTGGCCTGCGTGTGCAGGTGCAGCAGCGGCTTGCGGAGGGCGTCGAGGCCCGTGATCCACATCTTGGCGGGGCTAAAGGTGTGCATCCACGCGATGACGCCGATCACCGAGTCGTCGGCGTTGGCGTCGAGCGCAAGTCGGCGAATCGACTCCGAGTCCTTCAGGACGGGCTTCCACTCGACGCGCACCGGCAGCCCGGCGAGGCCGGCGACGACCTGCTGCGACTGCTCGGCGACCTGGCGCAGGGTCTCCTCGCCGTAGAGGTTCTGGCTGCCCGTCACGAACCAGACGGTGTACTGCTCGAGAGAGGTGGAGAGGGTCATTGTTCTTCTTCCGGTGAGGTCGGACGGGTCAGGAGAGGGCGGTGACGGCGGCGCGCTCGACGGCGAGCCCCGCGTCGTAACGGTCGAGGTAGGCGGCGAAGCCGGCGGCATCCGCTGCATCGGGCTCGGCGACGTCGATCGACGCCGACGCGAAGACGCGCTCGCGGAGGTAGGCGTCGAGATCGAGGCCGTCGCCGTGGATGAGGTAGTCGGCGAGGACGGCGATGCCCCAGGCTCCGCCCTCCGAGGCGGTGTCACCGACGGCGACCGGGGCGCCGAGGGCCGCCGCGAGGAACCGCTGGGCGACCCCGGCGGTGCGGAACATGCCGCCGTGGGCGAACATCCGGTCGAGCTGCACCCCCTCGCGGTCGAGCACGCGCATGCCGAGCGCGAGCGTGCCGAACACGCCGTACAGCTGCGCTCGGATCGCGTTGGCGAGCGTGAACCGGCTGTCGGGGGTGCGCACGAAGAGCGGGCGACCCTCGTCGGTGCCGGCGATGGGCTCGCCCGCGAGGTGGTTGTAGGCCAGCAGGCCGCCGGCGTCCGGGTCGCCCGTCAGCGCCTCTCGGAACAGGGTGTCGTACACCGCGTCCGCGTCGAGCGTCGATCCCGATGCCGCGGCGAACCGCTCGAACATCCCCACCCAGGCCGCGAGCTCGCTGGCCCCGTTGTTGCAGTGGACCATCGCGACGAGGTCGCCCGCGGGGGTGGTGACGACGTCGATCTCGTGGTGCGTGCTCTGCAGCGGGCGCTCGAGCACGACCATCGCGAAGATGCTCGTGCCGGCGCTGACGTTGCCGGTGCGGGGCGCGACGGCCTCGGTGGCGACCATGCCGGTGCCCGCATCGCCCTCGGGCGGGCAGAACGGGATGCCGGGCCGCAGCGCTCCCGACGGATCGAGCAGCGCGGCACCAGCCGCGGTGAGTGACCCGGCGGCCTGACCGGCGACGCGGACCTCCGGCAGCAGGGAGCGGAGGTCCGCCGGGAGTCGCCCGGCGGTGTGCGCGTCGAAGAGGTCGACGCGGCGCTGGTCGTAGTCACGGGTGACCGGGTCGATCGGGAACATCCCCGACGCGTCACCGACCCCGAGGACCTTCTCGCCCGTCAGGCGCGCGTGCACATACCCGGCGAGGGTCGTCACGTGACGGATGTCGGCGACGTGCCCCTCGCCGTCGAGCACGGCCTGGTGCAGATGGGCGATCGACCACCGCAGCGGGATGTTGATGCCGAGCAGCTCCGTGAGCTCGGCCGCGGCCGCGCCCGTGCTCGTGTTGCGCCACGTCCGGAAGGGCACGAGCAGCTCGTCGTCGGCGTCGAAGGCGAGGTAGCCGTGCATCATCGCCGAGACGCCGATCGCGCCGAAGGTCTCGGGCACGATGCCGTACCGGGACTCGACTGCGGCCGCCAGGTCGGCGTAGGCCGCCTGCACGCCGGACCAGACGTCCTCGAGGGCGTACGTCCAGCGGCGCTCCTCGAAACGGTTCTCCCACGCGTGCGATCCGGTCGCGAGAACCTGGGTCGGATCCGAGCCGACGAGGCACGCCTTGATGCGGGTCGAGCCGAACTCGATGCCCAGGCTCGTGCGACCGGCGAGGATGTCGTCGCGTTCGGCGGATCGGTCGCGCGTGGCGGTGTGGGTCACGGATGCCTCCATTGGTCGTGCCGCGGTGAGATCATGTTACCGGTAACACCCGGTCGACGCGAGTGTCGGCGGCGACGGATCGACGACCGTCAGATCCGGCGGGTCGAGTCGCGCACCACGAGCCGAGGCGGTTCCGGACCGGCCGGGGCGTCAGCGCCCAGCAGGATCCGGACGCACCGCTGCGCCTCCCCTGCGATGTCGAGACGCACCGTGGTGAGAGCGGGCCGGTAGAAGGCGGCATCCGGGTGGTCGTCGAAACCGACCACGCTGACGTCCGCGGGAACATCCACACCGAGTGAAGCGAGTCCGGAGATCAGGCCGAGCGCCATCTGATCGTTCGCGACGACGATCGCGGTCGGCCCGGCCGCCTCGCCGACCGCTGCGGCGATGCGGGAGGCGATGTCTGCACCCGAGCCGGCGGACCAGTCGCCGCGCCATCGGCCGGCGAGCTGCAGTCCCCGGCGCGCGAGTGCAGACTCGACACCGGTGTCGCGAGCGACGGCCTCGAGCCAGGCAGCCGGGCCCGACAGCTGAGCGATGCGGCGGTGCCCTGCGTCCAGCAGGTGATCGACGGCGAGCGCCGCTCCCTCGGCGCCGCGGTCGCCGCCCCCGCTCGCGTGCTCCCCCGCGGCATCCACTCGTGCGTGCAACGGCACGACGGGAACGCCGAGGGATGCCGCAGCAAGAGTCTCGAGGGCGGCGGTATGCGGCGCCACGACGACGATCCCGTCCACCCCCTGGGCGAGCAGGTGATCGGCGGCAGCGGTGACGCTGGCGGCATCCGCGCCGTCGGCGTACGCCGTGGCGATCCACCGGCCCGCCGCGCGCGCCGCTCGTTCGAGTGCGCCGATGCCCGCCGCGGGGCCGTACAGATCGGTGTCGGAGGCGATCACCCCGATCGTCCGCGTCGTCGCGGTGCCGAGGGCACGGGCCGCGTTGTTGACGCGGTAGCCGAGCTCGGCCATCGCCGTGATCACGCGCTCCCGCGTCTCGGGCCGGATGTGGGGGTGGTCGTTGATGACTCGCGAGACCGTCTGCGTCGACACGCCCGCGGCGGCCGCGACATCCCGCACGCCCACTCGCGCCCGCCCGGGCATCGCTTCGCTCACTGCGCCAGGCTAGCGGGCACGCCGAAGGGCGGCACCGGCCGAAGCCGCGTGCCGCCCTTCGAGATCTCTCGGTCGGACCGGATCCAGTGGATCAGCGGTCGCCGAGGATGCCGCCGACGAGGTCGTCGACGTCGGAGGTCACATCCGAGGTGATGCCGCCGACGAGGTTGTCGACGGTGCTGCCGATTCCGCTCGTGACGTCGCCGGTGCTGACCTCACCCGTGCTGACGTCACCGGTGCCGACATCCGTGCCGTTGCCGAGGTCGGTGTCGGTCTGGTTGCCGTTGCCGACCTCGTTGCCGTTACCGGTCTCGTTGCCCGAGACGACGGGGGCATCGACCGGGGCCTCCACGGCGGTGTCGTTGCCCGAGGCGATCGGCGTGTCGTTGCCCGAGAGCAGCGCACCGTTGCCGACATCGCTGATCAGCGGACCGTTGACGAGGCCGCCCTCAAGTCCGAGGTTGCCGACGTTCGCGTTCTCGCCCACGCCGTTGCCGTTGGCCTCGAGGACGCCGTCGATCCACGTCGACAGCGCGTCGAACGACGACGCGACATCCGTGGTGGTGGTCGTGTCGGTGGTGGACGAGTCGACTGCGGTGGTGTCGTCAGCCGACGCGGGCAGGGCGAATCCGGCGGTGGCGATCGCGGCGGCACCCAGGCCCGCCGTGCCGAAGATTGCTGCTCGCTTCAGGTTCGTACGCATGTCTCTTCCTTCCGTCACGTGCGCTGGATTGCGGCACGTGGGGCTATCCGGGACGAGCCCGGATGCGGATTGGACACCTCGAGCGAAAACCGTGCATCCGCCACCGTTTGGAGCGTCGGCGATCCGCGCCCTCATGCGGATCGCGGCGGTTTCCTGGCAGTCGCCTGAGAGCGCGGCATCCGGCCCGCGTAGGCTCTGCGTCATGCGCGCAGAGCTCGCCGATCGCCGTGACACGAGGGCGACCGCCACCTCTGGTCGGTCGCGCTGGTCCGCGGGGAGGGAGCGCAACGGGGTCTGGTCTGGCTGTCGGGTTACGACTACGACGACACCCCGACCGACGGCGTCGAATGGCAACGTCGTCGCGAGATGCAGGATCGCTACCTGATGGCGCGTTCCCGTCGCGGCGAGCCGCCCGTGCTCCCCGACGGACGGCGCGTCATCCGCATGTTCTCGGGATGGGCCTCGAGCCCGCTGTGGGAGAGCTTCACCGACGATTACGTCGTCGACCCGCGCAGTCTCGGGATCAGCGATGACCTGACGCGAGAGCTCCTCGCCTGGGACGGCGCGATCCAAGACGCGGGACCCGACGGCCCGGTCCCCGCCGACTCGTTCGAGACCGGCCTGGCGATCTGGCGCCGCCTGCGCGACGAGCTCGCCCCCATCGCCGAGGTCCGCCCCGACTTCTGGGCTACCGGGTGAAGGCTCGGCTGAACTCAGGCTTTGACCGGGCGCCCGCGCTTGGGCTTCTCCGTCGACAGCTCGATCGCGATGGCGCGGCCGGGATGCTGCGCGAGGCGCTGCTCGGTGTGATCGAGCCACCGCACCTCGGCCTCGGCCGCGAAGACCATGGAATCGACCACGAGCGACCAGGCGAGCTCCTCGGGGCCCTCGGGGTTCGCGCCGGCGTACTCGGAAGTGCGGAGCTCCTGCAGCCTCGCGAGCGAGGAGCGACGCTGCGCCGCGATCACCTCGCCGACGTCGACTCCGGGGAGGGTCGCCGCGACCGCGAGCTTGATCGCGAGCTCATCCCGTGTGCCCGCCGGCCGTTCGACGGGCGAGCCCAACCATGACGCGACCTCGGCGCGCCCGGCATCCGTGATCTGCCAGTAGACGTGGCCCTGCCCGTCGACCGACCCCTTCTCGACGAAACCGTCCCGCTCGAGCCGATCGAGGGTGTTGTAGATCTGGCCCACGTTCAGCGGCCACGTCGACCCGGTCCGACGGTCGAACTCCGCCCGCAGCTGATAGCCGTAGCAGGGGCCTTGATCGAGGATCGCCAGAAGGCTGAGTCGAACCGACACGGTCGTCCTTTCGCATACCGGGTATGTAGTTTGCGAGTATATGCATACCGGGTATCGAACGGACTATCGCCGCGGGCCCACCACGATCACGCTGCTGAGGATGCCGAGCCCGACACCCACCGCGGTGTCGACGACGCGCTCGACCGCCAGCTCCGGGCCGCCGGCTCCCGCCGCGCTCAGGATGAGCAGCACCAGCGGGGTGATGAAGACGAGCGCGAGCGCGTAGTGGCGGACGACGACGAGCTCGATGACGAACTGCAGCGCACCGAGCACGAGACCGAGCACCACGCCGCCGAGCGGCACGACGCTGATGGCGAGGAACACGGCCGCCCCCGCCGCGGTGCCGAGCGCCCGGTGGATGCCGCGCGACAGCGCGACGCGGCGACTCGCGCTGACTCCGAGGACGGCGATCCCTGCCCCGACGATCCAGTAGGCGCGCTCGGGATCGACGAGCAGCGCGATCACCGTGCCGACGAGCGCGACCGTGGCGGTGCGCACGACGAGGGTCCGCGTCGTCGCCTCGTGCCCGGCCGCGGGGAAGAGCGAGCGCATCGACCGAGGCTTCGTGCCGCGGTGCGAGCGCCGTACGAGAGGGGCGGCCGTGACCAGCCACCCGAACAGCAGCGACGCCGCGAGGACACCGAGATACAGCGCCGGGTTCACCGCGTGCGACGACTGCGGCGCCGTGACGTGCGCCGACAGGCCGTAGATGAGCACCGCGAACAGCGGGCCCGGCGGACCGACCGAGCGGCCGAAGACCAGAACGGATGCCGCGACGGCGACCACGACGAGGCCGATAGCCACCGCGACCGGGCCGATCATCGCGGCCACGACCCCGACCGCCGCGCACGACCACAGCACCGCCGCGACGATCGGGACGAAGCGCAGGCGCTCGCGCGGCGAGAGACGACCACCGTAGAGCGTCGCGAACGCTCCGGTCGCCGCGAGCAGCGCGATGCTCTCGAGCCCCAGCGCGGAGAGCACGACGACGGGCAGCGCCATGGCGAGCGCAGCCTGCAGCCCCAGATGCCAGCGTGGTCCCGGCGACGGCCCGAATCGTGTCAGGCTGCGGCCCAGCTCGCCCGCCTCACGCCGCCACCGGCCGGAATCGTCGGGCGTCGGTGCGGGCGAAAACGGCATTACCCCATTGTCTCGCGAGAACGGCGACGCCCGCGCGTCGGCACGTAGCCTGGAGGCGGAGAACGACATGAGCGACGATTCCCCCGCATCCCCGCCGCCGGAGACGCCCGCGCCCGGCGCGCGCGAACGAGCCGCCTACATCGAGACGGCGATCCAGCAGGCCATCCGCCGCGGCGACTTCGACGATCTGCCGGGAGCCGGCAAGCCCATCGCCGATCTCGGCCCGCACCACGATCCCGACTGGTGGATCAAGCGGAAGATCCGCGAGGAGCAGCTCACCGGCCTGGGTCCGCCCGCACTGACGCTGCGCATCGAGCACGCCGAGTTCGACGCCCGCGTCGACGCGCTCACCCGCGAGGACGATGTGCGCGAGTACGTCACCGACTTCAACCGGCGCGTCATCGAGGCCCGCCGGCAGCTGCAGGGCGGACCGCCCGTGGTCACACCGACGCACGACATCGAGACGGAGGTCACCGCCTGGCGTCAGCGTCGCACCGAGGCCGCCGCCGCGGCCTCGGCCGCTCCCCCGGCGGAGCCGCGGCGGCGCCGGCGGCTGTTCCGACGCTGAGCGGCCCTCCGGCTCCGCGAGGTCAGCGCAGCGCCTGCTCCACGTCGGCCAGCAGATCGTCGACCGACTCGATGCCCACCGAGAGCCGCACGACCTCGACCGGCACGGCGGCCTCCGTACCGCGGACCGAGGCGTGGGTCATCGCATCGGGGTAGTTCACGAGCGACTCGACCCCGCCGAGCGACTCGGCGAGCTGGAACAACCGCGTCGACTCGGCGAAGCGACGCGCCGCCTCGCCGGACTCGAGCGCGAGCGAGAGCATGCCCCCGAACCGGGTCATCTGCGACGCGGCCAGCTCGTGTCCCGGGTGCGAGGCGAGCCCGGGGTAGAACACGCGGGCGACGCGATCGTGTCGCTCCAGGAACGCGGCGATGGCCCCGGCGTTCTCGCTGTGGCGCTGCATGCGGACATCGAGCGTCTTGATGCCGCGCGTCGTGAGCCAGGCATCCATCGGTCCCGACACGGCTCCCGCGGCGTACTGCAGGAAGCCGATCTTCTCGGCGAGCGCATCGTCGTCGAGCACGAGCGCGCCGCCGACGACGTCCGAGTGCCCGCCGAGGTACTTCGTCGTGGAGTGCACGACGACATCGGCCCCGAGCTCGAGCGGACGCTGGAGCGCGGGGGTCGCGAAGGTGTTGTCGACGACGACGAGCGCGCCGGCCTCGTGTCCGATGGCCGCGAGGCCGGCGATATCGGTGATGCGCAGCAGCGGGTTCGACGGTGTCTCCACCCACAGCACGCGCGGCGCGCCCTCGGCGACCGCAGCCCGCACCGCGGCGAGGTCGCTCATGTCGACGACGCGCAGCTTCACACCCCACGGGGCCAGGACACGGGCGATGAGACGATGCGTGCCCCCGTAGACGTCGTTGCCGAGAAGCACCTCGTCACCGGGACTCAGCGCGGCGCGCAGCAGCACGTCCTCGGCGGCCAGCCCCGAGGCGAACGAGAAGCCGTGCGCCCCGCCCTCGAGCGCGGCGAGCTGCACCTGGAGCGCCGTGCGGGTCGGGTTTCCCGAGCGACCGTACTCGTAGCCGCCGCGGAGCCCGCCGATGCCGTCCTGTGCGAACGTCGTCGAGAAGTGGACCGGCGGGATGACCGCGCCGGTGGTGGGGTCGAACTCCTGGCCGGCGTGGACGGCGAGGCTCGCGAGGCCGCGGGCGGAATCGTGCGTGCTCATGCGTCGCTCCTGGTGTCGTGGGTCGTGCGGTGATCGGGGGTGCCGGTAGCGGGCTCGTCGACGAGATCGGCGAACCCGTGGGCGCGCATCCAGTCGTCGTCGTAGATCTTCGAGAGGTATCCGCGGCCGTGGTCGGGCAGCAGCACGACGACCACGTCATCGGGTCCGAGGTCGCGTGCCGTCCGAAGCGCGGCGACGACGGCCATGCCCGACGAACCGCCGACGAGCAGGCCTTCCTCGCGTGCGAGGCGGCGGGTCATCGCGAACGACTCGCGGTCGCCCACCCGCTCGTAGCGGTCGACCACGGACGGATCGAAGGTCTCGGGCCAGAAGTCCTCGCCGACGCCCTCGACGAGGTAGCGGCCGATCTCGCCGCTGTAGATGGACCCGTCGGGGTCGGCGCCGACGATCGTGACGGCTCCGCCGGAAGCCTCGCGCAGGTACCGCCCCGTGCCCGTGATCGTGCCGCCGGTGCCGACACCGGCGACGAAGTGCGTCACGCGCCCCGCCGTGTCGCGCCAGATCTCGGGTCCGGTCGTCTCGTAATGCGCCCGCGGCCCGGCGGCGTTGGCGAACTGGTTGGGCTTGAAGGCGCCGGGGATCTCCCGCGCGAGCCGGTCCGAGACGCTGTAATACGAATCCGGATGCTCCGGCGGCACGCTCGTGGGGGTCATCACGACCTCCGCGCCGTACGCCTTCAGGACGGCGACCTTCTCGCCCGCGAACTTGTCGGGCACGACGAAGACCATCCGGTAGCCGCGCTGCTGCGCGACGAGGGCGAGGCCGACACCGGTGTTGCCGCTCGTGGGCTCGACGATCGTTCCGCCGGGGCGCAGCAGCCCGTCGCGCTCGGCGGCCTCGACGATCCTCGCGGCGATGCGATCCTTCGCGGAGCTGCCCGGATTGAAGTACTCGATCTTGGCGAGCACGGTCGCCCGCGTCGAGGTCGCGACGCGGTTCAGGCGGACGAGCGGGGTGTTGCCGACGAGTTCGGCGATGTTCTCTGCGTAGCGCACGAGGGTGTCCTCACGGTGTCCGCGCGCTCAGAGGCGCGGGTGCTGTCGGGGTCGTCTGAGGTGAGCGCGGCGGCGCTCAGCGACAACAACGACAGGTCTGCACCCGTCCACCCTAAGCCAGGGCCCGACCGCTGTCGAGGGTTCCGCTCGCCGGATCAGCGCGACGTCAGCCCGCGGCGTTCGAGGGAGCGACGCATCGTGTGGCGCCCGTGCAGGCTCGCGGCATCCCGCACCCGGGCGATCGCGGCACGCAGCCAGCCCCGCGGCTCGCCCTGCGTGCGGTAGTACCCCGTGACGGCCTCCTCGTACGCGGCGATCTCGGCGTCATCCGGCAGGCGATAGATCTCGCGGTGGCGGACGACCTGCTGCGGCAGCCGCGGCTTCACCCCCGCCCGGTCATCCGGATCGGGGCGCCCGAGCACGACGCCGAACGCCGGGAAGGCCCCGTCGGGAAGCTCGAGCACGTCGGCGATCTGCTCCGGGTGGTTTCTGACGGCGCCCACGTAGACGGCTCCCAGACCCAGCGATTCAGCGGCGACGACGGCGTTCTGGGCGGCCAGCGCCGCGTCGATGAAGCCGACGATCGTGCTCTCCATGTACTGCACGGCATCCGACGGCTCCCCCGCGCGATGCGCGAGCTCGCGCGCACGCGCCCAGTCGGCGACGAAGACGAGGAAGACGCCGCCCCGGCGGATGAAGTCCTGGTCGCCGGCGAGCTGTGCGAGGGCGTCGAGCCGCTCGGGCTCGCGCACCTCGATCACCGACCATGCCTGAAGGTTCGAGCTCGTCGAGGCCGACTGGGCGGCCGCGATGATCGCGGTCAGCGTCGCATCGTCGATCTCGCCGGGCACGAACCGCCGCACGGAGCGATGGCGGTAGAGGAGCTCCAGCACGTCGTTGCGCGGAAGGCGCTCGGGCGCGGCAGAGCCGTACCGCCGAGACCAGCCGTCGTGTGGTTCCGTCGTCACGCGGGGAACGTTACACGGCGTCATCGACCGTCTCCGACGTTCACGGAACATGTGATGGGCCGTCGTGGTTACTAACGTCGTGATCATGTCGCAGCCGAACATCGACCCGTCCGCGGAGCACCCCTCCCGTCATCTGGGCGGCTCGCTGTCCGCCGATGAGTTCAAGACGCTCTTCCGCGGGCACCCCGGCGGGGTCGCCGTCATCACCGCCGACGCGGGTGACGGCCCGGTCGCGCTGACGGCGACCTCCGTCTCGTCGGTGAGCGCCGACCCGCCGCTCCTGGTGTTCTCGGTGTCGGCTCAGTCTTCCGCGTCGGCGGTGCTGTCCACCGCCGAGACCGTCGTGGTGCACCTGCTCGACGCCGACGATCTGCCGCTGGCGAAGCTCGGCGCCACGAGCGGCATCGATCGCTTCGCCGACACCTCGGCCTGGTCGCGGCTGACGACGGGGGAACCCGTGTACCGCGGCGTGCGGGCGTGGGTCCGCTGCGCGGTCGTGTCGCGGATGGATGCCGGCGGGTCCATCGTCATCGCCGGCCACGCCCTGCAGTCGCACGTCGAGCGCGACGTCGAGCCGGGCGGTCACGGCGATGCGCTGGTCTACCACAACCGCACGTGGCACCGTCTCAGCGACGATTCCGCCATCCGCGACTGATCCCGTCAGACGACGCCGATCGCCGCCGCCGGGCTCGCCCCCGTCGCGACGGGCCGGCCGGGGTCACGGGACCACTGGCTCCACGATCCCGCGAACACGCGCGCCCGGCCGTAGCCGGCCACCGCGAAGGCCAGCGAGGTGTGCGCCGAGGCGATACCCGAGCTGCACGTGATGACGACATCCGTGTCTTGGCCGATCCCCACCGCCGCGAGCGACGTGCGGATCTCGTCCGGACCACGCAGGAGACCGTCCGGCGCGATGTGGGCCACCGTCGGGAGGTTGAGGGCTCCGGGGATGTGCCCGCTGACGGGATCGGTGCCCACCGCCTGACCGCGGTAGTGCTGGGGGGCGCGCACGTCGAGCAGCACCCCGCGAGCGGGGGCGACGGCCGCCTCGTCGATGGTGGCGAGACCGCCGCTTCCCTCGGGGAGCGACACATCGCCCGCCACGGCGGCGCGGTCGCTGTGCTCCAGGCGACGCCCCGACGCGACCCAGGCGCGGAAGCCGCCGTCGAGCACCCGGACGTCGAGGCCGTGACGACGCAGCAGCCACCACGCACGCGCAGCGGCGACGCCGTCGTTGTCGTCGTACGCGACGAGCCGGTCGCCGGCGCTCACGCCCCAGCGACGGGCCGCGGCCTCGAGATCGGCGCGGTCGGGCAGCGGATGCCGTCCCTGCTCGGGAACCCCGGGACGCGCGAGCTCGCGTTCCAGATCGACGTAGACGGCACCGGGCAGATGACCCAGCAGATAGTCGGGGCGTCCTTCGGCGCGATCCAGTCGCCACCGGACATCCAGCAGACGCACGGGAGCGTCCGCAGCGAGTTCGGCGGCGAGCTCGTCGACGCTCACCAGGGGGGACATGACCCCATGGTCGCCACGACACGATCCCGCTGTGAACGCAGC
Source organism: Microbacterium sp. Yaish 1 (assembly GCF_002245215.1). Taxonomy (GTDB): domain Bacteria; phylum Actinomycetota; class Actinomycetes; order Actinomycetales; family Microbacteriaceae; genus Microbacterium. The sequence continues at coordinate 1,328,163 of NZ_NPMR01000002.1, forward strand.
CGAAACAGTCGGAAACGGGAGAACACAGAGCGACACACGACGGCGGCCGCGCGCTACCGCGTGACTCTGCATGACGACACGGAAGCGCCGCCGAGGCAGCCCGCCGTACTCTTCCCCCCATGCCCGGTCTCGAGAACCACCCCGAATCCCTCGCCTTCGCGACGCGTCAGCTGCACGCGGGCGCCCGTGGCTTCGACGCGTACGGCTCGCGCGCGACCCCGATCTACCTGACCGCCGGCTTCGAGTTCGACGACATCGCCGACGGCGAGGGCCGCTTCGCCGACCCCGCGACGGGTTTCAGCTACACGCGCGTCGGCAATCCGACCGCGGCGGCGGCTGAGCGGCGCATCGCCGACCTCGAGGGCGGCGTCGGCGCGCTGCTCGTCGGCAGCGGCCAGGCCGCGACGACGACGGCACTGCTGACGATCCTCGAGTCGGGAGACCACATCGTCGCGGCCTCTGCGATCTACGAGGGCACGCGCGAACTGCTGCGCTCCGAGTTCGGGCGCCTCGGCATCACGACGGACTTCGTCGACGATCCGCGCGACCCCGCCGCCTGGGAGGCGGCGATCGGCCCGCGCACCCGTGCGCTCGTCGCCGAGACCATCGCGAATCCGCGCGGCGGCGTGCTGGACATCCCGGCCGTCGCCGAGGTCGCGCACCGGCACGGCATCCCGCTCGTCGTCGATTCGACCCTCGCGACGCCGTACCTGCTGCGCCCGCTCGAACTCGGCGCCGACATCGTCATCCACTCCGCATCGAAGTTCCTGTCGGGCCACGGCACCGGCCTGGGCGGCGTCATCATCGACGGCGGACGCTTCGCCTGGGATGCCGTACCGGGCCGGTTCCGCCAGATCGCGGCCGAGACCGGGCCCGACGGCCGGACGTTCGTCGAACGCTCGGGCGAGCGCGCCTTCCTCGACACCGCGCGCCGCGTCGCGATGCGCTTCGGCCCCTCGCCCTCGCCCCTCAACGCCTTCCTGCTGCTGCAGGGCATCGAGACCCTGTCGCTGCGGGTCGAGCGCCAGTCGCAGACCGCGGCGACTCTCGCCGCCTGGCTCGAGGCCCGCCCGGAGGTCGCCGGCGTCGACTACAGCGGACTCGCGTCGCATCCCGACCACGATCTCGCCGTACGCCTTCTGCCGGCGGGACAGGGAGCGCTGTTCTCCTTCACCCTCACCGGCGGACGGGCAGCGGCGGAGGCCTTCACCCGCAGCGTGCGGCTGTTCACCCCGATGACCCACCTCGGCGATGTGCGCTCGCTCGTGCTGCATCCGGCGACGACCACCCACGCGAGCCGCGACGACGCCGACCTCGCGCGCATCGGGGTCGGTCCGGGGCTGCTGCGCATCTCGGTCGGGCTGGAGGATGCCGGCGACCTCATCGCCGACCTCGAGCGCGGACTCGACGCCGCCCGCGCTGCGACCGGCGTCGTGCCGGAAGACCTGCCGGAAACCGTGTCGGCATGACGCGCACCCAGCACTTCGGGTGGTTCCTCTCGCGCGGGTTCGGGCCCCACGGCTGGGCGCGGCCGTACCAGCGGTGGAACTGGCCGTGGCAGAAGCCCGACCTCTACCAGCACTCGGCCCGCGAGCTCGAGCAGGCGGGCTTCGACTTCGTCCTCATCGAGGATGCGCTCTCGGTCGGCATCACGCCCGAGACGCTGAACCTGCGGGTGCGCAAGGCCTACGGCGGTCCCAAGCACGACCCGTGGACGCTCGCACCGTATCTGTTCGCCGCGACGCAGCACCTCGGCGTGATCCCCACGGTCAACCCGGCCGCCTGGCCGCCGTACCTCGCCGCCCGCCAGTTCGCGTCGCTGCAGCACCTGAGCGGCAGCCGGCTGGGCCTGAACGTCGTCACCGACGTCGGGTCGGCGCATCATTTCGGCACCGAGCGCCTCGGGCACGACGCGGCGTACGACCGCGCCCAGGAATGGCTCGATGCGCTCCGCCTGCTGTGGCACAGCTGGGACGACGACGCCCTGATCGCCGACCCCGACACGCAGATCTACGCCGACGGCTCGAAGATCCGCGCCGTCGAGCACCGGGGCGAGTACTACTCGTTCGACGGTCCCCTCAACGCCGAGCCCCTGCCCGCGGGCGACCCGATCGTCGCCTCCCCCGGCGGCTCGCCGCGCGGCATCGGCTTCGCCGGGGCGAACTCCGAGATCCAGCTCGCCCTGTCGAACCTCGATCCCGCGAGCATCCGCGCCTACCGCACCCGGGTGCGCGAGGCGGCGGTCGCGGCGGGACGGGATGCCGACGCGATCAAGACTCTCTTCGTCGTCAAGCCGATCGTCGCGAGCTCGGCCGACGAGGCCGAACGCATCGTCGAGGCGTCGCGTCATCCCGACGAGGCGACCCTCCTCGAGGTCGCCGAAGCGTGGTCGAGCGACCTCGAGACCGACCTGACGTCGCTCGTCCTCGACCGCCCGCTCGATCCCGCGATCTTCGGCGATCACGTCTCGAAGGGCACCATCCGGGGGCTGCTCGGGCGATACTCCGACTTCTCCGAGGCGCCGCTGCGCGACATCCTCGCCGGAAAGGCGCGGCTGGGACGCGTGACCGACGGCGCGGGAGGAACGGTGGGAACCGCGGAGGAGATCGCCGACGTCATCCAGGCGCTGGGCGACGACGCCGACAACGATGGCCTGATCTTCTCGGGCGACTTCCACCCCGTGACCCTCCACCGCGCGCTCGACGAGCTCGTGCCGGTGCTGCGGCGGCGCGGCATCCTGCGCACCGAGCACACCGGTCGGGGCCTGCGCGCCGACCTCGACGCGTTCTGACCCCGACCGGCGCGCTCAGACGTGCGGGTGGGTGCGCTCGAGCTTGGCACCCTCGACGTCGACATCCGGCAGGATGCGGTCGAGCCACCGGGGCAGCCACCACGCGCCGCGCCCGATGAGGTGCATGAGCGCCGGCATGAGCAGCATCCGTACGACGAGCGCGTCGACGAGGATGCCGAAGGCGAGGCCGAAGCCCATCGAGCGGATGATCGTCGCCTCGGCGAAGATGAAGCCGCCGAAGACCGACACCATGATCAGCGCGGCCGCGATGACGACCGAGCGCCCGGCGCGGAAGCCCTGCATGACCGCCAGGCGCGCCTCGGAGCCGTGCACGAACGCCTCGCGCATCCCCGACGCGAGGAACAGCTGGTAGTCCATCGCGAGCCCGAAGAGGATGCCCACGAGGATCACCGGGAGGAAGTTCAGGATCGGGCCGGTCGTGTGCAGGCCGATGAGCTCGGCGCCCCACCCCCACTGGAAGACGGCGACGACGGCGCCGTAGGTGGCGAACAGCGACAGGATGAAACCTCCCGTCGCGATGAGGGGGACCACGAGCGAGCGGAAGACGACGATCATGATCACGAGCGAGAGCCCCACGACGACCGCGAGGTAGATCGGCAGGATGCCGACGAGCCCCTCGGAGATGTCGATGTTGATGGCGGCCTGACCGGCGACGCCGAGCGCGTACTCGCCGTCGACCGGAGGCAGTGAGCGCAGGTCGCGCACCAGGTCCTCGGTCGCGACGCTGCTCGGCCCCTCGGTGGGGATCACCTGGAACGCGGCGATCGACCCGCTGTCGGAGACGGCGATCGGGGCGACGGCGCTCACATGCTCGCGCCCGGCGATCGCTTCGGCCACCGCGACCTGTGCGCGCAGACGCCCGGCGTCGTCGAGGCCCTCCGGGAGGCTCGCGGTCACGAGCAGCGGCGAGTTCGCGCCGGGGCCGAAAGCGTCCTCGGTGAGCTCGAACGCACGCTGGCCGTACGACCCTTCGGGCTCGGATGCTCCATCGGGAAGGCCCACCCGCATCGACAGTGCCGGAACCGCGAGGGCGAGCAGCAGCCCGACCGACACGACGGCGGTGGTGATCGCGCGCCAGGTCGGCATCGCGCGCGTCGGGGTCGATACGGCGTCGGGGGCTCCGACGCGGGCGCGGGCACGGCGACCGAGCACACGCATCCCGAGCAGCCCCAGGAGCGCCGGCAGCAGGGTGATCGCGATCAGCACCGCAATGGCGACGCAGACGGCTCCCGCCGTCCCCATGAGACCGAGGAACGGGATGCCGGTGATGTTGAGGGCGAGCAGGGCGACGACGACCGTCGATCCGGCGAACACGACGGCGTTGCCGGCGGTGCCGCCGGCGAGGCCGATCGACTCGTGCAGGCCGATACCGCGCAGCAGCTGCTTGCGGTGCCGGTTGAGCACGAACAGGGCGTAGTCGATCCCGACCGCGAGCCCGAGCATCACACCCAGCACGGGCGTCACCGACGCCATCTGCACGACTCCCGACAGTGCGAGCACCCCGAGCACGCCGACGCCCACTCCGACGATGGCGGTGACGAGCGGGAGGGCGGCGGCGATGAGGCTGCCGAGCATGACGAGGAGCACCACGGCGGCGACCGCGACGCCGACGGCCTCGCCGACGCCGAGGATCTTCGGCACTCCCTGCGAGATCTCGGTCGAGAAGCCCACCTCGACGCCGTCGATCGGCTCGGCGGTGAAGTGCTCGACGACAGCGTCCTTCGCGTCCTGCGGCAGCTCGAGGCGCGGCAGGGTGAAGGCGACGTTCACGGTCGCGGTCGAGCCGTCCGGCGAGACCAGCGCGATGCCGTCGGCGAGGTCGAGCAGGCGCCCGCCGAGGTCGGCGGTCTCGGCCTGCGCCTCGAGCTCGGCCCGGCCGGAGTCGAGGGTCGCCTGCTGCCGCTCCAGCTCGGCGCGCCCGGCGTCGAGCTGGGCCTGCTGGGCGTCGAGCGCCGCGAGCTGCTGGGCGGGGGCGCCCGCAGCCTCGAGCTGGGCCCGCGCGGCGTCGAGCTGGGCCTGGCCCGCCTCGAGCTGCGCGGTCCCCTGGTCGAGCTTCTCCTGTCCGGCGTCGAGCTGGTCGCGCGCGGAGGAGATCTGAGTCTGGCCGTCGGCCAGCTGCTGGGCCTGCGCCGCTCGCTGCGCCTCGGCCTCGAACGGGTCGTTGACCGTCGCGACGTCGGGCAGATCCGTGGCGGAGGCGACGAGATCGGAGATCGCCGCGCGCTGGTCGTCGGTGAGCGCGCCGTCCTCGGCGTGGAACACGACCGTGCCCGCCGCGCCGGCGAAGTCGGGCAGCTCGTCGGCCAGCTGGTCGGTGACCTTCGATGACGCGGTCCCCGGGATGTCGAAGCTCGACGAGAGCCCGCCGAAGCCGAGCGCGAAGGCGCCGCCGGCGATACCCAGCACGGCGACCCAGGCGACGACGACGAGCCAGGCGCGGCGGGCGGCTCCCTTGCTCAGGCGGTACAGCAGCTCGGCCATCGGCGACTCCTTCGGGATGCGGACGCCTTGACGAGACGCGACGTCTCGTCAACCCTAACCCGGTACGAGGACGTGGACGATCGCCCGGATGCTGTCGGGCGTCGGGGCAGCGCCCAGGAGCGCCTGCATCATCATCCAGCCCGCGATCGCGTCGCCGATCTCGACCGCGGCGAGAGTCGGATCGCCGTGCGCGACGACGCGCGCCCGGATGCCGCCGTCGGCGCTCAGCCGGTCGCGCATGAGCTCACCGATCGCGGCGTGCTCGGTCGCGGCCGCGACGAGCGACCGCAGCAGCAGACGCCCCTGCGGGGCGTCGAGCACGGTCCACACCCGCGACATCCACTCGGTCAGGTCGCGGCGGAGGTCCCCCGTGTCGCGCACCGCGAGCTGCTGCCGGAAGATCATCCCTTCCAGCAGCGCTTCGGTGAGGATCGCGGCGCGAGACGGCCACCACCGATAGATCGTCTGCTTGCCGACGGCGGCGTGCCGGGCGATCGCCTCGATCGTGAGGTTCTCGTATCCGCTCTGCGCGATCAGCTCGGCCGCTGCCGTCAGCACCGCCAACCGAGCCTGTTCGCTGCGCCGCGGACCGGCCCGGTGCTCGTCCATCCCTCCACCGTAACGAGCCGGGCGCTACGGTGGAGCCCATGCTCGCCGTGCTCGTCCTGGCTGACCACGACCTGGTCCGCCGGGGCGTCGCCGACCTGATCGACGCGGCGACGGGCCTGCAGGTCGTCGCCGAGGCGGCCACCGCCCGTCAGGCGGCGGCCCGCGCCGAGGTGACGCGGCCGGATGTCGCGATCATCGGGTACCGGCTCGCCGACGGCGACGGCGCGCAGGTGTGCCGCGCCCTGCGGGCGGTGGACCCGCACCTGCGGTGCATCGTCCTCAGCGCCGCGGATGACGACGCCGCGCGCACCGCGAGTGCCGCCGCGGGCGCCGCGGCCTTCCTTCTCGAAGACGTCGCCGCGGGCGAGCTCGTCGAGGCCGTGCGCCGGGTCGGGTCGGGGCACCCGTTGAGCGCGACTCTGCGGGCCGCCTCACCCCCGGCATCTCCGCCGGAGGCCCTCCCCCGCCGCCAGCGGGAGGTGCTCGCCCTGGTCGCGCGCGGACTGTCGAACCGCGCCATCGCGACCGAGCTCGGCGTCGCCGAGAAGACGGTCAAGAACCACCTGACCGGCATCATGCGCACGCTCGGCGTCACGAGCCGGACGCAGGCCGCGCTGCTCGCGGCGCAACCCGAGCACGAATGAGCGAAGGCGCGGACCCCGGTGGGATCCGCGCCTTCGGCGGGGCGACTCGGTGTCAGACGAGCCACCGGAAGCGCTGCACGAGAGGCAGCTTCTTCCACATGGCGCCGAGGCCCCACGTGTCGCCGGCGTGGAGCACGGCGATCACGATCAGTGCGAGCGCATAGACGATGTGGTAGTCCACGAGGGGGTTGGTGGATGCCGCACCCCACGCGAACGGCCACTCGGCGAGGTACATCAAGAGCATGACGAGGGTTCCGGCGACCGCTGCGACGCGGAGACCGATGCCCGACATGACGGCGACTCCGATGGCCAGCATGCCCGCCATGAACAGGATGTCGGCGAGCGGGCTCGCCATGCTCTGGAACCAGGGCTGGAGCGGTCCGGTCACGGCAGGGCTGTTGAGGAAGCCCTGCGCCGGGGTGCCGCCGTTGATCCACGCCCGCTCGAACGGCGTCGAGAAGCCGAGGCCGAGCAGCTTGTCGAGGAACGCCCAGAGGAAGATGAAGCCGGTCGCGTAGCGCAGCGCAGCGAGGGTGCGGCGGCCGGTCAGCGAGGTCACGATCTCGTCCTGGCGGGCGATCGCCTGAGTGCGGGTCCGAGCCTCCGTGCGGGGGATGGCTGCGTGGACCGCGTGCGTGGTCATTTCTGTCTCCTTCGTCGTATGTGGTCTGACCACATAACTATCTCGCGAACGAGCGGTCATGGATAGGGACGAAAGTCCCAATCCGCATCCGGTGTCTCCCGCGTGTACCACCGCGCCGGACCGGGGACAATCCCCGCGCCCGTGGCCCGTCGCGGTGCTTAGGGTCGCGCCAGGAGGAGATATGACCCACATCGAGGAACTCGCACGCCGCGCACAGGAGACGGGCACCGTGATCGCCGTCGCGGAATCGCTCACCTCGGGCAACCTCGCCGCGACGATCGGCGCCGCGGAGGGCGCGGGCGATTGGTTCGCCGGCGGGGTCGTGGCTTACCGACTCGAGACGAAGCACCGGGTCCTGGACCTGGCCGAGGGCATCGATCCCTGCTCGCCGGAGTGCGCCGAGCAGCTGGCCCGGGCGGTGCGCGACCTCACGGGAGCCGACCTCGCGGTATCGGCGACCGGCGTCGGGGGTCCCGAGCCCCACGACGGGCACGAGCCGGGCACCGTCTACCTCGGGTGGAGCGACGGCGACGCCACCGGGCACGTGCTGCTCGAACTCGACGGCGAGCCCGAGCAGGTCATCGACGGCAGCGTCAACGCGGCCCTCGGGCTGCTCATCGATCGGATGCGACGCTGAGCGCGCTCGCGGCTCAGGCGGTCGACAGCGGCGGGCGGTGCGCGATGGGGATCGGCTTGGTCGCGAGGGGCGAACCGGTGCGGCGCGACGCCGCATGCCGCTCGGAGATGGCGAACGCCGCCTCGCCGATCGCGACGAAAGTCTCGGTTCCCGCGGTGCCGCACAGCCACACCACCTCGTACACGCCGTCGCGGCGTCGCTCGACGTAGGCGACGACGGCAGCGGCATCGGAGGACGGGCGAGCGGGATCGCATACCCGCCAGGCATCCTCAGCGATCTCGTCCCAGCGCAGTCCCGTGTGTTGCATGGTCCGAGCCTGCGTCACGGCCCCGGCGGAACCCCAGGGCCTTGACAGCACGACCCGCGGATGCGTCAGCCGGCCGCGGCGCGACGGATCCGTTCGAGCGTGCGCAGCGTCGCCGACGTGCGAGCCTGATCCTCGTCGGGTGCCGCCGCACCGCCGACGAGCTCCACGAAGCGCGCGACCTCGCCGTCGAGGGTGTCGACCGCGGCGTCCGAGGTCCATTCCGACGACGCACCGGACGCGTCGATGCGCGTGATCCGACGCGGGCTGGCCAGATGATCGATCAGGAGCGTCGCGGTCTCACCCTGGATCTCGCTCGGTCTGGCCGCCGTCGTGATCTTCGAGTAGCCGACGTCGACGATCAGCCCCGGGTACTCCAGCATCGCGAGGCCCGCCCCGTCGGCTCCGGTGGCGATCGTCACCGCGGACGCGGACACCCGGGCGGGCTCGCCGAACAGGAGGACGGCGGCGTGCACACCGTACACGCCGAGGTCCGCGAGCGCGCCGCCACCCATCGCGGGATCGAAGATGTTCGGAGTCTCGCCGGCGAGCACGGCGTCGTAGCGAGAGGACCGCTTGGCGTAGTGGAACGAGGCGCGGCGGAGGGTGCCGAGCGACGCGACCCGGTCGCGGACGGCGACGATGCCGGGGTCGTAGGCCGTGCGCATCGCCTCGATGAGCACCACCCCCGCACGTCGGGAGCGCGCGACGAGATCGTCCCACTCGCCGGCGGAGCCGACCGCAGGCTTCTCGACGAGCACGTGCTTGCCGGCCGCGATCGCCGCGGCGACCTGTGCCCCGTGCGCAGAGTTGGGCGAGCCGATGTAGACCGCATCGATACCGGGATCGGCGAGAGCGGCTTCCAGGCCGGCGAACGCTCCCTCGACGCCGAGGCGATCGGCATACGCCCGCGCGTTCGCGCCATCGCGCGATGACACGGCCACCACCTCGATACCGGGCGTACGGGATGCCGCACCGATGAAGGCGTCGGTGATGACGCTCGTGCCGACGGTCGCGATCCGGATCATGCCCTCCAGCCTAGGAGGGGGTGACCGGGGCTCCGGACGGAGTCAGTGGCGCCGGGTCGAGCGCAGCGTCTGCACCGCCTCGTCGAAACGAAGCGTCTGACGCAGTTCGACGGCGGCGGAGTACCAGGGTCCGCCGAGGGCCACGAACACAGCACCCACGACGTCGATGTACCCGAGGATGACCTCGCCCTCGCGCACCTCGTAGCGATCGACGTCGACGAGCTCCCACCGCACGTCCGCCTCGGCGCTGGGGGCCTCGGGCCGCCGGGTGGGCAACTGACGCAGAGCGCCCGACGTGGCCAGCCTCACCGCGCTGGGCTTGCGGGCGATCGGTGACATATCCAAGACCATGACCACTCCCGTCGCTCTGCATCGAGTGTCCCGCCCCGGATCCGCCGCACCTACCGGCTTGACAGAAGTTCACACGGGGTTTACACGGCGTCAACACGGCCTACCTAGTTCGCCTAACTAACCGGAATTAGTTAGGCAGAACCGGGCCACTACCCTCGCGTGCGTGGGAACACTCGTTTACGGAAGCCAGGGGCGGACGTTCGACATCGAGGACCGTCTGCTCGCTCATCTGCGGGTGGTCTTCATGAACAAGCTGCGTCGCAACGAGCCGTTCATGTTCCACCGCTCGACCGACAGCGGGCTGTTCAGCGTCTGGGTGCACCCGGCCGTCCCGATGGTGTTCCTCTTCAGCGGCAGCCGGCCGCCGACGATCAATCGGCACTGGGTCGAGGCCCTCATGCTCGAGGCCGGCGGCACGAACGGCCTGCGCGTGATCCCGGAGCCGGCGACCGCCGACGCCTGACGACGTCGCCTGCCTCAGCGGCACTCCTCATCGACCGCGTCCGCGATCGCGTCGAGGAGCGTCGCCAGCTTCGCCGCGGTGTCCTCGTCGAGTCCGCGCGCGATGTCGCGGACGCGGAGCGTGAGCGGGTCGATGCCCTCGACATCGGCGTTGCGGTCCGTCGGAACGACGTACTTGCTCCGGCCGTCGTCGGGATTGCGCTGGAACGCGACCAGTCCCCCGTCGTGCAGCCGCTTCAGCATCGTGGTCGCCGTCGGCGTCGAGATGCCGAGCGTCGCGGCGATGTCGGTCGGCGTGACGCGCTTGCCGGCATCCGCGCTGTCGTACACGACGCGCATCGCGGCGCGCGCGGTCTCGCTCGGACCGCAGTCGCTCTGGCGTCGCCGCGCCAGGCTGGCCTCTGCCAGGCGCAGCCGTTCGACCGCGCGTGCGACGGATTCGGGCTCGGACGCACCGGACACCATGGGACCTCCCGCAGACGTCGATGATGCGTCCACTGTAGGAGCGCCGAGATTCGGCGGTCTGCCGCTTGACTCCGCGGCCGGCCGCCCGTAAAGACGCGTCACAGACGCGGCGAGAGGTCGGGACGCGTGCGCACGCCGAACTCGTGCCGCAGCGCGCTCAGGGCCGCCCACCAGCCACCCAGCCCGTGGACGCCCGGCCCGGGGCTGGTCGACGAGGAGCACAGGTAGACGCCGCCCATCGGTGTTCGCCACGGGTCTCGTGCGAGCACGGGGCGCGCGATCAGCTGGTCGAGCGAGGGCACCCCGGCGGAGATGTCGCCGTCGGGATAGTTCAGGTTGCGGGCGGCGACCTGCCGCGCGGTCTCGGAGTGAGTGGCGACGATCGTCTCCCGGAAGCCCGGCGCGAAGCGCTCGATCTGCCGGACGATCGCCTCGGTGCGGTCGACCTCGCTGCCGGCGGGGACGTGCGTGTACGCCCACAACGTGTGGTGTCCCGCCGGAGCGCGGGTCTCATCGAACAGCGACGGCTGGGCGACCAGGACGTAGGGCGCGTCGGGCAGGCGCCCCTCCCGCACCGCATTCTCGGACGCGGCGATCTCCGCCCGCGTACCGCCGACGTGGACGGTGCCGCTGCGCGCGATCGCCGGATCACGCCAGGGCACGGGCGCCGACAAGGCGAAGTCGACCTTCGCGACGGCGTCGCCGTAGCGGAAGCGCTCGAGACGGCGGCGGTACCGGGCCGGCATCCGCTCCCCCGCCATCCCGATGAGGGCCCGCGGAGTGACGTCCAGCAGAACGGCGCGGGCGCTGGGCAGCTCGTCGAGGGAGCGGATGCGGCGCCCCGCGAACAGCTCGCCCCCGTGGGCGCGGATGTCGTCGACCATGGCCTGGACGATGGCCCCGCTGCCGCCGATCGGGATCGGCCACCCCCGCGCGTGACCGTATGTGGCCAGTGCGAGCCCGCCGCCGGCGGCGGCGAGACTGGGAAGCCCCAGGATGGTGTGAGCCGCGACCCCGGACACGAGCGCCGGGGCGGCCTGCTCGCGGAACCGCATGTTCCATGCCGGCGTCCCCTGCTCGAGCGTGCGGAGGCCGAACCAGGCCGCGGCGATCGGATCGCCGGGAACGCGCAGCAGCGATCCCCCGGTGAAGTCTGCGATGCCGCGCACGCGTTCGACGAGCGGCGCCATCAGCCGGGCATACGCGCGGCCGTCGGCACCGAGCCCCTCGGCGGTGCGGTCGAGGTCGCGGTACGCCAGCGCTGCGCCGCCGTCGAGAGGGTGCGCGTACGACACCTCAGGCACGACGAACTCGACGCGGCGGCGCAGTCCGAACTCGCGGAAGAAGGCGGATTCGAATGCGAGCGGGTGCACCGCCGAGCAGAGGTCGTGCCGGTAGCCCGGAAGCGTGATCTCGCCTGTCGCCGCGCCACCGCCGACGTGGTCCTCGGCTTCGAACACCGCGACCGAGAGCCCCGAGCGCGCCAGGGTGACGGCCGCCGCCAGCCCGTTCGGCCCGGAGCCGACGATGACGGCGTCGTAGTCCATCGTCACCGTCCTGCGCCGCCCTCCGCCAGGTGCGCGAGCCGGCGCAGCGTCTCGGCGTTGCGCACGTGCAGCGGCAGGTCGAGCAGCGGTTGCGGGATGAACGATCCCGGCCCCTCCGCAGCCACCTCCTGAATGCGCACGACGCAATCGTCGCCGCGCGGCTTGACGTCGATGGTGATGTGGGCCTCGCCGATCGGCCAGCCGCGCGCCTGCAGCACCATGCGATGCGGCGGATCGAATTCGAGCACCGATGTGCTGTCGTCGATGACGAAGGGCCAGACCCCGAACGAATGGTGCAGGCGCGACCCCTTCTGAGGCCAGGCCGGGCTGACATCGCGCATGCGCGACGCACCGACGACCCAGGCCGGGAACAGCCAGCCGTCGTTCAGGACGGCGAAGACGTCTTCGGGGGCGCAGTGCATGAGTCGGACGTTACGCGACATGACCGTCTCCTCTCCGGAGCGGAGTCACGGCTGCAGCACCACCTTGATGCAGCCGTCCTCCTTCTTCTGGAAAGTCTCGTAGAGGCCCGGCGCGTCCGCCAGCGGCGCGCGGTGGGTCGTCAGATCCATCACCCCGAGCGGGTCGGCGGGGTCCTCGACGAGGGGCAGCAGATCGTCGATCCACCGCTTGACGTTGCACTGGCCCATCCGCAGGCTCAGCTGCTTGTCGAACATCGTCTTCATCGGCATCATGTCGGCCTCGCCGGCGTACACGCCGCTGATCGATACGGTGCCGCCGCGGCGGACGATGTCGATCGACGAGTGCAGTGCGGCCAGCCGGTCGAGCCCGCCGGTCTCCATGACCTTCTGAGCCAGGGCATCGGGCAGCAGCCCCACCGCCTTGTGCACCGCCGAGACGGCGGGGTTCCCGTGGGCCTCCATGCCGACGGCATCCACCACCGCGTCCGCGCCGCGCCCGTCGGTGAGGTCACGGAGCTCCTCCACGACCGAGTCGGTCAGGTCGAAGACGTCGGCGCCGTGCCGCTCGGCCATCGCGCGGCGCTCGGCGACCGGATCGACCGCGAGCACGCGATAGCCGCGATGCACGCCGACTCGCGCGACGAACTGACCGACGGGACCGAGGCCCATGACCGCGAGAGTGCCGCCCTCGGGAACATCGGCGTACTCCACGCCCTGCCACGCCGTCGGGAGGATGTCGCTGAGGAAGAGGTACCGGTCGTCGGGGAGGTCGGCGCCGACGCGGATGTGGTTGTAGTCGGCGAGCGGAACCCGCAGATACTCCGCCTGGCCGCCCGCGACCTGGCCGTACAGCTTCGTGTAGCCGAACAGCGACGCGCCGCTGCCGTACTCGGTGACCTGCGTCGTCTCGCACTGCGACTGCAGGCCGCGGCGGCACATGAAGCAGTGCCCGCACGAGATGTTGAACGGCACGACGATGCGGTCGCCGACGGCGAGGTTCGTCACCGCCGACCCGACCTCGACGACGACACCCATCGGCTCGTGGCCGAGCACGTCGCCGCTGTCGATGAACGGTCCGAAGATCTCGTAGAGGTGCAGGTCGGACCCGCAGATGGCCGTCGAGGTGATCCGCACGATCGCGTCGGTCGGCTCGAGGATCTCCGGGTCGGGCACGGTCTCGACCGAGACTTTCCGGCGTCCCTGCCAGGTGAGGGCCTTCATCGCGCCTCCTCCGTCTCGTCGCCGTCGGCTTCGGGCGTGCCGGGGCCCGGCCCCGGCCGCACGGCGGCGGTGTCGGCGATGTCGATGCGCGTGACGCCGTCGTGTTCGCTCGTCTCGATCCGCGGCGCGGCGTCGGCCTCGGTCGATCCGCCGGCGCGCAGCAGTTCCTCGCGGCGGGCGTCTTCGTCGGTCAGGGATTCGGATGCGTCGGACATGGGCCGACCGTAAGCACGTCCGCCCCGCCGGGGCGAGGGGATGGCGAGGGCCGGACAAGCGTGGTAGCCAGAGACGACAAGCCCATCCCGGAAGGAGACCGTCGATGTCACGAGACGACGCGAAGCCCAGTCAGGCCGAAGGCGCCGACCCCGAACACCCCGACACGGGCGAAGCCCCGGAAGAGGCGACGGGACACCCCTCGCAGGCCGAGGGCGAAGACAGCTGACACGACGAAGCGGGGGCCGGCACCACTGATATGGAGCCGGCCCCCGCTTCGTTTCCGGGAGTCAGGCGCTGCGTTCGGCGACGCCGTCGAGAGCGGAGGCGAGGAGGTCCATGACCTCGGCCGCGATGGCGGCACGCTCGGGGTCGAGCTCGTCGATGACGGTCACGATCGCCCGGTGATGGGCGGCGAAGGCGGCATCCACTCGCTCGACGGCCGCGTCGGTCGGAACGAGGTAGTGCGCACGCCGGTCGGTGGGGTGCTGGACGCGTTCGACCAGCCCCTTCGAGGCCAGACGCTCGACGACGTTGGTCACGGTGGCGCTCGAGGTGGCGAGCATGACGATGAGGTCTTTGGGGCCCAGATCGCGGCCGTCGCGGTGGCCCTGGACGAGGTATCGCAAGGCCGTCAAGTCGATCGCCGACAGCTCGGATGCCCGGACGGCGAGCCCTGCTTGCACCTGCTCGGCGCGGCGCAGGCGCAGCACGGCGTCGCTCAGCCGACGGCCGACCTCCTCGCGAGGTTGATCCGCATAGAGATGAAGTCCTTCATGCAGGACGACGTTTTGAGGCATCGGGTTGCCACCTCCTCCGACAGCATCCTAGAACACTAGCTCGGCTTGACAGATTCTGTCTTTCACAGATGGTGAGATACATAGGATCTAAGAATTGACAGGAACTGTCTTGTCTGGCTAGATACTTAACGAGGGAACCAACGCTTTCCTCGCTCATCGACGATCTCAGGAGGACAGCATGGGACAGCTCCACTACGGAAACTCCGACACCCGAATCGAGATCCCGGACCGCCTGCTCGCGCACCTGAAGGTCGTCATCGCGACGAAGCTCCGGCGCAACGAGAGCTTCATGATGTCGTGGACGACCGACGAGGGCCGTTCATCGATCTGGCTGCAGCCGTCCATCCCCCTGCGCTTCGTCTTCGAAAGCGCGGACATGGAGATCCTGAACCCCGCCGCCGTCCGCGACCTGGCCAATGCCGCGACCTCGTCGGCCGGTCTGGTGGTCGCGCTCGACCAGGAGATCCCCGAGGCCCCGCAGCGCGAGCCGCGCCCGGTCACCGCCGGGGTGCCGCGACTGAAGGTCCCGGCGTAACCCGTACCGAACACTTCACGCCGTCGTCGGTCGTTCCTATAATCGGAACGTCCGGCGGCGGCGTTGCCGTCGGTGCTCGAAAAATGGGCACGAAGCGGCATCCGCGCGTGAGACACATACGGCCTCGATCACCGTTCCGTCTCGAAAGGCATCGTCATGCCCTCCGTCTCCGCGCACGTCTCCGCCACCCTCTCCCGGCACGTCTCGCACGTCTTCGGCGTGATGGGCAACGGCAACGCCCACCTGCTCGACGCCCTCGAGCGCTCCCCCGGGGTCACCTTCACCGCGCTTCGCCATGAGGCGGGCGGCGTGGTCGCCGCCGACGCCCACTATCGGGCCGGCGGAGGCCTCGCCGCCGCGACCGCGACGTACGGCGCGGGTTTCACGAACACGCTGACGCCGCTGGCCGAAGCGGCACAGGCCCGCACCCCGCTGGTCCTGGTCGTCGGCGATGCGCCCACGTCGGGACCGCGCCCCTGGGACGTCGACCAGATCGCCCTCGCCTCGGCCGTCGGGGTCCGCACCTACACGGCGGGACGGACGGATGCCGCGGCCACCACCGTCATCGCGATCGAGCACGCCCTGGCATACTCCTCGCCCGTCGTCCTCGCGATCCCCTACGACGTCGCGAAGGCCGACGCCGGCCCCCTCACCGAGACGCCCGAGCCGCGACGCGCGCCGGCGCTCGCCCCCGCCACGCCGTTCGCGACCGGAACCGTGACCCAGATCGCGCGCGCCCTCGCGAGCGCGCAGCGTCCCCTCCTCCTCGCCGGACGCGGCGCCTGGCTCGCCGGAGCGGGGCCCGCGCTCGGCGCCATCGCCGACGCCACGTCAGCGGTGACCGCGACCACCGCCCTCGGGCGCGGGCTCTTCCCGCGGGAGGAGTTCGACCTCGGGGTCACCGGCGGTTTCGGTGCCGAGGGTGCCATGTCGCTCATCCGCGAAGCGGATGTCGTGGTCGTCGTCGGCGCGTCGCTGAACCAGTTCACGATGCGGTTCGGGACCCTGTTCTCCCCCGGCACGATGGTCGCCCAGGTCGACACGGCCCCCACGGCGACGCACCCGCACGTCGGGCTCTACCTGCGCGCGGACGCGGCCCTCGCCGCCCGGGCGATCGCCGACGAGCTCACCGCGATCGGCGCTCCGGCGAGCGGCTGGCGCGAGTCGCTCGACATCGCCGCTCTGCGCGACCGCCACCCCGGCGACGCGCTCGCCCCCGACGGACGCCTCGACCCGCGGTCCGCCGCCCGCCGGATCGGAGAGCTGCTGCCGGACGACCGCGTCGTCGTGTCGGACGGCGGCCACTTCATCGGGTGGGCGAACATGTACTGGCCCGTGTCGTCGCCCGAGCGGATGATGATGGTCGGCACCGCTTACCAGTCGATCGGCCTCGGCTTCCCCTCCGTGCCCGGCGCGGCCTGCGCCCGCCCCGACGCGACGATCGTGCTGACGACGGGCGACGGCGGCGGCCTCATGGCGGTCAGCGACCTGGAGTCCGCAGTCCGGGTGGCGGGAGGCCGCGGGCTCGCGGTCGTGTGGAACGACCGCGCATACGGCGCCGAGGTGCACCTTTACGGCGCACAGGGGCTCGCGCCCGCCCCCATGCTCATCCCCGAGGTCGACTTCGCCGCGCTGTGCCGTGCGGTCGGCGGCGAGGGCGTCGTGGTGCGCACGCTCGACGATCTCGAGGCCCTCGCCCGGTGGCGCGATCGCCCCGCCGATGAGCGCCCGTTCCTCCTGCTCGACCTGCGGGTGTCGGCGACGATCCGCGCCCCGTACCAGGAGGAGATCCTGCGGGTGAACTCCTAGCGCGACCTCCTAGCGCGGCAGGAGGGCTCCCGCGAAGAAGGCGGCGAGCTCGTCCGTCGCCGTCAGCGGCAGCACAGCCGCGACGTACTGGTCGGGGCGGACGACCACGACGACCCCGTCGCGCGAGAGCCCGCGCTCCTCGAAGATGTCGGAATCGTGCCACGCGCTCGGTGCCGCGGCGTACACCTTCTCCCAGTCCGCCAGACCGAGCGGCCCGGTACGGGGGCGGAAGATCTCGGGCACGAGCGGCAGCTCGATCTCGTCATACCGCTGCTGGTACACGACCTTGACGTCGAACACCGCGTCGACGTCGGCGCCCGCGGGGGTGTGCACGGACACCGGCGACGCGCGCGACGCGAGCCACCGCGCGAGGTCGCCGAGAGCGGACGGCGCGCCCGGCAACGGGGCGTCGGCGAACGCGTAGATGCGCCACCGCCCGTCGGCGCGGGCATGGTGACCGAGGTGCACGGCGTTGCCGTCGGCGACGCGCGCGACCTCGACCGACGCGAATCGCATGCCGATCGGGAAGCCCGAAGCGAGGTCCTGGTGCGTGTCGTCCGCGACGATCTCCGACGGGTCGTACCGGGTGCGGAAGCCGGAGGGGAACTCCGCCGTCGCGAGGTAGTGGGTCGCGAGATCCTGCGGGTCGGTGATCTCCTCGGGCTTGCGCGCCATGAGGGCCGACCACTCCCGGTCGAAGTCGATCAGCTGCTGCGCGACGGGGCGTCGTTCCGCCCCGTACGTCGACAGCAGCGAGGGCGCCGCCAGACCCGTCAGGACGTGGCCGAGCTTCCACCCGAGGTTGAAGCCGTCCTGCATCGAGACGTTCATCCCCTGCCCGGCCTTCGCGCTGTGGGTGTGGCAGGCGTCGCCGGTGAGGAACACGCGCGGCGCACGCGGGGCACCCGCCGGGACGTCGTCGAAGCCGTCGGTGACGCGGTGCCCGACCTCGTAGACGCTGTGCCAGGCGACTTCCTTCACGTCGATCGAGTAGGGGTGCAGGATCGCGTTGGCGCGCCGGATGATCTCGTCGATCGGGGTCTGCCGCACGCGGTGATCGTCGTCGGGGGCGACCTCGCCGAGGTCGATGTACATGCGGCTGAGGTAGCCGCCCTCGCGCGGGATGTGCAGGATGTTGCCCGCCGCGGAGTTGATCGCGCACTTGATGCGCCAGTCGGGGAAGTCGGTGTTCACCAGCACGTCCATGACACCCCAGGCGTGCGCCGAGACCGCGCCGACGTGGACCCGGCCGATCGCGTCGCGCACGCGGCTGCGCGCGCCGTCGCACCCCGCGACGTACTTCGCGCGGATCGTGCGCTCCTCCCCCGCCCGGGCTCCGGCGACATGGCGCACCCGCACCTCGACGGGGAACTCGCCCTCGTCGCCGACGGTCAGTCCGAGGAACTCGACGCCGTAGTCGGGCACGACGCGCCCCGGTCCCTGCGCCGCGGCCTCGGCGAAGTAGTCGAGCACGCGCGCCTGGTTGACGATCAGGTGCGGGAACTCGCTCATCCGCAGCGCGTAGTCCTCCGTGCGCATGGTGCGCACGATGCGCGCCGGATCGTCGGGGTCGGGCGCCCAGAAGTTCATCCAGCCGATGTTGTAGGCCTCGGCGATGATCCGCTCGGCGAACCCGAACGCCTGGAAGGTCTCGACGCTCCGCGGCTGGATGCCGTCGGCCTGCCCCAGCTCGAGTCGCCCCTCGCGACGCTCGATCAACCTCACGTCGACATCGGGGAACTGCGACAGCTGCGCCGCCAGCAGCATCCCCGCCGGTCCCGAGCCGACGATGAGGACGTCGGTCTGGTCGGGCAGCTCGGCGGGGCGGTGCAGCCCGCGACCGGCTGCCGGCTGCACCCGCGGATCTCCCGAGACGTAGCCGTGATGATGGAACTGCATCGTGCCCTCCTCGCGGCTGCGTTCAGCGCCGGCCGGTGCCGACGATCGGACTCACCGACTGCTCGGCCTCGTGGTCGGGGTCGAGCGGGATGCCGCTGCGGTCGCGCAGCAGCAGCGTCGCGGCGAGCCCGAGCACCGTCATCCCGGCCAGATACCAGGTCACCGACATGGTCGATCCCGTCGCCTGCACGAGCGCGGTGGCGATCGTCGGCGCGAACGCGCCGCCGAGGATGGCGCCGATGGCGTACGAGATCGAGACGCCCGAGAACCGGATGGATGCCGGGAAGAGCTCGGCGTACAGCGCGGCCTGCGGGCCGTACGTCAGGCCCAGGCCGATCGTCAGGATCGCCAGCCCGGCGAAGAGGAGGCCGATGCTTCCGGTGTTCACGAGCGGGAAGAGAGCGAACACGCCCGCGAGCTGGAGGATCCAGCCGGCGATGTAGGTCGTGCGACGCCCGATGCGGTCGGAGAGGAACCCGGCGATGAGCGTCGTGACGAGCCAGGTGACCGCCGAGCCGGCGACAGCCCAGAGGACCGGTTCGCGGTCGAACCCGAGCGGTCCGTCGGGGTTGGTGGCGTAGTTCTGGATGTAGCCGCCGGTGGTCATGTAGCCGACGGCGTTGTTCCCCGCGAAGACGAACGCGGCGATGATCACGAGAGCGGCGTGCTTGCGGAAGAGCTGCACGATCGGCATGTGGGCCTTCTCGCGCCGCTCGGCGAGCTCGGTGAACACGGGGCTCTCCTCGACGCGGCGACGCACGTACCAGCCGACGAGGATGAGCACGACGCTCAGGAGGAACGGGACCCGCCAGCCCCAGGCCAGGAACGCCTCGCCGGGAGCGATCATGGCCATGAGCGCCATCACGCCGGACGCGAGGAGGAGACCGAGCGGCACGCCGATCTGCGGCGACGCGCCGAACGCGCCACGGCGCGTCTTCGGGGCGTGCTCGACGGCCATGAGCACGGCACCGCCCCATTCGCCGCCGGCCGAGATTCCCTGGACGATGCGCAGCAGCACGAGGATGACCGGCGCGGCGAGGCCGATCGTCTCGTAGGTCGGCAGGAGGCCGATCAATGCCGTCGCGACGCCCATGAGGATGAGCGTCCACATCAGCACGAGCTTGCGTCCCAGCCGGTCGCCGAGATGGCCGGCGAGGAAGGCGCCGAGGGGCCGGAAGAGGAAGCTCACCCCGACGGTGGCGAAACCGATCAACGCGCTGTTGGCGCCGAGCGGAGCGAAGAAGAGCTGGCCGAAGACCAGCCCGACCGCCGTGGCGTAGATGAAGAAGTCGTACCACTCGACCGTCGTCCCGACGACGGTGGCGAAGACCACGCGGCGGCGGTCGGCGGCGGTGGCGATGGTCCCGGTCGGGGTGAAGCCGCTGCGTGCGGCCGGACCGGGGGTGGATGTGGGGGTGCTCATCTTCGTGCTCCCGAGGTGTCGACGACGTTGTCTGCAGACGTTGTTCTGCTGGCGATGATCATATACGATTTCGAATATGAGACAAGAGCGAGGAAGCTCCGGTCGACCGGGCAAGATCATCGCGGTTCACCTGAGCTATGCATCCCGGGCCGCGCAGCGCGGGCGCACGCCCGCCGCCCCCTCGTACTTCCTGAAGGCGTCGAGCTCGATCGCCGGGACCGGCGACACGGTCGAACGCCCGGCGGGCACCGAGCTGCTGGCGTTCGAGGGCGAGATCGCGCTCGTCATCGGGCGCGACGCGCACCGGGTCGGCCTCGCCGAGGCCTGGGACCACGTCGCCGCCGTCACCGCGGCCAACGACCTCGGCGTCTACGACCTGCGCGCCGCCGACAAGGGATCGAACCTCCGGTCGAAGAGCCGTGACGGCTTCACTCCCCTCGGCCCCGAACTCATCGACGCCCGGACCGTCGACCCGCACCGGCTCCGCGTCCGCACCTGGGTCAACGGCGACCTCGTGCAGGACGACACCACCGGCGGCCTGCTGTTCCCGCTGGCGCAGATCGTCGCCGACCTCTCGCAGCACCTGACCCTCGAGACCGGCGACGTCATCCTGACCGGCACGCCGGCCGGATCGTCGGTCATCGTCCCCGGCGACGTCGTCGAGGTCGAGGTCGACGCGCTCGACACCGGCGCCACGTCGGGACGACTCGTGACGACCGTCGTCGCCGACGCGGGCGCCGCGTTCGATCCCGCGCTCGGCTCGCTTCCCGCGGTCGACGACATCCAGCGCGAGGAGGCGTGGGGATCGCGGGAAGCTGCCGGGCTGCCGGACGAGCCGGCATCCGGCCTCACCGACGATCTCCGGGCCAAGCTCGAGCGCGTACCCGTCGCGGCACTGTCGCAGCAACTGCGCAAGCGCGGGCTCGACGACGTGACGATCGACGGCGTGCGGCCGATGCACCCCGCCAGCAAGCTCGTCGGAACCGCCGCCACGCTGCGATTCGTCCCATTCCGCGCCGACCTCTTCGCCCGGCACGGGGGCGGCTTCAACGCGCAGAAGCAGGCGTTCGACGCGGTCTCGCCCGGCGAGGTCATCGTCATCGAGGCGCGCGGCGAGACGGGCTCGGGCACCCTCGGCGACATCCTGGCCCTGCGCGCCCGTACCCGGGGAGCGGCCGGCGTCGTCACCGACGGCGGCGTGCGCGACTACGCCGCCGTCGCCGAGATCGGGCTCCCCGTCTACACCGCGGGCGCGCATCCGGCCGTCCTCGGGCGCAAGCACGTGCCGTGGGAGGCGGGCGGAACCATCGCCTGCGGCGGCGCGACCGTCCAGCCCGGAGACGTCATCGTGGGCGACGCCGACGGGGTCATCGTCATCCCGCCGTCTCTCGTCGCCGAGGTCGTCGATGCGGCCCTCGCCCAGGAGGACGAGGACGCCTGGATCGCCGCGCGCGTCGCGGAGGGCGCCTCGGTCGACGGACTGTTCCCGATGAACGCGGCCTGGCGCGCCCGGTACGAAGGCGAGCGCGGCGCATGACATCGCCGACGCCTCCCCTGCCCGAGACGCAGAGCAAGTCGCAGCGCGCGTATCACTGGATCCGCGAGCGCATCGCCGAGCAGGAGTTCACCCCGGGCTACCGGCTCGTGCTCGGCACGATCGCGGGCGAGCTCGACATGAGCGTCGTGCCGGTGCGCGAGGCGATCCGCCAGCTCGAGGCCGAGGGCCTCGTGACGTTCGAGCGCAACATCGGCGCCCGCGTGGCGATGGTCGACGACTCGCAGTACCGCTTCAGCATGCAGGCACTGTCGATCCTCGAGGGCGCCGCGACCGCACTCGCCGCGCGTGCTCTCGACGTCGACGACATCCGACGGGCGCGCGAGATCAACGAGCTGATGACGGAGTCGCTCGACCACTTCGATCCGCGCTCGTTCACCCGCCTGAACCAGGAGTTCCATGCCGCGCTGTTCGAACGATGCGCGAACCCCCGGATGCTCGAGCTCGTGCAGGCCGAATGGGCACGGCTCGGTCACCTGCGCGACTCGACCTTCAGCTTCGTCCCGGGTCGCGCGCAGGAGTCGGTGCGGGAGCACGAGCACATCCTCGCGCTGATCGAACGAGGGGCGCCCCTCACCGAGATCGAGCACGCCGCGCGGCGACACCGCTCGGCCACCCTCGACGCCTACATGACCCACGAGCACCCCGATCAGGCGCTCGGCCTGCCCAACTTCTGACCGCCCCCCCTGCTGCAAGGACGCACGAGATGACCGACACGACGCTCACCGCCCCCCACACGCCCGCGGACCTGCCCGGTGCCATTCGTCACTACATCGACGGGTCGCTCGTCGACTCGGTCGACGGCGCGACCTTCGACGTGCTCGATCCCGTCACCGGACGCGTGTACCTGCAGGCGGCCGCCGGCAAGAAGGCCGACGTCGATGCGGCCGTCGCGGCAGCCCGCCGCGCCTTCACCGAGGGGCCGTGGCCGCGGATGCTCCCGCGCGAACGCTCGCGCGTGCTGCACCGCATCGCCGACCTGGTCGAGTCTCGCGACGCCCGCCTCGCCGAGCTCGAGTCGTTCGACTCCGGACTCCCCATCACGCAGGCGCTCGGGCAGGCCCGGCGCGCGGCCGAGAACTTCCGGTTCTTCGCCGACCTGATCGTCGCCCAGGCCGACGACACGTACAAGGTGCCCGGCCGTCAGATCAACTACGTCAACCGCAAGCCCATCGGCGTCGCGGGGCTCATCACGCCGTGGAACACCCCGTTCATGCTCGAGTCGTGGAAGCTCGCCCCGGCACTCGCCACCGGCAACACGGTCGTGCTGAAGCCCGCCGAGTTCACGCCCCTGTCCGCGTCGCTGTGGGCGGGCATCTTCGAGGAGGCGGGACTGCCGCCGGGGGTGTTCAACCTCGTCAACGGCCTCGGCGAGGACGCGGGCGACGCGCTCGTGAAGCACCCCGACGTGCCGCTCATCTCGTTCACGGGCGAGAGCTCGACGGGTCAGCTGATCTTCGCCAACGCCGCACCGCACCTCAAGGGGCTGTCTATGGAGCTGGGAGGGAAGAGCCCGGCGATCGTCTTCGCCGACGCGGATCTGGACGCCGCGATCGACGCCACGATCTTCGGGGTGTTCTCGCTCAACGGCGAGCGCTGCACGGCGGGCAGCCGCATCCTGGTCGAGCGCTCGGTGTACGACGAGTTCGTCGAGCGCTACGCCGCGCAGGCCGAGCGGGTGCGCGTCGGCTACCCCCACGACCCGGCCACCGAGGTCGGCGCGCTCGTGCACCCCGAGCACTTCGAGAAGGTGATGTCGTACGTCGAGCTCGGAAAGAGCGAGGGCCGGCTCGTCGCCGGCGGCGGACGGCCGGAGGGGTTCGAGACCGGCACCTTCGTCGCACCGACCGTGTTCGCCGACGTCGCCCCGACCGCGCGGATCTTCCAGGAGGAGATCTTCGGCCCGGTCGTCGCCATCACCCCGTTCGACACGGATGCCGAGGCCCTGGACCTCGCCAACGACACG
The DNA here is from genome assembly GCF_002245215.1 of Microbacterium sp. Yaish 1. Taxonomy (GTDB): domain Bacteria; phylum Actinomycetota; class Actinomycetes; order Actinomycetales; family Microbacteriaceae; genus Microbacterium. Next base: position 1,351,989 of record NZ_NPMR01000002.1, read on the forward strand.
AAGTACGGGCTCGCCGCCTACGTCTGGACCAACGACCTGAAGCGGGCGCACAACTTCTCGCAGGCCGTGGAGGCGGGAATGGTGTGGCTCAACTCCAACAACGTGCGCGACCTCCGCACCCCGTTCGGCGGCGTCAAGGCGTCCGGTCTCGGCCACGAGGGCGGCTACCGGTCGATCGACTTCTACACGCACCAGCAGGCGGTGCACATCACCCTCGGCGCGGTCCACAACCCGACCTTCGGCAAGAGCTGAACCGCAGCCCGCAACCGCCGCACCCACCCCGACATCGAGAGCAAGGACGCTGTCATGACCCACCGCGACCAGATGACCCGGACCTCCTCGGGCTACTTCGTCAGCCAGGAGGCGCCGATCACCTGCGCCGACCCGATCCCGACGCCGACGGCTCCGGCTCCCGACATCCTCCGCTGCGCGTACATGGAGCTGGTCGTCACCGACCTCGCCGCCTCGCGCGAGTTCTACGTCGACGTGCTCGGGCTCTACGTCACCGAGGAGGACGACGAGGCGATCTACCTCCGCTCGACCGAGGAGTTCATCCACCACAACCTGATCCTGCGCCAGGGGCCGGTCGCCGCCGTCGCGGTGTTCTCGTACCGCGTCCGGTCGGCCGACGACCTCGACCGCGCCGTCGCGTTCTACACCGAGCTCGGATGCCGGGTCGAGCGGCGCCCGGAGGGATTCGTGCGCGGCATCGGCGACTCGGTCCGCGTCGAGGATCCCCTCGGCTTCCCGTACGAGTTCTTCTTCCAGACCGAGCACGTCGAGCGCCTCTCGTGGCGGTACGACCTGCACACGCCCGGCGAGCTCGTGCGTCTCGATCACTTCAACCAGGTGACCCCGGACGTCCCGCGCGCCGTGCAGTTCATGCAGTCGCTCGGGTTCCGGGTGACCGAGGACATCCAGGACGACGCAGGCACGGTGTACGCGGCGTGGATGCGGCGGAAGCCGACCGTCCACGACACCGCGATGACCGGCGGCGACGGCCCCCGCATGCACCACGTGGCCTTCGCGACGCACGAGAAGCACAACATCCTCGCGATCTGCGACAAGCTCGGCGCGCTGCGCCGCTCCGACGCGATCGAGCGGGGGCCGGGGCGCCACGGCGTCTCGAACGCGTTCTACCTCTACCTGCGCGATCCCGACGGACACCGCGTCGAGATCTACACGCAGGACTACTACACCGGCGACCCCGACAATCCCGTCATCACGTGGGACGTGCACGACAACCAGCGCCGGGACTGGTGGGGCAACCCCGTCGTGCCCTCCTGGTACACCGAGGCCTCCCTCGTCCTCGACCTCGACGGGAAGCCCCAGCCGCTGCGCGCCCGCACCGACGACTCCGAGATGGCCGTCACGATCGGCGCCGACGGGTTCTCGTACACCCGGCCGGGCGACGATGGGCTGCCCGAGTACAAGCAGGGCGAGTACAAGCTCGGCAACCAGCTCTGATCTGCAACCAGCTCTGAGAGGACGCTCATGCTCTCCCCCGACGACATCGCCGCCATCGCGGACGAACTGGCCGAGGCCGATCGCACGCACGGCGTCATCCCGCGCATCACGGCGCGGTACCCCGGCGCCACCGTCGAGGACTCGTACGCCATCCAGGGCGTGTGGCGCGACCGGATGATCGCCTCGGGCCGCCGGCTCGTGGGACGCAAGATCGGCCTGACCTCGAAAGCGATGCAGCAGGCGACCGGGATCACCGAGCCCGACTACGGCGTCATGTTCGACGACACGGTCTACGGCTCCGGCGCCGAGATCGCCACCGAGCGGTTCTCGAACGTGCGCGTCGAGGTCGAGCTCGCCTTCGCGCTCGCCCGCCCCCTCGCCGGGCCGGGCTGCACGCTCGACGACGCGCTCGACGCGATCGACTATGCCGTCCCGGCCCTCGAGATCCTCAACTCGCACATCGAGCTCGAGGGGCGCACGATCGTCGACACGATCGCCGACAACGCCGCCTACGGCGCGATGGTGCTCGGCACCGAGCGGCGACGCGCCGACGAGATCGACCTGCGGTGGGTGCCGGCGCTCCTTTCGCGCAACGGCGAGATCGAGGAGACCGGGGTCGCCGCGGGTGTTCTCGGACACCCCGCCGCGGGGGTGGCCTGGCTCGCCAACAAGGTGTCGCAGCACGGCGCGCGCCTGGAGGCGGGCGAGCTGATCCTCGCCGGGTCGTTCACGCGGCCGATGTGGGTGTCGCGCGGCGACGAGGTCCGCTGCGACTATGGCCCGATGGGAGTGATCGCATGCCGTTTCGTCTGACACCGACCTTCCGCGACGCCCTCGCTCACGCGGACCGCCCCCTCGCGGGCATGTGGGTGTGCTCCGGGTCGCCGCTGGTCGCCGAGATCTGCGCCGGTGCGGGACTCGACTGGCTGCTCATCGATATGGAGCACTCCCCCAACGGCCTGGAGTCTGTGCTCGCCCAGCTGCAGGCTGCCGCGGCGACACCGGTCACGACGATGGTGCGGATTCCGACCGCCGATCCGGTCGTCATCAAGCAGGTGCTCGACCTCGGCGCGCAGAACCTGCTCGTGCCGATGGTGTCGTCGGTCGCCGAGGCCGAGGCGGTCGTGCGCGCGGTGCACTATCCGCCGCGCGGCATCCGGGGCGTCGGTTCCGCCCTCGCCCGTTCGGCCCGCTGGAACCGCGTCGACGACTACCTGGCCGATGCCGAGCAGCACGTGTCGCTCGTCGTGCAGATCGAGACCGCCGCGGGGGTCGACGCCGCCGCGGGCATCGCTGCCGTCGACGGGATCGACGGCGTCTTCGTCGGCCCGAGCGATCTCGCCGCCTCGATGGGGCTGCTCGGACAGCAGACGCACCCGGATGTCGTCGCCGCCGTCCGTCGCGTCTTCTCCGACGCCCGATCCGCGGGCACACCGGTGGGCGTGAACGCCTTCGACCCCGCGCTCGCCCGCGACTACGCCGACGCCGGCGCGGACTTCCTGCTCGTCGGAGCCGACGTCGCGCTGCTGGCGCGCGGGTCGGAAGCGCTCGCGACGGCGTGGGTGCCCGAGGCCGACCGCACGACCCGCGCCGGATACTGACGCGATACACCCGTCGGACCGCCGAGGCTGGTGAGACTTCTCACACGGTGCGAGTTGATTCCAGCCCCACCTGTCCGACGGATGTATCGGGGCACAGGCGCGGGTGGGACGATGGGAGCATGACGCAGACGCATCTCATCACGGGCGCGGGCTCGGGCATCGGCCTCGCGATCGCGCGCCGGCTCGCCGACCGCGGCGACCGGCTCGTGCTCCTCGGCCGCAACGACGCCCGCGCGACCGAGCTCGCGGACCTCTTCCCGAACGCCGTCGGCGTCGCTGCGGACCTGCGCGAGCCCGCCGACCTCGCCGGCGCGCTCGCTGATCGCCTGCCGGAGGCGATCGACACCGTCGTCCACGGCGCGGGAGTCGTCGAACTGGGGCCCGTCGCCGACCTGCCCGTCACCGCGTGGAGCGATCAGCTCACGGTCAACCTCATCGCCGCCGCTGAGCTCACCCGGCTCGCCCTGCCCGCCGTGCGGGCTGCGCGCGGCCAGATCCTCTTCGTCAACTCCGGCGCGGGCCTCACCGCGCACCCGTCCTGGAGCGCCTACGCGGCCTCGAAGCACGGGCTCAAGGCCCTCGCCGACGCCCTCCGAGGCGAGGAAGGGCCAAACGGCGTCCGCGTGACGACGGTCTACCCGGGCCGGACCGCCACGCCGATGCAGGCGGAGGTCCACCGCCAGGAGGGCCGCGACTACGACCCCGCCGCGTTCATCGACCCCGAGTCGGTGGCGTCGACGGTGCTCGCGGCGCTCGACCTTCCGCGCGACGCCCTCGTCCCCGACGTGTCCGTGCGCCCCGGCCCGCGGTGACGACGACGTGGCCGGCTCCGACCTCCCTCCCGGGCGACACCTCGCACTGACCTGGGGCATCGCCGTTCCCTACGGGGGCATGACGACCGCCCTGCTCGACCGCAGCCGCCTCTTCGCCGAGGCCGGAACACCGGTCGACGTCCTCACCCTCGACGACCGCGCCTTCCCGCTGCCGCCGATCCCCGGAGTCGGCGCCGGCACCTCGGTGACCATCCGCAACCTCTACGACTGGCCGCGCTCGAACGAGGTCGCGGCCCGCTCGGGGCCGCCCGACGCCCCGGCGCCGCTCGACCCCGAGGACGACGGCGTCATCTCCGACGCGGCCGGCGGCGTGGTCCTCCGGCGGCTCCGGCTGGGCGCGAACGGCAAGCCGGTCGACGTCGACCACCTCCGGCCCGACGGCACGATCGCCCTGTCGGAGCGGCGCGTGGGCACGCGCGGCCGCATCCTTCTGGCGCGCGACGCCGGCGGCCGGCCGATCCGGGCCTGGCGCCGGCGCTACGACTTCTACGCCGACTGGCTCGACCACCTCGTGGGCGACGACGAGGCGTTCCTGATCGTCGACAGCAAGACCGTCGCCCCGTTCGCGGCAGGCTACCGCCGTCGTCGCGTGACCACCGTCCATGTCGTACACGGCTCTCACCGCGGCCCCACGCCCGGCTCGGTGCGGGCGTCGCGCCAGGCGGTGTTCTCCCGGCTCGCCGACTTCGACGCGGTCGCCTTCGCGACCGAGGCTCAGGCCGCCGACGTCCGCGACATCGTGGGCCCCCGCCCGTTCCTCACGAGCATCGCCCACCCGGTCTCCGCCGTCGACGAGTCCGCTCTGCCGCCGGAGTCCGAGCGCGCCGGAGCCGTCGTCATCGCCCGCCTCGAGCCCATCAAGCGCGTGGAGGATGCCGTCGCCGCGATGCGCCTCGTCCACGACTCCGACAGCCCCGAGGTCCGGCTCGACGTCTTCGGCACGGGATCGCGTGCCGACGAGCTCGCCGCCCTGTCCGCGGACGATGACGCGATCCGCTTCCACGGCCACACCGACGACCCGGCCACGGCCATGGCCGCCGCGAGCCTCCTTCTGCTCACCAGTAGATCCGAGGCGTTCGGTCTCGTCCTGCTCGAAGCGATGGCCGCGGGCTGCCTCCCCATCGCGTACGACATCGCCTACGGACCGGCCGAGCTCATCCGCGACGGCGAGAACGGCTGGCTCGTCCCCGACGGCGACGTCGAGGCGCTCGCCGGCGCGGTGCGCGCCGCGGCGGGGCTCGATCCCGCCCGGCGAGCCGCGATGCGACGGAACGCGCGGACGACCGCATCCTCGTACAGCGACGCCCGTATCCGACACCGCTGGGCGAGCGTCCTGCGGACGGCGCGGCGCCGGCGGCGCATCCGCGGCGGGCAGCGCCGGTTGTCGGCCACGGTGCGCCGCCTGGCCGGGGGCCTGCGACGCCGCCTGCGACCGAAGCACGGTTGACCCCCGCCGTTAGCTCGCGCTCCATCAGCTCGTCAAGGGCCACTCGCAACGGCGAACGGGTGATGCACCCTGTCGTGGCACGAGGGAGGCGAGGGCCGCGATGGGACTGCTGCGATACGGATCGGACCTGATCGCCATCCCCATGCCCGACGACGTGCTCGCGCACCTCCAGCTCGTGATCGCGGCGAAGCTCGGCGCAGGTGAGGGGTTCACGGTGAGCTGGAGGCACGGCGACGGACAGGGGCGGAGCACGCTGTGGCTGGAGCGCTCCATCCCCCTGCGTTTCGACTTCGCGTCGTCGCACCCGGTCACCACGGACCCGCGGCGCGTGCGGGCCATGCTCACCGAAGCCGCCGCTGTCACCGGCCTCTCGCTCGGCACCCTTCCTGTCGAGGCGTCATGACCAGGGTGCTCACGTCGCAGGCCGAGACCCGCTGGCTCGTGGGGACGTCCGAGTACGCCGGAGTCACCGGATACACCGGCGGGATCGGCCGCCACTACGCCGCTCTCCTTCCGGCCCTCGCCCGCCAGGGGGTCGCCGTCGACCTCGCGATCGAGACGGGCGCGGAGCTCGTGTCCGACGACCCGGGCCCCGGCGTCCGGCTGGTCGACGGCGGCGTCCGACGCGCATACCGCGCCCACCGTCATGACGTCGTCTTCGCCCCCGAATGGGGCGGACTGGCCGCGGCGCTTCCCCGCACGGCGCCGCTGCTGACCAACCTCGCGACCGGCATCCGGCTCGCCGACCGGGTCTCCGGGTTCACACCGGCCGACCTGCCCATCGGGCAGCGGATCGTGCGCGCACGGCAGGCTGCCGCCGAGCGACGTCAGCTGTACCGGTCGGCAGGCCTCATCGCCATCTCCCGCGCGATGCTCGACCGCACCAGTGACCTCTACCCCGGACTGCCCCCGGCCCGCATCGTGCGCAACTGCATCGACGTCGATGCCGTCGCCGCAGCGGCGGCGCGGGCCGAGGCCCCGATGGGGTGGCCCGAGGACGACGCGCCGATCGTCCTCTTCCTCGGCCGGTCCGAGCGCCGCAAGGGAGTCGAGGACGCGTTCGCGGCCTTCGGGCGCGTGCACGAGGACGTCCCCCGCGCATGGCTCGTGCTCGCGGGCGCCGGCGGCGACGCCCGCTACGAACCGACGCGTTCCGCGCTCCTCGAGATGCTGCCGCCGTCGGCGCGCGACCGGGTGATCTGGCTCGGGCATGTGCCCGGCGACGAGCTCTACGGAGCCATCGCTCGCGCAGACGTGGTCATCTGCCCCTCGCGCTGGGAGGGGTTCGGCAACGTCGCCCTGGAGGTCAAGACGATCGGCACGCCCCTCGTGGTCACCTCCGGGAGCGGATACGACGAGTTCTGCACGGACGGGCAGGACTGCCAGAGCGTGCCGCCCGCCGACCCGGAACGCCTCGCCGCAGCCATCACGGTCGCGGTGCGGCATCCGGCGTGGGCTCGCACGCTCGCCGAGCACGCCCGGTCACAGGTGGCGGACTTCGCGCCCGATCCCGTCGCCCGCGACCTGCTCGCCGCCGCCGCGGAGCTCCTCGCCGGCGCGGTCAGGCCGAGACTCGACGCCAGCCGTCGCCCTCTCTGACGACGGCTCCGGCTCGTTCGAACGCCTCGAGCCATCCCGTCATGGGCCACTCGCCCCACTTCCGCGCGAAACGGCGGCCGTTGCGCAGGATGTCGTCGAGGTGCTGCCAAGGCGGTGACGAGGTCTCGTGATGCTGGTGATAGGCGTCGGCACCGCCCACCCAGATCATCGGGACCCCCGCCCGGCGAAGCGAGAACGCGAAGTCGGTGTCCTCGCCCCCGTACCCCTCGTACTGCTCGTCGAAGCCGCCGACGGCCCGCCACACGGCGGGCGTGGTCGCGAACGACAGCGACCAGAACAACGGGTACTCCTCCGTCGCAGCGCGCTGCAGGACGCCCGGCGGCGGCGCCGGACGCGCCGCGTGGGGCGCGGTGGCCGCGCGGAGGGATGCCGTGTCGAGCGCTGCGCCTGCAGGCAGGTACGTCACCGGCCCGCAGAGGACCGCATCGGGGTGCTCTGCCGCCGCATCGCGGTACCGCTCGACCAGCTCGGGGCCCGGGATGCAATCGGCGTCGAGGAACACGAGCAGGCGCGCCCCCAGCGCCTCGGCCGCACGCGCACCCGCGTTGCGGGCCGCCGCGAGCCGCAGACCGGCCGGCCCCGGCGGCACGTGCACGACGGACTCGGCGTCGAGCGAGGGAGCGTCGTCGTCGCCGATCCAGACGACCACGCGCGGAGTGCCCGCCGTCGCGCGCAGCTGATTGCGCAGGTGCTCGAGGCGCGGCGCCGAGCAGAGCGTCACGATCGCGATGTCGCTCATCCTCTCCCTCCCGCGTCCGCCTCGGCACGGATGACGGCCGCTGCCCGCCGGGCGGCGCCATCGGTGCGCCACGCCGCCCATCCGTCGCCGCCGCCACCCGCCGACGCCTGCGCGAGCAGCTCGGGCCAGCGCGCGGGCTCCGGCCACGCTGTCAGGGCGACGGCGAGCCCGGATCGGCCGAGCGCCGACGCCGTCGCGCGCTGCTCGGCGAAGGGACGCTCCTGCGGGATGACGACGGCCGGCGCGCCGGCGGCGGCCAGGTCGGCGACGGCGTTCTGGCCGCACCACGACACGACGACGGATGCCGTCGTCAACGCATCCCACGGGTCGGCCGTCCACGCTCCGGAACCGGCGCCGAGCACACGCCAGGGGCGTCCCGACGCCCGCTCGGCGGCGGCGATGTCGGCCGTGGAGACGTCGGCCCCGCCGCCACCGCCGAGCAGGACGACCTCGTCACCGCGCGGCCGCGGGGGCCGGTCACGACCGGCGAACCGTGAGATCCCGCCGACGAACGCGACGCGGTCGCCGAGGTCGGTCACGTGCTCCGGCGCGTAGATCTCCTCCGGCCACGGCGCGATGATCCGCCGCGCGGCCGCGAAGGCCAGCCGGTGGGGCTCGTCGACGCGGTCACCGGGCTGCGTGATGATCACCACGGGCACACCGAGGAGCCGGAGGAAGAGCGTGACCTCGGCCGAGACGTCGACGACGAACGCCGCGACATCGCCGGCCGCGACCGCCGCGGCGATGACCGCGAGCCGGGAGCGGTGGCCGGCGTGGCGCAGCGGGGCCCAGTGCAGCATCCCTCCGGCCGTCGGGTCGTCGGCCGGGAGGGCGGGCGCGGGCCGATCGTCGCGCGCGAGCTCGACCCACGAGACGTTCGCGGGCAGATCGGCGGGAACCGGCAGTGAGCTGAAACAGACGACGTCGGCATCGAGGTGGGGCGCGATCGCCCGCATCCGGGTCAGGTGCCCCTGGCCGTGGTGATGCACGTACCAGCCGATGCGCCGCGTCATGCCGGCAGCTCGGCGGGTGCCGCCTCCGTGCTCAGCGACGCGAAGATGTCCTCGAGGGCCGTCGTGCGCGCATCGAGCGAGAACCGTTCCACCGCGCGGGCGCGGACGGCGCGGCGGAAGCGCGGATCGCGAGCCTGCTGCCACATCTGCTCGACCGCATCCGCCATCGCCGCGACGTCTCCCGCGCCCACGAGGCGCATCCCGATGCTGGCGGCGGCGATCTCGGGCACCCCGCCCACGGCGAAGCCGACCACGGGCGTCCCGCACATGAGGGCCTCGGGACCGACGAGTCCGAACGGCTCCGCCCACGCGGGAGTAGCGAGCGCGACCGCCGAACGGCCGACGAGGCGGGCGAGCTCGGGGGGCGTGAGCTCACCGGCCACCGTGATGTCGTCGCCGAGCAGCGGACCGAGCACGTCGTCGGCGTACGCTCGGTCACCGACGCGGCCGGCGATCGTGAGGCGTCGCCCGAGCGCCCGGGCGACGGCCACGGCCAGGTGCGGGGCCTTCTCGGGAACGATGCGGCCGAACCAGACGAGGTCGTCGCCACCGGGACCGGCGGACCAGACGCGCGGGTCCACGCCGTTGGCCAGCAGGGTCGAGGCAACCCCCGCGTGCTGCCATTCCCGGCGGGTGTGCTCGCTGACCGAGAGGAACGTGCTGCCACGGCCCGCGGCGGCGCGGTGCGCGCGCACGAAGTCGTCGTCCACCGGCGTGTGCAGGGTCGTGACCATCGGCACGTCCAGCTGCGGTGCGAGCTGCAGCGGGAGGGCGTGCAGGCAATGGTTCGAGATCACGTCGAAGTCGGCGGCCCGCGCGCCGATCGTCTCGAGCGCACGGCGGAGCATCGGCACGCTGAGCGTCTCGTACGCGGGCGGGTACGTCTTGTCGGTGCGCACCGCGTCGGCATCCCAGCCCAGCTCGGGCATCTCCCAGACGCTGCCGGGCTCGACGTGGTCCGACCCCGTCACCGCGACGAGGGTCACCTCGTGGCCCCGTGCCCGCAGTGCCTCGACCTCCGACCAGACGGCGGCCTCGAGACCGCCGGCGTGTGGCCTGCGGATCGGGAACCGAAGCGGCGCGATCACCGCGATGCGCAGCGAACGCCCCGTCACGAGACACGCTCGCTGCGGAGCCGGCGGTACAGCGCGGCGTGCGCCGCTGCCGTCGCCGCATCCTGCTCCCGGCGACGGGCGCGGCGTCGCTCCATCAGCTCGGCTCGTGCGATCGACCCGGGCCGCGCCGCATCGTCGCACGACAGCAGGGAGCGCAGTGCCGCCGTCAGCGTCTCGACGTCGCCCGGGCGGAAGCTCGCGGTCGAGGCGTCGTCGTGCTGATCGGCGAAGTGTCCGACGTCGGGGACGGCGACCGGCACCCCCAGGTCCCAGCACAGCTCGAGCCACCCCGAGTGGCTGCCGAAACGGTAGGGCAGCACGCACACGTCGAGGCCGCCGAGCGCGGTGTTCAACGCGGCGTCGGGCAACCGGCCCTGCTCGACGAGGACCGCGTACGGGTGTCCGGCCACGGCGGCGCGGACGTCGTCGCGGGCGCCCTGATCGCGGACCGACCGGTGCATCCGGATCTCGGCGACGGCGTGATGCCCGTCGTCGCGGAGGCGCTCGACCGCAGCGATCAGGGTCCGCGCGCTCGTGGGTCCATCGGTGCCGGGGCGGAGGTCCTTCAGGTGCATCCCGATCCGGAGGTCCTCGCTCACCGCCACGATGGACGGGCTCTCGCCGTCGTGCAGGATCGCGGGGTGCGGCAGCACGGCGGCGTCCCGTCCCCAGCGCTCGCGCACCTCGGCGGCGGCTCCTCGGGTCAGGGTCACGAGAGCGTCGGCCCGCGGCACGAGCTCGTCGAGCTGCGCGGCATAGGGGCTCTGGTCGGTGAGCTGCGGATGCGTCAGGTCGTGCACGGTGAACACGACGGCCCATCCCGCCGCGTGCGCGGCCTCGACGCACGCCGTCAGATGACCGGCGGGGAACGATTCGGTGCCGAAATGGACGTGAAGGATGTCGGCGTCATCGGCGTTGCGCCGGATCCAGTCGGGGTCGAGCGCGACGGGAGGCCACCAGACGCCCTCGGCCGCGCCGGGCACGGGCGGGTCGGGCAGCACGTCGATGCCCGCGGCATCCGTCACACGCCGCACGTACGGATGCCCCGCGGGCACCGCCACGACGCGCACGTCGGGTGCACCGGACATGTCGTCCAGGGGCACGCTCGCGGTCACGATGGTCACGACTCTCCTTGCTGGAACCGCCGAGACAAGGGCGATCCGAGTCGGACGCTAGCCGAGCGCGCAGTCCGGCGCCTCGCACTTGCGCGAACCACAGGCGACCGGTAACGATGACCGGATGCCGGTCGACGCCCCTCCCCTGTGCCTGGTCTGGGGCCCCGCCGGACACGGAGTGACCGAGTACGGTGCCGACATCGCCTCAGCCGCCCACCGGGCCGACCCTGCCGTCCGCACCGTCGAGGTGACCGACCTCGACGCCGCGCTGGCGGCGATCGCGCCCGGCGAGCGCGTGCACCTGCACGCGACGGACCGACTGCTCGGAACGAGCCTCGAAGCGGCCGCCGACGCCGTCGAGACGCTCGCCGGGACCTGCCGGCTGACCCTCACGCTGCATGACCTGCCGCAGCCCTCCGACGGCACGAAATACGACCGTCGGGTCGCCGCGTATCGCCGGTTCTTCGCCGCAGCCGACGCCGTGGCCGTCAACAGCGATCACGAACGGCTGCTGGTCTCCGAGCACCTGGGCGACGACCTGCGGCCCCGGGTGATCCCCCTGGGAACCCGCGTCGCCGCCGCCCCCGAGGCCGACGCACCCGTCGCGTCGGCCGACCTCGTCGTGCTCATCGCCGGCTTCGTCTACCCCGGAAAGGGGCACGAGCCCGCCGTGCGCGCCGCGACGGCCGCCGTGGACGCCCTGCGGGCGTCGGGACGGCCGGTCGGCGAGGCGGTCGTCCGCGCTCTGGGCGCCGCGTCGCCGGGCCATGACGGGGATGTCGCAGCACTCGGACGCCTGGCGGCCGACCTCGGCGGTCGCTTCGAGATCACCGGGTTCCTCGGCGACGAGGAGTTCGCCCGGCGGCTGCGCGAACCCGGCATCCCGGTCGCCGCCCACGAGCACGTCTCGGCCTCGCGGTCGATGCTCGACTGGATCGAGGCGGGCCGCCGCCCGCTGGTCGTCCGCTCGCGCTACAGCGACGAGATGGACCGGTTGCGGCCCGGCACCGCGACCCTGTTCGATCCGGCGGAGCTGACCGGCCTGCTCGTCGCCGCGTGGGAGGATCCGGCCTCGACGCGCCTCGTGCCAGGGCACCCGCTGCAGCCGGATCTCGCCGACGCGGCCGGGTCGTACCTCGCGTGGTGGCGCGGGATGCCGCGATGACGGCGGGCCGCCCGGCCGGGGTGCCGCTCCCCGGAAACCGGTGGGACCTCCTCGACGGCCGGTGGCCCGAACAGCCGCCCCGCGTGTCGGTCATCGTCGCCCATTACCGTCAGCCCGAACAGCTCGCGCGGACGCTCGCCGCGCTGCGGTCGCAGGAGCACCCGGCTGACCGGCTGCAGATCATCGTCGCGGACGACGGCTCGCCCGAGCCGCCCTCCGTTCCGGACGGGGTCGAGCTCGTCCGCCACGAGGACCGGGGCTTCCGGCTCGCGGCCGTCCGCAACCTCGGAGCGGCCGCGGCAGGCGGCGACGTGCTCGTGTTCCTCGACGCCGACACGGCGCCCGAGCCCGCCTTCATCCGTGAGCTGACCCGGCTGCCCGCACTCGCGCCGGACTGCGTCACGGTCGGGCGGCGCCGGCACGCCGACCTGCGCGGCGTCGACGCCGCCCGGCTCGCCGAAGAGGCGGCGCGCACGGCGCTGCCCGAGCCGGAATGGCTCGCGGCGGAGTATCGGCGAACCGCGAACCTCCTCCACGCCGACGACCGCAGCTATCGCCACGTCATCGGGGCTGTCATCGCGTGCTCGCGGGTGCTGTTCGACGCGACGGGCGGATTCGACGAGTCGTTCACGTCGTACGGCGGGGAGGACTGGGAGTGGACCTATCGTGCGTGGCTGCGCGGCGCGCTGCTCGCCCACGTGCCCGCGGCCGTCGCCTGGCACGACGGCCCGGATGCCGCCGGACGCGACGAAGGCGCGATCGCGCGCCGCAACGCCGAGACCATCCGGCTCAGCGACCTCATCCCCGTCGCCGGTTCCGCCGGCCGGGGCCTGCGGCCCGCCCACCCCGACGTCGCGGTCATCGCGCCGCCGCACGCGAGCGCCGGGCAGCGGTTCCTCGCGCTCGACAGCACCCTCGCGGCGCTCGGCGCCGCCTCGGCCCGCACCGCGGTCCTCCCCGACGACTCCGAGCCGGATCCCGCGTTCGATCGCGTCCGGGTCATCATCGAGCTGCTCCGCCCGCTCCGCATCGACGCCGACGTCGACATCCTCGCCGTGTCGCTGGCGCGGATCGGCGACGAGGCGCTCGGCGAACTGACGCTGCGCTCCCCCGACGGCGAGCCGCTGGTGCGGATGACGTCGGCGCGCGCCCGCGCCCGGGGCGAGCGCTGGGGCCGTGACGATCTCTTCCCGACGGCGTCGGTGACGACAGCGGAGATTCGCGTCGTCACCGACGAGCCCGATCTCGCCGCCTACCTCGGCGGCTGGGGCTGACCGGCGCTCACTCCGCCGGGTAGCGGGCGGCGCGCAGCACGCGCGCGAGATGCGCCGCGTTGCGTGCGAGAGTGGCGGTCGTCGAGGCGACCGGGTCGGGGGTCTTCTCCAGATCCTTGAAGTCGACCGTCTGCATCGCCTCGCCGTTCCAGTAGGTGCCGCCCTGCGCGGGGATCGTGAACCCGACGTCGTTCAGCCCCTGGAACAGGTCGGCGGTGGCCTTGTGCGCGCCGTCCTCGTTGCCGACCACGGCCACCACGGCGACGCGGTCGAAGAGGATCGGCCGACCGGCGTCGTCCGTCTCGGAGAGTTCGGCGTCGAGGCGCTCGAGCACGCGCTGCGCGAGGCTCGAGGCGTGTCCCATCCAGATGGGCGTCCCGACGACGAGGATGTCGGCGGCGAGGATCTGCTCGCGAACGGAGGGCCACTCGTCTCCCTCCCCCATGTCGGTCTCGACGCCCGGCGCGATGTTCAGGTCGGCGATGCGCACCTGCGTGCCCGAGGCGCCGTGCTCGGCGAGGGCGTCGAGCACCTGCTGCAGCATGAGCTGCGTGCTCGACTCCGCGGGTGCGGGCTTCAGGGTGCAGTTGAGGGCGACGACCCGGAGCGGGGCGTCGGAAGCGGGTAGGTCTGTCGTCATGGCGAGTCCTTTCGTTCGCCGCCATCGTCGGCGACGATCCGTGACGGATGACAGGCCGTTGACAGGACCGCGTCAGGCCGGAACGGCGGCATCCCACCACCGCAGCACGCGCAGGGCGATCATCGTCAGCCAGGGCGACGGCTCGCCCTCGGCGACATCGATGTCGAACCAGACGCGCCCGGCCAGCGGCGTTCCCTGATGCCACGTGCCGTCGGCGGCGCGTGCGTTCCGGACCATGTCGATCGCCTCCGCCAGCCGCGGGTCGGGTGCGGCGCCCTCGAGAAGCGCGGCGGCGCGGAAATGATCGAGGGCGACGAGCGCGCTGTAGCGGTGGCGATTGGGATAGACGAACTCCGTCACGAAGTCGCCGACGGGCTCGCCGGTCGAGGCGCGGAAGGCGAGCCGGCGCGACAGCAGGTACTCCTCCCCGCGGTGCCGGCTCTCGCGGAGGGCCGGGTCGCCCGTGATTCGCTCCCACGCGAGCATGCCGCGCAGAGCGTTGAGCGTCGAGTGGAATGACCCGCGGGTCGACCGCCCCTCCTCCGCCTCGCAGTTCCACCCGCCGTCGGCCAGCTGATGCTCGCGGAACCACCGCGCCAGGCCGCTCATGTCGACACCGAGCCAGGCGCCCGTCGCGAGCGTGTACGAGTTGATGCACACGTCGATCTCGCCGTCCCAGTACGGCAGGTCGTCGTACTCCCACCGGCTGTTGCGCCGGAGCCGTTCCGCGGTGTCGCCGAGGACGGCGGCATCCAGACCCCACTCCCGCAGATCCTTCAGGGTCCAGGTGGTCGCCGTCCAGGGCTGTCCCGGCGCGCGGGCCTCCGGGCTGTCGAAGAACCCCGCGGGGAAGTACGCGCCACCCTCCCACTGACCGTCGTCGCCCTGCTCCCGCAGGAGGCGCGCGCCGTTGCCCTCGGTCGCGACGCGAGCCCGCGTGGCCTGCCACACGGACGGCGGAGCGTCCGCGAGATAACGCTCCACCTGCCAGCGCAGCGACGGGTCGGTGTCCAGAAGCCACGCCAGCGTGCCGTCCGTGTCGGTCATGCGGTCATTGTCGCGCGGCTCAGCCCTCCTGCGCGAGCACCGCGACACCGCGCGGGGCGATCGCGACGGCATCCGCGGAACCTCGCTCGGCGGCACCCGCGATCAGGTCACCCGATGCGGCCACCACCACCTCGGCGTCGGTGCGGTTCGCGAGGAACACGAAGCGCCCACCCTCGTGGCGGCGAATGATCACGTCGACGTCGCCGTCGGCCGCGAGGGGGTCTGCCGCGAGCGCCGGGATGTCGCCGGCCAGGCGGCGCGCGACGTCGGCGGCACCGGCGCGACCGATCGCAGCCGATACGTACGTCGCACTGCCGCCGCTGCCCCGGGTGCTCCGACGCCGAGTGATGGCCGGGGCGCCGTCGAGGTCGCCGCCAACGTAGGTGTCGAGCACCTCGACATCCGGTTCGACGCGCGCGATGCGCTCGCTCCAGTCCCGGACGACCGTGCCGGAGGCGAGGGATGCGGTCTCCCCCGGCAGCATCGGCACGAACTCCTCGATCGTGATGCCGAGCAGCTCGCGCAGCGCACCCGGGTAACCGCCGAGCCACACCCGGTCGTTCTCGTCGACCACGCCCGAGAAGTAGGTCGTCACGAGGTGACCGCCGCCGGCGACGAAGGCGGTCAGGCGCTCGCGCAGCGCGGCCGGGACGACGTGGAGCATCGGAGCGATCACCACCTCGTAGTCGGCGATTTCGGTCGCGACGGGCACGACGTCGACGCGGACGCCGAGGTCGAGGAGCGCCCGGTACCACAGCAGCGTCTCGTCGTCGTAGGCGGGCGACTCGGAGGGGTGCGAGTCACGTCCGCTGACCCACCACGACTCGTAGTCGAACACCAGCGCCACGCGCGCCCGCTCGCGCCGGCTGCCGGTGACCGGCGCCAGGTCGCGCAGCTGCGAACCGAGGTCGACGACATCGCGGAACACCCGGCTCTCGGCGCCGGCGTGCGGGACCATGCCGGAGTGGTAGCGCTCGCCCCCGGCGCGGGACTGCCGCCATTGGAAGTAGCAGACCGCGTCTGCCCCGTGCCCGACGTGGGTCAGGGCGTCGCGGACCAGCTCGCCGGGACGCTTGGGCGGGTTGACCGCACGCCAGTTCACCGCGCTCGGCGCGTGCTCCATGAGGAACCACGGCCGGCCACCGGCGATGTTGCCGGTGAGGTTCGACCAGAACGACAGGTCGTCGCGCCCGAGCTCGCCCGGGCGCAGGTAGTGGTCGTTCGAGACGAAGTCGACGTCGCCGACCCACGAGGGGTAGTCGATGTCGCGGACGTTCTGGGCGACCATGAAGTTCGTCGTGCGCGGGACGCCGGGGGTCACTTCGGCCAGCACCGCGTTCTCGGCACGCAGGTGGTCGCGCACGGCATCCGACGAGAAGCGCTCGAAGTCGAGCTGCTGTCCGGGGTTGCGCTGCGTCGGCGCGGCGCGCGGCGGCAGGATCTCGTCCCACTCCTCGTAGTGCTGCGACCAGAAAGCCGTGCCCCAGGCCTCGTTGAGCGCGTCGAGGGTCGTGTAGCGGGCCCGGAGCCACACCCGGAACGCGCGGGCGGCGTCATCCGAGAAGTCGTACAGGTTGTGGCAGCCGAGCTCGTTCGAGATGTGCCAGGCGACGAGAGCGGGATGGTCGCCGTAGCGCTCGGCGAGGGCGCGGGTCAGCCGCAGCGCGTACTCGCGGAAGACCGGCGACGTCGGCCGCCAGTGCTGGCGCGACCCCGGCCAGAGGGTCGTTCCGTCGATCGTCTGCGGCAGGATCTCGGGATGCCGCTTCGCGAGCCACGGCGGCGGCGACGCGGTGGCGGTCGCGAGGTCGACGTCGATGCCGTTGGCGTGCAGCAGATCGATGACCTCGTCGAGCCAGCCGAAGTCCCACTCGCCCGGACGCGGCTCGAGCAGCGCCCACGAGAAGATCCCGAGCGAGACGATGTTGACCCCGGCCTCGCGCATCAGTCGGACGTCCTCGTCCCACACTTCGCGCGGCCACTGCTCCGGGTTGTAGTCGGCGCCGTAGCGCATCCGTCCCGGGCCGAGCGCCCCGTCCTTCACCCAGCGGTAGGTCGTGTCATCCGTTGCCATGCGATCAGCGTAGACCGAAACACGTGCAGATGCACGGGATTGATGTGATCTACGCTCGGGTCATGCCATCCGACGCCGTCCACCCCCGCGGGCCGTACGCGAAGAGCGCGGCCCGGCGTGCGGAGATCGTGGCGTCGGCGACCGTCGTGTTCGGAACCCACGGTTACCGCGGCGGGTCGCTCCGCCAGATCGCCAAGCAGCTCGATCTGAGCCTCACCACCGTGATGCACCACTTCCCCACGAAGGTCTCGCTGCTGGCAGCCGTCCTCGAGCAGGAGGATGCCGCCGACACCGACTTCCCCGCGCGCGCCGCCCGCGACGGGTTCATCCCGAGCGTGCTCGCGATCGTCGAGCGCAACCTCGCCCGGCGCGAGCTCGTCCGCATGTTCTCGATCGTGTCGGCCGAGGCGACGCACCCCGAGCACGAGGCGCACGCCTGGCTGCTCGAGCGCTACCGCGCCGTCACCGAGACCTACGCGGCAGCCATCGCCGACGACCGCGCCCGCGGCCGACTCGACGCCGACGACGACCCTCGAGCCCTCGCCGACCTCGTGATCAGCGGGTGGGAGGGCATCCAGATCCGCTGGCTGACCGACGACACCGACCCCGTCGCGGCGATGCGCCTGCTGCTCATCGGCCTGCTGCGGCCCCGCGCCTGAGCACGCCGCGCCTGAGCCGATACATTCGTCGGACTGCCGGGGCTGGTGTGGCCTCGGCGCCCGCCACAGGCGACACCGGCACCACCGGCCCGACGGCTGTATCGGCTCCGACGGCCGAATCGGCGTCGCTGGGCGCAGCGATCAGCCGCGGTCGGCGATGACCTGCCCGTACCCCTCGACGAACGTCGGGTACGTGAAGTCGAGCATCGCCGCGAGGCGCGAGCCGTCGAGGACCTTGCCGCGGTCGGCGTCGGGCCCGGCCTCAGCGCGTGGCGGTGCGGCGACCCCGAGGCGATGCGCGATGAACTCGACCACCTCGCCGAGGGTCGCGGGGCGCCGGTCGACCCCGTGCAACAGCGCAGGCGGCGCGTCCGCGTCGAGCAGCTGCGCGATCGCGCTCACGAGGTCGACCTCGTGGATGCGGTTGGTGCGACGGTCGTAGTCGACTGCCTCGCCCGCGAGGACCTGCCGGATCAGCCGCTCGCGACCGGGACCGTAGATCCCGGCGGGCCGCACGACGATCGCGTCGAACAGCTCGCGGGCCACACGCTCCCCGTCGACGAGCTGTTCACCGCGCGCGCTCGTCGGCCGAGGCTCGTCATCCTCGTCGAGAGCACGCTCCGGACCCCACCCCTCGAAGACCCGCGTCGACGACACGAAGACGGTGCGCTCGGGCGGCTTCGGCAGCGCTCGCGCGATGCGCTCCAGCGCGGCGCGGTAGAAGCCGGGGTCATCCCCCGGCGGAAGCGTGACCACCATCGCGTCGACCGCGGGCAGCGTGGTGTCGAGAGGCGCAGACAGGTCGGCGACGATCGGTGTGAACGCAGGCCGGATGCCGCCGGCGCTCCGCCGGATCGCGACGACCTCCTGCCCGGCCTCGACCAGGCTCTCGCCGAGGCGAGTGGCGACCTTGCCGGATCCGACCAGGATCGTACGTCGAGCAGTCATGCCCCCATCCTCGCAGGGGGCGCCGGGGCCGGGGCCGACACGTTCAGCGTTGCACGGGATCGACGCCCGCCGCCTGGAAGCGCTCGAGATCGGCGAGCGTCGGTGACGCCTCCCAATCGCCCGGGCCGAGACAGGCCATGGCGCCGCACGCGTTGCCGCGGCGCAGCGCCTGAGCGACGCCATGGCCCGCGAGCCGCGCGCTGAGGTACCCGGCGACGAACGCGTCTCCCGCGCCGACCGTGTCCAGAGGATCGATCACGAAGCCCGGCGAATCGACGACGCCACCATCGGCGTGAGCGGTCGCTCCATGCGGTCCGCGCTTGATGACGACCTCCGCCACGCCTGCCGCGCGAAGGCTTCGGGCGGCGGTGTCGGGGTCCTCCCCCGTGATGAGCTCGAGCTCCGCCTCGCCGCCGAAGACGATGTCGGAGGCTTCCGCGAGCTCTCTCAGCACCGGTGCCGCGACGCCAGGGCCGGCCAACCGGGCGCGGTAGTTGACGTCGAAGCTCACCGCCACGCCCGCTGCCCGCGCCCGCGACACCGCATCACGGACCGAACCCGCGGCGGATTCGGAGAGCAGCGGAGTGATACCCGTGACGTGCAGCAGCGTCGCGGCCTCGATCCGATCGGGCGGGATATCCCCGGGTGTGAGGCGCGACCCCGCCGAGCCGGTCCGGTAGTAGTGCACGGCCGTCGCCGCGGCGGCCGGTCGCTCTTTCACCATGAGACCCGTCGGAGCATCCGGGTCGACGACCACGCCGACGTCGATGCCCTCGCCACGGAGTTCTCGGACGACGCGCTCACCGAACGGGTCGTCGCCGACACGCCCGAACCAGGCCACCGGCACGCCGAGTCGACGGAGAGCGACGGCGACGTTCGATTCAGCTCCACCGATCCCGAGCGCGAGCGAGCCGATATGCCGCAACGACCCGATCTCCGATGCCCGGATGAGCGCCATGGTCTCCCCGAGCGTCACGACAGACCGCGTCGGCTCGGTCATCGAGCGACACCCCCAGCGCACACCTCGACGAACCGGAGCGCGCGATCGCGAAGCGCCGCGAGGTCCCCACCGTCGAAGGCGTCACCGAGCAGCGGCCCACCGACACTGACGGCCTCCGCCCCGGCATCCAGCCACGCCCGAGCTCCCCCGAGATCGACGCCGCCCGAGGGGACGACCTTGATGCCCGGGAACGGGCCGCGCAGGTCCTTCACGTAACCGAGAGTCACCTGGGTCGCAGGGAAGACCTTGACCGCCGCAGCTCCCGCCGTCCACGACGCGAACAGCTCGGTGGGCGTGAGCCCGCCGGGGACGATCGGGAGGCCCGCCGCGACGGCGCGCTCCACCAGGACCCTCGAGGTGATGGGGGTCACCGCATACGCCGCTCCTGCGTCGATGACCCGCCCGAGCTCATCGACCGTGGTGACGGTCCCGACGCCGATGTCAGCCGCATCGCGGTGACGCTCGACGATCGCGGAGACTCGGTCGAACGTCCCCGGGGTGGTCAGAGTCAGCTCGACGCTCTTCACGCCCGCGTCGATCAGGACATCGAGCACGCGGTCGTAATCCTCGGCCCGCCGCGCCCGCGCCACCACGACCAGACGGCCCTCGCGGGTGAGGTCGGGCATGACGGCACGGGCGCACATCGTCTCACCAGTCATGCATGGTCCCATCGAGCAGCCGATTCACCGGCAGGTAGGCCTTCGTGTACTCGAACGCGTCGGCGGCCGACTCATCCAGCTCGACCCCGAGCCCGGGCGCATCCCCGGGATGCAGGAATCCCCGGTCGTAGACGTAGGAGGTGCGGAACACGTCGAGCGTCGCGTCGTTGTGCGGCATGTACTCCTGGATGCCGAAGTTGTGGAGGGCGAGTCCGAGATGAAGCGCCGCCGCCATCCCGACCGGCGAGATGTCGGTCGGACCATGCATGCCCGATTTGATCCCGTAGATCGCCGCGAAATCGAGGAGCTTCTTCATCGCGGTGACGCCACCGGTGTGTGTGACGGCCGATCGCACGTAGTCGATCAGGCGCTCGGTGATGAGGGTCTGGTAGTCGTAGATCGAGTTGAAGACCTCGCCGATCGCCAGAGGCGTGGTCGAGTACTGCCGCACGGTCCGCAGCGCCGTCTGGTCCTCACCCGGCGTGCAGTCCTCGAGCCAGAACAGGTCGTACGGCTCGACGTCCCGCGCGAAGCGGGCCGCCTCGATCGGCGACATCCGGTGATGGCCGTCGTGGAGGATGCGCAGGTCGGTGCCGAAATCCTCGCGGAGCCGGGAGAAGACGCCCGGCATGTGCGCGAGGTACTTCCGGGTGTCCCAGGCTTCCTCTGCGGGGCGCGCCGCCGACGAGCCGTCGGCGGCGCGCTTGGCCGGCTCGTAGTCGTACTTCGCCCCGGGCTTGTTGCTCGCGACGCCGTAGATCTGGCCGAGGCCCGGGATGCCGGTCTGCACCCGCACCGCCGTCACCCCCGCGTCGACGTACGCACTGACGGCATCCTTCAACGAGGCGTAGTCCGCTCCCGACGCGTGCACGTACACCCGGAGGGCGTCACGGCTCGCGCCACCGAGGAGCTGATAGAGCGGCACCCCGGCCTTCTTCGCCTTGATGTCCCACAGGGCCATGTCGACAGCTGCGATCGCAGCCATCGTCACCGGGCCGCGTCGCCAATATGGCGCTCGGTACAGATACTGCCACGTGTCCTCGATACGGTCCTCGTCGCGCCCGACCAGAGTCGAGGCGACGTGATCGCGGAGGTACGACGCGACCGAGAGCTCGCGACCGTTCAAGGTCGCGTCCCCCCATCCGACGAGGCCGTCGGATGTCGTGATCTTGAGGGTGACGAAGTTGCGCCCCGGGCTGGTGATGCTGACGTCGACGCGGTCGATGCTCATGCGACTTCTCCCCTCACATCGCGGCGCGCGGATCGGTCAGATCGCGCCCCGTCCACTCCGGTGCCCAGATCGCGCCGATGAGGGCCGCCGCGGTGAACAGTCCCATCAGCACCATGACCGGGATGATGCTTCCGGTGGCTGCTGCCACCCAGCCTGCGGCGATGATCGGACCGATGCCCGTCGCGATGATCGCCGCGATCTCGCGCACCATGGCGGTGAGGGTGTACCGGTTGCGC
Source organism: Microbacterium sp. Yaish 1 (assembly GCF_002245215.1). Taxonomy (GTDB): domain Bacteria; phylum Actinomycetota; class Actinomycetes; order Actinomycetales; family Microbacteriaceae; genus Microbacterium. The sequence goes on from NZ_NPMR01000002.1 coordinate 1,373,872, forward strand.
GCGCCGAAGATCTCCGGGATGGAGATGTTCTCCATCGAGGCGAGGCCGAGCACCGAGATGTTGTGGATGATGGCGTACCCCACGAAGATCCACAGGGTCTCGGCGGTGTTGATCATCAGCAGCGTCGGCACGATCAGCACGAGCGACAGCCCGGACATGACGATGTACATGCGCCGACGGCCGAATCGGTCACCGAGGAAGCCGACGAGCGGGATCGTGAGGAACCCGATGAGGGACGAGACGATGACGACCTCGGGTCCGACTTCCTTCGACACCGCGAGAGTGATCGTGATGAACGAGATCAGATAGGTCTGCACGAGGCCCGAGTTGCCCGCCTGGCCGAATCGCAGCAGGAACGACACGATAATCGCCTTGATCGGCTTGCGCTCGAGCGACTCGAGCGTGCGGATGTCGTTGGTCGCGGTTGCGAGCTTGACCATCTCGTCGCGGGAGAGGGCCTTGCCGTCGACGACGTCGGCGCGCTCCTCGAAGACCGGGCTCTCCTTCAGGTTGAACCGCACCCACAGCGCGAAGAGCATGATCACGGCGCTGCCGATGAACGGGATGCGCCACCCCCACTCGATGACGTCGGACTCGAGCATCACGGCGAGCAGGATCGCCCAGATCGCCGAAGCGAACAGCGTGCCGCAGTTGGTCCCCAGAGCGACCAGGGACGCGATGATGCCGCGGCGGTTGTCGGGAGCGTACTCGGAGAGCATGACGCCCGCGCCGGAGATCTCCGCGCCGGCGCCGAAGCCCTGGGCCAGGCGCAGGACGACCAGCAGGATGGGGGCGAGCATCCCCACCTGGTCGTAGGTGGGAAGGAAGCCGATCAGCGTCGTCGCCGCGCCCATCAGAAGGATCGTGTAGAACAGCACCTTGCGGCGGCCCACTCGGTCACCGATGCGGGCGAAGACGAAAGCGCCGACCGGGCGTGCGACGTAGCCGACGCCGTACGTCGCCATGGCCAGGACCACGGCCATGCCGGGGTTGTCCGCTGCGAAGAACAGCTGGCTGAACACCAGCGCGGCGGCGAGCGAATACAGCTGGAAGTCCATGAACTCGAGAGCGGTGCCGAGCCAGCCCGAGACGGATGCCCGGACGAGGTCTCCCATGGATCGTTTGGCGATCGGCGGCGCTGCGGCGGCTGCCCCGGCGGGGGTCGGTGAGTTGCTCATCGCATTACTCCTTCGTAGTGATGTGCGTGAGGTCGGGTGAATCAGAGCGAGAGGAGAACCTTCGCGGAGCGCGAAGAGTCTCGGGCGAGGTCGAACGCGCGGACGGCGTCCACCGCGGGGACCACGTCGGATACGACGGTGTCCAGCGCGTCCGAAGACGCGAGCATCGACACGGCCTCGTCGATCTCGTCGGCGAATCGGAACGCGCCTCGGATCGTGATCTCTTTCGACAGCAGACGCGCGAGGTTGACGCCGATCTCCGCGTCGGGCAGCATCCCGACCTGGACGATCCGGCCTGCGCGACGGACAGCGCGGACGGCCTGAGTCAGCGCCGCGCCGACACCGGAGCATTCGAAGACGACGTCGAACGATTCGTCTGAAATGGTGTCACGGCCCACGAGGTAGCCCTCGACCGCGGCGAGGCGGCGCGCCCGGTCCAGCGGCTCGGCACGCACGTCGCTGACGCCCACGGCTCCGGCGCCCGCCCGCTCGGCGGCCGCAGCGACGAGAAGGCCGATCGGGCCGGCGCCGACCACGAGGACACGCGCGGCCGCGATGTCGCCCGCGATGCCGACGGCATGGAGCGCGACCGCGAGCGGCTCGGCGAGCGCGGCCCGCTCGAGCGGGAGTCCCGCGGGCAGCTCGCGGATCATGAAGTGCTCGACCAGGAGGTACTCCGAGGCGCCGCCCTGCCGGTGCGGATCCGCTGCCGCGCTGCCGAGATAATCGCCACCCGGACGCAGGTGGGGGTGGGCTTCGAGACCCGCGACGTCGGGTCCGAAACGAGCGGGATGGACGGTCACGGGAGTCCCGGGCGCCCAGCGCCCGGACGGGTCGAGGTCGACGGTCGCGGAGAGCTCGTGCCCCGGCGTCAGCGGCTCCCGAATCGTGTACTCGCCGTTCGCGCCGTAAAAGTAGTAGTGCAGGTCGGAGCCGCAGATGCCCACGAAGGCCACGCGCAGCCGCACCTGGCCGGGGCCGGGCTCGGGCACCTGGCGGTCTTCCCAGCGGATGTCCTGCTTGCCGTGGATGGCCAGCGTCTTCATCGGAGCTCCTTCGCGGTCGTGGGTTGTGTCGCATCGGACGCGGCGGACACGCAGTCGTCGAGGGCCGCGTCGATGCCGTGCCGGGCGATCGTGTCGACGAGGTCGCCCACACGATCGATGAACGGGATCTCTTCCGCCAACTGATCGCCGAACAGACGGCGCTCGGCGATGACACGCAGGGCGAGCTCGCGACCAGCAGCCGACTTCGCGGCGAGCTCGGCGAGGCCCTGCTGCGCGGGATCCTTCATGGCACCGGCGTGCGCACCGGGATCGAAGCCCGGCAGCGGCGCGATGCAAGACAGGTAGCCCGCGACCGTCAGGGCGATCAAATGCGGCATCCGGCCTTCCGCGAGAGCGAGCAGCGCCGGCTCTGGAATGCGCTGACGGAGCTTCACCGACCCGTCGCTGCCGACCTGGGAGGTCCGGTGCCCGAGCGCGCTGTTGCCCCAGCGCTCGAACAGCTGTCGCTCGTAGGCGCGGACGTCGACGCCCGACGGCACGCGCACGGACGGCTCGTACTCGTCGCGCAGCACGACCCGCGCGGCAGCCTCGACACCGGCGATCGAGATGGCCTCGGGAATGGTCGCGACGCCCTTCAGCGCGCCGAGGTAGGCGATCAACGAATGCGTGCCGTTGAGGAGGCGCACTTTGAGCTGCTCGTAGCTCCCGACTTCATCGGTGAACACGGCGCCGCCGGCCTCCCACGCGGGGCGACCGCCGGCGAAGCGGTCCTCGATCGCCCACATGGTGAACGGCTCAGCCGGAACCGGTACGGCGTCGAAGGCCCCGAGACGGGTGGTGACGTCGGCGCGCAGAGAGTCGGTGGTGGCGGGAACGATGCGGTCGACCATGCTCGAAGGAAAGGTGACCGCTTCGTCGAGGTACGCCAACGTATCGGCTGCATCCGTTGCCGGCAGTGCCGAGAAGAACTCGCGAACGAGCTTCTCGGTATGCGTGCCGTTCGACGACAGGTTGTCGCAGCTGAGGATCGAGATCGGCGCCCCGCCCGACGCTGCGCGTCGTCGGAGCCCGAGCGCGAGCTGTCCGATCGTCGAGCGCGGGGCCGCTCCACCGAGATCGGCGCGGACCACGGCGTCGTCGGTATCGAGATGCTGCGTCGCGGGCGAATAGCTGTAGCCGCTCTCGGTCACGGTGATGGTCGCGATCCGGATGCGCGGATCGGCGAGGTCGGCGACGACGCGGTCAGGGTCGTCCGCGGCGACGTAGGCGTCGGTGTGCACGCCCGGGATGCTGAGGACCGTGCCCTGGGGTGAGACCGTCGCAACCGCGTAGAGCATGTCCTGCGCGTGCAGCGCGTCGACGATGCCGCGAGAACGCGAGGCGACGCCGACGATCCCCCAGTCGCCCCCGTGCGCGTCCATCGCGGCCGCGGTGTAGACGGCCTGGTGGGCACGGTGGAAGCTGCCGAGCCCCAGGTGCAGGATGCCCGAGGCCCGGGGGCGACTGCCGATCGTGATGCCCGTTCGAGCGTCGCGGCCCAGCCGGGCGTGCCCGGCAATCATGTGTCGGCCCGGTTTCGCACAGCGGCGTCGCGCACCGGAGGATCGGCGATGATCGTCATGCAAAGCATCCTGCTTGTTTTGTACAAGCTTGTCAACCAATTGCACGCCGCGATGCACGATCATGGATGGAGGAAAGAGATGGGGTGAACGTGGCAGCGACTTTGACCGACGTGGCGCGGCAGGCGGGCGTGTCCGTGGCGACGGCGTCTCGCGCTTTCGGCGAGCCCGATCGCCTCGCCGCCGCCACGCGGGAGCGAGTTCTCCGCGCCGCCCACGAGCTCGGCTATGCCAACGCTCAGTCGGGCACGATCCGCCGGACCATCGGAGTGGTCTTCCCCGATGTCGCCAATCCCGTCTACGCGACCACCCTCAAGGCCATCCAGGGCCAGGCCTGGCACGGGCGCCACCGCACTGTCGTGTTCGACGCCGACGAGGATCCGCGCCGCGAGCGCGAGCAGATCGAACGGGCGCGCGAACTCGACGGCATGCTGCTGTGCTCCCCGCGACTGCCCGACGCCGATGTCATCGAACTGGTGGGCAGCACCCCGTGCGTGATCGTGAACCGGCTGATCGACCCTCTGCCGAGCGTGCTGATGGACACCGAGTACGGACCGACGCAGGCCGTAGAACACCTGGCTGCGCTCGGCCATCGGCACGTCGCCTACGCGTCCGGTCCGCGCGGCTCGTGGGCCGATGTGCGGCGCGCCGACGCGGTCGCCCGCGCATGCGACCGCCACGGCATCCGGCTCACCCGCCTGAGCCACCAGGCTGCATCGATCCAAGGAGGACGTGCGGCAGCGGCACCCGCCTCAGCGAGCGGAGCCACAGCCGTGATCGCTTACAACGACCTCGTGGCCCTGGGGGTCGAGGCCGGGATGTCCGAACTGGGGGTCGTCTGCCCCGACGACATCAGCATCGTCGGCATCGACGACATCGATCTGGCGGGCGCCGTCACTCCCGGCCTGACGACGGTCCGCATGCCCATCGACCGCTGCGGCGCGCTCGCGGTCGATCTGCTGCTCCAAGCCCTCGCGTCGGGGAAGAGCCCCGAAACGGTCACCCTGAACTCTCAGCTGATCGTGCGCGCTTCGACGTCCACTCCGCCGCAGCACTGAACGCCGAGAAACGAAGAAGCCCCGGCGGACCGGGGCTCTCGTCGTGGCGGAGACGGAGGGATTTGAACCCTCGGTCCCCTTACGGGGACTCCACCTTAGCAGGGTGGTGCACTAGGCCTGACTATGCGACGTCTCCACGGCATCCGACGCGAGACGGCGCGGATGCACCCGGCAATCATAGCCCGGACTGCCCCAGGCTCCGAATCGAGGGCCGGACGGCGCCGTGTCAGCCCTGGCCCACGGTACAGGTCACCTGTGCCGCCGTCTGGCCCGTGACCGACTCCGGCAGCACGACCGGGGCACCGGCCTCGGGCGCCTCCGTCGCGGGCGCATCCGGCGTCGCCGCGGGGTCGGCGGGAGCCGCGGAATCGGTCGGGGCAGGTGCGGGGGGTGCCGCCTCGCCGACGACCTCGGTGCTGTAGCCGTCGCTCGTCGATCCGCTCAGCTGCACCGGCTGGTTGGCGGCGAGCGCGTCGAACAGCACCTTCGCGGCGCTCTCGACGGGCCGGACGCGCAGCCCGCCGTCGACGTACGCCGTGGGGTACTGCACGAACACGATGTCCTCGTAGGGCACGCTGCGCATGGCGAGGGCGATCTGCACCATCCGCTGCGGGCTCGACAGCGACGAGCTCAGCTTGATCTGTCCGCTGGCGACCTGGTCGACGGCGGTGGTGGCGAGGTTGAGCAGCGCCGTCGGATTGCCGAGCACGCCGTCGGACTGCAGCTTGCGCACCATCGAGCTCATGAACTGCTGCTGGTTCGAGATCCGCCCGAGATCGGAGCCGTCGCCGATCCCGTACCGCGTGCGGAGGAATTGCAGCGCCTCGGTGCCTTGCAGGGTGTGGTTGCCCTTCGCGAGACTCAGGCCCGTGTAGCGGTCGTTGATGTCGGCCGACACGCAGACGTCGACGCCGCCGATCGCGTCGGACATGTTGATGACGCCGGTCCAGCGGGTCGCGGCGGCGAACTGGATGTCGATGCCCGTCAGCTCTTCGATCGTGCTGACGGTGCACGCGAGTCCGCCGTACATGTACGAGACATTGAGCATCTGAGCGCTCATCGCGGAGTACTGGGTGCCGTCCTCGCCGGTGCAGGCGGGGATCGGGACGATCATGTCGCGCGGGAACGAGATGACGGTCACGCGTCGCGGCTCGTCGCTGATGTGCACGAGCATCGTCACATCGTTGCGCTCACCGTCGGTGTCCTTCGCCTGACAGGCACCCGACAGCTCGGCGTTCGCGCCCTCGCACGAGTCGGTGCCGACCACGAGCAGGTTCACGCCGCCCTCGATCTCGCCGATCGTCGGGGGGAGCTGCGAGTCGTCGTCACCGATCGAGACGCCCGCGTCGGCCACGACCTGGGTGGCGTTCCACACGTAGAAACCGCCGACGGCGGCACCGCTCACGACCACGACGGCGACCATGACGCCGAGCACCGCCAGGATCTGGGTCAGCGGGTTCGGCGACCGCAGCTGGCCGTGCCGGGCGACGGGACGACGACGGCGCCGCGACGCCTTCGCATCGGAACGTGCGCTCACGGGTGTCCTCTCGACGAGCAGGCGAGGAGTGCGTTCGGGTGCACGCTCTTCGCGTCGCGCAGGCACTCCCGGTGACCGACTCATCATAGGGACGGATGTCTGGAAAGTCTGTGAGCGCCCCGGACATGCGAGGCGGTGACGCCCCCCCCAGTCAGCCGCCACCGCCCGACATGCTCGTCGCGCTCACCTGCACGCTAACCAGCCGCGAGCGGGCAACCGGCCGGAACGGAGCGAGACTGGTAACCGCTCCCAGGGGCGAGTCGCGTCCGGGGATCAGGCGGGGGCGAGCAGGCCGCGCTCGGCCACCAGCTCCGTGGCGAGCACCTTGTACCCCTGCGATTCGAAGAAGACGGTCACGCGGTCGTCCTCCACCGCCATGACCGTCCCCTCGCCCCACTCGTGGTGGCGGACGACGTCGTCGACGCGGAAGGGACCGCCGGCGTGATCACCCCGTTCCTCCGAGGTGTCCTCGCGCGCCGCGCGGTCGTTCGCGGATGCCGCGCACGTGTCGCAGTTCTCGCACGGCTCGACGTAGTCCTGACCGAAGTAACCGAGCAGCGTCGCCCGCCGGCACCGACGGGTCTCGGCATAGCTGCGGAGCATCTCGATGCGGGAGGCGTCGATGCGTTCCCGCTCGGCCGACCTCTCCAACGCAGCGTCGACAGCGCGCTCCACGGTCATCCCCCGCCGCAGCGCGACCCCGGCGCGACTCGTCCGCACCGCGCCCGCATCCACGAGAACCGTCAGCAGCGCGGTGACGCGACGGGCCGACAGCCCGCCGGCTGCGGCGATCTCGGCGCGCGACCGCGTCCCGCCGGCGATGGCGTCGACGAGTCGCTTGAGCTCGCCGCGCTTCGGTGCCGACGCCGCGAAGAAACGTCGCAGCGACAGGTCTTCGGGTCGGTAGTGGAGCGTCGCCGTCGCAGGCTCGCCGTCCCGACCGGCGCGACCGAGCTCCTGATAGTAGGCGTCGATGGAGTCGGGGATGTCGGCGTGGACGACGAAGCGCACGTCGGCCTTGTCGATCCCCATCCCGAATGCGGAGGTGGCGACCACGACGTCGACCTCGCCGTCGTGGAATGCCTCGTGCACCCCGTTGCGTTCCTTCGCCGACAGGCCGGCGTGGTACGCGACCGCGTTGATCCCCCGTTCCTGCAGCGCCTCGGCGTACTCCTCGGTGCCGCGCCGGGTGGCGGTGTACAGCAGCCCGGGCCCCGGCAGCTTCACTACCTCGTCGATCACGGCGTCGCGCTTGCCCGACTTCTCGGAGTGCCGGCGGACGTTCAGCTCGATGTTCGGCCGGTCGACATCGCCCACGAGGATGGCCGGGTCGTCCATCCCGAGCCGCTCGATGATCTCGGTGCGGACCGGGCTCGTGGCCGTCGCGGTCATTGCGAGGATCGGCGGACGCCCCAGGCGCTCGGAGACCTCGCCCAGCATCAGGTAGTCGGGCCGGAAGTCGTGCCCCCAGGCTGCGATGCAGTGCGCCTCGTCCACGACCAGCAGCGAGACCCCGGCCTCGGCGAGCTCGGCGACGACCTCGTCCTTCGCGAGCTGTTCGGGCGCGAGAAGGACGTACGAGGCCTCCCCTGACCGGATCGCGTCCCAGGCCTCGCGCTGGGCGCGCACGCCCCGGCTCGAGTTCAGGGCGACGCCGTCGGGCGCATCGGGCGCCTCCTCGATGCGCGCGAGCTGGTCCTCCTGCAGCGCGATGAGGGGCGAGACGATCGCGGTCAGGCCGGGCCGGAGGGCCGCGGCGACCTGGTAGACGGCGGACTTGCCCGCGCCGGTCGCCCAGACGACCAGCACGTCGCGCCCGGCGACCGCCGCCTCGATCGCGTCGAGCTGCTGCGGACGCAGCTCCTCGATGCCGAAGGACTCTCGGGCGACACGGGCGATCTCGTCGGGCTGCACCGGCTCAGTCCATCGCGCCGGCCGCGACCGTGCACGCCGCTTGCGCCGGCGCCTCCGGTGTGGAAGGCGCGTCATCAGCGGGCGACAGCCCGCGCCGCTGCACGCGGTCGTACGACGGCTGGCGCAGCGCTCGCACCCAGGGGTAGACCCGGGCGCCGGGTAGCACCCGCCGTCCGGCGTCGAATCGGGGCTGGGCACCCGGCCACGCGGCGCGCGTGAGCCGTATGAGCGCGAACGGACGCCACGGGCCGAGCGGCGAGGCGAACGAGAGCATGAGCCGCCAGTCCGCGGCATCCGGGCCGCCGTCCACGGTCGTCGCCGAGAGCAGCACCGGACCCCGGCGACCGCGGTAGGGCAGCAGGATGCCGAAACGCGCGCGCTCGGGCCGGCGCAGGGGCAGCAGCGCGTAGCGCAGCGGCACGCCCCGTCCTGTCGAGGCGAACTCGATGTCAGCCGCGCCGGCCTCCGGCGACTCGGGGTCAGCGGTGACGCGGAGCGCGAGCCCGAAGATGTCGGGCAGAGCGTCCGGGAGTCCGAGTGATCGCGACAGGCGCGCGACCACCGGCGTCTCTCCGGCGGCCGGCGGGTGGTCGATCCACGAGATCCCGGATCGCCGTTCCGGGCCGACCCAGCGCAGCGTGCCGCTGAACATCGTTCCCCGCACGTGGATCGGACGCGGCCGACGCAGAACCAGCAGAGCGGCGAAGAGCCCGCGGAGCAGCATCCCGGCGACGCGGGCGAGAGGCGCTCGAGGAAGAGCTGTCATAGCACCAGCGAACCCGGTTTCCTGCTCCTTGCGCACAGGGGTTGCGCTGGGATGCCGATGCGCTATCGCCGCAGTGAGATCGCTCCCACTACACTCGGTGGCGCCCTTCCGGACGCCATGTGAACAGCCCGACGCTCCCCCACCCGACGCCGCGACGCGACATCCAGGGCCTCCGGGCCCTCGCCGTCCTCGCGGTCATCGGCGCGCACGCGGCCGGCTGGCCACGCGGCGGTTTCGTCGGGGTCGACGTGTTCTTCGTCGTCTCGGGCTTCCTCATCACCGGCGCGCTGCTGCGCGAGGTGCAGCGGTCGGGCGGCATCCGCCTCGCCGCCTTCGCCGGCCGGCGCGCCCGCCGCATCCTGCCCCTCGCTGTCGTCGTCCTCATCGCCACGGCGGCCAGCGCCTTCGTCGTGTTCAATCGCCCACGCGCCGAGCAGACGCTCGTCGACGCCCTGTGGTCGGCGGGATTCGCCGCCAACTGGCGATTCACCGCGGTCGGCACCGACTACTTCCACGCCGACGACGCCGTCTCGCCGCTCCAGCACTTCTGGTCGCTCGCGGTCGAGGAGCAGTTCTACCTCGCGTGGCCGCTGCTGCTCCTGCTGGCGGTCTCGCTTCTGCCCGCCGCCCGTCGACGCGGCGCCGCGGCGGCCGCGGCCGCGGCGACGCTCGCGGCAGCCGTCGTCGCCACCTCGTTCGCGTGGGCGATGCTGCAGAGCGCGGATGCCGCCGTCGCGGCCTACTTCTCCACCTTCACCCGCGCGTGGGAGCTGGCGATCGGGGCGCTCATCGCCGCGATGGTGCCGCTGCTGCGCCGCATCCCGCCCGTCATCGGCGGACTCGCGTCGTGGGTCGGCGTCGGAGGCCTCATCGTGGCGTTCGCCGTCATCGATCCCGCGGCGGGCGGGTTCCCGGCTCCGTGGGCCGCCCTGCCCGTGGTCGCCACGGCACTCGTGCTCGCGGGCGGCGTGCCCGGCGACCCGCGGCATCGGCACCTCTTCCCGCTGACGAACCCGGTGAGCGTCTTCGCGGGCGACGTGTCGTACTCGCTGTACCTCTGGCACTTCCCGGTCATCGTGTTCGCCGACGTTCTGCTGCCCGCCCGGGAGGCCACGACGGTGCTCGTGCTCGCGATCACGGCCGTCCTCGCCGTGGCCTCGTACCACCTCGTCGAGCGTCCCTTCCGCTTCGCGCCGTACGTGCGGTCGGCGAGCGCCACATCAACGGAGACGGCGCGCGAGGATGCCGCTGCGGCCCCGGTGCCGGCTCCCGATGCCGCGCCGGTTCGGGATGCGGCGCCCGCTCGGAATGCCGCGCCGGCACCGGCGCCGCGCGCGCTCAGCACCCGGCCCGCGGGCTGGACTCCCGGGACGCGCTATTACCCGGGTATGCCCCGCCCCGAGTCCGCGGGCATTGCTCGTCACGATGCGCCCGCACCGATAGCCGCACCCGCACCCGCACCCGCACCCGCGCCCGCGACGGCGACGGCGACGACCACAGAACCTACGTCCGACGCTTCTGCGCCCTGGGCCGCGTGGCGCGCTCGTTTCGGCCCGCCGGCGCTGCTCGCGGCATCCGGGCTCGGCATCGCCGCCCTCGCGGTCGTGCTGGTCGTCCAGAACGTCTTCGGCGGCCTCACGGCATCGCTCGTCGCCTTCCCGCCCGCGGGCGCCGCCGACGCCGCGAGCGACGCGGCCGACGCAGACCCCGGCGACGCGGTCGCCGCCCTGCAGGCAGAGCTCGCCGCGGCCGCGACCGCGAGCGAGTGGCCCGAGCTGCATCCCTCGCTCGACGAGGTCATGACGCGGTCGTCGGCGAGCAACCCGGCGCGCGACTGCTTCTCGCCCGATGTCTCACCGACAGCAGCGGGCTGCTCCTCGGGCAGCTCGGACGCGCCCGTCCACATCTATCTCGTCGGCGACTCGACCGCGATGGCCTACGCCCCGGCGTTCCGCAAGCTCGCCGATGACAGCGACGGCGGCATCCGCGTGACGACGGTGGGCCTCTACGGATGCCGTTTCACCGACGTCGCCGTGCAGAACGACGGCGCGGGCGTGATGGCGGCGTGCCCGCAGCGGAAGGCCGATGTCCGCGCCATGATCCTCGCCGACGCGCCCACCCTCGTCGTGATCTCGAACGCGTACACACTCGGGCACACCCCCGACGGAGCCGACCTTTCGGCTGATGCACTGCTCGCCGCCCAGGAGGCCGAAGCCGACAGCTACGGGATGCCGGGGCGCATCGTCCACCTGGCGCCGCCGCCGGAGGGCGCCGATCTCGGACGCTGCTACTCTCCCGCCGCCTCGCCGTACGGCTGCGCCGCGGGCGTCTCGAGCACGTGGGGCCAGATGGAGTCGGCTGCCGAGCGCGTGGCGGCGGCATCCGGAAATCACGCGGTGAGCTCGCTCGCGTTCACCTGCTGGGAGCTCGTGTGCCCCGCGTTCGCGGGCGACATCCCCACGCGCTACGACCGCACGCACCTGACCGTCGCGTACGCCGAGCACATCGTCCCGGCGCTGCGCGCCGAACTCGCCGCACGCGGGCTGCTCTAGCAGGGCGAGCCGCGGACGGGGACCTTCATCCGTTTGGATGAACTTCGGGCCGGAATGTGCGTGTCGTATGCCAGCGATGGCTGATCCGTCACCCGACTCCGGTCGTGGTCTCGCCCGCGTTTCCGGGCGTCGGCAGCGCCGGATCGTCGCGTCGAAGGCGGCCGCCAGCGATTCGCACGTCCGGGTCTGCGCGAGCGGAGGACTAGTTTGAGGTGCCCGTTCGACGTGGCTGCTCTGGGGGCGCCACCTGACGACGCTCGTCGTGTCTGCGTGGCATCACACCGTTCTATCTGGAGATCCGCATGACCACCACTCCGCCGCCGTCCAGCGCGCCCGAAACGCAGCCCGCTCCGTACTACCCGCCTCAGCCCGCCGGCGTGCCGGCGAAGCGCCGCAACGCCGTCGGCATCGTCGCCCTCGCGGTCTCCGCTGTCGGATTCCTCTTCGCCTGCATACCCGGCGCGCTGCTCCTCGGCTGGATCCTCCTGCCGGCCGGCTTCATCCTGGGCATCGTCGCCGTCTGCCTGTCGGGTCGTGTCAAGTGGCAGGGACTCACGGCGATCATCGTCTCGATCGTGGGAACCATCGTCGGCTTCCTCGTCTTCACCTTCGTCGTCGCCACCGCGCTCTCGGACGCTGTCGATGAGGCGAGGGGCGGAAGCACGACGGTGAACGAAGCCCCCGCCGATGCCGCACCGCAGGCCGAGACGGCCGACGAGGCCACGACCGACGGACCCACCGGCACGCGCGAGGACCCCCTGCCGTTCAGCGCGTCGATCAGCAACAACGACTGGGACGTGACGCTCAACTCTTTCGAGCGCAACGGAAACGATGTCGTGATGGCGGGAAACCCGTTCAACACGGAGCCCGGCGAGGGCACCCAGTACGTCATCCTCGACATGACGGCGACCTACAAGGGAAGCGGCGACGGCAGCTCCATGCTCGTCCAGGTCGAGTACGTCGCCGCGGACGGCACCGTGATCTCCACCTGGGACAGCCTCGTCTCCGGCGTGGAGCCCACCTTCGGCACGGCGAGCCTGCTGGCCGGGGCGTCCGACACCGGCAAGCAGGTGTACCTCGTGCCGTCCTCGCTCGACGGCCTCATCCGCGTGACGCCGGGCATCCTCGGCGACGAGGTCTACTTCCGGCTTCCGTGACCATCAGCTGTTCGGCCGGGTACGTCGCCGTGCCCGGCCGAACAGCCGGCCGGATTCTGGCGGAGGGTGTGGGATTCGAACCCACGGGACATTGCTGCCCACCAGTTTTCAAGACTGGATCCTTCGGCCGCTCGGACAACCCTCCCAGCGGCGCGAACCGCTGAGCTTCGATCCTAGCCGCCCGCGACCCCGGTCAGAGCGAGCGGAGGATGGCCGCGACGCCGCCCTCCTGAACCGACACGGTGGTCTCGGATGCCTCGGCCAGCAGCTCGGTCGCACCCTGCGCCATCGCGATCGCCCGCCCACCGCGCTCGCGCGCCCAGCGGAACATCCCGATGTCGTTGCGGCCGTCGCCCATGACGAGGACGTCGGCCGGCTCGATGTCGAGCCAGGTGCGCACCCGCTCGAGCGCCGTGGACTTGTCCACGCCCTGCGGCGCGATGTCGAGCCACGCCGACCAGCCCACCGCGTACGACACCTTGTTCAGGCCGATGCGGTCGACCAGCTCGACGAAGTCGGAGTCGGTCTCATCGGGAGAGACCACGACGACGCGGCACACCTCCTGCTCCGACAGCTCCGCGAAGGCGACCTTGTCGGCATCGTGGAGGTTCCAGTCGTGGAGCTCCTCGGTGTAGAGGCGGCGCCCGTCGGGCAGCTCGACCATGTAGCGGGCGTGCGGCAGGTGCTGGCGCAGCAGGCCGAGCACCTCGGCCGGATCGAACGTCTCGATGAAGAAGCGCTCGTACGCGAGCACGTCGGCGAAGTCGTCGTCGATCCGCTTGAGGATGACGGCGCCGTTCGAGCACACGACGTAGTCGGGGTTCAGCGCGAGCGACCCGAGGATGCCGTGCGTGCCCTCCCACGAGCGCCCTGTCGCGAGCATCACCTCGTGACCGGCGGCGTGCGCGTCGGCCACCGCCTCGACCACGCCCGGGCTGAGCGTCTCGTCCTCGAGCAGCACGGTGCCGTCGATGTCGAGCACGATCATCAGCCGTGAGGCGCCGGCGACCGCCGGCATGACCTCGGCGACGTCCTCGACGATCTCGGCCGCATCGCGCGGGGCGACGACCTCGATGCCGCCCTCGTCGGGAAGCGCGTCGGGGGCTTGAGTCATCCCGCCGTCTGCGCCGGTCATGCGATCGGCTCCGCGACCTCGAGGCCGCCGAGGTAGGGCCGCAGCACCTCGGGGATCACGACCGAGCCGTCCTCGCGCTGATGGGTCTCGAGAAGGGCGACGATCCACCGGGTCGTGGCGAGCGTGCCGTTGAGGGTCGCCACCGGCTCGGTCTTGCCGCCGTCGGGGCGGTGACGGATGTCGAGGCGACGCGCCTGGTACGTCGTGCAGTTCGAGGTCGACGTGAGCTCGCGGTACGCGCCCTGCGTGGGCACCCACGCCTCGATGTCGTACTTGCGCGCGGCGCTCGAGCCGAGGTCGCCGGCCGCGACGTCGATGACGCGGTACGACAGCCCGAGGTCCTGCAGCATCCGCTCCTGCATCTCGACGAGGCGCAGGTGCTCGGCCTCAGCGTCGCCCGGCGTCGTGTAGACGAACATCTCGAGCTTGTTGAACTGGTGCACGCGGATGATGCCGCGCGTGTCCTTGCCGTACGAGCCGGCCTCGCGCCGGTAGCAGGTCGACCAGCCGGCGTACCGCTTGGCGCCGCGCTCGAGGTCGAGGATCTCGTCCATGTGGTACCCGGCGAGGGGAACCTCGCTCGTACCGACGAGGTAGGCGTCGTCCTCTTCGAGGTGGTAGACCTCCGCCGCGTGCTCACCGAGGAAGCCGGTGCCCCGCATGACCTCGGGGCGCACGAGCGTCGGCGGGATCAGCGGCGTGAACCCGGCGGCGAGCGCACGGTCGAGGCCGAGCATCATGAGCGCGATCTCCAGACGCGCGCCGATGCCGCTGAGGAAGTAGAACCGGCTGCCGGCGACCTTCGTGCCGCGCTCCATGTCGATCGCACCGAGCTTCTCGCCGAGAGCGAGGTGGTCGAGCGGCTCGAAGTCGAACGACGGCGGCTCACCGTGCGTGCGGAGCGTGACGAAGTCGGCCTCGCCGCCCGCGGGCACGTCGTCGATGACGATGTTCTCGATGCGCGCGAGCGCGGCATCGGCGGCCTCCTCGGCCGCGGTGACGGCCTGCTGCGCCTGCTTGACCCGTTCGCTGAGCTGCTTGGCCTCGGCGACGAGAGCGGCCTTCTCGTCCTTCGGGGCCTGCGCGACCTTCTTGCCGTGAGCGTTCTGCTCGGCGCGGAGCCGCTCGAACGTCGTGATGGCCTCGCGGCGCTCGCGGTCGGCGGCGATGGCGTCATCCACGCTCTCCGACGAGTTCCCGCGCTTCACCTGCGAGAGTTTGACCAGGTCGGGCTGTTCACGGAGCAATGCGAGGTCGATCACGCGTCAAGTCTAGGGTCGCGAGCATCGGCCCAGCCGGACCGCGAACACCGGGACCCGCGCGGAGTCACGGCGCAAGGGGCAATCCCGCATCGGCGGCCGCGCCTAGGGTGTAGCCATGGCGACCGAGTCCGACGACACCTCCGCGCGGGAGCGTTCCGACGATCCCACCTCCCCGGCCCCCGATCCGGAACAGGCGGCGGCTCCCGACGACGTCATCCGCGAACCCGAAGACATCGCCCCCGACACGACCGACGGCGAGACCGGCGAGGCTCGCCGCGTCGGCCCCGAGGGCGAGACGGAGCCGATGGCGGGCGGCGCGGAGAAGCCCCACCCCAAGGCGGCCCTCGTCTACAACCCCATCAAGGTCGACGGCGACGCCCTGCGCGAGCAGGTGCTGCGCGCGGCCGAGGCCGCGGGATGGGAGGAACCGCTCTTCTACGAGACGACGGTCGACGACCTCGGCGACGACGTCACGCGTCAGGCGCTCGAGTCGGGCGTGAACGTCGTGCTCGTGGCGGGCGGCGACGGCACGGTGCGTGCGGTGTCGGGTGAGATGAGCGGCAGCGGCATCCCGCTCGCCATCGTCCCCAGCGGGACGGGGAACCTGCTCGCCCGCAACCTCGGCCTGCCCCTCAGCGAGCCCGAGACCATGATCGAGGCGGCCTTCAGCGGTGACCGGACCGCGATCGACGTCGGCTGGGCGCGGATCACCCGTGAGAGCGGCGAGGTCGAGAAGCACGCGTTCGTCGTCATGGGCGGCATGGGGCTCGACGCGGCCATGATCGCCAACACCAACCCGCAGCTGAAGAAGTCGGTCGGCTGGGTCGCGTACGTCGACGGCGCGACGCGCTCGCTCGTCAAGGCCAAGCCGTTCCGCGTCGTCTACCAGCTCGACGGGCACCGCATGCACGCGGCGCGCGTACAGAGCGTGCTCTTCGCCAACTGCGGGTCGCTGCAGGCCGGCATCGCGCTCATCCCCGAGGCCTCGATCACCGACGGGCAGCTCGACGTCGTCATCATGCAGCCGAAGGGCTTCTGGGGCTGGCTGCTCGTGTGGCGCCGCGTCGCGTGGGACAACAGCTTCCTGCGGAAGTTCCGCGCCGGCCGCCGCGTGCTCGCGCTCCGGACGAAGGACAACGCGGTCGTCTACTCGCGGGGCCGCGGCGTCGCGCTCGCCCCGCAGGAGCCGCACCCGGTACAGCTCGACGGCGACGAGTTCGGCGAGGCGAAGCACGTGCAGACCCGCATCGACCCGCGCGGCCTCATCGTCGCCGTGCCGGCCGGCCACACGCTGCCCGGCGACTGAGCCCCGCGCGTCAGCGCTGTCAACCGCTCGCCGTCGCTGGAGTGGCCCGACAGGATGACGGGATGAGCTCGCCTTCGATCGTCTGGTTCCGCGACGACCTGCGCCTGGCCGACCACCCCGCGCTCCGGGCCGCGCTCGACCGCGGCGAACCCGTCGTCGGGCTGTACGTGCTCGACGAGGAGTCCGACGGCATCCGCCCGCTCGGCGGCGCAGCCCGGTGGTGGCTGCACCATTCGCTCGCATCGCTCGCCGACGATCTGCGCGCTCGCGGGTCGCACCTCGTGCTGCGCCGCGGGGCCGCGGCATCCGCCGTTCGATCGCTCGTCGACGACATCGGCGCCGGAGCCGTCTACTGGAACCGCCGCTACGGCGGAGCCGAGCGCACGATCGACGCCGAGCTGAAGGACGGCCTCCGCTCCGGCGGCGTCGAGGTCGAATCGTTCGCCGCCAACGTGCTGTTCGAGCCGTGGACGGTCAAGACCGGCAGCGACACTCCGTTCTCGGTGTTCACCCCGTTCTGGAACGCGGCACGCAACCTGCCCGCCCCGCGCGAGCCGCTCCCCCGGCCTCGCGAGATCCCGGGCCTGCGGTCGGCACCCGCGGGCGACGACCTCGACGATTGGGAGCTGCTGCCCACCCGGCCCGACTGGGCGGGCGGTCTGCGCGAGCGCTGGCAGCCCGGCGAGGCGGCGGCGCGCGCACGCCTCCGTGCGTTCCTCGACGACGACCTCGGCACCTACGACGCCGCCCGCGACGAACCCAGCGCCGGAGCGACCTCGCTGCTCTCGCCACGCCTGCGCTGGGGCGAGCTGAGCCCGCACACCGTCTGGCACGCCGGAATCGAAACCGGCGGCGGCACCGGCGCCCATGCGACCTCCGCCTCGCGCTTCCTCTCCGAGCTCGGCTGGCGCGAGTTCGCGTGGCACACGCTCTACCACTTCCCCGATCTCGCGACGAAGAACTGGCGGAAAGGCTTCGACGCCTTCCCCTGGCCGGCCCTCGACCCGGACCACCTGACGGCGTGGGAGAGGGGCGAGACCGGGGTGCCGATGGTGGATGCCGGGATGCGCGAGCTCTGGCACACCGGATACATGCACAACCGGGTGCGCATGGTGACGGCATCCTTCCTCACGAAGAACCTGCTCATCGACTGGCGACTCGGCGAGCAGTGGTTCTGGGACACCCTCGTCGACGCCGACGGCGCCAGCAACGCCTTCAACTGGCAGTGGGTCGCGGGGTCGGGCGCCGACGCGTCGCCCTATTTCCGCATCTTCAACCCCGAGCGGCAGGCCGAGAAGTTCGACCCGAGGGGGCTCTACATCGGCCAGTGGGCTCCCGACAGCGCCGCGCGCGAGCCGATCGTCGACCTCGCCGAGACCCGCAAGGCGGCGCTGCGGGCGTACGAGGCGGTCAAGCGGGCGCGGTGAGGCGGGTGCGGTGAGGCGCGGGCGCGGGAATGCCTGCGGAGGCCGCACGGTTGACAGAGGCGATATGACTGATGCATCCCGCCCCGCCCTGTCCGTGCTCGACCTCGTGCCCGTGCGCACGGGACAGACCAGCGCGCAGGCGATCGCGGCGTCGCTGACCGTCGCGCAGCGGGCGGACGAGCTCGGCTACCGCCGCTACTGGTTCGCCGAGCACCACAACATGCCCGCCGTCGCCTCGACGACCCCGCCGGTGCTCATCGCGGCCGCGGCGTCGCGCACCTCCCGCATCCGGGTCGGCTCGGGAGGCGTCATGCTCCCCAATCACTCGCCCCTCGTCGTCGCCGAGCAGTTCGCGGCGCTCGAGGCGATCGCCCCCGGACGCGTCGACCTCGGGATCGGCCGCGCTCCCGGCAGCGATCCCGTCATCACGCAGCTGCTGCGTCAGTCGGGCACGACGAGCGATGTCGACCGGTTCCCCGACAACGTCCGCGACATCCTCGCCCTCGTGACCGGCGACGGCGCGACGGTGCGGTTCACCTCGGGCGGGACGTACGACGTCCACGCGACGCCCGCGGCCACGACGACACCGGATGTCTGGCTGCTCGGATCGAGCGACTACTCGGCGCAGCTCGCCGCCGCCCTCGGCCTGCCGTACGTCTTCGCGAACCACTTCTCGGGCGAGGGCCTCGACCGTGCGCTCGGGCTCTATCGCGATCAGTTCCGCCCGTCCGAGACGCTCGACGCGCCGCGGACGTTCCTCACCGCCAACGCCGTCGTCGCCGACAGCGACGCCGAGGCCGAGGCCCTCATGCTGCCGCAGGCCCGGATGATGGCGCGCTTGCGCGGAAACCGTCCACTCATCGCCCTCGAGACCGTCGAGGAGGCCGCGGCCGCCGAGGCCTCGGACCACCTCGCGGCACCCCTGCTCGACGCGCTCCGCTCGCGCTGGTTCGTCGGCACCGGCCCCGAGGCCCAGGCCGCCCTCGCCGCCTTCGCCGCGCAGCACGGCGTCGACGAGGTCATGGTCTCGCCGGTGTCGGCCGCGCACGACGGCGAGCAGCCGGATGCCGCGCCCGCCCGCATCCGCACCCTCGAGCTCCTGGCCGCCTGACCCGCCCCGGCCCCAGTCGACTCGCCACGAAATGCGGGTCCGGCGCCCCCGGCATCCGCACTTCCCGGCGAGTCGACGCGTGGCGCGGCCGGGCTGGGTCGGACCGAGGGCGTCCGAGTGGGCGTGCCGCGTACAGGCTGAGCGCGGGTTCGGGTTCCCGAGACGCCCGGATGCCGTCGATCAGCCTGTTGGCGGGACCCGCACACACCGCGCCCGGCCCGCCGCCGCCCCTGAACGCAGCGCGGTCTCGCCGCTCACCGTCCCGTCGAGTCGCCGAGAAGTGCGGGTGCGAGACCCCTCGTACACGCACAGTCTGGCGACTCGTCGAGGATGGCCGCGGGCCGGATGTGCCGGATGTGCCGGATACAGGCTGAACTTCGGTTCGATCCAACGAGCGACCCGGATCCCGCCGCTCAGCCTGTCGGCGGGACCCGACGCTCAGCTGCCTCAGCCCCCACTCCAGCCCAGCCCCGCCGTCGACTCGCCAAGAACGGCGGGTCCGGAGACCCTGACACCCGCAGTTTGTGGCGACTCGACGGAGACCGGCGACGGGGACCGGCGGCGGGTCAGGCCTCGGGCTCGCCGGAGATCAGGGCGCGCAGCCAGTCGCGCGCCTCGACGAAGACGTCGTCGGAGTAGCGCTGCGGGTAGCGGACGATCGCGCGGTCGGCTCGGGGGTACGACCCGAGGAACAGCACCTTCGGGCTGAAGCGCCGCACGCCCATGAGGGCGTCGGCCATGCGCTCGTCGGCGACGTGGCCGTCGGCGTCGATGACGAACCGGTACCGTCCGAGCGCGTCGCCGATCGGCCGCGACTCGATCAGCGACAGGTTGATTCCGCGAGTCGAGAACTGCTCGAGCAGCTCGAGCAGCGCGCCGGGGTGGTCGTCGGGCAGCTCCGCGATGAGCGAGGTCTTGTCGGCCCCGGTCGGCGACGGCGGCGCGACGGTGCGGCTCACGAGGACGAATCGGGTGACCGCGTGCTCGTTGTCGCCGATGTCGGATGCCAGCAGCTCGAGGTCGTGGTGCTCGAGGATGCCGGGCGGGGCGATCGCCGCGTCGGCGTCGCTGGCCCCGTCGATGAGGCCGAGCGCGGCGGCGACGTTGCTCGCGGCGGGCAGGTGCGCGTGCTCCGGGAGGGTCTTCAGCAGCCACTGCAGGCACTGCGCGTAGGCGACCGGGTGCGCGGCGATGAGCGACACGTCCTCGATCCGCGTGCCGGGGCGCGCCACGAGCACGAAGTTCACGGGAACGAGGTACTCGCCGACGATCCGCAGACCCGGCATCGTGGCCAGCGCGTCCTGCGCCGTCGAGACGCCGCCGTCGACGGAGTTCTCGATCGCGATCATCGCGGCATCCGAGCGTCCGTCCACGACGTCCGCGAGCGCTTCGCCGACGTTGCGCACCGACCGCCAGATCTGGTCGCGCGCCTCGGGCACCTGGGCGAGGGCGGCCTCGGTGAAGGTCCCCGCCGGCCCGAGATAGCTGTAGGTGCGGCGGGCGGGCTGGTCGTCGTGCTCGGGCGTCACGCAACGAGCCTAGACCGGCGCACCCGCGGCACGCGCACCGTCGTCACCAGGACCCCGGCCACGAGCACGGCTCCGCCGACGATCTCGGCGGGGGCGGGGATCTGTCCGAGCAGCGCCGCAGCCGCCGCCATCGCCACGACGGGCGCCAGCAGCACCCACGGCACGACGGCGGCCGACGGGTTGCGCGCCAGCAGGCCGTTGAAGATCGCGTAGCCGACGAGCGTGCACAGACCCGCGGTGTAGACCGTCGAGACGAGGGCGGGGATGCCGAACCCGGCGAGCCCCGCGCCGATCGCTTCCGGCCCCTCGAACACCAGCGCCAGCCCGAGCGCGGGCACCGGCACGACGAGGGCGGACCAGACGGTGAGCGAGAGCGCGCCGAGCGGTCCGCGTCCGGTGACGACGCCGGCGCGGCGGGCGATCACGTTGCCGACGGCCCACGACAGCGCGGCGCCGAGCGCGAGCACGACGGCGAGCGCCGGAGCGTCTCCCCCACGGCCGGCGGCGACGGTCGCGAGCCCGGCGATCCCGAGGCCGACCCCGATCACCTGCCCCGGCGTGGGGCGCTCGCGCAGCACTCCGGCCGCGATGACGACGGTGAACACCGCCTGGGCCTGCATCAGCAGGGCGGCGAGCCCCGGCTGCAGTCCGAGCCCGAGCGACAGGTACAGCAGCGCGAACTGGCCGAGGCTCATGAACAACCCGACCCCGATCACCGACCCCCAGCGAGCCCGGGGCCGCGGAACCACGACCGCGAAGACGGCGACGGCGGCGAACCGGATCGCCACGAAGAGCAGGGGCGGGATGCCGGCCATGCCCCAGTCGATGACGAGGAAGTTGAACCCCCACAGGGCCGCCACCGCAGCCGCCAGGATCATGTCGCGTCGAGTCACGAGGCTCAGTCCACCGCGCCGGACGATCAACGACAAGCAATGCTTTGTCCCCTTGAATCGGTAGCATCGCTTCATGATCGATCTGGATGCCGTCCACTCGCTGCGGACCGTCGCACGGGAAGGCAGCGTCGCGGCGGCGGCATCCGCTCTGGGGTTCACGCCCTCGGCGGTATCGCAGCAGATCAAGCGCCTCGAGCGCGAGACCGGTGTCGCGCTGCTCGAACGGGTCGGCCGCGGTGTCGCGCTCACGGCGGCCGGGACGCAGCTCGTCGTCGGGTCGACCCCGATCCTCGCCGACCTCGAGCGACTGCGCGCCGATCTTCACGCCGGCGTGGGCGCGGACGACGACGGCCGAGTCACCGGCGAGCTGCGCCTCGCCGCGTTCTCGACCGTCGTGCGCGGGCTGCTCGCTCCCGTGCTCGTGGAGCTCGCGGGCGCCCACCCCGACCTGCGTCTGCCCGTGCGGGAGAGCGAGCCGTGGGAGACGGTGGCGCTCGTCGCCTCCGGCCAGCGCGACCTCGGCATCGTGCATCAGTGGGGCGGCGTCGCGCTGGCGATCCCCGAGAACCTCGTCGTCACTCCGCTGTTCACGGATGTCGCCGACGTCATCCTCCATCGCGACCATCCGCTCGCCGGCCGCGAGGTTCTGCGCCCGGCCGACCTCGCGCGCGAGCAGTGGGTCGCGACCTTCGACACGACCATCTGCCGCCAGTGGCTGCGGCGGCTGTTCGACGGCGTCGGCGGGGCGCCCCGGGTGCTGTACGAGTCGATGGAGTTCGAGAACCACCTCGAGCTCGCCCGAACCGGAGCCGTCGTCGCGCTCGTGCCGCGTCTGGGCCGCGGCGACCTCGGGCCCGACCTCGTCGCCGTGCCGACGGCAGCTCCCGCGTCGACGCGCGACATCTCCGCGGTGCACCGGCGCTCGCAGGCCGACTCCCCCGCGCTCCGCGCGGTCCTCACCGCGCTGCTCGCCGCCACGAACGCGCAGGATCGGCCGTGAGTGCCGTGTCAATCCGTCACCGCCGCGCCCGGAAACGGGCAGACTAAGCACCATGAGCCGTGCAGGAGCGCCCGCAGAAGCATCCGACCTCATCGACATCGATGAGCTGATCGCCGCCTACTACGACCGGAAGCCGGATGCCGCGGTCCCCGGGCAGCGCGTCGCGTTCGGCACGAGCGGCCACCGCGGTTCGTCGCTGTCGACGAGCTTCAACGAGGATCACATCCTCGCCACCACCCAGGCGATCGTCGACTACCGGCGCGCGCAGGGCATCGAAGGACCCCTCTTCCTCGGTCGCGACACGCACGGACTGTCGCTTCCCGCCGAGCGCAGCGCCATCGAGGTGCTCGTCGCGAACGGCGTCGACGTGCGGGTCGACTCCCGCGACTCGTGGGTGCCGACGCCCGCGCTCAGCCACGCGATCCTGACCTACAACCGGGGGCGCGCGCTCGACGACGCGGGCCGCGCCGACGGCATCGTCGTGACGCCCTCGCACAACCCGCCGCGCGACGGGGGCTTCAAGTACAACCCCCCGCACGGGGGACCTGCCGACACCGACGCGACCTCGTGGATCGCCGACCGCGCGAATGAGCTCATCGCCGCCGGCCTGGAGGGCGTGCACCGCACCCGTCACGCCGACATCGACCTCGACGCGCTCGGCCAGTACGACTTCCGCGACGCGTACGTGCGCGACCTCGCCACGATCATCGACGTCGACGCGATCAAAGCGTCGGGCGTGCGCATCGGGGCCGACCCGCTGGGCGGCGCCTCGGTGGAGTACTGGGCGCTCATCGCCGAGGTCTACGGTCTCGACCTGACGGTCGTGAACCCCGAGGTCGACCCGACCTGGAAGTTCATGACGCTCGACTGGGACGAGAAGATCCGCATGGACCCGTCGTCGCCCTCGGCGATGGCCGCGCTCGTGGCGCGCCGCGACGAGTACGACATCCTCACCGGCAACGACGCCGACGCCGACCGCCACGGCATCGTGACGCCCGACGCCGGGCTGATGAACCCGAACCACTACCTCGCCGTCGCGATCGACTATCTCTTCGCGAACCGCCCCGGCTGGCCGGCGGATGCCGCGGTCGGCAAGACCCTCGTCTCGTCGATGATCATCGACCGCGTGGCCGAGTCGCTCGGCCGCGAGCTGCGCGAGGTTCCCGTGGGCTTCAAGTGGTTCGTGCCGGGTCTGCTCGACGGCTCCGTCGCCTTCGGCGGCGAGGAGTCGGCGGGGGCGTCGTTCCTGCGCAAGGACGGCAGCGTGTGGACGACCGACAAGGACGGCATCCTGCTGTGCCTGCTCGCCGCGGAGATCCTCGCGGTCACCGGCAAGACCCCCTCGCAGCGCTACGCCGAGCTGGAGGCCCAGTTCGGAGCGTCGGCCTACCAGCGGGTGGACGCCGCGGCGACGCCCGAGCAGAAGGCCGCACTCGGCAAGCTGTCGGGCGACGCCGTGACGGCCACCGAGCTGGCGGGCGAGCCGATCACGGCGAAGCTCTCGCACGCGCCGGGCAACGGTGCAGCGATCGGCGGCCTCAAGGTGCAGACCGAGCACGCGTGGTTCGCCGCGCGCCCCTCGGGCACCGAGGACGTCTACAAGCTCTACGCCGAGAGCCTGCGCGGACCCGAGCACCTCGCCGAGGTGCAGGCCGAGGCCCGTGCCGTGGTCTCGGCCGCGCTCGGCGCCTGAAGGGGCATCCTCGCATCACACCCAATGCACGGCCGAGCGCCGCGTGCACGACCTTCGAGCGCGAGCAGGCCGTGCTCTCGCGGAGAAGTCGTTCACTCGGCGCGCGAGTGCGGTGGTCAGGTCTGACGACGGCGGGATGCCGAACGCGGCGGCGCCGAGCGCAGATGCGTCGTCACGCTGCCGAGGATGCGCGCGAGGTCGGCGGCATCCGCGTCCGACAGCGGCGCGAACAGCAGCCGATGCACCGTCTCGATGTGACCGGGAAACACAGCGGCGAGCACATCGCGCCCCGCACCCGTCAGGGCGACCACCGTGCTGCGCTCGTCGTCGACGGACGGTGACCGCGTGACGTATCCGCGCTGCTCGAGCAGCGTGGCCTGGTAGGTCAGTCCGCTGCGGCTGTACACCACCCCGTCGGCGAGGTCGGTCATGCGCAGGGTGCCGCCCGGGGCGTCGTTCAGCCGCGCCAGCAGCTGGAACTGCACGTAGCTCAGGCCGCCGGCATCCTTCAGCTGCGTCTCGACGGCGGGGCGAAGCAGGCTGCCCACCTCGGTGAAGGCGAGGTAGGCCTCCAGCTGCGTCGACGTCAGGGAGCGTGGCGCGTTTGTCATGGGCTCGATCCTACCTGTTGCTTCACATTCGAAGTAGTGTTACGTTCCTCGTATCGCTTCGAATTCGAAGCACTTAACGCAAAGGATCACATCATGAAGGCATTGCAGTTCTCTCGGACCGGTGGCCCCGACGTCCTGGAGGTCGTCGACATCGACCGCCCCGAGCCGGCCGCGGGTCAGGTCCGCCTCCGAGTAGCCGCATCGGCGTACAACGCGGCGGACGGCGGGATGCGCGCGGGCTTCCTCCCCATCCCGATCGAGCTGCCCCACGTGCCCGGGTACGACGTCTCCGGGCACGTCGACGCGGTCGGCCCGGACGTGACCGGCCTCGCCGTGGGCGACGCCGTCATCGCGTTCCTGCCCATGGAGAGCGACGGCGGGGCGGCGGAGTTCGTACTGGCCCCCGCCGACGCCGTGGTCGCCGCGCCCACGAGCATCCCCCTCGCCGATGCCGCCGCGCTGCCCTCCGTCGCGCTGACCGCGTGGCAGGCTCTCTTCGACGACGGCCGCCTCGAGTCGGGCCAGCGCGTGCTGATCGTCGGCGCCGGCGGTGTCGTCGGAAAGTACGCCGTCCAGCTCGCCAAGCGCGCCGGCATCCACGTCATCGCCACCGCGAGCCCCCGCAGCCTCGACGCCGTCCGCGCCGCCGGAGCCGACCAGATCATCGACCACACCACGACCGACGTGCTGGGCGCGATCGACGGACCGGTCGACGTGCTGCTGAACCTCGCCCCGATCGAGCCCGAGCTGTTCGAGGCCTATGTCGAGGCCGTCGCCGACGGCGGCGCGGTCGTCAGCACGACGGCCTTCATGGCCACCCCGGACGACGAGGCGCGCGGCGTCCGGGCCGCGACGGTGTTCGTCCGCCGCGATCGCGACCGGCTGGCCGAGGTGGTCCGCCTCGTCGACGAGGGCGCGCTCACCGTCGAGGTCACGCGGCGCATCCCCCTCGTCGAGCTCCCCGCACTGCACGCCGAGGCGGCCGAGAGCGGCATCGCGGGCAAGGTCATCGTCCTCCCCTGAGCGATGTCATCCCCGCGTCGCACCCAATGCACGGCCGGGCGCCGGGTGCACGGCCTTCGAGCGCGCGCAGGCCGTGCGCTCGCGGCGAAGCCGTACGCTCGCGTCAGCGCGCGAGGAGCTCGGCCAGGCGGGGCAGCTGCGACTCGTCTTCCAGGGCAGAGCCGACGGCCACCAAGCGCACGCCGGCGTCGAGGAAGAGCCCGGCGTTCGTGGCGTCCATGCCGCCGGTCGCGACGAACCGAACCCCGGGGAACGGACCGCGGATGTGCCGGAACCAGTCCGCGCCGAGCCACTGGGCGGGGAACGCTTTCAGCCAGGTCAGCCCGAGGGCGACCGCGCGCTGCACCTCGCTCGGCGTCGCGACGCCGGGCAGGATCGGGATGCCGCGCTCCCGGGCGGCCCGGACGACGTCGGGGTCCAGGCCCGGCGACACGACGTACGCCGCGCCGGCGTCGGCAGAGACGGCGACCTGCGCGGGCGTCAGGATCGTGCCGGCTCCCACGGCCTTGCCCCGCTCGGCACCGAGACGGGCGACCTCGCGCAGCACCCGCTCGTCCTCGTCGGTCTGCAGCGGCACCTCGACCGAGTCGATGCCCAGGTCCCAGGCGGTCGTCGCGAGGCGCACCGAGCGCTCGAGCCCCATGCCCCGAAGGATCGCCATCAGCGGGGCGCCCGCGAAGACGGCATCCAGCGCGGCGGCCTGGTCGGTGGTTGCGTGGTCGACGAAAGACGCGGTCATGGGGAGGTCCTTTCGAACGGGATGTCGGCGACGGATGACCCCGCCGCGTCGTCGGGGAAGTCGCCCGTGGTAGCCATCGCGAGGGCGGCACGGTCGTGTCCTGCCCGCAGCCGCTCGGCGGAAGCGGCGCCCGCCAGCAGCGCCGCGAGGTAGCCGCCGGCGAACGCGTCGCCCGCTCCCACCGGCTCGACGACGTCGACGACGCGGGCGGGCTCGAACGTCCGCTCGTCGCGGGAGTACAGCGTCGCCCCCACGCCGCCGTCCTTCACGATGAGCTGCGCCGTCTCGGGCAGGAGCTCGCGCGCAGCGTCCGCCGTCGCGGCACCCCACAACGTCTCGGCCTCGTCACGGCCGACGAAGACGATGTCGGCTCGGCGCGCGAGAGCGAGCAGCGGCGTCGCGGCGGCGTCGGCCGACCACAGCGCCGCGCGATGGTTGACGTCGAAGCTGACCGCGACGCCGGCGTCGCGGGCGCGGGCGATGACGCGGTCGAGGAACGCCGGCGCCGTGCCGCCGAGCGCGGCCGTGATTCCCGAGACGTGCACCACGGCGACGCCGTCCCACCCCACACCGTCCGCATCGGCCTCCGAGAGCTGCGCGGCCGCCGACCCCGCCCGGTAGTACGCGACGCCGTGCCCCGGATCCTTCAGGTAGAGCCCGGTCGGGTGATCGGCGTCGACGATGACGCTCGAGACGTCGACGCCGCGCGCACCCACCCGCGACACGACGCGCCGGCCGAGGGCGTCGTCGCCGACCCGGGAGAACCACGCGGTGAGCTGACCGAGCGCGGCGGCGTGCGCGGCGACATTCGACTCCGCTCCCCCGGCGTCGATGCGGAACACCTCGGCGTGCTCGAGGCGCTCCGCCGCAGCCGGCGCGACCATCGCCATGGTCTCGCCCGCCGTCAGCAGCGCCCCACGCAGCACCCCCTGCACGGGCCGGCTCACTTCAGGGTCGTGACGGGAGCGGCATCCATGTCGTCGAACGCCTGGTTCTCGCCGGCCATCGCCCAGATGAACGAGTAGGCAGAGGTCCCGACGCCCGAGTGCAGCGACCAGCTGGGCGAGATGATCGCCTGCCGGTCGGCGACGACGAGGTGCCGGGTCTCCTCCCGCTCGCCGAGCAGGTGGATGACGCGGGCGTCCTCGGGCACGTCGAAGTACAGGTAGCACTCGGTGCGACGGTCGTGGGTGTGGGCGGGCATCGTGTTCCACATCGAGCCCTCGTGCAGCGTCGTCACGCCCATGACGATCTGACAGCTCTGCACGCCGTTCTCGTGGATGTACTGATTCAGCGTGCGGCGGTTGCTCGTCACCTGGTCGCCGAGCTCGCGCACCGTCCCCTCACCCGGTGACACGAGCGCCGCCGGGTAGGCGGTGTGCGCGGGCGCCGAGAACAGGTAGAACTGCGCCCCGGTCGACGCGCCGCCCTCCTCGCGCTCGCCCGCGTCGGCGAAGACGACGTCGCGGATGCCGCGGCCGAGGTACAGGCACGCACCCTTCACGAGCGTGTAGACCTCGCCGTCGGCGGTCACCGTACCGGTGCCACCGACGTTGATGATGCCCACCTCGCGGTGCTCCAGGAAGTAGTCGCTGCGGATCTCCGGGTAGCCCGGAAGCACCAGCTCGCGCCCGGCCGGCACGGCGCCGCCGAGGACGATGCGGTCGTGGTGGGTGTAGACGACGGTGATCTGACCCGGGACGAACACCTCGGGCACGAGGTACTGTTCGCGCAGGTCGGCGGTGGTCATGCCGGGGATCTGCGCGGGGTTGGTCGCGTAACGCTGCTGCATGGGGTTCCCTTCTGGGGGCGAGTCGGCGGGATGCCGGTGATGGAGCGGGGAGAACGGGGATCGGCTCAACGGACGAGCCAGCCCCCGTCGACGGGCACGATCGCGCCGGTGACGTAGGCGGCAGCATCCGAGGCGAGGAAGACGAAGGCGCCCTGCAGGTCGCCGGGGGTGCCCCACCGGCCTGCGGGGATGCGGGCGAGGATGGATGCCTCGCGCCCGGCGTCGGCCCGGATCGGCGCGGTGTTGTCGGTCGCCATGTACCCGGGCGCGACCGCGTTGACGGTCACGCCCGACGCGGCCCACTCGTTCGCGAGCGCCTTGGTGAGACCGGCGACCGCGTGCTTCGAGGCGGCGTAGCCGGGCACGAGGATGCCGCCCTGGAACGACAGCATCGAGGCGACATTGATGATGCGTCCCGACCCCTGCGCGATCATGCGGCGCCCGGCAGCTTGCGACAGGTGGAAGACGGCGTCGAGGTTGACGGCGAGGACGTCGTCCCAGTCGGCTGCCGGGTGCTCGGCCGCGGCGGCGCGACGGATGATGCCGGCGTTGTTGACGAGGATGTCGATGCCGCCGAGCTCGGCGAGCGTCTCGGCGACCGCGTCGGCGAGCTGCTCCGGCGTCGCGGAGCCGAGGTCGAGGCGGATCCGGTGGGCGCGGCGGCCGAGCGCGGTAATCGCATCTGCCGTCTCGGCGGCGTCGCCGCGGTCGAGCAGCGCGACATCCGCGCCGGCCTCGGCGAGCGCGAGCGCTGCGCCCTGGCCGAGGCCGCGGGTCGAACCGGTGACGAGGGCGACGCGGCCGTCCAGCCGGAAGGAGTCGAGGATCATGCGGGGCCTCCGATGAAGGTGGTGGTCAGTTCGCCGAGGCGCTCGATGCGCACGGTGACCGCGTCGCCGGGACGCAGCGGGCGATGGGCGGTCTGCGCGTCGGGCAGCTTCTGCGGGGTGCCGGTCGAGATGACGTCGCCGGGTTCGAGCGTCATGACGCTGCTGAGATACGACACGACGCGCGCGACCGAGAAGATCGTGGTGGCGGTGGACTGCGAGACGGTCACGATGCCGTCGCGGACGACCTCGACGAGCATGTCCTGCGGGTCTCCCGCCTCGTCGGGCGTGACGAGCCACGGCCCGAGCGGCGCGAAGCCGTCGAAGCACTTCCCCATCGCCCACTGGCTCTGCCGCCGCTGCCACGAGCGGTCGGAGACGTCGTTGAGGATCGTGTAGCCCGCGACATGCTCGAGTGCGGTCGCCTCGTCGACATCCTTGGCCCGCCGCCCGATGACCACGGCGACCTCGCCCTCGTAGTCGACGTCGTCCGCGACCGCGGGCACGACGACGGGGTCGGCCGGCCCGCCGAGGGTGTTGGGAGTCTTCACGAAGACGTCGGGGACCGCGGGGTCATCGGCGGCCGGGTCGACGCCGTCGGGCACATGCCCGCGGTAGTTGTAGCCGAGGCAGAGGATCTTTCCGGGCCGCACGGGCGCTTCGAGCCGCACCGACGACAGCGCGGGATCGGCGACGTCCGCACGCGCTGCCGCGCGGTCGAGCGCGTCGCGGCCGGCGGCGAGCAGGTCGGTCAGCGTGGCCGGGCCGAGGTCGACGACGCGGTCGACACCGTCCACGGCGACGACGGCGCCCGACCGGACGGCGCCCTCGGCATCGGCCGCGCGGGCCGCGCGGTAACGGACGAGCCTCACCAGTACGGCTTCCAGCCGGGGCGCGCTGCACGCACGAGGGCCTCGAGGTAGAAGTAGTCGCCCCACAGCGTGCCCTCGTCGACGCCGACCGACTTCGGCAGGTCGTAGACGCTGTGCAGGAGCACCGCATCGGCGGCCTCGGGACTTTCGGGAGTGTAGTTCTCGATGAGCGACGCGAGGATCTCATGGGCCGCCGCACGGTAGCGCGCGGCGGCATCCGGATCGGCATCCGGTCCGTCCCCGAGCACGCCGGCGAGCTCGAACAGCCCCGATACCGCGATCGCGGCGGACGAGCTGTCGCGGGGCGCATCCGCGCCATCGGTGTAGACCATGTCCCAGAAGGGGACCCGGTCGCTCGGGAGGTGCGAGAGGAAGCGTTCGGCGCAGCGGCGCGACGCCTCGAGCAGGGCGGGGTCGCCGGTCGCGCGGTGGTTCATCGCGAAGCCGTAGATGCCCCACGCCTGACCGCGCGCCCAGCACGAGTCGTCGAATGCGCCCTGCTCGGTCGCGCCGCGCAGGGGCTCGCCCGTCTCGGGGTCCCAGTAGAACGTGTGGAAGGTGGTGTCGTCGTCGCGCAGGATGTGGGTGCGCAGCTGGGTCGTGTGGCGGCGCACCGCATCGGCGAAGCGCTCCTCGCCGGTCTGTTCGCCCGCCCAGGTGAGCAACGGCATGTTCATGAGGCTGTCGACGATCGTGCGCCCGCGCTGCGCGGGGTCGGAGAGGTCGCCCCACGCCTGGATGATGCCGGCGGGTTCGAGGAACCGGCGCATGAGGCGATCGGCGGCCGCCAGGGCGGTCTCGCGGGCATCCTCGTCGCCGAGGAGCCGGTAGGGCGCGACGGAGGCGAGGCTGTAGAGGAACCCGAGGTCGTGCGTGTCGAGGTCGTCCTCGTCGCGGAGGCGCCGCGCGAAGTCCGCCGCGTGGGCGAGCCCGGCATCGCGGAAGAAGGTGTCGCCGGTGATCTCCCACGCGATCCACATCATTCCCGGCCAGAAGCTGGTCGTCCACCCGCGGTTGGCCCCCGCGGGGAACCCGCCTGCCGCGGGCCGGATCGGGTACCGGTCGTCGCGCGTCGTGTCGTCGGGGTACGTCGGGCCGAAGGTCTCGATGTTGCGACGCAGCGTGCTCAGGGCGCCGTCGATCGCCGCTTCGATGGCGGCGGGCGCCGTGCCCGCGGACGCGCCGAGGTCGGTTCCGGGGAGGGAAGTCATGTCGAGGGGTTCCTTCGGGTTCAGACGGTCTGGGGCTCGGGGTCGCCGAGCACCGGACGCAGGATGTAGCGGGCGTTGGCCCAGGCGAGATAGAGGGCAGGCGCCGAGGTGAGGCCGATCGCGATGGCCGGCATCGCGACGAACAGTCCCGCCTGCAGTCCGATGACCGCGAGCGACACGAGACTCAGCCACCACCGCCGGACGCTCAGGAACACCGCCGCCCGTGCGATCGAGCGCACGGAGGCGTCCGGTTCCTCGGCCAGCGCCGCGAACGCGACGAGCGCCGTGGCGAGCAGGAGAAGCGTGAGCACCCCGAGCGCCGGGACGACCGCGACACCCGCCTGCAGCGGCGCGAAGAAGCGGACGTCCACGAGCACGACGACGAGGGCGGCCACGACCACCGCTCCCAGCGCGAGGGCCTTGCGCCACGAGCGCTGCCAGCTGCGGACGAACGTCCGCACGACCTGCCCCTCGCCCTCACCGTGAGCGCGGAAAGTCGCGAACGCCGCCGTGATGCCCGGCGCACATAGCGGCGCGACGACGGCGAGCATCGGCCACGACAGCGCGGGGTCGGTGATGACCAGCAGCACCACGAGCGGCAGGCACGACGCGAGCAGCAGCAGGTTCGTCATGAGTCCGAGGTAGACGACGCCGAAGACGGTGGCGTACGTGTTGTGCGAGATGCGCTTCACGGCCTCAGCCCTTCATCCCGCTCGTCGCGATGCCCTCGACGAAGTACTTCTGCCCGAGCAGGAAGATGATCGCGATCGGCACCACCGAGATGACCAGTCCCGCGAACAGCAGGGCGTAGTTGGTGTCGTACAGGTTGCTCACGAAGCTCTTCAGCCCGAGCTGGATGGTCCACAGGTCGGGGTTCCGCAGGTAGATGAGCGGACCGAGGTAGTCGTTCCAGGTGTTCACGAACGTCAGGAGCGTGAGGCTCGCGAGCGCCGGCACCGACAGCGGCAGCATGATGCGGCGCCAGATGCCGTACTCGCTCAGGCCGTCGAGACGCGCGGCTTCGGACAGCTCCTCGGGGATGGTCTCGTAGAACTGCTTCATGAGGAACACCCCGAAGGCGCCGAACGCCTGGATGAGGATGATGGCCCACAGCGTGTTCGAGACCTTGACGTTCGACAGCAGGATGAACTGCGGGATCATGTACGACTGCCACGGCACCGCGATCGTGCCGATGTAGGCCAGGAACAGCACATCGCGGCCGGGGAAGCGGATGCGGGCGAAGCCGTAGGCCGCGAAAGAGCCGGTCAGCACCTGCAGGAAGGTGACGACGACGGCGAGCACGAGCGTGTTGCGGATCCAGGTCAGCATCCCCGACTGGTTCCAGATGTCGACGTAGTTCTGCCAGACGAACACCTCGGGGATCCACTGGATCGGCACCGAGAAGACCTCGTTGGCCGTCTTGAGCGAGCTCATGATCATCCAGAAGAACGGCAGCAGCAGCGCCGCCGCGGCGATGATCAGCGCGATGTAGCCGGCGATGCGACCGATGCGGCGCAGGGGCGAGACCGTGTCGGGCCGGTGGCCGTCGGGCAGGCCGTCGGCCGCGATCTTGCGCAGCGCACGGCGGTCGTCCTGGGGTACGAGAAGATTCGTCATCAGACGTTCCTCCGCTTGTTCCAGATGAACTGGAGGATGGTCACGAGGATGCAGAGGAAGAAGAGCGCCACGGCGGCCGCGGAGGCGTAGCCGAATTGGTTCTCCTCGAATCCCTTGCGGTAGATGAACTGCGAGATCACGAGCGTCGACTGACCCGGCCCGCCCTCGGTCATGACGAGGATCAGGTCGAAGATCTTGAACGAGTTGATCGTGAGCATCACGGTGACGAAGAACATCGTCGGCCGCAGGCACGGGAGCGTGACGTTCACGAAGCGCTCCCAGGCGTTCGCGCCGTCCATGCGAGCAGCCTCGTAGAGCTCGCGCGGGACGGTCTGCAGGCCCGCGAGGAACAGGATCATGTAGTAGCCCATGTCGCGCCAGGTGCTGACGATGACGACGGCGGGCATCGCCCACTCCGACGAGGTGAGCCACCCGGGCGGGTTGGCGATGCCGACGGCGCGGAGGATCTCGTTGACCGGTCCGTACTCAGGGCTGAAGAGCAGGTTCCACACGACCGCGATCGCGACGATCGAGGTGATGTACGGGAAGAACGCCGCCGTGCGGAAGAACGCCACTCCCCGCAGCTTATTGTTCAGCAGCAGCGCGAGACCGAGCGACGCGATGATCGTCAGGGGGATGTGCAGCGTGGCGTAGTAGAGCGTGTTGACGAACGAGATGCGGAAGCTCCCGTCGCCGAGCAGCCGCTCAAAATTGTCGAGCCCCACCCAGTTCGCCGTGCCGAAGATGTTCCAGTTCGTCAGCGACATGTAGGAGAGCGTGACGACCGGCACGAGCGTCAGCAGGGCGAAGCCGACGAAGTTCGGCAGGATGAAGCTCCAGCCCAGCAGCGTGTTGCGCAGGGTCAGCTTCGATCTCCTGCGGCGCTGCGCCGGCTCGGGGCGGCGCGCCTTCGGGGAGGCGGCGGTGGTGGTCATGGTGTCTCCTGGGGAGGACGGCGGGGGATGCGGCCGGCGCGGGGTGCCGCGCCGGCCGCGGGGCGCCGTCGACGGAGCGACGGCGCACGGGATCAGTCGAGACCGACCTCGTTGGCGACACGGTCCTCGGCCTCGCTGATGGCCCGCTCGACCGGGGTCGAGCCCGACAGGATCGCGCTGTGCATGTCGTTGAGGATGTTCTGGATCGCCGCCGTCTTGTTCGACGTCGGGTTCTCGGGGTGGACGTCACCGGTCGACCAGGCGAACTTCGACAGATCGTCGGTCGGCGCGCCCTCGACGGCGAAGTACGCCTCGGTCACGGCGTCGTTCGACGCGGCCGGCGTGATGCCGATCTTCGCCAGCTCCTCGGCGGCCTCGAGGCTCGCGGCGTAGGCGAGGAAGTCCTTCGCCGCCTGCACCTTGGCGCCGTCGATGTTGGCGTTGATCGAGAAGCCCGTCGGGTCACCGAACGTCACCGGCGTGCTGTCCGTGCCGGTCGTCGACGCGTCGAGCTGCGGGATCGGCGCGATGCCCCACTCGAAGTCGTTCGCCTCGCCCGAGGCCTGCTGCGAGATCAGGGTCGCGACGTACCACGTTCCCATCGGCAGCATGGCGGCCTTCTGCGTGCCGAACTCGCCCTGGTAGGTGAGCTGGTTCGCCGTCGAGGTGTTGAAGTCGACCTGGGCGCCGGCAGCCTGCAGGGCGAGGACGCGGTCGTAGTAGTCGGCGAAGTAGCCGTAGTCGCCCGAGAGCACGTCGGTGTCCTCTTGCGCCGAGGCGAAGCCCTGCACGGTCGACTGCCAGCGGTGCTGGTAGGCGCCCTTCGCGACGCCGGCGGTGTTGATCGCCTCGGCGGCCGCGTCGTAGTCCTCCCACGTCCACGATCCGTCGGGATACTCCTGCCCCGCGGCGTCGAAGAGCGCCTTGTTGTAGAACAGCACCCAGCGGTCCTGACGGTAGGGCACGCCGTAGGCGGTGCCGTCGACCTCGTACGACGAGGCGCCGCCGACGCCGTCGGGCAGCTCGACGTCGGAGACGTCCATGAGCTGGCCGCCCTCCTGGAACGTCGTGACGAACTTCACCTCTTTCTGGGTGATGATGTCGGGTCCGACGCCGGCCGCCAGGTCGGCGGTGACCAGCGTGTTGTATTCGGCCGCGTCGTACTGCTTGAGCTCGATCGTGACGTCGGGGTTCTTCTCGTGGAAGGCGTCGGCGAGCACCTGGAACTCGGGAGTGGTGTCGAGGCTCCACCCCGAGAGGGTGAGGGTGACGGGGCCGTCGGCGGTCTGGGCGGGCTCGGATCCCCCGCCGCAGGCGGCGAGCGACAGGGTGGCGACGACCGCCATCCCCGCCGCGGCTGCGAACTTGCGCTTCATGCGTGCTGCTCCTTTGCGATTGCGTGCGAGGTCCCACGTCGGACCTCGAGATGCCGAAGCGCCGGGGCAGGCGGTTCGGAGTCGGTGAGACGGCTCACGGTGCGGGCCCCGTCGGGCCAGGTGACCGTGACCGTGGCGCCGTCGATGTCTACGGCTGCGTGCGGCGCGCTGTGCTCTCCCCCGGCGAGATCGAGCAGGGTGACGACGGGCTCGCCGACACGGACTTCGTGCTCGACGGTGGGCACGAGTGTGCGGACGCCGAGCGGATCGGCGTCCGCCCGAGAGACGAGTCCGGCGACGCCGTGCGGGGTGAGTGAGCGGATACCGCTGCTGCGGCCCCGCGACGACACCCAGGATCCGGTGTCGTCGGTGCCGCCGACGACCTCGTCGCCCGAGAGCGGCCAGCCGCCCACCCGGAGGCGCAGCGAGGCGGCATCCTGCCCGGGAGCGAGCGCGTCGACGACGACCACGCGCACCTCGGAGGATCCGCGGACGAGCGACGTGGTCGTGATGGTGCCGACGGACGTGGCGTCTCCGGCCAGGCCCGATCCGTGGCGGTGCGCGGTGGGGGCGGGTTCGACGAGGTGGGCGTCCCACGTCGATGCGGCGATGCCCAGGTGCCCCTCCGCGTCGCCCTGCAGACGCACCTCCCGCAGTGTCATCGCCGTGCGATGCGTCGCACGCCCGTCGCGCTCGACGAGGGCGACCGACTGCTCGAGGGGTTCGAGCCAGCCGCGCTCGTCGGCGATCGGCGAGGTGGCTGTGGAGTAGCCCAGGCGCGCGTAGAGCGGCGAGTCGGTCGTGCGGGCCCCCGGGAACGCGTGGTCGGTGCCGTGGTTGACGACGCGCACGATGCCGTCGGCGGCGGTGCCCGACACGATCCAGCCGGGCGAGACGATCGCGCGCATCACGTCGCCCTGCTCGATCGGCAACGGCTCGGCCGGCGCGGTCCAGACCGGGTGGTCGGCGGGCAGGAGAAGCCCGAGGAACCCCTTGACCGCCCAGTAGGGAGAGCCCGGGCCCGAGTACGACTGCGCGAGCTCACGCCACGCGCCGTGCCAGCCCATCGTGAGGATGCCGTCGGCGTCGGGCGCGCCACGGTCGGCGAAATGCGTCACAATCCGATCGGCCGCATGGCGCAGGCGCCCGGGGCTGTGCGAGGGCACTTCCGCGATGACGCCGGCCCAGAACGGGGCTGCCGCAGCGAAGCGGTAGATGAGGCTGCGGCCCTGGATGAGGGGCGAGCCGTCACCGCCGACCAGCGCGAGTGCGTCGTGGAGGAACGCGTCGAGGCGGGCGACGTCGGCGTCGTTCCGGTCGCGGGCGAGGTCGGCGGCGCCCGTCATCCGCGCCCACAGGATCGGATAGACGTGGAGCGCCCAACCGACGTAATGGTCGTACGAGCGCTCATCGCCGTCGGAGAGCCAGCCGCCCTCGCGCACGAACGAGTCGTGTCGTGCGAGGTCGGCGGCGATGTCGTCGGCCGACCACGGCCCGCCGACCGACCGCAGGAACGTCTGCACGACGATGCGGAACCAGACCCAGTTGGTCTGCGGGTAGGTGTCGTCCCCCACGACGGGAGCGAGGTAGTCGACGACGCGCTGCTGCGTGAGGGCGTCGAGGTGGTCCCAGATCCAGGGACGGGTGAGATCGAGGACGAGGGCGATGGATGCCGCCTCGACCTTGGCCTGGGCGTGCTCCTCCATCCGGACCCACCGGTCGGGCGCCTCGGGATCGACGCCCGAGGCGATGCCGCGCGAGTAGTGCGCGATGATCTGGTCGACGTCCTCGCCTCGTGCCCCCGCGATGCGGAAGCCGGCGAGCAGGAAGGTGCGCGCGAAACCCTCGAGCCCGTCGACGGCGTGTCCGTAGCCGCCTTCGGCACCCGGGAAGTGGATGCGGCCGGCACCGGGCGTCGCGTGACGGCGGGCGGCATCGAGCAGAGCATCGGCTCGGGCGACCCAGGCGTCTCGGACCGTCTCGCCGTGGGGCGGGTTCGGGTGCTCGGAAGTCACCGGTTCTCCTTCGAAGGGCTTCTCGGTCGTCATCGTTGATCGCGACCGATTCGGAGATTAGCAACCCGTTTCGATCATTGCAAGATTCTCTTCGTTTCCTTATGATCGTTTCTGATCACTTTCTGCAAAGGAGCCCCGTGCAGTGGAACATCATTGGGTTCGCCGGTCCCCTGGCTGCCACGTGCGGCGGAACCCCGGCGCACCTCCGGCCACCCGCCGACGCGCTTCCCGTGCCCACGGCGGAGCGCTGGACTGCGCGAGTCTCGCCTGACGTCGGTCGCCGCCTCGTCGACCGTGCGCGTGCCGACCTCGACGCGCCGTGGCCGCAGCCCCGCGCGAGCGCGGCCGCGCGCGTGCATCGCGACGGCGACCGAGATGGATACGAGCAACAGGTCTTCGCTCGCCAACGACGACTGAGCCGGGCCGTGGTCGCGGCGCTGTCGGACGACGATCCGAGATATCTCGACGAGGTCGCCGACGGCGTGTGGCTGCTCTGCGAGCAGTCGACGTGGTGCTGGCCCGCCCACGATGACACCTATGCGCGGCATGGATCGGTTCTCGCGACCGTCACCGATCCCTTCCTCGATCTCGGCGCGGGTGAGGTGGTCGGACAGCTCGCGTGGATCGATCACGTGCTCGGTCGCCGGCTCGACGAGCGATACCCCGGGCTGCGGCAGCGCATCCGGCACGAGGCCCGCACTCGCGTCATCGAGCCGTTCCTCTCGCGACGCGACTGGCACTGGCTCGGGCTCGACGGGCACGTCCACAACTGGAATCCCTGGATCCACGGGAACGTGCTGGTCGCCGGGCTCGTCCTGTGCGAGGAGGGCGATGAACGCGATCAGCTCGTCGCCCTGGTGGCGCAGGGCCTGGACCGCTACGTCGCCGCGCTGCCGGCAGACGGCGCGATCGACGAGGGATACGCGTACTGGTGGAACGGTGCGTGCCGGGCGCTCGAGGCTCTCGACCTGCTCGCCTACGCCACCGATGGCGCGTGGGATCCGGTGCCCGAGGTGGAGGCCCTGCGCGAAACGGTCGCGTTCCCCCATCGCTCGCACCTCGGCGGCCCGTGGTACGTCAATCTCGCCGATGGCCCGGCCCGTCCCCCGGCGGATCAGCCCTGGCACGCCCTGCACCGGGCGGCTCGCGCCGTCGGAGACGGCGAGGCCCGCCGCCACGCCGTCGCGCAGCACCGCAACGATGTCCCCGCCACCGAGGAAGCCGGGCTCGGTCGCCTGCTGCGCGCGCTGACCGACGACGCGTGGCTCGCGGAGACGCGCGAAGCCAGCCCGTTGCCCGCTGACGTCTGGCTTCCGTCCACGCAGGTCTGGCTCGCCCGCGGCCACGCGGGCAGCGCCAGCGGACTCACCATCGTGATGAAGGGCGGCCACAACGACGAGAACCACAACCACAACGACGTCGGCTCGATCATCGTCGCCTCCGACGGCGTCCCCGTGATCGTCGATGCCGGCCGCCCGACCTACACGGCGCAGACCTTCGGCCCGGACCGATACGACATCTGGACGATGCAGAGCGACTGGCACAGCGTGCCCCGCATCTCGGGCGCGGCACAGCCGCACGGCAGAGCCTTCGCGGCATCCGATCCGGTTCTCGTCCGAACGGATGACACGACCGCGCTGGATCTCGAGATCGGCGGCGCCTACCCCGCCGGGTCGGTACGCTCGTGGCGACGCCGTGCTGCTCACCACCGCTCGGGACACGTCACGATCGACGACCGCTGGGAGGCCGCCGGACCGGATACCGAGGTGCGCCTGCTCCTCGCGGGGTCGGTGACGACCGGCGACGGGTGGGCTCGTGTGAGCCCGCTCGACGGTGCGACCCCGGTCCGGATCACGTGGCCCGCCGGCGCACCGCACACCCTCGTCGTTCGCGAGCTCGACGATCCGATGCTGACCGACGTCTGGGGCGACCGCCTCAGCCGGCTCGCCGTCGACGTCGACGGTCGTACCGAGCTGCGTGTCACGGTAGAACAGGAACGGAACGAGGACGAGCGACCATGACCGACCCCACACCGGCACTGCTGGCCGCCGAACGCCGCGCGCACATCCTGGCGACGATGGAGCGCGAGGGCGCCGTGCGCATCTCGCAGCTGACCGAGGAGCTCGGCGCCGCCACCGTGACCCTGCGACGCGACCTCGCGCAGATGGAGCAGGAGGGGCTGTTGCAGCGCGTGCACGGGGGCGC
Organism: Microbacterium sp. Yaish 1; assembly: GCF_002245215.1. Classification (GTDB taxonomy): domain Bacteria; phylum Actinomycetota; class Actinomycetes; order Actinomycetales; family Microbacteriaceae; genus Microbacterium. Next base: position 1,413,239 of record NZ_NPMR01000002.1, read on the forward strand.
CATCCCCGCGAACGGGCAGCGCGCCCATTCACCGGCGGGCTCGTCGGGCGCGGAGACCTCGACGGGGTCGATCGCGGTGCTCGTGCCCTCGCTGAACTTCTACTGGCCCGGGGTCGTGCGGGGCATGGAGGCCGCCGCACGTCGTCACGGCTTGAAAGTCCACCTGCGGGGAGCCTCGTACGAGCTGCAGGATGAGCGCCCCGTCCTCGAGCGTCTCGTCGCGAGCGGCGACATCCGCGGCCTGATCGTCGCGCCGAACACCGACACCCCGCATTCGCAGGATGTCGTGCAATGGCTCGCCGCGTGCGGCACCCCGAGCGTCCTCGTCGAGCGCGACGCCATCGTCCAGCCCGCAGGCGTTCCCGTCGAGGCCGTGACGACCGACCACGCCCTCGGCGCAGTTCTCGCGGCGCGCCACCTCGCGGCGCTCGGGCACCGCAAGGTCGGGCTGGTGCTCTCTCGCAATTCCCCCACCTCGCGCAAGATCGCCGCCGGATGGCAGGCCGCGTGCGAAGAGCTCGGGCTCACACCCGCCCAGCACATCGAGACGACGCTTCCCGACCGCGCGAGCGCGGAGTTCTCCGCTGCGGTCGACACGACGCTGGATCGTGCGCTCGGGAGCGGGGTGACCGCCCTGCTGGTGCATTCGGACCCCGAGGCGATGGCGTTCGTCGATCTGGCGCTCAACCGCGGAATCTCGGTGCCCGAAGACCTGTCGATCATCGCCTACGACGACGAGGTCGCCGAACTCTTCACGCCCGCCCTGACCGCCGTCGCCCCACCGCGCGTCAGTGTCGGCGAGACGGCGGTGGAGCTGCTGGTCTCCCGGATGGCCGACCCCGGTCGCCCCACCCGTCGGGTGATGCTCAACCCCACGCTGGTCGTGCGCGAGTCGACCGTCGCCCCGCGCGCAGAAGGTCCAGCGTGATCGATCGTCACGACTACTCGCCGTGGGACTTCTGGTCCACGGCATCCGAGGAGAGCCGGCGGCGTCAGCGCGAGCATCAGACAGCGCTGGCGGACGAGCACGCGGACTGGTCGTTCAGCGACGAGTGCTTCATCTCGGAGCTCGCGGCGCTCGACGCCGAGAGCCTCGACCTGGGCGACCGCTCGTACATCGCGGCAGGGGCGTACCTGACCGGCACCCTGCGCATCGGCTCGGACTGCTCCGTGAACCCCTCGACCGTCGTCCGCGGCGACGTCGTCTTCGGCAACGGCGTGCGGATGGGCGCGCACAGCTCGGTGCTCGGCTTCAACCACTCGATGGAGCCCGGGACGCCCGTCTTCCGGCAACCGCTCACCAGCCGCGGCATCCGCATCGGCGACGACGTCTGGATCGGCTCGCACGTCGTCGTCCTCGACGGGGTCACCGTGGGCGCGTCGGCTGTACTCGCCGCGGGAGCCGTCGTCACGAAGAACGTGCCCGCGGGCGCGATCGTCGGCGGAAACCCCGCTCGGCTGCTGCGCTGGCGGGTGCCGCCGGCGGATGCCGCACCCGAAAGGAATCGGCTGCGTGACCGCGTGGCCGCGTTCGCCGAGACGGCCCGCTCCGACGCGACCGCTCTGCTCTCCCGCTGTGTCGTCCCGGCCTCCGGGCTGTACGCCGACCGGCCGGGGGTCTCCCCGACGGTGCGCGCGCAGGGCGACGCCGTCGAGATCGCCGACCTGTTGCTGGGGTCGACGCCGCCGGGCAGCGATCCGTCCGAGCTGATCGAGCGGCTGCGCGCCTGGCAGGACCCGGCGACGGGCGCCGTTCCCCCGCTCGGCTCGGTCGACATCCCCGGCTGGGACGACGGCGACACGGCCTATCACGTGCTCTCCGTCGGGTACGCTCTCGACCTGCTGGGGTCCGAGTTCGCCCACCCCGTCGGGCTCGTCACCCGAGCGACGGCCGAGTCCCTGATCGCCAGACTCGATGCGCTCCCCTGGGACACCGACCCCTGGAACGCCGGACACCACGTCGATGCGATCGGCACCGCCCTGCTCTGGGCCCGGCGCCGGGGCGACCGGATCGCGCCGGGCGTGACCGAGGCTCTCTTCGGATGGCTCATGACGCATGCGGATGCCGCGAGCGGCATGTGGGGCCGGCCTTCCGCCGACCGCGGCCTGCTGCTCGTCGTCAACGGCTTCTACCGGGCATCGCGCGGGACCTTCGCACAGCACGGCATCCCGGTTCCCCATCCCGAAGCCGTCATCGACACGGTGCTGCGACACGCCCGCGACGAGCGGTGGTTCGCCCCGTCACGGCTCGACGCCTGCAATGTGCTCGACGTCGCCCATCCGCTGTGGCTCACCCGGGCGGCCGGGTACCGCCGCGCCGAGGTAGAAGACCTCGCAGCCCGCCTCCTCGACCAGGTGCTCGGAGGCTGGCACCCGGGCGCGGGGATGAGCTTCCGGCTCGCCGGTGCAGAGCCGGGCCTCCAGGGGACGGAGATGTGGCTCGCGATCGCCTGGTACCTCGCCGACCTGCTCGGAGTCTCGGATGCCCTGGGTTACCGACCGCGCGGCGTCCACCGCCCCGAGCCATCCTCGCATCATTCACTCAATGCACGGCCGAGCGCCCAGTGAACGACCTTCCTGCGTGAGCAAGCCGTGCGCTCGCGGCGAAGCCGTTCACTCGGGCGAGGCGCGGGCGAGCGCGGCGGCCGCGGCGCGGAGCCAGCGGGCGGGGTCGGCGAGCGAGGCCGCGGAGGAGCCCGCGAGGTCGGTCAGCGAGACGGATGACGCGAACGCCGCGGTGTCGGCGTCAGCGGCGATCCGCCCGGCGACGAGGGCGACCGGCACCCGGGCCGCTGCGGCGAGCTCGGCGACGAACGCGGGGACCTTGCCTGCCGCGGACTGCCCGTCGAACGAGCCTTCGCCCGTGATGACGAGGTCGGCTCGGGCGATGGCGTCGGCGAGGCCGATGAGCGCCGCGACCTCGCGAGCGCCGGGGCTCAGGCGCGCGCCCCACGCGAGCAACCCGAACCCGGTGCCGCCGGCGGCTCCGGCCCCCGGCGTGGCAGCAAGCGACGCCCCATCCGGCACGAGGTCGGCGAGCCGACTCAGCGCCGCGTCGGCCGCGGCGACCTGAACCGCGTCGAGCCCCTTCTGCGGCCCGAACACGGCGGCAGCGCCACGCGCACCGAGCAGCGGGTTCGACACGTCACTGAGCACGTCGACGCCCCCCGCGGGAAGCGCACGGAGCCCCGACAGGTCGGCGTGCGCGATGTCGGCGAGGCCTCGCGCGCCGGGGACGACGTCTCGTCCGGCGGCATCCGTGAAGCGGGCGCCGAGGGCGCGCAGCATCCCGGCCCCACCGTCGGTCGACGAGCTCGATCCGATGCCGAGCACGAGGCGGTCGACTCCGGCGTCGAGCGCCGCCGCGATCGCCTGGCCGAACCCGGTGGTGTCGGCGTCGAGGCCGCGGCGCTGCTCGCCCAGCAGCTCGATCCCCGATGTCGACGCCAGCTCGACGACAGCGACGGGGCCGCGCGACGGCACCCCCGATCCGCCCTCGGACGCCGCAGGAAGCAGCAGCCAGGACGCGTCGACGGGCGTCCCCGCCGGGCCGGTGACGGTGATCGGCACTCGGACCGCCCCGGGGATCGCGGCGGCGAACGCGTCGAGCGTGCCCTCGCCGCCGTCGGCCATCGGGCGCAGGTCGACAACGGCTCCGGCGTCGGCGGAGGCCCATCCCGCGGCGAGCTCGCGGGCAGCCTCAGCGGCCGCGATGGACCCCTTGAAGCTGTCGATCGCGACGACGACGCGCGTCACGTCACGCGCTCCGCGGCGGGGTGCTCTCGCGCACGAGCACCTCGAGCGGCAGCGCAGCGGCCGTCTCGTCGGCCTCGGCGTCGACGGCTGCGCGGAGCGCGGTGTACCCGACATCGGGGAGAGGCACGCGGACGGTCGTCAGCGGCGGCGTGACGTCGCGCCCCGTCGGGATGTCGTCGAACCCGGCGAGCGCGATGTCGGTGCCGGGCTCGCGTCCCGCGGCACGCATCGCGGTGAGGGCTCCGATGGCGACGACGTCGCTGATGCCGAACACGACGGTCCCCGGCTCGACGCCGTCGGCGAGGGCCGCTGCCATCGCCTCCGCACCCGACTCGCGGCTGAAACCGCCGCGGTAGACGCGGGGCTCGGCTCCCCCGCCGCTCGTGAAGCCGTCAGCGAAGCCGGCGAGGCGATCATCGCTCGTCACGACGCCCTCTGCTGCAGCGAGCACGATGGCCGAGCGGTAGCCGCGCGCGGCGAGCGCGGCGCCGAGCTCGCGGGCGCCGCCGCGGTTGTCGATCGCGACGCTGCGGATGCCGGGGGCTCCCGGGCCCAACGCGACGACGGTTCCTCCGCTCGCGGCGATGAGGTCGAGCTCGGTTCTCAGCTCGTCCGACATCTCGCGCGAGGTGCGCGACGCGGCGAGGATGATGCCGCGGGGACGTTGACCGCGCAGCGCGCGCACGAGTCGCAGCTCACGCGCCGGATCGCGCTCGGTGATGGCGACCGTGACCACGAGGCCGGCCTCATCGGCGCCGCGCGCGACGCCCGCCGCGAGCTGCCCGAAGTACGGGTCGGCGATGTCGGCCACCAGCAGCGCGACGATCGCGGACGTGCCGCGTGCGGTCGCCTGCGCCGACAGGTTGGCCGTGTAGCCGAGCCGCGCCGCAGCCTGTTCGACGCGTTCGCGATAGGCGTCGGCGACCTTGCGGGTCGAGCCGTTCAGCGCCCGTGAAGCGGTCGCGAGCGACACCCCGGCTTCTCTCGCCACATCGTGCAGCGTGGCCGAGCCACGCGGCGACATCCCCGTCTGTCCCACGAGCCGAGTCTATGCGGTGGCCGTGCGCGCGCCCGAGAGGTGCGGCGTCACGGCCTCACCGAAGGCCTCGGCGGTGCGGCGCACGACGTCGGCGGGATCGGCGGCCCAGATGTCGGCGTTGAAGATCTCCACCTCGATGTCGCGGTCGTATCCCGTCGCCTCGACGGCCCGGGTCAGCGATGCGAAGTCGATGACCCCGTCGCCCGGGTAGTGGCGGCTCAGCAGGACGTCCTCGGGCAGCGGCGTTCGCCAGTCGCACACCTGGTAGGTCGCGATGCGGCCTTCGCGCCCGGCCCGCTCGATGGCGGGCAGGACGTCGGGGTCCCAGAAGATGTGGAACGTGTCGACCGTGGCGCCGACGACCTCGGGCTCGAAGTCGGCCGCGATGTCGAGGGCCTGGCCGAGCGTGGAGACGACGCAGCGGTCGGAGGCGAACATCGGATGCAGCGGCTCGATCGCCAGCGTCACCCCCGCCGCCTTCGCGTGGGGGGCGAGCTCGCCGATCGCATCGCGCACCCGCTCCCGCGCGCCGACGATGTCGCGCGACCCCTCGGGCAGGCCGCCCGCGACCAGCACGAGGATCGCGGTGGAGCCGGGCGCACCGGCGGCGGCGAGCGCGGCGGCCTCGTCGATCGCGACCCGGTTGTCGTCGATCGAGGAGCGCCGGGCGGGACCCTCCGGCATCGTGAAGAAGCCCGCCCGGCAGTGTGTGGTGAACCGCAGGCCCGAGTCCGCCAGCATGGCGGCGGCCGTGGCCAGACCGACCTCCTGCACGGGCTCGCGCCACAGTCCGATCGCCTCGATCCCGGCATCCGCGGTGACCCGCAGCGCGGTCGCGAGGTCGGCGTACTTGATCGTGGCCTGGTTGATCGACAGGCGGGGGCCGACGCTCATCCCTCGACTCCGTTCAGACGCAGCATCGCGTGCCAGCGCCCGGCGGCCAGTTCCGGCCGTTCGAGCGCGTGCGACGCGTTCGCGAGCTCGACGATGCGCGAGAGATGCGGCAGGCTACGCGCCGAGTGCAGCCCGCCCACCATCTGGAACGCCGGCTGATGACCGTTGAGCCACGACAGGAAGGCCACGCCGGTCTTGTAGTAGAACGTCGGCGCCGCGAAGATCTGCCGGCTGAGCTCCTCCGTCGGCCCCAGGATCGCGAGGTAGCGGTCGGCGTCGCCCGCATCCAGAGCCTGAATGGCGGCGGAGGCGACCGGAGTGATCGCCGCGAAGGCGCCGAGCAGCGCGTCCGAGTGCTGCCGCGCCGAGGCGGGGTCACGCTCGGGCTGGGCCGCCTGCGGCACGTCGGCGCCGCCGATGAGGCCGACGTAGTTGAAGTCGTCGCCGGTGAACATGCGCACGCCCTCGGGCAGCCGCTCGCGCACCGACACCTCGGACGCGGCGTCGAGCAGGCTCATCTTCACGCCCGCGACCCGGTCGGCGTTCTCGCCGATGATCTCGACGAGAACGTCGGATGCCGCGCGCCAATCGGGCGAGCCGAAGTATCCCGCGAGGCTCGGGTCGAAGGCCGTGCCGAGCCAGTGCAGGACCACCGGACCGGATGCCGCAGCCAGCACCTCGCGGTACACCCGGCGGTAGTCGTCGGCCGACGACGCCGCGCGGGCGAGGTGCCGCGACGCCATGAGCACCGGACCCGCGCCCTGCTCCTCGGTGAACGCGAGCTGGCTCTTATAGGCGTCGATGACCTGACCGAGCGAGATGCGCTCGTCGTCGATGTGATCGGTGTTGACGCCGACGACGACCGAGCCGCCCTCCTCGCGGGCGACCTCGGCCGAGCGCGCGATGAGCTCGCGCGTCGCGGCGGCGTCGAGCCCCATGTTCCGCTGCGCGGTGTCCATGGCGTCGGCCACGCCGAGACCCCAGGAGTAGACGGCGCGGCGGAAGCCGAGCGTGGCGTCCCAGTCGATCTGCGCCGGCTGGCCGGGAGTGTTGTCGGCCGAGACGACGGGAACGACATGGGCCGCCGCGTACGCGACCCGGCTGCGCAGCGGCGTCTCCGGCCGGGCGTAGCCGGGCGCATCGTTCAACGGGACGGAGGTGACGGCGCCGTCGGCGCCGAGGAGGGTGAGGTCGGTCATCGTGCGGCGCTCAGATGCTCAGAGCCGGAAGCTCGACCTTGCGGCCCTCGCGGCTCGACTGCAGGCCCGCCTCGGCGAGCTGCACTCCGCGGGCACCGGCGAGGAGGTCGAACTCGTACGGAGTCTCGGTCACGTACGAGGTGAGGAACTCCTCCCACTGCTGACGGAAGCCGTTGAGGAAGACGTCATTGGTGGGCACGTTCTGCCAGTCGGCGTCGTAGTCGTGCGTGTCTTCGAGGTCGGGGTTCCACACCGGCTTCGGGGTCGCGTTGCGCGGCTGGATCTTCGCGCCGAAGAGGCCGACGACGGCGGAGCCGTGCGTCCCGTCGACGTGGAACTCCACGAGCTCGTCGCGGTTGACGCGCACCGTCCACGACGAGTTGATCTGCGCGACGACGCCGCCCTCGAGCTCGAAGACGCCGTAGGCGGCATCCTCGGCCGTGGCGGTGTAGTGCTCGCCGTTCTCGTCCCAGCGGTCGGCGATGTGCACGGCTGCCTGGGCGTAGACGGTCTTGACGTCGCCGAACAGGTTCTCGAGCACGTAGTTCCAGTGCGGGAACATGTCGACGATGATCCCGCCGCCGTCTTCTGCGCGGTAGTTCCAGCTCGGGCGCTGCGCGGGCTGCCAGTCGCCCTCGAACACCCAGTACCCGAACTCGCCGCGCACCGAGAGGATGCGGCCGAAGAAGCCGGAGTCGATGAGGCGCTTGAGCTTCTGCAGGCCCGGGAGGTAGAGCTTGTCGTGCACGACACCGGTCTTCACGCCGGCCTCGGCGGCGAGCTTCGCGAGCTCGAGAGCCTCGTCGACCGACTCCGCGGTGGGCTTCTCGGTGTAGATGGTCTTGCCTGCGGCGATCGCCTTGCGCAGCGCCGACGCGCGGGCCTTCGTGACGAGGAAGTCGGCGTAGATCTCCCAGCGCGGGTCGGCGAGAGCGGCGTCGAGGTCGGTCGTGTAGTCCTCGATGCCGTGCTTGGCGGCGAGGTCGGCGAGCTTCGCCTCGCTGCGACCGACGAGGAGCGGCTTGACCGTGACCTTGGTCCCGTCCGGAAGCTCGATGCCGCCCTGGTCGCGGATCGCGAGGATCGAGCGGACGAGGTGCTGCCGGTAGCCCATCCGGCCCGAGACGCCGTTCATGATGATGCCGATCTCGCGGACCTGCGGGGCGGTCGCCGTCTCCGGCGCGGGGCTGAGGGTGGTCGTCTCTGACACGGGCGTTCCTTTGCTTCGTCCGCTCACCGGGTGGATGGTAAGCGCTTTCCCATACTGTAGATCGCGGCTCGGTCCTCGCGCAAGCCGTAACGCGTCGCCTCTCGGAGGAGGGGCGCGGGTCAGCCGCCGTCGAGCTCGACGGGGCGCCCCGCGTGGAGCTCGACGCGCGCGGAGCCACCGGGCCACCGCACGAGGCGAGTGCCGGCAGCGGCATCCGTCTCCGCCGTCAGGCGCGCCGAGGTCAGCCGGGCGCCGGCGTCAGACATCTCCCACGCGATGTCGACGACGATGCCGGGCCGGGCGCGCAGGCCTCGGACACGGCCACCGCCAAGCGACGCGGGAACGGCGGGCAGCAGCTCGATGTCATCCCGGTGCGACTGCAGCAGGCACTCGGCGATCGCCGCGGTGTAGCCGAGGTTCCCGTCGATCTGGAACGGCGGATGCGCCGCCAGCAGCGATGGGTACAGCCCGCCCACCTCCGCCTCGCGTGGCAACGTCATGTCGCGGAACACCAGCTTCAGCAGTCCGTCGACCCGCCCGGGCTCGCGCAGCCGCGCGCGAAGCGCGAGCTTCCACGCGAGCGACCAGCCCGTCGCATCGTCGCCGCGCGCGTCGAGGAAGCGGGAGGCGGCCCGGCGATGCTCCTCCCCGAGATCGTCGGCGCCGGGATAGACGAACGCGACCGGGGAGACGTGCCGGTGATGCGGATCCACCGCGTCGGGATCGCCGCCCCATTCGGCGATGCTGCCCGACGCGGTGACACGGACCGGCGCGAGCCCGTTCAGCACCTCGCGGATGCGGTCCGCGTCAGCGTCCGCCGCGGAGTCGTGCCCGAGCTGCGCCGCGAGCGCGAGGTCGGCCGCGAGGTGCTCGCGGAGCAGCACGAGGTCGAGGGCGGCTCCGGTGGTGACCGCGGCACGTCCCCCGTCCGTGGTGCGGTAGTCGTTCTCGGGGGATGTCGACAGGAGGGTCGTGTACGTGCCGTCCGGCGCGCGGTGCACCCAGTCGAGTGCGAACAGCGACGCCTGGCGGATGATGCGGTGTGCGCGCTCGTGCGATCCTGCGTCGCCCGCGCCGAAGCGATGCCGCTCCTCGAGATGTCGGCACAGCCAGAACCCGGCCATGGGCCAGAAGGCCCACTGCGCGTCGTGGACCCCGTTTCCGACCGGCTGCGTGTACGCCCACGCGTCGGTGTTGTGATGAGCGACCCAGCCGCGCGCTCCGTAGAGGCGGCGCGCCGTCTCGCGACCGTTGTCGGCGAGTGCCTCGACGAGGTCGAGCAGCGGCTCCTCTGTCTCGGCGAGCGCGGTGGTGTGGGCAGCCCAGTAGTTCATCTGCACGTTGATGTTGGTCGTGTAGTTCGAGCTCCACGGTGGCCGCATCTCACCGTTCCAGATGCCCTGAAGGGTCGCTGGAAGACCTCCCGGTCGGGAGGAGCAGATCAGCAGGTATCGCCCGTAGTGGAAGAGCAGCGCGGCGAGGCCGGGGTCCGCCGCCGGCTCGGCGAGCTCCCCCGCGGCGCCGTCGACGACGTTGACGTCGCGGAGGCGCCTGTCGGTCACGGCGTCGGGTGTCGGAGCGTCGAGGTCGAGCTCGACCCGGCCGTAGAGACGTCCGTGATCGTCGAGCTGCGCGGCGCGGACACGCTCGAGGCCGTCGGCGAGCGCCCGCTCGATGCGAGCCCGTGCGCGCTCGGCGGCATCCTCCGCGTTCCCCCGCGGCGGCGCTCCGATGCGGGTGAAGGTCGTCTCGACGGCGACGATGAGCCGGAGCGTCCGGATGCCGCGCAGCGGGCGACCCGGGTCAGGGGCGTCTGACAGGACGCGCGTGCACACGGCGCCCTCCACCACCTCGGCGGCGGCCTCGAACACGATGGGCTCGGTGGAGTCGTCGTGGGGCGGGACGACGTCGGACGGCAGACGGAACAGGAGCGTGGCCTCCGCGCCGGACCCCACGCGATCGAGTTCCTGCAGGCCGGTGTCGAGGTCGACCTCGATGTCGACGGCCTCGGGAGCCTCGATCTCGTGGACCATCACGCCGTGCGGTGCGCTGATCCACGTCCGCTGCACCAGCGGCGCATCGAGAGGCCCGGTGCGGACCGTGTGCGTGGCCGTCCGCAGATCCAGCGAGCGCTCGTAGCCCGCGCGGTCCGACGCCGCGGCGGGAGCGGAGCCGGCGATCGCTACACGCAAGGTCGCGACGGGGAGGTAGGCCTGCGTGTGCCGGTGCTGCAGCAGGCGCACGGCCTCGTCGGCGTCTGCGAAGCGCCCGTCGGCCATCGCCTCCCGGGCGCGGGCCAGGGCCGCCGCGGCGGCGTCGGCGCCCACGGTCGGCGGCATCCGCTCGCTCGCGGGGCTCCCCGACCAGGCCGTCTCCTCGTTGAGGACGAAGACTGCTTCGTCGGGGTCTCCGAAGCACATGGCACCCAGGGCGCCGTTGCCGATCGGCAACGCGTCGGTCCACTCGCTCGCCGGCGCGGCGTACCGGAGAAGATGCTCGCTCACGCGTCGAGCTCCGCCCAGAGCGCCTCGGGCAACGGCTCATCGTCGTCGAACGTCCCCGGCACGAAAGACGGGTCGCCGATGCCGAGCACCACCGAGACGACGGCGGGATGCCGCAGGGCGAACGCGCGCGCCGCGCGAGGCAGCTCGACACCGTGGGCGGCGCACACCTCCGCGAGCCGGGCCGCGCGGGCGATGACCTCGGCGGACGCAGGCGCGTAGTCGTAGTAGCTGCCCGGCCCGGGTCGCGCGGTCGCGAGGATGCCGGAGTTGTAGACGCCCGCCGCGACGACGGCGACATCGTGGTCGAGCGCCGCCGGCAGGAGCCGCTCCCCCGCCGTGCGGTCGAGCAGCGTGTAGCGGCCCGCGATCATCGCCACGTCGACGAGCCCCGTCTCCACGACCGCGATCGCGGCGGCGACGTTCGTCGTTCCGATGCCGATCGCCGAGACGTGCCCGGCCTCGCGCAGCTCCACGAGCGCGGGAAGCGCCTCGTTGACGGCGGCATCGAGATGGTCCTCGGGATCGTGGAGGTAGAGGATGTCGACGGCGTCGAGTCCCAGGCGTTCGAGCGACCGCTCCCATGACTCGTGCACACCGCGCGCGGAGAAGTCCCACCGGCGGACGAGGTCCGCCGGTACGTCGAACCCGGCGGAGTCGCGCTGCGATGCGCCCTCGGGGTTCGGGACGAGCAGCCGGCCCACCTTCGTCGAGACGACGTACTCAGCGCGCGGCCGATCGCGCAGCGCGTCACCGAGCCGGCGTTCCGCGAGCCCGAGGCCGTAGTGCGGAGCGGTGTCGAACATCCGCACTCCGCGATCCCAGGTCGCGTCGACGATCCGTCGCGCCTCGTCATCGTCGATGGCGGCGAAGAGGTTGCCGAGCGGGCCGGTGCCGAGTCCCCACCGGCCCATCGTCGAGAGGATGTCGGGCCTCGATCGCACATCGGTTGTCATCGCGTCTCCGGGAGGGTCGAGGTCGGGGTCGTGTGCTTTTTTATCAGTGCGAGATATATTCTGCAATGGTCCCCCGCGATGAGATCGAGGAACGCATGATGCACGATGAGGCAGCCCCGAGCCGGGCCACGGCGACGACGCGCACCGCGGCGCTGATCAATCAGACCGCGATCCTCGATGCGCTGCGCACCCGCGGCCCGCTCGGTCGCGTCGAGCTCGTCGAGGCGACCGGTCTCGCCACGGCGACCGTCCATCGGCTGTGCACCCGGCTGGTCGAGGACGGCGCGATCGTGGTCGAACGCGACCTCGACGGCGCGATCGGCCGGCCGTCGCACCGCTACCGATTCGCCGGGGAGACCCGCAGCGTCATCGCCCTCGACGTGACGGACACCTGTGCCCGCGGCGCCCTGATCGATCTCAACGGCGACATCCGCCACACCGAGGAACGTTCGCTCGTCGGCCCCGACGGCTCGCTCGACCCCGCGTCGCGTCTGCACGGAACCCTCGAACTCATCGACGACCTCCGCGGGGCGGCCGCGCAACGCGGCATCCCGGCGAACGGCGTCGGCGTGGCCGTCCCCGGCGTCGTCGCCCCGACGGGGCGCGTCGGCGACTCGGTGGAGCTCGGCTGGGTCGACGTCCCGCTCCGCGACCTCGTCGCCGAACGGACCGGGCTGCCCACCGTGGTCGAGAACGACGCCAACGCCGTCGCGGTCGGGGAATGGTCCCACGGGGCCGGTCGTGGAAGCGCGAACATGGCCGCGTTCCTCCTGGGCGTCGGCCTCGGAGCCGGGATCGTCGCCGACGGCCGGCTGCTGCGCGGCGCGCGCGCCGCCGCGGGCGAGATCGGGCACCTGATCGCAGACCGTTCCGGCTTCACCCGCTCCCCCGCCGCGGGGGGCGACCTCGAGACGCGCATCCTCGAGCTCGGAGCCTCGCGCTCGACGCTCGCCCGGCGGGAATCGACGCTCGGCATCCTCGACGAGTACGCCGACGGCTCCGACACGGCGAGGTCGGCGGCGACCGAGCTCCTGGACTACATCGCGATGTCGGTCGCGGCGCTGGCGGTCGTCCTCGACTGCGGGGAGGTCATCCTCGCCGGCGCCCTTCCCGAGCGCGCCGGCCTGCTGGTCGACGAGATCGACCGGCGGCTGGCCGGACGCCTCCCCGCGCCGCCGCGGATCCTCCTGGGCGAGCTCGGCGAGCGCGCCGCCGTCGTGGGCATCGGACAGCTCGCGATCGACCGCGTGAACGGAGCGCTCTACCTTGCCTGAGTCGATGCCCCGCCCCGTTCCCGGTCCGATCGTCGGCGTCGACGTCGGCGGCACCAAGACGCAGATCGTCGCCTCCGGCCCCGGGGTCGACATCGACGTGATCGTCCCGAGCCCGAGCTGGCGGCACGGCTCGCTCTTCGACGACGTCGCCAACTTCGACCGTCTCAGCGAGGCCGTGCTGTCCGCCGTCGGGCGCGCGCCGACGGCCACCGTCATCGGAGCGCACGGTGTCGACAACGCCGGTCAGCGGCAGCGCGCGACCGCCCTCCTGCGCGACCGACTCCCCGGACTCGTCGATGTCGTCAACGATGCGGTGCTGCTCGCTCCCGCCATGCGGCGCGACACCGCCATCTGCGTCATCGCCGGCACCGGTTCGATCGTCGTTGGCGCGGGACCAGATGGAACGCCGATCGCCGCGGACGGGCACGGGTGGCTGATCGCCGACGACGCGAGCGCTCCCGGCCTCGCGCGCGGCGCGGTGCTGGCCGTGCTGCGCGCCGTCGACCACGACGGACCGGCGGCGCTCCGCGACCCCCTCGCGCGATCGCTCCTCGACGCGCTCGGCGCGCACGACGCCGTCGAACTGGCGCTGCGCTTCCAGGCCGACGCGAGCGAAGACACCTGGGGCCGGCTGGCGCCGCGCGTGTTCGAGGCTCTCACCGCCGGATCGCCCCTGGCTCACGGCGTCGTCGAACGCGCGACGGCGCACCTCGCCGACCTCGTGATGGCGGTGCGGGCTCGCGGCGCCCGCGGACACGATGTCATCGCCGCCGGCGGGGTGATGACGGCTCAGCCGGCGCTTGCGGCCGGGCTGCGCACGGCCGTGGCCGCGCGCGACCGGGCGCTCAGCGTCACCGTCCTCGACACGGCGCCCGCCTTCGGAGCCCTCACCCTCGCCCACCGTCTCGCCGCCCGCTCCGCACCGAAAGGCACTTCGTGAGAATCATCGTGTCCCCCGACCCCGTCGCAACCGGCGCGGCCGCCGCCCGCGCGGTCGCCTCAGCGGCCGACGACCGCCCCGACCTCGTGCTCGGCGTCGCGACCGGTTCGTCGCCGCAGCCGCTCTACCGGTCGTTGGCCATCCTCGTTCGCGCCGGACTCGACCTGTCGTCGGCGACGGCCTTCGCGCTCGACGAGTACGTCGGCCTCGCCCCGGGCCACCCCGAGAGCTACCACTCCGTCATCGCCCGGGAGGTGACCGCGCCGCTGCACCTCGACCCCGCCCGCGTGCACGTCCCCGACGGCGCGGCAGCGGATGCCGACGCTGCCGCCGAAGCCTACGAGCGTGCCATCGCGCGGGCGGGCGGCGTCGACCTGCAGATCCTCGGCATCGGGACGAACGGGCACATCGGCTTCAATGAACCCGGCTCGGCCGCCGACTCGCGCACCCGCGTCGTGGAGCTGGCCGCGCAGACGATCGCCGACAACAGCCGGTTCTTCCTCGACCCGGCCGAGCCCGTCCCCACTCACGCCCTCACGCAGGGCGTGGGGACGATCCTCGAGGCGCGGCGTATCGTCCTCGTCGCGACGGGCGGGCACAAGGCCGACGCCGTCGCCCGCGCGGTCGAAGGCCCCGTGACCGCCGCGGTGCCGGCATCCTTCCTCCAGCGGCATCCCGACGTGACCCTCTTCCTCGACGGCGCCGCCGCATCTCGGCTCTCGCCGGCCCTGTCGACTCCGCCGGTGCACGCATGAGCGCGCCGGTCTTCGACATCGCGCGCATCGGCCCCGGCGAGGGCTCGGAGCCGCCGCGGTCACGCCTGCGCTCGGACGCGCCCGTGCAGTCCCTCGACGGCACGTGGCAGTTCCGCCTCAGCGCCTCGGTGTTCGACATCCCCGACGACACGTGGCTCGACGGAGCGGCGGGGAACTGGGCCGAGCTCGGGGTCCCCGGTCACTGGAACCTCAACGGTTTCGGGCTGCCCGCTTACTCGAACGTGCAGTTCCCGTTCCCGATCGACCCGCCGCATCCGCCCGACCTCAATCCGATCGGCGACTACCGCCGGACGTTCGAGCTCGACCGCGAGCTCCAGACCGTCGCGGCGGTGACGGACTCACGGATCCTACTGCGCTTCGATGGTGTCGAGTCGGCCGCCGACGTGTTCCTCAACGGTGCGCGGCTCGGCTCGACACGGGGAAGCCGGCTGACCCACGAGTTCGACGTGACGGATCTCGTGCGCCCCTCTGGCAACGTCATCGGGGTGCGCGTGGCGAAGTTCTCCGACGCCACCTACCTCGAGAACCAGGACATGTGGTGGCTGCCAGGCATCTTCCGCAGCGTCGCACTGCTCGCGCGTCCGGCCGGCGGCATCGACGACGCCTTCGTCACGGGTGACTACGATCCGGCGACGGGCCGTGGCGAGCTCGCCGTGCGCGTGGCGACCGATGGCGAGGTCCGCGTCCGGATCGACGAGCTCGGCATCGACACGGTCGTCCGCGGCACCGGAGCCGGCATCGTCGACACCGCGCTCGCGCCCGCACTCCTCGACGCCGGCGAGGTCTCGCCGTGGTCGGCCGAGACGCCGCGGCTCTACGAGGCGGTTCTGAGCACCGCCGCCGAACGCGTGTCGCTGCGAGTCGGATTCCGGCGGGTGGCAGCGGCCGGCGGCATCCTGACGGTCAACGGACGGCCCGTCACGCTGCGGGGCGTCAACCGGCACGAGCACGACCCCGAGCACGGGCGGGTGCACTCCGAAGCACTGGCCCGCCGCGACATCGAGCTGATGAAGCAGCACAACATCAGCGCGGTGCGCACGTCGCACTATCCCCCGCACCCCGACTTCCTCGATCTCGCGGACGAGTACGGGCTCTACCTCATCGACGAGTGCGACCTCGAGACCCACGAGTACGAGTACGTCGAGTGGCGTGGCAACCCCAGCACGGATCCCGCGTGGCGCGAGGCGTTCCTCGACCGCATCCGCCGCACCGTGACCCGCGACCGCAACCACGCCAGCGTCATCCTGTGGTCGCTCGGCAACGAGTCCGGCGCCGGCTCGAACATCACGGCGATGGCCGACTGGGTACGCGGTCACGATCCGTCGCGGCTCATCCACTACGAGGGCGACTGGTCCAGCCGCGACGTCGACGTCTACTCGCGGATGTACCCCTCGCACGAGGAGGTGCGCCGGATCGGCGAGGAGGCGCTGCATCCCGTCGCGTTCGACGCGACCGCCGACGAGGCGCGGCGGCGCGGCCTGCCGTTCATCCTGTGCGAGTTCGGGCACGCGATGGGCAACAGCCCGGGCGGCGTGAAGGAGTACTGGGAACTCGTCGAGCGGTACCCCCGCATCGCCGGTGCGTTCGTGTGGGAGTGGGTCGAGCACGGCATCGCCGTCCGGGACGAGAACGGACGCCGCCTCATCCGATACGGCGGCGACTTCGGCGAGTCGGTGCACGACCACAACTTCGTCATCGACGGGCTCGTCAGCGCCGACCGCGAGCTGCGACCCGGCCTCGTCGACTACGCGGCGATCATCGCGCCGGTCGTGTTCGACATCGCCGCCGACCGTCGCCAGGCCGCCGTGATCAATCGTTACGACCACATCGATCTGTCGCACCTGCGCGTGCAGTGGCGGCGCGAGCGCGATGGCGTGGTGGTCGCCGAGGGCGAGCTGGAGGTGGCGGCGGCCGCGCGGGAGCGCTCGGTCGTCGCGCTTCCCCCGGAAGCCCGGGACGACCGCCGCGCTCCGGCGGTCGCCGACGTCCTCACCCTCGAAGCGGCACTGCGCGGCGAGACCTCGTGGGCGGCGCCCGGCCATGTCGTCGCCCGCGGACAGCACGTGCGCACCGGTGCGCCGGTGCGGGAGGACGGGGCCGCGCCGGCCGCCGAGCTCTTCGACCGCCGGGCTCGGCCGCTCGTCCTCGGAACCGTCCGCGTGATCGACCCGCCACGCCTGGGCATCTGGCGTGCACCGACCGACAACGACCGGGCCGCGGGGTGGGACGAGCCCGACCTGCCGCCCTTTGCCGAGCGCTGGGCGACGGCGCGGATGGACCGGATGCTGACCCGTCTGCGCGCGACGTCACGCGACGACCGGGCGCTCACCGCCTGGACCCGCGACGGCACGCCGTCGTACGACGCCGCGATCGACGCGGTCTGGTCGTGGCGCGCTGTGGAGGACGGACTGCTGCTGCACCTGGACATCGAACCTCACGGACCCTGGGAGGTCGACTGGGCACGGCTCGGCATCGACCTCGGCCTGGAGGGGGCGCCGGTCGGTCTCGACTTCGCGGGCTACGGTCCCGGCCCGAGCTACCCGGACACCGACTCCGGCGTCCACTTCGGGTGGCACCGCGTGGGCGCGTCCGACCTCGTCACCCCGCACGTCCGCCCGCAGGAGAGCGGCTCGAGGCGCGGTGTGCGTGACGCGACGATCCGCACCGAGACGGGCGCCGTGCGGGTGCGCGTGCTCCGGGGTGGCAGCACGGATGCCGGCGTCGCCGTCACGGTGTCGCCGTGGGATCGGCGCACCCTGGCCGACACGACGCACGCATCCCTCCTGCCCGCCCCCACCGCGACCCACCTCTCGATCGACATCGCGCAGTCGGGTGTCGGCACGGCGACCTGCGGCCCCGGGGTGCTCCCCCGGTACCGTGTGCCCGCCTTCGCGGCGTCGGTGCGGCTGCTGTTCAGCCCCGCCTGAGCGGGCGCGCTCAGGCCAGCAGCAGGGCTGCCCAGCTCACGGGCGGAAGGGGGACCTCGAGGATGCCGTCGCGGATGACGGCATCCTCGAGCGGCCCGACCCCGACCCGCTCCGGATCATCGAGGGTGTTCGCGGCGTACATGTCGTCGTCGTGCAGCAGGTGCGACTCGACGATGCGCGGGTCGCGGCCGAGCTCCGCGATCAGGGCTGACACATCGAGACGCAGGGTCGCCGCCTCGTCGACCGACCGGTTGACGACGAAGACGCTCGTCCCCTGCTCGCCGACCGTCGCGACGGCGTTGACGGCGGGGATCTCGCCGAAGCGCGAGCTGGTCACGGTCGCACCGTGGAGCGGCACGCGCACGATCTGCTCGCCGGTGAGGCGCGAGGTGATCGAGAAGGGGAAGAACGTGGTCTGGCGCCAGGCGGGACCGCCGGGCTCGGTCATGATCGGCGCGATGACGTTGACCAGCTGCGCGAGGGACGCCGAGCGCACCCGGTCGGAGTGCTGCAGCAGCGTGATCAGCAGGTCGCCGAAGACGACGGCGTCGAGGGCGTGGTACCGGTCTTCGAGCAGGCGGGGTGCGACGGGCCAGCCCGCCTCCTCCGGCTTGTCGTCCTGCTCGCCGTTCTCGTCGAACAGGTACCAGACGTTCCACTCGTCGAACGAGATCATGATGCGCTTGTCGCTGCGCTTGGTCGCGGCGACGGAGTCGGCGATCGCGACGACCGACTCGATGAAGCGCGCCATGTCGACGCCGGAAGCGAGGAACTCCTGGGCGTCGCCGCCGCGCTCCTGGTAGTAGGAGTGGCAGGAGATGAAGTCGACGTCCTCGAAGGTGTGCTCGAGCACCGTGCGCTCCCACGACCCGAAGGTCGGCATCCCGCTCCCCGACGAGCCGCAGACGACCAGCTCGAGGTCGGGTTGCATCATCCGCATCGCCTTGGCGGTGCGGGAGGCGAGCTTGCCGTAGTCGTCGGCGTTGCGGTGACCGAGCTGCCACGGTCCGTCCATCTCGTTGCCCAGGCACCACATCCGCACGCCGAGGGGCTCGGGTCGCCCGTGCTCCGCGCGCTTGCGGGTCCAGGCGGTGTCGGCGTCGAGGTTGGCGTACTCGAGGAGATCGAGAGCCTCCTGCGTGCCGCGGGTGCCGAGATTCACCGCGAGCATGAGGTCGCTGCCGACGAGCTCGAGCCAGTCCGAGAACTCGTGGAGCCCGACCTCGTTCGTCTCGGTCGAATGCCACGCGAGGTCGAGACGCCGCGGGCGCTCCTCGCGGGGACCGACGCCGTCCTCCCAGCGGTAGCCCGAGACGAAGTTGCCGCCGGGGTACCGGATCGTCGAGACGCCGAGCTCCCGCACGAGGTCGACGACATCGCGGCGGAAGCCGTCGGGACCCGCGGTCGGGTGTCCGGGCTCGTGGATGCCGTCGTAGATGTGACGACCGAGGTGCTCGACGAAGCCCCCGAAGATGCGCCGATCGACGACGGTGAGAACGGCGTGGGGATCAAGGGACCCGTGGGTGCTCATGAGGACCTTTCCGGCACTGGCGAAGGACGTTGACCTGTCACGTTACCGGTAACATTCATCCCTCGCTCAGCTTTTACAGCTTCGAAACGGGAAGCGCTTGCCGGATGGGCGGTGGAGGGCTACCGTATGTCTCACCCACATTGTCATGACATGCCGACAATTGCACCACGGCCTGACGCGACACGATCGAGCGCTCACCGCAGAGCGCGTGTGAAGGAGAAGCAGTGAAGAGTTCCCGCACCATTCGCACCACCGTCCTCGTCGGAGCAACGATCGGCGCCCTCGCGCTCGCCGGCTGCTCGTCCCAGGGCGGCGGGGAAGGCGATCAGGTCGTCCTCCAGTTCGTGCAGTCGGGCGACGCCGCACAGGGCGGCGGCTATGCGATGCTGGCCGAGAAGTACGAGGAGGAGACCGGCGTCAAGGTCAACGTCGTCGAGGTCCCCAACGACGACCTGCGCACGCGACTGCGCACGGCCTCGCAGGCCAACGACCTCCCGGCCCTCGCCGCGGCACCGGACGCCGACCCCGCCTGGACCGCCCGCATGCTCGATCTCACCGACATCGCCGAGGAGGCCAAGGTCATCCCGGCCCTGCGCGTCGAGGACCCGAGCGACGGCAAGGTCAAGGCCCTCCCGACGACGCTGACCGGCGTCGGCATGTTCATCAACAAGTCGCTGTGGGACGCCGCCGGCGTGGAGTACCCGACCTCCCTCGACCAGCAGTGGACGTGGGACGAGTACGTCCAGCGCGCTGGCGAGGTCGTGGAGAAGACCGACGCCGAGTTCGGCGCCGTCATGGACAGCTCGGCCCACCGCCTGCGCGCCTTCCTGTTCGAGTTCGGCAGCCAGGGCGTCACCGAGCAGAGCGACGGCACCTGGGCCCTCGACGCCGAGGGCGAGAAGGCCCTCGAGTACTTCAAGAAGCTCAACGACGACGGGTTCATGCCCAAGGCCGTCTGGGCTGCGGGCGACGACCCCAGCGCGACCTTCAAGAGCGGTCGCGTCGCGGGTTACATGTCGGGTGTCTGGCAGATCGCCGACTTCCAGGCCAACATCACCGACTTCGAGTGGCTGTCGGTGCCGCTTCCCCAGCAGCCGGTCCGCTCGACGAACTACGGGGCCGCCTCGTGGATCGTCGCCTACGACGGCACCGGCGTCGAGCAGGAGACGCTCGACTTCGTGAAGTGGATGTACCAGCCCGAGAACTACCGCGCGTACTGCGAGGTCTCCGGCTGCCTGCCGGCCCTCGAGGGCCTCGAGGTGAGCTACCAGGACGACGCGTACGCGTTCGACCTTTACAACGGCGAGATCGCCGAGTCGCCCGAGATCGCGGCACGTCAGACCGTCGACGGGCTGAAGAACAGCTACACCGGACTCGCGATCGACAGCGAGCCGCTGAAGGACGAGACGATCAAGTACCTCAGCGGCGAGCAGACGCTCGAGCAGACCGTGGCGAACATCAACTCCATCTCGACCGAACAGATGAACTGACCTCCCCAGGGGAGCCCATCGCATGACTGCAACCATCACGCCGGACGCCTCCGCCCCCACGGCGGGGGCGCCCGGCGCGCCCCGTCCCCGCAAGCGCGTCTTCGGGCGCTACCGGCTCGCGCCGTTCGTCTTCACGGTGGGGACCGCGGCGCTGTTCGCGCTGTTTTTCCTGTGGCCGGGCGTGCTCGGGCTCTCGTACTCGCTGACGGACTTCCGCGGCTGGGGCGACGCCGAGTTCGTCGGCCTCGCGAACTACGTCGAGCTGATGACCGATCCGGGCTTCTACGGCGCGCTGGCCCGGACCTTCGTCTTCACCCTCTTCGCGGTTCCGCTCAGCTACGCGCTCTCGCTCGCGATGGCCGTCGCCATCAATGCGGTGTGGGCACGCGGCAAGACGGCCGCCCGCATCATCTTCTTCCTGCCCTGGCTCGTCTCCCCCATCGTCACCGGTGTCATCTGGCGCTGGATGTTCGGCGAGAGCTTCGGCTTCGTGAACTTCATCATCCGCACCCTCGGCGGTGAAGGCGTGCCGTGGTCGTCGAACGCCGACCTGTCGCTGCTCGTCGTGATCGTGGCGTCCTCCTGGGGCGGCGCGGCGTTCAACATGCTCCTGTTCGTCGCCGCGCTCAACAATGTGCCGAAGTCTTACTACGAGGCGGCGGAGCTCGACGGCGCGAACGGGTGGCAGCGGTTCCGAAACATCACGCTGCCGTCGATCGCGCCGACCTCGGTGCTCGTGATCCTCCTGTCGACCCTCGGGCACATGAAGGAGTTCGCGCTCATCCAGTCCCTCAACGGCGGCGGCCCGGGAACCCAGAACCGCCTGATCGTGCAGTACATCTACGAGACCGGCTTCAAGCAATCCGAGATCGGCTACGCCAGCGCGGCATCCATGGTCCTCCTGGTGATCCTCATGATCATCGCGGTGATCCAGCTGCGCATCAGCCGGAGGAGCAACAACGCATGGTGACCACCTACGCCATCACCGTCCCCGACGACAAGCGGACCAAGCGCTACGAGCGCCGTCGCCGCACGCAGGGCCGCATCCGCAAGTCGATCGTCCCCACGACGATGCTCTGGGTCCTCGCCGTCCTCATGCTGTTCCCGCTCCTGTGGTTCCTGCTGTCGTCGTTCAAGCCCGGCAGCGAGCTGTTCAGCTACCCGCTGTCGTTCTTCCCGCGGGAGTGGACCCTCGACGGCTACGCCGCGGCGCTCGAGCGCATCGACTTCGCGCGCTACTTCCTCAACACCGCGATCGTGGCGACGGTGACCACCGTCCTGACCGTCGCGCTCTGCGCGATGACCGGCTACGCCCTGGCGAAGTACAAGAACCCGTGGCTGAGCGTGCTCGGGCTCTGCATCCTGTCGATGACGATGCTGCCCGGCGAGGTCATCCTCAACCCGCTGTTCATCGTCATCCGCGACCTCGGGCTCTACAACTCCCTCGCGGGTGTGATCATCCCCTCGATCATCACGCCCACCGGCGTGTTCATGTTCCGGCAGTTCTTCATCACGATCCCCGACGAGCTCATGCAGGCGGCGCGCATCGACGGTGCGAGCGAGTTCGGCATCTTCTTCCGCATCATGATGCCGCTGGCCCGCCCGATCGCGTTGACCCTCGCGATCATGTCGTTCCAGTGGCGCTGGAACGACTACATCTTCCCGCTCATCATCCTCGGCAACCCGGAACAGTTCACGCTGCAGATCGCCCTGCGCGCCCTCGTCGGCGCGGAGAACATCGAGTGGACGATCCTGCTGTCGGCGTCCGTGCTCTCGATGCTCCCCCTGATCGCGCTGTACCTCGTGTTCCAGCCGTACATCACGTCGTCGAACATCAATGCGGGGCTGAAGGACTGATGCCCGCGCGGGACGACCTGATCCTCGAACGCGTCGACCGGTTCGTCGGCGACCACCTCGCACGCGGGGTGGTCGCCGATCGGCGCGCCGTGACGGTGTCGGCGTGGCAGGTGCCCGATGAGGGCGACCTCCCGGGCGAGCCGGTGCCAATCGCGCGGATGCAGCGGGATGCCGCTTTCGTGCCGGTCGAGCCCGGCTCGCGCTGGGGCCGGGCGTGGGGCACGACGTGGTTCCTCGTCGAGGGGCGGGTGCCCGCCGAATGGGCCGGACGCGACGGCCGGATCGAGCTCTCGCTCGACCTCGGGTTCACGCAGGCCAAGCCAGGTTTCCAGTGCGAGGGGCTGGTGCGCACGACCGCGGGGGCGGTCGTCAAGGGTCTCGAGCCGCGCAACCATCACGTCCCCGTCGGCGCCGGTCCGGGGGAGGAGTTCTCGTTCACCGTCGAGGCTGCCGCCAACCCCGACCTCTCCGGCGGCGACGACTTCCGCAGCCCGCTGGCGTTCGCCCCGACGCCCCTCGGCGACAGTGCCACCGCCGGGGCCGCCCCGCTCTACCGCCTCGGCGCGATGGAGGTGCGGCTCGTCGACGAGACGGTCGAACGCCTGCGTCGCGAGATCATCGTGCTGGTCGGCCTCGCACGCGAGCTCACGGCGACCGATCCGCGCCGTGCCCGGATCCTCGACGGCCTCGAGCGGGCGCTCTATGCGGTCGACCCGGACGATCCGGCCGCCGGGGCGAGCGCGGCCCGCGGCATCCTCGCACCGCTGCTGGCGTCACCGGCCGCGGCATCCGCCCACCGCATCACGGCGACGGGACACGCGCACATCGACTCGGCCTGGCTGTGGCCGACGCGCGAGACGGTTCGGAAGGTCACCCGGACCTTCGCCAACGTGCTCGACCTCATGTCCGCCGACCCCGATGCGGTGTTCGTGAGCTCCTCGGCGCAGCACTTCGACTGGGTGCGGCGCAGCGACCCCGAGCTGTTCGCCCGCGTCGCCGAGCGGGTGGTCGAGGGCCGGTTCATCCCGGTCGGCAACATGTGGGTCGAGTCCGACGTCAACATGCCCTCCGGCGAATCGCTCGCGCGCCAGCTGCTCTACGGCACGAGGTTCTTCGAGGAGCACTTCGGGGCCAGGAGCGACGTCGGCTGGCTGCCCGACTCGTTCGGCTTTCCCGCGTCGCTCCCCCAACTGCTGCGCAGTGCCGGGCTGCGATGGTTCTTCACGCAGAAGATGTGCTGGAACGACGGCGACACGATGCCCCACCACTCCTTCGTGTGGGAGGGCCTCGACGGTTCGCGGATCTTCACGCACTTCCCCCCGAACAACACCTACAGCGGCGACATGCGTCCGACCGAGCTCGCCCGCAGCGTGCGCAACTTCGCCGATCACGCCGCGAGCACGCGATCGCTCATGCCGTACGGGTACGGCGACGGCGGCGGCGGCCCGACCCGCGAGATGATGGCCGACGCGCGTCTCCAGGCCGATCTCGAAGGGTCGCCCACGGTCGCCTTCGGCACTCCGCGCGAGTTCTTCGTCGAGGCCGCCGACGAGCCGGCCGACCCGCCCGTCTGGTCGGGCGAGATGTACCTGCAGTTCCATCGCGGCATCTACACGTCGCAGATGCGGACCAAGCGCGGCAACCGGCGCAACGAGGCCCTCCTCGTCGAGGCGGAGCAGTGGAGCACCGCGGCTCACATCCGGCGCGGCATCCCCTACCCCGCCGACGAGCTCGACGAGCTCTGGCGGGAGGTGCTGCTGCTGCAGTTCCACGACATCCTGCCCGGCAGCGCGATCGCGTGGGTCCACCGCGAAGCCGAGCGTTCGCACGCCGAGACGACCGCGCGTCTGGAGGCGATCATCGCGGCGGCGATCGCCGCGCTGGCGGGCTCGGGATCGACGCGGCTCGCGCTCAACCCCGCGTCGGCGCCCGTCGGAGCGATCGCTCCCGGGTCCGCCGGACCCGCGCCCGAGGCGACGCCGTTCTCGTCCGAACCGGTCGCGGACGGCTTCCGGCTGCGCTCCGACAGCATCGACGTCGTCGTCGGTCCCGACGGCACGCTGCGCAGCGTCCGTGCGCTGCCGGATGGTCGCGAGCTCATCCCGGTGGGACACCGGGGCGGGCTGCTCCAGCTGCACGTCGACGCTCCCGCCAAGTGGGACGCCTGGGAGCTCGACGCCTCGTACCGGCTCGCGACGACCGACGTCGACGGCGGCACGGCCCGGCTCACCGAGACCGGGGCCGTGCACGTCGTCCACCCCCTCGCCCACGGACAGGTGGAGCAGTGGATCGACCTCCACCCCGCCGGCGGCGCCGTGCGCATCCGCACCCGGGTCGACTGGCACGAACGGCACCGACTGCTCAAGCTGGCCTTCCCCGTCGCCGTGCACGCCCACGACGCCGCCTACGAGACGCAGTTCGGGCACGTGCGCCGCCCGCTGCACACCAACACCTCGTGGGATGCCGCGCGCTACGAGGTCTGCGCGCACCGGTGGGTGCACGTCGCCGAGCCCGGCACGGGAGCGGCGATCGTCAACGACGGCCTGTACGGGCACGACGCCACCCGGACGACCGATGATCACGGCACCGTGACGACCGTGCGGCAATCGCTGCTGCGTGCCCCCACCTTCCCCGATCCGGATGCCGACCAGGGCGCGCACGAGTTCGTCTCGGTGTTCGCGCCGGCCGAGACGACCACGGACGCCGCCCGCTGGGGCACGATCGTCGGCTCACCGCTGCGCGAGGTCGACGGTTCGGGCCCGGTCGCGCCGCTCGTCGCGAGCGACGGGCCCGACGTCGTCGTCTCCGCCGTCAAGCTCGCCGCAGACGGCAGCGGCGACCTCATCGTGCGCGTGTTCGAGCAGCGCGGCGCGCGGTGCTCGAACACGCTCCGCTTCGACGTGCCCCTCGCG
Source organism: Microbacterium sp. Yaish 1 (assembly GCF_002245215.1). GTDB lineage: Bacteria > Actinomycetota > Actinomycetes > Actinomycetales > Microbacteriaceae > Microbacterium. The sequence goes on from NZ_NPMR01000002.1 coordinate 1,438,501, forward strand.
TCGCTGGAGGTGTGCGACCTCGTCGAGACCGCCGGAGGCGGCCGGGCGGATGCCGCCACGCTGACGGACGCTCGAACGGTCGACCTGGACCTCCGCGCCTTCGAGGTCGTGACCCTGCGCGCCCGCCTGCTCACCCCGGAGACCGCATGACCCGAGACACCGACGTCTTTCCGACCGACACGTACCTGAGCGACGTCGTGGCCGCCGCCGACGCCGCGGCCGCCGCGCTCGTGGACGCCCCCGTCGATGTCACCGATGCGCCGCTCGGTCCGCACCGGGAGTCCATGCGACGCGCGAAGCTCCTGGTCGCCGTCTACCTCTCCCCGTCCTCGGGGTTCGCCGGAGACGCGGCAGCCGTGGCACTCGCGGAGCGGTACGCCTCGGTCCTCGCCGACTTGCAGTCGCCGACGGGGCTGTTCCTCGGTGGCGACAACGTCGAGTCGCCACCCGACAGCGGCTTCACCATCAACGACGTCGGCGACATCCTCGAGCTCATCCGCCGTTCGGGTGACGATCGGCTGAGCGCCCTCGGCACCACGCTGGGAGCTATCGCCGACCGCGCGGCGCCCGCGATGCTCGCCGGCGGTGTGCACACCCCGAACCACCGGTGGGAGCTCACGGCGGCGCTCGCCCGCCTGCACCGGCACCGGCCCGACGAACGGCTGGTCGAGCGCGCCCGGCGCTGGCTCGCCGAGGGCATCGACATCGCTCCCGACGGGCAGTACTCCGAGCGCAGCGCGAACTACGCCGTCCACGTCTCGAACCCGTCGCTGCTGGCCGTCGCCGACATCCTCGGCCTGCCCGAGCTGCGCGCCGTCGTCGAGCGGAACCTCGCGTCGACGCTCGGTCTCATCCAGCCCGATGGATCGGTCGAGACCGTGCACTCCCGCCGGCAGGACCAGCGCGAGACGCGGTTCCCGCTCGCCCCCTTCGCGACGCTCTACCGGCGGCTCGCGATCGAGACCGGTCGCGCCGATCTCGCGTGGGCGGCGCGGGTCGCAGCGTCCGAGCCGGTCATCGACCCCCAGACCGCATTGGCCGACGTGCTGCTGCACCCGGCCATCGCGGGGCCGCTCCCCGACGCTGCGGTCCCCGCGGCGCGGATGCGAAGCACGTGGCCGTCGTCCGGACTCGTCGTCGATCGCACGCCCGAGCGCGCGATCACGGTGTTCGGCGGTTCGGACTACGCCGCCGCAGGCCGCATCCGCTCGGGTCTCGCGACGAACCCGACGTTCCTGCGCCTGTTCGCAGGCGCGGCCGTGCTCGAGTCGGCGCGCCTGTCGCGCCACTTCTTCGGTCTCGGCCCGTTCCGCGCCGACTCCCTGACCGTCTCCGATGACGAGTTCGTCCTCGAGGAGCGGCTCTCCCCCGCCTACTTCGGCCCGCTCGCCGCCGATCTCCACCGCGCGGACGGCGACTACCGACTCGTGGACGAAGGGCGGTTCTCGGCGGCGATGTCGTTCGACGTCCGCCCCCGCGACGAGGTCGCCCTGCACACCCGCATCGCGGTGCGCCCCTCCGAGACCGGCGCCGACCTCGTGATCGATACCGAGGGGCCGCTGTGCACGTGGAGCCTGGAACTCGCCTTCCGGCCCGGCGGAGCCTTCGAGGGCCTCGACCTGGCACCCGACGGAACCGGCGTCCTGGGCGCGGGCACCGCGCGCTACCGCGTCGGTGACGAGGCGATCGAGTTCGGGATCGCGGCCGACGTCGACCGCGGGGTGCCCGGAGCCGCCGGCTACCTCCCGGGTGAGGACTACACGTACCTCGGCGGCACGGATGCCCTCGGCGGGCCGCGCGTCTACCTCACCGGCACGACGCCCGGCCGCGCCGAGGTGCGGCTGCGCCGCGTCCGCTGACGTGGTCTGCGGACCCGATCCGCGCAGGCGGGCTGCCGCGCGTCAGTCGAACGAGACGGCGACGGCGGCGCGCTCGGCGAGCGAACGCTGCGCGGCGTCGGCGAGCACGAGGGCGGCGCGACCGTCCTCGAACGTGGGGCTCGTCGACGCCTCGCCGCGGACGGCCTTGACGAACTCCGCGAGCTCGGCGGCGTACGACGCGGCGTAGCGTTCGAGGAAGAAGTCCTGGTACGGCGGGCGCGCCTCGACGCTCGTCGCCGTCGACGCGCTGACGAGACTCGTGCCGGCGTTCGCCACCTGCAGCGAACCGCGCGCGCCGAAGGCCTCCAGGCGCTGGTCGTAGCCGCTCGCGCTGTGTCGCGAGTTGATGATCGTGACGATCGCGCCGGATGCCGCGCGCAGCACCGTCACCGCGGTGTCGACATCGCCGTGCTCGCGGGCGCCGTCGTCGAACGTCGTCGTCGCCGTCGCCGAGACCTCGACGATGTCCGACACGAAGAAGCGCGCCATGTCGAAGTCGTGGATCGTCATGTCGCGGAAGATGCCGCCCGAGACCGCGATGTACGACGCGGGCGGCGCGGCGGGGTCACGGCTGATGATCGTGAGCTGTTCGAGCTCGCCCACCTCGCCGGCGCCGACCCGCGCGTGCACCTCCGCGAACGCCGGATCGAAGCGGCGGTTGAACCCGAGGGCCACCGGCACCCCGCTCGCGGCGACGCGCGGCCGGAGGGCGTCGACACGGGCCAGGTCGAGATCGATCGGCTTCTCGCACAGCACGGGGATGCCGCGGTCCAGGGCCGCCGCGATGAGGTCGACGTGCGTGGGAGTGGGAGACGCGATGATCACCGCGTCCACCTCGCCCGAGGCGAGCAGCTCGTCGGCGGACTCCGTCGCGCGGCCGCCGAAGCGCTCGGTGACGCCCGTAGCACCGGCGATGAACGGGTCGGCGACCCACGACAGCGTGGTGTCGGGCGACGCGGCGATGTTGACGGCGTGGACCTGGCCGATGCGGCCGGTGCCGATGAGTCCGAAGCGGATGGGGGAAGTGGTCACGGTTCTCTCTGTCTGTCGTAGGTCACAGCCAGGCGCGCAGGGCGTCGCGGTTGGTCTGCTGGTCGGCGGTGCGCTCGCGCAGGAAGGCGTCGATCGCGGTCTCGGGGCCGTTCAGGACGTCCTGCTCCACGACGATCCAGCCGTCGAAGTCGCGCTCGGCCATCGCCGCCATGACCGGGGAGACATCGAGATCGCCCTGTCCGAAAGCGACGAAGACGCCCGATGACCAGACCTCGCGCATCCCCCCGCCCGCGGCGACGACCGAGCGCAGCCGGCCGAGGTCGACGTCCTTCAGGTGCAGGTGGTTGATGCGGTCGCCCCAGCGGCGTACCGCATCGACCGGGTCGCCGCCGCCGAGGGCGAGGTGCCCCGTGTCGAGGGTCAGGTCGATGTCGACCCGCCCGAGGAAACGGTCGATCTCGTCCGGCGACTCGACGAACGTGCCGGCGTGGTGGTGGAAGGTCGGCTCGAGCCCCGCGGTCCGGACGAGCGCGACGGCCCGCTCCGCGTTGCGCGCGAGACGGTCCCACCCGGCGTCGTCGAGCCGGTCCACCTCGGCGCCGCGCCCGGGCGCCGCGCGGCGGGCGGCGGAGCCGTCGTCGGCGAGCGTCGGCAGCGGCGGCCGGCCGCCCACGGCGTCAGCCGCCGCGACGAAGCTGCGCAGGGCCGACTCGAGCTCGGGAAGGGCTGCGGCGAACGCCGCGTCGTCCGAGAACGGCAGCTGCACCCACCCGCCGGCGAGGCCCAGGCCGAACCGGCGGAGCCGTGCGGCGAGCGCCTCGCCTTCACCGAGGAATCCGGCCGGTCCGAGGTCGACGCCGTCGTACCCCGTCTCGACGAGGGCCTCGAGCATCTCATCGGCGCTGACCGTCTCGGCACCGTCGGGCGTCAGTTCGAACACCCCGAAGCTCACCGGGGCTCCGGCCACTGTCGCTTTCATGCGTCCTCCCGTCCGAGCAGCGGGCGCTGTGCTCCCCGCTGCCGCTCGTAGTCCTCCCGCGCCCGCGCCGTGGTGTCGAGCTCGGCGACCTCGGCGACAGGCACGTCCCACCAGCCCGTGCCGTCGGGGGCGTAGATGAGGGGGTCGGACTCGATGTGGATGACGGTCGCGGTGTCCGCGGCTTTCGCTCGCTTCACGGCGGCGGTCAGCTGCGCCGCCGCGTCCGGACCCGGCGCGATCTCGATGACGTCGACGCCGTAGCTGCGGGCGTTGGCGGCGAGGTCGACGGGCAGGGTCTGCCCGCCCTCGAAGTTGCGCGCCTCGTCGTCGAGCATGCGGTAGCGCGTACCGAAGCGCGCGGAGCCGACCGTCTCGGAGAGATGCCCGATCGAGGCGTAGCCGTGGTTCTGGACGATCACGACGATGATCTTGATGCGTTCGGCGACGGCGGTCGCGAGCTCGGAGTGCAGCATCAGGTACGACCCGTCGCCCACCATGGTGATGACGTCGCGATCGTCGCCCGCGGCGAGGAGCGCCCGCTTCACGCCGAGAGCGCCGGCGATCTCGTACCCCATCGTCGAGAAGGCGTACTCCACGTGGTACCCGAGCGGATCGCGGACGCGCCAGAGCTTGTGGAGGTCGCCGGGCAGGGATCCGGCGGCCTGCACCATGACGTCGGCCGGGTCGGTCGCGGCGTGGACCGCGCCGATCAGCTCGGGCTGACCCGGCCGGTCGAGGTGGGAGGCGACGAAGGCGGCATCCACCGCGGCATCCCACCGCGTCTTGTGCTCGGCGATGCGTGCGGCGTACTCCGCCGGCACCCGATGACCGGGCAGGTCTCGCAGGGCCGCGGCGAGCGTCTCGCGGGCGTCGGCGATGACGGGCAGGTCGGTGCCGTGCTTGTGCGCGTCGAACGAGGCGACGTTGACGTTGACGAAGCGCACCGACGGGTGCTGGAAGGCCGTGCGCGACGCCGTCGTGAAGTCGCTGTAGCGCGTGCCGATCCCGATGACGACATCCGCCTCGGCGGCCAGGGCGTTCGCCGCGGCCGCGCCGGTCGAGCCCACCGCCCCGACGTACTGGGGGTGGTCCCAGGGCATCGATCCCCCGCCGGCCTGCGTCGTGGCGACGGGGATGCCGGTGCGGGCGGCGAACTGGGCGAGCACCTCGTCGGCGCCGGAGTAGATCACGCCGCCGCCGGCCACGATCAGCGGGCGCTCCGCGCTCGCGATCGCCTCCAGAGCCCGCGCGAGCGGGCCCGCCTCGGGCACCGGGCGACGCACGTGCCACTCGCGGTCGGCCAGGAACTCCAGCGGTACGTCGATCGCCTCGGCCTGCACGTCTTCGGGGAGAGCGATCGTCACGGCGCCGGTCTCGACCGGGTCCGTCAGCACGCGCATCGCGGCCAGCGCGATCGAGAAGAGCTGCTCGGGGCGCTGGACCCGATCGAAGAAGCGCGAGAGCGGCCGGAAGGCGTCATTGACGGTGAGGCCGATGTCGCCGGGCTGCTCGAGCTGCTGGAGCACCGGGTCGGCGACGCGCGTCGCGAAGGTGTCGCTCGGAAGCAGGAGCGCCGGCAGCCGGTTGGTCGTGGCGAGCGCGGCTCCCGTCAGCATGTTGGTCGCCCCCGGGCCGACGGATGCCGCGGCGGCGAAGGTCGCGCGCCGCCGCCGCATCCGGGCGTAGCCGACCGCCTGATGGACCATCGCCTGCTCGTTCCGCGCCTGGTGGTACGGCATCAGGTCGGGCGCGGTCGCATTCAGCTGCGCGAGAGCCTGCCCGATCCCGGCCACGTTGCCGTGGCCGAAGATGCCGAGCACGCCCGGGATCGTGCGCTCGCGGATGTCGCCGTCGACGGTCCACTGGTGCGCGAGGAACTCCACCAGCGCCTGGCTGACCGTCATCCGTCTCGTGCGGGTCATCACTTCTCCTCGTCGGCGTCGCCGTAGGGCAGGCGCGGATCGATCTGCTGGGTGCGCCAGGTCTCGCGCACCCAGGCGTGGGCGGGGTCGTCGCTGATGAGCCACGCGCGCTCGGGGTCGGGTCCCGCCATCACGTTCAGGTAGTAGAGGTCGTAGCCGGGGGCTGCCACGGCTGGGCCGTGATAACCGTAGGGCACGAGGGCGATGTCGCCCGAGCGCACCTGCTCGTCGATCGAGATCTCCCCGGCGGGCGAAGACGTCGTGGAGAACAGCCCGAACGCCGCGTCGGGGTCGACGGACGGCCCGGCGCCGGCGATGGGCGCGCTCTCGAAGTAGTAGATCTCCTCGAGGCGGCTCTCGTGTCCGGGGACGTGCTCGTCGTGCTTGTGCGCGGGATACGACGACCAGTTGCCCGCGGGAGTGACGACCTCGCAGACGATGAGACGAGCCGCATCGAGCGAGCTCGGGGTGCCGAAGTTGTGCACCTGACGGCTCGCGGCTCCCGCGCCGCGCAGCTCGACCGCGACCTCCTCGGCGCTGATGTGCCGGCTCGGGTGCCGCTCGTCGGTGGGTGACGAGGCGACGGCGACCCGGCCGGCACCGGTGATCCGAAGCGTCGACCCCGCGGAGACGTACAGGACGTCCGTCGGTCCGGCGAACACCGACGGGCGGCCGCGGAGGACCGTCGTCTGCGACTCTGCGCCCTCGCCGTGGTCGACGACGAAGCTCCCCTGCAGGGGCACGACGATCCGTTCCGCCCCGGTCTCCTCGAGCACGAGCTCGTCGCCGTCGGCGAGCGCGGCGACGTGCAGCCCGGTGTGCGCCCATCCCGGCAGACGGTCGTCGACGACGCTCTCCCAGCCGCCCTGCGCGAGCGCGCCGCGTCGGTGGAACCAGGTGGCGCTCATCAGGAGTTCTGCGGGAAGCCGAGGTTGATCCCGCCGTGCTCCGAGGCACCGCGCGTCGCCGGGTCGAGCCACCGGCTCGTCACCGCCTTCTCGCGCGTGAAGAACTCGAAGCCGTGCACGCCGTACGCCTTCGCGTCGCCGAAGAGCGACTGCTTCCAGCCGCCGAACGAGTGATACGCCACGGGCACCGGGATCGGTACGTTGATGCCGATCATCCCGACCTCGACCTCGTTCTGGAACCGGCGTGCGGCACCGCCGTCGTTCGTGAAGATCGCGGTCCCATTGCCGAACCGGCCGGAGTTGATGAGCGCGACGCCCTCGTCGAAGGTCGCGACGCGGACGACCGCGAGCACGGGACCGAAGATCTCCTCCTGGTAGGCGCGTGAGGAGGTCGGGATGCCGTCGATCAGCGTCGGTCCGAAGAAGAATCCGTCCTCATGCCCGGCCACCGAGAAGCGACGACCGTCGACGACGATGCGGGCACCGTCCGCTTCGGCGATGTCGACGTACTCCGCGACCTTGTCGCGATGCGCGCGCGAGATGAGCGGCCCCATGTCAGGCTCGGTCTCGGCCGAGCCGTCGCCGACCCGCAGCGCCGCGATGCGGTCGCCGATCTTCTCGATGAGCGCATCCGCGACCGGTTCGACGGCGAGCACGACGCTGATCGCCATGCACCGCTCCCCCGCCGCGCCGTACCCGGCGTTCACAGCCTGATCGGCCACGAGGTCGAGGTCGGCGTCGGGCAGCACCAGCATGTGGTTCTTCGCGCCGCCGAGCGCCTGCACCCGCTTGCCGTGACGAGATGCCGTCTCGTAGATGTACTGCGCGATCGGCGTCGAGCCGACGAACGAGATCGACGACACGTCGGGGCTCTCGAGGAGGCCGTCGACGGCGAGCTTGTCGCCCTGCAGCACCGTGAACGCGCCGTCGGGAAGCCCCGCCTCCTGCCAGAGTCGCGCGAGCCACAGCGCCGCGGACGGATCCTTCTCGCTCGGCTTGAGCACGACGGCGTTACCGGCCGCGAGGGCCACGGGGAAGAACCACATCGGGACCATCGCCGGGAAGTTGAAGGGCGAGACGATGCCGACGACCCCGAGGGGCTGCTTGATCGAGTAGACGTCGATGCCCGTCGACGCGTTCTCGCTGAACGCCCCCTTGATCAGGTGCGGGAACCCGGTCGCCAGCTCGACGACCTCCTGCCCGCGCAGGATCTCGCCCATCGCATCCGAGACCACCTTGCCGTGCTCGGCGGTGATGATGCGCGCGAGCTCCGGCTTGCGGGCGTTCAGCAGCTCGCGGAACGCGAACAGCACACTCTGTCGACGGGCCACGGAATACCGTGACCAGACCTCGAAGCCGCGGCGAGCCGACGCGATGGCCCGCTCGATCGTCTGCTCGTCGGCGAGCGCCACCTCGGCGCTGACCTGGCCGGTCGCCGGGTTGAACACCGGCGCGGTGCGGGTGCCGTCGGGTGCGTATTCGCCTCCGTCGATCCAGTGCGGGATGACGGGCACGTCGCCGGTCGGGTCGGCGGTCGCGGAAGCAGCCATGAGGGGAATCCTCTCGGAGTCGGGGCGTCAGGGGTGGACGAGTCGCGCGGCGATGTCGATCGCCGCCTCGACATCGTCGTCATGCGGGTACAGGAGGGTGCGGCCGACGGTGAGCCCGCGGACGCCCGGCAGGGCGAGCGCGTCCTCCCACGAGCGGTAGGTCTCGTCGGGCGAGGTGCCGTTGTCGCCGCCGAGCAGGAGGGTCGGAAGGGTCGTCGCGGCCATCACCCGCTCCATCCCCTCGACCACCGGCAGCTTCATCCAGGTGTAGGCGCTGCTGGCGCCGAGCCCCGACGCGATCGCGACCGAATGGATGACGGCATCGGTGGAGAGATCGTTGACCACCGCCCCGTCCACGCGGCTGCTGAGGAAGGGCTCGAGCATGATCGGAAGCTTCGCGGCTGCGGCCTGCGTCACGGCCCGCGCCGTCGCCTCGAGCGTGTCCGCCGTGGCAGGGTCGGCGAGGTCGATGCGCATCAGCGTCTTGGCGAAGTCGATCCCGCTCGCGGTCATCGTCGGCACGTCGTAAGCGGTGAAGCGGTCGTCCATCTCGAAGCTCGCACCCCGCAGCCCGCCGCGGTTCATCGAGCCGACGACGATCTTGTCGTCGAGGAGGCCGAGCAGCGCGAGATCGTCGATGATGTCGGGGGTTCCGAGCACGCCGTCGACGCCCGGCCGCGCCAGCGCGATCGCCAGGCGTTCGAGGAGGTCGTCGCGGTCGGCCATCGCGAGCGGGTCGCCGCCCACCCCGAGGGCCCCGCGGGCGGGGTGGTCCGCGGCGATGATGAACAGCCGCCCGTCGCCCCGCGTGAGCGGCCGGCGTCGACGTTCCGCGAAAGCGTGGGCGATGCGCTCGGGCCGGGCTGCGCGCGCTTCGCGGACGGCTCCCACGTCGACGCGGCTCACCGGCCGGCCTCCGCGAGCACGGCCTCGACCTCGGCGGTGGCCGGCATGGCGGTGGAGCATTCCAGACGCGAGGCCACGATCGCTCCGGCGGCGTTCGCGAAGCGCAGCATCCGTTCCAGCTCCCATCCCTCGAGGAGGCCGTGGCACAGCGCCCCGCCGAACGCGTCGCCCGCACCGAGACCGTTGACGACCTCGACCGGGTGCGGAGGGACGATGACGCTCTCGTCGGCGGTGCGGGCGAGCACGCCCCGCGGGCCGAGCTTGACGATGGCGAGCGAGACGCCGCGGGCGAGCAGAGCATCCGCGGCGCGGTCGGGATCGGTCTCGCCGACCGCGACCTCGCACTCCTCGCGGTTGCCGACGACGACGTCGACGTGGCCGATGGCGTGCTGCGCGAACGCGGTCGCGTCGGCGCGGTCGTTCCAGAACATCGGCCGGAAATCCAGGTCGAGGACGGTGTGGGACCGGCGCTCGCGCGCATCCAGCGCCGCGATGTGGGCGCTGCGGCTCGGTTCACGGCTGAAGCCCGTCAGAGTGACCCAGAGGATGCGGGCGCGGCGGAGGGCTTCCGTATCCAGGTCGGACGTCTCGATGTTGAGGTCGGGCGCCGAGGGCTCGCGGTAGAAGTAGAGCGGGAAGTCGTCGGGCGGGAAGATCTCGCAGAACGTGATCGGCGTCTTCAGGACGGGATCGACCCCGACCGCGGAGGGGTCGACGCCGAGGCGATCGAGCTCGGCGAGCAGGTAGCGACCGAACGGGTCGTCGCCCACGCGCGACACCAGGCCGCTCGCAAGACCGTGCCGCGCCGCGGCGACCGTCACGTTCGCGGCGGACCCGCCGAGGAACTTGCCGAAGGTCGACACGTCCTCGAGCCCGACGCCGTGCTGCAGCGGATAGAGGTCGACTCCCAGTCGGCCGAGCGCGATGAGGTCGGCGCCCGGCTCGGTCTCAACGCTGTCGTGCACGAGGTACCGTTCTCTCCGTTGCGGCGGTCATGTCCTAACAATAGCTCAATAGCGAAGGTGGCGACAAGGGTGACTGCCGTCCCGGGCGAAAAAGATATATTGTCGGCACATTCGCGCTTCCGTATCCGGCGCGTCGAGGGGATGACACGACGATGACCACCGCCGACACCGTCTGGCCCGAGAGCATCGGCGCCGAACTCGATCGGACCGGTCCGGTTCCGCTGTACTTCCAGGTCTCGACCCGGCTCGAGCACGAGATCCGGGCCGGGAACATCGCACCCGGCGCGCGCCTTGAGAACGAGATCGCCATCGCCGAGCGACTGGGCCTCTCGCGCCCCACGATCCGCCGGGCCATCCAGGAGCTGGTCGACAAGGGTCTCCTCGTCCGCCGCCGCGGTGTCGGCACGCAGGTCGTGCAGGGCCAGGTGACGCGCCAGGTCGAGCTCACGAGCCTGTACGAGGATCTCGACAACGCCCAGCAGGGTCCGGCGACCCGCGTCCTCGAGCACGAGGTCCGACCCGCCGACCCGGCGAGCGCGACCGCGCTCGGAGTCGCGGAGGGCTCCGACATCCTCTACCTGCGTCGGCAGCGGCTCACGGGCACCACACCGATCGCGATCCTCGAGAACTACCTTCCCGCCGACCTCGCAGACCTCGATCGCGACGAGCTCGAGCAGCGTGGGCTCTATCAGCTCCTCCGCGCCCGCGGCATCGCGATCCGGATCGCGAAGCAGAAGATCGGCGCCCGCCGCGCGGAGGGCGACGAGCACGCGCTCCTCGGGATCGAGCGCGGCGGACCGGTGCTGACGATGGAGCGCATCGCCTTCGACAACACCGGCCGCGCGATCGAGTTCGGTCACCACTGCTACCGCCCCGACATGTACACCTTCGAGACGACCGTCGTCGCCCGCTGACGTCCCGCGGTCACGGCTCAGACGCTCAGGTGCGGCGGGCCCGGGCGGGGATCGCGACGACGGCCAGCGCAGCGCAGCCGATGCCGGCGACGAACAGGGGCGGCAGCGCCCAGGTGACCACGACGACGAAGGCCGCCGTGGCGAGGAGGTACAGCGTCCCGACGAGGTCGCCGCGGGCGGCATCCGGGATCGATCGGATCGCGCCCCGCCAGCCGAGTGCGGGGCTCCAGGCCCCGGCGGCGAGGAGCAGCGCGACGGCGAGCGCCGCGAGTCCCGCCCAGCCGACCGCCTCGACCACGGCACCGCCCGGGAGGAAGCCCGATCGGGCCAGGTCGATGTCGAGCAGCAGGATGAGCGCCGCGACGACGGTCACGAGCCCGACGACCGCGCCCGGCAACAGACCGGCACGCACGTCCGCCCAGAACAGGGCGAGCCTCGAGTCGTCGGCGGCGACATAGCGTCGCAGGTGCCGCACTCCGGCCGCGAGCGCGATCGGGAGCGTGACGACGGCGAGCGAGACGACGCCGATGAGGAGCCCGATCAGCAGGACCTCGCCGAGCAGGGCGAACGCCCCGGCAGCACCCGGATGCCGCAGCTGCGGGCGCTCGTCGAGAGTCGGACCGCTGCCGGAACGGTCGGCCCTCACCGCTGCGCGCTGTTCGCGCCGCGTGCGCGGACGCTCGTCGGTCGACATCGCTAGCCCTTCAGACCCTGCGTGGCCACGCCGTCGACCAGGAACTTCTGGAAGACGATGAAGAACAGCAGGATCGGCACCAGCGCGATGAACGACGCCGTCACCGTCGCCCCGTAGTCGCTTGACGAGGTCTGGTCGTTGTAGAGACGCAGCGCGATCGGCAGCGGGTAGTTCTCCGGGCTCGTGAGGTACAGCAGCGGCCCGAGGAAGTCGTTCCACGCCCAGATGAAGCTGAAGATCGCGCACGTGATGAGTGCGGGCTTGATGAGGGGCAGGATGATCGACCAGAAGATGCGCAGGTGTCCCGCGCCGTCGATCTTCGCGGCCTCGTCCATGTCGCGGGGCATCTGCCGGATGAACTGCACCAGGAGGAAGACGAAGAACGCCTCGGTCGCGAGGAACTTCGGCAGCAGCAGCGGCCAGTAGGTGTCCACCATCCCGAGATTGTTGAAGATGATGTACTGCGGAATGATCACGACGTGGAACGGCAGCAGCAGCGTACCGATCATGGCGGCGAACAGGATGCCGAGTCCCTTGAACTGCAGGCGGGCGAAGGCGTAGGCCGCGAGCGCCGACGACAGCACCGTTCCGATGACCGAGACGCCGGCGATCAGCAGCGAGTTGGCGAAGAACCGCCACATCGGGACGCCCGCGATGCCCTCGGCGACCTTGATGTAGTTGTCGATCGTCGGCGCGTTCGGCAGCAGGCCCATGTTCTGGCCGAACTCGCTGTTGGGCTTGAAGGTCGACAGCAGCAGCCAGACCAGCGGGTAGAGCACGACCGCGGTGATGACGATGAGGACGGCGAACCAGACGATCGTCTGCCAGGTCTTGCGCTTCACGCGGCGCCGGGCGGGCGGCATCGGCGTGGTCTGCTGCTCGGCGAAGATGGCCTCGCTCGTGAGCGGTGAGGTGGGTGACGTGGTCATCGGTTGTCTCCCGAGTAGTGCACCCACGACTTCTGGGTGCGGAAGAGGATGAGGGCGATGATGGCGACGACGACGAGGAGGACCCAGGCGATCGCGGCGGCGTACCCCATGCGACCATCGGCGAATCCGGTCTTGTAGAGGTAGACCGTGATGAAGTTCGTCATCCCGGCGGGACCGCCGGTGCCGTTGGAGATGATGTAGGCCGACCCGAAGACCTGGAAGGCTCCGATGAGGCCGAGCAGCAGGTTGAAGAAGATGACGGGCGAGAGCATCGGCACCGTCACGGCGCGGAAGCGGCGCAGGGCGTTGGCGCCGTCCATCTCGGCCGCCTCGTACAGCTCCTTCGGGATCTGCTTGAGGCCCGCGAGGAAGATGACCATGGTCGCGCCGAACTGCCAGACGGCCAGGAGGATCATCATCGGCAGGATGAGGCCGGGGTTGCCGATCCAGCCGCCGAGATCGATGCCGAAGACGTTCAGGCCGTTGTCGACGGGACCGTTCGTGGCGAACATGGCGCGCCACACGATCGCGACCGAGACCGAGGCGCCGATGAGCGACGGTGCGTAGAACGCCGAGCGGAAGAAGGCGGCGCCCTTGTCGCGGTAGTTCAGCAGCAGGGCGATCAGCAGCGCGGCGATGAGCGAGATCGGGGTGCCCACGAGCACGTAGATCAGGGTGATCTGCGCCGACTGCATGAAGCTCGGGTCGTTGGTGAAGAGCCGGATGTAGTTGTCGAGGCCGATCCACTGGGGCGGCGCGAAGATGTTGTAGCTCGTGAACGACAGGTACAGCGAGTACGCCATCGGCACGAGCGTGAGCCCGAAGAAGCCGACGAGCCACGGCAGGAGGAAGCCGTACCCCGCGACGGTCTCGCGAGCCGCGCGCTTGCGGGCGCCGGGGCGATCGAGGTGTTCGGGGCGCGGCTTCCGGACGAGGCCGCGTCGCGGCGACTCCTTGGTGACGATCACCCGTGTGGCGGTAGTGGTCACGATGCTCCTGAGGATGCGGGGAGGATGCAGGCCCGCGGGCCGGCGCTGCGCACCGGCCCGCGGGAACGGGTCATCCGTTGAGGGTGATGTCCATCTGCGAGAAGAAGCGGTCGACGGCGTCGTCGACGGTGATGGTGCCGAAGGCGAGCTCGGTGCCGAGCTTGCGGAACTCCTCCTCGATCGTGCCGTAGCCGACGATCGGCACGGGCGGGGCATCGCCGAGGCGGTCGGCGATCGACTCCTCGTACTCCTTGACCTGCTGGCTCAGCGGGTCGAGATCGGCCGCGTCGAGCGCGGTCTGCGAGGCCGGAAGCCCGCGGTTCGTGCCGAAGATCTCGCCCGACTGGGGCGAGTTCACGAGGAAGTTGACGAGCGTCGCCGCGGCGGCGGGGTGCTCGGTCTTCGCCGAGATCGTGTGGAGCATCGAGGGCTTGAGGTACAGGTCCTTCGCGCCCTCCTTCGTGACGGGCGGGGCGACGAGGCCGAGCTCGGTGTAGCCCTCGCCCAGGTTGCCGAGGTACCCGCCGCCGAAGTTGTCCCACGTCAGCTCGCTCGCCGTCAGCGCGGCGTCGAAGCCCGAGAGCGGCAGGGCCTCTTCGAGGCGCTGCTGCCCGATGACGGCACCGCTCTCGCGGAGCTCGGCGCCGTCCTCCCAGAACTGGGTCAGCCGTTCCTTGTCGAATCCGGGCTTGCCGTCCTCGTCGAACAGCTGCGAGCCCTCGGACCGGAGCTGCAGCTCGAAGTTCTGGATGCGGCCGGTGTAATCCGTGCCGCCCCAGTACGCACCGCCCGACGCGTCGGTGACGCTCGCGATCCACTCGGAGTAGTCGTCCCACGACCCGCCGGCGAAGTCGGCCACGCCCGCCTGCTCGAGCAGCTTCGGGTTGGTGAACATGCCCCACGCGTTCGTCGACGTCGCGATGCCGTAGGTCGTGTCGCCGACGACGCCGATGTCGAGGATGTTCTGCGGGAGCGCGTCGGTCTCGATGATGTCGCCGAGGTAGGGCTCGAGGTCGAGCAGCAGGTTGTTCTCGGAGTACTGGCGCAGGTACGAGTAGTCGAACTGCATGACATCCGGAAGCCCGCCGCCCGCGGCCTCGGTCTGACGCTTCTCCCAGAACTCCGGGAAGGTCAGGAAGGTCGCGTTGACCGTGATGTTCGGGTATTCCTCGTTGAACGCCTCGATGGCCTCGTTGTAGAGCTGCGCGCGAACGTCGTTGCCCCAGAACGCCAGGTTCAGGGTGACCTTCTCGTCGGGGTCGAAGGTCGCGTCGGCGGCCGGGGTGGCACCGCCGGCGCAGCCCGCCAGGGTGAGCGCTGCGCCCGTCGCGATGGCGACCGTCGCCAGTGCCCGCTTTCTGCTGAACATCATTGTCCTCTCTGCCGAACGTCGTCGTCTCGGTGCGCGCGAACGTCCATTGTCCGTGTGTGCAGGTGCGCGCCCGCCCGCAGTCGGGAAAGCGCTTGCCGGTAACGGTACTACGCGATGAAACGTTTCGCAAGGAACTCGGGCCGACCGATTCCCACCCGTGATCTCGCGACTGTTACCGGTCTCAGTGCATCGGTTCAGCCTCGCACACCAGGCGGTCGGCGTCGACACGCAGCCGCACCCGGTAGACGGCGCACCGCCGGGCTTCGACGTCGTCCGCGGCGGCCCCGTCACCACCGGCATCCGGAGTGGTGGCCGGCTGCGCGAAGAAGTAGTACCAGAGCGTGTCACCGTCGCGGACCGGGGCGCCGTGGTGCCCGAATCCCCGGCCGGGCACGGCGCCGGCACCGAGCACGACGTCATCGGGACCGCCCTGCCGGCCCCAGTGGACGGCGTCGTCCGAGACGAAGACGCCCATCCCCCGCCACTCGTCGACGATCATCCACCACCTCCCGTCGAGCTCGAAGGCGCTAGGGCCCTCGTGCGGACGCCCGCCGATCGCGACGCCTCCGTCGCGCCACGACTCGAGGTCGTCCGACACGGCGACGCGGGTGATCGAGTCGGAAGCCTCGTCCTTGTACCAGAGCCGCCACCTCGCGTCGGGGCCGCGGGCGACGCCGGCGTCGATGACGCGGTCGCTCGCGAGATCGAGTGGTCCGAGGCGGCGCCACGACGCGAGGTCGGACGAGCGGTACGCGACGATCGTGCGGGCATGACCCGGCCAGCGGTCGGGCACACCGTCGATCTCGGTCAGATACATCCGCCATCCGGTTCCGTCGAACACGACCTCGGGCGCCCAGTGGGTGCGGTAGACGTCGGCCGGAGGCGGCCCGGCGGTCAGTTCGAGCCCGCCGGCATCCGGTTCGAGCGTGCCCGCGTAGTGCCAATCGAGCCCGTCGCGCGATCGCGCGACGCCGATGCGCGAGCCGTGCACCCACGAGACGCCCGGCCCCGGGTCGGGATGCGTCGCCCGCCGCTGCGTGTAGAACATCCACCAGCCGCGGCCGCCCGGCTCGATGACGACGACCGGATCGGTCGCCCCGTCGTACACCGGGTCGCGGTAGATCTCCCTGAGCATGAGTTCTCCTGTCTTGTCCCCGTTTCCTCCCGTCGAGTCGCCAGGAAGTGCGGATGCGGGGGTGCCGACATCCGCACTTCCTGGCGAGTCGACGGGCGTTGGGGGGTGGGGGGTCAGGACTGGGTGGCGTGAAGGTGGGCGTAGCGGCCGGCGGCGGCCAGCAGATCGTCGTGCGAGCCCTGCTCGACGATGCGCCCGCGCTCGAGGACGACGATGCGATCGGCCTGACGGATCGTCGAGAGACGGTGAGCGACGACGAGGGTCGTGCGCCCGGTCATGAGTCGCGCGAGCGCTTCTTTCACGAGCTCCTCCGACTCGGGATCGAGCGCCGAGGTCGCCTCATCCAGCAGCAGGATGCGGGGGTCGCGGACGAGCGCCCGCGCGATCGCGAGCCGCTGACGCTGCCCGCCCGACAGGCGCGCTCCCCGCTCGCCGACCACGGTGTCCCAGCCCTCCGGCTGGTCGCTGACGAACTCCCACGCGTTCGCGGCCCGCAGCGCCCGCTCGATGCGCTCATCGGAGACGTCGGGCAGCCCGTAGGCGACGTTCTCGCGGATCGTGCCCTCGAAGAGCACCGACTCCTGCGGCACGACCGAGACGGAGCGGCGCACCGAGCGCAGGTCGAGCTCCTGCACGTCGGCCCCGTCGATCGTCAGCCGCCCGCTCGTCGCGCGAACGAACCCGAGCACGAGGTTGAGCAGCGTGGACTTTCCCGATCCCGACGAGCCCACGAACGCGTAGGTGCGGCCCGCGGGGATGTGCAGGTCGATCTCGTGCAGCGCGTCGTCGCTCGCCCCCGCGTAGCGGTGGCTGGCGCGCTCGAGGCGGATGTCGCCGACGACGCGATCCACGCGGCGCTTGCCCTCGTTCTGCTCGAGGTCGGGCTCCTGCAGCACCTCGGCGATGGAGCGCACCGATTCGAGTCCGCGCGCGCCGACCGGGATGAGCATGAGCAGCTGGGTGAGCCCCTGGGTGAGCAGCGTGAAATAGGTCGAGAGCAGCACGACCTCGCCGGGAGAGATCGGCAGGATGCCGGTGAGCGAGAACACCGCGGCGAGCACGAGGCATCCGACGCCGAGCAGCTGCATCGCCACCCACGAGATCGAGGCGACGTGGCCGTTCAGCATGTCGAGGTGCAGCCCCGCGCGCCTCACCCCCTCGGCGCCGCGCGAGACGCGGGTGACAGCCGTCTCCTCGAGGCCGTGCGCGCGGGTGACCGGGATGAGCGAGGCCATCTCCCCCACGCGCGCCGAGAACACCTCGACCTCGCGCCGGAAGACGGCGTTGCGCTCGCGCGAGCGGTTGCGCATGCCGTAGCGGATGCCGATCGCGATCGGCACCGCGAGCGCGTAGACCGGCAGGAACTGGGGCACCGCGATCGCGGTCATCGTGAGGGCGCCGATCATCACCATCGTCGCCGAGAGCAGCGGGTGCGTGACCTGCTGCAGCATGAGCTCGACATTCTCGACATCGCGCACGACCTTGGTCTGCACGATCGACGAGCTGACGCGGGAGTGATATCCGATCGACAGGCTCTGCAGCCGCGCGGCGAGCGCGTTGCGCAGGTCGGCGCCGGTGTCGCGCACGACGGTCATGAAGCTGCGCGTGTAGAGGATGTGGTTCGGGTAGTTCTGCAGCAGCAGGGCGGCGGCAAGCAGGAACCATCCGATGACCGCCGAGACCTCACCCCCGCTCGCGACGATGTCGATGATGGCCGCCGTGATGACCGGCAGGAACCACATCGGGATCTCTTTCAGCGCGAAGGCGCCGATCGCGATGCTCATGCGTCCGGGGCGCCGCGCGAGCAGCCGCAGGACGGATCGAGCCGGACGAGCGCCGTCGATCAGATCCGCGGGACGGGAAAGCGGTTTCCGAGCCACGGGTCCATGCTAGACGCAGGTCGCGCGGCCGCAAACCCCGCAGCGCGGATCAGCCGGCCCCCTGCGCGATGCGGTCGACGAAGAGCTGCGTCGCCTGCGGCACGTAGTCCGCGCTCGTCTCGGGATCCCATCCCACGAGGGCGAGCACATTCTGCCCCGTGCGCACCGTCGCGCCGACGAGGGCGAACGGCGACCCGCCGACGTCTCCGGTCACGCGCCACCCCTGCACGTCATCTGCTCCGGTCACGGCGAGATCGAACGGTTCGACCGTGGTCGTGACCGGCGCCCCCTGCATCGCGAACAGCTCCTGCCCGTCCGCGCAGCGCGCGATCGCGTCCTCCGCCTGGGCCACGAGCCCCTCGGCGGTCGCATCGTCGGGCGCCGAGGCCACGACAGCCGTCATCGACCGGTCATTGCTCGTGCCCCACTCGACGGCGTCGCCGGCCGATTCCCACCCGGCACCGAAGGGAGCGAGGCACGCGGCATCCGACACCGTCAGCCCGGGATAGATCGACTCGAGCATCGCGGCGATCGTGTCGTACTGGGCGGGGCGGAACTGGATGCGGCTGAACAGGTCGGCGAGCTGGCCACGATCGAGCGCGCCGGATGCCGCGGCCGGCGTCGATGCCGACGGGGACGGCGACGCGGCGGAGGCCTCGGGCGCGGCGCTCGGGGCCGCTTCACTCTGATCACCCGCCGGGGTGCAGCCCGTCAGCGCTGCGAGACCGAGGGCCGCCGCCACCAGGCCTGCGCTCAGGCGAGTGCGCGAGATGCGGGATGCGGATGATGCCATGGCGGTTCTCCTCGGATCGGTGTGCCTCGACGCTAACGCGTACCGGCCGGCCCCGCCCTGGGCAGCGCTCCCCATCGACCCCCCGTGCGGCCTACCGTAGGGTGTCGCTTCACCGCATCCTCCCGCGAGACCCGGAAGCATTCCGGAAGACCTGCGGGAAAGCGCTTGCTGGCATGATGGGAGCGACGTCAGGAGAATCGGATGCCACGCACCACCACCATCGCCCTCGTCGGCGTCCACGGCTACGGAACCGTGCACCTCGACAACCTCCGCCGCCTGGGCGATCGCGTGCGGCTCGTCGCGGCAGCCGACCCCCGTCCGCCCGAGCCGGGGGCCCTGCCCGAAGAGACGCGCGTCTTCCCCGACCTGCCGTCGCTGCTCGCCGCGACCGACGACATCGACGTCGTCATCGTCGCGACCCCGCTGCACACCCACCTCGAGCTCGCGCGCACGGTCGTCGACCGCGGGATCGACCTCTACCTCGAGAAGCCGCCCGTCCTGACCCTCGCCGACCTCCGCGTGCTCGAGGGCGCCGCCGGGAGATCGGGCGCGCGCGTGCAGGTGGGCTTCCAGAGTCTGGGATCGCGAGCGCTCCGAGCCTTCGCCGAGGACCGCTTCGACCTCGGCCCCGTCCGGGCCATCGGGGCGGTCGGGCTCTGGGCACGTGACCGCGCCTACTGGGAGCGCAGCCGGTGGGCCGGGCGCCGCGAGCTCGACGGCGTCGCCGTCGTCGACGGGGTCACGACCAACCCGCTCGCCCACGCGACCGCCACCGCTCTCGCGATCGCCGGCACGACAGCCGTCGCCGACATCACGCAGGTCACCGCCGATCTCTACCGCGCCAATGCCATCGAGGGCGATGACACGAGTCTGCTGCGCGTGTCCACGACCCGCGGCATCCGCGTCACCGCGGGACTCACGCTCTGCGCCGACGAGCAGGTCGACCCGTACGTCGAGGTGCATGGCCGCCGCCGCTCCGCACGCTTCTTCTACACGGAGGACATCGTCGAGGTCGATGGCCGCAGCGAGCGCTTCGAGCGCGACGACCTGTTCGAGAACCTTCTCGATCATCGCGACGACGGCGTCGCGCTGCTCTCGCCCCTGTCCGCCTCCGGCGCGTTCGTCGCGGTCATCGATGCCGTGGGACGCACCGCGCCGCACCGGATCGACCCCGCGTTCGTCAGCCCGCGCGGCGAGGGCCCCGGCCGGCGGCTGGTCGTGGACGGCATCGAGGATGCGATCGTCCGCGCCGTCGACGCCGAGGCGACGTTCGAGGAACTGCACCTGCCGTGGGCGCGGCGCACGGTCCCCGAGGTCGTGCTGACCCTGCCGGGCGAGGGCTCGGGCACCGGTGTCGGCACGGGCATGCCGCTCGCGGAGCTCGTCGACGGCGGCGACGCGGCCCGCTCGTCGAGCCCGCGCCCGTACCTGCATCCGCTGCGCACCCCGGGTGGCGTGATCGTGACGGATCACCACCCCGCCGACCACGACTGGCACCTCGGCGTCAGCGTCGCACTGCAGGATGTCGACGGCACGAACTTCTGGGGCGGTCGCACGTACACCCCGGGCGAGGACTACATCTGGCGAGACGACCACGGGCGCATCGACATCGCTCGCGTCGAGCGCATCGCCGCCGGCGCGGTTCTCGATCTGCGCTGGATCGGCCCCGACGGCGGCAACGTGCTGCGCGAGCGCCGCGAGCTGAGGGTGCTGCACCGCGACGACCGCGCCGCCGTCATCGAGTTGTCGTTCGAGCTCTCGCCCGCGGCTGATCGCACCGTGATGCTCGGAGGGCCGGGCAGCAACGGGCGTGCGGGAGGCGGCTACGGCGGGCTGACCTGGCGGTTGCCCGCTTGCAGCGACGTCGACGTGCGCACACCCTCGGCCCGCGGCGAGGAGGCCGTGCACGGAACGGTCGCGCCGTGGCTCGCGTGGTCGGGGGCCTTCGCCGACCCGACCGGCGGCGGGCCGGCCGAGGCCACCGTGGGGCTGGCGGCCGCCGACGAACCGTCCGCCGCGGATCCGTGGTTCGTCCGCGCGGCAGACTACCCCGGCATCGGCGCGGCGCTCACCTGGGACCGCGCGGTCGCGGCTTCCCCGGCCGCCGCGGTCCGGCGCGCGTACCGGCTGCTCGTCGCCGACGGCCGCCTGACCGACGCGGACGTGGCAGCGCTCCTCGCCTGACCCGCGCGCGTCAGGACGCGTCATGCCAGCGGCGCTCGAACTCCTCCGCGCTGATGACGGTCGTGAACTCGGTGTCGTCGAGCTCCTGAGCGGTCGACGGCTGGTCGGAGAGCATCCCCTGATCGTCGACGACGACCGCGCCGGCACCATATCGCCGAGGACCCGCGGGGTGGTCGTCGATCTGCCGCACGACCCACCAGAGCCCGTCGTCGTCGGCCTCGAGCTCCTGATACTGCGCGAAACCCGCCAGATCAGCGTCGACGAGAAGGTAACGAGCCATAGCCCCATCATCGCCCGACGGGGGTGGATGCGTCACGCCCATGCGTGGACCGGGTGCCGACAGTCAGGACGCGATGTCAGAGGTCCATGGCAACATTAGAACATGCGTTCGAACGGTGGGCTCGGCGGCGGGGCAGGCGGTGGGATGGGCAGCGACGGGGACGTCGACGTCCTCGCTCAGCTCGTCGCGGATGCCGAGGGGGTTTCGGATGCCGCGCGGGCGGTCCAGGTCCGGGAGGTTCGGGTGCTCGCGGCGGCCGGTGTGCTCGCGGAGAAGCAGGCGGCCGGGGCGTCGGAGAAGGTGAAGGCGCGGGAGATGGCGCTTCGTGGCATCGCCGCGGAGCTGGCCGGGGTGTTCGTCGCGACCGACCGCACGCTGCAGCGCCGCATCGACGAGGCGCGGGACCTGGTTGAGAACTACCCGGTGACGATGGCGGCGTGGGAAGCCGGGCGCATCGTCCGCGGGCACGTGAGGGTCATTCAAGAGGTCGGATGCCTCGTGCCCGCGAGTGAACGGGCGGAGTTCGAACGCGTCGCGATCGAGCGCTGCGAGGGCGAAAGGCCCAACGGAGTGCGGGAGGCGTTGCGGATGATCGCCGAGCGGATGCATCCGAGGACGTTCACTGAGCGGCACGAGGAGGCTGCGGCGGGGCGGTGCGTGCGGGTGCAGGCCGGCGCCGATGGGATGTCGGATCTCATCGCGACGCTGCCGACGGTGATCGCGGATGGGATCGTTGACCGGCTGACGCGACAGGCGCGGGAGATCATCAACGCACGGGCACAGGCTGACGGCGTGCCTGCCGAGGTGGGTGACGAGGCGGAAAGCGCAGAGGGCGACGGCGACGAAGCGGTTGGCGGGGGCTCGTCCTTCATCGACGACGCCCGCACGATCGACCAAGTCCGCGCCGACGTGTTCTCCGACCTCTTGCTCGCCGGGACACCCGCCCTCGACCCCACCGGCGCCGGTGACGGCGACGGAACGCTCGGCGCGATCCGGGCACACGTGCAAGTGGCCGTGTCGGCGTTGACGCTGATGGGTCAGGACGAGGGGCCGGCAGATCTCGCGGGGCGCTCCCCCATCGACGCCGCCACCGCACGCGAACTCGCCGGCAACGCGACCTCATGGGACCGCCTGCTCACCGACCCCGTCACCGGAACCGTGCTCGAATGCGACACCTACCGCCCCACCGCCGCCATGGTGCGGCTGCTGCGGGCGCGGGACCGGCACTGCCGGTTCCCCGGATGCCGACAACCCGCCATCCGGTGCGAACTCGACCACACCATCGCCGCATCCGACGGCGGGGTCACCCACGTGTGCAACCTCGCCAACCTCTGCAAGAGACACCACGACGTCAAACACCACACCCGATGGCGCGTCCGACAACTCCCCGGCGGGCGGCTCGTATGGACCTCACCTACCGGGCGGATGTACCGCGAAGACGCACCACCACCACTCGTCGCCTTCACCATCGCCGAACCACCCGGCCGGGGGCTGCCACCGTTCTGAGCCCGGTCCCGACCGGGCGCGCCGGGCGTCAGCGCTGGCGCTTCTCGCGCACCCGCATGTTCGTCACGATCGGCGTGCCCTCGAAGCCGAAGATCTCGCGCAGCCGTCGCTGGATGAAACGACGGTAGCCCGGGTCGAGGAACCCGGTCGTGAACAGCACGAATGTCGGCGGGCGCGTCGACGCCTGGGTGCCGAACAGGATGCGGGGCTGCTTGCCGCCGCGCAGCGGATGCGGGTGCTCCGCGACGAGCTCGGCGAGGAACGCGTTGAACTTGCCGGTCGGGATGCGCTGATCCCACGACTGCAGCGCCGTCTCGAGAGCGGGCACCAGCTTGTCGAGGTGGCGACCGGTGCGGGCCGAGAGGTTGACGCGCGGCGCCCACGTGACGTGCGCGAGGTCCTGCTCGATCTCGCGCTCCAGGTAGCGGCGACGGTCGGCGTTGTCCATGTCGGCGTCGTTGAGGCGGTCCCACTTGTTGAACGCGAGCACGAGCGCGCGACCGGACTCGAGCACGAGGTCGATGATGTTGAGGTCCTGCACGCTGATCGACTCGGTCACGTCGAGCACGACGACGGCGACCTCGGCCTTCTCGAGAGCCGCCGACGTGCGCAGCGACGCGTAGAAGTCTGCGCCCTGCTGCAGATGCACCCGGCGACGGATGCCGGCCGTGTCGACGAGTCGCCACAGCTTGCCGCCGAGCTCGACGACCTCGTCGACGGGGTCGCGGGTCGTGCCCGCGAGGTCGTTCACGACGACGCGCTCCTCGCCCGCGGCCTTGTTCAGCAGCGACGACTTCCCGACGTTCGGGCGCCCCAGGATCGCGACGCGACGCGGTCCGCCCAGCTCGTTCTTGGCGACGGCCGAGACCTCCGGGAGCACCTTCATGATCTCGTCGAGAAGATCCGCGACGCCACGCCCGTGGATGGCCGAAACGGGATGCGGCTCGCCCAGGCCGAGGTTCCACAGCGCGGCGGCCTCGGGCTCCTGTCGTGCGTCGTCGATCTTGTTGGCGATGAGGAAGACGGGCTTGTCGGTCTTGCGCAGCAGACGGACGACCGCCTCGTCTGTGGCGGTGGCCCCGACCATCGCGTCGACGACGAACAGCACGACATCCGCGAGGTCGATCGCGACCTCGGCCTGCGCGGCCACCGAACGGTCGATGCCGCGGGCGTCGGGCTCCCACCCGCCGGTGTCGACGAGGGTGAAGCGGCGATCCATCCACTCGGCCTTGTAGCTCACCCGGTCGCGCGTGACACCCGGGGTATCCTCGACGACGGCTTCGCGACGACCCAGGATGCGGTTCACGAGCGCGGACTTGCCGACGTTCGGGCGTCCCACGATCGCGACGACCGGCAGCGCCGGCAGCACCTCCACGACCTCACCGCCCGCCGTGAACCCGGCGAGCAGCTCGGTGTCGTCGTCATCGAGCTCGTAGTCGGCGAGCGACGCGCGCAACGCAGCGGCGCGCTGGTCGGCGAGGTGCTCGTCGAGGTTCGCGAGCTTCTCCTCGAGCTGGTCGGGACCGCCCTCGTACTCGTCGTCGGTGGTAGCCATCAGTTCTCTCCTGTCGCGGTGCGCACGACGTCGATGACGGCGTCCACGGTCCGATCGAAGTCCAAATCGGTCGAGTCGACCACCACGACGCCGGGCGCGGCGGTGAGGAAGTCGACGACCTGCGAGTCCGACGCGTCTCGGCGATGAAGAGCCTCGGCGACAGCCGCGGCATCCTCTCCCGTGAGCTCGGCGCTGCGGCGCGCGGCGCGCACCTCGGGGCTGGCGGTCAGCAGGATGCGCACGGGCGCATCCGGGAAGACCACGGTGGTGATGTCGCGTCCCTCGACGATGACCCCGGCCGAACCGGATGCCGCGACGAGAGCGCGGAACAGCACGTTCACGCGCTCCCGCACCTCGGGCACGCGAGCGACGCCGCTGACGGCCGCTGAGACGCGGGGCTCGCGGATGTCGTCGGTGACGAAGACGTCACCCACGCGGACCCAGTGGTCGTCGGGATCGAGCGAGATCGCGTAGTCGAAGCCGCCGAGGGCGCGCACGACGGCGTCCGCGTCGGCGGTGTCGTCACCGCGCTCGAGCACGCGCCACGCGAGCGCGCGATAGGCGGCGCCGGTGTCGAGGAAGCCGTAGCCGAGCACCCGCGCGGCCTGCTTCGAGACGCTCGACTTGCCGCTGCCGGCCGGTCCGTCGATCGCGACGGTCACGGGGAAGGACTCCGTCACGGGAGAGGACTCAGGCATGGGGAACACTCGCGATCTTCCAGCCGCGCTTCTCGAGCCCGGCGACGGCTTCGTGGACGACGCTGGGCACGACGCTCAGCTCCGCCAGTCCGAACTGCGCTCCCGGGGAGTGCTCGAGGCGGAAGTCCTCGATGTTCACCCCGAGGTCGCCCAGGTCGCCGAACAGTCGCCCGAGCTGACCCGCGGTGTCGTCGACACGCACGACGATCTGCTCGAACCGGCGGTTCTGCCCGTGCTTGCCGGGAAGGCGTTCGACGCCCTCGTTGCCGCGACGGATGGTGTCGGCGAGCGCCCGTCGAGCACCCGGGGCCGCCGGGTCGCGCAGCGCGTCGGCCACCGCCCGGAGGTCACCCGCCAGCTCGTCGAGCACCGACACGACGGGCGCGGCGTTCGCGCCGAGGATCTGCACCCACAGTTCGGGGGCGGATGCCGCGATGCGCGTCGTGTCGCGCACGCCCTGACCGGTCAGGCGCAGCGATCCCTCGGGAGCCGCGACGAAGCGTCCGGCGAGGAGGCTTGCGACCAGCTGCGGGACGTGCGAGGTCAGCGCGACCGCTTCGTCGTGCTCCTGCGGCGTCATCTCGAGCGGCATCGCACCGAGGTCGAGAGCGAGACCTTCGACGACGGCGAGATCGGAGGCCCGCGTCTCGTCGTCACGGCACACGACCCACGGCCGCCCGACGAAGATGTCGGCGCGCGCCGAGATCGCCCCGCCGCGCTCGCGGCCGGCGAGCGGGTGCGAGCCGATGTAGTGGGTGAGGTCGACGCCGCGCTTGCGCAGCTCGAGGTAGGGCTCGAGCTTGACGCTCGCGACATCCGTCACGACCACGCCGGGGTGGGCGCGCAGCTCGCGCTCGATCACATCCGCGGTGACATCCGGCGGCACCGCGACCACGATGAGCACGGGACGATCATCCGGGGCCGCGAGCCGGCCCGCGCCGTAGTCGACGGCGAGCCGCAGCTGAGCGGGCGAGGCATCGTCGAGGACGACGTCGACACCGAGCAGGCGCAGCGCGTGACCGATGCTCGAGCCGAGCAGGCCCGCGCCGACGATGCGCACGGTACCGGCCGTGCGCGCGGCACGGCCGGGGCGCACGGGATCGAGCGAGGAATCGGTCACGGGTTCTCCGGAGAAGTCGGGTGCTCGGGGGCACCGTCGGCGCTGCGCGAGAGCGTCAGCAGCGCACCGCGTTCCACTGTAGTCAACTCCCGGGCGCGCCCCGCCGGGAGGGTTCCCAGGTGGAGCGGGCCGAACTGGCGACGCACGAGCTCGAGCACCGGATGCCCGACCTCGGCCATCATGCGTCGAACGATGCGATTGCGCCCCGAGTGCAGCGTCAGCTCGACGAGGCTCGTCTCCCCCGACGTGTCGAGCAGCCGCGCCTTGTCGGCGGCGATCGGCCCGTCGTCGAGCTCGACGCCCTTCGTCAGCCGGGCGATCGTCTGCGGCGTCACGCGCCCGCGCACCTTCGCGATGTACACCTTCGTCACCCCGAACGAGGGGTGGGCGAGGACGTGCGCGAGCTCGCCGTCGTTCGTGAGCACGAGCAGGCCGCTGGTCTCGGCATCCAGTCGGCCGACGTTGTACAGACGCTCGTCCCAGTCCTTCGTGAACCGGCGCAGGTCGGCACGACCCTTCTCGTCCTTCATCGAGCTGACGACGCCCGTCGGCTTGTTGAGCATCACGTAGCGCTTCGTCGTGTCGAGCTGCACGGCGGTGCCGTCGACGTCGACGATGTCGACGGTCGGGTCGATGCGGCTGCCGAGCTCGGTCACGACCGTGCCGTTGACCCGCACGCGTCCCTCGACGATCAGCTGCTCGCAGACGCGGCGCGACGCCACCCCCGCGTTGGCCAGGACCTTCTGAAGGCGTACCCCTTCGGCATCCGTCATCGCGTCGCCTCTCCTTCGAAACCGTCGGTGCCGTCGTCCAGCAACGGCGAGATGGGCGGCAGCTCGTCGAGCGAGTTGATGCCGAGGTTGACCAGCAGCGCGTCGGTCGTGCCGTACAGGATGGCACCGGTCTCGGGGTCGTGGCCGACCTCCGTCACCAGCCCGCGCGAGAGCAGGGTGCGCACGACCGAATCGACGTTGACGGCGCGGATCGAGGCGACCTGACTGCGCGACACCGGCTGCTTGTAAGCGATGACCGCCAGGGTCTCGAGGGCGGCCTGAGAGAGCCGCGACGGCGCCTGCGTGTTGACGAACTCGCTCACGAGGGCGTCGTGCTCGGCGCGCACGTACAGTCGCCAGCCCCCGCCCACTTCACGCAGCTCGAAGCCCCGACGCGGCCCGCCCGTCTCGCCGTCGTAGTCGGCGACGAGACCGGCGACCGCCTGGCGGACGGCGGCGACGGGGGCGCCGACGGCGGCGGCGAGGGCGACGAGGCTCTGCGGCTCGTCGACGACCAGCAGGATCGCCTCGAGCCGCCGCGCGACATCAGCGATCGGGGTCGCCGTGGTCGGCGTCGGGTCATCGGTCATAGTCGGCTCCCAGAGTGGCGAGGTTCTCCTCGGACCAGCGCTCGGCGGTCCAGCGCAGTGTCAGCTCACCGAGCGGCTCGAGCTGCTCGAACGACAGCGCCGCGTGCCGGTAGAGCTCCAGCACGGCGAGGAAACGGGCCACGACGATGCCAGGCTGCGCGACGCCCGCGACGAGCTCGCGGAAGTTCAGGGTACCCGCGCCGCGCAGCAGCGTCACGACGACGGCCGCCTGTTCGCGGATCGACACGAGCGGGGCGTGCAGGTGGTCGAGCCCCACGACGGGGATCTCCTTGGGCGCGAAGGCGAGCATCGCGAGCGCCGCGAAGTCGTCTGGGGTCAGCGTCCACACGAGCTCGGGTGCGGCCGCGCGGTACTTCTCGTCGAGGCGCACCGATCGCGCGTGACGACGGTCCTCGGCGACGACCCGCTCGGCGAACCAGCCGGCGACCTGCTTGAAGGCGCGGTACTGCAGCAGCCGGGCGAACAGCAGGTCGCGCGCTTCGAGCAGCGCCACCGACTCGGCGTCGATGAGCTCGCCCTGGGGCAAGAGCCCGGCGACCTTCATGTCCAGCAGCGTCGCGGCGACGACCAGGAACTCCGAGGCGGCGTCGAGCTCTTCGGGCTCGAGCCCACGGAGGTAGCCGATGAACTCGTCGGTGACTTTGCTGAGCGACACTTCGGTGATGTCGAGCTCGTGCTTGCCGATGAGGTTCAGCAGCAGGTCGAAGGGCCCGTCGAAGTTCGTCAGCGAGACCCGGAAGCCGGGACCGTTCGGCTCGCCCGCGTCGGGCTCGGCCGGCCCGGCCGCATCGACGATCCCGTCAGGCGACGGCGCCACGGGCGACGAGCTCCCGCGCGAGACGCAGGTAGGCCTGCGCGGCCTGATGCTCCGGCGCGAAGGTGATGATCGGAACGCCCGCGACCGACGCGTCGGGGAACTTCACGGTGCGCCCGATGACCGTCTCGAGCACGTCGTCGCCGAAGGCCTCGACGACGCGTTCGAGCACCTCGCGCGAATGCAGCGTGCGCGGGTCGTACATCGTGGCCAGGACGCCGTCGAGCTCGATGGACGGGTTCAGCCGGTCGCGCACCTTGTCGATCGTCTCGATGAGCAGTGCGACGCCGCGAAGCGCGAAGAACTCGCACTCGAGCGGGATGAGCACGCCGTGGCTCGCCGTCAGCGCGTTGACCGTGAGCAGCCCGAGCGAAGGCTGGCAGTCGACCAGGATGACGTCGTACTCGGAGGAGACGCCGCGCAGCACACGCGCCAGGATCGTCTCGCGGGCGACCTCGTTGACCAGGTGCACCTCGGCGGCCGAGAGGTCGATGTTCGCGGGGATGACGTCGAGCCCGGGCACAGACGTCTCGACGATGACCTCGTGGGGGTCGCGCTTGGTGTCGAGCAGCAGGTCGTAGATCGTCGGCACGTCGTGGGTGGCGATGCCGAGGCCCGCCGACAGTGCACCCTGCGGGTCGAAGTCGACGGCGAGCACCTTGCGGCCGTACTCGGCGAGCGCAGCGGCGAGGTTGATGGTCGTCGTGGTCTTGCCGACGCCGCCCTTCTGGTTGCAGAGGGCGATGATGCGCGCCGGCCCGTGTCCGTCGAGCTTCGGCGGGGTCGGGAAACCTCGGTATGGCCGACCGGTGGGTCCGATCGGGGTGTCCTCCGTGGGGGCCTTCCCGGCCTTCCGCGACTTGTCCGTCACCGAGACTCCTGCTTTCCGTAGCGTGCGATCGATTCTCGCACAGGCACCCGGCGTGAGCCGATACGTTCGTCGGATGCGCGGGGCAGAAGTGGCCTGGGCCGACGCCCGAGGCGACACCAGCACCGCCGATCCGACGAACGTATCTCCGCAACGCCTCCGGGTCACAGGGTCCCGAGCACGTCGAGCCGCAGCTGGGCGGCGACGGCGATCATGAGGTAGTCGACGACCACGACGAGGGGCGTCCACGCCAGCAGCAGCGCGCCGACGCGTTCGGGCGCGCGGCCCCAGACGCCCGCCCGCAGGGTCCAGCCGAGAGTCGACCAGAACAGGGGAATGGTCACGAGCCACACGACCATGCACCACGGGCAGAGCGAGCCGTACTCGAACACACTGCGGTAGGCGAAGACGTGGACGAGCACGAACGCCGCCGCGACGAACCCGGCGTACACCCGCCAGTACCAGGGGCGCAGCCCGGCCGGCGCCGCGAGCCCGGAGACTCCCGCATAGATCGCGCCCGGGAAGAGCACGATCCCGATGATGGAGTTGCTGAAGCCGAGCAGGTTGCCGCCGGGGCTGAGCAGGTTGGGACCGCACGTGACGATCGGGCTGATGTCGCACGAGATGAGGGCTTCGGCACCGGTGAGCTGGCCGACGTACTCGTGGTAGAGCAGGAACGACACGATCCACCCGGCGACGCCGGCCACGATCCACACGACGGCGAGCGCAGGCCCGGGACGGATGCCGCGGTACGGCCCTGCCGCGGAGTCGGTGGATGCATCGGCGGGCATGCTGCCATCCTGCGGCGCAGACCCCGCGGCGGCGGCCGCCCCGTGCCGGGAAAAACCGATGCGACCGGATGCCGCGAGGACCGGCCCCGGCTTCAGCGCCAGGTGGCCGTGAGCAGACTGGCGACGGCCCCGAAGACCAGCGGCAGCAGGCAGCCGATGGCGAAGGGACGACCGACCGCGGGCCTCGTGAACAGGTGCGCTCGCGTCTCGGCCCGTTCCGCGTCGGTGCTGCGCAGCACGCCGCTCGGCGACGGGTCCGGCTGAGCGGCCGCGGCATCCTCGATACGCGCGGCGACCGCGAGCAGGTCCTCGGTCCAGCGCCAGAACGGGGTGGTCCACCGCGGCAGCGCGCCCCGCGAGAGGAAGTACACGTGGCGTCCGACGGTCTCGACGTCCACGTCGGGCGCCGCCGCCGCCAGGCCGGAGCGCACGGACGGCGTGAGCATCCGCCGGACACGGTCCGCATCGGCGGGCGCGCACCAGGCGCCGACGTGCTCGTCGAACCCGCCACCGATCTCGATCGGCTCCTGCCCGAGGGGCGGCCGCCAGGCGGGCGCGCCCGGCGCGTGCACCGCGACCAGGCTCGCCCGCGGCAGCTCGGCGGCGACCCCGACGCGGAGGTACGTCAGCGCGTGCGGCATCCGATAGCGGCCGATCCAGGTGTCGAAGGCGTAGTCCGCCGAACGGAACGGACGCGGCTCGCTCCCCGTCACGACCGCGGTCGCTCTCCGGCGCTTGCCGAGGCCGAAGACGGTCGCGCCTTCGTCGGGGTCGTCCTCGCGGTGGCGGATGCCGAGGCGGTTCGCCGCCGCGAACCCCTCGAGACGGTACATCGCGGCTTCGGCGGCCCGCCGGGAGCCGCGTATCCTGCCGAAGCGACTCATCGCGAGCGGCAGCACCATCACCGCCGCGATCACGACGCTCGACCACGACAGGCCCGAGCCTCCCGCCATCGACTGGACGACGAGGACGAAGAGCAACGCGAGCACACCCACCCCGAGCACCAGCACCGCCGAGACGAACATGGCCCGTACGGCGACGAGCAGCGAGGCACACCGGCCGGCTCCGCCGAGAAGCCCGTCCTCGCCCGGGCTCGGGAGCGGCGCTGTCAGCGCCTGCGTGTCGAAGCGGAGGGCGCGGGCGCCGTCCGGGACTCCCCCGCTGCTCATGACCCCATCCTGCCGTGCCGGGGCCCGCGACGGTGTTCCTCGCGTGCGATTCAGCGCGCGCGAGGATGCGACGTGGCGTAGATCTCGCGCAGCGCGTCGACGGTGACGTGCGTGTAGATCTGGGTCGTGGCGACCGACGCGTGCCCGAGCAGCTCCTGCACGACCCGGACGTCGGCCCCGCCCTGCAGCAGGTGCGTCGCGAACGAGTGCCGCAGCGTGTGCGGCGACACGTGCGCCGTGAGCTCGGCGCGCTCGGCAGCCTGCTGGATGATCAGCCACGCGCTCTGCCGCGACAGCGGAGCGCCGCGCACCCCGAGGAACAGTCGGGGCGTCGCGCGTCCGCGCCGGGAGAGCTCCGGCCGGGCTCGCGCCAGGTAGGCCTCGACGGCGGCGCGTGCGTACGAGCCGACCGGGACGATCCGCTCCTTCGCGCCCTTGCCGCGAACGCGCAGCACGTCGCCGAGGGCGAGGTCGTCGACATCCAGCTGCACGATCTCCGACACCCGCGCGCCCGTGGCGTACAGCAGTTCCAGCAGAGCGCGGTCCCGCAGCGCCGCGAGATCGGTCGCGGCGACGTCGCCCGGCGGGGGTCCCGCGGCATCGAGGAGGCTCTCGACCTGGTCGATCGTCAGCGCCTTCGGCAGTCGCCGCGGGGTCTTCGGCGGACGCAGGCGTTGCGTCGGGTCGGCGTCGACGATCCCCTCGCGGGCGAGGAAGCGGTGCAGACCCCGCAGCGACGACTGCAGCCGCGCCAGCGATGTGGCCGCCGGCGGCGGGTCGGCGGATGCCGACTCCTCGGCGAACCGGGTCACGACGTCCGCCGTGATCTCGGACGTGTCGCCGATCCCCCGCTCCCCGAGCCACGCGGCGTACGCGTCGAGATCGCGCCGATACGCCGCGACCGTGTGGGCCGACAGCCCGCGTTCGACCGAGATGTGGCGCAGGTACGCCGCGACGGCACGGTCGAGCCGCACGTCCGTCAGCCCCGGCGCAGCCGTTCGGCCGCCGCCAGCACGCCCGTCGCGAGGATGCCGTTGCGGAACCGCCCGGCGAGCACGCCGTCGATGACCTCGGCCAGCGGCACGCGTTCGACGCGCATGTCAGCCTCTTCGTCCTCGCGCTCGTACGCGCTCGGCGCCGGGCTGAGGCCGCGGGCGAGGAAGACGTGGATGATCTCGTCGTTGCCGCCCGGTGTCGTGAAGATGCTGACGAGCGGTTCGAGCGACTTGGCGACGAGGTCGACCTCCTCGGCGAGCTCGCGCCGCGCCGTCTCGATCGGCGGCTCGCCCGCGACGTCGAGGAGCCCCGCGGGGATCTCCCAGTCGCGATGACGGATCGGATGCCGGTACTGCTGGATCAGCACGACGCGCTCTTCGTCGTCGATCGCGACGACCGCGGCCGCCCCGGGGTGGTCCACGAACTGGCGCGTGATCTCGCCGTCGCCGAAACGCACCGTCTCGCTCCGCACGTCCCAGACGTGCCCCGAGTACACCAGCTCGCTCGAGACGACCTCGGGCTCGACGGGCTCGTCGCGCAGCTCAGGCATCCTCGACCTCGAACAGCTCGCTCGCGCGGTGCCGGTCGAGGGCGGCGGCGACCAGCCCTCGGAACAGCGGGTTCGCCTCGGTCGGACGCGACCGCAGCTCGGGGTGGGCCTGCGTTGCGATGTAGTACGGGTGCACGTCGCGCGGCAGCTCGACGTACTCGACGAGGTTGCGGTCGGGCGACAGGCCCGAGAAGACCAGCCCCGCCTCGGCGATCTGGTCGCGGTACCGGTTGTTCACCTCGTAGCGGTGCCGGTGGCGCTCGGATGCCTTCGTGGCCCCGTAGACCTCGGCCGCGAGCGAGCCCTCGGCGAGGTCGGCCTCGTACAGGCCCAGGCGCATCGTGCCGCCGAGGTCGCCGCCGGCGATGATGTCGACCTGCTCGGCCATCGTCGCGATGACGGGGAACTCGGTCTCGGGGTCGAACTCGCTCGACGACGCACCGGCCAGGCCCGCCATGTTGCGGGCGTACTCGATCACCATGCACTGCAGGCCGAGGCAGATGCCGAGGGTCGGGATGCCCTGCTCGCGCGCGAACTTCAGCGCGCCGAGCTTGCCCTCGATGCCGCGGATGCCGAAGCCGCCGGGCACGACGATGCCGTCGACGCTCGCGAGCGCCTTCTCGGCGCCCTCGGGGGTCTCGCAGAGGTCGGAGGGGATCCAGGTGACGTTAACCTTGGTCTCCTGCGCGAAGCCGCCGGCCTTGAGCGCCTCGGTGACCGAGAGGTACGCGTCGGGAAGATCGATGTACTTGCCGACGAGACCGATCGTCACCTCGTGCTTGGGGTTGTGGACGGCGTCGAGCACCTTGCTCCACCGCGTCCAGTCGACGTCGTCGGCCTTCTCGGCCAGCCCGAGCCGGCGCGTGATGTACGCGTCGAGGCCCTGATCGTTCAGGGTCGAGGGGATGTCGTAGATGCTGGGCAGGTCGACGGTGTTGACGACGCCCTCGACGTCGACGTCGCACATGAGCGCGATCTTGTTGCGGTTGCTCTCGCTGACGGGGCGGTCGCTGCGCAGCACGAGCGCGTCGGGCTGGATGCCGACCTGGCGGAGGGCCGCGACGGAGTGCTGCGTCGGCTTCGTCTTCTGCTCACCCGACGCGCCCATGAACGGCACGAGCGAGACGTGCACGAAGAACACGTTGTCGCGGCCGAGCTCGTGACGCAGCTGACGGGCCGCCTCGAGGAACGGCTGCGACTCGATGTCGCCGACGGTACCGCCGACCTCGGTGATGATGACGTCGGGGCGGGGCTCCTCCGTCGCCTGCAGCCGCATCCGGCGCTTGATCTCGTCGGTGATGTGCGGGATCACCTGGACGGTGTCGCCGAGGTACTCGCCGCGGCGTTCCTTCGCGATGACCTGCGAGTAGATCTGACCGGTCGTGACGTTCGCCGCCTGGCTCAGCTCGATGTCGAGGAAGCGCTCGTAGTGTCCGATGTCGAGATCGGTCTCGGCGCCATCGTCCGTCACGAAGACCTCACCGTGCTGGAACGGGTTCATCGTGCCCGGGTCGACGTTCAGATACGGGTCGAGCTTCTGCATCACGACGCGAAGGCCGCGTGCGGTGAGGAGATTGCCGAGACTCGCGGCGGTCAGTCCCTTACCGAGAGAAGAGACCACACCACCGGTCACGAAGATCTGCTTGGTGGTGTTCTGGGAAGAGGCCGCGCGATGAGTGTCCGTCACGGGCTTCTATTCTATCAGTCAGGAACGCGAGAGGTTCAGCAGTTCTCGAGCGTGCTCGATCGCGGCCCCCGAATCCGGCAGGCCCGACAGCAGACGCGCCATCTCGGCCTCGCGGTCGCCGCCCTCCAGACGCCGGACGCTCGACGCGGTCACCGAGCCGTCGTTCGACTTCACGACGGTCAGGTGGTTCGTCGCGAAGGCGGCGACCTGTGCGAGGTGCGTCACCACGATCACCTGGCTCGTCTCGGCCAGTCGGGCCAGCCGGCGGCCGACCTCGATCGCGGCGGCGCCGCCGATGCCGGCATCCACTTCGTCGAACACGAAGGTCGGCACGGGATCGGTGCCCGCGATCACGACCTCGATCGCGAGCATCACGCGGCTGAGCTCGCCGCCCGATGCGCCCTTGGCGACCGGCCGGGGCTCGGCGCCGGGGTGCGGCGCGAGAAGGATCGTCACGTCGTCGCGTCCCGACACCGAGGGGGTGCCGGGCTCGACGGTGACGAGCAGCCGCGCGTCGGGCAGCGCGAGCTGGCGCAGCTCGGCCGTGACGGCGGCGCCGAGTCGCTCCGCTGCCGCGGTGCGCGCCGCGGTCAGGTCGGCGGCGGCGGCATCCAGCGCCTCGCCGAGCTCGTCGCGCTGAGCACGCAGGCGCTCGATGCGGTCGCCGTCGTCGTCGAGCTCCATGAGTCGCGCCGATCCGCTCTCGAGGAGCGCCAGCGCCTCGTCGAGGGTGCCGTGCGCCCGCAGCAGGCCGTTCAGGGCGGCACGCCGTTCCTCGACGGCGGCGAGCTCCTGCGGCCCGCTCTCGTCGAGGTCGGCGAGATAGGCGCTCAAGCCCGTCACGAGGTCGGCGGCTCGGTAGCCGAGGTCCGCCAGCGGCTCGACGAATGCCGCGAGGGCCGCGTCGCTCGCCGCCGAGCGCTCGATCGCGCGCCGGGCCTCGGCCAGCAGCGACACCGCGTCCGGAAGCTCGTCGTCGTTCGAGAGCGCATCGTGCGCCGTCGCCGCGGCCGCGCGCAGCTCTTCGACGTTGGCGAGCTTCTCGGCCCGCTCGGCGAGTACGGCGTCCTCACCCGGCTGCGGCGCGACGGCCTCGATGTCGGCGATGCGCGCGCGCAGGTCGTCGGCCTCGCGGCGGCGCGCGTCGCGGTCGGCGTCGAGCTGCGTCAGCTCTGCGTCGACAGCGCGCCAGGCCTCGTACGCCGCGCGGTAGCGGTCGCGCGCGGCGACGATCTCGGGGCCCCCGAAGCGGTCGAGCGCGTCGCGCTGAGCGGTCGCGGACTTGAGCCGCAGCTGGTCGGACTGCCCGTGCACGACGATCAGCTGCTCGGCGAGCTCGGCGAGCACCGCGGCCGGGGCAGGACGGCCCCCGACACTCGCGCGGCTGCGCCCTTCGCTCGAGAGCACGCGGCCCAGATACAGCTCGGAGCGGCCTCCGCCGATCGGCTCGACGTCTCCCCCGGCCTCGCGGACTCGCTCGGCGACGGGGCCGTTCTCATCGACGACCCAGACGCCGTCGACGGATGCCTGCGGCGCGCCCGCGCGCACGGCACCGGAGTCGGCCCGCTGGCCGAGCAGCAGCCCGAGTCCGGTGACGACCATGGTCTTGCCCGCGCCGGTCTCACCCGTGATCGCGGTGAACCCCGGCCCCATCGGCAGCGTCGCCTCGGCGATGACTCCGAGACCGCGAAGACGCATCTCTTCGATCACGAGGTGCCCTCCCGCTGCTCGAGGTTGGGGCCGCGCCATCCGACGACCGGCAGCCGGAACTTCCGGACGAGCCGGTCGGTGAAGGCGGCCGGATGCAGGCGGGCCAGGCGCACGGGGGTCTTCGACCGGCGCACGACGACGCGGGCTCCGGGAGGCAGCTCCTGCGAGCGGCGGCCGTCGGCCCAGAGGATGCCGGTGCCGTTCGTGCCCGCGCCGACCTCGATCGCCACGGATGCCTCCGGGCTGACCACGAGCGGACGGGCGAACAGCGCGTGCGCGGAGAGGGGGACGACCGCGACCGCCTCGACGTCCGGCCAGATCACGGGCCCGCCGGCGGAGAAGTTGTACGCGGTCGAGCCGGTCGGGGTCGCGATGACCACTCCGTCGCAGCCGAAGGCCGACAGCGGACGCCGGTCGACCTCGAGGACGACCTCGAGCATCCGCTCGCGACTGGCCTTCTCGACCGTCGCCTCGTTCAGCGCCCAGGTCTCGTAGACGACGGTGCCGGAGCCGTCCTTGACGCGGACCGAGAGCGCCATGCGCTCCTCCACGTCGTAGTCGCGGTCGATGACGCGCCGCACGGCATCGTCCATGTCGTCGGCCTCGATCTCGGCGAGGAAGCCGACGTGGCCCATGTTGATGCCGAGAACGGGCGCGGTCCCGCCGCGGACGAGATCGACCGCCCGCAGGATCGTGCCGTCGCCGCCCAGGACGATCGCGAGCTCGAGCTCGGCGACGCTCACATCGCGGTCGAGCGTGAGGACGCCGGGCAGCTCGCCCAGCTCGGCGACCAGCTCGGCGCGGTCGTCGGCCGCGAGCACGGGACGCGCCCCCGCGTCGGACAGCGCGTTCAGGACGCGTTGCGCCGCGGCGACGGTGTCGGAACGGCGCGCGTGAGCGACGACGAGGATGTTGCGCATCGCGTCGGTCATCGGGCTCCCGCCAGTTCGTCCACCGTGTGTATCCATTGTGTCGGATTGCCCGCCTCACCAGCGCGGATGCACAGGTGGACGACGTACTCCTGGTTGCCGTGCGTCCCGACCAGCGGCGAGGCGATCACGCCGTGCGTGGCGAGCCCGGCGTCCCACGCCGACCACAGCACGCCCATCACGGCATCCGCCCGCAGCGCCGGATCGGTGACGAGGCCGCCCTTCACCGCGGTGCGGCCGACCTCGAACTGCGGTTTGACGAGGAGCACGACGTCCGTCGCCGGAGCGCACACCGAGACCACCGCAGGGAGGACGTGCTCGAGCGAGATGAACGAGAGGTCGCCGGTGATGATGTCGGGCCGGAACGGACCGCCGACGAACCCGCTCACGGCCTCGGGCGAGAGGTCGCGGACGTTGAAGCCCTCGACGACGATCACCCCGTCGTCCGCCGCGATGTCCGGCGAGAGCTGACCGTGCCCCACGTCGACGGCGACGACCGGGCGTGCGCCGCGCTCGCGCAGCACCTGCGTGAAGCCACCGGTCGATGCGCCCATGTCGAGCGCCGTGCGTCCGGCCACGGCGACGCCGAACGCGTCCAGACCGGCGATGAGCTTGTGCGCGGCGCGGCTGACGTAGTGGTCGACGCCGGCGACGACGAGGGCCGCGGTGTCGGACACCGGGTGGGATGCCTTCACGACGGTGCGCCCGTCGACGGAGACGAGTCCTTCGGCGATCAGCGTGGCGGCGTGACTGCGCGAGCGCGCGAGTCCGCGCGCGGCCAGTGCCGAATCGAGGCGGGTGCTCACGCGGCGCCGGTCGGACCGGAGTCGAGCCGGCGCGCGAGCTCATCGTGCAGCGCCGCGTACGACGCGGCACGCTCGCTCAACGGCTGGTCCTCGATGACGTCGAGCGACGACAGCAGGTCGTCACGCCATTGCTCGGCGATGCTCTGCGTCGCGCTGTCCGCGGCGCTCGGCTCGCGCTCGCCCGGGTCGGCACCATCCATCGACATGGCTCCCACGATACGCGGGGTCAGGGACGGTGGAACGGATCCGCGTAGAGACGCTCGGGAACCCGGAATCCGTAGATCGCGCGGCCGGTCGCCCAGATCGCCGCCGCGCCCGCGCGCACGAGGTCGATGGGGCGATCCCCCTCCGAGACGATGACGATGTCGGCGCCGTCGATGCGTACCGACGCGTTGCCGACGGTCGTCACGTCGCCCTTCGTCCTGACCTCGGGGTACGGCTCGTGGAGCTCGCGCAGGTCGCTGACGATGTAGGTCGGGCGGGCGTTGGCGGGAGCGGCGAGCACGTGCTTGGGACGGTCGATGCCGGTCAGCACGAGCACCGAGCGGATGCCGGCCGCCTGAGCTCCGGCGATGTCGGTGTCGAGGCGGTCGCCGATGAAGAGCGGCTGCGCCGCGCCGAAACGCGCGACGGCCTCGTCGAAGATGGGCCGCTCGGGCTTGCCGGCGACGGTCGCGAGACGTCCGACCGCCGTGTGCACGGCAGACACGAGGGTGCCGTTACCCGGCGCGATCCCCCGCGCCTGCGGAATGGTCCAGTCGGTGTTGGTGGCGATCCAGGGGATGCCGCCCTCGTCCTCCGGCGTCGCGAGGGCATAGGCCGCTTCGGCGAGCTGCGCCCAACCGACCTCGGGTGCGAACCCCTGCACGACGGCGGCAGGACCGTCGTCGGCCGAACGGGTGGGGACGTAGCCCGCCTTCTCGAGCTCGTGGACGAGTCCGTCTCCGCCCACGACGAGGATCGTCGCTCCGCCGGGCACGCGCTCGCGCAGCAGGCGCATCGCGGCTTGCGGGCTCGTGATGACGTCCTCGGGGCGCGTGGCGGTCAGGCCGAGTTCGCGCAGATGATCGGCGACGACCGAGTCGCGCCGGGAGGCGTTGTTGGTGATGTACCCGAGCCGGCGGGTCTCGCCCGCGCGGTTGAGACTCTCGATCGCGTGCGGCAGGGCGCCCGGACCGGCGTAGACGACGCCGTCGAGATCGGCCAGGACGGCATCGACCCCGTCGAGCGGTGTCGAGGATGCCCGGGAGAACAGACCCATCAGTCGCGCTCCTCCGCCTTGCCGTCCGCCGGTGCCTCGCTCTCGAGCGCGGCGTCCTCGTCGATGTCGTCGACCACGATCAGCTCACGGTCGGCGTCGGTCGCACCGAGGGCTTCCTCGGCGACGAGGGCGCGGCGCTGCCAGAGCGCGGCTTCCTCGGACCGCCCGAGGTCCTCGAGCACCGCGGCCCGCGCCGCGAACAGCGCGGGGCTCCACGAGAACGCCCGGTCGGGGTCGAGCTCGGGGATGTCGAGCTCCTGCAGCGCCCGCTCGGTCTCACCGAGGTCGAGGCGCGCCCCCGACATCGCGATCGCCAGCTCGACGCGCACCTCGATCGGAAGCGTGGACCGGTCGACGGCGCGACCGACCTCGAGCGCCCGGTCGGGACGTCCGACGCCGCGCTCGCTGTCGACCATCATCGCGATCTGGTCGTCGCTGCCGGAGATGCGTCGATACGTACGGAGCTCTCGCAGCGCGAGGGCGTAGTCCCCCGTCGCATACGCGGTGATGGCGACGGTCTCGCGGACGACGCCGACACGGCCGGCACGACGGGATGCCGCGAGCGCGTGCTCGTGCGCGAGCTGGGGGTCATCGTCGATCAGCTGGGCGACCATCGCGAGGTGACGGGCGACCTGCTCCGCGTTCTCCTTGCTCAGCGTCTTCAGCTCGTTGCGTGCAGCGCCGGGCAGATCGCGAGCCGTGACGGTCTCGGGAATCTCGGGTCCGCGCGGGATGTCGCGACGCTCCGACCCCTGCGGGGGACGCGATGAACGTGCCCCGCCGCGCTCGTCACGACGCGGGCGCGCGTCACCGTCGCGACGCGGATACGACGGGCGGTCGCCGTCGCGACGAGGGCGTGAGTCGCCATCGCGACGCGGACGCGAATCACCGTCACGGCGCGGGTACGACGGGCGGTCGCCGTCGCGACGAGGGCGTGAATCCCCATCGCGGCGCGGACGCCCATCCCCTGCGCCATCCCGGCGCTGATACGACGGGCGGTCGCCCTCGCGGCGCGGGCGCGCGTCACCATCACGGCGCGGCCGGTCGCCGTCCCGGCGGGGGCGCTCGTCGTGGGAACGCGGTGGACGAGCATCGCCATCGCGACGCGGACGCCGTGCCCCGGAATCCGCAGCAGAGTAACGGGGCTTGCGCTCCGATCGCGGGCGGTCTTCTTCAGTCACGACGTTCCTTTCGTCCCGGAAACGAGAAAAGGCCACCCAACACTGGGTGGCCATTTCACGAAAGAAGTCCGGCGGTGTCCTACTCTCCCACAGGGTCCCCCCTGCAGTACCATCGGCGCTGTGAGGCTTAGCTTCCGGGTTCGG
>NZ_NPMR01000003.1 GCF_002245215.1 Microbacterium sp. Yaish 1
ACGAAAGAAGTCCGGCGGTGTCCTACTCTCCCACAGGGTCCCCCCTGCAGTACCATCGGCGCTGTGAGGCTTAGCTTCCGGGTTCGGAATGTAACCGGGCGTTTCCCTCACGCTATGGCCGCCGAAACACTATTGATGTTTCAGTCTGCACAACGATTGATCGTTATGCGGTTCTCGACCGTACATCGAGAACCACTCAGTGGACGCAAGCACCAAAAACGGTGTGTTATCAAGTCATCGGCTTATTAGTACCGGTCAGCTTCACGTGTTACCACGCTTCCACATCCGGCCTATCAACCCAGTAGTCTAGCTGGGAGCCTCTCGCCCGAAGGCATGGAAATCTCATCTTGAGGCCGGCTTCCCGCTTAGATGCTTTCAGCGGTTATCCATCCCGAACGTAGCTAACCAGCGGTGCTCCTGGCGGAACAACTGGCACACCAGAGGTTCGTCCAACCCGGTCCTCTCGTACTAGGGTCAGATCCTCTCAAATTTCCTACGCGCGCAGCGGATAGGGACCGAACTGTCTCACGACGTTCTAAACCCAGCTCGCGTACCGCTTTAATGGGCGAACAGCCCAACCCTTGGGACCTACTCCAGCCCCAGGATGCGACGAGCCGACATCGAGGTGCCAAACCATGCCGTCGATATGAACTCTTGGGCAAGATCAGCCTGTTATCCCCGAGGTACCTTTTATCCGTTGAGCGACAGCGCTTCCACAAGCCACTGCCGGATCACTAGTCCCGACTTTCGTCCCTGCTCGACCTGTCAGTCTCACAGTCAAGCTCCCTTGTGCACTTACACTCGCCACCTGATTGCCAACCAGGTTGAGGGAACCTTTGGGCGCCTCCGTTACTTTTTGGGAGGCAACCGCCCCAGTTAAACTACCCACCAGGCACTGTCCCTGAACCGGATTACGGTTCGAAGTTAGATATCCAGAGTGACCAGAGTGGTATTTCAACAATGACTCCACGGTAACTGGCGTCACCGCTTCACAGTCTCCCACCTATCCTACACAAGCCACACCGAACACCAATACCAAGCTGTAGTAAAGGTCACGGGGTCTTTCCGTCCTGCTGCGCGTAACGAGCATCTTTACTCGTAGTGCAATTTCGCCGAGTTCGCGGTTGAGACAGTTGGGAAGTCGTTACGCCATTCGTGCAGGTCGGAACTTACCCGACAAGGAATTTCGCTACCTTAGGATGGTTATAGTTACCACCGCCGTTTACTGGGGCTTAAATTCTCAGCTTCGCCTTGCGGCTAACCGGTCCTCTTAACCTTCCAGCACCGGGCAGGCGTCAGTCCGTATACATCGTCTTGCGACTTGGCACGGACCTGTGTTTTTAGTAAACAGTCGCTACCCACTAGTCTCTGCGGCCTCCACACCCTTTCGGAGTAAATCCTAATAAGTGGAAGGCCCCCCTTCTCCCGAAGTTACGGGGGCATTTTGCCGAGTTCCTTAACCACGATTCTCTCGATCTCCTTGGTATTCTCTACCTGACCACCTGAGTCGGTTTGGGGTACGGGCAGCTAGAACCTCGCGTCGATGCTTTTCTCGGCAGCATAGGATCACCCACTTTTTATCCGCATCGTGTCTCAGCCTTAATGAGTCACGGATTTGCCTATGACTCGGCCTACGCACTTGCCCCGGGACAACCATCGCCCGGGTTGGGCTACCTTCCTGCGTCACACCTGTTAATACGCTAGCCGCACCAGCATGGGGTCGAGCGTTAGACCGGACCGTCTCACCCCGAAGGGATCAACAAAGCCCGGGTTAGGACTCTTAGCACCACTGGATTAGCTTGGGCGGTTCTTCGCCGGTACGGGAATATCAACCCGTTGTCCATCGACTACGCCTGTCGGCCTCGCCTTAGGTCCCGACTTACCCAGGGAAGATTAGCTTGACCCTGGAACCCTTGGTCTTTCGGAGGACGTGTTTCTCACACGTCTTTCGCTACTCATGCCTGCATTCTCACTCGTGTGCCGTCCACGGCTGGGTCACCCCGCCGCTTCACCCGGCACACGACGCTCTCCTACCCATCAACACGGCTGGACCACGAAGGCCTACCAATAATGTCAATGCCACAACTTCGGTGGCGTGCTTGAGCCCCGTTACATTGTCGGCGCGGAATCACTTGACCAGTGAGCTATTACGCACTCTTTCAAGGGTGGCTGCTTCTAAGCCAACCTCCTGGTTGTCAGAGCAACTCCACATCCTTTCCCACTTAGCACGCGCTTTGGGACCTTAGTTGGTGGTCTGGGTTGTTTCCCTCTCGACTATGAAGCTTATCCCCCACAGTCTCACTGCTGCGCTCTCACTTACCGGCATTCGGAGTTTGGCTGACGTCAGTAACCTTGTAGGGCCCATCGGCCATCCAGTAGCTCTACCTCCGGCAAGAAACACGCAACGCTGCACCTAAATGCATTTCGGAGAGAACCAGCTATCACGAAGTTTGATTGGCCTTTCACCCCTATCCACAGCTCATCCCCTCAGTTTTCAACCTAAGTGGGTTCGGTCCTCCACGACGTCTTACCGTCGCTTCAACCTGGCCATGGATAGATCACTTCGCTTCGGGTCTAGGACACGCGACTGAATCGCCCTATTCAGACTCGCTTTCGCTACGGCTACCCCACACGGGTTAACCTCGCCACGTATCGCTAACTCGCAGGCTCATTCTTCAAAAGGCACGCTGTCACCCCTACTAAGGAGGCTCCAACGGTTTGTAAGCAAACGGTTTCAGGTACTATTTCACTCCCCTCCCGGGGTACTTTTCACCTTTCCCTCACGGTACTTGTCCGCTATCGGTCATCTGGGAGTATTTAGGCTTATCAGGTGGTCCTGACAGATTCACACGGGATTTCTCGGGCCCCGTGCTACTTGGGATACTCTTCACGCCAAGAGAAGCATTTCGACTACGGGGTTCGCACCCTCTATGACCAGGCATTCAAACCTGTTCGTCTATACCTTCTTGTAACGTCGACCACTCGGCAGAATGATCAGAAAAGTCCCACAACCCCCAACGTGCAACGCCTGCCGGCTATCACACACGCAAGGTTTA
This sequence comes from Microbacterium sp. Yaish 1, assembly GCF_002245215.1. Classification (GTDB taxonomy): domain Bacteria; phylum Actinomycetota; class Actinomycetes; order Actinomycetales; family Microbacteriaceae; genus Microbacterium. The sequence continues at coordinate 3,057 of NZ_NPMR01000003.1, forward strand.
GCCTGATCCGGTTTCGCTCGCCACTACTAACGGAATCGCTGTTGCTTTCTCTTCCTGTGGGTACTGAGATGTTTCACTTCCCCACGTTCCCTCTACCCGCCCTATATATTCAGGCGGGAGTCACTAGGTCGGCACGCCGCCCAGCGGGGTTTCCCCATTCGGACACCCTCGGATCACAGTGTGCTTATCCACTCCCCGAGGCTTATCGCAGATTGCTACGTCCTTCTTCGGCTCCAGATGCCAAGGCATCCACCGTTTGCTCTTAAAGACTTGAAATCACATGAGTTGAATCGTCAAAAAATTGACTAATGATCTTTAAGATCATCTTCACGACACAACACCCGAAGGTGTCGCATCGAAGATGCTCGCGTCCACTGTGTAGTTCTCAAAGTACGGGCGGTACCCTCCCCACATGCCACCCAAGCAGCATGAAGAAAAGGCCCAGAGGTTGCGGACTCTCATCCGGTCCCTCAGGACCCAACAGCGTGCAGGTGCGACACCCGAAACCCTCCCCGTTCCCACCGCAAGCGGCGTACTAGAGAAGAACCTCATCCTTCGCACCATGTCAAATGTTCCACCCATGAGCTCCCAGCGAAGAACATGTGCCTTCGAACCGGGTTCTGGACTCCGAAGAGTCAGATGCTCCTTAGAAAGGAGGTGATCCAGCCGCACCTTCCGGTACGGCTACCTTGTTACGACTTAGTCCTAATTACCGATCCCACCTTCGACGGCTCCCTCCACAAGGGTTGGGCCACCGGCTTCAGGTGTTACCGACTTTCATGACTTGACGGGCGGTGTGTACAAGACCCGGGAACGTATTCACCGCAGCGTTGCTGATCTGCGATTACTAGCGACTCCGACTTCATGAGGTCGAGTTGCAGACCTCAATCCGAACTGGGACCGGCTTTTTGGGATTCGCTCCACCTCACGGTATTGCAGCCCTTTGTACCGGCCATTGTAGCATGCGTGAAGCCCAAGACATAAGGGGCATGATGATTTGACGTCATCCCCACCTTCCTCCGAGTTGACCCCGGCAGTATCCCATGAGTTCCCACCATTACGTGCTGGCAACATAGAACGAGGGTTGCGCTCGTTGCGGGACTTAACCCAACATCTCACGACACGAGCTGACGACAACCATGCACCACCTGTATAGAGACCTTGCGGGGCGACTGTTTCCAGACGTTTCCTCTATATGTCAAGCCTTGGTAAGGTTCTTCGCGTTGCATCGAATTAATCCGCATGCTCCGCCGCTTGTGCGGGTCCCCGTCAATTCCTTTGAGTTTTAGCCTTGCGGCCGTACTCCCCAGGCGGGGAACTTAATGCGTTAGCTGCGTCACGGAATCCGTGGAATGGACCCCACAACTAGTTCCCAACGTTTACGGGGTGGACTACCAGGGTATCTAAGCCTGTTTGCTCCCCACCCTTTCGCTCCTCAGCGTCAGTTACGGCCCAGAGATCTGCCTTCGCCATCGGTGTTCCTCCTGATATCTGCGCATTCCACCGCTACACCAGGAATTCCAATCTCCCCTACCGCACTCTAGTCTGCCCGTACCCACTGCAGGCCCGAGGTTGAGCCTCGGGTTTTCACAGCAGACGCGACAGACCGCCTACGAGCTCTTTACGCCCAATAATTCCGGATAACGCTTGCGCCCTACGTATTACCGCGGCTGCTGGCACGTAGTTAGCCGGCGCTTTTTCTGCAGGTACCGTCACTTTCGCTTCTTCCCTGCTAAAAGAGGTTTACAACCCGAAGGCCGTCATCCCTCACGCGGCGTTGCTGCATCAGGCTTGCGCCCATTGTGCAATATTCCCCACTGCTGCCTCCCGTAGGAGTCTGGGCCGTGTCTCAGTCCCAGTGTGGCCGGTCACCCTCTCAGGCCGGCTACCCGTCGACGCCTTGGTGAGCCATTACCTCACCAACAAGCTGATAGGCCGCGAGCTCATCCCTGACCGAAATTCTTTCCAGCTACTGACCATGCGGTCGCAGCTCGTATCCGGTATTAGACGCCGTTTCCAGCGCTTATCCCAGAGTCAGGGGCAGATTGCTCACGTGTTACTCACCCGTTCGCCACTGATCCACAGAGCAAGCTCTGCTTCACCGTTCGACTTGCATGTGTTAAGCACGCCGCCAGCGTTCATCCTGAGCCAGGATCAAACTCTCCGTAAAGAAAATTTGCTGCGACCAGCCGGAAAAAGACTGGAGCAGCGAGTTTGATGCTGACCAAAGAGATAAATCATTGCTGACTATCCGTTGCCTCCCCCAAAGGGAAGGTCTTTGATCCAAAGGAATCTCACCCACCGAAGTGGAGTCGAGGTTATTTGGCATTTGACAAGTGCACGCTGTTGAGTTCTCAAGGATCGGACGCTCCCCCAACTGACCTCACAGCCAGCCCAGAGGGCAACTTCACAACCATACCCCACC